>OZ251537.1:410000-2793270 GCA_965243285.1 Candidatus Poriferihabitaceae bacterium | reverse complement strand
CTTATCCACCTTCAGCGGCGAATTGGTGTTGACCACGGTGATGATGCTCGGCTCGCGCCGCAGTTGCGCGTCGTCTATGCCGCGGGCGATGCGCGCCATGGCGATGCCATCCTCCACCTTGCCGCCGCCGAGGCTATACACATGCCACGGTTTTTCGGTGAGGGTGATATAGGCCGCATAGGCATCGAGGTGGCGGGTGTGCACCGGCAGGTCGGTGGGCTCCACCGGATAGCCGGCCATCAGCGATAGGGCGTTGAAAGTTTGCCCGAGGCGCAAAAAATCGCAAAAATCCGCGTAATTGCCGCTGCGCCGCCCGCCAGCCAAATCCGAGCAATTTGGCGGGCTGGAGACGATGCCAAAATTGATGAAATTGTCGCCGTAGGTGGCGTTATAAATCGGGTTGCGCGCGTGCAGGGTGAATCGCGGCGGCGCCAGCGCGACTTTTTCCATCACCAACTCCCGCGCCATGCGCACATAGCCGGTGGCGGGGTCTATCTCGGCGCCGTGCTCGACCATCAACGCTTGCGCTTGCGGGCTGACTATCTGCAACCCGATACGCTCCAAAATGCGCATGGAGCCATCGTGAATCAACTCCAACCCCTCCGCACTCAGCGTTTCGATGGGCGGATAGGGATTCCGCAGCTGCCGCAACGGCGGTTGGTGCAGCGAAAATTCGGGGCGAGTGCGATTGCGACCGGCGCGTTTTGGCATGGTGATGGCGGATGGTTTTGGTGGTGGTTTGACCGAGGGTTTGGTCGAGGGTTTGGTCGAGGGTTTGGTCGAGGGTTTAGCGATGTTTTGGCGAGCGGGCGGTGGTTTGGCATCGAGTGGAATCCATGCCAAGCGCCCATTCCCATCATACAAATAACCGGGTGGATTTTTGGGCGGGTTTATCGAGAAAATTCGCAAAAAATCATCGCCGCCAGCCCGTCGATGCGGTGAAAATCGTACCCCTGGCGGCGATAGCGAAATTGACGCCACCGGCCGCACAGTGGCGGATATTCAATGGGGCGCCGCCCACCCAACCACGGACAGAATCTGACCATGACCGCCAAAAACCAAAATCTGAACAAGGCAAGCAAAGCCAAAAATGACGAGTTTTATACTCAACTTGTCGATATTGAGACCGAGATGCATCACTACCAAGATCACTTCAAAGACAATGTTGTGTATTGCAATTGTGGTGCCCCCAAGGCGAGCAAATTTCACCGATTTTTTACTCAAGCATATAATGCCTATGGCTTGAAAGCACTGATTACCACCTGCTACAAAAATCAAAACCCGGATATTTTTAGCCAACATGATTCCGAGCAGGCGGTTTATTTGAAATATAACGGCTGCAAAACCGGCCGCCCTCGTCACCTAAAAAGCGATGGCGATTTCCGTAATGATGAGTTGCTCGAGCTGTTACAACAAGCGGATATTGTGGTGACCAATCCGCCGTTCTCGTTGTTTCGCGAGTATGTCGCCCAACTGGTTAAGTACGATAAAAAGTTTTTGATTTTAGGCAATATGAATGCCATATCCTATAAGAAAATTTTCAAACTGATCAAAGATAATAAAATTTGGTTAGGCCTAAATAACAATGCGAAAAAATTTGTCGTACGGGGCTACGCAGAAAAATTCGATTCAGAAGAACACGGTACAAAATTCATGCACATGGGCAATGTGTATTGGTATACCAATTTAGATCACAGCAAACGTCATAAACCACTAGGGTTTATATTTTACCTATAACCCGACCGACTATCCGAAATATGACAACTACGATGCGATCAATGTCGAGAAGGTGAAACTTATCCCCAAAGATTATGCGGGGGTGATGGGTGTGCCGATTAGTTTTTTGGATAAATACAATCCTGACCAGTTCGAAATTATCGGATCAGATTACGATGTAAGGCAAGGGCTATTGCCAGCATTGGTGAATCCAAACTGGACTGGCAAACTCGACCGCTCCGGTCGATTTAGAGAAGCGAATCGCTAAATTGGAAGAGCATCACGACATCAAACATAAGGGAATTTATGCCTATGTTTTAACCGGTGCTCCGCATCACCTGAACACTCGCGCATTTACCAAAATTCAAAAAGATTCAGCCTACCGAAAGCAAAAAGGAATTTGCCCGGGCTGGCAATCCATGCGCCACTGCAAACAAAAAATTTACCGCAAAGCAAATGCACGGCGACCACATCGAACCATGCAGCGAAGGCGGTCCGACCAACGACGACAACTGCCAAATGCTATGCGCGAAATGCAATCAAAGAAAAGGGAGTAAATAAAAACCAAAAGATCGCCGGTTTCAACCGACACCCACGCCCCCGTTCGCTGCAAAACGGGCGGGGGTTTTGCTATATTCGCAGCCGCCTAAATCGCGGTGCGTGGCGATGGCGGTGAAGCCATGGTGGGCGAATAATGTACGCACCGTGGCGGCTTGGTCGTGGTCGTTTTCCAGCACCAACATGCCGTTCGATTGGCGTTTTTGAGGTCAGCGGCTGATTTAGGGGGCTGCGTTTGATTTTTGCTTTTGGCTTTTGGCTTTGGCTTTGGCTTTTCGCCTTTAGTCTTTGCTCCCCCCCATGCTTTTTCGGGAGGTGGAGCCAAAACTGGCGGCTTTTAGCCAGTTTTGGTGGGGGGATATCTTTAATGTTAGGTTTTACTCGACTTTTGATTTTCGATTGTCGTTTTTGCCTTTAAATTTTTACCCCATCAGCCACAAATTTACCCCATCAGCCACAAAAGGGAGTGAAAAGATACAACATCAACAGAAAAATCAAAGTCAAAGCAACAGCAAAAGCAAAAGCAAAACCAAAATCAAACCCAAAATCAAACCCACCCCCCACCAAAACTGGCGATGAAGCCCGCCAGTCTTGACTTATCCCGCATTAAAACGGGGGGAGTAAAGCGTAACAGCCAAAATCAAAAGCAAACCCAAAACCAAACCCACCGTGCAGATTTAGGTATATAAATCCACTTTTAATCATCCGTGGGTTGCCGGGCATTTCGATGCAGCGCATAGTGTTTCAATTTATCTCGATATTCATTAATGCGGTGGTCTTTCCCCATAATCAAAAACCCCCGCGATGAGACTCGTCTAAACAGCCTGGCGCCTCTAAATGGCATGCCCAAATTTTCGAGCACCTTTAGCTTGGAGATATTATTATCGCAGGCAGTGAGATAACGCATATCGCCATAATGCTTATATCCACAATATCTATTTCTGATGCTCTCGCCCACTTTGCCATTAACCATCGACACAACGCCGGCGGCCAGACCGGTGATAAAACTAGGCGGCACGCGGGGCACGCCATCGGCCGCATTAACGATTCGATAAACCGGCGTCTTAATTTGCTCGCCGAACTCTTCGCTACCCACCCTGGGGCTGCCGAAGGTATAGCAGGCCGCCGTGTGGTCGCTTTCAAGTTCTTTGGCGGCAATAATCGCCAATGCGCCGCCCAGCGAGTGCCCGGTGATGTAGAGGGAATATCCGCTTAGCGCTGTGACCGCTTGTTGAACCTCGTCCTTTACACTATTGAATGCGCCGGAAAACCCAGCATGCACATGGGCGCCGTTGGTGCCTCGATGAAATCTAACTTTCAAATCGGTCTTGATGTCTTTCCAACTATTGCATTGCGTGCCGCGAAAAGCCAGCGCCGCCACCTTATCCGCTTCTCTTGTCGCTAAAAAACCTTGAGTGTCATCGCAATTGAAGATCTGCGCTAATGAAAACCCGCCGACGCCGAGACCGGTTTCCAATAGTTTTTCGCCGGCTGTTTTTCCGCGCTCGCCATGGCCGGTTTTGTGATCGATATATTTCATCAAACTATCTTCAAGGGCGGAAATTTTAGCGGCCATTTGTTCCGCTTTTTTAACCTTGCAAGCAAATTTTATAACGCCCGTAATGTTTTTTATTTCCTTAGCCAACGAGCTGTCGCCATCGAATGGCAAATACGCCAGCGCGCTCATCTCGCACATCAACCAAGCCGTTCGATCGCTATAGGCTGCACGACTGGTGGGCACGACCATCATTTTTTTGGGAACTTGAAAGTATTGATCATTCATCAGCATCACCCGCAGCCTAGTCTGTAATAGTTATAAGAACCATGAAATATAAATGATGATTCTTAATTTTTGCAAATCGTTATTTGCTCAATCCGCAGGCTATCGATACCCCATAGCCACCGCCCGCCAAACTTTTGAGAACCAGCGCCGCGATTTTTAGTCGGCGGCCGCCACCCCGCATGTCACCCGCTCGCAGCCGGCTAAATCGCGGTGGGTGGCGATGGCGGTGAAGCCATGGCGGGCGAATAAGGCACGCACGGCGGCGGCTTGGTCGTGGCCGTGTTCTAACGCCAACATGCCGGCGGCGGCGAGATAGCGCGGGGCAGCGGCGATGATGGCGGTTAACGCCGACAACCCGTCTGGCGGCGATATTAGGGCGGAAATCGGCTCGAATATCAGGTCGCCGGCGCGCAAATGGGGGTCATCTGGGGCGATGTAGGGCGGGTTTGCCACAATCAAAGCGAAGCGCTGAGGCGGCAGCGCGGCAAACCAATCGCTCAACCGAAAATCCACATGCGATAAATCCAGCCACCGTTGCCGCGCCACGGCACGCCGATTGCGCTTTGCCACCGCCAACGCCGCCGGGCAAATATCGGTGGCGATGATGGCGCACTGCGGTACTTCGCTCGCCACCGCCAGCGCGATGGCGCCGCAGCCGGTGCCTAATTCCAGCACGCTATCGCAGCCGCTCCGGGCGCGCGCCACCGCCAACTCCACCAATAATTCCGATTCCGGGCGCGGAATCAGCACCGCCGGAGTCACCGCAAACGCCAGCGACCAAAATTCCCGCTGCCCTATCAAATAGGCCACCGGCTCGCCGCCCGCCCGCCGCTCCACCCAGTCGGTAAATACCTCGATTTGCGCCGCCGACAGCCGTCGCCCGCCGCCGGCGATCAACCCGGCGCTGGTTTCACCGGCCGCAGCCCCCAACAACGCTTCCGCATCCACCCCATCCAGCCGCTGCCGCGCCCAACGCAGCGCTTGATCCATGGTCATGGGTGCCGCCGATTCACCACGCCTATCGACCATCGCCATCCCCCCCACCGCCCAAAATCACCGCCCAAATCACCGCCCAAACCCCTCACCCATCCCCCGATGCCACCAGCAAATCGGCGCGATGTTCAGCCATCAACGGGTCGATGATCGGGTCGATATCGCCGCTTAAAATATCGTCCAATTTGTATAAGGTGAGGCCGATGCGGTGGTCGGTCACCCGCCCTTGGGGGAAATTGTAGGTGCGGATGCGCTGCGAGCGGTCGCCGCTGCCGACTAGGGATTTGCGCGTGCTGGCTTCCAGCTGGCGCTGTTTTTGCGTCTCCGCCTCTAACAGGCGGGATTTCAGCGCCGTCATGGCGCGGGCGCGATTTTTGTGCTGCGAGCGCTGGTCTTGGCACTCCACCACCACGCCGCTCGGCACATGGGTGATGCGGATGGCGGAATCGGTCTTGTTGACATGCTGCCCGCCCGCCCCCGAGGCGCGAAAGGTATCCACCCGCAAATCGGCTGGGTTGATATCGATTTCATCCACCTCTTCGGCCTCCGCCAGCACCGCCACGGTGCAGGCGGAAGTGTGAATGCGCCCTTGGGATTCGGTCTCCGGCACGCGCTGCACGCGATGCGCGCCGGATTCGAATTTCAGCCGCGCATACACGCCGGCGCCCAACACGCGGCTGATAATTTCCTTATAGCCGCCGTGTTCGCCCTCGCTGCGGCTCATAATTTCCGTGAGCCAGCCGCGTCGCTCGGCATACGCGTGGTACATCTTGAATAAATCCCCGGCGAACAGCGCCGCCTCATCGCCGCCGGTGCCAGCGCGGATTTCGAGGAAAATATTGCGCCCATCAGTGCGCTCTTTAGGCCTCAGCAACAACACCAGCGCCGCCTCGCCGGCCGCCAAACCTTCCCGCAGGGCGGGGATTTCATCGCGCGCTAAGTCGCGGATGGCGGCATCATCATCCGCCAACATGCCCGCGGTTTCCTCCACCTGTTCGAGCCGCCGCCGGTAGTCGGTAAAACCATCCACCACCGGCTCGATTTCCGCCAGTTCGATGGATAACTCGCGAAACCGCCCCGGCGCCGAAGCCACCTCCGGCTCCGCCAGCAGGGCGAGAATTTCCTCGTGGCGCTCGACCAGCCGCCGCAATTTATCCTCGGTGCTGGCCTTCATCGCCGCTGCGCCCGGCCCGAGCCGATTTCAAGCCCCATTAAATCGATGTCCATTACTAGTTTTTAATGGGGTTCGTGTTGTGGTTAATAATGTAGGCCGAATTCGACCGCCACGCCGCCCAGCGCTTGCGCCGCCCTCGCCACCCGCCATTGACCGCCGGAAAATGCGCGCCCGGCCCGCCAGCCGCCGGCAATTTTGCCGAATCCATGGGGGAATCGATAGGACAATCGATAGTCGAATCGACAAGCCCACCCCTCGCCCATCCAAACCTTAAGCCGGGACCCCATCACCCCCGCCCCGATTGCCCGAATAATCGCCGCACCGCGCGCAACAACTCGGCGTCGCCGTCGATATGGGCTTGCTTTATGGCGGCGCTGGGGGCGTGGGCGAATTTATTGGCCAAAGCGCGGGCTAATTGTCGCGCCACCGCTTGCGGGTCGGCGCCGTTGCGGATTTTTCGCGCTGCGCAGTCGGCCTCGGCGCGTTGCATGGCGTCCAAATCTTGGCGCAACAGGCGGATGGCGGGGGTCGAATCCAGCGACCGCATCCAACGCATAAAGCGCACCACTTGCTGGTCTACGATGATTTCCGCAGCCTCGGCGGCGCGCGCTCGGGCGCTGCGATGTTGCGCCACCACGCCCTGCAAATCATCCACCGTGTACAAATACACATTGCGCAGCCGCCCTGCCTCCGGCTCCACATCGCGCGGCACCGCGAGGTCTAAGATGAACATCGGCTTATGTTTGCGCTCGGCCAGGGCGCGCTCCACCGCCCCTTTGCCGAGAATGGGCAATGTGCTGGCGGTGGCCGAGGCGACGATATCGGCCTGCGCCAGCCGCGCCGGAATCTGCCCCAAAGCGATCGCCTCGCCGCCCACAATGTCAGCCAAATGCCGCGCCTTGGGCAGCGAGCGATTGGCGATAATCAAGCGCCCGAGGCCGCTTTCCTTAAGGTGGCGCGCCGCCAGTTCGATGGTCTCCCCAGCGCCAATCAGCAACGCCGTCTGCTCGCTCAAACGCGCGAAAACCCGCTTCGCCAAGGCCACGCCGGCATAAGCCACCGACACCGCATGGGCGCCGATGGCGGTGTCGGTGCGCACTTGTTTAGCCACCGAAAAAGTATGCTGAAACAGGCGATTCAACACTTTGCCGGTGGCCCCGGCGGCAGTGGCGGCGTGAAATGCGGCCTTCATTTGCCCGAGTATCTGCGGCTCGCCGAGCACCATGGAATCCAGCCCCGAAGCCACCCGAAAGGCGTGTTTTACGGCTTGCTCATCGGGCAAAACATAGACCGAATCATGCGCTGCCTGGCCCGCAAAACCGGCGCGCTGCGCGAACCAATCCCGCACTTGCCCACAGCCGCCGGTCGGCGCCCCGCAGTAAATTTCGGTGCGATTGCAAGTCGATAAAATCGCCGCCTCGCCAACCCCGCCGGATGCGGTCAGTTCGCGCAACGCCGGCCGCAACGCCTCAGGCGCGAACGCCGCCCGCTCCCGCAGCTCGATGGAAGCGGTTTCGTGATTGAGGCCTAAGGCCAAGATTTTCATCGCAACGGGGGTGGGGTGGATGGTCGGGTGGGTGGATGGTCGGGTGGGGTGGATGGTCGGGTGGATAGTCGGGTGGATGGTCAGGGGGATGGTCGGGTGGGTGGATGGTCGGGTGGGTGGATGGTTAGGGTGGATGGTCAGGTGGATGGTCAGGGGGATGGTCGGGTGGGTGGATGGTCAGGGTGGATGGTGGATGAATTAATGGTCGGCGGATTGCCACCCCAAAAAACCAGAACCTATCCATGCATTAAATCACCCCGCACCGCCGAAAACCCCATTTTACCTTATGCAGAACACCCCAATTTTTGCCCAGTCGACACTTTTCACCACTTTTCATCCATAAAACCGAAGTCACTCCCCGTTTTCGGCGTTATTCGCCGTTTTTGATAGCCCGCTAAACAGCGCTGGGTAACCAGCCTTACAGAGGGCTATTTACATGAACAAAAAACTCATAGCAGCCGCGGTTTCAGCCGTGGTAATCGCGCCAGTGGCGCAGGCGCAAGATGGGCATGCGGATATCGAAGTCTACGGGCGGATTAACAACGCCATTGATCTTAATGGTTTGGCCGCCGATGGCGAGTCGACTACTGACATCACCTCGGTTGCTTCTCGCTTTGGTCTTCGAGGCACTGCCGATCTGGGCAATGGCCTGACGGCGCATGGTCATTACGAGTTCGCCACCACCACCGACCGAGAAAGCAGTAGCGGTAGTTCTACCACTCGTACTGCTGTAGATAGTAACCGTGATACTGTTGAGTACACCGACGGTACCGCTACAACTGGCGTAGACGATATTCGCATCGCTACCGTCGGTATTTCCGGTGCTTTTGGTCGGGTGGATATCGGCAATCAGTGGAGCGCCTATTTCAACACCGTTGGCACGCTGATCAGCCCGACTTACACTTTGGGCGCCCACCTGTATAGCGGCAACAACACTGGCGGTTTGTATCGCTCTTCCAACACCATCAAGTACTCCAACTCCTTCGGCCCGGTTAATCTTGAACTGGACGCCCGTTTGAATGGTAGTAATGAATCCGCTGATGTTGCCGAAGGCATCCGCGGCGATGGATTTGGTATTGGCCTGAGTTTCGCCATCACCGACAACATCACCCTCGCCGGTAGTTATGATACCGAGAGTGGTGCTGATCGTGGTGAGCGTGCATACATTCAGGGCACCCCCCAAATCGGCTTCGATGCCATAGAAGCCATTGATGCCAGAGGTGCACTTGTGGAGGCGGCCGATGCAAGAGACGCTACAGCCGCTGATGTCAGAGGTGAGATTGCTTTCGCCGTTGGATATGACGTTTTTGATTCACAAGGCAACTTCGTCAGGGTTGTGGATCGAGTAGAAGCACTTCGTGCCATTAATGTTGGCGATCGGATCATTACTGTGGACCATGTCACTGATGCGAACGGTGTGTCCACAACTGTGGACGCTGTGACCAAACTTTTCGCTGACTCAACTCCAGAAGAGAGAGCCGCAGTAGTAAATGCAGTGGATGCAGTGGCCGCTTCTCCCAATTACCAGGTTGCAGGTGATGAAGTTGTCTTTGCAGCGGCTGATGAGTTTCCTGACTCCGATAGTTTTGGACTTGCGCTAAACGGTACTTTCGGCAATTTCCATGCGACAGTCGGTTTCCAAAGCCACAACGTGGATGAAGACAATCGTAGTGGGGCAGAAGTTGATGTCGACAGCCAATATCTGTATGTCGGCGGCAACATCGGCGAGAAAACCTCTTGGTTGGTTGGCTATTCGCAAGCCGACAATGGCCGAGATGCCCGTGCCGCTGTTGCTGCTACTACCCGGGAAATAACAACCCAGGCCCAAGCAAATGACATCAACAACGGCAATGCTGCTAACGTAGTCACACCACAAAATCCCAATCCTCGCAATGTTCGAGTTGGTGACCATGTGGAAACCCAAGCAGCACGACCCGCAGTCCCCAAAACCGACGATTCAACCCAGTTAACTTGGGGCGTGTATCACAATGTCGGCGGCGGTTTGCGTCTGTACTACGAAGCCACCAGCCTCGACAGCGGAACAAACGACGGCGAACGTCACCTGCTCGGCATGCGTTTCGACTTCTAACAATGCCAGCATAAAACACATGGCTTAAACCACCAAGCCATCCCTTGAAACCGGAGCCATCGCGCTCCGGTTTTTTTTCGCCAAAACTTGTCCGCCTAAACAACGCCAGCGAGTAACCCGCCCATCTGCTAAAATCGTCCACCCGGCCGACATTTATTACCATCACCCCATCAGCCCATCACCCAATCACCCCATCAGCCCATCAGCCCATCAGCCAATCCACCCCATGCCGCAAACCGCCCAAAAACCACCCGAGGCCATCCAAAAGCGCCCGCCGGCCGCCAAAAAACGCGCCAGCGCGGCCCAAAAACATGCCGAAGTCGCCAAAAATCCGCCCCAGTCTGACAACAATCAGGTCCAAGACGGCAATGGCCATAATGGCGCATCCAAAACCACCATCGAATGGCGCCTCGACCGCATAGAAGACGAGCAACGCGAAATCAAAGCCGAAATCCGCAACGTCGGCGTCGCCGTAGACACAAAAGTCAGCGGCGTGCGGTCTGAAATGAACGCCGGTTTCGCTACCTTGCGAGCCGACATGAACGCCGGTTTCGCCCGCGTGGATGGCGATATTAGCAACTTGCGGTCTGAAACGACCTCCGGTTTCGCCCGCGTGGATGCCGAGATTGGCAACTTGCGGTCTGAAACTGCCGCCGGGTTTGCCCGCGTGGATGCGAAGTTTGGCGAGGTAAACAAGACAATGGATGAGAAGTTCGCCC
Source organism: Candidatus Poriferihabitaceae bacterium (assembly GCA_965243285.1). Lineage (GTDB taxonomy): Bacteria > Pseudomonadota > Gammaproteobacteria > Arenicellales > Poriferihabitantaceae > JAHRAW01. The sequence continues at coordinate 2,782,692 of OZ251537.1, read as the reverse complement.
GCGTGGATGAGAAGTTCGCTCGCGTGGATGCGAAGTTTGAAAAAATGGAAGAATCTATGGGGAGTCGGGTTGATGGCATTTTGAAGGAAACCAAATCTTCCATTTGGAAGGCGGTGGGTACGATGATTGCCGTGATGGGTTTGTTTTTCACCGCCATTGAATTTTTTTGATGGGTTTGCGGGGCGGCGGCGGTTGCTGGGTTTTACCAGACAGCGAGTAACCCGCCCATCTGCTAAAATCACCCACCCCGCCGACATTTATGTCCACCCGCCATTTAGCCCCGCCACCCAATCCACCCCATGCCGCAAACCGCCCAAAAACCACCCGAGGCCATCCAAAAGCGCCCGCCGGCCGCCAAAAAGCGCGCCAGCGCGGCCCAAAAACATGCCGAAGTTGCCCAAAACCCGCCCCAGTCTGGCAACAATCAGGTCCAAGACGGCAATGGCCATAATGGCGCATCCAAAACCACCATCGAATGGCGCCTCGACCGCATAGAAGACGAGCAACGCGAAATCAAAGCCGAAATCCGCAACGTCGGCGTCGCCGTAGACACAAAAGTCAGCGGCGTGCGAGCCGACATGAACGCCGGGTTTGCTCGTGTGGATGCCGATATTAGAAACTTGCGGTCTGACATGAACGCCGGTTTCGCTCGTGTAGATGGCGAGATTGCCTCCTTGCGGTCTGAAATAAAAGCAGAGGTCGGCTCCTTGCGGTCTGAAATGAAAGCAGAGGTCGCTACCTTGCGGTCTGACACAAACGCCTTGCGGTCTGATGTGGCCGCCAGTTTTGCTCGCGTGGATGCGAAGTTTGAAAAGATGGAAGAATCTATGGGGAGTCGGGTTGATGGCATTTTGAAGGAAACCAAATCTTCCATTTGGAAGGCGGTGGGTACGATGATTGCCGTGATGGGTTTGTTTTTCACCGCCATTGAATTTTTTTGATGGGTTTTAGCGGACGGGCGGCGGCGGTTGCTCGGTTTTACCAGACAGCGAGTAACCCGCCCATCTGCTAAAATCGTCCACCCGGCCGACATTTATCACCATCACCCCATCAGCCCATCAGCCCATCAGCCAATCCCACCCCATGCCGCAAACCGCCCAAAAACCACCCGAGGCCATCCAAAAGCGCCCGCCGGCCGCCAAAAAACGCGCCAGCGCGGCCCAAAAACATGCCGAAGTCGCCAAAAATCCGCCCCAGTCTGACAACAATCAGGCCCAAGACGGCAATGGCCATAATGGCGCATCCAAAACCACCATCGAATGGCGCCTCGACCGCATAGAAGACGAGCAACGCGAAATCAAAGCCGAAATCCGCAACGTCGGCGTCGCCGTAGACACAAAAGTCAGCGGCGTCCGAGCCGACATGAACGCCGGGTTTGCTCGTGTGGATGCCGATATTGGCAACTTGCGGTCTGAAACTGCCGCCGGTTTCGCTACCTTGCGAGCCGACATGAACGCCGGTTTCGCCCGCGTGGATGCCGATATTAGCAACTTGCGGTCTGAAACTGCCGCCGGCTTCGCTACCTTGCGGACTGAAATGAACGCCGATTTCGCTCGCGTGGATGAGAAGTTCGCTCGCGTGGATGCGAAGTTTGAAAAAATGGAAGAATCTATGGGGAGTCGGGTTGATGGCATTTTGAAGGAAACCAAATCTTCCATTTGGAAGGCGGTGGGTACGATGATTGCCGTGATGGGTTTGTTTTTCACCGCCATTGAATTTTTTTGATGGGTTTGCGGGGCGGCGGCGGTTGCTGGGTTTTAGCGGGCGGGGTGTTTGTTGTTTCGGTTTTGAGGTTGGGCTGGTTGGGCTGGTTGGGCTGGTTGGGCTGGTTGGGATTCTAATTTGGATGTCTACATCATTGGGATACCTGCCTCACCGATAAACCAAATATCGATAAACCAAGTTTGTGGTCATCGAAACAAGCGGCGACACCCAATAAAACCCCGCCCCAACCGCCGCCAATCTGCTATGTTTGCCCGACTTAGCCGCCATTTATGTCCGCCCGCTATTTCATTTAGCCCCGCCACCCAATCCACCCAAAATCCTCCTCCATGCCGCAAACCGCCCAAAAACAAACGGGTGCCATCCAAAAGCGCCCGCCGGCCGCCAAAAATCGCCCACTCGGGGCGAAAAAGTGCGCCAGCGCCGCCAAAAACCGTGCCAATGCTGGCCAAAAATCAGCCCGCAGCGGATAAACACGCCCCCATCTGACAACAATCAAATCCAAGACGGCAATGGCGCATCCACAACGAAAATATCACGATCTCATGTTTTATGGCTGATTGGCACTGCGATTTTTATGCTGATTGGGATGATTATGACCATGATAATATCTTTGATAACCTTCATCAAATTTTTCTCATAGGTTTTATGGGGGGTGGTGTTGGTCGGGTTTTCTGTTTTTGATTTGTGGGGTTTGTTTTGCTGGTGTTGTTTGGGGATTGTTTGGGCGAAAAAAAAACCACCGATTGCTCGGTGGTTTTTTTATCTTTACCCCCCCCGCTTCATCTTGTGGGGGGAGTCAAAACTGGCATCTTTTAGCCAGTTTTGGTGGGCTGATTACTCAATATCCTGATCATTTTCCATTTCATCTACTATGTTGTAATACTCATCCCAGATGCGGTCCATCGCTGCCCTTGTGGCATCGATATTTTCAATGTCCACCTCGTAGATTAAGCGAGCGGTTTTTTAAACAATTCTTCGAGGGGTTCTACGGCAGGTTCATCCGCCGTGGGTTGTCGTCCCATAATCTCGGACAGTAATTCCTTCAAATTAGCATTCAAGTCGCTGAGTTTTTGATTGCTCATGTTCTTGTCATCTATGAGTTGGTTGATAAATATACCAAAAAAAACCGGAGCGCGATGGCTCCGGTTTCAAGGGATGGCTTGGTGGTTTAAGCCATGAGTTTGGCAGGCATTAGAAGTTTATGCGCATGCCGAGGAAGGTTTTGCTTGGATCAACGGTCTCTTTTGATGATCCTAATCCAACATCGTCTCCTCCAGAACTTGTACTTCCGTCTTGATGCTCGAAGAACAAGTGGAAGCCGCCGCCCATATCATGGTTAGCAGCGAATGCCCATTGGTCAGTTTCAGTATCAATGGCACGACCATCGGCCTCTTCTGTGGATTCACCATAGCCTAACGCCAATGACGTTTTCTCGCCGATGGTGGTGCCGACCCATAATTGGTAGTAGGTCGTTTCTTTTTCAGTGCCAGCGGTGGCGGGGATATAACCTTCGGTATTAACATCACCGTCAGCGGCTATCCCCTTTTCCCCGTCTTGGTTGCGAATTTGATAACCGGCAGACACCCAGAAATTGCCGAAGTTCAATTTGCCCGCAATACCAAAAATATCGTTAGCACCGACCTCGACATTAGTGGGGTGTGTTGGTCCTGCAAAGTCAGAGCCTTCAGCCTTACCCATACCCGTAGCAACATCAGCAGCAGTTAAACCCACGCCATCAGTCCCAGCTACTCCTTCTGGATCTGTATAGCCATCGGTATCATCATAAGCAATACCGATTTTGAGACTGCTTATCGGGTTGAAAGTGATGCCGATGCCGAAGCCATCGCCTTGGCCGTCTCTTTGGTCGCCTTCAAATTCACCATCTGCATCTCTCGAATCACCGCCATCATCATCCAGCCGAACATCGATACCCAAATTGACCGGGCCGAAGCTGTTGCTATATTGGATGGTGTTGCTGGTGCGGAAGAGGCTGCCATGCGGTACGCCCACGGTGTAGTTGGGGCTGACCAGCGTGCCGACATTATTGAAGAAACTAGTCCACTGCTGACCAACATTCACGCTACCAAAAGCGCCGGAAAGACCGACAGTGGCCAGACGGGTTGTATCGAACGGCTCGCCAGCGTGGTCGGAGAGGGTGGCCCACTCATATCGACCATTGGCTTTCATACCATTCCCCAAATCGGAAGATGCCTTCACGCCCAAACGAGAACCGACTCCGCTGATATCGGTGGTGGAATTAGCACCATCTGCACCCGTGTCATTCAAAACAATAGCATTGGTGATGTTGCCATACACCGCTACTTCCGCTTGCGCCACTGGCGCGATAACCACGGCTGAAACCGCGGCTGCTATGAGTTTTTTGTTCATGTAAATAGCCCTCTGTAAGGCTGGTTACCCAGCGCTGTTTAGCGGGCTATCAAAAACGGCGAATAACGCCGGTTTTATTGATGAAACATGGTGATAATCCTATAAATTAGGTTGAGCGGCGGGTTATATGCCGAGGTATTTGGCTTTCAGGGCGGGGGTTTTTTGCCAGGCGGTGGCGGCGCCGTGCCAGGCGATGGCGCCTTTTTCTATGATGTAGTAGTAGTCGGCGATGCGGCTGAGTTCGTCTAGATTTTTGTCGATGAGGAGCAACGCGATGCCGGTGCGTTTTATTTCGCGCAGTTTTTGCCAGATGGTTTGGCGCACCAAGGGGGCTAAGCCTTCGGTGGCTTCATCTAGAATTAACAGGCTGGGGTTTAGCATGAGGGCGCGGGCGATGGATAGCATTTGCTGCTCGCCGCCGGAGAGTTGATTGCCCATGTTGTTGAGGCGTTTTTTCAGCGGCGGGAATAGCACGAGCGCCGAGTCGATAGTCCACGGCGTGGGCGAGGCGTTGTAGTTGGCGGCCGCGGCGATGAGATTTTCGCGCACATTGAGGTTGGGGAAAATTTGCCGGCCCTCGGGGGCCACGGCGATGCCTCGGCGGGCGCGTTCGAAGGCGCGCAGGGGGGTTAATTTTTCGCCGTGGTAGGTGATTTCGCCGCGCGCGCAGGCTAAGGCGCCGATGATGGCTTGGACGGTGGTGGTTTTACCCATGCCGTTGCGTCCCAGCAGGGCGACCGCGGCGCCGGCGGGTATTTCCATGCTCATACCGTGCAACGCTTGGCTGTTGCCGTAGAAAATATCGATGTTGTCGACCCGCAGCGCCATCACGCTACCTCCGCCGGGGTCGGCGCCGGGGATGATGCCGGGGCGCCCAAATAGGCATGTTGCACTTCGCGGTTTTGGCGGATTTCCGCCGCGCTGCCGGTGGCGATTAGGCGGCCATGCACTAACACCGAGACCACATCGGCGAGGGCGAAAACGGCCTCCATGTCGTGTTCGATGAGCAGAATCGCGGTGGTTTTTTTGATTTCGCGCAATAAGGCGAGCATGCGCATGGATTCCGCGCCGCCCAAGCCGGCCATGGGCTCATCTAACATCAATAATTGCGGACGCGGCGCTAATGCCATGGCGAATTCGAGTTGGCGTTGCTGGCCGTGGGCGGCGGCGGCGGCCGGTAAATCAGCGTGCTCGGCTAAGCCGGTGCGCTCCAGAATGCGCATGGCGCGAGCGCGTAAATCGGCATCGGCGGCTAAGGGCGACCAAAACTTGAACACGCGAGCGCCGCCGAGGGCCGCTAACATGACATTTTCCAGCAGCGTCATCGGCAAAATCACGCTGCTGATTTGGAAGGAACGCGCCAGCCCGAGGCGCGCCCGCTGGTGGCCGGGCAGGTGGGTGATGTCGGCGCCATGCCAGCGAATGCGCCCGCCATCCGGCCGTTGCGCGCCGGATAATTGCGCCAGCAGGGTGGTTTTGCCGGCGCCGTTGGGGCCGATAACGGCGTGGGTTTGATTCGCCGCCACGCTGAAACTGACATCGTCCACAGCGCAGATGCCGCCGAATTGCCGGCGCAGGTTGTGTACTTCGAGAATCATCACATAAGGTCTCGGGGCCGCCCGACGGCGGGGTTTACGGTGCGCGCTTGCTGCGCCGGCGGTCGAGGCGCGCTAGCCATCCATGCAACCCATCTTGGCCGACAAACAACACCAGCGCGATGAGCATGGCGCCGAAAATCAAGTGCCAATACACGGTGATTTCGGACAGCCATTCCATGAGGGTGTTGAAGGTGATAGCGCCGAGCACGGGCCCGAGCAAGGCGCCGGCGCCGCCGATGATGACCATAAATAATAATTCGGCGGAATAGGTCCAATCCATCATTTCCGGGCTGATGTAGTAGGTGAAATTGCCCATGAAAAAACCGGCCACGCCACCCATGGCGCCAGCCAAAATATAGCAGATGAGTTTATGTTGATAGGTGTTGAAGCCGAGCGCTTGCATGCGTTGTTCGTTGTGCTTGGCGCCTAACAACGCTTGCCCGAAACGGGCGCGAATCAAGCGCCCCATCAAAAATAAAAACAATAATAATGTGGCCAATACGGCGTAATACATGGTGGCGTCGTTATCGAGATTTATCGCGTCGCCGAAGGCGCTGCGTTGCTCGATAAGCAAGCCGTCATCGGCGCCGTATTCATCTATGCTAACCAGAATGAAATACAGCATTTGCGAAAATGCCAAGGTAATCAAAATAAAATACAAGCCCTTGGTGCGCAGGCAAATGGCGCCGGTGAGCGCCGCGAAAACCGCGCTGCAGCCCACCGCCAGCGCCAAATGAATGAAGCCGTTATGCACTTCATAATAGGCCGGAATGCCGACGCTATACGCGCCGATGCCGATATACGCCGCATGGCCGAGGCTGACCATGCCGCCATAGCCGACCAGTAAATTGAGGCTGGCGGCGGCGATGGCGAGGATGAGTGCGCGCGTTAGCAAACCGAGATAAAAATCATGCGCAGCGTACGACAACAGCACCGGCGCCGCCAGCAATAACATGACGATGAGCATGTAAACCCAGGCGCTGGGTTGGCGCAAAATAGTCATGGGCGGCGAATTAATGATGGGGTGGTGAATTAAATGTTGATATTTGAATTGATCATTAGCGCTATCGATTTACACGCGATTAAATAAGCGATTCGATGCGCGATTTAACGCGTAATCAAAACCAAAAACGAGGGCGTTATTTAGCCGACTTAAGCACCTGATTAAAGCCGCTCGGCGGGAATAAACCTTGCGGTTTTACCGCCAATACCACCGCCATCAGCAGGTATACCAACATCGCCGACAAGGCCGGGGCGGCGTTTTCGGCGGCTTCGGTGGAGAGCAACACCTTCAGCAAATCATCCAGGTAGGAACGCCCCAAAGTGTCGATAAAACCGATGAGAATGGCGGCATAAAACGCGCCTTTTATCGAGCCGATGCCGCCCACTATCACCACCACAAAGGCGGTGATGATGATCTCGTTACCCATGCCGATGCTAGCCTCGGTGAGCGGCGCTATCAACACCCCGGCGAACCCCGCCAGGGCGGCGCCGATGGCGAACACGATGAGATACAGGCGGTCGATATTCACCCCCAAAGCGGCGATCATGGCGCGGTTCGAAGCGCCGGCTCTTATCAACATACCGAGGCGCGAACGCGTGACCAAAACATACAACCCCAGCGCCACAGATAAGCCGCAAACGATGATCAACAAGCGATAAGTGGGCATGACAAAACCACCGATTTCCATGCGGCCATTTAAACTGCTCGGTAAGGGAATGGCGGCGCCTTGGGGGCCCCATACCAAGTGGGCGAGGGTATCGAAAATGAGAATCAAACCGAAGGTGACTAACACCTGGTCTAAGTGATTTTTGGCGTACAACTTGCGCGCCAACGCCCACTCCACCACGCCGCCGATGATAAAAACCGCCACCGCCGCCGCCGCCGCCGCCAGCCAAAAAGAGCCAGTGACATCCACCACCGTGACACCGACAAATGCCCCCAACATATAAAAAGAGCCGTGCGCCAAGTTGATGAAATCCATAATGCCGAAGATCAACGACAACCCGGCCGCTAACAAAAATAGCAACAAGCCGAGTTGCAGCCCGTTCAGCAGTTGGGATACAAGCAAGTGCCAATCCATGGGTTTTAATCTCGATTAAGCGCGGCGAATGATGCGCGCCACCGACCGTCGCCGGCGCGATGGCGCGCAAATTACGGCTAGCAAATTACGACTAGCGAAATAAAACCATCCACCTCACAAATTACATAACCCGGCATACGGGTCTTGATGGTTTTCATACACGGTATCGACTATGCGCGTGGTCCACTTGCCGTCCGCATCCGCCACTACCTCGCGCAGGTAGAAATTTTGGATGGGCATGTGGTTGTTGCCAAAACTAAAGGCGCCGCGCACCGAATCGAAATCGGCTTTTTCAAAGGCCGCGCGCAAGGCATCTTGATCATCTAAATTGCCGCCGGTGGCTTGCACCGCGCTGTTGATGAGCATGATGTTGTCGTACGATTGCGCCGCATAAAAAGACGGATAACGACCGTGTTGGGCGCGAAAATCAGCCACGAATTTTCGGTTGACGGCGTTGTCGAGATCCGGCCCCCAAAACATCGTGCTTTTAGAGCCGAGCACGCCATCGATGCCGGCCGTTTGCAGTTTCGGCAGGGAAATCGAATCCACCGTGAACACGGTATACAGCGGCAAAACCTCGCGCAGCCCGGCTTGGGTGTATTGCTTGATAAAGGCGCCGCCGGCGCTGCCGGGATAAAAAATGAACAACCCATCGGCGCCCGAGGCGCGCGCTTTGGCGAGCTCGGCGGAGAAGTCTAGCTGCCTATCCTTGCCCCATTTGGTTAAATCTTTGCCCACCACTTGGCCATCGAAAGTGCGCTCGACGCCGGCCGCCATGTTTTTGCCGGCGGTGTAATTCGGCGCCATCACATACAGCGATTTCACGCCCAAATTATTCAACACCTCGCCCATGGCCATGGGCGTTTGGTCGTTTTGCCATGAGGTGGAAAAGAAATTTCGGTGGCATTGCTTGCCCGCCATCTGCGCCGGCCCGGCGTTGGCGCTGATCAAAAACTTGCCGGCATCGAACACCGATTTACGCGACGCCAACAACACATGCGACCAAATATAACCGGCGATAAAATCCACCTTATCGCGCTTCACCAGTTTGTCGGTTTTCTGCTTGCCGATTTCCGGCTTGAAACCATCGTCCTCGAACAAAATCTCGATATCCCGCCCGGCCATCTTGCCGCCTAAATGTTGCACCGCCATCTCGACGCCGCGTTTCATTTCCTCGCCGATAACCCCGGCCGGCGTGGTCAGCGTGGTAACAAACCCGATTTTCACGCTGGCGGCATTGCCTGCCACCGACCAAGCCATGAAAACCGCCACAATACCCGCCGCCATAGATGGTGTTTTGATACGCATAGATTATGCCTCGCTATAAGATTGATGAATGGAATGGGTGAATTGGGTGAATTGGGTGAAATCGGTGCACTAGGTAAAAACACATTCGCGACGATTTTAGCCGACCACGCCGGCCCCGACAGCCGCCAAAAGCACATTATCCACATTTTTTTAGCCGTCCGCTCGATGCGCCCCATAAACCCACGCCGCCCGAAAACCACGCCACCCGCCGCCGCCAATCTGCTATGTTTGCCCGACTTAGCCGCCATTTATATCCGCCCGCCATTTATCACCATCACCCCATCGGCCCATCACCCCATGCCGCAAACCGCCAAAAAACCACCCGAGGCCGTCCAAAAACGCCCGCCGGCCGCGAAAAAACGCGCCCTTGATGCGGATAAACAGCCACCCAAAAATGGCCATGGGTACCCGCCATCGAATGGCGCTTCGAGCACCTAGAAAGCGAGCAACGCGAAATCAAAGCCGAAATTCGCGCCGTAGGCCAATCCGTAGACATAAAAATCACCGCTGTGCGGGCTGAAAATTAGGGAATTGCGGGCTGAAATGAACGCAGATGCCGCTGCCTTGCGGGCTGAAATGAACGCAGGATTTAGAGAATTGCGGGCTGAAATGAACGCAGATGCCGCTGCCTTGCGGGCTGAAATTAAAGCAGAGGTTGTTGAGATTTTGACATCCAATCAAACTAACATGCGGTGGATGATTGCCCTGTTCATAACCTCGACAATATCTTTGATGGGCTTCATCAAATTTCTCTCATAGGTTTTATGGGGTGTGTTGGTCGGTTTATTGAGTGGTTTGTTGGTTGGTTGGTTGGTTTATTGAGTGGTTTGTTGGTTTGTGGTTGGGCGGAGTTTTTTGTTTTTGATTTGTGGGGTTTGTTCTGCTGGTGTTGCTTGGGGAGATGTTTGGGCGAATGGTTTGGGCGAAAAAAACCACCGACTGCTCGGTGGTTTTTTTTGGGTGGGGTATTTTCCCCTGATTGCCCATCTTAAATGCTGGCTGTTTTTAATTCACATTTGGATTTCCTTATTTCTGGTTACTGCCCATAGTAAAAGTAGGATTATTTCCTCTTTTGTCATGGTGCTGGCCAGGGTCAACATATCTCGAATCATGGACAGAGTTCGAAGCGTGTGCTTCAATTCAGTCAGCGGATTACTGCTTTGTTGTTGGAACATTATTTTCATTGGAAGATATTAATGTTGATAAATATAACATAAAAAAACCCGGAGCACGAATGCCCCGGGTTTCAAGGAATGGCTTAAATATCAAGCCATGGGTTTGCGAGGCATTGTTAGAAGTCGAAACGCATGCCGAGGAGGTGACGATCGCCGTCGTTTGATCCGCTGTCGAGGCTGGTGGCTTCGTAGTACAACCGCAAACCGCCGCCGACATTGTGATACAAGCCCCAGGTTAACTGGGTTGAATCGTCGGTTGCGGTGACTGCGGGTCGTGCTGCTTGGGTTTCCACTTGGTTGTCTACTGTAACAAAACCGGTATCAGCATCCGTAAGTGCGCCATTGGCAAGATTGATTGCATCTACTTCAGCAGCGGTCAAGTTACGGGTAGTAGCAGCAACAGCGGCACGGGCATCTCGGCCATTGTCGGCTTGCGAATAGCCAACCAACCAAGTGGTTTTTTCGCTGATGTTGCCGCCGACATACAGATATTGGCTGTCGACATCAACTTCTGCCCCACTACGATTGTCTTCATCCACGTTGTGGCTTTGGAAACCGACTGTCGCATGGAAATTGCCGAAAGTACCCTTCAGCGCAAGTCCAAAGCGGTCGGTGTCGGGCGTTTCATCAGCCGCTTGATAGCTGACTGCGGGAGTTGCGGCCATGTAATCAGGTGAAGCAGCCCTTGCAGCTACTTCATCTACTGCTGGGATGTCACCATTGATCTCAATCTGGGGTACTGCTGGTACTAAATCCACCTTCCTGAGGAGGTTGCCTCGTGCATCAACAACATTATATGCAGGGACCTCATCAACCCTATCTCTGACATCATCAGCCGTAGCAACTCTCCCATCCACAGCAGCCACAGCAGCCACAGCAGCACGGCCTTCGCTTGCTTGGTATGCTTGGTATTCACGCGCACCACGATCAGCACCACTCTCGGTATCATAACTACCGGCGAGGGTGATGTTGTCGGTGATGGCGAAACTCAAGCCAATACCAAATCCATCGCCGTTGATTTTCTCCGCAACATCTGCGGTTTCATCACTGCCGTTCAAACGGAGATCCAGTTGAAGATTAACCGGGCCGAATGAGTTGGAGTACTTGATGGTGTTGGAAGCACGATACGCTCCGCCGCCGATGCTGGAATACAAGTAGTAGCCCAAAGTGTAAGTCGGGCTGACCAGCGTGCCGAAGGTGTTGAAATAAGCGCTCCACTGATTGCCGATATCCACCCGACCAAAAGCACCAGACAGGCCGACGGTGGCGATGCGAACATCATCCACGCCAGTTGTGGATTCCTTGCCATTTGTGTCTGCTATTGCACCACCCTTGTTGCTTTCTCGGTCGGTGTGCGTCGCAAACTCGTACCGACCATGCGCCGTCAAGCCATTGCCCAGATCGGCATGGCCTCGAAGACCAAAGCGAGAAGCAACCCCGCTAATGTCAGTAGTCGACTCGCCATCGGCGGCCAAATCATTAAGGTCAATGGCGTTGTTAATCCGCCCGTAGACCTCCATCTCCGCCTGCGCCACTGGCGCGATTACCACGGCTGAAACCGCGGCTGCAATGAGTTTTTTGTTCATGTAAATAGCCCTCTGTAAGGCTGGTTACCCAGCGCTGTTTAGCGGGCTATCAAAAACGGCGAATAACGCCGAAAACGGGGAGTGACTTCGGTTTTATGGATGAAAAGTGGTGAAAAGTGTCGACTGGGCAAAAATTGGGGTGTTCTGCATAAGGTAAAATGGGGTTTTCGGCGGTGCGGGGTGATTTAATGCATGGATAGGTTCTGGTTTTTTGGGGTGGCAATCCGCCGACCATTAATTCATCCACCATCCACCCTGACCATCCACCCACCCGACCATCCCCCTGACCATCCACCTGACCATCCACCCTAACCATCCACCCACCCGACCATCCACCCACCCGACCATCCCCCTGACCATCCACCCGACTATCCACCCGACCATCCACCCCACCCGACCATCCACCCACCCGACCATCCACCCCACCCCCGTTGCGATGAAAATCTTGGCCTTAGGCCTCAATCACGAAACCGCTTCCATCGAGCTGCGGGAGCGGGCGGCGTTCGCGCCTGAGGCGTTGCGGCCGGCGTTGCGCGAACTGACCGCATCCGGCGGGGTTGGCGAGGCGGCGATTTTATCGACTTGCAATCGCACCGAAATTTACTGCGGGGCGCCGACCGGCGGCTGTGGGCAAGTGCGGGATTGGTTCGCGCAGCGCGCCGGTTTTGCGGGCCAGGCAGCGCATGATTCGGTCTATGTTTTGCCCGATGAGCAAGCCGTAAAACACGCCTTTCGGGTGGCTTCGGGGCTGGATTCCATGGTGCTCGGCGAGCCGCAGATACTCGGGCAAATGAAGGCCGCATTTCACGCCGCCACTGCCGCCGGGGCCACCGGCAAAGTGTTGAATCGCCTGTTTCAGCATACTTTTTCGGTGGCTAAACAAGTGCGCACCGACACCGCCATCGGCGCCCATGCGGTGTCGGTGGCTTATGCCGGCGTGGCCTTGGCGAAGCGGGTTTTCGCGCGTTTGAGCGAGCAGACGGCGTTGCTGATTGGCGCTGGGGAGACCATCGAACTGGCGGCGCGCCACCTTAAGGAAAGCGGCCTCGGGCGCTTGATTATCGCCAATCGCTCGCTGCCCAAGGCGCGGCATTTGGCTGACATTGTGGGCGGCGAGGCGATCGCTTTGGGGCAGATTCCGGCGCGGCTGGCGCAGGCCGATATCGTCGCCTCGGCCACCGCCAGCACATTGCCCATTCTCGGCAAAGGGGCGGTGGAGCGCGCCCTGGCCGAGCGCAAACATAAGCCGATGTTCATCTTAGACCTCGCGGTGCCGCGCGATGTGGAGCCGGAGGCAGGGCGGCTGCGCAATGTGTATTTGTACACGGTGGATGATTTGCAGGGCGTGGTGGCGCAACATCGCAGCGCCCGAGCGCGCGCCGCCGAGGCTGCGGAAATCATCGTAGACCAGCAAGTGGTGCGCTTTATGCGTTGGATGCGGTCGCTGGATTCGACCCCCGCCATCCGCCTGTTGCGCCAAGATTTGGACGCCATGCAACGCGCCGAGGCCGACTGCGCAGCGCGAAAAATCCGCAACGGCGCCGACCCGCAAGCGGTGGCGCGACAATTAGCCCGCGCTTTGGCCAATAAATTCGCCCACGCCCCCAGCGCCGCCATAAAGCAAGCCCATATCGACGGCGACGCCGAGTTGTTGCGCGCGGTGCGGCGATTATTCGGGCAATCGGGGCGGGGGTGATGGGGTCCCGGCTTAAGGTTTGGATGGGCGAGGGGTGGGCTTGTCGATTCGACTATCGATTGTCCTATCGATTCCCCCATGGATTCGGCAAAATTGCCGGCGGCTGGCGGGCCGGGCGCGCATTTTCCGGCGGTCAATGGCGGGTGGCGAGGGCGGCGCAAGCGCTGGGCGGCGTGGCGGTCGAATTCGGCCTACATTATTAACCACAACACGAACCCCATTAAAAACTAGTAATGGACATCGATTTAATGGGGCTTGAAATCGGCTCGGGCCGGGCGCAGCGGCGATGAAGGCCAGCACCGAGGATAAATTGCGGCGGCTGGTCGAGCGCCACGAGGAAATTCTCGCCCTGCTGGCGGAGCCGGAGGTGGCTTCGGCGCCGGGGCGGTTTCGCGAGTTATCCATCGAACTGGCGGAAATCGAGCCGGTGGTGGATGGTTTTACCGACTACCGGCGGCGGCTCGAACAGGTGGAGGAAACCGCGGGCATGTTGGCGGATGATGATGCCGCCATCCGCGACTTAGCGCGCGATGAAATCCCCGCCCTGCGGGAAGGTTTGGCGGCCGGCGAGGCGGCGCTGGTGTTGTTGCTGAGGCCTAAAGAGCGCACTGATGGGCGCAATATTTTCCTCGAAATCCGCGCTGGCACCGGCGGCGATGAGGCGGCGCTGTTCGCCGGGGATTTATTCAAGATGTACCACGCGTATGCCGAGCGACGCGGCTGGCTCACGGAAATTATGAGCCGCAGCGAGGGCGAACACGGCGGCTATAAGGAAATTATCAGCCGCGTGTTGGGCGCCGGCGTGTATGCGCGGCTGAAATTCGAATCCGGCGCGCATCGCGTGCAGCGCGTGCCGGAGACCGAATCCCAAGGGCGCATTCACACTTCCGCCTGCACCGTGGCGGTGCTGGCGGAGGCCGAAGAGGTGGATGAAATCGATATCAACCCAGCCGATTTGCGGGTGGATACCTTTCGCGCCTCGGGGGCGGGCGGGCAGCATGTCAACAAGACCGATTCCGCCATCCGCATCACCCATGTGCCGAGCGGCGTGGTGGTGGAGTGCCAAGACCAGCGCTCGCAGCACAAAAATCGCGCCCGCGCCATGACGGCGCTGAAATCCCGCCTGTTAGAGGCGGAGACGCAAAAACAGCGCCAGCTGGAAGCCAGCACGCGCAAATCCCTAGTCGGCAGCGGCGACCGCTCGCAGCGCATCCGCACCTACAATTTCCCCCAAGGGCGGGTGACCGACCACCGCATCGGCCTCACCTTATACAAATTGGACGATATTTTAAGCGGCGATATCGACCCGATCATCGACCCGTTGATGGCTGAACATCGCGCCGATTTGCTGGTGGCATCGGGGGATGGGTGAGGGGTTTGGGCGGTGATTTGGGCGGTGATTTTGGGCGGTGGGGGGGATGGCGATGGTCGATAGGCGTGGTGAATCGGCGGCACCCATGACCATGGATCAAGCGCTGCGTTGGGCGCGGCAGCGGCTGGATGGGGTGGATGCGGAAGCGTTGTTGGGGGCTGCGGCCGGTGAAACCAGCGCCGGGTTGATCGCCGGCGGCGGGCGACGGCTGTCGGCGGCGCAAATCGAGGTATTTACCGACTGGGTGGAGCGGCGGGCGGGCGGCGAGCCGGTGGCCTATTTGATAGGGCAGCGGGAATTTTGGTCGCTGGCGTTTGCGGTGACTCCGGCGGTGCTGATTCCGCGCCCGGAATCGGAATTATTGGTGGAGTTGGCGGTGGCGCGCGCCCGGAGCGGCTGCGATAGCGTGCTGGAATTAGGCACCGGCTGCGGCGCCATCGCGCTGGCGGTGGCGAGCGAAGTACCGCAGTGCGCCATCATCGCCACCGATATTTGCCCGGCGGCGTTGGCGGTGGCAAAGCGCAATCGGCGTGCCGTGGCGCGGCAACGGTGGCTGGATTTATCGCATGTGGATTTTCGGTTGAGCGATTGGTTTGCCGCGCTGCCGCCTCAGCGCTTCGCTTTGATTGTGGCAAACCCGCCCTACATCGCCCCAGATGACCCCCATTTGCGCGCCGGCGACCTGATATTCGAGCCGATTTCCGCCCTAATATCGCCGCCAGACGGGTTGTCGGCGTTAACCGCCATCATCGCCGCTGCCCCGCGCTATCTCGCCGCCGCCGGCATGTTGGCGTTAGAACACGGCCACGACCAAGCCGCCGCCGTGCGTGCCTTATTCGCCCGCCATGGCTTCACCGCCATCGCCACCCACCGCGATTTAGCCGGCTGCGAGCGGGTGACATGCGGGGTGGCGGCCGCCGACTAAAAATCGCGGCGCTGGTTCTCAAAAGTTTGGCGGGCGGTGGCTATGGGGTATCGATAGCCTGCGGATTGAGCAAATAACGATTTGCAAAAATTAAGAATCATCATTTATATTTCATGGTTCTTATAACTATTACAGACTAGGCTGCGGGTGATGCTGATGAATGATCAATACTTTCAAGTTCCCAAAAAAATGATGGTCGTGCCCACCAGTCGTGCAGCCTATAGCGATCGAACGGCTTGGTTGATGTGCGAGATGAGCGCGCTGGCGTATTTGCCATTCGATGGCGACAGCTCGTTGGCTAAGGAAATAAAAAACATTACGGGCGTTATAAAATTTGCTTGCAAGGTTAAAAAAGCGGAACAAATGGCCGCTAAAATTTCCGCCCTTGAAGATAGTTTGATGAAATATATCGATCACAAAACCGGCCATGGCGAGCGCGGAAAAACAGCCGGCGAAAAACTATTGGAAACCGGTCTCGGCGTCGGCGGGTTTTCATTAGCGCAGATCTTCAATTGCGATGACACTCAAGGTTTTTTAGCGACAAGAGAAGCGGATAAGGTGGCGGCGCTGGCTTTTCGCGGCACGCAATGCAATAGTTGGAAAGACATCAAGACCGATTTGAAAGTTAGATTTCATCGAGGCACCAACGGCGCCCATGTGCATGCTGGGTTTTCCGGCGCATTCAATAGTGTAAAGGACGAGGTTCAACAAGCGGTCACAGCGCTAAGCGGATATTCCCTCTACATCACCGGGCACTCGCTGGGCGGCGCATTGGCGATTATTGCCGCCAAAGAACTTGAAAGCGACCACACGGCGGCCTGCTATACCTTCGGCAGCCCCAGGGTGGGTAGCGAAGAGTTCGGCGAGCAAATTAAGACGCCGGTTTATCGAATCGTTAATGCGGCCGATGGCGTGCCCCGCGTGCCGCCTAGTTTTATCACCGGTCTGGCCGCCGGCGTTGTGTCGATGGTTAATGGCAAAGTGGGCGAGAGCATCAGAAATAGATATTGTGGATATAAGCATTATGGCGATATGCGTTATCTCACTGCCTGCGATAATAATATCTCCAAGCTAAAGGTGCTCGAAAATTTGGGCATGCCATTTAGAGGCGCCAGGCTGTTTAGACGAGTCTCATCGCGGGGGTTTTTGATTATGGGGAAAGACCACCGCATTAATGAATATCGAGATAAATTGAAACACTATGCGCTGCATCGAAATGCCCGGCAACCCACGGATGATTAAAAGTGGATTTATATACCTAAATCTGCACGGTGGGTTTGGTTTTGGGTTTGCTTTTGATTTTGGCTGTTACGCTTTACTCCCCCCGTTTTAATGCGGGATAAGTCAAGACTGGCGGGCTTCATCGCCAGTTTTGGTGGGGGGTGGGTTTGATTTTGGGTTTGATTTTGGTTTTGCTTTTGCTTTTGCTGTTGCTTTGACTTTGATTTTTCTGTTGATGTTGTATCTTTTCACTCCCTTTTGTGGCTGATGGGGTAAATTTGTGGCTGATGGGGTAAAAATTTAAAGGCAAAAACGACAATCGAAAATCAAAAGTCGAGTAAAACCTAACATTAAAGATATCCCCCCACCAAAACTGGCTAAAAGCCGCCAGTTTTGGCTCCACCTCCCGAAAAAGCATGGGGGGGAGCAAAGACTAAAGGCGAAAAGCCAAAGCCAAAGCCAAAAGCCAAAAGCAAAAATCAAACGCAGCCCCCTAAATCAGCCGCTGACCTCAAAAACGCCAATCGAACGGCATGTTGGTGCTGGAAAACGACCACGACCAAGCCGCCACGGTGCGTACATTATTCGCCCACCATGGCTTCACCGCCATCGCCACGCACCGCGATTTAGGCGGCTGCGAATATAGCAAAACCCCCGCCCGTTTTGCAGCGAACGGGGGCGTGGGTGTCGGTTGAAACCGGCGATCTTTTGGTTTTTATTTACTCCCTTTTCTTTGATTGCATTTCGCGCATAGCATTTGGCAGTTGTCGTCGTTGGTCGGACCGCCTTCGCTGCATGGTTCGATGTGGTCGCCGTGCATTTGCTTTGCGGTAAATTTTTTGTTTGCAGTGGCGCATGGATTGCCAGCCCGGGCAAATTCCTTTTTGCTTTCGGTAGGCTGAATCTTTTTGAATTTTGGTAAATGCGCGAGTGTTCAGGTGATGCGGAGCACCGGTTAAAACATAGGCATAAATTCCCTTATGTTTGATGTCGTGATGCTCTTCCAATTTAGCGATTCGCTTCTCTAAATCGACCGGAGCGGTCGAGTTTGCCAGTCCAGTTTGGATTCACCAATGCTGGCAATAGCCCTTGCCTTACATCGTAATCTGATCCGATAA
Organism: Candidatus Poriferihabitaceae bacterium; assembly: GCA_965243285.1. Classification (GTDB taxonomy): domain Bacteria; phylum Pseudomonadota; class Gammaproteobacteria; order Arenicellales; family Poriferihabitantaceae; genus JAHRAW01. Next base: position 2,764,496 of record OZ251537.1, on the reverse strand, counting down.
TTTCGAACTGGTCAGGATTGTATTTATCCAAAAAACTAATCGGCACACCCATCACCCCCGCATAATCTTTGGGGATAAGTTTCACCTTCTCGACATTGATCGCATCGTAGTTGTCATATTTCGGATAGTCGGTCGGGTTATAGGTAAAATATAAACCCTAGTGGTTTATGACGTTTGCTGTGATCTAAATTGGTATACCAATACACATTGCCCATGTGCATGAATTTTGTACCGTGTTCTTCTGAATCGAATTTTTCTGCGTAGCCCCGTACGACAAATTTTTTCGCATTGTTATTTAGGCCTAACCAAATTTTATTATCTTTGATCAGTTTGAAAATTTTCTTATAGGATATGGCATTCATATTGCCTAAAATCAAAAACTTTTTATCGTACTTAACCAGTTGGGCGACATACTCGCGAAACAACGAGAACGGCGGATTGGTCACCACAATATCCGCTTGTTGTAACAGCTCGAGCAACTCATCATTACGGAAATCGCCATCGCTTTTTAGGTGACGAGGGCGGCCGGTTTTGCAGCCGTTATATTTCAAATAAACCGCCTGCTCGGAATCATGTTGGCTAAAAATATCCGGGTTTTGATTTTTGTAGCAGGTGGTAATCAGTGCTTTCAAGCCATAGGCATTATATGCTTGAGTAAAAAATCGGTGAAATTTGCTCGCCTTGGGGGCACCACAATTGCAATACACAACATTGTCTTTGAAGTGATCTTGGTAGTGATGCATCTCGGTCTCAATATCGACAAGTTGAGTATAAAACTCGTCATTTTTGGCTTTGCTTGCCTTGTTCAGATTTTGGTTTTTGGCGGTCATGGTCAGATTCTGTCCGTGGTTGGGTGGGCGGCGCCCCATTGAATATCCGCCACTGTGCGGCCGGTGGCGTCAATTTCGCTATCGCCGCCAGGGGTACGATTTTCACCGCATCGACGGGCTGGCGGCGATGATTTTTTGCGAATTTTCTCGATAAACCCGCCCAAAAATCCACCCGGTTATTTGTATGATGGGAATGGGCGCTTGGCATGGATTCCACTCGATGCCAAACCACCGCCCGCTCGCCAAAACATCGCTAAACCCTCGACCAAACCCTCGACCAAACCCTCGACCAAACCCTCGGTCAAACCACCACCAAAACCATCCGCCATCACCATGCCAAAACGCGCCGGTCGCAATCGCACTCGCCCCGAATTTTCGCTGCACCAACCGCCGTTGCGGCAGCTGCGGAATCCCTATCCGCCCATCGAAACGCTGAGTGCGGAGGGGTTGGAGTTGATTCACGATGGCTCCATGCGCATTTTGGAGCGTATCGGGTTGCAGATAGTCAGCCCGCAAGCGCAAGCGTTGATGGTCGAGCACGGCGCCGAGATAGACCCCGCCACCGGCTATGTGCGCATGGCGCGGGAGTTGGTGATGGAAAAAGTCGCGCTGGCGCCGCCGCGATTCACCCTGCACGCGCGCAACCCGATTTATAACGCCACCTACGGCGACAATTTCATCAATTTTGGCATCGTCTCCAGCCCGCCAAATTGCTCGGATTTGGCTGGCGGGCGGCGCAGCGGCAATTACGCGGATTTTTGCGATTTTTTGCGCCTCGGGCAAACTTTCAACGCCCTATCGCTGATGGCCGGCTATCCGGTGGAGCCCACCGACCTGCCGGTGCACACCCGCCACCTCGATGCCTATGCGGCCTATATCACCCTCACCGAAAAACCGTGGCATGTGTATAGCCTCGGCGGCGGCAAGGTGGAGGATGGCATCGCCATGGCGCGCATCGCCCGCGGCATAGACGACGCGCAACTGCGGCGCGAGCCGAGCATCATCACCGTGGTCAACACCAATTCGCCGCTGAAGGTGGATAAGCCGATGTTAGACGGCGCCACGCTGATGGCGCAGCACGGCCAGCCGGTCATCGTCACGCCGTTTACTTTAGCCGGCGCCATGAGCCCGATCACCCTGGCCGGGGCGTTGGCGCAGCAAAACGCCGAGGCGTTGGGGGTCATTGCCTATATTCAAATGGTGCAACCCGGGGCGCCGGTGATGTATGGCGGTTTCACTTCCAATGTGGATATGAAATCCGGCGCCCCGGCCTTCGGCACGCCGGAATACACCAAAGCGGCGCTGGCCGGCGGGCAGTTGGCGCGGCGCTATCGCCTGCCTTATCGCACCTCGAATGTCAATGCGGCGAATTGCGTCGATGCGCAAGCGGCCTGGGAATCCGAGATGTCGCTGTGGGGCGCGGTGATGGGGCACGGCAATTTAATCAAGCACAGCGGCGGCTGGTTGGAGGGCGGGTTGTGCGCCTCCTTTGAGAAACTCATCATCGATATGGAAATGGTGCAGATGATGGCCGAGACGCTGCAACCGATCGCCGTCACGGAAGAAAATCTGGCCTTGGATGCGATAGCAGAAGTGGGCGCCGGCGGGCATTTTTTCGGCACCCAGCACACTATGGAGCGCTATCAAAACGCCTTTTACGCGCCCATTGTCGCCGATTGGAGCAATTTCGAAACCTGGCAAGAAAACGGCGAAAAAACCGCCGCCCAACGCGCCCATGTTTTATATAAGCAAATTCTCGCCCAATATGCGCCGCCGCCGCTCGAGGCCGCCATCGCAGAACAACTCGAGGCGCATATCGCCCGTCGCCGTGAGGACATTAAGCCGCAGTGGTGAAGGCGGCGGCGATGGATTCGATGGATTCGATCAAATCCACCGAGTCGATGCAATTAAATCCATGCGCATCGGGCGGATTTCCAAGCGTCGCCAGCCAGCGCCGACGAATCGCGGGAATCCCCTCCCCATCGCCCTTGCCCAACAGCGGCGTACGCAGTATCATGCCGAGCCATCACATAAAAACACCTCGCTGAGGAAACCGGCATGATTATTTATCCGGACATCGAACTGCACAACGGCCAGTGCGTGAATCTCAAGCACGGCAGCATCGAAAACCCGACCATTTTTGACATCACGCCGCAGCAAGCGGCGCGGAAATTCGAACGCGCCGGCGCCGAGTGGCTGCACATCATCGACATGGACGGCGTGTTTGAAAACGACCGCAACAACGCCGACATCATCCGCGAGATCATCCGCGATTCGAACATTCCGGTGCAGGTCGGCGGCGGCATCCGCTCGGCCAGCGTCATCGATGGCTGGTTCAACGACGGCGCGGCGCGGGTGGTGATGGGCACCGCCGCCGTGTTCGACCAACGGCTGGTGCAGGAGGTGTGCGCGCATCACCCCGACCGCATCATCATCAGCATCGATGCCCGCGACGGGCGGGCGGTATCGCACGGCTGGAAGCATGTGTCCACTTTCAGCGCCTTGGAGTTGGCGAAAAGATTCGAGCGCAGCGGCGCCGCCGGCATCATCTACACCGACATCGACCGCTATGATGAATTGCCCGAAAGCAGCATGGCGAACACCACGCACATCGCCGCCGAATTGGATTGCCCGGTGATTTCCAGCGGCACGGTGCGCAATTTGGACGATGTATCCATGCTGTCCCAACTGCCCAACATCGCCGGCGTGGTCATCGGCTGGGCGCTATTTTCCGGCGCCGTAGACCTCCAAGACGCCCTGCCGTTAGCGCGCCAAAAAACCACCGAAGCGGCGTTGATTTGAGGCCGGCGGCGTTATTCCTCGGCCACCGGCAAGCCATAATCCGCCGGCGAAAAATCCGCCAGCGAAGCGATGATTAAATCCGCCCCCGGGTAGCGATTTTTGTCCATATGCGGGTCGGGGATGGCGATTACGCGCATGTTGGCGGCGATTCCTGCGGCCAGCCCGGCCGGGGAATCTTCGAATACCAGCGTAGATGCCGGCGGCGCGCCGATGCGGGCCGCGGCCTCGATAAAAATATCCGGCGCCGGCTTGCCGTGGGCCACCGCTGCGTCATCGCCGCTCACCACGGCGGTGAATAAGTCGAACCACGCGTGGCGGGCGGTTTTTATCGCCACCATGGGGCGCGATGAACTGGTCGCCACCGCCATGGGCACGCCGCCGCCGTGCAGGCGTCTCACCAAGGCCTCGGCGCCGGGCATGGCGGAACAAGTCGCGAAACCGCGCTGCAACATGGCATCGCGCTGCGCCAAATAGTCCTCGGCGCTGATGGGCAAATCTAAGGTTTGCACCAAATAACGCGCCGCATCCAACGCTGGGCGGCCGATCATGTGGCTTTTGACGCTCCAGTCGTAGGTTTTGCCGAACTGCGCCACTATTTTGGCGGTGACTTCGGTATAAATCGGCTCGGTATCGAGCAATACGCCATCCATATCGAACAAAATATGGGTGGCCGGCGGGCGGGCGGGCGAGGGCATAAGGGATTCGGAGTAGGGCGGGATTGGTGAGGGGGGCTGTTGCTGTTCACTTCTTTTTGCATCTGTTGGGGTGAAGATTTGTAAGGATAAAGCGAAAGGCCAAAAGTTAAAGCCAAAGCCAAAATCAACCCCCGAGCATTGCCGCCATCACGCCCGCATTTTATCGCCGGTGGGGTCATAGGGTGGTTTTGCCAGCAACCTGGCCGGACGCAGTTCGCCGAGCATTTCGACCTCGAATTGTGCGCCGTGACTCGCCAATTCCGTGGGTACATAGCCCAGTGCCAGGCTGAGTTGGCAGTGGTGGGCGTAGCCGCCGGAGGTTACGAAGCCTATGCATTCACCATTATGGAAGATGGCTTCGTCGCGGTGGGCGTCGGCGTCATCGGCTTGTACGCTGAGGGCCACGAGTGTTTTGGCGGCGCCGTGGCGACGGGCTTCGAAGGCCGCGGCGCGACCGATGAAATCGGCTTTGTTAAAATCAATAAAATGACTTAAACCGGCCTCCTCGGCGGTGAAATCGGGGCGATAATCCAGCCCCCAGGCGCCCCAGTTTTTTTCCAACCGCAGCGACATCAAAGCGCGGGCGCCGTACATTCGCAAGCCCAAATCCTCACTGGCGGCGCAGATGGATTGGTACAATTTCAACTGATAGGGCGGGGCGCAGTAGATTTCATAACCGAGCTCGCCGGAGAACGAGATGCGCGCCAGCAGCGCCGGAATGCCGCCTACTGCTACCGCCCGGATGGCGCGAAAGGGAAATGCTTCGGTGGAAACATCAAGGCGGGTGATGCGCGTCAGCAACTGGCGCGATTGCGGGCCGGCGATGGCGATGCCGTGATAGTCATCGGACGCATGGCGGTAGCGGACGCTGCCGTCGGCCGGCAAATGCTGCTCGAACCAGCGGCGGTGCATCTCTTGGGCGGCGCCGGAGCCGAACAACATGAAGCGCTGGTGGCCAAGCCGGGCGACCGATAAATCGCCATACAGCCGCCCCTTGGGGGTGAGCATGGGGGTGAGGGCGAGGCGGCCGACTGGCGGCAATTTGGCCGCCAACATGTGGTCGAGAAAGGCGGCAGCGCCGGGGCCGCTGAATTCATGCTGGGCGAAATTGGCGATTTCCACCGCGCCCACTGCAGTGCGCACGGCGCGTACTTCAGCGGCCACGGCGGCGAAGGAGTTGGCGCGTCTCAAGGTGGGAATCTCCACCGCATCGGCCGCGGAATCAGCGCCCCACAACATGTGTTCGAGCCCGAAACTGACCCCCATCACGGCCCCTTGGGCGCGCAACCGGTCGTATAACGCGGTGGTTTTTTGCGGCCGGCCGAGCGGTAATTCCTCGTTGGGATAACTGATTTGGAAGCGCCGGGTGTAGTTTTCCGCCGCCTTGATGGCGCCGTATTCATGCGTGGCGTACGCGCCGAAGCGGGCGATGTCCATAGCCGCCACATCCACCGCCGGCTCGCCGTCTATCATCCACTGCGCCAAACACAGCCCGACGCCGCCGGCTTGGCAGAAGCCCGCCATCACCCCCACCGCGGCCCAGTAGTTTTTCATGCCCGGCACGGGGCCGATCATGGGGTTGCCATCGGGCCCGAAGGTGAAGGGGCCGCACACCACATTTTTGATGCCGGCGCGCGCCAAGGCCGGAATGCGCTCGAAGGCGAGTTGCAACTGGCCGGCGATACGGTCGAGGTCGGATGGCAGCAATTCCTGGCCGAAATCCTGCGGCGTGGCGGCGGGCATCCATGGCCTCGCCTGCGGCTCATAAGTACCGAGCAATAACCCATCACCCTGCTGGCGAAAATATAAGTTGGATTCGTAATCCACGCCGCAGGGCAGGGTGGTGGTCGCGCGTTCTATCTCGGCGATGGGCTCGGTGATGAGATATTGATGCTCCATGGGCGCCACCGGCAGATTCACCCCGGCCAGATGCCCGACCTCGCGCGCCCACAGCCCGGCCGCGTTCACCAAAATCTGCGCGTTTACGCGGCCGCGCGCGGTGCCCACATCCCAACTGCCATCGGCGCGCTGACGGGTTGTTTGCACCGGCGTGTCGCAGTGATAACTTGCCCCGAGCGCCTGCGCGGCGCGGGCGTAGGCGAGGGTGACGCCGCTGGGGTCGATGTGTCCGTCCAGCGGGTCGTACAGCGCGCCGAGATAATGTTTCGGCTCGATTAACGGGTGCATTTCCGCCACCTCGCGCAACGAAACGAACTCTTGCTCGAGCCCCATATAGCGCGCTTTGGAGCGCTCTTGCTTGAGATAATCCAGCCGCTCAGGAGTCGAAGCGAGATAAAAACCGCCGGTTTGCTGATGCCCCACCGACTGCCCCGACAACTGCTCCACCTCCGCATACAACTCGATGGTATAGCCCTGCAGTTTGGAGATGTTCGGGTCCGAACTAATGGTGTGAATCATGCCGGCGGCATGCCATGACGAGCCGCAAGCCAGCGCCCCCCGCTCCAGCAATACCACATCCCGCCACCCCAACTTGGCAAGGTGAAACAAAATGCTGCAACCGACCACGCCGCCGCCGATGATAACGACCCGAGCGTGCGAGGGGAGGGGAGTGGTCATGACGGGAGATTAGACGGAAGATTTAAGAATAATTAGCATAAATAATGAACAAATTTACGACATAAACTGAAATTTTAGGGATAAAACCGAATTTTAAGCCCAAAAACCCTAATTTACCCCCAATTTCCTCTTGACATCCCCCCACACCCCACCCCATACTCGCCTCTGCGGTTGGGAGGGCTGCCCATTGCGGTCCGCTGAGCATGCATCATCAGATGCATGTTCACCCGGCTGCCTTTTTTTTGCCCATGCATTGCATAAGGACTTAAGCCATGCACATACTCTATTTAGACGACTCTGGTTCGGTAAGCAACCCTAGGGAAGATTATCTTGTTCTCGGCGGGGTGTCGGTATTCGAAGCGCAAGTACATCACCTCACGCAAAAATTAGATCACCTCGCCGAAGGTATTTGCCCGCAAGATCCGCACGGCGTTGAATTCCACGCATCGGAAATTTTCTCACGCCGCCGGAACACCGTATGGGGCGGGTTGGAGCGCCCAGCAGCGCAGTTAGTTATCAAATCCGTACTCGATGTATTGCGCGAATCGCATGCTTCCGTGCGCGCTTTTGCGTGCGCCGTGCACAAGGCATCATTCCCGGAGCAAAACTCCATGGCGGTGGCGTTCGAAGAAATCGTCAATCGTTTTGATCTTTATCTCAGACGCCTTAACAACGACGGCGACCAGCAACGCGGGCTGTTGATTATCGATGAATGTTCCTACGCCCCATTGTTGCGGAATATGACGCAGGATTTTCGCGCCCATGGCACCCAATCGGGCGCGATTCGCTACATCGCCGACATAACCCTGTGCGTAGATTCCCACGCCTCGCGCGTGGTGCAACTCGCCGACCATGTGGCCTATGCAGTATTCCGCCGCTACAACGCCAAAGACACCCACTACTTCGATGTAATCGCATCAAAATTTGACCAAGCCGACGGCGTTATCCACGGCCTATCCCACAAACAAAAACACGACCCAAAGTGCATGTGTTTGGCATGCATAACCCCCCCGCCGATAATGAAAAACAAACAGATTAGATGAAATTTAATCGCAACCCGTGTCTGCGGTTGGGAAAGTTGCCCATTGCGTTCCTCTGAATATGCATCACCAGATGCATATTCCCCCGGCTGCCTTTTTTTGCCCATGCGTGTGTACATGATCTTATGAAAGTGGCGTTGACTTTAATAAAGTGATTGGGCATATCTGCTATAAAATTCTAATTATTAGTAAAAAAATGAAACACATAAAGTACAGGCGGTTGATTTCAATGTTGACGGCAATTGGATTGGCGGGAACTATGCTCCCAGCATGGGCGCAGTATGAAAGCATTGCCGTCGGCGATTCGTGCAGTTATTTTGGCGAATCTATGCCATATAGCGTGACCTCTTTTCGTTCGGATGCGGAAGCGGAGAAAATTATCGCCGATATTTTGGATCACTCCGGATTGCGACCGAATTTTAAAATCCACGCCGCCGGGGTGCCGAATGCGGCGGCGGCGGTGCGATTCGGTAAACGTTACATTTTGTATAACCAGCGCTTCATGCGAGATATGCGAAGTAGAACCGGCAGCAAGTGGGCGGCGATTAGCATAATGGCACATGAAATAGGCCATCACTTGCAAGGCCATACTTTGGAGGATGGGGGGAGCCGACCTTCCACAGAGCTAGAGGCGGATGAGTATTCAGGGGCGATGATTCAAAAAATTGGCGGCAGTTTGAACGATGCGTTAGTGGCAATGAATACCATCGGTAGCGACTACGGATCTCGAACTCATCCGGCCAAGCGGGACCGATTGGCAGCAATCACTAGTGGATATATTAGATCTGAACAACTTGGTTCGGGTGGTCGGCGTGATGAATCGAGAAATAGCACGGTTTCTACTGGACGAGATAGTGACATTCGTTGCGAATCTCATGGTGAATGGGTAGAAAAGAATAGATTTGGGATTGCAGAAAGTGGCTATATACTAAATGGCAAAAAATGTGGTGAATGGTCGTTTGACTTTGGTCGTGAAAAAATATTTGTGGCTAATTTCAAAGGCGGTAAAAAAAATGGGCATTCGGTACTTGTATGCGAATTTGAACGTTGCACTTATCAAGGCAATTATAAAAACGATAAAAAGGATGGAAAGTGGAATGAGGTAGATATTTTCTCTGATACAAATGGAGAAATAAGGGCAGGAAATTACAGAAATAACCAAAAGCATGGGCGTTGGGAGGTGACACGCAAGATTGGGTATGTAGTAACTCGCAAAACTGAAGTTTACCGGCATGGAATTTTGTTCGAAACCATCAGGCATTAATAACTAAGATAAACCCCGATTAGCGGTAAGATTTTCTCAATACCAAAAAACAAAAAACGCCCGATGCGAGTCGAGTGTTTTTTTGTTAACTCAACCTTAAATTTAAACTCAAACCCATCAATACCACATCGCTTTTCGGCTGGCTTTTATCTTCGCCATGTAATCCAACAGCGTCTCGTCGATGGCCGGGTCTATGGCTGGCGCTTGATACTCTTTGAGTTGCCGTTGCCATATCGCGTGGGCGCGTTGTTCATCGTTGAGTTCACCTTCGGCGTGCCATTGTTCGTAGGAATTACTGTCGGCGATGGGGGATTCGTAGAAGGCGGTGGCGTAGTGGCGCATGGTGTGGGCGGCGCCGAGAAAGTGTTGGCCGTGGGCGGTTTCGCGGTAGGCATCGAGGGCGAAATCTTCGGCTTCCAGCGATAAACCGCGCATCATTTTCGCCATCATGCCGCAGCGGTCGGCGTCTTGGATGAATTTTTCATAGCCCATGGTGAGGCCGCCTTCCAGCCAGCCGGCGGCGTGCAGCACAAAATTCGCGCCCGACAGCAGCGCCGGCAATAGCGATTGCGCGCTCTCTTGGGCCGCTTGGGCGTCGCCGGTTTTCGACGCGGTGAAGGCGCCGCCGCAGCGCAACGGCACGCCGAGCCGTCGCGCCAACTGGCCGACCGCCATATACGCCAACATGGCTTCCGGCTGGCCGAAGGTCGGGGCGCCGGAGCGCAACGACATAGTGGTCAAAAAATTACCGTAGATGGCGGCGACGCCGGGGCGCACCAACTGCGTTAATGCCACGCCGACCATGGCTTCGGCGTGCGCTTGGGCGATGGCAGCCGCCGGCGTGACCGGCCCCATGGCGCCGCCGAGAATAAACGGGCAGATGACCACGCCTTGGCCGGCCGCGGCGTAGGTGCGAATCACCCGCGACACCATGCCGTCATACACCAACGGCGAGTTGACATTGACATTGCCGAGTATTACGCAGCGGCGCGCTACGCTGTCGGCGCCGAACAACAAGCGGCACATGGCGATGGCTTCGGCGGCGCGTTGCGCGGTGGTGACGGCGCCCATAAAGGGCTTATCCGAGTAGCGCATGTGGGCGTAGACCATGTCGAGATGGCGATGGTTTACGGCGATGTCGCAGGGCTCGCACACCGTGCCGCCGGAATAATGCAAGTGCGGGTTGATGTAAGCGAGTTTGACGAAGTTGCGGAAATCATCCAGCGTACCGTAGCGGCGACCGCCGGCCAAATCGCGCACGAAGGGCGAGCCGTAGGCCGGCGCCAACGCGGTGTGCGCGCCGCCGATTCTCACCGAACGCGCCGGATTGCGCGCCGTGTGGGTGAATTGCGCCGGGGTTGAGCGTTGTACGAGGTGCTTGACCAGCCCTGGCGGGAATTTCAGCCGCTGGCCGCATAAGTCGGCGCCGGCTTGGCGGAATAAATCGAGGGCCACTGGGTCGCCGCGAATTTCGAGGCCGAACTCGCATAAGATGGCGTCGGCGTGGTGCTCGATGCGCGTCAAGCCCTCGTCGCTCAGTAATTCATAGGGCGGCAGGGCGCGGGTGATGTAGGGCGCGGCGGCCGGCGCGCGGCGGCGGGATTCGGCGCGCCCGCTACGCCCGCCAGCGCGGCTTGTTCGATGGGGTATCATCACAAAATAGTAGCGGAAATCGGTGCGGTTTATGGGCGAGTTATCGGGTGCTATTTTAGGCTGATATTTTTCGTAAAATTAGGGATGGATAGTGACCGCGCATGGTTATCGAATTGCGAAGTTAAACCAACTGTGCAGTTAAACTATCGAATAAGTCATCGAATAAATCACAAAATTTTGCTATTGCTATCGCTATCGCTATGGCGGTGATTAACATGATGCTATTTCATTTTAATGGCCATCATTTTATGGCCATCATCCATCAACTTTTCCCATCTTGCCATCGGCCGTGTTTTCCAAAATACTAATCGCCAATCGCGGCGAAATTGCTTGTCGCATCATCAAAACGGCGCGGCGCATGGGTATGGCCACGGTGGCGGTGTATTCCGATGCGGATAAAAACGCGTTGCATGTACGCAGTGCTGATGAGGCGGTGCGCGTAGGCCCGGCGCCGTCGGCGCAAAGTTATCTCGATATTCATGCCATCGTAGACGCGTGTCGTACCAGCGGCGCCGATGCGGTGCATCCGGGCTATGGATTTTTATCCGAAAACGCCGATTTTGCCGAGGCCTTAGAGGCCGCCGGGGTGGCCTTCATCGGGCCGCCGGCAGCGGCGATTCGCGCCATGGGCGACAAAATCACCTCCAAAGCGCTGGCGAAAAAAGCCGGGGTCAATACCATTCCCGGTCACCCCGAAGTGGTGGCGGATGCGGCCGCGGCGGTGGAGATCGCCGAGCAAATCGGTTATCCGGTGATGATAAAAGCCAGCGCTGGCGGCGGCGGCAAGGGCATGCGCGTGGCTTATGACGGCGCCGAGGCGGCGGCCGGATTCACCCGCGCCAGCAGCGAGGCGCTATCGAGTTTTGGCGATGGGCGCATTCTCATCGAGAAATTTATCGAGCAGCCGCGCCACATCGAAATCCAAATCATGGCCGATACCTTCGGCAACATGGTCGCGTTGCACGAACGAGAATGCTCGATTCAGCGCCGCCACCAGAAGGTCATCGAAGAGGCGCCGTCGCCCTTCATAGACGCCGCCACCCGCGCCGCCATGGTCGGCCAAGCATTGGCGTTGGCTAGGTCAGTGGATTATGTCTCGGCCGGCACGGTGGAATTGGTGGTGGATGCGCAGCGTAATTTTTATTTTTTGGAAATGAATACCCGTTTGCAAGTAGAGCATCCGGTAACCGAAATGATCACCGGTTTGGATTTGGTCGAGTGGATGATTCGCATCGCTGCCGGTGAAAAATTGCCTATCACTCAATCTGAAGTGGCCCTCGACGGTTGGGCCATGGAGTCCAGGGTATACGCAGAAAACCCGTTCAAAAATTTCATGCCATCGAGCGGGCGGTTGACGCATTACCGGCCGCCGAAAAGCACCGACGATGGCGTGGTCGATGAACATGTACATGACGCGCATGTACATGACGCACATATAGATGTAGGCGAACATGCCGCCGAACATTCACATGTACATGCGGCCCCACATGCCCACCACCGCGCGGCGCGGGTGCGCGTCGATAGCGGGGTCGAAGCCGGCAGTGAAAGCTCGCGATTCTACGACCCCATGCTGGCCAAATTAGTGGTCTGGGGCGCCGACCGCGCCGCCGCCATCGCCGCCATGCGTCAGGCGCTGGATGAATACTATATTCGCGGCGTGGCCACCAATTTGCCCTTCGCGGCCGCCATCATGGCGCATCCAAAATTCCGGATGGGCGATTTTGCCACCGATTTCATCGCCCGCGCCTACCCCAAAGGCTTCGCCCGTGCCGACCAAGCGCCCGGCCTCGCCAGCGATGCGCAAGTCGATAGTGCCGGCAACTCAGACGGCAACCCAGGCGCGCCGCCGCTCGGGATTTTCATCGCCATCGCCGCCGTGTGGCATCACCGCAACGCTCTGCGCGCCGCCACCATCGGCGACCAGTTGCCGGGGCCTGCGCGCGCCATCGGCCCGCATTGGGTGGTGGCGGCGCAGAGCGCGTATTACGATGCCGAAGTGGGCGGCGCGCCGGGGCGCTGGCGGGTGCGCTGCGGCGGCGAAGCGGGCGAAAAACACTGGCTGATCGAGGAAAAGTGGCGCGCTGGCGAGCCGGTTTGTCGCGGCCGAGTGAACGGCGCCGCGCTTACCGTGCAAATCGAGGCGCGCGGCCATGGTTACGAGTTAACCCACGGCGGCTGCCAAATCGCGCTGCAAGTGCTAACGCCGCGCACCGCGCAATTGCACGCCCTGATGCCGGCCGCGGCCGCTGTCGCGCCGTCGCGATTTTTGCTTTCGCCCATGCCCGGGCTGCTGGTGTCGGTGGCGGTGGAAGCGGGCGCGCAGGTAAAAGCCGGCGACGAACTGGCGGTGGTCGAAGCCATGAAAATGGAAAACGCCCTATGCGCCGAACAAGACGGCGTGGTGGCAGCGGTGCTGGCGCAACCCGGCGCCACCGTAGAAGCTGAGCAAGCGCTGCTTGAATTTGCCGCAGCGCAGTGAATGGTGCAGCCGGCGAAAACGGCACTGGTGCATAAAATCGGTGTAATTAATGTCGCGTGATGTTGGCATTTTATTTAATTTGATTACGCTAATTTTAATTTATCGAAGTACTCCGAGTTGCGACATAAAACCGATGTAATTAATGTCGCGCCAATGCATGGCATGCCATTAACTTGGTTACGCTAATTTTAGGTATATAAATCCCTAATTTTAATGATCGAAGTACCTCGCGTATGACCGACACCGCAGTGACCTTAGCCAAACTGCGCGGCGGTGACCGGCGCACCCTGGCGCGTGCCATTACGCGATGCGAATCCACCCTTGATTCGCATCGCCGCGAAGCCGAGGCCTTGCTGCGCGAAGCCATGCCGTACACCGGCGCGTCGATTCGCGTGGCCATAACCGGCGCGCCCGGGGTCGGCAAATCCACCTTTATCGAGGCCTTCGGCAAGCGCGTCATCGCGCGCGGCCATCGCGTTGCGGTGTTGACCGTAGACCCCTCTTCCGCCATCAGCGGCGGTTCCATATTGGGCGATAAAACCAGAATGGAGACGCTGGCCGCCAATCCGCGCGCTTTTATCCGCCCATCGTCGGCCGGGCAAACCTTGGGCGGCGTGGCGCGGCGCACCTTCGAGGCGCTGTTGATGTGCGAAGCCGCTGGGTTCGATTTCATCATCTTAGAGACGGTCGGCGTCGGGCAGTCGGAGACCATGGCGGCGGCGATGACCGATGTTTTTTTGCTGATGGTGTCGCCGGTCGGCGGCGATGAATTGCAAGGCATCAAGCGCGGCATCATGGAGTTGGCCGACCTCATCATGGTCAATAAGGCCGATGGTGATTTGCGCCACCCGGCCGCCCTCGCCGCCGCCGACCTGCAGCGCGCACTGGCGTTAATGCAGCGCCGCCACCCCGCCTGGCACACGCCGGTGATGCAAGTCTCGGCGCTGTGCGATACCGGCCTAGACGAGGTGCAAGAAAAAATTGACCAGTATGGCCGCCTGTTAGCAGCCGACGGCGAGTTGGCAAAACGCCGCCGCCGCCAAGCCCAATCGTGGCTGTGGAATGAAACCCGCGAGCAATTGCTGGCGGAATTGACCAAAAATCCAGCGGTGGCGGCGGCCCTGGACGGCATGTTAGAGCAAGTGGGCAGCGGCGCCGTGCCGGCGACCTTGGCGGCGCAAGAATTGGTGGCGATTTTTACGCATGCGAAATCGTCCATGAAATCACCCATGAAATCACCCATGAAATCGGCGACAAAATCATCCACCAAGGCGCCGATTAAGCCGGTGATATAATCAACCCCATGATTGGTCGCCTCAAACATGTCGCCATGGCGGTGGCCGATTTAAATGCCGCCGCGGCGTTTTATCGAGATGTTCTCGGCGCCCAAGTGACGGCGCCGGAAAATTTGCCGCAGCACGGCGTGCGCACGGTGTTCGTGCGCTTGCCCAACACCCAAATCGAATTGTTAGAACCGCTGGGCGAAGATTCTCCGCTCACCAAATTCTTGGCAAAAAACCCCGCCGGCGGTATCCATCATGTGTGTTATGAGGTCGACAATATCGCGCGCGCCGGCCGACAACTCGAAGCCCATGGCATGCGAATTCTCGGCCCGCCGCGCCGCGGCGCCCATGGCAAAACGGTCATCTTTCTGCACCCGAAAGATAGCCATGGCGCGTTAATCGAACTGGAAGAAATTTAGTCGGCGGCGACCATGCGCTGTAGCGACCGCATCGACTCGGGCGAAGCTGGCAACTCCGCCGACCCTGGCGACCGACCCCATAGCGATAAAATTTACGCCGAAAAACGGCCGCGCGTGGCCGATTTCGTGTTCGATGAGCGCGTGGCGGCGGTTTTTACGGACATGATTCGCCGCTCGGTGCCGGGCTATGAAACGCTGCTTGCCTTGCTCGGCGTTATCGCACAACGCTATACCCAGGTCGATTCCCAGGCCGATTCCCAGGCCGATTCCACCATCTATGATTTGGGTTGCTCCTTAGGCGCCGCCATGTTAGCCATGCATGCGCGCGTGGCGCCGTCGGCGCGCTTCATCGGCGTGGATAATTCGGCCGCCATGTTGCAAGCCTGCGGCGATAATTTGCGCGGTGTTATCGCCGCCGAGCGCTTGGCGTTATGGCATGGCGATGTGCGCGATGTCGAGCTAAAAAACGCCAGTTTGGTGGTGTTGAATTTCACCCTGCAATTTTTGCCGCCGGCCGACCGCCGACGCATGTTGGCGCGCATCTATGCCGGCCTAAAACCCGGCGGGGCGCTGGTTTTGGCGGAAAAAATTCGCTTTGACGATGCCGCCGAGGGCAGTTTGCAGCACGCATTGCACGCCCATTTCAAAATGGCTTGCGGCTATAGCGCGCTGGAAATCGCGCAAAAAAGAGCCGCGCTGGAAAAAGTTATGGCGCTCGACAGCGCCGCCGTGCATCTCACGCGGTTGCGGGCAGTCGGGTTTTCACCAGTTAGCCAATGGTTTCAGGCCTTTAATTTCTGCGCTTTTTTGGCGTTGAAATGAGCCCGCCGACGGGCGCTGAATCTGGCGCCGAAGCCGCCGCCATGTTAGCAGCGCCGGCGCGCGGTTTGCGTCCGGCGTTGCAAGCCGCCGGCTTAGGGGCGTGGGCGCAGCCGCTCATCCACAGCAGCCGCGCCGCCTACAAAGCAGCCCCCCATGGACATCGCGCGGCGTGGCAAAACCGGCTAATCCACCTGCCGGAGATAACGCCCTCGGGCTATGATTTCAACGCCGCCGCCATCCGTATCGGCGCGCCGCAAGACGCCACCGCCGCCGCGCGCGCGCAACTCAAAGCCGCCTTGCTGCAATTGAGCCCATGGCGCAAGGGGCCCTTCGAGTTATTCGGCTTAGTGGTAGACAGCGAGTGGCGCTCGAATCTGAAGTGGCAGCGGCTGGCGGCGGCGCTGAGTGATTTGCGCGGTCGCCGCGTGTTGGATGTGGGCTGCGGCAACGGCTATAGCCTGTGGCGCATGCTCGGGCAAGGGGCGCGGCTGGCGTTAGGCATCGACCCGAGTCAATTATTCCTGGCGCAATTCGCGGCGCTAAAACGTTATTGCCGGGGCGCCGCGGCCTTCATGTTGCCGCTCAAATGCGAGCAACTTCCGCGCATTGGGGGGAGGGGGGCGATGGGCGCGATGGGATATCGCGGCGACAGCGCGGACGGCTTCGACACCGTATTTTCCATGGGCGTGTTGTATCACCGCGGCCATCCGCTCGACCACCTGCGCGAATTGTTGGCGGCGGCCCGCCCCGGCGGCGAAGTGGTGGTCGAAACCTTGAGCGTGGCCGGCGGCGTCGACAGCGTGCTGCGCCCGGCCGCGCGCTACGCCAAAATGCGCAATGTGCGCGCCATCCCGTCCCCCCTGGCGCTGGAAAAATGGCTGCGCCAGGCCGGCGCCGTGAACATCCGCTGCGTCGACATCAGCCTCACCACCGCCGCCGAACAGCGCCGCACCGAATGGATGCAATTTCAATCGCTAACCGATTTTCTCGACCCCGCTGATGCCGCCAAAACCATCGACGGCCACCCAGCGCCGAGGCGGGCGATTTTTATTGGTCAAAAACCGGATTAATGCGACACATATTATCGTTTTACCGCTTTATATTGTCGAAAGCCGCGATTTTTCGGCGCGCATTTTTCGCTATTTCGCCATTTATTTCAGCCATTCGCCGCTACGAGGACATCGACATGATTCATCATCGCCTAAGTTTGTTTGCATTCATCGCCGCCACCGCAGTATTGGCCGGTTGCTCGAATTCCGTACCTAAATGCAACTCCGATGATGCCAAAGATTTGGTTCTCGAAATATTCGAAGATCATGTTGGTCCAAAACTCGATCATCACAACCAGACCTTTGATTCGCTTAATGTTACTTTGGATAGCGTCCGTACCCAAAACACCAATGATCAGACCGGCGCTCATGAATGCGCCGCTAAAATTAATTTCACACCATTAGGTAGTGATAGGAGAGATGATCTCGACATCACCTATGAAGTTGAAAATACTGATGATGGTGATTTTTTTATCTCTGTCTATGGTTTGTAATTCCCCAAACCACGCGCAACGCACAAAACACAAAAAACCATGAGCCACCGCCTCTCCAAATCAAAAATCATGTCCGGCAGACAATGTGAAAAACGGCTGTGGCTTGAGGTGCATCAACCGCAGTTGAAAGCGGTGTCGGCGGCGGTGGAGCATCGCTTATCTGCGGGTGAGGAGGTCAATGTGGTGGCGCGCGCGCTGTATGGAGATGGCCATTTTATTGAGCCATCCGGCAACCTGGCGCGCGCATTGGCGGAGACCCAACAGCGCCTAAAAGACGCGCCGCAGCAGACCTTATTCGAAGCCACTTTCTCCCATCAAGGCGTATTAGTGCGCGCCGATGTGCTGGAAAAAATGCCGGCCGGCTATCGCTTAATCGAGGTTAAATCCAGCACCAGCGTAAAAGCGCCCTACGCGCCGGATTGCGCGGTGCAAGCCTGGGTGTTGGAAGGCGCCGGCGTGGCCGTGGCGCAGGTGGAATTGGCGCACATCAACAAACATTTCATTTATGGCGGCGATGGCGATTATCGCGGCTTATTCACCCACGCCAATCTCACCGCCGCCATCGCCGAGTTGAAACCCGAAGTGCCGGCTTGGGTGGCGCGCTTCAAAAAAGTATTGGGCGGCGCGCAGCCGGCCATCGAGGTCGGCGCGCATTGTGATTCACCATATGCCTGCCCGTTCAAACATCACTGCGGCGAGCCACGCAGCGGCTATCCGGTCACCGATTTGCCGGGCAAAAACGCCAACGCACTCGCAGCCCAACTGCAAGCCGAAGGCATACACGACATTCGCGACATTCCGCCCGGGCGATTACCTACCGCCAAACTCGAACGGGTGCGGCGGGCGACGTGCAATGATCAAGCCGAGTTAAACCCGGCCGCCGCGGTAACAATCGCGTCATGTACCTATCCGCGTTATTATTTGGATTTCGAAACCATCGCCTTCGCGGTGCCGATTTGGAAAGACACGCGTCCCTATCAGGCGTTGCCGTTTCAATGGTCATGCCACAGCGAACAAAAAAACAGTGCGTTGACGCATAGCGAATTTTTAGATACCAGCGGCGCGGCGCCCATGCGCGCCTTTATCGAAACCTTACTGGCGGCGCTGCAAGATAGCGGCGCGATTTTCGTCTATAGCGCGTATGAAAAAACATGCCTGGGCAATTTGGCGGCGCGCTTTCCCGATTTAGCGCCCGCTATCTCCCGCGTCATCGCGCGCTTGGTGGATTTATTGCCCGTGACGCGCGCGAATTATTACCACCGCGACATGCACGGCTCGTGGTCGATAAAGGCGGTGCTGCCGACCATCGCCGCGCACCTCGATTACCGCGACCTCGGCGAAGTGCAAGACGGCAACGCCGCCGGCCGCGCCTATGTGGAGATCATCCACCCGCGCACCGCGCCGGCGCGCGCCCAAGCCTTAGCCGCCGACCTGCGCGCCTATTGCCAGCGCGATACCGAAGCCATGGTGGCGTTGGTTGAGTTTTTATCCGCGGCCTAAGTCACGCGACACTAATCACGCGAACTTAAATCACGCTCAGTTGATCGATAAGTTAATCGATAAGTTAATCGATAAGTTGATCGATAAGTTAATCGATAAGTTAATCGATGAATCAATCGCCAAGTCAATCGCCAGGTAAGTCCCCATGCCAAAAACCGCCGCCGAAACCACCTTGCGTTACATCACCTTGCTGCAGATGATACCAACAAAACCCAAAGGCATCAGCACTGCGGAGTTGCGCGATAAATTGCTGGGCGATAGGCCCGAATATAAAGTCAACATTCGTACCATACAGCGCGATCTCATCAAATTAGTGGAGCTCTTTCCGCTGGATTGCACGCAACACGGCCGCGCCCAGCGATGGTTTTTTAGGCCCAATGCTAAGTTGATTCAAATCCCCCACATGGGCGCCGCCACCGCGCTCGCCTTCCAACTAACCGCCGACTATTTGACGCCGGTCATGCCACAGGTGACGCAAGATTTTCTCGCGCCGTACTTCCAAAAAGCCGCAACAGTGTTACAAACCACCCGCTTAGGAAAATGGTCGGACAAAATTCGCATCATCAAACGCGGCCCCATGCTCACGCCGCCCGGCATTCAACCCCAAGTGCAAAATGCGGTTTATGAAGCGTTGTTGAACGATAAAAAATGCGCGGTGGACTACCAAAGCAAAGGAAAAAAATCCGTCCAACAACTAACATTAACGCCGTTAGGAATCGTCATGAAAGACGGCATCATCTACCTGGTGGCAAGCGCCTGGGATTACCCCGAGCCGCGCCAATACGCCATGCATCGTATGCGCACCGCCGAGATGTTAGATGAAGATGCCCAGCCGTCCGCCGATTTCGACCTCGCCCAATATGTGGAACAAGAACACGGATTTTCCTACCCGGCATCGGATAAAAACATCAAACTGCGGGCTTTGTTTTACGGTGGCGCCGCCTTCCACTTGACCGAATTAAAATTGTCCGCCGAGCAAAAAATCACCCCGCAAAAAGACGCCGCCGCGTTGCTAACAGCCACCATCGCCGACACCGCCGAACTCCGCTGGTGGCTATTGGGTTTCGGCAGCCAGGTGAAGGTTCTCGGCCCGCCCGAACTGCGAAAAGAATTCGCCGCATTGACTGCCGAAATGATGGCGCGTTATCAAGCGTAAGGTAAGTCAACTTTTGTATTTTAATTTGGATATTGCTAATGAAAACCCCGCATATTCTTGACTGCGCGCCGGCCTATACCGGGCTGGCCTAGGTGTTCGCATGGGCACACCAAAGATACGAAAAAACTCACCTAAAAATGCATGCATTAGGCGCTGATATGTTGCATAATTTTTGTCGAGCGGATTCTGATTCCGACTATAAAAACATAAATTCGAGCATTACCATGTCAACCCATGTGTCAACCCATGTGTCAACCCATGATAGTGATTATGAGAATTTTGTCGAGTATTGCGAAAATCATGAAGGTAAACCCTACCAAGGTTATTTTAATGCTTTGGAGAATGAGCCGAGATTGGGTGGCGCGGATTACTTTAAAAAGTGGGAATATCTCGCCGCGCGGCCACACGGCCGGCAGGTTTTTTGGGGGCATCCAAAACCCTGTTGGCAAGCGTTGGGGTGCAAGATTTATTTGCAGATAGATGAGCAACATTTGCGCAAAGATAATCGCAAAGATAATCGCAAAGGACTAGCCATTCGCGCCCGCGATTTAGCAGGTGACGCGGTAAAAGTCGATAAATTGCAGGCTTTATTCGAAAGCGCCCAAAATTGCGCTCCGCTTATCGGTGGCATTAAAGTGACTCAGCCGACTCTATTTAAATCAGCCATAACATCCAATGTGGCGACCCTATCTTTCGCAGGCGCTAGCGACCAGTACTTGGCGACCGATAAAGACGACATCATCGATTTCGATGCCACTGTGCAGCGCTTGGTAGACGCCATGCAACTAGTCCAAAAAATGTGCCAAGACCAACGCCAAGATAAATTAGCGGTGGATTGATTGGCACCCACTTTTTCGATTTTTCCATCTTAACTTGGAGGATACTACCCATGAAAACCCCCAACATTTTTGAGTATGCGACTTCCGAATTGTCGCAAGATGCAGCGCTGGCTTATGTACTCGCCTGGGCTGACCCTGAATATAAAAACACCGAGCCAAAACTCCATGCTTTGGGCGATGATTTGTTGCGTGCTTTGTTGGAAGCGGTTGCGGAACACGACACAAGCCCAGTCAAAAAAATCGACACTGTGCTGGTTAAAACCCAGGTAAAAAATGTCGATGTTTTAGTCACAATCAATGCATCAAAGCACTTGATCATTGAAGACAAGGTGAATGCCAAAAAACACTCCAACCAAATCAAGAGATATAAGAAAAAATTTCCAGGTTCTGTTGCCGTGTATTTAAAAACTGGCAATGAATCAAAACACACCTGGCCGACAAAAGGAAATGACAATTGTGATGGGCTTTTTTTCAGATGAGATTTGCTAAAAGTTCTCGGTCGGCACATGGAAACGGGGAATAACATCATTGAGGAATTTCGGAAAAATTTGCAGAAAATTGAAGACGACACCAATATGCTTTTTCCATGCAAAGAATGGAGCAAGCATGCGGTCGAAGGATATTTTCTCGCCATTGAGAATGACGGTAGAATTGGTAACGATGTATGGGCTAAGCGTTGGGGATATGTAGGTCATGGTGAGCTGCATTTATGGTGGCAGCCAAAGACTTTTTGGCAAGCATTAGGTTACGAGGTTTATTTGAATATCGATCTTAAAAAGAGATTGACAATTCGTGCGCGCAAACACAATGGTGAAGAGACGAAAGGAGATATCTTGTGGTCTTTATTAAAACTAGCCAAAAAAACCGCGCCGCTTGTTGATGGCATTAAGGTGAATAAACCGGCTCGTTTTATTAATCCAGCAAAGACGACTACTGCAAAGACAATTAATTTCGCAGTTATATCGTTTGAGAACAATAGTGATAAACACTTGTCGACCAAGGAAGACGGCACCATTGATTTTGATGCCACTGTGGAGCGTCTGCAAAAAGCGATGCAACTCGTCGAAGAAATGTGCAAGGGCGAGAAGAAAAAGGCGAATAAAATCGCCATAAAACCGCTCGCTACCGGTTAGAAATACCAAAACAAAGTCAAATACAACACCACGGCGATGGTGGCGAGTAGGGCGGGGAGTTTTGCCCAGTTGATGGTGGTGGGGGTGGCTTGTTGGCGTACTTGGGCTGCCCATTGGTGCTGGAATTCATCGATGGCGGCTCGGGCGGCGGGGTAGTCGGCGGGGTCGGTTGCCCACAGGGCGGCCGAGCCGACGCCCCATTTGCCTTTGTGAGTTTCGTAGTGGGGGATGTGGGCGGCGGCAAGCGCGGTTTTTACGCCGTGGATTTCCGCCGCCGAGGCGTGGTAGGTGTTGAAAACGCGTTTGCCCATGGATGCATGACGGGGTGGTTTTACCGGGCCGATTTACGGGGTGGATTTACCGGGCCGATTTACGGAGTAGGGATGCGGTGATAAATGATGTTGGTGAGCACTGGCTTACCCGGTAAAACGCAGCGCTCGACTTCTCGCCAATGCGCCCCATCGATGCGCGGAAAACGCGTCGCGGCGCCGCTGATGATATCCGGCACATAGGTTACATCCAATAAGTTGAGCCGCGACAGCGCCGCTCGATAAATTTGCGCGCCGCCGATAACCCATGCATCCATGTTGTGGCAAGCGGCGAAGGCGGCATCCAAATCGCCATAGTGTTCGACTGGCGAAGCGTCGCCCGAATCACCTGAGTCACCTGAGTCACCCGAATCCACTAAGCGGCCCGATCGACTCAACACCATGTTGCGCCGACCAGGCAGCGCTTTGCCGCCGATGGAATCCCAAGTGACCCGCCCCATAATGATGGCGCAGCCCATGGTGCGTTGGCGGAAGCGCATTAAATCGGCGCGGTAATGCCATGGCAAGCCGCCGTCCACGCCGATAACGCGCTGCGATGTCATGGCGACTATGGCGCCGCGCAAGGGCGCCGCGGCGGCGCTGTGTACATCGCCCATTTATACCGCGACCGTGAAATGAATCGCCGGGTGCGGATGATAATTATGCAGGCGAAATTTTTTCATAAGGGCGTCGGTGGGCAGCGCCAGCAACGGCGTTAAATCGTCCAACGATTTAATCGACGGGTCGATGTCCAAAGTGGGCAAGGGGCGCGGGGCGCGTTTGAGTTGTTGTTTGAGGCCGGGGATGTGATCGTACTGCGCGTTATCGACGCCGCTATCGTCATCGCCCTCGCCATGGCCATCGGCGGCGGTGTAGATGTGCGCATCCACCAAAGTATGGGCGAAAATGCCGGCCGGCATATGGCCGAAGCGCGCCAATAATTCCAGCAATAAGGCATAGCCGGCGATGTTGTACGGCACGCCGAGGGCGATGTCGCAACTGCGTTGCGTCAAGTGCAGGCATAGCGATGGCGCGCGGTGCGCGTCTAATTGCACATTCAGCACCCACATGGCGTGGCACGGCGGCAGGGCGCTGCTTTGGGCGTTGCCCGGCGCCCACGCCGACACCACCATGCGGCGGCTCATGGGGTTTGTGCGCAATTGCTCGACCACATAGGCGAGTTGATCGTTGTGCCCGCCATCGGGCAGCGGAAAATGCCGCCAAAAATTACCGTAGGCACTGGGCACCTGGCCGTCGGCATCAGCCCATGGCTCCCAGAAATTGCACTCATGTTTTCGCAGCGCCGCGATGTCAGAAGCGCCGGATAAAAACCATAGATTTTCGATGACGATGTTTTTCCACGAGATGGCTTTGGTGGTCAGCAGCGGAAAACCGGCGGTTAAATCTATCTCATAATTGATGTTGAAGGTGGAGATGGTATCGATGCCGGTGCGGTTGGGTTTGCGCGTGCCTTTGGCCAAGGTTTCGCGCACCGCATCTAAATATTGTTTCATAATTTAATTTGAATATTGATAATGTTATGAAGCGGCGACAGTTTTTTGCAGCTCGCTGAAATAAAACTCGAGCATTTCCCTCGCCAGCTGGGTGGATTTCACATACCACTTTTTTTTGTTGATGCACAGCACCGCGTAGGCGATTTTGCGGCCGTCCAATTGGGCGAAGCCGACGAACCAATCGTATTTTCCCGGCGGGATGCGCCCGCTCAACGAACCGGTTTTGCCGCCGACCACGACCTCTTTCAAAGCCCGGCGATGGAAGTTCGCGAAGGCTTTTCGCGACGAGCCGAAAGCGACCGTGGCGCGCATCATGTGTTGCAATTCCAGCGCCGTTTGGCGGCTCATCACCGGGCGCTTGGGCGGCTGCGCATAGTGATAAAGCGGTACGCCGTTGGGGCCGATGATGCTTTCCACCAGCGCCGGCGCCACCAAATGCCCGCCGTTTATCGCCGTCGCCGCCAGCGCCGCGCCGTGCAGTGGCGATAAGGTGTTGCGGCGGGTGTAGCCGGAGGCCATTTCCGCCACTTGCCAGGCATCGGCGGTGTCGACTTCGACCATGCCGGCATCGAACCCGAAATCCGAATGGAAGCGCCGATTGAAGCCCAGCCGCTGCGCATAATCCAGCATGGCGTCGCCGCCCAGCACCACCGAGCCGACCCGCCCAAATATTGAATTCACCGAGTATGCGAAAGATTCGCGGAAGGAGTAGCGCCGCGTCCATTGGTTATCGCGATGCTCGAACACATTTTTTTTATACAACGAGGTGGACTTGCCGTTGAACGGCAGCACGCTCTGGGCGGCGAGTTTATTTTCGTTCACGGCCGCCACTGCGGTGACGATTTTGAACACCGACGCCGCCGGGTAGCTGTTACGCATGGTCATGTTGCCGGGCTCGCTGCCGTCGCGGGCGCTGCTGGCCATGGCTAACACGCGCCCGCTATCGGCATCGAGCACGGCCAACGCGCCATAATCCGGATGGTATTTTTTCAGCAATCTATCGGCCTCGCCTTGCAGCGCCGCATCGATGGTGTAGCGCACCGAAAAATCGCCGTCGAGGCCCACTTGCGGCAAGGAAATTTCCCGCGGCAAGCGATGGCGGGCGACCCCTGGGGTGATGGCGGCGGATATCATCTGCGCATCGATTCCCCAAGTGGCGCCGTGTTCGGCGTCGACGGCGCTGATGCCAGCCGGCCAGGCAACCGCCAGCGCCGCGCCCACCCAAACGCCGCACAACCAGCGCCGCCACATCCGTTTAGTCGGCTGCGCGAATGCGGCGGATGTCGCCCCTTTAGACAACCCTTTAGAAAACCATTCCGATAAATTGGGCGCGCGCCATGTTGGCGGATGAATCCACTTAGCGGATTCATACCACGCCCGCATGGCGCGTTGCCACCTGGGGCTGAGTTGGCCGCGGCGGCCGGCTTGGGATTTAAAATTGTCAGGCCGCATTCAGCAAAATTTCCTTAGCTTGATTGATGCGCGCCGCGAGGTAATCCGAGCCGCCGCGGTCGGGGTGTACTTTTTGCATTAATTTGCGATGGGCTTCGATGATTTCCGACTCACTAGCACCGGCGGCCAAGCCGAGAATCTCATAAGCCTCGGCGATATCAAGCGCGGCGGCGGACGCGTTTGGCGCGCCGTTTGGCTGGCCGCCGGCGGGCTTGCGAAAGGCGGTGAAGGTTTTCCAGAGTTGGCGCACCGTCAATAACCGGTTCAGCCACGGCAAGGCCGCGCCGACGATGGCGAACAACACCGGAATGCGCCCGCTCACTGCCAGCGCCACGATGACGATGCCGATGCCGCACAGCAATATGTTGCGCAAGGCGCGATTGCGGCGCGCCGCGTCGGCTTTTTTGTACCGCGTGATGAGCCACATGACGCCCACAAGCGCCACCAGTGCAAGGAATAATCGGACGGCCATTTCAGGGCGAATATGAGATGGATTGGCGGCGACCCGGGCGGCGTTAAACCGCGCACCACTGCGTGGCCGGTCGCAGCCGCAATACTACCAGCACACTACGGCCAGCGCAAAATTCCAGCCGACGCGCCTGGCGCATATACATATGTAAAGGATTTATATATCTAAATCTGCACAGTGGTTTTGATTTGGCTTTTGATTTTTCGCTTTGGCTTTTCGCTTTGATTTTTCGCTTTGATTTTTCGCTTTTGGCTTTTAGCTTTGGCTGTTACGCTTTACTCCCCCGCTTTAATGAGGGTGTTCTAAAACTCGGTTTTGGTTATTTTAATATCGCAAAGTAAAATGCTGTATTTTGATTTTTCTGCGGGTGATTATTGAAAAAAAAGTGAGGAATATCACATATCAATAATTTATTAATAATTTATTAATAATTTTTATTATAGTTAACTAAAGTATGCAAAATAAATGGCTATTACAACAAGTAAATCGTTATTACATTCTTTTATGTGGCTAAAAAACATGTTTTTAGATCATTTTTGGCTGCGATAGCGCTATTAACCGATTGACATTATAAGCCACCGCGTGCATGCCAAATTCAAGACGCACCGCGGCTAATCCACGCCGCCTAAATCTATTCAACTGCTGCACGCCGCGTATCATTGAATATACTGTCTCAACTGATGCAGCGCGTAAGTTGGAATATTTCCGCGGGTCTTCTCCTGCCATGCTTGCCCTCCAAGCAGCCATTTCCGCATCGCCATGATAGCGATATATAACACCACCTGTTTTTGATGTAGTGCACTTCGATTTCAGCGCGCAAGCGCCACAACTTTTACTCGCGTATCTGACTCTGTTTGCTTCTCTATAGGTCTCTATAAGTCGATGGCCAGCAAGGCATGTATAACTATTGCTCTGCTCGTCAAAAATAAAATTTCTTTTATCAAAAACACCGCAGCTTTTCTCACGGCAGCGAACTTTTATACTGCGGGCAAATGCCGCCAGAAACCCACTGCGCCGCTAAATTAAAACCAGCGAATTTCTTTATCCCGCGCAGCGAATGCACGCCGTTGATGATGGCCAGCACGAGCAACCCCATCATCGCCATCGGCGCATAGGGCGCTCTGCCGGTGTGTGAATAGGTGGACTCAAAGGCGCGCCAGTTTTGTTCTTCTAATAGGTCGCGAATAATAAAAGCATCGCGCTCGCCATTTTCTTCTAAATATTGTTTCAACGACAAGGTGCCGTAATACAATTTATTAGGCTCGCCGGTTATAAATTTTCTACCGTTGGCAGCAAGAGTCATCGCCTTCTTGGCAACTTGCGGCATGCTATTGAACATACTGCACTGCGTAGATAGATGCGCGGTGTATGATTTTGTGGAAGGCATGATAATATTTTGATGGCAAGTGATTGAATGCATCAATAAAATGCATTGATGGAATGCATCAATGGAATGCATCAATGGAATGTTGTAAGCGCCTATTGTACCTTTTTTGATAAATGATTTCAGAGTAAAATATCAAACAAGGGGGCTTTTCGCACACCCTCTTCCTCTGGGGGGAGTAAAGCGTTAACAGCAAAAGCCAAAAGCCAAATCAAAAGCAAAAAACAAACGCAGCCCCCTAAAATTACCTATATGCAAATTACATGTATTAAAAAGAAGACCCCGGCTGGGTTAGGAATTCGAGCTCTTCCGCCGTCGACTGCCGCCCGAGAATTTTATTGCGATGCGGAAAGCGCCCGAAGCGTTTGATGATGGCGTGATGCTGGCGCGCGAAATCGAGATAGCCTTCGAACAAGGCAATTTCTTCCGCCGATGCGCGGGCGGCGCGGTGGACCAGCATTTCATAGCCACTTACCGATGAAATTTGGTCGTCCATGCGCTCGCTATGCTCGAAAGGCAAATAGGCGAACACGCGTTGGATGGGTTGTGTCCACAGGCTGCCGCTCATTCGACCAAATTGATTGGCGAATTTCAAAGCCGCGGCATCGGCGGCGAAGGCTTGGGCGGTGTCGCGATACATATTGCGCGGAAATTGGTCGGTGCAGATAATCAGCGCCAGCAAACCGCGCGGCGTGCCCTCCCAATCGGCCAGTTGGCCGCTGACCGCAGCGGCGCTGAAGGCTTCGAAACGGCGGCGGATGTCGGCATCGGTGGCGTCATTTTTAGACCACCACAGCGCGCTTTGTTCGCCCGCGATGGCGGTGGCGGTGCGGGCGTAGGCATCGCGACCGAACCAAAAATCTAAAATGGCATCGGTGGCGGCGGTCGCCTTATCGTCTAAGGGGCGGAATGTGCTCATGGATTTTTCGATGCGATGAAGTGGGCGCACGATGACATTAATGCGAGCAAGGCAACATTATATATGGGATTTATAGACCTAAATCTGCAGTTCGATTGGCGTTTTTTAAGGGATTTATAGACCTAAATCTGCACGGCGGCTTTAGCTTTTGTTTTACTCCCCCGCTTCATCTGGGGGGAGTCAAATCTGTCCGAGCCGATAGGCTCGGGCTGATTTGGTGGGGGGACTTTGGCTTTTCGCTTTGGCTTTTCGCTTTGGCTTTTCGCTTTGGCTTTTGACTCGGCTGTTGGTTTTTACCTCATCCCTAATTTGGTCTAATGAGTTTAGGTCGCGAATAATAAAAGCATCGCGCTCGCCATTTTCTTCTAAATATTGTTTCAACGACAAGGTGCCGTAATACAATTTATTAGGCTCGCCGGTTATAAATTTTCTACCGTTGGCAGCAAGAGTCATCGCCTTCTTGGCAACTTGCGGCATGCTATTGAACATACTGCACTGCGTAGATAGATGCGCGGTGTATGATTTTGTGAAAGGCATGATAATATTTTGATGGCAAGTGATTGAATGCATCAATAGAATGTTGTAAGCACCTATTGTACCTTTTTTGATAAATGATTTCAGAGTAAAATATCAAACAAGGGGGCTTTTCGCACACCCTCTTCATCTGGGGGAGTAAAACAAAAGCCAAACCCACCGTGCAGATTTAGGTATATAAATCCCTAATTTTAATGCCTGAAATTTGAATACATGCAATTTAAATTGCATGGCGGTTGTGAATGGCGGGCAGTTGTGAATTTTCAGCATGAAAATTCCGCAGCGCGGCGTCGGTTTTCATTTAAAAAACCAAAGCGCGCTGCGGATGGCATCGATTAATCCTGGCGCTCTATGGGCAGTACCACGAAGCGCGTTTCGCCATGGCGTTCGGTTAGCAGCAACACCGATTTTTTATCGGCGGTTAAGTACCTGTCGATAGCGGTATGCATTTCCGCTGGGGAGTTCACGGGGGTTTTGCCTACGCGTTTGATGAGGTCTCCGGGGCGTAAATTTTGCTGGGCCGCGGCGCCGCCCGGCATCACCGCGACGATGACCACGCCTTGCGCGTTTTTATCGAGGCGATATTTTTGGCGGTTGGCGTCGTCCAAGGCGGCTACCGATAGGCTGAGGTGGTTGGATTTCGAGACCTCATCCGGGCTGGTCGAATCTTGTTTTTCCGCGGCGCGTTTGCCGATGGCGACCTCCAAAGTGAGGCGCTTGCCGTCGCGAAAAACTTCGATGTCGACGCGGGCTTGTTGCTCGGTTAGGGCCACATACTTGGACAAATTGCTGATGGTTTTTATCGCCCGGCCATCATAGGTGAGGATGACATCGCCGGCTTTGATGCCGGCTTTTTCCGCCGGGCTGTCTTTTACGACTTCGGCTATCAAGGCGCCGAGCGCTTCTTCCAGCCCTAGATGCTCGGCGATTTCAGCGCTGAGGGCCTGAAAATACACCCCCAAAAAGCCGTGATTCACCACGCCTTTGTCGCGCAACTGGGCGATGATGCGGCTCGCTAAGGAGGCTGGAATGGCGAACGCGATGCCGACATTGCCGCCGGTGGGGGTGGCGATGGCGGTGTTTATGCCGATGACTTCGCCGCGCGTGTTGAACAGCGGGCCGCCGGAATTGCCGCTATTGATGGGGGCATCGACTTGGATGAAATCGGTTAACTGGTCGCGCCGAATGTCACGCCCACGGGCGGAAATAATGCCGCTGGTGGTGGTGCCGCCGAGGCCGAACGGGTTGCCGATGGCGATGACCCAATCACCCACTTGGGCGGCGTCCGAATCGCCGAATTTCACATACGGCAACGGCCCTTCGGCGGTGATTTGCAACAACGCCAAATCGGAGCGCTGGTCGCCGCCTTTGAGCGTCGCCGGCCAGCGCGTGCCATCGTCCAATTCTACTTCGATGTTGTCGATATGTTCGATGACATGATAGTTGGTCACCACCAAGCCGCTTGCATCGATGATGAATCCGGAGCCGATGGAGTGCGCCTTAGGCGGTTGTTTGGGCGCTGGCCCGCCGGGCGGGGCATTAAAAAAACGGCGGAAAAATTCTTCAAACCCCGGCGTTTGCGGCCCGAATGGTTGCCGGCTTGTCGACGCCCGGCGCTCGCCGGCGATGGTGACCACGGCCGGTTTTACCGCGCTCACTAAATCGGCAAAGCCATCGTTTACATCGATGGCCGCCAAGCCAGCGGCGGCATGCGGTTGCGCGGCGTAACTCGAGGCCGCAAAAACCAAGGCCAAGGCGGCGAGCGCCGATGCCAACATGCGCGCCGTGGTGATTTTCATCGAAACGGGTCGATAAACACGAACATGGGAGTTCATAAAAATACCCTCTTAGGTTATGTGAATTTGGTTATGTGAATTTGGTTATGTGAATTTCAATGTAGCAAAAAAAATTACCACAAGATGGACAAGGTATTAAATGATGGTAAGCCGTAGCAAAAATACAGGCGAAAAAATTTCGCTAACGATACTAAAGGCATCGCCCAATGCATCGCCGGCGCGGTCGTGCCATCAACATTAAAATCGCCATAACTTGGCGGCCGGTGAGCGGAGATAATTTTAGGGCGCTTAATCTATCGGTCGGCTTGCATCGTAGTTTCACCGCCGCGACATTAAAGTCGATACACGGCTTCGCCGTCGATGAAGGTGGCCACCACTTTGCCGCGCAAGGTGCGGCCGAACCATGGTGAATTCTTGCCGCGGCTGCGCATGGAGTCGAGGTCGAGAGGCCACTCCAAATTGGGGTCGAACAAGCATAAGTCGGCGGCGCCGCCGAGGCCGAGATGGCCGGCGTCTAAGCCGATGATGGCGGCTGGGTTTGCGGTCAAAGCGGCCACCACCACGGCGCGCGGCAGCGCCTGTTGCGCGACCAATTGCATGCTCAAAGTCAGCAGGGTGTCGACCCCGGCGATGCCGGCGGCGGCTTCGGCGAACGGCGCCAGTTTGGCGTCGGCGTCGTGCGGCTGGTGATCTGAGCAAATCGCGCCGATGACGCCGTCGGCGAGACCGCGAATCAACGCCAGTTGATCGCGCTCGGTGCGCAGCGGCGGCAACACCTTGCACCGAGAATCGAACGCGCCGATGTGTTTTTCGTTCAAATGCAAGTGGGCGATGGCGACCCCGGCGGTGACCGGCAAGCCACGCGCCGCCGCTTCGGCCACCATATCCACGGCGCGCCCGCAAGACAGCAATGCGAAGTGGGCGCGCGCGCCGCTGGTTTCCATGAGCGCCAGATCGCGCGCCACGCCCACCGTCTCCGCCGCCTCGGGGATGGCCGGCAGCCCCAGCCGGGTGCTGATTTCGCCTTCATGGGCGACGCCGTTGCCTTGTAGCCACGGGTCGCTGGGGGTGGCGAACACCGGCAGGTCGTAGGTGGCGGCGTATTGCATGGCGCGCCGCATCACCAAAGTGTTCTCCACCGCATGCCAGGCGTTGCTCACGCCGACGCAGCCGGCTTCCATCAGCAACGCCATATCGGCCAATCGTTCGCTGCCCAAAGCCGCGGTCAGCGCCCCCAACGGATGCACCCGGGCGAAGCCGCAGGCGCGGGCGCGGTCTTGAATCATGCCCACCATGGCCGGCGTATCGACCACCGGCGAGGTATCTGGCGGGCACACCAAGCGGGTGATGCCGCCGCTGACCGCGGCCTCGGTTTCGCTGGCGATGGTGGCGATGTGGGTGTCGCCGGGCTCGCGCAGGCGGGCGCATAAATCGATGATGCCGGGCAACACCAACAATCCGGCGGCATCGATCTTTTGCGCTGCGGCACGATTTTTAGACGGCGCGTCGATGGCGACGATTTTTCCATGCTCGATGTACACATCGCGCGCCCCATCGATGTGGTTGGCCGGGTCCACCAAGCACCCGCCGTGGATGAGCAAACTCATGTCGCCACCTCGGCCATGGGTTCGACTATGGGTTCGATAATTAATCGCGTCATCAATTTATTTTACTGCAGCGTTTTAACTTGACTTTTAACTCCACCGCCGCTGTTGCGGCCCGGTTTCTTTTTGGCCGGTAAAATGGGCGCGACGTTTGGAATTTTACGACTTTCTTCTCGCATCTTTTTTACCCCTTGAACTCTATCCATCACTAACGGCATTTTTCGTAATTCAGCAGGTGGGTAATTTTCTAACCACAGACAATATCTCGGTATGTTATATATAAACTCGGTTGCGCCAACAAACTTCATTAAGTATTTACCAGCATTGTTGTAGGCACTAAGTAACTCATTTTTTTCGTCTTCGTTCAGCAAAAGACTCCATCCGCATATCGGGGAACTTCCGCGTACCATTGGCGTAACATCACACCTAGAATTAGTTCTTTTATTAATGAAAAAGTCATTAGCGTCCACCAAATAGGGATTGATATTTTTTGCATTAATTTCTGTTTGATTACCAACATCGTCCACGCCAAACAACCGTTTCGTTTTTGCTTGCTGCAAACTAAATCCAACAACTATACAATGCACGGCTGCATTGTTTTTTTCCTCATTCTTGATTCCC
Source organism: Candidatus Poriferihabitaceae bacterium (assembly GCA_965243285.1). GTDB lineage: Bacteria > Pseudomonadota > Gammaproteobacteria > Arenicellales > Poriferihabitantaceae > JAHRAW01. The sequence goes on along the minus strand of OZ251537.1, from coordinate 2,731,860 downwards.
GTATAGGTGGTTTATATTTTCGACAGATTTATAGTTTTCAATCATCCCCATGTCGGTTCGGAATGGAATATCCGACCGAGGAATCGGCTGAGTAAATATGGAACCAATCTCACGCTTTAGTCGCTTTACCACCAATTTTTGGGCGAGCGGCGAGAGGTCAATTCCAATCCATTTTCTACCATGTTGTTCGGCCGACACGCACGCCGTAGCACAGCCGCAAAACGGGTCTAATACCATATCACCCTCATTGCTACTCGCTTCAATAATTCGATCCAGCAGGGCGAGTGGCTTTTGGGTCTTAAATGTAGTGCGTTCTTTGGCCGGCATATGACCAGCCCCTTTTATATCATCCCACAGATTCGTTATCGGCGTGCCTGGGTGGTTATCAAGATATTGAATTCGGTAGGGTCGCCCTGATTTACTAAACATAAGCAACCCTTTATCATCAAGGGCTTTGAGATTTTCCTTCGTCATAAGCCATCTTGTATTTGGTTTGAACCCCTTGTAGGTATACATGGGGCTATTGCCGCCGTGCGCGGGCAATGCCACAACATCAATGGGGCGAAACCACCTGCCATCCGCGTCTTGCCTGTATGATTTTGGGATAACATTAACATCTTTTTTTATCTTTGGTTGATTCCATACCGCAGTGCTGGATTTGTAATAAAAAAGAATGGAGTCGGTGACATTCCCATACCTAATACCTGGCATTTTTGATGCTTCCGTGCGCCGCCATGTTATTTCGTTTTTGAATCGGCTTCGCCCAAAAATACTATCCATCATTGCTTTGAGATAATGAACTGCATGATGGTCACAGTGTAAATAAATACTACCAGTGGTTTTCAATACACGATACAACTCCATTAGCCGTATAGCCATCATAGTCAAGTACGATTGCATACCTTTGCTATGACACCGGCCAGCGGTCTCAATAATGCTTGCTACATCAGGATACTCTTTCTCTATTATCTCCACCCACGCCTCATCGACATCATCAAGTGTCCATGTATCCTTGAATGCCGCCCCGGCCGCCTCACCACCTATCGGCGCGGCATAATTCTCATTAGAATTAAACGGCGGGTCAAGATAAATCAAATCTATACAATCGCTATTAAATCCCCTTAAAATATCGAGATTATCGCCAGCGAATATCGTACTCGGCTTTATGTTGCACTCACCCATTCCCTTACATTCCCCGTAATTGCCAGTAGATTTTAGAAATTATATCCCATTTCAACCGATTTCTATGGCAATAAGTATATAATTCCCAAAAAAATATAAGGGAGTTATATACCTAAATCCCCATTATTAGGTTGTTATTTGAGAGGAGTTGGTTTTGTTTTTTGGATTTTTGCTGTTGCTTTGGTTTTCGTTCATTAAATTTGCAATCGATGAATGGTTGCGCTGGCAAGTACCGCCAGCGGATGATGGGCTTATCGCCGGTGACCGAATCCATCCCGCCGCCGCGATTGATCATGCGATTGATAAATCCACTCATGCCGCAATTTCGCCGCCAGCGCCGCCCATGATGATCGCCAGTATGGACATACGCACGGCGATGCCGTTGGTCACTTGCTCTAAGATGACCGAGCGCGAGCCGTCGGCTACCGCTGAGGAGATTTCCAGGCCGCGATTGATCGGGCCGGGATGCATCACCACCGCATCGGCGGCGGCGTGGCGCAGTTTTTGTTCGGTCAGGCCATAACGATGGAAATATTCTTGCGCGCTGGGCACCAGTTGGCCGTTCATGCGCTCGCGTTGCAGGCGCAGCATGATGACCACATCGATATCGGCCAAGCCGTCTAACATATTCGAGGTGGCTATCACCCGCATGTGCGCGGCGCTCATGGCTTCGATTTCGGTGGGGATGAGGGTGCGCGGCCCGACCACGCGAACTTCCGCGGCGCCTAAGGTGGCCAGGGCTTGAATCTGCGAACGCGCCACGCGGGAGTGCAGCAGGTCGCCGATGATGGCGACTTTGAGGCCGGCGAAGCCGCCTTTGGCGCGGCGGATGGTGAACATATCGAGCATGGCTTGGGTCGGATGCGCGTGGCGGCCGTCGCCGGCGTTGATGACGCGCACATGCTCGGGCAGATGCTGCGCGATGAGGTGCGCGGTGCCGCTGGCGCGGTCGCGCACTACAAATAAATCGGTGTGCATGGCCTCCAAGGTGCGCACGGTGTCGATGATGGATTCGCCCTTGATGGTGGACATGCGCGAGGCGTTGAGATTGATGACATCGGCCGACAAGCGCTTGGCGGCGATTTCGAAGGTGGTGCGGGTGCGCGTGCTCGGCTCGAAAAACAGATTTATCATGGTTTTGCCGCGCAACAACGGCGCTTTTTTGATCTCGCGCTGACCGAAACTGGCGAAGGATTCGGCGGTATCCAAAATACCGAGCAAAACGGCGCGCGACAAGCCGTCTATGGTCAAAAAGTGCTTCAGGCGACCGGCTTGGTCGAATTGGATGCCATGCTTATGTTCATGTTCATGTTCATGCTCATGTCCATGCTCAGGCCCATGCTCGGGCGCGCTACTCGATGCATTGCCGTCGGCGCATGGCTGGCGCGCGAGCGCCGCGGCGCTGGGGTCGCGCATGGAGTTGCTCTGGTCGCTCATGTGGCAGTCATAGCGCATTCATGACGCAGTTTCGGGCGCGGATTTAGGCGCGGATTTGGCGCCGCTGAGGTCCACGATGTTCAGCGCCAAGCCGCCATCCACTTGGCTGAGTTTGGCTTCTTGATGGGCGCGCCCATGCCAGCCCGACCACATCGGCCTGTATGGGCAACTCCCGTCCCGGGCGCTGCACCAACACCGCCAGGCAAACGCGCCGCGGCCGACCATAGGAGAAAATTTCATTGAGGGTTGCGCGAATGGTGCGCCCGGTGTGCAGCACATCATCCACCAACACCAAATCCCGCCCGTCCACGGGTGGCAGATTCGACGCTCGCACCTCGGGGTGCAAGCCGACGCGACTGAAATCATCGCGATAAAAGGAAATATCCAAGGTGCCGAGCGGCGGCGGCTCGGTGGGATAGATGCGCGCCTGCAAGCGTTCGGCGAGCCAAGCGCCGCCGGTGTGGATGCCGATGAGCAGCGGCGTGGCGAGTTGCTGGGCGATGATTCCCTCCGCCATGCGCGCGATGAGCGAATCCACCTGCGCGGCGTTGTTAGGCCCGGGCGCTTGCATTATCCTCATCCTCATCCGTGGCGGCGGTGGCGCCGTGGCGGCCGTTACGCCGTTCGGCCAGATAGGTGCGCACGATTATTTCCGCGGCCAGGCTGTCGCGGTGTTGTTGGCGGCGGCGCGCTTGGGATTGGCCGCGCACGGCGCCGCGCGCCAGCCATTCCTCGGCCGCGACGGTGCTTAAGCGCTCGTCCACGAACGCGACCCTAAGGCCGAAACGCCGCCCGACGGAGGCCCCGAAGGCGCGCGCTTTGGCCGCCATCGCGCCCTCGCTGCCGTCCATGTGCAGAGGCAGGCCGACCACCAGCGCGCATGGCAGCCATTGCGCGATTAAGTGGTCGATTGGCGGCCACTGGGGCATGCCGTGGTTGGCCGACACCACCGCCAGCGCTTGGCTGCTGCCGGTGCGCAAGTTGCCGGTGGCGATGCCGATGCGCTTCAGGCCGAAATCCAGGCCGATGACGCGCATCGTCGCCGTCCGGCGCGGCGCCAAACTCGTGCTCAAGCGCGTCCGCCGGGGTTACGCATGGCCCACTTCGGTAGACAGCCGCGCATAATCGATGCCCAGCAATTCGGCCGCTTGGCGCCATTTTTGGTCGATTTGGGTGTTGAAAATGAGGCCGTGGTCGGGCGGCGCGTGGAACCATGAATTCTCCTGAATCTCCGCCTCCAGTTGTCCCGGCCCCCAGCCGATGTAGCCCAAACTCATGATCGCGCGCCGCGGCCCGCGGCCGCCGGCGATGGCGCCCAAAATATCTCGCGAACTGGTCAGCCATAGCCCGCCGCCGATCTCCAACGAGGAATCCCAGTCGTTTTCACCGCCTTCTTCGGCGTGAATCACCAGCCCCAATTCGGGGTGCACCGGGCCGCCTTCGAAAACCGGTTGCTCGGTGCGCTCGAGATTGGAAACCGGCAAGGATAGCTGGGTGAAAATATCGCCCATGCGATGGTCGGTGAGGCGATTGACGATGATGCCGATGGCGCCGTTGGCGTCGTGCTGGCAAATCAGCGAAACGGTTTGATGAAAATTCGGGCTGGTCAGCTGCGGCATGGAAACCAGCAAGTTATTTTTCAAGGAAACCTCAGCGCTGTTGTCGGTATCTGGCGGCGTGGATTTTTGGCGCGCGCGGGGCATGGGCGTGGCAACTGGGAAGGTGGTCTGCGGGCGATTATAAGCAATTTTTTGCATCCGCCGGGGGCCGCCGACCGCCGGCCGTGAGGTCGCCGTGAGGTCGCCGTCGAGATGGTCGGCGGCGCGATGGTCGGGATGATTCGCCATCGCCGGCGCTATCGAGTAGAGGCCCATTTTTGGCGGTACAATGGCGCAAAATTAGCATCCAAACTTGAATCCAAATGCGCCCTGGCGGCGCCGATGCCAGGCAAGTTTTAAATCCATGCCATGCTTATGCACTAGCGGCGTTAATTAATATGCCATGTAATATCGCGGTTAATTAATATGCCATGCGATATGTTTATGCAACATATTCATACAATCCGGCGGGTTAATTAATAGGCCATGCGGCGCAGCCATGATGCGCGGATGAGATTGAATTCGCGTTGCTTCAAGCCGGCTCATAAATCCGCCGCCAGTCGCCCGGCCGCCGCCCCGCCATCCCCCGCTTGACAACCCCACCCGTCTAAATTAAGCCGATGGTCGCCGCTGGCGCCGCGCAAGCTGCGCGCATGAATGAGGATGTGGACTCCCCGCCGGGCGGTTTGGGCTGGGCCGGGTGGTGCTGGGCGCTGCTGTTGACGGCGGCGCTCGGCGGCTGGCTTTATCTGCGTTATCAGCCGGTGTTGACGTTGCAAGGTTTGGCCGGGTTGGTGGTGGATGGGGCGCGCGCGGCGGCCGCGGCGTGGGATTTTTGGCGCGCCGCCAGCGCCGTGGAAATCGCCCAGCTGCCGTGGACTTTCGGCGCCGTGGCGGTGTTGGCTTCGGCGGCCTTGATAGGGACGCTGCTGCGGGCGGCGCGGCGGCGGCGTGCTTACGAGCGCCGATGCGCGCAGCAGGCCGGCCTGGCGCTGAGCGAATTACGCGCCGCCTTAGGCGAATTGAACGCCGACGGCGAGGTCGGCGGCAGCCGCCGCCAGGAAGTCGCCACCGAGCAACTGCGCGAAGGCACCCGCGGCATCGATGAAATCATCGAATTGCTTGAAGCGGCGGCCGAGCAATCCAGCCTGTGGTCGCTGAATGCATCCATCCATGCGGCCGTGGTCGCCGAGGGCGGCGACGGTGCCGCGGCCGCGGCCCAAGCGCGCCGCCTGGCCGAACGCGCCACCCAAAGCGCGGCCGAAATCACCGCCCGGGTGCGCATTTTGGAGCGCCGCGCCGCGGTCGCCCGCGCCGCCCTGGTCGGCGGACAAACCATGCCCGCGGCCACCGCGACGCTGGAAAAAATTGACGCCGCGACGCGCAAACTGGCGCATTCCACCGCCCTGGCATCGCCGGCGGGCGCCGTGGAGCGCGGTTTTGCGCCGCAATTCTCCAGCCGCCAGTAGCGAACGCCGGCGGCGCGCGCAACCACGCATGGTTTTATCGGTGAAATTTTCAACGGTGAAAGGGCTGTGGACCGAGGTGAGGTCAGGTTTGGATGAGGTTTATTTGGCTGCTGCCGGCGGCTTAACCGCGCCGCCGGCCCCGGGGCGCGGCGGCCGAATCGCCGCCGATGGGAGGGCGGTCAGTGGCGCGGCGCGCGGTTTTTGGCCGAGGGGCAGGCCAAGGTATGGCACCGTTTTCCGCCGCCATTAACTTAAGCCCCCAGCTGATTCCATCGTAGCCATGTTTCCATCGGCCAGCGCGGAAATTCTAGGCCGCATTCATGCCCAGTTGACGCTTTGGCGAGAGCACGGGGTGAGCGGGGAATTGCTGACCGCGTTGCGCGGCGAATTCCGCGCCTTGTGCGATGACGCCGAGGCCGCCGAGCATGACGATGTGGCGATATTCTGCGCCCGGGTGGAGCGCATTTTGGCCGCCAATCTGGCCAGCGCCGAATCCGCCGCGGCCGCCGGCGATGTCAGTCTGTTGCATTTTCTCGAGGAAATTCACGATGCCTTGAGCGCCGATGTGGGGTGCGTTTTGGTGGCCACCAAGGCGCACATTAAAGCGCTAAACGGCATGCTGGAATCGCTGTTGCCGAGCGCTGCGGAGGCCGCCGATGGCGGCGCTGGGTTGGCTGAATCGATTGCGGAATCAGAATCGGCGTCGGCGGTGGAATCAAAAGCCGCGTCGCCGGCCGCCTGGCATGGCGAATCAAAACCGGCCGTGGTGGCCGTCTCGGCCGCCAAAACACTGCCGGCTGCGCATACCGCAGTCGAGACTGCGGTCGATGCGGCGTGCGCGTTGTTGGTGCGGGTTGGGCGGCATCGGTTCGCGCTGCCGGCGCGCCTGGTCGAGAGCGCGGTGCGCGCTTATGCGGATGAAATCGTTGAATTCGAGGGGCGGCATTATTTTCGCGGCGCCGCTAGCCAGGTCGCCGCTGAGGTCGAGGCTGAGGTCGAGGCCGAGACCGAGGTCGAGGCTGAAATACGCGTGCCGGTCATCTATTTGGCGGCCGAAATCGGCGAGACGCCGGCCTCCCCCAGAGCCCCGGCCATGCCCATATTCCCCAGCCCGCAAGCCGGCCGCAGGGCGCCGATATTCCCCGATTCTTTGGTGTTTCCGGTTTACCCGGGCTTTCCCGAGCCCGCCGACGGCGCCGTCGCGCATGTTTTATCGCTGGTGCTGATGCGCGCCGCGCCGCGCCTCGTGGCCGTGGCGGTGGATGAATTTCTCGGCATTTTCGCCATCGTCGTCAAGCCGCCGGGCGCGGAATTTGCCGCGCTGAGGGGAGTCGCCGCGGCCGCCGTATTGGCGGATGCCAGCGAAGCCGCCATTCTCGACCCCAACACCTTCCTCGCCGCGCTGCGCCCCCACCCGGTCGCCGAGCCGGCCGCCCACCCCGCCAACCCTCCCAGCTAGCGCGTCGCATGACGACCATGCCACCGACATCCAAGTCACCAGAATCCATGCCACCGCAATCCATGCCACCGACATCCAAGTCACCGGAAACCGTGCCCCTGAAAACCACGCCGCCGCCGGCGCGCTGAATGCCATGTCGCCATCCCGAGCGCCGCAACCCTCATCGCCGCCATGCCCGGCGCCGTCGAAGTGGCCGGAGCTATTCGAATTATGCGCTGTTGTCAAGCGCATCGCGCTTCGCGAGCACACCGCCGCGCAGCGCGGCATGGCGCGGGTGGTCAAGGCCGACGGCAGCTGGGTGACCGATGTAGACCAGCGCATTCAAGACGCGTTGGGTGCGGATTTGCGCCGCCGCTGGCCGCAATACGGCTTTATCGGCGAGGAAATGCCGCACGCCGAGCAAGCCGCGGTGTGCCGCCTGGCCGGCGCCGGCTACTGGGTTCTAGACCCCCTGGATGGCACCACTAATTTCACCGCCGGCCTGCAGTTTTATGGCGTTTCCCTGGCCCTGGTCATCGGCGGCGCGGCGCGGCTGGGGGTGGTTTTCGACCCGGTGCGCGGCGAGTGTTTCGCCGCCCAGCAGGGTCGCGGCGCCTATCGAAATCGCCGCCGATTGGCGTGTTCGCCGCCGGGGGCGCCGCGCGTTTTGGGCGACTGCATCGCGGTGGTCGATTACAAGCGGCTGGTGGGCGATTTGACCACCCAACTGGTGCGCAAGCCACCCTATCGCTCGCAACGCAACTTCGGCTCCTCGGCGTTAGAGTGGTGCTGGCTGGCGGCCGGGCGCTTCCATCTATACCTCCACGGCGGCCAAAAATTGTGGGATTTCGCCGCCGGCCACTTGATCTTGAGCGAAGCCGGCGGCGCCGCCACCTCGCTTTCCGGAGCCGCGCTAAATTGCGCCAAACTACGCAAAAGATCGGTGGTCGCGGCCGCCAACATCGACCTGCTGCGGCACTGGGGCGAATGGATCGAGGCCAACAGCACCGCCGCCAAATTATCGCCATTATAAGGCATGGCATCGCCGTCATAAGGCCGCCGCATGTTAAGCGCTACATATTACATGTAGGTTGCCTGGCGCTGGCGGCGAAAGAGTGCATCGCTCAAGCGGCAATTTAGTCGTGGCCGGAATAGGGCGACCACAACATGAATCCACGGCAACGATCAATCGACGATAACGATCTAGGAATCGACCAGAAGCGCCGGCCGAGATGCACCAGCCATCGCCGCCGAGCAATTCCACACCGCCCTTTTAACAAGAAAAAAGAATTCACCGCCCCGATGGGCTCGGAGGCCGAAGGCGCGAGTTTTCGCGATGATTTCACCAAAGCCGATGTTAAGGATGAATGGGCCGATGAATGTCGGGTTGAGAATCCGCAATTGCTTTCTTTTTTGCACGGCATTCGCGGCCTCGGCAATGAATATAACTATTGCTAGTTGGCTTATATGGCCATTCGGTTATTAGGATGTTATAGGGTTTTGAAACCCACCGGCAGTTTGTATTTGCGTTGCGACCCGACCATGAACTGGGGCTTGCGCGCGGCGTTGGATTGCATTTTTGGGGATGAAAATTTTGGGATTTATATACCTAAATCTGCAGTTCGATTGGCGTTTTTGAGGTCAGCGGTTGATTTAGGGGGATAGCGTTTGATTTTCGATTGTCGTTTTTGCCTTTAAATTTTCACCTCATCAGCCACAACCTCATCAGCCACAAAAGATGAGTTAAAAGATACAACATCAACATCAAAAGCGAAAACCTAAGTCGAACTCAACATCAAAGCAACCCCCCACCAAAAAGCAAAAGCTAAGGGGAGTGAAGCGTGACAGCCAAAGCTAAAAGCCAAAGCTAAAAGCCAAAGCTAAAAATCAAAAGCAAATCCACCGTGCAGATTTAGATATATAAATCTCTAAATTTCAGGAATGAAATTGTTTGGAGTTATCGGCGGTGGGCTGGCAAAACAAAGGCCTACCAAAAAATGCACGATAGTACAAAACTTGCGAGCCGTATATTCATCGGCATTTCAAAGCGCGCGGCGAATGGGTGGCGGGCAAATTGGCAGATATTATTGCGGCGATTAAAAATTATAAACCGCCGCCCGCATAAAATCGCCAAAAACCACTGCAATGTCGTCACCTAAAGCGCGCAATGGGAGACGGGTTTTTAAATAATCATAGCAACCGGTATATACTCCCCCAATCGCCGAATCGCTGCTTTTTATGACCGCCAAGACCACCGTGACCAACATGACCGACCTGAATCGCCACAAAGCCCATGCCATTCGCGCCCTTAGCATGGATGCGGTGCAGCGCGCCGGCAGCGGCCATCCCGGGGCGCCCATGGGCATGGCGGATATGGCCGAGGTGTTGTGGCGGCACCTCAAGCACAACCCGGCCAACCCGGCGTGGCCGGACCGAGATCGCTTCGTGCTCTCCAACGGCCACGCCTCCATGCTGCTGTATTCGGTGCTGCATTTGAGCGGCTATGCGTTGACCATAGACGACCTCAAACAATTCCGCCAATTGCATTCGAAAACGCCCGGGCATCCGGAATACGGCCACGCCCCGGGCGTTGAAACCACCACCGGCCCGCTCGGCCAGGGCCTCGCCAGCGCCGTCGGCATGGCGACGGCCGAGCGCACCCTGGCGGCGCAATTTAATCGCCCCGGGCACGCTATTGTCGATCATTTCACCTATGTTTTTATGGGCGATGGTTGCTTGATGGAAGGCATCTCGCACGAAGCATGCTCGCTCGCCGGCACGCTGAAACTCGGCAAATTAATCGCCTTTTATGACGACAACGGCATCTCCATCGACGGCCGCGTGAGCGGCTGGTTCAGCGACCATACGCCGCAGCGCTTCGCCGCTTACGGCTGGCATGTGGCAGCCGATGTGGATGGCCACGACGCGGCAGCGGTAGAGCAAGCGTTGCTCGCCGCCCAGGCGCAAACCGCCCAACCGAGCATCATCTGTTGCCGCACCACCATCGGTTTTGGGGCGCCGAATAAAGCCGATACCGCCGCCAGCCACGGCGCTCCGCTGGGCGAAGATGAGGTGGCAAAAGCGCGCCTCCAACTAAATTGGCCGCATGCGCCGTTCGTTATCCCGGATGATATTCGCGCCGCCTGGTGCGCGCGCGAATCCGGCGCCGCCGCGCAGCAACAATGGCAGGTTCGCATGGCGGCGTACGCCGAACAATTCCCGCAGCTGGCGGCCGAGTTTACGCGCCGGATGGGTCGGCAATTGCCATTGCAGTGGGCCGCCCAAGCGGACGCGGTTATCGCGCAAACGGATGCCGCCGGCGCCGCCATCGCCTCGCGCAAAGCCTCGCAAAACGCGCTGGAAAAATTCGGCGCGTTATTGCCCGAATTGCTCGGCGGCTCGGCCGATTTGGCCGAATCCAACCTCACCTTATGGTCGCAATCGGTGGGCATTCAAGAGAATCCAGGCGGCAACTATATCTACTTCGGGGTGCGCGAATTCGCCATGGCGGCCATGCTATCGGGCATCGCTGCGCACGGCGGTTTCAAGCCCTATGGCGCCACTTTTTTGGTGTTCTCGGATTACGCCCGAGCCGCCGTGCGCTTAGCGGCGCTGATGAAATTGCCGAGCATTTTTATCTTCACCCATGATTCCATCGGTCTGGGCGAAGACGGCCCCACCCATCAGCCGGTCGAGCAGTTGGCGAGCCTGCGCTTGGTGCCGAATTTGGCGCTGTGGCGGCCGTGCGATGCGGTGGAAACCGCGGTGGCCTGGCGGCTGGCGTGCGAATCCACCGAGCAACCCCACGCCCTGGCGTTATCGCGCCAAACCTTGCCGCACCAGTCGCGCGATGCGGCGCAGTTGGCGGCCATCGACCGGGGCGGCTATGTATTGCGCCAGTGCGCCGGCGCGCCGGATGCCATCATCATCGCCACCGGCTCGGAGGTGGCGTTAGCCGTGGCCGCCGCCGAGCGCTTGAGCGCGGCCTCGAATCGGCCTCGCATCCGCGTGGTGTCCATGCCGTCGGTGGCTCGATTCGCAGCCCAAGATGCGGCCTATCGGCACTCGGTATTACCGCCATCGATCACGGCGCGAGTGGCGGTGGAGGCTGGAGTCACCGCCGGTTGGTCGCAATATGTCGGTTTTGACGGCGCCGTAGTCGGCCTCGATACCTTCGGCGCATCGGCGCCAGCGGCGGATGTATTCGCCCACTTCAACCTCAGCGTCGAACGCGTGGTCGAGTGCGTCACCGCGCAGCTAGTTCGATAAACCACTTCGTCACGACTGGTTTGATGACGATTCACCTCGCCAATCCACCATCCCACATACCCACCTTAGAGCAACTCCGCCATGACCATCAAAGTAGCCATCAACGGCTATGGCCGAATCGGCCGCAATATCCTGCGCGCTAAATATGAAGCGGCGCGTGATGACATCCAAATCGTCGCCATCAATGATCTCGGCGATGCCAACGCCAACGCCCACCTAACGCGCTATGACACCGCGCATGGCAAATTTCCCGGTCAGGTGGAGGTGGCGGATGGCGCGATTATCGTCAATGGCGATACCATCAAAACTTTTGCCGAGCGCGACCCATCGCGCCTGCCATGGGGCGAACTCGGCATCGATGTGGTGTATGAGTGCACCGGTTTTTTCGCCTCCAAAGCAAAGGCCGCGGCGCACATAGAAGCCGGCGCCAAAAAGGTCATCATCTCGGCCCCGGGCGGGGCCGATGTGGACGCCACGGTGGTGTACGGCGTCAATCACCACACCTTAAAAGCCGGTCACACGGTCATCTCCAACGCCTCGTGCACCACCAATTGCCTGGCGCCGTTAGCTAAGGCGTTGCTCGATTCGGTGGGGCTGTTGCACGGCTTGATGAACACCATTCACGCCTACACCAACGACCAAGTGCTGACCGATGTGTATCACGCCGATTTGCGCCGCGCCCGCTCCGCCACCAGCTCGATGATTCCCACCAAAACCGGCGCCGCCGCGGCCGTGGGCATGGTGTTGCCGCAGTTGGACGGCAAATTGGACGGCTTTTCGGTGCGCGTGCCCACCATCAATGTGTCCATGGTGGACCTCACCTTCGTCGCCGGTCGCGCCACTTCGGTGGCGGAAATTAACGCCGCGCTACAAGCCGCGGCCGATGGCACAGTGCTCGGTTACACGGATGAACCGTTAGTGTCGGTGGATTTCAACCACTCGCCGCTGTCATCCACCGTGGATGGCGGCATGACGCGCGTCATCGGCGGCGATTTGGTCAAGGTTTGCGCTTGGTACGACAACGAATGGGGCTTTTCTAACCGCATGTTGGATACCACTATTGCATTGATGTCGGCGCGTTAATGGCGGCGCAACTGGCGCGGATTGATGAAAATTCATCGCGCAAATTCAGCGATGAAAGTTTACGATGAAAAATAATCGATATGACTGCTTCAGCTAAGTCCACGCCGCCCATGTTAGCCCTGGCGGATTTGGCGGCGGCGGATTTGCGCGGTAAGCGGGTGTTGATTCGCGAAGACCTCAACGCGCCCTTGGCGGATGGCAAAATCGTCTCGGCGAAACGCTTGGAATCCGCCGTCGCCGGGGCGCGCTTGGCGCTCGATGCCGGCGCCCGGGTGATGCTCATGTCCCATCTCGGTCGCCCCGAGGAGGGGCGGCGTGATGCGGCGTTGTCGCTGGCGCCGATGGCGGATTACTTAAGCCGGGCGCTGCGCATCGACATCAAATTGCGCGCCGATTATTTGGTGAATCCGCCGCAACTGGCCGCTGGCGAAGCGGTCATGCTGGAAAATGTGCGCTTCAATGTCGGCGAAAAAGCCAATGACGCGCAGTTGGCGCAGCAATACGCGGCGCTGTGCGAGGTGTTCGTGATGGACGCTTTCGGGGCCGCGCATCGCGCCCATGCATCCACTTGTGGGGTGGCGAAATACGCCCGGTTAGCGTGCGCCGGGCCCTTGCTGCTGGCCGAGCAGGCGGCGCTGGGGGCGGTGTTGCAAGCGCCGCGCCGCCCGTTGGTAGCGATTATCGGCGGCGCCAAAGTGTCCACCAAACTCAGCGCCTTAGAGGCCTTATCGGGCTGGGTGGACCAGCTCATTCCCGGCGGCGGCGTGCTCAATACCTTTTTGGCGGCCGCTGGGCATAACATCGGGCGCTCGTTATACGAGCCGGCGTTGGTGCCGGCGGCGGCGGCGTTATTGCGCGCCAGCGCCGAACGCGGGCAGCCGATTTATCTGCCCGAAGATGTGGTGGTGGCCAAGCGGCTGGATGCGAATATCGATTCGAGCGTGAAAGCGGTGGGCGATATCGCCGATGACGACATGATTTTCGATTTCGGCGATGCCGCGGTCAAACATAGCGTGGCCCTCATCAAAACCGCCGCCACCATCATCTGGAGCGGCCCGCTAGGGGTTTTCGAAACCGCGCAATTTTGCCTCGGCACGCGCGCTGTGGGTCGCGCCATCGCCGAATCCGATGCCTTTTCGGTGGCCGGCGGCGGCGACACCGTGGCCGCCGCCGAGCGCTTCGGCCTCACCGACGGGTTGTCGTGCGTATCCACCGGCGGCGGCGCTTTTCTCGAATTTCTCGAGGGTAAAACCTTGCCGGCCATGGCGGCGCTGCAGGCGCGCGCCGCCAGCCGGCGTCACAGCAACTGCAAGCCGCCGCGGTAAATCATTTTCAGCGCCACATAGAGGATCATCGCCAGGCCCACATAGCCTATCCATGGATTTTTTTGCAGGATGTTGGCGATCATGGCGGCCGCGAAAGTCATGAAGGCGACCGCGATGGCCAGGCCGATGACCAGCAACACGGTATGCCCATCGGCGATGCCGGCCACCGCCAGCACATTATCTAGCGACATGGATAAATCGGCCACCACGATTTGCATGATGGAGGCCAGCATGGGCGGGTTAGCGGCGGCCTGGCCGGTGGCGGCGCTCGCCGGCGGCGGCGGGGCGCGTAAATCCTGCCATAATTTCCAGCAAATCCACAGCAACAACAAGCCGCCGGCTAACATCAGCCAGTCGATTTTGAGCAATTGCACGGTCAGTATGGCGAATGCGATGCGCAACACCACGGCCGCGCCGACGCCGTACAGAATCACCCGGCGGCGATGTTCGGCGGTGAATTTCGCCGCCACCAAGCCGATGACGATGGCGTTGTCGCCGGCCAGCACCAAATCCACCACGATAATCTGGCCGAGTTTTAGCAGGCTGTCGAGGTTGGCCAAGGCCATGGCATGGTCGCCAGCGAGGGCCAGATTCGCCATCATAATGGGGCCGATGTTGAGCAGGTGGTCTACGATTTCCATAAAAATTGACGGGTTTTGCGGGGTTTTATGGGTAGGCATGGAGCGGGCGCGCATTGTAGCGCCACGATGGGCCGCCAGCGGCTACGGCGCGTCGGCGTCGACCATGGCGCGCAATTCATACAGCACATCGAGGGCTTGGCGGGGGCTTATGTCGTCGGTGGCGGTGGCTTTTAGGGCGGTGATGGCGGGGTGCGGCGGCGGGGTCGATTCTGCGGGTGATGGCGGGGTGGATTTCGCGCTCGATTCGGCCGCGGATGGGGCCGCGAACAGGCTGGCTTGGCCGCCGCCGCCGGCGAGGCGGCTATATTGCGCCTCCAGGGCGCGCAATTTTTCCCGCGAGGCTTTGATTACGGCGGCCGGCACGCCGGCCAGTCGAGCCACTTGCAAGCCGAAACTTTGGTTCGCCGGGCCCGGTTTGACGCGGTATAAAAACACGATGTCATCGCCGTGTTCCACCGCATCGAGATGCACATTGAGCACCCCGGGCAACTGCTCGCTGAGCGCGGTGAGCTCGAAGTAATGCGTGGAAAACAGCGCGCAGGCGTTGATGCGCGCCAACTCGGCGGCGCACGCCCAAGCCAGGGCGAGGCCATCGAAGGTGCTGGTGCCGCGGCCGATTTCGTCCACCAGCACCAGGCTATGGGCCGTGGCGCAGCGTAAGATATGCGCCATTTCGGTCATTTCCACCATGAAGGTGGAGCGCCCGCCGGCCAGATCATCCGAGGCGCCGATGCGCGTGAAGATGCTGTCGATGGGCCCGATGGCGGCCGATTTGGCCGGCAGGTAGCAGCCGGTGTGCGCCAGCAGGACGATAACCGCGGTTTGCCGCATGTAGGTGCTTTTGCCGCCCATGTTCGGGCCGGTGATGAGTTGCATGCGCGCCGCTGCATCGAGGTGAATGCTGTTGGGGATGAATTTTCCGCGCAGCGCTTGCTCCACCACCGGGTGGCGGCCGTGCTCGATGTCGAGCCGCATGTCGGCGCTCAAAAGCGGGCGCGCCAGTTGTAAATCGGCGGCGCGGGCGGCGAAATTGACCAGCACATCGAGCTGCGCCAACGCATCCGCGCAATTTTGCAGGGCGCGCGCTTGCGGCAATAAAGCCGCCAGCAATGCTTCATACAACCACTTTTCCCGCGCTAACGCCTGGCCGCGCGCGCTCAATATTTTTTCTTCGTACGCCTTCAACTCCTCAGTCACAAAACGCTCGGCGTTTTTGATGGTTTGGCGGCGAATGTAATCCGCCGGCGCATCGGCCGACCGCGAGCGCGGCAGCTCGATGTAATAGCCGTGCACGCGGTTGTATTTGATGCGCAAACTGGGCACCTGGGTGCGTTTTTTTTCGCGCGCCTCAAGCATCAGCAAATGCTCGCCGGAATCGCGCTGCAGATGGCGATATTCGCGCAGTTTGCGGTCGTATTCATCGCGCAACACGCCGCCATCGCGCGCCACGCTGGGGGGGTTGTCCACCACCGCGTCGGTCAGCATCTGCCAGACCGCCGGCTGCGGCGCCAGCGGCTCGCGCAGGGTGGCCAGCAGCGGGGCGTCGGCATCGGCCAACTGGCGCTGCAAATCCGGCAGGATGGCGAGCGCATCGCGCAGGCGGGTGAGGTCGCGCGGGCGCGCGGTTTTCAGGGCGATGCGCGCCACCATGCGCTCCATATCGCCGGCTGGTTTGAGGGCGGCGCTGAAATCATGGTCGCGGCGGCTGTGCAGCAGCCAATCCACGGCATCGTGGCGCGCCGCCAAAACCGCGTGCTCGCGAATCGGATTATTGAACCAGCGCCGCAGCATGCGCGCCCCCATGGGCGTGGCGCAGCGGTCGAATAAGCCGACTAGGGTGTGCTTATCGCGGCCGTCGCGGCTGTGCTCGATTTCCAGATTCAGGCGGCTGATTTCATCGATATGCAAGGTGGAATCATCGCGCTGATAAGCGATGCCGCGCAGATGCGGAATGTGGTCGCCATGCAAATCGCGCGCGTATTGCACCAGGGCGCCGGCGGCGCGGGTGGCGATGGGATGCGCGGCGCTGCCGAACGCGGTCAAATCCGCGGTGGCGAAGGTTTCGCACAAGGTTTGCGTGGCGCGCGCGGCGTCGTAATACCAATCCGGCACAGTGGTGTGCGGCGCGTCGTCGGCCAGCAAGCCGGTTTGTCCCTCGGCCAGCAAAATTTCCGCAGCGCCTAAGCGCGCCAATTCCCCAGCCAGGTGCTGCCGCCCGTCGAGCTCGAAGGCATCGAAACGACCGCTGGATAGTTCCAGCGCCGCGACGCCGATGCGCCGGCCGCATTCGAACAGCGCCGCGGTGAGGTTATTTTGCCGCTCGGCCAGCAGATTTTCTTCGGTTAATGTTCCCGGGGTGATGACGCGCGTCACCTTGCGTTCCACCGGGCCTTTGGAGGTCGCCGGGTCGCCGATTTGTTCGCAGATGGCGACCGACACCGATTGGCGCACCAGTTTCGCCAGGTATTGGTCTACGCTGTGGTAGGGCACCCCGGCCATGGGGATAGGGGCGCCGGCGGATTTGCTGCGGGTGGTTAAGGTGATGTCGAGGAGGGCGGCGGCGCGCTCGGCGTCGGCATAAAATAATTCATAAAAATCGCCCATACGGTACAGCAGCAAGGCGTTCGGGTAGTCGGCTTTGATGGCCAGATACTGGCGCATCATGGGCGTGTGTTCGCCGCGCGGGTTGCTGTTGGCGGACTTATGGGCGGGCGGTATCATCGGGGTGTGGCGGCAAAACGCGGCGGTCGGTGTGCATCGCATTAATCGCCGGCAATGGGCGCGTTATCGGGCGGCGACGACATCGCGTTACTGGGGTGGTGAAACCAGGCGCAAAAATTGGTTGAAAATCAGCGGACTGGCGGCGACGATTTGCCCGTTATCGAGAAAGGTTTGCTGCCCGTGAAAATCCGCCACCAAACCGCCGGCTTCGCGCACTAGCAAACTGCCGGCGGCCATGTTCCAGGCGCCGAGGCCTTGCTCCCAGTAGCCGTCCAAGCGCCCGCACGCCACATAGGCGAGGTCGAGCGCCGGGCAACCGCTGGTGCGCATATCGGCCACTTGCGGCAGCAGCGCTTGGAAACTTTTTTGCCACGGGTCGATATCGCTCGGATGGCGATGCGGCAAGGCGGTGGCGATTAAGGCGCGCGCCAAACGCGGTTGACGAGTGACATGGATGCGGCGATTGTTAATCTGCGCGCCGCCGCCTCGCGAGGCGGTGTACAACTCATCGCGCAGGGGGTCGAAAACCACAGCATGGCGAATTTCCCCCCGCTGGCGGGCGGCGATGGAAACCGCAAACTGGGGGTGGCCATGTAAGAAATTGGCGGTGCCATCCAAGGGGTCGATAATCCATTCCCACGGTGCGGCGGAGGTGGATTTGTCGCTGGATTTGTCGCTGGATTTGTCGCTGGATTTGTCGCGGGATTTGTCGCCGGATGGTTCGCCACCCCCTTCATCACCTTGTTGCGAGATGATGAGATGATGCGGATGCAAGCGGCGAATGGTAGCAATGATGTCGTCTTGCGCCATGCGGTCGACCTCGCTGGTGAAATCGTAGCGCCCGGTGCGTTGCGCGGCCACGCGGTCGATACGATCCACATGGCGGAGAATAGTGCGTCCAGCCTGACGCGCTGCTTTGACAGCGAGATTGAGAATGGGATTGCTCACGGGGTTGTTTTGGGGTGTTTGCGGGTTGTTTGGGTGGGTTGTTTGGGTGGGTTGTTTTGGGTGGATGTGAATTCTACGGCTGGAGGATGACAGCAGTGCCTCTGGGGTTATACTATCAAGGCATCGATGGCGTTAGCGGCCAGGTTGATCGATTCATGGATCGATTCATGGCGGGTTTCATAACAAATTTTATAACAAGCGAGGATAGATTTGATGATGTTCGAAGCAGCCAGCCAGAGTGGTTATGCGGCCATGCGCGATTATTTTAATCGCCTCAACGCCGATATTTCGCATTACTTAAATTCAAATGATATCTGCACGCCCATAGAATGCGTGAAAGAAATGGTGGATTCAGCGCCGGATAAATTCTGGCGGCAAGCCAACATTAAGGTGTTGGATACATGTTGCGGCAATGGCAATTTTCACGGCTATATTGCGGCAAAAACGCCGTTGAAAAATCTTTATTTCAATGAAATAAATCCAACTCGGGTTAAAAATATCAGCGCTTATTTTGGCGCCGATATTCATCTGAGCACAGTTGATTTTTTGAGTTTCCCCAAAAAAGAAAAATTATGACTTGGTGGTGTCAAACCCGCCGTATGCCAAATTCACCGATGGCAAGCGCTGCGCCAAGAATCATAATATGGCGCGAAGTTTTATCGACCACGCCATCGATGTTACCAAACCAGGCGGCTATGTTCTCTTCATTAGTACCCAATAATTGGATGAGTTTTTCCGACCGCAACCGGCGGCCCATCAAAATGACAAACTACCAGTTTCGTCATCTGAATATACACGGCGCGAAAAAATGGTTTCCAAAAGTGGGCTCATCATTCACTTGGTTTTTATTGCAAAAAGTGCCCAACAAAGACTCTTTTATGGTTGAAAATAACTATTGCATCGCCAATAAAAGGCGCGTGAAACTCGATGTCGGGCAGCGTTTCATCCCCTTGTATTGCGCTCACACCACCCAATCCATTGTGCGAAAAGTGGTCTATTCCTCAGCGCCTAAATAGGGCGTGTAAACCTCCAGCAACTTGCATAAAACCACCAAAAAACATTTATTGAGCGCCGTGGAAAGCGCCGAGCATCCTTATAAAATTCGCCATACCCCGACGTAAACTATTTGGAGCAAAGGCGCGCATAAATACCAAACCGGCCTTAAGGTATTTTTATCGCTAACCAATACGGCAGTTTTATCGATAACTACGGCATGACGCAAAGCATCGCCTTTGTGCGCTGCAAATCCGAAGCGGAAGCAAAACGAATAAAAGCGCAATTAGATAACCCGATATACCACTTCATTAACAATGTCACCCGCTACGGAAATTTTAACAACATTCGGGTACTGCAGAATATTTCCATACTGGATAGTTTTGATTTATCCGAAAAAGAACTTTCATTCATCGATGAATTCAATGCTTCGTATTATGCTAATGACAAATAAAAACGACCGCGTTATAGCGAATTCAATCGCAGTATCGATAGCGTGTTTTTTTCATAACAATTGAAAGCAAAGAGATGTAATGATTTTGTAAAATTCTTATGCAAAAAAGCCACTCGCCCCAACATTAATAAAAGCAGTGGCATAAAAACATGGACATAAAACTCGAGCATAAAACCGAGCAATGATCTTCCCATAGCGTATAGCAATATCCCCCACAGCGTAAAAATGGCGTGATGCAAGTGCTCGATTATATCCGCGTGGTGCTGGTTGAACCCACCCATCCCGGCAATATCGGCGCCGTCGCCCGGGCCATGGCGAATATGGGCGCGACGCGGTTGACTTTGGTGGCGCCGGCCGAGTTCCCCAGCCCGGCGGCCACCGCGCGCGCCGCCGGCGCCGACCACATCTTAGATGCCGCCGAGGTGGTCGCTGACATCGACCAAGCGGTGGCCGAGTGCGCGCTGATCATCGGCCTCAGCGCCCGCTTGCGCTCCATCCAGTGGCCGTGTTTGACGCCCGCCGCGGCCATGAAAAAGGCCGTGGAAACGGCGCGCCAGGCCCCGGCGGCCCATGCGGCCTTAGTTTTTGGCCGCGAAGATCGCGGTTTAACCAACCTCGAGTTAGAACGCTGTCACTACCTGACGCGCATCCCGGCCGCAGCCGCTTTTCCGTCCTTAAACCTCGCCGCCGCGGCCCTGGTGATGTTGTACGAACTGCGCCACGCCGCCGGCGCCGACGCGCCCGAGAGCATGGCCGCGCAAGCCGCGCAAGCCGGCTTCGGTCTAGGCGTGGGCGTGGGCAAAAGCAACGCCCTACCGCCCCAAGTCGCCGACCCTCCCGCCGTCGCCAGCGAACTGCGCGCCTTTTATCACCACCTCGAACGCGTGTTGGCGCTGCTGGAATTCAGCCACCGCCGCAACGCCGACAAACTGCACCGCAAACTCACCCGCCTATTCAACCGCGCCCGCCCGTACGCCCAAGAAATCCGCATGCTGCGCGGCATACTCAGCGCCATAGAGGAAAAACTGGCAGCAAAACCACCGCCGTAAACAGACTCGCGAAAACAACATCACGCCAGCCTATATATTAATGAATCGGGGCGGCGATAGAGGTGGGCATATATTAATGAATCGGAAGCGCTTACAGCGTTCGGCAAGCGGCGGTCAAGGATGCCAAAGATTGTCGTTGGCGGCCGGTTTTATCGAAATTATCGGCCGCTAGCCAGGTTTGGTAGGCGTGTTGCAGCGCCGGCCATTCGCTATCGATGATGCTGTACCAGGCGGTGTCGCGGTTGCGGCCTTTGACCACCATCATCTGGCGGAATACGCCCTCGAAGGTGAAGCCTAAGCGGGCGGCGGCGGCGCGCGAGCGCTGGTTTAGGGCGTTGCATTTCCACTCGTAGCGGCGGTAGCCGAGGGCGAAGGCGTGGCGCATCATCAAAAACATCGCTTCGGTGGCTAAGGTGGTGGTTTGCAGGGCGGGGGAATAGTGGATGTGGCCGACTTCGATGGAGCCGGCGGCCGGGTTTATGTTGAGATAACTGGCGACGCCGACGGCGCGACCGGCGGCCTCGATAACCGCGAAAAACATCGGCTCATCGGCGGCCGCGACCTCGGCAATCCAGCGCTGGTAGTCGGCCAGTGCGGCAAAGGGGCCATAGGGCAGATAAGCCCAATTGCGGTCATCGCCGGCTTCGCAGGTGGCGGCGAATAGGTCGGCGCTGTGCGCCAGGCTGAGCGGCGCGAGGCTGCCATGCACGCCGTGTTGGGCGCGTCGCGACGGCAGCGGCGGCGGCGACCAATCGGGCAGCATTTCGCCCAAAGGCAAGTCGTCGGGGGCTGATTCGGGGGAGTGCTTGTTTGGCATGATAAGGGGCAGGATGGAATGCGTTTTGGCCTAGGTTTCAATTATAATCTTCGACTCGACGCGCGCTCGAGTGGCTTAGCGCCCGAGCGCTAAAACCGCCGGCGAAAATCCAGCCATCCCGCCGGCCGCCGCGACCGCTGACAAATATCTACCAACATCCACCCATGAATATCCACGAGTATCAAGCCAAGGCCTTGCTGGCGGAATTGGGCGTCGCCGTGCCGGCTGGCCGGGTGGCCTTCAGCGCCGACGAGGCGCGCGCTGCGGCGGTGGAATTGGGCGGCCCGGTGTGGGTGGTGAAGGCGCAGATTCACGCCGGCGGGCGCGGCAAAGGCGGCGGCGTGAAGGTGGTGGATGCGGTGGAAAAAGTCGCCCAAGCGGCGCGCGATATTCTCGGCATGCGGCTGGTCACCCCGCAAACCGGCGCCGCCGGCAAAATCGTGCAGCGCGTGTATATCGAGGACGGTTGCAACATCGCGCGCGAGTTGTATTTGAGCATGTTGGTAGACCGCGCCGCTGGCCGCGTCGCCGTCATCGCCTCCACCGAAGGCGGCATGGACATCGAAGAAGTGGCGGCAAAAACGCCGCAAAAAATCATCCGTATGGGTATCGACCCGGCGCTCGGCTTGCGTCCCTTTCATGCGCGAAAAGTGGCCTTTGGATTAGGGCTTGGCGGCGCCGCAGCGCGCCAGGCGGCGACTTTTCTCGATGCCATGTACCGCGCCTTCACCGACCACGACGCCAGTTTGGTGGAAATCAACCCGTTGGTGGTCACGCAAGATGGCAATCTGCTGGCCCTCGATGCGAAAATGAATTTCGACGGCAACGCCTTATTCCGCCGCCCGCACATAGCGCAATTGCGCGACCGCCATGAAGAAGACGCCACGGAAATCGAAGCCGATGAACTGGGGCTGAATTACATCAAATTGGATGGCTCCATCGGCTGCCTGGTAAACGGCGCCGGCCTCGCTATGGCGACCATGGACATCATCAAACTATACGGCGGCGCGCCGGCGAATTTTCTCGATGTCGGCGGCGGCGCCAGCGCCGAACGGGTGACCGCAGCGTTCAAAATCATCCTCTCCGACGCCAATGTGCGCGCCATTTTGGTGAACATATTCGGCGGTATCATGCGCTGCGATGTCATCGCCCAAGGCATCGTCGCCGCAGCCCGGCAAATGCACCTAAAAGTACCGCTGGTGGTGCGGTTGGAGGGCACGCGCGTGGCGCAAGGCAAGGCCCTTTTGGCCGCTTCCGGGCTGCCCATTTTGGCCGCGGAAAATCTCGCCGAAGCGGCGCAAAAAGCGGTCGCTGCAGTATCTGAATCATCCACCGAGGAGGCAATCTGATGGCGGTGTTAGTGGATAAAAACACGCGCGTGATTTGCCAAGGGTTCACTGGCGCCACGGCCACCTTTCATAGCGAGCAGGCGCTCGAATACGGCACCCAGTTGGTCGGCGGGGTCACCCCCGGCAAGGGCGGCATGACGCATTTGGGGCTACCGGTGTTCGATACCGTGGACGCGGCGGTGGCGCAAACCGGGGCCGATGCCTCGGTGATTTATGTGCCGCCGGTGTTCGCCGCCGACGCCATTTTGGAAGCCATCGAGGCCGAAATTCCGCTGGTGGTGTGCATCACCGAAGGCGTGCCGGTGATGGACATGGTGGCGGTAAAACGCGTGCTGGAAAATTCCAAAACCCGCCTAATCGGCCCTAATTGCCCCGGCATTATCACCCCGGATGAATGCAAAATCGGCATCATGCCCGGCCACATCCACCGCAAGGGCGGCGCCGGCATCGTCTCGCGCTCCGGCACCTTAACCTATGAAGCGGTGGCGCAAACCACGGCCGAAGGCATCGGCCAAAGCACCTGCATCGGCATCGGCGGCGATCCGGTGAACGGCACCGATTTCATCGCCTGCTTGGAGATGTTTTTGGCCGACGAAGCCACCGAAGCCATCATTCTCATCGGCGAAATCGGCGGCAGCGCCGAAGAAGAAGCGGCCGACTTCATCCGCCATAACAAAACCAAAAAACCCATCTGCGGCTTCATCGCCGGCCTAACCGCCCCGCCAGGCCGCCGCATGGGCCACGCCGGCGCCATCATCGCCGGCGGCAAAGGCGCCGCCGCCGATAAAATCGAAGCCTTCAAACAAGCCGGCATAGCGGTGGCGGATTCGCCAGCAACGCTGGGGAGTACTTTGAAAAGGGTGATGGGGTAAGATTGCATATATGAAAAAATTCTTGAATACCGAAATGGAAATGCAAAAAAGCATATCCGACGAAGGAAAATCCAAACTAAAAAAAGCATTTAAAAATTCGGTTACCATCGTGCACTCATTACTCGGCGACAAAGCCTTTAGGAAATTTGATGTAGGCAATGCAGAAAATCATGCCGGGCTTTGGGCTAAAAAATTCAATGCATCTCTTTTTGAGATTTTAATGTGGTCATTTGCCGATAAGGATAGGAATTTGTTGATGGATAACTTGGATTCAATTAAGGAAGAGTTGATAGATTTAATGTCTTCAAATTCAGATTTTATCTCCAGTATAGAAGTAAATACTAGCCACAGAAAAACACTTCGTAAGCGATTCAAGATAGGGGAAGAGTCACTTGAAAAAATTTTGGAGAATAAAGAAAAACAACCGCGTTGTTTTTCTCGCGAACTCAAAAATGAGTTTTACGAAAAAAACCCAACTTGTAAAATATGCGGCAATAACATCGTCAACATCGATGATGCGGCTATGGATCACATAGACCAATATTGGCGAGGCGGACAAACCATTCCGGAAAACGCTCGTCTGGTGCATCGATATTGCAATAACGCCCGCCCGCGAAACGATAGGTGATGCCACTCGGCCGATTCCCCTTATTCCTCTCATAACCATCATGACCACCCCCACCAACATCGTCGCCAAACGCGGTCACCCCGGACGCGGCCGTAGAAAAACGCGCAGCGTACCGAAGGGGCGGCAGGTGGATGCCGCGGCGCGGCGGCGGGTGGTGGAGTTGTTGGGCGAGGCGGTGCTGCGGCGTGATTTACTCATCGAATATTTGCATTTGATTCAGGATGAATATGGCTGTTTGTCGGCTGCGCATTTGGCGGCGCTGGCGGACATCATGAAATTATCCATGACCGAAGTGTATGAGGTGGCGTCTTTTTACGCGCATTTCGACATCGTTATGGAAGGGCATGCCGCGCCGCCGCCGCATACCATTCGCGTGTGCGACAGCATCGCCTGCCAGTTGGCGGGCGCCGAAAAATTGTTGGCCGAGTTGACCGCCGCCACCGCCAAAGCGGACGACATTAGAATTTTGCGGGCGCCGTGCATGGGGCGGTGCGATACCGCGCCGGTGGCGGAAATCGGGCACTTTCATGCCGACCATGCGAGCCGCGAGAGCGTGCTGGATGCGGTGGCGGCTAAGCAAACCCAAGCGTTGATTCCCCACTATATCGACTTCGAAAAATATCGCGCCGACGGCGGCTACCGATTGCTCGCCGACTGCCTCGCCGGCAAACATAAGGCCGATGACATCATCGCTGCGTTGGATGATTCCGCGCTGCGCGGGCTCGGCGGCGCCGGCTTTCCGGCCGGACGCAAGTGGGGCATCGTGCGCGCCTACCCCGGCCCGCGGCTGATGGCGGTGAACGCCGACGAGGGCGAGCCCGGCACCTTCAAAGATCGTCACTATTTGGAATCCGACCCGCATCGCTTTATCGAAGGCATGCTAATCGCCGCCTGGGCGGTGGAAATCGAAAAATGTTACCTCTATGTGCGCGATGAATACCCGGCGGTGCGCGAAATTTTGGCGCGGGAATTAGCCGCCGCGCGCGCCACCGGTTTGGGCGCGCACACCGCCATAGAAATGCGGCGCGGCGCCG
This sequence comes from Candidatus Poriferihabitaceae bacterium, assembly GCA_965243285.1. Classification (GTDB taxonomy): domain Bacteria; phylum Pseudomonadota; class Gammaproteobacteria; order Arenicellales; family Poriferihabitantaceae; genus JAHRAW01. The sequence continues at coordinate 2,706,553 of OZ251537.1, read as the reverse complement.
GCGCCTACATCTGCGGCGAGGAGTCGGCCATGATCGAATCCATCGAGGGCAAACGAGGCTTGCCGCGCAATCGCCCGCCCTATGTCGCCGAGGTGGGTTTATTCGGTCGCCCGACGCTCGAACACAATGTGGAAACCCTGCACTGGGTGCGCGATATTGCCGAAAAAGGCGCCGCGTGGTTCGCCGATGCCGGGCGCCACGGCCGCCGTGGCTGGCGCAGTTATTCGGTGTCCGGGCGGGTCAAAAACCCCGGCGTAAAACTCGCCCCGGCCGGCCTCACCGCGCATGAATTAATCCATGAATACTGCGGCGGCATGGCCGACGGCCACACCCTCAAGGGCTACCTGCCCGGCGGCGCCTCGGGCGGTATTTTGCCGGCGTCGTTGGCTGATGTGCCGCTGGATTTCGACACCTTGCAAGCGCACGGCGGCTTCATCGGCTCGGCCGCCATCGTGGTGTTCAGCGCCGATGACGACATGAAAGCGGTGGCACTTAATCTGATGCGTTTCTTCGAAGACGAAAGTTGCGGCCAATGCACACCGTGCCGCGTCGGCACCGAAAAAGCCGCCAAATTAATGGCCAAACCGAAATGGAACATCGACCTGCTGCAAGATTTAAGCGCGGTGATGACCGATGCCTCCATCTGCGGCTTAGGCCAAGCCGCCGGCAACCCCATCAATTGCGTACTCAAATATTTCCCGGAGGATGTGGCGTGACGGCGAGTTTTTCCATCAATGAAATCCACAACGACGATTGTGTGGCCGGCATGGGTATGATGCCCAATAACATGGTTGATTTGATCGTAACCGACCCGCCCTTTGCGATTGATTTCAAAGCCCATCGAGCAAACTATAATCGAACGCAAAATAGTGTGATGGCAGGGTATAGCGAAGTTGCGGCGGCGGATTATGCGGCTTTTACCCGCGCATGGATGGGCCAAGCGCATCGCGTATTAAAAGACACCGGCAGCATTTTCATTTTTTCCGGGTGGAATAACTTGAAAGACATATTATTTGCCGCGGATGAACTGGGTTTTATCGCTGTCAATCACATTATATGGAAGTATCAGTTTGGCGTTGTGTGCAAGCGCAGATTTGTAACCTCTCATTACCATTGCCTGTTTTTTTGCAAAAACGACGCAAAAAGAAAATTTTTCCAAAATTCCCGATATAACAAAAGTGATAAAAGCGATAATGGCGGTAGCCGGCGGTATCAGGATATGGAAGATGTGTGGGTGATAAAACGGGAATACTGGCGCGGCGATAAAAAAACGCCAACCAAACTGCCGGCGGCGTTAATTGAAAAAATACTCGCCTATGCCAGCGAGGAAAATGACTTGGTGTTTGATCCTTTTCTCGGCTCGGGCCAGGTGGCGGTGGTCAGCAAGAGACACAAGCGCCAATTTATCGGTTTTGAGGTTGTCAAAGAATATTACGAGTTCGCCAAGGCGAGATTAGATAAAAACATGTATAGAATCCCCGACCAAACTGAACAGCAACACCCCAGCGTTTTTACATCCGCAACATGAAATTTATAGCGACTGCTCAACGCCTTGGCGCTGCTCTCGGCGAGCATGTGTCTGGCGATGCGTGGGATGGGCGAGCATGCATTCTACAAATGAAAAAATGTGGTTCTAATAATTGGCGACAAATGGAGTGGATTGGGTTTTATTTTCAATTTATTTGTGAACAATTTCTAAGCGATGTGATGCAGATTCCAGGGACAAAATATGGCAGAACGGAATTTGATGGTTTTCTGGAGTTTCCATGGGATTTCAAAGCGCATGCAATGAATACCAGCAGCCATACGGTTATTGTTAATGACAAAGAAGCCATTGATTCAGCGATTCAAGATTTTGGCGTTGTTGGTCTTATTCTTGCGTTGGGGGAAGTGGAATATGATGATGACAGCCGAAAGTTTCAAAAATGGCATGCGAAGGAAAAGGGCGGGCAATCAAAGTACGAAAAAGAGCGAATTGCGCGTGGCGCATGGTCAAGAAAACGTAAAACATCGTTTGCGCTTAAACAAATTGCCTTTATTCCCATCGAGCAAAACACAGTGGCGGCCTGCGAGTCTTTTCAGTCCGGATTCAGAAATTCTAATGGCAGTATCCGGCGTTCCAAAATCCTCATTGATTTGTAAAAGTTAAATGAAGATGACATGTATACAGTCGACTATGGTGGAGGGCGTAATGCGACATGAATTCAGTAAATTTATGCTCGATAAAATCGTATATTAAAACAATGAACCAACAAGAAAAATGTTTAAAAGTCATCGGCGATCTTTGTGCTGTTCACGGGGAGATTCCTGTGTATGGAGAAATTGCTGAAGGCAACAATTATTGTTATTTATATAACAATAAAAACCCTACCCGCACCCGCCGTGGGAAAGGCAAAAGCAAGGCTCGGATGCTGGAACAAGTCCCCAATGCCCTATATTGGGCCGAGTGCAATATATCCACTCCGCAAAAAGTACTTTCTATTATTGTGATCATGATGGCGTTGAATTATTCCTCTGATTTAATTTTAGAAAAGGTGAAGTACATTATTTTTCCGTAAAACCACATGGCGCCATGAACCTAAGCCAAATATGAATCCTGATATCGACGACAAAACCCTGCCCTTCACCCTAAACGACAAGCCAGTGGAAGCGCGTGCTGGCGAGAGCATTTGGCAAGTCGCCAAGCGCGTGGGGGTGGAGATTCCGCATTTGTGTTATGCGCCGCAGCCGGATTATCGCGCCGATGGCAATTGTCGCGCCTGTATGGTGGAAATCGCCGGCGAGCGGGTGTTGGCGGCGGCGTGTTTGCGCACCCCGAGCGCTGGAATGGTGGTGAATACGGCCAGCGCGCGCGCCGAAAAATCGCGGGCGTTAGTGATGGAATTGTTGCTGACCGACCAGCCCAAACGCGCCGATGCGCATGATCATGACTCGCAGTTTTGGCGTATGGCCGACCAAATGGCGCTGGCCCATAGTCGGTTCGAAGCGCGTTCGGCGGCCGCGATTCCGGCCGCGGACGCCACCCATCCGGCCATGCATGTGGCCCTCGATGCCTGCATTCAGTGCAATTTATGCGTGCGCGCCTGCCGCGAGGTGCAGGTGAATGATGTCATCGGCATGGCCGGGCGCGGGCATGGCGCCAAAATCGTCTTCGATATGGATGATTCCATGGGCGACAGCACGTGCGTGGCGTGCGGCGAATGCGTGCAGGCCTGCCCCACCGGCGCCTTGATGGAGGCCGCGTTAGTGGATGAAAACGGCGTCGATAAATTTGTCGGCGGGGGTGTTTTTGCGGCTGATTTGTCGGTGGATTCGCAGCTCGATTCACCGCTCGATTCACCGGCAAAATCCCCCGCCAATTCCCCCTCCAATCCGCCGCCCAATCGACCCGCCCAATTAACCGAAACCCACAGCGTCTGCCCCTATTGCGGCGTCGGCTGCCAACTCACCTATCAGGTATCGGACAACAAAATCATCGCCGTGCAGGGGCGGGATGGGCCCGCCAATCAGCAGCGATTGTGCGTCAAAGGGCGCTTCGGTTTCGATTATGTCACCCATCCACATCGCTTAACCACGCCGTTGGTGCGCCGCGATGACGCCCCCAAACGCGGCGACATCGACTTAGATCCGGCCAATCCCTACAGCTATTTTCGCGCCGCGAGTTGGGATGAGGCGTTGGCTTTCGCCGCCGCCGGCTTAGACAAAATCCGCGGCGACGCCGGCGGTACGGCGCTGGCCGGTTTCGGCTCGGCCAAATGTTCCAACGAGGAGGCCTACATCTTTCAGAAGCTGGTGCGGGCCGGTTTCGGCAGCAATAATGTGGACCACTGCACGCGCTTGTGCCACGCCTCATCGGTGGCGGCGCTGCTCGAGGGGGTCGGCTCTGGCGCGGTGTCGGCGCCCTTCAACGCGGTGGCGGATTCCGATGTGGTGGTGGTCATCGGCGCCAACCCCACCAGCAATCACCCGGTGGCCGCCACCTTCTTCAAGCAAGCGGCAAAATCAGCCAAACTCATCGTCATCGACCCGCGCGGCGGCGGTCTGGCGCGCCACGCCGCCCACACCCTGCGCTTCACCCCCGGCACCGATGTCGCGCTGTTGAACGCACTCATCCATGTCATCATCGCCGAGGAAATTTACGACCGCGATTATGTCGCCGCCCACACCGAGGGTTTTGCCGAATTAAAAGCGCACAGCGCGGCCTTCACGCCCGAGCGCATGGCGCCGATTTGCGGCATCGCGCCGGAAATCTTGCGCACCGTGGCGCGCACCTACGCCACCGCCCGCGCCGCCATCATTTTTTGGGGCATGGGAATCTCCCAGCACATTCACGGCACCGACAACGCGCGCTGCCTGATTGCGCTGTCGCTCATCACCGGCCAAGTGGGGCGTCCCGGCACCGGCTTACACCCGTTGCGCGGGCAGAATAATGTGCAAGGCGCATCGGATGCCGGCCTCATCCCCATGATGTTGCCGGATTACAACGCCGTGGGCGACGCCGCCCGCCGCGCCCCCTTCGAGCGCGCCTGGGGCATGGAATTAGACCCGAAACCGGGGCTTACCGTGGTGGAAATCATGCACGCCATCCACGCCGGGGAAGTGCGCGGCATGTACATCATGGGCGAAAATCCAGCCATGTCAGACCCCGATGTGCAACATGCCCGCAATGCTTTGGCGAAACTTGAACACTTAGTTGTGCAGGATATTTTCCTCACCGAAACCGCGTTTTACGCCGATGTGGTGCTGCCGGCCGCCGCCTGGCCGGAAAAAGACGGCACCGTCACCAACACCAACCGCCAAATCCAACGCGGTCGCGCGGCACTGAAGTCACCCGACGGCGCGCGCCAAGATTGGTGGATAACCCAAGAGATCGCCCGCCGCCTCGGTCTCGACTGGGACTACGAATCACCCGAAAATATTTTCACGGAAATGGCCTCGGTGATGCCGTCGCTCGCCAACATCACCTGGCAGCGTCTGGCGGCGCAAAGCGCGGTCACTTACCCCTGCGCCGGGCCGAATCAAGCCGGCGCGGAGATCGTATTCACCGATGGATTCCCCACCGCCAGCGGGCGTGGCAAATTAGTGCCGGCTAACATCATCGCGCCGGACGAACTGCCGGACGGCGACTACCCGCTGGTGCTGAGCACCGGCCGCCAGTTAGAACACTGGCACACCGGCGCCATGACGCGCCGCGCCGAAATACTGGACGACTTAGAACCCGAAGCGGTGGCCGCCATGTCAGCGCAAGCCTGGGCGCACCTCAATATCACCCCCGGCGCGCCCATTAAAGTGAGCACCCGACGCGGCGTCATCGAATTGAAATCTCGCGCCGACAACGCCGTGCCAGACGGCATGATTTTCATCCCCTTCTGCTACGCCGAAGCGGCCGCCAACATCCTAACCAACGCCGCACTAGACCCCATCGGCAAAATCCCCGAATTCAAATTCTGCGCAGCAAAAGTCGAGGCGGTTTGATGGGTTGCGTAGAACATGGGCGTGGTCCACTGGTGGATTGTTTTAATCCCGCTAGGTAGGGATTTGAGTTGAGGGGGTATGGCCTAAGGACATGGCCTAATGACATGGCCTAAGGACATGGTATGGATAAGGCAAGGCGATGATGGCGTATTTCTTCCATATAAAACCCATGCCAATCGCACGATAAATCCACTTGATTAATCAAGGAAAAATGCCCTCGCGGATGAAAGCGATTTTGCTAACCGATTTTGGTGGCGCGGAGATGATGGTGCTCGGCGAGGTTGCGCGGCCGCGCGTCGGGGCTGGGCAGATTCTCATCAAAGCGGCGGCGACTTCGGTGAATCGCCCTGATGTGATACAGCGCCAGGGCCACTACCCGCCGCCCAAGGGCGAGTCGGACATTCTCGGCTTGGAAGTGGCCGGCACAGTGGAGGAACTCGGCGCCGGCGTGCGCAAGTGGCAAGTCGGCGACCGCGTGATGGCGTTGTTGGCCGGCGGCGGTTATGCGCAATACGCGGTCGCCGAGGCCGAGCACGCCATGGCGATACCAGACAATATGGATTTTCAGCACGCCGCCTGCGTGTGCGAAACTTACCTCACCGCCTATCTCAATTTATTCCTCATCGCCGGGCTGGGCGATAAACAAGCGGTGCTGATTCACGGCGGCGGCGGCGGCGTCAACAGCGCCGCCATCCAACTCTGCAAGCAGCTGGCGCCAAAGGTCACCGTTATCGTCACCGCCTCGGGCGGCAAGGTGGCCCGCGTCCGCCAACTTGGCGCCGATGAAGTCATCGACTATCAAACCGAATCATTCGCCGACCGGGTATTGGACATCACCCATAAACGCGGCGCCGATGTCATCTTAGATCACCTCGGCGCCGCCTACCTTAAACCCAACCTGCAATGCCTCGCGGTCGGCGGCACGCTCATGTTAATCGGCGTGCTCGGCGGCGCCGTGGCCGAATTAAACCTCGCCCGGGTGATGGTCAAGCGCCAAAAAATTATCGGCTCGGTATTACGCTCCCGCCCCTGCGCCGAAAAAACCGCCCTCATCAAAGCCTTCGCTGGCGCCGTACTCCCGGCCATGGCAGCAGCAAAAATCACCCCGTTAATCTCCGCCACTTATCCTTTAGAACAAGCCGCCGCCGCCCACCGCGAGATGGAAGCAAGCCGTCACTTCGGCAAAATTGTGTTGGACATTAACTGATTTTAATTAAACAATGGATAAGTAAACATGAAAACCAAACATGAAAACTCAAACATGAAAACCAACACCTTATATTATGGCGATTGCTTGGAAGTGATGTCCAAGTGGCGCGATAATTCTGTTGACTTGATTTATCTCGACCCGCCGTTCAACAGCAATGTGAATTACAACATTCTGTTCGGCACCGGTCGGCATGGCATAGACCGCAACGACCTGGCGCAACTCACCGCTTTCGTGGACACTTGGGATTGGGATGATAAAGCGGCGGCGCGCATTCATGCTATCGAAAAAGCCATCGCCCACCCGGCCCATGCCGCTATCGTCGCGCTGCATGTGCTGCACCCAGATGGCAGCGGCATGTTGTCCTATCTTTCCTATATGGCGGAACGCTTGGCGGAAATGAAGCGACTATTGAAGGATGCGGGCAGCATTTATTTGCATTGCGACCCCACCGCCAGTCATTATTTAAAGATGATTATGGATGAAATTTTCGGCGCAAAAAATTTCCGCAATGAAATTGTTTGGTTGCGCAAACATGATAGACATAATTTAGCGACCAAACACATGGGAAGAGCGCATGATGTTATTTTGTATTATGCCAAATCCACAAATACAAAATACAACAAACAATTTACCGACTACTTTGCCGATTATGTAAAAACAGCGTATCGACATATGGATAACCGCGGTGAATATAGAACATTGCCATGCACCAACGAGGCTGGCGGCAACGCGCCGTATGAATTTCGTGGCCTCACCCGCGCTTGGCGATTCAAAAAACAGCGCATGCAAAAAATGTTTGACGACGGCTTGCTTGTTCAAGCCACGCCGACTAGTCCGTTTCAATATAAGAAATATTTCTCGGAAGCGCGCGGCGTCCCCATTCAAGATTTATGGACTGACATTAAAGCGGTGCGCGGCAAAGGCGAAAATCTCGATTACCCGACGCAAAAGCCGCTTAAATTGCTCGATCGAATCATCGCCGCCTCCAGCAATGAGGGCGATGTGGTGCTTGATCCTTTTTGCGGCTGCGGCACCACGGTTGAATCCGCGCACAATTTGAATCGGCAATGGCTCGGCATCGATATTTCCACCTATGCCATCGAGGTCATTCGCCGCGAGCGCATGAAAGATTTGCACATCGAGCTCGAAGGCGTGCCGAAGGATATCGAAGCGGCGATGCATTTCGCCAAACACAAACCCTTCGACTTCGAAAAATGGGCTGTCACCCGCATTCCAGGGTTTGCGCCGAATGCAGTGCAAGTGGGCGGCGGCGGCGTGGACGGACGCGCCAAAATTTACCACGCCCCCAAAGATGCGGATTTGTGTATCGCGCAAGTCAAGGGCGGCGAACCTAAAAACGAGGCGTTGCGCGCCTTTTACGGTATCATCGCCAGCGGCAAAGCGGCGGTGGGAATTTTCATCACCTTGAAAAAGTGGAACACCCCGGCGGTCAAAAAAATCATCGCGCAAGCCGGCGTGTTGCAAGTGGGGGCGAGCCAATTTCCGCGTTTAGTTATGTATTTTATCGAAGATTATTTCAACGCAGTCGAAGCCAAACTCCCGCCCCTCGCCCACCCGCGCACCGGCGAACCGTTGCACGATGATTTGTTGGGCGTGCGCGATAAATAAACCATGCTACACAACCTGCTAATTTTCGATATTGAAACCGTGCCGGATACGGTTAGCGGGGCGCGGTTGTATGGCTTGGATGGGTTATCGGATGAGGATATTGCGCGCGCCATGGTGGCGCGGCGGGCGGAAAAAAGCGGCGGCTCGGATTTTTTGCCGTTGCATTTGCATCGCATCGTGGCGATTTCGGTGGTGTTGCGGCGCGGTGAAACGGTCAAGGCGTGGTCGCTCGGCGACGAAAATTCATCGGAGAAGGAATTGATTACGCGGTTTTACGATGGCATCGAACGCTATACCCCCACTTTGGTGAGTTGGAATGGCGGCGGCTTCGACTTGCCGGTGCTGCACTATCGCGCCTTGTTGAACGAGGTGGCAGCCACGCGCTATTGGGAATCCGGCGATGAAGATCGGGAGTTTAGATATAACAATTATCTCAATCGATTTCACTGGCGGCACATCGATTTGATGGATGTGCTGGCCGGTTTTGCGCCGCGCGCCTCGGCGCCGTTAGACGAAATCGCGGTGATGCTCGGCTTCCCCGGCAAGCAGGGGCTGCGCGGCGATAAAGTGTGGGATGCGTATTTGGCCGGCGGCATCGGGCAAATTCGCGACTACTGCGAAATCGATGCGCTCAACACCTTTCTGGTTTATTTGAAATGGGAAATGACGCGCGGCAATTTAAACGCCGAATCATTCGCCCAAGAATGCGCCCTCATGCAAAAATACTTGCAGGAATCCGGGCGGCGGCATTTTCTCGAATTTGTAGACGCGTGGGAGACGATTACGCCGCCGCCCGAGTAGCGTCCGAGCACTCTGAATCAGCCGCCAAATCGCGCGGTGAATCACCGCCCAAACGGCGCGCCGAGTTAATCGAAGCGCGGGTGGATGATTTGGCTCATGATGGCGCCGGCGTGGCCAAGGTCGGCGATAAAGTGTATTTCATAGATGGCGTGCTGCCTGGTGAGCGCATCGAATTTGAGCCGCGCCACAAGCGGCGGGGAAAATTCCCCGGCACATTGACGCGGATTATCGAGCCGTCGCCGCACCGCGTTGCGCCGCGCTGCGAGTATTTCGGGGTGTGCGGCGGCTGCGCGCAGCAACACATCGCCCGGCAAACGCAACTGGTGTTCAAGGAAAAAACGCTGTTCGACAACCTCGCTCGAATCGGCAAAACCACGCCCGCCCATCGCCTCGCCGCTCTGCATGCGCCGTCATGGAATTACCGCCGCAAAGCCCGCCCTGGGGTGCGGTATGTGCAGGGCCGCGGCGTTTTGCTGGGCTTTCGCCAGCGCCGCAGCAGCCGCATCAGCGCGCTGCAGCGTTGCCACACGCTGGATGCGCGCTTGTCGGCATTACTGCCGGGGCTGCATGAATTGCTGAATAATTTGGCTTGCCGCCAAAGCATTCCACAGCTTGAGATGGCGGCGGCGGATAATGCAGTGGCGCTGGTGTTGCGCCATTTGCAGCCGCTGAGCGCCGATGATTCGGCGCGGCTCATCGAGTTCGCGCAACACGCCTCGAGGGCCGCACCGCGCGGCCAAAGCGTGCAATTTTTCGCGCAGCCCGGCGGCTTGGATTCGATGCACCCGCTGTGGCCGCCATCCCCCGAGCCGCTGCATTACCGCATCCATCGTTACGATGTGACCTTGCGTTTCGCGCCGAGCGATTTTATTCAGGTGAATGCGGCGGTGAACAACTTAATGGTTGAGCAAGCCATGGCGTTGTTAGACCCATGCGCTGCCGATTCGGTGTTGGATTTATTTTGCGGGCTCGGTAATTTCACGCTGCCCATGGCGCGCCTCGGCGCACAAGCGTTGGGACTCGAAGGCGATGCGGCGCTGATTCGGCGGGCGGTCGAAAACGCGGCGCAAAACGATCTGCCTAGGGCGCGATTTCACACCATGAATTTAATGCCGAACGATGCCGGCGATATTTTTTCGCAACTCGAAAAAATTGCCGCCGCAGCGCCGTTCGATAATGCGCCATTCGATAAAACCCGCTTCAATAAAACCCGCTTCAATAAGATATTACTCGACCCACCGCGCAGCGGCGCCGCCGAAGTGGTGGCGCAGTTGATTCCCCGTATCAAACCGCGCCTCATCGTCTATGTGTCATGCAATCCGGCCACGCTGGCGCGAGATGCGGCCGAACTCACCGCGCGCTGCGGCTATCAAATGACCCATGCCGGCGTTATCGATATGTTCCCGCATACCGCCCAAATCGAAGCCATGGCGCGCTTCGAGAGATAGCGCCGCCGATGAAACCGCCGCGGCGGCAGCGCCGAAAAAACTGCGTTTGGCGTATAATCGGCGCCCTTAGCGGGTGTCGTATAATGGTTATTACCTGAGCTTCCCATGCTCATGATGACGGTTCGATTCCGTTCACCCGCTCCACTTAAGTACATGTCCATTTTAAGTAGCATGTCCATTAAGCAATCGCGCCTCGGCAGCGCTCCAATTTTTATCGGCATAACATCGGCATAACATCGGCATAACATCGGCATAACATCGGCATAACATCGGCATGACATCATCATGACATGGTGGGGCAAGGTGGTCGGCGGCGCCGTCGGCTTCATGATAGGCGGGCCGTTGGGGGCCTTGCTATGGGCTTCGTTCGGGCATGTTATCGACCGCTCGTTGTCGGGTAAATCCAGCCCCCAAGGCAGCGACCAAGAGCGCATTCAAACCGCATTTTTCACCGCCACCTTCGCGGTGATGGGCTATATCGCCAAGGCCGACGGGCATGTGACCCGCGAGGAGATCAGCCTGGCGGAGCAGCTGATGCGCCATTTTCGGCTCGACCAGCGCCAGCAAAAACTCGCCCGCGCGTTGTTCAATCAAGGCAAGCAAAATGATTTCCAGTTTGTTGAAATTGTCGAGCAGTTTCGCAGCGAATGCCATCGCCGCCGCGATCTCATCAAAATGTTTGTCGAGATTCAAATACAAGCGGCGCTGGCGGACGGCAAAATAGTCGTCGAAGAAAACCGCGCCCTGCAACAATTGGCGCAAATACTCGGCCTCACCGCGGCCGAGCTGGAGCGCCTGGTAAACCTTATTCGCGGCGCCGCGCGCGGTGATGATGGCGGGGATGTTTCATTGGCGGATGCGTACCGCATTCTCGGCGTGCAAGCCGACGCGCCGCTGGCGGAAATTCGCAAGGCTTATCGGCGCCTGCGTAGCCAGCATCACCCCGACAAACTGGTGTCCAAGGGCTTGCCGGAAGAGATGATGAAACTCGCCAATGAAAAAACCCATGAAATACAAAGCGCGTGGGAGCAAATAAAACAAGCGCGCGGCCAGTGATTCATCGCCAGCATGGATAATTAATCGGCCACATCTTAATAAAATTTACAACCAGGGAATTTAATGATGCTCATGGCGATGAGACGCATGGCCATGGCGGGCATTCCGCGCGGCGTTTATTTATTGTCTTGCGCGCTGGGCATCGGCATGTCCGCGGCCGTGGCATCGGTTACCATCGCCGCGCTGGCCGGGTTTTATGTCACCGATGATCACGGCTTAGCCACCTTGCCCTATGGGCTGCAGTTTGTGGCGGTGATGCTGACCTCCTATCTGGCTTCGCTGGCAATGGAAAAATTCGGCCGCAAACCGGTGCTGCTGTTGCTAATCGCCTGCGGCGTCGGCAGCGGGGTCGTCGGCGCCGTCGGCGTGTATGAAAAGAGTTTATGGTTGCTGTGCGTGGCGCATTATTTGTTAGGCATGTTCACCACCGCGGTCAATATGTTTCGCTTCGCCTCGCTGGATATGGTGGCCGATAAATTCAAATCCCTGGCGCTGTCTATGGTGTTATCCGGCGGCGTGGTGGCAGCGTTGCTGGGGCCTTTTTTGGTGCGCAACGCCGAGGATTTGATGTGGTTCGCGCACGGCGTGTATGCAGCGGTTTATGGGGTTATCTCGGCCCTATGCGCGGTGGTGTTTTTCATCGTATTAGGGGTACGCATTGCGCGCCCGGTTGCGAAGCAAAAAACCGCGCCGCATAAAAATGCAAGCGCGGATAAAATCCGTCGGCAAGTGCTAAACGCGCTCCTCAAAAATCGCGCTTATGTGTTCGCCGTGCTGTGCGGCGCTTTGGGCTACGGCATGATGAGCATGTTGATGATAGCCTCGTCGCTGCAGATGAAAAGTTTAGGAATATCCTTCGCGAGTATTTCCTGGGTGATTCAACTACATGTTTTTTTCATGTTTGCGCCGTCGCTGTTCACTAACAAATTGATTCAATGGCTCGGCGTGCGGCGCTTGTTGACGGCCGGTATTTTTACCCAAATCGCGGCCTCGCTGGTGAGTATTCTGAGCTCATCCACCCCCGCTTTTTTCATCGCTTTGATACTGCTCGGGCTGGCGTGGAATTTTTTATACACCGGCGGCAGTTATCTGGCCACGCGCAGCGTACCCGAAGCGCTGAAATTCAAGGCGCAAGGCATAAACGACATGTTAGTGGCGCTCATCAGCGCCGGCGGGGCGTTGTTCGCCGGCGCCATGCTGGCATCGATGTCATGGCACGGCATGAATGTGCTGGTGGTCGGCATCGCGCTTATCGTATTCATCCTGCGCCTCGCATACCTCGGAAAAACTAACCTCACACCGGCGTATTAAGGGCGGTGGAAAAACCGTTGGCTGAAAACTCCGCTCGCCCCTTGCGCAGTTATGTACGGCGAGAAGGTCGCTTGACCACCGGGCAACGCCGCGCGCTGCAGGATTTATGGCCGCAATACGGACTGAGTTTGCCACTCACTTCGCCGCTTGCGTCATGGTTCCATCGCGCCGCGCCAACGCAGCTGGAAATCGGTTTTGGCGATGGCGAAGCGCTGCTGGATTTAGCGGAGAAAAACCCCGAGCGTAATTTTATCGGTGTCGAAGTGCACCGCCCGGGGGTCGGGCGCTTGCTACTGCAACTGCACGCCCGCCAACTCACCCATGTTCGGGTGTTTTGCGAAGACGGTGTCGGCGTATTATCGCGCGCTATCCCCGAGCAATCCTTGGAAGCCATCCACCTTTATTTTCCCGACCCCTGGCCGAAGAAAAAACACCACAAACGCCGCCTCATCCAAGCCGCATTCTTAAATCTAATCGCCGCCAAACTGCAGCCCGGCGGGCGCTTTTATTTCGTCACCGACTGGCGGCCGTACGCCATCCACACCCGAGATTTGCTGGATAGTTGCCGGCATTTTCGCCGCCTCGATGAGCCTGGCGATTCACCGCCCCGCGCGCCTACCAAATTTGAACGCCGTGGCCAGCGTTTAGGTCATGAAATCCACGACCTAGTGATGGAAAGATGATTCACCAAATCCATCATCCAAACGCCATAATACACGCCATAATAAAGGGAATTATATACCTATTGCCACAAAAAATGAGCGGGGATTGGTCATGAAGTTAGCTGACGTAATTTGCATGAAACCGCCGTCATGACGGCTAAATACAAACCCGTAACCGCACCTGAAAATCCAAATATAAGCAACATTAACAAAACACTAAAAAATGGGATTTATATACTTAAATCCGCTAAATTTTCACTCCCCTCTTTTCACTCCCCCCGCTTTATCTTGCGGGGGAGTCAAAACTGGCATCTTTTCGCCAGTTTTGGTGGGGTGCAGTTGATGTACATAATAAGGCGCAGTTGCAACAAACCAAACATATCGGTGCAGATTTAGGTATATAAATCCCTAAAAAATCGGTGCGAAACAATGCCTGAAATAGCACCTGGGCAATAAGTATATAAATCCCATAATAAAGGCCATAAACCCCATCCGATAAAAAATTACATAATCAAAATGTTATCAATCAAACCTGTAAACTAAATTCATAAAAATTTCATAAACCAAATTTCATAAACCAAATTCCATAACCAAAATTTCATAACCAAATTTTATAACCAAAATTAATCAATCAAAATTAACAAACCCAACTTAATAAACATAAGTAAAATTTTATCGTCAAAATTATTTAATCAACCTATTGTCATGTAATATCGTCGGTGTGTTGTCGCGGCGTGAAAGTCGCCTCGATGGCGTCTTCTAATGCATCTAGTGAATCCATGGGCGCCGAGCAATGCAGGCCGTGACAAATGTAGGCGATGGTTTTGTTTTGCGGTTTGCGTAGCCCGAGGGCGGCCGGCAGGTGGGTGGCGGCGGCCGGGATGGCGAAGGTGATGGTTTCGGGGTGGTAGGGGCGTTGGCAAACCAATTGCCAGCGGCGGATTTCTTCTGCCTGGCCGCGGATGATGATGGTTTTGTTGGCCAAGTCGCGGGCTTGCAGGGCGGCGGTGAGGGAGCCGTGGATGGACGGGGTTTTATCCAGCGCATCGGCGAATAGGGCTAAGGTTTTTTCGGCGCTGTCGAGGTAGCGTGAATTGCCGAGCAGGTGGCCGAGCTTGAACAAGGCGCGGGCGGCGGCGCCATTGCCCGAGGGGATGGCGTCATCGGGGCCGGTCTTGGGGCGATGCAGGAGTTTTTCGTGGTCGTGGGAGGTGAAAAAGAAGCCGCCAGCTTCGGTGTCCTCAAAATGCCACAGCATGGCATCGCAGATGTCGGTGGCGAAGGTCAAATCGGCGCTGCGCCAGGTGGTTTGCAGTAGTTCGACAATGCCCTCGGCAAGGAAGGCGTAGTCGTCCAAATAGCCGTTGAGGTGGGCGTGATGGTTGCAGCTGACCGACAGCAGGCGGCCGTTTTGCCACATGGCGTCGCGGATGAAATCCAGGGCGCGGCGCGCTGAAACGGCGAAATCATCGCGCCCGAAGGCTTTGGCGGCGCGCGCCATGCCCTTTATCATCAAGCCATTCCAGGCGGCGAGGATTTTATCGTCCAACGCCGGGCGGACGCGGCGATTGCGTTCGACCAGCAGTTTTTCGCGCGCTGAGTGCAAGAATCGCGCCGCTGCGGGCTGCGCAAGGCGACGCCCGCTGCCCCCGGCTTCGCCATCCGCGAGGTTTACATTAAAATGCCACTGGCCGTCGAAATTCGGCTCGCCGGCCAAGCCGTAGTGACGCTCCAAGGCGTGATATTCATCGGCGCCCAACATGGCGCGCAAGTCGGTTTCGCTCCATACATAATATTTGCCCTCGACACCTTCGGAATCGGCATCGATGGTCGAGGCGTAGCCGCCGAGTTGCAGTTGCATTTCGCGCATCGTCCAAGCGGCGGTTTGTTCGACCACGGCGCGATACAGCGGCTCGCTGGTGTGTTGCCAGGCATCGCTGTACAGCGCCAATAATTGCGCGTTGTCGTACAGCATTTTCTCAAAATGGGGGATTTCCCACCGCCGATCCACCGAATAGCGATAAAAACCGCCGCCGATTTGATCGAACAAACCGCCGTGCGCCATTTTTCGCAGGCTCTGTTGCAACATGCGCGCAGCGTCCGGCGCGTCATCGCGATAACTGTGGCGCAAGAGTAAGTCCAGTTGCGTCGGATGGGGGAATTTCGGCGCCGTGCCGAAGCCGCCGTGCTCGGCATCGAATTGGCTGCGCAACGCCGCGGTCGACTTGGCAAGCACCGCCGCTGCAGCCGGCGGCAGCGGCGAATCATCGGCGCGCGGCTGCGGATTGGTCTGCGCCATGGCGGCCTCGAACGAGGCGTGATGGCCGTCCATGCGCTCGCGATATTGATAATAATGCCGGGCCACTTGTTCCAACGCATCGACAAACCCCGGCAGCCCGTGGCGCGGACTCGGCGGAAAATAAGTGCCAGCGAAAAACGGCGCGTGGCCGTTCGGCGTCAGCGCCGCGGTCAGCGGCCAGCCGCCGGGGCGCTGGGTCAGCATCTGATGCGCGGTTTGGTAGATTTTGTCGAGGTCGGGGCGCTCCTCGCGGTCCACCTTGATGCATACGAACAACTCGTTCATGCGCGCCGCGGTGGCCGCATCGCAGAAACTTTCGCGCTCCATCACATGGCACCAGTGGCACGCCGAATAGCCGATGGAGAGCAAAATCGGCTTATCGGCATCGCGCGCCTTGTGCAGCGCCGCCTTGCCCCACGGATGCCAATCCACCGGATTATTCGCGTGCTGCAATAAATACGGGCTGGTTTCGTCTATCAGGTGGTTGCTCATTTAGGCGGATGGGGGCGGATGGGGTGGATGTGGATGGGGAGGGCGAGCCGATGTGGTACATTTCGCGCCCGAACCGCGAATCAAAGCAGTCGTTGCAAGCGCCGCCGTGATTTTACATCCTAATTTCGACCCCATCGCGATATCCATCGGCCCGTTGTCGGTGCATTGGTATGGGCTGACCTACCTGGCCGGCTTCGCCACCGCCGCCGCGTTGGGCTGGTATCGCGCCACTCGCTCGCAGCGCGCCGGCGGCGATTGGCGCGCCGATGAGGTCATCGACTTGGTGTTCTACCTCGCCGTCGGAGCGGTGCTCGGCGGGCGCTTGGGGTACGCAGTGTTCTACAACCCGATGTTTTATCTCGCCAATCCGCTGGCGGTGTTGGCCATCTGGGATGGCGGCATGGCGTTCCACGGCGGCTTGCTCGGGGCGTTGGCGGCGACCCTATTATACGCCCGCAAAACGCGCCGGCATTTTTTGGATGTGGGGGATTTTCTGGTGCCGTTGGGTATCCCGGGGTTAGGTTTTGGGCGACTCGGCAATTTCATCAATCAAGAATTGTGGGGGCGGGTTTCGCAGGTGCCGTGGGCGGTGTGGTTTCCGGCCGCGCCCGGGGCGCCGCGCCATCCCTCGCAATTATATGAGTTTGCCTTGGAAGGCGTGCTGTTGTTCGCCATCGTATGGATTTATTCGGCGCGCCGCCGCGCTCGCGGGCGGGTTTGCGGGGTGTTTTTGTGCGGCTATGGCGTGGCGCGCTGTTGGGTTGAATTTTTTCGCGAGCCGGATGCGCATTTGGGGCCGGTGGCGTGGGATTGGCTCACCATGGGGCAAGTGTTAAGCGCGCCGATGATCATCATCGGGCTGTATTTGCTGCTGCGTCGCGCCACACCGGCGCCGGCCGCCGCGCCATAAGCCGTCATCGCCAGGCCATTGCCAGGCCATCGAATATACGCCATCCATGTACATGTTGGCGCATACATATATATGTGCATGTCGCCGGCCTGACGCATATACCTATGTACATGTATCAGCATGCGATATAATATCGCCGGCGGTTGGTTTTCGCCGCCGCCGGTCGCTATAATTGCCCGCCCTTAGTGCCTCATCAACCCCTCGACTGGAGACCACGCTCATGCCCACTTATGTGCGAACCGACAAATGCGATGGCTGCAAAGGCCAGGACAAAACCGCCTGCGTGTACATCTGCCCGCATGATTTGATGAAATTGGATAAAGACGGCTCAGAGACCGGCCACGTCATGAAGGCCTTCAATCAAGAGCCCGAGCAGTGCTGGGAATGCTATTCCTGCGTCAAAATCTGCCCGAACCAAGCCATCGAATGCCGTCACTACGCCGATGTGGTACCGCTCGGCGCCAAAGTGCAACCCCTGCGCGGCACCGATTCCATCATGTGGACCATCACCTTCCGCAACGGCAAAATGAAGCGCTTCAAGTTCCCCATCCGCACCACGCCGGAGGGCTCCATCGACCCATTTAGCGACAAACCGGACGCCGCGCCGGGCGAGCTCGGCAACCACGCCAATCTGTTCACCGACCGCATGCATGCCTGCGATATGAGCCAGTTTGTTAACTGAGATTCATGTTGCTGAGATACATGTTAATGGTCACGCGTCTGGCGGCCACTTAAAACCAAGCCGCCGGCGCGCCGTACTGGCCGTACTTTCGTTCCCCACGAACCATCAACCCAACAGACCATCTAAATGACCGATTCCAGTTT
The DNA here is from genome assembly GCA_965243285.1 of Candidatus Poriferihabitaceae bacterium. Classification (GTDB taxonomy): domain Bacteria; phylum Pseudomonadota; class Gammaproteobacteria; order Arenicellales; family Poriferihabitantaceae; genus JAHRAW01. The sequence goes on along the minus strand of OZ251537.1, from coordinate 2,688,435 downwards.
TGCCGAGCCCGAAGTCGTCGAAGAAGAGGTCGACATTCTCTTGATTGGCGGCGGTATGGCGTGTTGCGGCGCCGCGTTTGAGATCATGCGGTGGGCCGAGGGCACTGGGCTCAACATCAAACTGGTCGACAAAGCCGCCATGGATCGCTCCGGCGCCGTCGCCCAAGGGTTGTCGGCCATCAACACCTACATGGGCGACAACGACCCGGCCGATTATGTGCGCTATGTGCGCGGCGATCTCATGGGCATCACGCGCGAAGATTTGGTGTACGACACCGGGCGGCATGTGGATGATTCGGTGCACAATTTCGAGGATTGGGGGCTGCCGATTTGGAAGCAAAAGGGCGACGAAGGCAAAAAATTGCGCGACGGCGGCAAACCGGTGCGCTCTGGGCGCTGGCAAATTATGATCAACGGCGAATCCTATAAATGGATCGTCGCCGAAGCGGCCAAAAAAGCCCTCGGCATCGAGAATATTCGCGAGCGCATTTTTATCGTGCGCTTGCTCACCGACAAAAACGATCCCACGCGAGTGGCCGGGGCGGCCGGTTTTTCGGTGCGCGAAAATAAAATCTACATCTACAAATTCAAGGCTTGCTTGCTGGCTTGCGGCGGCGCCGTCAATGTGTTCCGCCCGCGCTCGGTGGGCGAGGGCACCGGGCGCGCCTGGTATCCGGTGTGGAATGCCGGCTCCACCTACGCCATGGCGGCCGAATGCGGCGCCGAATTAACGCTGATGGAAAACCGCTTCGTGCCGGCGCGCTTCAAGGATGGTTACGGCCCGGTGGGGGCGTGGTTTTTGCTGTTCAAAGCCAAAGCCATGAACGCCATGGGCGAGGATTATCAAGAGAAAAACTATCATCTGCTGAAGGACAACGGCTATGACCGCTACGCGGTCGGTTTCGCCATGGGCACTTGCCTGCGCAACCACTTGATGATGATCGAAATGCGCGAAGGCCGCGGCCCCATCTTTATGGACACGCCCACCGCCATGGCGAAACTCGCCGAAACCATGAGCCCGAAGGAAATCAAACACCTCGAAGCCGAAGCCTGGGAGGATTTTCTCGACATGACTATCGGCCAATGCGGCGTATGGGCTGGGGAAAACATCGAACCGGATAAGCAGATGTCGGAATTAATGCCCACCGAGCCGTACCTGCTCGGCTCGCACGCCGGCTGCGCCGGTTTATGGTGCTCGGGGCCGGATGATTTGCCCGGCACGCCGGCGCATTACCACTGGGGCTACAACCGCATGACCACCGTCAGCGGGCTGTTCACCGCCGGCGACGGGGTCGGCGCTTCGGGGCATAAATTCTCATCAGGGTCGTTCACCGAAGGGCGAATTTGCGCCAAGAGCATGGTCAAGTATTGCCTCGACAACCCCGACTTCAAGCCAGAATTGTCGCGCACCAACGCCGAGTTGGTCGACGAAATCTATCGCCCGGTGCGCACCTTCCTGGAACACAAAGACTACACCACCGCCATCGACATTAACCCGCACTACATCACCCCAAAAATGTTGCAGTTCCGCCTGCAAAAAATCATGGATGAGTATGTGGCCGGCATCGCCACCTGGTATCAAACCAATAAGGCGATGTTGGAAGTGGCGGAGCGCAAGATGAAAATGCTGAAGGAAGATTCACTAAAAATGCGCGCCAAAGACTTGCACGAACTGCTGCGCGCCTGGGAAAACTATCACCGCATCATCGCCGCCGAAGCGCACATGAAGCACATCCAATTCCGCCAGGAATCCCGTTACCCCGGCTACTACTATCGCGCCGATTACAAAGACATCAACGACCAAGATTGGAAATGCTTCGTCAACTCCACCTATGACCGCGATACTGGCGAATGGGACATGAAAAAGGTGAAATGGCAACCGCTAATTTCAGTCGGCGAACAAGAACCGCAAGGGATGAAACACCTGGGACCCGACCTTTAAGCGCCGCCGGCCGGCCAGCGGCCGACAAGCGGTCTAGACATAAAAAACGCGGCGCGGTTGATATTTTTTTGAGCGCATAAAAACCATGACGCCATGCGCTGGATGCGTGATGGCGGTTTTTTTAGGCGGTGCGCGAATGGCGCGGTGTCATGCATTGTCGGCGTGTCGTGCACGATAAAAATCACCCCCACACCCAGCGCCGGTTTGAATTTTCGGCGCGACTTGCACGCTGTGAGCAAGTCCGCCGCCGGCATTTTGTGCAGCACGCGATTGATAAATACCTACGGGGCGGTTGAGCGCCCCATCGAGAGCCAATATTTCATCACCTTCGGCCATGCGGCTTAAAAAACTCCAAATTTCCGGCTTTAAATCCTTTGTCGATGTCACCGACATTCGGTTGCCGGCCGATTGGGTGGCGGTGGTGGGCCCGAACGGCTGCGGAAAATCCAATGTCATCGATGCGGTGCGCTGGGTGATGGGCGAGACCTCGGCGAAAATGCTGCGCGGCGACAGCATGACGGATGTGATCTTCAACGGCTCGACCTCGCGCAAACCGGTGGGCAAGGCGGCGGTGGAATTGTTGTTCGACAACAGCGATGGCTCGGCCGGCGGCAATTTCGCCCAATTCGGCGAAATTTCGATAAAGCGCACTTTGAGTCGGGATGGCAACTCCAACTACTTCATCAACCGCATCAAAACCCGCCGCCGCGATGTGCTGGATTTGTTCCGCGGCACCGGTTTGGGGCCGCGTTCTTATTCGATTATCGAACAAGGCATGGTCAGCCGCATCGTCGAAGCGCGCCCGGATGATTTGCGAAATTTTGTCGAAGAAGCGGCCGGCACTTCCAAGTACAAAGAGCGCCGCCGCGAGACCGAAAATCGCATCGCCCGCACGCGTGAAAATCTAGCGCGCATGACCGACATTCGCGATGAACTCGGCAAGCAACTCGGCCGCCTCAAGCGCCAAGCCAGCGCCGCTAAACGCTACCAAAAATTAAAAGAACAAGAACGCGGCGCGTCCGGGCAATTGCTGGCGTTGCAGTTGCAAGCGCTGCAAGAAAAACTTCAAGAATGCGAAGGCGCCGAAGCCGAGCATGGCAACCAACTGCAAGTCGCCGTGGCGGCACAACGCGAGAGCGAGGCGCGTATCGATGAGTTGCGCCAGCAGTTAGCCGATTCCCATGCGGAGTACAGCGCCATTCAAGAAACGCATTATCGCCTCGAAGCGCAAGTGAAAAGCATCGAGCAACGCATCGTGCATATGGCGGAAACCAAACAGCGTCAAGGTGAGGAAATCGAGCGCTTGCAATCTAGCCGCGAAGAAATTCAGCGCCGCTTGGCGGCCGAACAAGCGCGCTTGGGGCAGCTGCAAGCCGAGCAAGATTCAACCGCCCCGGAAAACGCGCGCTGCGAAGATATACGCCAACAGGCCGATGCGCAAGTGGCCGATGCCGAGCGCGCGGTGGCCGATTGGCAGCAGCAATGGGATGCGTTCGGCGAACAAGCGCAAGCCCCGGCGCGCCAGCAGGAAGTTCAGAAATCGCGCATCGCGCAACTGCAGCAACACCTCGAGCGCTCGGCCGAGCAGTGCGCGCAATTGGAGGGCGAGCGCGCCGAGTCACAACAACTCATGGCATCCATGGATGTCGCTGCGCAGCGCGCTGCGGTGGACGCGCATGATGAGGTGTGCGAGCGCGGCGAGCTGGAATTTCATCGCACCGAGGAGGCGATTCAACGGCTGCGGCAAGCGGTGCAACAGCAGCGCGATGACGGTGCCGCAGCGCTGGCCAGGTTGCGCGAAGCGCGCTCGCGCTTATCGTCCCTGTTGCAGATTCAAGCCGCGACGTTGCAAGGCGACGACCAAGTGCTGGCCGGTTGGCTAATGCAAAACGGCCTCGGCCAACCGCCCAAACTGGCCACCAAAATTCGCGTGGACGATGGCTGGGAACGCGCCGCCGACCGCCTGCTGAGCGGCTGCTTGAGCGCCGCGTGCGTCGAAAGATTACCCGCCAATGGTTTTGACGAACGCCCCGATTGCGCGTTCACATTGCTGACCGAGTCGCCGTCGGCGGCACGCGTCGCTGACGCCGAGGCTTCGAAGCACCCCCGTTTGCTCGATAAAGTACGCTCCGACGGAGTCGATTTATCGGGTTTTCTCGGCGGCGTATATGCGGCCGATTCATTGCCCCAAGCGCTCGCCATGCAGCCCTCCCTGGGCCATCGCCAGTGCGCGGTCACCCGCGATGGCGTGTTGGTGGGCGCCAACTGGGTGAGTTTCGCCAGCCAGAGTCAGCTCGAAACCGGGGTGCTGGCGCGCGAGGAAGAAATCAAGCAACTGCAAGGCGGATTAGGCGCGCGCGAAGCCGCCATCGCCCATAGCGACGCCAAACTGGCGGAAGTGGAAGCGGCGCGCGAGGCGCAACAACAAACCGGCGCCCAACAACGCGCCGCTTTAAATCAACTCGGGCGCGATAAAACCAAGATGCACAGCGCGCTCGGCCGCGAGGAAGCGCGTTATCTCGAAGTCGAGCAGCGCATCGAAGCCATCGGCGGGCAACTCGACAGCCTCGGCGAGCACGCCCACAGCGATCGCGGCGACATCGACCAGGCGCAAGAATTACTGCGCAGCGCCGCCGACCAGCGCGGCGCCTTGGAAGCGCAGCGCGATGAATTATTACGCCGCAAGGAGGCACTGGCGGATACGCTGAGGCAATGCAAAGACGCGCTCAAATCCGCCAGCCAGCAAGCCCATCAAAGCGCCCTGGCAAAGCAACGTTTGGAGGCCGAACTGACCGCCGCCGCGGCCGTCATCGCCCGCTTCGAGCACGAGTTTCAAGCCGCTGCCGAGCAGATGGAAAAACTCATCGGCGCCGCGAATGCGCCGGCTGAATCGAGCGCGGATTTATCCTCTCGCTTGCAAGTCGAAATAGCGCGGCGGCAGGAAACCCAGCGGCAGTTGGCGGCGCTGGCCGAAGCGCGGGCAGCGCTGGAACAACACCTCGCCCAAACTGATGCGCAACGCCTAGCTCGCGTCGATGCGGTGGATGCGGCGCAAAAAACCCTCGAGGCGCGCAAACTCGCCCGGCGGGAAATGTTGGTGCGCCGCGATACCCAAGCCGAGCGCCTGCAAAGCCATGGCCACGACGCCACATCGCTAGTGGCCAACCTGCCAGATGGCGTCGACATCGCCTCGTTAGAAGCGCGCGGCGAAGAATTGGCGCGAAAAATCCATCGCATCGGCCCGATAAATCTAATCGCCATCGAAGAATTCGACGAACAAAGCGAGCGCAAAAATTATCTCGACCACCAACACGCCGATTTGAGCGAAGCGTTAGAGACGTTGCAGAGCGTCATCCGCAAAATAGACCGCGAAACGCGCTCGCGCTTCAAGGAGACCTTCGAGCGGTTAAACGCTGGTTTCAATGATTTTTTTCCGCAGTTGTTCGGCGGCGGCGAGGCTGGGCTGCAATTGACCAGCGACGATTTTTTGACCGCCGGCGTGGTGGTCATGGCGCGTCCGCCGGGCAAGCGCAACAGCCATATTCATTTGCTGTCCGGCGGCGAAAAGGCATTGACCGCGGTGGCGTTGTTGTTCTCGCTGTTTAAACTCAACCCGGCGCCGTTTTGCATGTTAGATGAGGTCGATGCGCCCTTGGATGATGTCAATGTGGCGCGTTACTGCGAAACCTTGAAGAACCTAGTCAAGGTCAGCCAGATGATCGTCATCACCCACAACAAAATCACCATGGCGGCGGCGGATGTGTTGATCGGTGTTACAATGAGCGAGCCTGGTGTCTCCCGATTGGTGTCGGTGGATATCGACCAAGCGGTGGAAATGGCTAAGTCGGCGGCCTGAGTCAGCCGTAGCGCGCAGTGATGTCGGGCAGCGCCGGAGCGGTTTTCAACGCTTCGAATCGAGCAAACCAAAGGCGTGTGGTGAATGGCGTGACGCTGAATTTACAAGCCGTGTTGGCGATCATCGGCGCCGCCTTGGTGGGCGCCATCTATTGGTTTTCCAAGTGGGAGCGCCGTCGCCGAGCGGTGGATTCGGAGAAATTAGACGCGTCGAGCGGGCGCGATTCCCCCTCATATTCCCGCCGCGAGAGCAGCCGAGGAGCGCCATCCTTAGGTATTGCCGATGCTGACCACCTAGCGACCGAGCGGCTGGGGGGGGTTGTCGCCACCGCTGGCAGGCCTGCCGAGGCCGCCATGCCGGCCGAATTTCTCGGTCGCGAAGTGCGCGGCTTCGAGCGCTTAAGTCAGATCGATTACTGGGTTAAAATCAGCGGCGGGCGCGACATCGGCCGGGAAAGCGCGCTGGCGATCTATCGCGAAGCCGCCGCTGGCATCAGCAAACCATGCGGCATTCACGGCCTCAAAGCAGCCGACAATACATGGTGTGATCTGGATGGCGAGGCCGAGGATGCGCGCTTTGGCGATTTAGTTTTGTCCATTCAATTGGCCGACCGAAGCGGCGCCATCGACGAGCGCGAGCTAGCGCGATTTTCCGCGTTGGCGGCCAAATTGGCGACTGGCACCGGTCGCGAAGCCGCCTTCATGACGCCCACAGAAAACGCGGTGTCCCAAGCCGCCGCCCTGGCCGATTTCATCCGCCATTTTGCGGCCGTGTTCGTGGTCAATGTGCGCCCTGGCGAGAGCAGGCAATTCGCCGGCGAGGATATCGAACGCTGCGCCCCCCTAGTCGGCCTGGAAAAAGATCGGCACTATTATTCGCGCTTCAAGTCGATGAAAAAAACCAAAGTGACGCTGTACAGCCTGGCTGACATGAGTGAAACCGGGCATTTCGATTTCACCAATATGGCGTCGTTCAGCACGCGCGGTTTGATTTTTTTCACCAAGCCGGCCGGCACTCGCTCGCCGGGCGCGGTATTCACCGAGATGGTGGACACCGCCATGGCTTTCGCCTCGCGGGTGAAGGGGTCAGTCGCTCTGCCGGGCAAAGAGAGCGCGTCCCAGGAAAACATCGACGCCACCCGCGCCTCCATCGATAAACTCGTCGCCCAAATGGCGGCGCTTGGAGTCGCGGCGGGCAGCGACGAAGCGCGGCGCATATTCTAAACCCGGCGAGCAATACATCATGGCGACGCGCGCGCAAAAACAATCGCCCGAGGCTGGGAAATTGGATGCGAAAATGGCGGCGGCGATAGCGCTGCGGGAAAAATTGGCATACCACGATTATCGTTATTTCGTCCTCGACGACCCGCAAATTCCAGACCGCGAGTACGATCGATTGCTGCGAAAATTGGCCGCCATCGAGAGCGAGTATCCGAGCCTGTCGAGCGCGGATTCCCCGACGCAAAAGGTCGGCGGCGCCATCGCCAAGACTTTTTCCGAGGTGGTGCATAGCGCGCCCATGCGCTCCTTGGCGAATGCTTTCGAGGGCGCGCAAGTGGTCAGTTTTGATCGTCGGGCGCGGGCCGCGTTGCAGCTGCAAGACGAGACGTCGGCGGCGCCGGCCGCGCAAGCCTATGTGGATGGATTGGCGCCGCCTGATGGCGCGCCAGCGGCCAGCGCCATCGACTATGTCGCCGAGGTGAAATTAGACGGCCTGGCGGTCAGTCTGCGATTCGAAAACGGCTGGCTGACGCAAGCGGCGACGCGCGGCGACGGCAAAAGCGGCGAAAATATCACCCAAAACATGCGCTGCGTGCTGGCCGGCGCGACGCGCTTGAAGAGCCTAAATGGCGTACCGCCACCCGCCGTGCTGGAGGTGCGCGGCGAAGTTTTCATGGATAAGGATGATTTCGCGGCTTTGAATGAGCGCCAACGCCAACGCGGCGAAAAAACCTTCGTAAACCCACGCAACGCCGCCGCCGGCAGCTTGCGTCAACTAGACCCGGCGGTCACCGCTTCACGCCGGCTGAGTTTGTGTTGCTACGCCCTCGGCGAAGTAGTCGGGGCCGCGCCGCCGCCCACGCACTGGGAAATCTTGGCCTGGATCAGCGCGTTGGGGTTGCCGGTCTCAAGCCACGCGCAGCGGGTATCGGGAGTCGACGGTTGCCTGAACTTTTACGCCGAAATCCTCGCGCAGCGCGCCCAATTGCCCTTCGATATCGACGGCGTGGTGTACAAAATTTCGCGCACCGATTGGCAAGCGACCTTAGGCCATACCGCGCGGGCGCCGCGCTGGGCGTTAGCGCATAAATTCCCGGCTCAAGAAGAGATGACGGTGGTCGAAAAAATCGAAATTCAAGTGGGGCGCACCGGCGCCATCACCCCGGTGGCGCGGTTGAAGCCGGTGTTTGTCGGCGGCGCCACGGTATCCAACGCCACCTTGCATAATGCCGATGAAATCGAGCGTCTGGATGTACGCGTCGGCGACCATGTGATAGTGCGCCGCGCCGGCGATGTTATTCCCGAAGTGGTGGCCGTGGTCGCCGCCAAACGCCGCCGCGGGGCGCGCCGCTTTAAGTTTCCGCGCCATTGCCCGGTATGCGGTTCCCGCATCGCCGCTTTGGGAGACGGCGTTATCGCGCGCTGCAGCGGCGGGCTGTATTGCGACGCCCAGCGCAAGGAAAACATCAAACATTTCGCCAGCCGCGCCGCCATGGACATCGAAGGATTAGGCGATAAATTAGTTGCGCAATTGGTAGACGAGGGGCTGATCGATAATGTCGCCGACCTGTACGCGCTGTCGGCGTCGCGCCTCGAGGGGTTGAGCAGAATGGCGAAAAAATCCGCCGCCAACTTGCGCACCGCCATCGACCATAGCAAGCGCACCACCTTGGCGCGATTTTTATACGCCCTCGGCATTCCGCAAGTGGGCGAGGCGACCGCGGAAGCCTTGGCCACCAACCTGCGGAGCCTGGAGGCGTTGAAGTCGGCGGACGCGTCAGCCTTGCAGCTGATTCCCGACATCGGCCCGATAGTGGCGCACGGCATCGAGGTTTTTTTCGCGCAAGCGCACAACATTCAGGTGGTCGACAAACTCATAAAAGCCGGCGTCCACTGGCCATCGCCACAAGCCCCGGCGGCACCCGCCGATTCAATTTTCCACGGCAAAACCGTGGTGCTGACCGGCGCCTTATCCATGCCACGCCGCGACGCCAAGCACCTGTTGCAATCCTTAGGCGCCGTAGTCGCCGCCAGCGTATCGAGCAAAACCGACTATGTCATCGCCGGCGAAAACCCCGGCTCCAAAGCCGACAAAGCCGAGCAACTATCCATCCATCTAGTGGACGAAGCCACTTTCATAAAAATGGCCGGCGGCGAGGCGGAATAGGAATGATAGACGGCATTGGGCGGGCGTGAATTGTCATAACCCTCATTGTTCATGACGCAAGCAACTCGTTAAATTTTTTGGTATATTGCACGCACTTCGACAGATTCCTGAAATTTTTTCTAAATTAGAACTTGGGGGTAGTCATGAACAAAAAACATCAGGTGATTGAAAAGATATACCAAATTTGTAGGGTGGAATCACGCCCTGAATTTCATAACGATTTGGTAAAAGACATCTCTCGAAAAATTGATTTTGGCAATCCATTTGATGCAACTAAATTTGACAACAAACAGAAATTGCCGCCTTCGCTCATCGCGGATGATATGGCAATCGTTCATCTGGGTGGCGGCATGCATCGCTTTATCAAAGGAATTGATAAGGTTTTCCATGATTTCGAACCTATTATTGATGCTCAAGATTGGGTTTACAAAAAGAGTTTGTTAAATCAGTTCAATACCAGCGAAAGCAACATTCTGTCCGTAGCCAACAACCAACGGATAATGCATCATTTTTTATTCGATGAGGGCGATGATGCGTCCGATGATTCAATTTCCAAACAAGCAAAAACTTATTTGCCACATCGTACTAAAACTTCTTTTCAGTACAAAATTGGAGATGTGGAAATTTGCGCGAACAAAATCCAGCTAGAAGTTGATTTGACAATTGAACTTGATGGAAACATTTTTGTATTCGAAGCAAAAAATGGAATGCCTGATAATTTTTCCATCTATCAACTGTATCATCCATTTTTGTACTACATAAATATCGAAAAAAACCACCAAGAATTACATGGCAAAGTAAAAAATATCTTTGGGGTTTATGTCGTGAGAGATTCAGAAGAAGAATATGACATATTAAAATTGTGGATTTATACATTTAATGACCCATGGCAAATGGACTCAATCCGTTTGATTAAATCCCGATCCTATAAATTAATTTCGGAATAAAAAAATGGAAAATTTTCGAAATCAAGTTTTTAACCGAGATGTCATTGATGTTCTAAAAGAACTACCCGACAACTCTTTAGAAATGGTATATGGAGACCCTGACTACAATGTAGGGATAAATTATTCCGGACATAAATACACTCAACAATGGAAAAAATATATTGATTGGTATGTTGATCTTACCAAACAAAGCATGCGAGTGTTAAAACCGTCAGGTAATTTGTTTATGATGAATTACCCGAAGCAAAACGCTTATTTGCGGGTGAATTTTTTGGATGAAAACGCCCACACTGTGCAAGATTACGCTTGGGTATATAACACAAATGTTGGGCATTCTAAAAGCCGATTTACTACCGCGCATCGCTCTATTTTGCATGCAACAAAATCTAAACACAACGCATTCTATAAAGATCAAGTTGCATTGCCGTATCAAAATTTAAACGACAGGCGGATAAAACAACGCATTGCCGAAGGTCATATCGGCAGAATGCCGTACAGTTGGTTTTATTTTGATTTGGTGAAAAATGTCAGCAAAGACAAGACTTTTCATGCCTGCCAAATCCCACTCGGCTTGGTTGAGATGTTAATTAAGTCGTGCACATTAGAAAATGAAAATGTATTTGTTCTTTTTGGAGGCAGTGGATCGGAATTGGTGTTGTGCAGAGACCTCAAAAGAAATTTTATTAGTTGTGAATTGCATGCGGATTATTACAAAATGATTTGCGAACGCTTGAAAGATAAAGGAAATGTCCAAATCAAACACAAGTTAGATTTTGTGCAAAAAAAATTAGGGTATACGCAAGAAAATTTAGCATTGCACATGCCTAATTAATCAAGGGACTGTTCTAGATAACTAGGCCAAATCCGCCACGCACTATAAACATATTAAATATGTTCGGTTACGGAAGATAAGCGAGTGTCCGCAACCATAAATCCATGCCATGAACGCCGCTGCTAAAAAAATCATCGTTTATTTCTACCGCAAGAGCGGTTGTCATCTTTGTGATGATATGGCGCGGGGGTTGGATGAATTTCGGCGGGAGATGGGCGGTGGGCTTGACTTCGAAGTGGTGGCGCGGGATATCGAGGCCGATGCGCGGTGGTGGCGGCGCTATTGGGAGTATGTGCCGACGCTGGTGGTGCGGCGGCGGGAGGTTTGCCATTATTTTCTCGATAAGGATGAACTGCGCGCCGCGCTGTCGTGCAAATGATGGCGCGCCGCGATTGCAGCCGGGCGGTGGCGGCGCTGCGCGATTTATTCGGCGCGCGGCTGCTGACTTCGGCCGCGGTTTGCGTATCCCATGGGCGCGATGAATCCTTTCATCGGTCTCACCCGCCGGATGCGGTCATCAAGCCGCGGGATAAGTTTGAAGTGCAGCAAATCGTGCAGGTTTGCGCGGCGCATGCGGCGCCGATTATTCCGCGCGGCGCCGGCACCTCGTTGGAGGGCAACATCGCCGCGCTCGCTGGCGGCATTTGTATCGACAGCGCGGAGATGAATCAAATCCTCGCCGTCAATAGCGAGGATTTCGATGTTGCGGTACAACCCGGGGTGACGCGGCGGCAACTTGACCAGCATCTCAAAGACAGTGGTTTGTTTTTTCCGGTGGACCCTGGCGCTGATGCATCCCTCGGCGGCATGGCGGCGACCCGCGCCTCCGGCACCACCACGGTGCGATACGGCGCCATGCGCGAAAATGTCATCAACATCGAGGCCGTGCTGGCCGATGGCGCGCTCATCCGCAGCGCGCGGCGGGCGCGAAAATCGGCCGCCGGATACGACCTGACGCGCTTGCTGGTCGGCTCCGAAGGCAGTTTGGCGGTGTTCACCGAATTGACATTGCGGTTGTATCCGGTGCCCGAGGCGATTGCCGCTGCGGTGTGTGTTTTCGATAGCATCAAAGGGGCGGTGGACACGGTGATTCAAATGCTGCAATACGGCGTGCCGGTGGCGCGCCTGGAGTTATTGGACGCGCTGACTTTGAAGAGCGTGAATCTGTATTCGAAGACCAGTTTTAGCGAAGCGCCGACCTTGTTTTTGGAATTTCACGGCAGCGATGGCGGCGTTGCCGAGCAGGCTAAAACCACCCAGCAACTGGCGGCGGAAAACGGCGGTAGCGAGTTTGAATGGAGCAAGAACACCGAGCAGCGCCGCCGCATGTGGCGCGCCCGTCATGATGTCGCCTACGCCGGAAAATTGTTGCACCCGCGTGGGCAAATATGGGCGACGGATGTGTGCGTGCCGATATCGAAACTGGCCGAGTGCATCGCACAAACCGGTCGCGATATCGAAGAGTTCAAACTGCTGGCGCCCTTGGTAGGGCATGTTGGCGATGGCAATTTTCACTTGTTGTTGTTAGTAGACCATGATGATGCGGATGAAGTGGCGCGCGCGCAAGCCTTGCATGAGCGCATGGTGATGCGGGCGTTGGATATGGAGGGCACTTGCACCGGCGAACACGGCATCGGCTACGGCAAGATCGAATTTTTGAAACACGAGCATGGTGCGGCGCTGACGCCGATGCGGATGATCAAAAAAGCCTTAGATCCGGATAACATTTTCAATCCAGGGAAAATTTTTGATTAAATATTTTAATTAGACATCATCTATTAAAATAAGATGAACAATAAAACACAAAAAATTTTTTATGCATTAAATTTTGAATATTATATTGAATGCGATTACAACAGAATCTCAAAATTTTTAAATCACAAAAAATGATGACGCATGAGCGTGGTTGGCATAGAAACCATCATCCCTTTGCCGGACGGTGAGTGTTGCTTGGTTGATCCATTCATAGAATCAAATCAAGCCGAGCGTTTTTTTAAAAGTATCCGGCAAGCCGCGATATGGCACCAGCCGCGGGTGAAAATATTCGGCAAAACCATGCTTTCGCCACGCTTGGCGGCGTGGCACGGCGATGCCGATGCGGTGTATGCCTATGGCGGGCAGGTGAATCAGCCGTTGCCGTGGTTTCCGGCGTTGCGCGAGGCGCGCGACATGGTCTGCGATTACACTGGGGCGCGTTTCAACAGCGTGCTCATTAACATGTATCGCGACGGCGATGATGCCATGGGCTGGCACGCCGATAACGAAGCCGAGCTGGCGCCGGGCGCCGCCATCGCCTCGCTAAGCTTAGGCGCGGCGCGCAATTTTTCGATGCGCCACAAACGGCGAACAGACCTCGCGCCGGTGAACATTATGTTGCGCCACGGCGCGCTGCTGGTGATGAAAGGCGATACCCAGCGTCACTGGCGACACGCCGTGCCGCGCACCAAGCAAGCGGTGCGGGCGCGCATCAATTTAACTTTTCGGCTCATCGAGGCGACGGTTTAGTGGATGCTCGCTTGATGACAGCCCGAAATCAGCGTCGCGGCCGCGGCCTGGCCAGCGGCAAATTTGGGGTACAATGTCGCCTCGCGCATGGCGTGGCCGATGCAGTCGCATAGGGCGCGCCTGGGTTGCTAAAATGCGCAGTCGGGGTCGGCTAAGATGGCTTGCCCATTCACAACATTTCACAGGAGATCGATCATGGCAAGAGGCATTAACAAGGTGATTCTGGTGGGCAATTTGGGGCAAGACCCGGAAGTCCGCCATTCCGCGAACGGCGCGGCGGTGGCCAATGTGTCCATCGCCACCGCAGAATCATGGAAGGACAAAACCAGCGGCGAGAAACAGGAGCGCACCGAGTGGCATCGGGTGGTGTTTTTCGCCCGCCTGGCCGAAATTGTCGGCGAATATTTGAAAAAAGGCTCCCAGGTATATGTGGAAGGGCGGCTGCAAACGCGCAAATGGCAAGACAAGGAAGGGCACGACAAATACACCACCGAAATTGTCGCCTCCGACATGCAGATGCTCGGCAGTCGCGGTGAATCCTCCGGCGGCTTCAAGCCATCGCCATCGCAGTCGAAAGCCGCGCCAGTGGCTGCCGCGGAGCCGCCGGCGGATGATTTCGACGACGATATTCCGTTCTAGGTCGGCAAAACCGGCAATTATCCATGTACATACACATATATATGTACATGGATATAGCGAGGAATCTGCGCGCATGAATCGGCAACCCGGCCGCGCCCGCCGATGGGATGCGCCGCCCGCATCACCGGCCCGCCCCTGAATGCCCAAAGCGGCGCGACTGCGCGCGCAATACGCCGCCGCCGGTTTGTCTCGCGCCGATGCCGAGCCGGATCCGCTGGCGCAATTTCATCGCTGGCATCGGCAAGCGCGCGAGGCCGACATAGTCGAGGTCAATGCAATGTTGTTAGCCACGGCGTCGGCATCGGCCGCGCCGTCGCAGCGCAGCGTGCTGATGAAGGCCTTCGACCAAGACGGCTTGGTGTTCTTCACCAATCACCATAGCCGCAAAGGCGAGCAGATGCGGGAGAACAACGCCGTATCGGCGGTTTTTCCGTGGTATGCGCTGCACCGCCAGGTGCTTATCGAAGGCCATGTGGAGCGCATCGGCGAGGCGCAGTCGCGCGCCTATTTCGAGTCACGCCCACGCTTGGCGCAGCTCGGCGCTTGGGTGTCCCGGCAAAGTACAACCTTGGCGTCGCGCCGCGTCCTCGAAGCACGCTTGGCGCGCATCGACGAACGTTTTCGCGACCAGCCGCCGCCGCTGCCGACATTCTGGGGCGGTTATCGCATCCGCCCGCAGCGCATGGAATTCTGGCAAGGCCGCCCGCATCGTCTGCACGACCGCATTCTCTACACTCGCCAGCCAGATTCCGCCTGGCAAATTAGCCGCTTGTCGCCGTGATAATTCGCCTAACAACCTGAACCCTTGAGCGCCGCCATGAAGGCCCGTCGCCCCGGCTCGGTCGCATTTTTATGCACCAGCGCCGAGCTCCGTCGATGCCTTATGCCGTCCCATCGCCAAAACACGCCCAGGTTCCTTAACCGAGCATCGTTGCTGTCTTAATGCCCAGTCCCGCGAAGTCCTATTGGTATTTTTTTGGTTCACTTTTGAGGAAAAACAGCGCCATTTTCGCCGATAAACGCATTATTGGTCTATTAATGGTATTGTTTTTATGGTGTGTTTTATGCCGCAATCTTGTAATATAGCGAATGCCATGCGCCGATGTGTTTTTTAGCGACTGGCTTAACAGCGATGCTCACGCATTGCCCCATTTCGAATTTTTCGCGGAGGATAACCACAATCATGAAAAAAACATCAACCTATTGCGCCGTCATAGCGGCCACTTGCCTCGCATGCGGCGTGGCGACGGCCGCCGTGCCAGAATCTAGCGACCCCATCCAGGTTATCGACAACAACTGGTCGAGCCAAAAAGTTTTGGCGCGGGTGGCGCAAAATGTGCTGGAGAGAATCGGCTACAAAACCGATTTAGTGACTCTAGACACGCAAAGCCAGTTCGCCGCCATGGGCACCGGTGATGCGCACCTGCAGATGGAAGTTTGGGAAGGCTCCATGAACGCCAGTTTTATGAAGGAAATCGAAGCCGAGCGCATGGTCGATGGCGGTAGCCATACCGCGACCACCCGAGAAGAATGGTGGTATCCGAATTATGTGGAGGAAATTTGCCCAGGTTTGCCGGATTACAAAGCCATCAACGACTGCGCCCAAGCGCTGTCCACGCCGGAAACCGCGCCCAATGCGCGCTATCTTAGTGGGCCGGCTGAATGGCATCCCGAGGACATCGAGCGCGTCGAGGCTTTGGGCTTGAATGTAACCATCGTCAATGCCGGCTCTGCGGACGCGCTGTTTGGTGAGCTTAAATCCGCGGCTTCGCGTAAAGAGCCGATTATTTTGTTCAACTGGGCGCCAAATTGGGTGGGCGCCGCTTATCCGGGCAAATTTGTCGAGTTTCCGCGGCGCGATAAAGAGAACAAATGCGTCACCGATGCCAGCTGGGGCGTCAACCCGGATATGGCAAACGACTGCGGCGCCGCAGTCGGCGGCTACCTGAAAAAGGGGTTGTGGTCAGGTTTCGCAGCCAAATATCCTTGCGCTAACGAGCTGGTAAGCAACATCGACTTCACCGGCCCGATGGTCGATGCCGCCGCGGCATTGGTGGATGTGGACGGCTTGGATCATGATGCCGCTGCGGCAAAATGGATCGAGCAGAATCCAGCGGTTGTCGATGGCTGGGTGCCAGCCTGCGCTGGGTAGGTACTGAGTAGGGACGCATGGGCTGTGGGTACGCAGCCCATGCATTTTCGGCGGCCGGTTTTATCGGCTCATGTTTAGTGCGCAATGTCGCCTCGGCAGTGTTATAAAGGTCAGCACTTCGAAAGCCCCCACCCTTAATATTCCGCTGGTAGCGTGCGCATGAACGGGCGCGTTGTCGCTGGCGGTGCAACATCGTAGAACCTCATGACAGCCACCGTTTCTGCAGACATTAAAATCTCCTGCCGCCAGGTATGGCAATTGTTCGGCCGGAATGCGCTAAGTTTTTTAGCGCAACACAACCACGCCCCTAGTTTCGAGCAAATAAACGCGGCCCATCTCATCGGGGCGGTGCGCGATGTCAGTTTTGATGTGCGCGAGGGCGAGATATTGATCATCATGGGATTGAGCGGCTCTGGCAAATCCACCATGCTCAGATGCATTACGCAATTGCTAATCCCCACCGCCGGCGAGGTTATTTTCGATGGCGTGGATTTAACGCAAGTGTCGAGCAAGGAGTTGTCCGACATCCGGCGCCATAAAATGGGCATGGTGTTTCAGCATTTTGGCTTGCTGCCGCACCGCACGGTGCTCGAAAACATCGCCTTTCCGCTGGAGATCCAAAATGTCGATAAGGAAACGCGCATCGCCCGCGCCCGTGAGTTGGTCGAATTGGTCGGGCTCAGCGGACGGGAAAGTTATTTCCCGCGCGAATTGTCCGGCGGTCAGCAACAACGCGTCGGCATTGGCCGCAGTTTGTCGGTGGAGCCGGATGTGTGGTTCTTGGATGAGCCGTTTTCGGCGCTCGACCCGTTAATTCGCAAGGAAATGCAAGATGAATTCATGCGCTTGCAATCAAAACTTAACAAATGCATCGTCTTCGTGACCCATGATTTTGACGAAGCGGTGCGGCTGGGCGACCGCATAGCGATCATGAAGGACGGACTGCTGGTGCAAATTGGCACCGCTGAGGAGCTGGTCACCGAACCGGCGGATGCCTATGTCAAGGCCTTCGTCGAAAACGCCCCGAAAGCCAAATTAATTTCCGTAGGAAAAATCATGCTGCCGGCGACTGGCGATAGCCATATCGAGGACGCCTCCGTTCAACCGGTCGAAAGCAGCGCGGTGTTAGAGGGAGTGGCGCAAAGAATCATGTTGTCGGAGAAGGCTGTTCCAGTGATCGACCCACAAGGCAACATTGTCGGTTCGATCGACAAAAAAACGGTTGCCAAAGTGTTGTTTCGGGCGTGATGCCGCCGCAACGCCACGCGCATGATTCGGCGCCGGGCCGGCGGCGGGCGCTGACGCATGTCGGTCTCGCCGCCGCCATCATCATCGCCGGGTGGCTGGCGAAGGGCGAACTCGCATGGGTCGCTAAGTATCCGAAAAAATGGGTGATCCCCCTAAAAAATTGGATCACCGACTTTTTCGAATGGTTGGTGTACGACCTCAAGTTTTTTCAAGGAACCGACTACGCGTTCGTGCCCACGGATGTGACCCGCGGCATGATCAAAATACTGGAATATCAGTCGGCCTTCACCGAGGGCGTGTTTTTCAACGGTTTCCAAATCGGCGTGGCGCCATTGCCGTGGGTCACCGTGGTCGGTTTGATGTTCATCCTCGGGCATTGGGTGGCCGGCTGGCGTATTTCCGCCATCGTCGGCGGCGCTTTTTTGTATCTTGCTCTGTTCAGCGTATGGCAGCCTGCCATGAACACTTTTGCGCTAGTGTTAGTGGCGGTGCCGCTCGTATTCACCATCGGGCTGGCGTTAGGCATCTGGGTGGCGAAAAGCGCGCGCGCGGAAAAAACCATCACCCCGCTGTTCGATCTCATGCAGGCCATGCCGCCATTCGCCTACATGGTGCCCATCGTGGTGCTGTTCGGCATCGGCGATGTGCCGGCCATGTTAGCGGTGGCGGTGTTTGCGGTGCCGCCAGTGGCGCGTTGCGTGGCCTTGGGGATTAAAACCGTGCCGGCGGAAGTGCTCGAGTGCGGCGAAATGACCGGCTGCACGGCCTGGCAAATGTTGTGGAAAGTGAAAGTGCCCACCGCCCGCCAGACCGTATTGGTAGGGCTCAATCAAGGCATCATGCAGACCTTGGCGATGATCGTGCTGGCATCGCTAATCGGCGCCTCGGGCCTGGGCAGTAAACTATTGACCTCGTTGCAAACGCTTAGATTGGGCCAAGCGCTGGAGCAAGGCGTCGCCATCGTGGTGATTGCGGTGGCGTTGGATAGATTGAGCCAAGCCTATGCGCACAAGCCGCCCATTTATGTGGACAAATCCTTGCCGTGGCGACGGCGGCACCGCCATTTGGCGTGCGCCTTGTTGTTTGCCGCCGCATCCATATTCATCGCCTATTTTGTGCCGGCGCTGCGCGTGTTGCCGAAGGAGTTGACCATCACCACGGCGCCGATGTGGGATGCGGGCATCGAATGGACGCTGGTCAACTTCTATGACTCGGTGCAAGGGTTTCGAAATTTTGTGCTAATCGATATTCTGGTGCCGATAAAAAAGTTTTTTCTGAGTATTCCATGGCCAACTTTTATCGCCTTGATCGCGTTATTAGGGTATCGCATGGGCGGCTGGCGGCTGGCGCTGTTGGTGGGCTCGTTGATGTCCTTTCCGTTGGTGATGGGGCTGTGGAAGGAGACCATGATTACCATTTATATGATCGGCACCGCGGCGGTGGTGTGTATCGTGTTCGGCTTTCCCATCGGTTTGGCGGCCGCGAAAAATGAACGCCTATCGAAGGCGATTATTTTGATGTGCGATTTTTTCCAGACTTTTCCGTCGTTCATCTATTTGATTCCGGTCATCATGCTATTCAAAGTCAGCGACATATCGGCGATTATCGCGGTGTTGGCTTTTGCCTTGGTGCCGATGATTCGCTATACCAACCTAGGCTTTCGCAATGTGCCCTTCCAAACCCGCGAAGCCGCGATTCAACAAGGCGCATCGCCTTGGCAGCGGCTCATCAAGGTGGATTTGCCCATCGCCACGCCGGAGATCATGTTAGGCATCAATCAAGTTATTTTCATGGCGTTATTTATGGTCGCGATAACCGCGCTCATCGGCACGCAAGATTTGGGCGCGGAAATCAATCGCGCCCGCACCGGCAATAAAACCGGCCGCGCCTTGGTGGCCGGCTTGAGTATTGCTTTCCTCGGCATCATCGCCGACCGCATCATCAGCGCCTGGAGCAAACAGCGCAAAGCCAAACTCGGCCTTGAGTGATGTCCAAACGCGCAGCGCGAAGGCATGAGCTCGCCACGCCGCATGCATAAAACCAATGGATAACGCACATAGCGTAAATTCATAAAAGTATTAATCTGTGGTGTTTTTTGCGGCATGATATGGTTATTTCCCCTCCTAACTTCCACGAGGCAATCTCGATGAAAAACGCATGCAAACAACCTCTCGCCGAATTATCCTCGTACTTAATGCGCACCAGCACGGTGGCTGTCGTTTTATTGGCCATGGCCGGTTGGACAGCGACCGCCAGCGCGCAGATGTCAGACATGATACGAGTGCCGGTGATTTTGCCAGCATCGGTGTCGATTCCTAATGCACTGGGGCCGAGAATCGACGATTTTGCCCGCCAAACAACTGCATCGACCGAAGCCACCGAAGCCACCGAAGCCACCGAAGCCGAGCTGGCGACCGAGGGCAACGCCGACAACACCCAATCCACCGAGCAATAAAAATTCGCCGCCGACATGCTCGCAGAAACGCCGCCGCCGCCGTATTACATGGTGGTTTTCACCTCCATGCGAGGCGCCGGCGGCGATGGTGGTTACGCCGACATGGCGGCGCGGATGGTGGAATTGGCGGCCCAGCAGCCTGGTTTTTTAGGCGTGGAAACGGCGCGCGCGCAGATTGGCATCACCGTGTCCTATTGGGCTGATTTGGATTCCATAGCGGCGTGGAAAAAAAACACCGAGCACTTGGCCGCGCAGCAAAAAGGTCGAGAAATATGGTATCGAAAATTCCAGGTGCGAATCGGCCGGGTGGAAAAAGACTATGGTTTCAGCCGCGCTGATGACTAGCCATAGGCGCCGAAAGTAGGCGCGTCGGCGCGTCGATGACCGCGCACCATCGACGCGCAATTTTCCCGCTTCCCGCGATGAAATTAAGCAAGCAATATGCAATATGTAAGCGGCATTAAACATGCGGCATTTTTAATAAACAAGCAGTAGCCAGTAAGTAGTATTAAACAGGCAAAATTCATCGATGAAACTGATTCTGTTGGGTGCCCCAGGCGCGGGCAAAGGCACGCTCGCCAAATTGTTGTCCGTCATCGACGGCGCGGTGCAGATTTCCACTGGAGACATTCTGCGCGGCGCGGTGGATGCCGGCAACGATTTGGGGCGCCAAGCGCAAGACTACATGCGCCGCGGCGAGTTGGCGCCGGATGCCTTGATCATGAAGATGATGGCGCAGCGGCTGCAGCAACCAGATTGCGCGCAAGGTTTTTTGTTGGATGGTTTTCCGCGCACCCTCCCCCAAGCGGCGGCGCTGGAACGCTTGCTCGCCGAACTGCGCATCGCCCTCGATGGCGTGGTAAACATCGAAGCGCCGCGGGAGGTTCTGCTCAAGCGTTTGACCACCCGCCGCACTTGCGAAAACCCAGCCTGCCAAGAAATCTACAATATCGAGAGCAAGCCGACGGCGGTGGATGGAATCTGCGACCATTGCGGCGGCACAGTGGCGCAGCGCGCGGACGAAACCGAGGCGGCGATCAGCCAGCGCTTGGAAACCTACAACGAAAAAACCGCGCCGTTGATCGATCTCTATAAAAAAAAAGGTATGTTGTTAGCGGTGGAATCCACCGCCAGCGAGACCATGGTGGAAGCGGTCTTGAGTCATCTCAAATCATTTAGCGGCGACGCGCTTTAATGCATGATTTTAGGGAGTCGGCATGCGCTGGCTATTTTTCGACTTCCTCCATCACCTTGCGGGCGACGCGAAAACATTCCAACGCTTGCGGCACGCCGCAATAAATGGCGATCGCGTGGATGATGGCGCGAAGTTGCGTTTTGGTGACGCCGTTGCCGATGGCGCCGCGACAATGGATTTCCCACTCATGCATTTTGCCGAGGGCGCCGAGCATGGTCAAATTCATCATCGAGCGCGTTTTCGCGTCTATGCAATCATCCCCCCAACCGAAACCCCAGCACCATTCGGTCATCATTTCTTGGAATGGGCGGGTGAAATCATCCGCCGCGGCGAGATTTTTTTCCACATAGTCGGTGCCCAGCGTGGCTTTGCGCCGGGCCAGGCCGAGTTCGAATCGTTGTTGGTCCATAGTGATCTCCGCGGGGCTCTCCGCATGCTTGAAATGGCTATCGATTATGGCAGTTTTCGAATGGCGCCGAGGCCGGGAAGTTCATCGAGTACCATCGCCCCCGGCCGCGTTATTGGCTGTATAATCGCCCGATGATCATGCAAAACCTCATTGAAACCGAGCTGGCGGTTCTGCTCCCGCACTACCTGTGCGTGGAAAACGAAAGCGCCCGCCACCATGTGTTGCCGAACTCGGAAACGCATTTCAAAATCACCATTGTGTCGGCGCAATTCGAGGGCAAGAGGGGGTTGGAGCGGCATCGCATGGTGAATGAGATTCTGACGCCGAAAGTGGCGGGAAAAGTGCACGCCTTGGCCATGCACCTTATGACGGCTTCGGAGTGGCGCGTCCGCGGTGGCGTGGCGCCGAATTCCCCGCCATGCATGGGCGGCGGCCGATAAAACCCGGCCCATCGTTTCTCCTAAAAATCCACTGCTTCGGCAGCCATGTTGCGGTGGAATGAACATTACGGAACATCATCCAAGGCGCGGTTTTTTGCGCGCGACATCGTCCGCTGATGGGCGATGATTCCAGTGGCCGCCTCAACCCATCGACGCGCGCCGATTTTTGTCGCGCCTACTTTTGGTCGAGCGAAAAATCCCCGTTTCGCTTATATCTAGCCGGCGGCGTTGTTCCCCTAGCCAACCTATGATGCGCATGCGCGCGCTGTAGCCCCGGTCACGCCCCAGCCGATGCGCCTAGGTGGAATATCAAGCAGCGAATTCGATGGCCTCGGCATCGTTTTAAGCGCCGCCGTTTGCGCTTGCATCCAAACATTATCTTCCGCATTCGGATAACCCCTAGCCAACATGTATGTCGCTTTTTGCGAGATCACGCCACCCACCCACCAACGCAACCAACCATGTCAGATATCGTCATCGCGCAACGCGCGCCGATAAAACCGATCTCGGAAATCGCCGCCAAACTGGACATCCCTCCCCATGCCCTGGTGCCCTTTGGGCATACCAAAGCCAAAGTCGGGCTGGACTTTATCGATTCCCTCGCCCAGCGCCCGGACGGCAAGTTGATTTTAGTGACCGCGATCACCCCGACGCCGGCCGGGGAGGGCAAGACCACCACCTCGGTGGGGCTGACCGATGGCTTGTGCAAAATCGGCAAAAAAACCATGGTGTGCTTGCGCGAACCGTCCCTCGGACCTTGTTTTGGCATGAAGGGCGGCGCCGCTGGCGGCGGTTATGCGCAAGTGATTCCCATGGAGGACATCAACCTGCATTTCACCGGGGATTTTCACGCCATTACCGCGGCGCATAATTTGTTATCGGCGTTGCTCGATAACCACATTTATTGGGGCAACGAGGCCGCCATCGACACCCGTCGCGTGGCTTGGCGGCGGGTGGTGGATATGAATGATCGCTCATTGCGGCAAATTACCAGCTCCCTCGGCGGCGTTGCTAACGGCTATCCGCGCGAGGACGGCTTCGACATCACCGTGGCTTCCGAGGTAATGGCGATTTTTTGCCTGGCGCGCGATGCCGATGATTTGCTCAAGCGCTTGAGCCGCGTGGTCATCGGCTACACCCGCGACCGCAAACCGGTGCGCGCCGATGCGGTGTTGGCGCCGGGGCCGATGACGGTATTGCTGAAAGACGCCATCGCGCCGAATTTGGTGCAGACTTTGGAGCATAACCCGGCCTTCATCCACGGCGGCCCGTTTGCCAACATCGCGCACGGCTGCAATTCGGTCATCGCCACGCGCGCGGCCTTAAAACTAGCCGACTATGTGGTCACCGAGGCCGGTTTTGGCGCCGACTTGGGGGCCGAA
Organism: Candidatus Poriferihabitaceae bacterium; assembly: GCA_965243285.1. Classification (GTDB taxonomy): domain Bacteria; phylum Pseudomonadota; class Gammaproteobacteria; order Arenicellales; family Poriferihabitantaceae; genus JAHRAW01. Next base: position 2,665,046 of record OZ251537.1, on the reverse strand, counting down.
AAATTCTTTAACATTAAATGCCGCAGCGCCGGCCTGGCGCCGGATGCGGTGGTGTTAGTGGCCACGGTGCGGGCGCTGAAAATGCATGGCGGCGTGGCTAAGCAAAATCTAGCGCAGGAAAACGCCCATGCGGTGGCTGATGGATGCGTCAATTTGGCGCGCCACATCGACAACATCAAGGCCTTCGGCTTGCCGGTGGTGGTGGCCATCAATCGTTTCAGCGCCGATTCGGACGCGGAAATCGCGGCGGTTCGCGAGGCAGCCAGGGTGTACGGCGTGGACGCCATCGATGCCAGCCATTGGAGCGATGGCGGCGCCGGGGCGGTGGATTTGGCACGCCAGGTGGTCAGCGTGGTGGAGCGCGGCGAGGGTGATTTCCGGGTGCTCTATCCGGACGACATGCCCATTTGGGACAAAATTAAAACCGTGGCAACCAAGCTGTACCGCGCCGATGACATCATCGCCGACCAGAAAATCCGCAATCAAATCATGGATTTACAGAACGACGGCTTCGGCCACTTGCCGGTTTGCATCGCCAAAACCCAGTATAGTTTTTCCACCGACCCCAGTTTGAAGGGCGCCCCCAACGGGCATGTGTTGCCGATTCGAGAAGTGCGGCTGTCGGCCGGGGCCGGGTTTGTGGTGGTGGTGTGCGGCGATATTATGACCATGCCCGGTTTGCCGCGAACGCCGGCCGCCAACAACATTCGCTTAAACGCCAAGGGCGAAGTGGACGGGCTTTTTTGATGCCCGGCTGACCCGGCTTATCGGACATGAAAGTATGCGTGGTCGGCGCCGGCGCCATCGGCGGTTTGTTAGGGGCGCGTTTGGCGGCGGCCGGGCATCAGGTATCGTTGATTGCGCGCGGGCCCCACCTTGCCGCCATTCAAGCGCGCGGTTTGCGGGTGAGTTCGCGCATGGCGGGCGAGGCGAGCGATTCAGTGGTCAAAAATGTAACCGCCACCGATAATTTCGCCGCATTGGGGGCGCAAGATGTGGTGCTGATGGCGCTGAAATCCCACCAGATTGTGGGGATTCTCGATCAACTGCCAGCGCTATTTGGCGCTAGCAGCGTGCTGGTGACTTTCCAAAACGGCATTCCGTGGTGGTACTTTCAGCGCTGGAACGAAGCGCAGCCCGGCCATAAATACGCCGACCATGTACTGCAGTCGGTGGACCCCGGCGGCGTGCTGGGGCGCGCCATGGACGCGAAGCGGCTGCTCGGCTGCGTGGCGTACCCGGCGGCGGTAATCAAAGAACCGGGCGTGATTCACCACCTCGAAGGCATGCGTTTCCCGCTGGGCGAACTCGATGGCAGCGATTCGCGGCGCGTCAATCGCGTGGCGCGCATGTTCATCGAGGCCGGCTTCAAAGCGCCGGTGCTGGCGGATATTCGCGCCGAAATTTGGCTCAAAGCGCTGGGAAATTCATGCTTCAACCCCATCAGCGCCTTGACTCACGCCACCTTGGAGGGCATCTGCCAATTTCCGTTGTCGCGACAATTGGCGGCCGACATGATGCGCGAGGCGAGTCAGGTGGCGGAAAAATTGGGGGTGGATTTTCGCGTATCCATTGAACGCCGCATCGCCGGCGCCGAGCAAGTCGGCCGCCACAAAACCTCCATGCTGCAGGATGTCGAGGCCGGCAAACCGTTGGAAATCAACGCCATATTGGGCGCGGTTATCGAACTCGCCGAGCTGACCGCCACCGCCACGCCCATGCTGCGCGCCATCTATGCATGCGCCAGTTTGCTGAACCACACCATCGTCAAACAAGGGCTGGCGGTGAAGGGTAGGGCGGTGTAGGCGGGTTTTTTTGCGCCGAAGCGTGCCGGTGGTTGCGGCATCGCGGTGATTCTCGTCAAGCGCCAGCAAATTAATGCTCGAACAAGCGCCCGAATCCGTGCACCGCAAAAGGGCGTTGCAGCAATTTCAGGGCATGCCACACGAGCGCCTGATTGCTGGTGATGACCGGTTTTTCGATGGCAGCCTCGATTTGCGCGACCACTTGCGCCGAGCGCAATGCGGTGCATGAAATAAACAGCGCATCGGCGTCGGCGTGGCAGGCGTGGCGCGCCGCCGTCACAATCGAGCGATGGCTGATGCCGGTCATGTCGGCATCGCTTTCGATGCCGAAGCCATGGATATTTAAGGTCGCAACCCCGCGAGTTGCGAAAAATTCCACCAGCCGCCGATTGACCGACTCGATATACGGCGTGAGAATCGAGATGCGTCGCGCCGAAAAACACGAAAACGCCGCCAGCGCCGAGGTGACCGGCGTGGTGCAAGGGATATCGCCGCGGTCGCGCGCCGCTTGCAATCTCCGGATAACCTCGGCTTCGCCGATGACCGCGGTGCCGGAAGTACAAGCGTAGATGAGGATATCGATTCTATCGCCCGGCAAAATGCCAGCGGCGGCGCGGCTGATGTCCGGCGCCATGGCTTGCAAGTTTTCCACCGTGGTGGGGTTGCGATTGGCGACCCGGTTGGTGAATATTTCCACGCCGCGCGGTGCCATCCGCCGCAAATCGGTCTCGCTGTTGACATCGGTGGCCAGTGCTACCAAGCCGATGCGGCCATTGGGGCCGATGGTTTCCAGCGGTTCAGCGGGGGGATGGTGGCGGTAGTGGGTTTGCATGTTGGCGCTGGATTTTGGGCGTACGGTTAAGGGTGAAAGTAGCGAAATTTCGCGGCGGAAGCGCCGTTTTATCACGCTGATTTACGCGCGTATCAATCGCTCTGTCGCCAGCGCCCGTCCATACCCAAATACTCCCGCCCAGCGTTACGATAAAAACTTTTTTCGCCGCTGCTGGCCAAAACTTGCAGCATTTTCGGCAATTTTGCCGAAGATTCGCCCAGCGCTGCGATGAGTTTGTCGGCGCCGAGCTGGTCTATCATTTCAAAGGGGCCGCGTTGCCAGTTGAAACCCCAGCGCATGGCGCGGTCGATGTTGACGATGTCGTCGGAAATTTCCGGCACCAAATCGGCGGCATAGCACAGCGTGGTGGTGACCAAATCGCGCACAAAACGACCGCAGGCGCTGTCGCTGGCGAATAAATCCGGCAAAGTTTGCTGGTCGCCACGCAGTTCCACGGTCACCGCCGGACGCCAAGCATCGCTAATGAGGTCGAAAACCGCCATGCTCTTGCGGCCGTCATCGTGGCGGGTGAGTTGGTAGAAACCGCCGCCGCTTTTGCGCCCGAGCTGACCGCGATCATGCATGCGTTGCACTTGCTCGGTGAAGGCGGTGTATGGCCGGCCGGCATCCGTTGCCGGCAGGTTGGCGGCGAGGTTTTTGCCCACATTGCGCATGACATCGAGGCCGATTAAGTCGATTAAGCCATACAGCCCAGTGGCCGGCAGCCCGAGCGGCGCCGAGGTTAATGCATCCACGGTTTCGATGTTCAAGCCGGCCTCGCGCATGGCTTTTTCGGCCAAATGCAGGCCGGCGAGCATCCACATACAGCCGATGCGGTTGCCGATAAAATTCACCGTGTCTTTGGCGTGCACCACGCCTTTGCCCAAACGCGCGCCGAGAAAATCCGCCACGGTGGTGATGGTTTGCGGGGTAGTTTGTTCGCCGGGCACTAGTTCGACGAGCTTCATCACATGCACCGGATTGAAAAAGTGGGTGACGGCGATGTCGCGCTGCAAGCGCGCCGGCATGTCGGCGCTGATGTCTTTGAGCGGGATGCCGGAGGTGTTGGTGGTAACCAGCGAGCCATCGGCGCGCAGTGCTTCGACTTGGGCGAACATGTCGCGCTTGATGGCGAGGTTTTCGACGATGGCCTCGCAAATCCAATCATAGTCGGCGATTTTGCCGAGGTCGTCGGCGAATGATCCGGTGCTGATTTTATCCAGCGTGGCGGCGTTTTGGATGAGCGGGGCGCGCCCGCCGCTGAGTTTTTCTCGGGCCGCGTCGGCCGCGCTTTTTTCTAAGTCCAGCAACAATACTTCGCAATCGGCGTTGGCGCAGGCCGCGGCGATGCCGGTGCCCATGGTGCCGGCGCCGAGTACGGCGACCCTTTTAATGTCAGTCATGTCGAGATGATTTTGATGGTGGGGTGGATAGAAATAAGGGGGGGCAAAATGCGTGAAAAATGCGCGAATTTCAGCCGTCTGGCGCCGCGTTTTGGCGGGCCGGATTTTGGCGAGACTGATTTTGACGAGCAAGTTCGCGCAGTTGGAATTTTTGGATTTTGCCGGTGGAGGTTTTCGGCAGCTGCATAAAAACCACTTGCTTGGGGCGTTTGTAGCCGCTCAAATGCAGGCGGGAAAACTCGATGATTTCCGTTTCGCTGGCATTTTCGCCGGGCATTAATTCGACAAACGCGCACGGCGTTTCGCCCCATTTGGCATCCGGCTTGGCCACCACGGCGACCGCGGCGATTTTAGGGTGTTTGTACAGCGCCGCTTCGATTTCGATGGAGGAAATATTTTCGCCGCCGGAGATGATGATGTCTTTGAGGCGGTCTTTGATTTCAATATAGCCGTCGGCGTGCACCACCGCCAAATCACCGCTGTGAAACCAGCCGCCGGCGAATGCGGCGGCGGTGGCTTCGGGGTTTTTGTAATAGCCCTTCATGGTGGTGTTGCCGCGCAACACGATTTCGCCGATGGTTTTGCCATCGGCCGGCACCGCGGCACCGCTTTGTGGGTCGTGCACGCGCGCCGCTTCCATCATGGGCAGCCGCACCCCTTGGCGGGATTTTAGTTCGGCTTGTTGCGCGCCCCCCAAGCGCTGCCATTCCTCGCGCCACTCGCAATACATCACATGGCCGTAGGTTTCGGTTAGCCCATAAACATGCGTGACATTGAAGCCCAGCGCCTCGACCTTTTCCAGCACGGCGCTCGGCGGCGGCGCGCCGGCGGTCATCACTTGCACGGTGTGTTCGAAGGGCTGGCGCGTCTCGGGCGACGCATCGGCGAGCATGGCCAGCACCACCGGCGCGCCACCGAAGTGGGTGATTTTATGGCGCGCGATGGCTTCGAAAATAACCTCGGCGCGGATAGCGCGATTGCACACGATGGTGCCGCCTAACACCGCCATGGTCCACACATGTCCCCAGCCGTTGCAGTGAAACATGGGCACGGTATACAAGTAGCGCGGGTGTTTGGGGAGTTGCCAGGCGGCGATGGTGCCCATGGACATTAAATAAGCGCCGCGATGATGGTAGACCACGCCCTTGGGGCGGCCGCTGGTGCCGGAGGTGTAATTCAGCGCGATGGCGTCCCATTCCGATGGCGGCAGCATGGCATCGATATCGAGCTGATTTTGGCCGGCATCGGTCTCAGCGGCCAGCAATTCCTCATAGGTGATGGCGCCCAGTCGTTCGCCACTGCCGGCCGGCGGCGGAGCTTGGTCGTCTACGATATCGACCACTGTCGGCGGGTGTTTTAATTTCGCTAAGGCGATGCGCGCAGTGGCGGAAAAATGCGTGTCGGCGAGCAGCACTCGGGCATCGCCGTGCTCGAGAATGTAGGCCACCGTGTCCGCATCCAGCCGCGTGTTGATGGCGTTTACCACGCCGCCGCACATGGGCACGCCGTAGTGCGCTTCCACCAATTCCGGCGTGTTCGCCGCCAACACCGACACGGTGCAGCCAGTGCCGACGCCGAGGCGGCGCAGGCCGGCCGCCAGTTGATGGCAACGCTGCGCGGTCTGGCGCCAGGTGTAGCGCCGATTTTCGTAAATCACCGCCGGATGGTCGGCATAGGTTTGCGCCGCGCGCGCCAAAAATGAAAGCGGCGATAGGGCAACGAAATTAAGCCCGTCGACCGGCGGCAAGTTATCGTAGTTTTTTTTCATGGGAATATGGCGATGGAATCGCGCCATAAAATTAGCGCAATGGAATTAGCGAAAGTTGGTTAATAAATAAATCAAACACGTTAATATAAATCAAATTAATGAATAACAAAATGATTCGATACCATAAATTAACAAATGAAATTAACAGATAAATATCAATCGATAAACTACATTAATAAGGGGTTGCCATAGATAACTCGGATTTATGTTATATAGACTAGTATGAGAAAGAGCAAATTGAGCTGCCATAAACAGCGGCCATTAGTCGAGCATTTTGTTGCTGGAGCGACGGCGCGATGTGCGGCGGATTTGGTTGGCGTTAATGTGAATACTACGTTCTATTATTTGTGATTTATATATCTAAATCCGAATAAAAAAATGGAGTTTGAATTTACCGCAGGTTTAGGTGTTCGAACATTTTGTATGGGGTCTCGCGCATGCCTAATGCGGTGTATGTTTTTTGCGCGGCGTGGTTGTCGCGCGCGACATAGAGGCGGAAGCCGAGCGCGGTTTTATGGCATTGGGCGCGTTGCTGCACATACCGATATAAGGCGCGATATATGCCCCGCCGCCGCCATGGGCTGGCCACATAGACGCTTTGAATCCACCACAGCTCGCCGCATCGCCAATCGCTCCATTCGGTGGTCACCAGCAATGCGGCGGCGAGGGTTTTTGCCGCCGCTTGGTGTTCGGCGACCACATAAAAACCGCGCTGCGGATTCTCGAACACGGCGCCGACGCCGCGCAAAACCACCTCGAGATTCAGCCTCAAATTTTCGGTTTCCATGGCCAGGTCGCGGTTAAAACGCGCCAGCGTCGACGCGTCTTCGCAGCGGGCGTCTCTTACGATGATCGATTCGGGCAACATAAAATAAAGCGCGCGCCATTTAGCGCAACGGCTGTAAGTTGATGAGAAAAAGTAACGCCGCAATGGAGCCGGCGGATGTATGAATGTAAACCTTATAGCCGAGTCGCCCCCATAAAAAACCGCAATCCCCAAGCTGAGGATTGCGGCTGTAGGCGGATTTCGCGAGCGGCGGTTAGTTCAGCACCGCCGGCCATTTGCCATCGGCGGCGACGATTAAATTCTCCTTATCAGCCAGCCACCTCTTATTGATCTTCTTGTTGTAGTTCAGATACAACTTGCCATCGTGCAGCGTCCATAGCTCAGGGTCGCCGCTGGCGGTGTCGCCATTGGCCACCGCCCAAGCGCAATAGCCGCCGTATTGCGGGGCGTACATATCCGGGGCGGCGGTAAATTTGTCGAGATTTTCTTGGCTGACAAACAGCCAATCGGCACCCATGTATTCGGCCTTGAAGGATTTTTTGCCCTCGACCGCTTTGTTGTCGCTGAAATAGGCCGTGACATCGTAACCGTCGGCGCCTAAATTGCTGAAACGCGAAGTATAGACCGCGTCATCCGCGGCCCAAGCAGTGGCGGACATTAACATGGCAGCCAGCAGGCACAACTGCGCTAAGCGGCGAGAAAGTTTGTTGATGTGAGCGTTCATGACGGTAGACCTCGTGGGTGTGAATGGATGGAATGTGAAGGTGAAAAAGTTAGCCGGCGAATGGCCGGCGAATGCTTATACGCTTGAAATCTATGATTCATCCATGATTTTAAGCATCGCCGGGCAAAGTTTTCGTCGCGCTGGCTAATGCTGGCTGCGCATCGTCGCCGACCTGCGCGGTGGCTAATGAGATGCTCTCGATTTTGTCGAGGGGTTTTTCCAGCGCCCGCGCGCGGGTGGTGTTGAGGGCATGAAAATCGCCGCTCAAGCCTTCGATTCGGCGCCCTAATTTGTCCATTTGCTCGCTGTATTTTTTCCATTCATGGCGGAATTTGGCGACCAATCCCATCACCTCCGAAGCGCGTTCGTTGAGGTGGAAATTGCGCGCCGCTTGGTGGATGAGCGACAGCATGGCGTATAAGGTCAGCGGCGAGCACAACAATACGCGTTTGCTCAGCGCAAAATCCACCAACTCGGTGGATTTGTCGTTGATAAAACCATAGATGGATTCGTTGGGGATGAACAGCATGACATAGTTTAAGGTGCCTTCGGCCGGGTTGATATATTCGCGCCCGGACACCGATACGATGTGCTTCTCGACAGCTTTGAGGAAGGCGGTTTTTTCTTGGGCGCGAATTTCTTTGCTGTCGGCGGCCAGATAATTCTCGTAGCGGGCAAGGGGAAACTTGACATCCATATTGAGGACTTTTTCCTGCGGTAAAATGAAGGTGAAATCCGGGCGCTGGCCGGATTCAACCTGTTGCTGCTGGGTGTAGTTTACATTTTCGACGAAGCCGATGACTTGTAGAATATCCACCACCATGCGCTCGCCCCATTGGCCGCGTTTTTGCGATGAAGAAAGCACTTCGCGCAGGCGGGCGGTGTCTTCGCTCAGTTTGGCGGTGGTTTTTTGGCTGGTGTCGATGCTGGTTTTCAGGGCCGTGGACTGGTGGTGGATGGTTTTCAGGGTTGCATCCATGCTGGCCAGTTTTTCATCGATGAGTTTTTTCTTGCCCTCTAATTCTTTCTCCGAACCGTCGCGCAGGGCGTTGAATTTTTCATTGGCTTGCTCGAGGAAGGCCTTGGAATTGGCGTGCACGATGTCCGCCGCCATGGCTTTGAAGGTGCTTTCCATGTGCTGGCGAAGGTCCGCCAAACGCGTCTTTTCCTCATCGAATCGCTCGCTTTGATGCGCCAATTTGGTGCGCGATTCCACTTCCGAATCGCGCGCGCAGCGCAATTCTTCCTCCAACTGCGTTATTTTTTGCGGCGCCGCGGCGCTTTGCGAACGCCACAGCCAGCCGATGGCCAAACCGATGGCTAAGCCGCCAGCGGCAGGGATAATGATTTCAAGCATGGGGGAAATTGGCGCGCCGATTGATGAGTGACGAGGCGGATTATGCGTCGCCGCGCCCCATGGTGCAACCGCCCAGCCGCGCGCCCGAAAAATCGCTGCCATTTTGCGCCGCCCATGATTCATTTAAATATATACATGGCGCGGGCATCGATTACGGCGCTATTAATGCCCGCATGATATTAATGGTATCGGCATCGATTGCATGGCTATTAATTGCATTAATATATCGATGGCATCGATATCGCTTCCGTCAACCCTTCGCAACCCATTGCGCGAACCCATTGCGCGCCACTAACCCCAACCGATAACCCATGACCATTAAATCTAATGAGCGCTAAACGCGCCGGCGGCCGCGAGGCGCGCAAGGCCTTGCGCGCCGCGCCGCCGGCGGATGCCGACCGCCCGGTGCGCCCTGGGGAAAGCGGTGGGCGGTTTTTGCCGCTGACCGAGACCGATATCAAGCGCATCGACCAGGCGAGTTTCGATTTACTCGAAAACGTCGGTTTTTCCCGCGCCATTCCCTCTTGCATAGAGATGTTCACCAAAGCCGGGGCCACGCTGACCGAGCAAGGCCGCCTGCTGGTGCCGCGCGCCATGGTCGAACAAGCCCTCGACCGCGCCGCCAGAAACATCACCTTGCACGGCCAATCGCCGGCGCATGACCTGCAGCTGCGCGGCAACAAGGTGCACTTCGGCACCGCCGGCGCCGCGGTGCATGTGGTGGACGATTGGAAAGCGCACGAAAAACACCCCGGCAAAGGCGCCTATCGGGAATCCACGCTACAAGATTTATACGATGCCTCGCGCTTGGTGGATAGCCTCGAGCACATCCATTTTTTTCAGCGCTGCATGGTGGCGCGCGACATCGAAAGCCCGCGCGCCATGGACCTCAACACCACCTACGCCTCGGTCAGCGGTACCACCAAACACTGCGGCGTCAGCTATGTGGAGCCGGCGCATGCCGAGGAGGCCATCAAAATGCTGCACCGCGTAGCTGGCGGTGAAAAGGCCTGGCGGGCGCGCCCGTTCGCCAGCGTGTCGTGTTGTTTCGTGGTGCCGCCCATGCGCTTCGCCGAAGACGCCTGCCGCGTGTTAGAGGTGTGCGTGCGCGGCGGCATGCCGATTTTGCTGCTGGCCGCCGGGCAGGCCGGCGCCACCAGCCCGGCCTCCCTGGCCGGGGCGGTGGCGCAGGAATGCGCCGAAGCGCTCGGCGGGCTGGTGTATGTTAATTTGATTCAACCCGGCCACCCGGCCATTTTCGGGCCGTGGCCGTTCGTCTCCGACCTGCGCACCGGCGCCATGAGCGGCGGCAGCGGCGAGCAAGCGGTGCTGATGGCGGCCTGCGGGCAAATGGGACGCTTCTACGACCTGCCCACCGGCATCGCCGCCGGCATGGCGGATGCGAAAATCCCAGACGCGCAATCCGGCGGCGAAAAAGGCTATACCCTCGCCATGGCCGGGCACAGCGGCGCCAATTTGGTGTATGAGTCAGCCGGCATGCAGGGCAGTTTGCTCGGCTTTAGTTTCGAGGGCGCGACTATCGACAACGATTTGCTCGGCGCCATCAACCGCAGCGTGCGCGGCATCGAAACCGACCGCGAGGCCCTTGCCGTGGACGCCATCGCCGAGGTATGCACCACCGGCCCGGAACATTTTTTAGGTCATGATTCCACCTTGTCGCGAATGCAGCGCGATTATGTGTACCCCGAGGTGGGCAACCGCCTAACGCCGGCGGAGTGGCAAGAAATCGGCGCCAACCCGGTGAACATACCGGCGCAGCAAAAAACCCAGCAAATCCTCGCCACGCATTTTCCCGACCACATTAGCGATGAATTGGACGCCCGGCTGCGCGCCGAATTTGATGTGCTCCTGCCACGGACGCTGATGAAGGCGGGCAAAGAGTGATAGGGTAGATAGTCCTCGACAACTTCATCACTTGAACGGAATCATCATGAACAACCTACTGCAATTCCTGCCGCCAAAAGAATATTTGCCCTTTATTTTGGGCCTAACCTTCCTGCTGTTTTGGAAGGCATCCACTTGGAAAGCCAGCATGGAAAATCGGCTGTCTAAGGAGGAAAACTCCTTGGGCGATTTATCCGCCAAGGTGGGCAAGATGGAAACAGTGCCCGGCAAGGTGGCGGCGCTGGACGCCAAGGTGGACTCATTGGCCGATAAGGTTGACATGCTGTGCAATGGCGTTTTTCTCTACCTCAAAAATGGCGTGGAGCAGAGCAAAAGTCCGACCAGTTGGTCGACTTATGGCGAACAATTGTCCGAAAAAATCGACGCCGGGGCGGTGGCGGCGATATATGTCGAGCGCCTGCATCGCCTGACCACAGCCATGAACGCCTATCAGGTGCAAGAGCGCTGTTTTGCTTTTTGCGACCATGAATTGATGGACGATTTGGAAAAAACCGACCGCGTTTTGTTCGATAAAATATCCATGACCGCCTACCAAAACGGAATCAGGATGAACAATTTAACGCGCGTCGTCGGCCTGCATCTGCGCGATAAAGTGCTGATGATGAGCGGTCAGTTAGCCCATGTCCACACCCCGGCCGACACTCATGCCGACACCCATGCCGAGGCCCCGACGAGTGCCGAAATCAGCGCCGAAATCGCCACCCACATCGGCCTCGCCCCGAGGCATAAGCCGAGCGCCGCTTAACATCCGCAGTGCCAAAAATGCGCCATGGAGTGATTCATCGAGTCATCCATCGAGTGATTCACCCGCTAAAAACACTTCGCGACCAGTGACTTCCAAAACCCTCCCCGCCCACGCCCGGGTGGTCGTCATCGGCGGCGGCGTGATGGGCGCCGGGTTGCTGTACCACCTCGCGCAAGCCGGTTGGGCGGATTGTTTGTTGCTGGAAAAGGGCGAGTTGACTTCCGGCTCCACCTGGCATGCCGCCGGGCAATGCCCGAGTTTCATCGCCGATTACAACATGGCGAAAATCCACGACTACGGCGTGCGGTTGTATCCCAAACTCGAGCAAATCACCGGCCAATATGTCGGCTGGCATGGCTGCGGCGGCATTCGTTTTGCCCTCAAACCGGCCGAGGTCGAGTGGTTTCATCGCGTCGCCGCCGTGGGCAAGTTGATCGGCTTCGAGTGCGAGATTATCGATCGCGCCAAAATCCAGCAGCTCAATCCGCTGGTCAATACCGACGGTGTATTAGCCGGCGCATGGACTACTGGCGACGGCCATGTAGACCCGGCCGGCGTGTGCAACGCCATGGCCAAAGGGGCGCGGCAAATGGGCGCCACCATCCTCACCCAGGCGCGCGCCACCGCCATCTCCCGCCGCCGCTCCGGGGAATGGGAAGTGCGCGTCGCGCTCGGCGATGCGGCTGATTCGGGCGGCGAATCGACCACCGTGGTGTGCGATATGGTGGTAAACGCCGCCGGTTGCTATGCCCGCCAGGTCAGCCAGATGGTCGGCGCCGACATCCCCATCACCAACATGAAGCACACCTACATCGTCACCGACGCGGTGCCGCAATTTGCCGATTCCGACGCCGAAATGCCGGTGATGCGCGACCCGTACCCGTCGGCCTATTATCGCCAGGAGCAAAAATCGGCCTTGATCGGCATCTATGAGACCGCCCAATCCGAGGAATGCTGGCCGCAGCACGGCGGCGGGCCGCAATGGAGCGCGCAAAACGAGTTGTTCGAGGCCAATTTCGATAATCTCACCCGGTATATCGAGCGCGTGATGCAGCGCATGCCAGCCTGGGCTGAATTAGGCATCAAGCGCGTGGTGTGCGGCGCCATTCCGCACACGCCGGACGCCAACCCACTGCTCGGCCCAGCCGCCGGGCTGCATAATTATTGGCATTGCAACGGCGCTTCCATCGGCATCGCCGCCGGCGCCGGGGCCGGCAAATATTTGGCGCAGTGGATGGTGCACGGCGACGCTGAAATCAACATGGCGGGAGTGGACCCGCGGCGCTTCGGCGCCTACGCCCCGGGGAAGTACACCAAGGCCAAGTCGCATCAAGACTACGAGCATATGTATGCCCTGCACTTGCCCGGCGAAGAGCGCCCGGCCTCGCGCCGGCAACGAACCACGCCGCTGTACCAGCCCTTACGCGAACAAGGCGCGGTACACACCGAAAGCGCCGGCTGGGAGCGTCCAAAATGGTTCTCCCCAGACCGGCGGGTCGAAGAAATCGGCTTTCGCCATAACAACATCATGGCGGTGGTGGCCGCGGAATGTCGCGCCGTGCGCGAGCGCGTCGGGGTATTGGATTTGTCGAGTTTCGCCAAATACGAAGTCACCGGCGCCGACGCGGAGGCGTTGCTGAACCGCATCAGCGCCAACCGCATGCCGACGCGCCCCGGCGGCATCGCGCTGACCCACTACCTCTCGCCTGCGGGGCGAATTATCGGCGAATCCACCGTCACCCGAGTGCGCGATGGGCACTACTACATCCTCTCCGGAGCGGTCGCGCAAGACCGGGATTTCGACCTCCTCAACACCGCCGCCGCCGAGTTTGCGCATGCCGAGGTGGCCGATGTCACCGATGATATCGGCGTGCTGGTGGTGGCCGGGCCGAAATCCCGCGCTACGCTGGCGGCGCTGAGCGATGCTGATTTAAGCAATGCCGCCTTTCCTTGGCTGAGCGGCCAAGAAATCGAGGTCGCCGGGGTGGCGTTGCGCGCTTTGCGCGTCAACTATGTGGGCGAATTGGGGTGGGAATTGCATTGCCCCATGGCGCATTTGCTGGCGCTTTACGAAGCCGTATGGGCCGCCGGCGCGCCCCATGGCATGGCCAATTTCGGCGTTTATGCAGTGAATTCCTTACGTTTAGAAAAAGCCTACAAAGGTTTCGGCGCCGAACTCACCAACGAAATCACCCCGGTGGAAGCCGATATCGAGCGTTTTTTCGCCGCCGATAAGGTCGATTTCATCGGCAAAAGCGCGGTGATAGCAGCGCGCAAAAATCTCGCCCAAAAACTGATTTATGTGGAAGTCGCGCCCGGCGATAGCGACATCGCCGGCGGCGAACCGGTATTCCACCACAGCCGCCCGGCCGCCATCGGCGTTACCACCTCCGGCGGCTATGGTCACAGCACCGGCAAAAGCCTCGGTTTTGCCTATGTCGAGACCGCGTTTGCCGCGCCCGACAGTGTGTTGGAAGTGGAATTGTTAGGCCAGCGACGCGCGGCGACGGTGCTCGCCGAGCCGGTTTGGGACCCGAAAAACGTCCGATTGCGCGGCTAAATCCGGCTAAATCCGGTTAAATTTGGCTAAAAATCGCCGCTAGTCGGCGATTTCCTAATAATTTAGGGTGGGAATCGAGATTTCCCTTATTTTTCCGCCGACACATAGACGATCCAGCTCGGGTCGCCTTCGCCTTTTTCGGTGGCGGTATAGATGTCATTGCCCTCGCCGGTTTTGGCGTCGGTGCCTTCCCAGTAAACCGTGCTTTTGGCAAAACCGGCTTCGGTGAGGATTTCGCGGATTTCCGGCAGCGTCCACATCCGCCAGCGGTAGCTGAAGGCGCGTTTCATGCGCGAACCATCGGCGAATTTGAAGTGGATGTGGCAGCGAATGTGGCCGTTTACGGGGTTGAATTTTCGCTGTTCCCAGAAATAGGTGAAATCGTCCAGTTTGGTTTTTTCTTTGAGGTCGCGCCAGGATTCATGGCCGCCATAGGCATCTAACATCAACACGCCATCGGCGCCCAAACCGGCATGCGCAGCGCGAAAATAGTCGCGCAATTGGTCGCGGGTTTTGAAGGCCATGTAGCTGAAATTCATGGCCAAAATAATGTCGGCCGCACTGTCGGTGGCGCAGCGCACATCTTGGTTCACTAATTGCACGCGGGGTTTTTGATGGGCGTTGAGTTTGGCGAGGTTTTTTCGCCGCCCCCAGTCCAGCACCTCGTCATCTAGATCGAAACCGAGCGCGGTATTGGCGCGGCGGCGGCGCACCCACTCGCAGCTGGTGTTGGCGGTGCCGCAAAAATCCTCGCGCAAGGTCACGGCGCGGCGGCCGCGGATTTCGCGATAGGTTTTATCCACCATATCGATTTCCGATTCGACGCATTGCACCGCCAGCTGGTAATAATGGTGGCGGTCGGCGCTAGCGGCGATGGTTTTGGCGCGGCGCCGCGCGCCGCCGCGATTTTTTGGGGTCGAGCGAGTCATTTTTGGGGTCGAGCGAGCCATATACATGAGTCATATACATGTATGTGTGCATGTTGGGATTCGGGGCGGTACAATCGGCGCATTGTACCGCCCGGTAGCCATGCGCCCGCCATGTTCACCCAACAATTAATCCTGCTGCGGCACGCGAAATCCGATTGGAATCATGATGCCGCCGACGCGGATTTTCACCGCCCGCTGAACCGACGCGGGCAGCGCGACGCGCGCGCCATGGGCGAGTGGCTGTGGAAAAATGGCTACGCCCCCGAGGTGACGCTGGCCTCGCCGGCGGCGCGCGCATCAGCGACCGTGGATTTGCTCGCTGCCGCCTGGCCGCCCGGGCTTGTGGAAGTCATTTATGATAAGCGCCTGTATCACGCCGCCGCCGCCGCCATTCGCGCCCTCGCCGCGGCGCAATTTCAACGCCATAAGCGGGTCATGATAGTGGCGCACAATCCCGGGCTGGCATCGGCTTTGCTTGAATATTGCCCCGCCGCCGAGCCGTTTGCGGACCGCAAATTGATGCCAACCTGCGCCGCTGCGGTGCTGGATTTCGAGGGCGGCCCGGGCGGCCCGGGCGCCCCAGGCGCCGTGGGCGCGGCCCAACTGCGGGTTTTAATGCGCCCGTCGGGGCTATGATTGCAGCCGTCGATAAGGCGGATTAAGCGCCAAGATAGCCCTCGAAATATGGGATAATCCGCCGCCAATTTTCAACCATAAACATGAGGCTGGAGTAGCACTATGGACGACAACAAACGCAAGGCGCTGGATGCGGCGCTGGGGCAAATCGACCGCCAATTTGGCAAAGGTTCGGTGATGCGGCTGGGCGATGCCCCAGATTCCCAAGACATTGCATGCTATTCCACCGGCTCCATCGGGCTGGATATCGCGCTCGGCATCGGCGGTTTGCCGAAGGGGCGGGTTATTGAAATTTACGGCCCAGAATCTTCCGGCAAAACCACGCTCACTTTATCGGTTATCGCCCAAGCGCAAAAGGTCGGCGGCACGGCGGCCTTTATCGATGCCGAGCACGCTTTGGATCCGGCGTACGCCGCTCGGCTGGGCGTCAATACGGACGAGTTGCTGGTCTCGCAGCCCGACACCGGCGAGCAAGCACTGGAGATCGCCGACATGTTGGTGCGCTCGGCGGCGGTGGATGTGGTGGTGATAGATTCGGTCGCCGCGCTCACCCCGAAGGCGGAAATCGAGGGCGACATGGGCGACCACCATGTCGGCTTGCAAGCGCGCCTGATGTCCCAGGCGCTGCGCAAACTCACCGGCAATATCAAGCGCTCCAACACTATGGTGATTTTCATCAACCAAATCAGGATAAAAATCGGCGTCATGTTCGGCAACCCGGAGACCACCACCGGCGGCAATGCGCTGAAGTTTTATGCCTCGGTGCGTATGGATATTCGGCGCATCGGCGCCATCAAAAAAGGCGAGGAAATCCTCGGCAACCAGACCCGCGTCAAGGTCATTAAAAACAAAGTAGCACCGCCCTTTCGCAAGGCCGAATTCGACATTCTGTATAACGAAGGCATCTCCAAAGAGGGGGAGTTGATCGACCTCGCGGTGGAGATGAATTTGGTGGAAAAATCCGGCGCTTGGTACAGTTACGGTGCCGACCGTATCGGTCAAGGGCGCGACAAAGCGCGGGAATTCCTCAAGGAAAACCCCGACATCGCCATCACCATCGAAAACAAAATACGCGAGGAGAAAGGGCTGGCGGCGGTCGCCCCGACGGCGGCTGGTTCGGCGAGTTCAGCCAGCACGACGGATGCTCAAGCGGATGCACCGGCCGCCAAAACGCCCAAAGGGTCCAAGGCGCGCGCTGCCAAGGCGGCTAAAGCGGCCGCTTCCGCCGCCGCCGATTCTAGAGAGGCCGCGCAAACCCCGTCCGCCGCCACGGCCGAAAACTCCCCGCCGGCTGCAGATTCCTAAGCGGTGGCGGTTTGCCGAGCGGCCGCCACGCTGCAGTGGGGCGATGTCGCGGCGGCGCAAGTGGCTGCGCAGCAGCGGGTGCAAGCGTTGCGCCAGCATGCCTACCGCCTGTTGGCGCGCCGCGACTACAGCGCCTGGGAATTAGGCCGCAAATTGGCGTTGGCCGAATGCCGCCGAGTTGCGCTCAACCAAAGTGGCGATGAATCGAGTGACAGCGGCAAAACTGGTGACGAAATCGGCGAATCCGGCGAATCCTGCGCATCCCGCGATAAAGTAAACGCTGAAATCGATGCTGATTCCGCTGATTCCGCTGAATCTGCTGATGCTGTTGAATCTTCCGACTCCACCGACTCCACCCAAGCCGCCATCGACCGCTTGCTGGCCGAGTTGGCGGCCCAAGGCGCGCAATCCGATGCGCGTTTTGCCGAAGCGCGTTGCCGCTGGCTCATCCAAAGCGGCAAAGGTTCGCTCAAACTGCGCTATGAATTGACCGCCCACCAACTGCCCGCGGCCCTCATCGCCCAAGTGATGGCAGTGTACATCGAACAATGGCCGGCCTTGGCGGCCCAAGCGCGGCGCAAAAAATTCGGCGACACGCCGCCCGCCACCTACGCCGAATGGGCAAAACAAGCCAAATTCTTACAGCAACGCGGTTTTTCCACCGACCACATCGCGCCCTATGTCGAATAACCGCTGGCGCCGGGCGGCGTCACAAATGACCCGCTCAATACGCCATCAGATGAGGCGCAAAATCCCCCCGCTTAATGGGACCGACAACAGCCTCGGTGGACAAAATGTCCGGATGATGAAAAAAGCGCGCCCGAAAATTTTGTGCAGCGAAGCCCCCTTGCAGTGATGAAAACCACCGACATACGCCAGCGGTTTTTGGATTATTTCGCGGCCCGCGGCCATGAGGTCGTGCCCAGCAGTTCTTTGGTGCCGGGCGATGACCCAACCCTGCTGTTCACCAACGCCGGCATGGTGCAGTTCAAGGATGTATTCCTCGGCAACCAAACTCGCGAGATAGTTCGCGCCACCACGGCGCAGCGCTGCGTGCGCGCCGGCGGCAAGCACAACGACTTAGACAATGTGGGCTACACGGCGCGCCATCACACCTTTTTCGAGATGCTCGGCAATTTCAGTTTCGGCGATTATTTCAAAGCCGAAGCCATCGCCTATGCCTGGGATTTGCTCACCGTGGAATTCGGCTTACCCGCCGAGCGACTGTGGGTGACGGTGTACGAAGAAGATGATGAAGCGGCGCGCATTTGGTTAGATGACATCGGCGTCTCCAAGACGCGCTTCAGCCGCATCGGCGCGCAAGATAATTTTTGGTCCATGGGCGATGTGGGTCCCTGCGGCCCGTGCTCTGAAGTGTTTTACGACCATGGACCGGAAGTGGCGGGCGGCCCGCCGGGTTCGCCGCAACAAGATGGCGACCGTTATGTGGAAGTGTGGAATCTGGTGTTCATGCAATTCAATCGCGAGGCCGATGGCAAATTGACGCCATTGCCGAATCCAGCGGTGGACACCGGCCTGGGGTTGGAGCGCATGGCGGCGATTTTGCAAGGCGTGCGCAACAATTACGACATCGACTTATTTCGTAGTCTGATAGCGGCCGCGGCGGCGGCGTTGGGGGTGGCGGCGGACGACCATAAATCCTTGCGCGTTATCGCCGACCACATTCGTTCGACCGCGTTTTTGTTAGTCGATGGCGTGCTGCCGGCCAACGACGGGCGCGGTTATGTGCTGCGGCGAATCATCCGGCGGGCGGTGCGTCACGGCCATCAGTTGGGCTGTCGGACGCCGTTTTTGCATCGCCTGGTGGCGCCGTTGGTGGCCGAGATGGGCGACGCCTATCCGCAACTCGCCGCCCGGGAGGCGCAAGTGACGCAAGCGTTGCTGCGGGAAAATGAAAAATTCAACGAAACCTTGGAACAAGGCCTAAAAATCCTCGACCGCGAAATCGCCGCCTTAAGCGGCCAGGTGATTCCCGGCGAAGTCGCCTTCAAACTTTATGACACCTTCGGTTTTCCGGTGGATTTAACCGCCGATGTGGCGCGCGAACACGGCCTCACCGTAGACCTCGAAGGTTTCGACCGCGAAATGGCGGCGCAACGCGCCCGCGCCCGCGCCGCCAGCCAATTCGCGCCAGGCCAGGCCGACGCGGCCGGTTTAGCCGGCTTGTCAGCCGGCCTGTCGGCGCTCGGCGAGACGCGCTTCACCGGCCATTCCACCCTGCGCGATGAAACCGATGCGGTGCTGTTGTTGTGCGATGAACATGCCGTGGAAGAATTGACCGCCGGACAGCGCGGCGCCGTGGCCTTGGCGCGCACGCCGTTTTATGCCGAAAGCGGCGGCCAGGTCGGCGACCGCGGCGAAATTCACTTCGCCGACGGGGTGTTTACGGTGGAAAACACCCAATACGCGGCACGGCGCGCCATCGCCCATATCGGCGCCGTGAGGCGCGGGCGAATCCGCGTAGGGCAACGCGCCACGGCGGTGGTGGATGCGGATTTTCGCCGCCAGTGCGCCAATAATCACTCCGCCACCCACCTGTTGCACGCCGCGTTGAAGCACACCCTCGGCGCCCATGTGCAGCAAAAGGGCTCGCTGGTCGAAGCGGCGCGCCTGCGCTTTGATTTCGCCCACCCCGAGGCCATGGATGATTCGCAGATAAGCGCCGTCGAGGGGCTGGTGAATCATCACATCCGCGCCAACCTGCCGGCCGCGGTGGAGGAAATGGCATTGGAAGCGGCCAAAGCGCGCGGCGCCGAGGCGTTGTTCGGCGAGAAGTATGAGGCCCGCGTACGCGTGGTGCGGATGGGCGATTTTTCGCTGGAGTTGTGCGGCGGCACGCATGTGGCGCGCAGCGGCGACATCGGCATGTTCAAAATCATCTCACAAAGCGGCATCGCGGCCGGGGTGCGGCGCATCGAAGCGCTCACCGGCGCCGCGGCCGAAAAATGGCTGGCGCAACGCTTGGCGCAACTGGCCGCCGCCGCCGCCGCGGTGCACGCCAAACCCCAAGACCTCGCGGGGCGAGTGCGCGCCGTGCTCGACCACCAGCGCGAGCAAGTGCGGCAAATTCAGGCGTTACAAGCCAAATTGCTCGGCGGCGCGACCGAGTCGGTGGCGGTGGAGGAGATAAACGGCGTAAAAATGATCGCCATCAAACACGATGATGCGGACGCCAAAGCCATGCGCCGGGTGGTGGACCATTGGAAACAAAAATTGGGCAGCGGCATCGTGCTGGTGGCTGGCACAACCGCCGAGCGGGTGATCCTAATCGCCGGCGTGACCGCCGACCTCGCCGAGCGCTACCCGGCCGGGCGGCTGATCAAATCCGTGTCGCCACTACTGGGCGGCCACGGCGGCGGCAAGGCGGAATTGGCGCAGGGCGGCGGCACTAAGGTCGACGCGTTGGACGATGCTTGGGCGGCGGCGCGGCGCTGGGTGGCGGCGGCATAACGGCGCCGCGGTTTTTCCCCATCGGCCGTGTTCCATGACATATATATGTACACCCGCGGCCGAAGTTTGGCGTGGCCAGGTTTGGCGCGCCGCGTCGGCGGCCATTCGCGTAGCCCAGGCGAATCGGCGGTGACATCACGCCGGCCGGCGGGCGGTGAATCGTCGGTGGAGCGTATTTAGGTGGGTTGTTGGGTCCTTCATCGAACGCGAGGCGCTGCATTTTGGCTCTGATTGTTGAAAAATACGGCGGCACTTCGGTGGGCGATATTGAGCGCATCCAGGCGGTGGCGCAGCGAGTGGCGGAATCGGCGCGCGCCGGGCATCGGCTGGTGGTGGTGGCGTCGGCCATGAGCGGCGAGACCAATAAATTGCTGGCGTTAGCCGGCGAAACCAACGCCCAGCCGTCGGACCGAGAAATCGATGTGTTGCTCTCCACCGGCGAGCAAGTTACCATCGCGTTGTTGGCCATGGCGCTGCACGCTCTCGGCATCGAGGCGCGTTCGCACACCGGCGCGCAAGTGCGTATTCTCACCGACCAAGCCCACGGCAAGGCGCGGATTGTGGACATTCAGTCGGCGCGCATCGGCCGCGATTTGGCGCGCGGCGCGGTGGCCGTGGTGGCCGGTTTTCAGGGCGTCGATGCGGACAACAACATCACCACCCTGGGGCGCGGCGGCTCGGACACCACGGCGGTGGCCCTGGCGGTGGCGCTGCGGGCGGACGAATGCCGCATCTACACCGATGTGGATGGCGTATACACCGCCGACCCGAGAATCGTGCCCGAAGCGCGGCGCCTGGCGCGTATTACCTTCGAGGAGATGCTGGAGTTATCCGGCGCCGGGGCGCGGGTGTTGCAGATTCGCGCGGTAGAATTCGCCGGCAAATATCAGGTGCCGCTGCGCGTGCTGTCGTCGTTCGAAAGCGGCCCCGGCACGCTCATCACTAATGAGGATAAATCCATGGAACAGCCGCTTATTTCCGGCATCACCTATCAGCGCGACGAAGCCAAAGTGACCATTCGCGGCGTGCCGGATAAGCCCGGCATCGCGTATCAGTTGTTAGGTCCGGTGTCGGCGGCGAATATCAACATCGATATGATCGTGCAGAATGTCAGCAGCGACGGGTTGACCGATTTGACCTTCACCATCGGCTGCGATGAGCTGGAAAAAAGCCGCCGCATCCTGGCCCCCATCGCGACCGAACTCGGCGCTGCGGAGATCACCGGCGACAGCGATGTGGCGAAAATATCGGTGGTCGGGGTGGGTATGCGCTCGCACGCCGGCATCGCCACCACCATGTTCAAGGCGCTGTCGGAAAAAGGCATCAATATTCAGATGATTTCAACTTCCGAGATCAAAATTTCGGTCACCGTGGCGCAGGAATACACCGAATTGGCGGTGCGCACGCTGCACAAGGCGTTTGATTTAGAGGTGGCGCGGGCGAGCCGGGCAACCCCTAGGGCGGGTGGTTTTTAAGTTACAATCCGCTAAGCGATTGCTCGAGTGCGCGTCATCGCCGGCCGCCTAATGGTGCTGGCGAGGCGCTAAAATTGCCCATGTCGAGCCGTCGGCTGGTCTGTGGAAAAACAAGTTTGGCTTCCATCAGGTTTGACCAGCAAGTTCGGCCAGCATATTCGACCAACAAGGTACGAAATAAGGTCGCTACATACGAGCAGTTTTTCATTAACACAGGAGAGCGTAAATGTTAATTCTCACCCGCCGCGTCGGTGAATCCGTATTCATCGGCGATGAAGTCCGTCTCACCGTGCTGGGCGTGCGTGGCACGCAAGTGCGCATCGGCATCAACGCGCCCAAAGATATCCCGGTCCATCGCGAGGAAATCTACTATAAAATAAAACAAGAACAATCCGGCGAAGGCCCGCCGCCGCGCGGCAACGAATACGTGCCCCCCGCCATGAGTCAAGGCGGGCAAGGCGGGCAAGGCGGGCAAGGCGGGCAAGGCGGGCAAGGCGGGCAAGGCGGCCCTGCTGATGATTACCTCGATATGGATGACGATGACGGCGAAGCGCCGGACCCTAATAACTCCTAACCCGGTGCTTGTCGCCCGCCGCCAGCGGCAGAGGCAACACATTGGTGACCGTAATGGAGAGATGGCCGAGTGGCTGAAGGCGCTCCCCTGCTAAGGGAGTATGGGGTTTATAGCCCCATCGAGGGTTCGAATCCCTCTCTCTCCGCCAGCCGTTAGCCGTATAGCGTAAAAAATTCACCGCGCCCGTAGCTCAGTTGGATAGAGTGCTTGGCTACGAACCAAGAGGTCGGGAGTTCGAATCTCTCCGGGCGCGCCATTTTTTGCGGGTTTTGCGGGTTTTTTTGAGATTTTTAGGGTTTTTTTGGGGATTTATATATCTAAATCTGCACGGCGGGTTTGGCTTTGGCTTTGGCTTTTGGCTTTTCGCTTTTGACTTGGCTTTAGACTTGGCTGTTGGTTTCTACCTTGCCCCTAATTTGGGCTAATGCGTTGAAGATTTAAAGGCAAAAGCAAAAAGACCAATATCAACAGCCCCCCCATCAAATCAGGCGATAAAGCAGCCTGATTTGACTCCCCCCTGAAAAAGCTAAGGTGGAGTAAAACGTTAAAAGCCAAAAAGCAACAGCAAAATCAAAAAGCAACAGCAAAATCAAAAAGCAAAACCAAAAAGCAAAAGCGAAAGCCAAAAGGAAAAAGCAAAAATCGAAAAGTCAAAAGCCAAATCAACAGTCCCCCCACCAAATCAGGCGATAAAGCCGCCTGATTTGACTCCCCCCAGATGAAGCGGGGGGGGAGTAAAACGTTAAAAGCCAAAGTCAAAAGCCAAAAGCCAAAAGCCAAAAGCCAAAAGCCAAAGTCAAAAGCGAAAAGCCAAAAGCCAAAGAGAAATCGAAAGCCAAAGCCAAATCAAAAGCAAAAATCAAACGCAGCCCCCTAAATGAGCCGCTGACTTCAAAAAACGGCCATCGAACTGCAGATTTAGTGATATAAATCCCTTTTTTTGGATTTTTTCGATATTTCCCGAATTTTTTGGGCGCTGGCGGAGTAGGGCGGTCATTAAACCCCGGTGCCATTAACCCGGTATGCCGTAGCGGTCGCGATAGGCGCGGATGGCGGCGGCGTAGGGGATGGCGGTCGGCGCCGGGTCAGTCGGCGCTGGTTCGAGGTAATCCACCAAATCATCCAGGTTTATGATGGCGCGCACCGCAATGCCGTGCTCGCGCGCCACTTGCTGGGCGGCGGATAATGCGGGCAATGCGGGCGAGTTCGCCGCCGCATCACCTTCGCCGCCGGCGCGTTCGCGGCGGTCTAAAGCCAGTGCTACGGAATGCGGCCTCGCGCCGGCGGCCCATATGCTCGCCACCGACTCGCGAATGGAGGTCCCGGCGGTGATGACATCATCGATAATCACCACCTGACCGCGCAACGGGGCGCCGACCATGCGCCCGCCTTCGCCGTGGTCTTTGGCTTCCTTGCGGTTGTATGCGTAGCCGACATCGCGGCCGTGTTGCTCGGCCAATTTCACCGCCACCGCCGCCGCCAGCGGGATGCCCTTGTAGGCCGGGCCGTACAACATGAAATCGCCGTCGGTGTGGGTGGCGATGAGTTGCGCATAATGTTCGGCCAGTTGACCTAACATCAGGCCGCGATTGAATAATCCGGCGTTGAAAAAATACGGGCTGACGCGCCCGGATTTCAGCGTGAACTGGCCAAAACACAGTGCCCGATTTTTGATGCATAACTCGACAAATTCGGCTTTGGAATGCGCCGATGGGGGTGGATTCATGTCGGTTTTGCTCATAGGAATGGGGATGGGCGAACATGCATCCGGACATGCGGCAGTACCGCACGGGCAGTTTTGCTCATGGGAATGGGGATGGGCGAACATGCGGTGCGCCGGACGCGGTTAGCCACGGCGGGCTCGCCATTGACCGGCATTATAATTGAATCGCCGCGTTTCACGGCCGCCGACCGAATCCCAAGCGCTCGCGAATTCAGGCGAATCTAGTCGAATCACTCGAATCTGCCCAAATCCACCTGAATCTCACTCAAATTCACTGCAATCCGACCTAATTCCGCTACATTCCGCTGTTTCCAGCGAAATTTTCATCGAATTCTGCCTGAATCCACCCCAAACCGACCCGCCCCCCATGCCCACAGCCTCCCCCCAAACCTCATCGCAGTGGCGCGATACCGTGGTCGCGTTTTTTCATCGGCGCGTCATCACCATGCTGTTTCTCGGTTTTTCCGCCGGGCTGCCGTTGTTGTTGATATTTTCCTCGTTATCGTTGTGGCTGCGCGAGGCCGGGGTAGGGCGCTCGGTGGTGACGATGTTTAGTTGGGCCGCGCTCGGGTATTCATTTAAATTCGTCTGGGCGCCGTTGGTGGATGCCTGGCAGTTGCCGAAGGTGGGGGCGTGGCTCGGGCGGCGGCGCAGTTGGATGCTGCTCTCCCAAGCGCTGATTATCGCCGCCATCATCGGCCTGGCGTGGCAAGACCCAGCCAGCGGGCGGCCGGCCTTAGTCGCCATGTCGCTATTTGCCGTGCTGCTGGGGTTTTCCGCCGCCACCCAAGACATCGTCATCGACGCCTATCGCATCGAATCCGCGCCCCCGCGTTTGCAGGCGCTGATGTCATCCACCTACATCGCCGGCTATCGCATGGGCATGTTGGTGGCCGGCGCCGGGGCGCTGTTTTTGGCCAGCCATTACGGCTCGGTGGCCGACCATTACCACTACCCGGCGTGGCGTGGCGCCTATTTGTGGATGGCGGCGGCCATGGGCGTCGGCGTACTCACGGTTTTTACGATAGCCGAGCCCGCGGCGCCAGCGCGCGAATCAGCCCCCCAGCCGGCCCGACAAACGGCGCAATTACTCGGCATGTTCGTATGCTCGGTAGGCATTTTTGTGGCCGCCTATGTGGCCACGGTCGAGTTCGCCGCGATGGCCAAAACCTATCTGGCGGCGGCGGTGGGCAACGTCGCCTTGGCTGGTTTGGCGGTGGCGGTGTTGCGGTTGGCGGCGGCCTTGGCGGCCGCGGCGCTGGTGTGTCTGGTTTTGATTCGATTAGGCTGGGTGAGCGTGGCGGTGGTGTCGCAAAGTTACGCGCAGCCGGTGATGGATTTTTTCCACCGCCATGGGCGCGCCACCGCGTGGCTGCTGCTGGCGCTCATCGGCGTGTATCGAATGTCCGACATCGTATTGGGCGTCATTTCCAATGTTTTTTATCAAGATTTGGGGTTCACTAAAATCGAAATCGCCACGGTGTCAAAAACCTATGGACTGTTGATGTCCATCGCCGGCGGATTCCTCGGCGGGGCGCTCGCCTTTCGCTACGGAGTGATGAAAATCCTCTTCCTCGGCGGCTGTCTGGCGGCCGCCACCAACTTGCTGTTCCTCGCCCTGGCCTCAGTCGGCAATAACTTGTTCATGCTGTATTTGGTCATCAGCGCCGACAACCTGTCGGCCGGATTGGCCAGCGCCGCCTTCGTAGCCTTCCTCTCGGCGCTGACCAACATCCGCTTCACCGCGGTGCAGTTTGCGGTGTTCACCTCGCTGATGACGCTGCTGCCCAAAGCCCTCGGCGGCTATTCCGGCGCCATGGTGGAATCTTTGGGCTATGCCCCATTTTTCGTATTAACCACCGTATTGGGCGCCCCGGCGCTGGTGTTGATTTGGTTAGCCGCCCGCCGCCTCGACATCACCGACCAGATGCGATTAGCGCAATGACCATGGCGATTAATTGCTTATTGCTCTAAGATTCTCTATGTGATCATTTCTCAAAATTTTTTAGGTATGTGATCGCATTTTGGAGATAGTCTTCTCCATTTTTAAATCTACCGAGCCCTGTATTGCAACTGTCGCACAAGAACGCCCTAGATACGCCATCCGTGTGGCGATGGTCTAAAACCACTTTTGCTGTTACATCAACAATGCACTGCTTTTGACAAATTGGGCATTTCCACAATGTTCCTTTTTTCGGTTTTAGCAGGTTCGCTTTCTTCTTAGCGGACGCAGTCATTGGCTTATGGTCGATATTTCTGCGGCATATTCTGCGACTAGGTCTGGTTGTTATTCGCCCCTTTGAATCTTGTTGATTGGCCGCAAACTCGCCATGCGGTTTGATTACATGGCATATGTTGCATATTTTCTTAGCATGGCCTTTCCCAGTTTTTAGTGGGTCAAGGTGTTCAAACCATGCATTTTGCACAACATATTCTTCGCGCTTTCCTATTACATAAAGCCTAGAACTTGCCCTATGCTGCGCACTTCAGCTATTGAGCAAACATCGAAGTGGGTCTCAAAATCGGCGACATTCCCATTTCGCTCGGTCATATAACCCTTGTTGGTAGTGCACATTACAAAAGTGCCTGGCGTTATTTTTTTATCCATGATTGGGCTGCTGATTGTTTGATTCGTTGACGGGCGATTTGCGCGTATTCTGGCGAGATATCGACGCCGAGCCAGCGGCGGTCGGCGAGCGCCGCCATCTTGCAAGTGGTGCCGGAGCCGCACATGGGGTCGAACACTAAATCGCCCGGGTTAGTCCATGACATGATGTGCTCGGCGGCTAATTTTTCGGGGAAAACGGCCGGGTGCTGGAAGGCGATTTTGTCCGAGGTGGTGCCGCCTAAGCCCACCGCGTATTGCCAAATGTTGGTTTTGGTTTTCTCTTTTTTTAATTCCTTGCGGATTTTTTTGTTCACGCCGTCGGGCAGTTTGTTGTGGGTGAGCATTTCAAAACCGCTGCGCGCCGTTTTTATTTTGATGGGGTTGAAGGTTTTGGGCGCGCCTTTGCTCAACACAAACATGAATTCATAGCAATTGGTGTAGGCGTTTTTGCGCATGAAGGGGGTGTTCTTTTTTTGATAAATCATCACATCGTGCATCTGAAAACCGATTTTTTGGAAGAACAACCCTTGCCGAAAACTGCTCAAGGTTTTGCCGCCGTTGATTTTATCGCCGACCACCCACACCACCACGCCGCCGGGCCGGGTTACGCGCCATAAGGCGGCGGCGATGCGCTCGAAATCGAAGCAATAGCCGCGATAACTTCGCAAATCGTCATACGGCGGCGAGGTGATGGTCAAATGCACCGATTCCGCCGCCATGCGCTGTCCCATAAAATCCACGCAGTCGGCGACATGAATTTGCTCCTCCCATAAAACGCCATCGGGCATGGCTGCGCTCGGGGATTCGGTCATGGCCATTATTTACCCGGTCCGGGGCTTAGGCGGCGCCAGCGGGCCGGCGACCTACGCTTATCCATACTCATAATAGACTTCTCGCCCAGGCGAGCAACGGCGATACCGCCAGTTGTTGGATTAATTGCAAGGCCAGGATGGTCACAATGGGGGAGAAATCCAACCCGCCTAACGTCGGCAGAAGGCGGCGCCACGGCGCCATCAGCGGCTCGCTCAAATCACCCACCAGCCGCGCCGCCGGGTGCGTGTTGCGCGGCGCCACCCAACTCAATACCACGCGCGCCAGCACCGCGAACAGCAACAACCGCACCACGGTATCGATGGTTTTTGCGGCGCTTAAAGCGGCCGCGCCGCCCCAGTTAAAGGCGTCGCCGGCGATGAGCAGCGGCAGCGCCAATTTGGCGAAACCGAGGATAAACATGAGCACCGCCGGGGCCGCATCCAACCGGCCCAGATTGGGCATGCAGCGGCGCAGAAATCGCAGCGGCGGATTGGTCATGGCGATGATGGTTTGCACCAGCGAGTTGCCAGCATCGCCGCGCAACGCTTGCAGCAAAAAACGCGCGATGGCCACGATAAAATACGCCCCGATGAGGGTGTCTACGAGGAAACTCAAGGCGTTCATGGAATGGGGCATCAGAGGGAATCGGGTGGTTGGGGGGTGGGTTTGTCGGCGCTGGTTTGCTCAGCCCCGAATTGTTCTGCGATGGCCGCGGCGCGCCCGATGGCAGCGGCGATGCCTTGTTGGATTGCATGGTCCAAGCCGAGATTTTCCATGGCGGTCAAGGCCGCTTCGGTGGTGCCGCCGGGGGAAGTGACCTGGCGGCGCAAATTCGCCGGCGTCAGGCCACGCTGGTCGCGCATAGACTGCGCCAGCATCGCCGCCCCGGTGGCGGTGGCCTGCGCCAGCGCATGGGCGGTTTTCTGGTCGAGGCCGTTTTCCCGGGCGCTGCTGGCTAACAATTCCATCAGTTTGAAAAAATACGCCGGGCCGCTGCCGGAGATGCCGGTTATCACATCCAGCAGCGCTTCGCGCTGCACCCATACGGTCTCGCCGACCGCCATCAGGATGGCTTGGGCGAGGTCGCGTTGCGGTTGGGTTACCCGCTGGCAAGCGAACAATCCGGAAATACCGGCGTTTATCAGCGCCGGCGTATTGGGCATCGCCCGCACCAGCGCCAAGGGGCCGCCGGCCCAATTCAGCACGGATTCGGCGCGGATGCCGGCGACGATGGACAGCAGCAACGGCTGGTGTTTTTGCAGCACCGCGGCCATGGACGCTATCGCTTGGCGCAGAAATTGCGGCTTCACCGCCAGCACTACGACGCTGTTGGTGGCCGCGTCATTTTCCGCGGCGCGACTTTTCGCGCCGCCGGGCGCCCCGGCGCGCGCCACGCACTGCGCGTTGTCGGCAAAACACTCGATGCCAAAACGCCGCGTCAACGCCCGCCGTTGTTCGCGGTTCGGGTCGGCCGCGGATAAATCGCCGGCCCGCCAGCCGGCATTGAGCAACCCGCCGAGCAAGCCGCTCGCCATATTGCCGCCGCCGATAAAGGCGATTTTCGTCGCTGCGCGCATCGGCGTTATCGGCGTCTCAACACCCGCGCCTGGCTAGCGGCGCGCGTTTTTCCAAACCATACATTAATGTAGGATTCATGGGCCGGTTAATTCAGGTTAGTCGGCGAGCCAGTCCGCGGCCTTAGCCGGCTAGTCGCTCGGACGCGGGCCGAATAGGGCGGTGCCGAGGCGCACCATAGTGGCGCCTTCGGCGATGGCGGCTTCCATATCGGCACTCATGCCCATGGAAAGGTGGTCTAAGGCGTAACCGCGCGCGTTCAGCGCATCGCGCCATTGGCGACAGCGGCGAAATACGGCGCGTTGTTTGGTCACATCGGGTTCTACGGGGGGGATAATCATCAGGCCGCGCAGGGCGAGATTGGGCAGCTGAGCGACGCCCTCGGCGAGGGGCAGTAAGGCTGCTTCGCGGACGCCGGATTTCGCGTGTTCGCCGTGCAGATTGAGCTGGATGAGTACATTCAGCGGCGCGCCGCAGCGGTGTTGGCTGAGTTTACGGGCGACTTTTAAGCGCTCCACGGTATGCGCCCAATCGAAATTGGCCGCGATGGCGGCGCATTTGCGGCTTTGGATGTGGCCGATGAAGTGCCAGCACAGAGCCTCGGCCGCTGATTCGCCGCGTCGGCGCGGCGCCGTTTGCTGGATTTTTTCCACCCCCTCTTGCAGGTAGTTTTCGGCGAAGTCGCGCTGCCCGAGGCGCGCCATCGCCGTCACTTCGGCGGCGGTGCGGCGCTTGCTGGCGGCGACCAATTTCACCGCGCCGGGCGGACGGTGGTAGACGGCGGTCAGGCGCGCGATTTCCTCGATGACTTGTCGGTATCCGGTGGGCGGCATTTTCGGTTCGGCAACGGGGGGTCGGCAATGGGGACTCGGCAACGGGGACTTGGCAAGCGGCGTTCTTGCTCGCCAAATAAGGCGCGTGTTGAATAGGTTCGCGCTAGTGTTCGCGTGTAGTATAGTTTAACCAAGCGCGACGCTCCTTGGCCGACTACCATGGGCAAAATCAGTGGTGCCAAGATTAAGCCGCGGCGCGCAAATTTTAGCCGCCGCCACCGCTTACCAACCACCTCGCCGCCACTTTCGTCCAGCATGCCCACGCCCGGCGCCCCGGCGTCCCGGCGCCCCGGCGCCCCGGCGCCCCGGCGCCCCGGCGCCGGGTAGGCAGTGTAATCGCGCCGTCGCTCGCCGCCCTTTTATGGTAGATAAGGCCGCTTAACCCGCCGCACTTGCCCGCGTCCGTCGACATGAAGCAAATCAAGGCCGGCATCCTCGGCGGCGCCGGCTACGCCGGCATGGAATTATTGCGCTTGCTGGCGCGCCACCCGCATGCGCAGCCGGTTTGCATCACCTCGCGCGCCCAGGCCGGGCAGGCGGTGGCGGATGAATTTCCGTTTCTGCGCGGCGCCGTAGACCTCAACTTCATCGCCCCGGATAGCCCCGAACTTAGGCAGTGCGAGGTGGTGTTCTGCGCCACCCCCAGCGGCGTCGCCATGGGTTGCGCGCCTGAGTTGCTCGCCGCCGGCGCGAAAGTGATCGACTTATCGGCGGATTTTCGCCTGCAGGACGCGCAGCTGTGGGCGCAATGGTACGGCCAGCCGCATGCCTGTCCGGAGTTATTGCCCCAAGCCGTCTACGGGCTGCCGGAAACCCAGCGGGCGCGGTTGGGCGGCGCCAGTTTGGTGGCCAATCCCGGCTGCTACCCCACCGCCGTGCTGCTCGGCTATCTGCCGTTGCTGGAAAACCGCTTAATCGACCCCGCCGCCCTCATCGCCGATGTTAAATCCGGCGTCTCCGGCGCCGGCCGCGCCGCCAATGTGGCCACCGCCTTGGGCGAAGCCGCGGATTCCTTCAAGGCCTATGCGGCCTCCGGGCATCGCCACCAGCCGGAAATCGTCCAAGAGTTGACCCACCTGGCCGGGCAGGCGGTGGATTTAGTGTTCACCCCCCACTTGCTGCCGATCATTCGCGGCATCCACGCCACCTTGTATGGTCGCTTAACGCCGGCAGCGCGCCATTTGAGCGCCGCCGACTTGCGCGAAATCTACGCCCAGCGCTTCGCCGCCGAGCCGTTTGTCGATGTGTTGCCGCTCGGCGCGCACCCCGACACGCGCAGCGTACGCGGCGCCAACATGTGCCGCATCGCCGTGCATCGTCCGCCGGGCAACACCGTGGTGGTGCTGGTGGTGGAGGACAATTTGGTCAAGGGCGCCGCCGGTCAAGCCATCCAGAACATGAATTTGATGTTCAATCTGCGCGAAACCGACGGTTTGACCGCCTTGGCGCTGGTTCCTTAAAGTTTGCTTCCAACCCCCCGGCCGGAGGCCGCCGCCGGGCCATGGCCGGGCCTCAAAAAGGCGCTGAAATGGACGCTGGCGGCGGCGCTGGCGTTGCTCGCGCTGCTGGCGCTGGCGCCGGCGATGGCGGCGTTGTTTATCGACCAAGCGTATTACAAGCGGTGGCTCAGCGATGCCGTGGAGGCGCGCACCGGCCGCCCGCTACATATCGAAGGCGACCTAAAATTGGCCGTGCAAACCACCCCGGGGGCGTTCGGGCTGGGTAATGTGCGGCTGCGGGTGTATGCCGATGGCGTGCGCTACCCGAATGCCGAGTGGGGGCGGTACGCTTCTGCCATCGAGGTCGGGCGGGCTGGTTTTGCGGTGGATTTATGGGCCTTGTTGGGCGGTCAAATTTTGCTGCGGGAGGTGGTTTTGCAACGCCCGAAATTGTGGCTCGAGCGCCATGCGGACGGCGTATATAACATGAGTCGCGGGGCCGCGCCGGGCGGCGCCGGCTATGCGTTGCCGGACTGGCTGCAAGTGGCGCGCGCCGATATTCGCCATGGGGAAATCACCATCGCCACCGCCCATCGCGAATGGAATCTCCACATTCAGCACGCCCGGGCGAGCAGCGGCGGGCCGGATTCCCCCCTCGAGGTGGATTTTCGCGGCGCGCTGGAGGGCACTTCGCTCATCGCCACCGCCCACGGCGGCAGTTTGGCGGATTTACTGGCCGGGCGGCCGATGGAGGTGGCCATCGATGGGGTGTTGAACGCGGTCGCGGAGGGCCAAGCCGGCGCGGACGGCGCGCCAGTACCGTTTCACGAGCCATTTACGGCCTCATTTCGCGACCGATTTCGCGGCCTGTCGGCGACGGCGGCGGAAAGTCGCGCGCGTGGCCTAGGCTCGGTGGAGAATTTGCTGAAATGGCGCGGTGTCGACCTGCAAATCGATGCCGTGGTCATGGCGGCGCCGGCGTTGTCGGCGATTGCCGGGGTGGATTTGCCCGACATCGGGCGGCTGCGCGGTCGCGCCCAGTTGGTGCAGCCGCTGGGGCTGGCCAGCATGCGGCTGCAAAACCTCGTCGCCACCTCCAACACTTTAGGATTGCTGGGCACGGCGCGCGGCGAAATCGCGCGGCTGGCCATCCTCGATGGCATGGATTTGCGCCTCACGGCGAGCGGCGCGCCGATTCTGCCGGCCGCATTGAAGTCTGGGTTGGAGACGGTTTTCGCCGGCGCCACGGCCGCCTTCGAGGTGGATGCAGCGGCCACGGTGCGCGGCGCGAAGGGGGATTTCAAACTGGCGGTGGAGACCGCGCGGGCCGAAAATGCCGCCCTCATGGTGGCCGCCGCGGGCGAGATTCCGGTCCTCGGCGGCGTTTGGCAGGAGGCCCTGGCGGCCGATTTCACGCTCAAAAATCTGGCCATGCTCGGCGGGCAAAAAATTCCGCCTAAGGCGCTTATTGCGCCCGATAAAACGCCCCCATCCAGCGTCCTGTCCGAATTGGGCGCGGTGCATGGCACGGCCACATTGGCGTATGCGAATCGCGGCTGGGAGGTGGGCGCGGCGCGGCTGGAGGTGGCGCGCCAGCGGCTGTCCATCACCGCCAGCGGGCACATGCGCCTCACCGCGGCGCCGCGCGGGCGGGTGGAAGTCACCGCCGCGGTGGTCGATGCCCAGGTGCGGCCCTGGCTCGGCCCTTCGGCGCCGCCGTTGACCGACCTCGCGCTTACCGCGACGCTGGATGTCGGCCACGGCGGCATGCGCGCCGCGGTGCATAAACTCGAGGCGCGCATGTATGGCGCGGATTTTTCGGGGCGCGGCGTCATCGGCGAATTACACCGCTGGCGGGGCTTCGATTTGGCCGTGACGGCGGTGGCCGAAGGCGCGCCGGGGGCCGCGGCGCCCTCGGTGTTGCGCGGCATGGCGTTGGCCGGGCGTGGACGGTTGGTGGATGCGGCCGATGATGCGGGCGGTTTCGATGTGATCGCTATCGAGGCCAGCGTGACCGACCCGGCCGACCGCCGCAGCACGCTGACGGTGCGCGGCGTGGCGCGCGGACTCGGCGCCGACCTGCGCGCCGACCTAGCCGCCGAGGTCAATCTGGCCAGGCTGGCGCCGCTGCAACCATGGTTGGCGAATTTCGCGGCCCTGGAGCCTGCGCTGACGGCGCTAAAGCCGCTGTTGCCGGTGCGCGCCTCGGCCAATTTGCGCGCCATCGGCAGTCGCTGGACGGCGCCCGACCTGAGCGCGATTTCGCTGGCGCCGGGGTTGGAGACGGCGGCGTTATCCGGGCAAATCACCGCCTTCGCGCCGCTGGATTCGAGTTTTAACCTCACTGTGGGCAACATGGCGGTGGCGAATTTGCCGCCCGCCTGGCCGCTGCCGAGGCCGGTTGGCGGCCGCCTGCGAATGACGGCGAAAGCGCGGCTCGGCGGCGCCGGGTTGGTGGTGGAGCATCTCGATGTCGGGATAGATTCGGCCGCCGCGACGGTCACTTTGGAAGCCGCCATCGCCCAATTTCAGCCGCTGCATATCAGCGCCATGGCGGTGGAATTTCGCGCCGAGGACATCGCCGCATTAGGGTGGAAAAACCTCGATTTTCTGCATCCCGCCAGCCCGGCGGCGGGGCGTTTTCGCGTGCTCGCCGGCTCGCCGGGGCGTTTATCCATCGATATCGAACGCTTGAACATCGGCGCTAGCGCGGTGCGCGGCGGCCTTCAATGGCAAGCCGCCGACCCCCAGGTCTCCGACCCCCAAGTCGCGGAAAAATTCGCCGCCGAAAGCGCCGCCGAAACTCACCCCGACCTCGAAAATAACCCTGAAAATCGACCCCAAAACACGGCCGATAAGTGGCCGCCGAGGCGCGACCCGACACGGTCGTGGTGGCATGCGAAATTGACCGCAAAGCGTCTTGATGCGGCGGAAATTTTGGCTCCCGGGGCGCCGCAAGCGCGGTTTTTTTCGGCCGCACCGTGGCAACTCGGATGGCTTCAAAGTTTAGACGGCGTACTCGAGTTGCGCGCCGATGAATTAAGCAACGAACTGCTCGACTTGCGCGCTGCAACCCTACATTTGGCGCTGCAACGAGGCCTTTTACGGCAACGGGTGGACGGGCGCATGGGCGGCGGCGAGTTGGCGTTGACGCTGCGCCTGGACAGCCATGCCAAACCGCTGGCGGTGGCGCTGAAAGTGGCCGGGCGGCAACTCGACACCGGCGGATTGGTGGCCTTTCGCGACCATAAATACCTCGCCGGCGGGGTTTTTGATGTCGATATCGATGTCGTCGGGCAAGGCGATTCGGCCGCCGATTTGGTCGCCGACGCCGCTGGCGGCGCCGGCTTTCGGCTCGAGCGGGCGCGGCTGCGGAATCGGGCGCTGGACACCATCGGCGGCGATATTTTCGCTAATGTGTTGGCCGCCATCAATCCGTTTAGAACGCGCCGCGACTATGTCACTATCGAGTGCGGCCGCATGCGTTTCGAACTCAAAGACGGCCTCGCCATCAGCGACGACGGCCTGGCCTTGAAAACCGACAAAGTGACGCTGTTCGGCGGCGGTCGCATCAACCTCAAAGACGAGACCTTGGACCTTCTGATCTTGCCCAGGGCGCGCCAGGGACCCGGCATCAATTCTTCGTCTTTGGTGAAAATAGTGCGCCTCGGCGGCACCCTGGCGGCGCCGCGAATCGAGGTCGACGCCGACCCCGAAAAATTGCTGAAAACCGCCGCCGCGGTGTGGGCCGGGCTGTCCACCGGCGGCATTAGCCTGCTGTTGAAAGGGGCGTGGGACAAATTCCGCGCCAACAATCATGTTTGCAGCGCCGCATCCGGCGGCCCGCAAAATTCCCCGGCCGCTGCGCCGGAACGCCGCGTCGATGACCGGCGGTGAGTTTTTCGGCCATGGCCAGGAATCCGCGTCATCCATTTCATCGCGACGGACGAGGCCGGCTGAGCTCAGCATGGCCGAAAAATCAGCGCATTCGAATCGTCGCCGGCAAAGCATGCGCGGTGAATGGGGTATAATGTGCGCGTTTTTATTTACCGCGCATTGCTATCGACCCCGAAGTACCTCCACTCGTTGCTCGCCGTGGCGCTGATTCCAGCCGCTATATTGGCCGGCGCCTAGCTAACCCCAATCCAAAATCGGTTACCCAAAATGTCCACCATGTCGGCAACAGACGCGCTAAAATTTATCAAAGATAACGACGCCAAATTTGTTGATTTTCGCTTCACCGACACCTTCGGCCGGGAGCGCCATATCACCGTGCCGGCGGCGGCGGTGGATGGCGATGTTTTTCGCGACGGCAAGGTTTTCGATGGTTCCTCCATCAGCGGCTGGAAGCCCATCGATGCCTCCGACATGATCATGATGCCGGACGCGGATTCCATCGTCCTCGACCCGTTTTATCAAGAGCCGACGGTGAACCTGCGGTGCGACATCGTAGAGCCGGCGGACATGAAAAGTTACGCGCGTGACCCCCGCTCCATCGCCCGACGCGCCGAAGCCTATTTGGCCTCCACCGGCATCGGCGACAGCGCCTATTTCGGTCCCGAAAACGAGTTTTTTCTGTTCGATTCGGTGCGCTGGGGCAATGCCATGGGCAAGGCCTTCTATGAGATTGATTCCACCGAAGCGGCGTGGAACAGCGAGCGCGAATACGATGAGGGCAACAGTGGCCACCGGCCGGGGGTCAAGGGCGGGTATTTTCCGGTGTCGCCGGTCGATAGCCAGTCCGATTTACGCTCTAGAATGTGCCTGGTGGCGGCCGACATGGGGCTGACAACCGAGCTTCATCATCACGAAGTCGGCACCGCCGGACAAGGGGAAATCGGCACCGGCTTCAACACCCTGATGCGCAAAGCCGACGAAGTGCAGATTTTCAAATATGTGGTGTTGAATGTCGCCCACGAACACGGCCTGACCGCCACCTTCATGCCCAAGCCCATCGTCGGCGACAACGGCAGCGGCATGCATGTGCACCAGTCGATTTTCAAAAACGGCGAGAACATGTTCAACGGCAAACAATACGGCGATCTCAGCGAGCTGGCGCTGTATTACATCGGCGGTATTTTCAAGCACGCGCGCGCCATCAATGCTTTTGCCAACGCCAGCACCAATAGCTACAAACGCCTGGTGCCGGGTTTCGAGGCGCCGGTTTTGCTGGCCTATTCGGCTTGCAACCGCTCGGCCGCTTGCCGCATTCCGTATGTGGCCAATCCCAAAGGGCGGCGCATCGAAATCCGCTTTCCGGATTCCACCGCCAACCCGTATCTGGCCTTCACCGCCATGCTGATGGCCGGGCTAGATGGCATCCAGAACAAAATCCACCCCGGCGAGCCGGCCGATAAAGATCTGTACGAACTCACCCCGCAAGAGGAGAAAAAAATCCCCACCGTGGCGCACGGTCTGGATATCGCCCTAGACGCGTTAGACCGCGACCGACAATTCCTCACCCAAGGCGGGGTGATGAGCGATGACGCCATCGATGCGTATATCGCCCTGAAAATGCATGAGGTCAACCGTCTTCGCATGGAAACGCATCCGTGCGAATTCGAGATGTACTATAGCGTCTAGGGCGGTTTTATCTGGCTAGGCGGCGGGCACTCTAGGCGGCGGCTATATATATGGGAGTTATATACCTAAATCTGCAGTTCGATTGGCGTTTTTTTGAGGTCAGCGGCTGATTTAGGGAGGCTGCGTTTGATTTTCGCTTTACTTTTGCTTTGGCTTTTGGCTTTTAATCTTCACTTCCCCCGCTTCATCATGAGGGGGAGTCAAAACTGGCGATGAATCCGCCAGTTTTGACTCCCCCGCATTAAAGCGGGGGAGTAAAGCGTTAACAGCCAAAGCGAAAAAGCCAAAGCCAAAAGCCAAAGTGAAAAATCAAAATCAAAATCAAAATCAACCCCACCGTGCAGATTTAGGTATATAAACCCCATGTATATGTATGAGGCGGGTTTTGCGGTGCTGGTTTCGACTCATAAAGCGCGCTAATCCACCCCGATAATCCGCCGCTCGATGGTTTGGTCGTTACTTTGCCTGGCGCCGGCATGGCCGGCCGACTGCTCGCATGTTTAAATGTCGGCGCCGGTTTTGATGCCTCCGCAGCCATCGCCGGCGGCGCGTATGCGCGCTTATTTGCAGCAAGTCGCCGCCGGGCCGCACTTGAGCAAGCCGCTGCGCCGAGCGGCGGCGCGCGATGCGATGGAAATCATCCTCGCCGGGCAGGTGGATGCGGTGCAGGCCGGCATCTACCTCATCGCCCTGCGCATGAAGCGCGAAACCGAGCAAGAGAACCTCGGCGCATTGGATGCGTTGCTGAGTTTGGTCGAGCACCACGGCGTCGATGTGCGGCAATTGGTCAATATCGCCGATCCCTTCAACGGCTATGCGCGCGGCGTGCCGGCGACGCCGTTTTTGGCGCCGGTGCTGGCGGCTTGCGGGCTGCCGGCTTATGTACACGGGCTGCGCGCCGTCGGCCCCAAGTACGGCGTCACTGCGCATCAAGTCTATGCGGCCGCCGACGTGGCGGTGGATTTGTCGTCAGCGGCGGCGGCGCGGCGGCTCGAGAATCCTCATATCGGCTGGGCCTATCTCGATCAAGCGCGCTATTTTCCAGCATTGCACCAACTGCTCCCCTTGCGCGCGCAGATGGTCAAGCGCACTTGCCTCACCACTTTGGAGGTGCTGCTGGGGCCGTTGCGCGCGACCTCGCCGCCGCGCCAAAAAAACCGGCATCCAGCGGCCGGCACGCACCTGATGACCGGCTATGTGCACGCCGCGTACCCGCCGGTCTATAGCCTGTTGGCGCGCCGCGCCGGTTATGACGGCGCCATGATCGTGCGCGGCGTCGAGGGTGGATGCGTGCCGTCGCTAAGCCAACCGGCGAAGTTTTTTCGCTATATGGGCGGCGCCGCCGATGGGTCGAAGTTAGATGAGGCGGTGCGAATTACGCCGCAGCAAGTCGGCATCGCGCCGGCCAGCGCGCCGGCGGCGCGGATGATTCCCATCCCGACGGCGTTGTTGCGCGAGATGCCAGCGTATCCAGGGTCCGCCGAGGCCGGTATTATGGCTCCCGTAGACACCGAAAAAACCGCCGCGCATTGTTTGCAGTTGGGGGCCTCGGCGCTCGCCGGGCAGGCCGGCGCCATGCGCGACAGTTTGATTTACGCGGCCGCCATTTGCCTGTTTCATGGCGCCGGGGTCGATTGGCGCAGCGCCGCCGCCCAAGCCGGCGCGGCGCTAGATTCCGGCGCCGCGCTGGCGCGTTTTACAGCCGCGCGCGGGTAAATCCGGGCAAATTACAGCGGCGCACTAGAGCGTCAAATGGCGGCGATAATCTAGACCTCAACAATTGGCCATCAACCTGGCGCGCAAAGTATGGCGGCGCGAATGTTATGCTAAACTTTGCCCACTCGGCGCTAGTGCAGGGTCGACTTAATGTCGGCGCGCTTATCGCAGTCGGCGCCGAAGTTCCTCCACCGAAACTCACCATAGGAATTATCCGCATGCCTTGGAATGAAATGGGCTCGAATGGTCCGGACGACAAAGATCCAAAAGATCCATGGGGTCGGCGCAATCAGCGCCACAACGCCGGGCCGCCGGATTTAGACGAGATTTTTCGCCTTGCGAAAAACCGACTGAACGCCATGTTCGGCGGCGGCAATGGCGGCGGCACTGGTGGCGACAAGGGCGGCGGCGGGTTGGCGCTGCCCGGCGGCGTGTTCGGTTTAGCGCTGGTCGTGGGGCTTGGGGTTTGGCTGTTCAGCGGGGTTTACCAAGTTGACCAGGGCGAGCAAGCCATTGAATTGCGTTTTGGCGAATATCAAGAGACCAAGAGCGCCGGCTTGCAATGGCACATCCCATACCCCATCGAAGGCGTCGAGAAAATCAACACCCAAAATGTGAATACCGTGGAGGTCGGTTATCGCAAAGGCGCCGGCAGTTTGTCCACGGTGCCGCGCGAGGCGTTGATGCTGACTCAGGATGAAAATATCATCGACATACAATTCGCGGTGCAATACGACATCAGCGACCCCACCGCCTTGTTGTTCAATGTCAGCGAATTCAACCGTAGCAACATGGCGGAGACGGTGGTGCGCCAAGCCACGGAAAGCGCGGTGCGCGAGATCGTCGGCCGCAGCACCATGGATTTCGCTATCACCGAGGGGCGCGCCCGTTTGGCGGCGGAGACCAAGGGTTTGGTGCAGCAAATTCTCGACCGCTACCAGACCGGCATCAATATACGCACCGTGGAAATGCAAAACGCGCAACCGCCGTCGCAGGTGAAAAACGCCTTCGACGATGTGGTGCGCGCGCGCGAAGACGAGGAACGCATCAAAAATTTGGCGCAAGCCTACGCCAACGACATTATTCCCAGGGCGCGCGGCGCCGCGGCTCGTATCCTGCAGGAAGCGGAGGCCTACAAGGCCTCGACGGTAGCCGATGCGGAAGGCCAGGCATCGCGCTTCGATCAAGTGTTGAATGAATACGCCAAAGCTCCGCAAGTGACCCGAGACCGACTGTACATCGAGGCCATGGAGGAAGTGTTGCGCAATTCCAGCAAGATGATGCTCGACCAGCAAGGCGGCAACAGCGTCATGTATCTGCCCCTTGACCAACTCATCCGCAATCGCGCCGCCGCTGGAAACAGCCCGTTGCCGGGTTTCGCCGCCGCCGACCAAGGCGTCGAACAGCCGGCAAGCGGCTCTCGAATCGCCGACCGCAACGCTAACCGCACTACGAGAAACTAACCCATGAAAGGCAAAAGTTTATTGTTCATCATCGTGCTCGTCATCGCCGGCGCCGTGGCCTCGAGCGCGGTGTTTTTTGTGGACGAGCGGCAAAAAGCCATCGTCTTCAAGTTTGGCGAAATCGTTGATTCCGACCTTGCCCCGGGCTTGCATTTCAAGATTCCGTTCATCAACGACGTGCGGTATTTTGATGCCCGGGTGCAAACCATGGATGCCGACCCGGAGTTGTACCTCACCGGCGAGAAGAAAAATCTGGTGGTGGATTCCTTCGTTAAATGGCGCATCCGCGATGTGCATCAGTATTACACCCGCCTGCAGGGCAATTCGGCCAATGCCAGATCGAGATTATCGCAACGCGTCAACGACAGTCTGCGCCAGGAGTTCGGCAACCGCTCAGTGCAGGATGTGATTTCCGGCGACCGCTCGGAAATTATGGATGTGGTGCGCCTGGCGATGGACGCCGATGCCGCCAATCTCGGCATCGAAGTCATCGATGTACGCCTAAAAAGGGTCGACTTAGACCCAGCCATCAGCGAGCGGGTGTATGACCGCATGAATGCCGAGCGCGAGCGCGTGGCCAAAGAATTGCGCGCCCAAGGTGAAGAGGAGGCGGAAAAAATCCGCGCCAACGCCGACCGCGAACGGCAAATCATGCTGGCTCAAGCCGAACGCGACGGCCAGCGCCTGCGTGGCGAGGGCGATGCCGTGGCCACCGACATCTACGCCAAATCTTTTGGCCAAGATCGCGAGTTTTATAACTTATACCGCAGCTTAAACGCCTACAAGGTGACCTTCGATGGCAAGGACAACCTGCTGGTGTTAGACCCCAGCTCGGATTTCTTCAAGTATTTCAAGCAATCCGACGCCGTCGGAAATTGATGCCGGCCGCCCACGATGTCGCCGCCCACGATGTCGCCGCCCACGATGTCGCCGCCCACGATGTCGTCGCCCACGATGTCGTCGCCCACGATGTCGTCGCCCTGGGCGGTGTTTGCGGGCCGTATTCATAAGGGCAATGGGGCCGGGTGATCGCGGTCAACTTGTGGTGGCTCGCGGCGGCGTTCATAAAGCGGTGTGATTTCAGCGCTTTGATGGCGTGATTCGGTCGCAATTCGCCCTTGGCGGGCCTCAACTAGCCGCCCGATTCGCCCCGTCCGCGGCCCATCCGCCCGATAACTTTTCGCCCGAGCGCCGCCCGCCGGCGGTGCGCATTCATCCGCCCGGTTCGCCCGATTCACCATGACAAGTAACGTGGTTCTGCTCGGCGCCCAGTGGGGGGATGAGGGCAAGGGCAAAATCGTCGACCTGCTAACCGCGCATGCCCATGCCGTGGTGCGTTTTCAGGGCGGCCACAATGCGGGCCACACGCTGCTCATCGAGGCCCGCAAAACGGTGCTGCACCTGGTGCCGTCCGGCGTCATGCACCCCGAGGTGGAATGCTTGTTAGGCAATGGCGTGGTGGTCAGCGCGCCGCAATTATTGGCGGAAATCAGCGCACTGGAAGCGGCCGGCGTGGCCGTGAGCGAGCGTTTGTTGGTCAGTTATGCCTGCCAAATGGTGTTGCCGCACCATGTCGCCATGGACCAAGCCCGCGAACGCGCGCGCGGCGGCGCCGCCATCGGCACCACCGGCCGCGGCATCGGCCCGGCCTATGAGGACAAAGCGGCGCGGCGTGGTTTGCGGCTCGGCGATTTATTGCGTCCGGCGCTGTTCGCCGAGCGGTTGCGCGAGGTGATGGAGTACCATAATCATATGTTGCGCAATTTTTTTGCCGCCGAGGCGGTGGATTATCAGCAAACCCTCGACCAAAGCATGCGCCAGGCCGAGCAAATTAACCCTCTGCTGGGCGATGTCTCGGCGCGGCTGGCGCAATTGCGCGCTCAGGGTCGCGCGGTGATGTTCGAAGGCGCGCAAGGAATGCTGCTCGACATCGATCACGGCACTTATCCCTATGTCACCTCGTCTACCACCACCGCGGCCGCCGCGGCCGCCGGCAGTGGCGTAGGC
Source organism: Candidatus Poriferihabitaceae bacterium (assembly GCA_965243285.1). Taxonomy (GTDB): domain Bacteria; phylum Pseudomonadota; class Gammaproteobacteria; order Arenicellales; family Poriferihabitantaceae; genus JAHRAW01. The sequence continues at coordinate 2,622,989 of OZ251537.1, read as the reverse complement.
CCGCTGGATTTGGACTATATTCTCGGCGTGGTCAAGGCCTATTCGACGCGAGTGGGCGGCGGGCCGTTCCCCACCGAATTGTTCGATGATGTGGGGGCCGGCTTGGCCGCCCGCGGCCATGAATTCGGCGCCACCACCGGGCGTCCGCGTCGTTGCGGCTGGCTGGATGTGGTGGCCTTGCGTCGGTGCCGACAAGTGTGCGGCTTAAGCGCGCTGTGCGTGACCAAATTGGATGTACTAGACGGGCTGGACGAATTAAAAATATGCATCGCCTATCGACACCACGAGGCACAACTGGATTTGCCGCCCTATGGCGCTGAGGCCATGGCCGAGTGCGCGCCGGTCTACGAAACCTTGCCGGGCTGGCGGCAGCCCACCGCCGGCCTGCGCAACTATGATGAGTTGCCGGCGAACGCCAAGGGCTATCTGGCGCGCTTGTCGGCGTTGCTCGGCTTGCCCATCGACATCGTATCGACCGGCGCCGAACGCGACCACACCATTATCGTCAAGCACATCTTTGGGCGACATTGAGGCCAGCGCCGCATAAAACCACCACACCATGAAACTAAAAAATCCGGCCTTGTATCGCCAGCAATGCTACCTAAACGGGCAGTGGGTCGATGCCGCCGACGGCACGGTTATCGAGGTCGTAAATCCCGCCGACGGCGCAGCGTTCGCCGCCGTCCCGCGGATGGGGGCGCGGGAGACTGGTGAAGCCATCGCCTGCGCGCATCGGGCGCAAGTGGGGTGGGGCGGTTTGCTGGCCAAGGAGCGCGCCGCCATTTTGCGGCGCTGGCATGACCTAATGCTGGATAATCAGGAAGACCTAGCGCGGCTCATGACGACCGAGCAAGGCAAACCGCTGGCCGAGGCGCGCGGCGAAATCGCGTATGCGGCGTCTTTCCTCGAATGGTTCGCTGAGGAGGGCAGGCGGGTGCGCGGCGAAACCATCCCACAGCATCAGGCCGACAAACGGCTGCTAGTGATCAAGCAAGCGGTCGGCGTGTGCGTCGCCATCACGCCGTGGAATTTTCCGACGGCGATGATCACCCGCAAGGTCGGCCCGGCGCTGGCGGCGGGGTGCGTGGTGGTGGTCAAGCCGGCCCAGCAAACGCCATTATCCGCGCTGGCGCTGTGCGAATTGGCGGCGCGCGCTGGGGTGCCGGCCGGGGTGCTGAATGTCATCACCGGCGAGGCCCGGGAAATCGGCGCCGAGATGACTTCCAACCCGCTGGTGCGCCATTTGAGTTTTACCGGCTCCACCGAAATCGGCCGCCTGCTGATGAGGCAATGCGCCGATTCGGTCATCAAAGTGGCGCTGGAGTTGGGCGGCAACGCGCCCTTTATCGTCTTTGACGATGCCGATCTAGAGGCCGCCGTGGAGGGGGCGATTCAGTCCAAATACCGCAACGCCGGCCAGACCTGCGTATGTAGCAATCGCATCTATGTACATGCTCGGGTGTACGATGAATTCGCCGCCAAAATGGTCGCCGCAGTGGCAAAAATGCGCGTCGGCGATGGATTTCAAGAAGGTGTTGACCAGGGCCCCTTGATTAATCAAGCGGCGGTGGAAAAAGTCGAGGCGCACATTGCCGATGCGCTCGAAAAAGGCGGCCGCCTGGCGCTCGGCGGGCATCGTCACGAACTCGGCGGCGGTTATTTTCAGCCGACTGTTTTGCTCGAGGCCAGCGCCGACATGAAAGTGGCGCGCGAAGAAACTTTCGGGCCGCTGGCGCCGCTGTTTCGGTTTCACGACGAGCAGGAGGTCATCAAAATGGCGAACGATACCGAATTTGGCTTAGCCGCCTATTTTTACAGTCGCGATCAAGCGCGTACCTGGCGCGTCGCCGAGACGCTGGAGTACGGCATCGTAGGCATCAACACTGGCATCATCTCCACGGCCGAAGCGCCCTTTGGCGGCGTCAAGCAGTCGGGCATTGGCCGCGAAGGTTCCCATCACGGCATCGAAGAGTACTTGGAAATGAAGTACTTGTGCTTAGGCGGAATCGACTAATTCGGCGAAATCAAGCCGTCGGGGTTGCATTTTCCTAATTTAGTGTATAATTCGCTGGCAAGATCTTGCATTGCGGTGCATTTCGGTGGTATGGTCGGCGTATCGAGATCGTGAATCCGCTGTATGCATTTGCGTGTTCCCAGCTAAAACCAACCCGTCACTAGACTGAATCCAAGAGAGATTTTCGGTATGAATAAAGCATCTGATAACACTTGTTCCGGCTTGAAACTAACCGCGGTTTTAGTGGCTGCGGTATTGGCGACTGGATGCATTAGTGCAAAAAGCGCGAAAAACAGGCCGGCCGAAATCGCCGAGGGAGCCCCCGCCACGCCTGCCGTAGAGCCTGCAGTTGACTCGGCCCCGGCTCCAAAACCCCAGCTCCCGAGCAACTGGACGGTAGCGAAAGGCGATCATCTTTGGGGTATCTCCGCTGTCAAGGAGGTATACAACATGCCCGAGCAGTGGCCTTTGCTATACAAGCACAACTTAGATCAAATCAAGGATGCTGATCTAATATACCCTGGGCAAGTTTTGGACATCCCGAGGAACACGAGTGCCTCCGAAATCGACGACGCCGTAAGCCATGCCAAGAATCGCGGCGCCTGGTCGGTTGGCCCAGTTGAAGATTCCGACAAGGAATACTTGCGGAATTCCTCATGATCTGATTCATGACGCATAAAGATCATGGGCGCGTGATGCTTCCAGTTTGATTTTTGTGTAGGTCTTGTCTCTGGTTATCCTCCAAATGTCTGCCTCATTTTGAGGCAGATTTTGGTTTGAACGAGGTCGATTGATGCGATTAATGGTCGCTTAACCACCCAGTTTGGTTGGCGATGTCTGGTCGGTGGTCTTGGTCGCTGGGGTGATTTTTCTCATCTCGGCAACCAGGACCACCAGTCGCATCGGGCAATATGACCTTGTTCGAACCCGTTTAGGCGATCATTTTTCGCAGCTCAAACTCCAAAATACCCTCGGCGCCGGCGGCTTTTAGCGCTGGCACGATGTTTCGCACCTCGCTTTTGTTGAGCACCGTCTCCAGTGCCAACCAGTCGTCTCCGTACAGCTGGTTGATGGTGGGGGCGTGCAGACTCGGAAGTCGTTGCACCACCTGGTCGAGTTGATTCGCTGGCACATTCATTTTCAACAGCACTTTTTCTCGGGCCGCCAAGGCGCTTTCCAGCAGTAGCGCGAGTTTTTCGATCTTCTGCTTTTTCCACGAGTCTTTCAGGGCGGTGCGGTTGGCGACCAGCACGGTGTGGGTATGTAACAAATCACATACGATTCGCAACCCGTTGGCACGGATGGTGTTGCCGGTTTCGGTGATTTCAACCGCCGCATCGGCCAGTCCCTCGACCACCTTCGCCTCGGTCGCCCCCCAAGAAAAATCCACCGTCACATCGATGTTGCGCGCTTTCATAAAGCGCCGGGTGAAATCGACCAACTCGGTGGCGATGCGCTTGCCCTGCAAGTCTTCCAGCGTCTGGATGGCTGATTTTTGCTCGACGATCAGCACCCATCGACACGGCGCGTCGGAGGCCTTGGAATACACCAAATTGCTAATCACCTCGACATCGGCGCCGGTTTCCTCGATCCAATCTTGCCCGGTGAGCCCAGCATCGATGGTGCCATTGGCGATATACGGCCCCATTTCTTGAGACCGAACTAACGCGCAGCCAATTTCGTGGTCATCGATGCTAGGAAAATAATTGCGCGAACGGGTCGAGATGCTCCAGCCGGCTTGGGCGAACAACTCGATGGTGGCGGCTTCCAGGCTGCCCTTTGGAATGCCAAGTTTTAGTTTTTTGCTCATCTTTTACGCATCGAGGCCGCTAAAAAATCGAGTGGAGAATCCGTTAAGTATAGCCGATAGCAAAACGGGCATTACCCGGTTGTCTACGGCTTCTCCAAACTCGACGCCACGAGAAGTTACTGAGTAACCCGGAGATTAAGGTCCAAGTTTTTAATAGGATTTATAGTCCTAAATCTGCAGTTCGATTGGCTGTTTTTTTGAGGTCAGCGGCTGATTTAGGGAGGCTACGTTTGATTTTTGCTTTTGCTTTTTGCTTTTGATTTAGCTTTTGCTTTTGATTTAGCTTTTGGTTTTTGCTTTTGATTTGCTTTTGGTTTTTACCTTTTCCTCATTTAGGCTGATGGGTTGAAGATTTGAAGGCAAAAGCAAAAACACCAACATCAACAGCCCCCCACCAAATCAGGCGATAAAGCCGCCTGATTTGGCTACCCGCCGAAGCAGCCCACGCCTGTCGGCACGGCTCTGCTTTGACTCCCCCCAGATGAAGCGGGTGTTCTAAAACTCGGTTTTGGTTATTTTAATATCGCAAAGTAAAATGCTGTATTTTGATTTTTCTGCGGATGATTATTTAAAAAAAGTGAGGAATATCACATATCAATAATTTATTAATAATTTTTCTTTATAGTTAACTAAAGTATGCAAAATAAATGGCTATTACAACAAGTAAATCGTTATTACATTCTTTTATGTGGCTAAAAAACATGTCTTTAGATCATTTTTGGCTGCGATAGCGCTATTAACCGATTGACATTATAAGCCACCGCGTGCATGCCAAATTCAAGACGCACCGCGGCTAATCCACGCCGCCTAAATCTATTCAACTGCTGCACGCCGCGTATCATTGAATATACTGTCTCAACTGATGCAGCGCGTAAGTTGGAATATTTCCGCGGGTCTTCTCCTGCCATGCTTGCCCTCCAAGCAGCCATTTCCGCATCGCCATGATAGCGATATATAACACCACCTGTTTTTGATGTAGTGCACTTCGATTTCAGCGCGCAAGCGCCACAACTTTTACTCGCGTATCTGACTCTGTTTGCTTCTCTATAGGTCTCTATAAGTCGATGGCCAGCAAGGCATGTATAACTATTGCTCTGCTCGTCAAAAATAAAATTTCTTTTATCAAAAACACCGCAGCTTTTCTCAGGGCAGCGAACTTTTATACTGCGGGCAAATGCCGCCAGAAACCCACTGCGCCGCTAAATTAAAACCAGCGAATTTCTTTATCCCGCGCAGCGAATGCACGCCGTTGATGATGGCCAGCACGATCAACCCCATCATCGCCATCGGTGCATAGGGCGCTCTGCCGGTGTGAATAGGCGGACTCAAAGGCGCGCCAGTTTTGTTCTTTTAGTAGGTCGCGAATAATAAAAGCATCACGCTCGCCATTTTCTTCTAAATATTGTTTCAACGGCAAGATGCCGTAATACAATTTATTAGGCTCGCCGGTTATAAATTTTCTACCGTTGGCAGCAAGAGTCATCGCCTTCTTGGCAACTTGCGGCATGCTATTGAACATACTGCACTGCGTAGATAGATGCGCGGTGTATGATTTTGTGGAAGGCATGATAATATTTTGATGGCAAGTGATTGAATGCATTAATAAAATGCATCAATGGAATGCATCAATGGAATGCATCAATGGAATGTTGTAAGCGCCTATTGTACCTTTTTTGATAAATGATTTCAGAGTAAAATATCAAACAAGGGGGCTTTTCGCACACCCTATGAAGCGGGGGGGGGGGGGAGAGTAAAGCGTTAACAGCAAAAGCAAAGTCAAAAGCCAAAGCAAAAGCGAAAAAGCAAAAGCAAAGTCAAAAGCCAAAGCAAAAGCGAAAAAGCAAAAGCAAATCCACCGTGCAGATTTAGGTATATAAATTCCTTTTTAATGGCATCGGTGCGGTTGAGTTTTCTGCTCACTTAATGTTGCGCACTACCTGCTCGATGCTGTGCTTGGCGTCGCCGAACAGCATGCGGGTGTTATCTTTGAAAAACAGTGGGTTGTCGATGCCCGCATAGCCACTCGCCAGGCTGCGCTTGAGCACGATGACATGGCGGGCGCGCCACACTTCCAGCACCGGCATGCCGGCGATGGGGCTATCGGGCGTGTCCAGCGCCGAGGGGTTGACGATGTCGTTGGCGCCGATGACCAGCACCACATCGACCTCGCCCATGGCGGCGTTAATTTGCTCCATTTCCAGCACGATGTCGTACGGCACACCGGCTTCCGCCAGCAGCACATTCATGTGCCCCGGCATGCGCCCAGCCACCGGATGGATGCCGAAGCGCACATCCACCCCCCGGTTGCGCAGGCGCTGCGTCAACTGCGAGGTCGGATGCTGCGCTTGCGCGACCGCCATGCCATAGCCCGGCACGATCACCAGCGAGGCGGCGTTATCGAGTAATTCGGCGGCGGCGGCGGCATCGATGGCGACGCTTTCGCCGTGCGTTGCGATGCGCGCGGTCGGCCGGCCGCCGAAGCCGCCCATGATCACGCTGATGAAATTACGGTTCATGGCGCGGCACATGATGTGGCTGAGAATAGCGCCGCTGGAGCCCACCAAGGCGCCGGTGATGATCAGCAAATCGTTGGACAACATGAAACCGGTGGCCGCCGCCGCCCAGCCGGAGTAGCTGTTGAGCATGGAGATCACCACCGGCATATCGGCGCCGCCGATGGCCATCACCATGTGGGCGCCAAACAAACACGCTAACGCTGTCATAATCAGCAGCGGCGGCAGTTGCTCGGCGAGGGAATCGGCGCCGAGAAAAGCGGCGCCGAGATAAAGACACGCCAACAACAAGGTTAAGTTTACCCAGTGTCGCGCCGGCAAAGTGAGCGGCGCGCTGCCAATAATGCCTTGCAGTTTGCCGAACGCGACCACCGAGCCGGTGAAGGTGACGGCGCCGATCAACACGCCGATGTAAATTTCGATTTCATGGATGGTTTTTTCCGCGCCGACCAGATTCCCGCCGTTTAGGAAAGTGACGATGCCCACCAGCGCCGCCGCCAGCCCGACGAAGCTGTGCAACATGGCCACCAGTTGCGGCATGCCGGTCATTTTTACGCGCGCCGCGAGTACCGCGCCGCCGGCGCCGCCGAGCAACATGGTCATGGCGAGCCAGGCGTAGTCGCGTTTCAAATCGAGATACACCGCATCGCCGAGCAGCGTGGCCGCCAGCGCCAGCGCCATGCCGAGCATGCCGTATAGATTGCCGCGCCCGGCGCTTTCTTGATGGCTCAGCCCGCGCAAGCTGAGAATGAAGAGTATGCTGGCGACGATATAGGCGGCGTTGACCATTCCTCCCGACATTGCAGATCCGATCTTGGTTAATTAGCGTTGAAACATTTTCAACATGCGCTGGGTGACTAAAAACCCCCCGGCGATATTGAGCGAGGCCAACAATAGCGCCGCCAACGCCAGCGCCGGCCAATTTGGCGCGCCACTTTGCAACAACGCGCCGATGACGATGATGCTACTGATGGCGTTGGTGACGCTCATCAGCGGCGTGTGCAGCGCCGGGCTGACATTCCAAATCACTTGCCAACCGATGAAACACGCCAGCACGAAGACCATGAAATGGTTCATAAAGGACGGCGGCGCCACGGTGCCGACGGCGAGGATGGCGGCGGTGCCTAAGGCCATGCCGGCGAGGGTATGCCAGCGACGATTGCCGGGTATGCCGGCCGTGCCGCTCGGGTTTTTTTCGGCCTCGTTAGGCGCCGGTTGTGTCTGATTTACGGTCGATTTCGGCGTCGATTTCGGCGCTGGCGGCGGCCAGGTGATAGCGCCGTGGTGGGTCACCGCAGCGCCGCGAATCACCTGGTCGTTCATGTCGATGGTGACTTCGCCGTCTTTGCACGGCGTCAATTCGGCCAGCAAATGGCGAATGTTGGCGGCGTACAATTCGCTCGACTGCGCCGCCATGCGGCCGGGTAAGTCGGTGTAGCCGATGATGCTGACGCCGTGATGTTTCACCACGGCATCGGCTTGCGTGAGTTCGCAATTGCCGCCTTGCTCGGCCGCCACATCGACGATCACGCTACCGTTTTTCATGGATTTGACCATCGACGCGGTGAGCAGTGTCGGCGCCGGTTTGCCCGGTATCTGCGCGGTGCTGATGATGATGTCCACCTGCCGCGCTTGGGCCGCGAACAGCGCCATTTCAGCGGCGATGAATTGCGCGCTCATGGTTTTGGCGTAGCCGCCTTGGCCGCTGCCGTCCTCGTCGATGTCGACCGCTAAAAATTCGGCGCGCATACTTTCGATTTGCTCGCGCACTTCGGGCCGGGTGTCGAAAGCGCGCACCATGGCGCCGAGGCTAACCGCGGCGCCGATGGCCGATAAACCGGCCACGCCGGCGCCGATAACTAGCACCTTGGCTGGCGGAATGTTGCCGGCGGCGGTGCTCTGCCCGGTGAAAAAGCGCCCGAAATGCTGCCCGGCCTCCAGCACCGCGCGATAGCCGGCGACATGCGCCATAGAAGACAGCGCGTCCATTTTTTGGGCGCGGGAGATGCGCGGTAGCGTGTCCATAGCCAGCGTGGTGACGCCGAGTTCGGCCAGCTGGGCGAGCAATTCACGGCGCTGCGCCGGCCAGAAAAAACTAATGAGAATTTTGCCGGCGGCGGATTTTTCGCGCCCCAACAGCGTTGCTTCATGCACCCCCAATTTGCGGTGAAATTCGGGCGGGCGCACCTTGCAAATCAGCTGCGATTGCGCCCACAGCTCGCGGCTTTCATCGATGATGACGGCGCCGGCGCGCTGGTAATCCGCGTCGATGAAGCCGGCCGCAAAACCGGCGCCGCGCTCGACTAAAACCGCGTGCCCGAGGGCGCGCAAATGCGCTACCTCAGCCGGAGTGCAAGCAACGCGCCGCTCGTTTTCATGCACTTCTGCGGGGATTCCGATATTCATGACGCCGACCTCTCGGTGAATATGATGGACGGAATTAAGTGGTATGCTTAAGCGACCGCGAATGCTAGCGATTCTTTTGATGTATGGAAGTAGCATGACGACTGGAAGCGCCAAAAAAACACCACGCCCATGGCGCGCATCGCGCAACCCAATGCGCCGATACTTTACCTTTACCCAGCCATTTCTGGCAACACGCTTTTATCACCTTTTAGCGAGGCGAATTTGATGTCACAGGAGTGCGCGCAAGAGGGCTTTCGCCCGGCTGATGATTCGGGAATTCCGGTGCCGTCCAGAATGCTGTTGCTGCAATTTCTCGGCGGCGGCCGTCCGCCGGCCACTTTCGCGCAAATTTGCGAAGGTTTTGCGCTGAATTCCGCCGCCGGCGAGGCCTTGGCCGGTCGACTGGGGCGCATGCAGGCGCAAGGGCTGGTGTTGAAAGATCGCGCCGGGCGCTATGCGTTGCCGGCGCGCATGGATATTTGGGCGGCGCGCGTCAGCGGCCACGCCAACGGCTATGGCTTTGCGATTCCCGATGATGGCGGCGCTGATTTATTCCTGCATCATCGGCAAATGCGCAAGGTGTTGCACGGCGACCGCATCTTGGTGCGGCAAAAACGCATCGACGAACGCGGCCGCAAAGAGGGCGTGGTGATCGAGGTGCTGGTCGATATAAGGCGCGAAATCGTCGGCCATTACCACTTCGAGAGCGGCGTCGGTTTTGTCGAGCCGGACGATTCGCGCTATGCCCGCGACATCGCCATTCCCGATGGCGGGCGCAGCGGCGCCGAAAACGGCGACATCGTGGCGGCGCGCATCATCCGCCACCCGGTGGAGCACGGCCACGCGGTGGGTGAAATTGTCGAAGTCATCGGCCAGCAATTGACGCCGGGCATGGAGACCGCCATCGCCATCCGCAAGCACGACATTCCGCACAATTGGCCGGACGCAGTGCCGGCGCAGCTGAAAAAAATGGGCAAGGCACTGCAAGGCGTGCAATTCGACCAAAATTCGCAGCGCCATCGCCAAGATATTCGCGATTTGCCGCTGGTCACCATCGACGGCGCCGATGCCCGGGATTTTGACGATGCGGTGTACTGCGCCCCCCATGATGCCGGTTGGCGGCTGGTGGTGGCAATCGCCGATGTCAGCCATTATGTCGCCGCCGGCACGGCGCTCGACCAGGAGGCTTATCGGCGCGGCAATTCGGTTTATTTCCCCAACCGCGTAGTGCCCATGCTGCCGCCGGAATTATCCACCGGCATTTGCTCGCTGAATCCCGGCGAAGACCGCTATTGCATGGCGTGCGATATGCGCGTAGATAGCGATGGCGAGATCACCGACTACCAGTTTTATCCGGCGCTCATGCACTCCCAAGCGCGCTTGACCTACGCCATAGTCGACAAAATTATCGCCCATGCGGATGCCGAGTTGCGCCAAAAATGGCAATCGATAAGCCCCCATCTGGACAACCTGGCGGCCTTGGCGCAGGCGTTGCTGGCCAAGCGCCAGCGCCGCGGCGCCATCGATTTCGAGTTCCCCGAACCCTATATCGAGTTCGATGAAAACCAAAAAATCAGCCGCATTTCCATCCGCCCGCGCAACCAGGCGCACCGCCTCATCGAGGAATGTATGTTAGCGGCCAACCAGTGCGCGGCGCGTTACTTGCAAGCGCACTTGGGCGAGCGCGCCATTTATCGCAACCACCGCGGGCCGAGCGCTGATTCGGCGGCCGAATTGCGGCGTTTTCTCGGCGGCTTGGGGCTTGCCCTGGGCGGCGATGCGGAGCCGACGGCGGCCGATTACGCCCAGCTGGTGGCGGCGGTGGCCGGGCAGGCCGACATGACGGCAATGGTGCAGCCGGCGTTGCTGCGCAGCTTGAGTCAGGCGGTATACAGCGCCGAGACCATCGGCCATTTCGCCTTGGCGTATCCGGTTTATACCCACTTCACCTCGCCCATTCGGCGTTATAGCGATTTGGTCGTGCATCGGCAAATCCGTCAGTTGACGGGGGCCGGGGCGGCGGTGGCCGACGGCGGGTTGGAGAAAATCGCCGAGCGCTGCTCATTCACCGAGCGTCGCGCCGATGACGCCAGCCGCGATGTGGTGGCCTGGCTGAAGGCAGAGTTCATGCAAGATAAGGTCGGCGAGCAGTTCGACGGGGCGATTTCGGGGGTTCGGGAATTCGGCGTGTTCGTGCAGTTGGACGACATCTTCGTCGACGGCTTGATTCATGTAACCGCGCTCGGCGACGATTATTACCATTTCGATGCGCAACATATGCAGCTACGCGGCGAACGCGGTGGGCGCAGCTTCCGCCTCGGCGACCGCGTGCGCGTGGCGGTGTCGCGGGTCAGCCTCGATGACGCCAAAATCGATTTCGCGTTATGCGACCAGGCGGGGGCGGCGGTGCGCGCCACCAGCCCCAAAGCGGCGCGCAAGTCGCGGCCAAAATCGACGCCGAAATCCTCGCCGAAATCGCCACGGGCGCGTAAATCCTCGCCAACCTCCCAGGCAAAGCGCAGCCGCCAGCGCCACAAGCCGAAGTCGGGCTAGCCATTACGCCGTCTCGATTCCCCCGGATTCCCCGCTCCGATTGCCCGCCGCCAGTGGCCAGAAAACCCTCCGCCGGCCAAAAATCCGCGCCCGCTTCAGGCGAACACATCGTGTGCGGCTTTCACGGCGTGCAGGGGGTGTTGGGCGGAGATTCGGCCGCCATCATCGAAGTATGCATGGCGCATCGTCATGATCAGCGCGCCGAGCAGTTGCGGCAAGAGCTGGCCGCCGTCGGCATCGTGGCGCGCCCGGCAAGCCCCGACGAATTGACCAAACTGGCGCGCGGCATCAAGCATCAGGGGGTTATCGCCCGCGTCCGGCCGCGTCCGGCGGCGGTGGATTTGCCCGGCCTATTGGCCCAGCACGCGCATCCGTGGTTATTGTTGATTCTCGACCGAGTGCAAGACCCGCACAACCTCGGCGCGTGTTTGCGGGTGGCCGATGGCGCCGGCGTGGATGCGGTGATTCTACCCAAAGATGGCGCTTGCCCGGTCAACGCTTCGGTGATGCGCGCCGCGGCCGGCGCCGCCAGCCGCGTGGCGGTATTCTACGCCCCCAATCTGGCGCGCGTCATGGCGGATTTGCAGCAACTCGGGGTATGGATAACCGGCGCCGCTGAAGCCGCCGAGCGCAGCTTATATACGCTGGATTTGCGCGCCGATGCGGCCATCGTATTGGGCGCCGAGGGCAGCGGTTTGCGCCGCCTGACCCGCGAGCGTTGCGACCACTTGGCGCGCATCCCCATGGCCGGCAGCGTGTCCAGCCTGAATGTGTCGGTCGCCGCCGGCTTGTTTTTGTTCGAGGCGGTGCGCCAGCGCTCGATTTAGCGCCGCCAAAAACATCGGCCCGGCTTTATCCCGCCGTGTTTATCCCGCCGTGTTTATCCCGCCGTGTTTATCCCGCCATTTTAATTAAACTGCTCGGCGTATTCCCCGTAACCCTCCTGCTGCAAGTCATTGGCGGCGACGAAGCGCAAGGATGCGGAGTTTATGCAGTAGCGTAGCCCGGTGGGCGGCGGGCCATCGTTGAACACATGGCCTAAGTGGGAATCAGCGTATTTGCTGCGTAGCTCGGTGCGCGGGAAGAGCAACTTATAATCGGTTTTCTCGACCATAAATTGCGCGTCGATGGGCTTGCTGAAACTCGGCCAGCCGGTGCCGGATTTGTATTTATCGGCCGAGGAAAACAACGGCTCGCCGGACACGATATCCACATAAATGCCGCTTTGCTTGTGGTCCCAATATTCATTGCGATAGGGCGGCTCGGTGCCCTCGTGCTGGGTCACATCGTATTGCATGCGAGATAGCATGCTTTGCAACTGCGCATCATCGGGCTTTTGGTAGCGCGATTGCAGCGCCGATTCACCCGCGCTCGGGGCCGGCTGCGCATCGCCTGGCGCCGGGGCGGCGCTGTTTAGGTCGGCCTCGGCCGGCTTGGCGTGCAAATCCTCGCCCCAAACTTTTTGCAAAAATTGGTCGCGCCCGGAGCCGTGGCGATAAATTTTATAGCGGTACGGGTTGGTCTTGTAGTAATTCTGGTGATAATGCTCGGCCTCGTAAAAAATCGGCGCCGCGGTGATTTCGATGCTGAGGGGTTTATCGAAGCGCCCGGATTCCTGCAATTTATCTCGGGATTGCTCGGCTTGCGATTTTTCTTGCTCGTTGTGGTAGTAGATGGCCGGTCGGTACATATCGCCACGGTCGACAAACTGCCCGCCGGAGTCGGTGGGGTTGATTTCCCGCCAAAAATAATGCAGCAGTTGGGGGTAGGAAATTTTGGTCGGGTCGTAATGCACTTGCACCGCTTCGGTGTGCCCGGTGCCGCCGCCGCCGACCTGCTGATAGGTGGGGTTTTCCAAGCTGCCGCCGGTGTAGCCGGAAACCACCTCGCTGATGCCGTGGATTTTTTCTAAGGTGGATTCGACGCACCAAAAACAGCCGCCGGCGAGGGTGGCGACAGCCAGACCGGCGCCCTTTTTGTCGGCCGGAATGCCGGTGGCGGCCTCGACATCGACGCCGCTGGGCGTGCTTTTCGGCCATAACGCCGCGACGCCGATGCCGATGCCGACGATGACCAAGCATTTAATCCAAGCCGGTTTGGCGAAGGTGGATTTTAGGCGGGCGAGTTTTGTGTTCATGGATTTATCCTCTACGGGACGGGGTGGTAGGGCGGGGCCTTAGGCGATTGCACCGGGCGTATAATACGCTTAAGCGGCGGCGCTCGGGCTTATGTCGGTAAAATTGCGGCAGGATTCAGGGTCGGCGGCGCTTTATGGCGAGATTTTTCCGAGCGGGCGGTGTTTTTTGGCCTTTTTTCAGCCATTTCGGCCACTTTTCGACCACTTTTCAGCCATTTCGGCCATTAATCAGCAGCGCCGAGTGCAGGGCATTTTCCGCCGCTTGAGTGCACCGAAAAACCACCCCGGTACGCCTAAACCCACCCATAAACCCACCTCCGCCATCTAAATCCACCATAAACCCTCATGTCGGCCGCGCCAAAAATCCTATTAGGCGTCAATGTCGACCATGTGGCGACTATCCGTCAAGCGCGCGGCACCGCCTACCCCGACCCGGTGGAGTCGGCGCGCGCCGCGGAGCAAGCCGGCGCCGACGGCATCACCATGCACCTGCGCGAAGACCGGCGGCATATTGTCGAATCCGACCTCGAACGCATGGCCGCATGCACGCGCACCAAACTCAACATGGAGATGGCGGCCACGGCCGAAATGCGCGCCATCGCGCTGCGCGTGCGGCCGGCGGATGTTTGCATCGTGCCCGAGCGGCGGCGCGAATTAACCACCGAAGGCGGCCTCGATGTGGCGCGCCATGGCGCCGCGTTGGCCGAGGTGGCGGCGGCGTTAGGCGAAGCCGGCATTCGCGTGGCGTTGTTTATAGACCCATGCGCGGCGCAAATCGAAGCCAGCGCGGCGCTGGCGCCGGCGGTGGAGCTGCACACCGGCCAATACGCCGATGCGCCAGACCGCCAAACCCGTCGCCGAGCGCTAGAAGCGGTGGCCGCCGCGGCCGCCCGCGCCCGCGCACTGGGGCTGCTGGTGAACGCCGGGCACGGCTTAAATTACGCCAATGTGCACGCCATCGCGGCGCTGCCGGACATCAACGAGCTGAATATCGGCCACGCCATCGTGGCGCGCGCCATCGCGGTGGGTTTGCCCCAAGCGGTGGGCGAAATGAAGCGGCTGCTGAGCGCGGCGCGGGGAGGCTAAATCGGGCAACTTGACATCTTGAGCGGCGGCCGCGAAGCGGCGACCGGCGGCGATGAATCGACGCCTTATTCAGACCAATCGGCGAACAATCGGCGATGAATCGATATCCACTTCAAACGATTAACGCCGCGGCCGCGTTTCTGCCGTCTGCGGTCAGAATATTGTAGGTGCGGCAGGCGGCGCTGGTGTCCATCACCTCCAGCCCGATGCGTTTTTGCATCAGCGGCTGGGTGATGGCGGCGGGGGGGAATAGGGCGCGTTGGCCGGTGCCGAGTATCAGCACCTCGCTGCCGAGCGCCGCCAAGCGCTGGAAATCCGCCAAGCACAGGGCGGCGGCATCCGCCACCCCCCACAATTCCACGCCGGCGGGTGTTAGAATCACGCTGCGCTCATGCCATGCGTCGGCCACCTTGATGCGATAGCGCGGCGGGCGGTGCGTCGCGTCGAGGGCGCAAGCACGCACCAGCCATGCATCGCCGCGGCTGTTGAGATGGAGTTTCATGCAAACTGCTAGCGGTGGAAGTTATAAAAAATCCTGGCCCGGTGGATTGTATTTTATAACACCGCATGGGGCGCGGTTTGCCATCACCCAGGGGCACGGTTCATTAACGGACACCGCGATGTCAATCATTCCACGATGAAATTTTTATGCTGAAAGCAGTCACTGTCGGCCTGCTGGGCTTAGGCACCGTCGGCGGCGGCGCATTGGCGGTATTGCGCAGAAACGCCGATGAAATAAGCCGCCGAGCGGGGCGGGAAATTCGCGTGGTTCGCGCTGCGGTGCGAAATATCGCGCCCCATCAAGCGGCCGCGGATGCGGCCGGCGTGGCGCTGACCGCCGAGCCGTTTGCGGTGGCAGACGACCCGGCTATCGACATCGTGGTGGAGTTGATGGGCGGCGTCGACATCGCCCGCGAGGCGGTATGGCGCGCCATCGATAACGGCAAGCATGTGGTCACCGCCAACAAAGCGCTGCTCGCGCTGCACGGCAACGCCATTTTCGAGCACGCCCAGCGGCGCGGCGTGATGGTGGCTTTCGAAGCCGCAGTGGGCGGCGGAATCCCGATAATCAAGGCGCTGCGCGAAGGTTTGGCCGGCAATCGCATCCAATGGCTGGCCGGCATCATCAACGGCACTTGCAACTACATCCTCACGCGGATGGACGAAGCGGGCGCCGATTTCGGTGAAGTATTGGGCGAGGCGCAGGCACGTGGTTACGCCGAGGCGCAGCCGGAATTCGACATAGAAGGCACCGACGCGGCGCACAAACTCAGCCTTTTAGCCTCCATCGCGTTCGGCATTCCGCTGCAATTTTCGCGCGTGCATGTGCAAGGCATCACCGCCATCGCCCTCGAAGACATCGCCCACGCGCGCGAGCTGGGCTATCGCATAAAGCACCTCGGGCTGGCGCGGCGCGGCGCCGACGGCATCGAACTACGCGTGCACCCGACGCTCATCCCGCAGCGGCGGCTGTTAGCCAATGTGGATGGCGTGATGAACGCGATTCTGGTGCAGGCCGATGCGGTGGGCCCCACTTTGTACTACGGCGCCGGCGCTGGCGCCGAGCCCACCGCCTCGTCGGTGGTGGCGGATTTGGTGGATGTGGCGCGCGCCATCAGCGCGGACCAGCGCAATCGCGTGCCGCCGTTGGGATTCCAGCCCGAGGCGCTGGCGGCGCTGCCGATTCTGCCCATGGAGCAGATAAAAACCGCCTATTATCTGCGCCTGACGGCGCGCAACCGCCCCGGCGTGCTGGCCTCGGTGGCGCGCATCTTCGGCGACAGCCAGATCAGCATCGACACCGTGCTGCAAAAGGGCTATGCCGCGGACGGCAACGGCGTGGCGGAAAAAGACAACGCCAACATCATTATGTTGACGCAAAAAACCCAGGAAGGGCGCATGAACCAAGCCTTGGAAAAATTGGCGGCGTTAGAATCCGTGAGCGGCGACATCGTCCGTATCCGCATGGAGAGTTTGATTTCGGCATGATGGGCGATAGGTGGGGCGGCATGTTGGGCGATAGGTGGGCTGAGTTTCGCCGCATTTATCGCTGCATGGACATATATATGTACACGCGGCGCGTATATGTACACGCGGCGCGCAGATTCGAAAATTGGCGGCGAATGGGCGGTGGAATTGCCCGCAAAACCGGCCGCAGACCCGACTTAATGGCGGCGCCTCCGCCGATGACCGCGCAGTGGAAAATCACCCGCCGTCAGCCGAGCGGCAGCCTGGGCGAGGGCGGCGATGTACCGCCATTGTTGCGGCGGTTGTATGAGAATCGCGACATTCGCAGCCATGCGCAAGTGGCGTATTCCCTGGCCGGGCTGCACGCGCCGGGCCTTCTCAAAGGCATCCAGCCGGCCGCGGCGTTGCTGGCGCGGGCCATCAAAACGGGCGCCAAAATATTGGTGGTGGGCGATTACGACACCGACGGCGCCACCGCCACGGCGGTCGCCGTGCTCGGGCTGCGGGCGTTGGGGGCCGGGCGGGTGGCGTATATGGCGCCGAATCGATTTGTGCATGGCTACGGATTATCGACCGCCATCGCGGCGCGCATTTTGGACGATAAACCAGCGCTGGTCATCACCGTCGATAACGGCATTTCCAGCCTGGCCGGCGTGGCCATGCTGCGCGATGCCGGCGTTGCGGTGCTCATCACCGACCACCATCTGCCCGGCGATGAATTGCCGGCGGCGGAGGCAATCGTAAACCCCAATCAGCCGGGCTGCGAGTTTCCGTCCAAATGCATAGCCGGGGTCGGCGTGATGTTTTATCTGCTGTTAGCGTTGCGCGCCCACATGCGGCATGCCGACGGCTGCGTCGCCGAACCGAATTTGGCGACCTTGCTGGATTTAGTGGCGTTAGGCACGGTGGCCGATTTAGTGCCGTTAGATGGCAATAATCGAATCTTGGTACAGCATGGCATGGCGCGCATTCGCCGTGGGCAGTGCCGGCCTGGCATCCTGGCGCTGCTGCAGGTGGCCGGGCGGCGCCGCGAAAACCTCAGCGCGACCGATTTAAGTTTCACCGTGGCGCCGCGCGTAAACGCCGCCGGGCGCTTGGACGACATCTCATTAGGCATCGAATGCTTGCTGGCCAGTGATGCCAAAACCGCCAACGCCTACGCGCAAAAACTCGACGCCATCAATACCGAGCGCCGCGCCTTGCAGCAATCCATGCAAGAACAAGCCATGCATATGATAGCCGGCCTGGATTTAGCGGCGGTGGATTGCATGCGCGGTTTTTGCTTGCGCGATGATGCTTGGCATCACGGCGTGGTCGGCTTGGTGGCCTCGCGCATCAAAGAAAAATTCAACCAACCAGCCATCGCCTTCGCCCCGGCCGATGACGGCGGCTTGCGCGGCTCGGCGCGTTCGGTGGATGGGCTACACATTCGCGATGTATTGGCGACGATATCGAGCCGCCACCCGGGCATGGTAGAAAAATTCGGCGGCCACGCCATGGCGGCCGGTTTGACCTTAGCGGCGGCGCATTTCGATGAATTTGCGGCCGCATTCCATGACGCAGTGGCGGCGCATTTTGCCGCCTACCCGCAGCGGCGGGAAATTCTCACCGACGGCGAGCTCGATAGCGCGGAATGCACTTTGGAGATGACGGAGATGATGCGCGCCCTGCCATGGGGCAAGGGTTTCCCGCCGCCGTTGTTCGATGGCGAATTTTGCGTGGCGCAACAGAAAATAGTCGGCGCCGAACACCTAAAAATGACGCTGCAGCGCTTGGATGACGGCCAAGATTTCGATGCCATCGCCTTTCGCCATGTGGAAATCGGGCAACAGGCCGCCGAATTCGACCGGGTTTCGGTCGCCTATGAGTTAGACGCCAACGAGTTTCGCGGCCAGCGTACCGTGCAATTATTGGTGCGCCACATCCAGCCGCTGGCAGCGGATTCCGCCACTTCCGCCACCGTCTAATCCGCTCAAAACCGCCCGGCTATTTTTACCACCCAGTTGCCCTTTAACAGTTAACAAACGAACAAGGATTACCCCACTACAACTCATGTGGATTGATGCGCAACGCCGCTGGGTTCGGATTCCCTATAGTTTACGGGCCTGGCGCGAGCGATTTTTCCAGCGCTGACGAGTGCCAGTGGACCTCACAAATACCATGCCGCCGATATTGCCTATCGCGTTAATTATCACCATAAATCGGCTAGGGATTTATATATCTAAATTTGCACGGTGGATTTGCTTTTGATTTGGCTTTTAGCTTTTGATTTTTCGCTTTTGATTTTTCGCTTTGGCTTTTGGCTTTTGCTGTTGTTTTTATGCTGTAAATTTTCACCTCAAAACCCACAACCGGGAGTGAAAAGCCAACATCAAACGTACCTCCCACCAAATCAGCCCGAGCCTATTGGCTTAGGGCTAATTTTAGTTTTCCTCAAAATAAAGCGGGGGGAGGGGGGGAGCCAAATCAAAAGCAAAAGCAAAAGTAAAGCAAAAATCAAACGCAGCCTCGCTAAATCAGCCGCTGACCTCAAAAAAACGCCAATCGAATGGATAGGTGGCCAATTAAAACCGATAGCAGTCGAATTCGGCCGGGTGATGGCCGGCGAAGGCGCCCATGGAATCTAACAAGGTGGTTAAAAACCCTTGGGCGGTGATGCGCCCCAAGGCGCCGGCTACGCAGTCGGTTTCGTTGTAGCGTTGTACTGCGTCGCGCCGCCCGGCGAGGTTGCGCAACAACACTGGCACCGAATCGCCATTGTGTTCGCCGCTGATGGAATCCGTAGAGTGGTCGGCGCACAGCGCGACGCGAATTTCGCCCAAATCCACAGCCGCCAATTCGCGGTCAAAACGGGCGATAAATTCCGCCTTCAGCGCCGGGTTTTTGTCATGGGCGGCGGTGTCGGTGCCTTTTATGTGCACGAATACGAGGTCGTGCTCATCTACCGCCGCCATGGCGAGGCGCAATTTTCCCGCCAGGTCGGTATCTGGCAGGGCGGTGAAAGTTGGGCTGCTGCAACAAGTGAAGCCGAACAATTTTGCCAGCCCGAGGATGGTGCTCTCGGCGGCCACCACGGCCACATCGAGATTTAATCGCGACAATAGGTTACTCAACGGCTGACTTGCGCCGGCGCTGCGGGCAATGACACCGTCGGCGGCGCACAAGCCGCGGCCGGCGCGCGTCGCATTCACCGGGTGGCGCGCCAGAATATCGAAGGCGCGATGGGTGAAGCGGTTGAGTGCCTCGGCGGCGGCGCGCGCCGCCCGCTGCTCGGCCTCGAGCGCGCCGGGGCCGGGCTTGGGCGCGGAATCCAAGATGCGCATGTGGCCGCTGCCGCCGGGGTCGGTGTCGCTGATTTGCGCCGATAATCCATCGCCGCGCAGTGCCAACACGGCGCGATGCTGGGTGGCTGCATGCAGGCTGGCGGTGATGCCGGGGCCGACCTCGATTTCTTGCAAGGCGGCGCACAAATCCACGGCTTGCGCATCGATGCGTCCGGCGCGACGGTCGAGAATTCGATAGCCGTTTGCGGTTTTTTCGACGCTGGCGAAATTGGCGCGCAATAAAATGTCGCCGTGGCGGGTGGTTAAGCCGATGCCGGCGGCTTCGATGGGGCCGCGCCGCAAGCCGGCCGCCGCCGCCGGCGCCAGCCCGAACAAAATGCCGACCCCGGTGTGGGTTTCCACGGCGATGCCGGGCATCAACGCATCCATCATGCCGCACTGACTGCGCCGCGCCAGTTGGTCGAGAGTCGGAGTCGCCGCCGCCTGCAGCGGGGTTTGATGCCTAAGGCTCGGGCACGGGCGGTCGCCCAAGCCATCTAAGATAAACACCAAACCTTTGTGCATGTTTTTGATTGGCAGGTGATGGGAGGTTAAGAATCATTGAGCAATGACTCACTATCGATACTTTATCGATGAGTTAGCGATACTTTTTCTTAAGCGCCGCGATGCGCGCTTTCGAATAGGTGGCGGCGATGGTCTGGGTGATGGTTTTGATGATTTCGCGCGCGGTTTCAAAACCGTCGGTGTTGTTTAATATTTGGATGTCGGCGCTGTCGGATTCGGACAGCAGCGCCGATTGCAATTGCCAAATATCATCGATTTTTTCGAGGTAGCGCGCCGCCCGCCGCTGACGGGTTTGCACTTTGCGCCGCTTGATGCGACTGGCCCAAGAATTTTTATCCAGCACGCATAAGGTGAACATCACCACCACCGCATCGTCATCGGCGATGTGCGACAGCAGCGTCGGGCGAATATGCACGCCCTCGAGAATCATCGACACGCGCTCGTTCAAAGCGCGCCGCAACACCGCCTCGCAAGCCACTTCCACCAATTCGGTTTGGCGTTGGAAGCCATAGCGCAAATTCTCCTCGTCGCGAATGGTGTAAATATCGGTGGTGTCGACGGCGCCGCCGGCGTTGAAAGAGGAAGTGTGCAACAACGGCGAGACGCGTTTGGGGATGAGGGTGCGCATGACCTCGCGCAGCATGTCGGTGGATTGGGTGCGCACGATGCCGAGGCTGTTCGCCAATTCGGTGGCCACCGTGCTCTTGCCGGTGCCGGGCACGCCACCGATGAGCACCAGCAGCGGTTGATCGTTGTCGATAAAATCGTTCCAGATTAAATAATGCGCGGCGTCTTCATCGCCCAATTCTTGATCGATGGTGCGATAGGTGAGCGAGGTCAGTTCATCGGTGCTGATGCGCGCCGTTTTATCTTTGAGCAAGCGGTTGTGAATCCGCGTGGCGATTTTGTTGCATTTATCGCGCGGCAGCGAGCAACTTTCCAGCCGCTGCGCCAGCGTGCCGCGGGAAAAAGGCGCGCTGTGATTATCGTTATAAACCACATGAAAAGTGCCCGGATATAAATCTTCGCGGCGATAGCGCCGCAGCACGGCTTTGGGGTGGTGCGCGATGAGCGCATCGATGGTGCGGGCGCGCAAATCGCCGGTGCTGATGACCTCGGCGCCATCGATAGAATCGCGAATGTCGGTGGCGAGTTGATAGGCATCGGCAAAATTCAAACCGGCGTTTTTCAGCGAGCGCGTCAACATCCCCCGCAAAAAAGGAACTTTGGAATGTTGCTGTTCGTCTATGACTTGGAGTTTGCTCATGGCTTAAGGTTTATCCCATGGATTTATGGTGTAACGCGTATCAAATGCGTAACATTAATTTGCATAGTGTTAATTTGGGGATTGATAGTCCTAAATCTGCAGTTCGATTGGCGTTTTTTTTGAGGTCAACGGCTGATTTAGGGGGGCTGCGTTGGTTTTTGCTTTTGGCTTTTTGCGTTTGGCTTTGGCTTTTAACGTTTTATTCCACCTTAGCTTTTTCAGGGGGGAGTCAAATCAGGCGGCTTT
The DNA here is from genome assembly GCA_965243285.1 of Candidatus Poriferihabitaceae bacterium. GTDB lineage: Bacteria > Pseudomonadota > Gammaproteobacteria > Arenicellales > Poriferihabitantaceae > JAHRAW01. The sequence continues at coordinate 2,601,141 of OZ251537.1, read as the reverse complement.
ATCGCCTGATTTGGTGGGGGGCTGTTGGTGTTGGTCTTTTTGCTGTTGGTGTTGGTCTTTTTGCTTTTGCCTTTAAATCTTCAACTCATTAGCCCAAATGAGGGGAGCAGATTTAGATATATAAATTCATTAATTTGCATAGGCGCTTCGGACTTCCTGCGCGATGATGTGGATGCCGCGCTCAACTTGCGCCGCGTCGGCGGCGTAGGTGATGCGGATGCATTCATCGCGATGCCGCCAAGTTGTATCGGCATCATCAGCCGGGAAAAAGTGCGCGCCGGAGACCACCAGCACGCCGCGTTTTTTCAAGCGCTGATATAGGGTTTCGCTGGAAATCGGCAGCCCAGGAAACCATAGCCATAAAAAAATAGCGCCGTCTGGGTGATGCGCCTTGAGCGGCAAACCGGCGAATTTTTCGCGCACCCAGGCCAGCGCTTGAGCGGCGCGGGCGCGGTAATAGGGCATGATGGTTTGCGCGCACAGCGGCAATAATTCCCGACTCGCCAGCAGGCGCGTGACCAGCGTCGGGCCAAAGCGCCCGGGTGCCAACGAGAAGATGGCGTTGGCGCGGCTGATTTGCGCGATGATGTCGGGTCGGGCGATGATGATGCCGGTGCGCGTTCCGGGCAAACCGAGTTTCGACAAACTCATACACAAAACCACATGCTCATCCCACAACGGCTGCGCGTCATCGAACACGATGCCGGGGAAGGGCAGCCCATAGGCGCTGTCGATGATAAGCGGCACGCCAGCGTGGCCGGCGCGGCGGTGCAGTTCGCCGAGTTCGCGGTCGGTGATGACATTACCGCTGGGGTTGTTGGGGCGCGATACGCACACCGCGCCGATGTCGTCGCCCATGGGCAAGCGGTCGAAATCAAGGTGATATTTAAATATCATGTCGCCGTACGCGGCGCCGGCGATGGTGGGGTTATCGAGGTGTTCGATAAGCGGCCGACAGGTCGTAAACAACGAGCGTTTGCTGAGCCCGACATCGGCGTAACCGATGTATTCGGGTGTCATCGGCAACAAGATTTTTTTGAACACGCCATGGGCATAGCGACCGGCGAACACATTAAACAAAACGCCGAAGGCGGATTGACTGCCGTTGGTGATGGCGATGTTGTCGCGCTCGACCGGCCAAGCGAACTGGCAGCGCAAAAAATCGGCGAGGCTATCTATGAAGGCATCGTTGCCTTGCGGTGAATCGTAATTGCCGACCATGCGCTCGAAGTTTTTGCCATCGGCGAGCAGCCTTTCCATCTCGGCGCGGAATACTTGTTCGACCGCCGCGATGGCGGCGGGATTGCCGCCGCCGAGCATCTGCAGTTCGATGTTAGGCAGCCCAGACTGCTGATTGATGGCGGCGCCGAGGTCGTCCATCAAGCGCAAGATGGCGCTGTCGCCGTTCATGCGCGCAAATAGCCGGGTGTGGGTCATTGCGTTGCCGGCGCTGCAGCATCACCCTCGATTTTGTAAGTGTTGATGGCGCTAAACGAGGCCCTTGAGGTTTCCATATAGCGCGTGGCGAGCCGATAATCGGCCAGAATATTCGCGCCTTCGCGCAGGAATACATCGGGCTTTTGGGCGAGGGGGTTGGTCTCGTTTTGCTGGCGTTTTTCCTCATTTTGGCGGTCGATATCTTCCACCGAATCAGCCAGTTCTTGGCCCATGGCGCGGCGCAGGCGATTTTCCAATTCAAAGCGTTGCTGATCGTGCTGCGCTTGCTCTTGGGCGCGCGCTTGCGCATTCAAGGTGACGGATTTTTTATCGCGGTTGGCGGCGTTGATTTTTTCGATGTCGAGGTAATTGCGAAATTCCGGGCTGGCTTGAATGCGCTTCTGGTGGGCGAGACGCGCTTGCGCCAACGCCGTCGGATTAATCTCGTCTTGAAAATAGTCGAAGGCGGCCGGCTGGATGCGGCGCCATGGAATGGCGTTTTCATCCACGCGGTCGCCGTAGTCGTGCACATCGTGCGCGCTCGGCCAGGCGATGTCGGGGACGATGCCGCGATGCTGGGTGCTGTCGCCGTTTATGCGAAAGAACTGCGCGATGGTGATTTTAAGGTGGCCTAATTTTGAGTTCGCCGGGTCTTGCGCGTTTTTGGCATAGCGGCTGAGGTTTTCTATGTGCTGCACCGTGCCTTTGCCGAAAGTGGTCTCGCCGATGATGATGCCGCGGCGATAATCTTGAATGACGCCGGCAAAAATTTCCGAGGCTGAGGCGCTGTATCTATCCACCATCACCACCAGCAGCCCGTCGTAGAGGATGCTGGAATCCGGGTCGCGGCGGATAATGACTTTGCCGCCGGCGTCGCGCACTTGCACCACCGGCCCTTGGTCGATGAACAAACCACTCAGCGAGATGGCTTCTTCGAGGCCGCCGCCGCCGTTGCTGCGTAAATCGATGATCAGCCCGTCGATGTTGTCGCTGCGAAATTCTTCGATTAATTTACGCACATCGCGGGTGGTGCTGCGGTAGTTCGGCAGTTTTTCGCTGCGCCCTTTGTCATCGATATAAAAAGACGGCAGGCGGATGACGCCGATGGCGGCGGCGGCGCGCCCCGGCTGCGCTTCGACTTGCACTAGGCGTTTGGTGGCTGCTTGTTCCGCCAGGTCGATTTTATCGCGCTGGATGGAAATCACCCGCCGCTTGGCGCCCGGCTCAGCCTTGGATACCACCTCCAAGCGTACGATGGAGGCTTTGGGTCCGCGAATGAGATTCACCACATCGCCCAATCGCCAGCCGATGACATCCACCATTTCCGCATTGCCTTGGGCCACGCCGAGGATGCGATCTTGGGCTTTAAGTTCCCGCCCGCGGTCGGCCGGCCCGCCGGGGATGATGCGCTGCACTAGCGTGTACTCGTTATCGGTTTGCAACTGCGCGCCGATGCCGTCCAGCGACAAGCGCATTTGAATCTCAAAATTTTTATTGTGGCGCGGCGAGTTGTAATTAGTGTGTGGGTCGATGGCATTGATATAGGAATTGACAAAGCGCTGGAAAACATCGGTCGCTTCGGATTGTCGCGTGCTGCGCGACATGTGCAGGTAGCGGCGCTGCAATGCGTGGATGATCTCGTCATTGTCCTTATCCTGGTCTGCGCCCTGGCCGGCCAAGCGCATGTTGAGGATGTCGTTTTTGAGTCGCTGCCGCCAAATATCATTCAACGCATCGACATCGCTCGCCCATGGCGTTTCATCGCGCTTGAATAGATAGGATTCATGCACGGTGAAATCGAACGGTTGAGCGACGCGCGCCAGCGCATATTCGGTGCGCTGGTCTACGCGCGTTCTAAAAATGTTGAAAATGGCGAACGCGGGTTTGAGATTGCCCTGGGTGATGTAGTCATCGAAGTCATACTTCAATTTATCGAACTGCTGGATGTCGCTGGATAAGAAAAATATTCTGCTGGGATCGAGCGCATCCAGATAGGCTTGCAAGGTGAGGGCCGAAAATTCATCGTCCAAGGGGCGCGGCTGATAGTGGCTATTGGTGACCAAGTAGTGGATCAACTTGAGTACATCGGGCTGCGGCCAAACCGCCGCCGGGGCCGGCGTGACTTCCAAATCGGCTAACTCGACGGCAGCCGACGGCGGCGCGCCCGCCATGGTCATAACCATGGCGATAAAGACGGCGAGGCTCATGCGTGCGCAGCGCGGGTAGGGTGGATGCGTCATGGTTTATGTGGTGTTCTTTGATGAGGTTGGGCGGCCCTCAAAGCGCGTCGATGACCGACGACAACGAGGCCACCGCAGCGTTGTGAATGAGTTTGTTTTTTTCGACGAGTAGCGCGTGCTCGAAGCGCGGCAACAACGCCGCGTCGGTCAGCGCCCAAATCAAGTTGCGACCGCTCCGCCACTCGATGACATTATCGAGAATGCGCGCCGCGCTCTTGCCGTCCAGCCCCGATAAGGCGTTGTTGACGATGAGCAGGTCGGGGTTTTTCAGCAGCGCCCTCGCCAGCGCCAATTTTTGCCGCATGCTGGTGGAGAGTTTGGAGCCGCCGGCCCCGGCCGGGCAACCGAGGCCGGTGAACATGATGTCGCGGCTTAAGTTGGTGGATTTTAAGGTGTGCTTGATGGTTTCGGTGACGCGCGGCTGCAGGTGGCCCTTGGCGTAGGCGATTTTTCCGAACATCAGGTTCTCTTGCACCGACATGCCGTAATTGTATTTTTCGCGGTCGAAAAATTGAATGTGCGCGTTGTCGGCGCCCAATTCATCCATCAAGGTTTGGCGGGCTTTAAGTACTTTTTCTTGCAGCGCTGGTGTTATCAAATCGAGGCGATGTCGCGCTGGGCATAACTTGAAGCTGACGGCCGATAATTTGGCGCGCTGCGAGTCCGTAAGCGAGGCGACCGACAAGGCATGGCCATCGCCGCCGGCGGCGGTGAGTATCAGTTGATAGTCGGGCAGGTCGGCGGCTTTGATAAAACTGAATTGCTCGAACAATTCGCTGTCGTCCGGCACATCGGAAAATAACTCGACCATCAAACTGGCCAATTCCAAGCCGATTTGCGCGAACTCATCTTGTAACCCGGAAGCGCGCAAAATTCGTATTGCCAAGGGATTGGCGGCGAGAAAATCCGCCGCCGGCAAGTGCCCGGCCGGGGCCCCGAACAGCAAATTCTCCTCCACCGTTAAATTGTGGATGTAGTGCTTCGCATCCAGCGGCTCGATGATGTCGCCGGATTCGATTGCGTTGATTTGCGCGCTTAAATCGCCGCGCATGGCGACGATTTGCGCCGCCAATGGCTCGGCGAGCGCCAACTTTTCGGTGGTGCGCAACGCCAGCGTCAATAAGTCGTCATCCAGTTCGACGCATTCGATGATGCGCCCCATAATGCGTTCGAATTCGGCTTCATCGGCCGCCCCGGAGAGGCTAATATCCACCCACTCGGCATGGATATCTTGGGTGGAATTGCCGGAGGCGAGGGCTTCTTTGACGGCCGCTTTGCGCGTCGCCGTGGCCGCCGAATCGGCCGCCGCCGAACCGCCGGGCGCCCCCAGCGGCTGGTGTTTCAGCCCGTAATAGAGGTTGTCGCGCAGCGAGGCGTTGAACAGATTCGAGGCCGCCGCGCAATAGCCGATGCGCCGCCCGGTGACCGCCTCGGGCAAGGTTTGCAGGTCGGCTTGATGGCCGTCGGCGGCTGAATCGGCGGCCGCGCCGGCGGCGATGTCTACGGCAATGGAGCCGGCGCTGGGCGGCAATAATCGCGCCAGCAGTTGCATCAATTCATCGCTGGAAGTGCCGTCTTGGCTGAAAATCGCAGTGTGGCGCGCGCCTTCCAGCTGGAAATCGAAATTGTCTACTTGCGTGGCGGCGTCCTCGACATAGCTCAAGCGGCTGACGCGCATGGCGCCGGTGAGGGTCTGAATCGGCGCCGTGCCGGCTTCCAATAGGGCCGGTTGCAACATATCGGCGGGCGCGAATTGCTCGATAATTTGCGCGTATTTGACGCGGATGTCTTCGGTGATTTGATAAAACTTCAGCAACTCTTTCCACGGCGGCGATATATCTTTGTAAGCCGCCAGCACGGCTACCAACGCGCCCAATGACAATTGATTTTTCAGCACCAAATAGCCGCCGATGGCGTAGAAAAAAAACGGCGTCAGCTGGGCTAAAAAGTTATTGAGAAATTTAATAAAAAATTTGCGGCGATAAATTTCATTGCGGATTAAGAAAATGCCGCCGAGGCGCTGGCTGATGTCGGCGCGCTCATAGTGACCGGCGTCGTTGGCGTGAATATCGACGATGCCGGCCACGGATTCACCGATGCGGTCGGAGAGTTTGCGCACCGCTTGCACGCGGTGCTTGCTCAACATATTAACCTTATGTTGTAAGCGCGGAATGAGATAAATTTGCGGCGGATATAAGGCCACCGCGGCGATGCCGAGCCAGAAATCCTGCACAAAAATAAACGATAGATAAGTGATGAGCAGCCCGCCTTGCATGATGGGCAAAGCGATGGAATCGCCGATGAAACCGCCCAACGGCTCGGTCTCGGCGGTCACCATGGGGATGATTTCGCTGGAGCTTAAGTTTTTGAAATGCGGCAGCGGGAAGCGCAAAATGCGGCTATATAAGGTGTAGCGAAAGCGCCGCAACATGCGCTCGCCGAGCACGCCGCGATAAACATTGATGATGTATTTCATGCCGCCATTGATGATGACCATGGCGAGAAAAATACAACTCAGCAACAGCAAATATTCGATTTGCGTTAACGCATAGCCGGCGACTTCGAAGACGATGTTGCCGCCGCCGATAGCCTTATTGATAATGAGTTTGGGAATCTCCAACGAGTAGTAGACCAGCGGCATGGACGCGATGGTCAGCAACATCAACCAAAACTGATCGATTTTGGTGTGCTGCAGAATGTATTTGTAGATGGATTTTTCCATGACGCTGGTGCGAAAAAGGCCGGCTGGGGGAGCGAAAAATGGCGCTTACAAAAAATGGTTTGCAGAAAATGGCTTGCGAAAAAGGGCGGCGAAATTAACCGCCCTCCACGCCCTCCAAGGCCTCGATGCGGGTTTGTAAATCAGCCACATGGCGGCTGGTGTCGGCCAGTTTGGCGCTGAGGGTTTTCATCACATTCAACGCCACTTGCGGGTTGCTGGTGACCAATTCCAAAAACCGCGCATTGGGGATGGCGAGCACCGTGGCCCCGCCTCGGGCTTGCACGCTGGCGGTGCGCGTGGCGCCGCTCAGCACCGCCATTTCACCCAACAAGGTGTTGTCGGACAAAGTGGCCAGCAGCGCCGCCCGGCCGTCATGGTCGCTGCCGATGATATCGACGGCGCCATCGAGCAGCACATACACATTGTCTGAAATCTCACCTTGATGGAATAGATAATCTTGGTCGGCGTAATCGAACACCTCGCAAGTAAACGCCAGCAGTTTTAATTGTTTGCTGTCCAAACTCGACAACAACGGCACTTGTTTGAGCTGCTGGGCTTCTTTGAAAACCGCCATATCGTGTCCCCTACATAATGTATAGGCGGCATTATGCACCTTTTTTCGCCCGCCATTCAATTATTTTCGCCGCCGCCGTGGCCGATATTTTCGCCGCCGACCCTCAAATCGCCGCCAACGGCGCCGGCCAATTTTCGATGGCCAATTTTCCATTCCCCATGCGGCACACGCGCTCTGACGGCTATAATTCGCGCATGGAATCCATCCCCCTGGCGCTGACTTTCGACGATGTGTTGCTGCTGCCGGCGGCCTCGTCGATTTTGCCGGCCGAGGCGGCGCTGAACACCCGCCTTACGCCGGGCATCGCCCTCAATATCCCGCTGCTGTCGGCCGCCATGGACACCGTCACCGGCGCCGAGGCCGCCATCTGCATGGCGCAAGCCGGCGGCCTCGGCGTCATGCACCGCAATTTCACGCCGGCGCAACAGGCGCAAGAAGTGCGGCGGGTGAAAAAATATGAAAGCGGCGTGATCAGCGACCCGGTAACCGTGGCAAAAACCGCCACCGTGCGCGAGGTGCGGAGTTTGATGCGCAAACACCATATTTCCGGCGTGCCGGTGGTGGATGGGCGGCGCGCCATCGGCATCGTCACTAACCGCGATTTGCGCTTCGAGAAATCATTGGATACCGCGGTGAGCGCCCTGATGACAACCCAGGAAAAACTCATCACCGTGGCCGTCGGCGCTGCTTCGGATCACATCAAAGCCCTGCTGCACCGCCACCGCATCGAAAAAGTGTTGGTGGTGGATGACGCCGGTTGCCTGCAAGGGTTAATCACCGTCAAGGACATCCAAAAATCCCGGGATTTCCCCAACGCCTGCAAAGATAGCGAGGGGCGATTGCTGGCGGCGGCCGCGGTGGGCGTCGGCAAAGATACCGACTTGCGCGTCGAGCGTTTGCTCGAGGCCGGCGCGGACGCCATCGTGGTGGACACCGCGCATGGCCACTCGGCGCAAGTCATCGCGCGGGTGCGAAAAATCAAGCGCGAATACCCGATGGCGCAGGTCATCGGCGGCAACATCGCCACCTTCGAGGCGGCGCGGGATTTGGCCGCGGCCGGCGCCGACGGGGTGAAAGTGGGCATCGGGCCCGGCTCGATTTGCACCACGCGCATCGTGGCCGGCGTCGGCGTGCCGCAAATCCACGCCATCGCGCAAGTGCGGCGCGGTTTGGAGGGCGATATCCCGCTCATCGCCGATGGCGGGGTGCGTTATTCCGGCGACATCGCCAAATGCATCGCCGCCGGCGCCGATTCGGTGATGCTCGGCGGCTTGCTCGCCGGCGCCGACGAAGCGCCGGGTGCTATCGAGATGTATCAGGGCCGCGCCTATAAATCCTATCGCGGCATGGGCTCATTGGGGGCCATGCAACAAGGCTCCAAAGACCGCTATTTTCAAGACGGCGTGGACAGCGCCGACAAACTCGTGCCCGAAGGCATCGAGGGACGGGTGCCGTACAAAGGCCCCATGGCCGCCATCATCCACCAACTCATGGGCGGCCTGCGCTCCGCAATGGGCTACACCGGCTGCGCCACCATCGCCCAACTACGAAGCGATGCAAAATTCGTCCGCATCACCGTCGCCGGCATGGCCGAGAGTCATGTACATGATGTCTCCGTGGTCAAAGAAACGCCGAATTATCAGCAGCGGTGAAGGTGTTTTAATGTCGATGTTTAACTTTTTCTCGATTTGAGTAAATCACCATGAACGAGCAGCAACTAGAAGCCATTGGCAGAGAACTCGTGCAGTGCGTTGCCGAGCGGTTTGATACGGAAGTATCGAACGATGTTCAGCTTATTGATTATATGGCCCCTAAGTCTATCCTTGGCTGCCAGATTTTTTGCGCAGCACCTTTGCGCGTCGATAACCGAGATTTAATATTCATCGATTTAAAGGACAGATCTTTTTACATGATTGTATGTAAAAGGTACGGCATCGATAAAAATAAAATGAAAACCGACATTGAATTCGCTATGAATCGTTTGCAAGTAGCAAATGATCGATATACTTGGCTGCTGTCACTTAGGCATCAAAAGTGCAAACCTTTACTGGAAAAAACCTATGAAAAAATCAAAGGCAAAGGCGCCATCAACCGAGGCTATGAACTCTGCCGCAACGCCACCAAAGCCGAATTAAAAACCGCTTTCGCCGATTTAATCGTAGAAATCATCCGCGAAATTTAACGATCAACAGGAATCCGACCATGATGAATGAGCAAGAATTAATGAACTTGGGTAAGGCGTTAGTGCATAGCGTTTAACGCAATATTGGCGGTCAAGTGTTGAGTGGAAATAAGGTTAATCTAGTCAAATATTCCGGGGTAAGTTATCAGGTTTACCATCGAGTGAATTTTTTGTGTGGCAATTATTTTGTGGCGTTTATGAAATGGCAAAAGGACAAAAATTTTTATGTAATTTTGTTTAAAAAACCAATTTGCCACTAGGTTCGAACTAAATCTGGAAAAAGATTTAGAAATAGAGCAAGGGAAATATACTTGTTAACTCAATAACAAGCTTAGTAACCACAAAGATATATTAGAGAAATATAAAATATCTGAAAATAATTATGCACTTTCCCAAAATGTTAACAAAGCCGAATTAGAAACGGCTTTTGCGGATTTAATCGAGAAAATTGTCGATAAAATTTCAAAGGAAAATAATTGGGACAGAAAATATGGAAATAATGCTATGCATGTCCGTGAAGGTTTACTTGAAAGAGCATAAGTTTATTTCTAGATCGCGCAATCAAGCGATCGTTGCGGAACGAAAAGAAGAAGATGACCATCAGTGTCAGGTGTGCGAGTTACTGAATTAACAGACTTAGATCAGCCTATGCCCAAACTGCCATCGCATCGCGCATCTTCGCAATCCCCCTTATTCAAAATGCGAAATAATAGATATGCGAAACCAGCGATATTTAAAAAATGAATAGCCCAGACCCCCACGCCGACCGTATCCTTATCCTCGATTTTGGGGCGCAATATACGCAGTTGATCGCGCGTAATTTGCGCGAGTTGGGGGTGTATTGCGAGATTTATTCGGCGGCGGCGGCGTTTGCCGATATCGAAGCGTTTAATCCCAATGGGGTGATTTTGTCCGGCGGCCCGGCCTCCGTGGATGCCAGCCAAACCGCCCCGACTGCGGCGCCGCAGATTTTCACCATGGGCAAGCCGCTGCTCGGCATTTGCTATGGCATGCAAACCATGGTGGCGCAGTTGGGCGGCCGCGTCGAGGGCGCCGCGCATCGAGAATACGGCGCCGCGCAAGCCATCACTTGCGCCGCCAGCCCGCTGCTGGGGGCGGCCGACGCCGAATTGACGGTGTGGATGAGCCACGCCGATAGCGTGACCGCGTTGCCGCCCGGCTTTTGCGCCATCGCCGCCACCGACCATGCGCCCTATGCCGCCATCGCAGACCCGCAGCGGCGTTTTTACGGCGTGCAATTTCACCCCGAAGTGACCCACACTGCCTGTGGCCAAGCCATGCTCGGGCGCTTCGCCCGTGAGATATGCGGCTGCGGTGGCGGTTGGACGGCGCCGCGCATCATCGATAATCTTCTCGCCGACATCCGCCGCCGGGTCGGCAGCGACACCGTGCTATTGGGCTTATCCGGCGGCGTCGATTCGGCGGTGGCGGCGGCGCTGTTGCAGCGCGCTATCGGGGCGCAGTTGGCGTGCATTTTTATCGATACCGGCTTAATGCGGCGCGGCGAAGGCGATAGCGTGATGGCGGTTTTCGCCGAACATTTGGGTGTGCGCGTGATTCGCGTCGATGCCGAGGCGCGATTTCTCACCGCCCTAAAAGGCATCGCCGACCCGGAGCGCAAACGCAAAATCATCGGCAATTTATTCATCGAGATTTTCGAATCTGAAGCGCGTCGCGCCGGCCACGGCATCGCCGCCAAATGGCTCGCCCAAGGCACGATTTATTCGGATGTTATCGAATCCGCGGCCGGCCACGCGTCCGCCCGTGTGATTAAATCGCACCACAATGTGGGCGGTTTGCCGCAGCGTATGGCGTTGAAATTGCTCGAACCGTTGCGCGAATTATTCAAAGATGAGGTGCGAAAAATCGGTCGCGAACTCGGCTTGCCTAAAAAAATCGTAAACCGCCATCCTTTCCCCGGCCCAGGATTGGGGGTGAGAATTCTCGGCGCTGTGCGCAAAGAATTCGCCGATATCTTGCGCCACGCCGACGCGATTTATTTGGAGGAATTAGAAAAACACGGCTTATACGATGAAATCAGCCAAGCGTTCGCGGTGTTTTTGCCGGTCAAATCGGTCGGCGTGGTCGGCGACAACCGCGCCTATGACTATGTTATCGCCCTGCGCGCCGTGAGCAGCGTGGATTTTATGACCGCCGATTGGATGCCCATCCCGCACGACATTCTGGCCGCCATTTCGCAGCGCATCGTAAACGAAGTGCGTGGCGTCAGCCGCGTCGTCTACGACATCTCCGGCAAGCCGCCGGCGACTATCGAATGGGAGTGACGGAAGCCCATCCGCCGCCGACCATCGAATGAAAATGTCGACCGCCAATCCGCTACCGACCATCGAATGGGAGTGACGACCGCCAACCCGCTGGCGACCATCGAATGAGAATGACGACCGCCAACCCGCCGCTGACGACCATCAAATGGCAGTGACGACGACCAACCCGCCGCCAGCCGGCCCTCAGGCCCACGCCGACCGCGCCCACATGGCCGCCGCCATAGACTTAGCGCGTACCGCGGCCGCCGAATCCGAGGTGCCGGTCGGCGCCGTGCTGGTGGTAGACGGCGAAATCATCGGTCGCGGTCGCAACCAGCCCATCGCCCGCCGCGACCCCACCGCCCACGCCGAAATCCTCGCCCTGCGCGATGCCGCCGCCGCCGTAGGCAACCACCGCCTGCCCGCCGCCACCTTATATGTCACCCTCGAGCCGTGCGTAATGTGCGCCGGCGCCATGCTGCACGCCCGCATCGCGCGGCTGGTATACGCCGCCGCCGACCACCAATACGGCGCCGCCGGCAGCGCCCTGAATATTCTCGAATCGCCGTTCTTAAATCACCGCTGCTCCATCACCGCCGGCGTGCGCGCCGCCGCCGCCAGCCAACTACTCACCGATTTTTTTGCGGCAAGAAGGGGGAAATAGGGATTTATATACTTAAATTGGCTTGGCTTATTTACATCAAACGCATCCCTCATCAAATTTGGCAAAAATCCGCCAGTTTTGGCTCCTCCGCGATGGGGGAGTGAAGATTAAAGGCGAAAAGCCAAAATCGAAAGTTTTTATTTTTCCACCAGAAAATGTTATCGCGGATAGTGGCAAGTCAGGGTGTGCTGCGCGCTGGGGGCGGAGGGCGGCGGGGGGATGTGGTGGCAGCGCGGGCCGGCGTATGGGCAGCGGGGGTGGAATTCACAGCCCGCTGGGCGCGCCAACAAACTGGGCGTCTCGCCTTTTAGTTCGATGCGCGAGGTGCGGGCATCGGGGTCGGGTTTGGGGTTGGCGGACAGCAGGGCGAGGGTGTAGGGATGGCGCGGATGGGCAAAAATCTCGGCGGTGGGGCCTTGTTCAACCAAGCGCCCGAGATACATGATGGCGGTGCGGTGGGCGATGTGGCGGACGATATTGAGGTTGTGGGTGATGACAAAAATGCTGATGCCGAGGTCGTCTTGCAAGCGATTTAGCAAGTTGAGAATTTCGCCCTGCACCGATACATCGAGACCGGCGGTGGGTTCATCGGCGATGATAAGTTTTGGGCTGAGCGCCAACGCTCGGGCGAGGCCGACGCGCCGCGCCTGGCCGCCGCTCAACTGATGCGGATACCGCGTCGAAAAATGGCCCGGTAAGCCGACCATTTTCAATAGCCGCGCGCACTCGGTTTTGGCCTCGCGGTGTTTCATGCGGTGAATTTTGTAGGGTTCGGTGATGAGCGCGCCGACGCAAAGGCGCGGGCTGAGCGAGCCGGCCGGGTTTTGCCACACCAACGCCATTTGTCTGCGATAGGGTTGCCGGGCGGCGTGCTTGGTTGTCACTTCAACGCCGCCGAAGCGAATCGACCCGGCCGCCATCGGCAACAAACCCGCCATGGCCAGCGCCAGGGTGGATTTCCCCGACCCGCTCTCGCCGACCAGCGCGAAAGTCTCGCCGACGCCTAAGGAAAATGACGCATCGCGCACCGCGTCTACGGCCGGCGGCGGCCGCCATGGCAGGCGCAGCCCCGATTTGACGGCAAAGCGCACCCGTACATTTTTCGCCTCCAGCAGCGGCGCGGTTGCGCTCATGTTGATGGGGCCGAGGGCGATGCGGGCGCGGACGCCGGGTGCTGCCAGGCGAGGTGGCAACTGACGCGATGCGAGCCGCGGCGCTGCATGGCGGGGGGCGTTGTCGCGCATTTTGGCAAGCGGTGCTGACACCGATTGGCGAAGATGCAACCAGATTTTAAGTCGATTAAATCGGGAATTTCGCCGGCGATAGTGGGCAACTCACGGGTTTTGTCGGCGATATTGGCGGGGTCGCATTGCAACAATTTTTGCGTATACGGGTGCGCCGGATGGTGGAAAACTTCGCGCGTGGCGCCGTGCTCGATGATTTCGCCGGCGTACATCACCGCCACTTGGTCGCATAACTCCGCCACCGCGCCGAGGTGATGGGAAATAAACAGCACCGAGCAGCCCAAATCGGCTTGGCGGGCGCGCAGCAAGCGCATGATCTGCACCTCCAAGGTGGCGTCCAATGCGGTGCTCGGTTCGTCGGCGATAAGCAATGCGGGCCGCGCTTGCAACGCCATAGCGATGGCGATGCGTTGCTTCATGCCGCCGGATAATTCATGGGGGAATTGCTTAATGCAACGCGCCGGGTCGGGAATGCCGACGCTGGCGAGCAGGCGTAAGGAATGTTGGATTTTTTCGCCACGGCGGCGGCGCTCGCGATATTGGATGTCCAGCATCTGCCGGCCGATAGTTAGTGCCGGGTGTAACACCGACATGGGGTCTTGAAAGACGACGGCGATGCGCCGGCCGCGGATGGCGCGCATTTCAGGCGCGGATAATTGCAGCAAATTGCGGCGCTGGAATTCGATGACGCCACTGTGCGCTCGCGCATTGGCGGCCAACAAGCCGATGATGGCGGCAATCAAGGTGGATTTGCCGCAGCCGCTTTCGCCGACCAGGCCGATGATGGAGGCGCGGGGAATATCCAGGCAGACGCCGCGCAGGGCTTGGCAGAGGCCGCGTTCGGTGCGATAGGCGAGGCTCAAATCGCGGATGGAAAGCAGCGGCTCGGCGGCGGCAGCGGATTCGGTCACTGCTCAGATTTGCCCGACGCGGGTTTTGGGTCGAGCAGGTCGCGCAAGGCCTCGCCCAAAAATGTACAGCCGAGGGTAATCAAAATCAGCGGAATGCTGCCGGCGATGATCGGCCACGGGGTGATGCGAATGAGGGCGTAGCCATCATTGAGAATGCTGCCCCAAGAGGGCGTCGGCGGTTTTACGCCGAGGCCGAGAAAACTTAAACCTGCTTCCAAGGCGATCACCGTCGGAATATCCATGGAGGCGAGAATCAACAACGGGCCTAGGATGTTGGGCAGCACATGCAGCCCCAAAATGCGCCTCGCCGAGGCCCCCATAGCGCGCTCAGCGAGGATGAATTCGGTGGGTTTGATGGCTAAGGTTTGGGTGCGCGCCACGCGGCCGTAAGCCGGAATCGAGGTGACGATGATCACCAAAATCACGGTGTTGAGCGACGGCCCGAGCAGCGCCACGGTGGCTAAGGCGAACATCACCGTGGGGAAAGCGCGCACGGTGTCGAACAGCAACATGATGATGTTGTCCAGCCAGCGCGGCCCGTAGCCGGCCATCATGCCGAGCAAAACGCCGATGCTGAGGGCCGCGCCGATGGCGGTTAGCGCCACTTGCAACGCCACTTGGCCGCCATGCAACACGCGGGAAAATAAATCCCGCCCGAGTTGATCGGTGCCTAACAGGTGCGCGCCCGACGGCCCTTGTAAGCGCTCGGGAATATTCAACGCCAGCGGGTCGTGAGGCGAAAGGAATTCCGCCAGTACAGCGCCGAGTACGATGAGCGTCGTCAGCGCCATGCCAAGCAGACCGCCGGGCGTGCGCGCCAGGCGTTTTAGCGCACCCATGGGAATCTATGGGCGGCTATGGTATCGATATGCGCATCGACATGGGTACCAGAATGAGCGTTCACAACGAGGCCCGGATGCGCGGGTCAAGGGCCGCGTTTACGATATCAGACAGCGTGGCGCTGATGACGAACACCACCGTGCTGACCAACACCGAGCCCATCACCACCGGATAGTTGCGTGTGGTGATGGAATCGAAAATCAATTTGCCGATGCCGGGGCGGGCGAACACGATTTCGGTGAACAAGGCGGCCGACAACAAAAACCCCATGCCCACGCCGATGACCGTGACGGTGGGCAAGAGCGCGAGTTTCAGGGCATAACGATACACCACGGTGCGCTCAGGCAAGCCATGCGCGCGCGCCGCGCGAATGTGATTTTCGCCCATCACTTCGAGCATGGAGGCGCGCACCAAACGCGCCAAATAACCGACCCAAGATAAGCCGATGGCGAACGCCGGCAGCGCCAAGTGCGCCGCTTGATCCCATAAATCGCCAGGTTCGCCGGCTCCTACCGCCGGAAACCAGCGCAACGCGACCGCGAAGATCAACAGCGCGTACAACGCCACCACAAAAGACGGCGTGGTGATGCAGGCCACCGACAGCACGCCGCTTATGCGGTCGGCCCAGGTGTTGCGATGCAAGGCGGAGTAGCAGCCGAGCGGAATGCCGATGCAAGCGGCGCCGACAATCGCGCTGAAAATCAACCACAGCGTGTACGGCAGTTGGCCGAACACGATGTCCGCCACCGGGCGGCCGGTGATGACATCCATGCCTAAATCGCCGCGCAACAAGTTGCCGAAAAAGCGCGCAATCTGCATGGGCAACGGCAAATCCAGCCCCATGCGCGCCGCCATGGCGGCGATCAACTCCGGGGTGGCGCGCGGCCCCAATAAAATGCGCGCCGGATCGCCCGGCACCAGGTGAATCATACAAAACAGAAGCGTCACCGCCAACATGACGATGGCGACGCTCAAGGCGGTGCGCTTGAGCAGATAAAACCCCATAACCTGATAGGCGAGCGACCCAGCAGCACCGATTTACCGGCTGCCGATGGGACGACAACCCTCGATAAACCGCTTAGGCGATCAGTCAGCCTTCAATTGCTGGCGAAAAAGCGCAATAACGGCAGCCCGTCGGGACGAAAGGCTGGGGCGATGGTGTTGCGGTAAATCACCGGCGTGGCCTCGTGGGTGATGAAGCGATAAGCGCCGCTTTGTTCCATCAAATCTTGCATTTCTTGATACATGCTATCGCGGCTGGCGGCCTCGGTCTCGGCTTTGGCGGCGGCCTCCAGTTGGTCGAAGCGCGGGTTGCTATACCGCTCCCAATTCCACACGCCCTGTTGCTCGGTGATGAACCACGCCGTAGCGTACGAGGGGTCGGGCGCCATGGAGAAGCGGTTGAGAATCAACTGAATATCCTTATAGCGCTCGCCACCGCTGGCATCGCCCAAGGACCAAAAGGCGCCGGATTCATGCAGATTGATGTCCACGCTGATGCCCACTTGCGCGCAAGTGGCTTGAATCACCTGCGCCGCGGTCACATTGGTGGCTTTGTTGAGAATATCCAAGGTGACCGCGACGCCGTCTTGCAGCCCAGCGGCGGCCAGATAGGATTTGGCTTTGGCGTAATCGGCCGCCGGCGGCACCAAACTTTGCGCGCGATGGCCGACCAAGCCGGGCGCGATGATGCCGGTGGACGGCGCCGCGGCGCCGAAGTAGGCGGCCTCGAGAATCTGCGGCACATCGATGCAATGCTGAATCGCCTTGCGCAGATTTTCATCGGCGGTGACTTCGTTTTCCACATTCATCCCCACCCACACATAAAACAACGACGGATATTCTTCGATAATCGAGGCCGGCGGCGGCGCGGCGCGCAGTTGACCGAGGGCGCCTAAAGACAGCCGCGTACAATCTATATCGCCGGCCTCGTAGGCGATTTGCGCGGTGTTTTCATCGTCGATAGGGAAGATATGAATCTCATCGAAAGCGGCCCGGCCGCCGTGCCAATCGGGGTTGCGAACCAAGATGGTTTTCTGCTTCAGTCGCCACTCGTGGTGCAGATAGGGGCCGGACACGCTCGGCACGGTGGTATCCACTTTGCCGCCGGCGACTTGCCAGGCCTTTTTGCTGACGATGTTGCCGACGATGTAGGGCAGGGCGATGTTCCAGGCCGGCGGATAGGGCTCGGTGAACACGATGCGGCCGCTGTATGTGCCGTCCACGAGCACTTCATCCAAAGTGCCCCAGTCGGGTTTGTTGGTGGAGGCCAGCGCTTCATCCAAAATGCGCTCGAAGGAATACTTGACATCCTCGGCCGTCATTTCGCCATAGCCGCCGGTGAACATGATGCCGGGCTTTAGGGTGAAGCGGATTTGCTTAGGGTCTAATTGCTCGATGGATTCGGCGGCGTCCAACTGCCAATCCCAGCGCCGCCCCGGTTTATATTGGATCAGTTTGCTGTAAATGCAGCCGTGGATTTCCTCATCCACCACGCCTTGGGAGAAGGCCGGGTCTAGGCTGCGCAAATCCGCATAGGCGCGAATTTTCAGAATCTTTTTGCCTTGCGCATAGACGATTTGCGGGGCGCCGACGGTGGCCGCCGCCAAGCCGACGGCGCCGGAGGCTTGCAGGAATCGCCGCCGACTGGAATCTGCGACGGTGGCCTCGAGGTCAGCCCTGGCCGGCGATTTGGCCGCCGACATGGCGGGCGTGTTGTCGCCGAGTAAATGCTTCGGCATGGATGGTGCTTTCATCGTGTTTTCCTCAATGCATAAGGTGAGTGGGAAATGTGTCGATGCGAGTTGTCAGCCAAGCGCTACGATGGGCAGCGAATTGTCGATGCAGTATGGCGCCAAACAGGCCGATAAATAGGTCGATAAGCAAGGCGATAAATCGGTCGCTAAACTGAGCCAGTTAAACCGAATCGCTCACCGTCGCCGCCAAACATACACGCTGCACTCCGCGCGCGGATTAGGCGTTGCCAAATCCAGGGGGTAGACGCGGCGCTGCAGGTTTTGATAAGGGTATTGCGCATAATCCGAGCTGCACACCCCCGGCCCGGCGGCCAACACGATGTGTTTGGCGAAGGTCTCAAACACGGCGCGAAAATGCTGGCGTGCTTTGAGCATGATATAGCGTTTATTGCGCGGCTCGAGGCCGGCGTGGGTGAAGCAGCCGATGTCGTACGGCTCCCAGCGGTGTTCGCTGACCACCAACTGCAATCGCGGCGGGTTTTTGCCTGATTTGGTGGTGGCTTCGGCGGTGGCTTCGGTGGCTTCGGCGGCTTCGTCGGATTCGGCGGATTTGGCGGCCAAGCCATCGACCAGGCCGTCGCATTCCAACACCGCGGTGCGGCCTAAATTGACCGTCAACCCGGTTTGCATGGGCCCGGCGATGGTAAACCGACCATCGGTTATTTTTCCCACCACGCCGACAAGTTCGAGTTCGCGGCCGATATGGCCGATGGCTGGGGCATGGATTTTGCCGCCGACGCGCACCCGTACCGCGGCGCCTTCGCCGGCGGCGAGCATGTGCGCCACCGCCTGCGGGTCGCAGATGGGGCCGGCGACGATGTCGGTAAGGTCTTGTTTCAGCATCTCGGCTAACACGCTGAGATCGTCGCCGCTACCGCCGCCGCCGCTATTGTCGCCGTGGTCGGCGATGACCACCGGGTAATCGGTCAGCGCTTTGGCGGTGGCGATGGATTTTTCCATGGGCTCGGCCGCAAACACAAAATCCGCGCGCCGCCGCCACGCCATATCGCACAACCGATTCACTAACCGTTCGCCGCAGCGGCCGTCGAGGGTCTCGACGGTCAGCGCGCTCACGCTCACATGGGGGATGTCGGCGTGCGGAAAGCCGCCGAAAACCGAGGCGTTCAAAACTTTTCCGTTATTTGCAACGCCATCACCATCGGCACCGCCATCGAAACTGCTATCGACCCCGCCATCGGCATCGTCACCCGCCCGGTCACCACCCCCGCCACCCACATACGAAATCGCGAGCTCCATAATATCTTTCATCGGCTGGCGCAACGGCGTTTGCTTGAGCATGTGCGTCACCATCGGCAGCGCGCGCCAGCACATTTTGCTATCCAGCCCATGCTCCATCAAGTGAAACAATGTCGTCGCGGCGCGTCGGCCAGTGGCATGCATATCGATGTGCGGGTAAGTGCGATAGCCGTCGATCACCGTGCAATTGGCCACCATATCCGCGCTCAGATTGGCATGAAAATCCAACGCCACGGCAATCGGCGTGGCCGGCGCGATGCGCCTGAGGCGCTTGAGCAATTCGCCCTCGCCGTCGGTATGCGAGCGCGTAACCATGGCGCCGTGCAAGTCCAACAACACCGCATCGCAGCCGCGCGTCACCTCCTCGCAAATGGCATCGGCGAACATTTCAAAGGCCTGGTCGGTCACGATTCCGCCGGGCTCGCCATACGCGGCGATAGGCACCACCACCTCGGCGCCGCGTTGCTGAGCGACTTGCAACAAGCCCGCAAAGGCAAAATCAGCCGCGCCGTAAATGTCCACCGCAGCCGCCCCGCGCGGCGGCTTCGCCAAACCAACACCGCTAGCGAAATCCCCCACCGCAGACACCACCGACGAAAAAGTATTGGTTTCGTGTTGCATCATCGCAATAACGCAGCGCATGGAATCCTCCTAAATATTGGGGTGAGGTGACTTTCTTATCATTATTTACCTGAGTATTCACGCAATTATTCACGCAATTATTCACGCGATTAAGCATGGGATTAAGCATGAAATTATGCATGGAATTATGCATGAATTATGCATGGGATTATGTATGAATTATGCATGGGATTATCCACGCGATTATTTATCGGAAATTCTTGGTTTTTCGACCAAGGGATTTTGTGCCAATGTCGATAGGTTTACCCGCAGGTTTGGTGGGGTGTTGATTTTTGGTTTTTGGCTGTTGCTTTTGATGTTGCTTTTGATGTTGCTTTGGCTTTGGCTTTGGGTTTTCGCTTTTAGTCTTTGCTCTCCCCCCTGCTTTTTCGGGAGGGGGAGCAAAAACTGGCGGTTTCATTGCCAGTTTCGGTGGGGGGGATATCTTTAGTGTTAGGTTTTACTCGACTTTTGACTTTTGGTTGTTGCTTTCGCTGTTGCTGTTAATTTTAATGTGGCTTTTCACTCCACTTAACTGTTGAGGTGAGAAATTACAAGACATAAGACGAAATCAAAAGTCAAAGCGAAAAATAAAAGCCAAAAATCAAAAGCCAAAAATCAAAAGCAAAATCAAAAGCAAAGTCAAAATTAACTGCTCCGCATGAAAACGGGTGGCTGCGCGATGGACGGCGTCATCGATTGCCGAGTGGGGCGGGGGGGGAAATCAAAACTGCGGTATTTGTGATAAATAACACTTACATAGTGCCGCCGCTTGTATCAGTATGCGGGCTTAGGGTAAGTGATCAGCGCATGGACGCGCGCTTTAATAATGTAAGCAGTCATCGAAACCGCGTTAAAACCAACAATTAAGGGCGATTCAGCGATGAATCGCCATTTTTTTGCGGGTTGTCGGCGGATTTTGCTAAATTTGATAAGGTGCGGTTGGTTTTTGATTTTGGCTTTGGCTTTGGCTTTTGATTTGGCTGTTGATTTTGGCTTTGGCTTTTAACGTTTTACTCCCCCCCGTGCTTCATCTGGGGGGAGTCAAATCAGGCGGTTTTATCGCCTGATTTGGTGGGGGGCTGTTGTTGTTGCTGTTGATATTGCTGTTGCTGTTGCTTTGGCTTTGGCTGTTGCTTTGGTTTTGGCTTTTCGCTTTTAGTCTTTGCTCTCCCCCCTGCTTTTTCGGGAGGGGGAGCCAAAACTGGCGGTTTCATTGCCAGTTTTGGTGGGGGGGATATCTTTAGTGTTAGGTTTTACTCGACTTTTGACTTTTGGTTGTTGCTTTCGCTGTTGCTGTTAATTTTAATGTGGCTTTTCACTCCACTTAACTGTTGAGGTGAGAAATTACAAGACATAAGACGAAATCAAAAGTCAAAGCGAAAAATAAAAGCCAAAAATCAAAAGCCAAAAATCAAAAGCCAAAAATCAAAAGCCAAAAATCAAAATCAAAGCCGAAAAGCAAAAGCAAAAGCAAAAGCAAAGCCTTAACAGCAACAGCCACATCAAAAGCTAACAGCAACAGCAAAAGCCCAAAAGCCCAAAAGCCCAAAAGCCCAAAAGCCCAAAAGCCAACAGCAACATCAAAAGCAACATCAACATCAACAGCAAAAAGCAAAAAGATCAACCTCAACAGCCCCCCACCAAATCATGCGATAAGGCAGCCTGATTTGACTCCCCCCAGATGAAGCAAGGGGGGGAGTAAAACGTTAAAAGCCAAAAGCCAAAGCCAAAAGTCAAAAGCCAAATCAAAACCCAAAGCCAAACCCCCAAAAGCCCCACCCCCTAAATTTGGTGGGATTTGCTATCAAAATCCCAAAAAAAGGGGCGATTCATTGCTGAATCGCCCCTTTTTTGGGTTTTTAGCGCGCTTTTTGCGGCGCTTTCTTTGGGTTTTGGCTAAAACTGCATTTTTCCTTGTAGCAGGATGGTGGTGGATGCGGCGGTGGTTTGTTGGCGTTCGCCTACTAGGTTCAAGTGGAATTTGCCGGGGGTTTGCCAGTTGATGCCGAGGCGGTGGCGGTCGGCGGCATCGGTTAGGGTGATTTCGCCGTACGGGGTTAGCATGCCGCCGTGGGTTTTTAGGGGAATGCCGTAGGCTAGGCGGGAATCCAGACGCGGGCGATAGTTGGCAGGGTTGGCGGGGTCGGTAGTGGCGGTAGCGGCGGTAGCGGCGTTATGGGGGGTGGCATGGTCGGCTGATTGCGACCCCGACCCCGACCCCGATCCAGACCCCACCCCCGCCTGCCAGAGTTGCTGAATCTCGCTGTCGGTGCGGCCGTAGGCTGGGCTGATTTGTAGTGATAATCCTTGCCCGTCGGCGGCGGTGGCGATGGTTACGGTGCCTTGGATGCCCCATTCTCGGTAGGCGCCAGGGCGGGCGACTACGCGGAATTTGCCGTCGGCGGTGTGGCCGGCGCGGCTGCGATAGCGCAATCCGGCGCCGATTTCGGCGGCGGCGCCGGGGTTGCCATCGCCGCCGTCATAGCGCAGGCCGAGTTCCAAGGTCGGCGCCAGCACCCCGCCGCCGGCGGTCTGACGGCGGTAGTCGGCTTCCAGGCTTAAGCGCAAGCGGGTGGAGGCGGATTGCATGGCGACCAAATCGCCGCCGCCTTGCACGGCCAATTCGCTGCGCGAGAGTTCGCTTTTCAGGCGCAGGCGGGCGGCGGCGTTTTGCCACAGGGCGCCGCTGGCGCCGATGCCGGCGGCGCGCATATCCACCTCGGCGGCGGCGCGCGCGGCGTCATCCGGGCTGATGTCCAAATCGCCCTCGCCGTAGCGCAAAGTGGCCCATAAATCCACGCCGCCGGCGTGCCAGCCGAGATAGGGGCTGATGGTGGTTATGTCGAGGTCATGACTGCCGCCGGCGGCCGCCGCCGTGGCACCGTAGTCGATGGCGCTGCGCAAGCGCGAGGCCGCCAGCCCCAGCAGCAAGCCGGGCCGCACTTGGGCATCGAGGCCGAGGTGGAAGCCGCTCAACTCGCCGCTCCATTCCAAGTCGTTTTGGTCGCCGGCGGCGCCGGACATTTCGCGGTATTCGCCGCTGCCCCAGAAGGTGATGGGGATGGATGAGCCGCCGGCGGAATCGGCCGATAATCCAGCGGCGTTCGCCGCCAGAACGGATGCGGAATTGCCGGCGAGGTCGCCGGCCGTGCCGCCGGCATCAAATTCGGCGGTCGGCGCCAGAGATAGGTTGGCGCCGCCAGCGCCCGTATGGTTTTCGGTGGATGGGCTGAAGCCGCCGCCTGAATTTAGCGGGATGCTGAAACTGCTGCCGGCCAACATGGTTTTGGGGTCGGCTTTATCCACCAACATGGGGTTGCCGTGGGTGGCTAAGGCGGTGGCGACGGTGGTTTGGCCGCCGAGGGCGAAGGTGGCGGTTTGACCGCCCAATCCACCCGAATTCCCGCCGAATGCGGCTGAATTCCGGCCCAATCCACCCGAATTCACTCGCGAAATCCGCCGGCTGATGGCGAGATTGGCGCTGGCGGTAATGGCTCGGGCGACTTCGGGCAGCACCACCTGGTTTACGGCGGTTAGGGCGGCGCCGCCGCCGCCGATGGTGATGGTGAAGGTGTGCTCGGCGGCTGGGATGGATGAATCGGCGGCGGCGGCGGCGATGTAGGTGACCGAAACGGCGGCGGATTCGGTGGGCGTGCCGTATAGCGACCTGGCCGGGATGGCAGTCTGGTCGCCGGCGGCGGGGATGGCGGCGGCGGTGAAACTCAAGCCCGGCGGCAAGCCGTTCATGCTGGCGGCGGCGCCGGTGGCGGCATAATCGCCGCTCAAGGTGTAGGAAATAGCATCGCCGCCGGCGGCGGTGGGGAAGGTCAGCGGGTCGATTTCGACGCCGAGCGGGTAGGTTATATTGCCCGGCAGACCGCCGACGAAGCCGAAGTTGATGGTGATGGTGAAGGTTTGGCTGGCGGAGTCGCTGCCGCCGGGGTCGGCGAGAGTCACGGTGGCGTAGTAGGTGAGGGTGGCGGAAGCGGCGGCGGTAGGCGTGCCGACCAATTGGCCGCCGATGGCGATGCTGCCGGTGCCCGGGGCGCCGGCGCTGCCGACGGTGGCGGCGTTGTTGGTGAAGGGGCCTTCGGTGGTGAAGGATAATCCGGGCGGCAAATTGCGGGCGGCGTCGATGGCGGTGGAAGCGCCGCCGACGCCGACCAAGTTGTACGCCACCAAGGCCCCGGGGGCGATTTCGGCAGCCGGCAGGGGCCGATCCACCTCAACCCCGGCCGGCAAGGTCAAATTGACGATTGGGCGGTCGAATCTCGCCCAGCGGACGGCGGCGCTGTATTCCCTGTCGGCGCTGTCATCGCCGGCGGTGGCGGTGTAGGCCAAAGTTACCGCCCCGGCGGTGGCGGCGGTGGCGGCGCCGCTCAAGGTGCGATTGGTGGCATCGAAACTCAGGCCCGGCAAAGCCGAAGTCGCCGAGCCGTCCACCGCCGATGGCGTGCCGTCGGCGGTGCTGGCGGTCAACATGTACACCACCGTCACGCCGGCGGCGGCGCTCATGATTTCCGGCAGGGTTTGGTTGATGGTTTCGCCGACTAGGAAGTCGAATTCGGTGGAATCGCCTGGCAAGTCGATGAAGGTGGCCGCTGGATTCACCGTGGCGGTGAAGGTGGCGGTGGAAATTCGGGCGGCGTCGGCGGCGTCGGTATCGGTGGCGGTGTAGGTGAGGGCGAAATCGCCGGCGGCGCTCGGCATGCCGGTCAAGGTTCGGGCGGCGATGGCGGGGTCGGCGGCGGAGTCGCCGTTGGGGTAGAAAGTCAGCCCGGCGGGCAAATTGCGGGCGGCGCCGGCGGCGGTGTGGCTGCTGCCGGGGCCGGTTAGGTTATAGGTGATGGCGCCGCCGCCGTTATCGCCGGCTTCGGGCAATGTGAAGCCGACCATTTGCCTGACGAAGTAATTTTGCGGCACTGGCGGGATGAAAACCGGCCCGGCGATGGTGACGCTGAGCGGCACATCCTCCGAAGTATTGCCGAAGGCGTCGGCGGCTCGGTAGATGAGGGTGATGGCGGCGGCGGCGAAGGTCGGCGTGCCGGTTAAGCGGCGGGCATCGGCATCGAAGCCTAATCCGGGCGGCAAGCCATCGGCAGTAGTCGGGTGGTCGCCGGTTAGGGTGTAGACCAGCGTCGGGCGGGGCGGATTGGCCTCGGCGGTGGGGTCATGGGCCCTCGGCAAGACCATGGCGAGAGATTCGCTGATTGGCTGCCCGGCGGCGTAGGTTTGGTCGGCCAGGGGAATATCGGCGGGGTTTTCGGTATGGAAAAACGGGCGGACGATGCGCAAGGTGAACCTGGCATCGGCCACCGCCGGCGTGCTGGCGGAATCGGTGGCTCGGTAGGTGAGCGGGTAATCGCTGATGGTTTCCGGGGTGCCGGTCAAAACGCCGCCGGTGGAATTGGCGGTGAAATCCAAGCCGGGCGGCAAGGCGTCATCGCCGGCCGAGGCGCCGGCCCCGAATAGGGTGTAGGAAATCGGTGAATCGCCGCCGGTGGCGGTGCCGAAAGTCAGCGCCAACGGCATGCGAACGGTGTAGCCATCGGCCGCCAAACTCGGGGCGGAAACGGAGAAATCAGTCACTGTTACAGTGAATGATGACACCGAGGAACCGACGCCGGCGTCGATGGCGTTGTAATTCAGGGTTACGCCGCCGTCGGCGGTCAATAGGGTCGGCGTGCCGCTTAAAGTTCGGCTGGCGGCATTGAACATCAAGCCCGGCAGGCGGGAGTTGGTGCCAGTGGAGTTGATGGAGCCGAGGGCGGAATCACGCAACACATAGGACGGCGAGCCACTGGCGGCCGGCAAAACCACCGCCGGGTCGATGGCTCGGTTTAGGATGAAGGTTTGGTCGATAGGCAGCGAGGTGAACACCGGGCCGGTGATGGTGATGGCGAACACCGCCGAGGTCACGCCGGGGCTGGCGCTGGGGCCGGTGGCGGTGGCGGTGTAGGTGAGGGCGACCGGGTCGGCGGCGGCTCGAAGGGGCGTGCCGCTTAAGGTACGGCTGGCGGCGTCGAAAATCAGGCCCGGGATGGGGCTGGTGGCGGCGGAATCGGTGGCGGCGGCCAAGGTGTTGCCGGCGGAATCTGTCAAGGCATAAATCGGCGAGCCGGTGGCCGGGGACGCCACGGTGGCGGCCGGTAGGGCGATGGCGGTTATCGTCGAGCCACTGGGCAGGCTCATGTCGACGGGCAAGGCCGGCGTGGCGTCAAAAACGGGGCCGGATATGGTCAGGGCGAAGGTCGCCGCCGCCGTGTTCGCCATCGCCGGCGGGGTGATGTTGTCGCTCGCCAAGTAGGTGAGTGAGTGGCTGCCGCCTTGGTTGGGCGTGCCGGTTAAGCGGCGATTTTGCTCATCGAAAGCCAGCCCGGCGGGCAAGGAGCCGCCGGAATCGCCGGTTAAAGTGTAGGAAATATCCTCAGCATCGGCGCCCAAGGCGGCCGGCAATGACGGAAAATCCACCACCGCCGAGCCGGCGGCGAAAGCGCTCGGGATGGCGGGTAAATCGGCGGCGAAGTACAGCCCGGCCACGGTGATGTCGAAGGCATCCGAATCCACCATGTTCGGCGGCGATGAATCATCGGTCGCCCGATAGGTGAGGGTGTAACTGCCAGCCCGAGTGGGCGTGCCGGTCAAGGTTCGGGCGGCGATGGCGGGGGTGGCGCCGTCGGCGGCGATGGCGGTGGGGTTGAAAGTCAGCCCAGCCGGCAAATCCGTGCCGCCGCTATATATTAATGAGTAAGTGGGATTATTCCCCGAGGAAGTGGGGAAAGTGATGGCATCGATGGCGTCGCCGGTGGCGAATTCAGCCGCAATGGTGGGCAAAACGGCATCGAACGCCAAATCGACCACGCTTAAGGTAAAGGTGGCATCGGCCACCGCCGGCGTGCTGGCGGAATCGGTGGCTCGGTAGGTGAGCGGGTAATCGCCGATGGTTTCGGGCGTGCCGGATAAGACGCCGGTGGAATTGGCGGCGGGGTTGGGGTCGGCGGTGAAAGTCAAGCCGGGCGGCAAGGCGTCATCGCCGGCCGAGGCGCCGGCCCCGAATAGGGTGTAGGAAATCGGTGAATCGCCGCCAGTGGCGATGGCGAAATCCAAAGAAAGCGGTACGCCGACGGTGTGACCGCCCGCCGCCAAATCAGCCGGCGCCGAGACCGAGAAGGCCGAGACCGTGACGGTGAAAAACAGCGAGGAGACGGCGCCGTCGGCGTCGGTGGCGGTGTAGGTGAGCGAATAATCGCCGATGGCGGTTGGCGTGCCTTGTAAAAGTCGGGCGGAGTTATAAATCATGCCCGGAATGGGGCCGCTGGTGGCGTCGCTGCCGACAGGGACGCCGTCCTCTAGCAAATCATAAGTCGCCACGCCAATGGCGGCTGGAAATTGGGGCGTGATACTCGGTTCATCGACCAAGAAATTTTGGTCCGCCGGCGCTGGCTCACCCGAAGTGAAATTAAACACCGGCCCAGCAATGGAGATGGTGACAAACCCCATCGATACGCCTTGGTTGCTTCTGGCGGTGTAGGTGAGGGTGATGTCGGCGGCGATGGCTCTGCTCGGCGTGCCGGCAATCATGCGATTGCTGGAGTCGAAACTAAGCCCGGGGATGGGGTTATCGACGGCGGCGCCGAGGGCGTTGCCGGCCGAATCGGTTAACGACAAAGTCGACGGGAGGCCGCTGCCATCAACGGCGCCGGGAAGCGTTTCGGTGACTGCCAGACCGGCGGTGAGGTTTAAATCGATGGCGGTCGGCGACGCGCCATCAAAATCCGGGCCAATGATGTTCCCAGAGATGAAGATGCGTCCCGTATTTGGTGGCGTGGCGAGGTCCGTCGCCGTATAGGTCAAAGAAACAAGCAAATCGCCCTCCGTAGGCGTGCCGCTCAAGGTTCGGGCGTCGGGGTCGAAAGTCAGCCCGGGCAGCGCAGGACCGGTCAAGGTATAGGAAATATCATCCGCATCAGCGCCCAAAGCGAGGCGGTCGAAGCGGTATGGTGGGTTGATTTCCGTGCCGGCGGTGGCTCTGAAAACCGGCAAACCACCATTAAAATACAGCCCGCTCACATTCATGGTGAAAGTGCCATCGCGCATGTTGTCGGTGGCTGAATCATTCATCGCCCGATAGGTGAGCAGATAACTGCCGGCCCGAGTGGGCCTGCCGCTCAAGGTTCGGGCATCGGGGTCGGGGTCGAACATAAGCCCCTCCGGCAACTCCTCGCCGTCGTTATAAGTCATCGAATACTGCACATTATTCCCGCTGAAAGTGGGGAAAGTGAGGGCCGCGATAGTGCTGCCGGTGGCGTAAGTGCCAGCAATATCCGGCAGCACAAAGTCGCTGCCGATGGTGAGCGTGAAAAATGCCGATGAGACGCCATCATCATCGCGCGCGGTGTAGGTGAGGCGGGTGCGGGCGACGGCGGTGGGGGTGCCGGTTAACCGCCGCGTGCCGCTTGTCCCGCCATCGAACGACAGCCCGGGCACTTCGGTGGCGAGGTTGGTGTCGCCGTTTGCTCCGGTGAGGTGGTAAGTGAGCGTGCCATTGCCCGTTGAGGCGGGAAATGTGAGGTCGGTTATCGGGCTATTCGCCGTGAAACTGCGGTCACCTGGCAGGCTGTGGAAAATCGGGCCGAGTACGGTGATTTCGAAGGATCTATCAAGTCTGTTCCTAGGGGTTGTGAGCGTAGTCGCCCGGTAGAAAAGTCTCTGCTCCGCTGAGCCGCGCAACGGCGTACCCGATAAAACGCGGGTGTTGGCATTAAAATTCAGCCCTGGTATGACACTGCCCACCCCGCCGCTAAAGGACCCGGACGGGGTTACTTGATAAGTACGCTCATCCACCGCCATCGATAAAGTCAATGGGGTTATCGCCACACCCGCCCGGTAGGTTTGGTCAGGCGGGGCAACCAAACCGGGCTCCACGAAGATGGTGAAGTCGGCGAAGCGTGTCACACTGCTGGCATTCGCCCGATAGGTTAAGGAATATGTGCCCGAAGGCATTGCTGTGCCAGTTAACCTACGAGTTTGTGAATTAAAACTTAAATCTGGAGGCAAACTCCCGGTAATGGTATGAACAAAAGCATCGCGGTTAGTGTTGGTCGTATTAATTTGCGGGAAATCTTCCGATACATCAGTCCCCAGAACGAATGTGAAATTTCCAGGATTAGGCAGGCCATGTCCCGGTTGAATTTGCACCGTGAAAAATGCCGAGGCCACGCCATCGTTATCGGTGGCGGTGTAGGTGAGAGAGGTGGTGCCGAGGGAGTTGGGGCCGTTGGCGATGGGGGTGCCGGTTAAGCGGCGGCTGCTGGCGTCGAAACTCAAATCGGGAATGGTTTCAGCGAGGGTGGCGTCGCCCGGGCCGATTACGGCGTAAGTGCGCGTGCCGCTGCCCGAGGCGGTGGGGAAAGGCGAGGAGTTTATCGAGTCGTTGCCGGGGAAGGCTTGGTTAGCCGGGGCGGCGTCGAAAATCGGGCCGAAGATACCAAAAGCGAAGGTTGCTTGCGCCGTATTCGGCGGGTTGGCGCTGTCCGTTGCCCGATAGATCAATTCAACATCTTGGTTGCTGCCGCTCTGAGGCGCGCCACTCAAAGTTTTGGTGGCGGCGTCGAAAGTCAGCCCGGCGGGCAAGGAGCCGCCGGAATCGCCGGCCAAGGTGTAGGAAATATCCTCAGCATCGACGCCCAAGGCGTCAGCGAAGGGGAAATTTATCGCCGTGCCAGCCGTGCCTGTGGGCGGGGCTTGGAAATCGGCGAAATACAGCCCGCGCACATTGATGGTGAACGGCGCCGAATCCACCATGTTCGGCGGCGATGAATCATCGGTCGCGCGATAGGTGAGGGTGTAACTGCCAGCCCGAGTGGGCGTGCCGGTCAAGGTTCGGGCGGTGGGGTTGAAAACCAGCCCGGGCGGCAAAGTGGTGCCGTTGTTATATTTTAATGAGTAAGTGGGATTATTGCCCGAGGAAGTGGGGAAAGTCAGCGCATCGATGGCGGCGCCGGTGGCGAATTCAGCCGGAATAGTCGGCAAAACATCATCGAAAGCCAAAGTGAGCAAATTGATGACACGCAAGGTGAAGGTGACGCTCGCCATGGCGGGTGTCGAGGCGCTGTCGGTGGCCGTATAGGTCAACCGGTAGTCGTTCACATTGTCGGCGTTGCCGGATAAAACGCCGCCGGTGGCAGCGCCGATGGTGGTGTTGGCGGTGAAAATCAAGCCGGCCGGCAAGCCATCATTCGGCAGTAAGGGGTCGGCGCCGGTTAGGGTGTAGACCACAGCGCCCTCGCTATTGATGGCGGCCGGCAAAGTGATGCTGAGCGGCGTGGCGACGGTGTAGCCGCCGGCCAGGGGCGGGGCGGCGAGGATGAAATCGGCGACGGTGATGGTGAATACGGCCGAGGCGGTGATGGCGGATGCGGTGGCGGTGTAGGTGATGGATGTTGTGCCCTCGGCGGTGGGGGTGCCGGTTAGGGTTTGCGTGGCCGGGTTGAAAGATAATCCCGGGACCGGGTTGCTGGCGCCGCCGACGGCATTGCCGGCGGAATCGACCAAAGCATAGACCGGCGAACCGCTGGCGGTGGGGAAAACCAACTGGGTTATGGCGTGGCCGGTGGCGTAGAGTTGGTCGTCCGGCAGCACTGGAGCGGGCGCGAAAATCGGGCCGTTTACGGTCACGCTGAAGGCTTCAAAGGCACGCCCGGAGCCGGCGGTGGCGTTGTAGGTGAGCAGGACGGCGGCGGCGCCCCTGGTCGGCGTGCCGCTTAAGGTACGGCTGGTGGTGTCGAAACTCAAACCGGGAATGGTGTCAGCGAGGGCGGCGTTGCCCGGCCCGACTACGTCATAATCCGGCGAACCACTGGCGGCGGGGAAAGAGATGGAGGTGATGGCTTCGCCGCTGGTGTAGATTTTGGCGGTTTGCGATGGGCTTGAATCGAAACGCGGGCCGTTTACGGTGTAAGAGAATGGCCTTGATGTCGCTTCTCGACGACCATTTGATGCGTTTCTTCTCGCTGCATGGTAATGAAGCACGGTTTGGCTAACGCCTTGGCGCGGCGTGCCGGATACAAGGCGCGTGGTGGCGTTAAAGGTTAACCCGGGGAATAGGTTGCCTAAAACTATCCGGTTTGGGTTTCGGAGAGCGTTACTTGTGGCTAGAAAATACTCATAGGGATTGCTGGAGTTGTCGCCACTTGCACGCCCAAAAGGTGGGATGGATACCTGCGTGCCAGCGGTGAAAGTACGACTGGGTACCGAGGGTATCGATTGCGCATTAGCGAGGGGAATGCTTGCGACAAACAAGCCCATCGCCAATAAAGCCGAGGCGTATTTCATCGCTGGTCCCCCGATTTTTCGGGGGGGGGGGGGGGGGGGGTAAATAACATAGTCATTTTGTTAGCCCAGTTGAGGAAATGCCGATGGAGTAGGGGGGATTTGGGAGGGCAGGTTGAGCCACCTCGAATAAAGTGATGGGCGGATTATATGCCTAATCGATGGTGGGGATTCAAGAGCGCCCAAATTCAAATCCCCCTTGATGGAGTCAAACTTGATGGAGTCAAATCAGAACGAGCCTTTATGCTCGGTAATATTGGGTCGGGGGGGTTGGCTGTTGATTTTGGCTTTGGCTGTTGATTTTGGCTTTTAAGTTTCACTCCCCCCACGGGTGAAGTAAGATTTAAAAGCCAAAATCAACAGCCAAAATTAACATCAAAAGCAACCCCTCCCCTCCAAAATTGACGGGGTTTTCACCATGGTGCGTTACTTCGCCATGGTGCGTTTGGATAGATCTATGGGGACGGCGTCGCGGGGTAGTGCGTGGGGGTGGCCGGGGGCGGGTTGTTCTAAGAAGGTGACGCTTTCATAAAAATCATCCAATGCGATAAATTGGGTTTGCTCGCCGTGGGATTGCGCCCACTCCCGCATGGCGCGCTTGCAACTATGGCGCCATGACAACACTTCTATGCGCCAACCTTTTTTATACATACGTTCCAAATTAGCATGGAAGCCTTTGCCGATTTCAAACCCCTCGCCATCGCCGGTGAGTAAAACCGCGATGCCAGGGTCACCGTTGAAATCGAGCGCATCGCATACCATGGTGAGTTGTAGCACTTGGTCCACATTAACTTCGCGGTGGCCGGTTTCGCCACGCTCCGATAGGTGTACATCGAGGCCTTCGTTTTCCATGCGGTTCCACACATGGCGTAATTCCGGCGGCACGGAGCCGGCCGCAAAGGCGCGTTTTATCGTGCGATCCGCGTGCGCCAGTTTTAACATATTGTGAAAATCAATTCGCACTCGGTGCTGTGCGTGTGTGCCCTCGCTTTCTACCGCCGCTCTTTTGGCGCTGATAAAAATATTGGAATTATCCCAATAGATGAATACATTATTTCGGTTGCTCATTTTGCTGTCGCTGGGTAGTGGCTGGGGGGTGGCTGGGGAGTGGATGGAAGGTGTTGGGGGTGAATTGGCAATATAGCATTTTTTGCCAGCAGGTCGGTTATCAAGTTTGTTTGTTTTTGTTTTTCGCTCTCTTGGCTGTTGGGGGATTTACAGGGTAAAGGTAAAAGCGAATCAAAATCAAAATCAAAATCAAAAGCCAAAGTCAAAGTCAAGATCAAAGTCAAAATTAACATTACCCCCACCAAAACTGGCAAAAAGACGCCAGTTTTGACTCCCCGCATGGGTGAAGTAAGATTTAAAAGCAAAAAGCGGAAGCAAAAGCAAAATCAAACACCCCCCCCCACCAAAACTGGCGATGAAGCCCGCCAGTTTTGACTACCCCGCATTAAGAGGGTGTGCGAAAAGCCCTCGCCAAAGGGAAAATGAAGGAAAAGTATCATTTTCAAAATTTAAACAATAAGCAATAGCAACACTTTCGCCTGCTTTTTTAACAACGCCAACCGAAATTTTAATCAAGAATGGGCTTTTCGCACACCCTCTTAAAGCGGGGGGAGTAAAGCGTTAAAAGCCAAAGCAACAGCCAAAAGCAACAGCCAAAGCCAAAAGTCAAAGCCAAAAGTCAAAAGTCAAAAGTCAAAGCCAAAGCCAAAGCCAAAAGTCAAAGCCAAAAGTCAAAGCCAAAGCAAAAATCCATCCCCTATCAATCGCGCGGGGGAGGGTATTATGGCGTATATTAGCGGGTGGTTGCTGGTTGGGTGAATCGGAGAGGTGTCTGAGTGGTTGAAAGAGCACGCCTGGAAAGTGTGTATGCGCGAATAGCGTATCGAGGGTTCGAATCCCTCTCTCTCCGCCAGCCGGTTCCGCCAGCCGGTTCCGCCAACCGCATAAGGAAAACGCCAAGCCAGCGTGCAGATTTAGGTATATAAATCCCCTTTATAAATCCCCTTTATAAATCCCATTTATACAGCCCATGGCGCATTTATCGATTATCGCGATTTTTATGCTGTTTATCGGTTTCGGGCTGTTGTCGAAGCGGATTGATGGCACGCTGGTGACGCCGCCGATGATTTTTATGGTGGCGGGGTTGGTGTTGAGCGAAGCGGTGTTCGGGGTGGTGGATTTTCGCATCGACCAAGCGTGGTTGAAAATATTGTTGGAGGCGACCTTGGTGCTGGTGCTGTTCAGCGATGCCGCCAACATCGATTTGGGCAAGTTGCGCCGTGATCATGATGTGCCGCAGCGCTTGTTGTTCATCGGCATGCCGGCCAGCATCTGCTTGGGGGCCGCGGCGGCGTATTTTTTGCCGCTCGGGCTGACCTTATGCGAAGCGGCGTTGTTGGCGGCGATTTTGGCGCCGACCGATGCGGCGTTAGGGCAGACCGTGGTCGAGAGTAAAGCGGTGCCGATGCGCATTCGCCAGAGTTTGAATGTGGAGAGCGGGCTGAATGACGGCATCGCCCTGCCGGTGATTCTGGTGTTGGCCAGCACCGCCAGCGCCATCGCCACCGAGAATATGACGGATTGGTTTACCTTCGCGGCCCTGCAGTTGACTTTCGGCATCGCGGTGGGGGCGGCGGCCGGCTACTTCGGCGCCTGGGCGGTGAATGCTGCCGATGCGCGGGGGTGGATGTCGCACGCCGGGCTCGGCATGGTGTCGCTGATGCTCGCCGGGGTTAGTTTTTTGCTGGCCGAGGCGCTGCATGGCAATGGTTTCATCGCGGCCTTTTTGGCTGGGCTGGTCTATGGCAATAACCTGAAAAAATCTTGCCATTACCTGTTCGATTTCGTCAAAACCGAAGGGCAGTTGATGACTTTAAGCGCGTTCTTTTTTTTCGGCGCCTTGTTGTTGCCGGCGGCGTTGGCATCGTTTGCGCCGTGGCACTGGGTGTTCGCCGTACTCAGCCTGACGCTGCTGCGCATGCTGCCGGCGGCGCTGTCGCTTAGCGGCATCAACCTAAAAATTCCCACCAAATTATTTTTGGGGTGGTTTGGCCCGCGCGGGCTGGCATCGTTGCTGTTCGTGCTGCTGGTGATTAGCGAAACCGAATTGCAGCACGCCGACACCATCACCCATATAGTGTTCATCACGGTGCTGTTGAGCGTGCTTTTGCATGGCTTGAGCGCGGCGCCGTTGGCGCGCATTTACGGGGCGGCGGCGGCCGCTTATCGGCCATGCGAGGAACACAAAAAAACCAGCGAGGTGGTGCGCGCCACCAAGCGCGAGGCGCGCACTGGCTAAAACGGGTTTATATCGATTAAATCGGCGGAAACTGGCTGAAATCGGCTGAAATCGGCTGAATGTGCGCCGATTAACCCGCCGGCGGGCCATTTTCGCCTCACTTCCCACCCGACCCACACACACATACATGTATCCATCATGAAAAAACTCGCCATCGCCGATTGGGATAATTTGCCGGACCGCCAGCCCCGCCACGCGCTGGTCTCGTCAGTGGATTTGGTGGTCGTGCGTTATGACGACCAAGCGTCGGTTTTATACGGGCGCTGCGCGCATCGCGGCGCCTTGATGGCGGACGGCAGCGTGCGCGGCGACAACCTCATCTGCGGCGTGCATGGGTGGGATTACCGCGTCGACACCGGCATCAGCGAATATAACAACGCCGAAACCCTGCCCAAATTCACCGCATGGGTCGACGGCGGGCAGGTGTGGGTGGATGAGGACGAAATTGTGGCTTGGGAGCGCGAGCACCCGCAGCCGTACCATCGCGCCGCCTATCAGGGCGCCTATCAAGACCCGGTGGGGACGGCGGATGAGCCGCATGTCAAGTTGATTCGCCAGTTGGCGGGCGAGGGTTTAAGCAAAACCGGCCACCATGGCCCGGTGGCGGCCATGGGGGTGAGCCGCGAGTCGTTGCCGAAGTGGGACGATTTGCAGTTTGTGGTCGGGCAACTGGCGGTGTTGCCGTTGTTGGATGATGCGCCGGTGAATACCGAACTCACCATCGGGCCGCGCGCCAGACGCCCGCTAAAACTCGCTATGCCGCTGTTTGTATCGGATATGAGTTACGGCGCCTTATCCGAGGAGGCCAAGTTGGCGTTAGCGCGTGGCGCGGAATTGGCCGGCACCGGCATCTGCTCCGGCGAGGGCGGCATGTTGCCCGAGGAGCAAGCGGCAAACAGTCGATATTTTTATGAATTGGCGTCGGCGCGCTTCGGTTTTGGTTGGGAGAAGGTGAAGAAGTGTCAGGCCTTTCATTTCAAGGGCGGGCAGGGCGCCAAAACCGGCACCGGTGGGCATCTGCCCGGCAGCAAGGTGGCTGGCAAAATCGCCGCGGTGCGCGGCTTGGCGCCGGGGCAAGATGCGATATCACCGGCGCGCTTTCCGGAGTGGGATAATCTCGAGCAGTTCCGCGATTTCGCGGCCCAAGTGCGCCAGGAAACCGGCGGCATCCCCATCGGCTACAAACTCTCGGCGCAGCATATCGAGCAAGATATCGACGCCGCGCTGGAAATTGGCGTGGACTACATCATCTTAGACGGCCGCGGCGGCGGCACCGGCGCCGCGCCGCTGATATTCCGCGACAACATCTCGGTGCCGACTATCCCCGCCATCGCCCGGGCGCGTCGCCACCTCGACCAAGCCGGCTGTGGGGATGTGACGCTCATCGCCACCGGCGGGTTGCGTACGCCGGCGGATTTCGCCAAAGCCATGGCATTGGGGGCGGATGGCGTGGCGCTCTCGAATTCCGCGCTGCAAGCCATCGGCTGTTTGGGCATGCGCGCCTGCCACAGCAATAATTGCCCGGTGGGCATCGCCACGCAAAAGGCCGATTTGCGCGCCCGCTTGCTGGTCGAAGAAGCCGCTGCGCGCCTCGACCGCTTTTTGCGCTCGGCGGTGGCGTTGATGCAAATTCTGGCGCGCGCTTGCGGGCATAGCCGGCTGGATGAATTCACGTTCAGCGATTTGACTACTTGGCAACGCGATATGGCGTATCTCAGTGGGGTGAAATATGCTGGGGTGGTGGGGCTGGATTAGGTTTGGGGGGGAGTCAAAACTGGCGGTTTCATCGGCAGTTTTGGTGGGGGGTGCGTTGATTTGATTTTGATTTGGTTTTTCGCTGTGGCTTTTAACGCTTTACTCCCCGCTTTAATGCGGGGGAGTCAAAACTGGTGGTTTCATCGGCAGTTTTGGTGGGGGGTGCGTTGTTTTTGATTTTTGCTGTTGATTTGGCTTTGGCTTTTGATTTTCACTCCATTTTGCGGCTGTTTTTGGGGCTGTTGCGGTGAAAATTTACAGGATAAAGGCAAAAGCGAAAGTAAATCAAAAGCATTAAAGTCAAAAGCATAAAGTCAAAGTCAACAACGAAAATCAAAAAGTCAAAGCCAAAATCAAAGTCAAAGTCAAAACCAAAATCAAAAAGTCAAAGTCAAAAGGCCCCCCACCAAAACTGACGGAAAAGCCCGCCAGTTTTGACTCCCCCGCAAGATAAAGCGGGCGCAAGATAAAGCGGGGAGAGTAAAGCGTAATGGCCAAAATCAACCAAAATTCGCTCAAATTTACCGAATCCCACCATCCACGCCCTCCCATTAATCGACATCATCACCTCCGACCATTAACATGAGTAAACCTAACCCGCCAGCGCCGAACGCCCCTGCCGACTCTGCCGTCGCCGACCCTGCCGCCGCCGAATTGCAGTGGCACAAGGTCGCTGCGCTGAATGAATTGCCCGAGGGGCGGGTGAAAACGGTCACCGCCGGCGCCAAATCCATGGCGCTGACGCATATCAACGGCGTCTATACCGCCATGGACAACCGCTGCCCGCACCAAGGCGGGCCGTTGGGCGAAGGCTCCATCGAAATCGGCAAAGATGGTCAATGCTGGCTACGTTGCCCGTGGCATGGCTGGGATTTCGACCCGCAAACCGGCCGCCCGCCCGGCGGCCATGAAGATTCCGGGCAAACCCTATACGCGGTGGAGGCGCGCGCTGATGGCATCTATATCGGGCTGCAGGCGGAGCCGGCGAAAATCCCCACGGTGTCGGATGTGATGGCGCAAACCATGGTGAATTGGGGGGTGAAATCGGTGTTCGGCATGGTCGGGCATTCCAATCTGGGGTTAGCCGATGCGTTGCGGCTGCAAGAGGTGGCCGGCAAATTGAGTTATTACGGCATCCGCCACGAGGGCAGCGCGGCCTTCGCGTGTTCCGGCTACGCCAAAGCCAGCGGCAAGCCGGCCGCGTGTTTGGCCATCGCCGGGCCGGGGGCGACCAATTTGTTGACCGGGTTGTGGGATGCCAAAGTGGACCGGGCGCCGGTGTTGGCGCTGACCGGCCAAGTTAATGTGCAGGTGTTCGGGCCCGGTGATTTTCAGGAAATCGACCTCGCGGCGGCCTTCGATTCGGTGGCCGATTTCAGCCAAACCGCGCTGCACACCAGTAAACACGCCGAATTAATGAGCCTGGCGTGCAAAAATGCCATCGTCAATCGATTGCCGGCGCATTTGATTTTCCCGGACGATGTGCAGACCGTGGTGGCGGCCGAAAAGGCCAAGCCCGGCCACCCCGAGGGGCGGCTGGCCGACCCCAAAATCGCCCCATCGGCGGATTCCCTGGCCGCAGCGTTAGCGTTGCTGGACACCTGCCGCCGCCCCATCATCATCGCCGGCTATGGCGCCAAAGCGGCCATGGATGAGGTCATCGCGCTGGCCGAAAAAGTAAACGCCCCGGTGCTCACCACCTTCAAGGGCAAGGGGCAGATTGCCGACAGCCACCCGCTGGCGGCCGGCGTGCTCGGGCGCTCCGGCACCCCCATCGCCAGTTGGTTTATGAATGAATGCGACCTGATTTTAACTTTTGGCTCGTCCTTTTCCACGCACACCGGCATCACCGAAAAGCGCCCGATTATTCAGGTGGATTTCGAGCGCATGGCGTTGGGCAAATCGCAGTCGGTCAGCGTGCCGATGTGGGGGGAAATCGGCGTCTCGGCGCGCGCCCTGGCGCAAAATATCGGCGCGGATGCGAGTTTTATCGACCAGCGCAGCGAAATTGCCGAGCGCTGGGCAATCTGGCGCGCTGAAAAACAAAACCGCCGCACTGACGACAGCGGCGATGGGCTAAATTCGGCCACCATATTCGACGCCTTGACGCGCCTGATTCCGCGCAACGCCATCATCGCCGTGGATGTGGGCAACAACACCTATTCCTTCGGGCGCTATTTCGAGTGTGCGCAGCAGTCGGTTTTGATGTCCGGCTATCTCGGCTCCATCGGCTTTTCCTTCCCGGCCGCCATGGGGGCCTGGGCCGCCACCCAAGATCAAGCGGATTTGCACGGCCGCCCGGTGGTATCGATAAGCGGCGACGGCGGCTTCGGGCAATACCTGGCGGATTTCACCACGGCGGTGAAATACCACATGAACATCACCCACATTTTGCTCAACAACCATCAACTGGGCAAAATCACCAAAGAACAACGCGCCGCGGAATGGCAAGTATGGCAAACCTCGTTGCACAACCCCAACTTCGCGGCCTATGCGCGCTTGTGCGGCGCCTTCGGCGAGCGCGTGACCGCCGCCGACAAACTCGACCAAGCCATCAGCCGCGCATTGGCTCATGCCGGCCCGGCCTTGGTGGAGGTGATGTCCGATGCGGAGTTGATTTAATGCTCGGTGCCCACTCATCCGTCCTGGTTTGGCCGGGCGGCGGGTTGTCGGAGCGCGCATAGCCATGACCTATGAACTCATCATCGCCCTAATAGCGTTTGCCTTTGTGTCGTCGATAACGCCGGGGCCGAATAATCTGATGCTGCTGACTTCGGGCGCGAATTTCGGCTACCGCCGCACCATCTCGCACATGCTTGGCGTGAGCATCGGCTTTACCCTCATGGTGATGTTGGTCGGCGTCGGCTTGATGGGGTTGTTCACCGCCGTGCCGGCCAGTTATGTGGCGCTGAAATGGATTGGCATGCTGTATTTGTTATTTTTGGCATGGAAAATCGCCACCACTTCGGCGCTGGCGGCCGATGGCGACGCCAAAACCGCCAGCAAACCGTTCACCTTTTTGCAGGCGGCGTTGTTTCAATGGGTCAACCCGAAAGCGTGGACCATGGGGGTGACCGCCATCAGCGTGTATACGCCGCCGTCGCAGCCGCTGTACAGCGTTTTTTTGGTGGCGCTGATATTCGGCATCGTCAATCTGCCATCGGTGAATATGTGGGTGCTCATCGGCACGCAGTTGCGACGTTTCTTAGCGGCGCCGCTGAAACTGCGCATATTTAATGTGGTCGCGGCGCTGCTGTTGGTGAGTTCGTTGTATCCGATTTTGTTCGCCACTGTTTAATCGATTTGTTTATGATTATTTAATCGAATCATTTAATCGAATCATTTAATCGAATCATTTAATCGATTCATTCAATCAAATAAGCCATGCCCACCATTCATTTTGTGCAGGCCGACGGCAGCCGCCGCGCCATCGATGCCGAGCCTGGCGAGGTGCTGATGCAAATCGCCCGTCGCCATCAGGTGGACGGCATTTTGGCGGAATGCGGCGGCGTGTGCAGTTGCGCCACCTGCCATGTACACATCGACCCAGCGTGGCGCCGCCGCCTGCCGCCCATCGCGGAAATGGAAGGCGAGATGCTGGAGTTCGCCAGCGAGGTGGACGATGCCAGTCGCCTCAGTTGCCAGATAAAAATCACCGCGGAGTTGGACGGCATGGTGGTCAATGTGCCGGCCTCGCAGTATTAGATTGGCGGGCGGCAGTTCATTTGCGTACCACCAGGCGCGATTCAAAGCCGGCGCATGAGGCGCCGCTGTGGCGGCCGACGCGCAGCGCCATGCGCGCTGCCGCCATGTCGCGTTTTATCGACCAAGCGGCGCAGCGCTACGGCATCGCGCCCGACTACGATGCGCTGTATCGCTGGAGCATCGAGCAGCCGGCGCAATTTTGGCCCGAGGTGTGGGATTTTTGCGACATTCGCGCTAGTCAGCCGTGGGATAGCGCGCTGGAAAACGCCGCCGCCATGCCCGGGGCGCGCTGGTTTGGCGGCAGCCGCCTCAATTTCGCTGAGAATCTGTTGCGCTATCGGGATGACCGCCCAGCGCTGATTTTTCGCCGCGAACATGGCGCCGGCAGCGTACTGAACTACCGCCAACTCTATGCGGCGGTGGCGCGCCTGGCGGCTGGGCTGCGCGCTTTGGGGGTGGCGCCCGGCGACCGCGTGGCGGCGTACCTGCCCAACAGCCCGCACGCCGTCATCGCCATGTTGGCCAGCGCCAGCATCGGCGCGGTGTGGTCGTCTTGCTCGCCGGATTTCGGCGCCCGTGGGGTGTTAGAGCGCTTCGGGCAAATTCAGCCGCGGGTTTTGTTCGCCGCAGACGGCTACCACTACAACGGCAAGCGCTTCGAGGTGGTGCCGGCGGTGGCCGAAATAGCGGCCGGTTTGGCGTGTATCGAGCGCGTCGTCATGGTGGCATTTTTGGATTCAGCGGCGGATTTATTTCCTAAGTTGCCGCCGGCATTGGCCGCCCGCGCCATGCCTTATGCAGAACTCGGCGGCGACCTCGATAGCGATTTCGACCACCTCGCTGCGGTCGAATGCACCGACTCCACCCCCGCCACATCCGCCGACAACCCCGCGGATAATCCCGCCGCCGACCTCGAATTCGCCCAACTGCCGTTCGACCATCCGCTGTATATCCTCTATTCGTCCGGCACCACCGGGGCGCCGAAGTGCATCGCGCACGGCGCCGGCGGCACCCTCATCCAACACCTCAAAGAACATCGGCTGCACTTAGACCTGCGCCGCGACGATAAATTGTTCTATATCACCACCTGCGGCTGGATGATGTGGAATTGGCTCATCAGCGGCTTGGCGAGCGGCTGCGCCTTAGTGTTGTATGACGGCGCGCCGATGTTTCCGCGCCAGCGCGCGCTGTGGCAGTTGGCGGCCGAAGTGGGCATCACCGTGTTCGGCGCCAGCGCGCGTTATCTCGCGGCGTTAGCAAAGGCGGACATCGACATATCGGCCGAATTCGACCTCACCGCCCTGCGCGCGGTTTTGTCCACCGGCTCGCCGCTGGCGGCGGAAAGTTTTGACTATGTGTACCAACGCATCAAGGGCGATGTGATGTTGGCGTCGATCTCCGGCGGCACCGACATCGCCTCATGTTTCGTGCTCGGCAACCCACTGCGGGCGGTGTATCGCGGCGAAATTCAAGGCCCCGGACTCGGCATGGCGGTGGCCGTTTATGCCGTCGACGAAAGCGCCGCCGCCAGCGATAAAACGGTCGATAAAACCCCTCGCTCGGTGCGCGACCAACGCGGCGAGTTGGTGTGCGTCAAGCCCTTCCCCAGCATGCCGTTGGGGTTTTGGGGCGAGCCAGACCAGCGCCGTTACCATGAGGCATATTTTTCGCGCTTTCCCGGCGTATGGGCGCAAGGCGATTACGCCGAAATCACCGCCCGCGACGGCGTGGTGATTTATGGGCGCGCCGATGCGACGCTAAACCCCGGCGGCGTGCGCATCGGCACCGCGGAAATATATCGCCAAGTGGAAAAAATCGATGAAGTGTTGGAGAGTATATGCATCGGCCAAACTTGGGATGGGGATATACGCATCGTGCTGTTTGTGGCGTTGCGCGCCGGCGCGCAACTGGACGCCGAATTGGCGGCGCGCATTCGCGAGGTCGTGAAAATCAACGCCTCGCCGCGCCATGTGCCGAAAAAAATTATCGCGGTGGCCGATATTCCGCGCACATTAAGCGGAAAAATAGTCGAGTTGGCGGTGCGCGATGTAGTGCACGGCAAGGCGGTGAATAATATCGATGCCTTAGCCAACCCCGAGGCCTTGGATTATTTTCGCGACCTGCCGCAACTCGCCCAAGCGTGATATTTATGCGCAAATTAATCTGGCGTTAAATCACCCGCTGTTCAAATTTATGGAAATGGTGCGAATTTTATTTTGATATTGTGAATTTTATGGGAATGGTATCAATTTTATTCGAATAGGATGAATTGACAGCGTGATATTCATGTAAACCAAGCCATGATAAATAAAATCATGCAATTCTCAAAAAAATCACCCTTTCCACAATCCATCGCGGCGTAAATCCCCCATCACTTCGATGATGGATTCGCGCAACACCGATACCAGCGTATGGATTTGCTCGATGGTTAAAATCAGCGGCGGCGACAATACATTTAAATGCGCGATGGGACGCACCAGCACGCCGCGTTGTTGCGCGGCGCGGGCGATGCGCTCGCCGACCATGCACTGCGGCGAAAGCAGCGCCTTGGTTTTTTTATCGGCGACATTCTCGACGCACATCATAAAGTGACTGCCGCGCACATCGCCGACCATGTCTAGGTCGGCTAAGGTGGCGAGTTGCGCCTCCAAATAGGGTCCCAGTTTGCGCACATGGCCGCATAAATCTTCGCGCTCGATGATCTCGATATTCTTCAACCCGGCGGCGCAGCACACCGGATGCCCGGAGTAAGTGAAGCCGTGGGTGAGCAGCGCGCCATCGGCTTGCGGCGTGCTGATGACATCGTAAAACGCATCCGACATGATGGTCGCCGACAGTGGCGCGTACGCTGACGACAGCCCTTTGGCGGTGGTGATTAAATCGGGCACCATGCCGAACACCGCCTCGGAGGCGAAAAAATGCCCGAGACGGCCAAAGGCGGTGACCACTTCGTCGGCGACATACAGCACCCCATAACGACGGCACACCGCTAACATGCGCGCGTGATAGCCCGGTGGGGCGACGATGACGCCGCCGGCGCCCATGATCGGCTCGGCGATGAAAGCGGCCACATTGTCGGCGCCGAGGTGGTTTATTTTGGCTTCGAATTCAGCCACCAGTTGCTCGCAAAATTGCGCTGGCGTCATGCCCGGCGCCCGGCGATAAGTGTTGGGCGATGACACGCGTTGAATCAAGCCATCATCGATGATGTCAAAACCCTGATGATCGAAGGCGACGCCGGTCAACGACATCGCCAAATAGGTGCTGCCGTGATAGCCATCGTGTCGCGTGATGATTTTCTTCTTGGATTTTTTGCCGAGGCGATTGAAATAAAAATGAATCATGCGAACGGCGGTGTCGTTGGCCACCGAACCGCTGCTGGCGAATTGAATATGATTCAACTGAGCCGGCGCTAAGGTCGCCAACTTCGCCGCCAAGGCCGCCGCCGGAATGGAAGTATGGGCGCCAAAAGACGAGTAATACACCATTTTTTCGGCCTGCTCGGCCATGGCCTGGGCGATCTCCCGCCGCCCATAGCCGACATTAACGCACCACAACCCGCCAATCCCATCGAGATAGCGATTACCGTCTGAATCAACCACATAAGCGCCATCCGCATCCGTCAACACCAACGAATCACGCCTACCAGCGGCCGAAAAATCAGTCCACGGATGAATATGATGCGCCTCATCTTGCCGCTGAATCGCGCGCGTGTCATAAGCCGGTTTGTTATTCGACTTGTTATGCGGGTGAGTCATAAAAAAATCTCGATTTATGCGGTCGATGAAAAATTCAGGCGGCCAAAACTGATGAATTAGATTATTCGACGATGATGATTTCCTCACCCAACATATCGACTATTTTCACCGCCACTTTGGCCTCCGGTCGGGGCAAGGGGATTTCATACTGGGCGGCCACGAAATCTTTTTTCCTCTCGGGCAAATCGCTTTTTACGATGTTGAAATATTTTCCAGTGTAGTCGGAGTCAATCAACACGCAATCAATTTGCGCCCGAAAATCGCTGATGTGCTCGTCGAAAATGGTACGGTCGATCTCCAATCTCGCGAGTATGGAGGGGCTGATGTATTCGTTGATTTTCACATAGGCTGTTTTGCCTTTTTTGGTGATGGTCACATCCGCTTCGGCCGGTTGGTTGGTAATCATTCCTGCTTGTTGAATATCGCAAACGGTGATTTTGTTGATGGGGTTTTTCGACTGGGCAAGTTCTTGGATAATGCCCAATTCCGAACCGTTGCAGAAGACAGTAATGTCGCGCGGGTCTTCGGGGCGATTTTCCGCGAGTTCATCTTTGATAATCTGGATGTCCAAGCGCGTCAACGGCTTATTCAAATCGATGATTTTCGCCAATTGCTCGCCGACCATGCCGTCGAAGAATAAATCCTGGCGATCTTTTTGAATGCCGTATTTGGTGACGATGATTTGTTTGAGCGCATTTTGATTGGGGAAGTCGTAATGATTCACGCGATAATGAATCAGCCCGCCGCCATTTTTCTCGGCCAGGTTGCCGTT
Source organism: Candidatus Poriferihabitaceae bacterium (assembly GCA_965243285.1). Taxonomy (GTDB): domain Bacteria; phylum Pseudomonadota; class Gammaproteobacteria; order Arenicellales; family Poriferihabitantaceae; genus JAHRAW01. Next base: position 2,556,777 of record OZ251537.1, on the reverse strand, counting down.
TTTTTCTTTTACGATTCCTTGCAGTCGCTTGATGGTGGTTTGAATCGCGCCCTTGTTTAAATCCGCCATAATCCAACGGCGGCCTAATTTTTCAGCGGCGGCGGCAGTGGTGCCACTACCACAAAAGCAATCGAGAACAATGGAGTCTTTGTTGCTGGATGCCTTGATGATTCTTTCTAGAAGGGTGCTCGGTTTTTGGGTGGGGTACTGAAAATTTTCAGAAGATGTGGGTTGTTGCTGAAAAGACATGATGTCATCCCAAACATCTCCAAATGGCTTGCCTTTTTTTATTACGTCATTTAAATAACGTTTAATTCCATGTGCAATGAGAAATTTTCCACCCTCATCCTCTTGTTTAAACATATCGAGATATTTTTCTGTATGCGGCTGAAGTTGTTTATTGAAAATTCCTTTTTCTTTAGTGTAATAAAAGATGCTGTCATGCCCTCTGATCCAATTTTTTGCTTGGGTCTTGAAACCTGAAAGAACAGTAATATCCCAAACAATTTCGCGTTTGAAACTATCTTGACCAAACACCTCATCCAATAAAAATCTCAACTGATGACTTTTGTGTTCATCACAATGTAAATAAATACTCCCTTTGTCGCTTAATAACTCACGAATCAAAATCAGCCGCTCAAACATAAATTGCAAATAATTATCATTTGCCCAAATATCTTCGTATTGGGTCTGTTCAATCGCCGTGTGCCCGCTGCCGGCCATGCCGCCATTGCCATTGCTGCCGTTGTCATTGCCATTGCCATTGCCATTGCCGCCGTTGCCGTTGCCATTGCCATTTCCGATACCACGCAATTGTACTTTGCGAACATAATCGACGCCGGAATCAAACGGCGGGTCAATATAAATGAGATCGATCTTGCCGCGAAACCCGGCAATCAACAGCGACGATAAAATCTCTTTATTGTCGCCATGAAAAAGCAAGTTGTAGTTGCCGGCGATGAATTCCCGATAAGTTGGTTCTCGCGGCGGTTTTTCCACATTGACGGATTCACTCAACTGCGCCGGATAGTACGACACGGTGTCCAATGGGCGCTTGCCGACCCAATGCAGCATGGGTCGTCCTTTAATGGGGTGAATTTTAAGGGGCTTTTTCATTTTTAGCATTTGATGTTGGGTACGTTAAGATGTATGACCAGTTGATTGGTTTTTTATCCAAGCAACAATCGGCTGGATTTCTCGTACGCCCACCGTGCTTTCGCGCGCGTACACGATAGTGTATTTAAATTTGTCCGGTTGTATTTTCTGCAACCACTGCACCGCTTTTTTCTTGGCTTCGGTTGCGACATCGCCTAATGCGTTTTCGGATTTTACTTCGATGATATAGAACTCGCCGGTTTTTTTGACTAACACAAAATCGGGGAAATAACGATGATAGCGGTTATCTTCGCCGAGGTATTGAAAATGGAAATCGGTTTTTTCAGGGTCAGTCAATCCGCCGGTGAATAGAAAGGTCTGCACCTCATCATCACCGATATCGAGAATGGTCAAAACTTGCTGGAATAAGGATTGTTCCGGCTGGCTGTCGAAATTATAAGGCGTGTAGTGAAAACTTAAATCGCGACGGTCTGCATAGTATGATTTTTCGGCCAGCAAGTCATGATTTTTCATGCGCTCAAAAGTGCTTTTAAGCAAACGCAGGCGATGCACGAACGCGCCATCTTCGCCGCGCTCAAAAATTTCCCGCCCGTGCGCATCTTTCACCCGTATCAATGCCAACGCCTCGGTTATTTTCTCCTCGATGGTTGTGTAGTTTGCTTGTTGTTCTTCGACCTGTTTAAAAATCCCATAGAGATGTTTTTCCGGCATGCTGCCTTTGGGGTAAAGGTGGTTGAGTTGTTTGAGAATGGATAAAATGGGCGCATGGTAGCGCGATGAAATTTTCCAAGCGGCGGTATGGCAAGCGATGGATTTTTTGACCGTTTGCAGTTTCTCCGCAGCCCCGGTGGGCATTAAAATATCGCGCTGGCCGCGGAAGTCGGGGGTTAGAATGCTGCGCAATGCGGCCGGTGGTTGTTGAGCGCGCGGTTTTTCCAAGCGAATAGGTTTGATGCTGTTTTCCAGCCGAACGGCGCGTTTGATGGTGCGGGTGATTTCAAGTTTAGGCAGTTCTGGTTTTTCAATGCGCACCATCACGATTTTTTTGTCATGCGCATGCATGCTGATTTTGCGAAAATTAGTGCCGAAATTATTCACTAATTCTTTTTCTAAAATTCTCGCGTTGACCGAATCTAAGAATATTTTGGCCGAATGTTGATTACCTGACACTTGTCGCAGGCAACGAGTCGCCGCTTGTAACACATAATTATTGCTGGTCTGCTTTTTTATCAATGCGCAAGCGAACAAACTTGGGCAGTTCCATCCTTCCACGCCTTTGCCGATCAATAAGATAACGCGCTTTTGGTTGGTGGGATTATTGAGCCGCTTGAATTGCTCGATTTCCGCAGCGCTGGAGGTCTGGGTGTTAACCAGCACCTGCGAGATGTCTTCGCGTATGCTGGCCATGGCTTGTTCTATCAATAATTTAGATTCTTCTAAATGCTGTTGAGTTTTGAAATAAAAAGCAATCTTTGATGTTGCGCCGTCGGCAAGGGAAACCGCGCCGTAGCGCTTGAAAAACGCGGCGACGATGTCGGTGAACACCGCTTCTTCCGATTCATCCGCCATGTGGTATTGATGAATTCCATCTTGCAAATTCTTGAGTATGTTGTCGCTGATTCCTTCGCCAAGCCCATACCACACGATCACTTCTTTTAAGGTTTGCTTTTTATGATAGGGCGTGCCGGTGGTGTTGATTACCGCTATTAGCGGCGTTGCTTGATGGATGTAATTGATGGTTTCGCGCACCCGTTTTATCTTCTCAAAAGTGTTGCCGTAGGTGTGATGCGCCTCATCGGAAAACACGCCGAGATTAGGCAAACTGGCAATTTTTTGCAGGCGCAAGTTGGCTTGCAGTTTCGAGCGCTCAACATTTAATGAGGGTTGATTTTTTCTCGGTTTGATTCTGAGACTGATTTTTTCGGTATTGGTGACAATCAAGTTATAACTGCTGCCGTGTTGGGTTTGTATTTCACGCCCTTTGTTTGGATACTCGATTTTTAAATTGCCGAGAAAATCCCGACTTAAATTAGGCGGCAAAATTTTATCAAAAGGAAGTTCACCTATCTCGCGCAGGCTGTCGATAATGGTGGTGCCGGGGGCAAAAACCAAAGCATTTTTCATAAATGAAGTTTTGCCGTTGGGGTAACGCAACGACATGGCGAATTCGGTAGCGATAATCGTCCCTATCAATACGGTTTTTCCGGCGCCCATGGCTAACGCAAGGATGTAACTGGGATAATCTAAAGTCAGCGCCTCGCGCAACGCTTGAAGTTTTTTTTCTTTCACAAAGGCATCATCTTGCATGACTTTGTCGATAACATTTTCTATCGTAGCAAATCCCACGGCGTCTTTTGACATGAGAATATCCAGCGCCTCAAAAAAAGCCGCCTTGTCATCCGCGTAATAGTGTTTGTAGAGGTCGATGATGTGAGGGGTCTTTTGTTGAATGCGGATATACCAATACACCTCCAGCGCCAGAAATTGCGGCTCGCGCAGAAACTTGAGCGGAGCGCCGTCGACGGCAGACTGCCGCTGAAAAGTTAGAATTTCCCCGATGAGCGGGTGCTCTACGCAGGCGTAACCCTGCTGACGCCAGGCGGCGACGGATTGTTTTAATTGCTCGAAAAGGCGCGGCATGAGAATTTTGTCATTCTGCGAGTCGGGCGAAAATCACATATTGATTGTACTGCGAAATTTCACCAACACATGAATTTCTTCAATATCGTTAAAATTTAAATTGCATAAAGTTCATGCCCGGCCGCCAAACTGCGGCGAGATTATTTTGCAGCCAGCCGCAGGTCAGCGGATTAATCTCTTTGCTATACTCGCCGGGCGGTAGGTGGCGCTACGCTTAAATTTGTCGCTGACGGGCGGTTTTTGGGCGGTGCTTTTAACCCTTCGAATGAGCGTTGAATCCTATGTGCGGAATAGTTGGAATCTACTATAAAAGCCCGGCCCTGGAAGCGCGGTTGGGGGAGATGTTAGCGGCCATGTTGCTGCAGATGAGCGACCGCGGGCCGGACAGCGCCGGGGTGGCGGTGTATCGGCAGCCGGCGGCGGCCGGGCAGTGCAAGATCACGCTGCAGGGCGGCGATGATGCGGATTGGGACGGAATTTTGCAGACCATTCGCGGCGGCTGGGACGCCGCTGCGATGCTGACGCCGCTGGCGAATCACGCGGTGGCGATGGTGCGGGTGGATGGTCGGGCCGAGGGTAGGGCGAATGGACATGTTAATGCGGGTGCGAATGGACATGTTAATGGGCCGACGAATGGCGCCGCGCATGAGGCCGGCGATGGGGCCGCGGCGGCGGCTTGGCTCGAGACCCATATCGATGGCGTTAACATCACCAGCATCGGCCGCGCCATCGAGATTTATAAGGAGAAGGGCGCGCCGGCTGAAGTGATGGCGCGCTTTGAAATCGAGGGCATGCACGGCTCGCATGCCCTCGGCCATACCCGTATGGCGACCGAAAGCGCGGTCACCACCGAGCATTCCCACCCGTTTTCCACTGGGCTGGATTTATGTTTGGTGCATAACGGTTCGCTGTCCAATCACAATCGATGGCGCGACAAATTGCGCGCCGAAGGGATTCGATTTCAAACCGATAACGACAGCGAAGTGGCGGCCGGATATTTAACCTGGCGGTTGTCCCAAGGCGCGACCTTGCGCCAAGCCATGCAGGCGGCGTTGATGGATTTGGATGGTTTCTATACTTTTGCGGTGGGTGCGCGCGATGGCTTTGCGGTGATGCGCGATCGCATAGCCTGCAAGCCCGCCATCCTCGCCGAAACCGATGAGTGGGTGGCCATGGCATCGGAATATCGCGCCATCGCGCAACTGCCCGGCAGTGCCGATGCGAAACTCTGGGAGCCAGAGCCGGCGACCATTTATAATTGGCAACGCGAGCCATAACGGCGGCGGTGATGTCGATAAAATTCACCATGAATTTAGCCATCAAATCAGCCGATAAATTCAGGCCATGAATTTAGCCATGAACTTAGCCACAAATCCGCCGATGAACCCTGCCATGCACCCGACCACTTTCGACCTCGCCGCCGCCACGGTGCGCGAATTGAACCGCGCCTTGCACGCGCCGGCCGCCGAGGGCGCGGATTTTCGCGTGCGCAATCCCGGCGGCAAGCACAACATCGCGGTGGGCGCGCGCTTCGCCGGCGAGGTGGTGGTGGACGGGCATGTGGGCTACTACTGCGGCGGCATGAATCAACACGCGCGCATCGTCGTACACGGCAACGCCGGGCCCGGTTTGGCGGAGAACATGATGTCCGGCGAGGTGCGCATTGGCGGCGACGCCTCGCAATATTGCGGCGCCACCGCCCACGGCGGCTTGCTGGTGGTGGCCGGCAACGCGGCGGCGCGCTGCGGCATTTCCATGAAGGGGGCCGACATCGTGGTGGGCGGCAATGTCGGCCACATGAGCGCTTTTATGGCGCAAAGCGGGCGCTTGGTGATTTGCGGCGACGCCGGCGACGCCATCGGCGATTCGCTGTACGAAGCGCAGATTTACCTGCGCGGACAAGCCAAGAGTCTGGGCACGGATTGCATCGAAAAACCGATGCAGGAAACCCATCGCGACGAATTGGCGCAATTGCTCGATGCGGCCGGCATGCGCGGCATGAAGGCAGCGGATTTTCGTCGCCTTGGATCCGGCAGAAATTTGTATCACTTCAAGAGTGATAATTTGTCGGCTTATTGATGGGTGAAGCGGCGGGTAAGTCGAAGTGATAAAGCGCGTTAATCGATAGCGAAATCGAAATGCCAAAATCGATAAATCAAACTTCATACATCAAACTTCATAAATCATACCAATACAATCAACCCATAAATCAAATTAACAGCGCGCATTAATCAAAGGGTAAAACACATAAATCGAAATGTAAAAACATATATACAAGTCGATAAAACAACCCATAAATAGAAGCGTAAATTCTATAAATCAGTCCATCAACCATTTTATAAATCCGTCCACTAAACCACCCCAGCAACCAAAGTGTCCAATCCCGACAACCACAAAAAACCCACCGCCATCGAGCGCTCATGGCTAACCGAGTCGCATACTTTTTCGCGCCCGGTGATTCGCGAAATCCAGCGCGCCGCGCGCCAGGGGATTTACGATATTCGCGGCTTCGGAGCCAAGCGGCGGGTGCCCACCTTCGATGATTTGCTGCTGCTCGGCGCCAGCATGTCGCGCTATCCGCTGGAAGGTTATCGCGAAAAATGCGACACCGCCGTCACCTTAGGCGGCCGCTACGCCACCTGCCCGATAACCATCGCCACGCCGATCACCATCGCCGGCATGAGTTTCGGCGCGTTGTCGGCGCAAGCCAAAGAGGCCTTGGGGCGCGCCGCCACCGAAGTGGGCACCAGCACCACCACCGGCGACGGCGGCATGACGGCCGAGGAGCGCGGCCATTCCAAACTGCTGGTGTATCAATATTTACCGTCTCGCTACGGCATGAATCCGCAAGATTTACGCGCCGCCGACGCCATCGAAATCGTCGTCGGGCAGGGCGCCAAACCCGGTGGCGGTGGCATGCTGCTGGGGCAGAAAATCACCTCGCGAGTAGCGGCCATGCGCGATTTGCCGGCCGGCATCGACCAGCGCAGCGCCTGCCGCCACCCCGATTGGACCGGCCCCGACGACCTCGATATCAAGATTCAAGAATTGCGCGAAATTACCGATTGGAAGACGCCCATTTACGCCAAAATCGGCGCCAGCCGACCGTTTTTCGATGTGCAATTAGCGGTCAAAGCCGGCGCCGATGTGGTGGTCGTGGACGGCATGCAAGGCGGCACCGCCGCCACCCAAGAAGTGTTTATCGAGCATGTGGGCATCCCCACTTTGCCGGCCACGCGGCTGGCGGTGGAAGCGCTGCAAGACATCGGCGCGCACCGCGAAGTGCAGTTGATCGTCTCCGGCGGCATCCGTTCTGGCGCCGATGTGGCCAAGGCACTGGCATTGGGCGCCGATGCGGTCTCCATCGGCACCGCGGCCCTCATCGCCATGGGCGACAACAGCCCCGAATTCGAGGGCGAGTACCAAAAACTCGGCACCAGCGCCGGCTACTACGACGACTACCAAGACGGCCGCGACCCAGCCGGCATCTGCACCCAAGACCCGGATTTGGGCGCTCGACTAAACCCGGTCGAGGCCGGCCGCCGCGTCGCCAATTATCTACGCTGCCTCACCTTGGAGACGCAAACCCTGGCGCGCGCCGCCGGCAAAAGCGATGTGCGAAATTTAGAACGCGAAGATTTAGCGGCGCTGACGGTGGAAGCCGCGGCCATGGCAAAAGTGCCCTTGGCCGGCACTAACTGGGTGCCGGGGGGCGGGAAATAAAGCCCCATTCAGCCCATTTTAAGTCGCGATTTTTGCGCCCCGGCTACGGTTGACAATTTCTGCCACCTTTATGTAACATCGCCAAACAATCAATTCGGCAATCATCAAATCCACGGAAAAGGACACGTTGAACATCGACCAACGCAAGCACATTGCCAACAGTCTGCGCGTAATTGGTATGGCGCAATTCGCCAGTTTCGGTTACTTAAGGATACAAGCGGGTGCATGGTGGGATGTTTTAATTTCGGCATTGGTGTATGTTTGCATCGATGCATATGCGGTAAAACAAATTCGGAGGAAAGAAACATGCAACATTGGCAATTAATGGCCATCGTCATTGGGGTGGCAGTCACGATGTACCTGATTGGCGAGTGGGGCCAATATTTAGGGCTGGGCGACGAGAAAGAGAAAAAGGATGAAGCCGACCAGCCATGATGGAATGTAGTGTTTATCGGAGGGAATAGACATGCAGCACTGGCAATTAATGGTCATCGTCATCCTTGATTAATGCGCTGAAAAATCTGAAAATGCCAAACAAGATAAGTGAATTTTTACTTCAAAAAAAAACTGATGGAATTGTTCGAATGATTAGTTCTCATCTTGGTTTGATAAATGTAGATTTAGAATTGGCTACTTTATTAGGTGGCGGCAGCATGAATCAAATCAAGAAAAAACACATAAAAGTCCACCGAAAACTTAGAAAAGAAATACAAAATGTGGCATCTGACACTAAATACGATGTTGTGTTAATTGACTGTCCGCCTAATTTTAATATTGTCACAAAAAGTGCGTTAATAGCATCGGATAAAATTTTAATTCCAGCCAAACCAGATTATTTATCAACTCTTGGCATAGAGTATTTGTACAAGAGTGTCAATGATCTGATTTCTAACTACAATGAAAGGGTATCGTTAGATTCTGATGAAGACAAAATTTGTCCAAAATTCCTAGGGGTTGTATTCACGATGAGCCAAGTTTACGGATGGGAACCTATATCTGCCCAGAGGCAATATATGGCGCAAACTAAACGCCTCAAAGTTCCACTCATGAATAATTATTTCAGGGAAAATAAATCTATATTCGCCAATGCTCCGGAAACTGGTCTGCCTGTGGTATTGGGAGAGTATAAAAATCATACGCATAGTCGCATTGTTACAGAAGTAAAAAAATTCACTGATGAATTTATAGACATAACTGGTATTTAGATATGAATACAAATATCATAGCCAAACAAATTTTCGATGACTTCGAGAATAAGATTCGGCGGTTGCCGGATACGGATTTATCAAATGTAGCGAATGGAACTCATGAATTGGTCATCAAGGTGATGAAAAAAAGAGGCATTCGAAAAAGTACTGCAGAATTAACAACCCATCGCAAGCAAGAAATATTGTTGAAACTCGATAAATGCGCATCCAGAGAAGAGGGGATGATGGTTTTATCGAATGCTCTAAAAAATAAAATTGAACTCGCGCAATTTGCTAAATTTTTGGAAGTGTTTATTCTAAAACAAGACAATACAAAACAAATACAAGAAAAAATAATCGGCGCCACCATCGGCGCGGTTCTCCGTTCAAACGCAATCCAAGGTAGACACTGATGAATCCCAACCTCGCCACCATCGCCAAGCATAAAAAGATTCAATATTTTTTGATTAGTTTTGTCGACTTATTCGGCGTGTTGCGCGCCAAATTGGTGCCGGCGCGGGCGATTGGGGATATGCAAAAGGCCGGCGCTGGGTTTGCCGGGTTTGCGGCGTGGTTGGATATGACGCCGGCGCACCCCGATATGTTTGCCATGCCGGATGCGGGCAGTTTGATTCAACTGCCGTGGAAGCCCGAGGTGGCGTGGCTGGCGAGCGATCTGTGGATGGACGGCAAGCCGGTGCAAGCATCGCCGCGGGTGGCGTTGAAAAAACAAATCGCCGCGGCCGCGGAGATGGGGTATCGCCTTAAAACCGGCGTCGAATGCGAATATTTTTTAATCGACGCAGCGAGCGGCGGCGCCGACTTACGCATTGCCGACCATCGCGACACCCAGGCCAAACCTTGCTATGACCAAGCGGCGTTAATGCGGCGCTTCGATGTGGTCTCGGCGATTTGCGATAGCATGCTCGCCCTCGACTGGGGGCCGTATCAAAACGACCACGAAGATGCCAACGGTCAGTTTGAAATGAACTGGGACTACGCCGACTGCTTGGTGACCGCCGACCGCCATACATTCTTCAAGTATATGACGCGGCAGGTGGCTGAAAATCATGGCTTGCGCGCCACCTTCATGCCCAAACCCTTCGCCCACCTCACCGGCAATGGCTGCCACGCGCACGCCTCGCTGTGGGATGAAAGCGGGCAGCGGAATCTATTTGTCGATGCGGATGATGAGGTCGGGCTGTCGCCGCTGGCCTATCAATTTCTCGGCGGCGTTATGCATAATGTCGAAGGGCTGACATCGATTTTCAACCCGACGGTGAATAGTTACAAGCGCATCAACGCGCCGCGCACGGTGTCAGGCGCCACTTGGGCGCCGAATGCGGTCAGTTATTCGGGCAACAATCGCACCCACATGATTCGCGTGCCCGAGGCCGGGCGCTTCGAAATGCGCTTGATGGACGGCGCCGCCAATCCCTATCTGATGCAAGCCGGCATCCTCGCCGCCGGTTTGGACGGCATCAAAAATCAGCGCCACCCGGGCAAGCGGCTGGACATTAACATGTACACCGATGGCCACAAAGCCAGCGGGCTGAAGAAATTGCCGCTCAACCTGCTCGATGCCATCCGCGCCACGCAAGCCAGCCGCGCCCTAAAAGATGCCCTCGGCGCCGAGTTGCTGAACAGTTACTGCAAACTCAAACTGGATGAATGGAATGACTACGCCAAATCCATCACCGCATGGGAATATGACCACACGCTGGATTGCTGAGATGATTAATAGCGCGGCGTTTACTGGAATGACTTTAATTATCGATGTGTTAATGGTCATGGGATTAAGCGCCGGGTCGATTAAGCGCCAATGCGGTTAATCGCTAATACTTTTAGGGGCGGCCCTAGATAACCATGCCAAATACGCCTTAACCCCTTGTTTTAACTGGGATAATTGCGTAGTTGGCTTGATGTTGATTTTCGCTTTTGCTGTTACGCTTTATTCCCCCTTAGCTTTTTCTGGGGAGTCAAATCAGGCGGCTTTATCGCCTGATTTGGTGGGGGGCTGTTGATGTTGGTCTTTTTGCTTTTGCCTTTAAATCTTCAACTCATTAGCATTAATGAGGGGGAAGGTAAAAAGCAACAGCCAAGTCAAAATCAAGTCTAAAGCAAATCAAAAGCAAATCAAAAGCAAATCAAAAGCAAAAAGCCAAAGCGAAAATCAACAGTCCCCCCACCAAATCAGCCCGCGCCTATCGGCTCGGACAGATTTGATTCCCCCCAGATGAAGCGGGGGGGAGTAAAACAAAAGCCAAAGCCAAAGCCAACATCAAAAGCCAAACCCGCTGAGCGGATTTAGATATATAAATCCCACATAATAGAACGCAGTATTTACATTAACGCCAACCAAATCCGCCGCCTGCGCTGTCGCTGCGGCGACAAAATGCGCGATTAATGGTCGCTGTTTAGGGCTGCGCAATTTGCGCTTTCTCATGCTAGTATCAATAACATAAATTCGAGTTAGATGGGGCAGCCCCTACTTTTAATGGCGGCGGTCGATGGCGAAGTGCCTTAATGCAAATCGCGTAACGCATCGATCACCCGCTCCACTTCCGCCTCAGTGTTGTAGTGGGAAAAACTGATTCGCAGCACGCCGTCTTCGGAGTCTTTCACGCCCACTTTTTCCAGCAGACGTTTGGCGTAGAAATGACCGTGGCCGGCGGCGATGTTTTTGCCCGCCAAGGCCGCGGATAACTCGGCCGAGGAATGGCGCTGCGACAACAGCGCGATGTTGGCTTCACGATTGCGCATGCTCGGTTGGCCGATGATGCGCATGGGCAAGCGCGCGATGGCCGCCAACAGTGGCGCGCACAATTCGTTCTCGTGGCGGTGCATGAGCGCTGAAACAGCCTGAGTTTGTTCGGCTAAGGTTTTGTCGGGCAAGTTTTTTTCGCGCGCCGAAGGGGGGAAGTGATGCCCATAACTGGCGGCGAAATAATCCCCAAGCCCGGCCAACGCGGCGATGGCGGCATGGTCAGGCCCGGCGGAATCCAAGCGTTTGGACGGCGAATTTTCGTTGAAATAGTGGCATTGCGGGTGAATCGCGGCGGCGAAATCCGGCGCCGTGTACATCACCCCCACATGCGTGGCATAGGTTTTATAGGCGCTGAAACAATAGGCATCCGGCTGCATGGCGGGCAGATTAGGCCAGCGGTGCGGGGCGTACGAGACGCCATCGATGACGCTGCGGGCGCCGTGTTGGCGGCACAACCGCACCACTTCGGCCGCCGGATTGAGGCTGCCGACGATGTTGGAACTATGCGTCATGCAGACGATTTTCACCCGGCCATGTTTGGCATCGGCGTCCAACATGCGCCGCAATTCGCGCAGCGATAATTCGCCGCTGCGCGCATCCGCCTGCCACAATATGAAGTCGGCGCCGAGGCGCGCGCACAAGCGTTGCCAGGCGCCAATATTGGCTTCATGATCTTGCTCAGATACGACGATTTTATCGCCGCCGCCGACCAATGCTGCGCACGCGATGGCAAGCGTGTTGATATTTTGCGTGGTGGATGCGCCGAGCGTCACGCAGTCGGCGGGCACGCCCAACAACGCCGCCATGGTGTCGCGCCCATGATCCATTTGCTCGCCGGCTTTGCTACAAATATCGCTGGCGCCATAGGGTTGTACTTTGTGGGCGGCATAAAATTCAGTTAGGCGATCGATAACCGCGCCCACCGCGTAACTGCCGCCGGCGTTCTCGAAAAACGCCGTTTTGGATGGCAGCGGGTGCGCGAAGGCGGGAAAACAAGCGCGCACGAAGGGAATATCGAGGCGCGCCTCGGCGGTGCTTTCATGCATGGGATAATGGCGATTAAGGTTAGTGAAAATGTTAGTCGATAGACCTAGTGAGCATGGCGAATCGAACAAAGCGAATCGCATGAAAGGCGCGGTGCCCGACCGCTTCCCAGCGCGATGCAAACCAGCCCGCCATCGCCATCGCCATCGGCTCCGCGGCAAGGTTATACTATGCTCGGCGAACGCGCTCACTGCGGGCGCGTATATCCATGGCGGTGAAGGCCGGCCTCCCCGACGGCGCGGAAGTTGTGAACCCGGTCAGGTCCGGAAGGAAGCAGCCGCAGCAACCCATGCGAGCGTCAGGGTTCAGGTCGGCTGGATCCGCCACCCATAAGTAGGCATGCCGCGGCTTTAGAATCCAGTCGGCGAGCGCCAGCGTAAACCTTAGGCGATTAAACCCCCCATTAAATGAGCTACCAAGCCCTAGCCCGCAAGTGGCGTCCGAAAACCTTCGCGCAAGTCATCGGCCAAGCGCATGTGGTGGCGGCGCTCGCCAACGGCCTCGACAGCCAGCGGGTGCATCATGCTTTCCTGTTCGCTGGCACCCGCGGCGTCGGCAAAACCACCTTGGCGCGAATTTTCGCCAAGGCGCTGAATTGCGAACAAGGCGTGAGTTCGAAACCGTGCGGCGAATGCACCGCATGTCGCGGCGTAGACGGCGGCAATTTTATCGACTTAATCGAAGTGGACGCGGCCTCGCGCACCCGCGTGGACGACACCCGCGAACTGCTCGACAATGTGCAATACACCCCCACCCAAGGGCGCTTCAAAATCTACCTCATAGACGAAGTGCACATGTTGTCTACGCATAGTTTCAACGCCTTGTTGAAAACCTTAGAAGAACCGCCGGCGCATGTTAAATTTTTATTAGCCACCACCGACCCGCAAAAACTGCCCACCACCATCTTGTCGCGTTGCCTGCAATTCAACTTGAGGGCCATGGATTTAGCCCCCCTAACCGCGCAGTTGGAACGCATCTTAAAGGCCGAGGAAATCGACTACGAGCCGGCCGCCTTGCAGATTTTGGCGCGCAGCGCCGACGGCAGCGTGCGCGATGCGTTGAGTTTGCTCGACCAAGGCATCGTGTTCGGCAATGGCGCGGTGAAAACCAAATCCATGCGCGCCATGCTGGGAATGATTGACGACCAACTCACCCGCCAGTTGCTCACCCAAATATGCGGCGGGCAAACCGCGCAAGCGTTAGACACGGTGGCCGACATGGCCATGCGCGCCGCGGATTTCGGCCATGCGTTGGATGAAATCCTCACCCTGTTGCACAATGTGTCGCTGTGTCAAGTCAGCCCGCAAGCGGTGCAGTGGAAGGGCGTGGACGCGGCCGATTTGGCCGAATTGACCGCAGTGGAGGCCGAATTGCTGCAGTTGATGTACCAAATCGCCCTCATCGGCAAGCGCGATCTGCCGCTGGCGCCAGACCCGCGCAGCGGCTTCGAAATGGTGGTATTGCGCATGCTCGCCTTCCGCCCGCAGCCGGTCAATGCGGCGGAGGCCCGCCCACTGCGTCGCGTAGCGCCGGCGAAACCGACCATGCCAGCAGCGCCGGCAGCGCCAGTTACAACTAAGTCGGTCGCGGCGACCATCGCCGAGCCCGGCGCGACCAATCATGGCTTCACTTCGCCAGGCACCGGGAATACCGCCGGGAATGCCGCCGGGAATGCCGCCGCGCCGCCGGCCGCGCCTAAAACCGCTCAGGACGCGGCCCGGCGCGCCGCCGATTCCGGCGCCAAGCCCGACCTCTCCCTGGCGCAGCTCGGCGCCGGCGCGGGTTGGGAAGATTTCATCAAACAATCCGGCTTGCGCGGTTTGCGCGGTTTGCCGCGGGAAATAATGATGCACGCGGCGGTGGAATCCGTGCTCGGCAACACCTTGAATTTGACGGTGGAGGCTAAGTACGAACATTTGCTGGAGCCGGCCCGACTGAAGAAAATTGAGCAGCATTTGGCCAGCCGTCTAGCGCAGCCGGTTAAATTGCAGGTGACTGTCGGCCAAAGCAACGCATCAGCCGCGGAAACCCCCTCCCAGCGGCAGCACCGCGCGCAGCAGGAAACCCAGCAAGCGGCGGTGCAGGCTTTCAATGACGACCCCAAGGTGCAGGAGCTGGTGGATAGGTTCGAGGCCGAGGTCGTAGACGATTCGATTCGCCCGCCGAAGGCCTAGGGCGTCCATTCAACGCCATTGCCAGGGCGCAATGGCCATTTTTTTATCGCATGCGCGAGGCAATCACCATGAGGCAATCATTATGAGCGGCGGACTTGGCAACATGATAAAGCAGGCGCAAGCCATGCAAGAAAAAATGAAACAAGCGCAGCAGGAACTCGCCGACACCGAAGTGCGCGGGCAATCCGGCGGCGGGCTGGTGGCGATAACCATGACCTGCCAGCATGATGCGCGCAAACTCGAAATATCCCCGGCCTTGATGCAGGATGAGCGCGAAGTTCTCGAAGATTTAATCGTCGCGGCGATCAATGACGCCACCCGCAAAATCGAGCAAGTGAGCGCTGAGAAAATGAGCGGGCTGAAGGACATGTCGGGCTTGAACATCCCCGGTCTCAAATTGCCTTTTTAACGGCGCTGATTTTTTTCGAACAGGGCAGATGGCTGACCCGCGCGCCGTCGAGGCGCTGAAATCGGCGCTGCGGCGGTTGCCCGGTGTCGGCCCGAAATCCGCCCAGCGCATGGCCTTTCACCTGTTAGAGCGCGATCGCGAAGGCGCGGCGCAAATCGGCGCGGCGATTCGCGCCGCGTTAGCCAAAGTGTCGCATTGCGCGCGCTGCAACAATTTCAGCGAAACCGAGATGTGCCCGATTTGCGCCTCCGCCAAGCGTGACTCGGCGCGGTTGTGCGTACTCGAAACCCCGGCCGATTTGCAAGCCATCGAGCAAGCCGGGGTGTACCAAGGCATGTATTTCGTGCTGATGGGGCATTTATCGCCCTTGGACGACATCGGCCCGGCCGAGCTCGGCATCGACCGCCTGCTGGCGCTGGTGAAGGCCGGTTCGGTCAGCGAAATCATCATCGCCACCAACCTCACCGTCGAGGGCCAGGCCACCGCCGATTTCATCGTAGACCTCATGCAGTCCAGCGGCATCTTAGTCACCCGCCTGGCGCGCGGCATGCCCATGGGCGGCGAATTGGAATATATGGATTCCGGCACCCTGCACCAAGCCTTTTCCGACCGCCGCGAAGTATGAACGGCACTCGGCGGCGGATTCGCCTGCCCGCCGCCCGACCAGCATGCAAATTTTCTCGCCGCTGTACATTCACCCGCTGCGCATTTATCCGCTGTACATTTAAATGACTCGGCGATGAAATCCACCCCGCCCGGCCGTTTTGTATCTACGCCATGATTCGCGTAGATTCACCGCTTGATTTCAATTCGATTTCAACTGGCCCGATTTTAACTACCAGTTCAACAATAACTTACACCACCAACCTTCAGGAGACCTCGCCATGAAAACCCCCGCCCCTCGATTGATCGCCGTCGCCGTGCTGGCCTCGATGTGGCTGGCGACATCGCCGGCCCAGGCCAAAACGCTGACCATGGCGTACGATGCCGACCCGGTCTCCATGGATCTTCATGAGCAGTTATCCGGCGGCACCTTGCAGTTCTCGCACATGGTGTGCGACCCGCTGCTGCGCTGGAATCAAGATTTGGGCTTCGAGCCCCGCCTCGCCACCCGCTGGCAGCGGCGCGATGATTCCACCATGCGGTTTTTCTTGCGGCAGGGGGTCAAATTTCATTCCGGGCGCGAGATGACCGCCGCGGATGTTAAATTCACCTTCGACCGCCTCAAAAAAAGCGAGGATTTCAAGGGCGTATTCAGCAATTTCACCGCCGCCGAAGTGGTCGACCAACACACCATCGACTTGCGCACCGACGGCCCCTACCCCCTCGTCGAACACACCGCAACCTACATCTTTCCCTTGGATAGCAAATTTTTTGCCGGCCAAGACGCCCGCGGCCGCGATAAAGCCGAGCTGAGCAAGCACGGCGATTCCTTCGCCTCCACCCACATTTCATGCACCGGCCCCTACACCGTGGCCTCGCGCGAGCAGGGCGTAAAAGTAGTGTTCGAGCGCTTCGAAGATTATTGGGATACCGCTTCGCCCGGCAATGTTTCGCGCATCGTGTTCACGCCCATCAAAGCCGGGCCTACGCGGGTGGCGGCGTTATTATCTGGCGATATCGATTTCGCAGCCCCCATTCCGCCGGCGGATTTGGCGCGCATCCGGCGCAGCGAGCAGGTGGATTTAATCACCATGAGCGGCACCCGCATCATCACCTTGCAGTTGAATCAACAGCGGCGGGCGGAATTTGCCGATGCGCGGGTGCGCCAAGCCATGGTGCTGGCGGTCAATAATGCCGGCATCGTCGAAAAAATCATGAAGAATTTCGGCACCGCCGCGGCGCAGCAAAGCCCGCAAGGGTATTTAGGGCATGTGGCGGCGCTGCAGCCGCGTTTTGAGCTGAAAAAAGCCGCCGCCTTGATGGCCGCCGCCGGCCATGCGGACGGCTTTTCGGTCACCATGATGGCGCCCAACAATCGCTATGTTAACGATGCCAAAATCGCCGAGGCGGTGGCCAGCATGCTCGCTAAAATCAATATTAAAGTGAACTTGACCACCATGCCCAAGGCGCAGTATTGGCCTAAGTTCGACGAGCGCGCCGCCGACATCATGATGATCGGCTGGCATTCCGATACTGAGGATTCCGCCAATTTCAGCGAATTTTTGACCATGACGCCGGATTCGGACAGCGGCTTTGGGCAATACAACAGCGGCAATTACGCCAACGCGGAGGTCGATAAACTCATCCTGGCTAGCGCCGGCGAGACCGACGCCGATAAACGCGCCAACATGTTGCAGCGCGTCGAGCAAATCCTGCACGACGAGGCCGCCTTCATACCGCTGCACTGGCAAGATCTCGCTTGGGCGGCAAAAAAGGGCGTGCATATCGAGCGCGTGGTCAATGTGCAGAATTTCCCCTATCTGGGTGATTTGGTGATCGATTGATGGCGCGGATTCCGCTCGCCGCTGAAAGGGCGGGCGGAATTGGCTGTTTTAATTCGCCGCTATCGGGCTTATCCCACTCGGGTTCGACCTAATCGGCCAAGCATGGAGCTGGCAAGCGGCCATTTAGGAAGTCGGTGGTATTTTCCAGCCTTTACCCTCTGCCGATTTTCCCCTATCGACTTCCCCTCGGTTAGCATTCAACCCCCATGTTCGCCTTTCTCATCCGCCGATTAGGGCAGGCGGCGGTGGTCATGTTAGTCATCAGCGCCCTCAGTTTTTCGATTCAAGATGAACTCGGCGACCCGCTGCGCGAGTTGGTCGGGCAGTCGGTCTCGGAAGAAACTCGCGAGCAGTTGCGCGCCGAAATGGGGTTGAACGACCCATTTTTCGTCCAATACTGGCGTTTCCTCAAAAACGCCGTCGCCGGCGATCTCGGCGTGTCGTATTTTTTCAAGCGACCGGCGTTAGAAGTCATCCTCGACAAATTGCCCGCCACCATCGACTTGGTGCTGGCCGCCACCTTCTGGATTCTCCTGTTTTCGGTGCCGGTGGGGGTGTTCGCCGCCATCAACCCGCGCCACTGGGTCTCCGGCCTCGCCATGGGCGTCAGCATCCTCGGCCTGTCGGTGCCGGTGTTTTTGACCTCGATATTCCTCATTTATCTGTTTTCGGTGGAATTGGGCTGGCTGCCGTCTTACGGGCGCGGCGAAACCGTCCTGTTGGTCGGCGATTGGGAGACCAGTTTGCTCACCTGGGACGGGCTGACGCACCTGCTGTTGCCGAGCATTTCCTTGGCCTCGGTCATCCTGCCGCTGTTCGTGCGTATGATCCGCGCCGAAATGATGGAAGCGCTGGAATCGGAATATGTCCGCTTCGCGCGCGCCAAAGGGCTGAAAAAACGCCGCATTTGGATGGTGCACGCGTTCAAAAACACCTTGCTGCCGGTCATCACCATAGGCGGCGTGCAACTCGGCATCATGGTGGCGTATACCATCCTCACCGAAACCGTTTTCCAGTGGCCGGGCATGGGGTTTATGTTCCTCGAAGCGGTAAATCGCGTCGATACGCCGCTCATCGTCGCCTACCTCATCGTAGTCGGGCTGGTTTTCGTCATCACCAACACTGTGGTGGATATGGTCTACGGCTTGGTCAACCCCATGGTCAAACTCACTGGCCGGTCGCATGAATCATGACCTGCGGCGTGAAATTTCCATGCTTGAATTTGCGTGCTTGAATTTGAATGCGCTAATTTAAAATGAATAAATTTAGGGATTTATATATCTAAATCTGCATGGTGCGTTTGACTTTGCTTTTTGGCTTTGGCTTTTGATTTTGCTTTTGATTTTGCTTTTGCTTTTAGTCTTCGCTCCCCCCCTGATTTTTCGGGAGGGGGAGCCAAAACTGGCGGCTTCATCGCCAGTTTTGGTGGGGGGGATATCTTTAATGTTAGGTTTTACTCGACTTTTGATTGTCGATTTTCGTTTTTGTCTTTAAATTTTCACCCTATCAGCCACAAAAAATGAGTTAAAAGATACAACATCAACATCAACATCAACATCAACATCAAAGCAACATCAAAATCAAAATCAATAGCAAAAGCGAAATCAAAATCAATAGCAAAAGCCAAATCAAAAGCCACAATCAAAACCAAACCCACTGTGCAGATTTAGATATATAAATCCCTTAATTTTGATATTTAAATTGGCATGATTGAATTTTGAATGATTCCATGAAGCGCTGGCGCGAGTCGTCGCTCTATCGCAGTTTCCGCGGCGATAAAACCGCCATGGTCAGCGCCGCGGTGTTGTTAGCGCTGACGGTGGCGGCGGCGTTGGCGCCGCTCATCGCGCCCTATGATCCGTGGGATTTAACCCAATTCGACATCATGGATTCGGAAATCCCGCCGCGTGGCGCCGGCGCCGACGCGCGCTTTTTGCTCGGCACCGACGCCATGGGGCGCGACATGCTCAGCGCCTTGTTGTACGGCGTCGGCATCTCCCTGCTCATCGGCGTTTTCGCCACCCTCTTGCAAGGTTTCATCGGCATCTCCATCGGTTTGGCGGCCGGCTATTTCGGCGGTCGCTTGGATAGCATTTTGATGCGCATGGCCGACATTCAATTATCGTTTACCACTTTGATGGTGGCCATCGTCATCCTGGCCGTGTTTCGCGCCACCGTGGGGTTGAGTTTTTACGAGGATTTCGCCCTCATCGTCATCGTGTTGGTCATCGGCATTGCCGAATGGCCGCAATACGCCCGCACCGTGCGCGCCTGCGTGCTGGCGGAAAAGAAAAAGGAATATGTGGACGCCGCCCGCGTCATCGGCTTAGCGCCCAGCGCCATCATCTATCGCCACATCCTGCCCAACACCCTCTCGCCGCTGCTGGTCATCTCCGCGGTGCAAGTGGCGAATGCCATCATCACCGAAGCGGCGCTGGCCTTTCTCGGCCTCGGCATGCCGGTCACCAAGCCGTCCTTGGGTTCGCTCATCCACAACGGCTTCGAATTCATCTTCAGCGGCTCGTGGTGGATAACCCTTTTTCCGGCGGTGGTGTTGGTGGCGCTGATTCTCGCTATTAATCTGCTGGGCGATTGGCTGCGCGATGCCCTCAACCCGAAGTGGTATGGCGCATGAACGGCGGCGATGGCGATGGCGGTATTAATGCAGCAAAACTTGACTGCCGAGCGCCGCCGGTAGCGCGGTCACTGCCATGACGCTGCTGCGGGTACGCGATCTGGCGGTGGTGTTCCCGCTGCCCAGCGGGGCGGTGCGCGCCGTATCCGGGCTGAGTTTCGACCTCGCGGCCGGCGAACGCTTAGGTATCGTCGGCGAGAGCGGGGCCGGCAAATCGGTGGCGGCGTTCGCGGTCTTGAACCTCATCAGCAAACCGGGCTATGTGGCCGGCGGCGAAATTTGCTTCGAGGGGCGGAATTTGGCGGACCTGGCCGAGGAGGACATGCGCCAAATTCGCGGCAACAAAATCAGCATGATTTTTCAAGACCCCATGGTGACGCTAAACCCAGTGCTCACCATCGGCGCGCAGATGATCGAAACCGTGCGCGCCCATCGGCGCATGAGCCGCGCCCAAGCGCGCGCCATCGCCCTGAAAAAACTGCACGCGGTGCAGATTCCCGCGGCCGAGACGCGGCTGGCGCAATATCCGCATGAATTGTCCGGCGGCATGCGCCAGCGCGTGGTCATCGCCATCGCCTTATTGAGCGACCCGGCCATCATCATCGCCGATGAACCGACCACGGCGCTGGATGTGACCATCCAAGCGGAAATTCTGGAGTTGCTGCTGAAGTTGTGCAATGATTTCGCGGTCGGCTTGATCTTGATAACCCATGACCTCGGCGTGGTGTCCGAAGTCACGCAGCGCATTTTGGTGATGTACGCTGGGCGCGTGCTCGAGCGCGGGCGCACCGAGGCCGTCATCGCCGCCCCCCGCCACCCGTATACCGCCGGCTTGCTCGCCGCCTTGCCGGAAAAAACCACGCCGGGCCAGCGTCTGGCGCAAATTCCCGGCCACATGCCAGCGCTGGGGGAGATTCTCCACGGCTGCCCATTCACCCCGCGCTGCGACCATGCGCGGGCGGTATGCAGTGCCACCATGCCAGCGGAATCCACGCACCGCGACCGCAGCGTGGCATGTCACGCGCCGCTCGATTCGTCGCCTGATTTGCTCGATTCGCCGCCTGATTCGCCCGACGCAGCGCCCAAATCGCCGCCGGCCTAAGTCGATGTCCCCCCAAACCGCCCGGCCCGATTCGACGCCAGCGCCGCTGGTCTCGGTGCGCGCCGTGCGCAAGGAGTTCGATATTTCCGGCGGATTGCTCGAGCAATGGTCATTTAAGGGCGGCAAATTGGCGCGCAAAATCGACACCATAAAAGCCGTAAACGGCCTATCTCTCGACATCGCCCGCGGCGAAACGCTGTGCCTGGTGGGCGAAAGCGGCTGCGGAAAAAGCACCGTCGGGCGCGTCATTATGGGGTTGTTGTCGCCCACCAGCGGCACCGTGCATTATCAGGGGCAGCGCATCGACGGTCTCAAACGCGCCGAGTTGCTGCCGTACCGCAAAAAAATGCAGATGATTTTCCAAAATCCCTATGCATCGCTCAACCCGCGCAAAACCGTGACCGCAACGCTGTTGGAGCCGGCAAAATTTCATTTTCCGGCGCTATCGGCGAGCGATCTACGGCAAAAGGTAAGCGAAGTGATGACCTCGGTGGGCGTGGAGGCCGCTTGGGGGGCGCGTTTTCCGCATGAATTCTCCGGCGGCCAGCGCCAGCGCATCAGCATCGCCCGGGCGCTGATGGTGGATCCGCAATTCATCGTCGCCGACGAGCCGATTTCCGCGCTCGATGTCTCCATTCAAGCGCAAGTGCTGAATGTGTTGATGCAAGCGCGCCAGGAGCGCAATCTCACCTATCTTTTTATCACCCATGATTTGTCGGTGGTCGAGCATTTCGGTAGCCGCGTGGCCGTCATGTATCTCGGCCGGGTGTGCGAAGTAGGGCGCACCGCTGAGGTTTTCGCGGCCCCGCAACACCCTTATACCCGCGCCCTGCTGAGCGCCATCCCCAAAATCGGGCGCAGCAAATCGGCCTATGTTAAATTAAAGGGCGAGGTGCCGACCCCGCTCAACTTGCCGAGCGGCTGCGTTTTTAACGGCCGTTGCGTCCACGCCCGCGAAAAATGCGCGCAAGTGATTCCATCACTGGAAACCACCCCCGACGGCGCCCACGTCGCCTGCCACGCAGTGCAAGAAGGGCGCTTGTGAGGCGCCGTCTTAGCGATAAATGGGCGTCGATGAATGCCTAGCGCTGGCACGGATTTAGCCGGGCAGGTAGGGCGTTTAAGTTTGCAAGCGTTTAATCTCTTGGCGAATTTCATCCACAACATCATGGTTGTGGATAATTTTTTTCCGGGCACTAGTGGTGGAATAAACATAAAACACTTGGCCGCCAAATTTTTCACGAAAAATTTGATGAGATTTCTCTTATATGGCTTGTTCTTTAAATATTTGCGGCAGTTGTATGCCTTCAAGTATCGGCTTTATTTGCAGCCCAATAAATTTTTCATTCACTACAATGTAAAAGTCAACATTATAGACGCGCTCCCATTTATCGCTGGCCGGGTGAATGGACACCTGTAGTTGTGCCTCAAGATAGCCGTAAATTGTTTTAATTTAGTTTTGATAGCCGGCATAAGTGCGGCTGATGACCAGATTTAAAATAAAATCAATACAATCTTGCTCGGTAATTTGTTCGACTTCTAACTGGATTACTTCGGTGATTTTAATAAATAACTTGCGCCCCAAATCTTCCAAATGCGTTTTGGGCTTAACCTGGGCGAAGTAATACGATTGCCATTCGTCAAGTGACTTTGGTTGGCAGGCGCGAATCGACTGCGAGGTCGCGCCGACGTTCTTCTTGTAATTAAATTGAAACCGACTGGTAGCGGAATTAAGTATCCATTCTTTTGCCATGTGCTTTCTCCAAACTTTTAAATTTTTCAAGGTGACGGAAGGGGGTGTTTTCATCCACCTGGGCGCAGCCGGCTTTAATGAGGCGGGCGTTGATGAATGTTTTGTTCTTCAAATATAGATAGCACAATAAATTATTTTGTGCATCATATTTGTGCTCGTCAAACCGCAAGTATACAGATTGCGCGCGCGTTTTTTCAGCGATGAAGTCGCACGCATCTTGCTGTTGCTCGGGGCGAATTTTGATGCCAAGCAAACGTATTTTTAAATCATTGCTCAACACTAACTTATCGCCGCTTAGGATATTTTTAATGCGCAGCAGGGTTTCCTTTTTTTGCGGTTTTTCGTCAATGCGCGAACCAAAGTTCAGTTTGCGCGGGTCTATTTTTTTATCCAAGGCATGGTGGTCTACAAATTTATAGGGAAGTGAATCGATAATTTTATCGAAATCTTGGGTAATAGGTTTTTGTTTATGGGTGGATATGTCATCGGCAAACACTTGATTGGCGTATATTTTCTTCTCGATGAGCGGAATAAAATCAGGGTTAATTTCATAGCCGATGGAGTTCCTACCCAAATTTTTCGCCGCCAGCGCGGTTGTTCCACTGCCCATGAAAGGGTCTAACACCGTCTCGCCCACAAAGGCAAACATTTTAATCAACCGCTTTGGCAATTCCTCCGGAAACACCGCCGCATGCTTGCCTTGTTTTTCACCGGCAAAATTCCAATGCCCGGAAAAATACTGCCGCCATTCTTGCGTGCTCATTTTAGATTCGGTTTTTTGTTTTGCCGATGGCGCCGATGGCTTGCCCAATTTCTTAAACAATAAGATAAATTCATAATCTAAAGCCACAATGCCATTGCGCGGGGTCGGAAAACTGCCCATAATGGATGCGCCGCCGCTCGGGTTTGAGGTGATTACCTTTTGCCAGATAATCGCCCCCATATAATCAAACCCCATGGTCTCGCAAAATTTTATAATCTCGGTGCGGATGGGGATAACTTTATAGCGTCCATAATAAGCGGCGCGCGCAAACTGGTCGCCGATGTTTATGCATAGCCGACATCCATTTTCCAACACCCGATGGCATTCGCGCCACACCAAATTTAGATGATTGATATAGTCTTGGTAGGTGTTGTGAAACCCGATTTGCAGCGCCGTGCCATAGTCCTTCAGTTGCCAATACGGCGGCGAGGTAACCACCAGATGCACCGATTGATCGGCCACGCCATCCATGCTGCGCGAATCCCCGCAAATGATGGTGTGTTTGGTCATCGGTTAGGTGGGGGCGGTTGTCACTTAAGTGTCATGGCGATGCTAAATCACGCGTGGCGATTGCGGCGTAGTTTGCTGCTGGCGTTTTATGGGTTTGTTTTAAGGTTTGTTTCCATGGTTTGATTTTCTGGGTGGAGTAATCTACATCCGCCGGCCAATTCGTCGCCCAATCCGCCGGCCATGGCGCCGACATACAACTGCCATACCACCGCCGGGATTATAGCGAAACCTTACCCCAGCCGAGTCATGTACCCGGAGTCTAAAGCCGCCTTGCAACGCATCGCCGCCGGCGTCGAATACGGCGGTAGCCATTATTGCGGTTGGCAATGCCAGCGCGATGCCGACAC
Source organism: Candidatus Poriferihabitaceae bacterium (assembly GCA_965243285.1). Classification (GTDB taxonomy): domain Bacteria; phylum Pseudomonadota; class Gammaproteobacteria; order Arenicellales; family Poriferihabitantaceae; genus JAHRAW01. Next base: position 2,532,160 of record OZ251537.1, on the reverse strand, counting down.
CGTGCAAGCGCGGTTGGAGGCCGCTATCGGCGCCGTGGCCGCGCACGGCGTACGCATAACCGCCGCCGGGCGCACCGATGCCGGGGTGCACGCAATCGGCCAGGTAATTCACTTCGATACGACCGCGCAGCGCAGCGCCCAGCAATGGTTGCGCGGCGTCAACACCCATCTGCCCGGCGACATCTCGCTGCTATGGACGCAGCCGGTGGCGGCCGATTTCCACGCTCGTTTCAGCGCCAGGGCGCGCCGTTATCGTTATGTGATTTTGAATCGCGACGCCAGCGCGTCATATTTACATCGCCGCGTCGCCTGGTATGGGGCGCCGTTATCGGTGGCGCGCATGCGCGTCGCCGCCACCGTGTTGACCGGCTGCCATGATTTCAGCGCCTTTCGCGCCGCCGGCTGCCAAGCCAAAAGCGCGCGCAAAACCATGCACCATCTGCGCATCGAGCAATCCGGCGACTGGATATGGCTCGACCTCACCGCCGACGGATTTTTGCGCCATATGGTAAGAAATATTGTCGGCAGCCTAGTGCGCATCGGCGAAGGGCGCTGCGCGGTGGATTGGCTCGGGCAATTGTTAGCCGGCCGCGACCGCCGCCTGGCGGCCGCCACCGCCGCGCCCGATGGGCTGTACTTCGCCGGCGTGGAGTACGATTCGAGTTTTAATTTACCGCCGCCGCCGCCGCCGTGCCGCTTCTGGTGAGTGAATGTGGGCGACCGAGGTTTGGTAGAATCAGCCGGCGCGGCGCTCCGGCATAAGGCGCGTCCACCGGTCGATATTTCACCCGAAAATCGCCATGATTCAGGTTAAATCCATGCCCCATGGGCATTAATTGCTCTACATCACGGCCCATTACCGGATGAATCACGCGCATTAAGTATTTCCGCCAACTAATTGAATTAACAACATTAAAATCCTAAAAAATTGGCAACGCGCATCAAAATCTGCGGCCTTGCCGAGCCAGCCGTAGCCCAAGCGGCGGTGGCCGCCGGCGCCGACGCCATCGGCTTGATATTTCACCCGCCCAGCCGGCGCTGCGTGGGGCTGGATTCCGCCGCCGCCATGGTCGCCGCCATCGGGCCATGGGTGGCCAGCGTGGCGGTGCTGGTGAACCCCAGCGCGGCGCAAGTGCGCGCCATCCTGGCTCAAGTCAATCCCACTTGCCTGCAATTTCATGGCGATGAGCCGGCCGATTTTTGCGCCGCATTCGGCGTCCCCTACATCAAGGCCTTGCGCGTGACGCCGGGCACCACGGCCGCGGATTTGCTCGCCCAAGAGACGGCCTACGCAGCCCGGCCGCACCGCGCTAGTGGCATTTTGCTGGACGCCGACGCGGCTGCGTACGGCGGCGCCGGCATGGCCTTCGACTGGCGCCTGGCGCAGTACGGCGGCGACTTGCCGTTGCTGCTGGCGGGTGGATTGGGGCCGGAAAATGTCGCCACGGCGGTGGCGCAAACTAGACCCTATGGGGTCGATGTCAGCACCGGCGTGGAGACTGACGGCGCTAAGGACATCGCCAAAATCCGCCGTTTTTGCCTGGCGGTGGCGCAGTATGATGTTGCCGCCGCGCATTAATTTCACCTCAACTAAGCATGATAACCCTATGAATTGGTTTGATAAAATCATCCCGCCCAAGATCAAAACCAAAGCCGGCATCGACAAGCGCGGGGTGCCCGAAGGGGTGTGGAGCAAGTGCGGCGATTGCCAAGCGGTGGTGTACCACGGCACCTTGCGCGACAGCCTGCAAGTGTGCCCGCAGTGCGACTGCCACATGCGTTTGGGGGCTGAGAGTCGGCTGCGCATCTTCCTCGATGACGACTCGCTTCACTGGCTGGCGGACGATGTGCGGCCGCTGGATATGTTCAAGTTTCGCGACAGCAAACGCTATCGCGAGCGCTTGAGCGAGGCGAAAAAAAATAGCCACGCCAGCGAAGCCTTGCTGGTTGCGCGCGGCCGTTTGAAGGGCGCGGCGGTCACGGCGGCGGCCTTTGAATTCCGTTTTATGGGCGGCTCCATGGGCTCGGTGGTCGGCGAACGTTTTGTGCAAGCCGTGAATCACAGCGTGACCCATCGCCAGCCGCTGGTGTGTTTTTCCGCCAGCGGCGGGGCGCGTATGCAAGAGGCGCTGTTCTCGTTGATGCAGATGTCCAAAACCGCCGCCGCCATCGCCCAGTTGCGGCGTTTGGGCATCCCCTATATCTCGGTGCTGACCGACCCCACCATGGGCGGCGTGTCCGCCAGCTTAGGCATGCTCGGCGATGTCATCATCGGCGAACCCAAAGCCCTCATCGGTTTCGCCGGGCCGCGGGTTATCGAGCAAACGGTGCGCGAAACCCTACCAGAAGGTTTCCAGCGCGCCGAATTTCAACTGGCGCACGGCGCCATCGACATGATCGTAGACCGCCGGGCGCTGCGCGACACCATCGCCTCGTTGCTGGATTTATTGGGCTTCGGCAAGGCGGATGCGTCGACTACGACGAAAAAATTGCCCATGGCGCAGACCGCATCAACCGCATCAACGGCGTCAACCGCGTCACTCGCCAGCGGCGGAAAATCCGCGCCTAGTTGAGAATCGGCGGCAACATGCGTTATTTATCCGCTTTTTAGACGATAGTTGCCAAATTTTGCCGAGTTTGATGATTTTTTACCGAAATTTTTGCCGAATCCAGCCGCCGATGCCGCCCCAGCCGTCCCCGGCCCGGCGCCCGAAAGCGATGCCGCCATGAAGGCGCCGGGCATCGGGCGGTCGTCGGCGCTCGCCGAGTGGACTTTGGACGATTGGCTGGCGCACACCCAAGCCCAGCATTGGCGCAGCATCGATATGGGGCTGTCGCGCATCGCCCAAGTGTGGAAAAATTTGCGCGGCACGCGCAGCGCTTGGGTGATAGCCGTAGCCGGCACCAACGGCAAGGGTTCGTGCGTGGCCATGTTAGAAGCCGCCTTGCTGGAAATCGGCCGGTCGGTGCAGGCGCAGGCGCAGTACCAGGTCCCGGCCCCGGCCCCGGCCGCCGACCCCAGCGCCGTCACGCCGCCGCGTCGGCTAACCATCGGCAGTTACACCTCGCCGTATTTGCTGCATTACAACGAACGCGTGCGCATCGATGGCGTCGCCGCCGACGATGCTGCGTTGTGCCAGGCCTTCGCCGACATCGAGCGCGCCCGCGACGGCATTGCGCTGACCTATTTCGAGTTCGGCACGCTGTGCGCGTTGCGGGTTTTTCAGCGCCGCGAGGTGGATGTGGCGCTGCTCGAAGTGGGCATGGGCGGGCGCTTGGACGCGGTCAATGTGGTCGACAATGACATCGCCCTGCTCACCTCCATCGGCATCGACCACGCCCAATGGCTAGGCGACAGCCGCGACGCCATCGGCGCCGAAAAAGCCGGCATCATGACCCCCGGCGCCGTGGCGGTGTGCGCCGACCCCCATCCGCCGCCGAGCGTAGCGCGCGTCGCCGTCGAGCGGCAGTGCGAATTGCTGCTAAATGGTCGGGATTTTTGCCTCGATGTTGACCTCGGCGCCAGCCGAATGGCGGACCATGCTGCCGCTGCGACTACATCGCCCGCGCCTCGGGAGGCCGCTAGTTTCGCCGCTGGTCACGCCGATGATTTTCGCTGGCGCAGCGGCCACCGCGCGATAGCGGCGTCATGGCGGTGCGTCGCCGGCTTGGCGCCGCCGTTTGGCGGGGCGCGGCAACGCGATAATCTGGCCGGCGTGGCGGCGACGCTGGCGCTGACCGCCCGCCGCGCCGCGCCGCCCGCCGCCCATGCCAGCCGCCGCGCCCATGGACATATTAATGCGCATATCGATGCGCGCCCGCAACACCTCATCGACGGGCTAGCGAAGATGACTTTGGGCGGGCGCTGTCAGGTGGTAGACGGCGCCCCGCAAATCATCCTCGATGTGGCGCATAACCCGGATGCGGCGGCGGAATTGGCCGGTTTTTTGGCGCGTCGCCAGTGTGCCGATAAGGCCGACCAAGCCGGCCAGACCCGCGCCGTGCTCGGCGTGCTGGCCGATAAAGCGGCCGCCGAGATGATGGCGGCGTTAGGCGGCGTCATCGACCATTGGTATCTGGCGACGTTGCTCGGCGAGCGCGGGCAAACCGCGGCGGCGTTAGAGCGGCAATTGCGCCAGGCGGGTGATGCCGCCCCGGCCAGCACCCACGCCTCCCCGCTGGCGGCGTATTCACGAGCCATGGCGGATGCGCAAGCCAGCGACCGGGTGGTGGTTTGGGGCTCTTTTCAAACCGTGGGCGCTATACTTGCCCACCTGCAACGCGGCGATAATGCCGGCGTGGCGATTCCTTAGAGCATTGTTGAGGGCAATTTCGCGGCGATTGCGGCGGGTGATTTTCCAGCGCCATTTTGCGGGTGATTGTTGCGATTCATTTCAAGCGCCATTTTCAAGCGCAAGTTTCGGGCGCTTTATAGGTGTGGTTGCTCGATTCCCCGCCATCATGTCTGCTTTGCTCGATAAACATCGAAACCTGATGAAAATTGCCCACTTCGCAAGCATCCCGTCGTCTGATTACTCGCCAGCCGCATCGCCCGGCAGCATCCCCCCATCGAACCTGCGATTGCCGCCGCCCGCGCCGCAACCACGCCTAGACTGCCCAGCCCGCCCAGCGTGATACCCAGCCGCGCCGCGCCGCCGCAATACCAGTTACGGCATCGTCTCGCCGGGGCCGTCATCGTGGTGAGCACGGCGGTATTGGCGATTCCATGGTTGTTGTCCGAAGAAGGCATCGAAACCCGCATTAACCTCGGTTCCACTCGCGATTCCGAAACCGTCGCGCCGCTCACCTTCCACGCCCCGCTGAAGCTCACCGATGCCGCCGGACGCGTGGTGCGCGAAGCAGCCCCGAGCCAAGAGAGCGCGCAAAATACCCAGGTCGCGGCGCCGCCGTTGACGCTGCCGAGCCCAGCGCCGCTATTGACATTGCCGGAGCCGCCGCCGCCCAAGCCGGCCGCCGCCGCGCCCTCGCTGCCGCTCAGTGGCGCGCCTAACAAGGGCCGAGCCGAAAGCGCCGCGCCGGCGACATCATCGCGCGGTTGGGCGGTTCGCGTCGGCACCTATTCCAAGCAAGCCGGCATCGACCAGGTCTCGGCGCTACTCGCCGAGCATGGCTTCAAAGTACACAAAACCCGCGTAATAACCGCGCTGGTCGGTCAAGCCACGCGCATCTGGCTCGGTCCCTACGCCGACAAAGCAACCGCCTTGCAAATCAGCCGACAACTAGAATCCCTAGTCGGTGAAAAAGGCTATGTAACGCGGCATGTGCCATAGATTTGCGGGTTTTGATGTGGCTTTTGATTTTGATTTGGTTTTTCGCCTTTAGTCTTCGCTCCCCCCATGCTTTTTCGGGATGGGGAGCCAAAACTGGCGGGCTTCATCGCCAGTTTTGGTGGGAATATCTTTAATGTTAGGTTTTACTTAGAGTTTTTTGATTTTGATTTTCGCTTTCGATTTTGTCTTTAAATTTTTCACCCTATCAGCCGCAAAAAATGAGTTAAAAGACACAACATCAACATCAACATCAACATCAACAGAAAAATCAAAGTCAAAGCAACGGCGAAAGTGAAAGACTTCAAGTCAAACTCAGCCTCAAAGCACCCCCCCACCAAAACTGGCGATGAAGCCGCCAGTTTTGACTCCCCCTCCAAAAAGCAAAAGCTAAGGGGAGTGAAGACTAAAGGCAAAAAGCCAAAGCCACATCAAAAGCAAAAGCGAAAAGCAAAAGCAAAAGCAAAAGCGAAAAGCAAAAGCAAAAAGCAAAAGCAAAAGCAAAAGCAAAAGCCACATCAACAACCAAAATCCAAAATAACAACCTAATAATGGAAATTTAGGTATATAACGCCCTTAAGATTACGCTCGTATCATCCTTAGTGCCTCCGCCGCCGCGGTTTTCGGCTGACCATCATCATTCCCCCCGGTTTTGACCATGCCCATTCTCGATTATGTGCTGGATTATGTGATTTTGGCGATTCTTAGCATTTCCATGGTGGTGGGGTTTTGCCGTGGGTTGGTGCGCGAGATGCTGTCGTTGGCGGCGTGGTCGGGGGCGTTGTGGGCCGCGTATGCGTACGCGGCGCGCGGCGCGGTCTATTTTGAGCCGCATGTGTCCCAGCCGTCGCTGCGGGTGATGGCCGCATTTGTGGTGATTTTCGTGGTGACGCTGGCTCTGGCATGGTTGCTCGGCGCGTTTATCCGCCGACTATTGGGCGGTGGCGGCGTGGGCGGCGGCGAGCGCTTGTTGGGATTGCTATTTGGCGCCGCGCGCGGGGTGATTATCATCGCCCTGATGTTGTTCGCCGCGGCTTTTATGGATATGACGGCGCAGCAATGGTGGCAGGATTCGGTGCTGGTGGAGTATTTCGCGCCCGTGGCGGCCTATTTGAAAGCGCTGCTGCCGCCGGATTTGGCCAGCCATTTTCAATTTTCCGAGATTCTGTCCTTAGAGGTGGGCGGCTGAGGCGCGTTTACGCGGTGGTTTGATAGCGCACGATGTCATCTTCGCCCAAGTAGTCGCCCATTTGCACCTCGATGACCACCAGCGGCGTGGCGGCGGGGTTTTCGAGGCGATGTTTTTGCTGCGGCGCGATGTAGGTGGATTGGTTGGGTTGCAAGGCGCTGACCACCTCGCCGCGGGTTACTTGGGCTACGCCGAGTACCACGGTCCAGTGTTCGCTGCGGTGGAGGTGGGATTGCAGGCTCAACTGCCCGCCGGGCCGCACCTCCAGCCGCTTGACCTTAAAGCCGGCGCCGGCGTCTAACACCGTGTAGGCGCCCCATTGGCGTTCCACGCGGCGGTGGGATTCGCCGGCCTCGGATTGGCGCGCCTTCAGCGCGGCATAAATGTGTTTGACTTCCTGGTCGCGCGCGCGGTCGGCCACTAATAAGGCGTCCGGGGTGTCTATGATGAGCAGGTTGCGCAGCCCGACGGCGCCGATGACGCGGTTATCGCTCTGGATGGTGCAGTTTTCGCTGTCGTGGGCGATCACCTCGCCGGTTATGCGGTTGCCGTCGGCGTCGGCGGGCGCATCGGCGGTGAGCGCCCGCCAACTGCCGATGTCGCTCCAGCCGGGGTCGCAGGCCACCACCGCGGCTGCGGCGGTGTGTTCCATCAGCGCGTGGTCTAAGGAAATGGCGCGCATGGCGGCGAAGGATTCGGCGCTGATGTCGGTGCAATCGCTCGCGGTGGCCGATTTGGTGGATTCGGTGGCCGATTCGCCGGTCAATTGGTCAGCCGCCAGACATTGTCGCGCCGTGGCGAGGATGTCCGCGCAGTGGGTGGCCATTTCCGCCAATAACACGCCAGCGGTGGCGCAAAACATGCCGGAATTCCACAAAAATCCGCCCGCGTCCAGATATTCGCGCGCCTTATGGGTTGGCGGTTTTTCGATAAAGCGCAGCACCTCGCCGGCGCGATGTTCGATGTAGCCATAGCCGCTCTCGGCGGCGCGCGGCGCAATGCCGAACATGACGATTTTGCCGTCTTGGGCGCGCAACTCGGCGGTGGCGACGGCGGCGGCAAAGGCTGCCGCATCGGTCATCATGTGGTCGGCCGGCATGATGAGCAACACCGCATCCTCGCCATGCCGCTGCGCGCACCACACCGCGGCCAACGCCGCCGCGGCCGCGGTGTTGCGCGCAAAGGGTTCGAGGATAAAGTGCGTGCTGAGGTCGGCGTGTTCGGCGCGGATGCCCCAGTAGTGGTCGCGAGTGGTGTGCAGCAGTTCGCGGCCGGTGATGGTGAGCACGGTATCGACCCCAGGCAATTTGGCGGCGCGCAAAAAGGCGTGCTGCAGCAGGCTATGGCCGCCGTGCGGGCGCAGGAAGGATTTGGGATGCAAGCGCCGCGAAAGCGGCCATAAGCGCGCCCCGGCGCCGCCGCTGATGATGGTGGGGATGAGCATGGGGGTAATCGGCGTGAGCGATGGCGAATGGGCGGCAAGTTACGGCGTCAATGGCCGGCGCGAAGCGTCTACCTTAATCGCCGGCGGAGAGTTTTAGGGCGTTTTAGCGTTTGGGCGCGCAATGGGGCGTAGCGCCGCCGAAAGTCCAGTACGAATTGATGAAGTAGTTGAACAAGGCCGCCGGGGCGATGGCGAGAGCCTGATGCAACACTAACGAGGCCGCCGGAAAGGCCGCCGATAAAGCCAAAAAGGTGACGAAACTGATGCCCAGGGTGCCGAGCGAGGCGATATTGAAGCGCAAGCCGCGCACTAATTTATTGCCCACCAACTCGCGATGGCTAAAAGTCCAGTAATTGTTGAGCAAGAAATTCCACAAAATGGAGAGTTCGATGGCCACCAGCGAGGCCACATATTTGTGCGCCCCGAGTTCGATAAGGGCTGCGAAGAGCGACAAATTAACGAGGATTCCGCTCACCCCAGTGATGGCGAATTTAGTGAAGGTGCGGGCGCTGGGAAAGCGCAGCGCCCATACGCTGATGAAAAATTCGAGCAAATCCGATAGCCCTAATTTGGTTTCGCCGTGCGCCCGTTGCTGAAAGTGGATGGGGTATTCCACCACCTTTGCATCGTGGTGAATCAACTGGTGCAGCAGGGCGATTTGGAAGGCGTAGCCGTTCACCGGCAATTGGGTGGCCATGGCGCGCTCCAACGCGGCGCGCCGAATCGCCCGGAAGCCGGAAGTGCAGTCGCGCACGCCGGCAATGCCGGCGATGCGGCGCGCCAGCCAGTTGCCGCCGTTCGATAACCAGCGCCGAGACACATGCCAGCGGCTGTCGATGCTGGCGTGCTCCACATAGCGGCTGCCGATGGCCACTTCGGCGCCGCCGCGCACCGCGGCGATGAGTTTGGGCGCCACCGACGGGTCATGGGAGAAATCGGCGTCCATCTGCAACACGATGTCGGCGCCGATGCGCTCTAACGCCACCGCCAGCCCGCGCTTGTAGGCCGCCCCCAAACCGCGTTTTTTGCCGGTGGATAGGTGGATTCGCGGGTATTGGGCGCGCATCGCTTCGACCGCGGCGGCGGTGCCGTCCGGGCTGTCGTCATCCACAATCAACACCTGCCAGGCATGGTCTAACGCCATCAGGCGCTGCAACAACGGCGTGATATTGCCCACTTCGTTGTAAGTGGGGATGATGAAGCACACATCGGAATTGGCGCGGGATGTCATGTTGATGGTGGGCGGTTGTCGGGTGATTTGCGGGCGGTAGTCGGGCGGTAGTCGGGCGGTAGTCGGGCGCGTACCGGCGGCGGGCGATAAGTGAGCAGTCTACTCGACAAATGTGATGCCCCAATTGGGCGGCGGCGTGGGGTACTCGCGGCTCGATTGGCGCATGATTTCTTGTGCCCCGGAGAGAATGTAATGCGGGCTAAAGGTTTGCCATTGGCGCACTGGGCTAGTGGCGTCGTTGCGCTGCCAGATGTTCAACTGGCCGAAGGTTTTTATCAGCGCGTAATCCGGCGGCTTGAAATCATCAAACTCGGACACAATGTGGCTGATGGATGAGTGCACCAATTGCTGATTTTTGGCCACCAATTTGGCGCCGCTGGCGTGGTCGTACAGCGGTATTTTGCGGTGCAAATAATAGTACCCCGGAATGCTGGCGGCGCCGCGCTCGCGATGCCACACCGCAGTCACGCCTGGGGCTTGCGCCAGATAGCGATAGGCCGCCATCATCGGCACCACTTGCGGGTGCAGGCGCGGCAAAAATTTGTTGTGGGTGTCGGCGCCGGTGAACGGATTTCGCGTCACTTGGTGTTGATAGGGCAGGGCGTTCATCAGCCCGCCGATGCCGACGCCGACAAACATCACCGCCGCGCCGGCCGCTAACGCCACTTGCACCCGGCGGCCGGGTAGGCGCGCAAACAGTCGCGCTAACAAATCCGCCCCCAACAGCAACCACAGCGGCAAGGCGGCGAAAATAAAGCGATATTCCTTGTGAGTTTGCAACGAATGGAAAACCAACAAAACCGCCAACATCATAAACACCAGCCCATAGCGCCGCCAGCGTTCTTTGGCGAGCAACGCCGCAGCCATGCACAGCACGCTCACCCCCCCGCTGGCGAGCAATAACCACCACACAAACTGATAGGGCGGCATCACATGCGGCAGCGCCGCGAACGGGTAGGTGAAGTTGAAGTGCAAATTAGTGAGATAGGAATGAAACAAGCCGCCGCCCCAGGTGACGGCGTCGAACACGCCCACCGCCAATAGGCAAGCCGTCGCCGCCATGGTGAGATGCCATTTTTTATCGCTGCGCAGCCACACCACGCCGAGCAACAGCGCCGCCAGCGGCGCGTATTGCAGGCGCAGGGCGACCACCAGCACCGCCAATGCGGCCGCAGTCCATATCGCCAGCGGGCGGTTGGCGGTCGGGCGGACGCACATTGCCAACAATATTACGAGTATCACGGTGGTGAAAAACTCGGCCATGGGTTTGTGCGCGAAACCGACCAATTCATACCAAAAAGCGCCGGCAATGAGCGCGATGCGGGCTGCGGTTTCATCGAAATGGCGGCGCGCAAAGGCATACATGGCGGCCGGAATGCCTAAGGAAATCGCGCAAAAGAACAACTTCACCCCATCCACATACCAAATCACCTGGCCGAACCCGGTCACCTTAAACAACCACAACACGCCGCCGATAAGCCCCGGCAATAGCCACGCGCGCCCGCCGTAAAAATATTCCCACAGCACCATGCCGTGGCCGAACGCCAAGCGATGCGCCGGTTCCAAATACTGCATGATTTCATCCGGATGCAGCAGGAAATCGCTATGTAGGGCGATGCTGGCGCGGGCCACAAACGCCAGCAGGAGAATCCACGGCAGCGCCTTCCATGGCGGCGCCGTCGGCGGCGTCGAGTGCGCCAGCGTGGTGGCCCAATCCCGCCCGAGCGTCAGCAGATTGCGCCGCGACTTGGGCGCCGGCATGGCGCGCTGCTGGCGCCGACGCAGCGTTCGCGGTCGTTGCTTAGGCGGCGTGGGCTTTTTCTTTGCCATGGGGAAAATTTTGGGGGGGGTTATATACCTAAATCTGCAGTTCGACTGGCGTTTTTTTGAGGTCAGCGGCTGATTTAGGGCGGTGCTTTTGATGTTAGCTTTTGATGTTAGCTTTTGATTTCGCTTTTGATGTTAGCTTTTGATGTTAGCTTTTGATGTTAGCTTTTGATTTCGCTTTTGATTTCGCTTTTGGCTTTGGCTTTTGGCTTTTAACGCTTTACTCCCCCCGCTTCAGAGGGTGTGCGAAAAGGCCATTCTTGATTAAAATTTCGGTTGGCGTTGTTAAAAAATCAGGCGAAAGTGTTGCTATTGCTTATTGTTTAAATTTTGAAAATGATACTTTTCCTTCATTTTCCTTAGTCAGCGAGGGCTTTTCGCACCCTCTGAAGCGGGGGGGAGTAAAACGTTAAAAGCCAAAGCCAAAAATCAAAATCAAAAGCCAAAAGCAAAATCAAAAGCCAACGCCAGATCAACGTCGATTTTGTCGCCGATTTTCAGCGGGTGACCGTATCCATCAAAAGGCGCTTATGTTTTATGGCGGCTTGGAAATGGCTGGCGTAGTACCAGATTTGGCTGTCGCTCAAAGCCCAAAAACGGCCGCGATGTTGCAGTTGGCCGGGGTCGCGCTGGTCGACAACATTCCATTGACCGTTATAGGTCCAGGCGCCGAGGCCCTGCACGGCGCAAGAATACAGCAGCAGCGCCGCGCACGCCCCGCCTAGCCAGCGCGCTGCGAGGATTTTATCGAGCACGGCGCGGTCGAGCAGGGGAATCATCAGCAAAACCAGGAAAACGCCGAGATCCACCAACGGTCGTGGCCCATAGGTGTTGCCGCCCCACCAATCGAACCATAGGGCGGCGGTGAGCAGCATGGCCACGGCGGCCGCTAACAGCGGTATGAGGGCGGCGAATTTACGCGGCTGCCGCCACAACAAAACCGCGCCGGCGAAGCCGGCCAGCAACAAGGGCGAATAAAACAGCAGGCCGCGCGATGGGCTAAACAGCAGGCCGCTCAAGCCGACTAACAGCGGGGTGTTCCAAATGTCGCCGCCGGCGCTCTGTTGCGCCAAGTATTCGGCCACCACGGACTGCGCGAAAGTGAACGGGCTGCCTAAATAATAGTCGTTGTACATCCCCACCGCGACCGCGAACGGCAAGAGGCCGAGGGCGTATTTGAGCACCGGCGAAAAACCGCCGCGCCGCGCCATGGCCAAAAAATACAGACCGACGAAGAGGGCTGCGAACACCCCAGTGGGGCGGCACGCTACCGCCATGCCAAACGCGGCGCCGCAATACAGCGCGAAATTTTTGCCGCGTCCGGCGGCTGAGCCGAGCAGAAACCAGGCCCCGAGGGCGAGAAAGAACAACGCCGCGGTCTGCTGTAATAGCGCTTGGCTGCCGAGACTCCAGGCGGTGCTGCCGAGGCCGAACACTAACGCACCGAACAACGCCGGGCGGGTGGCGACGAACAGGCCCATGGACATAAAAATCAGCACCACGGAAAAGGCCACCAAAACCGCCGCCAGGGTCTTGGCGCCGAACCACCACACTGCAGAGTTGGCGCTGAGGTCGGTGAACGCATCGAGGAATCCGTACAGCGGCACGGCTAACAACGCGGCTCCGGGACCGAACGCGCTGACATAGTGTCCGGAGCGTGTACTCTCGGTGAGGTAGTAGCGCTGCTGCGGTCGCAACGCGCCGCTGGCGTACAAATCGAGCGCTTTTGCGCTCAAATGATGCACTTTTTGCAGTGGTTGCGGCGCTTGGCCGGGTTGATGTAAAACCCAAGAGAAGGCGCGTGGCGCTTGGCTCGGAGTCATCGAAAATGAGCCGTTTTTCAACAGATTGAGGCTAGTGACCATGTTGGCTTCTTGATCTCGCCCCGGCACAAAAGTGCCGTTCGCCAGATAGGCGCACAAGCACATCAGAAACAGCCAGGCGCTCGGTTTGAGTACCAGCCCAGCGATGCCGTCGGGGGGGCGATTGCGAGGCGCGCGCGGCGCCGGCGTGGCGCGCTGTTGGCGGCGACGCAGCGTTCGCTGGCGCTGTTGGGCGACCGAGGTGGGTTTTTTCGAGGCCATGGGGATTACTGGCGCGGCATTATGGGCGCAGGTTTACGGGCGCTGCGGAATGTTCAGTTTTTGGCGACGCGGTGAGCGATGGGGCCGTGGACGCTGGCGGCGGCGCAATGGGGGGCGCCGTCATCACCACGGTTTTCCAGCGTATGAAGGTATCCATCAAGCGCTGCTTATGATTTTTCTCGGCTTGAAAATGGCTGGCGTAATGCCAAATTTGGCTGTCGCGAAAATCCCAAAAGCGCCCCCGATGTTCCACCTGGTTGGGGTTGCGCTGCTCGATAATGTGCCATTGGCCGTTATAGGCCCAGGCGCCTATAGGCCCAGGCGCCGAGGACCTGCGCCACGCCCGAATACAGCAGCAGCACCGCGCACGCCCCGCGCAGCCAGCGCGCTGCGAGGATTTTATCGAGCACGACGCGGTGGAGCAGAGGAATCATCAGTAGGGTCAGGAAAACGCCGAGGTCGGCCAATGGTCGCGGCCCATAGGTGTTGCCGCCCCACCAATCGAACCATAGGGCGGCGGTGAGCATGGCCACGGCGGCCGCTAACAACGGCATGAGGGCGGCGAATTTACGCGGCTGCCGCCACAATAAGGCCGCGCCGGCGAAGCCGGCCAGCAGCAGGGGCGAATAAAACAGCAGGCCGCGCGATGGGCTAAACAGCAAGCCGCTCAAGCCGACTAACAGCGGCGTACTCCAAATGTTGCCATCGGCATAGTGGTCGGCCAAAAAATCCGCCACCACGGACTGCGGAAAGGTGAATGGGCTGCCTAAATAATAGTCGTTGTACATCCCCACCGCGACCGCGAACGGCAGCAGGCCGAGGGCGTATTTGAGCACCGGCGAGAAACCGCCGCGGCGCGCCAGGAGCAAAAAATACAGACCGACGAAGAGGGCAGCGAACACCCCGGTGGGGCGGCACAACACCGCCATGCCAAACGCGGCGCCGCAATACAGCGCGAAATTTTTGCCGCGTCCGGCGGCTGAACCAAGCAGAAACCATGACCCGAGGGCGAGAAAAAACAACGCTGCGGTCTGCTGCCATAAGGCTTGGCTGCTGAGACTCCAGGCGGCGTTGCCGAGTCCGAACACTAACGCCGCAAAAAACGCCGGGCGGGTGGCGACGAACAGGCCCATGGACATAAATATCAGCACGCATGAAAAGGCCACCAAAGCCGCCGACAAGGTCTTGGCGCCGAACCACCACGCGGTCGAGTTAGTGCTGAGGTCGGTGAACGCATCGAGGAATCCATACAGCGGCAGCGCCAACAAGGCGGCCCCGGGCCCAAACGCGCTGACATAGTGGCCGCGGTGTACGCTTTCAGCCATGTAGTAGCGCGCATGCGGAATCAAGGCGCCGCTGGCGTACCACTGGAGATCTTGTTCGCTCAAATGATGTACTTTTTTGAGTTGTTGCGGCGCTTGGCCGGGCTGATGCAAAACCCATACAAAGGCGCGCGGCGCTTGGCTCGGCGTTATCGACAATGAGCCGTTTTTCAGCAGATTGACGCTGGTGCGCATGTTGGCTTCTTGATCCCGCCCGGCGAGAAAGCCGCCGTTGGCCAGATAGGCGCAAAAGCACATCAGAAACAGCCACACGCTCGGTTTGAGGACCAGACCGGCTGTGCCGCCAGGCGGCACGCGCCGGGCCGCGATGGTGGCCGCCGTGGCGCGTTGCCGGCGCCGCGCTACTCGCGATTTAGGTGGCCGGACGGCCATGTGTGTGGTGGGTTTGGTCGAGTCGGGGCGGTTGCGGCGCGGCTGGCGGCGATTTATTGCCCGCCGGCCTCGCCGCTGGCCATAAATTCCACCAAACGCTCGCGGTTGGTGCGCATATCCTCCATATTGGGGTCTAATTCCAGGGCGCGGTCAAAACTGCGCAGCGCGGCATCGAAGCGCTTCAATTGGAATAGCGTCAGCCCCAAATTGCCGTGCATGATGGCGCTATCGGGCGTCACTTTTAGGAAATCTTGGAACAACGTGGCGCTCGCCTGATAGCGCCCGGTGGTGCCGAGCAAGGCGCCGAGAAAAAGGGTGGCATCGGCGTGGTGCGGCACCACCTGCAGGGCTTGTTGATAAAGGGCCTCGGCTTCCTTAATGCGCCCCTGCTGCTCTTCGCCCTGCCCGCGCCGCACCAGCAATAGCGGCAGATTGTTCAGCGCTTCTTTGTTGTGCGGTTTGATGCGCAGGGCGTTGCGGTAGTGTTTTTCGGCTTCGACGAAACGATTCGCTTGGTCATGAATGATGCCGATGGAAACATGCGGGTTGTCGTAATCGGGGCGGTTTTGCAACTCGCGGTGAAAATCCGCCAGCGCTTCTTCGGAGCGCCCCTGCTTGTGCAGCCACAAGCCGCGATTGTGATGCGCGCTGCGCGCCACCGGGTTGTAAGAGACGATGTGGCTATAAAAAAGGTGCTCATCTTCATAAATGGTGGCTTGCTGCCAAGCCAGGGTGGCCAACAGCGCCACTAAGGCGGCCGCGCCGCCGCCGGCGACTAAGCGCGCCGGCCGCCGCCGCGCCTCAGCAAGCCGCGCTAAGCCATAGCGCAGGGCGACCGTGGCGGCGGCGGCGAACACCGCCACCAGCCCGATGCTGGCGAAATACTGATAACGGTCGGCGACGAAGGAATACTGCATATAGCCGTAATCCACAAACCCCAGGCTGGGCGATAGCGTGACCGCAAAAAACAGCACCCCAGCCAAGGGCCCGCGACCAATAGTGGCGCGAAAACGCCACAACAACGCCGCCGTCGCCGCCCCGCCGAGGGCGCACGCCCAGCCGACCCAATCGCCGACGCCGATTTGCCATTTCGGGTAGATCACCGCCAATTCCGCCGGCCACAGCAATTTGCCGACATAAAACCCCAGCACATGGGCCGCCAGCACGACGCGTTCGAGCAAGGAATAGCCGAAATCCACATGCTCGTTGGATTGGTAATAGGCGGTGTCGGCCAGGGCGATGCCCAGCCCCACCATGAAAAATGGCAGGGTGCTGGTCATGGCGGCGGTGCTCACCCGCCCTTGGCGCCACCAGTGCCAAATCAGCAGCCCGGCCGGCAGGGTGACGATGGTGGATTTACTCAACAAACCGAGCGTAAACAGCGCTAACGCCCAAACATATTGGCTACGCCGCCCGTGTTCGATAAAACGCACATAGGTAAACACGGCGCCTAAGCAAAATAGCGTCGCCAGCACATCTTTGCGCCCGATAATCCACACCACGGATTCCACATGCTGCGGGTGCACGGCAAATATGGCGGCTGCGAACAACGCCCCGGGCACGCCTAAGCGCCGCAACAATTGCCATAACACCACCACCACGCCGGCGTGCAATATCATGTTGTTGAGGTGATAGCCGATGGGGTTGAGCCCCCAAATTTTGTGCTCCAGCCAGAAGATGGTGTATAGCACCGGCCAGTAATGGCCTTCGTAATTGCGCATGGACGGCGGGTCGAACCACAAATCGAAGATTCCCGACCATTCGTGCACCGGCGGCGATGCGGTGAGGATGAAATCGTCCCAAATCAGCCCGCCGTAGGTGGCCGGAAAATACCCCACCGCCACCAGTACGCACAGTGCCAACATGATGAGCAGCGTTTGGCGGCGTGGCAAGGGCGGGGCGGCCAAAGACGCCAAACGCTCGGTGAGCCACGGTGCCCCGGGCGCGATGGATGGGGTGCGCGCTGGTCGTCCTGGCCGAGATGGGCGGGCTGGCCGGGCTGGAGTGGCCACGCTGGCATCTTTTTTTACCAGCCGCCGCTGGCGGCGACGCTCGGCTCGAGGGGCCTGTTTTTTTCGGTTTGCCATGGTCTTTCTAAGGGTGGATGAACAAGGCGCCACTGGTGCGCCAGCATTAAAAAATGAGGATTTATATATCTAAATCTGCACGGTGGGTTTGGTTTTGGCTTTTGGCTTTTGATTTGCTTTTGATTTGCTTTAGACTTGATTTTGACTTGGCTGTTGGTTTTTACCTTCCCCCTCATTAATGTTAATGAGTTGAAGATTTAAAGCCAAAAGCAAAAAGCCAAAGCAGCCCCCATAAATCAGCCGCTGACTTCAAAAAAACGCCAATCGAACTGCAGATTTAGGTATATAACTCCCAAAAAATGGCTGGGGTGAATCGATAAGCAATAAAGCGGTGAAGCGGTGAATAGAATGGGGTGAATCTGATGAAGGGAAGCGGTGGATTGGCGAATCAACTCCAAAAGCCACCGATTAAATCGATAAATCCATCAATCCGGCCGAGGTTACGCGGTCATGTTGTCGGTCATGCCGCCAATCACGCCGTCATTCGCCATTATTGTGCTGGTTGCGCGCCGCGGGATTTCAGCAGGGCGGCGCGGTTGTCGCGCGCCATGGGCATGCCCGGCGCCAAGGCCAGGGCGCGGTCATAGGCTTGCAGCGCTTGGTCGGCGCGTCCTAAGCCGGCCAGGGCGACGCCATGACCGACATGGTAACGAGGGATGCGCGGTTTGTTGCCGACCAAGGCTTGAAAATAGTGCAGCGCCTCGCGGTAACGCTGGCGGCGGATTAAAAAGCCGCCCAAATCATCGGCCGCGGCGGCATGGGTCGGTGCCTGGGCAAGGCCGGCGCGGAAACTTTGCTCAGCCTCGTCAAGCCGCCCCAATTCCTCGAGCGAACGACCGATGCTGGAGTGATTGTTGGCGATTCGCAGGTGCGGCGAGGGTTGGGTTTGCGCCAATTTCAAATCCATGCGATAGGCCGCCAGAGCATCTTCATAGCGACCGCGATCATGATACTGCATGCCGAGGCTGCGATGGATGAAGCGCGCCTGCGGATTCATGCCGATGATGTGGCTATAAAAGGTGAATTCGTCTTGATAAATGCTGGCCTGGCGCCAGGTGAGGGTGGCCAACCCTAACAGTATGAGGCCGGCTAAGCCGGCGGCGCCGAATCGCAAGGCGAGCGCTGGCGAAGGCGGCAAGGCGGCCGCTGCGCGCGTCACGCCGGCGGCGGCGATGGCGGCCAGGGTGGCCATAAGCCCGAGCCCGGGCAGGTATTGATAGCGGTCGGCGACGAAGGAATACAGCATGTAGCCGTAATCCACGAAGCCGAGATTGGGCGACAGCGTGACCACGAAAAACAGCGCCCCGGCCAATGGCCCGCGCCCGATTCGCTCACGATAAAACCACAACCCGGCCAATACCGCCGCGGCGCCGAAGGCGCACCCCCACGCCAGCCCATCGGCGAGGCCGACCTGCCAACGATGATAGACCACCGCCAAATCCATCGGCCATAGCAGTTTGCCCACATAAAACCCCAGCGTACGGGCCGCCAGCAGGACGCGTTCGAGGGCCGAGAAGTCAAACGCGGTGGGGTCGCGGCCCTTGTAGAAGGCGACATCGGCGAGGGTGATGGCGATGCCGATGGCGAAAAACGGCCATATGGTCGCCATAGTGGCCGCCGTCACCCGCCCCTGCCGCCACCAATGCCAAATCATCAACACCGCCGGCAGGGTGATGAGGATGGATTTACTCAATAAACCGAGCACAAATAGCGCCAGCGAGCAAACATATTGCGCGCGCCGCCCTTGTTCGATAAAACGCACATAGGTGAACACGGCGGCCAGGAAAAACAGCGTCGCCAACACATCTTTGCGCCCGATAATCCACACCACCGACTCCACATGCTGCGGGTGCACGGCGAATAACGCGGCCGCGAACACCGCGCCAGGCACGCCGAGGCGCCGCAATAATTGCCACACCAACACCACTACGCCAGCGTGCAGCGTCATGTTAATGAGGTGATAACCGAGCGGGTTCAGCCCCCAGATTTTATGCTCCAGCCAGAAGGTGGTGTACAGCAGCGGCCAATAATGCCCTTCGTAATCGGTCAGCAGGCGCGGCTCGAACCAGAGTTGCCACAGCCCCGACCAATCGTGGATGGAACGCGCCTTGGTTAGCACCACATCGTCCCACACAAAATCGGCGCCGGTGGCGGGGAAATAACTAATCGCCACCGCCAGGCACAGCGCCAATGCCGTGAGCGCGGCTTGTCCTATCGGCTGCGCCGGCGCGGCGCGGGATTGTAGGCGCGTGGCGCCATGCGCTGCGCCCGACAGCACGCCGCCAGCAGCCGGCTGGAGCGAGGTTTTTTTCGCCGCACGCAGCCGGCGACGGCGCTCCGCTCGGGAGGTCGGGGGGCGTTTTTTGGACATGATGATGGGCGTGGACCGGGCCGGTTTAGGTGGATGTTAAAAAACCCGGCAGCGGAATAGGGCGACGATACATATATATGTACATGTATATATATATGTACATGTATATATATGGGATTTATATATCTAAATCTGCACGGTGCGTTTGGTTTTGATTTTGATTTGGCTTTTGGCTTTTGGCTTTAGTCTTTGCTCCCCCCTGCTTTTTCGGGAGGGGGAGCCAAAGCAGAGCCGCGCCGACAGGCGTGGGCTGCTTTGGTGGGTAACCCAAACTGGCATCTTTTTGCCAGTTTGGGTGGGGGGGATATCTTTAATGTTAGGTTTTACTCGACTTTTGATTTTCGATTGTCGTTTTTGTCTTTAAATTCCCCCTCATCAGCCACAAAAGATGAGTTAAAAGATACAACATCAACATCAACATCAACATCAACATCAAAGCCACATCAAAAGCGAAAAGCCAAAAGTGAAAAGCAAAAGCCAAAGCCAAAAACCAAAACCAAAGCAAAAGCAACAGCAAAAATCTAAAAAACAAAATCAATCCCCGAAATAGCAACCTAATAATGAGG
The DNA here is from genome assembly GCA_965243285.1 of Candidatus Poriferihabitaceae bacterium. Classification (GTDB taxonomy): domain Bacteria; phylum Pseudomonadota; class Gammaproteobacteria; order Arenicellales; family Poriferihabitantaceae; genus JAHRAW01. The sequence continues at coordinate 2,512,358 of OZ251537.1, read as the reverse complement.
ATTTAGGTCATAACTCCCATATATTATGTATAGGTGGAGCAAAATCATGGCTATTGGGTCATATATTGCTTCATATTTCGATATGTACGGTATGTATGGCGGCCGCACTTGCGCAGCGATAAACTGTGCATCGGCGCTGTTTTACGGTAGCGGTTTTTTGAACGCCAGACTGCCGTCATGATAATACAGCGCGCTGTTTTGGGTATACCAATCGCCTAACACATAGCGCCAGGCCGGTTTGGCGTCGAGGTCAAACCGATGCACCGCCGGGCGATGGGTATGGCCGTGCACCAGCGTGGCGACCGCATGGCGGCGCATCAGCGTTTGCACTGCCGCTTGGTTGACATCCATCAAGGCCGCGCTTTTGGTGCGCTTGTCGGCCTCGCTTTGGCGGCGAAGTTGGGCTGCGACATCCATGCGCTGCGCCAGCGGTTGGCGCAAAAAGGCACGCTGCCATTTGGCTGATAACATCTGCTGTCGCGCCTGTTGATGTTCGATATCATCAGTGCACAGCCTATCGCCATGGCTGAGTAACAGCCGCCGCTGGCCGAGGGTGATGAGGGTCGGGTCCGGCAATATAGCGCAGCCGACGCGGCGCGCGAAATCGTCGCCGACCAAAAAATCCCGATTGCCGCGCATGAAAAAAACCTCGACCCCGGCCGCGATGGCGTCGCGCAACGCCGCCTCGGCCGGCGCCTGGCCTAACGCGTCGGCGCCATCATCGCCCACCCAGTAGTCGAATAAATCGCCGAGGATGTACAATCGCTGCAGCAGCCGGCCGGCGGCGCGCATAAATTCCTCGAATCGATGCTGCGACGACGGGTTCTGCGGCGTGAGATGGACATCGGAAATAAAAGCGACGCGCATTGCTCTATTGTAGCATCCGCGCTCGCGACTTCCGCAGCCACGCGGCTGACTCCCGCTGCCCCCACGACACCACGGCGACCATGAAACTCGAGTTATACGACACCTATCGCCGCCGCCGGCATCTTTTCGCGCCGCTGGCCGGCACTCGGGTGGGTATGTACGCCTGCGGGCCGACGGTGTATGACTACGCCCACATCGGCAACCTGCGCACCTATATTTTTGAGGATGTGCTGCGTCGCACTTTGGAGTTTTGCGGCTACGAGGTGTTGCATGTCATCAACATCACTGATGTCGGGCATCTCACCTCGGACGCCGATTGCGGCGATGACAAGGTCGAGCAAGGCGCCCGCCGCGTCGGCAAAAGCGCTTGGGAAATCGCCGATTTATATACCGCCGCCTTCAAGCAAGATTTTCGGTGGCTGAATATTTTAGCGCCCACGGTGTGGTGCCGCGCCACCGACCACATTGCCGAGCAAATCAGCGCCATCGAGGACATCGAGGGCCGCGGTTTCACTTATCGCACCGCCGACGGCGTGTATTTCGATACCTCCAAACTGCCGAGTTACGGTCGCCTGGCGCGCCTCGACATCGCCGGCCTGAACGCCGGAGCGCGCGTCGACATCGGCGACAAGCGCCACGCCACGGATTTCGCGCTGTGGAAATTCAGCCCGCCAGCGCGCGCCGGCCACCCCGGCCAGATGGCCCGGCAGATGGAATGGGACAGCCCATGGGGGGTCGGCTTCCCCGGCTGGCATATCGAATGCTCGGCCATGGCGGTCAAATATTTGGGCGCGAATTTCGACATTCACTGCGGCGGCAAAGACCACATTGCGGTGCATCACTGCAATGAAATCGCCCAAGCCGAGGTGTGCTATGGCACCACCCTGGCGAATTTTTGGATGCACGGCTATTTTCTCGAAGTCGAGGACGCGAAAATGTCCAAATCTAGCGGCGATTTCCTACGCCTGGCGGCGTTGCTCGAACGCGGTTATGACGCGCTGAGTTACCGCTACCTATGCCTCACCGCGCACTATCGCAGTGACCTGAAATTCACCTGGGCCAGCCTGGATGCGGCCGCGGCGGCGTTATCGAGATTGCGTGATTTGGCGCATTCATGGGGTGCTGCCGATGGTGATTGCGGCGCCGATAGCGCGGCTGTGGACGCGGTCTCGATGGCGAGTTTCGAAGCCGCCATGGGCAGCGATTTGAATACGCCGAGGGCCTTGGCGGCGCTGTGGGGCATGGCGAAAAGCGCTCAGCCGGCGGCGGTCAAAAAAGCCACCTTGTTGCGTTTCGATGCGGCCCTGGGCTTAGGGCTGGCGGCGTGGCGGCCGCCGGCGGTGGACCTTCCGGTAGCCGTCGCCGCGCTGGCCGAGCAGCGCGCCACGGCCCGCGCCAATGGCGATTGGGCCGCCGCCGACCGCCTGCGCGAGGCGATTCATGCCCGCGGTTTTGCCATCGACGACTCCGCCGCCGGCAGCGCTGTGAGGCCGCGCCGGCCGTCATCGTAAAAACCCTAAGCGCCGCCCATGGGCAATAAACCACCCCAAAATCGCCTGAAAAATCAGCCCAAAATCAGCCCAAAATCAGCCCAAAATCAGCCCAAAATTAACTAAAAATTAACCTGGAAATAGTCGAAAAATAATTGTAATTAGACTCGCCGCTTGGGTATAATTCCGCGCCTTGATGCGGGGTGGAGCAGTCTGGCAGCTCGTCGGGCTCATAACCCGAAGGTCGCAGGTTCAAATCCTGCCCCCGCTACCAATACTTGAAGCCAGCATCGCATAGGTTGCGATAGGTCGGCGCAAAGCCCCGCTACAAGCGGGGTTTTATGTATCAGGCGCGCCCAAAATGCGAATCTGACGGGCGCGATAGGCGGCCGATAGGCGGCCGATAGGTGAGTTAAGTGCGGTGATTTAAGCGAGGCGGTTTCAGCGGGCAATTGGGCGATTAGTCATTTGGTGTGCGGGGTGAAGACATGACCATGCGCAACCCGCCGCCCAGTGGCACGGCCAACGCCGCCTCGCGAGGTTTGCCGGCTTTGCGAAATTTACTAGAGCCGTTGGTCGAGGCGCTGGATTATGAGCTGGCGCACTTGGAATTACGGCGGCTGGAGGGCGAGTTGGTGTTGCGGGTGTATATCGATGCCCCCGGCGGCATCCAGGTGGACGACTGCGTAGCCGTCAGTCGTCGGCTGAGCATCGCGTTGGATGTGGACGACGCATTGCCCTCGGCCTATCGGTTGGAGGTGTCGTCGCCGGGGTTGGACCGGCCGCTGGCCAAGCCGGCGCATTTTCGACGCTTCGTCGGCAGTCGGGCGCAGGTGGTGATGAAGGCTGGCGCGCGCCCCGACGGGCGGCGGCGCTTCAGCGGTGAATTGGCGGCCGCCGATGCCGATGCCGCCGGCCGGGCGACATTATTGGTGGATGGCGAGCGTTATGAACTGGCCTATGAAGATATAGACACGGCGCGGCTCGAAGCGGTGTTTTGATGGCCGGACGGTCGCGAGATAAGTTGCCAGGCGAGTCATCGGCGACCAATTTGAACGGCGACATGGCGATGAAGCATACTGGTGAACGACCTATGACGATTACCAACAACGAAATTCTGCTGATGGCGGAAGTGGTCTCGCGCGAGAAAGATCTCGACCGCGAGATTATCTTCAACGCCATAGAAGCGGCCTTGGCCACCGCGGTGCGTAAGTGGCATGGCGAAGACATCGACGCGCGCGTGCGCATCCGCCGTGACAGCGGCGACTACGATAGTTTCCGCGTCTGGGAAGTGCTCGCCGACGATGCGGAAATGGAATTCCCCGAACGGCAGACTACGCTCAGCGAGGCGCGCAAAACCCGGGTCGACATCGAAATCGGCGAAACCATCGATGCGCCGATGGAAAAGGTCGAGTTCGGCCGCATCGCCGCCCAAGCCGCCAAGCAGGTCATTATGCAGAAGGTGCGCGAAGCCGGGCGGGTGCAAATCGCCGAGCGTTATCAGGATAAATTCGGCGTGTTGATTGCCGGCACCGTGAAACGCCTGGAAAAGGGCAACGCCATCGTAGACTTAGGCGACACCGAGGCGCTGCTGCCGAAGAGCGGCATGATTCCGCGCGAAGGATTGCGTCCCGGCGATCGCATTCGCGCCTTGTTGCAGGAAATCGACACCGAGGCGCGCGGGCCGCAACTGGTGTTGAATCGGTTGACGCCGGCGTTTTTGATTGAATTATTCAAACTCGAGGTGCCCGAGGTCGGCGATGGCATCATCGACATCATCGGCGCCGCCCGCGACCCCGGCTCGCGCGCTAAAATTTCAGTGCGCAGCAATGACGCCAATGTGGACCCGGTCGGCGCCTGCGTCGGCATTCGCGGCTCGCGGGTGCAGAGCGTCTCCAATGAAATCGCCGGCGAGCGCGTCGACATCATCATATGGTCGGAAAACAGCGCCGAGTTCGTCATGCAAGCGCTGGCTCCGGCGGAAGTGGAGTACCTTTATGTGGATGAAGACCTAAAGACCATGGATGTGGTGGTCACGGAGGAAAACCTGTCGCGCGCCATCGGTCGCGGCGGGCAAAATGTGCGCTTGGCCTCGGAGTTGACCGGCTGGGAATTGAATCTGATGACCGACGAGGATGCGACCGCGAAGCAAGAGGCCGAGCAAAAAAAATTAATCGAAAGTTTCATGCAGCAACTCGCCATCGACGAAAATGTGGCCAGCATTCTCGCCCAAGAAGGGTTCAATTCCTTGGAGGAGATTGCCTATGTGCCGCGGCAGGAAATTCTCGACATCGAGGAATTCGACGAAACCTTGGTGGACGAGTTGCGCAACCGCGCCCAAGACGCTTTGCTGAACAGCGCCATCGCCATGCAAGAGAAAAAGGAACCCGAGGAGGATTTGCTCGGCATGGCGGGCATGGACGAAGACACCGCGCGCGCCCTGGCCGCCAACGGGGTGCGCTCCATGGAAGATCTGGCGGATTGCGCGGTAGACGAAGTGCTCGACATCATCGATATCGAACGCGAGCGCGCCAGCGAGCTCATCATGACGGCGCGGGCGCCGATGTTTGCCTAAATTTACGCCGCGGTTGACAACCCCCCGAGCATCTCCCATGTCCCAAGTCTCCGTCCGCGATTTCGCCCAGCAAATCGGCGTCAGCGTCGAGAAATTGCTCGACCAATTGTCCAACGCCGGCATCGCTGGAAAAAACCAAGAAAGTTTGCTGAGCAATGAGGATAAATCCGCCTGGCTGAAGTTTCTAAAGGACGATAAAGCCGAGCGCGCTGCCGAGCGCCCCGGGCCGCGCCAGCAAATTACGCTGACGCGAAAAACCACCAACGAAATCAGGCAGACATCGCGCACCGGCGCGGCGCGCACGGTGCAGGTCGAGGTCAAGAAGCGCCGCACTTTTGTAAAACGCAGCGTCATCGATGCCGAAAAAGTCGAACAAGCGCGGCTGTTGGCGCAGCAGGACGAAGCCCGTCAAACCGAGCACGAGCAGCGCCGGCGCGAGGCCGAGGCCGAGCAACAAGCCCAGGTCGACGCCCAGCAGCTAGCCGAACAAACGCAACGCCAGCGCGTCGAGCAAGAAGCGCAAGCGGCGGCGAAGACCGCGGCATTAGAAGAGCAAAAAGCGGCGGATACTGAAGCCGAGGCCAGCGAGGAGAACAAGCCGGCCGAAAAAGCCGCCGCCGAGGCCGCGTCAACGCCGCCGAAGGCATCGACTCCGGCGGCAAAGACATCGACTCCGGCGCCGGAAAGGGCCGTGCGAAAACGCCCCCCAAAAGGCAAGAAGAGCAAAGGCGCGGCGGCCGGACGCGCCGAACTGCATGTCACCCGCGGGCGCGGCGGCAAAGCGCGCCGCAAGCCGCGCCGCAAGCCGGTGAAAATTTCCTCGACCATTTCCGATGCGCACGGCTTCGCCAAACCCACCGAGCCGGTAGTGCATGAGGTCAGCGTGCCGGAGACCATCAGCGTCGGCGAACTGGCGCAAGCGATGTCTATCAAGGCGGCCGAGGTGATTAAGACCATGATGAGCATGGGCTCCATGGTCACCATCAATCAATTGTTAGACCAAGACACCGCCATGCTGTTAGTGGAGGAAATGAAGCATGTGGCGCACGCCGCCGCCACCCAAGACCCCGAGGCGTTATTGCTGGCCAAGGAAACCGCAGGACAAGAATTGGCGCCGCGCTCGCCGGTGGTGACCGTCATGGGGCATGTGGACCACGGCAAAACCTCATTGCTGGATTACATTCGCGATGCCAAGGTCGCCAGCGGCGAGGCTGGCGGCATCACCCAGCACATCGGCGCCTACAAAGTTAAATTGCCCAAGGGTGACATTTGTTTTCTCGATACCCCCGGCCATGAGGCCTTTTCGGCCATGCGCGTGCGCGGCGCCCGCAGCACCGATTTGGTGATTTTGGTGGTGGCGGCGGACGACGGCGTGAAACCGCAAACCATCGAGGCGATAAGCCATGCGCGCGCCGCCGCGGCGCCGATAATCGTCGCCATTAATAAAATCGACCGCGAGCAAGCCGATGTGGAAAAAGTGCGCCAAGAACTCTCGGCGCAAGGCATCATCGGCGAACAATGGGGCGGCGATGTGTTGATGAACGAAGTCTCGGCCAGCACCGGGCAAGGCGTGGACGCGTTGTTAGACGCGGTGCTGCTGCAGGCCGAAGTGATGGATTTAAAAGCCCGCGCCACCGGCCCGGCGAGCGGCCAAGTGGTGGAAGCGCGCCTCGACAAAGGGCGCGGGCCAGTGGCCACGGCGTTGGTGCAACACGGCGTGCTGCGCAAGGGCGATACCATTTTGGCCGGGCGCGAAAGCGGTCGGGTGCGCGTGTTGAGCGACCATCTGGGCAATCTGACGAGCCAAGCCGGGCCGTCCACGCCGGTGGAAATCCAAGGCCTCACCGGCGTGCCGGTGGCCGGCGATGAATTCATCGTGGTCGCCGACGAGCGCAAAGCGCGCGAAATCGCGCTGCATCGCCAGAGCAAATACAAAGAGGTGAAACTCGCCAAACAGCAAAAATTCAATCTGGAGAGCGCGTTCAACCGCATGGGCGAGCGCGAAATGCAATCACTGAACTTGTTGGTCAAGGCCGATGTGCAAGGCTCGGTGGAGGCGATTTCCGACGCCCTGGAAAAAATGTCCATCGATGATGTGCGCGTCAAGGTGGTGCACGGCATGGTAGGCGGCATCAATGAATCCGACTTAAACCTCGCCATGGCGGCCGGCGCCAGCATCATCGCTTTCAATGTGCGCGCCGATGCCAGTGCCCGAAAACTCATCGAAAGCGAGGGCGTCGGGGTGCACTACTGCACTGTGATTTACGATGTGGTGGATCTGGTGAAGGCGTCCATATCGGGCATGTTGTCGCCGCTCATCAAAGAGGAGCATGTCGGCTTGGTCGAGGTGCGCGAGGTTTTCAAGGCGCCAAAAATCGGCGCCATCGCCGGCAGTTATGTGATGGACGGCGTGGTCAAGCGCAATTTGCCGGTGCGCGTGCTGCGCGACAACATCGTCATTTTTTCCGGCGCCATCGACTCGTTGCGGCGCTTCAAGGACGATGTCACGGAAGTCAAAAACGGCATGGAATGCGGCATCGGCGTCAAAAACTACAACGACATCAAGGTCGGCGATCAGATCGAAGTGTTTGAAATAGTCGAAACCCCGCAGCAGTTGTAACTTTGAATCGGCCTGATTCTGGCCCGGTCTGAGCGAATCTAGTCGATGCGCGCCGCCGCCCCCGAGATCGACCGCACGCGCCGCGTCGCCGAGCTCATTCGCCGCGAGTTATCGGCCTTGCTGACGCGTGAAATGGACGACCAGCGTTTTAGAATGCTGTCGATCACAGCAGTCACCGTGAGCAAGGATTTGAAACAGGCGAGCGTTTATGTCTCTTGTATTGGGGGCGCCGGCACCAAGCCCAGCGAGAGCGCCGAAGCGGCGCGTGCGCCCGTAGATCATGTTCAAATCGAGCAGGCCCTCAACCATGCCAGCAAATATTTGCGCCATTTACTGAGCCAAAAAATCACCATTCGAACCACCCCGGCGCTGCGGTTTATATACGACCACAGCATCCGCCAGGGCGTGGAAATGACGCGCTTGATCGATTCACTCAACCAGCCGGGACGCGATAGTGGCCGGCACTAGGGGGCGCGGCAATAAGGAGCGCGGCGCTGCGGTGCATGGCATGTTGTTGTTGGATAAGGCCGACGGACGCTCCTCGAATCACGCGCTGCAGCAAGCCAAAGGTTTGTTGCGGGCGCGCAAGGGCGGCCACACCGGCAGCCTAGACCCCATCGCCACCGGCTTGCTGCTGTTGTGTTTTGGCGAAACCACGAAAATTTGCGGCTTGTTTCTCGGCGCCGACAAGGGTTATTCAGTCAGTATTGGCTTAGGGGTGGCCACCGACAGCGGCGACCGCGCCGGCAATATCGTGCGCCAAGGCGGCGCGATTGATTTCAGCGCGGCGCAGTTGGAGGCCGCGTTGCAGCGCTTTCGCGGCGAATTTCAGCAGCTTCCGCCCATGTATTCGGCCCTGAAGCGCGATGGCCAGCCGCTGTATAAATTGGCGCGCGCCGGCATCACCGTGCCGCGCCAACCCCGCCGCGTGGTGGTGTATGACTTGGGGGTGGATGATTGGCGGGGCGACACGCTGGATTTACGGGTGCGTTGCTCGCGGGGGTTCTACATTCGCGCTCTGGCCGCCGACCTCGGCGAGGCCCTCGGCTGCGGCGCCCATGTGCGCGAATTGCGGCGCACTTCGGTGGGCGATTTCAGCGTCGACGCCGCGGTTTCCTTATCCCGACTCGAGGCCATGGAATCCCCCCAAGCGCGGCGCGCGCATTTGCTGCCCACCGAGCAAGCGCTGGCGCACTTGCCCACGGTGAATATGCCCGATGCGATGGCCGCTCGCCTGCGCCTGGGGCAAGCCGTGCCAGCGCCGGCCAGGGATGCGCCGGCCAGCGGCTTGTTGCGCGTGTACTCCGCCGGCGGCGTTTTCCTCGGCCTCGCTGAAAACTTAGGCGACGGCAAAATCACCCCGCGGCGCTTGTTTAATGCGCCTTAGCGGGAACATCATCCCTGCGGCATCGAGAAATCTGCAACATCGAGAACCCGCCCCATCGCTCCCTAAAAAATGGGGTTTATATATCTAAATTTGCACGGTGAGTTTGGCTTTGGCTTTTGGCTTTGGCTTTTAATCTTCACTCCCCCCGCTTCACCATGAGGGGGAGTCAAAACGGGCGGTTTCATTGCCAGTTTTGGTGGGGGGACTTTTGATTTTCGCTTTTGATTTTGGCTTTTGGTTTTCGCTTTTGATTTTGGCTTGGCTTTTGGTTTTTACCTTGTCCCTCATTTGGGCTAATGAGTTGAAAGATTTAAAGGCAAAAGCGAAAAGACCAACATCAACAGCCCCCCACCAAATCAGGCGATAAGCCGCCTGATTTGACTCCCCCTGAAAAAGCTAAGGTGGAGTAAAACGTTAAAAGCCAAAGCCAAAAGCGAAAGTCCCCCCACCAAAACTGGCGGAAAAGCCCGCCAGTTTTGACTCCCCCTAGATGAAGCGGGGAGTAAAACGTTAAAAGCCAAAGCTCAAAAGCAAAAGCCAAAAGCCAAAAGCCCAAAGCCAAAACCCAAAAGCGAAAGCCAAAGCAAAAATCAAACGCAGCCCCCTAAATCAGCCGATGACCTCAAAAAAACGCCAATCGAACTGCAGATTTAGGACTATAAATCCCAAAAAAATGGCTCCCCGGGACAGACTCGAACTGCCGACAAGGTGATTAACAGTCACCTGCTCTACCAACTGAGCTACCGGGGAATCACCACTCATGTTAATGACCAGCGCCGCTTCGGTCAATACCAGGCGGCGATTAAATGCACCGATTAGCGGCTGCGGTCGAGCGCCATAACGGCGGTTTTTTGACCGCATCGGCGCTGCCACAGCGGTCGTATCGGGGTAACTTCGGTGGGCGGATTCACCCACCGGCGCCGTGATTTGCCGGCCCGGCCGCGCTTATCGCCCTTGCCCCAGCGCCCAATCCGCGCCCTATCCGCGCCCTATCCGCGCCCTATCGAGCAAAATCCGCCCCATGGAAAGCACCGACTATCGCCTCGAAAGCGCCTTTCAGCCGGCCGGCGATCAACCAGCGGCCATCGATGCGTTGCTGGCCGGGCTGCGCGACGGCGAAGCCTTCCAAACCCTGTTAGGCGTGACCGGTTCCGGCAAAACCTTCACCATGGCCAATTTGATCAACCGCACCGGCCGCCCGGCGCTGATTTTGGCGCACAACAAAACTTTGGCGGCGCAGTTATACGCCGAAATGCGCGATTTTTTCCCGCGCAATGCGGTGGAATATTTTGTCTCCTACTACGATTATTACCAGCCCGAGGCCTATGTGCCGAGTTCGGATACCTTCATCGAAAAAGACGCTTCGGTGAACGACCACATCGACCAAATGCGCCTCTCGGCCACCAAGGCCTTGCTCGAGCGCCGCGATGTCATCATCGTGGCCACGGTGTCGGCGATTTTCGGCCTCGGCGACCCGCAGGTGTATCACGCCATGATTTTGCATATCAAGCAGGGCGAACGCCTCGAGCAGCGCGCCATTCTCCAGCGCCTGGCGCACATGCAATACACCCGCAATGATTTGGAATTGCGCCGCGCCACCTTTCGCGTGCGCGGCGATGTCATCGATGTCTATCCCGCGGAATCCGAGCGCTTGGCGATTCGCATCGGCTTATTCGGCGATGAAGTCGAGAGTCTGGCGAAATTCGACCCGCTCACCGGGGCCGTGGATTGCCAACTCAAGCGCGCCACCATTTATCCGAAGAGTCATTATGTAACCGCGCCAGACACCATTCGCGGCATTCTCGGCGCCATCCAAGCAGAATTGCGCGAGCGCCTCGAGCAGTTGCGCAGCAGCGGTAAATTGCTCGAGGCGCAGCGCCTCGAACAGCGCACTTTGTACGATTTGGAAATGATGCGCGAACTGGGCTATTGCAACGGCATCGAAAATTATTCGCGTTACCTATCCGGTCGCCAAAGCGGCCAGCCGCCGCCGACGCTGATGGATTATCTGCCGAGCAACGCGTTGTTGTTCGTGGACGAAAGCCACGCCACCATCCCCCAAGTCGGCGCCATGTATCTCGGCGACCGTTCGCGCAAGGAAAATTTGGTGGAGTATGGCTTTCGCCTGCCATCGGCGATGGATAATCGCCCGCTGCGCTTTGACGAATTCGAAGATTTGATGCCGCAAACGGTGTTCGTTTCAGCCACCCCGGGCAACTATGAAGCGCAGCGCGTGCCCACTGCCGTCGAGCAAGTGGTGCGCCCCACCGGCCTGCTCGACCCCGAACTCGAAGTGCGGCCGGTGGGCTCGCAAGTGGATGATTTGCTGTCGGAAGTCAAACTGCGCGCGCAGCGCCAGGAACGCACCTTAGTGACCACGCTCACCAAGCGCATGGCGGAGGATTTGACCGAGTATTTGCACGAACATCAGGTGCGCGTGCGCTATCTGCATTCCGACATCGATACCGTCGAGCGCGTCGAGATCATTCGCGACCTGCGCGCCGGGGTTTTCGATGTATTGGTGGGCATCAACTTGCTACGCGAAGGGCTGGATATTCCCGAGGTGTCGTTGGTGACCATATTGGACGCCGACAAAGCCGGTTTTTTGCGCTCGACGCGCTCGCTCATCCAAACCATCGGCCGCGCGGCGCGGCATGTCGATGGTCGCGTCATCTTATACGCCGATAGAATCACCGCCGCCATGGCGCAAGCGATGCAAGAAACCGAGCGCCGCCGCGATAAGCAACGGGCGCATAATCTGCGCCACGGCATTCGCCCAAAAAGCATCGTCAAGCCGGTCAAGGACCTCATCGAAGGCGTAACCGCCAACGATGCGGCGTGGGCCGATTTATCGGAATACGCGGCGCTCGCCGAAGGCGATGAAAGTTATATTTCCGCCACCCCCAAAGAGCTCGGCAAACTCATCAAACAACTCGAAAAAGACATGTACGCGCACGCCAAAAATTTAGAATTCGAAGCCGCCGCCGCGGCTCGGGATAGACTCAAAAAAATCCGCGACGGAAGTTTTTTATCCACCATGGAAGTGTCTAAATAAAGAGATTTATATACCTAAATCTGCAGTTTGATGGTCGTTGCTCGTGCTGTTTTTGCCTTTAAATTTGGGATTTATATACCTATTGCCGCAGGTGCAATTTTCGGCATTGTGTCGCGTCGATTCTGTAGCATGTAAGTTTTACCTCTCTGCTTCATGTTGTGGAATAAGTTAAAACTGGCACTTTAAAATCTTCACTCCGCCCATGGAGGGTGTGCTAAAACCCATTTTTGATTATTGTAATATCGTAACTTCAAATGCTACATTTTGAGTGAGGGGCTTCTGGCTTTGGCTGTTACGCTTTACTCCCCCCGCGTTATCTTGCGGGGGAGTGAAACGGTAAAGCCAAAAGCGAAAGCCAAAGCGAAAGCCAAAAGCCAAAAGCCAAAAGCCAAAAGCAAGATCAAACCCCCACCAAACCTGGCTTAAAGACGTCAGTTTTGACTCCCCCGCAAGGAGGCTGCGCTAAAAGCCAGTTATTGGTTAAAACCTCCCTTCGGCTTTGTTAAAAAATCAACAAAAGCGTTGCTATTGTTTGTTTTTTAATGCTGGAAATGAAACTTTTTCTTTATTTTCCTTAGTCAGCAATGGCTTTTCGCACAGCCTCCATGGGAGAGTGAAAAGAGGGGAGTGAAAACTTAGCGGATTTAGGTATATAAATCCCTGAATAAACATGCGATTAAAGCAACATGCCAAGCCATCGCGCGGCGAGACCGGCGGGCGAATTCGAGTCAAAATAAAGCCAACTATTGCTTGATTTTTTGGAAAATTATTGATATTTTCGGTGCTTCGATGAAATAGAAAATTTATGACTTAAAACAGCGGAAATTAGCGAAAAAACACTATATTTTTCTTATTACGGGTATTTTATAGAACATTTTTCTTATTTATGTCGGTATTTGTATTTGAAATCACTAAAAATTGTCAATTTACGATGATTTTCACGCTTCATGGTTGTGTTTGGATAGCCAATTCAACAGACATAGCGAGGTTATTTTTCCAACAAGATTATTTACCCAACATGTTTACCCGACTGAGGCGCTGCCGATCATGGTTAAACGACATCTAGTTTATGTAGTGTGTGCTCTGGGGGTGCTGGCGGCGCTCGCCGTCGCCGTGCCTGAGGCGCGCGCCGCCCACACCCTCAACGACCTAAAAATCGACCCCAATCACCAGGTGAATGATGTCTCGGCGATTGCCGGCAAGCGCAAAACCGTGACTATGGCCAAGGCCATCGGTGGCTCCGGACCGCGCACCTTCACCTTGACCGGGGCGAACAACCAGCCTTTAAGCGAGGCCGCGCCAAAAGTATCGTTCTCGTACGACAATAGCCGCGGGCGCATGGTGATTAATTCGACCCAAGCACTCAGCGTGCGGCTGACCTACACCATCACCGACGACACTGCTGTGGTGGTGACCGAGGATTTTCAGTTTACCGTCACCGGGCCGAAATTGCCGGTGATAGTCGTCTACCGCCGCCAGCGCGCCGGCTCGCCATTAGTGCATTTTCTGTACTATCCGGAGGCCATCGAAGGCACAGGCCCGTTCACCTATTCGATGGCCGACGAACACGGCGTCGACATCAGCACGGCGATACCCGGGGTATTGTTTGATGGAGAAACGCGCACGATAAGCGGCCGGCCGACCATAGCCAAAATCAGCAATATGGTCTATAGGGTGGTCGACCGCTACGGCAACGACTTCGAGAGCCCCTGGGTGTTCAGTGTCACCGGGCCGGTATTCAATCACCAGCCGGTGGATCGCACCTTCATCGTCGGCGACGGCGTCAATGTCGTGCTGCCCCGAGCCAGCGGCAGCAGCGGTGCCTTGAGCATAAGATTGAACGGGCCGGATGGGCAGGCTTTAGGAGAGGCCGTGCCCGGGCTGAATTTTACGTCCTCGTCGCGCCAACTGAGTGGCGTGCCAAGCAAACTGGGCGACACTAGCATGACCTACACCGTCACCGACCGCTACGGCAATTTCAGCAGCGAAGTTTTCACCTATAAGGTGCTCGGCAGAACGACGCCCAAAATCTTGCAAGATGCCGGCGGCGGGACGATACCGCAAGGACATTTGCTGAACTATGTGCCCGACCAGCGGTTTTTCATCGGCGAATACAAGCGCTTTACCCTGCAAGTCGCCGACGGCTTAGACCCCGCGGATTTGACGCATTCCATCACCGGGCCGCAGGGCCAATTGGTGCCCGGGGTGTTGCCGGGGCTGTCCTTTGAAGCGTTCAATCATATAGTCGGCACGCCGACCGCGCTGCTCCCGGCCGGCGTGATGTTGACCTACCTCGCCATCGGCAAAAACACCAGCGGCAATCGGGTGCAGCATACGCGGCGCTTCAAACTTTTCGTCAGCGGACCAAAATTCGCCGGCTACAGTATTGCCGATAGAACCCTGGCCGCCGGCGCTGCGGTGACGATTGACTTGCCGAGCGCCGCCAATGCCAGCACCTACCGCTTGACCGGTCCCAATGGCCAGGCTTTAGCGGAGGCCGTGCCAGGCTTGAGTTTTTCCATCGATAGGGCAGGCGCCGACCATGGCGTCGTGCGCGGCACGCCGACTAGGGCCGAGCGCGTCTCCCTGACCTATCGCGCCACCAATGCCGCCGGCCACTACACCGAACTGTTTTTCGATGTCACCGTCACCGGCCCGATGTTCGCCGCCACGAGCGCCGGCTGGACTCGCCCGGCCGGCGCGGCGTGGTCGACGCAGTTGCCGATCGCCAGCGGCGCGGCGCGGTTCACCTACTCCCTGACTGGAGCGAATGGCCGCGCCCTGGCGGATGCCGTGCCCGGCATGGGCTTCGATGCCAGCTCCGGCGTCCGCCGCATGGCCGGCACGCCGAGCCGCGTGGGCGCCACCTCGCTGACCTACAGCGTCGTCGACCGCTACGGCAACATCGCCACCGATGATTTCGTCTTCACTGTCTCCGGCGGCGCCGGCCCGACCATCGTCACCCCGCCGACCGACCGCGCATATACGACATCTTATATCAATGCGGCCAGTTTCCAGTTGTCCACCGCCACCGGCACCGGGCCCTTCACCTACGCCCTAAGCGGGCAAAACGGCGAGGCCGTGGCCGATGTGTTGCTCGATGGGGATTTTGACCCTGGGCCAAGCAAGCGGCGGCTGTCCTTCTCGCGCGTAAGATCCGGCGTGTTCCGCTTGCTGTATATCGTCACCGACGCCGCCGGTCGCTCCACTGCGGCCGGCTTCAATATCGTCATCACCGGCGGCCCGATCTTCTCCTCGCCGCCGGCCGACCGCACCTATACGGTGGGCAGCCCGCGGGTGAATTGGCGGTTGCCGGCCGGCGAATTTTCCCACCGCGGCGCGCTCAGCAACATCGAAACCTTGGTCTATTCGCTGCGCGGGGCGAACGGCGAGAGCATAAGCGACGCCATGCCGGGCAGCGGGGCGTCTTTCGACGCCGCTACCCGCCGGATTTCCATCAGACCGACCCGCGCCGGCGTTTTCCCCTTGGTGTACCGGGTCGGCAGTTCCTTCAACGGCGTGATCTTCTTCTCCCGCCAGGCCACCTTCACCATCACCATATTAGGCCCCAGTGTGGACATCGCGGCCACGCCGCGCGACCGCAGCCACGCCGCCGGGGCGACCATACCGCCGGTCACGCTGCCGCCGGCCACCGGCCATAGTCCGTTGACCTACGCCGTGACCGGGCCGGGCTTGCAGGCGTTGAAAAACGCCGCGCCCGGGGTGGTCTTCAACCCCGCCACCCGCGTGCTGAGCGGGGTGCCCACCACGGTCGGAACTGTCGCCTTAACCTACGGAGTCACCGATGCCGGCGGGCGCTATTCGAGGGTGCTTTTCAATATGCGCATCACCGGCCCAGACCTCGGGGCGGTGGCCGACCGCACTTATGCCTCCGGCACGCAGCGCTCTCAACAACTATCCATAGCGCGCAGCGCGGCGGCGCCGCTCACCTACACCTTGATGGGAGAGAATCAAAAAACACTGCGCCAGGTTGCCCTCGGCATGGCTTTCGACGGCGGGCAGAACGCCCGCCGGCTAGCCGGCGTGCCCACCAAAGCCGGTCGCGTCACCCTGACCTACGGCGTAACCGACACCTACGGCAACACCGATTCGACGACTTTTGTGTTCACCGTCGCCGGCCCGACATTCAACCGAGCGCGCGTCGATTGGTCGCGCACCGCCGGCGTGGCGTGGTCGACTCAATTGCCGGCCGCCACCGGCGCGGCGCCGCTCACCTACGCCTTGAGCGGGCCGAATGGCAGCCCCCTGGGCAAGGCCGTGGTTGGCATGGGCTTCGATGCCCGCGCCGCCGTCCGCCGCATCGCCGGCACGCCGGGCCAGGTCGGCAGCACTTCGCTGACCTACAGCGTCACCGACCGCTACGGCAACATCGCCACGGATGATTTTGTGTTCGCCGTCACCGGCGGCAGCGGCCCGGTGATTATCATCCCGCCGATTAACCGCAGTTATTATCAGAGTTATTACCTAGTACAGGGCTTCAATCTGTCCACCGCCAACGGCGATGGCCCCTTCACCTACGCCCTCACCGGCCCCAACGGCGAGCCGCCGGCGGAGGCCCTGCCGGATGGGAGTTTCGACTCTCGCGCCACCGAGCGCCGGGTGTCATTGCGCAGAAACCAAGTGGGCACTTATCAGTTGGTGTACACCGTGACCGACCGCAACGGCCGGTCCACGGCGGCGAAATTCAAGGTCACCATCAACGGCGGCCCCCATTTCGTCACGCCACCGGCCGACCGCACTTTTACCGTGGGCGGCCCGAAGGCCACTTGGCAGTTGCCGCATAGCAACGGCTTCACCAACAACGGAGTCGCCACCGGCTATGAGGTGTTGATGTACACCCTAACTGGGCCGCATGGCGAGAGTTTGGCTAACGCCCTGCCGGACAACAATGCATCTTTTGACGCCGGCGTGGACGCCCGCCGGGTGTCCATCACGCCGACCCGGGCCGGCGTTTTCCCGCTGCGCTACCGCGTAGGCTCCAGCTTAGTCTCCAGCGGCGTAGCAGATGAGGTACTCAGCCGCATCGCCACCTTCACCATCACCATCCTGGGGCCCAATGTCCCCATCGCGGTCTCGCCGGGCAACCGCATCCATGCCGCCGGGGCAACCATAGCGCCGTTCGCGCTGGCGCCGGCCGCCACCGGCCATCGGCCGCTCAGCTACGCCCTCACCGGGGCCGGAACACAAGCGTTGGGCGAGGCGGTGCCCGGGCTGGCCTTCAACCCGGCCACCCGCATGCTGTCCGGCACGCCCACCAGGGCCGAAATTATCCCCTTGACCTACGGCATCACCGACGCCGGCGGCCAACACTCGGGGATTACTTTCAATATGCGCATCACCGGCCCGATGCTCAACAGCGCGGTGGCCGATTACACTTATGTTGTCGGCGAACTTCTCTCGCAACAACTGCCCGATGCCCGCAGCGCCGCCGGCTCGCTGACTTACAGCGTATTAGGCGCGAATGAGCAGGCGTTAGCCGAGGTCGCGCCCGGCATGAGTTTCGACGGCGCCGCGAACGCCCGCCAGTTCGCCGGCACGCCCACCCGAATCGGCAGCGTCAACCTCACTTACCGCGTGTCCGACCGCTACGGCAACATCACCGATGATGTTTTTGCGTTCGCCGTCACCGGCGCCGGCCCGAGTTTCGCCATCGCGCAAGCCGACCTCAGTTTTGCCGCCGACAGCGCGTCGCGCAGCACCAGATTGCGTCCCGCCACCGGCGACGCCCCGCTCACCTATGCCTTAACCGGGGCCAATGGCGACGCCATCGCGGACGCCATCCCCGGCGGCCAATTTGACGCCACGGCGGCTACCCGCCGCGTGACCTTTTCGCGTAGCACGGCTGGCGTCTACCCGTTGCGCTACAGCGTCACCGACACCTATGGCATCTCCACCACCAGCGCGTTTACCATCACCATCAGCGGCGGCCCCAGTTTTGCCAGCGCGCAAGCGGGGCGTACTTTCACCGCCGCAGCCGAGGTCTACACTTTTCAGATGCCCACCGCCAGCGGCACCGGCACCGGCGCGCTCACCTACGCCCTGACCGGTCCGGGCGGCGAGGCGGTGGCCGATGCCCTCCCCAACGGCGGGTTTGACGGCGGGGTAAATGCCCGCCGGGTATCCTTTTCGCGCCACCTCAGCGGCATCTACCCGTTGCGCTACCGCGCCACCGACAGCAACGGCCTGGCCGCCACGGCGAGTTTCAATATCACCATCGTCGGCGGCCCGAGATTCGACCATGTGCCGGCCGACCGCACTTTCGCCGCGCAGGCCGAGGCGAAAAGTTTCCAACTGTCGGCGGCCTTAGGCGATGCGCCGTTCACCTACACCCTGAGCGGGGCCGACGGCGAAACCGCGGCGGACGCCTTGCCGGACGGCGGATTTGACGCTGGCGCGGATGCCCGTCGGGTGGTTTTTTCGCGCAACACTCCCGGCGACTACCCGTTGCGCTACACCATCGCCGACGCCAACGGCCTGGCCGCCACGGCGAACTTCAATGTCGCCGTCACCGGCCCGATTTTCAACGCCGCCGCTGAATTACCAGACGACCTAACATCCATCGCCAATGTCGCCATCGCCGATGTCACCCTGCCGCTAGCCAACAGCGCGCTGGAGGTCACCTACGCCGTAACCGGGGCCGGCGGCGTGACCTTAGCGGAGGCCGTGCCCGGCTTGGTTTTCGATGCCACCACCTTGGTTTTAGGCGGCACGCCCACCACGCCTGGCGTGTCCATGCTGTTCTACACCGCCACCGATGTCGGCGGCGTGGTCACCGCCACCTTCACCGCCACCATCACCGGCCCGCGTTTTGTTGATTTTGCGGTGGAGCCTCAAAACCACACGGCCGGCTCGACCATCGATGCCCTCACCCTGCCGGTCGCCACCGATGGCATCGGCGCTTTCACCTATAGCCTGGAGGGTCCGAATAACCAAGCCCTCGACCAGGCCGTGCCGGGGCTGTCGTTCGATGGCACTCCCGACAGCGATGGCAATGCCGCCAGCCGAGTTTTATCCGGCACGCCGAGCATGGCGGGCTCGGTTCTGCTGACCTACATCGCCACCGACAGCGCTGCCTCGCCCAACCGCACCGATGATTCGGCGACTTTCATGGTATCGATAGGGCGGGCATTTGAAACGCCGCCGCCGGCGACGCCAACCTATGCGGTCGATAGCGCCCTCGAGCCCCCCCTCACCCTGCCGGCGGTCACCGGCGGCGCCGGCGCTTTGGTGTACGCCCTGAGCGGCGCCTTGCCGGACGGCTTAAGTTTCGACACCGATGCCTCGGCGCGCGTTTTATCCGGCACGCCCACCGTGGCTGGCGTGTTTCCGCTGGAATACAGCGTCAGCGAGGGCGGCGTAGTGGTGTCGCGCGCCGCCATCACGCTGACCATCACCCATGTGTTGCCGACCATCACCGCCGTGTCCTACCCGGCCGGCATGGCCATCGGCGATGTCACCCTGCCGCCAGCCGCCGGCGGCGGCAGTTTGACCTACGCCTTGAGCAACGCCGCTGATGCCACCGACGATTTGCCCGCTGGTTTGGATTTTGACGGCGACGCCACCGCCCGCATTTTGAGCGGCACGCCGACCGCTGCTGGCGTATTCACGCTGAATTACACCGCCAGCATCATCGGCACCGGCGGCGCCGACGACATCGAAGTCGCCAGCACGCAACTCGTGGTGACCGTGACGCATTCCCTGGCCACTATCACCGGTTTTGCCGCCGACGCCGGCGTGGAGATCAACATGCCGTTGCCGCAAGCCGCCGGCGGCGGCAATTTGGCCTATGCCATAAGCGGCACGCCCGATACGGCCGGCTTGAGTTTGAATGGCCGAACCTTGGTCGGCACGCCCACCACTGCCGGCGCCTACATGCTGACCTACGCGGCCCGTTTGAATGATGTGGAAGTCGCCAATACGATCTTCACGCTGAGCGTAAACCACGCCTTGCCGAGCCCGGAGGATGCGATCCTCGCCGCTGGCACGGTGGTTTCGCTCACCCTGCCCGAGGCCGCCGGCGGCGGCGATTTCGTCTATGGCTTGACTGGCGTCCGCCCGCCAGGGCTTGCCACCTTAAGCGGCCGCGTTTTATCCGGCGTGCCGACCACGCCGGGCGATTTCCCGCTGGTCTACACCGCCGACCAGACCGGCATCGCCACCCTTAACGCCGATTTCACCCTCACCATCGGCGCTATGGATTTGCAGACCTTCGCCATCGCCGACCAAGAATATGCCGCCGGCACGACGCTCACCGCCGCCACCGGGCTGTCCCTGCCGCAAATCACCGGCCATGACACCTCGGTGGTATACGGCTTTACCGCCACCACCGATTTGCCGTCCGGGTTGCCGGCCGGCTTAGCATTCACCGCCAGCGACCGATTTTTGGGCGGCACGCCGACCGCCGCCGGCGTATTCCCGGTGACCTACACCGCCCGCCGAAGCGGCGTCCTCATCGCCAGCGGGGATTTCACCATCACCGTAAACCATGTGTTGGAAGCCCCGGGCGATGAAATGTACGCCGCCGGCGACGATGTCAACCTGACGCTGCCGCTAGCCCTCGGCGACCCCGATGGCGATTTGGCCTACGCCGTGAGCGGTACCTATGGAGTCGCTAATAACGCCTTGCCCGACGGCTTGATTTTCACCGCCGCCGACCGCCTGTTGAGCGGCCGCCCGACTGTTGCCGGCGCCTACAGCCTGAATTACGCCGCCAGCCAGACCATCGCCGGGGTCGCCACTTCAGTGGGCACTGTGAATTTCACGGTAACGGTGAATTTCGCCTTGCCGAGCCCGGAGGATGCGGAGTTCGCCGCCGGTTCGGTGGTGTCGCTCACCTTGCCCGAGGCCCTCGGCGGCGGCGATTTCGTCTATGGCTTGACTGGCGACCGCCCGCCAGGGCTTGCCACCTTGAGCGGCCGCGTTTTATCCGGCGTGCCGACGGCGACTGGCGATTTCCAGTTGGTCTACACCGCCGACCAGACCGGCATCGCCACCCTTAACGCCGATTTCACCCTCACCATCGGCGCTATGGATTTGCAGACCTTCGCCATCGCCGACCAAGAATATGCCGCCGGCACGCCGCTCACCGCCGCCACCGGGCTGTCCCTGCCGCAAATCACCGGCCATGACACCTCGGTGGTATACGGCTTTACCGCCACCACCGATTTGCCGTCCGGGTTGCCGGCCGGCTTAGCATTCACCGCCAGCGACCGATTTTTGGGCGGCACGCCGACCGCCGCCGGCGTATTCCCGGTGACCTACACCGCCCGCCGAAGCGGCGTCCTCATCGCCAGCGGGGATTTCACCATCACCGTAAACCATGTGTTGGTGAAGCCGGATGATAGAACCTACGCTGTGGGTGATCCTGTTAATCTGACGCTAGAGCGAGCCATCGGCGACCCCGCCGACGGCTCCGGCCCGGTGATATTGGCCTACGCCCTGACCGGCACCGCTGGCGCCGCTGGCAACGAACTGCCGGCCGGCTTGATATACGACGGCGCCCGCCGCTTGCACGGCAACCCGACTGTCGCCGGCGCCTACAGCCTGACTTACGCCGCCAGCCAGACCATCGGCGGCGTCGTTACTTCAGTGGGCCGCGTGAATTTCACGGTGACCATCACCGCTGGAGATGATCTGGCGTTTACCATCACCGACCAAACCTACCCGGCCGGCTCGCCGCTATCGCTCACCCTGCCGTCGGTCCCCGACAGCGACATGATCTACACATTGGCCGGCGCCGTACCCACCGGCTTGAGTTTGAGCGACCGAGTGTTGGGCGGCACGCCGACCGTGGCCGGCGAATTTACGATGGTTTACAGCGCCACCCGAGGCGGCGTCACCATCGCCACGGCGACCTTCACCCTCACCATCGAACATGTATTGCCCACCCCCGATGATGAAATCTACGCCGCCGGCTCGGATGTTTCGCTCACCCTGCCGCTCGCCCTCGGCGACCCCGCCGGCGATTTGGTCTACGGCTTGACCGCCGCCGCTCCCAACGATGCCTTGCCGCCCAATTTGGCATTCACCGCCGCCAGCCGAGTGTTGGCCGGCATACCGAGCACGCCGGCGGCGGCGGTCACGCTGATTTACACCGCCAGCCAGGGCGGCGCTGTAATCGCCAGCGTGGAATTCCGCGTAACCATCGGCGATGCGAATCTGCAGAATCTAACCGTAACCGACCAAACCTACCCGGCCGGCTCGCCGCTATCGCTCACCCTGCCGTCGGTCCCCGACAGCGACATGATCTACACATTGGCCGGCGCCGTACCCACCGGCTTGAGTTTGAGCGACCGCATTTTGGGCGGCACGCCGACCGTGGCTGGCGAATTTACGATGGTTTACAGCGCCACCCGAGGCGGCGTCACCATCGCCACGGCGACCTTCACCCTCACCATCGAACATGTATTGCCGACCCCCGGTGATGAGGTTTACGCCGCCGGTTCGGATGTGGCGCTCACCCTGCCGCTCGCCCTCGGCGACCCAGACGGCGATTTGGCGTACGCCCTGACCGGCACCGCCGGCCCCGACCACGATGAACTGCCAGCCGGCTTAGAGTACACCGCCGCCAGCCGAGTGTTGGCTGGCATACCGACTGTGGCCGCCGCCTACACGCTGACCTACGCCGCCACCGATGGCGATGATGAAATCGGGCGGGCGACCTTCATGGTGATAGTGAATTACGCCTTGCCGACCCCCGGTGATGAGGTTTACGCCGCCGGTTCGGATGTGGCGCTCACCCTGCCGCTCGCCCTCGGTGACCCAGACGGCGATTTGGTCTACGGCTTGACCGCCGCCGCTCCCAACGATGCCTTGCCGCCCAATTTGGCATTCACCGCCGCCAGCCGAGTGTTGGCCGGCATACCGAGCACGCCGGCGGCGGCAGTCACGCTGATTTACACCGCCAGCCAGGGCGGCGCTGTAATCGCCAGCGTGGAATTCCGCGTAACCATCGGCGATGCGAATCTGCAGAATCTAACCGTAACCGACCAAACCTACCCGGCCGGCTCGCCGCTATCGCTCACCCTGCCGTCGGTCCCCGACAGCGACATGATCTACACATTGGCCGGCGCCGTACCCACCGGCTTGAGTTTGAGCGACCGAGTGTTGGGCGGCACGCCGACCGTGGCCGGCGAATTTACGATGGTTTACAGCGCCACCCGAGGCGGCGTCACCATCGCCACGGCGACCTTCACCCTCACCATCGAACATGTATTGCCCACCCCCGGTGATGAAAGCTACGCCGCCGGTTCGGATGTGGCGCTCACCCTGCCGCTCGCCCTCGGCGACCCAGACGGCGATTTGGCGTACGCCCTGACCGGCACCGACCACGATGAACTGCCAGCCGGCTTAGAGTACACCGCCGCCAGCCGAGTGTTGGCTGGCATACCGAGCACGCCGGCGGCGGCGGTCACGCTGCTCTACACCGCCAGACAAGGCGGCGTCGAAATCGCCTCGGTCAATTTCACCGTGACCATCAGTAGCGCGAATGTAGAGAATTTACGCGTCGCCGACCAAACCTACGCGGCCGGCAGGATTATCGATAACCTCACCCTGCCGTCGGCCAACGGTGACGACTTGGTATACACCCTGGGCGATGTGGATGGCGCTTTGCCGGCCGGCTTGAGTTTCGCCGCCGGCGCCCAAGTTTTATCCGGTACGCCGACTAGGTCCGGCGCCTTCGCGCTGAGTTACACCGCCACCCGCAGCGGTGTGCTGGTGGCCACGGCGAATTTCACCGCATTCATCACCGGCCCGAGTTTCGCCGCCAGCGTTTTGCCTCTGGCGTCGCAAACCTACACCGCCGGCGCGGTTATCGCGGAATTCACCTTGCCGGTCGCCGGCGGCGATGCCGGCGCCGGGCCGCGGACTTACACCTTGACTGGGCGCGATGGTCAAGCATTAGGCGAGGTCGTACCGGGGCTGGTATTCAACGCCACCAACCGCGTTTTATACGGCACGCCGAGCACGGTCGCCACTTTGGTGGACCTGACCTACCGCGCTACCGATAAATACGGCAACGCCACCGCCGATGCCCTCTGCCCGGTGACCATTTTGCGGCCAGCGGCGCTGGTGTTCGAAGGGGGCATCGCCGACCAAACCTACGCCGCCGGGGCGGCGGTATCTTTGACCTTGCCGCCAGCGGTCGGCGGCGGGGTGTTGATGTATGAGTTGACGGGCGGCGACGGCATCACCGTCGACGGCGCCGCCAATTTGCTGGACGTATTAGGTTTCGATGACGGCAACCGGGTTTTGTCCGGCACCGCGCCCACTGCTGCCACTGAGGTCGGCTTCTCGCTGACCTACACTGCCACCCAAGCGGGCGTGGTGGTGGCGACGGCGGGATTCACCGTCACCATCACCGGCCCGGTGTTCGCCGCCGACGATTTGCCCTTGATGGATCAAACCTATTATTTGGACATGGCTTTGGCTCCCCCCCTTACCTTGCCGCTCGCCAGCGGCGCCGCGTCGGTGACTTACACCTTAGTCGGCTCTGGCTCGGAGGACACCGCGCCCAATTTGCCGGCTGGATTAATTTTCGACGACGGCAACCGCACCCTATCCGGTACGCCGAGCGAAATCGTAGTCCATGCGGTCACCTTGACCTACACCGCCACCGATGACTACGACAATGACACCGCAGTGACTTTCACGGTAACGGTGCGCGGGCGCGGCTTCGAAGAGGATGTGGAAGAGCGCAGTTACACCTACACCGTCGGCGAGATGGTCGCGCTGACCTTGCCGTATGCTAATGGCCGCGACGCCAGCGGCGCGCTGGTATACGCCTTAGCTGAGTCGGGCAGTGGGAGGACGGTAAATGTCGCCATACCCGGGCTATCCTTCGACTCCGCCAGCCGCGCTTTATCCGGCGAACCGAGCACGCCGGTCACAGCGGTCACGATGATTTACACCGCCACCGAGGCCGGACGAGTCATCGCCAGTGCAATATTCACCATAACCATCACCACCGATGCGGCCTTCGCCGTCGTCAATGAGGTCATCGTGCCGGAAGTGGCCGCCGCCATCAGTCGCGGCGTCGCAGTGGCCGTCTCGGGGCGGATCGAGCGCGCCAATGCCGGCAACATCGCGGGTTTTTCCCTCAGCGGAAGCGACAACCTCGCGGCCGCCATCAGCGCCCACGGCAAACCCATGGCCGAGGGTGATATCGACGCCAAAAGGCTGTTGGCCGGCTCCGAATTCACCGTGCCGCTCAACGCCGGCAGCAAAGGCCGAGGCACCGCCGATGGCGCGATAGCGGCCTCGACCACGCTGTGGGGCAGCGGCGAATACCGCGCCATGTCCGGCAACGGCGGCGGCGTGGAGTGGGACGGCGAGTTGAGCGGCATCCATGTTGGCCTCGATAGCCGCCTGCGTCCGGGCGTGCTGGTCGGGCTGTCGGCGTCGCAAACCCGCAGCG
Source organism: Candidatus Poriferihabitaceae bacterium (assembly GCA_965243285.1). Lineage (GTDB taxonomy): Bacteria > Pseudomonadota > Gammaproteobacteria > Arenicellales > Poriferihabitantaceae > JAHRAW01. The sequence continues at coordinate 2,486,926 of OZ251537.1, read as the reverse complement.
CCATCGACTACCAAGACAGCACTGCCGCCGGCGCCCCGACCGCCGGATCCCATGACATCGACATGACCAGCCTGCACCCCTACCTTGGCTGGCGCGCCGGCGGCTTGGATTTATGGGCCTTCCTCGGCTACGGCAAAGGCGAGTTGGAAATCACTCCGACTAATGGCGCAAAAGCATCCGGCGACATCGACATGAGCGCCACCGGCATCGGCGGCAGCGGCGAAATCTGGCAAAATTCCGCCACCACCTTCCGCCTGCGTGGCGAAGCCGTGCGCACCGCGCTAAAAGTCGCCGGCGGCGCCGATTTAGCCGCCATGGAGGCCGCCAGCACGCGCTTGCGGTTAGGCATCGAAGCCAGTCGCAGCCGCGCCACCGCCGGCGGCGGCGTGTTCGCCCCCTCGTTTGAATTCGGCTTGCGCTATGACGGCGGCGATGGGGTAAGCGGCACGGGCGCGGAAATCGGCGGCGGCCTGCGCTATCGCCATGCCGCCGCCGGCTACAGCGCCGAGGGCGGATTCCGCGTGGTGGCAAAGCCCGGCGAGTACGAGGAATGGGGCGTGCACGGCATCGTGGCGCTGGATTCCGGCGCCGATGGGCAAGGGTTGTCGCTGCGCATAAGCCCGTCTTATGGCGAAGTGGCCAGCGGCATAGAAAATCTATGGCGCCAAGGCTTGCCCGAATCGGATAACGCCGCCGCCGATGACTATCGCGCCCGTCTGGAATCCCGTCTGGGCTATGGCATCCCGCTGAAAGCGCACGGCGTGCTGACGCCGTACGCCGAAATGACCACCGGCGCCGCCGACCGCTACCGCGTCGGCCTAAACTGGCGCCCGAGTTCGCGCTTCACCCTAAACCTACTCGGTGAGCGCCATGCCGGCGACAGCGATTCTGCCGACCACGCCATTTTGCTAGAGGGCGAGGCGCGGTTTTAGGCGTCGGCATAGTTCGCGGCGGTGGCCGGCGAGAGCCATCTGCCGGCCACCCGTCCGCTGGCTGAATGCGATGCGCCGAGGGCAAATTAAAGTGATTTATAGAGGATTTATATACTTAAATCCCCGTTATTAGGCGGCGACTTAGCGATGGCAACCGCACCCCGCACCAAATCAAGCGATAAAGCCGCCAGATTTGACTCCCCCCTAAAAAGATGGGAATTATATGGTTGTTGACCCAACAATAAAAAAACCGCTTGCATTACCCCAAAAACTCCATAAAAACCCTAACCTAAGCATACTTCACGCAACGCTATAAAATCGGCGTGAAAATAAGGCTTGGGTCAACAAGTATATAAATCCCTTTTTAATCATAACCACCATGGCGCAACTACACCAATTCCACGCCCTCGTTTTTCAGCATATCGAGCAAGCGAATCACCGCCAGGCCGATGAGCGCGTTCGGGTCGTCGCCGCGCAACCGCTTCAGCAAGGCGATGCCGGGGCCCTCGGCCTTTAAACTGCCGCAGCAATCATAGGGCTGCTCGGCGCGCAGATAGCGCTCGATTTGCGCGCTATCCAAGGCGCGAAATTGCACCGCATAAGTTTCCACCGCGCTTTGCATCACATCGGTCGCGGCGTTATACAGTGCCACCGCGGCATATAGCATCACCTCGCCGCCGGACATGCGCGCCAACTGCGCCGCGGCCGCCGCATGCCCGCCCGGCTTGCCCATGATTTCCCCCTCGTGCGCCGCCACTTGGTCAGCGCCTATAATCAAGGCGCGCGGATAGCGCCCGGCCACCGCCCGCGCCTTCGCCGCCGCCAGCCGCTGCACCAACGCCGCCGCGGATTCCCTTACCCGAGGCGTTTCATCCACCGACGGCGCGCACCATTCGAAGGGCAGCCCGATGCGGGTTAAAATCTGCCGCCGATAGGGCGAAGAAGAGGCCAAAATGATGGTTTTTTTCATCAAAATTCGAGGTGGGTGAAAATTTAACCGCGCCACCTATCGGCGCTCATTGCGGCTTATGAGCGCGGCGTGCCAGGTCGCTCGCGTAGCGCTTAAAATGCCTTGTAATTTTAAGCGATTTGAGTATGATTCGCGGCCCTTGAATGGTGCGGTCAAGGATTGTTTATCGACCCAACCCCGGCCCCATAATGTGCGCACTTAAAGTGCCTAGTTAGCAATTTTTTGCGGATAACAACATTGATGATGACTCAAAAAATGTCGCACCATGGCGGCCAAAAATCATGGCCAGCCGGGGTATTGATATTGATGTTAGCCGCGTATGGATATGCCGCCCCGGCGGCCGCCATCTCGGTGGCCAAGTACAATAAAAACCCGTTGACGGTCGACATTCCGGCCGGACTGCCGGCGGAATTGATCGAGAATTTAATGGTGCAATCCATACACGAACGCCAGTGGAATCTACACAGCCGGATGCCTAATGAGGTGGTCGCGGTTTTGAAGCATCGCAATTATGACGCTAAAGCCACGCTGCAATCCGATGGTAGCGTCATCACCATCCACAACGACAGCACCTACTATCCGGACGGATTTAATTCAGACCCGGTTATCGACGAAAAAGAACCCAAAGCCGCGGTGCCGCTTTCATGGCTCATCAAAATGCAACGGAATCTGCAGGCAAAATTTTTCGAAGTTGAGACCGCATTGATTTTAGCCCGCGCTGCTAAAACCAGCGCCGACTAAAACGCACATCGACACCGGCCCAAGCGGGCCACCCCTAATCAGACCCAGTGAGCGCTTCGCCGAGCATATTGTTGACCGACTGCGGCGTTATTTGCGCCGCCGGCGGCGGGCCGGGTTTATTGGATGGACTGCGTCGCCAGCCCCAAGAAATCATGCAACCGAGCGCGCACTGGCTGCAAGGGCGGTCGGGATATTTTGGCGTGGTGGATTTGCCGCCGCCGGAGCAGGTTAGCGCTTCCCCGCGCGCGTGCAATATGTTGCGCCATTTAAGTCATCAAATGCCGGCCGTGCAGCGCTTGAAAACCGACTATCGCGCCGACCGCGTGGCGGTGTTCATCGGCACCACCAGCACCGGCATCGACCAAGTGGAATCTCAACAATCCATCAGCACTGTGGATTACCATCAGCATCAAGAATTGGCCGCGGTAGCGGAAAATTTGGCGGATTATTGCGGCTTTCGCGGGCCCAATATGGTCATTTCCACGGCTTGTACCTCCGGCAGCAAGGCATTAGGATTGGCGCGCAGCATGATAGCCGCCGGGTGGTGCGACGCCGCAGTGGCCGGCGGCACCGAATCGTTGAATCGCTTGAGTTGCCAAGGTTTTGATGCCTTGGAATCTTATGCCGCGGGTTATTGCAAGCCGTTTCAGGCGTGCCGCGACGGCATCAACATCGGCGAAGGCGCGGCGCTATTTACGGTGGAAAAAGGCGCAACAGGCGGGTGCGGCGTCGCCTTATCTGGCTATGCCGAATCCAGCGATGCGTGGCATGAATCCGCGCCGGAACCCACCGGCATCGGCGCTGCCGCCGCCATCCGAGCGGCCCTGGCGGACGCCGGCTTAAGTCCTGCGGATATCGATTACATCAACTTACACGGCACTGGCACGCGTTTGAATGACGCCATGGAAGCGCGCGTGATTCATCAAATTTTCGGACCTGAGACCCCGGCCAGTTCCACCAAACCGGTCACCGGCCACACCTTAGGCGCCGCCGGCGCGGTGGAAGCGGCGATATTATGGTCATTGCTGATGCAACCGGTGCCGCAGCCCTTGCCGCCGCATCATGGGGCGAAAAATTGCGACCCGGCGTTGCCAAAAATCAATTTAATCGATGCGAAAAACAACCCGCCGCGGCTGACGCGGGCGGCAATATCCACCTCATTCGCCTTTGGCGGCCACAATGCCGTGCTGCTGCTTAGCCGCGCTGGCGGCTGAATTGCGCGTGCTGCGCCGTAGCGAAATCGCGCATTACATGCCGCATTCGGGCGCGATGTTGTGGCTCGACCGCGTGCTCGACTATGGGCCCGAACACATCACCACGCAGGTGGAGGTGCGCCGGCCCATGGCATTTTGCGCAAGCGGCTCGGCGCCAGCCTATTTTGGCATCGAATTTATGGCGCAGTCGGTGGCCGCTTGGTCCGGCTTGCGCCGCAATCGCCGCGAATCCCGTCCGCCCATCGGTTTTTTATTGGGCACGCGGCGCTACACCTGCGCCGTGACTCATTTTGCCATCGGCAGCACGCTCACCATCCGCGCCGCGCAATGCGTCGAAAACGATGGCCTTGCCATGTTCGCCTGCGAGATGGATGTAAGTCATGTCGATACCGATTCCAATACCGCGCATAAGGTGGCCAGCGCCAACATCAGCGTTTATTCGGTGCCCGAAGAGGCCAAACAACATATACCGCATCCATCAAACCCGCGCCCATGACATCGTCGATTAAATCCCAGCCGCTAAAATCCATGGCAGTGAATCATGACAAGTGAATCCACGGCCGAAAAATCGGTGTTGGTTACCGGTTCCGGGCGCGGCTTAGGCAAAGCCATCGCGCTGGAATTAGCGGCGCGCGGTTACGCCATCGTGTTGCACGGCCGCAGCGACAGCGCCCACCTCACCGCCACCCAGGCGCAGCTAGAAGCCGCCGGCGGCGCCGTGAGGCGGATTATTTTTGATGTCAGCGCGCGCGATTCGGCGGGTCAAGTGTTGCAAGCCGACATCGCCGCGCATGGCATGTATTACGGCATCGTATTGAACGCCGGCATCACCCGCGACAACGCCTTTCCGTTTATGCCGGATGAAGATTGGGACGCGGTGCTGGCCACCAATTTGGACGGCTTTTATAATGTACTAAAGCCGCTGGTGGAGCCGTTAATCGTCGCCAAACGCGGCGGCCGAATCATCGTGTTGACTTCCGTATCGGGCATAACGGGCAATCGCGGACAAGTAAATTACAGCGCTTCGAAGGCCGGTTTAATCGGCGCCGCCAAAGCCCTCGGTTTGGAATTAGCGCGCAAAAAAATCACCGTAAACTGCATAGCCCCTGGCGTTATCGAGACCGACATGACGGCCGACATCAACCGCGAAGTCATCGTGCCGCTGATTCCCATGCGCCGCACCGGCCAGGCACACGAAGTGAGCGGCGCCGTGGCATTTTTGATGTCGCCACAGGCGGCCTATATCACTCGCCAGACCCTCGCCATCGACGGCGGGTTGACATGAAAAATCATCGCGTAGTGGTCACCGGCATGTCCGGCATAACCGCATTAGGCTGCGATTGGGCGCAGGTATCCGGCAACCTGAAGCGCGGCGTCACCGGCACGCGCAATATGCCGGATTGGGCTGACATCAAGGGCCTAAATACCAATCTCGGCGCCCCGGTGCTGGAGTTTGCGCTGCCGCCGCGTTTCAAGCGCAAGCAATTGCGCGGCGCCGGGCGGGTCGCGCAGATGGCGTTGGCGGCCACCGAGGATGCGTTGGTGAACGCCGAGTTGTTGGGCCGCGACATCATCGCCAGCGGCGCCACCGGCGTGGCCTATGGCTCATCCACCGGCAGCGTCGCGGCGGTGGCGGAATTCGGCGCCGTGCTGAATTCGCGCTCCACCCACGCCCTTAATTCCACCAGTTATGTACGCATGATGTCGCACACCACGGCGGTGAATATTTCCGTGGTATACGGCAGCAAAGGGCGAATCATCCCCACTTCATCGGCTTGCACCTCGGGCAGTTTGGCCATCGGCTACGCCTATGAGGCGATAAAACACGGCTATCAAAAACTGATGTTGGCCGGCGGCGCGGAAGAATTAGACGCCACCGAAGCCGCGGTTTTCGACACCCTATACGCCACCTCGGTGATGAACGATAAACCGCACCAATCGCCGCGGCCCTTTGATAAAGATCGCGATGGCTTAGTCATCGGCGAGGGCGCCGCTACCTTAGTGCTGGAGGAATTGAGCCACGCCGTGGCCCGCGGCGCGCCCATTGTGGCTGAAATCGCAGGCTTCGCCACCAACAGCGATGGCAAGCATGTAACCCAGCCGACCCAAGCGACTATGGAGGTGGTGATGCGCGACGCGTTGGATGCGGCCGGGCTGTCGGCGGCGGATATCGGCTATGTGTCGGCGCATGCCGCCGCCACGCGCGCCGGCGACGCGGCGGAATCCCACGCTACCGCTTGCATCATCGGAGCCACTACGCCGATAAGTTCGCTTAAAGGGTATTTCGGCCATACCTTGGGCGCGTGCGGCGCCATCGAGGCCTGGCTCGGTGTTTGCGGGCTGAATGAAAACTGGTTTCCGCCCAATAAGAATTTTGTCGAAGCAGCGCCGGAATGCGCGGCGCTGGACTACATCATCGACACCCCCAGACAGGTGCAAGTTGAATACATCATGAGCAACAACTTCGCCTTCGGCGGCATCAATACCTCGCTGATATTCAGAAAATATCGCGATGAACATGCGGCGATAAACATCGACGATTAAACTTACATGGTCGATAAACATCGACTCCGCCACGCCATTTTTTCAACCTCAACCTCAACCGACGAGTACATCATGCCCATCATCAAACGAACGCTGCATTTAAATGTTTGGCTACTGGTTTTAGCCATGCTATTTCCGCATCTGGCGGCGGCGCGCGATAGCACGCAAAACCAGCCCATCGCCGATGCCATGAAAACCGTCACGGCGAAAGGTTTGGACGGCGTTAAATTTTATTTCGGCGAACAATCCAGCCCGCCAGGGGCGCGTCTCATCGGCACCTACAGCAGCAGAAAAGCCACCAACGCGTTCAACAAAAGTGACTATGAAGCATGTCAGTGGGCATTTTTGTCGGCGCTGAAATCCTTGCATCAACGCGCCCTCGGGCGAGGCGGCAATGCGGTGGTCAACATCCGCAGCTTAAGCACCGGGCAACTCGGCGGCGATGCCGATAATTTCGTGTGTCGCGCCGGCAATGTGGTCGCCAAGGTGTATTTGCGCGGCGATGTGGTGGCGCTAGCCGACCATTGAGTGTCAGCGTCGCCATCGCCTCGCTGCGCGGCGACCTACCGGGCTGGTTGGAGGCGCAAATTTCAGCGCCCGATGCGCGGCGGATTGAAGCGGCCACAGCGGTGCGTCGGCATCATGAGTTGCGCTGCTCGCGCGGGCTGTTAGGCGGGCTGATGGCGCGCCTGGGGCATGTCGAGTTGAGGCATGGCGATTCAGGTTATGGCGATTCGAGACCTAAGGATTCAATGCATGCCGATTTTGTGCCTGTGGATTCAAGCCAGCGCGAATCCACGGCGCGGTTTTCCATCACCCATGACCGGCGTTGGACCGCGGTGGCGGTGGCATCGCATGGCCGGATTGGCATCGATTTACAAACCACGCGCGGGTTGGAATGCGGCCATCGCATCGCCGCTAATTGGTTTTGCGCGCCCGAGGCGGCGGAAATTCTGCGCGCCGAGAGCAGCCGTTTTTTGCTGTCATGGGTACTCAAAGAGGCATGGGCGAAATGCATGCGGCGCTCGATATTCCATGCCAGCCGGCGCGTTGCGGTGTGGCAAAACCAAGTGCATCTCACCAGCGGCGAGTCTGATGACCTTCAATTTGCCTGGCTGCGCAGCGCCGACCTCGCCGACCTCCATGCACCGGCCGGCGCCGAGTCCGGGCTTGCGCACGCCGCCGCCGCCAAGACCGAATTCGCCATCGGAATCTGCGTACGAAGGAAGACTCCAGACACTCCCCCCATCGAATGCATGATTCCCACCCGCGATAGATGGCAGCCGTGCGCGGCGCCGTGGCAGTGGATTCCGCTGGCGCATTAGCGTGCAATCCATCCCATACGCGGATTTCGCCATCACCGGCTGGCATGGTATCGCCGGCGGCCTCACCTCGCCAGCCGATTGGCAGCGGTGGGCGTGCCATGAGCGCGCCATCGAGCCTCGCCTGCCGCGGCCGGCTTTGACCGCCATCCCCAGCCGCATGGCGCGCCGTCTAGATACCATTGGGTGCTGCGTGATGGCGGCGTGCGAACAGTGCCTGCCGCTGTTGGCCACCGAGCCGGCGGTGATTTGCACCTCCCGCCATGGCGATTTACCGGCCATGCACACGCTGTTGCAAGGTTTGCGCGCCCGCGAAGATATATCGCCCACCGCGTTCGCCTATTCGGTGCACAATCGTTTCTCCAGCCTCATCAGCATGTTCGCCGGCTATCACGGCATAAACGGCGCCTATAGTTCGGTGCGCGATGGCTTCGCCTTAGCGTTGGCGGAAGCCACCATCTGCCTTAGCGCGCACCCCGAGCGCCCGGTATTGGTGGTGGCTTATGAGTCCGAAATTCCGCCCGATTACCAACTCCTCATCGCCCAACCATGGTCGCCCTATGTGGCCGCCTTCGTGCTGACCGCCGCCACCGCCGCCGCGCCGCGTCATACCTTGCGCCGCCACCCAAAGGCAGCCGAAGCGGTGGCGGAGGCCGGCTCATGCCTGCCGTTTATCCGTGCCTGGTTGACTACAACCCAGGCGCGCGATGGCTTTTGGGAATATCAATATCATGACTAATGCGCCCAGCGGGTGGTCGCCAGACCGCGTGCGGCGGTTGATTGCCACCGCGTTGTTGTATGTTGGTTTTGGATTAGGCGCGGTGGCGGTGGCGCTGTTGGTGGTGTTGCCGGTGGCGGCGCTGGCGCCGAGGCGGCAGCGCGCGCGGCGAGTACGCGCCATCAATCGTCTAGCGTTTGCGGCCTTCACCCGCTGCGGCGTGGCGGTGGGCATATTTGCGGTGTCCTTTATCGACGCGCAGCGGTTGAAATATCCAGGGCAGTTGATCATCGCCAATCATCCCTCGCTGCTTGATGTGGTGTTTCTGCTCGGCAGTATCCCGCACGCCAACTGCGTGATCAAAAAGGCATTGTTGAAAAACCCATTTTTGGCGCTGCAAGTTTATTTTGCTGATTACATTCCAAATAGCAGCGGCGAGGAATTTATCGACGCCTGCGTGGCCAGTATTGAGCGCGGTGAATCGCTCATTATTTTCCCGCAGGGCACCCGCAACGCCAGCCCGGGTGATGGCTTCCGTCGCGGCGCGGCCTATGTGATGCTGCGCGCAAATTGCCGCGTGCGGCCGGTGCATATTGCTTGCGCGCCGCCGGCCTTTGGGCGCCAAGACCCATGGTATGCAATCCCAGCGCGAAAAATCACCTATCGTTTTACGGCGTTGGATGAATTTGATCTCACCGCTTGCCGCTCTTGCGCTAATCTGGCGCCACCGCTAAAAGCGCGCCGGCTGACCAAATGGCTTAGCGGTTGGTACACCACCATGGACGGTGCCTTGCGCGATGGCGGCGCGATAACCGCAGCGGCGTCAGTAGTGGCCGATGGCAAAATCGTCGTGCCGTCCATGTCGTCGGCGGTATTTTCGGCTAAAATCGCGGCCGTAAATTTCGCCGTCGCGGCGCAAAATACCAAACACCCCTAAGGCGTCATCTCCCAAACTCCTCACCTCTAAATGAGCCATTCCCTATGAGTAAGTCAGTCGTAGAGTTACAAAGTGAAATAGCGAATTTGATTGTCGATTCCCTGAACCTGGCGGATGTGGAAGCCGCGAACATCGACCCATCCGCGCCCCTATTCGGCGACGGTTTGGGGCTTGATTCCATCGATGCGTTAGAAATCGGCGCCGCCATCAGCAAGCGCTATCGCATCAAACTCAAATCACAGAGCGAAGAGAACGAACAACACTTTAACTCGGTGGAATCTCTGGCGCGCTTCGTCGAACGCGCCGTCGATGAACAATCCACCAGCGCCGGAGGTTAATCCATGGATAAAAACCAGATGCTCGAAAAACTGCAAGATTTGCTAGAGAGCGAATTCGATATCGAGCGCGAGCGCGTCACCTATGAGGCGTTGTTGTATGAGGATTTGGATTTAGACAGCATCGATGCGGTGGATTTAATGGCCTGGATAGTGAAACTAACCGGCAAGCGCATGAGCCCGGATGATTTCAAAAATGTACGCACCGTGGGCGATGTCATCGACGAAGTACAAAAACAACTCGGCTGAGTGATTAAATTTCACAAATGGCCCAAATGGATTGAGTCGGCAAGCGTCATCTTAACCATCGGCTTCCCGTTTTATCTGTGGTTGGGCGGCTGGCATCGGCCAGTGGCGCTGGCGTTGTATTTGGCCGCCATCGGCGGGCTTCGGGCGGCAGCCATGTTATTTGCGCGCCGCCCCAGCGTGGTCGATGGGTTGCTGGCGCTTATGCCCATCGCCCTCGGCGGGTTGATTTTCACGCTCGGTCCGGGCGCCGGTTTGTATTACCCCACGGCGGTGAATTTAATGTTGTTGCTAATTTTTTATTCCAGTTTATCGACGCCGACCAATTTTATCCAAGGCCTCGCCGAAAAAATTGAGCAGCAGCCATTGGATTCCATCGGCATCAAGTACACCGCCTATGTGACCAAAATTTGGTGTCTGGTGTTTTTATTCAACGCATCAATCTCGGCGTTGTTAGCGAGCCGCCAAATGATCGACCCATGGACGCTCTACAATGGATTCATCGCCTATTTAATCATGGCTGTTTTGCTCGGCGGCGAGCGCTTGTTGCGCCCCATGATAAAGAAAAAGATGCGCGGCAGCGACGCGATCGGCGGTTAATATGACCGCTAAGTGGCTGGACATACTCAATGATGACGGCGCTCGATGGGTTTGCCAACAGGCCGGGCGCGATTTTTCCATGGCGCAATTTCGGCGGCGGATACATATTTTACAAGAGGCCATTGAAAACAAAGAATGCCGAGACTGGATATTGCACGACAATGATGGCTTTCGCTTCATCTGCGCGATGTTTGCGTTGTTGTCCACCGGCCGCAATGTCTTGATTCCAAGCAACAGCAACCAGGCAACCATCGAAGCGTTGTTGAAGCCCGGCGTCGGACTGCTGGGATTCAACCCGAAATTTCCAAACTCCATGGATATTAAAGCAGTGTTGCACGATGCCGAAGATGCTGCGCCCGACAAGCCCATCACCGCACAGCGCGAGTGGGGGCAGGCGACTTTTTTTACTTCCGGTTCGTCCGGGGCGCCTAAAATGATCGTCAAAAGCGCCGAGCAACTTTATCTTGAAGCGGACAGTTTTAATCGCAAGTGGCGCCCGGCGGCGGGCGCATTATTTATTCCATTAGTGTCGCATCTTCACATCTATGGGCTGACTTTCGCGTATCTGTTGCCGTTGCTGGCGCGCGCCGGTTTTTATTTGCCGCGCAATGCAGGGTTATTGGGCGTTCTCGAGCCGATAACGTTGGCCTCTAAGTGCGCGATGAACGAGCTGGTCGTGGTCACCAGCCCGACCATCGGGCGGCAGAGCAAGCAGATTCACGCCCTGGCGGAATCCGAGTCTCTGTCCAAGGACAATCGACCGCTTCCCATCACACAAGTTTTTTGCGCCGGCGGTAAACTCACTAACGCCAATGCAAGGCGTATCATCGATTTATTCGACTGCCCGATTACGGAAATATTCGGCAGCACCGAAAGCGGCGCCGTGGCGACTCGCCAGCATTGTAAACATCAACATGAAAATCAGACTAATTGGTGGCAATTATTGCCGGGTTTGGAGGCGGCGGTGGTGGGCGAGGCTACACCAGAATCCAAATTCGACACCCCATTCGATGCCAACCCAGAGGCCAAAAGCGGCGATTTATCGGTGTGGGGCGGGCATGCCGGCGGCTCAATGGATGCGCCCGTTATAACTGGCGATGCGGTGGCCTTCATCGACCACGAGCGCTTCGAACTGCTCGGCCGCAGCGACCAAATCTGCAAGATAGAAGGCAAGCGCGCCTCGTTGCCCAACCTAGTTGCAATAGTCGAGGGATGCGAGTTGGTCGGCGAGGCCGCCGTGTTGCCATGGGCGGCCAATGGCAAGGAAGCGTTGCTATGCGGCGTGGTTTTGTCGCCCGCCGGCGAATCCTGCTATCGCGCATCTGGAAAATATGCGACTGATTTACTGATCAAGACGCATATCTCCCAGTTTGTAGACCCGGTGTTGAGGCCGCGCAACATTCGTTATCTAGAGCGCATGCCGGGCAATGAAATGGGCAAAATTCCGCGACAAGTTTTGCATGAATTGCTAGCCGAGCCGGTTTTCCCTGAACTGCCGTTGGTCGGCGATGTCGCGGGCGATCATGACGCATTGATGCTTTCGCTGAGCATTCCCATGGAGCTTAGATTTTTGCGCGGACATTTTGACAACAAACCCATTGTGCCCGGCGTGGTGTTGCTGCATTGGGTTTATCATTTTATCGATGAACACTGGAAACTGCCGATGAATCAGGCCAAGATTAACCGCCTAAAATTTTCCCACCCGGTGATGCCGGGCGATAAACTGACGCTAACACTGAAGCGCGGCGCAACTGGCGTCGAATTTTTATATCAAAACGCGTCGGCGAGAAAATTTTCGAGCGGTCAAATTCCATTGAAAACCGAAACGGTCGATGTTTGATATCGTTATCATCATGCCGGTTTTTCAGCATGGAGAAATGTTGCGCGCTACCCTGGCGCGCCTCGCTCCATTTGAAATCCCGGCGCTCGTGGTGTGCGACGGCAATCCGCCACCACAGCGCCGCCTGATTGAACATGCATGTCGGCAGGCGCGCATTAAATTGATACATCGGATAAAAAATGGCGGCAAGGGGGCGGCGGTCATCGATGGCTTGCGCGAGGCGCTGCGCTGCGGCCACAGCCACGCTTTCCAAATTGACGCCGATGGGCAGCACGACATCTCCGGCCTCGCGGAATTTATTCGCGTTGCCCGAGAACGACCGCAGGCCTTGATTCTCGGCTGTCCGCGCTATGATGAATCGCGGCCGCTGAGCCGGCGGCTGGGGCGCTGGCTTACCCATGTTTGGGTTTATATCAACACCTGGTCATGGTCGATTCGCGATTCCATGTGCGGCTTTAGAATCTATCCCATTGCGCCCATATTAAAAATTATCGATAATTCAAACATCGGCCGGCGCATGAATTTCGACCCGGAGTTGTGCGTGCGCGCGTGCTGGAATGGCATGCCGATCATCAATATGCCGGTCGCGGTGTCTTATCCTAAGCGCGGGCGTTCTAATTTTCGCCTCGGGGCAGACAATATGCTGATAACCGCCATGCATACGCGCTTGTTTTTCGGCATGCTGCGGCGCGCGCCGAGGTGGTTATCGACACGACTGCGCGCGCGTCTTAATCCAAACCATGCTCAATCCAAAAAAACCACCCCATGAAGCCGGCGCCGACATCACAACGCGCCCGCAAAATAGGCATGGCATTTTTGTTAAGGGTGATGAAATTCACCGGCCCGAAATTTATCAAAATATTGCTGGTGCCGGTCGCGCTGTATTACTTTTTATCATCGCCCAGCGCGCGGCGATTTTCCATGGGCTACTGGCGGCGCTTGCGACGCTTCGCCGCCGCCAGCATGTCGGCTAATGCACCGCGCGGGCCGTTGGGTTGGCTGGCGTTTCGGCATATTTTGGCATTTTCTAGATCTATGGTGGACCGCATGTACGCTTGGTCTGCGGGAACGGGCGATGTTCATTATCAAGTCGAAGGGCTGGAGGCGTTGCACCGCGTATTGCTGGATAAACGCTGCGGCGCGGTGTTTTTGGTCTCGCATCTCGGTAATTTCGACCTCTCCATCGCGCGCAGCGAAAAAACCCCCGACAAGCGCTTCACCATCGTGTTAGATAGCAGCGGAAGCCGCACCTATAATCAGTTTCGCGACAAAATATTCGAGTCGGCGCAAATCAGATTCCTCGCCCCGCACGCGCTAACGCCCATCGAAGTAACTTTGCTGACGGAGCGCGTCGCCGATGGCGAGGTGGTCATCATTGCCGCCGACCGCATCACCCACGCCACCCCCAAAAATAGCGCGTCGGTTAATTTTTTAGGCGAACAGGCGCTGTTTCCAGCCGGGCCGTACATTCTTGCGCACCTTCTAAAAGTCCCGGTTTATAGTTTATTTGCGTTGCAAAAAGGCAATACCTGCATCATTAAATTCGACCGCTTCGCGCAGCAAGTGGCGCTGCCGCGACAAGAGCGGCAAGCGGCAATCAAGCGCTATGCGCAACAATTCGCCACTCGATTAGAACGCGAATGTTTGCAGTATCCATTTCAATGGTATAACTTTTTTGATTTTTGGGCCGAAAAATTAAATGATAAAGCACCCCGAACTCGATAAATATCGCGGCCTAGCCGTAGGCTGGGTCGATGTGGAGGTGCCGTTTCACGACATCGATGCCGCGCATGTGGTATGGCATGGGCATTATCTTAAGTATTTTGAATTGGCGCGTTGCGCGGCGCTGCGCATGATCGATTATGACTATCCGCAGATGCAAGCCTCGGGGTATGTTTGGCCGGTGGTGGATGTGAGGTCGCGGTTTATTGCGTCGCTCGCCTACGGCGCGCAATTAGCAATCGCCGCCATCATCGCCGAGTGGGAAATACGATTGCTAATCAAATATTTAGTTATCGATAAAAGCAGCCAGCGGGTAGTGACGCGCGGGCAAACCACGCAAGCGCCGGTGAATATAAAAACTCAAGCGTTAGTGTTTGGCTGCCCGGATGTGTTGCGTGAAAAAATTAACGCATGGCAACGCGGCGCCGCCACGACATGAAAATCATCTGGGCTTGGCGACGGTCATGGTGGTGGCGATGGGGTATGGCGGCGGCGCTTTTGATTGCGGCGACACCGGTGCTGCCTGGCGATGCTTCGGCAGCCGAGCTGTTGCCCCAACTGAGCGCGGAAATACATCTACGTGGGGAAACCAGCGGCTGGTTTACCCAATGCACCGAGCAAAAAAACACGCGCATCGGCAGCGCTGGGCGGTTTACTTTCACCCCTGGGCGGCAAATCGAATTAAATTTCGAGCGCCCGGCAGTCTATACCTTGATTTTTTTCAGCGATGGCACGCAAGTTAAAAATAGCGGCGGCACGGAGCAGAAAACGCCGCGTTATAGTCGCATCGCGCGCTTGATTTTTTCCGTAATCAGTATGCAAAAAACCGTACTTGAAAAACATTTCAACCTTGCCATCACCGGCGCCATGGATAAATTCAGCATGGCATTAACGCCGAAAAAGCGCATGTCAAAAATCATCCAATCGGCGAAAATATTGGGCCTCGATGGATTGGTGAATGAATTTCAAATGACGACTCGGGATAATCGCGCCATCTCCATCCGGTTTTTATCCGCTGCGCCGGTCGCGGCGGCTTGCGATTAGCGCTTAGCGTTAATGTCATGTTATTTCAATGATGGTATCTAAAAAATACGCTTGGCTAGGCGCGGCATTGGTGTTTTGTTTGCTCGGGCGCTTTGCCTGGTTGGCGCACCATGATGCGTTGGTGTTTGAATCCGACTTGGCGGCGCTGCTGCCAGCCGCTGACCATGCCCCGCTCATCAATGCCATCGATGAACGCGTAATAAACGACTTGCATCATCGCATCGCCATCATTATTCAAGGGCGCGACCATGCGCACACCGATGAAGCCACCGACAGCATGGTGGCATTGTTATCCAACGCCATCGCCACCGACAAAATCGCCGGCAGATTAATAGGCGATGCCGAAATCGATTCATTGCAGCGCCGGGTGCAGGCGATGCTCGCCTATAAAGAGCGCTTGCTCGGCGATGCATCCCGCCGCCGCATGCAAGATTCTGATGATGCGCAGTTGCAGTGGCGGGTGGCGCAAGTTTTGCAATTTCCGCCGCTCAATATCACCGACGCAGTGGAAGACCCGTTGGGTACAGTGGGTGAATTTATCTCGGAGCGTATGGTGAAATCCGGCGCCACGCGTTTTGACGGTCTTTATGTGCGCGTCGAGCACGCCCAGCCGACCAACTTGGTAGCGCTGAATTTGACCGCCGGCGAGTTGGGCAATGCGCAAGCCAGCCACTCGGTGGCGGCGCTGTTAGCGGCCAAAAATAAGGTGCAAGAAGCGTTTGATGTGAATTTTTATATGGCCGGAATCCCGTTGCACGCCACGGCGGTTAAACAACAAACCATCGGCGAGATTCGCTGGATGGTGGCGACAGCGGTGTTGTTGACGCTCGGTTTTTTCTGGTATGTAACGCGTTCGCTGCGCGCCTTGTTGATTTCCGCGACCGCTATTTTGTTAGCGGTGGCCGGCGGCTTAGTCATTTCTTATGAGAGCATCGGCTTGCCACATTTGATTGGCTTGACCATGGCGACCACCGCCATCGGCATCTGCATCGATTTTAGTTTTCACTTTTGGATTCATGTCAGGGCCGGCATGCGCGGCGGCGCCGCCATCAAAACTATTTTTGCCGGCCTCAACATGAGTTTTTTGACCACCAGCATCGGCTTGTTAGTGATCACCTTCACCGCCATTGAGGTGTTGGCGCGTTCGGCAGTTTTTATCTGCGGGGTATTGTTGTTGAGTTGGTTTATAACCTGGCTGATCGTGCCGAGGTTGTCGGGAAATCCCAGCGCGCCGGCGCCGCGCAAAATGCGATGCATCGCGCTGCCGCAAAAATGGGCGCTGGGTTTGGCGGCGCTTATCATGATTGCATCGCTGGCCGGTTTAGCGCTTAAATATCATGTCGATGACAACCCCATTCGATTGGGGCAACAAGCGCATCACTTGTTAGCCGATGATGCCATAGTGCGCGACTTGCTGAAGGTGGATGCCAGGCAAGCCATCTATTTGATGCGCGCCGAATCCGCTGACATCTTGTTAGAATCCGAACATGCGATGCTGGCATCGTTGCGCGCCGAGCAACTTAGCGAAGTCGAAGCGCTCAGTCGATTGATACCGAGTGAATCACAACAACGCGACAATCAAGCCTTGTTCAAAGCAGCGCAACATGGCCTGGATGCAACCGCATTGCAACATTATTTACATGCCATCCAAGCGCCTAATTTGAATTGGCAATCCAGCGCCGATAAAAACTATAGGCTCGACTGGGTGGTGCAACAACCATGGGCCTCCATCGAACGCGGTCGCTTGCTAAAATGCGAACCACCGCAGTGCGCATCGATGATACGCGCGCGTGGCGACGCGGTGCAAGCCTTGGATGCGGCGTGTCAACTCAGCCCCGAGTGCAGCGTAGTATCGCTGACGGCGCGCCAACTGAGCATTTTCCAACAACTGCGGGTGGATTTAATGTGGGCGCTGCTGCTGGCCACCGGCGCGGTTTTTGTGGCGCTGTATGTGCGCTATGGCAAGCGCGCCATCCGCCTGATTGCGGTGCCGGCGCTGGCGTCGGTGAGCGGCATCGCCGCCGTCGCATGGGCCGGCATGCCGGTCACCGTATTCAGTTTGGCGGCGATATTTCCCTTATTGGGGTTGTCCATAGATTATGTGGTGTTCGCCAGCGAATCCGGCTCGCATTCCACGCCGACATTTTTAGCCATATTCGCCTCGGCGCTGACCACTTCGTTGTCGTTTGGCATTTTAGTGTTCAGCGCCACGCCGGCGGTGCAGTTTTTTGCGCTACCGGTTGCGGTGGGCATTCCCGTGGCCTGGATTTTGCTGCACGCCATGCGGGATGCGCATGTTTGATTCTTTACCATCGCGGTGTGATGTCATCATTATCGGCGCCGGCCCGGCGGCCGCTGCCATGGCATCGAGTTTGACCGCGGCCGGCATCGCGCCGCTTATCATCGAACGCGATCAATTTCCGCGCTTCACCATCGGCGAAAGTTTGTTGCCCGAAGCCATAAACTGCCTCGAAGCGGTGGATTTACTAACCGCCGTGCAGGCGGCTGGTTTCCAATACAAAGACGGCGCGTTGTTCACCACCAACAGCCAGCAGTATGCGATCAAATTCGCCGATGGGCGCTCGGCGGGCAAAGATTATGCATACCAAGTAACGCGCGCCGATTTCGATTTGCTATTGATGCAACAATGCATCGCGCGCGGCGCCTCAGTTTGTTATCGCACCCAAGTGGTGGACATCGCGCGTCATGCTACCGGTTATGCCTTGACGCTCGAATCGAACGGCGAGCGACGCGATATCCATGCGACATTTTTAGTGGACGCGTCGGGTTTCGGCCGCGTATTGGCGAGAAAATTTAAGTTAGACACGCCGTCCGGCATCGAAGCCAAAAGCGCGATGTTTTCGCATATCGAAGCCGACATAAACCCTAAGCAATTTGACCGCAACAAAATTTTAATCGCGCAAACCGATGTGGAATCCGACAGCTGGTATTGGTTGATTCCCTTTTGCGGCGGGCTATGTTCGGCCGGCGTGGTGACGCCGCCCATGCCGGCTAACGACGCGCATCACATCGAAGGCGCACATAAACTCGAAGGCGAATTTCGGGCGCGCATAGCCGAGCAACCTTTAATGCAGGCGGTGTTAGGCGGGCGCAAATTGCGCCGCCCGGTCACCAGCATCAGCGCCTATAGTTCCAGCATTGCGCGGCTGTACGGCGATGGCTATGTGATTTTAGGCAACGCCGGCGAGTTCATCGACCCGATTTTTTCGTCCGGCGTGACCATCGCCTTGAAGTCGGCGCTAATGGCGGCGCCGCTGGTTATCGAGACCATAAAAAACGGCGCCCAGCCCGATTGGCACGGGCGTTTTCAAGCGCCGTTGATGGCCGGCATCGACACCTTTCGCGAATATGTGAAGGCGTGGTATGCGGGCTCTTTGCCGAAATTGTTTTATGCCGAAAAGGACGACAAAAATTACCCCATGATATGCAGCATTTTGGCCGGTTATGTGTGGGATAGAAGCAACCCATTCACCAAAATGACGGCGGAGAAATTAGATGCGTTGTTAGTATTCAGCCAAGCCCGCGAATAAAAATCGCAACTGGCATCGATAAGATAAACAGCAATGCGATGTTATTTTACGGTGCTATTTTTATGGGATTTATATACTTACTGCCCCGAAAATAGAAAAACCGCTTGCATTACCTCAAAAACCCCATAAAAACCCAAACAAAGCAGACTTCACGCAACGCTATAAAATCAGCGTGAAATAAAGATTGAGGCAGTAAGTATATAATTCCCATTTTTATAGTGGCTTAATTTGATTTTTTTTTCATGATGATTTAGATAACATAAATTCGAGTTATCTAGAATGGCCCCTAAAAATAAATGATGCGGCAATTAACAAACCAAAGTCCATTGCACGGCCCCGCCACACTGCTCAAAGGTTTCCAAGTTGATGTCGTGAAATTTTTCACAGGATGCAATGCGGAATCCAATTTTATGAAACAATAATTCCAACTCGCGTTGCGGGCGGTGTACATGCTGGTGTACGCTGCCATTTTTGCGAATATGTTTACGATAGAAAAATTTAGTTTTGCAATCCGCATCAGATGGCAATCGATTAATCTCGTATAATTTGTGTTTGACGGGGTGCTCCATATCGCAGGCTGAAATTACCGCGCAACCGCGCGCCGCGAGTAGGCGGTATGCGGTCTGCAAACTATCTAACAAATCAGCGTCGCGCAAAATTTCGCACAGCACATGACGAAACAATATCGCATCGTACTGCCCGGCAGCGAGCAGTTGTTTTTTGGTTAACACAGTTACCCCGGCGGCGGTTAATTTTTGGCGCGCTGTGGTTGATAGGTTTGGGTCATACGCGTGCACGGTGAGTCCGGCGCCCGCCATGGCAATCGCGTTTTGCCCGTCGCCACAACCATAATCCAATACGCGCCTTGCTTGTCTTTCAAAGATTTTGTCAAGCGCGGTGTCGGCGGTGCGAAAGCATGTGGCATATTTTTCAGCGGCCTTGCGCATGCGAATATAGCCGCGCAATTGTGGCAAATCCGCGCTATTAAGAGATTGGGTTAATAGCGCGCGTAAATCTCTCCGAGTTGCATATCGATAACACAACCATGCTTTGCGCGCCGCCAGATCAAAATTTCTTTCGGTGAACGGATGAATCTGATAGCCGTAGTCAACCAGCCGTATATGCTTGCCTTTGCGTCGCAAATTGCTTGGCTTAATATCCCACAATACAACTCCGCGAAGCTTTAGTTCACTCAGCATGGCCACCATGCCTGCGCCGCAACCGCCGAGATATTGATGAGTTTTTTCATAGGGCATTTCCAACACCAAATCGCCGTGCTCGCGCCATGAATTTAAAATCGGATATAGCGCATCGGAATTCGCATTCCAATCATCCAATGTGCCTTGCAAGGCACGGCACATAAAATCCGCATGCGGAATATCCGGCGGGTGGTCAACTGAATACCAGCGGTGTAATATTTTGTATACCCGGTGATTGTCGGTGAATACCGTGCCTTCCCCGCCTCTCCCCAAAAATCGCAACCGCGTGTTTGCGCCCACTATTTTTGGCAACAGATGGGTGGCGTTTTTTTGGCGTTCATCGCGCATCCATTCTCTGATCAAGCGTGGATTATTGTTTGTTAGATTTTGCAATCTGCAGCAAAATTTAGGAAACTTTGAAATTGCTTCGACTAATTTTTGGAATTTATTTTCCTCGAAAAGTCGATTGATCTTGGTGACCGGCGACATTGCATTAAAGAATTTTTTCTCCAAACTCAGTAACTTAGCCGATGCACGCGCGGCTTTTTCTTTATCAAAGTTCTGGTCTATCATCCGCCGTATTGTTCCGGCAAGGCCGACAATGCGAAAAAACGACGCCCGCAACATTGTCGTTCTATCTAACGCGATATTTTTCACCACCGCATGAAGATTAGAATCATGGCGCAGCATAAACTGCGAAAATTGGCTGACGCTTTTGAATTGTTGAGATGCAACCAAAAATTTCAACGCTGATGCTAGCGAGTGGCCGACAACATCTTGTTCCAAACGCGCTATATCGGGCGCCTGCGCAGTTTCATCGCAGCGGTCTTGCGTGGTTGGAAATTGCCCGCTGGTAAATTTCCAACCGAACACTGCTTGCCCGACTATGCACCAAATCTCATCTTGGCGGCGCATCTTCGCAAACGCTTCATGCCCCAAACCATTCGGACATTGCAACAACACTTGTGCATTAAATATGAGCGTGTTGCCGCCTCTGTGCGTGCGCGAACCCGATTGCGCAATTGCATGGTTCAACAGTGGTCTGGTAACCGCATGACCGGCCAATATTTTATCGATCAATTGCGGCAGTTGATGAATGAAACTTTGATACGAACAATCCATTGGCAACGGCGGCAAACCAATGGGTTGTTCCAAATGCGAATGGTCACCGCAATCATGGTAGTAATCAGTTGAAATTTTGTAATGCGCCGCATTTGCCAAGGTCTGCGCGGGGAAATTTCTAGCGCCAGGCGACTTGCGCAAGCGCGCGCAAAAATGCATCAAATCCACCAATTGGGTACGCACGCTCAACGCGCGTGGTAGCGGCGGCGCGCCGTTAATATCGCCGACCGCGACATCACAACCCGTAGCGCGCAGGCGCAACATCTCGCCGATATAATCCGGAGTGAATGCGCTTAATTTACCGCGCATCATGTTCAAGCCGTGCAACCTCATGTCGCCATCCAATATCCAATAAACCGGCGCGCGATACTTACCCATTTCGCCCACGCTGGCGGCTGCATACTGCAACACCATTCGGTTAACTGAAATTGGTCGCTTTTTTTGGCGGGTGGCGGGCATGCCAAGCGCTCGCAAAATGGAATCAACTGTCAAATTATGCAAACCATAAACGCGCAACCCAGCGCCGCGCCAAGTTTTTATGATGCGATGAAAATCGCCGACATTCGTAGCGCAGCACGATATAACAACCACATCCACAGAGGATAATCGTGTATCTTTTGCTAATTGCAAAATATCGTCAAGCAATGAATTATGCGGCTGTCTTGGGTCGATAATCACACCGATTAACAGCGCAATTTTTTCACCTGTGGGCGCAGCCACATGCTCGTTTGCAACTACGGATGGCTTAACTAGATGGATGTGATCATTCTGCCGCCAACCAAACAACCGCTCGGCGCGCGCTTCGTATTGTTGCTGTTCCGCGGCGTTCATCCAGCCAAAATACTTGTCGGCGAATCGCGCTAAGCCAAGTATTTTTTCTTTGCTGCCATAACTGCTCAAGCGTGGACGTTTAATGCTTGCATAATGCACAACCGAAACATCATGCAAATTACAATAACGGACATTGCGCAATAACGATACGCGAAAACATAAATCACGGTCGGTGCAAGCAGGCAAGGATTCATCAAACATGCCGGCGCGCATAAACGTTGTTAGGCGGATAATTATTGTGCTGCCGATTATCCCGGGGTTACTCACTAAAAATTCACTGCCGCGCAATCGCTTCGGCGCGGACACTAAAATCATTTTAGTGTTCTCTCGTCGCTGGTGCGAGGCCGCCAAAAAATCCACCTGGTAATTTGTATCTTGCAAAACAGCATCCGCATTCGCCAGATGGTGTGGCAACCATTCGTCATCATCATCCAAAATTGCCAAGTAGGTATTTTGCCTAGCGTTGCATTCCGCCAAACAAGCCAAAACTCCGCAATTCCAACAACCACTTGCGCCGCTAGCGCGATTATTAACTACATAAATTGTGCGGATGTTGGTGTTGGCTGAAAATTCACTTACCGTTTTTTGATTGCCTGATGGTGTGTTGGAATCATCCACCACAATCAGCAAATCCGGCGGCCGAGTTTGCGCCGCCACTGACGGCAACGCGCGCTCGGCCAATAATTCCGCACGATTGCAGGTAGCGATTATCGCTACAAAAACTAGGGAGGAATTGCGCATCAAAACCTCCTCCGACCGCGTCGCTTACGTGGCTGATAAGCGGTTTTAATGCGCTTGTAGCCATAACCTACGGTGATAAGACGCTCGCCGTTTGTTACAACATAGGGATGTTTTGCCAGTTTCTCCTTGAATGCTGGGCTTAAGTCGCGCAACACATGGGGTGTAAATTTTTTGTGTCGGCAATGGTGTATCCATGCGTTATTGGAACGCACAGTTTTTCCGTGTATCAGAATGAACTCAACGAGTTCGATGGATATGCCACGCTGGGTGATTCTAACTCGCGCGTGGTCGGATATTTTATGTACTACCATGGGAATTTCCTCATCACTGGTTAGTGAGACCAAATGACAAGCGAAAGAAAACCGGTAATGTTGCCGGAATCGGGGAGGAAATCCCAATTCCTGCACAACCGCCACAACCCTTACGGGCTGGGCGACCTTTCTCTAACGCTCATCACGTTTACCGAAAATAATATGTTGCCATAAATAATGGCAAGCAACCAATCATGCAACAAAAATCAAGCAGACGGCTTCAAAATTTGATGCTTAATCTACTTTTTTCATGATGACAGGGGAGACATTAATGAAAGTCAACACCCACAGATCAAAAATATGGCGGGCTTGGAGGGACTCGAACCCCCGACCACTTGGTTCGAAGCCAAGTACTCTATCCAGCTGAGCTACAAGCCCGCAGAGGCGATGTTGTACCGCAAAAAAGTGAGTTAGTCGAGTTGCTTGCGCAATAAGGCGGTGACTTGGGCTGGGTCGGCTTGGCCCTTGGTGGCTTGCATGATTTGCCCGACTAGGTAGCCGAATACTTTTTGTTTGCCGCTGCGGTATTGCGCGGTTTGCTCGGGGCAGGCGGATACGATGCGCGCCACGATGGCCTCGAGTTCGCTGCGGTTGGTGATTTGCTGATAGCCGCCTTTGGCGATGATTTCGTCTACTTCGCCCTCGCCTCGCCACATGGCATGGAAAACTTCCTTGGCGATTTTGCCGCTCAAGGTGCGATCGGCGAGGCGGGTGAGCAACAGCGCCATTTGCGCAGCGGCGACCGGCGCTTGGGCCATGGCAAGTCCGCTTTTGTTGAGGGCGGCGCTGAATTCGCCGAGCATCCAGTTGGCGACGGTTTTGGCCTCGGCGGCGGTGGCGCCGGCCACGGCTTCGAAATAATCGGCGCTGTCGCGCTCGCTTACGAGTTGCCCGGCGTCGGCGGCGGAGAGCTCGAAATCAGCCATCCATCGCGCCAGGCGCGCTTCGGGTAATTCCGGCATGGCGGCGCGCGCGGCGGCGATGAAATCGTCATCTAAGTGTAATGGCGGCAGGTCGGGGTCGGGGAAATAGCGATAATCATGGGCTTCTTCCTTGGAGCGCATGGCGCGGGTTTCATCGCGCTCGGCATCATACAGGCGGGTTTCTTGGGTGACGCGGCCGCCGCCTTCGAGCACCTCGATTTGCCGTGTTATCTCGAATTCGATGGCCTTTTCGACGAAGCGGAAGGAGTTGATGTTTTTGAGCTCGGCGCGCGTGCCTAATGTTTGCTGCCCGCGCCGGCGCACCGACACATTGGCGTCGCAGCGAAAGGAGCCCTCCTGCATATTGCCGTCGGAAATATCCAAATAGCGCACCACGGTATGCAGTTTTCGCAGGTAGGCGACGGCCTCGGCGGCGCTGCGCAAGTCGGGCTCGGAGACGATTTCCAACAGCGGCGTGCCGGCGCGATTCAAGTCGATGGCGGTCATGCCAGGCACTTCCTGGTGCAAGGATTTGCCGGCGTCCTCTTCTAAGTGAGCGCGGGTGATGCGGATGTTGCGTTCGCCGTCGGCGGCGGCGATAGACAACACGCCGGGGCCGATGATGGGCGCGTCATGCTGGCTGATTTGATAGCCCTTGGGCAGGTCGGGGTAGAAATAATGTTTGCGCGCGAACACCGAGCGGCGGTTTATTTGCGCGCCGATGCCGAGCCCGAATATGACCGCCAGCCGCGCCGCCTCGCGGTTCATCACCGGCAAAGTACCGGGCAGGGCGATGCTGACATCGCACGCTTGGGTGTTCGGCTCGGCGCCGTAGGCAGTGGCGGCGGCGGAAAAAAGCTTGCTAACGGTGCGCAGTTGCACATGCACTTCCAAGCCGATGACGGCTTCCCATGACGAGCCCGGGGCCGAGGGTGTGGCGGATGAGAGCATGGCGGGCGGCGATTCGGCCATGTTACGGATGCGCCGGCGGGGCGCGTTGATGCCAGTCGGTGGCGAGTTGGTATTGATGGGCGACGCGCAGCACGCTGGCTTCATCCAAATAGCGCCCGATGAGGTGCAAGCCGATGGGCAAGCCGCCGCCATCGAAGCCGGCCGGCACCGACAGCGCCGGCAGGCCGGCCAAATTGACCGCATTGGTGAAAATATCGTTCAAATACATGGCCACCGGGTCGTGGTTTTTCTCGCCCAAACCGAACGCGGTGTGCGGGGTGGTGGGGCCGACTAAGACATCGCACTGGGCGAAGGCGCGGGCGAAATCATCGGCGATGAGGCGGCGCAATTTCTGCGCCTTGAGGTAATACGCGTCGTAATAGCCGGCCGATAACACATAGGCGCCGACCATCAGCCGGCGCTGCACCTCGGCGCCGAAGCCCTCGGCGCGGGTTTGTTCGTACAGGTCGGTTAAATCCGCGTACTGCGCGGCGCGATGGCCGTAGCGCACGCCATCGAAGCGCGCTAAATTCGACGATGCCTCGGCCGGCGCCAGCACATAGTAACAGGGCACTGCGGCGGCGCTGTTGGGCAATTCCACGGCCACGGTTTTGGCGCCTAAGGCGCGCAGTTGCACCACCGCTTGCTCTATCGCCGCCGCCACCTCGGGGTGTACGCCGGGGCCGAAAAATTCGGCCGGCATGCCGACGGTGAGGCCAGCTAAGGGGGGGCCTGGTTGGCCCGTTTTGCCGCCGCCAGTAGCGCCGAGCAGCGCGGGGTAGTCAGGCACCGCGCAATCCAGCGAGGTGGCGTCGCGGGGGTCGAAACCGCACATGGCGCGCAAGGCGATGGCGGCATCTTCGGCGCTGCGCGTCAGCACGCCGCCTTGGTCGAGGGACGAGGCGAACGCCACCATGCCGTAGCGCGAGACGCGGCCATAACTGGGTTTGATTCCGGTCAGGGCGCAAAAGGCGGCCGGTTGGCGAATCGAGCCGCCGGTGTCGGTGGCGGTGGCGAACACGCTGAGCCCAGCCGCCACGGCCGCCGCCGAGCCGCCGGAACTGCCGCCGGGCACCTTGCTGTGCTCCCATGGATTCAACGCCGCGCCGTAGTGGCTGGTCTCGTTGGATGAGCCCATGGCGAATTCGTCCATGTTGGTTTTCGCCAGCGTCACGGCGCCGCATTGGTCGAATTTGGCCACCGCCGTGGCGTCGTACGGGGCAATGAAATGGGCTAACATTTTCGAGCCGCAAGTGGTCAGCACATCGCGCGTGCAGAATAAATCTTTGTGCGCTAGCGGCACGCCGAGAAGCAGATTGGTGGCATCGGTGTCGGCGGCGGCGCGCAGTCGCTCATCGGCGCGGCGGGCTTGGTCGAGGGCGCGCGGCGCGGCCACCGTGATGAAGGCGTTGAGGGTGTCAGCGGCGGCGATACGGTCGAGAAAATGCTGGGTTAATTCGACGCTGGAGTATTCCCCGGCGCGCAGGGCGCGGGCGTGGCAGGCGATGCTACGGCGGTGTGGCATGCTCAGCTCAGATCAACTTGGTGGCGCGGCGCCGGCCGGCATCGCCGTCGCTTACCAGGCGACGACTGTCGCAGCGGCGCGCGATTAGTCGATGACCTTGGGCGTTAAATACAACCCGCGCGCCGACGCCGCGGCCAGGCGCTGGTATTGCTGGCGGTGGCAGGCGGCGGCGACGCGGTCATCGCGCAACCGCAGGGCCTCGCTTTGCGGGTGCGACATCGGCTGCACGCCGGCGGTGTCGAAGCGGTTCATTTGCTCGACCAATTCCATGATTCGCGATAGCTGGCCGGCGTAAAACTCGGCTTGCTCGGCCTCCACTTTGAGGCGGGAAAGGCGGGCGATATGGGCGACCTGCTGGCGAGTGATCGACATAGCGGCGGGCGGGCGGGTTGAGGAATCGAGGGGCAATCGAGGGGCAATCGAGGGGCAATCGAAGGCTGCAGATAGAGCGCGGCTCGGCGCGGTTTAGCGGTTCAACTTATCGGCGCGATTTAACATCAAGCGTGATTGCATCGAAATTCGCCATCAAATTCGCCATGGCAGCGCGCTGATAATTGTCCACCGCTAGCCGATGCCGCGCTCGCCTCGACATAAATTTACCACAGCAATCGGCAATTGAATAGCGTTGTTATCATTGTTATAATTCGGCCGAAAGTGTTGGCGGCTGGACGGCCGTCTTTTTTACCCTCCCTGATAAAAAATAACGATGCTAAAACGCCTGCTCGGCTTCTTCTCGAACGACCTCGCCATCGATTTGGGCACCGCCAACACACTTATTTACGCTAAGACCAAAGGCATCATCTTAAACGAGCCGTCGGTGGTCGCCATCAAGAGTGGCGCTTATGGCCGAGGCGGGCGCACGGTGCTCGCGGTCGGGCATGATGCCAAGCGCATGCTCGGGCGCACGCCGGATTCGGTGCGCGCCATTCGCCCGATGAAAGACGGCGTCATCGCCGACTTCAACATCACCGAGAGCATGCTGCAGCATTTTATCGGCAAGGCGCAAGAAAACAGTTTTTTCGCCAGCCCGAGAATCATCATCTGCGTGCCCTGCGGCTCGACGCAAGTCGAGCGCCGGGCGATTCAAGAATCCGCCATCAGCGCCGGCGCGCGCGAGGTTTTTTTGATCGAAGAACCCATGGCGGTGGCCATCGGCGCGCATTTGCCGGTAGCCGAGCCAGTGGGCTCCATGGTGGTGGATATTGGCGGCGGCACCACCGAAGTCGGGGTGTTATCCCTCGGCGGCATGGTGCAGTCCACTTCCTTGCGCGTCGCCGGCGATAAATTCGACGAAGCCATCATCGATTACATTCGGCACCGCCACAGCGTGCTCATCGGCGAGGCCACCGCCGAACGCGTCAAGCAAACCATCGCCACGGCGTGGTCGGAGTCCGAGCATATGGAAATGGAAATCAAGGGGCGCGATATTTCGGAAGGATTATCGCGAAGTTTGGTGGTCACCAGCGAAGAAATCCACGATGCCATCAAAGATGCCATCGAGGAAATCGTGCGCGCGGTGCGTCGCGTGCTGGAGAAAACCCCGCCCGAATTGAGCGCCGATATCGGCGATAAAGGCTTGGTGATCGCCGGCGGCGGCGCCTTGCTGCGCGATATGGACCGCCGCTTGATGGAGGACACCGGCCTGCCGGTGGTGGTGGCCGATGATCCGATGACTTGCGTGGTGCGCGGCTGCGGCATCGCCCTCGAGGAAATGGATGCGCTGGGTGCGGTTTTTGTGTATGAAAGTTAGTTGATCGCCATCGCCACCATCGCCATTGCCGGCCATTTTATGGCGGCGGCGCCATCCATAAAATCAATGCCGGCCTTAAAGCAGGCAAATTAATGGGATTTATAGCCCTAAATCTGCAATTTGATTGGCGTTTTTGAGGTCAGTGGCTGATTTACGGGAGCTGTGTTTGATTTTTGCTTTTGATTTTGCTTTTAACGCTTTACTCCCCCGGCTTTAATGCGGGGGAGTCAAAACTGGCGGCTTCATCGCCAGTTTTGGTGGGGGGGGCGCTTTTGATTTGGCTTTTGGCTTTTGGCTTTTGGCTTTTGGCTTTGGCTTTTGGCTTTTGGCTTTTGGCTTTTAACGTTTTACTCCCCCCCCGCTTCATCTGGGGGGGGTCAAATCTGTCCGAGCCGATAGGCTCGGGCTGATTTGGTGGGGGGACTGTTGCTTTTCGCTTTTGACTTGGCTTTTGACTTGGCTGTTGGTTTTTACTTTCTCCCTCATTTGGGCTAATGGGTTGAAGATTTAAAGCCAAAAGCAAAAAGACCAACATCGACAGCCCCCCACCAAATCAGGCGATAAAGCCGCCTGATTTGACTCCCCCCAGAAAAAGCTAAGGTGGAGTAAAGCCAAAGCCAAAGCCAAAGCCAAAAGCCAAAAGCCAACAGCAACATCAAAAGCGAAAATCAAAAGCAAAGTCAAAAGCAAAGTCAAAAGCAAAGTCAAAAGCACCCCTCACCAAAACTGGCGATGAAGCCGCCAGTTTTGGCTCCCCCCTAAAAAGATAGGGTGGAGCAAAGCCTTAACATCAAAAGCAACAGCCAACATCAACATCAACATCAAAAGCCAACAGCAACAGCAACAGCAAAATTAACATCAAAAGCCAACAGCAACAGCCAAAATCAAAATCAACATCAAAATCAACATCAAAAGCCAACAGCAAATCCACCGTGCAGATTTAGATATATAAATCCTAAATTAATGTTGGCTACCGGGCCGCCCGCCATGAATTTCCGTCGCGTCACCTCCAGTTATCGTTTTCTTTTTTTGTTGGTTTTTTCGGCCGCGTTGATGATAGTCGACCATCGCAGCCAACTGCTGGCGCCCATGCGGGTGGCCGGTTCGGTCATCAATGTGCCGTTCCAATTTTTGTTTTCTGCGCCGGCCGCCATCAGCAGCCTCATCGCCGCCTACTACCCGGATGACAGCCTGCATCGAAAATACCAAGCGCTGCAAAACACGCATTCCAAGATGCTCACTCAGCTACAGCGCATCGATGCGCTGAAGGCGGACAACCAGCGTCTGGCCGAATTGCTATCGAGGCGCGGTCGTGCCGACCCCGAAAGCCTGCTCGCCGACATCATCGACATCGGGCTGGACCCGTTCACGCAGCGGGTGGCGTTGAATCGCGGCGTCGAATCCGGCGTCTATTTGGGGCAGCCGGTGGTCACCTCCCAGGGCGTGCTCGGGCAGGTGTCGGGTCTGGGCGTAAACCATTGCGTGGTCACCTTGCTCACCCACCCCAAGCACAGCATTCCGGTGCAGATTCAGCGCAACGGCGTGCGCGCCATCGCCCAAGGGCGTGGCGGTGCGAACCGCGTGGCGGTGCCGTTTTTGCCCGGCCAGACCGACATTCGCCACGGTGATATTTTGGTGACTTCCGGGCTCGGCGGGCGCTTTCCGGTGGGCTACAAGGTGGCGCAAGTGCGGGAGATCATCACCGATGCCGACGAGGCGTTTTTGACCGTGAACGCCACTTCGTTCGTCAACATCGGCTCCACCGCCGAGACGCTGCTGCTGTGGAGCGGCCAGCCGGACGCGCCGCCGCTGGCGCCATGAGGCCGGGCATAGCCATCACCCCATCACCCGATAACCCATCACCCATCGACATGCGCTGTATATATGTGTCATTAACATGTTCAACCACCCAGCGGTAAACATGCGCAATCACCTCGAGACCATAAATCGCCCTATAACCCATGCGTGAATTAGCGAGCATGCGCCCCCGGTTAGCCGAACCGCGCAGCCGGCTGCTCATTCCCGCCACCTTTGCCGTGGCGCTGTTGCTCACCATCGTGCCGGTGCCGCAGTGGATGCAATTTGCGCGCCCCGATTGGGTGACGCTGGCGTTGTTTTATTGGTGCATGACGGCGCCGCGGCGGGTCGGCATCGGCTATGGCTGGGTGATGGGGTTGCTGATCGATGTGATGCACTACACGTTGTTTGGCCAGCACGCCCTCGGCAAAGCCGCCATCGCCTTCATCGTGGTCAGCGCCTACCCGCGGTTGCGCTTGCACACGCTGCGCCAGCAATGCGCCATGGTGCTGATACTGGCCGCCATCGATGTGACTATCGTGGTGTGGATTCACTACTTGACCTCCGGCGTGGAAGTGCGCCTGGCCTATTGGCAGGCGGCGGTGACCACGGCCTTGCTATGGCCGGCGGCGCAAGTACTGTTGCGCAAGGTGGGGCCTTGAAGCGCGGCGCCGGCGCAGCGTCCTTGAGCGGAGTCATTAACATGACTCGCCGGCGTCACGGCCACATCATCGGATGAGCGGATTGTTGCGCCGACCGCCGGCCGGCAGTAGCCAGCAGCCAGAAAGCCGCATCGTGCGCCGCCGCATGGTCACGGTGTTTGGGCTGATGGTGGTGTTAGGCTCGGTGTTGCTGGGGCGGTTGGCGTATTTGCAGGTCGGGCAGCATCGGCATTTCGCCACCATGGCGCAAAACAACCGTATTTTTCTGACGCGATTGGCGCCGGTGCGCGGCCTTATTCGCGACCGCAACGGCGCGACTTTGGCCGATAATTTCAGTGCCCATAATCTGGAAATTCTGCCGTCGAAAGTGCGCGACATGGATGCCTTGTTGGATGAACTCGGCCAATTGGTGGAAGTGACGGCCGAGGATTTGGACCGATTCCGCGAGTTGCTGAAACGCCGCCCGGCGTTCGAATGGCAAACCTTGCGCGCCAATCTCAGCCAAGCCGAGGCGGCGCGGGTGGCGCTCAACTCGCACCGCCACTTAGGCATCGAGTTGCGCGGCCGCCTGCAGCGCCGCTACCCGTACGGCGCATTGACCGCCCATGCGGTGGGCTATGTGGACCGCATCAACCCCAAAGACCTCGAAAAAATTCAGCCACAGGACTATCGCGGCTTGGAATATATCGGCCGCAGCGGCATCGAGGCCTATTACGAATCTATTTTGCGCGGCGAAAGCGGTACTCAGCAGGTGGAGACCACGGCCCATGGCCGCGCCGTGCGCACCTTAGAGAAAACCCCGCCGGCGGCCGGACGCACCACCTATCTCGGCCTCGACATCGAGTTGCAGCGCAAAAGTTTGGCCGCCTTGGATGGCTATGAGGGCGCCATCGTCGCCATCGAGCCGGCCAGCGGCGAAGTGTTGGCGTTCGCCAGCGCGCCGAGTTTCGACCCCAATCCGTTTGTAAACGGCATCAGCCGGTCGGCCTATGCGGCGCTGCGCAATGCCGAGGCGCGTCCGCTGCTGAATCGGGCGCTATTTGGGCGCTATGCGCCGGGTTCGACCATCAAGGGATTCATGCTGTTGGTGGGGCTGGAAAATAAACTGGACCCGGACAAACGCCGCGCCTGCCGCGGCTGGTTTAGTCTGCCGAATCGTTCGCATCGTTATCGCGACTGGAAAAAGGGCGGTCACGGTCCAGTCGACGCGCATGACGGCATCGCGCAATCTTGCGATGTGTATTTCTATCGTTTGGCCGATGAATTAGGCATCGATGCCATGCACGCCGGCATGACGCGCTTAGGGTTCGGCCAGCGCACCGGTTTGGATTTGGCCGACGAGCCGAGCGGCTTGATGCCGTCGCCGGCGCATAAATGGCGCACCAAGGGCGAGGCGTGGTATCCCGGCGAGACCGTCATCACCGGCATCGGGCAAGGCTATATGCTGGTGACGCCGCTGCAACTGGCGGTGGCCGCCGCCAGGCTGGCGAATCGCGGCCAGCGGGTGAGGCCGCGCTTATTGGCGGCGGTGGAAAACCCGCGCACCCAAGTGAAAAACCGCCTGCCGCCGAACATCGCCAGCCCGGAAAAACTACCCAACGGCGCTGATTTCGGCTATGCCTACGGCGACCCATACGACTATGTCATCAACAGCATGCGCAGCGTGGTGCACGGCAAAAAAGGCACCGGGCGCGGCATCGGTCGCGGTCTGCGCTATGAAATCGCCGGCAAAACCGGCACCGCGCAAGTCAAAAGTATCGCCCAAAACGAGGAATACGACGCTGAAACAGTGGAGAAAAAATTCCGCGACCATTCCTTATTCATCGCCTTCGCCCCCATCGACGAGCCGAAAATCGCCATCGCCGTGGTGGTCGAACACGCCGGCAGCGGCAGTGCCGTGGCCGCCCCCATAGCGCGCCAGTTGATCGATTATTACCTAATCGAGCGCCTCGGCATGTTCTCGCCATCGGTGGCGGCGCAGTGATGCGGTCGGCTAGCCGCCCGGTTAGGCGCGAATATTCAGCCTGCTCGGTGCATCTGCGGTCGCTGACCGGCGTACCCCGGTCGGCGTGGGCAAGGTCAAGATCAAAATCAATATCGATAGCGGCGAAAGGCCCCATGCATCGACCCAAAAACGCCCCGCGGCGGGCGAATCCGCATTATTTCCGCGCCCCGGTGGATGCGGCGGTCGCGCCTTTCATCGCCCGGCATCCGTAGCCAGCCGACCATGCGCCAATATTCAGCCCCGTTGGTGGATTTACCGTTGCTGAGCGGCTTGAGCATGCTGTGCGCGCTCAGTATGGTGGCGTTGTACAGTGCTGGCGCGGCGAAAGGCCCCATGCATCGACCCAAAAACGCCCCACGGCGGGCGAATCCGCATTATTTCCGCGCGCCGGTGGATGCGGCGGTCGCGCCTTTCACCGCCCGGCATCCGTAGCCAGCCGACCATGCGCCAATATTCAGCCCCGTTGGTGGATTTACCGTTGCTGAGCGGCTTGAGCATGCTGTGCGCGCTCAGTATGGTGGCGTTGTACAGTGCTGGCGGCGAAGATGTCGGGCTGCTGGTAAAGCAAGGGCTGCGCATCACGGTCGCGTTTGCGCTGATGCTGCTGGTGGCGCGCATTTCGCCGGCCGCGCTGGCGCGGTGGTCGCCGTATTTATATGGCTTGGGCTTGCTGTTGTTGCTGGCGGTGCTGGCGGTGGGCATCACCGGCAAAGGCGCCCAGCGGTGGCTCGATCTCGGCTTAGTGCGCTTTCAGCCGGCCGAAATCATGAAAATCGCGGCGCCGATGATGGTGGCGTGGCTGCTCAGCCGACGCCCGTTGCCGCCGTCCTTGCTGATGACGGCGTTGGCCACGCTGGCGGTGCTGTTGCCGGTGATGCTGGTGATGGCGCAGCCGGATTTAGGCACCGCCTTGCTCATCGCCGCCAGCGGCATCATGGTCATTTTTCTCGCCGGCATTCGCTGGAAATGGATTCTCGCGGTGCTGGCGGTGGCCGGCGCGGTGACCCCAGTGCTATGGACGCTGATTTTGCACGACTACCAGCGGCGGCGTATTTTGACCCTATTCGACCCGTCGGCAGACCCATTAGGCGCCGGTTATCACACCATTCAGTCCATGATAGCCGTCGGCGCCGGCGGGCTAAAAGGCAAGGGTTGGCTGGCCGGCACCCAATCGCGCCTCGAATTCATCCCCGAGCGCGGCACCGATTTCATTTTCGCGGTATATGCCGAAGAGTTCGGCTTTATCGGCGCCGTGCTGATGTTAGGCATCTACCTATTTTTGGGCGGGCGCGGCTTGTTGATTTCATTTCATGCCCATGACACCTACTCACGCTTGCTCGGGGCGTGCTTGTCCATCGCCTTTTTCTTCCATGTGTTCGTCAATATGGGCATGACTATCGGCATTTTGCCGGTGGTCGGGGCGCCGCTGCCGCTGGTCAGTTACGGCGGCACCTCCATGGCCACCTTGATGATCATGTTCGGTATCCTCATGGGCATCCGCCGCCAAAAAACCATGTTGTCGCTCAAACAACCACTATGAATCACGCCAATCACCCGCTCGCGGCGGCTTGCATCACGCACTCGCGCATCAAACCGGCGCTGCTCGGCAGTTTGATTTTTGGGCTGAGTCTCAGCGTCGCCCAAGCGGTGGATTTCACCCGCTACCCGGCGCTGGTGGCGTTGGTCGATACCATGGTGGGCGAAGACCAGTATCCGCGCGCCGATTTAGAAGCGGTGTTAGCCGGCGCCGTCATCTCGCAGTCGGTGCTGCGCTCCATCAGCCACCCCAGCGAAGCCCTGCCGTGGCCTCGCTACCGCGATTTATTCATCAACCAACAACGCGTAAGCCAAGGGGTGATGTTTTGGGATGCGCACGAGGCGCTGCTGCTGCGCGCGCAAGCCGCATTCGGCGTGCCGCCGGCGGTGGTGGTGGCCCTGCTCGGCATCGAAACCCATTACGGCACGCGCTTAGGTGACATCCGCACGCTGGACGCCTTGCTCACCTTGACCGCCGAATATCCGCGCCGCAGTGGGTTTTTTGGCAAGGAGTTGCGCGCCTTTTTGAACACCGCGCGCGCCGAGGGCATCGCCCCCGACTCGGTGTTCGGCTCGTACGCCGGCGCCATGGGCATTCCGCAGTTCATGCCCAGCAGTTTTGCGGCCTATGCGGTGGATTTCAATGCCAACGGGCGGCGTGATTTGGTCGCCGAGATAGCCGATGCAGTGGGTTCGGTGGGCAACTATTTGCAAGTACACGGCTGGAGCGCCGGGCAAGACATCATCATCGAGCTACACGGCGAACTGCCGCCAGCGGCCGCCGCATTGGTGAAAAAACGCGCCAAACCGACATTAAGCGTGGCCCAACTGAGCGCCGCCGGGGTCGATTTCGACGCCAGCGGCATCGAGGGCAAGGTGGCGTTGCTGCAACTGCAAGAGTTAGAGGGGGCGCGCCCTTTCATCGGCCTGAAAAATTTCGCCGCCATCGCCCGCTACAACCCCAGCATAAATTACGCCATGGCGGTGACCGAATTATCCCAAGCCATCAGCGCCCAGCGCGCGCGGTGAATTTTCTCCCGTGGCGCGAATTTTTCTCATACTCCATGGGATGAAAGCCGTCAGGCGGGTGGATGGTCGTGGTATTGCCCAGCGCGGTGAATTTTCTCCCGTGGCGCGAATTTTTCTCATACTCCATGAGATGAAAGCCGTCAGGCGGATGGATGGTCGCGGTATCGCCCAGCGCGGTGAATTTTCTCCCGTGGCGCGAATTTTTCTCATACTCCATGGGATGAAAGCCGCCAAGCGGATGGATGGTCGTGGTATTGCCCAGCGCGGTGAATTTTCTCCCGTGGCGCGAATTTTTCTCATACTCCATGGGATGAAAGCCGTCAGGCGGGTGGATGGTCGTGGTATTGCCCAGCGCGGTGAATTTTCTCCCGTGGCGCGAATTTTTCTCATACTCCATGGGATGAAAGCCGCCAAGCGGATGGATGGTCGTGGTATTGCCCAGCGCGGTGAATTTTCTCCCGTGGCGCGAATTTTTCTCATACTCCATGGGATGAAAGCCGCCAAGCGGGTGGATGGTCGTGGTATTGCCCAGCGCGGTGAATTTTCTCCCGTGGCGCGAATTTTTCTCATACTCCATGGGATGAAAGCCGTCAGGCGCGCGGATGGTCGCGGTGCTGGTTTTCGTGGCCTTGTTTTTCGTGGCCATGGTTTTCGTGGCCTCGGTTTTCGCGGCGCTGATGGTCGAATTCATGGTTTTCGTGGCGCATGCGGCGCCGCGCTGCTCGGGTTGGCGGTGTTATTGCTCGGCTGCGGCGAAAAACCATCACCGGCCGCCATGGCATCGCCGTTGCCGGGCGATGGCGGCGCATGGCCGGCTGCGAATCACGCCACCGCGCCGCGTCGCCTGGCGCCCAGCGCCAGCGGCAATCAGCCGTACACCGTGCTCGGCCGGCGCTACCACCCATTGCCCTCGGCGCGCGGCTATGTAAAGCGCGGCATCGCCTCGTGGTATGGGCGCAAGTTCCATGGCCGTCTCACCTCCAGCGGCGATATTTACGACATGTTCGCCATGACCGCGGCCCATCCGCTATTGCCGTTGCCCACTTATGCGCGCGTGACCAACCTCGATAACGATAAATCGGTGGTGGTGTTGATAAACGACCGCGGCCCATTCGCGCACGACCGCCTCATCGATTTATCCTATCGCGCGGCGCGCGAACTCGGCCTCATCGCGTCCGGCACCGCCCGCGTCGAAGTCGCCGCCTTACCCCCGCCGCCGCATGAAGTGAGCGAATATGATGACGGCGGCGGCACTGGCGGCACTGGCGGCACCGGCGGCGCTGGCGCTGGCGGCACCGGCAGCGCGGAGTTGCCTACCATCTGGCTGCAGGTCGGCGCCTATTCCCAGCCGGCCAACGCGCGCAACATGCGCAAGCGTCTGACGCACGCCGGCTACCCCGTAGCGCCGCCAGCAGTGGCCGCAGACGGCTTACATCGGGTGCGGGTCGGCCCCTTTGCCAGCGATGCGGCGGCGGTAGCAAGCCAGCGCCAATTAGCGACGCTGTTGGGACGCGCCGTGAGCATCGTAGTCGCCCCCCCGCGCGCCGACAAAGCCGCCGGCACTTGATGCGATCGTTTGTGGCTTTTTGCTTTTCGCTTTTTGCTTTTAGTTTTTGGCTTTTTGCTTTTGGCTTTTTGCTTTTGGCTTTTGGCTTTGGCTTGTGGCTTTGGCTTGTGGCTTTTGGCTTTGGCTTTGGCTTGTGGCTTTGGCTTGTGGCTTTGGCTTGTGGCTTTGGCTTGTGGCTTTTTGCTTTTCGCTTTGGCTGTTAACGCTTTGCTCCACCCTATCTTTTTAGGGGGGAGCCAAAACTGGCGGCTTCATCGCCAGTTTTGGTGGGGGGTGCGGTTGATTTTGATCTTGATGTTGCTGTTGATTTTGCTGTTGCTTTTGCTGTTGATGTTGCTGTTGATGTTGCTGTTGCTGTTGCTTTTCGCTTTTTGCTTTAGACTTGCTTTTGATTTGCTTTAGACTTGATTTTGATTTGACTGTTGATTTTTACATAGTCACTCATTTTGGCCGTGAGTTGAAGATTTAAAGCCAAAAGCAAAAAGACCAACATCAACACCCCCCACCAAATCAGGCGATAAAGCCGCCTGATTTGACTTCCCCCAGAAAAAGCTAAGGTGGAGTAAAACGTTAAAAGCCAAAAGCCAAAAGCCAAAAGCCAAAAGCCAAAAGCCAAAAGCCAAAAGCCAAAAGCCAAAAGCCAAAGCCAAAATCCCCCCCAAATGGCAACCTACTAATGGGGATTTAGGTATACAACTCCACCATTAGTAGCCTCCCCGAAATCTCATATTTCATGGACTATGAATAGTTTTATGCCATCCCACAAACCAGGCGCGCGCGGCGGCGCGGTGCTGTGGCTGATGCTGATGCTGATGGGCGGCGCAGAGGCAGCCGAAGGTGGCGCTGAGGTCGGCGGCGAGGTCTACGCGGATAAAAACGCACTGCGGACGCTGCCGGCGGCGGTGCAATCACCGCTGTCGCCGCCGGCTGTGGATGCGGATTCCTGGCTGCTGGCGGATTTTTCCAGCGGCTGGATCATCGGCAGCGTAAACGCGCAAGCGCGCATCGAACCCGCCAGCTTGAGCAAATTGATGACCGCCTATCTGGTCTTTGCGGCGCTGGCGACGGGCGAGGTCGAGCTGCATGAGACGGTGCGCGTCAGCGAAAAAGCGTGGCGCACCAGCGGCTCGCGGATGTTTATCGAGGTCGGCAAGCAGGTGGCAGTGGAGGATTTGCTACAAGGGCTTGTCATTCAGTCCGGAAACGATGCGGCGGTGGCGTTAGCGCAGCATGTGGCCGGCTCGGAAGCGAAATTCGCCGTCAAAATGAATCAAATGGCGGCGCGTTTGGGCATGCGCAACAGCCATTTCATCAATAGCCATGGCTTGCCGCAGGCTGGGCATTACAGCACCGCCTTGGACATGACCATACTGGCGCGGGCGCTGATTCGAGATTTCCCGCACCACTACCGGATTTATTCGCAAAAAACCTACACCTACAACCACATCACCCAAAAAAACCGCAATCAGCTGCTGTGGCGCGACGCCAGCATAGACGGCATCAAGACCGGCCACACCGAAAACGCCGGTTATTGCCTGATTGGCACGGCGCGCCGCCAAGTGCGCGGCCAGGAGATGCGCCTGTTGGCCACGGTGCTCGGCGCCCGCAGCGAGACGGCGCGCGCCGAGCAAACCCAAGCCTTGCTGGAGTACGGCTTCGCGGCGTATGAAAGCCAAGTGGTATACCAACCCGGCGATGAAGTCGCGACCTTGCCGCTGTGGATGGGGCAACGGCGGCGGGCGCAGGTCGGCGTGGCGCGCCCGCTCGGCATCTTGTATCCGGCCGGCGGCAAAGACAAACTGAGCGGGGCGCTGAATTTGCCGGCCAGTTTGGCGGCGCCGTTGACGGCTGGGCAAGCGGTGGGCAGCATCGAGATCAAATTTGGGCAGGCCGCCATCCATACCGCCACCTTGCATGTTAATGAAAATTATCGCGAGGGGGCGTGGTGGCGCCAAGCGTTGGATTGGCTCAAGCGCCTGATTTCTTGAGGCGCGATGGCGCTCGGCGCGGTGTCGCGGTGCATCATTTGGGGCTGCGCGACTACCATGCCACCTGGATGCGCATGCGCGATTTCACCCAGCGCCGCGCACCCGGCGAGCCAGATCAAATCTGGCTACTGCAGCACCGGCCGGTGTTCACCCAAGGCGCCAGTTGCCGCGCCCAGCCGAGGCCGGGTAAGAATCTGGGCGCCGATATTCCGCTGCTGCGCGCCGACCGAGGCGGGCAAATCACCTATCACGGGCCGGGCCAGTTAATCGCCTATCCGTTGCTCGACATAAGGCGGCGTCGGCTTGGCCCGAAATCCTTGGTGGCGGCCCTCGAAGGCGTGCTAATCCACCTGTTGGCCGATTATGGAATCGTCGCCACCCGCCGCCCCGGCGCCCCCGGGGTGTATGTCGGCGGCAAGAAAATCGCCGCCTTGGGGTTGCGCATCTCGCGCGGTTGCTCGTTGCACGGGCTGAGTTTGAATGTCGATATGGATCTGAGCCCGTATCAGCGCATCGACCCGTGCGGCTACCCGAATTTGGCAGTGACGCAAATGCGCGCGCAAGCGCCAGCCGCCGATATCGACATCGCCGCCGTGGAGGCGAATCTAGCGCAGCGCTTGGGCGCCGAATTCGGCTGATGCAAATCCATCGCCCATCGCGTCGCCTGGCGATACAGACGACATATATATGTAAATGGGGCGGCCCTAGATAACTAGGCCAAATACGCCTTAACCCATGGTTTTAACTGGGTTAATTGCGCCGTTGGTTTTGGAGTTGTTAAAACGCCACTCGCACTCCTTACAAATACATACGGACATTGCGCGCGCGGCACGCCGTTGAACTTACATCTTATTGTCGCTTCGCTCTAGTATAGATAACATACTAGTATAGATAACATAAATTCGAGTTATCTATGGTAGCCCCATGTAAATACACATGTAATAGGTAACTAAACCGCGTCACCGGCGCCGGCGATTAAGCATAAAAGGGCGGTTCTCCGGGCGGGCGGGTTTTGAAGCGGCGGTGCGACCAAAAATATTGCGCTGGGGCGTGCGCTATCAAGTTTTCGAGAGCCCGATTCATTTGCGTGGCGTCGGCGATGTCGTCGCCGCATGGATAATCGCTAAGCGGCGATTCGAAGATGATTTCAAAACCGCGGCCGCGTGGCAATAGGCGGATGGCGCAGGGAATCACCGTGCCATCGCTCATGCGGGCGATGCGCCCTAAGGTGGCGAAAGTCGCCGCCGGCACCGAGAAAAACGGCGCGAACACGCTTTTGTTGCGCCCCGGGTCTTGGTCCGGCAAATAATAAAATTGGTGGCCGGCGCGCATCAAGCGAATGATGGGGCGGATGATGGGCGCGCTCTGCTTCTTGCTGGCGTAGCGCACTGGTTTGAAGCGGGCGCGGTAACGGCGCGTCAATTCCTCCAGCAGCGGGTTTTTGTTGCGCTGATAAATGTTCACGGTCGGCGCCATGGACGACAAATATATACCGCCGAACTCCATGCCGACGAAATGCGGGCTAAGTAGAATAATGCGCGCCCCGCGGCGCCGCGCCGCCTCGTAGATTTCGCGGTTTTGGATGCGCATCAGCCGCTCTAAGCGCGGCTTGGCGCCCCACCACACCACGCCGGTGGCCAGCACCGCGGTCACCAACATATGAAAATGCCGATGGGCGAGGGCGCGAATTTCGGCGCGGTTTTTATCGGGAAAACACGCCACCAGGTTGCGCCAGACGATTTTTCGGCGCCGCGCATGCAGCCAATAGGCGAGCTCGCCGCAGGCGATGCCGAGGGCGTAAATCACCGGCAACGGCAGCCACGACAGCGCCCGCAAGGCCGCCAACAAGCCCCACACCGGCCAAAACCGCGCCGCGAAAAATGTTTTGAGGGGAGTCGGCGTAGCGGCTTGCATGGCAAAAAAACGAGCGAGGGTGGGTTGATTTGGCTTTGGCTTTTGGCTTTTGGCTTTTGGCTTTTAACGTTTTACTCCACCTTAGCTTTTTCTGGGGGGAGTCAAATCAGGCGGCTTTATCGCTTGATTTGGTGGGGGGCTGTTGATGTTGGTTTTTTTTGCTTTTGGCTTTAAATCTTCAACGCATTAGACCAAATGAGGGGTGAGGTAAAAACCAAAAGCGAAGTCAAAAGCGAAAAGCCAAAGCCCCTCCACCAAATCAGCCCGCGCCTATCGGCTCGGACAGATTTGACTCCCCCCAGATGAAGCGGGTGTGCGAAAAGCCATCGCTGACTAAGGAAAATGAAGGAAAAGTATCATTTTCAAAATTTAAACAATAAGCAATAGCAGCACTTTCGCCTGATTTTTTAACAACGCCAACCGAAATTTTAATCAAGAATGGCCTTTTCGCACACCCTCTGAAGCGGGGGGGGGATAAAACAAAAGCCAAAGCCAAAGCCAAAGCCAAAGCCAAAGCCAAAGCCAAAATCAACATCAAAAGCAACATCAACATCAACATCAACATCAACATCAAAAGCGACACCCCACCAAAACTGGCGAAAAAGATGCCAGTTTTGACTCCCCATCATTAAAGCGGGGGAGTAAAGCGTTAACGGCAAAAGCGAAAATCAAAGCCAAACCCACCGTGCAGATTTAGATATATAAATCCCCTAAGTAAGCGCCGGTTTTGCAATTTTGATGATACAATTTATAGCGTTTCTACCATGCGATTTTAATCGCAAAAATCTGGCCGTACCGACCTGATTAATTTAGCCCGCAGTGGCTTGCAGAGGCTGAGGCCCGCCCAGCCGCTCATGCCGGGCCGGGCCGATAACACCGCCCCATCCCCGCCCCATCCCCCGCCCCATCCCCCACCCCATCCCCCGACCGCTCACCAAGGTCGGCCATTCGGAGCGCAAAGTGTCGGAAACCATCCACCTTACCGCTGAGATGATCGGCGTGCTGGGTATCTTGGCCTTTACCATTTATTTATTCGCTTTCGAAGTGGTGCGGGTGGATGTCGCCGCCATCTTGGTGATGGTGCTAATCGGCCTCAGCGCGCTGATTCCCGGCTATGACGGGCTGGTGGGTCCGCAGCAGTTGTTCAGCGGTTATTCGAGCAATGCGGTGATCTCCATCATCGCGGTGATGATCATCGGCGCCGGTCTCGACCGCACCGGCGTCATGGGGCAGTTGGCCGGCAAAATCCTCAAAATGAGCGGCAACACCGAAGGTCGCGTCATCGCGCTAATCTCCAGCGTGGTCGGCGTCATCTCCAGTTTTATGCAAAATATCGGCGCCGCCTCGCTGTTTTTGCCGGTGGTCAACCGCATCGCCCGGCAAGGCAATCTGGCCATTTCACGCCTGCTGATGCCCATGGGGTTTTGCGCCATTCTCGGCGGCACGGTCACCATGATCGGCTCCAGCCCGCTGATTCTGCTCAACGATTTATTGGAAAACTCCAACTCGGCGCTGCCCGACGGGGTGGCGAAAATGGACTCCTTCGGCTTGTTTTCGGTCACCCCGGTGGGCCTCGTATTGCTACTTCTTGGTGTCGGTTATTTTGTTTTTTTCGGGCGCTTGGTGTTGCCGGTCATCAAGCACAAGCCGGGCGAATCCGGCAGCACGCTGCGATATTTCAAGGAGGTGTACGGCATCGCCGGCGAGGTGTATGAATGCAAAGTGACGGCCGACAGCCCGTTGGTCGGCAAAAGTCTGTCGGATGTGGACGCCGCCGGCCGCGCCGGCTGGATTATCGCCTTGCGCACCGGCGATAAACTCATCGTGGCGCCGCGGGGTGATTCGGAATTCCTGCTCGGCAGCGAAATGGCCATCATGGGACGCCGCAACGATGTGCTGGAATTCGCCGCCGAATACGCCCTGCAGGTCAAGAATGAAATGGATGTGTTCGCCGAGGTGCTGAGCGCGGCCAGCGCCGGCATCGCCGAAATCGTCATCATGCCGGATTCATCCATGATCGGCAAAAGCATCAAGGAAGCGCAAATTCGCACCAAATACGGCGCCACGGTGCTGGCGGTGTTCCGCGCCGCCGATGTCATCGATCAAAAACTGGCGGAATTTGTGATGCAATCCGGCGACACCCTGGTGGCGCACATTCGCTGGGAGCAGTTGCTGCCCATCGCCGATGACCGCCATGATTTCGCGGTGGTGACCGACTTCCCGCGCGAGGATAACCGCCCCGAAAAACTGAAATTCGCGGCCGCTTTTTTTCTGCTAACCCTGGGGCTGGTGTTGTTTACCGACATGCCGCTGGCGGTGGCTTTAATGACCGGCGCCGCCGGCATGATTCTCTCCGGGGTCATCAAAATAGACGAAGCCTACCGCGCCATCGGTTGGCAGAGCGTGTTTTTGCTGGCCAGCCTCATCCCCTTAGGCATCGCGATGGAAAACAGCGGCGCCGCGGCCTGGATTGCCCAACAAATTTTGTTGCAGATGGGCGATGTGCCCATCTGGGCGCTGCAAACCGTGCTCGCCATCATGGCCACCATTTTCACCCTGCTCATGTCCAATGTGGGCGCCACGGTGCTGTTGGTGCCGCTAGCCATCAACATCGCCATCGCCGTCGGCGCTAATCCGGCGGTGTTCGCCCTCAC
Source organism: Candidatus Poriferihabitaceae bacterium (assembly GCA_965243285.1). Lineage (GTDB taxonomy): Bacteria > Pseudomonadota > Gammaproteobacteria > Arenicellales > Poriferihabitantaceae > JAHRAW01. The sequence continues at coordinate 2,443,705 of OZ251537.1, read as the reverse complement.
CGTGGCACTGGCCACCTCGAATTCATTTTTGATTCCCACGCATCAAGTGAACGCCCTCATCATCGGCCCCGGCGGCTACCAGGTGTCCGACTTCCTCAAAGCCGGCAGCATTATGACCATCATGTTTTTGGTGGTCATCATCGCCATGTTGTCGTTTTTTTATTGATTATTTCGAGTCGGCGGGCGGTTTTTTAAGGCGCCGGCGGAGCCGCTTCGGCGGCTGGATTCAAAGCCGCTAATGAGCCAAAAACTCGCTTGAAATCCAGCAATCCGCGGCCCGAAAATCACCACCCCAAGGCCTGGCGGCAGCGCGCCAAACGCTTCAACGCCGCCTGGCGTTGTTTTTTCTCCACGGCGCCGAGCACTAGCATATTGCGCACGATTTGTTCGGCCGATGCGTCTTTACGCGCCCCCTCGCCCTTGCCTAACGCGGCCGACAAGTGCGCAATGCGCATGGCCATGCGTTGCTGGCTGAATGCGGCCGGGGAATCCACCTCAGCGATGATTTCCAGCTGCAACACCAGCGCCTGCAAGGCCTCGCCATTCGCCGCTAGGAGTGCGCGCAATTTCCGAGCCGCCGCTTGGTCGTCTAACGCCGTCGCCGTCGCTTGCCACCGGCGCTGCAAAGCGCCATCGAGTTCATCGGCCAAGGGCGGCAGCGCCTGCCACTGTTTTGCCGTCGCCGCCAGTTTGCTTGGATTAGGCGCAGCGCCGAGCGCCAGCGCTTCGAAATCAGCGCACAACTGTGATTTTTTCAGCAATAAATCCAGCTGCTGGCTTTGCTGCGCGTGTTTTTGCTGCGCCACGGCTTGTTGCGCGCCGGCCATGGCGCGCCGATAGCGCTGATTGACTTTGTCGGCCGCGGTTTTCGGCGCGGCGCCGGTTTCATCCCACTGACGCCCCCATTTGGCCACCTGCGTGGCGCTCAATGGGACGGGATTCGCCTGCGCAGCGCCGTCATCCGAACTCGCGGTCGCTTGGGCGGTCGCTTGGGTCGCCGCTTGGGTCGCCGCTTGGCAGGATTTTTCGATTTGCGCGCACAACGCATTTTTGGCGGCCAGGTTGTGGCGCAAAGTTTGCTTGAAAGCCTGGCGCTGCTGGTCGCGTTTTTCGAACAAAGCATCGCAGGCGGCGGTAAAACGCTTCCAAATGGCGTTCTCTCGGCGGCGCGATGACGCCGCCGTCGGCGCCCATTGTTGTTTCAGCGCCGGCAATTCGGCCAGCGCCGCCGCGACATCATCGCGTTGCGCCAGCTGCGTGATTTCCTCGATCAATTTCTCGCGGCGGCGATAATTACGCTGCCGTTCGCGCTCCAGTTTGTCGTCGAATTTGGCAAAAATTTCATCAAACCGGCGTTGCAAGGGTTTGCGTTGCCGATAATCCGCAGCCCGGACGCGCCGCCAGCCATCGGCTTGGGCGCGCAGCAGGTGCTGCATTTTTTTCCAATCCGGGTTATTCGAATCGATGCCTTCGAAGGCTTGTTCCAAGGTCGTGCAGATTTTCTCGCGCGCCTCTGAGCCGAGTTGACGCTGTTGTTTTTGTTGGTCGAAATGTTGCTGACAAGGTAGGTAGGCGGCCACGCACGCTTGGTCGAAAGCCGCATAGAGTTTGTGCGTGCCGCCGTCCCCGGTTTGCGCCCAATCTTTCCATTGCTGGCGCGCTAATTGGATGCGCTGGGCGATTTTAGACATGCCCAGGCCGGACACATGGAGGCCGCGAATCTCTTCGATAAGTTGGGTGCGGGCTTGGCCGTGGCCCCAGTGCCGCCACTCGGTCAAACTTTGCAACTGCGGGCGCAACTGCTCCACAGCGGTGATGATTTTCTGGCGGCGCTGGTCGGACAGCCCGGCGATTTGATTGAGGGCGTGAATGAGGGCCTGTTCCAAGGGCTGGGCTTGCGCCACATCGCCGCCTTGCACGCTGGCTTGCAGCTGTTGCACCTGGGCTTCGAGGGCGGCGTATTGTTCTTCGCGCAACGCCACTTGGGCGTGAATGCGGGTGCGCAAGGCGGCGAATAAGGCCTCGGTCTCGCGCTCGTCCTGAGGCGGCCGCTGGGTTTGATTTTGCGCCGCATCGCGCAGCGCCTGCCACTGCTTGCGCAGGCGTTTGGCGCAGGTCTCGTCGATGGCGCCAGTGGCCTCGAGCAGGACGGTTACTTCATCGCGAAGGGCATCGCGAAGGGTATCGCGAGGGGCGGCTTCTGGGGCCTCGGCGTCGGTGGTATTCACGGCAATCGCGCAACGAAAATTAACAATATGAACAATATAATTCAGGTCGACACAATCATAATATGGCTTAATTGATATCGCCTCATTAATGCCTATCCAATGAGCATGTCCAATCAACATGTTCAATCAATATAACCGAATTAACATGTCCATTAACATCGCCTAGCTAATATGTTCAATCACATTATCCAAGCGCGCAACCCCATTAAAACGAAAATGCTTTCAAGGGAGATTGCCCCAATCATAGGGCATGGCGGGCGGCAAGATGGCATACAATCGCCGCCGCGATTAGCGGCTTTCTCATTCCCCACCGACGATTCGACTGGCAAGTTCATGTATACCCCTGATACCCGTAAAAATTGGCTGCTAGGTTTGGGGGTGTTGTGGGCGCTGGGGGTGGCCAGCTCGGCGGCGCGCGCCGACCATCTGTTGCCGCCGGTGACGCTCGAATGCAGCGTCGATTTTCCATGCTCGGCGGAAATTCGCCCGCGGGTGTCGTTTTGGGTGGAAGTATTTCGCGGCTGGGGCAAAAAAACCGCGGTGTTGCACGACCCAGACCAGCCGCAGCGCGTGTATGCCGTATTCGACACCGGGCACGGCTGTCATCGCGCGGCGCGCGCCAAAGTCGCGAAGCGGCGCGCCGACATCGCAAAATCCTTGCGCAACATCGCCGCCAAGGTCGAATCCAAGCGCCGCATCGTCGGCACGCAAGCACGCCACCTCGCGGCGCTTTTTGCGGGCGCCACGGGCCATGAGATTCGCGCTGCCGCGGCCAATATTCGCTGCCAAAGCGGCGTGCGCGATGAGTTTATCGCCGGGCTGGCGCGCTATCACCGCTACTCCTCTATGGTCGACCAAGTGCTGGCGGAGCATGCCTTGCCGGCCGACATCCGCTACCTGCCGTTTGTCGAATCGGCCTACAACCCGGCCGCCTATTCCAAGGCTGGCGCCGCCGGCATGTGGCAGATCATGCCGAAAACGGCGCGCGTTCTCGGGCTGAAGTTGAACGCCGCAGTGGACGAACGCTTAGACCCCCACAGCGCCACCCGCGCCGCCGCCCGCTACTTACAGCGCGCCCGCAACACGCTAACCGCGGTGGCCAGCGATCTCGAGCCGAGCATTTCCGAGGCCCAAGTCAACCCCTTCATCATCACCTCCTATAACTACGGCGTGAGCGGCATGACGCGCGCCATTCGCCAGTCGAGGCCGGATTTCATCACCGTGCTACAGGAGCATAAATCGCCGAGTTTCCGCGTCGCGGTGAAGAATTTCTACGCCAGTTTTCTCGCTGCCCGCCATGTGGCGGTAAACGCCGAGCGTTATTTCGGCGTCCGCGCCCACGCCGCGGCCGCTGATGAGTACGCCTTCGTGTTGCCGCGCGCGGCCTCGATAGCGCGCATTAAGTCCGTTTTCGGCTTGAGCGAAGCGCAGTTGCGCCCGCTGAATCGCGCCTTGACGCGCAATGTGTGGCGCGGCTGGCGGCAAATTCCGGCCGGCTATACCCTGCGGCTGCCGGGGCGCGCCGACCAGTGGCTGCCGGGGCGCGCCCAACTGGCGGCATTGCCGCGGCAAACCGTGGCCGAAAACGCCACCCGCTACACGGTGCGCCGCGGCGACACCGCCTGCGGCATCGCCCGCGCCACCGCGGTCAATTGCCGGGCGCTGATTCAAGCCAATCGATTAGGCAAAAAAGCCGTCATTTATGTCGGTCAGAAATTATTCATCCCGCAGCAATGGGCCCTCGCTAGCGCCGCGCAAGCGGCAACCGCAACCGCCCAAGCCAGCATCGCGCAAACCGGCCTAGCCGGGGCGCTGGCCTATCGGGTGCGTCGTGGCGATACCGCGTGTCGCATCGCGGCGCGTTTTGTGGTGGATTGCCGCGCTTTGATCAGCCATAACCAACTCGGGCCGCGGGCGCGTATCTTGGTCGGGCAGATGTTGTCGATTCCCGGGGCAGCTGGCGGCGCTGCACCGGTCGAATTGGCCGCCGCTGGGGGCGAGATTGCCGCCAATCAACCCGGCTCGGGCGCGACCTATCAGGTGCGCAGCGGCGATAGCGCCTGCCAGGTGGCGCAGCGCTGGGGCGTGGATTGCGCCGCCCTACGCCGCATAAACCAGCTGAACCGTCGCGCGACCATCTATCCTGGGCAAAAACTGAAAATTCCGGGTCGGGCGGCAGAGGTCACCGCCCCGAGTCTGGCGCAAAATGAAACGGCACAGCCGGTCGCCGGGGTCGAAATCACTGCTGAAATTCAAGCCGCGACAACGCCGGGCGATAGGGAAGCGCCGCCGCAAGCCGCCGCCGGTGAAGGAATCACCGAAGGAATCACCGTCGCCGGTGAAGGAATCACCGTCGCCGGCGAAGGAATCACCGTCGCCGACGAAGGAATCACCGTCGCCAGCGAAGGAATCACCGTCGCCAGCGAAGGAATCACCGTCGCCGACGAAGGAATCGCCGCAGGCATCCCCGCCGACGAAGGTTCCGGCGGTTTATGGGCAAATCTCTGGCCAGGAGCCGCCGAGCCAGTAAAACAGCCTGCGGATGATGTCGCCAGCGCAGCATTCGCCCCAGAATCAGCCGATGAAACCCGCGCCGCCGCGACCGAGGCAGCTGGTGCGGTCGATGCCGCCGCCACGCTCGATGCCCATGGCGAGCAACCGGCTGAACTCGCATCCTATGCCGGCGCCGCTGATGATTTGCAGAATTTGCTGAATACCTTGCCGGCTCTCAGCGTCATAGTGACCGAGGTCGGCGGCGTTGCCGAATACGCGGTGCGCGTCGAAGCCGATGAAACCTTGGGGCATTTCGCCGATTGGCTCGGCATCGGCTTCGCCGGCCCGGTGCGCAGAATAAACGGGCTGTCGCGCCGCGCCGCCATCGTCATCGGCCAGCGCCTGCTGCTGCCGGCGACGGACGCGACAATGATCGCGCGCTTCGAGCAGCGCCGCAGCGAATACCACCAAGTATTGAGCGAATCCATCCAAGCTCACTATCACTTGACATCCGCCGAATCCTATATCGTGCGCCGCGGGGATTCGCCGTGGTCGCTGTCCATGGATCTCGGCTTTCCCATCTGGCTGTTGTATCGCTTAAACCCCGGCTTGCGCGCCGCCGAGCTGAAGCCCGGCCAGACACTCATTTTGCCCGAACTCACCGAAAAATCCGCCGTCGCCGCCGATTTACCGTCCTCTCACCGGCCAAAACCACCCGTATTGCGGTGATTCAGCGGCGCTGCGGGCCGCCGGCCGCGATGAGGATTCGCTCGATTAGGATTCGATGGGCAGGCTGGGGTCGTTGCTCCATTCCGACCACGAGCCCGGATAGCCGCGCACGGCATCGAACCCCAACCAGCGTAACACCACAAAGCTGTGCGAGGAGCGATGGTGGGTTTGGCAGTGCACGATGATTTTTTGCTCGCCGGTGATGCCGCGCTGCGCTAGCATGGCGCGCAACGCGTCCGCCGGCTTTAGGCGCAAATCGGGCGCCATGGTGTCCCGCCAATCGAGATGGACGGCGCCGGGGATGTGGCCGCGGCGCGAGGAGGCGGATTCGACTCCGGCGTATTCGGCCGCCGAGCGGGCGTCGAGAATCACCGTATCGGGGTCGTCCACCGCTGCCAGCACATCGTTTTTGTCGGCGATGACGGCGGCGTTCCAGGCGATGGAAAAATCCCCAGGTGATGGGCGACGCGCGCCGTTTTCCAGCGCTTGCCCATCATTCGCCCAGGCCGCCAGCCCGCCATTTAGCAGCGACCAGTGGTGATGCCCAACCGCCTCTAAAGTCCATAACAAGCGGCCGGCGCGACCGCCGCCTTGGTCGTCATAGGCGATGACGCGGCGCTCGGCGGTCAGACCGATGGCGCGCAACGCGGCCTGCAGTTGATGCGGCGGCGGCAACTGCCCGGGCGCCGGCGGCTGCCCCAACTGCAGGGCGCCGTAGTCGAGATGCACGGCCCCGGGCACATGCCGATTCAGGTAATTCTCGCGACTGCTGACATCGACAATAAGGGGATTTTTCGTAGTGCCAGGGTCGCCCGCCGCCGCTAACAACGCCGCGAGTTCATGGGCTTCGACCAAGCGGGATTCGGGGCTATATTTCATGGGGGAAATAGGGGGAATAGGGGGGAAATAGGGATAAGCGACTCAACTCGGCGCGGTTATTTTACGCTTGCGCTTCTTTTTGCCGGGCAGGATGGGGGCGGTGTATTGTTGATATAACTCGAATAAAAATGCCACGCGTTGTGCTTCCGAATCGAATGGCGGCCGGCGATAGGCGTGGTCGACCGCTTTATCTAAGGCCTGATGGGCTTTAAGTAACGCCGGCGGCATGGTTAATGGGTCGTACAGAGCGGCAAAAGTAGCGTTAGGGAATTGTTTGCGCGCCTCGAGCACTGCTTGGGCGCGGGTTTCGATACTATCAATTTGTTTTGCGGTGATGGTTTTTGGCCACGGAAAATTGTTGTACACGATTTTTGCCGAATAACGATAGCGACTTTCCAAGCGCCCGCACACCGCGCGCATCCACGCCATATGCATAAGCGAGGTGATAACGCCGAACTCATATAAGGTTGCATTGGGTATTTGGAAGGTGCCGGCGCCGCAGATGGTTTTTGCCGGCATATATCCAGTTGGAATATAAATCCGTTGTTCGGATGAAACGCATGGCACCAACAAATATTTCGATGTTGACACCATAATTTCTGTAAACAATGCGGGCGTTGCCGCCATTTTTTGTGTTTGAATTTTCGGGCTTGCGGCGCGCAACAATTCATTTTGGGGCTACCATAGATAACTCGGAGTTATCTATGGTAGCCCCATAATTTATTCTTATGAATGTTTTGATTTTTCAAATTCGCTGCGCAACTCATCCATGAACAACGGCTTGATGAGTTTGAGTATGTTTTTCTCCGAAGTGTAATGCGCGCCTAAATTTCGCCGCGCGTTTTTATCCATAATCGCTTGGTGTTCGATGTTGCGCGCGCGTTTTTCGAACGCCGCCACGCGATACCGACTGAGGCCGAAAACATTAAAAAAATCATTCCAAAAGGTTTGGGATTCAGCCGCTTCGGAAGCCTCCTCGCCCCATTCATGGGCGAACGCCATGACGCGACTGCGAATTTCATTCCAACTGATGGGCATGGTTTAAGGCGCGTAAATGGCGGGTGAATGTGGGGACCAATGCGGGCGGCATCATACTGGCATAGGGCCGCCATGTTATGCTTGCGATGGCGCTGGATTCCGCGCTTCTGTGACGATGCGCGCTCAAGTTAAGTGGCACTGAGCCGCCGCCGAGCGAGGATAAAAGCGTATGATTCCCCCAAAACTTGTAGCCTAGTCGCGCCGCCCGAACCGCCGCCGCAAAACATAGCCCCATGCGCCATTTTAACGAGATTCTCGCCCGCAGCTGGCGAATTCAAGGGTCGCTATTGTGCGTCGGCTTGGACCCGGATGCGGCGCGCTTGCCGGCCGGGTTGGGTAGGGGGCTGGCGCGGATTTTCGCCTTCAACCGCGAGATTATCGATGCCACGGCGCCGTGGGCGTGCGCTTTCAAGCCGCAAATCGCCCACTATGCCGCCATCGGCGCTGAGGCGCAGTTGCAGCGCAGCATGGATTACATCAAGGCGAAATATCCGCATATTCCGGTCATTCTCGATGCCAAACGCGGCGACATCGGCGCCACCGCCGTGATGTATGCCCGCGAGGCTTTCGCGCGCTACGGCGCCGATGCGGTGACCGTAAACCCCTATTTGGGCGGCGATTCCTTAGCGCCTTTTTTGGACTACACCGACGCCCACGGCGGCCACAAGGGGGTGTTCATTTTGTGCCGCACCTCCAACCCCGGCAGCGGCGATATTCAGCAACTGCAAAGCGGCGGGTGCTCGGTGGCGGCGCACATCGCCAGCCGCGCCGCCGAACATTGGAATGCGCACGGCAATGTGGGCTTGGTGGCCGGCGCCACTTGGCCACAAGACATCGCCGCCATTCGCAGCGCCGTCGGCACCATGCCCTTGCTGATTCCCGCGGTCGGCGCCCAAGGCGGCGACCTCGATGCGGCCTTGGCGGCCGGCCTGACCGCCACCGCCGACGGCGTGCTTATCAATGTATCGCGCGCCATCATGTACGCCGCCGCCGGCAAAGATTTCGCGGCCGCCGCGGCCGCGGCCGCCGAGGGCTTTTGCCGCGCCATCAATGTGAGCCGCCAGCGATATCGCGATGCCGCGTCGGCGCGCCAGGAGGCCCAGGATGCATGGCTGAAACCCAGCGCCGCCATCAAAGCGCCGCCCATGCCCCCCACTCAGCCCCATTACCCCAATGGCAGCGGCGGGTACTCAATCAGGCCAGCCAACGCAGCGGCGCCGCCGGTGATACACGACCGACCCGGTGCCGCCGAGCGCCCCGCCGTCGAGCGAGAAGGTCGTTAGCCCAGCCAGCTGCCATCCATTTGCGCGAAGGATTCACAGCCTACTTGTTGCAGCGCGCGCGTTGTTTCATCGCGAAAAATTTCCACCACTTGGTTGCCGCCGGCCGCCCCCATGGCGCCGACGCCCCACATGAAGGCGCGCCCGCAAAACGCCATTTGCGCCCCCATGGCGCCGGCGCGCACGATGTCTACGCCGCTGCGGAGGCCGCCATCTACCATAATGGTCAGGCGCTTGCGGGTGGCCTCGGGCAGGGCGGCCAAGGTGTGCGCCGTGGGTGGCGCGGCGTCTAATTGACGGCCGCCGTGGTTGGATAGGATGACGCCATCGGCGCCGAGTTCGGCCGCGGCGCGTATATCGGCCGCGTGCTGCACGCCCTTTAGCACCAGCGGCTGCTCCCATAGGGCGCGAATCATTTTCAGGCGCGCCAAGGTTACGCCATGCATGTTGAAGTCGGTGATGAATTGCGACAAACCGGCATCGGATTTGCTCCGATAGCGCGCCACATTGACGAAATTCGGCATGCCATGGCCCAAGATGCCATGGGCTATGGTTCGCAACGCCCAGCGCGGATGGGTCATGCCTTGCCACAGCATGCGCGGGCTCGGTTTGAAGGGCAGTTTCAAGCCGTTTTTGAGTTCGCGGTTGCGTTTCGCGCCCACCGGAATGTCCAGCGTCACCACCAATACGCGGTAGCCGGCGTGGCGCACGCGGCGCAGTAAATCTTTCATCACCGCGACTTTTTGCGGCACATAGAGTTGAAACCAGCCCACATCGGGCGCCAGCGCGGCGATTTTATCGAGGTCGGTGGTGCTGAAGGTGCTGAGAATGTAGGGTATATCGGCGCGTTGGGCGGCGCGCGCTAAGGCGGCCTCGGCGCCGGGCCATATCATGTTGCCCAGCCCGATGGGCGCGACACCGAACGGCAGAGCATAGTCGCGCCCAAAAATGCGCGCGCTGAGGTCGACTCGGCTGACATCGCGCAAATATCGCGGCACCAGGGTGATGCCATGCCAAGCCTCGCGATTGCGGCGCTTGCCGTGTTCTTCATCGATGCCGCCGTCCACATAATCGAAGGCAAACCCAGGCATGCGGCGCCGGGCGCGATGTTTTAGGTCGGGCAAGGCGGGCCAGCGGGGGTCGTACTGCATGGCGATTCGGATGGCGATTCGGGTGGATTCGGGTGGGGGATAGGGTATGCCGGCGGCATAGTGAATCAACGCCAAGTGGAGGTTGATTTTGATTTTGCTTTTCGCTGTTGCTTTTGATTTTGGCTTTTGATTTTGGCTTTTGATTTTGGCTTTTGATGTTGTTTTTGCTGTTGATGTTAAGGCTTTGCTCCACCCTATCTTTGAGGGTGTGCGAAAAGCCCCCTTGTTTGATATTTTACTCTGAAATCATTTATCAAAAAAGGTACAATAGGCACTTACAACATTCCATTGATGCATTCCATTGATGCATTCAATTGATGCATTCTATTGATGCATTCAATCACTTGCCATCAAAATATTATCATGCCTTCCACAAAATCATACACCGCGCATCTATCTACGCAGTGCAGTATGTTCAATAGCATGCCGCAAGTTGCCAAGAAGGCGATGACTCTTGCTGCCAACGGTAGAAAATTTATAACCGGCGAGCCTAATAAATTGTATTACGGCACCTTGTCGTTGAAACAATATTTAGAAGAAAATGGCGAGCGCGATGCTTTTATTATTCGCGACCTACTAAAAGAACAAAACTGGCGCGCCTTTGAGTCCGCCTATTCACACACCGGCAGAGCGCCCTATGCACCGATGGCGATGATGGGGTTGATCGTGCTGGCCATCATCAACGGCGTGCATTCGCTGCGCGGGATAAAGAAATTCGCTGGTTTTAATTTAGCGGCGCAGTGGGTTTGTGGCGGCATTTGCCCGCAGTATAAAAGTTCGCTGCCGTGAGAAAAGCTGCGGTGTTTTTGATAAAAGAAATTTTATTTTTGACGAGCAGAGCAATAGTTATACATGCCTTGCTGGCCATCGACTTATAGAGACCTATAGAGAAGCAAACAGAGTCAGATACGCGAGTAAAAGTTGTGGCGCTTGCGCGCTGAAAGCGAAGTGCACTACATCAAAAACAGGTGGTGTTATATATCGCTATCATGGCGATGCGGAAATGGCTGTCTGGAGGGCAAGCATGGCAGGAGAAGACCTGCGGAAATATTCCAACTTACGCGCTGCATCAGTTGAGACGGTATATTCAATGATACGCGGCGTGCAGCAGTTGAATAGATTTAGGCGGCGTGGATTAGCCGCGGTGGGTCTTGAATTTGGCATGCACGCGGTGGCTTATAATGTCAATCGGTTAATAGCGCTATCGCAGCCAAAAATGATCTAAAAACATGTTTTTTAGCCACATAAAAGAATGTAATAACGATTTACTTGTTGTAATAGCCATTTATTTTGCATACTTTAGTTAACTATAAAGAAAAATTATTGATAAATTATTGATAAATTATTGATATGTGATATTCCTCACTTTTTTTTAAATAATCACCCGCAGAAAAATCAAAATACAGCATTTTACTTTGCGATATTAAAATAATCAAAACCGAGTTTTAGAACACCCGCTTCATCTGGGGGGAGTCAAATCAGAGCCGCGCCGACAGGCGTGGGCTGCTTCGGCGGGTAGCCAAAGCAGGCGGCTTTATTGCCAGTTTTGGTGGGGGGTGTTTTTGATGTTGATGTTGCTTTGGCTTTGGCTTTGGCTTTTCGCTTTTGATGTTACTTTAACTTTGATTTTTCTGTTGATGTTGATGTTATCTTTTAACGCATATTTTGTGGCTGATGGAGTGAAATTTAAAAGCAAAAACGACAATCGAAAACCAAAAGTCGAGGTAAACCTAACATTAAAGATATCCCCCCCACCAAAACGGGCGATGAAGCCGTCAGTTTTGACTTATTCCTCGGTGGGGGGAAGTGTGAATAAACCAAACTAACATGGAGATTCAGGTATATAAATCCCATTCTTGCTAAAATCATGCCCAGCCGGGCAATGGCCCCGACCACCTCACCACCCACCTCACCACCCATCTCACCACCCACCCCACCACCGAGACCTCCCATGACCATCAAAAACCGCATTCAAATCGGCGATTTACTGCCCAATGTGACGATCGCCACCATGCTGTCGGGCAAGCCGGCGGAGTTGACCACGGCCGATATTTTTGCCGGCAAAAAGGTGGTGCTGTTCGCTGTGCCCGGCGCCTATACGCCGACCTGTTCGGCCGCCCATCTGCCCGGCTATGTGGTGCATCATGATGCCATCAAAGCCCGTGGCGTCGACACTATCGCCTGTTTGTCGGTAAACGATGCCTTTGTGATGGCGGCTTGGGGCGAGGCGCAAAATGTCGAGCAAAACATCTTGATGCTCGCCGACGGCGCCGCCGCCTTCACCGAAGCGGTGGGGCTGACGCTGGATTTGACCGCCGGACACATGGGCGTGCGCTCGCAGCGCTACGCCATGGCGGTGGACGATGGCGTGGTCACGCAGTTGCAAGTGGAGCAAGGCGGCGGCTTCGAAGTCAGCGCCGCCGAAGCCATGCTGGCGTTGTTGTAGAGCCTAAGTGGCGGCGATATTTTAGGCCGGCGGAATCGGCGGAATCGGCGGAATATCGCCCAAATATCAGCGAAATATTGTCTAAATCCGCCCAAATCGCCCAAATTCACCCAAGCCGCCCGCAACGGCTACGAAATATCGCCAAAATTCGCCAAAATTCGCCCAAATCCGCCCAAGTGGATAAGGAATATCGCCCCAATCGGTCCAAATTCGCGAAACTGGCGGATGCAAATCGCCCAAACCCGCCACTGGGCTTTGAGAAAAATCGCCCGCCCGCCCGCCGCCGCCCACCGACCCATCTAATTGATAGATAAAAACTATCACGCTCTTAATAACAATCAATTAGAATAATCACAACCCAGCCTTTACAATCCCCGCCTGTAACCCAGATGGCAACCCAAAACCGGCCACCCATGCTTCAATCAGAGACCATGCGCATTAACATGTATGTCGATTAACATGTCCATCGCCGGCCACGCCATTTCGTAACTCACCCATCCACCCACCCCTCAACCAGGAGCATCCACCATGACCTTGAACAACTCGAAAACCGAGCAGAACCTCAAAGACGCCTTCTCGGGCGAATCCCAAGCCAATCGGCGCTATCTGTATTTCGCCGCCAAGGCCGATATCGAGGGGCATAACGATGTCGCCGCCGTGTTCCGTTCCACGGCCGAAGGCGAGACCGGCCACGCCCACGGCCACCTCGAATATCTGGAAGAGGTCGGCGACCCGGCCACCGGCTTGCCCATCGGCCCCACGGCCGATAATTTGAAGGCCGCCATCGCCGGCGAAACCCATGAATACACCGATATGTATCCGGGCATGTCCAAAACCGCCCGCGAGGAAGGTTTTGACGAAATCGCCGACTGGTTCGAGACCTTGGGCAAAGCCGAACGCTCGCACGCCAATCGCTTCCAAAAAGCGCTGAACGAGTTGTGATGTTGATTTAAATCAGCTCGCTTTCATCCGCTTGATTGCGGCGCGCTTTATGGCGGCAGAACCCCCGCCGTTTGGCAGTCGCCGGAAATAAACCTCCGGCGACTGTACTTTTTTAACCCTGATATCGCCACGCCAAATCTCGTTATGGCTTCCACTCCTCCCGCGTCCACGCCGGCTGCGTTCACGGCCCCCAAAGAGGGCAATTTAGAAGCCCCGATTCGCCATCCGTTGGATTGGAAAAACCCGCAATTTCACGACCGAGAAGCCTTGGTCGGCGAGTTGACGCGGGTTTTCGACCATTGCCACGGCTGCCGCCGCTGCGTGAATCTGTGCAACGCCTTCCCAACCTTGTTCGATTTGGTGGATGCCTCGCCCACCTTGGAGGTGGACGGCGTCGCCGGCGAGGATTACTGGAAGGTGGTCGACCAGTGCTATTTATGCGACCTGTGCTACCAAACCAAATGCCCGTACATCCCGCCGCATGAATGGAATATCGACTTCCCGCACCTCATGTTGCGCGCCAAGGCGGTCAAATTCCAGCACGGCGGCGCGGCCGATAATACCGGGCGGCGCCAGGGCGTGTCATTGGGCGAAAAAATTCTGTCGGCCACGGATGCGGTGGGTAAATTGGCTGCCATCCCCATCGTGGTCAATGGCGTCAATGCCGCCAATCGCTTCAAACCGTGGCGCAAACTGCTCGACCACGCGCTCGGCGTGCACCCCGAGGCGCGCATTCCGCGCTACCACAGCGACACCTTGCGCAAACGGCGGCAAACCGCTATCGGTCAAGCGCCGGATTCGCTGGATTCGCTGGATTCGCTGGATTCGACGGATTCGACGGATTCGCCGACCTCGCCCGGGGTCCCCACCGCCGAAAGTCGCGCCACGGCTGAGACCACCGGTCGCGTGGCCATTTTCGCCACCTGTTTCGGCAATTACAACGAACCCGACCTCGGCTGCGATTTAATCAAGGTATTGACGCACAACGGTTTGGCGGTGCGATTGGTGGATAAAGAGCGCTGCTGCGGCATGCCGAAGCTCGAATTGGGCGATTTAGCCGCCGTCGACCACGCCCGCCAAGTCAACATTCCACCGCTGGCGGCATTGGCCAGCCAAGGTTGGGATTTGCTCGCCCCGGTGCCGTCCTGCGTGCTGATGTTTCGCCAGGAATTGCCGCTGATGTTCCCCGATGACGCCGCCGTGCGCGCCGTCGCCGATGCCATGTTCGACCCCTTCGAATACCTGATGCGGCGGCATCGCGCCGGCTTGCTGAATACCGATTTCAAACGCAGCCTGGGCAAGATCGCCTACCATGTGGCTTGCCACCAGCGCGTGCAAAAAATCGGCATGCAAACCAAGCACTGCTTGGAATTGGCGCCGAACACCGAAATTCACGCCATCGAGCGCTGCTCCGGCCATGATGGCACCTACGGCGTAAAAAGTCGGTTTTATGCGTCGGCGCGCAAAATCGTCGCCCCGGTGGTGCATAAAGTCCGCCAACTCGAGGCCGACCACTACGGTAGCGATTGCCCCATGGCCGGGCGTTTCATCCAGCACGGCTTGGGCGATGGCAGCCGCGCCGAGCACCCGATTTCACTGCTGAAAATGGCCTACGGGCTATAAATTTTCACGGCCTCGCCCCGACCCATACGCCATACATATCTATGTTCCACGCCCGCCACATACCCGCCACAGACCGATGAAAAAAATCACCCACGCTGATGTATTGAGTTTGGAAGCGTACGCCGCCCAACGCGCCGACTATCGCGCCCGCGTCATGGCGCATAAAAAAACCCGCCAAGTGGCGCTCGGACCCAATGCGACTTTGTATTTCGAAGACCGCATCACCATGTTGTATCAACTCCAAGAAATTCTGCGGGTCGAAAAAATATTCGAATCTGCCGCCATAGACGAGGAATTGGCGGCCTATAACTCGCTGATTCCCGATGGCAGCAATTGGAAGGCCACCTTGATGATCGAATTCGGCGAGGAAGCCGAGCGGCGGGCGGCGTTGCGCGCCTTCATCGGCATCGAGCGCGGCATTTGGGTGAAAATCGGCGCGCATGATGCGGTGCATCCCATCGCCAATGAGGATTTATCGCGCGAAACCGATGAAAAAACCTCCGCGGTGCATTTTTTGCGCTTCGAATTATCGGCACAGATGGTCGCCGCCGCCAAAACCGGCGCCGCGCTTACCATGGGCGTGGCGCACCCGCAATACACCCACGCCACCGCCGCGCAACCGCCCGCCATCGCGCAATCTTTGGCGGCGGATTTAGCCCTGACATAAGTTATCGCTGACTCGGTTTGGCCTATATTGACCAAAATTGGCATAATTTGGGCTGATTTGGGCTGATTTGGTGGGGGGGCTTTGGCTTTTTGCTTTTGACTTGGCTTTTCGCTTTTGACTTAACTGTTGGTTTTTACCTCATTCCTTATTTGGGCTAATGAGTTGAAGATTTAAAGGCAAAAGCAAAAACACCAACATCAACAGCCCCCCGCCGAAGCAGCCCACGCCTGTCGGCGCGGCTCTGCTTTGACTCCCCCCAGATGAAGCAAGGGGGGGAGCAAAACGTTAAAAGCCAAAAGCCAAATCAAAAGCAGCCCTATCCAAACCAGCCGCGAATCTCAAAAAAACCGCCAATCGAACTGCAGATTTAGGACTATAAATCCTCTAAATTGACTTGAATTGATTGAATCGAATCGAATGGGGCGGTGGTGCCCTAATGTTGGGCGATGACCTTAAGCGAACTCAGATACATCGTCGCGGTGGCCCGCGAGCAGCATTTCGGGCGCGCCGCCCAAGCATGTTTTGTCAGCCAGCCGACTTTAAGCGTGGCGGTGAAAAAACTCGAAGGCGAGCTCGGCGTGGTGATTTTCGAACGCGGCGTCAACAAAGTGGCGCTGACCCCGGTGGGCAAGCAAATCGTCGCCCAAGGGCAGTTGGTGTTGGAGGCGGCGGCGAAAGTCAAACATATCGCCAATCGCGGCGATGCGGCGCCCGAGCCGCTGCGCATCGGCGTGATTTACACCATCGGCCCCTACCTGCTGCCGCACCTCATCCCGATTCTGCGCAGCAGTTCGCCCAGCATGCCGATCATCGTCGAGGAAGGATTCACCGCCGAGTTGCGCGTGCGACTCAAAAATGGCAGTTTGGATGCGATTATTTTATCGGCGCCGTTTCGCGAGGCCGGGGTCGAAATCGCGCCGCTTTATTCCGAACCGTTCGTGGTGTTGCTGCCCATATCCCACCCATGGACGCAAAAACCGACCGTGCGCAGCGCCGATTTGGCCGATGAAACGGTGCTGCTGCTGGGTCCGGGGCATTGTTTTCGCGACCAAGTGCTGGCCGAGTGCCCGGCCTGCCTAGGCTCCGGCGCGCAAACCGATTTACAAAAAACCCTCGAGAGCGGCTCCATCGAAACCATCCGCCACATGGTGGCCAGCGGCGTCGGGGTGACGGTGTTGCCGTGCACCGCCGCCGGCGCCGAGGAATATTCCCGCCGCCTGCTTGCCATCCGGCGCTTCGCCGACAAAACCCCCAGCCGCCAAGTCATCCTCGCCTGGCGCCGTGGCTATCCCCGCTTGCAGACCATCGCAGCCTTAGGGGATGCGGTGCGCTCCTGCCCGATGAGTTGCGTGCGCATGGCGAAGCCGCCGCCATCGCCATCGCCGCTCGACGCCGGGACTTGAAGCCGCGCAGCGCTAAACTGCGGTCATTCCGTGCCAACCCGGCTGGCCAAAAGCCATCTCGCCAAAATCTTGTGACTACCCCATCGCACGCGCCCGGCCCGGCCGGCGCCGCCGCTCCGTTGCGTGTGGCGGTGGTCGGGGTCGGGCATCTGGGTAAAATTCACGCCAAAATCTACCACCAAATGCCTGATGTGGAGTTGGTGGCGGTGCTCGATGTGGATGCCGGGCGGGCGCGCGAAGTCGCGGCGCGATACGATTGCGACGCCCTCACCTCGCCGGCCGAATTACGCGGCCGGGTCGATGCGGTTAGCATCGTCGTGCCCAGCAGCCGGCATTTGTCGGTGGCGCGGCAAATATTGGGCGCCGGCATGCACGCCATGATCGAAAAACCGCTGGCGCCGAGCAGCGGCGAAGCACAAGAAATCGTGAGTTTGGCGGCCGACAAGGGCGTGATTCTACAAGTGGGCCATCTGGAAAGATTCAACGCCGGGGTGATGAAATTGGCAACTTTGGCGCGCAATCCGGTGTTCATGGAAGTACACCGCCTCGGCGCCTTCGTCGAACGCGCCACCGATGTGGATGTGGTCGCCGATTTGATGATTCACGACATCGACATCGTGCTGTCGCTGGTGCCATCGCGGCTGAAACAGGTGTACGCCAGCGGCGCCCGGGTGCTCACCGAGCATGTGGATATCGCCAATGCGCGCCTCGAATTCGCCAATGGCGCGGTGGCCAATGTCACCGCCAGTCGGGTGTCGCGTAGCCAGTTGCGGCGCATTCGGGTGTTTTCCCAGCACGCCTACCTCGGTTTGAACTTCGCCGACCAGCAAATCGACCATGTATTCCCCGGCCAAGCCGAATCCGGGGCGCGGTTTCCGCCGCTCATCGAGCGCCGCATCGCGGTCCAGCCGCAGTTGCCGCTGAATGCGGAATTGGCGCATTTCGCGCACTGCGTACGCCACCGCCGCCGCCCGCTGGTGGCCGGCGAGGACGGCTTGCGCGCGGTGCAAGTGGCGCAACAAGTACGTCAAAAAATCGCCGCCTCCATGGCCAATCCACCAGCCCATCCAATGGCCGATTGGGCGGATGATTCAGCCGCATAATCCATCAACCCAGCCGCGGGTTGATGCCGTCAAACCGCCCCAAAATCAGCCAAAATCAGCCAAAATCCGTCCAAATCAATCCAAACCCACCCCAAAATCACCCTATGACCATCGAATTATTTCGCGAAGATGCCTATTTGTCGGACTGTGAGGCGCGCGTTATCGCCATCGCCTCGGTTGCCGAAAGCGCCGCCGCCAGCGAGCAAGCGGTGGGCGTAGTGGTAGACCAAACCGTGTTCTACCCCGAAGGCGGCGGTCAGCCCGGCGACACCGGGGCGCTAATTCGCGCCGACGGCAGCCGGGTCGCCATCACCGACACCCGCAAAAACGCCGCCGGCGAACACTTGCACATCATCGGCGGCTCCGAAACCGCGCCCGAAGTCGGCGAAGCCATCACCCTGGAAATCCACTGGCCGCGCCGCCACCGCCTCATGCGCATGCACAGTTGTATGCACATGCTGTGCGCCGCCATTCCAGCGCCGGTCACCGGCGGCTCGATTCGCGATGGCAGCGCGCGTTTGGATTTCTACCTGCCCGAACCGCCGAACAAACAAGCCCTCGAAGACACCCTAAACCGCCTCATCGAAGCCGACCACCCCATGCGCTTGCGGTGGATAAGCGAGGCCGAAATGGCGCAGCAAAGCGACCTCATCCGCACCATGTCGGTCAAGCCGCCCAGCGGCGCCGGCAAAGTCCGTTTGGTGGAATTCCAAGGCGCCGATTTACAGCCCTGCGGCGGCACCCATGTCAAATCCAGCGCCGAAATCGGCGCCGTGCGCGTACAAAGCATCAAAAGCAAAGGCAAACAAAATCGCCGGATTATCGTCGAATTTGCGGAATAGGGCGGGTTTGTCGAGTCAAATTGGGCCAATTACCTGCTTTAATCGCCCAGCATTCATCCGCAAGCCTGGTCGTGCTGGGTTTTACCGCCTGGCTTAATTTCTCAAGCGCGGTTAATCGTGTCGCGCCGATGGTTGTGAACATGATTCAAGGCGGCAGAAAAATCCACAGCGGATGACTGTCTTATTTGCAAAGTAGGGCGGGTTTCATCGAATCGGTCGGGCAATCGCCGGCCCTAACCCGCCCGTTCTAATCTGCATGTCTGGCGGCGCAGCGTTTTACGGCGCGGTTTGTTGCTCAAGCGCGGCCAATTGCGCGGCGGTATTGATGTTGGTGAACATGTCGGGGTGCGCGGAAAAATCCACGCGGGCGAAATCATGTTGGCTATGCCAGCGATCGATTTTGCGCTCGCCGGCAGCCAAAAATGCCGCCAGGCTGGCGGCGAGGTCGCGGTGAATCAAGCAATACACCGGCTGATAGCGCTGGCCATCGTGGGCGACCGCGAGTTTCACGCCTTGGGCTAAGGCGGCGCGCAGCATGGCGGCGGCGTAATCGGGGCGCACAAAGGGGCCATCGCACGGAATGGTGAGCAGCCACGGCTGCCGCGCGGCGGCAAAGCCAGCGTGCATGCCGGCCAGGGGACCCAGATGGCCCGCCATCTGATCTTCGATAACCGCATGGCCGAGTTCGCCGTAAGATTCCAGATTGCGGTTGGCGTTGATGATGATCTGCGCAACTTGCGGCGCAATCGCCGCGCAGATTCCGGCCGCCAGCGTCCGCCCGCGGAAGCCCACCTGGCCCTTATCCACCCCGCCCATCCGCGTCCCCCGCCCGCCCGCGAGCAGCAGCGCGGTTATGCGCTGTCGCGCCTCGGCATCCGAATCGGTGGGCTGGTTAGGGGTCATGTTGGGGTCCTTTTGGGGATATTTTGGGTTGATGTTGGCTGTTGATGTTGGCTGTTGATTTGGCTGTTGCTATTGCTGTTCAAGGCTTTGCTCCACCCTATCTTTTTAGGGGGGAGCCAAAACTGGCGGCTTCATCGCCAGTTTTGGTGGGGGGGCTGTCGCTGTTGCTTTTGCTGTTGCTTTTGCTGTTGCTTTTGCTGTTGCTTTTGCTGTTGCTTTTGCTTTTGCTGTTGCTGTTGCTGTTGCTGTTGCTGTTGCTGTTGCTGTTGATTTGCTTTTTCGCCTTTAGTATTCGCTCCCCCCATGCTTTTTCGGCAGGGGGAGCCAAAACTGGCGGCTTACATGCCAGTTTTGGCGGGGGTGCGTTTGACTTTGATGTTGCTCTTGACATTTATTTTAACTTTAATTTAGAGGTCGGTGTAGCCTATACTCCACCCCTAATCCACAGCCCGTCTCCAGTGGACGGCAGGGCTTTAGTAACCATCCCCCCATAGATTTTGCGGGCCGGATTCAATGCCCCCGCTTTTCGCTTACATTAGCGACCCGCACCGAGACTTTTATCGACAACCATTTGAATGAGGCGATTAATATGGCTATCGAACATGACAATAAAGAATTGAAAAAATACATTGCGGAAATCGATGGCTATTATCGCAGTGGCGACGCCACCGAGCATTCCTATCGGCCGGCGTTGCAAACCTATCTGAAATCCGTATTAGGCAGTGACATGGAAGTCACCAACGAGCCAAAATTAGGTGGCGATGTGAGGCCTGATTATCTGGTGACATACAAGAAAATTTCCTTAGGCTATATCGAAGCCAAAGACCTTGGTAAGGATTTAGACCATGCGTCTCATGATGTGCAATTCAAGCGCTACCAAAGTGCGTTGCCTAATCTGATCATTACCGACTACATGGAATTTCGCCTGTTTCGCGATGGTTATCCAGAGCCAGTGAAGGTAGTAAAAATCGCTGAAATCAGACACGGGCGTGTTAAATCCAAACCCGAAAACTTTGCCGATTTGGATGAGTTTTTAGCCGCCTTTTCCGGCCATACATTGGAGATCAAAACCCCAGATGAGTTAGCCGATAAAATGGCAAGGAAGGCGCGGCTACTGGTTGATGTGATAGATAAAGCGGTCACCCAAGATATTTCTCAGGGCGATAAAATCGAAGAAAACGACCATGATCTGATAACCCAGTTTCATATATTCAAAACCAATTTAATACAAGACTTGTCGCCCAGTCAATTCGCCGATATGTATGCGCAAACCATCGTGTACGGCATGTTTGCGGCGCGCTTCCACGCTTCCACTTCGCCGACATTCTCACGCAAAGATGCGCCCGAACTCATCCCCACCAGCAATCCTTTTTTGCGGAAATTTTTCCATCATATCGTCGGCATAGATATAGACCAACGATTGGAATGGATGATAGATGACATCACTGCTATTTTCCAAGCGGTCAATCTCGCCGAGTTGATGGCGGATTACGGAAAATCCACTTACCGCAGAGACCCTTTTCTTCATTTTTATGAAAATTTTCTCGAACAATACGACCCCGATGGCCGCGCAAAACGAGGTGTTTATTACACGCCAGAACCGGTGGTTAATTTCATCGTGCGCGCCGTGGATCACATTCTAAAAACTGAACTCGATTTGCCTGATGGTATAGCAAACACCGACAAAACGACCATTGAAGTTTTGACAGACCCTGCAAATTCAGAGTCACCAAAAGAGAAAAAAGATGTGCATCGGGTGCAAATTTTAGACCCCGCCGCCGGCACCGGCACTTTTTTAGCCGCCATCGTCAAACATATTCATGAGAATTATTACAGCAATCAAAAAGGCGCGTGGTCAGATGATGCGAACGACCATTTAATCCCCCGCCTTAACGGCTTTGAATTGCTGATGGCAGCCTACACCATAGCACACACCAAATTGGACATGGTGTTGCGGGAGACCGGGGTGACATTGTTCAAGGATAAGAGGTTAGGAATATTTTTGACTAATTCATTAGAAGAGGGTAACCCAAAAGTCGATTCGCTACTTTCTCCATGGCTATCCAAGGAGGCAAAGGGCGCAAACAATATCAAGCACGACATGCCGGTGATGGTGGTTCTTGGCAATCCGCCGTATGCGGTTAAGAGTAGCAACAAAGGTAAATGGATTAAGGATTTAATCGCCATCTATAAAGAGAAATTGAACGAGCAAAAAATAAATCTAGACGACGATTATATTAAATTCATCCGGTATGGCGAACATCTTGTGGAAAAAAACGGCAGAGGCGTGCTTGCCTATATTTCGAACAACAGTTTTTTGAGTGGCATAACCCATCGGCAAATGCGAAAATGTTTGCTGGATACATTTGACACCATTTATGTTTTGGATTTGCACGGCACGCCTCCTAACAAAGGGGCTGCTCCAAACGGTTTGAAAGATCAGAATGTATTTGAAATTACGCAAGGAGTTTCCATTAATTTATTTGTTAAAACGGGCCCTAAAAAAGACGGTGAGTTGGCAAAAGTTTTTCACCATAACTTATATGGAACAAAACAAAATAAATTTGACTTCTTAAATGACAATGACCTTCCCGATGTTGAGTTTACAGAATTGAAACCGCAGGCATCTTATTATTTTTTTGTACCGAAAGATTGGGAATCGCAATCCGAATATGAAAAGGGCTTTTCGTTAACTAAACTATTCCCCGAATATGTTTCTGGAGTATGCACCAATCGAGATCCAATTACCGTGCATTTTAATAACCAATCATTGAGAAACACGATCAACGATTTCATCAAATTAACGAAAGAAGAAATTGCCATTAAGTATAAAACTAAAGATGCACGAGATTGGAAAATTGACCGTGCCAAAGAAGATGTTAAAGCCAACCTTGACAATAGTTTGGCTTGGCAAGATTTATCATATCGCCCGTTTGATACCAGAAAAACGTTTTACAGCGGTAAACAAAATGGGTTTGTATGCAATGGACGCTATAAAGTTATGCGTCATATGTTGCAAAACAACATTGGGCTAATTATCTGCAGACAAACCCCATCAAGCAATGCTTTTTATCACACATTTTTGACTGCCAATATAGTAGAAATGTGTTATATATCAAATAAGGGAAGTGAAATAAATTCCATTTTCCCCTTGTACAATTACCCTAAAACCGTGCATAAAACCATCGATGGTAAAACCACAAGAAAACCAAATTTTGATAAGGAATTCGTGGAAGAAATCGCCGCTGGAATCGGCTTGCCATTCACCCCTGAAAAAAAATCCGAAAACAAAAACACCTTCGCCCCGATTGATCTATTGGATTATATCTATGCGGTATTGCACGCCCCCGCCTACCGCGAAAAGTATAAGGAATTCCTCAAAATAGATTTTCCGCGTGTGCCATACCCCACGGATGCAAAACTATTTTGGCAGTTGGTAGCGCTCGGCGGCGAACTGCGCGCACTGCATTTAATGGAAAGCCCTACCTTAAACACCCTCATTACCCAATACCCCAACAGCGGCGACCACATGGTCGCTACGCCGAAGTATGAAATCACCGACCATGTAAAAAGACTCGGCAAAGTCTATATCAACCGCATGCAATTTTTCGATGGCGTGCCGGAGGTGGCTTGGTGTTTTTATATCGGTGGCTTTCAGCCGGCGCAAAAATGGTTAAAAGATCGCGCCGGCATGACATTATCCGGCTACGATATTAGGCATTATCAAAAAATCATCGTCGCCCTGATGCAAACCCATCGCTTGATGGGGGATATCGATAAAGTTTGGATGGCGGCCTAGATGAGGTAAGGCAAGATGAAGCCTTCGCCAAGAAAGCCGAGGATGATAAAGAAGCAAAAGCAAAAGCAAAAGCAAAAGCAAAAGCAAAATCAAAATCAAACGCACTCCCCACCAAAACTGGCGGGGAGGCTGCCAGTTTTGGCTCCCCCCTGAAAAGCATGGGGGAGCAAAGCGTTAACAGCAAAAGACAAAATCAAAATCAAAATCAAAAGCAAAATCAAAAGCAAAAGACAAAATCAAAAAACAAAATCAAAAGCAAATCGTTTTCAGTTTGCCGTGGGCGAGGTGTAGGCGGTGGTCGATTAGTGAGTCGAAAATGGCGTGATGGTGGCTGGCGATTAGCAGGGCGACGCCGGCGGTTTTGAGGGCTTGTAACAACGCCACGGCGCTGGTTTGGGAGGCGGCGTCTAAGTTGGCGATGGGTTCGTCCAACAGCAAAAATCGAGATGGGCGTAGCCACGCCCGCGCCAGGGCGACGCGTTGTTTTTCGCCGCTGGACAAGGTTTTGGCGGGCGCGTGCGCGAGGTCGCCGAGGCGCGCCCACTGCAATGCCTTGCCCGTGCGGCGCGCGCGCTCGGTGGCGGCTAAGGCGCGCGGCAACGCCAACGCCAAATTACGCGTGACCGTGCCATCGAATAGATAGGGCTGCTGGTGCAAATACATCACCTGGCGCTGTAATTGCCGCCGGCAGTGTCGCCAGCGCTTGGCGTCGGCCGGCGGCGCATGGCTGGCGGGGGCATAGACCACGCCGCCGGCCGCCGAATCGAGCATCGAATCCGCCGTCGAATCCGCCATCGAATCGAGCGCCGAATTGCCCATCGATTCAGCCGTCGAATCCACCGTCGAATCGAACATCGAATCGAGCCCCGAATCCACCGCCGAATCCACCGCCGAATCGAGTGCTGAATTGCCCATCGAATCCACCGCCGAATCCACGGCCGAATCGAGTGCTGAATTGCCCATCGAATCCACCACCGAATCCACCGCCGAATCGAGATTTGAATCAACCGCTGAATCAGCCACCGAATCGACCGTCGAATCGACCGTCGAATCGAGCGTCGAATCGAACATCGAATCGAGCCCCAAATCCACCCCCGAATCACCCGAATCGACATATAAAAGCCCATCGCGCGGCGTGAAACTTACCCAGCCTCGGCTCGGGCCCGAAAGTCCAGCCAGTATGCGCAATAAGGTGGTTTTGCCGGCGCCGTTTTCGCCGCCCAGCAGTATGGCGGCGCCGCTTTGTAAGGTCAGCGCCACGCCATCGAGCAGATGGCGGCGGCGAAAATGCTGGTGGATGTCGTGATAGTGGATGGCGGCTGCGGCCGTTCCAGGGAGCGTTTGACGCGTCGATTTCATGGCCATTGCTCGGGCCATTTTTCGGGCGATGTCGCGGCCGATGTCAGCGGCCATTTTGCGAATGTCATACCGACAAATTGCCGCGTCCTTGAACATACTGCAAGGCGGCGTTGAGCGCGAAGGCCAGCAGCAGCAGCACGATGCCTAAGGCGATGCCTTGGGCGAAATTGCCCTTAGCCGTCTCCAAAGCGATGGCGGTGGGGATGTTGCGGGTGTGGTGCAGGATGTTGCCGCCGACCATCATGGAGGCGCCGACTTCGGCGATGACGCGCCCGAAGGCGGCCAAAATCGCCGCCAACAGGGCGAAGCGCACCTCGCCCAATACCAAAAAAAAACTGCGCAAGCGCGAGAGACCGAGGGTGCGGGCGGTCTCCCAAGCGCGGCGGTCGGCGGCTTGGAAGGCGGCGTGGCTCATGGCCACCAAAATCGGAAAGGCCAGCACAATTTGCGCCAATACCATGGCCGATTGGGTGAATAGCAGCCGCCAATCGCCCAACGGGCCGTGGCGCGAGAGCAGCAGATAGACGCTTAAGCCCACCACCACCGCTGGCAAGGAGAGCAGCGTGCTGAACAAGGAAATCAGCAAGCGCCGGCCGGGAAAGGCCAAATGCGCCAGCAAAAATGCCGCCAGCATGGCCGGGGCGGCGGCCATGGCGATGGCGGCGGCCGAGACGCGAAAAGATAGCCCGATAATTTCCCACAGTGCCGCATCGCCGCGCGCCAGCAGCACCAAGGCGTGCAGCGTGGCCTCGCCGAGGGTGGGGGGGGACATTAATCGGTGCGGGTGATGGTGGTGTGGGGTGGTGATGTCAGCGCCGCCGCACGCGTCGGGCGATATTAGCTGGGCGATGAACGCCATCGCGGCCGCGAAAATTCACCGCCTGGCGGCTGGGCGGGTGGAATTCGGCATTACTGACCGCCGGTGGCACTATCGCGAATGTTGCCACTGTCGCCACTGTCGTCGATAACATCGCCGCCCATGCTGTCGACAGCACCGCCGAGCTTAGTCGGGCCATGCGCCCGTAGACCATGCGCCGAGTTCGCGCGCCGGGGTAAATAATCGCGCCCGGTCGAGGCGATAGTCGCCGATGGCGGTTTGCCCGGCGGGCGATGCCAGCCAGTCGATAAAGGCCGTGGCGCCGCGGAAATTCACCGCGTGGCGGCGCGGATTGACCGCCATGGCGCCATACGGGTTGCGCAGGGCAGGGTCGCCTTCATATAGCAGGGCGAGGGTGGTTTTGCGGCGCAAAAATAGCCAAGTGGCGCGGTCGATGAGCAAGTAAGCGCGCAATTCATCGGCGATTTGCAGGCTTTTGCCCATGCCTTGACCGACTTCGAGGCGGCGCGGCGGTTTGGCGAAGCCGGCCGCAGCCCATAACTCCAGTTCCTTTTTGTGGGTGCCGGAATCATCGCCGCGCGAGACGAAATCGCTGCCGGCGCGGTGCAGATGCGCGAACGCGGTGGCCGCCGAATCGGCCTGCCGCAGCCCGGCCGGGTCGGTCGGCGGGCCTGCGATGATGAAGTCATTCGCCATAATGGTTTTGCGATGTACGCCGTGGCCGGCGGCGATAAAACGCCGCTCGCTGCGCGGAGCATGCACCAGCAGGGCATCCACATCGCCGACCTCCCCCAGCCGCATGGCGCGCCCGGTGCCCACCGAAATCACCCGCACCGCATAGCCGCTGACGCCCTCGAAGCGCGGGATGAGGTGGGCTAACAGGCCGGAATTGTCGGTGCTGGTGGTGGTGGCCAGGCGTACGATGCGCGAAGCCGGCGTGATTTGCGTGATTTGTACGGTGGCATCCGCAGCCGGGCGGTCATCGTCGCCGCGCGCCAACGCCGGCAGCCCGGCCAGCCCGGCCAGCGCCACATACGCCATCACATACGCCATAAAGCACCGCGCTACCGGCGACGATAGGGTCGATATTTTCGCGCGGGCGATGCTCATTGGGATTTTAAGTTGGGGATTTATATACCTAAATCTGCACGGTGGCTTTGGCTTTTGGGCTTTGGGCTTTTTCTGTTGTTTTTGGGCTTTTGATTTTCGGTTTTTCGTTTTTATCTTTAATTTTTCACCCTATTAGCCATAAAAGATGGGTTAAAAGATGGCAACAGCATTAACATCAATAGCAACAGTAATAGCAAAAGCAAAAGCTAAATCAAAAAGACTAACATCAACGGCCCCCCCACCAAATCAGGCGATAGAGCCGCCTGATTTGACTCCCCCCAGATGAGGCACGGGGGGGGGGGGGGAGTGAAACGTTAAAAGCCAACATCAAAAGTCAACATCAAAAGTCAACATCAAAAGCAACATCAAAAGCAACATCAAAGGCCCCCCAAATAGCAGCCTACTAATGGGGATTTAGAGATATAACCCCCATAAAATTGAGGGCAATGTCATCACTTTGTTATGCGCGGGTACGCGGATATATGGGGTAGGTGAACTAGCCCATCTAGCCAGTGTTGCGCATACCCGCGGCGATGCCGTTGATGGCGATTAGCAGGGCATCGCGCGCCTCTTGGGAGGCGCCGGCGCGGGCGCGGGCGAGTAATTCGGCCTGCAGAATGTTGAGGGGGATTACATAGGTGTTGCGTACCTCGATGGAGCGCCGCACCGCCGGTTCGTTTTCCAGCGGGATGCGGCGGGCGGCGGTTTTCAGGAGTAGGGCGAGGGTGCGTTGATATTTGTCGCGCAGCAGGTCGCCCAAGGGCGCCAAGCGGGGGCTGACCAGCCGCGCGTCGTACATGGCCGACACATTGGGATTGGCTTTGGAGAACACCATGTCGATGGAATCCAAGGTGGCTTTGAAGAACGGCCAGTTTTGTTGCATGTCGTCTAGCACGCCTTGTTCGCCGCGGGCGCGGGCTTTTTCCAAGGCCGCGCCGACGCCTAACCAGGCCGGCAACATCAGGCGGGTTTGCGTCCACGCAAAAATCCACGGGATGGCGCGCAAACTCTGAATGTCGGTGCCGCCGCCGCGTCGCGCCGGGCGGCTGCCGATTTTCAAGCGCCCTAATTCTTGCTGCGGGGTGGCGAGTTGAAAATACTCGACAAAATCAGGGCGCTGCACCAGGTCGCGAAATTCCTCGAAGGCATCGGCCGATAATTGCGCCAGTTGGCGCCGCCAGGCGGCTTCGGCGGCCGGCGGCGGGGCTACGGTGGCCTCTAACACGGCGCCGATGTACACCCGCAAGGTTTCCTCGGCCATATCGGGCAAACCGTATTTGGCTTGAATCACTTCGCCTTGCTCGGTGACCCGCATGGCGCCGCGCACGGTGCCCGGCGGTTGCGAGCGAATCGCCTGATAGGCCGGCCCGCCGCCGCGCGCCACGGTGCCGCCGCGGCCATGGAATAAGGTCAGGGCGATGCCGTGTTGGGCGAAAATGTCAGCCAATTCCGCTTGCGCCTGATACAACCCCCAGGCGGCCGACAAAATGCCGGCGTCCTTGGCCGAATCGGAATAACCGAGCATGATTTCTTGGCGGCCGGCGATGCGTTGTTTATACCAATCGATGGCGAACAGGCGCGTCATGCATGCGCCGGCCCCGGCCAGGGCATCGACGCGCTCGAACAGCGGCACGATGCGCAGCGGATGCTGCACGCGGCATTCTTTTTGCAGCAGCGCCACGGCCAGCACATCGGACGGCGCCGCGGCCATGGAAATGATGTAGGCGCCGAAGGATTCGGGGTTTTCCGCGGCCAACATGCGGAAGGTGGCTAACACTTCGGCCACCTCGGGGCTGGCTTCATCGGCCGCCGGGTAGGTCGAGGCGATGAGCGGTCGGTTGCTGTTTAATTCGGCCACCAAAAACCGCTGGCGGCGCGCCTCGTCCCATTGCGCGTAACTGCCGAGGCCGAGATGGCGGGTGATGGCATCGATGGCGGCGCTGTGGCGGCTGGCTTCCTGGCGAATGTCGAGGCGCATCAAGGTCAGCCCGAACGCGTCCAGGCGGCGCAAAATGTCGGTCAACTGCCCTTCGGCGATCATTTGCTCGCCGCATTCCAGTAGCGATTCATAGCACAGCATAAGCGGCGCTCGCAGTTGGGCGCGACGGCTATAGATGCCGCGACCAGGCGCGCCCGGCGGGCGGCGGCTGATGAGTTCGGCCTTAGCGAAGCGCTGGGCGTAATGTTTCACCGTGGCGTCGAGTCTTTTGATGACTTTTTCGAGCAGGGCGCGATACGGTTCGCGCGCCTTTTCGCCGACTTTTTTTCGCAGCGCCGCGCCACACCGCCGCATGGATAAATCCCGCCGCAGTTGGTCTATGTCATCGCGAAACATGCGCGCCGCCTTGAGTTTATTCAGCAGGCAGACGCGTTGCGTGACTTGCGGCGTGGTGTTGGGGTTGCCGTCGCGGTCGCCGCCCATCCACGAGCCTACGCGAATCGGCGCCGCCGCCAGCGGCAAGCCGCGCCCGGTGCGCCGCCGCAACGCGTAGTCGAGTTCGCGCATCACCTTCGGCAGCGCTTCCCACAGCGAATGCTCGACCGTCACCAGGCTGGTCTTGGCTTCGTCCACCGGGGTCGGCCGCCGCCGCCGAATTTCATCGGTGGCCCACACTTCGGCGATGGCGCGATGCAGGGCGCGACGGTTTTGGGCGCGCGCAATGGCTGATAAACCGCCGTCTTGCTCGGCTAACAGGTGCGCGATGCGGATGAATTTTGACGACACGCTGCGGCGCAGCACTTCGGTGGGGTGCGCGGTCAGCACCACATCGATGGCCAGTTCGGCGGCGCGGGCGTGCAATTCATCGGCCGCGATGTTTTGCGCCAGCAGGCGGCCGAGCTCGGCGTCCAAAAAGCCGTGCTCTTCGGCCTCGCCGCCATTCTCATGGCGACCGGCGGCGCGTCGCAGGCGTATCTGGTGATGCTGCTCGGCGATGTTGGCCAGATGCAAAAACAGGGTGAAGGCGCGCGCCAAATGCAGCAAGTCGGTCGCCGGCAGGGCCGAGAGTTTGTCGATCAACCGCGAGGTGGCCGCGGTTTCGCCGCGTCGCGCTTGCTTGGCAATGGCGCGCACTTCCTCGACCAAATCGAACAGGGCGGCGCCGTGTTGTTTTTTGATGGTCTCGCCGAGCAAATCCCCCAGCAGCCGCACATCGTTGCGCAGTGGCTCATGTTCGTCCGCCTTATCGCTAGGCGCATTAACATGTGTATTAGTATGATCATTACTGTGTTCATCGACATGCGCCGACGCGGTGGAGTTAGCGGCATTCATAAAGCAAATCGGTGTGGGGGAGTGGGGATTGGGGGAATGAGGGAGTGGGGGGGTGGGGGAAGTCAAATCCGGCGGTATTTTCGCTTGATTTGGGGGGTCCTTTTGATTTTGCTTTTCGCTGTTACGCTTTTTATTTTTCGTTTTTGCCTTTAGCCTTTAGCCTTATAAATTTTCACCCCAACAAATAATGGAGTGAAAAGCCAACAGCCAACAGCGAAAGCCAACAGCAACAGCGAAAGCCAACAGCAACAGCGAAAGCAACATCGAAAGCAAAAGCCAAAAGCCAAAGCAAAAGCCAAAAGCAAAATCAAAAGGACCCCCACCAAAACTGGCGATGAGGCCGCCAGTTTTGACTCCCCCGCAAGATAAAGCGGGGGGAGTAAAGCGTACCAGCCAAAGCCAAACGCCATCACCGCCAAAAGCGCTAGTAAACATGTCAAAGACAACCCATCCCCCATCGGCCGCAAAATAAAGCCCGCGACGACCATTTCGAAGCGTAAAATCCGCCGCCCGTCGTCCGTCGACCATCGCCATCCGCCGCCCGACCATCGCCGTCCACTCGTCCCCCATCCGCCCATCGAATCCCTAGCGCGCCATGCTCGTCGCCGCCCAATCACGCATCCGAAACTTCGCCATTATCGCCCATATCGATCATGGCAAATCCACCTTGGCGGATCGTTTCATCCAATTGTGCGGCGGGCTGGAGGCGCGGGAAATGAAAGCGCAAGTGCTGGATTCCATGGATCTAGAACGCGAGCGCGGCATCACCATCAAGGCGCAGAGCGTGACGCTGAATTACACCGCCGCCGACGGCTTAGATTACCAGTTGAATTTGATCGACACCCCAGGCCATGTGGATTTTTCCTATGAGGTGTCGCGCTCCTTGCAGGCTTGCGAGGGCGCGCTGCTGGTGGTGGACGCGACTCAAGGCGTGGAGGCGCAAACCGTCGCCAACTGCCAGGCGGCGGTGGATTTGGGGCTGACGGTGATTCCGGCGCTCAATAAAATGGATCTGGCGGCGGCCGATGCGGCTGGCGCGAGGCGGGAAATCGAGGAAGTCATCGGCATTGATGCCAGCGATGCCCTAACCGTCAGCGCCAAAACCGGCGTCGGCGTGGCCGAAGTGTTGGAGCGCATCGTAACCCGCGTGCCGCCGCCGTGCGGCGACCGCGACGCGCCCTTGCGCGCCCTGGTGCTGGATTCCTGGTTCGACAATTATTTAGGGGTGATTTCGCTCATCCGCGTGGTCGATGGTCGCTTGCGCGCTGGCGGCGGCCAGCGCGGTGGCGGCCAGCGCGGCAAAATTCGCATGATGTCCACCGGTTTCGATTATCAAGTCGAGCGCATCGGTGCTTTTACGCCGAAAATCACCGCGGTGGACGAATTATCGGCCGGCGCGGTGGGCTTTATGGCCGCCGGTTTGAAGGAAGTCCAAGCGGCGCGGGTGGGCGACACCGTCACCATGAGCCGCGCCGCGGCGGCGGTGCCGTTAGCCGGCTTTCGCGAGATCAAACCCACCGTATTCGCCGGTTTGTATCCGATAAACAGCGCCGAGTTCGAATCCTTTCGCGCCTCCCTCGACAAACTCGGCTTGAATGACGCATCGCTCACCTATGAGCCGGAATCCTCGGCCGCATTGGGGCTGGGGTTTCGCTGCGGCTTCCTCGGCATGCTGCACATGGAAATCGTGCGCGAGCGGTTGCGGCGCGAATATCACCTCGACCTCATCGCCACCGCCCCCACGGTGGTCTACGAGGTGCTGAAAAAAGACGGCGAAACGCTGTTGCTGGATAATCCGGCGGCGCTGCCCGATGCCTCGCGCATCGCCCTCATCAAAGAGCCGCGCATTCTGGCGCGCATTCTCGCCCCGCAGGATATGGTCGGCGTGGTGCTATCGTTGTGCGTCGAAAAACGCGGCCAGCAGCGCAATATTCACTATCACGGCCGCCAAGTCATGCTGGAATTCGAGATGCCGCTGAACGAGATGGTGCTGGATTTTTTCGACCGCCTAAAATCCGTGAGTCGCGGTTATGCATCGCTGGATTACGAACTCATCGCCAGCCAAGAGGCGCCGATGGTGAAGGTCGATGTACTCATCAACGGCGAGCGCGTCGACCCGCTGACCATTTTGGCGCATCGCGAACATGGCGCGCAGCGCGCCCGCGCCTTAATCAAGCGGCTGCGCGAATTAATTCCGCGCCAAATGTTCGATGTCGCCATCCAAGCCGCGGTGGGCGGCAAAATCATCGCCCGCGAAACCGTCAAAGCGCTGCGCAAAAATGTAACCGCCAAATGCTATGGCGGCGATGTGTCGCGCAAGCGCAAACTGCTGGAAAAGCAAAAGGCCGGCAAAAAGCGCATGAAGCAAATCGGCGCCGTATCGATTCCCCAAGAGGCCTTTTTATCGGTGCTGAGCGTGCACCAAAAGCGCCAGTCTTAATGCGCAATCCCCTAAGGCGCAGCCGAGTAACGCGTCGGCGCTCACGGCGCCGCTCGGCAGCCCCCCTAACCATAACCAGGAGATAGCAGTGGATTTTTCTTTGATTTTGTTTGTGCTGGTGGTCATCACCGGCGTGGTCTCCGGCGGCTATCGACTCTTGTTTGGTGGTCGCCATGGCGCAAGCCCGGCGGTCGATGATCCGGCCGCCGGGCACCCGGGCCCGCCGGTGCCGCCGACGCCGCAGTTGGTGGAATACGCGCGCGCGTTATTTCCGGTGCTATTGGTGGTGTTTTTGTTGCGCTCATTCGTCATCGAGCCGTTTCGCATTCCGTCCGGCTCCATGTTGCCGAGTTTGGAAATCGGCGACTTCATCTTGGTGAATAAATTTCTATACGGCTTGCGGTTGCCGGTGGTGAACCAAAAAATTCTCGACCTAAGCGCCCCGCAGCGCGGCGATGTGATGGTGTTTCGCTACCCCAAAGACCCGTCCTTGAATTTCATCAAGCGCGTGGTCGGCGTGCCCGGAGATGTCATCATCTACCAAAACAAGCGCCTGTTTATCAATGGCCAGCCGGCGTCGAGCACGCCGGACGGCGAGTTTCACTTTCAGCAACCGGCGATGCGCGGCCAATCCGCGGCTCGTTACACCGAAACCATCGACCAATCGGTGCATTCGATTCTCATCGACCGCGCTTTCTCGGCGCGCGATATGCGGGTGACCGTGCCGCCCGGCCATTACTTCGTCATGGGCGACAACCGCGACCACAGCAACGACAGCCGATATTGGCGCTTCGTGCCGGAAAGCCATGTGGTCGGCAAGGCGTTTTTCATCTGGCTCAGCCTGAAAAGCCCGGGTTTTGGCATCCGCTGGAGCCGCATCGGGGATAGTATTCCTTAGTGGTTTTGTTGCTTTTGCTTTTGCTTTTGCTTTTGCTTTTTCGCCTTTAGTCTTTGCTCCCCCCCTACTTTTTCGGGATGGGGAGCCAAAACTGGCGGCTTTTCAGCCAGTTTTGGTGGGGGGGATATTTTTAATGTCAGGTTTTACTCGACTTTTGATTTTCGATTGTCGTTTTTGCCTTTAAATTTCACCCCATCAGCCACAAAAGATGAGTTAAAAGACACAACATCAACAGAAAAATCGAAGTCAAAGCGAAAAGCGAAATCCAAAGTCAAAAGCACCCCCCACCAAAACTGGCGATGAAGCCGCCAGTTTTGGCTCGCCCCTAAAAAGATAGGGTGGAGCAAAGCCTTAACAGCCAAAGCCAAAGCCAAAAAACAAAATCAACACCCCCCCAATCCCCCAATCCCCTAATCCCCCAATCCCCCAATCCCCCAACCCCCCCATGTCAAAATCCCCGCCATCGATATGCCCACCGAGATGACGGCGCTGCAAACCCGGCTCGGGCATCGTTTTGCGCGGGCGGATTTGCTTACCCAGGCGCTGACCCATCGCAGTTACAGCGCCGATAACAATGAGCGGCTGGAATTTTTGGGCGATGGCATTTTAGGCAGCGTCATCGCCGAGGCCTTGTACGCGCATTTTCCGGCCGCCACCGAGGGACAGATGAGCGCCATGCGCTCACGCTTGGTGTGCAACCCCATGCTGGTCGAACAAGCGCGGCATCTGGCGTTGCAAGGCGGCATGTTGTTAGGCGGCGCCGAGCGTAAACCGGGCCGCGTGCGCGAGTCGATTCTGGCTGATGCCATGGAAGCCATCCTCGGAGCGATTTATGTGGACGGCGGCTGGGCGGCGGCGAAAACCGCCATTTTGCAATTATGGCGACCGCATCTGGCGGCAATCTCGCCGACGGTCGCCAAAGATAGTAAAACTCAGTTGCAAGAGCGCCTGCAAAAACACCGCATGCCGCCGCCGGTGTATACCATCGTCGCGCAATCCGGGCCGCCCCATGCCCTCCTGTTCACCGTGCAATGCGCGCTGGGCGAGCAGGCGTTGTCCACCCAAGCCAGCGCCCCCACCCGTCGCGCCGCCGAGCAAGCGGCCGCGGCCAAAGCCTTAGCGCAACTGCCGGCCGGTGTCTGAACCCCATCGCTTCGGCACGGTGGCCTTGGCCGGCCCGCCCAATGTGGGCAAATCCACCCTGCTAAATGGCCTCATCGGCGAAAAAATCTCCATCATCTCGCGCCGCCCGCAAACCACCCGCCACCGCATCCTCGGCATCAAAACCTTAGCCGATGCGCAGGTAGTGTTGGTCGATGCCCCAGGCCTGCACGGCGAGCGTTCGCGCGGCTTGAATCGCGCCATCAACCGCACCGCGGTCAATTGTATGGCCGAGGCCGATTTAATCCTCTTTATGATCGACGCCAGCGGCTGGCGGCCGCACTGGCAGCAACTTTTCGCCCGCGTGGCCGATAAAAAAACGCCGACCATGCTGCTCATCAATAAAATCGACCGCCTGCGCGACCGCGCCCGCCTGCTGCCGCTCATGGCGCATTCCATGAGCCTGCATCCGTTCCAAGAAATCATCCCCATATCGGCCCTAAAAACCCGAGATTGGGGGGATTTTCTGCAACTCATCAGCCGCGCCTTGCCGCTCGGCGAGGCTGGCTTTCCGGCCACCCAGCACACCGACCGCAGGGCGCGTTTTTTTGCCGCCGAATTGGTGCGCGAGCAGATTTTTCGGCTATTAGGGCGGGAACTGCCCTACGCCAGCGCGGTGGAAGTGACGCGCTTCGCAGCCACCGAGCACGACCCATTGCTGCGCATCGGCGTCATCATTTGGGTGCAAAAAAATAGCCAAAAAGCCATCGTCATCGGGCGTGGCGGGCAACAACTCAAAATTATCGGCGAACGCGCCCGGCGGCAAATGGAAAAAACTTATCGCCGCCGCGTTTATCTGGATGTATGGGTAAAAGCGCGCAAAGGTTGGGCGGAAAACGCCGCCATGCTGCGCTCGCTCGGCTATATGGAAGACGCGGCGCGGTGAAAATCGAGCAGCAGCCGGCCTATGTGTTGCATACCCGGCCGGTCACCGAAAGCAGCCTGCTGGTGGATTTATTCACCCCGATGCATGGCCGCATGACGGCCTTGGCCAAGGGCGCGCGGCGCCGAAAATCCCCCTTTCGCGGCGTGTTATTGCCGTTTCGCGCCCTGCTGACCAGTTGCACCGGCAAAGGGCTGCCCATCCTCGCCACCGCTGAACAGCACCGCCCGGCAGCCTGGCGGGCCGCGAACATGAGCAGCGAGGCGCTGGCCAGCGGTTTTTATATGAATGAATTATTGCAGCGCTTGTTGCATCGCCACGATGCCCATGAAACCTTATTCGCGCACTATCACGCCGCCGTCTGCGGCTTGATTGAGGCGCATCCGCCGCGCCGCGTGTTGCGGATTTTCGAGAAAAAACTGCTGCGCGACATCGGCTTTGGCGCCGCCTTGGAATGCGACGCCGACAGCGGCGAGGCGCTGCGCCCCGAGTTGCGCTATCACTATGTATGGGAAAAAGGCCCAGTGCGCATCCGACCTGCCCCATCTGACGATCAAACCGGCGACCTAGCCGGCGCCCCGGCCGACAACCCCGCGCCCGGTGGCGATAAGGGCGAATCCACCGCCGCGTCGCCTAACGAATCCACCGCAGCGCGGATGTTGACCATCAGCGGCCGCACGCTGTGCGCCTTGCGCGACGACAATTTTGCCGATGATGATATTGAATCCGAGCGCGAATTGCGCGATGTCCAGCACCTAACCCGCGCCCTGCTCGATAGGCAGTTGCACGGCCGCGCCCTGCGCACCCGCCGCGTGGCGCGGGATATGCAACGCTACCGCAGCCGGGCAACCGATTCAGCAGCCCGCGAAGCCGATTTAAAATAAGGGATTTATCTACCTAAAGCTGTTTACTTGATTGTTGTTGTTCGCTTTTGATGTTGCTTTTTGCCTTTGATGTTGGCTTTTGATTTTGATGTTGGCCTTTGACTTTGATTTTGACTTTTGATTTTGGCTTTACCGTTTTACTCCCCCCGCTTTATCTGAGGGTGTGCGAAAAGCCCATTCTTGATTAAAATTTCGGTTGGCGTTGTTAAAAAAGCAGGCGAAAGTGTTGCTATTGCTTATTGTTTAAATTTTGAAAATGATACTTTTCCTTCATTTTCCCTTTGGCGAGGGCTTTTCGCACACCCTCTTATCTTGCGGGGGGAGTAAAAACTGGCATCTTTTCGCCAGTTTTGGTGGGGGGGTACGTTTGATTTTGATTTTGACTTTGCCTTGGATTTTTCGCTTTTGGATTCTTGCTTTTGGATTTTCGCTTTTGCCTTTATCTTGTAAATTTTCACCCCAACAACCGCAACATGGAGTGAAAATCCAAACGACAATCCAAACAACAATCCAAACGACAATCCAAACAACAATCAAACTGTGTAGATTTAGGTATGTGAACCCCATATATTATGGGCATATATACCGGTCGGTATGGGCATATATACTGGTCGGTTGATTTTTGGGAGAAATTATGGGTACACTTGGCGTTTCGCTAAAAAACACAGATGCGATAAAAACAAAGTGCGATGCGAACTTACCCCCCCCTCCCGCAAACGAGCGGCGCAATAACTCTCCCCGCAGAGTGGGGAGTGGGGGGCTGTTACAGCCCGCAAATACAACCGGTGGAGGTGCGTTTACAACCGGCGGAGGTGCGTTTACCGGTGGAGGTGCGTTTAAAAGCCAAAGCCACCATAGCCAGCAGCGTCTATCGCGCAGCCAGTAGCGTCTATCGGCTTGTTTGCTGCGATTCCCCGCTGTGGGGATTTTAATGCGCGCCCCAGGCAACGCCGACATTCACTATAAATCCAGGCGGATTTAGGTGGGCAATTGCCTAATGGCAGATTATCCATGTTATTCCCGGCCTGTTTATCCAATATCCCAATTTCGTACG
Organism: Candidatus Poriferihabitaceae bacterium; assembly: GCA_965243285.1. Classification (GTDB taxonomy): domain Bacteria; phylum Pseudomonadota; class Gammaproteobacteria; order Arenicellales; family Poriferihabitantaceae; genus JAHRAW01. The sequence goes on along the minus strand of OZ251537.1, from coordinate 2,406,281 downwards.
ACTCAAAGGTATTCATCATGTTTAAACGACACCTATTAGGTTGCTTGGGGCTGATGGCGGCGTTGGTCGCCGTGCCTAATGCCTACGCCCAATCCAATCTGCCCGAGGGAAATTTGATTGATTCGGTGCCCACCCAAAGGTTTTACCTCGGCGTAAGCCAGTCGACGACTTTGCATGTTAGCACCGTCGGTATCCAGCAAGATGCGGACCTAACGCACTCCATCACCGGGTCGGGCGGCCAAGCGGTGAGCGCGGTGTTGCCGGGGTTGACCTTTGATATTTTTGTTCAAACCTTGCTTACTGGTCCGAGAATAAGAGGCACGCCCACTGTTGTGAGGCCGAGGGGCGTGCTGTTGACCTATCTCGCCATCGGCGACGACGCCAATGGAGATCGAGTGCAAGATACGAGCATTTTCAGGGTTTTCGTCCATGGGCCGCGACTACATGGTAACGACGACTACGACTTTGCGGATAGAACTTTCAGCGTCGGAGATTCCGTATCTTTTGTTTTACCGAGAGGATTGCTGAGCCCTTTTATAGCTACTGCTACTTACACCTACAGTTTGATTCTGCCGGGCGGCCAGACGCTTGCCCAAGCGGTGCCCGGCTTGAGTTTTTTCACAGACACATCTGACCCCCCTGCCCGTGGCCGCATAAGCGGCACGCCGGTTCATGCCACGAGCATCCCATTAACCTATCGCGTCACCGGGAACTCCGCCGCCAACTACACCGATGTGTATTTCCGCCTCACCGTCGCCGGCCCGGCGTTCGCCAGCGCCATTGCCGGCTGGACTCGCCCGGCCGGCCAGGCGTGGTCGACGCAGTTGCCGATAGCCACTGGCGAGACGCCGCTCGCCTACGCCCTCACCGGGCCGGGCGGGCGCGCCCTGGGCGCCGCCGTGCCCGGCATGGGGTTTGACGCCAGCCCCGGCGTCCGCCGCTTCGCCGGCACGCCGACCAGAGGCGACGCCACGACGCTGACTTACAGCGTAACCGACCGCTATGGCAATGTGACCACAGAGGATTTTGTGTTCACCGTCACCGGCGCCAGCGCCGGCCCGGTGATCACCACCCCGCCGGCCAACCGCACTTATTCGACCAGCACTGGTCCGCCGCTGGAATCCTTCCAGTTGTCCACCGCCACCGGCGCCGGGCCGTTCACTTACGCCCTCACCGGGCTGGGCGGCGAATCGCCGGCGAATGCCATGCCGAATGGGGATTTTGACCCTGGCGTCAATGACCGCCGCGTAACCGTCGGGCGGAGCGGCGCGTTATCCGGCACTTATCCGTTGATCTACATCGTCACCGACAGCAACGGCTTATCGACGGCGGCGCATTTCGAGATAGTCTTGCTCGGCGGCCCAACCTTCACCGAATTGCCGGCCGACCGCACCTATGCAGTCGGCAGCAGGCGGGTGTCGTGGCGGCTGCCGCTCGGCATACGCAGCGTCAATTACCCCAATGATGTGCTGCTATATTCCGTCTCGGGGCCAAATGGCGAGAGCCTAGAAGACGCCATGCCGGGTGCCGGCGCTGTTTTTGACTCCGACCCGAGCGCCCCCGGCGTGTCCATCCGCCCGACTCGCGCCGGCGTCTTCCCTTTGGTGTATCGCATAGACAGCGCCGCATCAGCCAACAGCGCCATTTCGGTGAGCCGCGAAACCACTTTCACGGTCACCATATTGGGGCCGCATATCCCTATCGCCGCGACGCCGCGCGACCGCAGTCACGCCGCCGGCGCGACCATCCCGCCGTTCACGCTGCCGGCGGTCGCGGTCGGGCATGCGCCGTTCACCTATACATTGACCGGCGCCGGGCGGCAATCTTTGGATAACGCCATCCCCGGGGTGGTGTTCGATGCCGCCAGCCGCGTGGTGTCCGGCGTGCCGACCAGAGCCGAAGATGTCACCCTGACCTATGGCGTCACCGATGCCAGCGGGCGTTATTCCCAGGTTGTTTTCGATATACGCGTCACCGGGCCGACCATCCAAGGCTCGGTGTTGGACCGCTCTCATCAGATTGGCGTCACCATCAGTACATCGCCTGCGCACCAGTTGCCCAGCGCCCGCAGCGCCGCCGGGCCGCTTACCTACAGCCTAACCGGGCCGAACCAGCAAGCGTTGGGCGAAGCCATCCTCGGCGTCACCTTCGATTCCAGACCGAATGTCCGCCGCATCGGCGGCCGGCCGACCAGGTATGGCAACATTAATACGACTTACAGCGTCGCCGACCGCTACGGCAACACCGCTCGCGCTGTTTTTGGGTTCAGAATCTTCGGCAACGGCGGGCCGACTTTCATCTACCCGACGCCGGATCACTCTTATGACGCCGCTAGCATCACGGCTTCGCGGTATGAAGGTGTTCTGCCGCGCGCCATGGGCGGCAGCGGGACGATAAGATACGCCGTGACCGGCGCCGGCGGCCAGCCGATATCGGAGATTTTAGACGACGCCGATTTGATCTTCTCCTCTGGTGTAGCCAACTTATTTCGCTTCCGCCGCAATAGAGTCGGGGTTTTTCAGTTGACCTACACCGCCACCGCCAGCGGATTGTCCAGTGTGGCTGTTTTTACCCTCACCGGCACCGGCAATCTTAGTCTCGACAACCCGCCGTCCGACCGCACTTACAGCGCCGCGGACGAGACCGTAACCATCCGATTATCCGCCGCCAGCGGCAATGCGCCGTTCACCTACTCCCTCACCGGACCGGGCGGCGAGGACATAGCAGACGCCATCACCGAAGGTAATTTCGACCCCGGCGTAACCGCCCGCCGGGTGTCATTCTCGCGGCGCGTCGCCGGCACCTATCCGTTGCGCTACCGCGTCGTCGACACCAACGGCATCAGCAACACGGCGAATTTCAATGTCGTCATCGAAAGCGAGCTGAGTTTCGTCCTCTTGCAGCCCGACCGCCTGCACCCCGCCGCCATTGAAATTCGCAGTTTCCAACTGCCGGCCGCCATCGACAACAGCGGGCCGCTGACCTACGCCCTAACCGGGCCAAATGGCGAGGCCGTGGCCGACATCATCCCCAGCGGAGATTTTGACCCCGGCACAAGCGACCGCCGCTTGTCCTTTTCGCAGCATCAGGCCGGCGTTTATCAATTCCTTTATACCGCCAACGATCAAAGCGGCACCACGCTCGAGGCGAGATTCCGCATCACCATCACCGGCGGCCCGAGTTTCGTCACCCCGCCGGGCGACCGCGTTTACACCGCCGCTAACTCGAACGCCAGTTTTCAGTTATCGGCCGCCAGCGGCAATGGTCCGTTCATCTATGCCCTAACCGGCGCCAATGGCGAGGCCATCGCGGACGCCATCCCCGGCGGCGGTTTTGACGCTGGCGCCACTGACCGGCGGATGGTTTTTTCGCGGTCAACCAGCGGCGTCTACCGCTTGATTTACATCGTCACCGATAGCAACGGTCTCGCCGCCGCGGCAAATTTCAATATCACCATCACCGGCGGCCCGAGTTTCGTCACCCCGCCGGGCGACCGCGCTTACACCGCCGCTAACTCGAACGCCAGTTTTCAGTTGTCGGCCGCCAGCGGCAATGGTCCGTTCATCTATGCCCTAACCGGCGCCAATGGCGAGGCCATCGCGGACGCCATCCCCGGCGGCGGTTTTGACACTGGCGCCACTGACCGGCGGTTGGTTTTTTCGCGGCGCACCAACGGCGACTATCGGTTTATTTACACCGTCACCGATACCAACGGGCTTCGCACCACAGCAAGTTTCAACATCGTCATCAGCGGCGGTCCCAGTTTCCCCATCGCGCAAGCCGACCGCACTTTTACCGTCAATGCGGTGCCGCGCAGCACCCAATTGCGTCCCGCCACTGGCACCGCGCCGCTCACCTATACCCTAACCGGACTCAGTGACGAAGTCATCGCGGACGCCATCCCCGGCGGCGCTTTTGACCCTAATGTGGATACCCGGCGGCTGCTCTTTTCGCGCAGCACGGTCGGCGTGTACCCGTTGCGCTACACCGCAACCGACACCAACGGCGCCGCCGCGGTGACCACATTCAGCATCATCATCGACACCTTCGCCGCCCCGTTCTTCGCGGCCGCGGATGTGCCGTTGGCCGATCAATCCTATTCCACCAGCGTTGCTATCGCCGCCCTCACCCTGCCCACTGCCAGCGCCGGCACCCCGTCACTGACATACACCCTAGTGGGGCCGAATGAGCAAGCCCTATCCGCCGCCGTGCCTGGGCTGGTATTCCAAGCCGGCAACCGCGCCCTGACCGGCACGCCCACCGCCGCCGGCGATGTCGAGGTGACCTATCGCGCCACCGACGGTGATAAAAGAACCGCTGAGGCGGTTTTCACGCTGTTCATCGCTGTCGGCCCGCCGCTATTCAACTACCAGCCGAGCGACCTCAGCGTGGCCTTCAGCCCCGGCAACTCACTCAGCGAATATCGATTACCGCAAGCCACCGGCGGCGTCGGTAGTATCACCTACGCCCTGACCGGAGAACATGGCCAGCCGATAGCGAGTGTTTTTCCCGGCGGGGAGTTTCGACGAAGGGCACCCGCCCAATTTCCGTACAACATCCTAGATTTTTTGCGCCATCAAGTCGGGGTTTTTCCGCTGATTTATACTGTAACCGACAGCATCGGCCAAACCACGACCGCGAATTTCACCATCACCATCACCATCGGCGCCCTCACCCTGGATTTTGCCAGCCTGCAGCAACAGCCCAACCTGACGGTGGCTATCGACCAGCAAGCGAACTTTCAATTGAGCCAGGCCGGCAGTTTTGCGACTACCTATAGGCTAAGCGGGCCGGGTGGCGAGTTATTGTCCAATGCCTTGCCGGGGGCTGCGGCGACTTTCGACGACGCCACCGATGTCCGCCAACTTTCCTTCACGCCCACTGTGGCCGGCACCCACCCCTTGCGTTACCGCGCCTTCAACATCAACGGCGCCTCCGTCGCAACCGCCTTCAACATTGTCGTCCCCAGCCCAACCTTCGCCACCGCGCCGCCCAATCTCCAATATGCCTTCGGCGCTGCGGTCGATGCCACGCTGCCCGATGGCGCCGGCGCCACGCCGTTTACCGGCCATATCGTGACCGGCGCCGACGGCCAAGCGTTGCGCGAAGCCGTGCCCGGGCTGTCTTTTGATGCCGCCGAGCGCGCACTGGCCGGCACGCCGACGCAAAGCGGCCGCACCATGCTGACCTACCTAGCGGCCGACAAATACGGCAACCCCACCACCCCGGCGGTGTTCGCCATCGTGATAGGAAATGTGTTGGCGACGGATATAGCCGACCAGGTGTACGCCGCCGGCGAGAGCGTCATGCTGACCTTGCCGCCCACCAGCGGCAACAATCGGCAATACCGCTTGCGCGGCGCAGGTGGCACCGAAGCCGCCCCCAACTTGCCCGATGGATTAGCCTTCGCCGCCGCCAGCCGCGTGTTGTCCGGCACCGCGCAGACCGTTGGCGTGTTCGCGCTCACCTATAGCGCCACAACCAGTAGCAACATCACCATCTCGAGGGTGGAATTCATGGTAACGGTGCGCCCTGCCTTGCCATATATAGCCGACCTAACCTACCCGATAAGCGTGGCTATCGAAGCCCTCACCTTGCCGCGCGCCATCGGCGGCGGTATATTTGATTACACCTTGATGGGGCGGACTGGCGTCATAGATTACGCCACCGGCTTGCCCTTCGGCTTAAGATTCGACGCCGCCACCCGCGTTTTATCAGGCACGCCGACCAGGAGCGGCGAGGTCCGGCTGACCTACCGCGCCACCTCCATTTACGGCAACGCCGTAGCGAATACTTTTACGCTGCGCGTCACCAGCGACGGCGGACCGGTCTTTAACTACCAGCCGGGCGATGTAACTTTTTCCACCAGGATCAGTCCCGAATTGCAGGGTGTATTATTGCCGCTCGCCAGCGGCGATGGTGATATATCCTACAGCATCACTGGAGCGGCGGGCGAGCCGCTGTCGAATATTTTTCCTGAAGGTTCGTTTACCAGACTAAGTACTGAATCCCTGGTGAGTTTCCGTCGGAATCAAGCCGGCGTTTTTCCGCTTCTTTACACCGCCACCGATACCAACGGCCTATCGACTACGGCGAGTTTCACCATCACCATCACCAACAGGAACGGCCTAAGCATACCCATTGTTGGCGATATTGTGGCGGCCATCGAGCAGCCGGTAGCGCAGGTGTTGCCATTCAACAACAGTTTAGCCCATAGCCTAACCGGGCCGAACGGCGAACCCTTGGCGACGGCATTGCCGGCGGCGGCGGCGATCTTTACTCCAGCCTCTCACCTGCTGGCCTTCACGCCGACCCGCGTCGGCATCTACCCCTTGCGTTACCGCGTCACAAACGTCGATGGCGTATTCGCCCAGTCAACCTTCAGCGTCATCGTCCCCAGCCCAGTGTTCGCGACCCAGCCGCAGGCGCTCAGCTATGCCATTGGCGACACGGTGAATACCACGCTGCCCGACGGCGCCGGCGCCACGCCGTTTACCGACCACACCTTGACCGGCCCGGCCTTGCAAGCGGTGGGCGATGCGGTGCCCGGGCTGGATTTTGATGCCGCCAGCCGCGTTTTGTCCGGCTCGCCGACGCAAAACAACAACACCTTGCTAACCTACACCGCGGCCGACAAATACGGCAACGCCATCGCTGCGGCGAGGTTTACGCTGTTGGTCGGGCGCGCCTTCACGGAATTCATCGAAGATCAGATATTCACCGCCGGCGATAGCGTGGCGCTCACCTTGCCGGCCGCCGCCGGCGCCGGTTCGCTGATATACGCCTTAAGCGGCGAATCGGGCGGCGCTTTGCCGGCTGGGCTGGTATTCACCGGCGGCAATCGCGTTTTGGGCGGCGTGCCGACTGCGGCTGGGGTGTTTTCGTTCACCTACACCGCCAGCGACACCGCCACCAACAGCGAAGTGGTCAGGATGACATTCATGGTAACGGTGCGCCATGCCTTGCTCAGCCCGGGCGATTTAACCTACGCCACCGGCGTCCCCATCACCAGTATTGAGTTGCCGGCCGCCATCGGCGGCGGCAGTTTGAGTTACGCCTTATTCGGCGCCGGCAATGCCGCCACGGCGCCGAATTTGCCGCCCGGTTTGGCTTTCGATATCGGCAGCCGCCTCTTATCCGGCACGCCGACTACGACGGCGGCGGCGGTCACCCTCACCTACACCGCCAGCGCCGGCGGCGGCGTCGTCGCCATGACGGTCTTCACCGTAACCATCACCGACGGCCCGTTTTTCGCCGCCGGCGAAGTGCCGGTGGCTGAGCAATCCTATACCGCTGGCGTTGCCATCACGGACTTCACCCTGCCCCTCGCCACCGACCCCAACGGCGACTCGCTGGTCTACACGCTGACCGGGCCGTCCGGCCAGGCGCTCGCCGCCGCCGTGCCAGGGCTGGTGTTCACCGCCGCCCCCAATCCGGTGCTGTCCGGCACGCCGACCACTGCCGCCATCGAGGCGGCGAATCTCACCTACACCGCCACCGCTGGCGGCGATTCCGTTGCCACCATCTTCAGCGTGGTTGTCGGACGCGCCTTCGCTGCCGCCATCCCCGACCGAAATTTCACCGTCGGCACGGACATCGGAAGTATCGTTTTGCCGGCCGCCGTCGGCGGCGGTACTTTGACTTACCGCCTGAGCAACGCCGCTGATGATACCGACCAGTTGCCGGCTGATTTGAGTTTTGACGGCGCCGCCGCCGCCCGCATGTTGAGCGGCGAGCCGACGGCGGCCGGCGTGTTCACGCTGAATTACACCGCCAGCACCATCGGCGCCGGCGGCGGCGAAGTCGCCAGCGCGCAATTCACCGTAACCATCGCCGCAGCAACAGCCCCGACTTTCGCCGACGGTGATTTGCCCTTGGCCGACCAAATCTATACCCAGAATGTCGCCATCTCCCCCCTCACCCTGCCGGCCGCCAGCGGTGGCGTGGCGCCGCTTATCTACTCGCTGCTTGATGCCGACGGCAACACCATCGATATAGCCGTGCCGGGGCTGAGTTTCAACACTGCCAGCCTCGAATTATCCGGCACGCCAAACACGGTGAATGTGGACGGCGTCCGCATGACTTATCGCGCCACCGACGCCAACGGCGACAGCATCGATGCGGAATTCTCGGTGCTGGTTAGGCAGGCGTTTTTGGCGACCATCGCCGACCAGTCGTTTGCCGCCGGCGATGATGTCTCGCTGACCTTGCCGGCCACCGCCGACGACAGCGGGCTGGTTTATGCCTTGGCCGGCTTCGGCGACCCAGCCGCTGTCCCAGATCCTGACACGACGCTCACTTTCGACCCCGACAGCCAGATTTTGAACGGCACCGCCCAGAACGCCGGCGTATTCACGCTGGTCTACACCGCCAGCGATAGCGGCGACGGCAGCCTAATCGCCACGACGGAATTTACGATGACCATCACTGGGCCGGTGGTCACTGCGCCGGCGGATTGTGAGTATCGCGTGCCGGCTGGCGTCCCCGTCTTCGTTGAATGCGTATTTGGCATCACCGCCGCCGCCCCAGCGCCCCGCATGGTGTTACGGCCCGATGGAGAAAATTACGATGCCAGTGATGATCCGATTACTCGCGATCGATATATCCCCGGTTTCTTTGCGGTCGCCCAAGGGGCGAATGTGGCCTTCCACGCCACCCCGTCCACGGCCGGCAATTACACGCCGCTGTTGCGCGTGACCGATGCCTACGGCAACAGCACCGACACGCTATTGTCGGTGGTGGTGTTCAGAACGTTCACCGAGCCAGGCGAATTTGGCGAACTGGAAGTCGCCACCATCCCCCCCCAAGCCTATGCCTTGGACGAAGCCGTAGACCTCACCTTGCCGCCAGCCTCCGGCGGCGGCGTCCTCACCTATGCCATCGACGTAAACGGCGGCTTGCCGGCTGGGCTTACTTTCGCCGCCGACACGCAGGTGTTGAGCGGCTCGTCATCCACCCCGGTGCCGACCATAGCGTTCACCTACACCGCCGCCGCCGCCGCCGACGCCGCCGCCAATATCGACCCAGCCTATGCGGAATTCACGCTAAGCATCGGCGTCCCGGTCTTCACCGCCGATGATTTGCCCTTGGCCGACCAGTCCTACGACCAGAATGTCGCCATCCCCCCCATCACCCTGCCGACCGCCAGCGGCGGCGTGGGCACGCTGGGCTACTCGCTGCTTGATGCCGACGACAACACCATCGATATAGCCGTGCCGGGGCTGAGTTTCAACACTGCCAGCCTCGAATTATCCGGCACCCCAAACACGGTGAATGTGGACGGCGTCCGCATGACTTATCGCGCCACCGACGCCAACAGCAACAGCGCCGACGCGCCATTCACGGTGACGGTCGCCGCCGCTCTATCTCCCACCCTGGCCTTCGCCGCCGCTGATTTGCCCATAGCCGACCAGTTCTACAACGATGGTGTCGCCATCTCCCCCCTCACCCTGCCGGCCGCCAGCGGTGGCGTGGGGACGCTGGTTTACTCGTTGCTTGATGCCGACGGCGACGCCATCGATGCGGCCGTGCCGGGGCTTGCTTTCGATACCACCAACCGCGAATTATCAGGCACGCCAAACACGGCGAATCTGAGCGGCGTCACCATGACTTATGCCGTCACCGACGCCAACGGCGACAGCATCGATGCGGAATTCTCGGTGGTGGTCAGGCAGGCGTTTTTGGCGACCATCGCCGACCAGTCGTTTGCCGCCGGCGATGATGTCTCGCTGACCTTGCCGGCCACCGCCGGCAGCGGGCTGGAGTACACCTTGTTCGGTGTCGGCGGCGATGCGTTATCGCCCAATTTGCCGGTGGATTTGTCCTTCATTGCCGCCACCGCCACCGAATCCGCCATGTTGAGCGGCACGGCGCAGACCGCCGGCGTATTTCCGCTCACCTATACCGCCCGCAATGGCGACGGCGGCCTAGTCGCCACGGCGGAATTCACCGTCACCATCTCCGGCCCGGCATTCGCTGCTGGGGTGGCTGTGGAGAACCAAGCCTATGCGCTCAACACCGCCATCGCCGACCTCGTTTTGCCGCTAGCCGCCGGCGGCGGCGCCCCGCTGGTCTACGCCTTAACCGGGCCGGTCGGCCAGGCGCTCCACTTAGCCGTGCCAGGGCTGTCATTCGATGCCGCCGCCGCCGTCCGTACGCTGTCCGGCACGCCCACCGCCGCCGCCACGGTGCGGCTGACCTACGCCGCCAGCGATTTTTACGGCAATAAAACCGCCGATGTGGTGTTTACTGTGGTGGTCGGGCAAGCCTTCGCTGCCACCATCGCCGATGCGACTTATGCCGCTGGCGCGGATGTCACGATAATATTGCCCACCGCCGGCGACAACCTGAATTACACCTTATACGGCCCCGATGGCGACGCCGCCGCCGCCGATTTGCCCAACAATCTGGCATTCACCGCCGGTACCCGTACCTTGGGCGGCACGGCGCAGACCGCCGGCGTATACCCCCTCACCTACACCGCCAGCGATAGCAACGGCGTAGTGGCCAGGGCGATATTCACCCTAACCATCACCGGCCCGGCCTTCGCCGATGGTGATTTGCCCTTGGCGGATCGTTCCTATGCGCTGGATTCCGTCATCGCGGCCGGCGATGCCATCATTTTGCCGCTCGCCGCCGGCGGCGCCGCCCCGCTGGTCTACACCCTGACCGGGCCGAGCGGCCAGGCGCTCGCCTCAGCCGTGCCGGGGCTATCTTTCGATGCCACCGCTGCCGTCCGCGCGCTTTCCGGCACATTGAGCGCCGCCGCCACCGCCGCCCTCACCTACACCGCCACCGATGCGCACAGCAACGCCGCCGTTGCAGAGTTCACCTTTGTGGTCGGGCGTGGTTTCGATGCCCCCTTAGCCGACCAAATCTTTTTCGCCGGCGTCGATGTCGGCAGCGTTAGCGCCGAGTTGCCGTCCGCCGTCGGCGGCGGCAACGCATTGGTTTACGCCGTGTCCGGCACCGTCGCCGCCGGCTTAGGCTTCGATGCGGGTAATCGCGTTTTGACCGGCACGCCGGGCGTCGCCGGGGTGTTCGCGCTCACCTACACCGCCAGCGATGGCGGCGTTGTAATCGCCAGGGCGGCATTCACGGCGACCATTCGCCATACTTTGGCGGCGCCGACGGTGCCGGATTTGCTCTTAGGCGTCGAAATCGCCGATATCCAGTTGGCTGAAGCCATCGGCGGCACTGTCGGCGGCGGTTTGGCCTATGGCTTGAGCAGCGACGCCGCCGCCAATGGCGATTTGCCCGCTGGTTTGGCGTTCAATACAGATACCCGCATCTTATCCGGCACGCCGACTATGGCCGGCGCGTTCTCATTCACCTACACCGCCAGCCAGGGCGGCGATGTGGTCGCCACGGCGAACTTCACCGGCACCATCGCCGGCCCAATCTTCGCTAATTTCGTGTTCGCCGACCAATCCTTCACGGCCGGCACCGCCCTGGATGGCAGCCTCATCCTGCCGGCGGCTACCAACGGCAGCGGCACCTTCAATTACACCTTGACCGGGCCGAATAACCAGGCCCTAAACGAGGCCGTGCCAGGGCTGTCATTCGATGGCTCGGGCGGCGGCACACGGGCTTTGACTGGCACGCCGACCACGGCGGTGGATGCGGTCACCCTCACCTACATCGCCACCGATGCGGCCGGCAACGCCACCGACGGCACGGCGACCTTTATGGTGACGGTCAATCGGGCTTTCGCCAATGACGGCGTTATCGCCGACCTCACCTTTGACGCCGGCGTGCTAATCACCGATGTCACCTTCCCCACCGCCACCGGCGGCGGCGATTTGACCTACGCCCTAACCGTCGATGGCGGCTTGCCGGACGGGTTGAGTTTTGACACCGATGCCACCGTCCGCACTTTGTCTGGCACGCCGGCGCTGGCCGCCCCGGGGCTGATGTTCACCTACGCCGTAACCGACGGCCCGGCGCTGCCCGATGATTCGCACATGGTACTCAGCGCCACCTTCATGGTCACCATCCGCCATGCCTTTGCGGCTGACATCGGCGCCCAAAGTTACACCACCGGCACGAGTATCGGCAGTGTCGTGTTGCCGGAAGTCAGAGGTGGCGGCACTTTGGAATTCGCGTTGACCGCTGGCGCCGTACCCAATCAAACCTTGCCGGCCGGCTTGAGTTTCAATACCGCCGCCGACAGCCGCACTTTGTCCGGCACGCCGCAAACCGCCGGCGACTTCATTCTCACCTACATCGTCACCGACACCGACGCCGATAGCGCCACCGCCGGCGAAGTCGCCAGCACGACCTTCGTAGTCACCATCGCCGGCCCGCGGTTTGTTGATTTCAATGTGGCCGCCCAAACCTTCCCGGCCGGCGTGACCATCGCTGACCTCGTCCTGCCGCAAGCCACCGATGGTTTCGACACCTTCACCTACGCCTTGACTGGGGAGAATGGCGAACTGCTCGATGATGCCGTGCCCGGGCTGGAGTTCGCTGGCGCCCCCGACAGCGATGGCACTCCCGCCACCCGCATCTTATCCGGCACGCCGACCGATTCCGGCTCGGCCATGCTCACCTACATCGCCACCGACACCGGCGGCAACGCCACCGATGGCATGGCGGTCTTCACGGTGACGGTGGGGCGCGCCTTGCCGACCATCGCTGACCAAACCTTCCCGGCCGGTCAACTGGTGGCGTTCCCCTTGCCCGAAGTAGTCGGCGGCGGCGCTGCGGATGTTTTCGTGTACGCCATAAGCGGCCCCTTGCCGGCTGATTTGAGTTTCAACGCCGGCACTCGCGCCTTGGAGGGCACGCCAGCCACGGCGGCGGACGCCATTACGCTGAATTACACTGCCACCGAGAGCGGGGCGGCAGTCGATTCGCAATCCTTCACCGTGACCATTGAACACGCCTTCCCGGCCGCCGCCATCACCGTGGATGATTTGGCGGTCGGCACCGACATTGCCAGCGGCAGCATCGTGTTGCCGCAAGCCGTCGGCGGCGGTACTTTGGCGTACGCCCTGACCAACGCCGATGATGACACCGATGATTTGCCGGCTGGTTTGGCTTTTGTCGGCGCCGCCCGCACTTTATCCGGCACGCCGGCGGCGGCTGGCACATTCACGCTGAATTACACCGCCAGCCAGACTCCGGTCGGCGGCACCAGCACCAAAGTCGCCACGACCTCATTTATGGTCACCATCACCGGCCCGCGGTTTGTTGATTTCAATGTGGGCGACGAAACCTACCCGGCCGGCATGCCCATCACCGACCTAATCCTGCCCGAAGCCATCGATGGCATCGGCGCTTTCACCTATAGCCTGGTGGGGCCGGGCAACCAAGCACTCGACCAAGCCGTGCCCGGGCTGTCGTTCGCTGGCACTCCCGACAGCGATGGGAATCCAGCCACCCGCACCTTATCCGGCACGCCGACCATGGTGGGCTCGGCACGGCTGACCTACATCGCCACCGACAGCGCCAATCCGGCCAACCGCACCGATGATTCGGCGGTTTTCACGGTATCGATAGGGCGGGCCTTTGTAACGCCGCCGCCGGCGACGCCAACCTATCCGGTCAATAGCGCCATCGAGCCCCCCCTCACCCTGCCGGCCGTCACTGGCGGCGGCGCTTTGGCATACGCCCTGACCGGCGCCTTGCCGGCCGGCGTGACTTACACTCCTGATGCCGCCGGCTTGCCAGTTTTAGCCGGCACGCCCACCATGGCCGGCGAGTTTCCGCTGGAATACAGCGTCAGCGAGGGCGGCGCCGTGGTGTCGCGCGCCACCATCACGCTGACCATCACCCATGTGCTGCCGACCATCACCGCCATGTCCTACCCGGCCGGCATGTCCATCGGCGATGTCATCCTGCCGGAAGCCATCGGCGGCGGCAGTTTGACCTATGATTTAATCGCCGCCGCCAATAGCACTTTCCCCGCTGGTTTGACTTTTGACGGCGGAGCCGCCGCCCGTGTTTTGCGCGGCACACCCATCACCGCTGACACTTACAGGCTGAACTACATCGCCAGCACCATCGGGGTAGACGGCGTCGCAGTCGCCAGCACGTCATTCGTGGTGACCGTGACCCATTCCCTGGCGGCTATCGCTGATTTCGCAACCGACGCCGGCGTGGCCATTAACATGGATTTGCCCCAAGCCGAAGGCGGCGGCGATTTGGCGTATACCCTGACGGTCACGCCGGATGCGTCCGGCTTGAGTTTGGCTGGCGCCAATAACCGAACCTTGACCGGCACACCCACCGTGGCCGGCGCTTACACGCTGGTCTACGCCGCCAGCACCACCGGCGCCGCCGCCGAAGTCGCCAGCACGACATTCATGGTGACCGTAAACCACGCCTTGCCGAACCCGGGCGCGCAGTCCTTCAGCGCTGGTTCGGTGGTTTCGCTCACCTTGCCCGAGGCCATCGGCGGCGGCGATGCATTTATTTATGACTTGACCGGCTCGATTCCCGCCGGCTTGGCTTTTGATGCCGGCACCCAAGTTTTATCCGGCGTGCCGACCACCGAGGCGGCGGTTTCGCTGGTCTATACCGCCAGCCAGGGCAGCGATGCCGGTGACGCAAACCTCACGGCGACCTTCGATGTCACCATCACCGCGGCGGTTGTGCAGACGCTGACCATCGCCAACCCCGCCGCCTACCCGGCCGGCACGGCTATCACTGATCTCGAACTCCCGCAAGCCAGCGGCGGCGGCACTTTGGTGTACGCCTTGAGCGGCGAGGTGCCGACCGGTTTAAGTTTGACTGGCTCGGACGGCCGAGTTTTAAGCGGCACGCCGACCGTGGCTGGCGTATTTGAGGTGACCTACACCGCCGCCCGAAACACCGTCACCATCGCCAGCGGGAATTTCACCATTACGGTGACTCATGTTCTAGAGACCCCGGGCAATCTGACTCGTGATGCTGGCCAGCCTATTAATGCGACGCTGGAATTAGCCCTCGGCGACCCCGACGGCGATTTGGTGTACGCCCTGAGCGGCGCTTATGGCCCCGACAGCGATGCCTTGCCCGATGGTTTGCTGTTCGGCGCCGCCGGCGCGCGCGTTATAAGCGGCAGCATTGACGTCGCCGGCGCCTACACCCTCACCTACACCGCCACCGATAACAGCGGCACCGGCGATGTGGGAGTCGGCAGCGAGGAATTCACGGTAACGGTGAATCATGTGTTGCCGGCGCCGCCGAATCGGGTTTTAACCGCTGGTGTGCGAGTGGATGAGCAGTTGACCGAAGTCGCAGGCGGCGGCGCTGCATTCGTCTACACCCTAACCGCGGCCGACGGCGGCACGGTGGCCAGCGTATTGCCCGGTATGTCCTTCCATGCCGGCAATCGAGCCTTAGCCGGCACGCCGAGCGTGGAGACCACCAGCCCGGTTTCGCTGGCCTACACCGCCACCCGAAGCGCCGATGCCATCACCCTCCAGCAGACTTTCACCGTCACCATCGGCGCCGTGAATCTGCAGACCTTCGTCATCACCGGCCCGACCTTTGTCGCCGGCACGCTGCTCACCACCGACACCGGGTTCACCCTGCCACAAGCGGATGACCATAGCGCCGATGTGGCATACGCCCTGGCCGGCACCTATGGCGTCGATAGCGATGCCTTGCCGGCCGGTTTGATTTTCACCGCCGACAGCCGATTGTTGGGCGGCACGCCGACCCTAGCCGGCGCATTCCTGGTGACTTACACCGCCACCCGAGGCGGCGTCACCATCGCCAGCGGGAATTTCACCATCACCGTAAACCATGTGTTGCCGAATCCGGGCGCGCAATCCTTCAGCGCTGGTTCGGTGGTTTCGCTCACCTTGCCCGAGGCCATCGGCGGCGGCGATGCATTTATTTATGACTTGACCGGCGAAAACAACGCCGCCTTGCCGGCCGGCTTGACTTTTGACGCCACCGCCGATGCCCGCGTGTTATCCGGCGTGCCGACCACCGAGGTCTCGGCGGTTTCGCTGGTCTACACCGCCACCCGAGGCAGCGGCGACACCGCCATAAACCTCTCGGCGACCTTCGATGTCACCATCACCGAGGCGGTTGTGCAGACGCTGACCATCGCCGACCCCGCCGCCTACCCGGCCGGCACTGGCATCACTGATCTCGAACTACCGCAAGCCAGCGGCGGCGGCACTTTGGTGTACGCCTTGAGCGGCACGCCAGCCGGCTTGGGCTTAGGAGTGGGCTCGGAAGCCCGAACTTTAAGCGGCACGCCGACCGTGGCCGGCGCATTCCAGGTGATTTACACCGCCACCCGCAGCGGCGTCACCATCGCCATGGCGACCTTCACCATCACCGTAAACCATGTGTTGGTGGATCCGGTCGACCAAGAATACGATGCCGGCGAGACAGTTAATGAGACCTTGTCCACCGCCCTCGGCGACCCCGACGGCGATTTGGTGTACGCCCTGAGCGGCGCTTATGGCCCCGACAGCGATGCCTTGCCCGATGGTTTGCTGTTCGGCGCCGCCGGCGCGCGCGTTATAAGCGGCAGCATTGACGTCGCCGGCGCCTACACCCTCACCTACACCGCCACCGATAACAGCGCCACCGGCGATGTGGGAGTCGGCAGCGAGGAATTCACGGTAACGGTGAATCATGTGTTGCCGGCGCCGCCGAATCGGGTTTTAACCGCTGGTGTGCGAGTGGATGAGCAGTTGACCGAAGTCGCAGGCGGCGGCGCTACATTCGTCTACACCCTAACCGCGGCCGACGGCGGCACGGTGGCCAGCGTATTGCCCGGTATGTCCTTCGATGTCGCCGGTCGATCCTTAGCCGGCACGCCGACCACGCCGACCACCAGCGCGGTGTCGCTGCTCTACACCGCCACCCGCGGCAGCACCCCCGACGCCATCACCCTCACGGCGACCTTCACCGTCACCATCACCGCCATGGATGCGGTGACGCTGGACCTCCCCAACCTGGGCCCCTACCCGGCCGGCACGCCCATCATTAGTTTATTCCTGCCGATAGGCAGCGGCGACGGTACTTTGGCCTATGCCTTGAGCGGCGATGTGCCACCCGGATTAGGCTTGACCGGCCGATCTTTGGGCGGCACGCCGACCGAGGCCGACGAATTCATGGTGACTTACACCATCACCGAAAACGGCATCGCCATCGCCACGGGAAATTTCACCATCACCGTAACCCACGCCTTCCCGCCCATCGCGGCGCTGACCTTCACGCGCGGCGATAGTGTTGATATGACCCTGCCGAGAGCCTTCGGCGGCGGTTTATTGGGGTATGAATTGAATCCGACCGGCGCTTATCCCGCAGGTTTGACTTTCGACAGCGACAACCGCGTTTTATCCGGCACCGCGACCACCGTGACGCCTACGACCACGCTCACCTACGTCGCCTTAGACTTCGACAACAACACTGATGTAGTCGCCAGCGTGGAGATCGATGTGAGTGTCATAGCGGTGGTGTTGGATGAGTTAACCATAGCCGACCAAATCTACCCGGCCGATGCCGCCATCGATGAACTCACCCTGCCCACAATCAGCGGCAACGCGGTGACTTACGCCGTGAGCGGCAATGTGCCAATCGGCTTGAGTTTGCGCGCCAATGTGTTGCGCGGCACGCCGACCATAGCCGGCGCATTTCCGGTGACCTACACCGCCTCCCGAGGCGGCGAAGACATCGCCAGAGGGAATTTCATCATCATTATCACCCCGGTAGTGGCGAACCCCGGCGCGCAGACCTTCGACGCCGGTTCGACGATCGCGCTCACCCTGCCGGCCGCAGGCGGCGCCAGCACTGCCGTGGAGCACACCCTGAGCGGCGATTTTGGCGACGATAACGACCAACTGCCGCCGGGCTTGGAATACAGCTTCGCCGACCGTGTGTTGCGCGGCCGCCCGACCACCGCCGGCGCCTACATGCTGACTTACGCCGCCAGCCTCACCACCCCCCGCGCCGCCGGCACCCCCGCCTCCGAGGCAACATTTATGGTGACGGTGCGGCACGCCTTCACCGCCCACCCCGGCCCGCAAATCTACCCGGCGGGCATGGCCATCGAGAATCTCACCTTGCCGCCAGTCATCGGCGGCGGTGCTTTGGCCTATGCGTTGAGCGGCATCCCCGATGGTCTGCAATTCGGCGTCGTCGGCCCCCAAGTTTTGAGCGGCACGCCGAGCACGGCCACCACCGCCGCCACGCTGCGCTACACCGCCAGCGTGGGCGATGCCGAAGTGGCCAGTTTGGAATTCATGGTGACCATAGAGCACGCCTTCCCGACCATCGATGATGCGGGTTTTGCAGTCGGCGAGGCGGTTTCGCTCACCCTGCCGGAAGCCTCCGGCGGCGGCGCATTGTCCTATGCGTTGACTGGCGACTTCCCCGTTAATTTGGCGTTCACCATCGCCGACCGCGTTTTATCCGGCACGCCGAGCACCGTGACGGCGGCGGCGACGCTGCTCTACACCGCCAGACTGGACGGCACGGCAGTGGCCACGACCACATTCGATGTGTCCATTCAACAAGGTTTCCCGCGTATCGACAATCAAATGTTGCCGGCTGGCGAGTTGGTTGATATCACCCTGCCGCAAGCCACCGTAAGCGGCGTCTCGGCCTATGAATTGAGCGGCATCTTGCCCCTTGGGTTGAGTTTCGAGGCTGGCTCGCGCCGTTTATCCGGCACCCCCAACCTGGCGACGGCAACGGTCACGCTGACCTACAGCGCCCAAAATAGCGGCCGCGAGGCCATCGCCAGCGCGCAATTTACGCTAGCGGTAAACCATGTGTTGTCGCCTTTGCCTGACCTATCCTACCTGTCCGGTTTGACTATCGATGCGCTCACCTTGCCGCTCGCAGTCGGCGATGACGGCGCGGTGGTATACAGCCTAAGGGACGGTGCCGCACCCGGCGGCGCTTTGCCCGAGGGCTTAAGTTTCGCCGCTGGCTCGCGCATTTTATCGGGGGCGCCGGTCTTAGCCGCCACAAACTCACTGACCTACACCGCCACCTCCAGTTTCGCCACCGTTGCCGCGACCTTTAATCTGAGCGTCGACGGCCCGGTGTTCGATCGCCCGCAGGGGAACATCATGCTTCAACTCATCAACACCAACAGCCTGAGAGCTTATAATCTGTCGAACGCCAGCGGCGGCGTCGGCGAACTCACCTACACCTTAACTGGCGAGAACGGGCAAGGAATAGGGAGCGTGTTGCCGCGAGGGGAATTCGATACCGGCTATCCACGCTATAGCCAGCAACTCTTATTCGTGCCCCTGCGCGCCGGTGTTTTCCCGTTGCTGTACACCGTCACCGATGGTCGCGGTGCTTTCTCGACCATGAGATTCACCGTCATCATCACCGAGGGCAGTTTGAGAATAGATCTAGATGGTGCGCGCCTGCAGCTGCAGCCCGACCTTACGCTTACCCTCAACCAGCCCGCATCCTTTCAATTGAGCAGTGGCGGCGATGTCCCCGTCGATGCCACCGAATTTGATCTTATAACCTACATGCTAACCGGGGCCGGCGGCCAGTCCTTACAAGAGGCCTTGCCCGAGGCGCAGGCGGCGTTCGATGCCGCTCCTGATGTTCGCCGCTTCACCCTCACGCCGACCATGGCCGGCGTCTATTCCTTGAGTTATGTGGCCAGCCAGTACCATTACACCGCCGTGACCAATTTCACCGTCACCGTGCTAGGCCCCACCTTAGCCAGCCAGCCGCAGGATCTCAGTTATGATCTGTACGACACCGTGTCGGTCACCTTGCCGGCCGGGGTCGGCGTGGCGCCGCCGTTTGGCTACACCGTGACCGGGCCGCAGAGCCTGGCATTGGGCGAGGCCGCGCCCGGGCTGTCCTTCGATTCCGCCAGCCGCATTTTGTCCGGCATCCCGACGCAAAGCGGGCGCGCCATGCTGACCTACATCGCCACGGACAGCCTCGGCAACGCCACGCCGCCGGCGGTGTTTACGCTGTTGGTCGGGCGCATCTTCACTGTGGTTATCGCGGATAGAACCTACCCGGCCGGGCGGGCGCTGACGCACACCCTGCCGCTTGCCCTCGGCGGCGCGTTATTGAGTTACGACTTGGTGGGCAGTGTGCCGGGCAACCCGCCCAACTTGCCGCTCGGATTGAATTACACCACCGCCGACCGCGTTTTGGCCGGCACGCCGAGCGCAGCCGGCGTGTTCTCGCTAACCTACAGCGGCAGCGATAGCGATAGCGGCGAAGAACAGGTGCGCATGATATTCACGCTGACCATCGAACACGCGTTTGCGGATATCACCGTCCCCGAGTACACGATAAACGAGGCTATCGATGCGTTCACCTTGCCGCTAGCCATCGGCGGCGGTTCATTGACCTACGCCGTGAGCGGCAATTTGCAAGCCGGGCTTGCTTTCGATGCCGACAGCCGCGTTTTATCGGGCACGCCCACCGAAAACGGCAGCGTAGTGATGACCTATCGCGCCCGCGATGGCGGCGATGTGGTCGCCACGACGACTTTTACGGTGACCGTCGTAGGCGGCCCGGTGTTCAACAGCCAGCAAGGGAATCTATCTTATTCACTCCGCGGTTCCTTACGCGGTGGTGAGATGGTTACATTGCCGGGCGCCACTGGCGATGGTCCGCTCACCTACACCCTAACTGGCGTGGATGGCCAGGCGCTGGGGGATGTGTTGGAGCTGGCGTCATTTCAAGTGCCGTCCAGAGAATTTAGGTTCGCCCTAGATGTAGACGGGGTTTTTCCGCTGCTGTACACCGTCGCCGACGTCAACAAACTCACCGCGACGACAAGATTCACCATCACCATCACCGCCCCCCCATCATTGGGTTTCAGAACGACGCAAGGCGATGTTGTCGTGGCCATCGATGAGCAGGTAGCGTTATCGCTGCCGGGGGTCGGGGGCGGCTATGAGATCGAATTCACCCTAACCGGGCCGGATGATGAAGACTTGGCGGTGGCATTGCCAGGTGCGCAGACCTCCTTCACCTTCAATTCCAATGGCGCCGGCAGCCAATTCACCTTCAGGCCGACCCGCGCCGGCGTTTTCCCGTTGCGCTACCGCGCCACCATCACCGACCTCAACACCGTCGTGCGCGGCATCTCGGTCGAGTTGACCTTCAGCATCATCGTGCCGGCGCCGATTCTCGCAGCCCAGCCGGCGGCGCTGTCTTATGTCATCGGCGATGATGTGGATGTCACGCTGCCCGAAGGCATCGGCGTGGCGCCGTTTGGCTACGCCTTGAGCGGACCGGACGGCCAAGCGGTGCGCGATGTGTTTGCCGGGCTAAATTTCAACGCCGCCAACCGCGTTTTATCGGGCACGGCGAGCGAAAACCGCAGCGCCATGCTCACCTACTTCGCCACCGATACCTACAGCAACCGCACCGATCCAGCCATATTTATGCTGCAGATTGGCCACACCTTGCCCACCCCGGCTAATCAGAGCCATGCCGCCGCCGCGATTGTGGCGGTAACGCTGCCGCCGGTGCGCGGCGACGGCGTATTCACCTACGCCTTGAGCGGCGAAAACAACACCATCTTGCCCAACGGTTTAGATTTCACCGCCGCCACGCGGGTGTTGGGCGGCGTGCCGATCGATATCGGCGCCTCACGATTGGTCTACACCGCCACCATGGGCGACCTCACCCTCACTAGCGACATTTTCACCGTAACCATCACGGCGCCGAATGTGGCTAGGCTATCTGTCGCCGCGCAAAGCTACCCGGCCGGCGGCGCCATCGCTGCTCTCACCCTGCCGCCAGGCGCCGTCGACGGTTTGGTATACGCCCTGGGCGGCTTGGGCGACTTGGGCGGCGCTTTGCCGGCCGGGTTGAGTTTCGACGCCTTAACCCAAGTATTATCCGGCACACCCACCGCGGCCGGCGCCTACGCGCTGACCTACACCGCCGCCCGACGCGGCTATACCTTCGCGGCCGCGGAATTCAGCGTCACCGTCACCGGCCCGGTGTTCGCCGCCGGCGACTTGCCGTTGGCGGCGCGAACCTACATGGCGGGCGCGGTTATCGCTGATGTCACCTTGCCGGCCGCCGTCGGCGCTGGGCCGTGGACTCACACCTTGACCGGGGACGGCCAAACCCTCGACCAAGCCGTGCCGGGGCTGGTATTCATGACAACTAGCCGCATTTTGTCCGGCACGCCGAGCACGGTCGCCCCTTTGGTCGACCTGACCTACCGCGCTACTGACAGGTACGGCAACGCCACCGCCAGTGCCATCTTCGCGGTGACCATTTTGACGCCGGCGGCGCGGCTGTTCGATGGCGACATCATCGACCAAACCTACGCCGCTGGCGAGTTGGTCTCGCTGACGCTGCCGCTAGCCGACGGCGACGGCGACGGCGACCGGGCGTTGGCGTATGCCTTGGCGGGCGGCGACGGCACCACGGTCGACGTCGACGGCGCCGCCAATTTGCCGGATGGATTAGGTTTCGATGACATCAGCCGAGTTTTGTCCGGCACGGCGACTATTGCCGATGTCTACAGGCTGACTTACACCGCTAGCCAGGCCGGCGTAGTGGTCGCCATGGCGGAATTCAGCGTCACTGTCACCGGGCCGGTGTTCGCCGCCGGTGACTTGCCGTTGGGTGATCGATCTTATGCTGTGGGCGATGCTATCGATGAATTAATCTTGCCGGCCGCCACCGGCCACGCTAACGCCGGGGTACCAACTCACGCCCTGACCGGGGCGGGCGGACAAACCCTCGACCAAGCCGTGACCGGGCTATCCTTCAATGCCACCACCCGTGTGTTGTCCGGCACGCCGACTGAAATCGATGAGGTTTTGCTGACCTACGCCGCCACTGATGATTACCGCAATGTCACCTGGGCGATCTTTACGGTAACGGTGTTCGGACGCGGCTTCGAGGTGGATGTAGACAATGGGAGTTACACCGTCGGCGAAATGGTCGCGCTGACTTTGCCCACCACCACCGGCGTCGACCTAGTGTACGCCTTGGAGGGTCGAGGAGACTCGGATACGCAGACGATAGCGGTGGATACCGCCGTGCCTGGTCTGTCCTTCGACTCCGCCACCCGCACCTTGTCCGGCGAGCCGACCATGGCCGCCCCAGCGGTCACGATGATTTACACCGCCACCGAGACCGAGACCGGCGTAGTGGTCGCCAGGGCTGAATTCACCATAACCATCACCGCCGACGCCGCCTTCGTCGCCGTCAATGAGGTCATCGTGCCGGAAGTCGCCGCCGCCATCAGCCGCGGCGTCGCCGATGCCGTCTCGGAGCGAATTGAGCGAGCCAATTCGGGCAACGCCGCTGGTTTTGCTCTCGGCGGGCGCGCTAGCCTGGCGGCCGCCCTCAGCGCCCACGGCAAGCCCATGGCCGAGGGTGATATCGACGCCAAAAGGCTGCTGGCCGGCTCCGAATTCACCGTGCCGCTCAATGCCAGCGGCAAAGGCGTCGGCGGCGAAGGCGGCGGCATTGCGGCCTCGACCACGCTGTGGGGCAGCGGCGAATACCGCGCCATGTCCGGCAACGGCGGCGGCGTGGAGTGGGACGGCGAGTTGAGCGGCATCCATGTTGGCCTCGATAGCCGCCTGCGTCCGGGCGTGCTGGCCGGGCTATCGGTATCGCAAACCCGCAGCGCCATCGACTACCAAGACAGCACTGCCGCCGGCGCCCCGACCGCCGGATCCCATGACATCGACATGACCAGCCTGCACCCCTACCTTGGCTGGCGCGCCGGCGGCTTGGATTTATGGGCCTTCCTCGGCTACGGCAAAGGCGAGTTGGAAATCACTCCGACTAATGGCGCAAAAGCATCCGGCGACATCGACATGAGCGCCACCGGCATCGGCGGCAGCGGCGAAATCTGGCAAAATTCCGCCACCACCTTCCGCCTGCGCGGCGAAGCGCTCAACACCCGCCTGGATGTGCGTGGCAACGCCGACCTCGCCGCCATGCAAGCCGCCACCACGCGCCTGCGGGTGGCGGTGGAAGCCAGCCGCAGCAACGCCACCGCCGGCGGCGGCGTCATCGAGCCATCATTCGAGTTCGGCTTGCGCTATGACGGCGGCGATGGCGAGTCTGGCGCCGGCGCCGAAATCGGCGGCGGCTTGCGCTACCACAACGCCGCGACTGGCTACACCGCCGAAGGCGGTTTTCGCGTGGTGGCAAAGCCCGGCGAGTACGAGGAATGGGGCGTGCACGGCATCGTGGCGCTGGATTCCGGCGCCGATGGGCAAGGATTGTCGCTGCGCATAAGCCCGTCTTATGGCGAGGTGGCCAGCGGCATAGAAAATCTATGGCGCCAAGGCTTGCCCGAATCGGATAACGCCGCCGCCGATGACTATCGCGCCCGCATCGAATCCCGCCTAGGCTATGGCATCCCGCTAAAAAATCACGGCGTGCTGACTCCCTACGCCGAAATAACCACCGGCGCTGCCGACCGCTACCGCATCGGCTTAAACTGGCGTCCGAGTTCGCGCTTCACCTTGAATCTGCTAGGCGAACGCCGTTCGGGCGACAACGATTCCGCTGACCACACCATTTTGCTAGAAGGCGAGGCGCGGTTTTAGGCGTTAGTCCACAGCATTGGCATAGTTCATAGGAGGAGTCGGCACGCCGTAGACTAAGGCGGTGGGGGAAGCGGTTAAATGCCAACAGCAACAGCCAACCGCTTCCCCCACCTGGCTGCCGGCCGGCTACGCCCTTGAGCCACCGACTTCCCGTTCGGTGGGGGAGTTGAATTTTCGCGCCCCGCCAGGCAATAATGGCGCTCCGAAATATAGAGAAAACCGCCAGCGAGCCGGAGACGGGCAGTTGGGGTTTTGATCTTGCTTTTGGCTTTTCGCTTTTGCCTTTATCTTGTAAATTTTCACCCCAACAACCGCAACATGGAGTGAAAATCCAAACCAAAAGCAAATCAAACGCACCCCCTACCAAATCAGCCCGTGCCTATCGGCTTAGGGCTAATTTGACTCCCCCGCAAGATAAAGCGGGGGGAGTAAAGCGTAACAGCCAAAGCCAAAGCCAAAGCCAAAGCCAAAACCAAAGCCAAAGCCAAAGCCCCCTTGGCATAAGTCAAATCTGGCCGCTTTATCGCCAGATTTGGTGGAGGGGGCGGTTGATGTACATAGCAGTTGATATACATAGAATGAGCAAGTTGCGATAAACCAAAAGAGATAAGCAGATTTAGGTATATAAATCCATAAATAAAGCAAACCATGTTGGGGATTTAAGTAGACAACTCCCTTATTTTTCAGCGCCCGTGGAGTTCGCTAAATCTTGCAGTCGCTGCAGGTTCGGCACCACCAGGCGGCCCTTTTCGCGGGCGATTAAACCGGCGTTCTGCAGTGATTTTAGTTCGCGGCTGACGGTTTCGCGGTGGCAACTGACGCGGCTGGCGAGTTGGGCGTGGGTAGGCGGACGGGGGATGCGGGCGACGCCGTCTAGGTCGAGATGGGCGCGCGCCAGGCGCAATAATTCGGCATGAATCCTCGCATGCACGCCGCTGGTGGCGTATTCAAAAATGCGTTCGCACAAGCGGCGGATGATGGCGGTGAGTTGCCGTAACAGCGCTTCGGCCACCGCCGGATGCGCCGCCAACATGCGCCGAAACACTTGCGGCGGCATGATGATGAGGTGGGTCTCGCGCAGGGCGATGACATTGGCCGAGCGCGGCTGGCCATCGAGCGCCGCCAGCTCGCCGAAATTCGCCCCGGCCGCTAAATCGATGAAACTGACCTCGCGGCCGCTGCGGGAAAACAACGTCACCCGCACCGCGCCGCGCCGCGCGCGATGAAATAGATGTTGGCGTCATTCAAATTCTGGCGAATGGTCTGCGCCCCTTGGGCATAGCACCGCGTCTCGCATTCGCGCAGGATTTCCGCCCGCGCCGCGTCGGGCAAATCCGCCAGCAAACTGGGCGCGGCTGGGGGTCAAGGCGCAGCCTCGCGACGCATGCGTGGGTTCGAAATAGCGCGACTCCACTGCGATTATCGGCTAACCATAAATGCGGCGGCGACGAAATGTTCAATCAACCGCTCGAGTTATCGGCAGCCCCTAAAAATAGTCTGGATGTGATATTTGTCATTGTGTTGGCTCGCGCGGTGGATGGATTTTGCGCGCTACAGCGGATGTTACGAGGTGATTATAAAGACACTTCGCGCTAATGGATTATAATCGCCGCCGATGGTTTACCTGCCTATCCGCCGCTTTATTAACTGCCGCATTGGTCACGCATTGGGTTGCATGATGAACCGCCCTCGGTTCGCCGTTTTGTCGGTTGCGTGGTGGGTCGCCTGGGTCGCCTGGGGCGTTGGCGGGTGCTTTGCGGAGTCGGCCAATGCGGCTGCCTTAGGTGAGGCGGCGGGCGAGGGGGGGCGTGAACAGGTCGAGTTTGCGCGCCCGGCGGCGTGCAAGCCGCGCCTCATCGCTCGCCCAGCGGCTTTGAATATCGCCGATGCCGCAGCCGCCTGGCCGACCATTATCGAAGCCGACTCTATCGAAGCCGATGATATTGACGGCGCGCATGGCGAGGGTTTGTCGGCCGCCAGCGTGGTGTTGCGCGGCGCCGCCCAAGTGGTGCAAGGGCGGCGCGGTTTATACGCCGATAAAATTGTCTATGACCGCGCCACCGGCGAAGCCCGCGCCGATGGGCAGGTGGTTTTTCACAGCGCCGCCGGCGACGCCATCACAGCGCGCGCGCTGCGCTTGGAAGTGGACACCGGGCGCGGCGAAGCACAGCAAATCGGCATTCAAATCGCCGACCGCCAGGGTGCCGACCGCCAGGGTGCCGACCGCCAGGGCGCCGCCGGCCAGGGTGCCGCCGGCGAGCCAATTCACGCCCAAGCGCGGGCGCGGGCGCACCGCATCGTGTTCGCTGGGGCCGATAAACAGCGGCTGGAAAAGGTTCGCATGAGCACCTGCGCCGAGGGCGTGCTGGCGGTTGAAGACGTTGCCGAGGATGCTGCCGGGGGCGTGCGCGCCGCGGCGCCCGATGTGGTGTTGCGCGCCGATGTCATCGAACTCGACCACGCCGCCGGGGTCGGCACCGCCCGCGGCATGAAGGTGATGTTCAAAGAGACGCCGATATTTTATTTCCCCAAGGTCACCTTTCCCCTCGATGAGCGGCGCAAAACGGGGTTTTTATTCCCCTCGGCCGGTTATGATGATGACTCTGGCGCCCGCCTCGAAATTCCGTATTACATCAACCTCGCGCCGCACTACGATGCGTTGATAACGCCGCGCTTATTGAGCCGGCGCGGGGCGCAAATCGCCGCGCAATTCCGCTATCTGAGCGCCCATGGCCGCGGTGCCCTGCGCGGCGAATTCTTGGGCTCGGACGCGCAATTCGACGGCCGCGACCGCTACGCCTTTGGCTTAGACCATGCGCATCGTTTCGGCCGCCGATGGAGCGCCTCGGTGGGCTTGCAAAGCCTCTCCGACGCGGCCTACCGGCGAGATTTTTCCAGCGCCGATGAGGTGACATCGAGTTATGCGCCGCAACATGCGCAACTGGATTACTTCGGCCCGCAATCGCGCTTCGAAGCGCGCGCCACGGCTTATGATTCCGCCAACCCGCGCCTCGCTGAAAGCGACCGCCCGTACGAATTTCAGCCGCAGCTCAGGTGGCTGCGCAAGCCCCAAAAAATAGGGTTTTTCGCCCTCGGCGCCGAGGCCGAATACAGCCGTTTTCAGCGCCGCGACCGCCGCCCCGGGGATGACCCGCTGCGCACCCCAGGTCATGGCGAGCGGCTGCGTTTGAAGCCGTCCATCAGCCTGCCGCTGCGGCGATCTTATGGCTACTTCGAGGCCAAAACCGCGCTGCAAACCATCCACTATGCGCTAGCGCGCGATGAAGCCCCGACGCGGCGCTCGAGGTCGGTCAGCGTGCCGATTTTCAGCCTCGACAGCGGGTTGTTTTTCGAGCGAGCAGTGGGTTTTGAGTCGGCTGCCGATAGCGATATCGATGCGGGTCTCGATTCCGCCATCGAAACAGGCCGCGATTCATATCATGTACACAACGCGCCGCCGCCCCGAGCGCGCTATACGCAGACGCTGGAGCCGCGCTTGTTGTATGTCAACATCGCGCACAAACCCGAGCAACGCTGGTTTCCCAATGTGGATTCCAGCGCCGGTTTTGAGGCCAGTTTCGGCGCTTTGTTTCGTGAAAATCGCATCGATGGCGGCGACCGCGTCGGCGACGCCGAGCAGCTGACGGTGGGTTTGAGCAGCCGTCTCATTGACCGCCGCGACGGCCAGCAGCGCTTGAAATTGAGCCTCGGCCGGGTGTTTTATTTTGCCGACCGCCGCATCACCCTAGCCGATGACCCGCGCCTCGCCGAGCCGCCGCCGCGCACCGAGCATGCGTCGGGCGTTATCGCCGAGGCCAGCGCCTCGCTTGCCGCAGGCTGGCAGGCAAACGGCTTCGCGCGCTGGGGCAGCCGCGACACTCCCGATGCGTTTCGCCTCGCGGCGCGCTTCGCTCAAAAACGCCGCGGCCGGCGCTATAGCGGCGAATTCGCCTATGTGTATCGGGGCGCGTGGGCCGGTGCGGCGGCGCAAAATTTGCCGTACAATGATCGCGTTGCGCGGCAGCTCAATGCGGCGTTCGATATGCCGCTGTCGGCGCGCTGGCAATTGCACGGCGATGTGGCCTATTCCTTAGCCGAAAAGAGCACCCAATCGGCGGCGGCGGGGTTGCGTTTCGATGGTTGTTGCTGGGCGGCGCGGCTCGGCTTTCAGCGCTATCTCGATGGCGGTGGCGAGCACAAAAACCGTTTCATTTTCACTTTTGAATTGGACGATCTGGGCAAACTGAAGCGCTGGTGAGCCCCCCATTCGGCAATGTTTTGAGGACTTATGTTATGCGGTTGATGCGGCCATGCGCGCCATTAGCGCTTTGTTTGGTTTGGTTGGCGGCCTGCTCGGCGCCGCCGGCGTCTGCCCAGGCCATCGGCATCGACAAAGTGCTGATGGTGGTCAACGAAGAGCCGCTCATGCTGAGCGAGTATCGCGCCCGCCATCAACGCGAGGCGCTGCAGGAAGATCTCGAAATCAAGGAATTCGACGGCCGCATCGACCGCCGCATTCTGGAGCGCATGATCGACGAGCGCATTCAAGTACAACGCGCGCGGCGCCGCGGCATGCGCATTTCGACGGCCGAGGTCGAGCAAGCGGTGGCGCTCATCGCTGAGCAAAATAAAGTGACCGTGGCGCAGTTGTTGGCGCGGCTGGCGGCCAGCGGCATCGCGGCGCATCAATTCAAGGCCAGCATTTACGAGCAGCGGCTGATTCAACGCTTGCTCGATATTGCCGTCAATGCGCGGGTGGCGGTCAGCGATGCGGAAATCGCCAATCATCTTGCCACTCATCAAGAGTTGACGGCGGTGGATAAATCTTATGAGGTATCGCATATTTTTATCGCCGTGCCCGAAAATTCCGCGGCTACGGCGCAAATCGAATACGAAAAACTGCGCCGCATCCGCCAAAATGTGCTGGACGGGGAGTCTTTTGCGCAATTCGCCATCGAGTTTTCCGACAGCGCGCAGCAAGCGGAAGGCGGCTATCTCGGTTGGCGTCGCCACGACCAATTGCCGACGCTGTTTTTACGGGCGCTGCATGAAACCCCGCTCGGCGGCGTGAGCGAAATTATCCAAAGCGAAAACGGCATGCATTTGCTGCAAGTGCACGACGCCGCGCGCAGCGAAAACATCGTCGACCAACAACTGGTCCGGCATATTTTGATTCGCCGCGGCGCCGCCTTGAGCGATGCGGATGCCGAGCAACTGGCCGATGATTTATATGCGCGCATCCATGCCGGCGAGGCTTTCGATAAAATCGCCCGCTTGCGTTCCGATGACCATGGCACCGCCGCCGACGGCGGGTTGCTCGGCTGGAGCAGCCCCGGCGAGTTCCCGCCGGAATTCGAGCAAGCGGCGCGCGCTTTGAAAATCGGCGAGGTGAGCGAGCCGGTGCGCACCCGCAATGGCTTTCATTTGTTGCAAGTGGTCGAGCGACGGCGCGGCGATATGAATGCCGCCATCGCCGCCAACCGGGCGCGGCAAGTGATTTTTCAGCGCAAGGCCGCGGAAATTTATGAAAATTGGCGGCTGGCGTTGCGCGCCGCCGCGTTCATCGAATATGTTTCCGTCAGCCCCAGCTAAAAGCCGCGCCGAGCATTAAATTATGTCGATGAATCACGACCGCCAACGCCCCGGCGAGGGATTGCGCGCCGCCATCGCCGCCATGTTGCCGGCCGAGTTGGGGCGGGAAGTGCGCGCCAACTTAGAAGCCGTGCTCAGCAGCAACCTCGAAAAAATGAATCTGGCGAGCCGCGAGCAGCTGGAAATCCAACAAAAAGTGCTGCAGCGCACCCGCGCCCGCGTGCTGGAATTGGAACGACAAGTGGCGGCGCTCGAAGCGCTGGTTGAAAAATCCACCGCGCAAAATTAGGGAATTACATACCTAAATCTGCTTATCTCTTTTGGTTTATCGCAACCTGCTCATTACTATGTACATTCAACTGCACCCCCCCACCAAAACTGACGGTGAAGCCGCCAGTTGTGACTCTCCCCATGGAAGATGTAGGAAAAGCCTATTCTTGGTTAAAACTTACCTGCGGCGTTGTTAAAAAAACAAACAAAAGTGTTGCTATTGCTCATTGTTTAAATTTTGGAAATGACATTTTTTCTTCATTTTCCTGGTCGAGAGGGCTTTCCGCACACCCTCCATGGGTGGAGTGAAGATTTTAAAGGCAAAAGCAAGGGCGACAATCAAGTAAGCAGATTTAGGTATATAAATCCCTAAAAGTAAATTGCCGCAGCGCATTGCCGGCCACTTCAACGATTTTTTGATGGCAATGTTATAAACATGTTATGAACATGTTATAAGCATGGCAGGATTGATCGCCATGCTGGTGGTGTACATCGCATAAGACATGGTTGCCGAGTCGATAATGAGTCGATAATTGGTAACCTATGAATCCATGAATCCGTGGATGCATGGATTCATGGATTCATCGATAAGGAGTCGCCGCTAGTCATGGGCGGTGCGTTAAGTTTTGGGCGATGCCGTGCTGGCGTATGATGGCGGCGCGGATTAGCAGTTCGCCGGTGTAAGTTTTACCAACCTAAGGAGGGGAGAAAATGTCGCTTGCCATTGTCGATAGTTGCGCCGAATCGGGCACCGACGCGCCGAAAGTCACGGTCGAAGTTCATGTCTCGCGCGGCACACCGCGTTTTTCCATCGTCGGCTTGCCAGAGACGGCGGTCAAGGAAAGTCGTGATCGGGTGCGCGGCGCCATCCTTAATTCCAATTTCAAGTTTCCAAGCTGTCGCATCATCGCCAGTTTGGCGCCGGCGGATTTGCCGAAAGAGGGCGGGCGCTTCGATTTGCCCATCGCCATCGCCCTGTTGGCCGCTAGCCGGCAAGTGCGGGGGGACGATATTCCGCACTATGTTTTTCTCGGCGAGCTCGCCTTGAGCGGCGAGTTGCGCGATATTCGCGGCGCCTTGATAGCGGCGTTGGCGCTGCGCAACACCCCCAAAAAACTGGTGTTGCCGGTGGGCAGCGCCCGTCAGGCGACGCTGGTGGACGGCGTCGAAGTGCTCGGCGCTAGTTCGCTGCTGCAAATTTGCGCCACCCTCAACCGCCAGCAAGCGTTGCCGACATTGGTCGCGCTGCCGAAGCCGGCGCCGCTGCCCGGCCCCGATATGGTCGATGTCATCGGCCAGCCATTCGCCAAGCGCGCCATGGAAATCGCCGCCGCCGGCGCCCACAGCATTTTATTGGCGGGGCCGCCGGGCACCGGCAAAACCATGCTCGCCAATCGCCTGCCGGGCATTTTGCCGGCCATGACCGAGGACGAAGCGCTGGAATCCGCGGCCGTGGAATCCCTCGGGCAAAATGGTTTCGATGCGGTAAATTGGATGCGGCGACCGTTTCGCTCGCCGCACCACAGTGCCTCCGGGGCGGCCCTCATCGGCGGCGGCAGCATCCCCATGCCCGGGGAAATATCGTTGGCGCACAACGGCGTGCTGTTTCTGGACGAACTGCCGGAATTCGACCGCAAGGTGTTGGAAGCGTTGCGCGAGCCGTTGGAATCCGGCGCCATCCATTTGTCGCGCATCGCCAGGCAAACCCGCTATCTGGCGAATTTCTTGCTGGTGGCGACTTCCAACCCGTGTCCATGCGGCTATTTGGGCGACCCTTCGGGGCGTTGTCGTTGCGCCCCGGGGCAGGTGTTGCGCTATCGCGCCAAACTCTCCGGGCCGTTACTCGACCGCATCGACTTGCACCTCGAAGTGCCGCGGGTGCAACACCGCTTGTTAGGCGAGGCGAAGCGCAGCGAGGAGCCCAGCGCAAGCATCCGCCGGCGGGTGACTGCGGCGCGCGAGTTGCAACTGGCGCGCCAGGGGAAAACCAATCACCTGCTGCAGGGCAAAGAGATAGACGAGATGTGCGCCTTAGATGCGGCCAGCCGCAAACTGCTGGAGGAAGCGATGAATCGGCTCGATTTATCGGCGCGCGCCTATCACCGCATTCTCAAGGTGGCGCGCACCGTGGCCGATGTCAATCAGCGCCCGCAAATCGATGCCGAACATCTCGCCATGGCCATCAAACTGCGCTGTTTCGACCAAGGGGCGCGTTAAAGGCCGATTTATGGGGCGATTTAGATCGATTTAGATCGATTTGAACCGTGCTTGTAGCCAGCGTTCGAGGGCCGCGGTTTCATCGGCGGTGAACAGCAGCCCCAATTTTGAGCGTCGCCACAAAATATCCTCGGCGCTGCGCGCCCATTCGCGGTCGACGAGATAGTCCACCTCGATTTGATACAAACCGTGGCCGAAATGTTGGCCCATGCCATGGTCTGCGGCCTCGGCGCCAGCGCCGTCCATAGAAGCAGTTGCGCCCAACATGGCGGCGCTTTCACTGCCGTAAGCGGCCAAGTAACGCGCCACCAGGGAGCGTGGCAAAAAAGGATAGGCGCGCGCCAGCGTTGCCGCATCAGCCGAGTCGGCGGGCTTCATGTCGGCCCCGGGCAACACCGCATCGGCGCTCCACGGCGGCTTTATGGCCGGGAAAAATGGCGCCAGTTTGTTCACCGCGGCTTCCGCCAGGCGCCGGAAGGTGGTCAATTTTCCGCCGTAAATGGTGAGCATGGCGCGCTCGGCATCGCGCTCGATGGCGTAGCCGCGGGTGACTTCGCGCAACGATTCGGCGCCGTCATCATACAGCGGGCGCACGCCGCTATACGACCAAACCACATCTTCGGGCTGCAGCGTGAAGTGAAAATAACGCGCCGCGGCGGCGCGCAGGTAGTCGGCTTCGGCCGCGGAAATTGTGGCCTGGCCGGGGTCGCTCGCGGCTTCGCATTCCACTTCGGTGGTGCCGATAATCGCCCACCGGCGCTGAAACGGAATGACAAAGACGACCCGCCGGTCGGGGTTTTGCAGCAGATAGGCGTGCCCGCCCCGATACCATTTTTTAACCACGATGTGGCTGCCTTTAACTAATTTAACGCGCCGCGCGGCGGGTGATTGCAAGGCCGGATTGGCCGATAAAAACTGCCCGACCCAGGGTCCGGCGGCATTGACCATGGCGGTGGCATAGATGGCCTCGGCGCTGGATTGGCCGCTGCGCTGCACCGCAATTTCCCACATGCCGCGCCCCCGAGTGGCGGATTGGCACCGCGCCCGCGTCCAAATGATGGCGCCGAGGCGGCGCGCATCTTTGGCGATGGCAATCGTCAACCGCGCATCATCCGCGTGGCAGTCGGTGTATTCGAAGCCGGCCGTGAATTCGCCCTTCAAGGCGGCGTTTTGATGATGCCAACCGAGTTTGATTTGCCGGCTGCGCGCGGCGCCAGCGCCCGGCCAGCCGAGCAGGTCGTATACCCACAATCCGGCGCGTATCAGCCAGCGCGGCCGCAGTCCGGGGTGGTGCGGCAACACAAAACGCAATGGCGAAATCAAGTGCGGCGCGGTTTTTTGCAGCGTGGCGCGCTCGCGCAAGGATTCGCGCACTAATTTAAATTGGCGCTGTTCCAAATAGCGCAAGCCGCCGTGAATCAACTTAGAACTGGCTGAAGAAGTGCCGCTGCCGAGGTCGGATTGCTCGCATAAAAACACCGACAACCCACGCCCGGCGGCGTCTCGGGCGATGCCGCAGCCGTTGATGCCGCCGCCGATGATGGCGAGGTCGTACACTACTTGCCGGTCTCGGCGGGGCGCTGGCCGAGCCGGGCGGCGTGCCGCTATGGCCGGCTTATCGACCATGGGCGATAGCGCGAGGCTATGGGCGAGGTGAGAATTGATGATAGCGGGAGACTATGGGCGAAATGAAGATGGGCGATAGCGTGAGCCTATTTACGCCATATGAATGATGAGTAGCCCGTTTTGGGGCGACTTTTGACTAATAAATGTCGCAAAAATTCAAAAAAAGCCCGCAAGTCATGCCTGCGGGCCTTGATGCCGCCGTTATTTCATCGCGCTGGCGGCCGCCGCTGCGCAGGCGGCGTCATTATCCGGGCTGCTGCCGGCTACGCCGACGCCGCCGATGAGGGTGTCATAGCGCATGATGGGGGCACCGCCGGGAATCCCCAAAATGCCGGGGAATTGCTTGAAAAACGGCACTTTTTCCATAATGGCGTTGACCTCGCCGGTGGGCAAGCCCCAAGAAAGCGCGGTGTTGGCCTTCAAACTGGCCCCTTTATACGACGCCGGCAAGGCGTCGTCCATGCGCAGCGCCGCCACCACATCCTCGCCGCGGTCGATGATGACGATGGACATCGCCCATTGATTTTCCGCCGCCAGGGCGAGGCAGGCGGCCAAGCCCGCTTGAGCGGCGGCGTGGGGCAGATAGGCGCGGCTTTGGGCAGCGGATACATTCGCCAAACCCAGCCAAAAAACCCCGATAAATCCGACAATTAGCCAATGTTTTTGTTTCATTTTCTTAAGAGCCATTGAGGTGGAAGAGGGCGGATTTTAGCACTTGCCCAAGGCCCGTTCATCACGCCGAATTCATGCTTGATTCAGACCGAATTAAGGGCGCAGAACGCCAATTTTTAGCCAAACCGGGCGGCGATGGGCATTAAACGGCGGCGGGCGGCGGCAGTTTAAATTGTTTCACAGCGGCAAAATCGCACGACTGCAGTCGAAAATAGTCTGTTCATCAACTAACCTTTAACATCAATTTTATAATATAACTACTTGATAAATAGCAGTATTTTTTTGGTAATTATCGACATGAAAGACAAACCTTTGATTTTAGCCATCGACCAAGGCACCACCAGTTCGCGCGCCATGATTTTCGCCGCCGACGGCCGCGCAGTGGCCGCCGGCCAGCACGCCTTCGCCCAGCATTACCCGGCCGATGGCTGGGTCGAACATGACCCCGAGGAAATCTGGCAGACCACGCTGCGCGCCTGCCGTGATGCGTCGGCGCTGAGCATCGGCCACGGCGCCGTGGTCGCCATCGGCATCGCTTGCCAGCGCGAAACCACGGTGTTGTGGGAGCGCGCCAGCGGGCGGGCGATTCACAACGCCATCGTGTGGCAAGACCGCCGCGCCGCGCCCGAATGTGAGCGCTTGGCGCGCGCCGGGGTCGGCGAAATCGTCCGCCAAAAAACCGGTTTGGCGCTGGACGCTTACTTTTCTGCCGCCAAAATCGCATGGATTCTCGACCATGTACCGGATGCGCGGCGCCGCGCCGAGGCCGGTGAACTGGCTTTCGGCAACATCGATGCATTTTTGATTTGGCGGCTGACCGGCGGTCGCCAACACCTGACCGACGCCACCTGCGCCAGTCGAACCTTGCTATTCGACATTCACGCCCAGTGCTGGGATGCGGCGTTGTTAGAGGCCTTCGAGGTGCCGGACAGCGTGTTGCCGGCGGTGCAAGATTGCGCCGCCGATTACGGCGTCGCCGAGGCGGGCTGGTTCGGGCGGCAGATTCCGCTGTGCGGCGTGGCCGGCGACCAACAAGCGGCGTTGTTCGGGCAAGCTTGTTTTCAGCCCGGCATGCTCAAAATCACCTACGGCACTGGTGCTTTTATGGTGATGAACACCGGCGCCACGCCGGCCGCATCGAAAAACCGCCTGCTGAGCACAGTGGGCTATCGCTTAGACGGGCAAACCACCTACGCGCTGGAAGGCTCGATTTTCAACGCCGGCACCGCCATCCAATGGCTGCGCGACGAGCTGCGGCTATTCGCCGCCAATGATGAAATCCATGCATTGATCGCCGCCACGCACGGCAATCACGGCGTGTACATGGTGCCGGCGTTCACCGGCCTCGGTGCCCCGCACTGGGACGCGCGTGCGCGCGCCGCCATCGTCGGCATCACCCGCGATACCGCCCGTGGTCATTTGGTGCGCGCCGCTTTGGAAGCGGTGTGCTATCAAACCCGCGATTTGCGCGCCGCCATGCAACGCGATGCGGCCAGCGCTGGCATAACGGCGGTGGCCGGCTTGCGCGTCGATGGCGGCATGGTGGTAAATGATTGGATGCTGAAGTTTTTGGCTGACCTATTAGAGATCGCCGTGGAGCGCCCAGCGGTGGTCGAAACCACCGCCCTGGGGGTCGCCTATCTGGCCGGATTGCAGTGCGGGATGTTCACTTCCCTCGAACAAATCGCCGCCCTGTGGCATCGCGAGCGCACTTTTACGCCGGCCATGCAACCAGCCGCCCGCGCCCCGCTAATCGCCGGCTGGGATGAGGCGTTGCGCCGGGTAAAAAGTGAGGAGTAGGGCGGGGATGGCTTTTGATGTTGATGTTGATGTTGCTTTGATTTTTCTGTTGATGCTGATGTTGTATCTTTTAACTCATCTTTTGTGGCTGATAGGGTGAAAAAATTTAAAGGCAAAAACGAAAATCGAAAATCAAAAAGTCGAGTAAAACCTAACATTAAAGATATCTCCCCCACCAAAACTGGCGATCAAAATATGCCGGCTTCTAGGCCGGCGGCCATGGTGGTGCCGAGGGCTTGGCATTGGGTGGGGAATTCGGGGCGGTAGTCGCCGGTTAGTATCAGGGTGGGTTGGGCGAGTTTCCAATTTAGGCCGAGCAGGATTTTTTCCACGCTGCGTTGGGCGCCGCTGCCATCGAGGCCGCCTTTGACATACACCGCCACCGGCAGGGCGGCGGTTTTTTCGCGGCAGGGGTAGTAGATTCGTTCTAGGAAATCTTTGATTAGGCCGCTCATGTAGCCGAAATTTTCGGTGGTGCCGAGGATGACGCCGTGCGCCCATAAGATGTCGTCAGGGCCCGCATCGGCCGCCTCCATGGCGCGACTTTCTACGCCGAGGATGTCGGGGTGGCGGGCGCCGGCTAGTACCGCGCGGTGCAACCGGCGGGTGTTTTTCGAGGGGCAGTTGGCGACGATTAGCAGATTGGGCATGGGGTGCCATCGGCCGGGATTTAGCGATTAAATCAGCGGCCAAACTCGCCAGCGGCGCGATTCGGCGGCTAAATTCGCGAAACTCCGTTTTCATCCAATTTAATGAACAATAAATCGCCTAATTGTTGGAGTTGGCCGCTGGCGCGCACCGTGATGGCGGCGAAGGTGGCGAGCCAGGTGGCGGCGCTTTCGCCGTCGGCGCGGGTTAGTAGGTAGCCGAAGTGTTGGTTTTGCGCATCGGCGGCCACTAGAATGGGCGGAATGCCGCCGCGCAGGCAGACCTCGGCGCAGGCCTTATGCACGCCGCCGGCGCCGGGCTTCATCACGCCGAGGAAGCATTTGGAATCGACGATTTCACCGCGCAAGTCGATGGCGCCTAAGGCGGTGACGGCTGGTGGCGCGAGTGGCGTGGCATCGATGGGCGCTACATCGGCGTCCATATCGGCAATTTCCAGCATGCGCCAGCGACCGCGTTGGATGAGGCGGCCGGTTATCGCTACCATTTGGCCATCGAGGCGCGCGGTGATGGCGGCGGCGGCATGCTTGCCTTGGCCGACCAGCAGTATGGACTCCCAGCCGCCGGATTCGCCCGATTTACCGCCGGATTCACCCGATTTACCGCCGGATTCGCTCGATTTACCGCCGGATTCACCCGATTTACCCGCCGTGGCGATGCGGTGCAGCACCGGATACGGTTTCAGCGTCAATACGCCTTGCATGGTGGTGGTAGTGGGTTGCCAGATGGCCGGGCCGGTGGGTTTTTGCGCGGCGGCGAGCCAGTAACCGGCGAATCCACACGCCACCAGCAGCAGCAGAGTGAGCGGCCAGTAGAATTTAGTCAACGCCACCGGCATGGGCAGGTAGCCGACAAAAAACGCGCCATCGCGGCGTGATTTGCGGCGCGCGGCGGTGCTGGCGGCGGCATCATGAGAAGCCATGGGCTTATTCGACATGCTCGGCCTCGTCTACGGTGATGACTGCTCTGGGGGTGCCGCGGGCTTCGGGGGTTGGCGCGACAAACACTTGGCCGGCGGTCACCCGCAGGCGGTAGGTTTGGATTTTTTCGGTGAACGGTGGCGGCGAGCAGCCGTCTTGCGGGCGATATTGATAGCCATGCCACGGGCAGGTAATCAAGCCATCGAGCACCCGGCCTTCGCCCAACGGGCCGTTTTGATGCTGGCACACATTGGAGACTGCCGCTAACTGATTACCGTCGTAGCGGAATACGGCGATGCGCTCGGCGGCGTTGAGCGATACCACGATGGCGCGGTTGTTGGGGATGTCGCGCCAGTCGCCGACCGCGACCCATTCTAGCGATGCCGCATGGGCGGTCGGTGCGCCATAGGTGAGGTCCGCATCCGCGCCGGAGCGGGCGAAGCCGGCGAACAGATGCAGCCCGCCGACTAGTACCACGCTGGCCGCCGCCATCCATGCCGCTAAGCCGGTGTTGTCTTGCTGCAAGGCGCCGAAAACGAGGTGCGCGATGAGCAATCCATAGGCCAGATAAACCCCCATGTGCAGCGCCTTCCACAAGGGCCCGCCTAAGTTGGCATTCCAATAATCATGGCTGGTGGCGGCCATGACGCACAACAGCAACAGGGCGACGGCGCCGAAGGCTTGAAAGGGAACATCGGCGAAAAATAGCGCGCTTGCCGCCGTCGCCGCCGTCGCCGTCGGATAAGCAACGGCAACGGCAACATCAACGCCGCCGCCGGAAGTAAAAATCGAGATAATGGGGTTGACCACGCCGAAGGCGTGATACCAATACACCGCCACCGCCGCGTGCTGCGCCGCGATGATGAACATGGACACGCCGAAGTGGCGGCGGTTATACAGCAGCGGCAGAAAACGCCTATCGAGGCGCGCCAGCGGGCCGATACATAAAATAATCGTCAGCATCAAAAACGCGCAGGTGGAAAGCGCGCGCATGATGACGATTTCGCCGCTGATGGCGTCGGCGCCGGTGTAGAGGGTTTTCGATAGGCCGATAAAGGCCGCCAAATACAACAAAATGCCGAGCCACAGCGCGCCATCATAGATTTTTTTGCGCCGATTCCAATTGACCGGGACATAGCCGTGGCTCATGGTTTTACTCCTTATGGATTGAGGGTGTAGTTGGGGTGTAGTTGGGGTGTACTGGGGGGGGCTGGGGTTGATTTATTGCGGCGCGGCGGGTTTTGGCGCGATGATGGCGCTGATTTGGGCACTGAGTCGAGCGCCGGGCGGCATTCTCGGCGGTGCCTCGGGCAAGGCGCCTTTGCCGCTGGCCTCGCCGGCGATGGCGGGGAGTAGGGCGTTGGGCGGGGTGAGGTTGGTGGCCGGGCGGCTGAAATACAGCACCGTAGCCAGCGCCGCCGGCGCCAGGATTAGCCAAATTAGCCGATGCATGGCGCGTTGTTGCTTGATCATGGCGATGGATGGTTTGATGAATGGGGGGCTTGCGGCAC
Organism: Candidatus Poriferihabitaceae bacterium; assembly: GCA_965243285.1. Taxonomy (GTDB): domain Bacteria; phylum Pseudomonadota; class Gammaproteobacteria; order Arenicellales; family Poriferihabitantaceae; genus JAHRAW01. The sequence goes on along the minus strand of OZ251537.1, from coordinate 2,366,516 downwards.
GGCAGGGCGGCGGCGCAGCCATTTCCACGCCAACAGCGGCCACAAAACCACCGCCGCCGGCGTCCATAGCAAGCGCACCGACATCGGCGCGCCGCGTGCCTCCGGCGCGATGGCGGCGTGGCCGCGGATGAAAAACGCCGCGCCAAAAAGGCCGCCGAGAATCAAATAGTAACCCAAAATGGTGAGAATAAGCATCGGTGAGTTTCAAGGTGGCGGGCGGATGACGGGTGGATTTTACGCTGATTTGGCGGCACGGTGATTAGCCGCTGGCGAGTATTTGGGCGTACAATAGGCATCGCTAGCCCAACAAAATCGCTCGCTTCGGTTTTAGGTCGATTTTAGGACGACTTAGGTCGGATTAGGTCGGTTTTAGGTCTGGTTAGGTCTGGTTAGGTCGGTTTTAGGACGAGGTGGCGTATTTTTTCACGCTTTGCCGCCGACGCGATACATATATATGGGATTTATATATCTAAATCTGCACGCTGGGTTTGCTTTTGGCTTGCTGCTTTTGGCTTTTGCTGTGGCTGTTGGCTTTTGCTGTTGGCTTTTGATGTGGCTGTTGCTTTTGATGTTGATTTGGCTTTTCGCCTTTAGTCTTCGCTCCCCCCATGCTTTTTCGGGAGGGGAGCCAAAGCAGCCCACGCCTGTCGGCGCGGCTCTGCTTTGACTCCCCCTTCAAAAAGCAAAATCTAAGGGGAGTGAAGACTAAAGCCAAAGCAACAGGCAACAACCAAAGCAACAGCCAAAAGTCAAAGCCAAAGCAACATCAAAAGCCAAAATCAAACACCCCCTAAATCAGCCGCTGATAAAAATTTCGCCCCATGATTCCCACCGATAAAGCCAGTGCCGAGCCGCGAATCACGCAGTTAAGCGTCGCCGAATTCAACCGCATGGCCGCCGAGCGCATGCCCTTTGCGGCCCTCATGGGGTTGCGACTCGAAACACTGTCGGCGCGCCAAGCGGTAATGTGCGCCGTGCATCGCGATGAATTTTTGCGCCCCGGCGGCAGCATCGCCGGGCCGGTGATGATGGGCTTGGCGGACGCCGCTTTCTACGCCGTCATTTTGGCCAACATCGGCCCGGTGGAGTTGGCGGTAACCACCCAATTTTCGATCAATTTCTTGCGCAAACCGCCGCCTGGCGACCTCATCGCCAGCGCCGGCCTGCTCAAACTCGGCCGCCGCCTGGCGGTGTGCGAAGCGCGCATCCACAGCGAAATCTTAGGCGCCGAGCAGCCCGTGGCGCACGCCACCGGCACTTATTCCATCCCCAATTAGCCGGCCGATGCACGGCCAAAAACCTCACCCTTATCGATACAAAATAGGGCGCATTTCCCGCTTATAATCCGCCCGGTTAATCCGCCCGGTTAATCCGCCCGGTTAATCCGCCTGGCTAATTGCTATGATCATTCGCCCTGAATAATTCGCCATGGACATGGAGCGGCGGCATGACATGATATGAGGCCAATCCCAGGCGCAATGTGCATGTTTGGGCGGTTCGGTGCCAAAATTTTCGCGCATTTAGTGTGTTTTCTCACATTTTTTCTCACCATTTTTCCCATACTGGCTGTTTTCCACCATTACGCTACGAGGCGTGTTTGACACTTGAAAAATAAATCCGGCTCCAGATGGGTGGTGCTGGCGGCATTGGTCGGCAACGGTTTGATTGCCATCACCAAATTTTTCGCCGCCAGCATCACCGGTAGTTCCGCCATGTTGAGCGAGGCGGTGCACTCGGTGGTCGATACCGGCAACCAAGGGCTGCTGCTGTGGGGCATGAAGCGCGCCGAAAAACCCGCCGACGACCGCCATCCGTTCGGCTACGGCATGGAGTTGTATTTCTGGGCTTTCGTGGTCGCCATCTTAGTGTTCGCCATCGGCGCCGGGGTGTCACTGTATGAGGGCATTCACAAACTGAACGCGCCGACGGAAATCCACCGCCCCATGATCAATTATGTGGTGTTAGGGGTCGCCATGGTGTTCGAAGGGGTGGCCTGGGTAGTGGCCTTTCGCGAATTTCGCCGCCAGAAGGCTGCCTCGCACGGCTATTTCGAAGCCATGCGCTTGAGCAAAGACCCCACGGTGTTCACCGTATTGTTCGAAGACAGCGCCGCCATGTTGGGGCTGTTCGCCGCTTTCGGCGGGCTGGCGCTGACCCAATGGCTCGGCAATCCGGCCTATGACGCCATGGCCTCCATCGTCATCGGCGTGATTCTCAGTTGCGCCGCCATGATGTTGGCGTACGAGAGCAAGGGCTTGCTCATCGGCGAGGCCGCCAGCGACGCGGTGCGCGACGGTATCCGCCGCATCCTGACCCAAGAACGCAACATCATCAACATCAACGAAATTTTGACCATGCACTTAGGGCCCAATGATGTGTTGCTGACCATCAGCCTGGATTTCAGCGATTCCATTTCCTCCAGTGATGTGGAAGAAATCATCAGCGCGTTAGAAACCCGCATCAAGGGCAAATACCCGGAGGTGGCGCGGATATTCATCGAGGCGCAAAGCCAAACCGCGCACTTGAAGAATATCAAGCGGTCTCGGTAGGGGGTTTTTAAGGGCGGCGAGGTTGAGTTTGGGCGGGTTTTGGTGGTTTGCTGTTGCTGTTGCTGTTGATGTTGATGTTGCTGTTAAGGCTTTGCTCCACCCTATCTTTTTAGGGGGGAGCCAAAACTGGCGACTTCATCGCCAGTTTTGGTGGGGGGTGCTTTTGATGTTGACTTGCTTTTGATGTTGACTTGCTTTTGATGTTGACTTGCTTTTGATGTTGACTTGCTTTTGATGTTGACTTGCTTTTGATGTTGACTTGCTTTTGATGTTGACTTGCTTTTGATGTTGGCTTTGCTTTTGCTAGTGAACAAGTAACCGGCGATTCAAGGTTGAAGCACCGGTTGCTGGTCTGTGATTCGCTTAGGAGGGCGGCGGATGGTGGGGAAAGTGACTAATTTGACCGAAACAGGAGTCGAACAAACAACTTCGTATAAGGGTTATTATGTAAACTACCCTAACGGGTAGTTTACATAATAACCTGGGGGAATCGGGGGGGTTATTATGTAAACTAACCTTGGGGTTAGTTTACATAATAACCTGGTGCTGACTGGGATGATTGGGGGGATGGCGGGTGGCGGGTGGCGGATGGGGATGATTGGGGGGATGGCGGGCGGCGGATGGGGATGATTGGGGGGATGGCGGGTGGCGGATGGGGATGATTGGGGGGATGGCGGGTGGCGGATGGGGATGATTGGGGGGATGGCGGGTGGCGGGTGGGGATGATTGGGGGGATGGCGGGTGGCGGGTGGGGATGATTAGGATGGCGGGTGGGGGGGTCAATGGACTCTGCTGGGGGCGATTTAAACTCATGGGTTGCGCCGATTTAAGTATATAAATCCCCAATCAATCTGGCGCTTGGGTCACCTGTTGCAAAATATCGGCCACGCCTTGGTGGCGGACATCGGTGCCGTGTTTGATGAAGATGATATGGCCGGCGATGTTTTTGGCGTGGCCGCCAAAGCGCTCCAAGGCGCGGATACCGAGCACGATATCGACAAAATGCTCCAGGTGGTCGCTGTTTTCGTGCGCCAAATCGCTCACGCCGCGCCAACTGGATTGCAGCCGTTCATCCAAGGTTTCGCCTTGGCCGAGCACGCCCACCGCCCTTTTCAAATCGAGGTCGTCAAAAGCGCCCATCACCGCCGTTAGCATGGCGCCGACATACTCCGAAAGCGCGTAAATATCGGCCAAAATGCGCGCTGGCGGCTCGCCTGACTTCCCATCACGAGCACTTTCCGCGCCATCAGCCCCGGCGGCGTGAAAACATAAAGTCAACCCGGCGATTTTGCGCGCTTCATCGCCGGCGCGTTCGAGTTCGGCGATGATTTTGCCCACCGCGATAATCTCCCGCAGGTCACGCGCCATGGGCTGGCGCAAGGCGATGATGCGCACGATTTCGTCATCGGCTTGCACATCCAAATCGTTGAGTTTTCGGTCATTCTCGATAACCTGCTGGGCTTGCTCCACATCTTGGCGCTCGAGGGTTTTCACCGCGCGCGCCAGTTGCTCGACGGCCAATTGCCCCATCCCCAGCACCAAACCATGTAAGTGCCGCATTTCGCTGTCATAGCGCTTGAAAATATGCCCGCTGCTGTTCATAACCCACCTCTTGGGGTTGATTTAATTTGATGTAAAACCTAATAAATAGCCGGTAACTCTATGTTTTTTCAGCCAAACCGACCGGTTATATAGCCTTCCGTTAAAGTATGCGCCGGGTTGGTAAACATGTCTTCGGTGCGGCCGATTTCGATCAATTTACCGAGATGAAAGTATGCCGTGCGCTGCGATACGCGCGCCGCTTGTTGCATAGAATGGGTGACGATACCGATGGTAAAGTGTTGTTTTAACTCATCTATCAACTCTTCGATGCGCGCCGTGGCGATAGGGTCTAAGGCCGAACACGGCTCGTCCATGAGAATCACCTCGGGCGATATGGCGATGGCGCGGGCGATGCACAGGCGCTGTTGTTGGCCGCCGGATAAGCCGGTGCCGGGCAAATTGAGGCGGTCTTTGACCTCATCCCACAGGCCGGCGCGGCGCAGGCTGGATTCCACCATCTGGTCGAGTTCGGCGCGGTTGCGGTGCAGGCCGTGCAGTTTCGGGCCATAGGCGACATTTTCATACACCGATTTGGGGAAGGGATTGGGCGTTTGAAACACCATGCCCACGCGCGCGCGCAGATACACCACATCCATGTCGCGGGCGTGGATGTCGGCGCCGTGCAGGGTGATTTCGCCGCTCACCCGACAGCCTTCGATGGTGTCGTTCATGCGGTTCATGCAGCGTAATAAGGTGGATTTGCCGCAGCCGGAGGGGCCGATCATGGCCAGTACCTGGTGCTTCGCCAAATCCAAAGACACATCGAAAACGGCCTGTTTGTCGCCATAAAACACATCGATGCCGCGACAAGCCAGCACCGCATTTTCGGTGAATGGGTCGCCGACGGTGCGCGTCGGCACCGCCGCCTCGGCCATGATATCGGTCGGCTGATTGGCGGCCGCGTGGCGTGGCGCATGGCCCGGGGCATAAGATTTAATCACCAACGTCTCTCCAGTTTGTGTCGGATAAGCGCCACCACGGCGCTGACCACTGCTAATGCCGCCAGTAACACCAAAATGGCGGCCGAAGTGCGCGCCACAAAGCCGCGTTCCGGGCTATCGGCCCACAGGTAGATTTGCACCGGCAAGGCGGTGGCCGGGTCGGTCGGCGAGGCCGGAATGTCGACGATGAAGGCGACCATGCCGATGGCTAACAACGGCGCGGTCTCGCCTAAGGCGCGCGCCAAGCCGATGATGGCGCCGGTCAACATACCCGGCATGGCCAGCGGCAGCACATGGTGCAGCACGGTTTGCACCTCAGACGCCCCTACCCCCAACGCCGCTTGGCGAATACGCGGCGGCACCGCGGCCAGCGCGGCACGGCTGGAAATGATGATGGTGGGCAAGGTCATCAGTGCCAGCACCAGGCCGCCGACCAGCGGCGCCGAACGCGGCATGCCGAAAAAATTGATTAAAATCGCCAGCCCCAACAAGCCAAAGATGATGGACGGCACGGCGGCCAGATTGTTAATGTTCACCTCGACCAAATCCACCAGTTTATTTTGCGGCGCGAACTCTTGCAGATAAACCGCCGCGGCGATGCCCACCGGCAAGGCCAGCAACATGGTGACCAGTAGGGTGAAAATCGAGCCCATCATGGCGCCGAAAATTCCCGCCTCCTCGGCATTGCGCGAATCTCCGGCGCTGAAAAATCGCCAGTTGAAGCGTTTTTCGATGCGCTTTTCGGCCACCAATTGATCCACCCAGCCGATGGCTTGGTCCGATAGGCGGCGTTGGGTTTCGGGCCGGGCGCGGTCGACGGCGCCCTTCACTAGTTGATCGACCTCGTCGCTGGCGAGCACCCAAAAGCGGTGCGTGCCGCCGACCCACTCAGGGCGGCGCAACACCGCATCGCGCACCGCGTATTGCGCGCCGTCGCTTATCAATCGGTACAGGCGCTTTTTATCGGCGCGGGTGATGGCGGCGGGGAAGGCATCGCGCAACGCGGCCTTTATCATGGATGCATAGCGCGCCTGGCGAATCGCTTGGCGGATTTTTTGTTCGATGTCTGGTTCGATGTCTGGGCGGATGTCTGGCTCGATTTCTGGCCGACTGGCGGCGGAAGCTGTCGCTACGGTTGATTCTGCGGCGTTTGTCGAGGGGGAAATCGGCTGAACTGGCTGAATTGGTTGGATTTGCGAGATTTGCGGGATGTCTATGGCGATGTCGAGGGCCGCATAGGTCTGAAAAAACGCGCTTACCGCCTGCTGCGCGGTGGTCCCCAGCAGCCACAGCAAAAACACCACGCCCACCGTGATGGCGGCGCGGCCAGCGAAACGAAAGCGTTGTTCGCGCCGATAGCGGGCGCCGATGCCGCGCCGCAACCGCGCCTCCAGTGCCGCATTTTGGCGGCCCTCATCGGCCGCATCGGTCACATCAGTCGAATTAGCCGCGGTGCGCGTGTTCATTGGTATTGCTCGCGATATTTGCGCGCCACGCGCAGCGCGATGATATTCAGCGCCAGCGTCATCACGAACAACACCAAACCGAGCGCGAACGCGGCTAGGGTTTTTGGGCTGTCGAAGGCTTGGTCGCCGACCAACAGAGTGACGATTTGCACCGTGACCGTGGTGACCGCCTGCAGCGGATTGGCGGTTAGATTGGCGGCTAATCCGGCCGCCATCACCACGATCATGGTCTCGCCGATGGCGCGCGAGACCGCCAGCAGCAAACTGCCGACGATGCCCGACAACGCCGCCGGCAAAACCACGCGGCGGATGGTCTCCGAGCGCGTCGCGCCCAGCCCCAGGGAGCCGTCGCGCAACGATTGCGGCACTGCGTTTATCACATCGTCTGACAGAGACGACACGAACGGCAAAATCATAATGCCCATCACCAAGCCGGCGGCTAACGCGCTTTCCGATGCGGCGCTAACCCCTAAGGCGGCGGCGCCATCGCGCACCAGCGGGGCCACCGTCAGCGCGGCGAAAAAACCATACACCACGGTGGGAACCCCAGCCAACATCTCCAAAATCGGCTTAGCCACAGCGCGCGCCGCCGGGCTGGCGTACTCCGATAAATAAATCGCCGACATCAACCCCAACGGCGCCGCAATCAGCATGGCGATGACGGTGATTAGCAAGGTGCCAGCGAATAACGGCACCGCGCCGAACGCGCCGCTGGCGGCCACTTGGTCGGCGCGGATGGCGGTTTGCGGCGACCACTCGAGGCCAAATAAAAACTCCCGCAGCGGCACAATGTTGAAAAAGCGAATCGCCTCGAACAGCACCGACAACACGATGCCGATGGTGGTGGCGATGGCAAGACACGCGCACAGCAACAAAAAACCCTTGAACATCCCCTCGAGACGGCGATTGACGCGCCGCCGCCGCAACACCCGCATCAACACCATCAGCGCCGCCGGCAAACCGATAAAAAATAAGCACAACGCCAGTAGCGAATTCATGCGGGCATTATATTGGCGGGCGTTATGTTGATGATGGACAAGTTAATGCAGCGCGGCAGCGGCGGCGATTATATTTTGCGCGGCGGCGAAATGCGCGCCCTATTCCCCCTCGCGGCGAAATAAATGGTGCGCAGATTGTGGAATTCGTTAATTTTTCGCCGCCGCCACACTGGCTATCTGGCGGCGGATGAGCAGGTAACAATCAGCACCTATCATGCAATCGCGCACGGGTCATGTTGTCGACCATGTTATCGAGATGGGTTCGGTGCTCGCCAATCCGTTCCTGGTATTTTACGCAATGGCGGTGACTACTATCGGCGCGAGGTTCGGGCGTGGGAGCGTGCCATGAATCTTAAAATGTCGCCCTACATATTAATGTATGTCACTTAATGTATGGCACGCGACGCGCATGATTATCAGTTTTATCCGCGCCATTTTTATCATCCCTGACGCATGGGTAAAACCGAATCTTACCCTTCGACCGGCACCCTCGCTAAACCTGCCTTACATCTCCAAGCGCGTCAAATTCACGGCGGCGGCGCGAAAGGCATCGCGTTCGGCGTCGGGCAGCGGAATTAAACCGCGGTCGGCGAGATAGCCGTCCTCGCCCCAAGTATCTTCGGCAGTGAGTTCGGCGATAAATTCCGCCATGCCGGCAATCACCGAAAGGTGCGCCGACTTGGCATACACATACAGCGGGCGGGCGATGGGATAGGCGCCGCTGGCGATCAACTCGAATTGCGCGGCCACGCCGTCCACATGCGCGCCTTGTACCACATCGCCGTTTTGGTCGAGGAAACTGAAGCCAAAAATGCCGAGCGCGTGCGGATTTTTGCCGAGTTTTCGCACGATTAAATTGTCATTTTCGCCGGCTTCGATAAACGCGCCGTCTTCGCGAATGCGGTGGCAGGCCTCGCGGTAGGCGTGTGGGTCGGCGGCTCCCATCGCCGCCAACCAGGGAATTTGCGCGCACCCGCCCTCCATCGCCAACTCCACGAACGCATCACGCGTGCCGGAAGTCGGCGGCGGCCCGAATACTTCGATGGGCGTGGCCGGCAGGCTTGAGTTTACTTCGCGCCAAGTGGAATACGGGTTGGGCGTTAAGGTTTCGCTGCCATCCGGGTGCGGCGTGTTTTTCGCCAGGGCGCGAAAAATATCAGCGCGCGTCAATGAAAAACGCGGCGCGGCGCGACTATTGGCCAACACGATGCCGTCATAACCGATTTTAATCTCGATGATGTCGGTGACGCCATTTTGCGCGCAATGTTCGAACTCAGAGGCCTTAATCCGCCGCGAGGAATTAGCAAAATCCGGATGCTTGCGCCCTACCCCGCCGCAAAATAACTTCAGCCCGCCGCCGGACCCAGTAGCCTCCACAATCGGCGTCTTAAAGTCCGTCGCGCGCCCAAACCGCTCGGCCGCCACAGTCGCAAACGGATACACCGTGGACGACCCGACCATTTGAATATTCTCCCGCGCTGAGGCGGTTGCCGCCCAAGTGCCGAACACGACCACCGACAACGCGCAAACAAACTTACACTGCATAACAAAATTCCTCGCTGCAGGTGATGTTGGGAATGGCTTTACGAATACCGCATGCGGCCGGTTATGTCTTGATAACCCGCCGCTCAGCAGATCGTCGGGGTGAGTGGTTTTAGGCTTCGGTGACGGCATTAATGATTTTACGAAAGTGGATTTTGTCAAAATTTCTAATCAAAAAGATTTTGTGTCCGGGCAAAAAGGTTTTGTGTCCGGGGTGTTTTACTTCAGAAAATAGGTGGTTGTTTCGATTTACGCTGCGTTTATTTTTGGCTGTTTTTGTGGATTTAACAATAATGCCGAAAAATTTGTACGCGCCATTCCAGTGTTTATGATTTTTAAGCAGTTTTGTTATCCAGTCCACAAGAATTTCACCGTTTTTTAATTGCTGATGGGCACTTTTTGTGTGTATGGATTTAAGTTCCACACCCAAAATATACTCACTATTATGGTGTGAAAAAACAATAATGCCATCGCACATTTTTTTGATGCCCGATAAACCTTCGTTTGGGGTTTCATCTGAGGTGCTATGGCTGGCAAGCAACGCCAAAGGTTCAAGTTACCCAGATTCAGCAGAAAAGCCAAAACTTTCAATGTTTTTTATGCCCACAAAAGTGAGAGAAAAGCCATCGGTGTTGTTTACTTCTTGTATAACTATGTTGCCATCTTTATCGTTATTTTCAAGATGAAATCTGCTATCAATAACCGCGCGAAAACATTCAACTAGCGACATTTTTCACATCCTCGTCGGGCGTATTATCTAAATAAGTGTAATAAATATCATCGCCGATTTCGTTTAGATCATCGATGACATCATCAAAGGTCTTCTCCAAAATCCCTTCATCAGAAGTAATTTCCATTGCGGTAATTTCTCGATTATCCACCAAATATGCCGCCACCATTTCCTTATCCAAAAGGTGCTCTTTTTGGTAGCCATGTTTTTCCATCAACCCATCGCGCGCCGGGTTGTCGGTTGCCAACATGATGAGCGAGTTGATTTCACGCACCAAATAGTCGCTGTGCGTGCTCACTATCACGCGCAACCCGGCGTTGACTAACTGCGCAAAAATGCGCGCTAATTCGCGTTGATGTTTCGGGTGTAGATGGAGTTCTGGCTCATCTATCATCAACACATCGCCTGGTTTCGCTTGGTTTTCCAGATAAAACCAAAAACCAAAAAGGCTTTTTATAGTTGATGATGTTGCATGCAGGCCTAAAGTTGGCGGCGTGGCTTCTTTGGCATCTCGGCTCAATTTATTCGGTCGAAAAGAAATATCCCCATCGCGACTGACTAAGTATCTGCCTTCGCTGATAGTGCGCCGCAATTTTTCCGCCAGCGCATGGAAATGACCAGGTTTTCCCATTTTTAACTCAGGAAGATTGTTTAACCAATCGATGTAATCGGCGATAGGTTGCGCATACCGAGATTTAATTACATCATGGAACAATTCATTTAAATTGATTTTTTGTTTGCTGGCGTGATGCAACAGTGCAGTACGTTTCGTGCTGAGTTCTCTAAAAAATAAATGAAGGCCATTGCGCTCGGCCGGCATTAAAAATGTACGGGGCATCGATAGCAATAGTTTAGACAAGGTAATCATCATATAATTTTCGACTGCGCGAGGCATGATTTTTTGTTTCGCTGCATACATGATTGTTAATTCCGTGCTGCCGGCATGTTTTTCCAATAGCAATATGCCATCAATTTCCACCTTTATAGTTTTATTCCGCACAGTATTGATAAAAACATCTTCGGCAATTTTCCAGTTAAATTTTGAATGTTCAAATGTGGATTCATCGACATTGAATGTATCCGAAAAATCAGACGGATGAATCAAACCGTTTTTATTGATATATTTTTGAGACCGTCCGCCCAAATTTTCTTGTATGTCCCATTTAAATATACCGTTTTCCCGCAACGCATTCGCCATCCCTTGGATTCCGTTGATTCCTGGACGACGCACATTGCGCCAAAACGCATATAGCGCGTACATTAGCCAGGTTTTGCCAGTGTTGTTTGGTCCGCAAAATAAGGTAAGCGGTTTGGCGGTGAATTCACCAGACTGTATGGGGCCGAGATTCTTGACGCTGAAGGTCGCCCGCTGCGCAAATTGTTGCGCGTCTTTTTGGGCCTCTTTTTGGGCCTCTTTTTGAGTATGTGCATTCATGGTCATGGCGTTTTATTCATCGCACAATAAAATTCGAAGGCTTTCAACGCCGCGGTCGTCTACGATTTTAACCGCGCCGCTTCGGGCATTATTTTGTGGTGGGCGGGAGGATGAATTGGAGGTTTTATGGGTTTCGATGCTAAGGCGATATTGTATCAGGTGGCGTGGGTGGCGATGTTGTCGGTGGCTCGGTATTTGGGCGGAGTCGGGGATTATACTCTTATTATTTTTTAGACTCTTATGTCGAGTTCCTTTACTAAATCCACAAAATCAATGCATTCGATATTTTTTTCGCGGCATATTAAGGGGATTTTATAGTTGTATTTATGCGCTGGATTCTGTTTTTGCGGTGCTTCATAGGTTACGACTGTTTTTTGGTTGATAAGTGCATAGGCTATTAATGTCATATCGTTTTGGCTGGCTCCTTTGGAGTGGTTTTGTTTGATTTCATATTCCTTTTCTAAATCTAAAGAAATATTTTTTACCTCGATATCGATTGACGCGCTAGCGAAATTATTATCTTGCAGCCATATGCGCAATGGATATTTTTCTTTTTTTCTGCTGGGCGTTAATTTTTTATTATCGGTGGATGAAATTGGTTCAATTTCATCGAATATCGGTTTGATTAATGCAATTTTATTTCGGCGCTCATGAATTTGTTCCCATAGCGATGGGAAAGAGTGAATCGGATAATAGATATACCACGCCGTGATAAAAACATTGGCGTCAAGGCAATATGGCGCGCTCATAATGCGGTCTCTATCTCAAGCGCATGGGCGGTTTGCTTTAAGCCAAATAATTTACATAGTTTGTGCAGGCCGATTTCTTGATTGTGATAAGCCTGGAAAATGGCATGGGTGTAAATGCTGCCGTATTGATTCCGCACTTCTTTCGCTCTGTTTCGGTTAGCGAATCCACTCTTTTTTTTCGCCGCTTGGTACTCGGTTTCTAGATCATGGAAATATTTATCATAGGCGGATTGGGTGATGATCTTTAATTGCCTCGCCCTCACCAAACAGGCGTATTTGCTCACTTTAAAGCGGGCGGCGACTTCATCAATGGCGGTTAAATCATCCATGCCATGTTGCGCGGCGATGTGAAATTCTGGCGCTGGCATTAAAATATTGCCAGCCAATTCATCACACCATTTTTCGGTTAAGCGGTGGTTTTCATTCCAGTCATCCAGGGCATTTTCGCGCCTCAGTAAATGCCCTAATTCGTGCATTAGGGTGAATGATTGCGCTTTTTTAGCATCGTTATCGTTTATGATGATGATGGGCAAGGTGGCATGGTAAATCGACAAGCCGCGAAACATTTTTTTATCGACATGAAACCGTCCTGTATATTTGTTGGTCATGAAAACAAAAATATTTTTTTTCTCCAGCAACACTTTCCATTCTAGAGAAGTGCAATTGCTTGTGGCGCCCAACCAGCGTCGAATATGTTGCGCCGTGTCTTGCGCATTATCGATACGCGGCAATTCGGGCGGCATAAATGCTGCCACCGCTTCATCCATTTCGGCGCGCAAGGTTATTATAAAATCACGCAACTGCTCGACTTCGATAGTTAATTTTCGAATCTCGGTGGATTCAAATATTTCGGAGTTCGAATCGGTGAATTTTCGAAAGGCCGGCGATGTTTTATTGAATTGATATTGCGGCGGCAAGGTTTCGTTAATAAATATCCAGCGCGGCACCAGGTAAAGCTCGGACAGCCTATCGAGCTGATTGATGGTGGGGTGTTTTTCCCCGGCCTCGATATCGATAATGCTGGCGACTTTCTTTTTAACTTCAGCAATGTCCATATTAATTTGCTCGCGACAGGCGCGCAAAATAGCCGGGTTGGCGTTCTTTATTAGCGACGCGGACATGACGCTATTTCACGGCGGTGGTCGACCGGCGCCGCTGGCGCAGCGCGATACTGCCGGCGGCGGCGATGATGACCATGCCGATGACGGTGGGTTGGTCGGGGGTTTCGTTTAGCAAGATGAAGCCCCAGAACACGACGAATGCCAGATAGGTGTATTCGAAGGTGGCGACCAGTGGTGGGGCGGCTTTTTGGTAGGCGGCGGCGGCGAAAATCGTGCCGAGCAAGATGGTGGCGGCGAGCACGCCCATCAGCAACCATTCGGCGGCCGTCAGGGCGCGCCAGCCGCCGAATAAAAAGGGGCTATGGGCGGCGGATTCGGGTTGCCAGAGTAGCAACATTAGGCTGGCGATGGCGCCGGTGGCGATGAACATGATGTTCATCCATAGCGATAAAGTTAACGGGTGTTCATGGCGGCATTTGGTGCGCGTGATGAGCATCGACCAAGCGTACAAAATGGCGGCGAGCATGGGCAAGAGCGCGTGGGCGTTGAAATCATCCGCCGCCGGACGCACGATGATAAGCGCGCCGATAAAGCCCATCGCCACCGCAAACCACGCCGCCGCGCCGATTTTTTCACCGATAAACAACGCCGAAAACATGGTGATGAAGAGCGGAATGGTATACAAAACCGCCGCCGCCGCCGATAGGCCGAGGTGCGGCAAGGCGGCGTAATACAGCGCCCAAGTGACCGCCAACAAGGCACTGCGCAGCAGCGTCCAACGCCAAGCGCGCGGCCGCATGCTGCGCCAAAACCCCGGCCGCGCGCGTCCGCTGTGTAGCCACATTACGCCGCCCAACACCGGCGCTGCTAAGCCTGAGCGCACCACATAAATCTGCCAAATCGAAAAATCGGCGCTGAAAAACTTGATCACCGCATCGCCCAACGACAGCATCAACACCCCGAAAACGATGCATAAAATCGCCCCCGACGCGTGTTCGCCGGGCTTCGGTTCGGCGGCCGGGGCGGCGGTCTGCACTGGGGAATTTGGGGGATGGTGAGGTGTCGGGGCCGGCGTAGTGTAGCGGAAAATGGTTGGGGGATGATTTTGGGGATGTGTTTGGGGTTTATGGGTTTGTATTTTGGATGTATGGGGTTTGTATACTTGAATCGCCGTATCGGGGTTGCTTTATCGGTATGGGCTGGCTAAGTTTGACGGATGAAGCCGGCGGATTTGATTTATTTTGTGAGGGGGGTTGATCTTTCTTTTGGCTTTTGATTTGGCTTTGATTTGGCTTTTCGCCTTTAATCTTCACTCCCCCCGCTTCATCATGATGGGGAGTCAAAGCAGAGCCACGCCGACAGGCGTGGGCTGCTTCGGCGGGTAGCCAAAACTGGCGGCTTTTTAGCCAGTTTTGGTGGGGGGTACTTTTGATTTTGATTTTGATTTTTCGCTTTGCCTTTCGCTTTTGCCTTTATCCTATAAATTTTCACCCCAACAGTGAAAAGCCACAGCCAAATCAAACGCTAAATCAAACGCCGAATCAAACGCCGAATCAAACGCCAACATCAAACGCCAACATCAAACGCACCCCCCACCAAAACTGGCGATAAAGCCGCCAGTTTTGACTCCCCCGCAAGATAAAGCGGGGGGGAGTAAAGCGTAACAGCCAAAGCCAAAGCCAAAGCAAAAAGCGAAATCAAAAGCAAAAAGCGAAATCAAAAGCCAACATCAAAAGCGAAATCAAAAGCCAACATCAAAAGCCAAAAGCCAAAAGCCAAAAGCCAAAAGCCAAAAGCCAAAAGCAACCCCCCATTTATACTGTTGCGGCACTTCCCCCCTACCCCACGCATTAACATGTCCCCCCAATCGTATCCATGCCAGCGCCCGGCGGCGTTGCATTTTCGGCGGTATGGGGTGGCGGGGGGGCGGCCTTTGCTCATTTTGCATGGGTTGTTCGGTGCTAATGCGAATTGGCGTGGCGTGGCTAAGCGGCTGGTGGTTTCGCGGGCGGTTTTTTGCTTGGATATGCGCAATCATGGGCAATCGCCGTGGCGGGATGCGATGGGATATCGCGCTATGGCTGGCGATGTGGCGGCTTTTATCGACCACCATGGCTTGCATGGCGCCGCCGTGCTCGGCCACAGCATGGGCGGCAAGGTGGCGATGATGTTGGCGCAGGATGAGGGTCAGCCTGGCGATGGTCGACCGCATGGCGGCGAAGTTACGGCGGCGGATGGGCATGGGGCGGCGGCATGCTCGCCTGCGGCGGCGATTTTGGCGGCGGATGGGCATGGGGCGGCGATTTCGCCCGCGACTGCGGCGCCATCCGCGCCCGCGACATCGCCCTCGCCGCTGAATTCCGCGCCCACGACATCGCCCTCGCCGCTGAATTCCGCGCCCGCGACATCGCCCCCGCCGCTGAATTCCGCGCCCGCGACATCGCCCTCGCCGCTGAATTCCGCGCCCGCGACATCGCCCTCGCCGCTGAATTCCGCGCCCGCAAAATCGCCACGGGTGGGTAAATTAATCGTGGTGGATATTGCGCCGGTGGACTACCGACCGAGCGCCCATGGCGGCGGGCATTTGGCGTTGATAGACGCCATGCGGGCGGTGGATTTGCGCGCCATCGCCAACCGCCGGCAACTGGATGCGGCGCTGGCGGCGGGCATCCGTGATGTCGCTACGCGGCAATTTATCGCCCAAAACGCGCGCCGGGGTGATGTCGTGGCTGGCGGCATGGGCGACCGCACCGGCGTGGGCGGCGGTATGGGCGATAACGGCATCGGCGGCGGGAGTGATGTCGTGGCTGGCGGCATGGGCGACCGCACCGGCGTGGGCGGCGGTATGGGCGATAACGGCATCGGCGGCGGGAGTGATGTCGTGGCTGGCGGCATGGGCGACCGCACCGGCGTGGGCGGCGGTATGGGCGATAACGGCATCGGCGGCGGGAGTGACGGCGTGGCTGGCGGCATGGGCGACCGCACCGGCGTGGGCGGTGGCGTGGGCGATAGCGGCGTGGGCGGAAGTATGGGCGATAACGGCGGCGGCGATAATGCGGACGGCGCACCTAACGCCGCCGGCGCGCGCTATCGCTGGCAACTCAATCTGGAGGTCATCGCGCGACACCTGCCGGCACTCGCGGATTATGAAAACTCGCGCGTCACCGACATCGACGCGTTGTTTATCAAAGGCGGGCGCTCGGATTACATCTGCGCAGCCCACCAGCCCGAGATTTTCCGCCGTTTTCCGCGCGCCCGCCTCGCGGAAATCGCCGAGGCCGGGCATTGGCTGCACGCCGAGCACCCCACCCGGTTGGCGGCCTTGTGCGCCGATTTTTTGGACTAAACCCCCGCCCTTTTCGCTCGCTCGGGGGTTGTGGCGACTGCTCAGAGGTGTGATTTCGCTTTTGCTTTTCGCCTTTAATCTTCACTCCCCCCGCTTCATCATGCGGGGGAGTAATTTAAAGCCAATATCAAAGCCAATATCAAAAGCCAATATCAAAAGCCAATATCAAAAGGAATTATATGGTTGTTGCCCCAACAAAAAAACCGCTTGCATTACCCCAAAAACCCCATAAAAACCCTAACCTAAGCATACTTTTCGCCACGCTATAAAATCGGTGTGAAATAAGAATTGGGGCAACAATCATATAATTCCCCAAAAATTCGCTATCATCCGCCCCCATTCACCCGACCACCCTTATGCGACCATGAAAATCGACACCCAATGCGTGCGCGCCGGGCAATCGCCAGACCCCACCACCGGCGCCATCATCGCGCCGATTTATCAAACCGCCACCTATGTGCTGCCGGAAGTGGGGCGGGATTTGGGCTTTGATTACACCCGCGCATCCAACCCCACGCGGCAGATTTTGGAGGCGAATTTGGCGGCCTTGGAGGGCGGGCGCTACGGCATCTGCTACGCCAGCGGCATGGCGGCGGTGGATGCGGTGATGAAATTGCTCAAATCCGGCGACCATGTGGTGTGCTCGGATGATGTGTACGGCGGCGTGTCGCGGCATTTCAACGAAGTTTTAACCACCTATGGCATCGAATTCACCTATGTTGATAGCACTGATGCGCAAAACATCGCCGCTGCTATCCGCTCACAAACACGGCTGATTTGGCTGGAGACGCCGTCCAATCCGCTCATCAAAATCACCGACATCAGCGCCGTGGCGAAAATCGCCAAAGCCGCCGGCATTCCGGTGGGCGTGGATTCCACCTTCGCCACGCCGATTTTTCTGCGCCCGCTGGAGTTAGGCGCCGACATCGTCATGCATTCCACCACCAAATATTTGAGCGGCCACAACCAACTCATCGGCGGCGCCTTAGTGGTCAATGATCAGGCGCTATTTGAGCGCTTCAAGTTCATCCAAAAAACCATCGGCGCGGTCAATAGCCCATTCGATGCCTGGCTGAATTTGTTAGGTCTCAAAACCCTGCACCTGCGCATGCAGCGCCATGACGAAAGCGGCTTGCGCATGGCCCGTTTCCTCGAAAACCACGCCAAAGTCGCGCGCGTCAGTTATCCGGGGCTGCAATCCCACCCCCAATATGCCATCGCCCAGCGCGAAATGAGCGGCTATGGCGGCATGCTGTCGTTCGAATTAAAGGGCGGCATCGCGGCCGGCAAGGCGCTGATGAACGGCGTGAAATTAGCCTGTTTGGCGGAAAGTTTGGGCTCGGTGGAGACCATGATCACCCACCCGGCGACCATGACGCACGCCGATGTGCCAGCCGCCGAACGCCAGGCGCGCGGCCTCACCGATGGCTTGGTGCGCCTCTCGGTGGGCATCGAAGACGCCGACGACATCGAGCAAGATTTAGCCCAAGCGTTGGATAAGGCGTGATTTAGCGCCCTTTTTCACCATGAATCACCATGGAGCGGTGATTCCGTAATAGCCATCGGCATCTCGGCGGCGGTCGGCGGTGGCTTTATAGGATTAACCCCACAGCAAACCCGGCCGCGACTGCGATGAGTAGATATATAATGCGTTCGCGTTTTATTCTTTGTTTGCGTTGGCGTAGGTTATGGGCGGGTATTTGGTTTACGAAATCTGCGTGTATTTGAGGTGCATCGGGCAGATTTTTTATGCCGTGCCGGGCTTTAAGTTGTTCGAATAAACACCCCGAATCGAAGCGCGCGTTTTTATCCAAACCGAATTTTCGCCAGCCCTCATTGAAGAAATGAATGCTGTAAGTTGCCGGCGATAGGTCTTGCAATGCTACCCCCCCCCCCCCCCCGGAAAATATCTGGTAGGCGTGGTCGTAATCGAACGGGAAAAAGGTGGCTTGTGGTTTAGCCTCGGCAGCTAAGTTGTGCTTCCTTACCATGTCGGTGAAGATTAAGGGACCGCCGACGCTGCCCCATTTGGCGCCATCTTTGACGCCTTGTTTGTGGCAAAGATCTGCCATCTCAACAATGGGTTCATGGTTGGGGTAGGCGCCGATGATGGCGGTGCCAAAATAATCGGCCCCTTCATAACCGAATATCAATTTGGTTTGGTGTAAATCGAAGTCGAACGGCTTTATGGCAACGCAATCCATATCCACCCAAAAACCGCCGTGCTTTGCCAGCGCCAAATAGCGAAACTTATCGGCAGCTCCGGCCGGGCTGCCGCCTTTATAAGTAAATAGGTACTCCGGTGGCAATACCTCGCTGGCGGGTTTTACCGTAGCGCCGGCGGGGATGCCGCCGATGTCGCCATAGGTGTGTAGATGGAATTCGTGCCCGTTATCGAGGAATGATTGGATGCACAACTTCTCTAAATTGGTGAGGTCGTCGCCAATCCAGAGTGAACGGATGATGGGGAGTTTCATTTTTGCCTCGGCGGGTGTTGTTGGTGATAAATGGCAAAGCGGTGTTTTTAACGGGCGAGGGAGATTATATAAACGGGTAAGTTAATTTCGCAATTTTGGCGGGTGAGTCCAGTGATAAAAACGGCGGGCGTAGCGTTTTTTATTGGCTTGCCATAGATAGCGAAACCGCCCTATTTCTTGTCGTAATTGATGTTTGCTTTTTTCAAACGGGCGGTCGCCAATTCCAGAATCGTCGTCGCCGCTTATGTTAGTCGCCGGCGGCGGCTGCACATGATAAAAATACAAATTGCTTTGCCAATATAAAAGCCATTGCATATCGTTGGGTTCGAAAATTTCATAGCACTGTTTTAGTAATTTTTTCGCCCCGTCTAAATCAATCAAATAAGCGGCGGCAATGCCCATGGGATGTTTGAATCGGGCGAGTTGTCGGTTGCTGCCGACCGATTGCAACACCGAATAAATCCGCCCGACTTCGGGGCTAGCGAGGTGGATAATGTTCCAATAATATTTGGACTGCAAACACGCTTGCACCACCGCAAAAAAATCATCATCCCAGGTGGCGTCGTCTTCGATGATTAGTGCATAGGGCGTTTGCTCGTCCACCATTCGTTGCCACAAATCATAGTGCGATAGAAAACAGCCAATCTCACCGAGATACATTTCGCGGTTATATTTTTCGCTGAATTTTTTTTGATTCAATCGGTTTTTGAGAGTCGATAAATCTAACTTCTTGCCATCTACGGCATCGACGATTTCAAATTTCACATCGGCTTGTTGCAAGCGGTCAGTGATAGTTGCACGGCGGTGTTTTTCCCGGGCGAGGGAGATTACATAGATTGGAATGTTCAATTGAACAATAAAATCAAGTTTGCGATTAGCGACGCCAGCAATGCAAGCCACAATTTGGTTAGACGATTTTGGCGACGTTTGTTTTGGCGCCTAACTTCCTCGTCATTTATACGAAGTTTGCTAATTCGCATGCTATGCAATTGTTTGGTGGTTATTCTTTTTGCGCTTGCGTTATTTTCAATTCCATGTTTGGATTTTTGTTTTTCAAAAAACGATTCCAAATCAAAGCGGGCGTTTTTATCAAAGCCTGGGGTGCTGGTGATTATGTTGTGCCAAAGATGCACGCCGAAATTACTTTCATCAAACCCTATGGTTACATTTTCATACAGATTAGACCAGCAAAGATTAGGGATTGGGAAAAATACATCCGACGACAGCACATCGGCTTGCATGTTGAATTGTTTAACGAACTGGGTTAATGCGACTGGTCCGCCAACGGCGCCCCAATCGCAACCATCTCGGTTTTTATAGTTTGCACAACTATCCGCCAATGCAATTAACAACGGATGAGATTTTGGAAATTTTAAAACCGTTGTGCCGACTGAATTAACTTCGTGTTTTTGCTCGCCTTCATAGGATAAAACAATGTCTTGTGGAAAATCGAATGGGCGCAAGCAAACCATGTCCATATCCACCCAATAACCACCATGATTAATTAACAATGCATAGCGAAACCAATTAGAAAACCCGGATGGGCTGCCGTTTTTATAGTAGAAAATTTTGTCGGCAGGAATAATTTCGTTGCCGTCTTTTACGATTGCGCCGCCAGGTATGCCCGCCACTTCGCCATAGGTATATAAATGGAATTCGTGACCGTTATCGAGGAACGATTGGATGCACAACTTTTCTACATTGCTTAATGTGTCGCCAATCCATAGCGAGTGAATTTTTGGCAGTTTCATTACCAACCGTGAGATAATTTTAGATTATTTTTCTGATGCACGAATGGGCTTGGATGGAGATATTGCATATGCAAGTTATGCGAATTCAGCGTCATGTCGCATTGCTCTAAACCATATTTTTGAGTGGCTAACAATATCTTTTTTGCACCCGCTGGCGACATGGCAAACGCCGCCGCTCCAGGTGTCACAATTGCATCTTTGTAAATCGTTTCTTTATAGTAACGAACTGGATAATCGATGGGGAATTCATTCACGCCAACTTTAGATTTCGGTAAACAATATTTGCCAAAATGGTAATTTAAATCATCGTGTGATTTTATGGCGGTAGCAAAAGCCAAAAAACAAAATTCATCAAAGTCAAACATGCGAAATTTAATTTTACAAATCACATCATGCTCTAGAAACACCATCGGCTCGTCTGCTTTAACTACCCTATCTGCAAAGTGCAACATGTTGAACAAATGTGCCTTCTTGTATAAGTACTTTTTCGGTTGATTTAATCTAAATGACTCAAGTCGACCGCATTTCAACTCGGCATATGGAAAATCTGATTCATTCAATGTTGCCGGCGTGATTCCAGATTTTAATTCTGATGACCACTCGTGTAGCAGACAAGAATCTTCTGCCTCATTTGCATATTTGCAAGATTGCTCATGATTAACGACATAATGAATGCACGCACGCATTGTGGAATCTCCAGTCGCTAATTATTTTATAAAAACCGTTTTTTTGGCAGTGGCTTTTGTCCGATAAACACGTGGTCTGCCCATTGTCGTGACCTTTCGTCTTCTGCTTTTCGGTCAACCCAATCGGCAATCACCGTTAGATTAACTTCTTCGGCAATCGCCTTAAAACCGTCATCCATAAACCGCCAGCAATCTAACGCATCGTGACGGGGGCCACTACTCGGTGCAATCAAAATAATGTAACCCTTTGGTTTTAATACTCGGTGCATCTCTGTTACGCTACGAAATGGATTTGCAACATGTTCAAGGGTTTGCCCGGAAACAATCAAGTCAAAATAATTGTTGTTAAACGGCAAAACATAGTGACTTGGCATAACATGGGTTACTCCAACACCAGCATTAATATCAGCAATAGAATACTCGGCTGCGACATCATCGAATATCGGCTGGTATGAACGGTCTTTATCGACTGCTAATGAACGCCCGCCAACATCAAGCACTCGCAAGTTTTTATCCAAACGGATTTTGTTGCGGGCTTTTTGCATATTAAGAATGGACGAAGGGTGCATTATGGAATATCAAACCGATATTGATCTTGGTGAAAGTTGTCGATTTTTATTTTGGTGTCAATTGAAAATTGCAAAACCGCTTTCATTACTTCGGGTTTATCTACTCTGAAATCGTCGCCAAATAAACCCCCGCCAGATTTAATTAACTTTTTGGCGTTATGTAAATCTTGTAAGCAACCATCATACTCATGGCTTGCATCTACATAAACCCAATCTAACTTTTCGGTAAAATTATTAAAAAATTCGGCGGTGGTCATGCGGTGAATAGTAACCGGTTTGTTGTTAAATCGTTGCACTACCATCTCATAAATCGCATCATAATACTTTTGGAAATCTGCGGTAGTTTTGCCGTCAACCAATTGGGAGTAACGGTCTAAATACGATTGATAACCGCCATGCTCTTGCGATTCAACATAGGCCGCTGGCGACCAACTATCCACCAAATGTAAATGCTTTGCGCGTTTTAAGAATTTTGCCGAACTATCGCCCTTCCAAACGCCTAACTCTGCCCCCACAGAATTTTTTGGAATCATCTTCCAAGTTTTATTCGTGCCTGGGTTGCTGCCAAACATCATTTTTCAATTCTCGGTCAGTTAAATCATAAATTGGTTGAAAAAACCCGCCCGCATTTTTGCGTGGGAATTGCGAATACGGCGGGGTGGGATTCATTTTGATTTTTGGTTAGGTGGAGAACCGCCTGCTTTTATAGAGTGACCGCATGTTGATTCGTTAATTCGGTTTACCAATTCACAAAGAGTCTCGATAACTTCAGTTGCGTGCTTTTTTAAACTTTCCAGTGTTTTAGGGTTGGTTTTGATACTTACTGCTGCCCAAGTGCATGTTTTTATTACGTCTCCTATGCGTGTATGCAACACACCCATAAAAGCAACTTCTTTGTGTGTTGTTGATGCCAGAATAGATGCCGTCATTTCTCTAAAAGCAAACATTTCCTTTACTTTGTCGTCTATTAATTCAACAAATTGGCAGTGCCTTATGTCTTCGGCCCTAAGAGCATCAAATATCGACTTCGCCACATTAATATGCATGATTAACATGTTTGACAATGCAATCGATTTGTCATGAAATTCTTTTTCGCACAATTTTATAGTATTTTTGTATTGCCACCATGCAACAAAAGTCGCGAAAAAAACCGCCAATACTGAACCAACCGCTTGCACTGCCGCCGCATTCGCATTAAGCCAGCCCCACATTTCAAGCCAGATGTTCCAGATGGAAATTATAAATGACCAGATCATTTTTCAATTTTCTGGCGGCGAAGTTGGTTGTTATTGATAATGGAAATGATAAACATACCAAACCTGATCCTCATCGCCTCTGCCACCAGCACCATAATCGCAACCATGACTCTTTGCAACTTCAATTTCTTCGCTTTGAGCCGCACTTTTGCTTTGATAAGTTCCAAGCCATTTCCACTCCCGCATAAAGGGATATTCGTGTTCCCACTGGGTTTTCCGACGGGCAAGGTCGGTTGTGATGCCTACTCTACAAGCCATATCATTTACCTCACAAAGTTTAGTTAAAAAGAAATGCGATCATGCAAAAATCGCATGCTTTTCCTTACATCGACAAGCGGGGTATATCGAAACCCCGCCCGCATTTCCGCGGGCGGATTGGGTTGTCATGCTGATTGACACTAATTACTGCCCGCTTTGGTTAGTGCATAACCATCGCTGCCACCTAAATGCTTTACAAGTCGCTCATCAGCCAAAGAATCCAGAATTCATCTGGATATAGAATCATTCATAGATTCACCTACAAACAATTTCAAACCTCTGCTGACACCATTTGCCGTCTGATTGCCATTTAAGGATTTAGCGATGAAGCCCATATCAGCGCGGGCTTTGCCAATACTACGAAAGCGAAAAAGTACTATATTCCGCCGGAGATGTCAAGAAATATCGGCAAAATTCGTCTTTTGTTGCTGGCGGCGGGTGGGGTGGGGGATTTTAAGGTGAAAAGGGAAAAAGTGGAGGTGGAAGTGGAAATCAAATGCTGAATCAAAATCTGAATCAAAAGCCATATCAACCCTCCCCACCAAAGCAGCCCACGCCTGTCGGCGCGGCTCTGCTTTGACTACCCGCGTACGCGGGGGTTGAGAAAAAGCCCAAAAGCAACGGCGACAGCAACGGCAACGGCGAAAGCAACGGCAACGGCGTAAAGCAACGGCAACGGCGTAAAGCAACATCAAAGGCAACATCAAAAGGCAACATCAAAAGCCAACATCAAAGGCCAACATCAAAGGCCAACATCAAAGGCCAACAGCAACAGCCAACATCAAAAGCAACCCTCCCCACCAAAACTGACGGTGAAGCCGTCAGTTTTGACTCCCCGCCCAGCGGGGAGTAAAGAAAAAGCCCAAAAGCAACATCAAAAGCAAAAATCTCCCTTATCGGTTGGCGATTAAATCTTGTACTACGGAGGGGTCGGCGAGGGTGCTGGTATCGCCTAAGTCATCTAATTCATTGGCGGCGATTTTGCGTAGGATGCGGCGCATGATTTTGCCGGATCTTGTTTTGGGTAGGCCGGGGGCCCATTGGATGTGGTCGGGTTTGGCGATGGCGCCGATTTCTTTTTTTACCCAGTCGAGCAACGCACGGCGCAGGGCGTCATCGGCGGCGATGCCGACCATTAAGGTGACATAGGCGTAAATTCCTTGGCCCTTGATGGCGTGGGGGTAGCCGACTACGGCCGCTTCGGCTACGGCGGGGTGCAGCACTAACGCGCTTTCCACTTCGGCGGTGCCGAGGCGGTGGCCGGAGACATTGATGACATCATCCACCCGTCCGGTTATCCAAAAGTAGCCATCCGCATCGCGGCGGGCGCCGTCGCCGGTGGTGTAGCAGCCGGGGTGGGCGGCGAAATAGGTGGCGATAAAGCGCGCGTGGTCGCCGTATACGGTGCGCATCTGCCCGGGCCAGGGGCGGTTGATGACCAAATTGCCGGCGGCGGCGCCGGTTAGCGCGCCGCCATCGGCATCCATAAGCGCCGGCTCGATACCGAAAAATGGCAGGGTGGCCGAGCCCGGTTTTAGCGCCGTGGCGCCGGGCAAGGGGGCGATGAGGATGCCGCCGGTTTCGGTTTGCCACCAGGTATCCACCACCGGGCAGCGGCGCTCGCCGACCACGCGGTAATACCACTCCCACGCTTCGGGGTTTATCGGCTCGCCGACGGTGCCGAGGATGCGCAGGCTGCTGCGGCTATGGCGGGTGACCGGCGCATCGCCCTGCCCCATCAAGGCGCGCAAGGCGGTGGGCGCGGTGTAAAAAATGTTGACTTGGTGCTTATCGACCACCTGCCAGAAGCGCCCGGCGTCGGGCCAGGTTGGCACGCCCTCGAACATCAGCGTGGTGGCGCCGTTGGCGAGGGGGCCGTAGACGATGTAGGAATGGCCGGTTACCCAGCCCACATCGGCGGTGCACCAATAGGTGTCGCCGGGGTGGTAATCGAACACATATTTATGCGTGATGGCGGTGTATAAATGGTAGCCGCCGGTGGTGTGCAGCACGCCTTTGGGTTTGCCGGTGGAGCCCGAGGTGTACAGGATGAACAGCGGCTCTTCGGCCTCCATGTGCGCCGGCGGGCAGTCGGGCGAGGCGGCGCGCATGGCATCGTGATACCACACATCGCGCTCGGCATGTTCGCGCACTGGGTTGCCGGTGCGTTGCACAATGAGCGTGGTGTGTACTTTTGGGCAGCCCTCGAGTGCCTGCTCCACATTATCCTTGAGCGCGATGGTGGCGCCGCCGCGCACGCCTTGGTCGGCGGTGATGACCACGCGGCAGTCGGAATCGAGGATGCGGTCGCGCAAGGCCTCGGGCGAAAATCCGCCGAATACCACCGAATGCACGGCGCCGATGCGCGCACACGCCAACATCGCCACCGCGGCCTCGGGGATCATCGGCATATAAATGGCCACGCGCTCGCCGCGCCCGACGCCGCGGGATTTCAACACATTGCCGAACTTGCTAACCAACACCAATAATTCGCCGTAGGTGATGGATTTATCCACATCCGGCTCATCGCCCTCCCACAAAATGGCGATTTGCTCGCCGCGCTGCGCCACATGCCGATCCACGCAGTTGTAGCACGCATTGAGTTTGCCGCCGACAAACCACTGGCTGCCGCCGCCGCCGAAATCCCCCGTCATTACCTGCCGCCACGGTTTGAACCAAGTGAGAAACTCGGTGGCTTGCTCGCCCCAAAAGCCTTGCGGGTCGTCGATGGAGCGTTGGTACATGGCGCGGTATTGCGCCGCATCTAAGTGCGCGCTTTTGGCGACGGCAGGGGTAACTGGGTAAATTTTGGCGGATTTTTGCGGGGATGGAGTCGATGGCGTGTTCGAGGGTGTGGTCGAGGGCATGGTTTTTCGCGCGCGATGTGGGTGGGGGATGGGGATGGGGATGGGAAGATTGTATGTTAGTTGAGGGAGGCTTTTGATGTTGCTTTTGCTGTTGCTTTTGCTGTTGGCTTTTGCTGTTGCTTTTGCTGTTGCTGTTGCTGTTGCTGTTGCTTTTGCTGTTGGCTTTTGATGTTGCTTTTGCTGTTGCTTTTGCTGTTGCTTTTGCTGTTGCTTTTGCTGTTAAGGCTTTGCTCCACCCTGCTTTTCAGGGGGGAGCCAAAACTGGCGTCTTCACCGCCAGTTTTGGTGGGGGGTGCGTTTGACTTTGACTTTGCTTTTGACTTTGCTTTTGACTTTGATTTTGATTATCGCTTTTCGATTTTGTCTTTAAATTTCCACCCCATCAGCCACAAAAGATGAGTTAAAAGACAACATCAACATCAACATCAACAGAAAAATCAAAGCCAAAGCCACATCAAAATCAAAATCATCAACAGCAAAAACCAAACCCAGCCGTGCAAATTTAGATAATATAAATCCAAAATAACAAACCGCAGCATTCACATCACCGCCAACCAAATCCACCACCGCCGGCGCGCCGGCAACAAAATACGCGATTCATGCTCAACTAAAGTGCCGCTGTTTACGGCTACGCAATTTACGCTTTATCATGTTAGTGTATATAACATAAATTCGAGTTATATGGGGCAACCCATTTTCTAACTTCCACCATGAGGAATCGTACAATGATAGACGAAGCGATGATTTATCATAAGAAAAAAGTAACCGCGCGGCAAGTAGATGTGTTGATTGGTTTGAGTAAAGGCCTATCTGCCGATGGTGTCATCAATCAACTCGAGGCGGAATTTCTGCAAACATGGCTAGTGCAGAGTCACAGTGTTCTGAATAACCCAATCATTGCAAACTTGCTAACCAAGGTGGATGCAATGCTGATTGATGGGGTGTTGGATGGCGAAGAGGCGCAAGAATTATTAGCCCTGTTGGGTAAATTCAATGGTGATGAATCGGTGTTGGGTGAATTAGCCCACACCATGTCTTCGCCGTTGAATGATCCAGCCCCAGCAGTGATTTTTAGCAATAAAAAATTCGCGCTTACCGGGCAGTTTATATTTGGCACGCGTACCCAGTGCAAGGCGCAAATAGAATCCTTGGGCGGAATTTATCATCCCGCAGTTACTCAAAAACTCGATTACCTGATTTTGGGTAAGTATGTGACCGACAGTTGGAGACATGAAACTTTTGGCGCCAAAATTGAAAAAGCGGTGTCAATACGCGATGATAAATGCAAGCCGTTGATCATTATTAGCGAACAATATTGGCAACAACAAATAAGCCAAATAAAATCGGCTTAGGGTTGAATCTGGAGCTTGCCGCCATGGTTGAACTCGCTACTCTTATGATGTTGCAAATCATCAAGACCGCCGCTGCGCCTCCAACGCCTCCCCCAAAGCGGCCAAACACTTCTGCACATTGGCCTCGCTACACGCATGCCCCATCAACCCAATACGCCAAATTTTGCCGGCGAGGGGCCCGAGTCCAGCGCCGATTTCAAGATTATGCTCATCCAACAAATGCCGCCGCACTTGCGCCTCATCGATGCCCGGTGGAATTTTCACAGCATTCAATTGCGGCAAGCGATGCGCCTCATCCACCAAAAATTCCAGCCCCAACGCTTCCAATCCCTCACGCAAATCGTCGTGCAAGCGCCGATGGCGCGCCCAACTTTGCGCCAATCCTTCGCCACGCAAATCCAGCAGTGCCTGATGCAGCGCATATAACGCATTGACCGGCGCGGTGTGATGATAACTGCGCCCGCCGCCATCGCCCCAATACCCCATCACCAGATTTAAATCCAGGAACCAACTCGGCACCTTGCTGCGCCGCTGCTGCAGGGTTTCCACCGCGCGCGCGCTAAAACTGATGGGCGATAAACCGGGCGGCGCCGATAAGCATTTTTGCGTGCCGGAATAAATCGCATCAATACCCCAGCCATGCACCTGCAGGTCGATGCCCGCCAAACTGGTGACCGCATCCACAATGCTAAGCGCGCCGTGTTCACGCGCCAACGCGCACAGGGCGGCGGCGTCTGAACACACCCCGGTGGAGGTTTCGGCGTGCACAAAAGCCAGCGCCTTGACCGCCGAATTTTCGCCAAAAGCCCGCGCCACGCGCTCGATGCTAACCGGCGTGCCCCACTCGTCTTCCACCAGCACGCAGGTGGCACCCAAGCGCTCGACATTCTCTTTCATCCGCCCGCCAAACACGCCATTTTGGCAGACGATAACGGTGTCCCCGGCCTCGATAAGATTGACGAAGCAAGTTTCCATCCCGGCCGAGCCCGGCGCCGACACCGGCATGGTCAACGCGTTATCGGTCTGGAATGCATACTGCAACAGCGCCTTGATTTCGTCCATCAAACCGATAAAAGCCGGGTCAAGATGCCCGATAGTGGGCCGCGCCATGGCAGCCAAAACGGCCGGGCTGACATCGGATGGGCCGGGGCCCATGAGGGTGCGCGACGGTGGGGTAAATGGTTGGTACATTGGAAATTTTGGGAAGTTTGGGAGTGATGTTGGGTGAAATACGGCGGATTATTGGGCGAGTGACTCGGGGGATTCGGTCGCTTCGGGTGATTCGGGTGGGTTGGTTGACTCGCTCGACTCGGTCGATTCAGTTTGCGTTAGTCCATTGGTCAGGTGAACTAAATAGCCGTCTGGCTCTTTTTGTAAGACGGCGGGGTTGGAAATCAGCGGATGAATACGAGGGCTGTTGGTATCGAGGTCATAGAGAATGCAAAGGTTATAGCGCTCGCCGTGTTTTTGGGCGATTTTGTATTGTGCTGAACTCACGGACACCTTGGATGGCGGCTTGCCAGCGAAGGATTTGCATTCATAATAATGCGTTTCGCCGTTGCGCTCGACTTCAAAATCATAGCCGGGATGATTCGATTGTACCGCCTTATTCATGTCGGTGACCCGGTTGTCGCCAAATTCCTTACACAACCATTTAAACAACGCCTCCTCACCATGCTTGCCGGTGTCTTTCATGGATTCGCTCCGCTGCTCGCTATCGCCGCCGCCGCCGTTACCCGGGATCGATGCGGCAGACGATTTTCTTTTGGGTGACCAAGCAAACGCTTTGATAGAGAGTTCGTGCCTGGCGGTGACAGGTGGCGATGCACCGGATGCACCGCCCATGCCGCCAGCGCTACCGCCCCCACCATTACGGGTGCCACCGCTGGCGTGGCTGCCAGTTGAATTACCCGATTGAATTTGCCCACTCGGGTTCGATGCATTCGCAACTTCGCTGTCGGAGTCGATATGCGGCGCTGCAGAATTCTTTACCGAGAAATCATGCGTTGCACCATTTTTCGCATGATTCACTGCAGCCTCGAGAGCTTCTTCCGACAAGCCGTAATCTCCCCTCAGTCGACTTAAAAAACCTTTCGACGTTTCTTCATTGAGTAATGTCTCAAATTTTGTCTTGCAATCACTACATTCTGCAACATTAGCAAGTGCGGCACCTAAATTTCTCCACATATTATTTCCACAGGCGACATTAATAGCCATTTTATTCTCACTTTCCTTCCAGAATTGGATAGTCGGGTTAATCTTCTCATGCTTATTGGATTTTAATATGATGCCATCATAAGCCGTGATTTCTAATCCATCAGGAAATTTTTGTTTGGTGGCTTTTTCCATGCCGATATGCCGCTTCAAATAGCGTGCTCGCAAGCATTTGGTTGCTTGCTGATTTAAGTCACCATAATCAGATTTCATTTGTAAAAATTCTGACAATTTTGGTAACGAAAAAGCCTCGCCTTCACTCATGAAACGAAAAAATATGGGCTCAGCCATGCATAAAATCTCTTGACGCACCTGCTCATCAAAATAGGGTTTGTCCGCCCAATAAACCTTATCTACTTCGTGAAATTCAAGCATCTTTCCCTGTGGAGTAAGTTTGACGCAAGGAACCCTCACCTGCGCACCGTCCAGCCCACCGAATTTAGTGTCGGCATCCGCAAAGTCATTGAAAATATCAAAAATCTCCATTGCAGCACGCCCAATTTGGTTTTTTTTACCTGAATCAAAGGATAAATCGCTCCCTTCTTTGTCTGCACATTCACTTAGTGCATTCATGTAGCAAATGATCTTATTCCTATCCTTTGGAATGCAATCATTCGCCCCTAATTCTTTTAAGATGTCTTCAATTTCTTTCCATGCATCAGCGTCTAAACTACCTTTATCTACTTGCGGCAAAAGGCTACCTAATTTAAAACCGGGCAAATACGAATCGCTCGGAGCAAAAAAACGAGCATCTGGATTGAGCAAAGAACGTTTACATGGCACCCATGTTTTTGTTTTCAATTGAATTTTCGCTGAACTTGGTGTGAATTTAATTCCACGATACGAATACTGTGCCATTTTTTTGCTGATCTTATACATTGCTGGAATTTGCTTCAATAATGACTGGTCTGACTTTATTGTTGTGTCGCACATTTTATCGAAATGCTCAAAATAAAAATCGATTATCCATCCAGTGTTATGAATGTAAGGAATTTCAGCATATCGTTCCTTCTGTGTAACCAATTTCGGCATCCATGAACAGCCGAGCCATTCCAGCAAATTTTTCCACTTTGCCAGGTTATCTTCACTTATTTTGATATTCCATGCATCGCTCGGTGATAGCACATATCTCTGTTCGCCAATTGACACATCTCGATTATCAATCGTAGCAAAATATCGATCAAAAACCCCCGGCCCACCCCACGCCTTACCCGCATAACATTGCCATGCAGGTTGCCATTTATCCCCATTCTTGCCCACTGGCAAATGCATGATGGCAGCCCGCTTCTCTATGTCGTCACCAGAGTCAAGTACGAGCAGCTCCTTCGCCCCACTTTTGACCCCCCACTCCAATGCCAGTTTAAGAATTTCCCACCCTTTCTGTTGCCAATCATCGGGAGAAAGTTTTTCACAATACGGCAATAAAATTTTATCGAAGTATTTTCCATTCGATTCCGTCACTGGCACAATATCATAACTTTCTTTTTCAAGCCGTTTTTCCTCGCCTTTGATGGCTGCCGCAAAACCTGCATCCACCTCATCCACCGCCAGCCAAGTCGGGCATGCTTTCGGTTTTTCCCAAACTAAAGGATGCTCGCCATTAATTGCACGTGGTTGTCCGTTGTTAACCCGCCAAAATGGCACCGTTTTGAGTGATTCTGCATAAGACTTAACATGTTCGTTGCTGTATTTTTTATCCCACTCTGCCATCAACTTATCAGCAACTCGCCACACCTCCAGGCAATTTTTGGTGCTGTCATTGCAGCAAAATTTCAGCAACTCGGCATGTTCTGCAGGGGATAATTTTTCTGCTTTAAGGGAGTGAGCCAAAATTTCTCGAGATTTCTTGTCCACCCCCAACCCGCACAAATTTTCATCGCGCACCTTGCCCGCCCGCAACACCTTACCCAACCCATGCCCCCAAAGCCGAACCTCGCCGGGCGTGACCTTGCCGCCGCCGATAGTCGGCACAAAAACCGTGCACCGCACTGCCTCGGCAACAGCGCCCGCCAGCCGCTTGCACATATCCTTTTCATCCGTGTCACACTCCGCCGCCGGCCCAAAAGCACGCAACGCCGTATTCGCCGGTGCCTCCAGCAGTATTTTTTCGACTAACCCCCGCAACATCTCGCAAATCTCGTCCCCGTTCGGTTGCCTTCCGGCGAGATGCTTTCGATTGTCCTCGACCTCGCATGAGGCGTGCAGCAAGGCGTACACGCCGTCAACTTGCACTTTGGTGGGAAAAAATACGCTCAATGGTAGTGGTTTATCACAAGCGTTAATTTTTCCCGCGACTAGGGGCAAACACACCGCCACACTGAGTTTCTTTTCGTTCGAAACTTGGGCAAATTCACGCCAAACGTGCCAACTTTCGGGATCGCTTTTATCAGTATCAGTTATATCGACTTGCCCGCGAATGGACGAGCATCGTGCGCTAATGCATCGAGTTTTATCGCCGATTTGTATGTCGATAGTTTTAAGCGCCTGGCAAAACAATAACCAAGAGCCGCAAATTTTGTTTAATTTTTTCCCAACATATTCTTTTTTACCTTCCCGCAATGGCAAGCGGATGACAGTGCTATACCCCGCATTCCATAAAACTTGCACCTGATCATCCGGTGCCATGGGATGCGGCAGTCGACAAACCGGAATTTTTCTTTCGTCTTTTCCGTTACTTTTCTTCCCCGCTTTCCATTTCGGGATTTCGTCCAATCGAGCCAAACTTTTTTCCCGCGAAAACTCCCAACAAAATTCACCAGAATAAACTTGCGGTTCAGCGGATATTTCCAACACCGACTTAAAGCCGAGCCCCTTGGCGCCGATCATCTGCGCATTACAGATGTTTTTAGATGCAGATAGATTTGCATCATCAGCATTTTGCAGCAACTCCCATAAGAAACGACCAGCGTAACCATTGCCCACGCTCTTCTCTTTATTTATGTCTTCCCTCATACGATTTGGATAGCGTTCATATTCAATTATCCGGCTGTCCAAAATTTCTTTAACGAGTTCGGCATCTTTATCTCCATAATCATCACTTGGAGTTTCATTCTCATCCGTACTTTTGTTACTCAAATCCATATTACATACTGACATAACACCCGTACGGCTAAAACCATCGCCAGTACTAGCCACAATCAACACATCATCTTCAAGTTTGAATAAAATGGAATTTGTAGTTGTCATCAGCAATTCCTCAGTGGAAGTTAGACACAAAAATAACGAAAACCGTTTATACCACAAACCTATTTCAAATAGCAAGCAATTTTTATCATTTTTTATATTTTTTATTTAAATTTACATAGGCTAATAAAACTTAAAGCCGTAACCTAAAGCCGTAACCTAAAGCCGTAACCTAAAGATAGTAACCTAATGACAGTAACCTTAATAACTTAACAATTAACCTACATCAATTAGTCAATCATAAATATGGAAAAATAAACGCGTTACCTGTTGACTTATAGATAAATTTGTGTATTATCGGTTGATTGATAGAAATCAATTTTGGTTTTTATCACTATCCGCCCACATCAACTATGAGGTCATAGTATGAAAATTGAGTATAATTCCAGCGTTGATCGATCCATTAAGTTGCAAATCAAAGATAGTGTGTTTCATTTACATTGGGGGGGCGTTGTTAATAGGTCTCTCAATTTTCCATGTGGTGAAACTGATGGGGTTGGCGAAAAGAGGATTGAATCACAGAAAACAGCATATTACAATATGCTTGCTGACCACAACGAGGATCCAATTGACGGCGTTAGATTTAGCGCTCACTTTGACAGCGAGCAAGGCAGGCTAGTCAGGGGATGCCGTATTCTGGATGATCGGAGTGAATTTCGGGCACTTCAAATTTTGTACCGCCAGTATCTCGCCATCGAGAATTTTGATTATGAGTCGATAGAAGATCTCGGCATAAAACTTTAGCCAACGCAGACAGTGCCGCCGCAGGTTTTGGCTTGCGGCAGTTTTTGGCTGAAATCTACATAAACATGCATTAAGCATATTACCCAATCATCGCATTGGTGCTTCATTTGCCTTGACCCTGCCACACGGTTAGTATACTTTTCGCGCCGATAAAAACGCTGCTGGATTTTCGGCGTCGGCACACACCACCAACCCTCAATTTCACAACTACTATGAACTTTCCCATCTTTCTCGCCTTCGGCGCGGCATTTGCCGCAGTTTTTCTCGCTTATAAATACCTGAAATGGCAGGCTGTAATTTGGCTTGGCGGCTTGTTATTTTGCACCGCTGGCGGCGCACTTTTGCTCGACCGCATCACCGACATCGTTGACACCATCTCGGTCAACGAGAGCAGCGCCACTGGCGCACCCTTATTCATGCTGGGACCGGACATCAGCATTCTTGGCACCGGCTGGCCGTACATTTTTATTGCTTTTTTATGCGGCATCGTGCTGACGATCACTGGACTTATCAAGAAATCGAAACAGCCACCGTCGGCCATCGCCGACCCAGTGGGCAATGAAAATTTGTCTGAAAACGCGTACATCGAGCAAGATTTGAAAGACAGAATCGCCGATGTACAAGAACAAATCGGCGACCCAGCGGCGCGCGGCAATGATGACGCCACCAGCATCGGCGGCCCCGTCCCTGCTCGCGGTGCCACCGCACCCATGGGCTATGAGACCGAAGTGCGCGACGCCTATGAAACTCTTGGCACTGATTTCGTGCGCAGTACTATCGAACGCCTCAAAGCCGGCATTAAATCCGCCTTGAAAAAATTAGCAGAGATAAAATCTGAAACCGACAAACAACCCTATGTCAACATCGCCAGCGGCTATTACAGCGAAACGGCGACTCGAGTTAACAGTGCACCTTTAAATTCGATGCGCGCAGAAGTGGCGGAAACCACCAAGAGGCGCAAGGAATTCATCTCCAGACTTAACTTAAAGCCGGCGGAGCAACCTGAGTGGCCATCCAAGCGCCCCTCGTTGCAAAATTTGCTCGGCTACGGCTTGCTGGCCGCTTTTATTGAATTTTTAGTCAGTTGGTACTTCCTTAAAGATCAACTAGGTAGCGAGTCCGCCATCACGGCTGCCGCGCTGGCGGTGGCGATTATTGTGCTGTTTGCACTGTTAGGATCTATATCCTTTCGTTTTACGCGGCGCGGGCAAAGCCCTCTTCTCCGCATCGCCGCCGGCACATGGTATCTTGCTTTGTTATTTGGGGTTTTTTGCGGGCTCGGATTGTTGTTACGTTATCGCGATGGATCTAGCAAGGAGAGTTACGTGGTGCAAACAATGGATGCGATTCTGAATAGTTACGGTTCCATGTTGAATGATCTCAGTGGACTCACTTTGTTTCTCATCAATCTCGTTGCATTGATTTTTTTCTACTGGAAGTTTCTGCTGTATTTTGATCGTTTTTACGGCTATAGTCATGTGGATGAGCCGTATCGTGCTGCGAATCAAAAGTGGGGTTCGTTGTTCGATGAAAACGAAGAAAAAATCCATGCCGCATTGGATGTTGCTAGCGATAAAGCGGATGCCAATAGCCAAGACGCTAACCGGAATTTAGCAATGTTGCAAGAAAAAACTGCAACCTTGGAAAGCATCCAAGCCATCATCAAGCCGGCTTATGTGCAGCAATTGCGGCGCGCCTATCTGGACGACATTAAGAAATACCGAGACAGTAACCGCGAGCATCGGAATCACACCGTGCAACCGGCGCCGGAATATTTCAATCAGGACGCTGGGTTTTGCACATTGGAAGAACATTTTACCGCCGACCATGGCGTGGAAAAATTTCTTTCTGAGTACAAAGAAACCATCGAGCAAGCGCCCGAAGTGCAGCAACATATTCAGCAAGCCGGTTTGGAGTGGCAGCAAGCGCGCCCGGATTTGCACGATAAGTGGTCGCAAGATTTCCAACGTAAGGTTAATGACACAGGACAATGATAGGAAAACTCAAGGATATGTTGCTCGACCCGCAGCATCGCGATGCGGGACAGCAAAGCGATGCGGGACAGCAAAATTCATCGCCCGCCACCAACCGCCGCACTAATCCTAGGCACGCCAACTCTAGCCGAGATGGATCGAGTCGTACTAACCCAAGCCGCGGCGGCACCAGCCGTGGCGAGCACGGGCGAGCGCGAGGTGGACTTACGCCGCTGAAAGCCAACACCACCGCTACTGAAAACCGGCAAATGATGTGGCTGGCAGCGGCAGTAGCGTCCATTTTTATTATCGCCCTATCATTCATGTTCAGCGGTAATCGCCTCGATGTAATTCCCATCAACCCGGTCACTTTATGTCCGGTGGACGAGGAACATATTACCAGCAAAACCTACCTGCTGGTCGATCTCAGCGAACCGCTATCTGGAGACCAACGAGCGGGGTTAAAAGATCTCCTAAAATCGGCGACGGACAGCATGGCGACTCAAGAGTTGATTTCGGTCAGCCAAATGCAGGCAGTGTTGAAAGCGCCACGCCATAAAGTAACGCAGTTTTGCAAACCGGATATTCAGCGTATTGGTCAAGCAGGGTCGCGCATCAAAGAAGATGATTGTAAATCTGTCGTAGATAAGAGTTACGACTGGTATAAAAATGTGGGTGACCACGCTCGCAAGGAAATTAGCACCACATGTAGTAGATATTTAGATTTTAAGAAAGGGGTAAATGTCGCCGCATTGCCCTATGCAGCAGTCAACCAGGAGCAAAACCGCTCTTACATCGTCGGTAGCATCGAAGACATCATTGTGGATGCCGACGATGATTCGAGCGATGTACCCACGCGACTCATCGTTTTTTCCGACATGCTGCAACATGCCGAGTGGTTTAGCCAATACCGCACACATCCAGATGATTGGACTATCGAAAATTTACGCGAGCGGCGGAAAAATGCCATCGAGCAACCCAAGTACCGACACATGTCGACAGCACCGGCGAATAACTTTAAGGAAGTACTGTTGTGTTATTTACCCAACGATAAAATGTTGAACACTTCCATCAAAGAAAAACAGCATCGACAAATGTGGGAGGGCTATTTTTCAGATAGTCGGTCAACAAAAGCCGTTGAGTTCAGCGGCTGTGCAGTAGCGACCGAAGCCATGATGAAAAAAACTTGATCGCCTGATTCGCGCCCCGACTCGCGTACTGGATGCAATCGGCATGGGATTCCTAGCCGCGACCATCAACATGTTCATCATTAACAGGTTCATCATCAACATAAGCACCATCAACATGCATACCTAACCCATCCGGCCTAACCCATCCGGTTTTTCGCCGCGACTCACCTAACAACGCCCCCATGCCCACCCCCACCAAAACCCGGTTT
This sequence comes from Candidatus Poriferihabitaceae bacterium, assembly GCA_965243285.1. GTDB lineage: Bacteria > Pseudomonadota > Gammaproteobacteria > Arenicellales > Poriferihabitantaceae > JAHRAW01. Next base: position 2,329,368 of record OZ251537.1, on the reverse strand, counting down.
GACACCCTCGCCTTGCACGCCGGCCAGCGCCCTGACGCGGCCACTGGCGCGCGGGCGGTGCCGATTTACCAGACCGCTAGTTTTGTTTTTGACGACAGCGACCACGCCGCGGCGTTGTTCAATATGGAGCGGCCGGGGCATGCCTATTCGCGGCTTTCCAACCCCACTTGCGCGGTGTTGGAGGAGCGCATCGCGGCGCTCGAAGGCGGCGTCGGCGGGCTGGCTACGGCCAGCGGGCAGGCCGCGCTGCACCTCGCCATCGCCACGCTGATGGACGGCGGCGCGCACATTGTCGCCTCCAGCGCGCTGTACGGCGGCTCGCACAACATCTTGCAATACACCCTGCCGCGTTTTGGCATCGATACCACCTTCGTATCGCCGCGGGATATTGACGGCTTGCGCGCCGCCATCCGCCCCACTACGCGGCTGATTTTCGGCGAGGTGGTGGGCAACCCCGGCGGCGAGGTGTTGGATGTGCCGGCGGTGGCGGAATTGGCGCACCAGCATGGCATCCCGCTGCTGGTGGATTCCACCTTCACCACGCCGTATTTATTCCAGCCGTTTAGCCACGGCGCCGACCTCATCATGCATTCGGCCACCAAATTTTTATGCGGGCATGGCACCGTCATCGGCGGCCTGTTGGCCGACCATGGACGCTTCGATTGGCGCGCCAGCGGGCGCTTCGATACGCTTAGCGCGCCCTATGCCGGCTTCCACGGCATGATTTTTGATGAGGAATCCCCCCAAGGCGCTTTTTTATTGCGCGCCCGCCGCGAAGGGCTGCGAGATTTCGGCGCCTGCATGAGCCCCAGCACCGCGTTTTATATCTTGCAGGGGTTGGAAACTTTGTCCATTCGTATGCAACAACATGTGCGCAACACCCGTCGCGTTATCGAGTTTTTATTAGCCTCGGATGCGGTGGCGGATTTAAGTTATCCGGGGCTCGAATCCCACCCTGATTTTCATCTCGCGCAGCGCTTGCTGCCCAAGGGCGCCGGCGCGGTTTTTTGTTTCACCTTACACGGCGGACGCGAGGCCGGGCGCGCCTTTGTCGAGGGGCTGGAGATTTTCTCCCACCTCGCCAATGTGGGCGATGCCAAATCTTTGGTCATCCACCCCGCCAGCACCACCCACTATCGCATGAGCGATGCAGATTTAGCCGCCGCCGGCATCAACCAAGGCACCATCCGGCTGTCGGTGGGATTAGAAGATTGCGATGATTTGTTGGAGGATTTATCGCGCGGCATTTACTTATCGAAAAAAGTCGGGGGGCGGTCGGGGTGAGCTTTCAGGTTATTGAATTTTTGATGTGGCTTTGGCTTTAGTCTTCACTCTCCTTAAGTTTGGGAATTATATGATTGTTGCCCCAATCCTTATTTCACGCCGATTTTATAGCGTTGCGTGGAGTATGCTTAGGTTAGGGTTTTATGGGCTTTTTTGGATAATGCAAGCGGTTTTTTATTGTTGGGGTCTACAACCATATAATTCCATTTGATATTGGCTTTTGATTTTGCTGTTGCCTTTGCTGTTGCCTTTGCTGTTGCCTTTAAATTACTCCACCGCGTACGCGGGGGAGTAAGACTAAAAGCCCAAAGCAACAGCAACAGCAACAGCAACAGCAACAGCAACAGCAACAGCAACAGCAACAGCAACAGCAACAGCAACAGCAACAGCAACAGCAACAGCAACAGCAAAATCAACAGCAACAGCAAAAGCAAAAGCAACATCAAAATCAAAAGCAAAATCAAAAGCAAATCCAGCCGTGCAGATTTAGGTATATAAATCCCTATCATTTCCATACTCTATAATCGAAACCGTAAAATCAAAACACTAAATTCGCGCACTTGAAATGATTCACCAACCATCTGCATGAAAACTGTCGCCACCCGCCGCCATGCTGCGTAAACAAGGCGGCGTGAATTACTACGCTTACACCGCCGGGCGGACGCCCCAAGCCGGCCGCGACAGCATGGTTTTTGTGCACGGCGCGGCTATGGAACACAGCGTGTGGAGCCACCAAAGCCGCTATTTCGCGCATCATGGCTACAATGTCGCGGCGCTGGATTTGCCCGGCCACGGCTTGAGCGACGGTGCCGCCGTCGACACTATTCCGGCGCTCGGGGCGTGGATAAACCGCGTCATCGGTCAGATGTTTGGCGGCGGCGCGGTGCATTTGGTGGGCCATAGCATGGGCGCGTTGGCGGCGTTGGAGGCGGTGAGTCAAAGCGCGGATTCGGCGGCGGGCGCGGATTTGGGCGTGAATTCCGGCAAAAATCCGCATTCGGCGGCGGGTTCGGGCGCAATCCCCTTCGCCTCGCTCACCTTAGCCGGCTTCAGTTACCCCATGGCGGTCTCAACTCAACTGCTCGAGGCGGCGCGCCACGCGCCTTCGACGGCGTACGCGATGATGACGCAATGGAGCCACGCTTCGCGCCTCGGCGGTGAGCCGACGCCGGGCTTTTGGTCGCCGGGTATGCAGATGAGCATGCTGGAAAACAGCCGCCCCGGGGCGCTGGCGCGCGACCTCGCCGCCTGCCACGCCTACGCCGACGGCGCCGCCGCTCTGGCCCGCGTCGCTTGCCCGATATTGTTCATCTGCGGCCGCCGCGACCGCATGGCGCCGGCCAAACTCGCCGCCGCTCACGTCGCGGCCCATCCGTGCGCCGAAATCGCCTACCTGCTGGCTTGCGGTCACAATTTAATGTCGGAAGCGCCGGACGGCGTGCTGGCGGCGCTAAAACGCTTCATTGCGCAACATCGGGTGGGGTGAATTTTGGTTATGTTGATGAGTCATGCTAATGACTCATTAATATGAGTCATCGAAGTGGCTAAACAAAGCGGTTTATATACCTAAATCTGCAGTTCGATTGGCGTTTTTTGAGGTCAGCGTCTGATTTAGAGGGCTGCGTTTGATTTGGCTTTTGCTTTTTGCTTTTGGCTTTTGATTTTGATTTTGATCTTCACTCCCCCCGCTTCATCTGGGGGTAGACAAATCAGGCGGCTTTATCGCCTGATTTGGTGGGGGGCTGTTGATGTTGGTCTTTTTGCTTTTGCCTTTAAATCTTCAACTCATTAGCCCAAATGAGGGGAAATGTAAAAACCAACAGCGAAGTCAAAAGCAAGTCAAAAGTAGGTCAAAAGCGAAAAGCAAAATCAAACGCACCCCCCACCAAAACTGGCGATGAAGCCGCCAGTTTTGGCTCCCCCCTAAAAAGATAGGGTGGAGCAAAGCCTTAATAGCAAAAGCCAAAGCCAAAGCCAACATCAAAATCAAAATCAAAATCAAAATCAAAAGCCAAAATCAAAAGCCAAAATCAAAAGCCAAAGCCAACATCAAAAGCCAAATCAAAACCCACCCACCAACCCAGCACCCAAACCCCATGCAAGCCACCGCCCCCTCGCCGCCTGCGGCACGCCAGCCGGTGGATCAACTCATCATTCCGCGCTGGCTGTTGCCGATGGACGCTGCGCACTCCACCCTCGAAAACCACGCCATGGCGGTCGCCGATGGCCGCATTGTCGCCATGGGCGCGGCCGCGGATTTGCGCGCCCGTTACCACGCCGCGGCCGAGGTGACGCTGGCCGAGCACGCGGTGTTGCCGGGCTTCGTAAACGCCCACACCCACGCCGCCATGACGCTGTTGCGCGGTTATGCGGACGATTTACCGCTGCAAACTTGGCTGCGCGAGCACATTTGGCCGGTCGAAGGCAAGTGGGCGGATGCGGAATTTGTCGAAGTCGGCACCGATTTGGCGTTGGTGGAAATGATCCAAAGCGGCACCACTTGCTTCGGCGACATGTATTTGTTCCCGGAAATCGCCGCGCAGCGCGCTGAACGCGCCGGCATGCGCGCCGCCATCGGCATGATCGTCATAGACATTCCCACCGCCTGGGCGCAAAACGCCGACGACTGCATCGAGCAAGGGCTGCGGCTGCGCGATAAAACCCGCCATTCGCCGCTCATCAGCACCGCCTTCGCGCCGCACTCGCCCTACATGGTGGCCGAGCGCGCCTTGGAGCGCATCCGCACGCTGGCCGATGAGTTGGATTGTCGCATCCACATGCACCTGCACGAAACTCGCTGGGAAATCGCCGAATCCGTCAAACGCTATGGCATGCGCCCGTTAGAACGCTTGGTGCGACTGCAAATCGCCAGCCCGCGCCTCACCGCCGTGCATATGGTGCACCTGCTGCCGGAGGAAATCGCCAGCCTGGCGCAACACGGCGTCACCGTCGCGCATTGCCCGCAATCCAACCTCAAACTCGGCAGCGGTTTATGCCCGCTGGCGAAATTGATGGAGGCCGGCGTCGCCATCGCCATCGGCACCGACGGCGCCGCCAGCAACAACGACCTCGACATGCTCAGCGAAATGCAAACCGCGGCCCTGCTGGCCAAAGGCGTCAGCGAAGACCCCACCGCCATGCCGGCCGCCGTAGCCCTCGAAGCCGCCACCTTAGGCGGCGCCCGCGCCCTCGGCTTGGACCACCTCACCGGCTCCCTCGCGCCCGGCAAACAGGCCGATTTCATCGCCGTAGATTTGAGCGCCGCGGCCACCTCGCCGCTGTATCAGCCCATCAGCCACATCGTATATGCCGCCGCCCGCCAGCAAATCACCGATGTGTGGGTGGCCGGCGCCCGACTCATGGAAAACCGCGTCCTCACCACCTTAGAGGCTGCCGACATCATCCAAAAAGCCGCCGCCTTCGCCAAAAAAATCGTCGGCGGTTAATTTAACGAATCGACGGTTAAATTAAAAATGGCGATGCTTAAATTTGACTCTCGACCAAATTTTTCACCCCGCGAATAAAATACTGAAAACTGGGCGAGGTGTTTTTATCGATATTCATGTACTTCGGTATGATTTTGGCGACATGGATTCGCTCCTGATGCATTACCCTCAAATTCCAGCAACCATTGATTCCATAGCCAACCCAATTTATCGCCTTCGCCCATCAACGCTGTAATCTGTTCATCATCAGACAGCGCGTGAATTTTGGTAAGGCCCTTTTCTTTTTTAAGAAAAAACGCTTCATCAACTTCAACATAATTTAAAACATCGGGCGAGTGCGTGGAAACAAAAACTTGACCGCCTCGTCTGGCATAATCCCGCAATTCCTCTACCAACATGCCGAGCAATTTTGGGTACAACTGATTTTCCGGCTCCTCGATGCATAAAAATGGATGCGGCTTTGGATCATTGAGCAACACCAGATAGGCAAACATTTTAATGGTGCCATCCGATACATAGCGCGCCATAAACGGGTCTTTGAAAGCGCCATCTTGAAAGCGCAATAATACATGCCCATCTTCGGTGATGCTATGGGTGACTTCCGCCATACCGGGAATGCTGTGTTGGAATTTTTGGATGATTGTATCGAAGGTAGGGCGATCGTTTTCATATAAATGTTGCACCACCAGCGGCAAATTATCGCCCTGCTCCGATAAATGTTCAGCTACGCCGATGGGTGTTCTTTGGCGCGCCGCGGTGATGTGAAAATCCGAAACATGCCACTTTTCGATTAAACTGCGAAAGGCGAGTGCCGCCTTGAAGCGTTGAAATTGCCCTAAACCCTTAATCGCCAAGATGTCGGCAGACTCTAAAGATTGCTCTTCCTTTTCCAAATCTTTATCGGGTTTGGTAAAATCCTCCTCGTTGCTGATGGCATACCCCCGCCCCATTTTAAAATCCAAAAAATGAAAAGGCGAGCCATATGCGCCGCGTTTATAACGCAGTATTTCACGCTGTATGAAAGGCGCGCCATTGTCGGCGGAAATTTCTAAAATGTAGGTGACCAGCCGTTCCTTTTTTTCAATAGTCATGCGAAATTGAATCTTGATGCAAATCGGCTCATCCGCATGACCGCGCGTGGCCAACTCCTTATAGCCGCCGATTTTTTGAATGGCGACCTTCACATTATCCTTCAAGGCGTCTTGTAGAAAACCGAACACTTGAAACAAGGTGGATTTTCCGCTGCCGTTCTCCCCTAAAAACACCGCAAAGGCCGGCATGTTAGATAATTCAATATCGTAGAAGGCGCGAAAATTTTTCAAGCGGATGCGTTCGATTTTCATGGCGTCGGTCGGTCAGTATTATCCATGGGGGATTATAGCGTATCATAGCATTCAGCCTCGGTTATTATGTATCGAATGGCGATGACCATAACCTTAGGAAGGTGTTCTTATGATTGACGATAATTTCTCCGGCGGCGCTGCTGCCGATTGCGAAGCGAATGTCGATGCAAATGTCGATGCCGAAGAGATTCGCAAATTCAGCGAACTGGCGGCGCGGTGGTGGGATTTAGAAGGCGAATGCAAGCCGTTGCATGACATCAATCCCTTGCGTATGGGTTTTATCGAAGCGCGCTCGCAGTTAGGCGGCAAAAAGGCCTTGGATGTGGGCTGCGGCGGCGGCATTTTGACCGAGGCGCTGGCGGCGCGTGGCGCGCACGCGAGCGGCATCGATATGAGCGCGGCGGCCTTGGAGGTGGCGAAATTGCATGCCTTAGAAAGCGACGCCGCGGTGCATTATCGGCAAATCACCGCCGAGGCGTTGGCGGCGCTGCAACCGGCGCAGTGGGATGTGGTCTGCTGCCTCGAATTATTGGAGCATGTGCCGGACGCTGCGAGCGTGGTGGCGGCGTGCGCGGCACTGGTGAAGCCCGGCGGGGCGGTGTATTTTTCCACCATCAACCGCACGCCAAAATCTTTTTTGATGGCGATTATCGGCGCCGAATATGTACTCAATTTAGTACCGCGCGGCACCCACCAGTATGAAAAATTGATTCGCCCGAGTGAATTGAATCGCTGGTGCGAACGCGCTGGGTTAAGCGTGGTGGCGATGACCGGCTTGCATTATCATCCGCTGCGCCGCACCTATTCGCTGGGTCCGGGGGTGGATGTTAACTATCTCGTGCACTGCGTGCGGGCATAACTAGGGAGCGCGTAACTTAGCGCATGGAGGTCAATTCCACCACATTCACCGACCGCTACGGCAATGTGGTGGATGCGATATTCGCCATCAATGTCACCCGGTTTAGGGAATTATATGATTGTTGACCCAATTCTTATTTCACGCCGATTTTATAGCGTTGCGTGAAGGTTGCTTGGTTAGGGTTTTATGGGGGATTTAGGGTAATGCAAGTGGTTTTTTTATTGTTGGGGTCTACAACCATATAATTCCCCAATTTTAATTCGACATCGATATGAACATAAAAAACATGCGCGGCGCCATCGATGCGGTGTTGTTCGATTTAGATGGCACTTTATTAGATACCGCGGCCGATTTAGCGGCCGCTTTGAACGCGATTTTGCAACGCCATGGCCGCGCGCCGCTGGCGCCAGAAGCGGTGCGCCCCTATGTGTCGCGCGGCGGCATGGCGTTGGTGCGTTTGGGGTTTGAGTTGCCGCAAGAAGCGGAGGCCACGCCGGCGCAAGCGGCGCGCGCCAAAAATTTATACGATGAATTGCTGGATTTTTATGGCGCGAATTTGAGCGCCAACACCCGCCTATTTCCTGGCATGGATGCGTTGTTAGCGCGCCTCGAGCGCCGTCGCCGCTGGGGAATCGTCACCAACAAACCGCAGTTTTTGACCGCCCCGCTGTTGGCCGATATGCGCCTTACCAAGCGCGCCGCCTGCGTGGTGAGCGGCGACACTTTGGAAAAACGCAAACCATGGCCGCAGCCGTTATTGCACGCCTGCGAAACCCTCGCCATCGCCCCGGCGTGCGCAATATATGTGGGCGATGATGCGCGCGACATCGAATGCGGTCGCCGCGCCGGCATGCGCACCGTGGCCGCTGCCTATGGTTACATTCCGCCGGGCGACGACCCGCGTAATTGGGGCGCCGATGCCATCATCCAGCACCCCGATGACATTCAGCAATGGCTGGATTGAATCAGAAGTCGAGTCATTTAAGTAAATCAAAATACCCCAAATAATCCAAAATTTAATTAAATTTTATTTCATTAGTATTAATTTAAGGCAGTGACATATTTAAATTCACCTTATTAGGTTGCTGTTTGTGGAGGGTTGATTTTTGCTTTTGCTTTTGCTTTTGCTTTTCGCCTTTAGTCTTCACCCCCCCCAAAAAACAACAGCGGTATGTTTATGACCATAAATCCCATATTAAAACTTAAATCAAGTTGAAATGTATAACATGCCATGACCGCCATGCTCGAATCGCTGCCTAACCCGCAAGCCGCATCAAAGTGGTGCGTGCGGCGACGGGCGGCAGGGCAGCGCATCGGCTATGTGCCCACCATGGGCGCCTTGCATCGCGGACACCTGGCGCTGCTACAACGCGCGGCGCGAGAAAACGATGTGGCGTGCGCCAGCATCTTCGTCAATCCGTTGCAATTCAACCGCCGCGAAGACCTCGACAACTACCCGCGCGACCGGCAGCGCGACACCGCCCTATTGGCGCAGGTCGGCTGCCGAATGGTGTACACCGGTACCTTGGCGCAGTTTTTCCCGGAATTGGGCGTCGCTGACAACCCATCCGGCGACCCATCCGGCGACCCATCCAGCCATGAGACCGCCGCGCTCATGCAGCGCCTGCCAGCGGTGGATGCCGGCCCGGCCGCGCGCGGTCTGGAGGGCGCGTTTCGCCCCGGCCACTTGCCGGGCGTGGCGCAGATTGTGGCGCGGCTATTCCACACCGTGGGCCCTTGTCGCGCCTATTTCGGCGAAAAAGATTTCCAGCAAACCCTCGTAGTCGCGGCGTTAGCCAAAGGTTTCGCCGGTCTCGAGGTGGTGGCTTGCCCGACCGTGCGCGCCCCTTCCGGCGTGGCGCTGTCATCGCGCAATCAGCACTTGAGCGCCGCCGAATTAACCCGCGCCGCCGCGTTATACGCCACCCTGCAAGCCGCCCAAAGCGCCTGGCGACAAGGCTTGCGTGAGGCCGCCGCACTCGAGGCGGTGATGCGAAAGCACCTCGCCGAGCATGGCGGCCAGCATGGCACCAAGCCCGCCATCGCGCTGGAATACGCCGCCGTTCGCGACCCGCTCAACTGGAGCGAAAACACCCCGCCCGGCGCGCTCAAACAAGCCCGCGCCCTGCTGGCGGCGCACCTCGGCGAGGTGAGGTTGATCGATAATATGGCGCTGTAAATGCACGCGAAAATCGCGCCGCCGGCGCAATCACTTTCCGCCGATATTTATGTCGATATTTATGTCGATATTTATGTCGATATTGATAACAATATTGATAAGGATATGGCTAACAAATCGCATGGTGTTAATCTAACTTACCCATGCTCGGCGCTTTAGCGGGCCTCGCCCATGCCCACTCCTCATGCCCCCAACGCCCTACCCCGTAAGATGGTGGTTTTGCCGTAGCGCCGTTTGATTTTATCGCTCAATTCATCCACGGCGCGTTGCCGGGCGCCGCCGTCCGGCGTGAATAAATCGCCTTGCGTGCCGCGTACTAATTCGAAGTGAGTGATGCCGACGCCGAGCAAGCGCACCGCGAATTTTTTACGCGCCAATTCGCCGACTAATAATGTTTCGACCAAGCGCCAGATGTCGGCCGTGGCGGCGGTGGCGGCCGGCAAACTGCGGGCGCGGGTGATGGTGGTGAAATCCGCGAAGCGGATTTTCAAGGTCACGGTCTTGCCGCACAACTCGGCGCCGCGCAAGCGGTAGCAAACTTGTTCAGTCAACGCCATAGCGGTGGCTTGCAGGCTATCCATGGCGCGGATGTCCACCGCAAAAGTGGTTTCTTTGGAGATGGATTTGGTCTCGCTATGCGGGCTAACTCGGCGCTCGTCCACGCCGCGGGCGAGTTGCCACAAGCGCTCGCCATGTTGCCCGAATTCGCGCTGCAGATAGCGCGCCGAAACTTGCCGCAACTGCGCCACTGTATAAATGCCGGCGGCGTTTAGGCGCGCTTGGGTGGCCTTGCCGACGCCCCAGATGCGCCCCACCGCCAGCGCATCGAGAAAGCGTTGCGCGTGTTGCGCATGAATCACCGTAAAGCCGTCCGGCTTATCATGACCGCTGGCCAATTTCGCCAAAAATTTGTTGGGGCCGATGCCCACCGAAGCCACCAATTTCAACTCGCTGAGAATATCGCGGCGGATGGCGACGCCAATTTTTTCGGCCTCACCATGCAGCCGTTCGCTGCCGGTCGGGTCGAGAAACGCCTCATCCAAAGACAGCGGTTCGACCACCGGCGTATAGCGATGAAAAATCTCGATAATTTGCGCCGACACCGCGCCATATAAGGCCCCGCGCGGGGCAATAATGCGCAACTGCGGGCATAATCGCAGCGCCGCGGCGCTCGGCATGGCGCTATGCACGCCGAATTTTCGCGCCGCATAATTTGCCGCCGCCACCACGCCACGCGCCTGCGGCGAGCCGCCCACCGCCAGCGGTTTGCCGCGCAAATGCGGCTGCTCGCGCTCCTCCACCGAGGCGTAAAATGCGTCCATGTCGATGTGTAGAATCATGGGGATGGGGTAAGATTGGGGATGGGTGAAACTCATAAATTAGCAGCGCATTAGAAACGCAGCGGAGATAAATCGCATGTTAAAACCTAACGGCAACCTCAAAACCATCGACCTTTTTGCCGGCATTGGCGGGCTGCGTTTGGGGTTTGAAAATTGGGGGTGTCATAATGTTTTTTCCAGCGAAATCGATCGCCATGCGCAAAAAATGTATCGCGAAAATTTTGGCGAAACCCCCTTTGGCGATATTAATAACATCCGTCCGGCTGAGATACCAGACCACGATATTTTATTGGCCGGTTTTCCATGCCAGCCGTTCAGCATCGCCGGCAAAGGCTTGGGGTTTGAAGATACCCGAGGCACCTTGTTTTTTAACATTTTAGCCATCTTGCGCGCCAAAATGCCACCATCTTTTTTGTTAGAGAATGTAAAAAGATTAAAAAACCACAACGGCGGCAAAACTTTTGCAGTCATCAAAACGGCCCTGCAAAACTTGGGCTACACTCTTCATTATGATATTCTAAATACTTTGGATTATGGCTTGCCGCAAAAAAGGGAAAGAATATATATCGTCGGTTTTCAGGAAAAAATTGGTTTTAAATTCCCCGCCAAACTTAAGTGTTACCAACCGTTGGATTTATTATTGGAAGATAATTACAATATACCGAAAAGTTATTTTCTAGCCGAAAAAATAAAATCAAAACGCCACGCAGCGCTCAAAAAACCACCGCCTTATCCATCTATATGGCATGAAAACCTCGGCGGCAATATATCCCCCCTACCCTATTCTTGCGCCTTGCGCGCCGGCGGCAGTTATAACTATTTAGTGGTCAATGGCGAGCGCCGGTTGACCGGGCGCGAAATGCTGCGCCTGCAAGGTTTCCCCGACACCTTCAAAATCAATGTACCCTACAGCCAAGTGCGAAAAATGGCCGGCAATTCGGTGTCCATCTCGGTCATTAAATTAATCGCCGAACAGATGTTAATCTCGTTGCATGAACAGCGCCAGTTATTAGCGAGATCTGCGACCTAAAACACCGCTGCGATAATTCAATGGTATGAATTTTTTCATCGACTACCGCGACGGCCGTGCTTGAAGTTGTCGATTTGACTTGCGCGCGCGGCCATCGCGTTTTGTTTGCCGAATTGAATTTTCGGCTGCAGTCTGGCGATGCCTTGCAAATCCGTGGCGAAAACGGCGTCGGTAAAACCACCTTGCTGAAAACCGTGTGCGGTTTGAGCGCGCCCGAAAGCGGTCAAGTGCGCTGGCGCGGCGCGTCGATTGGGCGAAATCGCGCCGATTATTGGCGGGCGTTGGCCTATCTCGGCCACCACAACGCCCTACATGATGCACTGACGGCGGTAGAAAACATCGCCGCCATGGCGGCATTATGGGGCCGCGATGAGGCCGGCTGCGCCGCGCAATGGCGTGAATCTTTGCGCCATTTGGGGTTGGGCGAATTTCTCGATGTGCCATGCGCGCAACTCTCCGCCGGCCAGCGCCGCCGCGTCGCCCTGGCTGGCATTGGGCTGCGTCGCGGCGGCATCTGGATTTTAGACGAACCAGCGGCGACACTGGACCAAGCCGCGCTGCAATTGCTCGAACACCTGCTAAATACCCAAATCGCCGCCGGCGGCATGGTGCTATTCACCAGCCATCAAACCTTGAACTTGAAACACACGGCGCGGCAGATAAACCTGCATCACTGTGACAAAATCCCACCTCAATAATTGCCCTAATGTGAATTTTATTCACCCTTAATTAATGGGATTTATATACTTGTTGCCCCAAGCCTTATTTCACGCTGATTTTATAGCGTTGCGTGAAGTATGCTTAGGTTAGGGTTTTTATGGAGTTTTTGGGGTAATGCAAGCGGTTTTTTTATTGTTGGGTCAACAACCATATAATTCCCATATCTTTAATGTTAGGTTTTACTCGACTTTTGATTTTCGATTGTCGTTTTTGCCTTTAAATTTTTCACTCTATCAGCCACAAAAGAGAGTTAAGAGATGGCATCAACATCAACAGCGAAAACCTAAGTCGAACTCAACATCAAAGCAACCCCCCCCACCAAAACTGGCTAAAAACCGCCAGTTTTGGCTACCCGCCGAAGCAGCCAACGCCTGTCGGCGCGGCTCTGCTTTGACTCCCCCTCCAAAAAGCAAAAGCTAAGGGGAGTGAAGACTAAAGGCTAAAAGCTAAAAGCCAAAGCAACAGCGAAAAGCGAAAAGCCAAAATCAAAAGCCAAAATCAAAAGTCCCTACCAAATCAGCCCGCGCCTATCGGCTCGGACAGATTTGACTCCCCCCAGATGAAGCGGGGAGTAAAACGTTAAAAGCCAAAAGCCAAAAGCCAAAAGCAAAAAGCTAAAGCCAAATCCAAATCCAAAGCCAAGATCAAAATCAAACCCACCGTGTAAATTTTGATATATAAATCCCTTATTAATGAATCATCATTGATGTATGCCAGCAAAATTTTATCGCTCCAATACCTATTGTCACGCACCTATGCCTACTACCTGGCGCGATAAATTTCCATGGTCGACAGCGGTCGCGGCGGTAGTGCAGCGAGATGTTCGCATCGCGTATCGGCGGCGGCGCGAGACGCTGCATCCGCTGATGTTTTTTATTATGGTCGCGGTATTGACGGCGTTGGCCACTGGCGCCGACCCGCAGTTGCTGCAGAAAATGGCGCCGGCGGTCATCTGGGTGGCGGCGCTGCTGGCCGTTTTATTGGGGTTGGATGGGTTGTTCGGCGCCGATTATCGAGACGGCGCGCTGGCGCAGATGTTGCTGAGCCCGCACCCGCCGACGCTGTTGGCATTGGCAAAAGTGTTGGCGCATTGGCTGGTGTGTTGCGCGCCGATGATCGCGGCCGCGCCGCTGCTGGCGGAGATGCTGAATTTCCCGCGCGCGGCGTGGCCGGCGTTGTTGTTGGGGCTGGCGCTCGGCAGCGCTGCCATGTGCCTGCTCGGCGCCATCGGCGCAGCGTTGACATTGGCGGCGCGCGGCGGCGGGGCGTTGTTGGGGCTGCTGATTCTGCCGCTGTATATACCCATTTTGATCTTCGGCGCCAGCGCCGCGCAAACTGCGGCGCTCGGCATGCACCCCAGCGGACAATTATTATGGCTGGCCGCCATTTTGCTGCTGCTGCTGGCGCTGGCGCCGCTGGCCATCGTCGCCGCGCTGCGCATCAGCGTGCATTAACAAATCATCGGCCGACTACCGCATCGACTAACTGCGTCTCACTCGCTCGCCACGCCGACGACGATGGTTAGCCGACACTCAACACCATCCCCCAACGGTAGAAAATTTATAACCGGCGAGCCTAATAAATTGTATTACGGCACCTTGTCGTTGAAACAATATTTAGAAGAAAATGGCGAGCGCGATGCTTTTATTATTCGCGACCTACTAAAAGAACAAAACTGGCGCGCCTTTGAGTCCGCCTATTCACACACCGGCAGAGCGCCCTATGCACCGATGGCGATGATGGGGTTGATCGTGCTGGCCATCATCAACGGCGTGCATTCGCTGCGCGGGATAAAGAAATTCGCTGGTTTTAATTTAGCGGCGCAGTGGGTTTCTGGCGGCATTTGCCCGCAGTATAAAAGTTCGCTGCCATGAAAAACGCTGCGGTGTTTTTGATAAAAGAAATTTTATTTTTGGCGAGCAGAGCAATAGTTATACATGCCTTGCTGGCCATCGACTTATAGAGACCTATAGAGAAGCAAACAGAGTCAGATACGCGAGTAAAAGTTGTGGCGCTTGCGCGCTGAAATCGAAGTGCACTACATCAAAAACAGGTCGTGTTATATATCGTTATCATGGCGATGCGGAAATGGCTGCTTGGAGGGCAAGCATGGCAGGAGAAGACCCGCGGAAATATTCCAACTTACGCGCTGCATCAGTTGAGACAGTATATTCAATGATACGCGGCGTGCAGCAGTTGAATAGATTTAGGCGGCGTGGATTAGCCGCGGTGGGTCTTGAATTTGGCATGCACGCGGTGGCTTATAATGTCAATCGGTTAATAGCGCTATCGCAGCCAAAAATGATCTAAAAACATGTTTTTTAGCCACATAAAAGAATGTAATAACGATTTACTTGTTGTAATAGTCATTTATTTTGCATACTTTAGTTAACTATAAAGAAAAATTATTAATAAATTATTGATAAATTATTGATATGTGATATTCCTCACTTTTTTTCAATAATCACCCGCAGAAAAATCAAAATACAGCATTTTACTTTGCGATATTAAAATAACCAAAACCGAGTTTTAGAACACCCTCATTAAAGCGGGGGAGTAAAAAAAAAGCCAAAGCCAAAGCAAAAGCCAAAGCAAAAGCGACAATCAAAATCAAAAACAAAATCAAAAACAAAATCAAAAGCAAAATCAAAATCAAAATCAAAAGCCAAAGCCCCAAAACCCACCCCCCCAACCCACCGTGCAGATTTAGATATATAATCCCCTAAAAAAATCCCCCGTCACCAGCGAAATGGCGCCCGAACACCACCGAAATGGCGCCCGAATCCCATTACAATGTGGCGTTGCCCGCCACGGGTTTTCCTGATTTCCCATCAGCATTCACCTTCAGCCATTCCACTGCCTCACCATGCCCGGCCCATCCCCATCCCGCCCTAACGCCCGCCCGGCGCTCGCCGTGCTGGCATTGTGGTTTCACCGCGTCGCTTCGCCGCCCTATTTTTGTCGCATCGCGGCCGCCGGCTCGCGCTGGCTGGGCTGGGCGGCGTTAGGGTTGTTCGCCGCCGGCGCGTATGGCGGGTTGGCGTTGGCGCCGCCGGATTATCAAATGGGCGATAGTTATCGCATCCTCTACATTCACGCCCCGGCGGCGTGGATGTCCATGTTCGCCTATGTGGTCATGGCGGTGGCCGCCGCCGTCGGGTTAATTTGGCGGCTGAAGGTGGCGGAGGCCGCGGTTTGCGCTTGCGCCCCGCTCGGCGCCGCCCTCACCTTTTGCGCCCTCGTCAGCGGCGCCTTATGGGGCAAACCCACCTGGGGCGCCTATTGGGTGTGGGATGCGCGGCTGACTTCCGAGTTGGTGTTGCTGTTTTTATTTCTCGGCGCTATGGCATTATCCGGCGCCTTTGATGACCGCCGCACAGCGGCGCGCGCCACCGCTGTGCTGGCTTTGGTCGGGCTGGTCAATCTGCCCATCATCCATTATTCGGTGGAATGGTGGCATACCTTGCACCAAGGCGCCAGCGTGGCGCGGCTCGGCCGTCCCAGCATGGACATACGCATGTTGATTCCGTTAACTGTTATGTTTGCGGCCTTCCAGTTATATTTTTTCTCGGCCCTATTGAACCGTATGCGCTGGATATTATTAGCGCGCGAACGCGGCGCCAATTGGGTGGCCGAAGCGGCGCGTGGCTGATTTTTGCATACTCGCCAGCGGGCTTGCGCAGTGGCTGCGCATGGGCGGTTATGGTTTTTATGTATGGACTGCGTACGCCGTGGTGGCGGCCACGCTCATACATCAATATGTTGCGCCATGGTGGAAAACCCGCCGCTTGTTGAATGAACTTAGCCAGCATAAAAAACCGCCCTAGTGAGAGAGATTTTTCAGGCGCCGCAGTGTAGATAGGTGGTGGAATAAGCGACTGACCTCGAAGAATTAAGCCGCATGCGCTAGATTCACAAAAAACCCAACTTCGTACAACAACAAAAGGACTTCATTATATTCAAACGACACCTATTCGGTTGCTTAGGGCTGGTGGCGGCGGTCGTCGCCGTGCCTTCCGCCTACGCCCAATCCAATCTGCCCGAGGGGACTTTGTTGCAATCTGTGCCCGAGCTAAATTTTTTCGTCCGTGCAAACCGGTCCACTCTTATCAATCGTGCGGCCCCGGGGAGCCAAAATACGGACCTAACGCACTCCATCACCGGGTCGGGCGGCCAAGCGGTGAGCGAGGTGTTGCCGGGGTTGGCTTTTGATGTTTTTGTTCAAACCCTGCTCACTTAGTCCGAGAATAAGCGGCACGGCCACCGTGCTGAATTCGAAGGGCGTGCTGTTGACCTATCTCGCTATCGGCGACAACACCAGTGGAGATCGAGTGCAGCATACGCGCATTTTCAGGGTTTTCGTCTATGGTCTAGTTCTACAGAATGAGAGCGACTATACAATTTCGGATAAAACTTACAGCATCGGAGATTCCGTGAATCTTGGTTTGCCGAGAGGCAGGGATACTATTTTTGAGGCGTACACCTACAGATTGATCCTGCCGAGCGGCCAGAATCTTGCCCAAGGGGTGCCCGGTTTGAGTTTTTCACAGACCTATCTGGCACCGCGCATGGTCGCATAAGCGGTACGCCGATTCAGGTCGGGATCACCCCCTTAACCTATCGCGTCACCAATGCGGCCAACGACCACACCGATATATTTTTCCGCCTCACCGTCACCGGCGGCCCGGTGTTCGCCAGACTGATTAATGGCCGCACCTACACCCGAGGCGCGATGAGGTCGACGCAGTTGCCCATCGCCACTGGCGAGACGCCGCTCACCTATTCGCTGACCGGGCCGTCCGGGCGGCCGTTGGGCGAAGCCGTGCCAGGCATGAGTTTCGACGCCAGCCCCGGCGCCCGCCGCCTCGCCGGCACGCCCACTAGGCACGCCCACTAGGTTTGATGTCACTTCATTGACTTACAGCGTAGCCGACCGCTACGGCAATGTGACCACAGATGATTTTGTGCTCACTATCGATGGCGGCACCGGCCCGACCATCACCATACCACCGGCCGACCGCACTTATTCCACCGCCACCGGTTCGCTGGCGGAATCCTTCCAGTTGTCCACCGCCACCGGCGCCGGGCCGTTCACTTACGCCCTCACCGGGCTGGGCGGCGAGTCCCCGGCGAATGCCATGCCGGATGGGAATTTTGACTCCGGCATCAATGACCGCCGCGTAACCGTCGGGCGGCGCGTTATCCGGCACTTATCCGTTGATCTACATCGTCACCGACAGCAACGGCTTATCCACTGCGGCGCATTTTAATATCGTCTTAATCGGCGGCCCAACCTTCAGCGCACTGCCGGGCAATCGCACCTATGCGGTGGGCAGTAGGCGGGTATCGTGGCAGCTGCCGCTCGGCATAGCGAGCGTCAATTACCCCAACAATGTGCTGCTCTATTCCGTATCGGGGCCTAATGGCGAGAGCCTAGCCGATGCCATGCCGGGCGGCGGGGCTAGTTTTGACGCCGACCCGGGCGACCGCCGTATATCCATCCACCCGAATCGCGCCGGCGTCTTCCCTTTGGTATACCGCATCGACAGCGCTGCATCAGCCAACGGCGTCATTTTGGTGAGCCGCGAGGCCACCTTCACGGTCACCATATTGGGCCCCAATATCCCTATCGCCGAGACCCCGCGCGACCGCAGCTATGCCGCCGGCGCGGTCATCGTGCCGTTCACATTGCCGGCGGTCACGGTCGGGCACGCGCCGTTCACCTATCGATTGACCGGCGCCGGGCGGCAATCTTTGGATAACGCCGTCCCCGGGGTGGTGTTCGATGCCGCCAGCCGCGTGCTGTCCGGCATCCCCACCAGGGCGGAAGCCAATGTGCCGCTCACCTATAGAATCACCGACGCCAGCGGGCGTACATCCCGGGTTACTTTCGATATAAGCATAACTGGCCCGGATATCGAGCAAAATCTGGTCGACCGCACCTACACATTCGGCCAAGCGCGCACGCAAACCTTCCCCACCGCCCGCGGCGCCGCTCACCTTTACTGTAGTGGGGCCGAATGAGCAATCATTGGGCGAGGCCGCCCCCGGCATGACCTTCAACCGCACCATCCGCCGTTTCGGTGGCACGCCCACCAGAAATACAGTACACAGCGGCGGCACAGACCTCACCTATCGCGTCACCGACCGCTACGGCAATACGGCTGAGGATGTGTTTAATTTTGTCGTCTCCGGCGGGTTTGAATTCTATGTGGCTTTTACCGATATAAGTGTTGCTGGCGCTGATAGGAGTCAAGGGCGGACACATACTGGTGTGCCGAAAGCCTGCGACGGTAGCGGGACAATAAGGTACACCTTGGTTGGCGCCGGCGGCCAGCCGGCTTCGGAAATTTTTATTGGGTCATCAAAGCGGGGGAGTAAAGCGTTAACAGCAAAAGCAAAAGCCAAAGCCAAAAGCCAACAGCCAAAAGCCAAAAGCCAAAAGCCAAAAGCCAAAAGCCAACAGTCAAAAGCCAACAGTCAAAAGCCAACAGTCAACAGCCAACAGCAAAAGTCAAAAGCCAAAATCAAAAGCAACAGCAAAGTCAACAGTCCCCCCACCAAATCAGGCAAAATGCGGCATGATTTGATTCACCCTTTGCGGCGGGGGGAGCAAAAAAACCACCGCCATCATCACCAAAAATGCCGACAAACATGGCAAGCGATGGCCGAGGCGGATTAATCCGTATTCAGGTTGAGCGAATCTTGCATGGTGTACATGCTGGCGGGCTGCGTGGCTAACCATTGGGCGGCTTGGATGGCGCCGGCGGCGAAAATTTTTCGGTCGGTGGCTTTGTGGGTGATTTCGAGGCGTTCGCCGTCGCCGATGAACATGACGGTGTGCTCGCCGGCGATGTCACCGCAGATGGCGGAAAAACTGATGGCACCGGCCGGGCGCCGGCGTGGCGTGGCGGGCAAAAGCCTTAGTTTTTGGCTTGTTAAAGCGCGGGCGGCGGGTGTGGCCATTATTGGGGACGCCAAAACGCGCACATTGAGGCCGATCATCAACGCCCGGGTGCGGCCTGACAGCGTGGTTTATAGCCATTGTTGGCGAGCGTATAATGCGCTCGATGTGTCGGGTTTTAAGCACTATGGAATCAATTACTCAACATTGTTCGCCGCGCAAAAAGAGCGCATCAAATGGGATCGAGAATTTGCTAAATTTCTAGGCCATTCCTAAATCATCAGCATCGGTCTGCGCATTAACATCGAGCAAATCCGCCGCGGCGCCGACATGCTCAATTCATGTTCGACTAATGGCTGCGGTTTATCATGGTTTAATTTTCGCTTAGCTTATGCTAATCCAGATAACATAAATTCGAGTTATCTAGAACAGTCCCACTAATCTAAGTGACTCTTAACTTTTTCGCATTAAGAATGAAGTCCCATCGCCGCCAGCGGTTGTTGTTGATTTGTCTGCTGTTAGCTGCGGTCGGCGGCGCGGTGGCGTTGGCGCTAACCGCGCTGGAGCAAAACATCAACCTCTTTGTAAGCCCTACGCAAGTTCGCGCCGGGCAAGCCCCGCGTGGCGATTTTCGCATTGGCGGCATGGTGGTGGTCGGCAGCGTGGCGCGCAGCGCGGCCGATTTATCGGTGCGCTTCGCCATCACCGACACCGAAAGCGTGGTGGAAGTGGCGTACACCGGCATCCTGCCCGACCTATTTCGCGACGGGCAAGGCATCGTCGCCCTGGGCGCCATGCAAGACGGCGTTTTCACCGCGCGCCAAGTGTTAGCCAAGCATGATGAAACCTACATGCCGCCGCCAGCCGCGGCCGCCATCGAGGCCGCCCAGGCGCGTCGCGCTATCTCCAAAACTACTGGCCAGTCCGCCACCCAGTCCGCCACCCAGTCCGCCGCCAGCCAGTAAGCCGAATCGCAGTGATGGCGATGGCCATGTCGATGAGTTTGCAAGCGGCGACCATCGAACAAACCATGTCCATCGTCAGGCGCGGAGGGTGGCGATAGCCATGCCAGCGCCGCCCAAACCCATACAACAAACTCCGCTGCGCCCATGATCCCCGAGCTCGGTCAATTCGCGCTGATGTTGGCGCTGGCGATGGCCTTGGTGCAGGCGGTTTTTCCGCTATACGGCGCCCTGGCCCATGTGCCGGCGTGGACCGCGCTGGCCAAGCCGGCGGCGCGCGGGCAGTTGGCGCTGGTGGCGGTGGCGTTCGCGTGCCTGACCTATGCGTTCGTGGTGGACGATTTTTCGGTGGCCTATGTGGCGCAGCATTCCAATAGCCACTTGCCGTTGGTATATCGCGTCGCCGGCGTATGGGGCGGGCATGAGGGCTCGCTGTTGTTGTGGAGTTTGATTCTGGCGCTGTGGGGCGGCGCGCTGGCGCTATTTTCGCGGCGCATACCGACGCGGTTTGTCGCCCTGGCGCTGGCGGTGTTAGCGCTGCTCAGCCTCGGGTTTTTATTATTTATGGTGCTGACTTCGAACCCCTTTGCGCGCTTGGCGCCGGCGCCGCTCGACGGGCGCGACCTCAACCCCTTGCTACAAGACATCGGTCTGGTGGTGCATCCGCCCATGTTGTACATCGGCTATGTGGGTTTTGCGGTGGTGTTCGCCTTTGCCATTGCCGCCTTGCTCAGCGGGCGGTTGGATTCCGCTTGGGCGCGCTGGGCGCGACCGTGGACTAACCTCGCCTGGGTATTTTTGACTATCGGCATCGCCCTCGGCTCGTGGTGGGCCTATTACGAACTCGGTTGGGGCGGCTGGTGGTTTTGGGATCCGGTGGAAAACGCTTCGTTCATGCCGTGGCTGGCTGGCACGGCGCTGATTCATTCCCTCGCGGCCACGGAAAAACGCGGCGCCTTCAAGGCGTGGACTATTCTGCTGGCGGTGGCGACCTTTTCGCTATCCTTGCTCGGCGCTTTTTTGGTGCGCTCCGGGGTGTTGACTTCGGTACACGCGTTCGCCACCGACCCGCAGCGTGGCTTGTTCGTGCTGGTTTTTCTTGGTGTGGTCAGCGGCGGCGCGCTGGCGCTGTACGCGTGGCGCGCGCCGCGCCTCATCAGCCGCGTAAGTTTCACTTTCATCTCGCGCGAAATGGGCATTTTGGTGAATAATGTGTTTCTCGGCGCGCTGTGCGTCGCGGTCTTGCTCGGCACTTTGTACCCGCTGATTTTGGATACCGTAAGCGGCGCCAAAATCTCCGTCGGGGCGCCGTATTTCGACTTTTTATTCGCCGTGCTCGGCGCGCCGCTGATGTTGTGTATGGGATTCGCCGCTTGGTTGCGCTGGCGGCGAGATAGATTGGCCCGCTTAGGTCGAAAATTACGGGCTCCGGCGCTACTGAGCCTCGCCATCGGCGCCGCGTTGCCGCTCGGCATGGCGCATTATTCGCTCGCCGCCGCCTTCGGTCTGGCGCTCGGTTGCTGGGTCATCATCAGTACCGCAGCGGCGCTGTGGGCGCGCCTCGGCAGCGCGTGGTTGCGTGATGCGCGGCGCCTTTCGCGCGCCGTGTATGGCATGAGTTTGGCGCATATCGGCGTCGGCGTGTTCATCATCGGCGTCGTTTTCACCCACGCCTACAGCATCGAAAAAGATGTGCGCATGGCGGCCGGCGATACCATCGAGGTGGCCGGTTATCGCTTCCGCTTCACTGGCGTAAGCGCGCATCGCGGCGCCAACTATCAGGCCGCGCGCGGTGAATTTGTGGTGACCGCCGGCCGCCCGCAGTCGCCCATCGCCACCTTGTACCCGGAAAAACGCACCTATTTGGTGCAGCAAAGCCCCATGACCGAAGCCGCCATCGACGCTGGCATCACTCGCGATTTGTATGTGGCGCTCGGCGAACCACTGGGCGCATCGGTCGGTGAATCAGCCGGTGAATCAAGCAGCGAATCGACAAGTGACGATAGCCAAAAAAATCAAACTGAACAAACCGCCGAACAAACTGCCTGGGCGGTAAGAATCTATTACAAACCGTTCATTCGCTGGATTTGGGGCGGAGCGCTGCTGATGGCGCTCGGCGGCTTGTGGGCCGCCACCGGCCGCCGCCGACCGCCACCGACCGCCGCCGAATCGGCCAACAGAATCATGAATCGAGCCTAAATCGAACATGAATCGATTTATTGTGCCGTTGTTAGGGTTTGTCGCCTTGCTGGGCTTGCTCGGCGTCGGCTTGTTGCGGCTGCCGCCCGGCGATGCGCCGAAGGCATTGCCGTCGCCTTTCATCGGCCAACCGGCGCCGGCCTTTTCGGTGCCGGAATTGCTCGCGCCGGCGGCGGTTTTCAGCCCGCAGCAGATGGCTGGGCAAAGCTGGCTGTTGAATGTGTGGGCCTCGTGGTGCGTCGCTTGCCTGGCTGAACACCCGCTGCTGGTGCAATTCGCGCAGCGCCACGCCGTGCCAATCGTCGGTTTGAATTACAAAGATGCGCCGGCCGACGCCACCGCTTGGCTGGCCGAACACGGCAACCCCTATACGCACCTGCCGGCCGACCGGCGCGGCGAAGTGGGCCTCGACTACGGCGTGTACGGCGTGCCGGAAACCTATCTCATCGACCCAGCCGGGGTCATCCGCTTCAAACACATCGGGCCGCTCACGGCGGAGTTGCTCGACCAAGTGCTGATGCCACAAGTGGTGGCATGGCGCGGGCGGTTGTGATGCGAACACCCATTCGGCGCCGGGGTGGCGGATTTACGCGGTGAAATTGCCCTTTTATTTTACCGCTGTGGGGTTGATGGCGGCGGCGTTGGCCGCGGCGGTGATGACAGTGACGCCAGCGGCGGCGCGCGTCGAGGCGGTGGAATTTGCCACCGCGCGCCAAGCGGCGCTGTACGCCGATTTGCTGCTCGAATTGCGCTGTTTGGTGTGCGCCAATCAGAGCATTGGCGATTCCAATGCCGATTTGGCGTCCGATTTGCGCGCCAAAGTACGCGCCATGGTCGCCAGCGGGCACAGCCGCGCCGAGATAGTGGCCTATATGGTGGCGCGTTATGGCGATTATGTGATGTATCGACCGCGTTTTTCCGCGGCCACCGCGTTGTTGTGGCTGGGGCCGTTTTTGGTCTTGTTGGGCGGCTTGGCGTTCGTGTGGCGGCTAACCGCCAAGGCGCGGCGGACGGCGGACGACCGCCCGCTCGATAAAGAACAGCGCGCTTGAGGGCATGATGGGATTCGGCATCAATATCGGGCTTGGATTCGGCCTCGGGGCGCTGATTTTGCTGGCCGCCGCTTATGCCATGTTGTTGCCGACCTTGTTGCGGCGCGAGGCATGGAGTTTGGCGGTTGCGGTGCCTGAATCGCCCGTCGAATCGCCGCTGGAATCATCCATGGAATCGCCCGAATCGCCCGAATCACCCGAATCCCCCGCCGAATCGCCGCCTGAATCGCCGCCGCGCCTGGCATGGGCGGTACTCATCATCGCCCTGCTGCCGGTTATCGGCCTCGGCGGCTATGCCCTGCTCGGTACGCCGGCAGCGAGTTTTAGCCGCCCGGACAGTCTGCCGAACAGCGCCGCCATGGTGCGGCAGCTGGAGCAAAAACTCCGCGCCGAGCCTAATAATGCCGACGGCTGGGCACTGGCGGCGCGCACCTACATGAGGCTGCGTCAATACGCCAACGCCGCGCGCGCCTATCGCGCCTTGCATGGGTTGCGTGGCGACCAGCCCGACCTGCTGGCGGCTTGGGCGCGCGCCGAGCTGCTGGCCGGCCAAGATACCTTCACGTCGGCCATCACGGCGCGTATTTTTCGCGCCTTGGACAAGCACCCCGAGCATGCGCTGGCGTTGTGGCTGGCGGCGCGCGCCGCCATGGCGCAGGCCGAGCACGGCGCCGCGCTGGCCTATCTGCAGCGCTTGGCGCCGTTGGTGGAAAACAACCCGCAAAGCCGCGATAAAGTCGCCGCCCTCATCGCCGACATGCAGTCGGTGCTCGAGAGTCAATAAGGGATGCGTGGCTAAACCCGCATTGCCAGCGGTAAGTAAGGCGGAATTTGCCGGATTAGTCAGCCGGGATAAGTCGGCAATGGTTAGGCGGCGGCGTTGCGCGATAAAAGCAAACGCCCTACCCTCCGCGACGCAAAAAACGCCTTTTGGCGATAACCACGACCAAAAAGCGCTGGTTTTTTTGACCCGCCGCACGGCGTTCGCATGACTCCTATCCTTATTTTAAATCTTTCTCTTCGGCGAGTTTTTTGGCGGCCAGTTTGATGTCTGGCACCGAGGTGGCGCTCGATGGGGTGTTCTCGATGGCGGCGCGGTGCGGCGGGGCATCGGCGGTTTTCTTGCGGACGCTTTCGCCTTCGAATGAACTATCGCTGTCGATGGCCAGGCTGAAGGCGGTTAGTTTGCCTTCGACAGCGCCTTCGGATGCTAGCTCGATGGATTCGCAGTCGGCGTTGCCGAAAAAACGACCGGCGACAAGGAATTTTTGCGCTCGCACTTCGCCATTCAACACGCCGGTCTTGCCCACCGACACGGTGTTGGTGGAGTTGATGTCGCCGCTGAATTCACCGTCAATATGTAGCGAGCAGGCGATCTCTAGGTTCCCGGTAAATTGAGCCCCCGCTGCGATAGTTGTAACGTTTGCGGAGTAATCTGCTTTCGGATCAGCTTTATTAAAGAGGGCCATTGGACTACCTTCACTTGGTTGAAAATATCGGGGGAACCGAGCTCCCACTCCATGAACTCGGTGGGGTCGAGAGGTTCGTTGAGATAGCGAATTTCGTAGTGCAAGTGCGGCCCGGCGCTTTGCCCAGAATTGCCCGAAAGGCCGATTAACTCGCCCTTGTGGACAAAATCACCGGGCTCGACCAGCATTTTATGCAGGTGGGCGTAATAGGATTCGAAGCCGAAATTATGCTGCAGGATGATGCGATTGCCGCTCAACGGCGAGCGGTTGGCAGCGCTCACGATGCCGTCTGCTGCGGCGTGCACATCGACGCGTCCTTTGGCGCGCAGGTCGATTCCGTTGTGAAATGCCCGGACTTTGGTCACCGGATGAATTCGATAGCCGAATTTGCTGGTGACGATGCGGCCGGCTAAGGGGTAGCCATTGGGAATGCTGCGGTGCAACAAACTCGCTTGGCGAACACTTAAAGAGACCGCGTCGGCGCGGGCGACCAGATCTTCCGGGGCATCATTCCATGAGGCATCTTCGAAGCCGGTCAAGCGTTCGAATTCGCCTAATTTCTGGGTGATGATTTCACTCATCTGCGCTTGCGCGGCAACCTCTTCGTGCAGGCGATCGTTGTAGTTGCTGAGGTGCGCCGATTCCTGCTCCACATAGGCGTTTTTGTCGTGCAGGAGCTCGATTTTTTGGCGTTGGTGGTAGTTGTAGCCCAACGAGATGGAGAACGCCGCCAACGCCATGGCCAACACCCCGGCTAAACGATGTTTGGTGGATTTTTTGATGGTGTAGTAACGCGACCCGAACAGGTCGGAGATCGTGATAACAAAATGATCTTTCATCTTCGGCGTTGCTCGGTGAAGTATTCTGGGTATTCTTTAGGGGCACTTGGCGGCGGGTTCGGCGCTGGCGGCCAGTTTTGATTGGCGGTGAATGATCATTCAGCGCTGCCCATCAGCCGCGAAGCATCGTTTGCCAGCGGCGATGATAAACTATAATTCATCGTCAATGTACCATTTTGAAAATCGATCTCAGCCCATGAACGATATCGAACAAACCATCCTCGAGGCGTGGCCGCGGCGCGGCGAGATTAAGCCGCACAATGTGACCGCCGAACTGCGCGAAGCGATTAATGACGCCTTGGATTTGCTCGATGGCGGCGCGATGCGGGTGGCCGAGCCTCTCGCGAGTGGCGGCTGGAAAGTCAATCAATGGCTGAAAATGGCGGTGTTGCTGTCGTTTTTGAGCGAGGAGAATCGCATTATTCGCGGCGGCTTCTCTCACTATTACGATAAAATTGGGCTTAAATTCGCCGACTATAGCCGCGAGGATTTCGCCCGCGGCGAGTTTCGCGTGGTGCCGCCGGCGCATGTTCGCAAAGGCGCGTATATCGCGCCGGATGTTATTTTGATGCCGAGTTATGTCAACATCGGCGCCTATGTCGGCGCCGGTACGATGGTGGACACTTGGGCCACGGTCGGCTCATGCGCGCAAATCGGCAGCCGCGTGCATTTGTCCGGCGGGGTTGGCATCGGCGGCGTGTTGGAGCCGCTGCAAGCATCCCCCACCATCATCGAAGATGATTGCTTCATCGGCGCCCGCAGCGAGGTGGTGGAAGGCGTGCGCGTCGGGCGCGGCGCGGTTATCTCCATGGGCGTGTTCATCGGCCAGAGCACCCGCATCCTCGACCGCGCCAGCGGCACCGTCTCGTATGGCGAAATTCCGCCCGGCGCGGTGGTGGTGTCCGGTTCCATGCCGGCCGCCGATGGCTCGCACAGTTTGTACTGCGCGGTCATCGTCAAAACCGTGGACGAAAAAACCCGCGCCAAAGTGAGCATTAATGAATTGTTGCGGCATGGCTGAAGTGGCGATTTAATCGGCGCTGGTTGGGGGTTGGGGGTTGATGTTGGTCTTTTTGCTTTTGCTTTTAAATCTTCAATTTATTAGCCCAAATGAGGGGAAAGTGAAAACCAAAAGCGAAGTCAACAGCGAAAAGCAACAGCGAAAAGCAATAGCCCCCCACCAAATCAACCCGAGCCTGGCGGCTCGGGTTGATTTGACTCCCCCAGATGAAGCGGGGGGGAGTAAAACAAAAGCCAAAGCCAAAGCCAAAGCCAAAGCCAAAGCCAAAATCAACATCAAAATCAACATCAAAATCAAAAAAGGGCGACTCATTGCTGAGTCGCCCTTACCTACCGGTGGTTTTGCTGGCTAAAACTGCACTTTCTCTTCCAACACGATGGCATCGGTGGCGGAGGTCATGTGGCGTTCGCCTAATAGGTAGTCGAATAATGTTAGTCGACTATCGTTAGTCAAACACCCTATCGAATGTTCAAGGCGAACTTAGTCAAACACCCTATCGTTATTCGAACACCACCAGCGCGTCTTCGATTTTGCGCGCAGCGATTATGGCGATGCCTTTTGGCGGCGCTTTCGGTACATTCGCTTGCGGCAGCAGCACGCGTTTAAATCCGAGTTTTTGCGCCTCGCGGATGCGGTCTAAGCCGCGTTGCACCGGGCGCAGCTCGCCGGCCAGCCCGATTTCACCGAACACCACCAAATCATTGCCCACCGGGCGGTCTTTCACGCTCGATAAAATCGCGATCAACAGCGCCAGGTCGGCGCCGGTTTCGGTGACGCGCACGCCGCCGGCCACATTGGCGAACACATCATGCCGCCCTAATGAGATGCCGACATGGCGATGCGCCACGGCTAACAGCATGGCGAGGCGATTGTGCTCGAGGCCGACGCACAGGCGGCGTGGATTCGCCAGCGCGCTGTCGTCCACTAACGCTTGTACCTCGACCAACAACGGGCGGGTGCCCTCTTGGGTGGCCAGCGTTACGCTGCCGGGACTGTCGGCGCCTTGGCGGCTGACGAACATGGCGGACGGATTGGCGACATCCTTCAGCCCTTGCTCGGTCATGGCGAACACGCCGATTTCGTTGACCGCGCCGAAGCGGTTTTTGAAGGCGCGAATCAGGCGGAAGGCGCTGGCCGGGTCGCCCTCGAAATACAGCACGCTATCGACCATATGCTCCAACACCCGCGGCCCGGCCAAGGTGCCATCTTTGGTGACATGGCCGACCAACACCACGGTGCAGCCGCTTTGTTTGGCGTAGCGCACCAGCCGCGCCGCGCATTCGCGCACTTGGGAGACGCTGCCTGGCGCCGCCGGCAGGGCCTCGCTGTACAGCGTTTGGATGGAATCCGCCACCAGTACCGCCGGCGCCTCGCGTATGGCGGTTTCCAGCAATGCTTCGAGGCGATTTTCCGCCATCACCAGCATGCTGTCGCTGTGTAATTCCAAGCGTTGGGCGCGCGCCGCAATTTGCTCG
Organism: Candidatus Poriferihabitaceae bacterium; assembly: GCA_965243285.1. Classification (GTDB taxonomy): domain Bacteria; phylum Pseudomonadota; class Gammaproteobacteria; order Arenicellales; family Poriferihabitantaceae; genus JAHRAW01. The sequence continues at coordinate 2,301,246 of OZ251537.1, read as the reverse complement.
GTGGATTCCTCGCCGCTGACATATAAGGTGGGCAAATCGGCGCTGATGGCGATTAACTGCTGCAGCAGCAAGGTGGATTTGCCGATGCCCGGGTCGCCGCCGATAAGCACCGTCGAGCCGCGCACCAAGCCGCCGCCTAACACGCGGTCAAATTCCGCGCTGCCGCTGGATAAGCGCCGCACCCGCGTAACATCGATATGCGCCAATTTCACCGCCGCCGCATTGGGCGACAAACCGCCGAAGCGACTCGAATCCGCGCTATCCGGGATGGATGCTTGCTCGACTAACGTATTCCAAGCCCCGCAATCGCCGCACTGCCCAGCCCATTTTGTGCTGTGGGCGCCGCACTCGGCGCAGTGATAGCGAGTTTTTGCTTTAGCCATAGATATTTTAGGGAGTTATATACCTAAATCCCCATTATTAGATTGCTATTTGGGGGGATTTGTTTTTTGGATTTTGACTTTGGTTTTGCTTTTGATTTCGCTTTTGATTTTACTTTCGCTTTTGATTTTGATTGTCGCTTTGGCTTTTAGCTTTGGCTGTTACGCTTTACTCCCCCCCATGATGAAGCGGGGGAGTAAAGATTAAAAGCCAAAGCGAAAAACGAAAGGCAAAATCAACCTCCAACTAGATTGGGGATTTAGGTATATAAATCCCATATTTTAATGGGCGGTGATGGCGGATGTTGGTTTGCTCGGCGGGTCTGCTTGGCGGCCGGTGGCGGGGATGGTTTAGGCGTATTTTATCGATGGTTTTTTCAAGTTGGCGAGAAATTTTTAGTCGATTTAGGGGGTGGATGAGGCCGCTGGACGGTCGCTTTAGGTGGCTTAAGGTTTGGCCCATTCCAAATATGAAATAGCGCCTCGAAATTGGCTTCTATGCTCGGTTTTTAGGGCGCGATTTTATGGCTCATCGACGCCGACTCGCGCGATGCGGCCGCCGACTCCGCACAGTAATTCATAGGGCGAGAGGCCAGACCATGCCGCGACTTCATCGACCCCGAGGCGCTCGCCCCACAGCGTCACTTGGTCGCCGACCACGGCTTGCGGGCAGGCCGATAAATCCACGCTGAGCATGTCCATGGACACGCGGCCGATGATGGGGGCGCGGACGCCGCCTATCAACACCGCCGCCTGTTCCACCAGGCGCGGGTAGCCGTCTGCGTAACCGAAGCCGACGATGCCCATGGGCATGCGCGCACGGGACACGAAAGCGCCGCCATAGCCCACCGACTGACCAGCTTCGATGCGCTTGATCGCCAGCAGCCGCGCCTGCAGATGCATCACCGCGCGCAACCCCAACTCGGCGCCGCAACGCCCCAGCAACGGCGAGCCGCCGTATAACATCATGCCGGGCCGCACCCATTGAAAATGCGTCTGCGGCCACTGCATCACGCCGGCGGAATTGGCTAGGCTGCGCTCCAGCAGGGGATGCGCGGCGAGCTGAGTCGCTCTAGGCTGGTTTACTTCGGGCTGATTTACTGCCGGTCGACTGCTCTCGGGTTGAGCGACATAAGGCGCGGTGCATTGCCGGAAGCGCGTCAGTTGGGTTATCGAATAATCGTCTTGCCTATCGTCGGCGTTTGCTAAATGCGACATCAAGCGGAGGTTTTTCACCCCAGCGCGGCGTAACTTAGCGATGGCTTCGCCGACTTGCGCCGGCGCCAGCCCGAGGCGGTTCATGCCAGTGTCGATCTTCACCCACGGCGCTGGCGGGGGCAATCGGCGGGCGGCGGATTCGGCGCTGCCGTCATGTAGATTGCGCACAAACCAATCCACATGCGTCGGGGTGTGCAACACCGGATCTAGCCCATGGCGGCGAAATACTTCCAGCGCGGCCGGGCGCTGCAGCTCGGAAAGCACGGTCACCGCGGTTTGCGGGTGGGCGGCGCGACAGTCGATGCCTTCTTGCACGGTGGCGACCGCGAACGCGTCCACGCGCCCGGCCAGCGCCGCCGTCACCAGCGCCATGCCATGCCCGTAGGCATCGGATTTCACCACCGCCATCACCTTGCAGCCCGGGGCCTGGCGCCGCGCCACGGCGAGGTTGTGGCGCAACGCCGCGGCGTTTATCAGCGCGCTGGCGCGTCTCTCGTCAGGCCGCTGCACACCTACATGGGGTCTATGGGCGGCCAGTCGTCATCCAACGGCGGCCCGACATTAGGCGGCGGCGGGTAATCGATGGCAGTGTAGTTCTCAAAACGCGTAAATTCGCCGCGGAAGGCGAGAGTGACGGTGCCGATGGGGCCGTTGCGTTGCTTGCCGATAATCACCTCGGCCTTGCCCTTGTCCTCGGAATCTTTTTTATAGACTTCGTCGCGATAGATGAACAAAATAACATCGGCATCTTGCTCGATGGCGCCGGATTCGCGCAAGTCAGACATCACCGGGCGCTTGTTCGGGCGTTGCTCCAAGCTGCGGTTGAGCTGCGACAGCGCCACCACCGGCACCTTCAATTCCATAGCCAGCATCTTCAGCGCGCGGGTGATGGCGGATAATTCGGTGGCTCGATTTTCGTTGTAGGCGCTCGCTTCCATCAGTTGAATGTAATCAACGACAATCATGTCGACCGGGCCATGGGTGCTGCTCAAGCGGCGGCATTTGGAACGCAATTCCAGCGGATTCAAATTGGCGGAACTATCGATGAACATGGAGGCGCCGCTGAGGATGGCGGAAGTCGAGGTGAGGCGCGACCAATCGTCATCATTCAGCTGGCCGTTGCGGACTTTTTTGAGGTTGACTCGCCCTACCGACGACAACAGCCGCATCGCCAGTTGCTCGCCGGGCATTTCCATGCTGAACATCGCCACCGTCAGTTTTTGTTTGATGACGGCGTATTCGGCAATGTTCAGGGCGAACGCGGTTTTGCCCATGGAGGGGCGACCGGCGATGATGATTAAGTCGCCGCGCTGCAGCCCCGAAGTCTCTTCGTCCAAATCCGCATAGCCGGTGGCAATGCCGGTGATGGCCTCTTGGGATTCGTATCGTTCTTCGATCTGCGCGACGGCGTCGCGCACCAGCGGCGACATGGAAATGAAGCCGGCGCGGCTGCGGTCTTCGCGCTTGGAAATCTCGAAAATGAGTTTTTCCGCGTATTCCAATACTTCGCGCGCTGGTTTGCCCTCGGGGGCGTAGGCGCGTTCGGATATGTCGCTGGCGGCGATGATTAAATTGCGCAAAATCGCCTTTTCGCGCACCAATTTGGCGTAAGTGACGATGTTGGCGGCGCTGGGGGTGTTGTTCGCCAAAGAGGCGAGGTAGGCGACGCCGCCGATTTTCTCGAGGTGGTCGAAATTCTCCAGCCGTTGCGCCACCGTGACCACATCGGCGGCGTCGCCTACCGCTTGTAACTCGCAGATGGCTTCGAAAATCAGCCGATGATTGGTATCGTAAAAATCACCCGCCACCACTTCGTCTACTATCTGATCAAGTCGCCGATTTTCCAGCAACAACCCGCCCAACAAGGCTTGTTCCGCTTCCAACACCTGGGGCGGAAGCTTGGCCTCCGGGAGGTTTTTAGCGAGGGAGAGCAAGGGGGGATTTTTTGTTGGGGGGGTGGTTTTCGCTTTTGATTTGCTTTTGATTTGCTGTTGACTTGGCTGTTGGTTTTTACCTTGTCCCTCATTTGGGCTGATGGGTTGAAGATTTAAAGGTAAAAGCAAAAAGACCAACATCAACAGCCCGCCACCAAATCAGGCGATAAGGCCGCCTGATTTGACTCCCCCCAGAAAAAGCTAAGGTGGAGTCAAACGTTAAAAGCCAAAGCAAAAAGCGAAAAGCGAAAAGTCAAATCATAAGCCAAAAGCCAAAAGCCAAAAGTCAAATCAAAAGCAACATCAAACGCAAAATCAAACGCACCCCCCACCAAAACTGGCGATGAAGCCGCCAGTTTTGGCTCCCCCCTAAAAAGATAGGGTGGAGCAAAGCCTTAACAGCAACAGCAACAGCAAAAGCAACAGCAAAAGCAACAGCAAAAGCAACATCAAAAGCAAAAGCAACAGCAAAAGCCAACAGCCAAAATCAAAAACTTGAACCTTTCCTTGCGTGGGGTGAATTTTGCGGATTTGCCCAACTCTATGGGCTGGTGATCATGCCTTGGCGGGTGTTTCGGGTATTTCCGGCGTATCGGGCATGTCGGGCATGTCGGGTATTTCTACGGGGTCGTGCAGTTCGGGGACTTCGAAGGCTTCTACGGCTTCGATGGTGCTGAGCGGCGGGGCGGATTCGGCGGCGACGATGATGTCCACCGAAAAGCGTACTTCCGGGTGCAGGATAATCTCGGCGGCGAATTTGCCGGCTTGTTTGACCGGACCGTCGGGCTGAAATACCTCGGACTTGCCGATGGACACGCCGTCGGTGGTCAGCGCCTCGGCGATGTCCGTCGGCGACACCGAGCCGTACAGATTGCCGCCCTCGGCGACCAGACGCGTGATGGTGATTTTCCGCGCTGTTAAATCGGCGCGGGCTTGGGCGACTTCCCGCCGTTTGCCTTCTTCCTGGGCGAGCTGGCGGCGGCGTTCCTCGACCTTTATTTTCGCCTCTTCGGTCGCCCGCATGGCTTTTTTCTGGGGAATCAGAAAATTGCGCGCATAGCCGTTAGCGACCTTGACGCTTGCGCCGAGGTCGCCGAGATTCTGGACTTTTTCCAGCAAAATAATTTCCATCGGATGGTTTTAGTCGTGGTGCTGGTCGGTGTAGGGCAGTAGCGCCAAAAATCGGGCGCGCTTGACCGCGGTGGCTAATTGGCGCTGAAAATGCGCCTTGGTGCCGGTGTTGCGGCGCGGCAATATTTTGCCGGTGTCGCTGGTGTTGGCTTTGAGAATGTCCACATCTTTGTAATCGATGGAGGTGATGCCATCGGCGGTGAACTTGCAAAACCGCGGACGGCGCTGAAATCTGGCCATTATTTTGCCTCCGGCGGGGTGGTGTCTGGTGAGGGAGCACTGGCTGGGGAATCAGTCGACGGCGAAGCTGCCGGCGGTGTACTTGGTGGCGCTGGCGACTTGGTCTCGCCTGCGGTATCACTTGCGGCCTCGACTTTGCGACTGGCGCCTGAATCGGCTGAATCGGCTGAATCGGCCGCTGAATCTGTGGAATCCGCCGCCGAATCCGCTGAATCCGTAGTCGAATCCGCCGCCGAATCCGCTGAATCCATCGAACCCGCCGGTTTTTCTGTTGAATCGGCTGATTCCGTCGCCGAATCCGCTGTTTTTTCGGCCGCATCTGCTTCGCGTGCTGCTACGGCGGCGGCGGCCGTTTCGCGCGCCGAATCTGCGGCGATTTGGGCGGCGCGTTTTTGTTCGGCGCGCGCTTTGGCGGCGGATTTTTCCGCTTCCATGCGGTCTTCTTCGATTTTCGCTTTGGCCAGCGTGGATTGTCCGCTGATGGCGCTTTTACGACGAATGACCAGGCTGCGTACGATGGAATCGTTGAATTTGAAGGTTCTCTCCAACTCCTGCAGGGTGTCGGCGCCGCATTCCACATTCAGCATGAGGTAATGCGCCTTGTGGAAGTCGTCGATGGCATAGGCTAGCCGCCGCCGCCCCCAATCTTCGACGCGATGCACCTGCCCGTGCGCGACGGTGACCATTTCTTGATAGCGCTCGAGCATGGCTGGCACTTGTTCGCTCTGGCCTGGGTGCACCAGCAGCACGATTTCATAATGTCGCATTTGCATCATAATTCTCCCCAATGGGTTGTATCCCCCCGCCTAGGCCGGATGCCAGCACAAGCGGTGGAGATAAGGAGTTAGGCGAGTACGCCCGGGCGGCGACTATACCCTGCACCACGCCGTCAATCAACCGATTCGGTCGATAATGTGTAAGCCACCTCAGCCATCACCATCAGCGCCGAACACTCGCCAAAACATCGCTACGGCGAATTGAACATATATATGTACACCTCGCTCATAAAACGGCGACGAGAAATAGCGGCGAGAAACGGCGGTGAATCGACCCGGTCATCGCCCCACGGTCAAAAATCGCCCAAAATCACCAAAAATCACCAAATCAGCCCTCAAAACCGCGCTTCGCCTTTTAGCAGCAGGGCGTGTTCGGCGGCGCTAGTATTGTGGCGGCGTTCGCCGAGCAAATTCAGCGTAACGCGAGAATCGGTACGCCAACGCATGCCGATGCGGTAACTATCGGTGCCGCCCAAGGTCATTTCGCTATACGGCGTGACCACGCCGCCGCGATTCAAGGTAACGCCATAGCCCAGGCGAGCTTCCACTTGGGCGCGATAATCCGGGTCGGCTCTGTCGGCGCTGTCGGTGGCGCCGTGTTGCCATAATTGCTCGGCGCTACTTTGCGCTTCGCCGTAGCCGGGGGTGAGGCTGAGCGATAGCCCTTGCCCATCGGCGCCGGGGCTCAACGCGATGTTGCCGGCGAGGCCCCATTCCTCTTGGCCGCCGCCGTGGGTGATTAAGGCGCGCATGCGGCCGTGGGCGGTGAAATGGCCGCTGCGGTTTTGGTAATGCACGGCGCCGCCGAACTCAAAGCCGGTGCCGGTGGCGCCATCGCCGCCGTCATGCCGCATGCCGAGTTCTACGGACGGGGTGAATTGCCCGCCATTGGACAGGACGTGTTCGGCGGCGGCTTCTAAGGCGACGCGGATGCGGGTGGCGTCGGCTTCCACCTCGGCCTCGCCGGCGAGGCCGCTTTGCGCGCTGATTTCACTGCGCACGAATTCGCCGCGCAGGGTTAAATCACTATCCCCCTCCGACCATACTTGGCCGCCTAACCCCATGCCGATGCTGCGCAGGTCCACATCGGTGGTGACTTTATCGCCGTCTTGGGGGGCCACCGTCACATCGCCCTCGCCGAAACCTAAGGCGGCCCATAAATCCAAGCCGCCATGCTGCCAGCCGAGATAGGGGTTGACGCTGGCTAGGTCGATTTCGTGGCGGCCTTCGCCTAGGCCCAATAAATCGTCATCGGCATATTCCAACTCGGTGCGCAGGCGGGATATGGACAGCCCGGCGACGGTATTCGCGCTCGGGCGGACATCGGCGCCCACATGCAAGGCGCGCAAATCACCGCGCCAGTCGAAATCGCCGCTTTCGCCGGCCAAGGCCGAATAATCGCCGCTGCCCCAGATGGCGAGCGAGGCGGCGTCATCGTCGGCGCCAGGGGCGCGCGTTTTGGCGAAGCGCGAACCGCGCAGCAGTTGGTTTAAGTCGCCGCCATGCACCAACATGTCCTCGCCGTGGGTGGCTAATACGCCGGCCACATTGGTTTGCCCGCCGAGGGATGCCGACCCGGCCGCCGCTTGGGATTGCTCGATGCGATTAGTGATGGCGCCGAATATGCTATCGGACATCGCCCGTGCCATCTCCGGCAAGATGATGGTGTTGATGGCGTCGGTGTCGTTGGCGGTCACGGTTACGGTGAAATTTGCGGTGACGGAAAATAATCTGTTGGTGCGGTGGGTGGCGGTGTAGGCGAATATTGTCTCGCCGGCGACGGTGGGGGTGCCGGTTAACATTTGGGTGGCGGGGTCGAAAACCAACCCCGGCGCATCGCCGGTTAGCGTATAGGCGAAGTTTTGGTTAACAACGCATGCCGTCTGCCCAAGGCAATCAGCAGTCGGCAGCACCAGGTCGGTGATGGGCTGGTTTATGGGGTAGTTTTGATCTTCAACATCCAGAATCGCGGTTCTGGTTACGGTTACGGTGAAATTTGTGGTGACATCAAATGCGTCGATGGGGTGGTCGGCGGTGTAGGCGAGTGTTGTCTCGCCGGCGACGGTGGGGGTGCCGGTTAACATTTGGGTGTCGGGGTCGAAAACCAACCCCGGCGCATCGCTCAGGTCGGTTAGCGTATAGGTAAAGTTTTGGTTAACGCATGCCATCTGCCCACCGCAATTAGCAGTCGGCAGCACCAGGTCGGTGATGGGCTGGTTTATGGGGTAGTATTGATCTTCAACATCCAGAATCGCGGTTAAGGTTACGGTTACGGTGAAATTTGTGGCGACGTCAAATGTGTCGATGGGGTGGTCGGCGGTGTAGGTGTAGGTTGTAGTGCCGGCACCAGTGGGGGTGCCGGTTAACATTTTGGTGGCTCTATCGAAGGACAGCCCAGGCACATCTCCGGTTAATGCATACGTGAATGTCAGATTCTCGCATGCATTCTGCCCACGGCAATTAACATTCGGCAGTTGGAGTGCTTCGATAACCTCGTTTATGGGGTAGTTTTGATCGGCAATTTCCGGAATCGTCGCCGGCACATTATCCACTTGAATCTCAAAATCTAAATTTCGCATGGGGACTGCCATGCCATTCGAGTAGGTGGCGACATTTCCGTTGCCGTCGGTGACCATGTAGGTCAGCTTGATCGCCTCTGCCGTAGCGACTGCCACGCCCGATAAGATGCGGGTGGCGGGGTCGAAAGTCATGCCGGGCACTGGAGTTTGCGTTTCATTGCCGTCCATATCTAGCAAGGAATAAGTAAAATTCGTGGCCAGAGGATAAGAATTGATGCCGCCGACGATGTAGTCGGTGTTGACGTCGGGATTTAGCACAGCCGCCGGCAAAGTTCTCGAAACATCGTCACCGTGTTCTAATGATAGGTTGGGCAGGGGCAGATCATCCGGATCGACATAAGGCCCGACCACGCGAATATCGAATTTGATCTGGGCACCGCGGTCGTTGTCGCCTGTATCCAACGTTTCGGCTCTGTAACACACTGAAGTTGACCCAAGCGTGGTCGGCGTGCCAGATAATATGGCGGCCATGTTCAGACTTTGGTCGTCGGAGGCTTCTAGTCCATCCACATCATCTTCGATGGGGTCATTGCAATTTGTCCCTAATAATCTGAAGTTCAAACTGCTACCATTCGTCGTCGGCAAAGTCACATTGGCAATCTCGACACCGGCGGCAAAAACTCCCAATGCGTCTTCGATGCCATCTTTATTTACGATGGTTGTTCCATAGACAAATGACGGCAAAATATCGATGGAAAAGAGGAAGGCACCGGTGGTATCGGTGGTATCGGTTGTATTGGTGGCGACATAAGTGAATTCACGGGCTTCGGATAGAGCCGCCGTCGGCGTGCCGGATACGGTTTGGGTGACGGTATTAAAAGACAGCCCTGGCGCTATGGCATCAAGAGCCTGCCCCCCCCTGGTCAAACTGTAGCTATACGACGAGCCCGCCGTTTGGTTCGTAACTACGGGCAATGTGAGCGTATCTCTCTGCGTGCCGATGGAATAGGTAAAGGTCATGCCCTCGATATTGTGTACATCATTGAACGCCAACTGCGCATGAGCACTCCCCGCCATCACGCCAAAAAACAGCGCCAGCCCTAAGGCGGCATACATACGCGATTGGGGCGATTTGGGCGATTGGTTCGGCGGCGCTTGGGCTGGGCGGGTGAATAGCCGGCTAACTGCCCGTTTTAATGCCCAAACAGAGGAGATAACTTGATGGCGGATGTGTTTCATGATTCAAACTTGCTGGGTTAGCGCTGGTGGGTTGGGGGCTTGAAATCCGCGGCGAACGGGGCGGCGGTCTTAAGCGATAAAGATCTAGGTACGCAGGGAAAGATAATGCGCGGGGGTGATAAGTGCGGCGATTCTACCCCCTCGCCGCCCTCGATGCTGGGTTACAAAGTGGGTGCCAAGTGGGTGCCAAGTGTACCCCTATATGGCGCTAAAATCGCGCCCATTAGGATTAATCTGTGGATTAAAGCATAGAATTAAGGAGAGTTATATACCTAAATCCCCATTATTAAGTTGCTATTTGCGGGGGGTGGGTTTTGGTTTTTTGCTGTTGATTTTGGCTGTTGATTTTGGCTTTTGGCTTTGGCTTTTAACGTTTTACTCCCCGCTTCAGAGGGTGTGCGAAAAGCCCATTCTTGATTAAAATTTCGGTTGGCGTTGTTAAAAAAGCAGGCGAAAGTGTTGCTATTGCTTATTGTTTAAATTTTGAAAATGATACTTTTCCTTCATTTTCCCTTTGGCGAGGGCTTTTCGCACACCCTCTTCATCTGGGGGGAGTCAAATCAGGCGGCTTTATCGCCTGATTTGGTGGGGGGCTGTTGATGTTGGTCTTTTTGCCTTTGGCTTTAAATCTTCAACTCACTGCCAAAATGAGGGACAAGGTAAAAATCAACAGCCAAGTCTAAATCAAGTCTAAAGCCAAGTTCTAAAGCGAAAAGCCTAAAGTCCCCCCACCAAATCAGCCCGAGCCTGGCGGCTCGGACAGATTTGACTCCCCCCAGATGAAGCGGGGGAGTAAAACAAAAGTCAAAAGCCGAATCAACAGCCAAAGCGAAAAGCAAAATCAACAGCAAAAGCAAAATCAACAGCAAAAGCAAAATCAACAGCAAAAGCCAACAGCCAACGCAAAAAGCAAAGCCAAAATCAACATCAAGATCAAAAGCCCTCCACCTAAAACCTGCGATGAAGCCGCCAATTTTGACCTATTCATCGAGGGGGGTAAAAGGGTAATAAACCACACTAACATGGGGATTTAGGTATATAAATCCCCATTAAAGCCCTAAAATCAAACCCCTCCGACCGCCCACGCTCGCTTACCCCTATACCAAACCCGCCATCAAACCCTACACCAAACCCGCCATCAAACCCCACACCAAACCATCCCCCCCATCCACCGCCCATGCCCGCTCAAAAGCCCGCCGCAGATGCAGATTCGGTCGAAACCCTGGAATGGTTGGAGGCCTTGAATTCGGTATTGCAGCGCGACGGGCCGCAGCGCGCGCATTTTTTGATCGAGCGCTTAATCGACCACGCCCGACGCTCCGGCACGCACCTGCCCTATCAGGCGCACACCGCGTATTTGAACACCATCGCCGCGCATCAGGAGCAGCGCAGCGGCGGCGACCATGCCTTGGAGCGACGGATTCGCGCGCTGATTCGGTGGAATGCTTTGGCCATGGTGGTGCGTGCCAATCGCGTCTCCAGCGAGTTGGGCGGCCACATCGCCAGTTTCGCCTCGGCGGCCACTTTGTACGATGTGGGGTTTAATCATTTTTGGCGGGCATCGACGCCAGAACAACTGGGCGATATGCTGTTCATCCAGGGGCATTCGGCGCCCGGCATTTACGCCCGCGCCTATTTGGAGCGGCGGCTGCATAAAGAGGATTTGCGCAATTTTCGCCAGGAGGCCGGCGGCAATGGCATCTCGTCTTATCCGCATCCGTGGTTGATGCCGGATTTTTGGCAGTTTCCCACCGTTTCCATGGGGCTGGGGCCGATTATGGCCATTTACCAAGCGCGTTTTATGAAATACCTGCACCACCGCGGCTTAATTGACGCCGCCGACCGCAAGGTGTGGGCATTTCTCGGCGATGGCGAGATGGACGAGCCGGAATCCATGGGGGCGTTATCCCTGGCCGGGCGGGAAAACCTCGATAATCTGATTTTCGTGGTCAATTGCAATTTGCAGCGCCTGGACGGCCCGGTGCGCGGCAATGGCAAAATCATCCAAGAATTGGAGGGCGAATTTCGCGGCGCCGGGTGGAATGTCATCAAGGTGATTTGGGGCTCTTATTGGGATCCGCTGCTGATGCGCGACCACCAAGGGGTGCTGAAACAGCGCATGGAAGAAGCAGTGGACGGCGAATATCAAGCCTTCAAAGCCAAAGACGGCGCCTATGTGCGCGAGAAATTCTTCGGCGCCTCGCCCGAGTTGGCGGAGATGGTGACCAACATGACGGATGAGGATATTTGGCGCTTGAATCGCGGCGGCCACGACCCGCATAAAATCTACGCCGCCTACGCCGCCGCCATCGCCCACCGCGGTCAGCCGACGGTGATTCTCGCCAAAACCGTGAAGGGCTATGGCATGGGCGAGGCCGGCGAAGGGCAGAACACCACCCATCAGCAGAAAAAAATGGGCGAAGAGGCCATGTTAGCGTTCCGCGACCGTTTCAATATTCCGCTGAGCGATGAGGAGGTGGCAAAAGCGCCGTTTTATCGCCCGCCGGCGGATTCCCCGGAAACCCAATATTTACTGGCGCGACGCCAGGCCTTGGGCGGGTTTTTGCCGGCGCGCCAAAGCATCTGCCAGCCGGCGTTTGAGATTCCGCCGCTCACTTTGTTCAAAAAACAACTGGAATCCACTGGCGAACGGGAAATTTCCACCACCATGGCGTTCGTGCGCATTCTCTCGGCCTTAGTGCGTGACCCAGGCTTGAAAAAACACATCGTGCCCATCATCCCGGATGAATCCCGCACTTTTGGCATGGAAGGGATGTTCCGCCAACTGGGCATTTATTCCCCCAAAGGGCAGTTATACGAGCCCGAAGACGCCGACCAACTGATGTTTTATCGCGAAAGCCGCGAGGGCCAGGTGTTGCAGGAGGGCATCAACGAAGCCGGGGCGATGTCGTCGTGGATAGCGGCCGCCACCGCCTACAGCAATCACGATATTTGCATGCTGCCATTTTTTATTTTGTACTCCATGTTCGGCTTCCAGCGTATCGGCGATTTATGCTGGGCGGCTGGCGACAGCCGCGCCCGCGGCTTCATTTTGGGCGGCACCGCCGGGCGCACCACCTTGGCCGGCGAGGGCTTGCAGCATCAAGACGGGCATAGCCTGATTCTCGCCAGCGCAGTGCCCAATTGCATATCGTACGACCCAACCTATAGTTTTGAATTGGCGGTCATCATTCACGATGGCTTGCGCCGCATGTATCAACGCCGCGAAAGTATCTATTACTACATCACGGTGATGAACGAAAATTACCCCCACCCGGGCCTGCCCGACGGCGCCGAGGAGGGCATTTTGCGCGGCATGTATCTGCTCAAATCCACCGCCAAAAAACACCACAAAGTGAAGGTGCAATTATTGGGCAGCGGGGCGATTTTGCGCGAGGTGGAGGCGGCCGCGGCGCTGTTGGATGAACAACACGGCATCGGCGCCGACATCTGGAGCGTCACCAGTTTCAACGAATTAGCGCGCGATGGCCACGCCGCCGCTCGCCATAATTACTTACACCCGCAGGCCGAGCCACGCGCCAGTTATGTCGCCATGTGCCTGCAAAACACCGCCGGCCCGGTGCTCGCCGCCACCGACTACATCCGCCTGTATGCCGAGCAAATCCGCGCCTTTGTGCCGCAACCCTACTATGTGTTGGGCACCGATGGCTTCGGCCGCAGCGACACCCGCGCCGCCCTGCGGCAGTTTTTCGAGGTGAGTCGCCACCATGTGGTGGTCAATGCCCTGCACGCCTTAGTGCAGCAGGAATCCGCCACTGCGGCGCAAGTGGCCGCCGCCATCGAAAAATACGGCATCGATGCGGATAAACCCAACCCCCTTCACGCATGACCGCCTGAGATCACTAATTATGGCTAACCCGCTCGCAGTGCAAGTGCCGGATATCGGCGATTTCGATGCCGTGGAAATCATCGAGGTGGTGGTCGCGCCCGGTCAAAGCGTAGCGGCGGAAGACCCGCTGATTACCCTAGAAAGCGACAAGGCGACCATGGAGATTCCCGCGCCCATGGCCGGGGTAGTGGTGAAAGTGTTGGTGGCGGTGGGGGAAATGGTGTCGCAAGGGATGGAGATTGTTTTACTGGATTCTGGGGATGGTGGGGAGTCTGGGGATGGTGGCGGAGCCGATTCCGCGGCGGCGGGTGATTCTGCGGATAAAACGAAGGCCGAATCCGCGGGACACTCTGCGAGTCAGCCAAAATCAGCGGATAAATCGCCCAAATCGGCGACTGAATCCGCCCAAAATGCGGCTTCAGCGGCAGATTCGAAGCCCGAAGCGACGCCTCAGCCCGAAGCGACGCCCGCATCCAACCCGCTGGCAGACAGCGCCGCCCTACCCCACGCCAGCCCAGCGATTCGCCGTCTGGCGCGGGAACTGGGCGCGGATTTATCCGCCATGACTGGCCACGGCGACAAGGGGCGCATCCTCGAAAGCGATGTTAAGGCATGGGTTAAATCGCAGTTGACCGCCGCCGGAGCGTCAGGCGGCGTATCCGGCGGCGGCATCCCGGCCATCCCCGCCATCGATTTCAGTCAATTCGGCGAAGTCGAAACCCTACCGCTATCGCGCATCAAAAAACTCTCCGGCCCCCATCTGCAGCGCGCATGGCTGAACATCCCCCATGTCACCCACCATGATTTGGCCGACATCACCGAACTCGAGGCCTTTCGTCAAGCGCTCAAAGGCGAGGCCGAAAAGGCCGGCATCCGCATCACCCTGCTCGCCTTCGTGCTCAAAATTCTCGCCCAAGGCTTGCGAAAATTCCCCAATTTCAACGCCTCGCTGCACCCCGATGGCGGCAGTTTACTGCTCAAAAAGTACTACAACATCGGCCTCGCCGTCGACACCCCCGGCGGCTTGGTGGTGCCGGTCATCCGCGGTGTAGACAGTAAAAGCATTACTGATTTAGCCCGCGAAATGGGCGAACTCAGCCAACGCGCCCGCGACGGCAAACTCAAATCCGCCGATTTGCAAGGCGGCTGCATTAGCATTTCCAGCCTCGGCGGCATCGGCGGCGTCGGCTTCACCCCCATCGTAAACGCCCCCGAAGTCGCCATCCTCGGCCTCACCCGCGCCCGCATCACCCCCCTGTGGGACGGCGAAAAATTCCAACCCCGCCTGCTATTGCCGCTAGATTTATCCTACGACCACCGCGCCATAGACGGCGCCGAAGCGGCCCGTTTTGTCACCTTTTTATGCCAATCCTTAGCAGATGTACGGCGCTTGATGCTGTGATTTTGGCTTTTGATGTTGCTGTTGGGCTTTTTCTTTGGGAATTTATATGATTGTTGCCCCAATCCTTATTTCACGCCGATTTTATAGCGTGGCGAAAAGTATGCTTAGGTTAGGGTTTTTATGGGGTTTTTGGGGTAATGCAAGCGGTTTTTTTGTTGGGGCAACAACCATATAATTCCTTTTTCTTTACTCCCCACCCAGCGGCCTTTCCCGGTCGATTTTTTCACCGACAGCGGCCGCATGTTCTTCCATCCGCACCTTGCCTAAGGCCGAAGCGAGCAGACCGGAAGGCACCGCAAACAGCCCGATGCCGAACATTAGAATGAGGAAAGTGAACACCCGCCCGCCGGCGGTTATGGGGTAAATATCACCGTAGCCGACCGTGGTCAAGGTGGCCACAGCCCACCATAAACTGTGAAAAATGCTGCGAAAGGTGTCGGGCTGGGCATCTTTTTCGAAAAAATAAATGCCCACGCTGGATAAATAGATAAAAATTACCGAGGCGAAAAAAAATAAAATAATTTCCTCCTTGGCGATTGACAAGGCGCGCCGAATGCGATTCAGCGCCGCCGAATAGCGCACGATTTTCAGCAACCACAGCAGTTGGAAGCAGCGAAAAACCCGCAACCCGCCGGTGTTCATGCCGATGGGCGGGTACAAAAACGCGAGATAAAACGGCAGGATGACCAGCAGGTCGATGCAGCCATAAAAACTGCGCGCATAGCGGAATTTTTTATCGGCGACATACAAACGCGCCGCATATTCCGCGGTGAAAATGAGGATGATCGCGATCTCCATGCCGCCCAACCAGGCGCGCGTGGCGGTGCCTAAGTCGGGCAAGGTATCGAGAGAGAAAATCGCCAGTGATAAAAATATCAAGCCCTGCACAAACCAATCGAAGCGCCGCCCGGCCGGGGTGTCGCGGCCCTCGACGATGATTTTCAAGCGGGTTTTTAAGGTGGATTTCATGGAGATTTCATGGGGATTTCATAGAAATTTCATACCGCTTATGCCTTACATCGCCAAATTATACCCCCGCCATAGTCGCCGTCCAGCCGGTTAGATTAGCCACCGCTCGGGCGTATAATCGCCGCTCAAAACCGATGCCGATTTTCTCATTGCCCATTCCAGCCGCCGAATCCCCATGAAAAACCCCGCCAAAAACTCAGCCACCGAGGCTGATTTGCACGTCGATTTAGTGGTGTTAGGCGCCGGCCCCGGCGGCTACGCTGCGGCCTTTCGCGCCGCCGACCTCGGCTTGCGCGTGGCGTTAGTCGAACGCTACCCCAACCTCGGCGGGGTGTGCCTGAATGTCGGCTGCATCCCCTCCAAAGCGCTGCTGCATGTCGCCGCCGTCATCACCGAAGGCGCGGAATCGGCCGCCATCGGGGTGAATTTTTCGCCACCGAACATCGATTTAAATCAAACCCGGCAGTGGAAAAACGGCATCGTCTCTCAACTCACCGGCGGCCTCGCCGCCTTGGCGAAAAAACGCAAAGTGACGGTGCTTCACGGGGTCGGGCGCTTCACTTCTGAACATATATTGACGGTGGCGGACGGTGATGGCGATGATTCCAAGATGCCGGCCAGCGCGCAAACGATAAATTTTCGCCACGCCATCATCGCCACCGGCTCGGCCCCGGTGATGGTGTCAAATTGGCTGCCCGACGACCCGCGGGTGATGGATTCCACGGCGGCGTTGAAACTAGACCACATCCCCGACCGCTTGCTGATCATCGGCGGCGGCATCATCGGCCTGGAAATGGCCACGGTGTTCCACGCATTGGGCAGCAAAATCAGCGTGGTGGAGATGCAAGATAGTTTGATGGCCGGCGCCGACGCCGATTTGGTGCGCCCGCTGGCGAAGCGCATCGGCGCCCAATACGACAACATCTGGTTAGGCGCCAAAGTGCTCGGCATGCAGGCGCGCGATGACGGCCTCGAGGTGGCTTTCGCGGGCGGCAAAACCCCGTCGACCATGACCTTCGACAAAGTGCTGGTGGCCGTGGGGCGTACGCCGAACGGCGGCAACATCGGCGCCGAGGCCGCCGGCGTGGCCGTGGATGAGCGCGGTTTTATCGCCGTAGACCGCCAGATGCGCACCGCCGCGCGCCACATTTTCGCCATCGGCGATGTGGTCGGCGAGCCCATGTTGGCGCACAAGGCGGCACACCAAGGGCATGTGGCGGCCGAAGCCGCGGCCGGCATGAAAACCGAATTCGCGGCGCGGGTGATTCCCTCGGTGGCGTATACCGACCCGGAAGTGGCGTGGGTGGGCATAACCGAGCGCGACGCCAAACAACAGGGAATCGACTACGGCAAGGGCAGTTTTCCCTGGGCCGCCAGCGGCCGCGCGCAGAGCCAAGGGCGCGCCGAGGGCGTGAGCAAACTCCTGTTCGAGGCCGCCAGCGGGCGCATCATCGGCGCCGGCGTCACCGGCCGCAACGCCGGGGATTTGATCGCCGAAGCCGCCCTGGCTATCGAAATGAACGCCGACGCTGAAGATATCGCCCTCACCATCCACGCCCACCCCACCCTGGCGGAGACGCTCGGCCTTGCCGCCGAGGCTTACGCCGGCGTCATCACCGATTTATATGTACCGCCGAAGAAGCCCAGCAAGCCCCGATGAGGCATGCCTGGGGGGTTACGAAATTGGCAACAGCAACAGCAATACCAACAAGGCACCAGCAGTGATGAAACAAAGACCGAATTTATTCCACACGGATAAATCAGCCCAGAAGCGTTTGATATTCATGCCGCCGATTGTACTGCATGGCTGGGGCTGAATCAAACCAGCGCCGCCGACCCTAAAACCCACGCCCCATCGAATTTATCACCGCCCTCGATGGCGTATAAAATAAGGCTTTTGATTTTGATTTTGATTTTGATTTTTCGCTTTTGCCTTTATCTTGTAAATTTTCACCCCAACAGTCGCAGAAGGGAGTGAAAATCAAAAGCCACATCAAAAGCCACATCAAAAGCCACATCAAAAGCCACATCAAAAGCCACATCAAAAGCCACATCAAAAGAAAAGCCAAATCAAAAGGACCCCCCACCAAAACTGGCGGAAAAGCCCGCCAGTTTTGACTCCCCCGCAAGATGAAGCGGGGGGAGTAAAGCGTTAAAAGCCAAAAGCGAAAGCCAAAAACGAAAGCCAAAAGCCAAAACAAAAGCGAAAAGCCAAAGCGAAAAGCCAAAAGCGAAAAGCCACATCAAAAGCCAAAATCACACAAAAGCCGGCATCACTTCTTGGCAAAATAAGTCCAGCGAGCGTTTTTGGGCGGCGTGGTCTAAGCCGAGGCTGGCGTAGTAGATAAATTCATCCACGCCGAGGGCGGCGTAGTGGTGGAGTTTGGCGATAACCTCATCTGGGGTGCCGAACACTAAATTTTCGCGCAGCATTTTCGGATCGTATTCGGCGCGATTGGCGAGGGCGGAGAACTCTACGGCTTTGGGGAATCCGTCTTTCACATCGCCTAAATTTTTGAATAAATTTTCGAACTGCGCTAGTTGACGCTGCGCGGCGCGCACTGGCGTTTGCCACTCATCGGCGCGTTCGTACACTGCAGTGTGGCGCATCACGGCGAAAATCGGCGCCGGCGCCGGCGCGGTTTTGGCCACCGCATCATCAAAGCGCTGGCGATATAACTCCACTTCCGCCATCGGCCGGGTGAGCGGCCAAGCCATGATGTTGCAGCCATTGGCCACCGCATAATCGAAACTAACCGGCGCCCGCGCCGCCACCCAGATGGGCGGATGCGGTTGCAGCGGTTTTGGCACGGCGGTGGATGGCGGAAATTGCCAAAATTCACCGTCATGCGACACCTCGCCTTGCCACAGCGCTTGTACCACCGGCAACATTTCTTGCATATAGCGCCACCCGTCGCTTTGCTTCAAGCCGGGGCGCATGCGGTCGAACTCGCGCTGATAAGCGCCTGAGCCGAGGCCGAATTCCAGCCGCCCGGCGCTGTATAAATCCAGCAACGCGGCCTCGCCGGCGAGTTTTATCGGATGCCAATACGGCGCCACCGCCACCGCCGAACCTAACCGAATGCGCTCGGTATGCGCCGCCCACCAGGTTAGTATTTGGAACGGATTCGGCGCGATGGTCATCTCCAAAGCATGGTGTTCAGCGGCCCAGACGATGCGAAAACCGCCGCGCTCCGCCAGCTGCACCATCTGCAGCGTGTGGCGAGCGACTTGTCGCATGTCCACATCGGCCGCCAAGCGCTCCATGTTGATGGCTAAATGAAATTTCATGTTGATACTCGTTATAAGGTTGTGCCTACATTTTACGGGTAAGTATGCGGGCGTTGTTGTAGGTCGACCGGCACCAAATTTAATGAGCAAATTTAATGAATGCGGGATTCATTAATATATACATAATATATACATAATATATACATAATATATACATGAGAATCATGGATACTGGATTCATTAATATCCATGAGTCATTAATATACGGCATTCATCGCATCTATGATGCGTAGCGAAATTCCCCGCCAAGCGCATCACCACCCACCTCCACCAAATCTCGCCATGACCTCACTAAAATCCTACCAAATGCTCATCGACGGGCAATGGACGGCGGCCGCCGACGGCGGCGAATTCCCCAGCGTAAACCCCGCCACCGGCCAGCCATGGGCGTTGATTCCCGAAGCCACCGAAGCCGATGTGGATAACGCCGTGCAAGCCGCCCACCGCGCCTATTCACTTGGGCCATGGGGGCGCGCCACGCCCACCGAGCGCGGCAAAACGCTGCGTAAACTGGCCGATTTACTGGCGCTGCAATCCGCGCAGTTGGGGCGGGTGGAGAGCATGGACAGCGGCAAACTCCTCGCCGAAACGCGCTGGCAAGCGCAATATATCGCCGATTTTTTCCACTATTACGCCGGTTGCGCCGACAAAATTCACGGCCAAACCTTGCCCATCGATAAGCCGGATTTATTCGTCTTCACGCAGCGCGAAGCCTTGGGCGTGGTGGCCGCCGTGGTGCCGTGGAATTCGCAGTTATTTTTGGCCGCGGTCAAACTCGGGCCGGCGTTGGCGGCCGGCAATACGGTGGTGCTAAAGGCCTCCGAACACGCCGCTGCCGCCATGCTGGAATTCGGCCGCCTGTTCGCAGCCGCCGGCTTTCCGCCCGGGGTGGTGAATATCATCACCGGCCACGGCGAACCGTGCGGGCGGGCGCTGACCTCGCACCCGCTGGTGCAACGCATAAGTTTCACCGGCGGGCCGGCCGCAGCGCGCAAAGTCATCCAAAATTCAGCGCACAATTTGGCTGAAGTATCGTTGGAATTGGGCGGCAAATCGCCCTTCATCGTGTTCGACGACGCCAATCTGGAAAGCGCGGTAAACGGTGCCATCGCCGGCATTTTCGCCGCCGCCGGGCAAAGTTGCGTGGCCGGCTCGCGGCTCTATTTGCAGGCCGGCATCGCCGATCGATTCCTCGCCCAAATGCTGCAAAAAACCGCCCGCATCAAACTCGGCGACCCGCTGTGCGAGGACACCCAAATGGGGCCATTATGCACTGCCGAACAACGCGCCCGCATCGAGCGCGAAGTCGCCTTCGCCCGCACCGAGGGCGGCGAGGTGCTGTGCGGCGGGGGGCGACCGGCGGCCGGCGATTTGGCACCCGATTTGGCCGCCGGCTTCTACTATGCCCCCACCATCATCGCCTGCCCGCGCCAAGATTTACGCATCGTCGACACCGAATTATTCGGCCCGGTGCTCAGCGTGCTGCGTTTTCGCGATGAAGACGAAGCCATCGCCCTCGCCAACCATACCCAGCACGGCCTGGCCGCCGGCGTATTCACCGAAAACAGCGCCCGCGCCTTGCGCGTCAGCCGTGCCTTGCGCGCCGGCATCGTGTGGGTCAACACCTATCGCGTGGTCTCGCCGATCGCCGAATTCGGCGGCTTCAAGGGCTCCGGCTATGGCCGCGAAGGCGGATTTCAGGCGATGTACGACTACACCCGCGCCAAATCCGTGTGGATAAACACCGCCGACGCGCCCATGGCGAACTCTTTTGTCGTGCGCTAAGCAGCGCTCTTTATCGGCGCTGCGCCGCCGGCTGGGCGTCGCCGCCTAAGCAATATGAGTTTGCGGTACGATGCTAGGCATGGATTTTGCTCATCGCCACGAACACCCTTAACAGCTGGCGATGTTTTGGGCAACATGGCAGCCGCCGTCGCCACCCGCCGCAACCTTGCACCGCAACCCTAAGCCCGGCCGACATTTAAATGTACATTAAATGAATACCCCCCATCAAGCGGATACTTTTCCGCGCTTGTTGCTGCAAAACGCGGCGCAGTTGGGCGACAAAACCGCATTGCGCGAAAAGGCCTTCGGCATCTGGCAAGCCTGGACATGGGGTGAGATGAAAGACGAGATTTTCGCCTTCGCCGCCGGCTTGCACCAGCTCGGCTTTACCGCCGAAGCGAAATTGGCGGTGGCTGGCGCTAACCGCCCGCGCATGTATTGGGGCATGACCGCGGCGCAATGCCTGCGCGGCATTCCGGTGCCGATATACCCCGATGCGGCCAGCGCCGAGATGGCGCATGTGCTAACCCACGCCGATGTGGAATTTTTGTTGGCCGAGGCTCAAGAGCAGGTCGACAAAGCGCTGGAAATCGCCGCCCAGGCCGATCAAGCGCCCCATCTGGCGCACATTATTTATGACGATGGGCGCGGTTTGGAGCGCTATGCCGCGCGCCATGACGATGGTCACGCCGATGGTTATGGCGATGGCAAAAAGGGAATCCACCTGCACGCCTTCGCCGATATACAGCAGCGCGGTCGGGCCGCCTTGGCGCTGCATCCGCACCTGTTAGAGGCCTCCATCGAGGCCGCCAGCGGCGCCGATGTCAGCATTTTTCTGTATACCTCCGGCACCACCGGCGCGCCCAAGGGCGTGGTGTTGAGCAACGATAATCTCATCATTACCTCGCGCAACAGCGCGCAGCGCGATGGCTTAACCAGCGCCGAAGAAATCTTGTCCTACCTGCCCATGGCGTGGATTGGCGACAATATTTTTTCCTATGGGCAGGCCTATGTGGCGGGTTTTTGCATCAACTGCCCGGAAAGCGCCGCCACCGTGGCGCAAGATTTACGCGAAATCGGTCCCACCTACTATTTCGCCCCGCCGCGCATCTTCGAAAACCTCCTCACCAGCGTGATGATTCGCATGCAAGACGCCGGGCGAATCAAACAAAAACTCTTTCATCATTTTCTCGAGGTAGCGCGGCGATTCGGCGTGGCGATTCTCAACGGCGAGTCGGTGTCTGCAGCCAGACGCGCCCAATATTGGCTCGGCAACGCGCTCATCTATGCGCCGTTGAAAAACACCATGGGGTTTAGCCGCATCCGCGTAGCGTACACCGCCGGCGAAGCCATCGGCACGGAAATTTTCGACTTTTATCGCGCATTGGGCATCAACATCAAACAACTTTACGGCCAAACCGAGGGCGCGGTTTTTGTCACCATGCAGCCCGATGGCGAAGTGTATGCCGACACCGTCGGCGTGCCGGCGCCGCAAGTGGAGGTGAAAATCGCCGCCAATGGCGAGGTGTTGTATCGCGGCCCCGGCGTTTTCGCGCGCTACCACAAAGACGCCGCCGCCACCCGCGCCGCCAAAACCGCCGCCGGCTGGGTAAAAACCGGCGACGCCGGCTATATCGACCACCGCGGCCACCTAAAAATCATCGACCGCGCTTCTGATGTGGGCAAACTCCAAGACGGCACCCTATTCGCCCCCAAATATCTCGAAAACAAACTGAAATTCCACCCGCAGATTCAAGAAGCCGTGGCTTTCGGCGACCAGCGCGCCTACGCCGCCGCCTTCATCAACATCGATTTAGACGCGGTGGGCAACTGGGCCGAGCGCGAACACATCCCTTACGCCAGTTATCAAGAATTGGCCGCGCACCCGCAGGTATACGCCATGGTGGGGCGGCAAATAGCCGCCGTAAACCGCGATTTGGCGGCCGAACACCGCCTCGCCGGCTCGCAAATCCGCCGCTTCCTCATTCTGCACAAGGAATTGGACGCCGACGATGGCGAAATCACCCGCACCCGCAAAGTCCGCCGCAGCGCCATCGACGCCAAATACCGGGTGTTGATCGAGGCCCTATTCAGCCAACAAACCCATTGCTATGTAAACTCCCAAGTGACCTTCGAAGACGGCCGCATGGGCGCCATCGCCGCTGATTTGAGCATAGCCGATGTGGACATTTACCCAGCCGATTCGCCGGCCGAAGCCGCATTAACATGACGATGCGCTGGTGATAGCTTCTCTTGCAGTCGATAATGCGGGCGACGATTCGCTCGCTAATGGCGCCGGCAATCCGCCCGATAAGGTGTTGTTAGCGGCGCGCAACATCTGCCTCTCCTTCGGCGGCGTAACCGCCTTAAGCCAAGTCAGCGGCGACATCCGCGCCGGCGAAATCCGCGCCATCATTGGACCCAACGGCGCCGGCAAATCCTCCATGCTCAATGTGGTAAACGGCTTCTATCACCCCCAGCGCGGCGAAATATGGTTTTGCGGCAAAAAACGCGGTGCCCTAAAACCGCACCAAATCGCGCGCTTAGGCATCGCCCGCACCTTCCAAAACATCGCCCTATTCAAGGGTATGTCCACCTTAGATAACATCATGACCGGCCGCATCACCCACATGCATGCCGGCCTATTTTGGCAAGCCCTTTGGTTAGGAAAGGCGCGGCGCGAAGAACTAAAACATCGCGAAAAAGTCGAACACATCATCGACTTTTTAGAGATTCAAGCGATACGAAAAACCCCAGTCGGCCGCCTGCCCTATGGCTTGCAAAAACGCGTCGAATTAGGCCGCGCCTTAGCCGCCGAATCCAAACTGCTATTATTAGACGAACCCATGGCCGGCATGAACTTAGAGGAAAAAGAAGACATGTGCCGCTTCATCTTAGAGGTACGCGACCAATTCGCCACCACCATCGCCCTAATCGAACACGACATGGGCGTAGTCATGGACCTAGCCGACCGCGTAATGGTGTTGGACTACGGCAAAAAAATCAGCGACGGCACGCCGGATGAAGTACGCAATGATCAGGCCGTGATCGACGCGTATTTGGGGGTGGTGCATGAATGAGTTATTGTCTACTGAGGTCACCTACGAGGTGAAAAGCTGCTCGGCCGAAAGCATGGCGGAATGATCAAAGCCGCCAAACTAATCTACCTCCCTAAAAAATAAGGGCGTTATATACCTAACTCCCAAAAATAACCCGGCCACCCCCATGTCCCCCGACATCCTATACACCATCGAAGTCATCTTAAACGGCTTAATGGCTGGCGTGATGTATGCGTTGGTGGCGTTGGGGTTTGTGTTGATATTCAAGGCCTCGGGTATTTTTAATTACGCGCAAGGGGTAATGGCGTTGTTTGCGGCGCTCACCCTGGTGGGATTTCAGACCGGGCAAGTACCCTTTGCGCATTTGTTGAATGCGGTTTTTGGCACCGATTATCATCATTGGTCGGGCGGCATGCATAATGTCGCCGCCATCGCCATGACCATTTTGGTGATGATCGCTTTTGCCTGGCTGGTGGAGAAATTGGTGTTGCGGCGCTTGGTGAATCAGGCGCCGATTATTTTGTTTATGGCGACTATCGGGCTGGCGTTTTTTATGGAGGGCGTCGGCGATTTAATGTGGGGCGCCGACATCAAGGCGTTGGACATCGGGCTGCCTTCCGGGGCCTCCCTTTGGTGGGAGGATGTCACCCTCCACTGGGCGCCGGCCGAGGCCGAGTATTACGGCATGTATATCGATGTGCTGGATGTTTGGGCGGCGGGCATCGCCGTGGCGTTGGTGGCGGCGCTCACTTTATTTTCCCAATACACCAAAACCGGGCGAGCCTTGCGCGCCGTGGCTGATGACCACCAAGCGGCTTTAAGCATCGGCATCTCATTGCGCGCGATATGGATTATCGTGTGGTCTATTTCCGGCATGGTGGCGTTGGTCGCCGGCATCATGTGGGGGGCGAAATCCGGCGTGCAGTTTTCGCTGTCGTTGATCGCTTTGAAGGCGCTGCCGGTGTTGATTCTCGGCGGTTTTACTTCGATTCCTGGCGCGATTATCGGCGGTTTAATCATCGGCGTCGGTGAAAAATTGTTCGAGTATTCCATCGGTCCCATGCTCGGCGGCGCCACGGAAAACTGGTTCGCCTATGTGTTGGCGCTGATATTTTTAATGTTCCGCCCGCAAGGTTTGTTCGGCGATAAAATCATCGACCGCGTGTAAGATTTTCACACCCCCGGCCGATTTAAATTCGCTGATTTAAATTCACATATCATCAATTAAATTCACTTTTATAAAATAATAAACTATGTTTTATCGAGAAGCCGGCGCTTTCAAAACCAGTTACGCCGCCGACCAGCAAACCTTCCCCTTAAATCTAGATAGATGGACGGTGTGGGCGGTGGTGGCGGCGGCCTTTTTGGTGGTGCCGTTTTTCATCAACGATTACTGGGAAAAATCCGTGCTGGCGCCGTTTTTGGTGTGGTCAATGGCGGCCTTAGGTCTCAACATTCTCACCGGCTATTGCGGCCAAGTGAGCCTCGGCACCGGCGGTTTTATGGCCGTGGGCGCCTATGCCTGCTACAAATTGATGACCGCTTTCCCTGAACTCAATATGTTCGCGGTGGTGCTTTTATCCGGCGGCGTCACCGCCTTGGTGGGCATGGTGTTCGGCTTGCCCAGCCTCAAAATCAAGGGTTTTTATCTCGCCGTGGCCACCCTGGCGGCGCAGTTTTTCCTGGTGTGGTTATTCAACAAAGTGCCGTGGTTTTATAACTATTCGAGTTCCGGGATGATCTCGGCGCCGCAACGCGAAATATTCGGCATCGCCGTCACCGGTCCGGCCACGCCGCCGTGGGCATCGTACTTATTTTGCTTAACGCTGCTGACCGTGTTCGCCGTCATCGCGCGCAATTTAACCCGTGGGCGGTTGGGGCGGTCGTGGATGGCGATTCGCGATATGGACATCGCCGCCGAAATCATCGGCGTGTCGCCCGTAGCCGCCAAACTCTCGGCCTTCGCGGTGAGTTCATTTTATATCGGCGTCGCCGGGGCGATGTTTTTCTCGGTTTATTTGGGTGCCGCCGAAGCCACCGAGGCCTTCGGCATCGATAAATCATTTCTGGTGTTGTTTATGATTATCATCGGCGGCTTGGGCTCTATTTTCGGCGCCTTCATCGGCGCCGCGTTTTTAACGCTGCTGCCGGTGCTGATAAAAAACATCATGGTAGACGGCTTCGGCGCCCCCACCGATTTAGTCGCGCACGCCATTTTGGTGATAGTCGGGGCGCTAATTATGTTTTTCTTGATAGTCGAGCCCGGCGGATTAGCCCAATTATGGCGAGTGGCGAAAGAGAAATTGCGACGCTGGCCATTTCCGTATTAACCTTTAATTCATAATCATAAAATTCAATATTATTAAAATTCGATAACACTAAATTCAAACCATTTAATTCATAGGTTATGAATTTTAATATAACGCAGAATTTTTTAAACGACCATTGCAACACCCTTCCACCCATCACGAGGATCACACCATGAAATTCATCAAACCCACCACGGCGTTTTTATCGGCCCCCATCGGGCTGGCGCTGGGGCTGCTCGGCTCTGGCTGGAGCGCCCCGGCGGCGGCCGAATTAGTATTCCCATCATTAAGTTACCGCACCGGCCCCTACGCCCCCAACGGCATCTTGTTCGCCGATGGTTATGCCGACTACTTCACCTTGCTGAACGAACGCGACGGCGGCATCGGCGGCGAACCCATCCGCGTCATCGAATGCGAAACCGCCTACAACACCGAAAAGGGCGTGGAGTGCTATGAATCCACCAAAGGCGAAGGCGCGCTGGTTTATCA
The DNA here is from genome assembly GCA_965243285.1 of Candidatus Poriferihabitaceae bacterium. Lineage (GTDB taxonomy): Bacteria > Pseudomonadota > Gammaproteobacteria > Arenicellales > Poriferihabitantaceae > JAHRAW01. Next base: position 2,274,655 of record OZ251537.1, on the reverse strand, counting down.
ACCGCTATCCACCGGCATCACCTACCAGTTGATCTCCAAAGTGACCGCCGACGACATCCCGCTGCACTCCATGGGGTATGGCCGCACCTCGGCCGCCGATGGCAAAGTATTCAGCCACATTTTTAACTACCCCGGCACCTATTGGGACGCCGCATCCATCATCGTAAAACATGTGAAAGATCAAGAAGACGGCGACTTGACCGATAAAAAAATCGCCCTGCTGTACCACAATTCAGCCTATGGCAAAGAGCCCATCCGCACGCTGCAAGAACTGGCCAAAAAACACGGCTACCAATTAACCTTGCTGCCAGTAGACCACCCCGGCCAAGAGCAAAAATCCCAATGGCTGCAAATTCGCCGTGAGCGTCCGGACTATGTATTGATGTGGGGCTGGGGGGTGATGAATCAGGTCGCCATCAAAGAAGCGGTCAACATTCGCTACCCGATGGAGCACTTCATCGGCGTGTGGTGGTCAGCCTCTGAAACCGATGTGCTGCCCAGCGGCGTCGGCGCCGATGGTTACAAAGCCATCGCCTTCCACGGCGTCGGCAACGACTTCCCCATCTACCAAGACCTGAAAAAGCATGTGGTCGATACCGGCCAGGCCGCCGGCGACGGCTCCAACTTAGGCACCGTGCTATATAACCGCGGTTTGTACGCCGCCATGTTAGCGGCCGAAGCGGCCGCCACCGCGCAGAAAATCCACGGCACAAAAAACATCACCTCGGGGCAGATGCGCGACGGCATGGAAGCGCTGAAAATCGATCAAGCGCGCATGAAAGCCCTCGGTCTGCCTAATTTTGGCCCCGAAATCAATGTGACATGCGCCAACCACGGCGGCCCCGGCTTAGGCGCCATCCAACAATGGAACGCCGCCGCCAAAACATGGTCGCTCATCACTGAGTTCACGGCTGCCGACCGCGATGTAGTAGACCCATTAATCGCCGCCGACTCCGCCGCCTACGCCGCCGAAAACGCCATCACCCCGAGAGATTGCTAACGCGGTTAAGCCATTCACGCGTCACGCGATAAAGCGCATCACATTCGCCATGTATCAAGGCGCCGGGGGGGTGATTCACGCGGATTATCGCGCCGATTACCTCCCCGTTTTTTCCCATGACCGCCGATAACATCGTCTTATCCGTAAACAACATCGAGGTGATCTATGATCGCGTCATTTTGGTGTTGAAGGGGGTGTCGTTAGCGGTGCCGGCCGGCGGCATCGTCGCGCTGGTGGGCGCCAACGGCGCCGGTAAAACCACTACCATCAAGTCGATTTCCAACTTGCTCGGCAGCGAGCGCGGCGAGGTGACCAAGGGCAGCATCGAATATCGCGGCGAACGCGTAGACCGCCTCACCCCCACCGATTTAGTGCGGCGCGGCGTGGTGCAAGTGATGGAAGGACGGCATTGTTTCGAGCATTTGACGGTGCATGAAAACCTGTTGACCGGCGCCTACACCCGCCGCGACGGCCGCGCCGCCATCGCCCATGACATCGACCTGGTGTATAGTTATTTTCCGCGTCTCAAAGAGCGCCGCCGTAGCCAAGCCGGCTACACCTCCGGCGGCGAGCAGCAGATGATTGCGGTCGGACGGGCGCTGATGGCGAAACCCAGCGTGATTTTATTGGACGAACCGTCCATGGGGCTGGCGCCGCAGTTGGTGCAAGAAATTTTCGACATCGTGCGCGCCTTAAACCAGCGCGAAGGCGTGACCTTTTTGCTGGCCGAGCAGAACACCGCCCTCGCCTTGCGCTACGCCACCTACGGCTACATCCTCGAAAATGGTCGGGTGGTGCTGGACGGCGAGGCCCAATCCCTGGCCAACAATAAGGATGTGCGTGAATTCTACCTCGGCGTGAGCGGCGAGAACCGCCGCAGTTTTCGCCATGTAAAACACTATCGCCGCCGCAAACGCTGGCTCGCATGAGGGGTTTTTCGCGCCTGGCGGGGAGGGGGGGTTAATTCCGCCAAATGCATGCCAAATTATTGCCATGCGTACCAGCCGCCGCCCAAAATTTCATGCCGGTACGATTCACTATTTTATGTGTGGCGCATGTATATGTATATGTACATGAGCATGTGTATGTACATGAATCATCGCCCGACGCGCATTGCGCCGCCGCCCAAAATCCACCGGCGTGCAATTTACCGACCCATGTATATATACATGTCATATATATGAATCACCGCCCTACCCGTCCAAATTAATCCTCGATGAGCGAATACTATGACGCGCTGGAGAGCCGCGACCCAGCGTTGCGGCAAGCCGAACTCATCCAGGCAGTGGCGGCGCAAGTGCGCCATGCCCAGCAAAACTCCCCGGCCTATGCGGACATCCTCGCCGATGTCGAGGCGCATGAAATCACCTCGCCAGCGGCCATCGCCGCCTTGCCGGTGATGCGCAAATCGGCCTTGAGCGCGTGGCAACAATCCATACGCCAAACCTCGACCGCAGACCCATTCGGCGGATTGGCGGCCTATCCGGCCGGGCAGTTGAAATATTTATTTTCCTCACCCGGGCCGATTTACCAACCGGCCACCTTCCGCGACAACTATTGGCGCTTCGCCCGCGCCATGTTTGCCGCCGGCTTGCGGCGCGGCCATCGGGTGCAATGCTGTTTTTCCTACCACCTCACGCCGGCCGGCGCCATGGGTGATAGCGGCGGCCACGCCTTAGGGTGCGAGGTGATTCCCGCCGGCGTCGGGCAAACCGCCAGCCAAGTCGCGGTCATGGCGGATTTAAAACCCGACGCTTACTTTGGCACGCCGTCTTTTCTCAAAATCATCTTAGCGCGCGCCGACCAACTGGGCGCCGATGTCGCCAGCGTGCGCATGGCGCTGCTATCCGGCGAGGCGCTGCCGCCGTCCATGCGGCGTGATTTCGCGGCGCGCGGCATCGCCGCCATCCAAGCGTACGCCACCGCCGAGCTCGGCCTCATCGCCTATGAATCCATCGCCGACCAAGGGCTCATCGTAGACGAGGCGGTGTATGTGGAAATCGTCGCCCCCGGCGGCGATAAGCCAGTGGCGGACGGCGACCTCGGCGAGGTGGTGGTCACCACCTTAAACCCGGATTACCCGCTCATCCGCTTTGCCACCGGCGACCTGTCGGCATTTTTGCCTGATGGGATAAGCCCATGCGGGCGCACCAATCGCCGCCTCGCCGGCTGGCTGGGGCGCGCCGACCAAGCCGCCAAGGTGCGCGGTATGTTCATTCACCCGGCGCAAATCCAGCAAATATTGGCGCGCCATGGCGGCATCGGACGGGCGCGCATGGTGGTGGACTGGCACGCCGAGGCCGATCGCATGACTTTGAAATGCGAAACCGCCGCCGCCGAATCAGCCGCCGAATCGGACTTAAAATCCGCCATCACCGCCACCATCCGCGAGTTATGCAAGGTGCGCGGCGAGGTCGAATTAGTCGCCCCCGGCACCCTCCCCACCGATGGCATTCTCATCGAAGACCGCCGCCAATACGACTAAGGTTGATTGGTGCTGCTGATTTGAGACATTGATTTGGGGCGTTGATTTGGGGCGTTGATTTGGGGCGTTGATTTGGGGCGTTGATTTGGGGGGCTTTTGACTTTGATCTTGATGTTACTTTTGCTTTTGCTTTTGATTTGGCTGTTGCTGTTGCTTTTGATTTTGATTTGGCTTTTTCGCCTTTAGTCTTCGCTCCCCCATGCTTTTTCGGGAGGGGAAGCCAAAACTGGCGGCTTCATCGCCAGTTTTGGCTATCCGCCGAAGCAGCCCACGCCTATCGGCGCGGCTCTGCTTTGACTCCCCCTCATGATGTACGCGGGGGAGTGAAGAGCAAAAGCCAAAAGCCAAAAGCCAAAAGCCAAAGCCAACGCCAAAGCAAAATCAACCCCCCATAGCACCTTAATAAGGGAGATTTAGCACTATAAATCCCAAAAATAACCCCTAAAACATTAATTTTAAGCAAAATTTTGTACGAAACCCCCCATCGCTATTCCGCCCCCATTCGCCCTACCCCATGACTTGCCCGGTCGGTTTACTCAGCGGCTTGAAGGCGCTGGATTTATCGCAGTACATCCCCGGCCCCTACGCCACCCGCATGTTGTCCGACCAAGGCGCCGAGGTCATCAAGGTGGAGCCGCCGGCCGGCGACCCCATGCGCACCTTGTTTTTCACCGCCGGGCGTTCGTCGGAGGCCGATTCGGGGGATAAATCGGCCGATAAATCGAGCGCCGTTTCGCCAATCTATCAAACCCTCAATCGCGGCAAGCGAATCCTGTTCCTCGACCTAAAATCGAGCCAGGACAAACAAAAATTCATCGCCCTGGCGCAACACGCCGACATGGTGCTGGAATCCTTCCGCCCCGGCGTGATGGCGCGCCTCGGTTTAGATTGGCCGAGCCTGCGCGCCATCAATCCGCGGCTGATTTATTGCTCGCTATCCGGCTATGGCCAAACCGGGCGCTATCGCGAGCGCGCCGGCCACGACATCAACTACTGCGCCGCCGCTGGCTTATACAGCCTGCCTCTCGGCCGCCCAAAATTCGCCTTCCCGCCGCTCGCCGACCACGCCGCCGCCATGTTAGCGGCCAATTCCATGCTGGCGGCGCTGTATGCGCGTGGGCGCGATGGCGGCGGGCGCTATCTCGATGTCAGCATTTACGAATCGGCGCTGGCCTTTCGCTATTTGAGTAATTTCCACGCCGCCGGTTTCGATGTAGCGCATGTGGATTTTCTCGGTGGCGGCGCCGCATGCTACAACCTATACGAAACCGCCGACCAGCGTTTTGTCACCTTAGGCGCCGTGGAAGGCAAATTTTGGCGTGCTTTTTGCGCCGCCATGGGCGAACCCGATTGGGGCGCGCGCCAGTATGAGGCCCTGCCGCAGCGCGAATTAATCGCCGTGGTACAAGCGCGCTTCGCAGCACGACCACTGGCGTATTGGGAGGCCACATTGCGCGGCGTGGATTGCTGCTATGAGGCGGTGCCGGCAGACCACCTGGTATTGCAACACCCGCAAACCCTCGACCGCCGCCTCGCCGCCGGGCATGACATCCGTTATCCGGCCTGGTTGGATGGCAAACCGGTCACCGCCGCCGGCCCCTTGCAGCAAATGGATTCCACCGCCGCCGGCTGGCTGACGACATGATTTCGATATGTTTTTGAGCTAGCCAAAAACCCCTCGCCATGACTTACCAAACCTTAGACTTATCCATCGACCGCCGCGGCATCGCCTACCTGAATCTGGCACGCCCGCAGCAGCACAACGCGATGAACGCCACCATGCTCGGCGAATTAGCGCACTGCGCCGCCGACCTCGAGCAAAACCCAGCGGTGCGCGCCGTGGTACTGGGTGGTCGGGGCGCGAGTTTTTGCGCCGGCGCCGATTTGGGCTGGATGCGCGACAACTTAGATCGCCCGCGCGCGCAGCGCCTCACCGAAAGCGCCAAACTCACCGAAGTATTGCGCCGCCTCGCCGCCCTGTCGAAACTCCTCATCGCCAAAGTGGGCGGCTCGGCGTACGCCGGCGGCATCGGTTTGATTGCGGTGTGCGACATCGCCATCGGCGTGCCCGAGGCGCGCTTTTGCCTCACCGAAACCAAACTCGGCTTGGCGCCGGCCAACATCGCCTCGCATGTTATCGCGCGCATGGGTTGGCAAAATTCGCGGCGCTGCATGTTAAACGCGCATTTTTTCGACGCTGATGAAGCCGTGGCACTCGGCTTGTTAGACAAACTCAGCCGGCCTGAACACCTCGATGCCGCCGTCGAAAAAGAAATCACCGAACTGCTAAATTGCGCCCCCGGCGCCGTCGCCGCCAGCAAAAAACTGCTACACCAACTCCCCGCCATGGATGAATCTGCCGCCGCCACCCACACGGCCGTCCTCCTCGCCGACCTGTGGCAACACCCCGAAGCCCAAGCCGGCATCACCGCTTTTTTCGCCAAACAAAAACCGCCCTGGGCGCCATGATGCCGCGCCGATTTCATGTGTTGCTGATTCTGTGTATGCCAAAATGCTGCAATACCAAACAAATAGGCTAATTCAGCGGTATAACGCATCCGTCTGCATATGTTTCCAGACAATTTATTGAAATCTGCCACCGACCATCGCGAGCAATTTTGGAACTGAAATTATGCCAAGCAAAGATCTTAGTGAGTTAATTAAATATCTTGATGAGATATATCAATGCGGTCGCGCAACTTCAGAATTACTCGATATTCGTCATGGCATCAGCCTAGATATTGATGCTTGTAAAGTGCGGTTGCCCAAGGATTTTCGCGTAGACAATCAGAGCAGCTTGAATCTGAAAAAACGCGAAACATGGAGTTCGCTGATGTTGCTTTTGTTGTTGCGTGACAATGGATACCCAAGCACAACAATTAGAAAGGATTTTCTCAAAATTTCACCAAGAATAAAATTACCGATGCCGACTTTACCTTATTAAAAAATGTGAATTTAAACAACAAAAGTTCGCATATTGAAATATTTTTCGTTGAACGGGCCTGGCAACTGCTTAAAGATAATGGAATGGCGGCTATTTTGCTTCCTCAATCTATTTTAACCAGCGATTCGAAATATGAAAAGTTGCGTAAATTTATCCTTTGCCATTTTCGCATTAAGGCGATGTTGTTAACCGCCGACATTACTTTTTACGGCACAACAACGAGCCCGGTAACCCTGTTTATGGAGAAAAAAAGCAGACCAGCATTCGACATAGATTATCAAACTATGTTTATTTTTTCTGATAAATACCGCGACATACGCGTCAAAAAAGACAAGGAGATTCGCTTTCTTGGGTATAAATTTTCCACCAACAAAAACTCGCCATCCATATGCTGCGCCGCCGATGGCGGTTTATTAAACCAGCAAATACAACCCGTGCTGGCTGAATTTTTACAAGGTCGCATCCCGGCGCTGCCAAAAGACGGCAGTTGTGTCATCAAACCGATTAGGTCGGTGATTATTAATTCAACCAAACAAATATTTCCACGATTTGAGGAGCGAACTAGTGGCAAGCCGTTACGCGAGTTCTTTGATATTGTCGAAAAATTAGCGCCCTCATCAGATGATGCGCCGTATTTGGAAATAGGCGATATAACGAATGGCGTTATCGAGCGCAATAATGCGAAAAATAATAAAGGGGTGTTATGTCGGCAAGGAGATGTTCTGCTATCGACACTCACGCCTTCTGCTGAAAAAATTTGCCTAGCCCAAACGCCCTATACCGTGTCTAATGCGATTGCCGTGTTACGCGTAAAAGATAAATACAAATCCCTTCTCCATGATCTGGTAAAAGATCTGAAAAGCCATGATGCCATACAGCACATGAATACGATGACGGTAAGGATTTAAAATCACTTACGCGAAAATTGCCACGAATAATTTGTTAGCGCATGTAAAAATTAAACTACCCAAATCTTGCTAAACCCATCCGCCCGATTAGTCCTGCGCGCTGCGGTCTCCACCATCAACGATGGCGCCTTTGCCCTCTCCCCCGCTATAAAACGCTGGCCATTGTTGTTTGACTACCGGGCTGTCGCTGGCGAGGGCATAGCATTGGTCGATGATTCTGGGGCGGTCGCGGGTGGCGGCGGCGCGTTTTTCTAGGGCGATGTGCATGGTTTGGTAGGCGGTGGTCGATAATGTGCCGAGTAGTTCGAATAAATGGGTGCAACTTTCGCGGCGACTGATTGTTTTTCGCGCCTCGCGCAGCCAGCCGCTTTTGATTTGCATGCCGGTGAGTTTTTGCATCGCCAGGCGCGCCCCGGGACACATATTAAAGGGCGTGCTATCCATATTAGCGGCGACCTCGATGACGCGCATGTCCAAATCCAGCGTTAGCCGCAGTTGCATGAGATGCACTGGCTCGCCGGCTTTGATTTCGCCGCGGTCGCGATTTTGATAGGCGTAAGTTTTAACATCGCTCAACTGGGCTTCGATATCCCACAGCCCGTCGGCGCGCTGAAAACCCTGACAGTCGATGCGGCGATGATGCAACTTTTTGCGCGGTTGATGAGGTGATAAGGGCATGGCGAGGTGGGTTGAGATTAATTTAAATTCGGTTGATTTAGGAATCGCCACGCGCCGATAACGCGCGCGCGGCTTTGGATGCATTGCGGCGGCCGAGTTGGGCGCAAATGTAATCCCCGGCGCGCAATAATGCCGGCCAGGCAACGCCGCTGCGCAGCCCCATGCCATCTAACATATAGACCACATCTTCAGTGGCCGCATTGCCGGCGGCGCCGGGGGCATAGGGGCAGCCGCCGAGGCCGGCGATGGCGCTATCGACCACGCGCACGCCGCAGCCCAAGGCGGCGTGGATGTTTGCCAGCGCTTGACCATAGGTGTCGTGAAAATGCACCGCCAACTGCGCCACCGGTATGCGTTCGGCGACTTGCTCTACCATCGCTGCGGCGCGCCGCGGCGTGCCGAGGCCGATGGTGTCGCCCAATGAGATTTCATAACACCCCAAATCGTGCAGCGCTGCCGCCACCCGCGCCACTTCAGCGAGCGCCACCTCGCCCTGATAGGGGCAGCCCAACACGCAAGAAACATAGCCGCGTACTTTTATACCAACGCGCCGCGCCCGCTGTGCCACGGCGGCGAATTCGGTGATGCTTTCATCGATGCCGCATTGGATGTTGTGGTGGCTAAAGGCCTCCGAGGCGGCGGCGAACACCGCGATTTCCGTGGCCCCGGCAGCCATGGCATCGGTTAGCCCGCGCACATTGGGCGTGAGTACCGGGTAGTCCATGCCCTGATTTTTTGGCAAGGATTTCAACACCTCGCCGCTGCCAGCCATCTGCGGCACGCGCTTGGGCGAGACGAAACTGCCCACTTCGATGCACTTCAAACCGGCGGCGGCGAGTAGGCGGATTAATTCGCATCGAACCGCGGTCGATAGTACGCGGGATTCGTTTTGCAAGCCGTCGCGGGGCCCGACTTCGACGATTTTGACGCGCTCATTGGCCATTATCCGCTTGCCTGATAGTGGTTGCTCGCGTTCGCCGATTGAGTTGTCGATGGGGGATAAAACAGGTGCTGGGGAGCCATGAATCCGCCCACTTCGATGGATTTCAAGCCAGCGGCGGCGAGTAGGCGGATTAATCCGCCGCGAACCGCGGTCGATAATACGCGGGATTCGTTTTGCAAGCCGTCGCGGGGCCCGACTTCGACGATTTTGATGCCTGGCGGGAGCATTAATTTGCGCGCAAAGTGAGCAGTTGTTCGCCCTCGCGAACCGAGTCGCCGACCTCGAAAAACAGGCGCTCGAGCACGCCGTCGCGAGGGGCGTTTAGGGTGTGTTCCATTTTCATCGCCTCTAAGGTAAGCAGCGCCGCGCCGCGCGTCACGCGGGTTTGTTCGGCGCTGTGGATGGCGACCACCACGCCCGGCATCGGCGCGGCCAGAGTGGTGATGGTGCTGGCGGTGACGCTGACGGCGGTGGGCGTCGACTGGCGCATCGGCGGTGCGATGGCTAATGCCCAGCGCCGCCGGCCGAGGTTGATGTGAATCGTATTCGCCGCTTGGTGCATGGCGATGCGGTGGGTTTGCTGCTCGCCCTCGCCCTCGCCCTCGCCGTGGGTGAATAAAAATTGCCGGCCCGCCAGCGGCGTTAGCGCGATGGGCGTCAGCGCGCCGTCGATGTTGCCGAAGGCTTGCCCACCCTCGAACCGAATGCGGTAGTCCAGCGCGCCGGATTCGACCGCGAATAGGCTGCGCGCTTCGCTCGGCAAGTTGAGTTGCCACGGCGTGGCTTGCGGCCGAGCGGGCGACCATGGTGAGAAAATGTCGCCGCTAGCGGTCGGATTTACGGGCGATGACGACAAAACCTCGCCGTCGGCGGCTGGATTCACCGCCCATGGCGACAATTCCCGAGCGCCGCATGCCGTGGCTTCAAATAACGCGGCGCACGCCAAAACTAACGGCGGCAGCGCTGGGGCGGCGAATAAGGCGGCCTGATTGCGCGCGAGAAAGGCGGTGTCGATGTTTGGGGCGATGAAATCATCCACAGCGGTGATGGCGTGCAGGAAGCCCACATTGGTGGCCACGCCGGCGATGTCGAAGGCCGCCAGGGCGGCGCGCAGGCGGCGGCGCGCGGTTTCGCGGTCGGGTGCGTGAGCGATTAATTTGGCTAATAATGAATCATAGTGCGCCGAAATATGCTCGCCGGTGGCAACCCCAGAATCCACCCGCAACCCGGCGCCATGGGGCGGCCGCCAGGCCGTCAACACGCCGCCTTTGGGTACAAAATCCGGACCCGGGCCTTCGGCGCAAATGCGCGCTTCTATGGCGTGGCCGTCGATGCGCAAATCACCTTGTTCGCACGGCAAGGCTAAGCCGGCGGCGGCGCGTAACTGCCATTCCACCAAATCTTGGCCGACGATCATCTCGGTTATCGAGTGCTCGACTTGCAACCGCGTGTTCATTTCCATGAAGTAGAAATCGCTGCCATCCGTATCAGAATCGGCCGCCGAATCGGCCGCCGAATCCACCAAAAACTCCACCGTGGCGGCGCCCACATAGCCGTCGATGGCGGCCACCGCCAACAGCGCCGCGGCGCGCATTTTTTCCCGTAAACCGGCCGCTAAGCCCGGCGCCGGCGCTTCTTCGATGATTTTTTGGCGGCGGCGTTGGATGGAGCAATCACGGTCAAAAAGGTGCAGCGCATGGCCGTGCTGGTCGGCGAATACCTGTACCTCGATATGCCGTGCGCCGGCTAAATATTTTTCGATAAGCACGCGCTCATCGCCAAAGGCCGCGGTGGATTCTCGTTTCACCGCCGCCAATGCGACCGCAAATTCGCCCGCGCTGCGGACCATTCGCATACCGCGACCGCCGCCGCCGAACACCGCCTTGATGAGTATGGGGTAGCCGATGTCGTCAGCCGCCGCGGCCAAAACTTCGTCGCCCTGCTCGGCGCCGTGATAGCCGGGCAACACCGCCACCCCGGCCGCGGCCATGATGTTTTTGGCGCCACTTTTACTGCCCATGGCGCGGATGGCGGCGGCCGGCGGGCCGATGAAGGTGAGGTTATGGCGCGCGCAAAGGTCGGCGAAATCGGCATTTTCAGCCAGAAAACCATAGCCCGGATGAATCGCCTCGGCACCGCACTGGCGCGCCGCCTCGATAATGCGCGCACCGCATAAATAACTCTCGGCCGGGCTGGCTGGGCCGATAAAAAAACTCTGCGCGCCTTGTTTAACATGCGCCGCTTGCCGGTCGGCTGCGGAATAAACCGCCACCGCTTCGATGCCGAGCCGCTGGGCGGTGCGGATGATGCGACACGCAATTTCGCCGCGATTGGCGATGAGAATTTTTTTGAACATATTAATAGGTCGGCTTAGCACCGGCGATGGCGCGTCGAATCTCGCCAGTCATGCCGAATTTCGCACGATTTTGCCGAATTTCGCACATCCCATGTAGATACGGCGCGGCGCCTAAACAAAATGGGGGCGCGATATGGGCCGCGGATGGTTTATTGAACATGTTTAATAGGCCGACTTAGAGCAAGCGATTTAGGCGCGCAAAATTTCGTCAAATCACACCAAACCACACCAAATCACATAAAAATTCACCAAAATTCACCAAAATATCGCCGCCTACATTCGAAATACGCCGAAGCGGGTGCGGGGGATGGGCGCGTTTAGGGCCGCGGATAGGCCTAACGCCAAGGTTTGGCGAGTGTCCGCCGGGTCGATGATGCCGTCATCCCACAGGCGGGCGCTGGCGTAGTAGGGGTTGCCTTGGCGTTCGTATTGGGCGCGGATGGAGTCGCCGAAGGCTTGATGTTCGGCGCGTTGAAGTGGGGTGGTTTGCGGGTCGATTGACTCGATTTCGGCGGTTTTTCCATTTTCGGCGACACTTTTCGCCGCGATGTGCTCCGCATCGGCGCTTTTCCCCCCGCCCGCATCGGCGCGAATCCGCGTCAGCACTTGCGCCGCTTGTTCGCCGCCCATCACCGAGATGCGCGCATTCGGCCACATCCATAAAAATCGCCCGCCGTAGGCGCGCCCGCACATGGCGTAATTGCCGGCGCCGAAACTGCCGCCGACGATCACGGTGAATTTGGGGACTTTCGCGCACGCCACTGCGGTTACCATTTTCGCGCCGTGTTTGGCGATGCCGCCGGCTTCGGCGTTTTTGCCCACCATAAAACCGGTGATGTTTTGCAGAAATATCAGTGGCATGCGGCGCTGGGCGCATAATTCGACAAAATGCGCGCCCTTTTGCGCCGATTCGGAGAACAAAATGCCGTTGTTGGCGATGATGCCCACCGGATAGCCGTGCAGATGAGCGAAGCCGCACACCAGCGTGGCGCCGTATAGCGCTTTGAAGTCGGCGAATGCGCTGCCGTCCACAATGCGGGCGATGAGTTGGCGGATGTCGAAGGATTTGCGCGCATCGGTCGGCACGATGCCGCGTAATTCTTGGCGCCGATACAGCGGCGGTGTCGGGCGGCGTAATTTCAGCGCGACTTTTTTGCGGCGATTGAGGTGGCCGACCAGGCGGCGGGCGATTGCTAAGGCGTCGGCGTCATTGTCGGCCACATGGTCCACCACGCCGGAGACGCGCGCGTGCAGGTCGGCGCCGCCCAATTCCTCAGCGCTGACTTGCTCGCCGGTGGCGGCCGCCACCAACGGCGGGCCGGCGAGGAAAATCGCGGCTTGGCCGCGCACCATGATGCTTTCGTCCGCCATGGCCGGCACATAGGCGCCGCCGGCGGTGCACGAGCCCATCACCACGGCAATCTGCGCGATGCCTTTGGCCGATAAATTCGCCTGCTGGTAGAAAATTCGCCCGAAATGATCGCGGTCGGGGAATACTTCATCTTGTAGCGGCAAAAACGCGCCGCCGGAATCCACCAAATAAATGCACGGCAGGCGATTTTGCGCGGCGATTTCTTGGGCGCGCAGATGTTTTTTCACCGTCAGCGGATAGTAGGCGCCGCCCTTGACCGTGGCATCGTTGGCGATGATTACGCATTCTTGCCCAGCCACCGCGCCGATGCCGGCGATCAACCCGGCGGCTGGCACTTCATCTTTATAGACCCCATAGGCCGCCAACTGGGAAAATTCTAAAAACGGCGTGGCCGGATCTATGAGGTGGCGGATGCGGTCGCGTGGCAGTAATTTGCCGCGCGCCAGGTGTTTTTCACGCGCGCGCGCGCCGCCGCCTTGGGCGATGACGGCGATTCGCTGACGCAATTCATCGCATAGCGCTTCCATGGCGCGCCGATTGTCGATGAAATCGGCGGCTTTGGGGTCTATGGCGTTGTCGATGATGCTGTCGCTGGGGTTGTCTGCTAAGTCAGTCACTTATTTGGGCCGGTGTGCCAGGCGGATATTAGGCTGCGGAATTAATGCCGGGCGCGTTATCGCTGGGGGGTGTTTGGGTGCTCGGATTCATCCGTAGACCATGCGGCATCCGCTTCATCGGCGCCGTGTTTATCGACTTGTTTATCGACATTTTCATCAACATAATGCGCATAGGAATTGCCGCCAGCGGTGTTTTTTTCCAGACGGCTGGCGATGGCGATGAACTCCGGCTGGGTGATCTTGCCGCAGCGATAAAGCAACTCCAACGCCACCGGCAAACTGCGAATTTGCGCCGCCATGCCGCCGACCATGCCGCCGAGGTGGCCCAACCACGCGATGTTGTTCGATTTGGCGGTGGCGGTGGGGCGAATGGTATCGAATAAGGAATACTCCAAAAACACATAGGACAAAAATAAAAAAACCACCACCAACCGATAATCGCGGCGGATGGCGGACACCAATAAAATGCCCCAACACGCCATCACCGCGCCGCTGAAGCCGGCCGATAGGGTGGCGCCATCGCCGAATATCCAGGTGGCGGCGCCGGCGATTAGCATACCGATAAAAATGCCCTCGCCGCCGCGCGACAAGCCTTCGAATTTGAACACCAAAAAACCTAACGGCACGAACATGATTAAATTGCTGAGCAAATGCTCGCTATCGAAATGAAAAAAATTAGACAGTAGAATGGACGGAATGGAGGTGAGTTTTCGCGGATGCACCGCCGTCACAACACTCTCCGGCACGCCCCAAAAATGCCATACGGCGATCAACACGGCGCAAAATAGCGCCACCATGATGAGCGATGCGGCGACGCTGGCTCTGCAAAAATACGATTTGTCGGCTGGCCCGAGTTCGTCCAAGGGCAGTTTAGGCGTGCTCATGGCGGTGGGTGTTTTTGTTGGGCATTTAAATTCACAGGTATGGAATTTCGAGCATTAAATTTAGCGATTTATTTATAGTCCTAAATCTGCGGTTTGATTGGCGTTTTTGCGGTCAGCAGATGGTTTAGGGGTTGCTTTGATGTTGAGTTTGACTTGAAGTATTTCGCTGTTGATTTTGACTTAAAGTCTTCCGCTTTCGCCGTTGCTTTGGCTTTGATTTTTCTGTTGATGTTGATGCTGATGTTGTCTTTTAACTCATCTTTTGTGACTGATAGGGTGGAAATTTAAAGACAAAAACGAAAAAGCGAAAAGCGAAAAACAACATCAACAACAAAACCAAACCCAACTCCACGGTGCAGATGTAGATATATAAATCCTTAAATCCACCTATATCGAATTTAAATCATTAAATTCATATATATGGAATTTATAAGCATTAAATTCGCGTATATCGACAAAAATCAATCCATCATCTCAAAGGCCATGGCCACCGCTTCGCCGCCGCCGATGCATAATGATGCCAGCCCGCGTTTGCCGCCGTAGTGTTTCAGCGCCCATAGCAAGGTGGCGATGATGCGCGCCCCGGAGGCGCCGACCGGGTGGCCGAGGGCACAAGCGCCGCCATGCACATTGACCTTGTCATGGGGTAGGTTGAATTCGCGCATGGCGGCCATGGTGACCACGGCGAAGGCTTCGTTTATCTCGAATAAATCGATGCTCTCGGCGCGCCAATCCATGCGTTTTAATAAGCCGCCGATGGCGCCTATCGGGGCGGTGGTGAACCACGCTGGGTCTTGGGCGAAAGAATGCTGGCCGACGATGCGCGCCAGTGGCTGACAGCCGTATTTTTCGGCCGCCGATTGGCGCATCAACACTAACGCCGCGGCGCCGTCTGAGATGGAACTAGAGTTGGCCGCGGTCACCGAGCCGTCGGCGCGAAAGGCCGGCTTCAAGTGCGGGATTTTTTCCGGGCGGGCGAGGCCGGGTTGTTCATCTTCGGACACCACATGCTCGCCGCCGCGACGGTCGGTAAATTTCACCGCCGTGATTTCATCCGCGAACCGCCCGGCCGCCATGGCGCGGCCGGCGCGCTCTAAGGAGGCGAGGGCGAAGGCATCTTGGTCGGCGCGACTAAAATCATATTTGGCGGCGCAATCTTCGGCGAAATCGCCCATCAAGCGGCCGTCATAGTGGATGTCTTCCAGCCCATCTACAAACATATGGTCGCTGATTTGGGCGTGGCCGAGGCGCAGCCCGTCGCGCGCCCCGCGCAATAAATACGGCGCCCCGCTCATGCTTTCCATGCCGCCGGCCAGCATCACCGCCGCGCTGCCGGCGGCAATGGCGTCATGCGCCAACATCGCCGCTTTCATCCCCGAGCCGCACATTTTATTGATGGTGGTGGCGGCCACCGACACTGGCACATCGGCGCCCATGGCGGCTTGGCGCGCCGGGGCGTTGCCTAATCCGGCCGGCAACACGCAGCCCATTATCACCTCGTCCACATCGCCGCCGGCGAGGCCGCATTGCGCCAAGGCGGCGCGAATGGCCACGGCCCCGAGTTGGGGCGCGGTTTGGCTTTTCAGCACGCCGAGAAAACCGCCGATGGGGGTGCGGGCGGCGGCGGCGATGACGATAGGGTCGGCTGATTTGGACATGATGGATGGGTGGCTTTTAAGGGGGTGATGAGATGGGGTGGGGTGGGCGAATTTCGCCGGCGGACTAGCGAAAAATCATCGAAAATCATAAATCAAACATGGAAAAAATCAAAAACCTTAGCCGCTTTCGTTGAAAATCTCGCGCCCGACCAACATACGGCGAATTTCCGAGGTGCCGGCGCCGATTTCATATAACTTGGCATCGCGCAACAATCGCCCGGCGGGAAAATCGTTGCTGTAGCCATTGCCGCCGAGGATTTGGATGGCATCCAGGGCCATGGCGGTGGCTTTTTCGGCGCTGTATAAAATCGCCCCGGCGGCGTCTTTGCGTAAATCGCGGCGGTGCTCGCCGGCCGCATCGCAAGCCCGCCCCACCGCATAAACATAGGCGCGGCAGGCGGATAAGGCGGTATGCATGTCGGCCACCTTGGCTTGCATGAGTTGAAATTCGCCGATGGCGCGGCCGAATTGGCGGCGCGCATGCAGGTAGGGCAGGACGACATCCATGCAGGCGCGCATGATGCCGAGCGGGCCGCCGGCGAGCACCGCGCGTTCGTAATCCAGCCCGCTCATCAGCACCGCGAGGCCGCCGCCGACTTTGCCTAATATGTTCTCGGCCGGCACTTCCACCTCGTCAAAAATCAACTCGCAGGTATTGGAGCCGCGCATGCCGAGTTTGTCTAATTTTTCGCCGCGGGCGACGCCGAAATCACCCTCGACCACAACCGCGGTGAGGGCGCGGCGGGGGTCGGTTTCGGCGTCGCCGGTGCGCGCATAGACCACCATCACATCCGCGTCCGGGCCGTTGGTTATCCACATTTTTCGACCATTGAGTACATAGCCGGCGGCGGTTTTGCGCGCCGCTAATTTCATGCTGAGTACATCCGAGCCGGCTTCGGATTCGGACATCGCCAAGGCGCCGATGTGCTCGCCGCTGATGAGCGCCGGCAGGTATTTTTGCTGCACCGCGGCGCTGGCGTGGCGGCAAATTTGGTTGACGCATAAATTAGAATGCGCGCCATAACTCAAGCCCACCGAAGCCGAGGCGCGACTGATTTCCTCCATCGCGACGATGTGCGCGAGATAGCCCATGCCCGCGCCGCCATAGGCCGGCGGGGCGGTGATTCCCAGCGCGCCGATGGCCCCCAACTTACGCCACAGGGCGGGCGGAAAGGCATTGTTGCGGTCGATGTCGGCGGCCATGGGCGCGATTTCCGCTATCGCGAAATCACGAATGGTGTGGCGCAGGAGGTCGACCTCGGGGTCGCAAGTAAAATCCATGGTGGGTGAGTTGGCAAGGAATTTTCGCGTGATTTTTGAATGATTTTTGCGAGATTTTTGAATGATTTTTGCGTGATTTTCACCCCGCAGTTTTTACTCGCGGTTTTTTCTGGCGTTTCTTTTTGCCAGGCAAGATGGGCGCGGTGTATTGTTGATATAACTCGAATAAAAATGCTACGCGTGGCGTTATTATTTAGACTAAACCCAATAATAACGCAATGAACAACTGCATTATTTTTGGCTTCATTGCTCCAAGGGAATGATTGATATGCAAAATTGATGCTAACTTTCTTGAACAACATCCATTCCCATAAAACGCCAACTTGCTCGCCTTGGGCTATCGAACTGGTTGAAACAAAGGCACATCGAATAAGCGGATTGCTTTCGATATAGTAGACAGATTTGACCTACCATGCGGCCACTAAATCGAGTAACCCAGCGTTTTTAATGTCGTCAAAAACAACTGCTACATCTTTTTTTTGTTCAGCATCCATAAATTTTCCACCCCTAAACGGCGGGTTTCCCAATGACCGATGTGTCCATCGCTTTTTGGTACGGCTTTTTCAAACATTAAACTGTCGTCTTCGACAAAGTCTATTTCGAAAATTCCGAAAAATTCAACCCAAAATGATTGGGAATCGCTCGACTCGGAAACTGCCACCTTCCATCTGTTGATGAACTTATTAGCGCGTCCTCTGACTTCATTCCAATTGACTGACATGATAGTAATGAATAATTAAAGTGATAAACGCACGGCGACACTATACCGATTTATCGGCCTTTGCCGGGCAATCTCATCGCCACGACAATCGCCTATCAATAACTCCCCAGCAAATCTTTTTTGGCTTGATTTAAATGCTTGAGCATGGCGGCGGCGGCGGCGGTTAGGTCGCGGCGTTTGATGTGGAGCACTAATTCGTTGTGCTGTAGGTTATACACCGCGATTTTATCTTTGCTCAAAATATTATTTTTGCGGTCGTCCCATTCGCGATGGGCGCGGATGGCGTTTATGCGCTGGTAAATCCAGATGAGCAGCGGGTTTTGCGAGCAGTGCGCCAGCAGCAAATGAAAGGTTTCGTCGGCCGCGGAAAAACTAATCGGGTCATCGCATGCCAGCACCTGGGCGAGCGCTTCCTCCAGCCGTTTTAGGTCGCGATTGCTGGCGTTGCTCACCACCAGTTTGACGATGTGCGGCTCCACCGCCAGCCGCGTTTCGATCAACTCCAGCGGGCTGGTTTCCTCGGCGATGTCGTCCTTGGCGAATTGGTCGCGATAGGCCACATAGGCGCCGCCGCCGAATTTGCGCCGCACCAGGCGGGCTTGCTCCAGCTGCCGCAAGGCGAGGCGAATGGTGCCGCGGGCGACGCCAAAGCGCAGCGCCAAATCACGCTCCGCCGGCAAGCGCTCATTAAAATGAAACTCGCCGCTCAACATGGCATCGCGCAGGCCGCTAAATACGCTGGCGGAACCGCGGCGGCGTTTTGGGGGTGGTTTTGTCGGCATGGACTGGGCTGGCATGGAGGGCTGCATGGGGGCTGGCATGGCGTTTGCGGCGGTTCTGCGCGCCACCCAGCGCCATGCCGGTGGCGTATTTATGGTTATTTATGACGTATTTATGGTTTATTTATGGTTTAGTTTGACAAACCCATAGAATTTGGTGGAGTATTGCAAATTGCTCGGCGGTGGTGTTAAATAGGCATTGCTTACCATTTTTCGGCGGTTAATCGCCTTTTTCGGGCCACCAACCAGCGCCCGACCCGCCCCATGCAAGCCAATCATAAACCATACCACTACAATACCAATACAATACCATCAACCGCCCCACCGCGCTTCGCCCGGCCATCGATTCCATTAACATGGGTGGCGCGCGTGCAGTTTCGCATGCTCATTAATATGTATGGCGGCATGTCATTTCGCCAATAATCGCCCGCCTGCCGAGCGCCATGATATGGCAGCCGAGTGCCGCCGAGCCGATAAAATCACCCCAACGCCACCCTTCGGAGAACCCAACATGACCGAAAATCACCCTACCGCTCAGGCCACCGCTCACGCCACCGCTCACGCCACCGCCACGCAGCAATCCACCGACTTGGAGCGCCATGTCAATGCCCCCGGGCGTAGCGATTTGGTCAAACAAGTGCGCGAGAAAATCGACGAACTCGGCATCACCTACATTTATTTTCAATTCGTCTCGGTCACCGGCCGCATCGTCGGCAAGGGCATCCCGGCCGACCACTGGGAGCGAGTCTCGGAAAAAGGCTTCCAATTGGTTTATGGCTCCACCGCCAATCTTTTCATCGACCGCCACGGCGACTACATCGGCTATGGCCCCGAAGCCTCGGAGTTAGTGGGCATCGCCGACCCGGAAACTTTCGTGCAGTTGCCCTGGGATAAACGCATCGCGCGGGTGTTCTGCACCTGTTTTCGCAATCGCGAAGAACGCATAAACCCCGGCGGCCATTTAACTTCCGATTGTCGCGGCAATTTGCGCATCCACCACCAAGCATTCGAAGCCAAATACGACATGCGCATGCGGGTCGGCACCGAGCCGGAAATGATGTGGCTTAAATTAGATGAAAAACGCCAACTCCAAGGCGGCGTGACCAAACCCAACTGCTACCACATCGACCAATTCGAAGAACTGCGCCCGGCGTTCATGCGCGTCATCGAATACGGGCAAGCCATGGGGCTGGATATGATTCAAGGCGACCACGAAGACGCCCCCGGGCAACTGGAATTGAACTGGATGTTCGATGATGTGCTGCGCAACTCCGACCGCCTGACCACCTACCGCCAAATCTGCGCCCAAGTGGCGCGCGAAAAAGGCTTTCACGCCTGCTTTATGTCCAAACCATTCATGAATGTATCGGCCTCGGGCTGCCACCATAATATGTCGCTATGGACCGGCGGCGAAGAGGTCGTAAACACACTCCACCAGGCGGTTTTGCCCGGCCTGGCAGGGGTATTCTCCTATTGCGACGGTGGCAAAAACCACTTTTTGCCGGACCCGGCCATCGACCCGGTCAAACCCGGCCCGGTGGGGCTGCACGCCATCGGCGGTGTCATCGAACACCTCAAGGCGCTCACCGCACTCGGCTCCTCGACGGTGAATTCCTACCGCCGGCTGTGGGATACCGGTTTTTGGGCGCCGGTATTCGCCGACTGGGGCTTCCAGAATCGCACCTGCGCCTTGCGCGTCTCGGCCCCCGGGCGCTTCGAATATCGCTCGGTGGATTCCATGGTCAACCCCTATTTGATGGGCTCCGGTTTGCTGCAGGCATTCGATGACGGCTTGACGCGCCAAATCGACCCCGGCGAGCCCGAAGAACGCAACATTTACGCCGCCATGGAAGCCGGCAAACAGGTGAAAAAACTGCCCATGAATTTGGGCGATGCATTGAGCGAATTGGCGCAAGACGAGGTCATTCGCGCCGCCCTGCCGGATGAGATGTATCGCGTTTTCCACCACTACAAAAATGACGAGTGGGAGAAGTTCAACCACACCGTCACCGACTGGGATTTAGACCAGTATCTCGACTGCTTGCCGTAAATCGGCGCGACCTAGAGCAGCAAATTCCAGCCCCATCAACCCACCCTTTACGAGGCTAATCATTATGTGCGGCATTGCCGGCTTAATCCATCGAGGCAAGACCTCGGACATCGGCGCTGAAATGACCTCCATGCTCCAATCTCTCAAGCATCGTGGCCCGGATTCCACCGGCTTCGCCTTATACGGCGGCGACGGCGCGCAAGCCGCGGCGCGCGCTCAATATGTCATGCGCTTCAAAGTCGCCGAGCAGGAAGATATGGGCAAGCACTTCGAGATTCACGCCGCATTGCGCGAACGCCTCGATAAAGTGGACCAACGGCTGGAAAAACTCGGCGTCGCCATGGTCGATAAAACCCCAGCCACCGACTACGCGCATCGCTACACCTTCACCTTCGATGGCGATATGCGGCAATTAGCCGATGCGGTGGAGGACATCGATAATGTCGAGATTCTCTCCATCGGCCACGCCCTGGAGTTGATCAAAGACTTAGGCGACGCAGCCCAAGTGTCCGGCCAATACGCCCTGCCCGGCTTCATCGGCAGCCACGCCATCGGTCACACCCGCATGGCCACCGAATCCGATGTGGACATCCGCTCGGCGCACCCTTATTGGGCTTATCCGTTTACCGATGTGTCGGTGGTGCATAACGGCCAGCTGACCAACTACTGGAGTTTTCGCCGCGAAATGGAACGCCGTGGGCATCGTTTTATGTCGGATTGTGATTCCGAATTGTTAGCCGTCTATATCGCCGATCGCATGGCGAGCGGCGATGATTTAGAAGCCGCCATGCGGCGTTCGGTGGACGAAATGGACGGCGTGTTCACCTATTTGGTGGCCACCAGCGACCAACTCGGCATGGCCAAAGATGTGATGGCGGCCAAGCCCATGGTGTTATACGAGAGCGATGATTTCATCGGCTTGGCGTCCGAAGAGGTCGCCATCCGCAGCATTTTCCCCAACGAAATCGATACTTGGGACCCTTACGAAGGCGAGGTAAAAGTATGGCAAGCATAATTTCTCATAACGGCGGGGCCCAAAGCCCCCCCCAAAGCGGCGGCAAATCCCATGATTTGGGCTTGCACGCCGAGCAATTGGCCGGCCGCGCGCAGCAGGTTTTTTTCAACGCATCGGCTGAGGAAAATTTCACCTATCCATGGGCGCATGAGGTGGATTTCGCGCAACAAGGCGAGTTCGATGCCGTGGACATGAGCGCCACCGACATCAACCTACAAATCCGCCGCATGATGGCGCAAGGCGTAGGCAGCATCACGGTGAAAAACCCGCGCGCCCGCCACGGCGTCGGGGTCGGCATACTCAATCGGCTAAACCTCACTTTCGAAGGCAGTCTCGGCTATTTCGGTTGCGGCCTGGTGGATGGCCCCAACATCCGCATCACCGGCCGCGTCGGCTGGTCATGCGCTGAGAACATGATGGCCGGCACCATCATCATCGAGAAAAACGCCGGCTCCACCTTCGGCGCCGCCATCCGCGGCGGTGATTTGGTGTGTCGCGGCGATGTCGGCTCGCGCACCGGCATCGACCAAAAAGGCGGCACCATCATGGTGGGCGGTCGCACCGGCGCCTTCTCGGGTTTTATGATGCAACGCGGCCGCATGGTCATCTGCGGCGACGCCGGCAAAAATTTGGGCGATTCCATGTACGACGGCTGCATCTATGTCGGCGGCAATGTCGCCGGCCTCGGCGTGGACTGCGTGCCAGCCGAGATGACCGCGGCCGAACTGCAATGGCTCACCCAAAAACTGGCCCTCTACAACCTAACCCCGGCCTGCCCCATCGCCGACATGAAGAAATTCACCTCCGGTAAGCAGTTGTGGAATTACGACAACCTCGAGCCGAGTGAGAAGAAGTTGGTGCTTTAATGTCGCTACCGCGATGCCGTGCGATTGCCCCTCAATTAATAGCCTGCAAGTGGACAACCCCTAACCGAAAAAGCATCATGAACGACACCACCAAACGCGACACCAACCGACTCGGCGACAGCTTCATGTTTCCGCCGCGTGTTATCGACGATATTCATATCAAGGCGGAGCTCGGGCGCTATCGAATGCGCGGCTTTTCCTTGTTCAAAAAAATTCCCACCTGGGATGATTTGACCTTCATGCCCGGCACCTTGACGCGCTTTGTGATCGAGGGTTATCGGGAAAAATGCCTAACAGAAACCATCATCGGGCCGAAATCCAAAAACCCGTTGAAGTTAGACATCCCCATTTATGTCACCGGCATGAGTTTCGGCGCGTTGTCTTATGAGGCAAAAACCGCGCTGGCGCGCGGCGCCACCATGGCCGGCACCGCCACCTGCTCCGGCGAAGGCGGTATGCTGCCGGACGAACGGCGCTACTCGGAAAAATGGCTGTATCAATGCATCCAATCGCGCTACGGCTTCAACCCCAATCATTTGCGATTGGCCGATTGCGTGGAATTTTTTATCGGGCAAGGCTGCAAGGTCGGCTTGGGCGGGCATTTAATGGGGCAGAAAGTCACCGACCAAGTGGCCGAAATGCGCTCGCTGCCGGCCGGCATCGACCAACGCTCACCGGCGCGGCATCCGGATTGGTTAGGGCCGGATGATCTGGCGCTGAAAATCAACGAAATCCGCGAAGCCACCAACTTCGAAGTACCCATTCAGTTGAAATTGGGCGCGGCGCGGGTGTATGACGATGTGCGCATGGCGGCCAAAACCGGCGCCGATTCCATCTACATGGACGGCATGGAAGGCGGCACCGGCGCCGGCCCGCACCTCGCCACCGAGGAGACCGGCGTGCCCGGCATCGCCGCCATCCGCCAGGCGCGGCGGGCGTTGGATGATGTGGGCAAAAGCGGCGAAATCTCGCTGGTCTATGCCGGCGGCATCCGCAACGGCGGCGATGTGGCAAAGGCCTTGGCGTTAGGCGCCGATGCCGTGGCCATCGGCCACTCGGTGATGATGGCGCTGAACTGCAACAAAGACATCCCCGAAGCCGATTTTCCGGCCGAAATGGGGGTCGAAGCCGGGCATTGCTATCACTGCCACTCCGGTCGCTGCCCGGTGGGCATCGCCACCCAAGACCCGCTACTTCGCCGCCGCCTAAACCCCGACCAAGCGGCCGAACGCGTCTATAATTTCTTGCACACGCTCACCATCGAATGCCAAATGTTGGCGCGCGCCTGCGGCAAAACCAATGTGCACTCTTTGGAGCCAGAAGATTTAGCCGCGCTCACTATGGAAGCATCCGCCATGACGCAAGTGCCCTTGGCCGGCACCCAGCACACCGTCGGCCAGCCGCAAATGACGCGCTTTTGATGCGTATGTTTTCCGCCCCGCCCGCCCTACTCCACCTACTCCACCCCGAGCATGAATTAAGAACATGAGCGAACAAACTGACGCGCAAGTGGATAAATTCATCCAATCCGACGGCTTAGACAGCCACCGCGAACAAGAAATCGGCCAGCACATCGGCTATCGCTATGATGTAAACCTGGCGCCGGATATGGCGCGCTGCCCGGATTTCCTCAAAAAGTATATGAAAATCATGGGCTGGGACGACCTCAACTGGCTGGAGGATGTCCACATGGGCTATGAGGAAAGCAAGCCGGCGGTGTTCGACCGCAACATCAACGCCTGGGTGCAAGTCCCCGCCGACCTGCAACTCCCCGACAACCAACAAGATCGCGATATGCTCGCCCGCCAACTGCTCATCAAATTCCAAATGTCAAAATCCCACCCGCTGGTGGAACTGATGGATGCTTATGGTAAGTTTTAATTCTAATTTCCATTGAATTTTTCGCCATTTGCTTATAACTTACATCATCGCGGAACCATTCCCGCCAACACCGCACTTCGCCGAGGAAATCAACCATGAGCACGAAAGCTACAGTCGAATCAGCCGAAAAAGAAGTGAGTGGGAACTACGAGTACTTCAAAAGTATGTTGCCCGAGTGGCAGCACCACCACCCACACAAATTCGCCCTACTCCACAAGAAAAAATTGGTTAGATTTTTCGAGAGCGAACACGATGCCTTGCACACCGGCATCGCAGACTACGGTCTCGGCTGTTTTTCCGTCCAATCAGTGCAAAATCAACCTATCGATTTAGGACATCAATCCAATGCCCTCTTTTAATCAACACATTAATGAGGTTGGTCAATACATTATTGGCGCCAAGGTTATTCTACCGTCCAAGCAAACCGACCATGAATTTCGTAAAGCTAATGGTTATCGAGCACTGGTCGACACTGGTGCTAACTGTTGTAGCATTTCTGAAAAAATTGTGTCTGATTTGGATTTGATGCCAATTGGGGAAACACAAGTAGTGACGGCTGGAGAAATTCTCACGACTTATGAATATTCAGTTGGAATTGCCGTCTTTGTAAATGAAATTTTAAGTCCGCCCAATCGAATGGATGGCGATATCCGTTCTAAAAATACTTCATCCAAAGAGACCGGGGCAGGACTCCATGAAGTAAAAGTCACCTCTTTCCCATATGTCGGTACACACCGCGGTTTTGACATCATATTAGGCATGAACATACTTGCCATGTTTCATATAACCATATACAGAGGCACTATCATCTTTTCTATTTGATTAAAAACTCATAACATCAACATGAAGAAAAATCTAAAAACAAAATGCGTTAGTCATTTTATTGCGACGCTCCTGTTCGCATTCATCATTGATGCCATGGCTTTCGGGCATATAGATACTCAGCAAATGCGAAATCACACAACCAACGTACTAGCGCATTCCATCGCAGAATGTTACGACGATCCAGAGTGCATTTTTTCACCGCAATTCGAAGATCATGATAATGCACTCCCTCTCTTATCCCCAGAGTCTATACGAGCAGCACGATTTGTTGTCGCTTGTCTAGATATTGCTGGTTGTAAAAATTCTAGTATGCAAAATTTCACTTCAATATGTGAAAAAGATTCTGTTTGCGGCGAGATGAATGAAGAATTTTTTGATTTGTCAACAACAAGTGCAGACGAGTGTTTACTAAACCATGATTGCAAATCCGCAATGAAACGTTGTTTTGAAGATCCTACTTGTGAATCACTCCTTAAAGCGGTTATAAGCAATCCAACTGCAAAAAATTATGAAAAAGCGATCAAAAATAGAAATGCGAAGGAGTTTCTTGACATTTCCGAGATCATTGCTCATGACGTTTACTACGACCAATAATCCTTCATAGCCGCCATGAAACCATTACATCTAACCTTTATCGTATGCGTTTTAATATCGCATGGGGCTTTTGCCAATGACAAATTTTCTATCGAAGGGGATGTGTTGCATTACGACACCTCGCAGACGGCTGACGAAGATGAGCAAGAAATTACCGCTGAAGATGTCGACTATTTTGCTGAATTATTGAATGAAAACGCCGCTATCAAATCGGTTTATCTAACCAGTTGGGGAGGCGATGTTGAATCATCCTATGCGATAGCAGATTTGGTTATCGACTATGAGTTGGACACGCATGCGGTGGATATTTGTTTTAGCGGTTGCACAACCATATTTATCGGCGGCACTAAAAGAACCTTAGCCAAAGGCTCTAAAATCGGCTTCCATCGTGGTTGGTGGAGTTCAGAATCCATTCAAGAATACTATGAATCCGAAAAAGAAAGCGCGCAATGGGATAACCCTTTCGAATTTGCTTCGTGGGTATATGAAGATGCGCAAGAAGAGTTATACAAGGATTTTAAATACATGTTAGAGAGGGACATCGAACCGTTTTTCGCCATAGAATCCATCAAAGCGCACCCAGATGACGAAGGATGGTACCCCCGCCGCAAAGCATTGCTGAAAGCCAATGTTTTAACCGAGTAGCGATTGTTTGGTGATTTTCAGTACAAATCATGTCGAAAGTAGCACTGCTTGGCCCCCTATTTAATAAGTTGACCGAAGGCACTTTGTTTCATGAGAAGGTTGTTTACTTCGGGGCGGTGCTGTTAGTCATATTGGTCATTTGGATTGTAGTGAAATCGTTGGAAAAGTAACATTTTCAAATACCAAATAGGAAACATCATGACCCGCTATTCCGCATGGAGTGTTTTCAAAAACGGACTCATTGGCCAGCAGGGGTGGCAGCGGGCTTGGCGGGATGCCAGCCCTAAAAAAGAGTATGCCATCGTCATCGTCGGCGGCGGCTTGCATGGCTTGGCGAGCGCCTATTATCTGGCGAAAAATCATGGGCTGAGCAATATCGCGGTGCTGGAAAAGGGCTGGTTGGGCGGCGGCAACGCCGGGCGCAACACCACCATCGTGCGCTCCAATTACATGTTGCCGGGCAATCGCTCGTTCTATGAACATTCGTTGCAGTTGTGGGAAAACTTGAGCCATGAACTCAACTACAACATCATGTTCAGCCAGCGCGCGCATATTTCCTTATTTCACAGCCCGGCGGCGCGCGATGCGGCGGCGCGGCGCTACAACACCATGCGCTTGTGCGGCGCCGACGGGGAATTATGGGGCTTGCCCACCTTACGGCGCGCTGTGCCGCACCTCGATTATGACAACGCCCGCTTCCCCATCATTGGCGCCGCGGTACAAAAACGCGCTGGCACGGCGCGCCATGACGCGGTGGCTTGGGGCTATGCGCGCGCCGCCGATCAACTCGGCGTCGACATCATCCAAAATTGCGAAGTCACCGGCGTTATGCGCGCCGCCAATCGGGTGGATTCATTAGCCACCACGCGCGGTACCATCGCGGCGAAAAAAATCGGCTTTGCGGTGGCCGGCAATACCTCGCGGCTGTGGGCCATGGCCGGGCTCGGCAAACTACCCATCGAAAGCCACCTGCTGCAAGCCTTCGTGACCGAACCGCTAAAACCCTTACTGGATCAAGTAGTGGTGTTCGGCGTCGGCGGCGCGCATTTCTACATCTCCCAATCCGACAAGGGCGGCATGGTGTTCGGCGGCGACCTCGATTGGTATAAATCCTATTCCCAGCGCGGCAATTTGCCCACCGTGCAAGATGTCGCGCAGTGCGCCACTTCGATTTTGCCGTGCTTAGGCCGCGTGCGATTATTGCGGCATTGGGGCGGGGTGATGGACATGAGCATGGACGGCGCGCCGTTCATCTGCCGCACGCCGCTCGCCAATCTGTACCTAAATGGCGGCTGGAACTACGGCGGCTTCAAAGCCAGCCCAGCTTCTGGCTGGTATTTTGCCGATCTAATCGCCAACGAGCGCCCGCATGCCACCATTGCGAATTTTGATTTAGGGCGTTTCGCGCGCGGCGTGGTCATAGACGAACGCGGCGCCGGGCCGGACCCCAAACTGCACGGTTAGGCGCGAATCCATGCGAATTGACTGCCCATTTTGCGGGCCGCGCGACCACAGCGAATTCACCTACGGCGGCGATGCCTCGGTGCGCTACCCGCCGCTGGAGGCCGTTGCCGAACACTGGCACGAGGCGGTTTTCCTGCGCGAAAACATTCGCGGCGCGCAATTCGAAACCTGGCATCACCTGCACGGCTGCCGCCTATGGCTGGTGGTCGAGCGCGACACCCTAACCCACGAAATTCACGCGGTGCGCCCGGCGCATGCTGGCATCGCGGCGCTGGATGGCGCCACCACAGCGCCAAACGCATCGGCATCCGCCGCAGATTCGCCAAAAATTAACACCCTGCTCAAAACCGATACGGAATCATCGAATCCCAGCCCGGCGCCGAATCAAGCCACGCCAAAGCGCCCGAAACCCCGTCCATGACCTCGAAACGGTTAGCCGCCGGCGGGCGCATCGATCGCACCACCCGCCTGCCATTTACTTGGAATGGCAAAACGTTGCACGGCCACCCCGGCGATACCCTGGCATCCGCCTTGCTTAGCCATGATGTGTATTTGTTAGGGCGCAGTTTCAAATATCACCGGCCGCGCGGCGTGATGTCGGCCGGAGTTGAGGAATCCGGCGCGCTGCTCACCATCGGCGCCGGGGCGCGGCGCGACCCGAATGTGAAAGCCAGCACCTTAGCGTTATCGGCCGGCTTGCAAGCCGCCAGTCAAAACGCCTGGCCGAGCGTGCACTTCGATGTCGGCGCGCTGGCAAATGTGTTCGGGCGCTTTCTCGCCGCCGGTTTCTACTACAAAACCTTTATGGGACCGCGGATGAGCTGGCGCGCCCTAAAACTCGGCGGCGGCACCGGCGTATGGATGGGCTTTGAAAAAATCATCCGCCGCGCCGCCGGCCTCGGGGCGGCCTCGCGAGAACCGGACCCCGAGCATTATGAACACGGCCATGCATTTTGCGATGTGCTGGTCATCGGCGGCGGCGCGGCCGGGCTGGCGGCGGCGGCAGCGGCGGCACGCAACGGCTTGGATACCCTAGTGGTCGAGCAAGATGTCGAACTCGGCGGCGATTTGCTGAACCGCAGCGCGCCCGCATCGCAAACCCAGTTGGCGGCGCTGTTAGCCGATGCCAAGACCGCCGGCGCGCGCACCATGACGCGCACCACCGCCTTCGGTTTATATGACCATGGCGTGGCCGGGTTATTGGAGCAAGTCGCTGGCGAAATCAACGCCCACCAGCCGCGCCAGCGGTTTTGGACAGTGCGCGCCGCGCACACCATCATCGCTGCCGGCGCCTTGGAGCGCGGTTTCGCCTTCGGCAATAACGACCGCCCCGGGGTGATGACCGCGGCCGCGGCGCGGGCGTACTTGAACCGCTACGCCGTGCTGCCGGGCGAGCACGTGGTGGTTGCCACCCATAACGATTCCGCGTACGCCACCGCAGTGGAGTTGGCCGCCGCCGGGGCCGAAGTGCTGCTGTTAGATGCGCGCGCGAAAGTGCATGCGGACTTACGCGAGTTGGCCGAAAACGGTGGCGTCGCCATGCGCATGGGCAGCACCGCGCTCAAAGCACTCGGCGCGCGGCGCGTCTCGGGTCTGCAAGTGGCCACCGCCGACGGCGCTGGCTGGCGCCGCGGCGGCCGCGAACCGTGTGATTTGGTATTGGTGTCCGGCGGCTGGTCGCCGACTATCCACATAAACGCGCATCGCGAAAAACCGCGCTGGCATGACGAACTGGCGTGTTTTTTAGCGGATGATTCACCGCAAATCACCCTCGCCGGCGCCGCCGCCGGCATCTGGCGTACCGCGCAGTGCGAAACCTCCGGCATCGCCGCCGCCGCTCGCGCCACCGCGGCCATAAGCGGCGCCAAAAACTCAAAAAAATCCACCAAACCGACCGCCATGCCGGCACCCGGTGGCTGGCAAACCCGGCTGCGCCCGTTATACGAAATTCGCGCGCCTGACATCAAACTGAAATCCTTCGTCGACCCCCAACATGATGTAACCACCGACGATATACGCCTGGCGCACCGCGAGGGCTATGTCTCGGTGGAACATCTCAAGCGCTACACCACTTTGGGGATGGCCACCGACGGCGGCAAAGTGGGCAATGTCATCGGCTTAGCCCTCATGGCGCAAGCCGCAGGCAAACACATTGCCGATGTCGGCGCCACCATGTTTCGCCCGCCGTACACGCCGGTGGCCCTCGGCGCCTTGCGCGGGCGCCATGTCGGCGAGCATTTTCGCCCCTTGCGCCGCACCCCCATGCATGGCTGGAATCTCGACCACGGCGCGGTGATGACCATGGCCGGGCTATGGCACCGCCCATGGTATTTCCCGTCAACGAGCGAAACGCTGGCGGCGGCGTATGTGCGTGAGGCCGGCGCGGTACGCGAAACCGTCGGGCTATGCGATGTCACCTCGCTCGGCAAAATCGCCATCCAAGGGCCGGACGCCAGCGCCTTTCTCAACCGAATCTACACCAACCCGTTTGCTAAATTGCCCATCGGCCGCGCCCGCTACGGCATCATGCTGCGCGATGACGGCATCGTCATGGATGATGGCACCACCTGGCGGTTGTCGGATAGCGATTATTTTATGACCACCACCACCGCCCACGCCGGCAAAGTGATGGCGTGGCTGGAAGAATTGCTGCAAACCCGCTGGCATGATTTGCGCGTTCATGTAACCTCGGTCACCGACCAATGGGCTGGGTGCGCGGTGGCCGGGCCACAATCGCGCGCCGTGTTGCGCGCATGCGTAGCGCCTTCCGGTGGCGATGGCGCGCTGCCGAAGGTCGAATCGAGCAGCGCATCGAACCTCGAATCAAATCCTGCATCGAATCCTGCATCGAGCCCAGAATCGAAGTCCGAATCCAGCGCCGTATCCGACCAAATGCTGCCGTTTATGGGCGTTATCGAGACCCAACTGGCGGGCGGCATTCCTGGTCGCATCGCGCGCATCAGTTTTTCCGGCGAAATGGCGTTTGAAGTGTATGTGCCAGCCAATTACGGCGCCGCCATGATGGATTTGCTGTGGGCCGCGGCGCAGCCCCTCGGCGGCTGTCTGTACGGGCTCGAGGCGTTGGGCGCGTTGCGCATCGAAAAGGGACATGTCACCGCCGCCGAACTGGACGGCCGCGTCACCATCGATGACGCTGGGCTCGGCAAAATGGCCTCGCCGAACAAATCCTTCATCGGCAGCGCCTTGCGCCAGCGCGCCGAATTATTGCGCCCAGGGCGACCGCAGTTAGTCGGTATTTGGCCGAAAAACCGCGGCACCCGCTTCAACGCCGGCGCCATTTTGTGCCGCGCCGAGCAACTATCCGGGTTCGGCGAGGGCTGGATTACCGCAGTGACGGAATCGCCGGCGTTGGGACATTGGGTCGGGCTCGGCTTCATCGCCGGCGGCTGCGAGGCCTGGCAAAACCACGCCGTGGTGGCCGCCGACCCGGTGCGCGGCGCGCCAGTGGCGGTGGACATTGTCTCGCCGCACATGTTCGACCCCAGCGGAGCGCGCATGCATGGCTAATTTACCGAATAATTACTCCTCGGCGCTGGCTGGGCACTACCATCGCGGCGCTTTTGGGGCCGCCTATGTGGGCGCGGCGCCGGTGAGCCTGAGTGAAATCCACGCCATGAGATTGCATCAAATCGCCGCCTGGCCGCAGACCATGGATCTCGTCGCCGCCCAAGCCGCCCAAGCCGCCGGGGTGACCGCGGCGCCGCCGGCTGGGACTGCCGCCGCATCCGCCTCCGCCGCGTTATTGCGCATCGAGCCGCTGAAATGGTGGTTAGTCGGCCGCCAGGAATCCACTCATAAATCGACCTGGGGCAGCGCCGAAGCGCCCTTGAAGCTGCCAGCCGAACACGGCGCGGTGCTCGATTTATCCGATTCCCGCGTGCAGGTGCGCATCACCGGCGCCCAAGCCGCGGCGCTACTCAACCGCCACCTGCCGCTGGATTTACGCGCCGCGGCATTCCCGCGCGGCGCGGTCGCCGGCAGCGCGCTACACCATGTGGGCATCACCCTATGGCATTCCGCCGACGGCTATGAGTTATTCATCCCGCGCGGGTTTGCGCTTTTTGTGTGGCAAATGTTGCTGCGCTCGGCGGCTCCCTTCGGCGCCGAAATTGTTTGATTTTTGAGCGAAGCCGATTTTTTAGCGGTAAATTGACTAGGCCGCGGCAATTTCAGCGCGGCGGGGGTACAAAATCCGCTGGCCAGGTTGCCCGGACCGGCATATGTATGGTGGAAGTGGGGTAAGCGATTTCGGCGTCATGAGCGCGAATCACCGCGTAAATATTCAGCAACACATCTTGCTTGACGCGATGAAACGCCACCCATTTGGTGGTGCGCGTGAATGCGTACACAAAAAATTCCAGGGATGAGGGCGCGAAACGATTGAAATTGACGATCAAAGTTTGCGTCTGATCGATGTCCGCATGCGTCTTGAGCATGGCTTCGACAGCGCCGACGATGTCCGCCATTTTGTCGGCATCGGCGTAGCGAATGCCGATAGTCTCGTAGATTTGGCGATTCGTCATGCGCGATGGATTGACGATGGCCATGGTGGAAAAAACGCCGTTTGGCACATAAATAGGACGCATGTCGAAAGAGCGAATGCGCGTTATGCGCCAGCCGATTTCTTCCACCGTGCCTTCGATTTCCCGATCCGGCGAGCGCACCCAATCGCCGACCACAAACGGGCGGTCGAGATATAACATCAACCCGCCGAAGAAATTGGCCAGCAAATCCCGCGCCGCAAAACCGATGGCGATGCCGCCGATGCCGCCGAAAGCCAAAATACCGGAAATGCTAAAGCCCAAGGTTTGCATAATGACCAGCCCGGCGGTCACCCAAATCGAGGCGCGCAGGAGTTTGCCGATGGCGCCTATCGTGGTGATGTCAATCGCGCGCCCGGCCGCTTGGCTGCGCCGCAACATGGTGTTTTGCAGGGCTTGGGTCAGGCGGATGACGAACCAAGCGATGGCGCCGACCACGCCCACCGAGCGCACCGGCTCCAAGGCGCTAAACAGCGCCGATTGGGTTTCTGCGTGAATGACTCGGGCGACGATGGAAAAACCGATCACCCAGAGCAGCAAATTCGCCGGTCCCCGCAGCGCCGTGAGCAGCGCCTCGCTCCAAATATTCGGCGCCGCCTCCATTTTTGCGCGCAACCGCCGCAATACCACGCGCAACAACAACGCGCATAACAACACCATAAACACCACCACAAATACTTGCGCAACCCAAGTGCGCGTCATCCATGAATCCGCGCCGAGCCAATTCATTATGGCCGCATAAGTTTGATTATCGAGCATGAGAAGTATTTGATAATGCTAAGCAGATTTAAAGCCGCGCCAATACGCTGTCGGCGGCGGCCATGGTCTGCTCGATGCACGCGCTGTCATGGGCTGCGGACATGAATCCGGCCTCGAACGCCGATGGCGCGAAATAGATTCCGCGCGCCAACATGGCGTGAAAAAATCGCCCGAAGCACGCCGTATCGCATGCGCTCGCCGCCGCCAAAGAATGCACCGACTGCACCGATTCATCGGCGGTGAAAAATAGCCCGAACATAGAGCCGACGCGATTGGCGACCAACGCCACGCCGTGCCGCCGGGCGGCATCGCGCAAGCCATGCACCAACTGCGCAGCGCGTTCTTCCAACTCGGCGTAAAAACCCGGCCGCGCCAGCGCTTTTAAGGTGGCCAGCCCAGCCGTCATGGCCAGCGGATTGCCAGACAGCGTGCCGGCTTGATACACCTCGCCCTGTGGCGCCAAGTGCGCCATGATTTCAGCGCCGCCGCCAACGGCGCCCACCGGCATGCCGCCGCCGATGATTTTGCCTAATACGGTGAGGTCGCCGCGCACGCCGTAGAGGCCTTGCGCGCCTTGGGCGCCGACGCGAAATCCAGTCATTACTTCGTCCATAATCAACACGCTGCCGGCGCCGTCGCACAGCGCGCGCAGGCCGGGTAAAAACCCCGCGACCGGCGGAATGCAGTTCATGTTGCCGGCCACCGGCTCGACAATCACCGCCGCGATTTGCTCGCCGGCCTCGGCAAAAATGGCTTGCGCTGAAGCCAGGTCGTTGAAGGTCGCGGTCAAGGTATGTTGCGCCGTGGCCGCGGTCACTCCCTTCGAAGTAGGCACGCCGAAAGTCAACGCGCCGGAGCCGGCCTTGACTAACAGGGAATCGGCATGGCCGTGATAGCAGCCGTCGAATTTAATGATTTTGTCGCGTCCGGTATAGCCGCGCGCCAGGCGGATGGCGCTCATGGCGGCTTCGGTGCCGGAATTCACCATCCGCACTTTTTCCAGCCACGGCAGGCGCGCGCAAATCAACGTCGCCATCTCGGTTTCCAGCGTGGTCGGGGCGCCGAAACTCAAACCGCGGGGCAGGGCATCGGCCACCGCTTGCACCACCTCGGCCGCGGCGTGGCCTAATATCATCGGGCCCCAAGAGCCCACATAGTCGATATAGCGCTTGCCGTCTTCGCCAAAAATATAGGGACCAGCGGCGCTGCGTACAAAAACCGGCACCCCGCCCACCGATTTATAAGCGCGCACCGGCGAATTCACGCCGCCGGGGATGACGCGCCTGGCTTGCTCGAAAAGTTGCTGGTTATCCATCGACCGAGGTTACTGCGCAGCGGCGGCGTACAACATGAAGGGATGCATGATTCGCATCTGCTTGGCGCCGCGATAGGTTTTGATTCTGCCGCGCGCCATGATTTCGCGACCAATCCAGTGGTCGGCGTTTTTATCGCGCCAAAATTCTCGCCATACATCGCGATAGATCAGCAGCGTCAGCGCCTCGCCGATGACCATGCGGATATTTTGGCGGGATTCAGAGACCGAAGTGACTGTGCCACTCACGCGATATAAGCCGTTTTTCGGCCGATGGTCGGGACTCACCGCGTGTATCGCAAACCGCGGCAAGCCCCAAATACCGAGGCCGGCGCGGCGCGCTTGTGCCTCGGCTTCGGCATAGGTGGCCAAACGGCTCACATTGGGCGGGTAAGACACCGCCATGCCGTATCCCTGGCGCAACAAAACTTCTTGCACATTGGTGCCGTCGGTTAAAAACAACGAGGCCAGCAGCCGCCGATAATAATCTCGCGGTTGCCGCCCTTCGCGCAACTTAACTTGCCGATTTTCCACCAAATCGATGAGTTTTTGCGTCGCCGCATCGGCAAATGGCTCCGCTGCGGTATTTTTTTTGGCGTTCGCGCGCTCCGGCGTATCGATGCCGATGAGGCGCACGCGTTCGCCGCTGGCGAGTTCCACGGTGTCGCCATCGACGACATAGGCCACCGTGACCAGGCGCTCGACCGCGACATGCGCATGCGTGAAACTGCTGCCGACGGCGGCCAACATGCCGACGCCCAACAAATGGACGACGACCAAGCGGACACTAGATAAACGGACACCAGACAAGTGGATGCCGAGCCGTAACATTTTGTGCGCAAGCGACGCACCATGCGCAAGTTGCATCGACCTAATCGGCCGCATTGACGGCATTGACGGCATGGAATTCCGCCCGCCTAACGAACTGCCGCGCAAAAATATCGGACACGGCGTGCATTTACCGCACGCGCGGTTTTATTTTCGCTGATAACGCGCGTTGAAGCGCCCTACCCGCCCGGCGGTGTCGACTATTTTTTGCTTGCCAGTGTAGAACGGATGGCAGGCCGAGCAAATTTCCACATGCAAATCTTTGCCGAGGGTGGATTTGGTGGCAAACTTATTGCCGCATGCGCACACCACATTGAGGTCGGCGTACTCGGGGTGAATGTCGGGTTTCATCGTCAGATTCGGGTCGCTAAAATGAGTGCGGATGCGCCAGCAAATATTGCCCGGCCATTAAAAAACAAGGCGCACGATGGTATAAAAAAATCCATGCAGATGCAAGGCAAGCCTATAAGTCCAATACCTATGGCGCTGGTTTAGTTGGTGGGTTTGGACTTGCCCGACTAATCGAAGGTGTGCGCGAAACGCAGGGCGAAGATGTCGGTGGCGCTGGCTGGGTAGGTGCCGGTTAGGTTGGATTCGCCGGAGCCTTGTAGGCTGGAATTGATGTCGGCGGTGGTTTTCAAACGCGCTTTTTCAGCAAATATGCGCGCCCAGGAAAAATCCCAGCGCGTCCTGGATGAAGCGAGAAAACTGCCGCCGAGGCTCAGCCAATCGCGATTGGCATCCGGAATGCGCGGCGTGCGGAATTGGTCGTCGCTAATCGGCGTTTCATCGCGCGCCACGCCGCCGCGAAAATGCCAGCGTTCGGTGGGGCGAAAATTTATGCCGATGCTGTAGGTGTTGGAATTTTCCCAACGATACGGCGTGACGGCGGGGTCGCTGCCGTCGGCGAAAGTGACGCGCAATTCGTCGAATTCACTCCATTCGGTCCACCGCCAGGTGGCGAGTAGATCGATTTTATCGCTGATATTTTGGAAGGCGGATACATAGGCCGTGGCCGGCAAGGTGATGTCGGCGGCGGTTTTTGGATTCACTACCGCTGCCGCCGGGCCCGGGGCGACCACCGATAAATCGCCGCGTACTTTAAGGTCCACGCTGGAGCGATAGCCGACGCCGATGCGACGTTTTTCATCACCCAGCAGCGCCCCGAGCGTGAAACCAAAGGCATCCGCATCGCCGGTCACCGTGGCGCGGGCGTCCGCGGCGGAGGTGGTCACCGGCTCTGGAATGTACACCGCATTGCTGAGTTCGGCCTCAGCGTGCAGCCAAGTGATGCCGGCGCCGAGGCTTACCCTCTTGCTCGGGCGCCACGCCACGGCGGGGTTTATTTCCACGGTTTTTAACTCGGATTTGATGGCGTGATAGCGCCCGACCCAATCGGCGCGATAGTCGGTGGTCAAGCCGTACGGCGCCGTGAGGCCGAGCCCGTAACGCCACTTGGCAGGCACATCGGCCTCCAAATCGGCGGCCGATTTCGCGCTCGCGCCACCCCTCAAATCGGCGGCATAGAAAAAGTTCGGCACTAACGCATCGACGCCGCCATCGGCATCGTCGCCTATGGCAGCAGGTGTGGTGAACGGAGGGGTGACCCCAGTGATGGTAGAGCCGCGATTTTCGAAATCAGCGCCGGGGAGGATGGCGTGCAGCCCCACCTCAAACTGCCGCCCTTGGCCGAGCATCAAGGCGGCCGGGTTGTGAAACATATCCGCCGGTCCATCGCCGGCCACGCCGGCCCCGGCAAACGCCCGCCCCAACCCGAGCACGCTGGTTTCACTCACCTGAAACCCGGCGCCGTACGCCGCCCCGCCGCCCAACATGGCCACCATTAACATGTAGGCCGCCGCAAATCGCGCGCCGGAAACTGCCCCAGCGCCACCGGCCGATGCAGATTTTCGCCATGTTACAGCGGATTGCGGCGAATCGGCGGTAGGTTGTAGCAGCCGTGCGGCGACAACGAGGTCTTTGCGGTGGGTCATTTTGGGCAGTTGGGGTTGGGGTTGGATGGGGTTGAATTGGGGCTTGGGGTTGAGCGTTACCTTTTCCCACCTTATGTGGCTGATGGGGTGAAATTTAAATGCGGACAGTGGAAGCAAAAATTCAAACGAAATTTAGGGAAATATATACTTAAATCTCCCATAATTTAAAAATTAAAGTTTCCTTTTGGCTAATTTAAAGCCAGTTTTTAACTCGGCTTGGGTAGGTTTTTTGTTTTGGCTACGGACGAGATTCAGTGACTACTATGCCGCGAAAGGCATCGGCGAATTCCGCTTCGATTAGCGGCTTGTGGTCGGTCTGTTTCATTATATTATGTCTTCTTAAGTTTTTTCGCTGACCGCTTCCGTCAGGCGAGTTGTTTTGCCGGCAGGAAGCATCTGGTTTTTACACGGTTGAAAATTTTCGCCGCCTGCTTATGCTGTGCTGTGGTTAATTTTCAGGTATCTAAAACCCGAAGATTAGGTAGTCGATTGATGGACGTAATAGCTCGGCCAGCTTGCTGGCGAGAAGCAAAATACCAGAACATCAACAATCCTAAAATAGAATTAGCGCATAGCATAATCGCATACTTATGAGATTCATCTAAAGGATTCGCGCTCGGCCACGCTAATCATCCAATGACATCCTTTGAAGTTAAACATGCGGTAATGCTTTGAGAATTAAGGCGGAACATCATGCTGAAATGCAACGCACCACGAGTATCCCAAACCTCGTCTGCTTTTTTCTGCATCCCTTTTCGTACTCGACCTTGGGCGTCTGGCTGAACTATAAATGAACGTTCTGCGTTGCAGTTGTGCGCCCATAAACATGGGTATGTTGGAATACCTCGGAGCGGCTCAATATCAAACGGACCTCGAGCATCTCCGTTCGCTTTATTGCCATTAATCTCCATGAGATATACTCCTCGTTGAGCAATATCGCCTAATTTTGTAATAGGCAATGCGTAATATTTTGCACTACCTGGCAGTTTTAGGGTGTTATTTTGTAATGCTATTGCGGCTTTAATCAATTCATGGTCTAAAACCCCTACCGCCCCGCCGTCCATTAAAGTACCATCAGATATTCCACCGAGATAATCCTTTCCAGCATACATTGCAGAATCTGACTTATCAATTATCTCCGCCACTGCCGCCGCTTGCACCGCGTCACTTGGGCATTTATCTAATGACACAAACCTAACATCAGTATGTCCACTCTGGCGCCGAACGATATGTTTTTTAGCAACCACTAACACCTCTGCAATGCCAGTATCAGCCGAAAAGCAAGTGGAATTTTTGCCACTTGCCGCTAACGATACTATCGTCACATCATCATAATATAAATCAAACAGCTGCCTACTTTTTGCCCACCCAACACCTTGAGCGAAAGTAGATGGTATCACCAACGCCATCACCCCACCCGCCTTGAGTTTTTGATGTGCGAGATCGATAAAATTTGACCCCAATCCTGCAAGTCCATTGCTTGCATGGTCAGGAATTTTACTTACAATTTTCTTCAAGCGTTTAGACATTGCCCGTTGCTCTTTATTACTGGTCACAAACCCTGCGAATGAAGGTACAGGTTTGTCTATGGTTTCATGAACAGTTGGGCTAGTAAAAGATGGATTCATAATAACCAAATCACAACTATCATGCTCCAAAGCAACCTCATCAGATTTTACTATCTCACCTACTGCAAGTTCTTGCGATCCATTTCCACCTAATTGCGTTCGAGTGGATAGCAAGTCATAAGACGATTGTTTATGCAACAAATCCAAAGCACCTATAAAAAACTTATCCGTCCCATACGGCAGGGTGTGAACCTTAGTCCTCGTGAAAGTAATTGTCGGATGGACATTAGATAATACCGACGCCGTCATATGCACACCCGCAGGCATGATATCAGTAGCAATCAACGCATCCTCCATCATCTGTTTATGAATTTTCGCATCATCATAGCCAGCACGACGGTGCCGAGTCAGCACTGCATGATAAGCGGCGGCTAATAATGTTCCTGTGCCGCAAGCAAAATCCGCTATCCTAAGCGAAGGTGCGGTGTGTTCAGTAAACTTCAAACCCATCTTAGGTACTGCAATCTCGGCCAACAAAATTGCCGATTCAGGCATGGTATAAAATGTGGCAAGATATTTTCGGTCAGTAACTAACCGCTGAAACACTCGCCCATACAAATCATGCGAGGTGGTAATTCCCAACGACACTAGGTCATCTGCCACCTTTACTAAACTATTCATAATGCCAGGTGCAACTTCACTGGCATCGGAAAACAACTTAACAATATGCCGTGCAATATCGAAAATAGGAAAGTAATTAACATTATCCACAATGGCCTCCCACTCACGCAACAAACTAAGAATAGATACTTTATCTCCAGCCACATACATTTGAGGTATACCTTTTATTTCATGACTGCCAGCCAAAATATAATGAAAAGTCAATGCATTAAGTATAATCATCATCGCCATGCGCATGGTTTGAATGCCATCGGATTGATGCAGCAAGGCGGCAATTTTTTTACTCACATCAGGCTTATCAACAGTACCCTCTAGCAAATCATCGGCGGCAGAGGTGACACCGCGATCTAAAATCGCCAATCCCTCGGCGATTAATTTTTCTGATATAAGCGCGTTTTCAATCAGCGTAATCAACTCATCTACGCCGCCTTTGAGCCAGCCGTTTTCAGGCCAGCGCGTGGGTAAATGATCATCCTCATAAGCGGAAAAAAGGCAATACTCAAACTCGCTTTGACAGATAGACTCTGACAGTTTATCAGCAGATACCTCCCTTATATTGCTCGGTACTCGCAGTGCAATAACCTGCTCAATGGCTTTATTAGTGTCACGCACAACTTTACGGAGCCTAGAAGTCGCATCATCTTCCACTGTATTGGCAGGCATAAATTCGGATTCCACCACAATAGGCATGGCTACAATGGTGTTGATTAAAATATCAGGAGTTTTACCGCCGTCCAATGTTCTGCCCGCCTCCGCAAGCACGACATTCCAGGTACGCCATCGCGGGTTTTTACTCCGCAATATTTCGGCCAATTTAGTGTTGAAAGTAGGCTCTTTGATGATAGGCATGATGGTTTTTAGCGAGAATGGGTACGCCCTATGTGTTTGGATTTATATACTCGTAGGCGGATGCGAATTGCGCGCGAAATTGCCAGCGAGATTTATGCGGTTGGCGTAAGTGCTCAGTTGCCGAAAAACGAACGGTGCATAACGCTCGCGACAGTAGCAACATTATGCATCAAAAACACAGCATAAAAATGACCATTAGTAGACCAAAATAGCGTTTTTTGGCGGAAATGGCGCTATTTTCTCGCAACAATGAACCATTTTTATACCAGTCGATGTTGTGGCTTTTAACTCATATTTTGTGGCTGAATAGGGTGAAAATTTAACGGCAAAAACGAAAATCGAAAATCTCAAGTAAAACCTAATATTAAAGATATTCCCCCACCAAAACTGGCTAAAAGACGCCAGTTTTGACTCCCTGCCCAGCGGGGAGTAAAGAAAAAGCCCAAAAGCCAAAGCAAAAGCAACATCCAAAGCAAAAGCAAAAGCAACATCCAAAGCAAAAGCAAAAGCAACATCCAAAGCAAAAGCAAAAGCAACATCCAAAGCAAAAGCAACAGCAACATCCAAAGCAAAAGCAACAGCAACAGCCCCCCCACCAAATCAGGCGATAAGGCCGCCTGATTTGACTCCCCCCAGATGAAGCAAGGGGGGGAGTGAAACGTTAA
Organism: Candidatus Poriferihabitaceae bacterium; assembly: GCA_965243285.1. GTDB lineage: Bacteria > Pseudomonadota > Gammaproteobacteria > Arenicellales > Poriferihabitantaceae > JAHRAW01. The sequence continues at coordinate 2,233,471 of OZ251537.1, read as the reverse complement.
AAGCCAAAAGCCAAAAGCGAAAAGCGAAAAGCGAAAAGCGAAAAGCAAAAGCGAAAAGCAAAAGCGAAAAGCAAAAGCGAAAAGCAAAAGCGAAAAGCAAAAGCGAAAAGCAAAAGCCAACGTCAACAGCAAAAGCCAAATCAAAAGCAAAAATCAAACGCAGCCCCTAAATCAGCCGCTCAAAATTGTTCGCCGCGCAAAAAAATCACATCAATGAGGTCGAGAATTTTTGGATCTTAAGCGAGGCGACAATGGGATTTGAGTTTAACGGCGTGCCGCGCAGTTTCCGTTATAAAGGAATGCGAGTGGCGTTTTAACAACCCCAAGCCGACGCACAATTAACCCAATTAAAACAATGGGGTAACGCGGGTTTTTGGTAGTTATCTGGAACATCCCCAAATTCATTGGCGATTCATTTCGCCACGCATTTAAAATTCATTTAGCGATTCATCGAGCGAATGAATTCTTCATTGGATTTGGTCGCTTTGAGTTTGTCGATGAGGAATTCCATGGCTTGCAAGTCGTCCATGGGGTGCAGCAGTTTTCGCAACAGCCAAATTTTTTGCAGTTGCGCTGGAGCGATGAGCAATTCTTCGCGACGGGTGCCGGAGCGATTGATGTTGATCGCCGGATACACGCGCTTTTCCGCGATGCGGCGGTCGAGGTGGATTTCCAGATTGCCGGTGCCTTTGAATTCTTCGTAAATGATGTCGTCCATTTTCGAGCCGGTGTCGATCAACGCGGTGGCCAGGATGGTCAAACTGCCGCCCTCTTCGATATTGCGGGCAGCGCCGAAAAATCGTTTCGGACGCTGTAGGGCGTTGGAATCCACGCCGCCGGTCAACACCTTGCCCGAGGCCGGGGCGACGGTGTTGTAGGCGCGCGCCAAGCGGGTGATTGAATCCAGCAGAATCACCACATCCTTCTTGTGCTCCACCAGCCGCTTAGCTTTTTCGATGACCATTTCGGCCACTTGCACATGCCGCGTCGCTGGTTCATCAAAGGTAGACGACACCACCTCGCCGCGCACCGTGCGCTCCATTTCGGTCACCTCCTCGGGGCGCTCGTCGATCAGCAACACCATGAGGGTGACCTCGGGGTTTACGGTTGTCATCGACTTGGCGATTTGCTGCAGCATCACCGTTTTACCGGTTTTCGGCGCCGATACGATCAAACCGCGCTGGCCTTTGCCGACCGGCGCAATGATGTCGATCATACGCCCAGTTAAATTTTCGCTGGAGGCGTTTTCTTGTTCCAACAACAAATTGTCGTCCGGATGCAGCGGCGTGAGGTCTTCAAACAATATTTTACGGCGCGCTTCTTCGGGCGCTTGAAAATTGATTTCCTCGACCTTTAGCATGGCGAAATAGCGCTCCGAATCCTTCGGTGAGCGAATCTGCCCGCACACTGTGTCGCCGGAGCGCAAGCCAAACCGCCGAATTTGACTGGTGGACATGTAAATGTCGTCCGGCCCGGCTTGATAGGATGATTTCGCCGAGCGCAGGAAGCCGAAGCCGCCCGGCAAAATTTCGACCACGCCCTCGCCCTTGATGTGTTCGCCCAACCGCGCTTGCGCTTTGAGGATCGCGAATATCTGCTCTTGCTTGCGCATGCGGGTGATGTTATCGAGGTGGAGCGTACGCGCAACCTCCATCAACTCGGTGGAGGATTTGGCTTTGAGCTCGGTAAGACTAATTGTCATTTATTCAGTTGCCATGAGAATGGTTGCGGCGAATCGCCGGGGATAGTAGGGATAGCGCCGGCCCAAACCGGGCGCGGAAATGCGTGCGAGGAGCGTCGCCAGAGCGGCGATGTGGTGCGGATGGGCGACGATGCGAGTCGGGATGAGGTGCTGCGGTCCGACTCAGCCGATGCTAAGCGAGTTGATGATTAAATATCCAGTTTGCTCGCTAAACGCCACTGGATTAATTCACGCCATGGATTAATCCCTCATTAAATCCAGGCGATATTAAATACGCCGGCGTACAACGGCGGGCGTGGATTCAGCGCGATTATCAGCCCAACCGAGCCTCATTAGCCGGGTTAATGTACGGCGCATCGAAGCCCATTCAACGAGGTTTGCGACTATAATTCGAAGGTTAGCCTTTGGTTTTGAATTAGGGCTTTTGAATTAGGCGGTGTCGAATTAGGCGGTGTCGAATTAGGCGGTGTCGAACTTGAACTTTGCTTGAGTTTGAACGCTGCTTTGGATTTTTTCAGATATTGCTTTCAATGAAATCCGCGAGTTGGGATTTCGATACCGCCCCTACCTTGGTGGCTTCGACATTGCCCGCTTTGAACAGCATCAGCGTGGGGATTCCTCGAATACCGTACTTGAGCGGCGTTTTCGGGCTCTCGTCTATGTTCAGTTTGGCGACCCGCACCCGGCCGCTGTACTCCTCGGCCAAGTCTTCGAGGATGGGCGCGATCATCTTGCACGGGCCGCACCACTCGGCCCAATAGTCGACCAGCACCGGCATGCTCGCTTTGAGTACTTCGTCATCGAAACTCGCATCGGTAATATTAGTGACTTTATCTGACATGATTTCAGGCAAGTTAGTGGGGGGGTTATCGAGCAGCACAACCTACTCGAGAAAAAATTTTATGATGTGAGGGCGGGTTTGGCGCCACGGCTTCGATATATCGGCATTTCCGCAGCCTCCCAAGACCAGCGCAAGAGCTGCCCAATACTTCGAGCGGAAATCGAAAAGATGCCGAAGTCGAACAGGCTGAAAACTTAAGACGCGAGTCGTATAAAGCAAACCACTGGGCAAATCAGACGACCGCCATCAAACATTCCGGCAGACCTTATAATGCGCCCGCTGGCCATGCACCGCTATGCCGTGGCTCGGCCGACCATCGCGATGTCGACGGCGACGAAAAGCGCCAACACGACCTCCAAACTCCAGCTCGAACCATAAACCATACTACCTCTCACTGCAACCCACCCCATAAGCCAAAACCATGTCCACCAAGCACCTCACCGAGCAAAAATTCGTCCAGTTCACCCTCGAAGAATCCTTGCAGCAAGGATTGCGGGAGGCTGGTTTTGAGTATTGTACCCCCATCCAGGCAGCCTGCCTGCCAGCGGCGCTGGAGGGCAAAGATGTCGCCGGCCAAGCGCAGACCGGCACCGGCAAAACGGTGGCCTTTCTGCTGGCGTGCTGCCATTATTTGCTAACCCACCCAGCCCCGGCGCAGCGCAAGCCCGAGCAACCGCTGGCGCTGATTCTCGCCCCGACGCGGGAACTCGCCATTCAAATTTATCGCGACGCCGAGGTTTTATCGCGCCACACCGGCTTCACCCTCGGGCTGGTATACGGCGGCACCGGCTATGAGCAGCAAAAAGCCATGTTAGCCGAGGGGGCGGATATTCTCATCGGCACGCCGGGCCGCCTCATCGATTTTTTCAAGCAAGGTTTGTACAACCTCGAGCGCGCCCAAGTGGCGGTGATGGACGAAGCCGACCGCATGTTCGATTTGGGATTCATCAAAGATATCCGCTATTTGCTGCGCCGCATGCCGCCGGCCGGCGAGCGCTTGAATCTCCTATTTTCGGCCACCTTGTCGTTCAAGGTGATGGAAATGGCGTACGAGCATATGAATAACCCCGAGGAAATTAAGATCGAGAGCGATACCGTGGTGGTCGACCAAGTAACCGAATGCAGTTTCTACCCGTCTGATGAGGAAAAACTGCCGCTGCTGGTGAATTTGCTAAAACGCGACAACCACGAGCGCGTGCTGGTGTTCGTCAACACCCGCCACGGGGTCGAAAAAGTCGCCAATGTGTTGACCGCCAATGGCGTGCATAACGGCGCTTTGTCCGGCGATGTACCGCAACACAAGCGCGAGCAATTGCTCGAATCCTTCAAAAACGGCGAGTGCAAGGTGCTGGTGGCCACCGATGTGGCGGCGCGCGGCTTGCACATTCCGGCGGTCAGCCATGTCTATAATTTCGATTTGCCGCAAGATGCGGACGATTACATTCACCGCATCGGCCGCACCGCCCGCGCCGGCGCCAGCGGCGAAGCCATCAGTTTTGTGTGCGAGCGCTACGCCTACTCCATCATGGATATCGAGTCGCATATCGGTCACGCTCTACCACGCCAGGATATTGACCCGGCGTGGCTGGCGCCCATTCGACGCGGCACCGGAATGCGCGAGCGCAAAGCACCGCCCGGGCACGGTCGCCCGGCGCGCGCCGCTGGGCGGGTGGATAGCGGCGGGCGCATGTCGCCGGCGCCGAGGGCGAGGGCGAGGGCGAGTTCACAGAGTTCGATGAATTCCCCCAGTACGCCAAATTCGCCAAATTCGCCAAATTCGCCAAATTCGCCAAGTACGCCAGTGCCGACGCCATCGGTGGATTCGTCGATGCCATCGGCGGCTTCATCGACTTCGCCAGCCCTTTCGCCAGCCCTTTCGCCAGCCCATGAATCAACGCCGCAGGCGGCGGAAATGGGGCCGGATTCGGTGGTGATGGCGAGCGCTGGGGGGGATTTTCCGCCGCCGCCCGCGCCAACCCCTCGGCCGGCGCCGCAATCACCGCCGGCTAACACGCCGATGGCGCCGCCGAAGCAACGATTCAGCCGACGTTATGGGGAAATTCCAGCGGTCGGGTAGAGCGGTCGGTTGGGGGAGCGGTGGCGGGCGGTGGCTAATATTAGGGCTGGAAATCGAACAAAAATCACACGAAATCAAACAACCCTCCCTAAAACTTAAGGAAAAACCGCCGAAAAACCTCTGTAAACCCTAAAAACCCCTAAAACTCCGTCAAAAATCATCAAAAGCGCTGTTCGGCGCCAATTTTCACTTCCCGCAGTTCGCTGTCTTCCACGCCGCCATCGATATCCACGCTTTGTAGTTGAATGCCGATTTTGGCGGCCGGCCATGGGCTCCAGGTATACCCTAGGCTGATGGTATCCAAGGTGCTGGCACTGTCTTCACCTTCGCCATCTTCGCTCACATGATGGCCTAAGGCGATGTGGAAATTCGAATACTGGCCGAAGCGGTAGCTCAAACTCGGCAAAATGCTGAGGGACTCCATGGTTTTGATGCGCCCTGACGGCAACACCGCGATATCGCGCCCGAAGCGCCGCAAGATGAATCTGTCGATGCCGTCGCTGATGGTGACATTGAGGGAGGTGAAAAATTTACCAAACCACCAACCGCCGACCAGTTTCAGCCCCCACCCTAATTCATCATCGTCCACTTCGATGCCGTTATACTCGCCATTTAGGGCGATTCTTCGGCCGGTGGCGGAAATTTCGTATTGCCCGGCGGCGAAGTCGGTCTCGCCATGCCACGACAAAATTAGATTTGGCGATGCATCGGTCAGCGTTCGCAGCCGGTTGCTATCATCGCCCTCGCCAGGGGCTTCCAAGGCGATGGAAAATCCATGCCTACCTAAGGATATTTGGTGGGTGGTTTGCTCGGCAGCCAGCGCGGCGCCCGGTTCGCGCACCGACTTAAAATCTTGAAAAGCACTCCAATCTTGCATCGAATCCAGGGCGTCGTTGTCGTTTTCCAGCCCCTTGCCCAGGCGATTGATTTTCAGCCCTTGGGATTGATAAGCCGACAGCAATTGCTCGAGGCTGCGGTGCTCGACCACGGCGGCGAGAGGCGCTACGCCAGACAATGTCAGAGCCGACAACGCCACCCCCATGACACCAGCGCGCGCGCGCGGCTTGGCGGCAGCGGATTTTGGGCGGCTAATCGGGGCCGAGTCGGTCACTGGTAGTGCTCGCGTCATCATTTTGAGAAATATTTCGACGCGGATTATAGCTGCTTCAGCGCGCCTTGTCCACCATCCGCCGCCGGCTGTGGGCGGCCGTGAAACAGAAGACGGCGGCGCATCAAATCACCCGCCGGCGCACCGTATTTCCGCGTAGCCGCCCATGTAGGGGATAAGCGCGGCCGGCACGGTCATGCTGCCGTCGGCGTTTTGGTAATTTTCCAACACCGCCACCAAAGCGCGCCCGATGGCCACCCCGGAGCCATTGAGGGTATGCAGCGGCTCGGGTTTGCCGCTGGCCGGATTGCGCCAGCGGGCTTGCATGCGGCGCGCTTGAAAGGCCTCGCAATTGCTGCACGAGGAGATTTCGCGATAGCAATTTTGGCTGGGAATCCACACTTCCAAATCATAGGTTTTGGCGGCCGCAAAGCCCAAATCGCCGCTGCACAACGCCATCACCCGATACGGCAGTTCCAGTTTTGTCAACACCGCCTCGGCGTGCGCGGTCATGGATTCCAACGCCGCAGCCGAATCCGCCGGCGGCACGATATGCACCAATTCCACTTTTTCGAACTGATGCTGGCGAATCATGCCGCGGGTATCTTTGCCGTAGGAGCCGGCTTCGCGGCGAAAACAGAGGCTGTGCGCCACCCGTCGCTGCGGCAATTCATGCGCCTCGGCGATGCGCGCCGCGGCCAAATTGGTGAGCGGCACCTCGGCCGTGGGAATTAAATAATACGGCGGCTCATCTTGGGTGGCGAATTGATCATCGGCGAATTTCGGCAGTTGACCGGTGCCATACAAGGTTTGCGAGTTGACCAACGCCGGCACGATGACCTCCTCGTAGCCGTGCTGCCCGGTGTGTAAATCCAGCATGAATTGCGCCAGGGCGCGGTGCAGGCGCGCCAAACCGCCGCGCAACACCACAAACCGCGCCCCGGCGAGGCGGGCCGCGGCGGCGTAATCCATCATGTCGAGTTGCTCGCCCAAATCCACATGGTCGGCCGGGGTAAAGGCGAAATCGCGCGGCTTGCCCCAACGCCGTACTTCTTGATTGGCGGATTCATCGGCGCCGAGCGGTACGCTGTGGTGCGGCAGGTTGGGGATTTCGCTCATGAAATCCCGCATCTCGGCTTGGGTGTCGGCTAAATCGCCCTGCGTGGCTTTCAAGCGCTCGCCCAATGCGGCCGCTTCTGCTAGAAATTCAGCCGCATCTTCGCCGCGACTTTTGGCGCCGCCGATGGCTTTTGAGAGGTCGTTGCGGCGCGCTTGCCCGGCTTCGGCCTCGCCCTGCAGTCCCTTCCGTTTTTCCTCCAAGTCCGTGAAACGCTTACGCTCGAGGTCGTAATTACGCGTTTTCAGCGCCGCGCAAACCGCGGCGAGGTCGTGCCGCAACAATTGCGGGTCAAGCATGGTTTCCCCCATCCGCCAGTTGCCTGACGAGCTGTTTTATGGCTCGAATGGCGCTGGCTTGGATGACCATGGCGCGAATAATCATGGCTCGGTTTGGTCGATGAGATCGGCGCCATGCGGCACCTCGAAATCGAACAACGCGTCGTCCAGCGCCGCATTTTCGTCGATATCGACGAACACGATGCGCGTGGTTTGATCCAGGGTGTCGAGCAATTCCATCAACCGCAGGCGGCGGTGTTCGAAGCCGATGCGCACCTCGATAAAGCCGCTGTCGGCGTTTTTGGGGGTGAGATTCACCCAGTCGTAGCGCCCTTGGGCGCCGATGTCTTCGAGCTCGTAATTGTGCGCAAGCTCGCCGTCGCCGGCTAACAAAATCGCTGGCGAGCGCCCCAATGCCTGGGCTTGCTCGCGCACTGTCACTTGCTCCAAATCGATGTCATACAACCACACGCGTTCGCCGTCGCCGATAATTTGCTGCGCCGCCGGCGGCTGGTAATCCCAGCGAAAGCGCCCCGGGCGTTTGATCCAAACGCGGCCGCGGCCCTCATCCAGGGCGTTGAGATTTTCGTCTAACACCACTTGCGCGAAGCGCGCCTCGAAACTGTGAATATCCTTGAAAAACCGCGTCAGCGACTCCAACGCCGGGCTGGCCGCAGCCGACGCCGGCGCCAGCAAACACGCCGCCATCAGCATACGTATTAATATGTTCATTAATATGGTCATTGACCTGCGTATTAACATGTTCAAAACCGGCGCGCGCGATTTTATCGATGGGCTAAACATCACTGTTGCGGCGGTTTCGCCGCCAGCACTTCGCGCTTGCCGTTCTCGGCCGGCCCGACTACGCCGGACTCTTCCATAGTTTCTATCATGCGCGCGGCGCGATTGTAGCCGACCCGCAACACGCGCTGCAGCGATGAGATGGAGGCGCGGCGACTTTGCGTCACAAAGCGCACCGCTTCGTCATAGAGTTCGTCGGCCTCGCCATCGCCGCCCGCTTCGCCGCCTGAGCCGCCGCCTGAGCCGCCATCGCCGCCATCGCCGGCGATGACTTGCGCCACATAATTCGGGGCGCCGCTGCTTTTGAGGTGCGCTACCACCGCCGCCACTTCTTCATCCGACACGAATGAGCCATGCACGCGCATGGTAAGGCCGGTGCCGGGCGGCAAAAACAGCATATCGCCCTGCCCGAGCAGTTGTTCGGCGCCCATTTGGTCGAGCACGGTGCGCGAATCGACGCGCGACGACACTTGGAAGGCGATGCGCGTCGGCACATTGGCTTTGATAAGCCCGGTCACCACATCCACCGACGGGCGCTGCGTCGCCAGCACCAGGTGGATGCCGGCGGCGCGGGCGCGCTGGGCGATGCGAATGATGATTTCCTCGATTTTTTTGCCCACCACCATCATCAAATCGGCTAGTTCATCCACCACCACCACGATAAAGGGCAATTCTTGCAAGCGCGGCGTGTGCTCCGCATCCATGCCATCGCCGCCATCGGCCTCGCCGCCACTGCCGCCATCGCCGCCGCCATCGCCGAGTATGGGGTCGGCCAAGGGCGCGCCGCCCGCTGCCGCCGCCACCACCTTTTTGTTATAGCCGATGATATTGCGCACGCCGATGGCCGCCATGACGCGAAAACGGCGGTCCATCTCGCCGATGCACCAGCGCAAGGCGCAGGCCGCTTTGGTCATATCCGTGACCACCGGCGTGAGCAAGTGCGGGATGCCGTCATAAGCCGACAATTCGAGGAATTTTGGATCCACCATAATCAACCGCACTTGTTGCGGCGTGGCTTTGTATAGCAAACTCAAAATCAGCGCATTGACGCACACCGATTTGCCGGAACCGGTGGTGCCGGCGATTAGCACATGGGGCATTTTCATCAGGTCGGTGATGACGGCGCCGCCGGCGATGTCCTTACCCAAAACCAAGGAGAGCGGCGAGGCGCTGCCGTCGTAATCCGGCGACGACAGCCCCTCCACCAGGCGCACGATTTCGCGGCTTTGGTTGGGGATTTCCAAGCCGACCACGGTTTTTCCGGCGATATTATCGACCACGCGCACGCTTTCCACCGACAGCGAGCGCGCCAAATCCCGCGCTAGCCCGACTATTTGGCTGGCTTTGACTCCCGGCGCCGGATCGAGTTCGAAACGGGTGATCACCGGCCCTGGCTGCACCGCATCGACTACCACATCGACATTGAAATCTTTGAGTTTTTTGACCAGCAATTGCGACATCGCCGCTAAGGCATCGCGGGAATAGCCGGCCATGCTGGCCGCTGGCGCCTCGAGCAACGACAACGGCGGCAAATCCGCCGCCGCCGGATCATCGGGGAAGATTTTTTTCTGCTGCTCGCTTAATCGACGCTGGCTGGGCGGCGTGGGTTCGATTTTGGGGGCGATTTTGGGCGGCTTGCGCGCGCTCAGCTCGGCGCGAAATTGATTCACAGAAACCTGGCGCCGCTTGCGCACTTGTACGCCGACTTGATGGTCATTTTGCTTCTCGAGTTGGCTTTTGAAGCGCTCGAGCAGGGCAAAAACCCGATAGCCGATTCGGTCCATCACCTGAAACCACGACACATAAGCCGCCAGCGTGACCCCGGTGATGAACAACACGATGAAGATCACGGTGGCCCCCACCGAGCCGAAATTCACCAGTAATTTCGTGGCGCTGGACTGGCCGATGATGCCGCCGGCGGTCAGCACGCTAAGCGCATCTTGGGTCGGAAAATACATCCATTCCAAACCGCAGGCGCCGAGCATGGCGCACATCAGCCCAGCCCCGGGCAAGGCGCGACTCCAACCGCGCGCCTGCAAATTCAACTGCCGCGCCCGCCACATAAAGGCGCACAGCAGCAGCAAAAAAAGATAGGCGGCGCGGCCAAAGGCGTTGAACATTAAATCCGCCACCCAAGCGCCGACCTTGCCGCCCATATTGGCGATGGCGTGGCCGCTGCCGGTGTGGGTGGGGCCGGGGTCGCTCGGCGAATAGGTGGCCAACGCCAGCGCGAGGTACATGATGGTCGCCAGCGACGCGATCAAGCCGATTTCGCGCAATAATGAGGAGATTTTATGCGGCACCATCGCGGCTGGAATTCTCTATGGACTTACGGATAAACGGCGCGCGATTCTATCACGGGCGCGTGGCTTATCGGCGCGGTGGAGCGCCGATACCGCCGCCCATGGCGACTTGTACATCCGCCAACCCAGCGGCCTGAACTCCGCCGAAGCGCGACCTGGCCGCCCATCAGCCGCTGTGGCGCAAATGGCTGAGGATTTGCTTCAACTCTGCTGGCAAAGGGGCGCGTAAATCCAGCCGCGCGCCGCTTATCGGGTGGCGCAGGCGCAGGCCTTCGGCGTGTAAAAACAAGCGCCGCAGGCCGACTTGTTTGAGGGCGTGATTGAATGGCCTATCGCCATAGCGTTGGTCGCCGGCTATCGGGCCGGCGGCGGCGACGGCGTGGAGGCGCGCCTGATGCATGCGCCCGGTGAGCAACCGAATGCCCACCAACGCGCATGGCGGCGTCGCCTCGATAAAGGTTTCGCGCGGCGAAAAAATGCTGCGCGCCGCCAATTTTTTGCCCGTGCCAGGCTGGCCCGGGCGCCGCGAAAGCGGTGTGCTGATTTCTTCCACCGCCGCCGGCCCAGCGCCGCGCACCAGCGCCGCATAGTACTTTTCTAGGCTGCGCGCAGCGCCAAATTGCGCTTGCAGCCCGAGCAACGCGGCGCGGGATTTCGCCACCATCAAACAACCGGAAGTTTCGCGGTCGAGGCGGTGCGCGAGCTGCAAATGCGGCGCCTCCGGGCGCAGTGCGCGCAGCGCTTCGATCAGCCCATAGCGCATGCCGCTGCCGCCGTGCGCCGCCAATCCGGCCGGTTTATCGACCACCAGCAGGTGCTCATCCTCAAACAGCGTCGGCATACTGTTTAGCAAATCCGGGGGGATTGCCGGGCGCTCGGTCGGGGCGGTGCTGCGAATCGGCGGAATGCGCAACTGATCGCCCACTTGCAGCTGATAAGGGGCTTTTTTGCGCCCCCCATTGACGCGCACCTCGCCGCCGCGCAGGGCGCGATACAGCCGACTTTTCGGCACCCCCTTGAGGTGCTTGATGAGGAAATTATCGATGCGCTGGCCAGCTTGCTCGGCGCCGACTTCGAATCGCGCCGCTGGGCGAGTCGGCGCCGGCTGGGATGGCGGCGGCGAGGGCATGGGGTGGATTCGGGAGGTTCTGATGGGTTTGGGGTGAATTTCTGTGATTTTTGACGGAATTTGGCGGAATTTGGCGGGGGGATATCTTTGATATTAGGTTTTACTTATATTTTAGATTTTGATTATCGCTTTTTTGATTTTGTCTTTAAATTTCCACCCTAACAGCCACAAAAGATGGGTTAAAAGACAACATCAACAGAAAAATTAAAATCAACGCAACGGCGAAAGTGAAAGGATTCAAATCATCATTAACAACGAAATACTTCAAGTCAAACTCAACAGCGAAAATCCTTAAGTCAAACTCAACATCAAAGCAACCCCCCCCACCAAAAAGCAAAGGATTTAGGGGAGTGAAGATTAAAGGCAAAAGCAAGAGCAAAAGTCAAAGCAAAAAGCAAAAGCAACAGCAAAAAGCAAAAGCAACAACAAAAGCAAAAGCAACAACAAAAGCAAAAGCAACATCAAAGTCAAAGCAACATCAAAGTCAAAGCAACATCAAAAGCCAAAAGCCAAAGCAAAAGTCAAAAGCCCAAAAGCCAAAAGCCAAAGCCAAAATCAAACCCACCGTGCAGATTTAGGTATATAAATCCCAAAGAAAAAGCCAAAAGTCAAAAGCAAAAGTCAAAAGCCAAAGCCAAAAGTCAAAAGAAAAAGCCAAAGCAAAAGCAAAAGCAAAAGCCAAAAGCAACATCGCCCAAGCCATCGACTCTCGCAAACCGCCTGGTGGTGAATCAATCCATCCAGCGAATCAAGAAAATCCAGCGAATTTACGCGAATCTATCGCGCAAGCGCTGCCAGCCCATGGCGGCGACTAACGCTGGCGTGCGCCAGGCATAGCCGCCGGGGAAGGCGCGGTGGGGGATTTTTTGGAAGCATTCCACTGCCCGGCCATCACCCAACGCCGCCCCCAGCAAACTGCCCGCATAACCGGCCAGCGCCATACCGTGGCCGGAAAACCCTTGCGCGAACCACGCCGATTGGCCTAATTGGCCGATGTGAGGGGCGCGGTTGCGGGTGATGGCCACATAGCCGCCCCAGGCGAAATCGATGCGCGCCGCCGCCAACTGCGGGAACACCGCCAACATGCGGCGGCGTAATGAGCGCGCCATGTGGCGTGGCGGGCGCGTCGAATAACTCACCCGGCCGCCGAATAACATGCGGTTATCGGCCGATAGGCGGAAATAATCCAACGCCAGATTGGTGTCGGCGACCGCGGCGCCATGGGCGATGAGGCGCTTGGCTGTGGCTGCATCCAGCGGCTCGGTGGCGATGATGTAGGTGCCCACCGGCATGATCATGCGCGCCAAAGTCGGCGCCAGGCGCTCGAGGTAGGCGTTGCAGGCATACACCACCTGCGCCGCGGTGATGACGCCGTGGGCGGTGCGTATGGTGACCGCCGGAGCGGCGGTGTGGGCGGCGGCGGATTCCACTTGCAGCGCCGCGCTGTTTTCGTATAGCCTGGCGCCGGCGCGTTGTGCTGCGCTGGTCAAACCTAAACAATAGTTGAGCGGATGCAAGTGGCCGCCGTTGGGGTCGGATACGGCGCCGCAGTAGCGCGCGCTGGCGATGGCGTTTTGTACTTGCGCGGCCGCTAAATAATCCAGCCCGCCATAGCCGTAGTGGCGCTGCATGTGGTCGGCCCAGCGCTGCAAAGCGCGCCCTTGGGCCGGACGCACCGCGACATGCAGATAGCCGGCTTGCAAATCGCAATCGATGCGGTGTTCGGCGATGCGGCGCCGCGTCCACTCCAGCGCCGCCACCGAGTGCTGCCATAATTCGCGCGCGTGGTCTGCGCCGAGCAGTTTTTCCAAGGCGATTTGGTCGGCCGAATAACCAGCCAGAATTTGCCCGCCGCTGCGCCCGGACGCGCCCCAGCCGAATTGCCGCCCCTCCAACAACGCCACATCCACGCCATGCTGAGCCAGATATAATGCGGCCGAAGCGCCGGTGATGCCGCCGCCGATGATCACCACATCGGCGCTGCTCGCGCCGCGAAGTTGCTCGGCGGTTAGATGATAGCGGCGGCTCGCTTGGTAATAGGAATCGGCCGCTTGGCGGATGGCTGGGTTGTTGCCGAAGGTCATGGGGTTTTGTGCGGCGGATTTGGCGGGTTTGGCGGGTTTGGCGGGTTTGGCGGATTGTATTATGCTAATTTAATCATGTTGCGGGCAACCATCTCGCCAGCGAACCCTTACCCCTGATCGCGGCTGATAATCACGCTGCCCGGCTGCGTCGCCGACCATCGCTTTCATCAAGATCAGCATTATGTCTCACATCGCCGATTCGCCTCCGCCGGATTCATCGCCGCCGGATTTATCGCCGCCGTCGGATTCACCGCCGTCGGATTTATCGCCGTCGGATTCACCGCCGCCGGATTTATCGCCGGCAAAAATCGATGCGCCAAACAAACTGCCGGCCGGGTTGCGGCAGTGGTTGGACGCGCATCATATCGAGGAGATTGAAGCGGTGATTCCCGACATGACCGGAGTCGCCAAGGGCAAAATTCTGCCGGCGCGAAAATATCGCGAAGAGGTCGGGCTGCGCCTGCCCGAGAGCGTGTTCGCGCAGACCGTGAGCGGTGATTATCCAGAGCGCTGGGATGTATTGGACGAAGCCGACGGCGATATTTTCTTGATTCCAGACGCCGCCTCGGCGCGGGTGATGCCATCTGCGGCCACGCCGACAGCGGTCATCATCCACGATTGCCAGCATTTTGACGGCCGCCCGGTGGAGGTTTCGCCACGCCAAGTGTTGCGCCGGGTGCAGGCGTTATATCGCCGCCGTGGTTGGCAGCCGGTGGTGGCGCCGGAGGTGGAATTTTACTTGGTGAAGCCGAATACCGACGCCGATTATCCCCTGGAGCCGCCGGTCGGGCGCTCGGGGCGGCCGGAAAGCGGGCGCCAGGCCTACAGCATCGATGCGGTGAATGAATTCGACCCGCTGTTCGAGGAATTGTACAACTACTGCGAGGCGCAAGACATCGGCATCGAAACCCTGATTCACGAATCCGGCGTGGCGCAGATGGAAATCAACTTGGTGCACGGCGATGCCCTGGAACTCGCCGACCAGGTATTTCTCTTCAAGCGCGCCCTGCGGCAAGTGGCCATGCGCCATAAAATATACGGCACCTTCATGGCGGCGCCCATGGAAGAGCAACCGGGCAGCGCGCTGCATATCCACCAAAGCGTGCTGGATGCGCGCGGCGACAATATTTTCACCGCCGCCGATGGCCAGGAAAGCGCTTGCTTCGAGCATTTTATCGGCGGTCTGCAGCGCTATCTGCCGGCCGCCATGGCGCTGTGCGCGCCCAATGTCAATTCATACCGCCGCCTGGCGCCGAATAAATTCGGCACGCCGGTGAATCTCGAATGGGGGTATGACAATCGCACCGCCGGCTTGCGCGTGCCGGTCTCGGCGCCGCCGGCGCGGCGCGTGGAAAACCGCATCTGCGGCGCCGATGTAAACCCCTATCTCGCCATCGCCGCCTCGCTGGCGTGCGGCTATCTCGGCATGACGGAAAAAATCCCCCCCCACCCGGCGGTGACCGGCAACGCCTACGAGCAAGCCACCACCTTGCCCCACACCCTGCGCGAAGCAGTGCAAGCACTACTGGCGTGCGAGCCGCTACACGCCATGTTCGGCGAGCGCTTCGTGCGCCTATATAGCAGCGTAAAAGAACACGAATCCGACACCTTTTTAAATGTAATCAGCGCCTGGGAACGCGAACATTTGTTGTTGAATGTTTGATGTTGGATTTATGGCGTGTGATTTAGTGAATATAAAGAATGTTGAAATCTCATTGCGCGCGTATTTAATAGGAAGCATTTTAAGTCCGCCGTTAAGCGCGTCGCCAAGTTGTTAAATTTTTCGGCGCTGCAATGGCGGCCGGGTGTTTTTATGGGCATAACCATGTTAATGGTCGCCTGCCGGACTGATGGGATTATCTCCGATGATGATGTACATGATCATGCCCATACACCATGCGCATTAAACATGCATCAAGCGGCGGTTTTTGTCGATGATGAAGCGCGCATGGCGGCGAATGCGCGCGCCTATATCAAACTCGACGGCAGCACGGTCATAAACCGCACGCGTTTTTTGGCGCTGGCGGGCAAAGCGCATTGCGGCCCGCATGGTCGCTATTTATTATTGCCGGTGTATAAAAACTATGGCGGCACCGGTAATTTTCTACATATTATAATGAGGGGAAAAGCAAAAACCAAAAGCCAAGTCAAAAGCAAATCAAAAGCGAAGTCAAAAGCGAAAAGCCAAAGCGAAAATCAACAGTCCCCCACCAAAACTGGCGATGAAGCCGCCAGTTTTGACTCCCCCCTAAAAAGATAGGGTGGAGCAAAGCATTAACAGCCAAAGCCAAAAAGAAAAAGCAAAATCACCGTGCAGATTTAGATATATAAATCCCTTAAATTACGAGAATTATATACTTGCTGTCCCGCAAATAAAAAAACCGCTGCATTACCCCAAAACCCCATAAAAACCCTAACAAAACAGACTACACGCAACGCTATACAATCGGCGTGAAATAAAGCTTGGGTCTACAAGTATATAATTCCCTTTAATTACTATCATTGAAATTAATGGAGTTTGTGTAACTACCGTCATACTCATTTAATCACCCCATCTTTTTTTAGTTTGACGATGAGATATTCCATTGCTCTGTCGCCTTTTAGGCTGTTGCAGTTGCCGCATAGCAATTGTAGATTTTCGATGTGGTCGGTGCCGCCTTTTGAACTGGGGATGACATGGTGGATATGGAAATTACGGTAGGGGAATTCGGTGCGGCAGCCGTTGCATTTGCCCTGCTGCTCGCCGAATAAATGGCGTTTGTTTTCCGGCGCGTGGTAGCGTTTGATTTCCCCCATGTCGGTGCGACGCGGGGGTTCGGTTAGCGGAATGGGCGCGGTGAATATCTTCCCTATGGTTTTTTTCAGCCGACTCACCACCAGGGTTTGCGCGCGCGGCGATATATCGACGCCGATCCATTTTCTACCCCATTGCTCGGCCGACACGCATGCCGTGGCGCAGCCGCAAAATGGATCTAAAACCATATCGCCTGGCTTGCTGCTGGCTTTGATGATGCGCTCTAACAGGGCGAGGGGTTTTTAGGTTTTATATTTGGTGCTTTCATGCGCTTTGAGCCCACCGCCACCAGGGATATCCATCCATAAATCACCGAGCGGCTTGCCCACATAGTCGTCCACATATTTGCGGCGTTGCAGCGTGCCATTCGGCAAAATTACGACATTGCCTTTTTGGTATTCTTGCTCCATGCGATCTTTTGACAGCCGCCACCCCGATGCATGCCGATTGGTAAATCCGCGCCATTCATAGCACAAGTTTGGTCTATCTCCCATGCCAGGAGAACGATGTAGGTTGTAGGGGTAGTTGTATCTCCGTCCGTCATCATCTACATATTTAAACATGGATACTTCTTCCTCGGGCGTCAATTCCTGCACTGGAACAATATCGGCGGCGTGGGTTTTGCCGTAATACAATAAATTATCGGCATTCTTGCCCCATGATTTTGGCGCGTGTTGACTCCCCTTGGCATCGCTCGGAGTGCGCCGCCAGGTTATATCGTTGCGAAAATTATCCTTGCCAAAAATGCTATCCATTAGCAAATTCAAGGCATGCCCTTCATTTTGATCGCAATGCAAATAAATGCTGCCGCTGTGTTTGAGGATGCGATGCATTTCAATCAACCGAATCGCCATGTACGATAGGTAGGATTGCGTGCCATCGCCGCGCACTAAGTCGATGGCTTTGATGATGGCCGCTAGCGCTTCGCTCTCCTCTGCGATCATATCCACCCACGCCTCATCCACATCATCCAAAGTCCAGGTGTCTTTGAATGCGGCCCCGGCGGCCTCGCTGCCGATGGGCGCAATATAATGTCGGTTGCTATTGAACGGCGGGTCTAGATAAATTAAATCGACGCAATCACTATTCATGCCGCGCAATATATCGATATTATCGCGCGCAAAAACCGTGCCGTGTTTTACATTGCATTCACTCATGGCATTCACTCATCGAAGTGCTTCATCGGTTAGGTTACTCTCCGCCAAGCCGCCATTATAACGATTATTTTGCGGCCTCAACATGCAAGAAACCCCTCATTAATACCATTGAAATTAACGTCATGAAAATCACCGCCATCGAAACCTTTTGCAGCGAATTTATCGGCGTAGTAAAGGTGACCACCGAAACCGGCGCCAGCGGCTGGGGACAGATGGCGCCCTACCATGCCGACATCACCACGCTGGTGTTGCATCGCCAAATCGCGCCGCATGCGTTAGGGCGCGACGCCACCGACATCGATGCGTTAGTGGCGCGCATCCCGGAGTTGGAACATAAATTCCCCGGCTCCTATTTATATCGCGCGTTAGCCGGGCTGGATACCGCACTGTGGGATTTACGCGGCAAGTTAGCCGAGCAGCCGGTGTGCGTCCTGCTCGGCGGTACGCCGGGCCCGGTGCGCGCCTATGCATCGTCTATGAAACGCGACATCAGCGGCGCCGATGAAGCCGCGCGGTTGACGAAATTGCGCGACCGCTACGGCTTCGATGCCTTCAAATTTCGCATCGCCGCCGAGTGCGGCCATGACATAGACCACTGGCCGGGCCGCAGCGAAGACATCGTGCGCCGCATGCGCGCCGCTATGGACAACCGCATCGCCCTGCTGGTGGACGCCAACTCCGGCTACTCGCCAGCCAAAGCCATCGCGGTGGGCAAATGGTTAGCCGAGCACGGCATCGCGCACTTCGAAGAACCTTGCCCGTATTGGGAATTGGCGCAAACCCGCCAAGTGACCGCGGCCCTCGCGGCCCTCGATATCGCGGTCAGCGGCGGCGAGCAAGATTGCGAATTACCCACCTGGCGGCGGATGATAGAGCAGCGCGTGGTGGATATCGTCCAGCCCGACATCTGCTATCTCGGCGGCCTCACGCGCACCGTGCAAGTAGCCCGCCTGGCAGCCGCGCGCGGCTTGCCATGCACCCCGCACTGCGCAAATTTATCCATGGTCACGCTCTTTACCATGCACCTGTTGCGCGCCATCGACAACCCCGGCAAATATTTAGAATTCTCCATCGAAGGCACCGACTACTACCCGTGGCAAGAAAATTTCTTCCACCACACCCCCTACGCCATCGACAACGGCTGCGCCACGGTAACCGAGGCCCCCGGCTGGGGCGCCGACATCCACCCGGACTGGTTAGCGGCGGCTGATTATCACAAAAGTGACCAAAAACCACGGCGTGAGCGATAAAATCCCCCCGACTTTGCCAATCTTGTCGATGGATAACCCAATCATGTTGACGCTTAAAATTCCGCCGCCATCGCGCAACCCATACCCGCCATGCCCGCCAACCTATTTATGTTTGATTCCAGCGTTGCCCATGATCAAAAAAGCGCGGCACGATAAAAATTGAGGATTTATATACCTAAATCTGCACGGTGGATTTGATTTTGCTTTTGATTTTTCGTTTTTGATTTTTCGCTTTGGCTTTTAGCATTGGCCGTTACGCTTTACTCCCCCCCGCTTTAATGCGGGGGAGTCAAAACTGGCAGGGAAGGATTGATTTTGATCTTGATGTTGGCTTTTGATTTCGCTGTTGATGTTGCTGTTGCTGTTGCTGTTGCTGTTAATGCTTTGCTCCACCCTATCTTTTTAGGGGGGAACCAAAACTGGCGGCTTCATCGCCAGTTTTGGTGGGGGGTGCTTTTGATGTTGGTTTTTGATTTGGCTTTTGCTTTTGGCTTTTGCTTTTGGCTTTTGCTTTTGCTTTGCTTTTGATTTCCGCTTTCGCTTTTCGCTTTCGCTATTGCTTTGACTTTGATTTTTCTGTTGCTGATTCTTTATGTGGCTGATGGAGTGAAAATTTAAAGGCAAAAACGACAATCGAAAATCAAAAGTCGAGTAAAACCTAACATTAAAGATATCCCCCCCACTCGCACCTCCCGCCACCCCCACCATGACCCCCGACCTCTTCACCCCCGACTTCAAGTCAACGCCGTTTTGGTGGGAGCGAACGCCGCGCCCGGGCGATGATGGATCGGCGCTGCCGAAGCGGGCCGATGTGGTGGTGGTGGGGCTGGGGTATACCGGGCTGTCGGCGGCGATTGAGGCGGCGCGCGGTGGGCGGCATGTGGTGGCGGTGGATGCGGCGGCCGCCGGGTGGGGCTGTAGTTCGCGCAATGGCGGGCAAGTGAGCCCGAGCATCAAGCCCGATTTTGCGGCGTTGACGGCGCGCTTTGGGGCCGCGGCGGCGGTGGAAATATTGCGCGAAGGCAATAACGCGCACGCTTGGGTGGAGCGTTTTATCGCCGACAATGGCATCGATTGCGATTATAAAAAGGTCGGGCGCTTTCACGGCGCCCACAGCCGCCGCGCCTTTGATGAATTACAGCGCAAAATCGCCGCCTTGCCGGCCGAATTGGATATCGGCGCCTATGCGGTGCCGCGCGCCGAGCAGCAGCGGCAAGTGGACAGCGCCTTGTATCACGGCGGCGTGGTCTACCCGCGCCACGGCTGCCTAGATCCGGGGCGTTATCACCACGGTTTATTAAATTGCGCGCGCGCCGCCGGCGCCGACCTCATCAGCCATTGCGCGGTGCGCCACATCGCGACGCCCGCCGCCGGCCAGCCCATCCACATCACCACCACCCGCGGCCGCATCAGCGCCGACCATGTCATCATCGCCACCAGCGGCTACACCAGCGGCGTCACGCCGTGGCAGCGGCGCCGCATCATCCCCATCGGCTCATATGTCATCGCCACCGAAGCGCTGCCGGCGGCACAAGTGGCGCGCCTCATCCCCAGCGCTCGCGTAGTCACCGACACCCGCCGGCTGGTGGTTTATTACCGCGCCTGCCCGCAGGGTCGGCGGATGATTTTCGGCGGTCGCGTATCGTTGCGCGAATGCCACCCCCGCCACAGCGCCGCGCGCCTGCACGGCGAAATGACGCGCCTATTCCCGGCCCTAAAAAGCACCCGCATCAGCCATTCATGGATGGGCTGGGTCGGCTACACCTTCGACAAAATGCCGCATTTCGGCGTGCATCGCCGCCTGCATTACAGCATGGGCTACTGCGGCTCGGGCATATCGCTATCTTGCTACCTCGGCATGCGCACCGCCCGCAAAGTGTTAGGCCACCGCGACGCCGCCACCGCCCTAGAGCGCGCCCCCTTCCCATCGCGCCCCTATTACCGCCGCCGGCCGTGGTTTCTCGCCCCCACGCTCTTTTATTATCGATGGCGCGACCACCGCGAAACCGCCGCCGAATAACAACCGAATGACGATGATTTAGGGGATTTATCGGGGAATTTATCGGGGAATTTATCGGGAATTTATCGGGGAATTTATCGGGGATTTATCGGGGATTTATATACTTGAAATCCCATTTTTCGGTAATGGTTTGGTGATGGGGTTGCTTTTGCTGTTGCTGTTGATGTTGCTGTTGATGTTGATGTTGATGTTGATGTTGATGTTGCTGTTGATGTTGATGTTGCTGTTGATGTTGATGTTGATGTTGCTGTTGATGTTGATGTTGCTGTTAAGGCTTTGCTCCACCCTATCTTTTTAGGGGGGAGCCAAAACTGGCGGATTTTTCGCCAGTTTTGGTGGGGGGTGCGTTTGATTGTGATGTTGCTGTTGATGTTGATGTTGCTGTTGATGTTGATGTTGATGTTGATGTTGCTGTTGCTGTTGATGTTGCTGTTGATGTTGGCTGTTGATGTTGGCTTTTGATTGTCGCTTTTGATTGTCGCTTTTGATTTTTGCTTTGGCTTTTGTTTTACTCCCCTCCCGCTTCATCTGGGGGGAGTCAAATCTATCCGAGCCGCCAGGCTCGGGCTGATTTGGTGGGGGGACTTTGGCTTTTCGCTTTAGACTTGGCTTTCGCTTTTGCTTTTGACTTGCTTTTGACTTCGCTTTTGACTTGCTTTTGACTTCGCTTTTGCTTTTTACCTTCTCCCTCATTAATGCTAATAAGTTGAAGATTTAAAGGCAAAAGCAAAGAAACCAACATCGACAGCCCGCCCACCAAATCAGGCGATAAAGCCGCCTGATTTGACTCCCCCCAGATGAAGCGGGTGTGCGAAAAGCCCTCGCTGACTAAGGGAAATGAAGGAAAAGTATCATTTTCAAAATTTAAACAATAAGCAATAGCAACACTTTCGCCTGCTTTTTTAACAACGCCAACCGAAATTTTAATCAAGAATGGCCTTTTCGCACACCCTCTGAAGCGGGGGGGAGTAAAACGTTAAAAGCCAAAAGCCAAAAGCCAAAAGCCAAAAGCCAAAAGCCAAATCAAAAGCCAAATCAAAAGCGAAAATCAACCACAAAACCACCCCAGCACTGACATATTACTCCCCGTAGACCGGCCCCCGAACACCCCCCCATCAAAACCGCAATTCCCCCTGCAGTCGAATGGCGTGACCGGCGGCTTCGGATTCGGCTTCCGTTTCGCGGCGTTCGCCGAGCAGGTTGAGTTCGAAGCGGGAATTCAACCGCCAGTGCAGCCCCAAGCGATAGCTGCGGCCGCCATCTACGGTGAATTCGCCGTACGGGGTTAGCACGCCCCAACGCCGCAGCGACAGCCCGTAGCCGAGGCGGGCCTCGAGGCGGGCGCGATAGCCCTCGCTGGTCGCATTAGCGCCAGTGCCGGCCGGCAATCCCTGTTGCCATAATTGTTGCACGCCGCTAGCTGCTGCGCCGTAGCCGGGGCTTAAATTCAGCGATAAACCTTGCTGGTCGGGGCCTGGCGATAAGGAAAACGCGCCTTGCAAGCCCCACTCTTTGGACTCGCCGTCCAACCCCTGCAGAGCGCGGATGCGGCCTTCGGCGGTAAAACCGCTGGCCGGATTGTAGTACGCCAAACCGATGCCAAATTCGGCTCCAGCGCCATTCGCATCATGGCCGCCGCCGTCATGGCGCAGGCCGATTTCCAGCGTCGATGCCAGCGAAGATTCGCCGCTCCAGCGATAGGTTCGGCTGCCTTCGGCGGTCAGCCGCAGGCGCGATGCGTGGGTTTCTTGGGCCGCAAAATCGGCGTTGCGGCGCACCTGCATGGCGCTGTATATGGCCTCGCCGACCAAGCGAATCTGCCCGCCGCCAGCGCGCGTCGCACCGCCCAAGCCGACCCCTAATCCAGCCGTGCGCAGGGCGAAATCACCGGAAATGTCGGCTTCGTCGCGCCGCTGCAGCCGCACATCACCCTGCCCGTAGCCGACCGTTGCCCACAAATCCACGCCGTCCGTGCTCCAGCCAATATAGGGCTGAAAATTGCTGAGGCGGAAGGCGTATTCGCCCTCGCCTAACGCGTCGGCGGCGTCTTGGTAGGTGAACTGGCTACGCAATCGCGATACCGAGAAGCCGGCCAGCACATTCGGACGCAGGCGGGTGTCTAGGCCGATGTGTACGCCGGCTAACTCGGCGTTCCAATCGATGCGGTCGCCGGCGGCCTCGGAAAAATCGCGATAATCGCCATCACCCCAAAAAACCTTGCCGCCGGGCACGCCGTTTTCGCCCAATGACATCGCGAACTCGCTGCCGGCCAATAATTGCTTGGCATCGCGGCGCTCCACTAACATATCTTCGCCATGGGCGGCGAGAATGGCGGCGGCGCCGCTGTGACCGCCGATGGCAAGGGCGCCGCCCTCGAGGCTCTGCTCGGCGCGCTCTATCCGCCGCGCCACCGCGCCGACGATGCTATCGCTCATGGCGCGCGCCACCTCCGGCAGAATGATGTGGCCGGTGGCATCGACCACGGCGGCGCCAATGCCGGCGGTGACGGCCGTGCCGGCGCTGACGCGTACCGAGAATCCCGCGGTGGTCGTGTTGCCGTAAGTATCGGTGGCGCGATAGATCAGGTTGACCGGGTCCGCGCTGGGGACGATGTTCGGCGTGCTGGTCAGGGTGCTGGTGGCGGTTCCGGCGGCGGCTCCAGCGCTGAATGACAAGCCCGGGATGGCGTCATCCAGGGCTTCCCCGCTGGCCCCGGTGAGGGTGTAGGTCAGCGGGATGGAGGTGGCGCTGGCAGCGGCCGGCAAAATTAGCGTGGCGATGGGGTCATCGACGAAAAAATGCTGGTCGCTGGGCTGGGAAGCGAAGATGGGTCCGGTGATGGATACCGTGAAATAGGCGGTGGCGGTGGCGGTGGCGGTGCCGCCGGCCGGGGCGGTGTCGGTGGCGATGTAGGTGAGGGTGTAATCGGCCGCGATAGTCGGTATGCCGGACACAACACGCGTGCCGGCGGTGAACATCAAGTGCGGCATGGCGGTCGCCAACACCTCGCCATTCAAGCCATTCAAAGCATAGTTTACGGTGCCACGGCCGCCATCGGCCGCCGGCAGGGTCAGCGCCTCGATGTCGGCTCCGGCCGGGTAGGTTCTATCGGTTGGCTCGGCGGCAAACCGCAAGGTGGGCGGCGGCGTGGCTGACCCGGTGATGGTGACGGTGAATTCGACAAATGCCGTGTTGCCAAATCTATCGGTTACTCGATAGGTGAGGGTGACGGCATCAGCCACCGTGCTCGGCGTGCCGGATAACTCTCGGCTGTCGGCGGCGGGGTCAAAAACCAAGCCGTCCGGCAAATTATCATCCGATGTATCGACCGTATCGGCATCCCCGCCCGGCCCCACCAGCGAATAAGTCAGCGGCGCCGCCATGCCGGTGGCGGCCGGCAAAGTCAGCGTGGCGATGGCATCGCCGGCATCGAAACTCTGCTCGCCGGGCGAGGTAATGCTCGGGCCGGTGATGGTTACATCGAAATTCACCACCGCCGAGCTGGTGGAATCGGTGGCGGTATAGGTCAGGGCGACCGTGCCGGCATTTTGTGGCGTGCCGCTCAGGGTTTGGGTGGTGTCATCGAAAATCAGCCCGGCGGGCAAGGGGCCTGGGATGGCGGGCGTCGCCGGGTCGGCCGGGCCAGTCAGCGTATAACTCAGGTCGATTCCGCTGCCACCGGTGGCCGGCGGCAATATCAGGTCGGTGATTTCGGCCCCGGCGGGATAATCCGGCGGCGGCGAGATGGCGGCGATCACCAAGCCGTCTACGATGGTCACCTCGAAGGTGGCGGTGGCGCTGCCATCATCATCGGTGGCGGTGTAGACCAGCGTGACGGCGGGGGCGACGGCGGTGGGTTGGCCGGAAAGTTCACGAGAATCGGCGGCGGGGTTGAAACTCAGCCCCGGCACCGCCACCGCCAAACTATCGCCATTTTCGCCGGCGAGGGTGTAAGAAACAACGCCATTGCCCGTGGCAGACGGCAAAACCAGCATGGCGATGGGCTGGTTTACGGAATAGGTTCGGCCGGTGAGCGATGTCAGGTCGGCGAACACCGGGCCGGTGATGGTGACGGCAAATTCGACAAATGCCGTGTTGCCAAATCTATCGGTTACTCGATAGGTGAGGGTGACGGCAGCAGCCACCGTGCTCGGCGTGCCGGACAACTCTCGGCTGTCGGCGGCGGGGTCAAAAACCAAGCCGTCCGGCAAATTATCATCCGATGTATCGACCGTCGAAGCATCACCGTCCGCCCCAATCAGCGAATAAATCAGCGGCTCGGTCGCCGTGGCGGCGCTGCTGACGGCGGCCGGCAAAACTACCGGCGTGACGATGAGCGTGCGCGCACCGAAACTCTGGGGGTCGGGCGTGGCGAGGCTGGGGCCGGTGATGGTGACATCGAAATTCACCATCGCCGAGCCGGTGGAATCGGTGGCGGTGTAGGTCAGGGCGACCGTGCCGGCATTTTGCGGCGTGCCGGTCAGGGTTTGGGTGGTGTCCTCGAAAATCAGCCCGGTGGGCAGGGGGCCGGGGGCGGCGTTGCTGTCCGATGGGTCGGCCGGCGGGCCAGTCAGCGTATAACTTAGGTCGATTCCGCTGCCACCGGTGGCCGGCGGCAATATCAGGGCGGTGATTTCGGCCCCGGCGGGATAATCAGGCGGCGGCGAGATGGCGGCGATCACCAAGCCGTCTACGATGGTCACCTCGAAGGTGGCGGTGGCGCTGCCGTCATCATCGGTGGCGGTGTAAACCAGCGTTACGGCGGGGGCGACGGCGGTGGGTTGGCCGGAAAGTTCACGAGAATCGGCGGCGGGGTTGAAACTCAGCCCCGGCACGGCATCCGCCAAACTATCGCCATTTTCGCCGCCCAAGGCGTAGGAAATGCCGCCATTGCCGCTGGCGGTGGGCAAAACCAGCATGGCGATGGGCTGGTTTACGGCATAAGTTCGGCCGGTGAGCGATGTCATGTCGGCAAACACCGGACCGGTGATGGTGACGGCAAATTCGACAAATGCCGTGTTGCCAAATCTATCGGTCACTCGATAGGTGAGGTCTACGGCAGCAGCCACCGTGCTTGGCGTGCCGGATAACTCTCGGCTGTCGGCGGCGGGGTCAAAAACCAAGCCATCCGGCAAATTATCATCCGATGTATCGACCGTCGAAGCATCGCCGTCCGCCCCAACCAGCGAATAAATCAGCGGCTCGGCGACCGTGGCGGCGCTGCTGACGGCGGCCGGCAAAACTAACGGATTGGCGATGGTTTTGCGCGCACCGAAACTCTGGGGGTCGGGCGTGGCGAGGCTGGGGCCGGTGATGGTGACATCGAAATACGCCACCGCCGAGCTGGTGGAATCGGTGGCGGTATAGGTCAGGGCGACCGTGCCGGCATTTTGCGGCGTGCCGGTCAGGGTTTGGGTGGCGTCCTCGAAAATCAGCCCGGTGGGCAGGGGGCCTGGGATGGCGGGCGTCGCCGGGTCGGCCGGGCCAGTCAGCGTATAACTCAGCCCGATTCCGCTGCCACCGGTGGCCGGCGGCAATATCAGGGCGGTGATTTCGGCCCCGGCGGGATAATCCGGCGGCGGCGAGATGGCGGCGATCACCAAGCCATCGGCGATGGTCACCTCGAAGGTGGCGGTGGCGCTGCCATCGGTATCCGTGGCGGTGTAGACCAGCGTGACGGCGGGGGCGACGGCGGTGGGCTCGCCGGAAAGTTCACGAGAATCGGCGGCGGGGTTGAAACTCAGCCCCGGCACCGCCACCGCCAAACTATCGCCATTTTCGCCGCCCAAGGCGTAGGAAATGCCGCCATTGCCCGTGGCGGACGGCAAAACCAGCATGGCGATGGGCTGGTTTACGGCATAAGTTCGGCCGGTGAGCGATGTCAGGTCGGCGAACACCGGGCCGGTGATGGTGACGGTGAATTCGACAAATGCCGTGTTGCCAAATCGGTCGGTCACTCGGTAGGTGAGGTCTACGGCAGAAGCCACCGTGCTCGGCGTGCCGGATAACTCTCGGCTGTCGGCGGCGGGGTCAAAAATCAGCCCCGGCGGCAAATTATCATCCGATGTATCGACCGTCGTGGCATCCCCGCCCAGCCCAATCAGCGAATAAATCAGCGGCTCGGCGACCGTGGCGGCGCTGCTGACGGCGGCCGGCAAAACTACCGGCGTGACGATGAGCGTGCGCGCACCGAAACTCTGGGGGTCGGGCGTGGCAAGGCTCGGTCCGGTGATGGTGACATCGAAATACGCCACCGCCGAGCCGGTGGAATCGGTGGCGGTATAGGTCAGGGCGACCGTGCCGGCATTTTGCGGCGTGCCGCTCAGGGTTTGGGTGGCATCATCGAAAGCCAGCCCGGTGGGCAGGGGGCCGGGGGCGGCGTTGCTGTCCGATGGGTCGGCTGGCGGGCCGGTCAGCGTATAACTCAGGTCGATTCCGCTGCCACCGGTGGCCGGCGGCAATATCAGGGCGGTGATTTCGGCCCCGGCGGGATAATCCGGCGGCGTCGGGATGGCGGCGATCACCAAGCCGTCTACGATGGTCACATCGAAGGTGGCGGTGGCGCTGCCATCGGCATCGGTGGCGGTGTAGACCAGCGTGACGGCGGGGGCGACGGCGATGGGCTCGCCGGAAAGTTCACGGCTATCGGCGGCGGGGTTGAAACTCAGCCCCGGCACCACCACCGCCAAACTATCGCCATTTTCGCCCGCCAAAGCATAGGAAATGCCGCCATTACCCGTGGCGGCCGGCAAAGTCAGCATGGCGATGGGCTGGTTTACGGCATAAGTTCGGCCGATGAGCGATGTCAGGTCGGCGAACACCGGGCCGGTGATGGTGACGGCAAATTCGACAAATGCCGTGTTGCCAAATCTATCGGTCACTCGATAGGTGAGGTCTACGGCATCCGCCACCGTGCTTGGCGTGCCGGACAACTCTCGGCTGTCGGCGGCGGGGTCAAAAACCAAGCCATCCGGCAAATTATCATCCGCTGTATCGACCGTCGAAGCATCGCCGTCCGCCCCAATCAGCGAATAAACCAGCGGCTCGGTCGCCGTGGCGGCGCTGCTGACGGCGGCCGGCAAAACTACCGGCGTGACGATGAGCGTGCGCGCGCCGAAACTCTGGGGGTCGGGCGTGGCGAGGCTGGGGCCGGTGATGGTGACATCGAAATTCACCACCGCCGAGCCGGTGGAATCGGTGGCGGTGTAGGTCAGGGCGACCGTGCCGGCATTTTGCGGCGTGCCGGTCAGGGTTTGGGTGGCATCCTCGAAAATCAGCCCGGTGGGCAGGGGGCCGGGGGCGGCGTTGCTGTCCAATGGGTCGGCTGGCGGGCCAGTCAGCGTATAACTCAGGTCGATTCCGCTGCCACCGGTCGCCGCCGGCAATATCAGGGCGGTGATGTCCGCCCCGGCGGGATAATCAGGCGGCGGCGAGATGGCGGCGATCACCAAGCCGTCTACGATGGTCACCTCGAAGGTGGCGGTGGCGCTGCCATCATCATCGGTGGCGGTGTAGACCAGCGTGACGGCGGGGGCGACGGCGGTGGGTTGGCCGGAAAGTTCACGGCTATCGGCGGCGGGGTTGAAACTCAGCCCCGGCACGGCATCCGCCAAACTATCGCCATTTTCACCCGCCAAGGCGTAGGAAATGCCGCCATTACCCGTGGCGGTGGGCAAAACCAGCATGGCGATGGGCTGGTTTACGGCATAAGTTCGGCCGGTGAGCGATGTCAGGTCGGCGAACACCGGGCCGGTGATGGTGACGGCAAATTCGACAAATGCCGTGTTGCCAAATCTATCGGTTACTCGATAGGTGAGGTCTACAGCCTCGGCCACCATGCTCGGCGTACCGGACAACTCTCGGCTGTCGGCGGCGGGGTCAAAAACCAAGCCGTCCGGCAAATTATCATCCGATGTATCGACCGTCGAAGCATCGCCGTCCGCCCCAATCAGCGAATAAACCAGCGGCTCGGCGACCGTGGCGGCGCTGCTGACGGCGGCCGGCAAAACTAACGGATTGGCGATGGTTTTGCGCGCACCGAAACTCTGGGGGTCGGGCGTGGCGAGGCTGGGGCCGGTGATGGTGACATCGAAATTCACCACCGCCGAGCCGGTGGAATCGGTGGCGGTGTAGGTCAGGGCGACCGTGCCGGCATTTTGCGGCGTGCCGGTCAGAGTTTGGGTGGCGTCATCGAAAATCAGCCCGGTGGGCAGGGGGCCGGGGATGGCGTTGCTGTCCGATGGGTCGGCTGGCGGTCCGGTCAGCGTATAACTCAGGTCGATTCCGCTGCCACCGGTGGCCGCCGGCAATATCAGGGCGGTGATTTCGGCCCCGGCGGGATAATCCGGCGGAGTCGGGATGGCGGCGATCACCAAGCCGTCTACGATGGTCACATCGAAGGTGGCGGTGGCGCTGCCGTCGGCATCGGTGGCGGTGTAGATGAGCGTGACGGCGGGGGCGACGGCGGTGGGTTGGCCGGAAAGTTCACGAGAATCGGCGGCGGGGTTGAAACTCAGCCCTGGCACCGCCACCGCCAAAGTATCGCCATTTTCACCCGCCAAGGCGTAGGAAATGCCGCCATTGCCCGTGGCGGCCGGCAAAGTCAGCATGGCGATGGGCTGGTTTACGGCGTAGGTTCGGCCGGTGAGCGATGTCAGGTCGGCGAACACCGGGCCGGTGATGGTGACGGTGAATTCGACAAATGCCGTGTTGCCAAAGCGGTCGGTTACTCGATAGGTGAGGGTGACGGCAGAAGCCACCGTGCTTGGCGTGCCGGACAACTCTCGGCTGTCGGCGGCGGGGTCAAAAACCAAGCCGTCCGGCAAATTATCATCCGCTGTATCGACCGTATCGCCATTCCCGCCCGCCCCAATCAGCGAATAAATCAGCGGCTCGGCGACCGTGGCGGCGCTGCTGACGGCGGCCGGCAAAACTACCGGCGTGACGATGAGCGTGCGCGCACCGAAACTCTGGGGGTCGGGCGTGACGAGGCTGGGGCCGGTGATGGTGACATCGAAATACGCCACCGCCGAGCTGGTGGAATCGGTGGCGGTGTAGGTCATGGCGACCGTGCCGGCATTTTGCGGCGTGCCGGTCAGGGTTTGGGTGGTGTCACCGAAAATCAGCCCGGTGGGCAGGGGGCCGGGGGCGGCGTTGCTGTCCGATGGGTCGGCCGGCGGGCCGGTCAGCGTATAACTCAGGTCGATTCCGCTGCCACCGGTGGCCGGCGGCAATATCAGGGCGGTGATTTCGGCCCCGGCGGGATAATCAGGCGGCGGCGAGATGGCGGCGATCACCAAGCCGTCTACGATGGTCACCTCGAAGGTGGCGGTGGCGCTGCCATCGGCATCGGTGGCGGTGTAGACCAGCGTGACGGCGGGGGCGACGGCGATGGGCTCGCCGGAAAGTTCACGGCTATCGGCGGCGGGGTTGAAACTCAGCCCCGGCACCACCACCGCCAAACTATCGCCATTTTCGCCCGCCAAAGCATAGGAAATGCCGCCATTGCCCGTGGCGGCCGGCAAAGTCAGCATGGCGATGGGCTGGTTTACGGCATAGGTTCGGCCGATGAGCGATGTCAGGTCGGCGAACACCGGGCCGGTGATGGTGACGGCAAATTCGACAAATGCCGTGTTGCCAAATCTATCGGTCACTCGATAGGTGAGGTCTACGGCATCCGCCACCGTGCTTGGCGTGCCGGACAACTCTCGGCTGTCGGCGGCGGGGTCAAAAACCAAGCCATCCGGCAAATTATCATCCGCTGTATCGACCGTCGAAGCATCGCCGTCCGCCCCAATCAGCGAATAAACCAGCGGCTCGGTCGCCGTGGCGGCGCTGCTGACGGCGGCCGGCAAAACTACCGGCGTGACGATGAGCGTGCGCGCGCCGAAACTCTGGGGGTCGGGCGTGGCGAGGCTGGGGCCGGTGATGGTGACATCGAAATTCACCACCGCCGAGCCGGTGGAATCGGTGGCGGTGTAGGTCAGGGCGACCGTGCCGGCATTTTGCGGCGTGCCGGTCAGGGTTTGGGTGGCATCCTCGAAAATCAGCCCGGTGGGCAGGGGGCCGGGGGCGGCGTTGCTGTCCAATGGGTCGGCTGGCGGGCCAGTCAGCGTATAACTCAGGTCGATTCCGCTGCCACCGGTCGCCGCCGGCAATATCAGGGCGGTGATGTCCGCCCCGGCGGGATAATCAGGCGGCGGCGAGATGGCGGCGATCACCAAGCCGTCTACGATGGTCACCTCGAAGGTGGCGGTGGCGCTGCCATCATCATCGGTGGCGGTGTAGACCAGCGTGACGGCGGGGGCGACGGCGGTGGGTTGGCCGGAAAGTTCACGGCTATCGGCGGCGGGGTTGAAACTCAGCCCCGGCACGGCATCCGCCAAACTATCGCCATTTTCGCCGCCCAAGGCGTAGGAAATGCCGCCATTGCCGCTGGCGGTGGGCAAAACCAGCATGGCGATGGGCTGGTTTACGGCGTAGGTTCGGCCGATGAGCGATGTCAGGTCGGCGAACACTGGCCCGGTGATGGTGACGGCGAATTCGACAAATGCCGTGTTGCCAAATCTATCGGTTACTCGATAGGTGAGGGTGACGGCAGAAGCCACCGTGCTCGGCGTGCCGGACAACTCTCGGCTGTCGGCGGCGGGGTCAAAAACCAGCCCCGGCGGTAAATTATCATCCAATGTATCGACCGTCGAAGCATCACCGTCCGCCCCAATCAGCGAATAAATCAGCGGCTCGGCGACCGTGGCGGCGCTGCTGACGGCGGCCGGCAAAACTAACGGATTGGCGATGGTTTTGCGCGCACCGAAACTCTGGGGGTCGGGCGTGGCAAGGCTGGGGCCGGTGATGGTGACATCGAAATTCACCGTGGCCGAGGCGGTGGAATCGGTGGCGGTGTAAGCCAGCGTGGCGACATCGACAAACTCCGGCGTGCCGGTTAAAACTCGGCTGGCGGCATCGAAATTCAGCCCGGTCGGCAAATTATCGACCGCCGGGTCGGCATCGCGTTCGGTGCTGTCGCCAGTCTCGAGCAGCGTATAAACCAGCCCTACTCCGCTGCCGCCGCTCGCTTCGGGCAGGGTTATGGCGTTGCCGTCGGCCACCGTCAGCGCCGTGCCGGCGGCGAATTCTTGGTCGGCCGGCTGCTCGGCGGCGGCGAAGCCGAGGGCGGTGTGGATGGTGAGGCTGAAATTAGCGGTGGCGCTGCCGTCGTTATCGGTGGCGGTGTATACCAGCGCTGTGGCGCCGAGGGCGGTGGGGGTGCCGGAAATTTCGCGGGAATCGGCCTCGGCGTTGAAAGTCAGCCCCAGCACCGCCACCGCCAACCCATCGCCATTTTCGGCGGCCAGGGCGTACGACACATCGCCGACGCCGGTGGCGGCCGGCAAAATTAGCGTCAGCGGCTCGTCTACCAAGTGGGTTTGGTCGCCCGGTTGCTGGTCGAACACCGGGCCGGCGATGGCGATGGCGAATTGCGCAGCGGCCTGGTTGTCATAAGCATCGAGTACGCGATAGGTCAGGTCGATGGCGGCGGCGACGGTGCTCGGTGCGCCGCTCATGGTGCGGACGGCGGCGGCGGCGTCGAATGTCAGCCCCGGCACGGCCTCAGTCACCGCCGATTCGCCAGGCCCCACTAAGGCATAGCGCAATGGGGCGGCGCCGGCGGCGGCCGGCAAGGTCAGCGTGATGGCGGCGCCGGCGCCGTAGCGCTGGTCGGGCGGGGCGGCGATGCTGGGGCCGGTGATGGTTACCGTGAAAGTGGCCGAGACGCTGTCGCCGTCGGCGGTGGCCACGGTGTACACCAAGGGGATGACGGCGGCGATGCCCGGCGTGCCTTCGAGCACGCGTTCGGCGCTGAAATCCAAGCCCGGGATGGCGTCGGCTAACGGCGTGTTGGCCTGGCCGGTTGGGTCCTGGCCGGTTAGTGCCTGGCCAGTTAATGTGTAAATCAGGTCGTCGCCAATCAGCGCCGGCGGCAAGGTGAGCGGTTCGATTTGCGCACCGGCCGGGTAGGTTTGGTTGCCCGGCTGGGTGGCCAATGCCAGGCCGGTGATGGTGGCGGTGAACGGGGCGGTGGCGGCGTTGCCGTACGGGTCGGTGGCGGTGTAGATGAAGGCGGCGATGTTGGCCGCCGTCGGCGTGCCGCTCAACACGCGATTATCGATATCGAAAGACAGACTGGCCAAGCCCTGGCCGAGCCAGGTTAAGCCGTAGGTGAGGGGGGCTACGCCGCTGGCGGCGGGAAAATCAGGCGAGACGATGGGCGCATTGATGGCGAAGATTTGGTCGCCCACATCGGTCGCAAAAACCGGCCCCTGCACCACCGCCGTGAAGGTCAGTTCGGCGATATTGGCCGGGCTGGCTTGGTCGGTGGCGGCATACACCACTTGGATGGCTTCAGCCATGGTCGGCGTGCCGCTTAAGGTGAGGGTGGCGGGGTCGAAAAGCAGCCACTCGGTGGCCACGCCTTGTGCCGTTATATCGTACGCATAACTGCCGACGCCGCCGCTGGCGGTGGGCAAAGACAGGGTCGCGATGGCGGCGCCGGGGGTGTAGGTTTGGTCGGCGATGGTGGCGGCGAAGACCAAGGGAGCGCGCACATCCACGGTGAACATCGCCGACGAGGAGCCCTCGCCGTTGGCGGCGGTGTAGGTCACTTCGGTGGCGGCGGCGAGTGTCGGCGTGCCGGTCACGGTGCGGGCCTCGGCGGCGGCGTCAAATTCCAGCCCCGGCACGGCCTCGGCGAGGTCGCTGCCGGCGACCGTCAGGGTGTAGGTGACTTCGGCGGCCGAGGCGGCGAGGGCTAAGGTGAGCGGCGGAATTTCCCGCCCCACGGCGTAGGTTTGGTCGCCCGGCAGGGCGGCGAACAGCGGGCCAGTGATGGTGATGGTGAACAGCGCCTGGGCGGCGTTGCCGTAGCGGTCGGCGACGCCGTAGGTGAGTTCGGCGCTGAGCAAGGCACGGGGGGCGACGCCGGATAAAACCAGGCTGGCGGGGTCGAAATTTATGCCCGCCAAAACGCTGTCGTCGGCCGCCGTCAGGGTGTAGATGAAGGCGGCGGCGCCGCTGGCGGGGCTTAAAGTGAGGTCGGCGATGGGCTGGCCGGCGACATAGATTTGCTCGGGCGGGGCGGTGATGTTAGGCCCGGTGATGGTTAGCGTGAAAATTGCCGAGGCGTCATCGCCATCGGCGGCGGCGGCGTAGGTTAGTGAGAAATCGCCGGCATTTTCCGGCGTGCCGCTCAAAATTCGGGTGGCGGGGTCGAAATTTAGCCCGGCCGGCAGATGCTCGGTTGCCTGGTCGCCGGAATCATCGGAATCATCGCCGGAATCGCCCGAATCATCGCCGGAATCATCGCTATCTGTGCTTGCCAGCGTATACACCGCCTCGCCGATGTTGCCGGTGGCGGGCGGCAGGGTACGGGCCGCAATCGCCGTGCCGGCGGGGAATGTTAGGTCGGCCGGCACGCCGGCGAAGGCGAGGTCGGTGACATCCACCGTAAACATCACCGCCGCCGTGTTGCCATAGCGGTCGGCCACGGTGTAGGTGAGCGTGGAATCGCCGATTTCGGTGGGCGTGCCGCTTAAAATGCTGGCGGCGGCGGGGTCGGCGGGGGCGATGGCGGCGGCGGTGAAACTCAAACCCGGCGGCAGGTTATCGTTGGCGGCGTCATCATCTGAAGGGTCGCCACCGGCACCGATTAAGGTGTAGGTCAGCGCTGCTGCTCCGCTGGCGGACGGCAGGGTGAGCGGCGTTATCGGCGTGTTGAGCGGGTAGACTTGGCGGCCGGGGGCGGCCGAATCAAACCCCGGGCCGGCGACCGATACCGTGAATATCTCCGAGGTGGCGATGCTGGGGTCGGTGACGGTGTAGGTTAAATCCATGCTTTTGGCGATGGTGGGGGTGCCGGTTAGCATTCGTGTGGCCGGGTCGAAAACCAAGCCGGGCAAGGCGGTGGCGACCGGAACTATAATGGTTGCGGCGTCATCATCAGGGTCTGGCACGCTGGCGGTGAGGCTGTAAATCGGATTGCCGGGGCTTACCGGGCCGGTGGCGAGGGGCAGGGCAAGGGGCGTTATCTCGGTGCCGGCGTCATAGGCTTGGTCGGCGATTTCGTCTAATAATCTGACTACGGAGAGGGTAAGCGATAGCGTGATCGCCGCATAAAAATCCATACCGCCATACGCCATGGGGTAGGTGGCAGGCACAGTCGGCGTGCCGGACAAAATGCGGGTGTCCACATCAAAAACCATGCCCGGCGGCAGGTCGAGGTCGAGGGCGCTGGCATTTGGCCCGCTCATGTGATGGACGACGCGGAATTTTTGGGTGCCGGAGCCTACGGTGATCTCCGGCATGGTCGAGGTGAAGGGCTGGCCGACGGGAACGGGGGCTGGGATTGGGTTATCGCTCAAGAACCTCAATGCTCTGCTCGCAAGGTTGTTGATTCGGATTGTAAATACGGTTTCAGTGCTGTTGCCCATGGCATCAGTGGCGATATAGCGATAGCGACTATAGTGATCGAAAGAGAAACAAGAACCGGATTGAATGATTTCACACATTGCGTCTGCAATGCGTTGTTGCTGTTCTGGCGTAAAGTTTTCTACAGTCGGCGTGCCGTACAAAATGCGCGTGGCGGGGTCATAGGTCATGCCAAGCGCCGCTTCTTCCACCGTTTTTCCTTCTGCGGTGAGCAAAGAGTAATTCAATTCGCCGCCGTCGCCGCCAGTGGCAGCCGGTAAAGCAACCGGGGTGCTGAAAAAATTCGCGAAAAACTCATACGTAAGTTGTCTTTCCGTCGGCAGGGCTCTTTGCACGGTGAAATTGAACTCTACCTCGCCGCCGGTGTCCGTGGGGTCGCCAGCGGCATAGGTGAGCGCCGTGACGCCGTAGCGCGTCGGCAGACCGTGCAAGCGGCGGCTTTCGGGGTCGAAGGTAAGCCCGGGGATTGCCTCTGCTAAGGTCGTCTGGTTCGGGCCGATGAGGGTATAGGCCGGCGCCCCGCCGCCGTTGGCGGTGGGCAAGGTGATGTCAGTCCTAGATAAATCTTCCCGATAAGACACATGCTCGCGGTTGTGTTCTTCGATATCAAGCCGCACCACATGGTAAATATCCTGGTCGTCAAACGCGGCTTGCCTTATCCGCCCGGCCACCGGCGGCGAACGCAAATAGCGCTGGATGCGAAACATAAAAGTGGCGGTGGCGGCGGCATCGACGCCATTGGAGACAAAATAGGTGAGGCGGGACGGGCTGCTCAATTGGGTCGCCAAGCCCGACAACACGCGGCTTTCGGGGTCGAAATTCATGCCTGGCGGCAGGTCGAGGTCACCGGCCGTGTGGTTGGGTCCAGCCAAGCTATACACCAACTCGGCATCGGCCGCGGCGCCTGAGCCGGTGGCGGCTGGCAGGGTGACCGCCGGATTTGGGCGGCGGAGGGCAAAAGCCACATCCGGCGGGGTGGGTAGATCCACCGCATCCATATCATGGATATTCACGGTGATGTTGATATCGCTCTCGGTGCGGTTGCCGAACGAGTCGGTGACGACATAGGCCAGGGTGATGGTCAAGGGATCTCGCGGCGCGCCGGACAAAATACGGGTGGCGGAATCGAACCTCAAGCCGGACACCGCGCTCGATATATCTTGCCCATTAGGACCGCGGATAAAATACCGCGGCGCGCCGCCGCCGCCGCCGGTGGCTCCCGGGAAAGCCACGAAACCGATGGGGATGCCTTCGATATAGGTCTGCGCCGGGATGGCCGGCAACAGCCGCCCGATGACGAAATTAAACACCACCTCGGCGCCGACATTGAGGTGGTTGGTGGCGCGATAGGTGAGGGTGATTTCGTCTGCGGTGGTGGGCGTGCCTTGCAGGCGAAGGTTGGCGGGGTTGAACGCCAATCCCGGCGGCAGGCCGGCGTTGACCGCCGTGGAGCCCTCCGGCCCGCTTAGGCTGTAGGACAAAGCGCCCGGCGAGGGGCCTGTGACCACCGACAAAAGTACGGAATTATAGGCTCCGGCGGCCCACACATTGATATGGCTGTGGCTCGGCCCCGGCAGGTTGAAAGCGGCGCTATTGGCGCCGATGGCGACCGCGAAGGTGGTGGTGGCGGTAATGCCGAAGGGGTCGACGACGGTGTAAGTCAACATCGCGCTGGCGATGGCCGTGGGCGTACCGTGCATCAAGCGCCGGCTGGGGTCGAAACTCAGCCCCGGCAGAGCCGCGGATAAATCTTGGGATGCGGGGCCAGTTAGGGTGTAGGCGGGGTTGCCGCCGCCGCTGGCGATCGGCAGCACCAACGGGCGCGGAAAACCGACCACCTGGGTGTGCGCAGCCACCGCCGGCAGGCTGCGGTTGACTTGTAAGGTGAGGATGCGGCGGGCGCCGGCGCTGACCTGGTCGGTGGCGGTGTAGGTGAGCAGCACCGCGGCGGCCGGGGTGTTAGGGGTGCCGGACAAGATGCGGCTGGCGGGGTTGAAGGCGAGGCCGGGCGGCAAATCGCGGTCGGTGCGGGTGGCATTGGCGCCGCGCAGGTCGTACGCCAGCCCCGATTGGGCGGCGCTGCCGGTGGCCAGCGGCAAGACGCGGCTTTGCGGGCTAGCCGCGGGCCAGGTCGCCGCAGCTAAGGGCGGCAGATTCAAGGCGCCGGCGCCGGCGGCGTTCACCACTACCCGGACGCTGGCGGTGACCGGACTATTGACGCCATCGACGGCGGTGTAGCGCAACGCCACCGAACTGGCGGTGGGGGTGGCCGCCGTGCCGTGCAAAATGCGGCGCTTGGCATCGAAAGCAAGCCCCGGCAAGAGCGCCGATAACGCCTGGCCGGCGCTGCCGGTGAGGGTGTACACCGGCGAGCCGCCGCCGGTGGCCGCCGGCAGGGTTAGCGCCTGATGGAAGCCGGCGACAAAACTATGCGCGCTGTCGGCCAAGGCGCGAGCGATGGTGAAGGTGAAAATTTGTTGCGCCCCGGCGCTGAGATGGTCGGTGGCGGTGTAGGTGAGGCTAACGCTGGCGGCGCCCGGCGGCGTGCCGGATAAAACCCGCGTGGCGGCGTCGAAAGCCATGCCCGGCGGCAAGGCGGCCTCCGAAGCCAGCGCATCGGCGCCGCGCAAAGCGTAGGTGAGATCGCCGCTTGCGGTGCCGGTGGCGGCTGGCAGGGTGTACGGCGTATTGGCGACCCCGGCCAGCCAGGTGGGTACATTCGGCGGCGGCAGAGTCAACGCCGCTTCATCATTGGCGGCCACATTCAGGGTGACTTGCGCCATCGCCGGGGTGCGCCCGGCATCGGTGGCGGTGTAGGTGATATTGGCGGCGGCGGTGGATGTGGGGATGCCGTAAATCACCCGCGTGTCGGGGTCGAATTCTAAGCCGGGAAACTCGTTGCGCCAATCTATGCCGCCGGCGATGCTCAATGCGTAAACGGGCGAGCCGCCGCCGGTGGCCACCGGCAAGGTTAATGAGTGCGGAAAGCCGACCACATAATTATGCTGCGGCGCATTTAGCGGGATGAAAGGCGGCAGATAGCGATCTGCGGTGAAGGTCAAGGTGACGCTGGCGCCGCCGGTGCGGTGGTCGCTCACATAGTAGGTCAACAACACTTGCGAGGAGGCGGCAGTGGCGCCGGATAAAACCCGCGTGGCCGGGTCGAAAACAAGCCCATCCGGCAGGCGAAAACGATTGTCGGCAGTGGGGACGTCGCCATACAGGGCGTAGGTGATTTGGTCGGCCGAGGCGGTGCTCGAGGCGGTCGCGGCCGGAAAGGTGTGCGGGGCGTTGGTGCGTTCGGCGAGCCAAGTTACATCGTTTACATTCGGCAAATCTATGGCCGATGCATCGTTGGCGTGCACGACAATGTTGAAAACCCCGGTGGCGGTTAGGGGTCTTTCCATGTTCGGGTCCCAACCATTGTAGGTTAATTCATGGCTGCCGACATTGCTCGATGCGCCGGATATCAAGCGAGTGGCGCCATCAAAAACCAGCCCTGGCAGCACAGTGGACAGAAATTCAAACCGACCGTTGCTGACCCGTCCTATTCTGTGGAGTAGGTCGCCGCCGCCGTTGGCCGGCGGCATGGTGATGTGCTGCGGGATGCCGGACACATAGTGAATGTCATCTAGCGGCTCGATATCGCGGGTTATGACGAGGGTGAATTCACGCGCTGCGGATTGCAGCCTTTCGCGACCGCATGCTGCGCAGTAGTGTTTGGTGAGGGCGTAGTAGGTCAGCCGATAGCGCCCGGTAGTGGTGGGCGTGCCGGAGAAAACCCGCGTGGCCGGGTTGAAACTGAAGTCGTCCGGCAAGTTGAAGTCAAATTCATCGATGGCATTCTCGCTGTCCAAGGTGTAGGACACCGGCGGGCTTGGTTCAATGCCAGCAAATTCATATCGGCCCTCTGGCAAAGTGACGGACCTAAGGCCGCCGCCGGCGGGCCAACCTTGGCTATCCACTTCTGGGAATACCCACCAGGAGTTGCGTATACTCTCGACCGCTATCTGGAAGGTGTGCTGTGCCACGCCGCCGCCGTAGGCGCTCGCATCTACTCGGTAGACGAAATCTATGAGGTCTCTGTCGCCGTCGCGGAAGGGGGGTTTGCCGTATAGCACGCGCGAACTACGCGCCGCGTTGAAGGTAAGCCCCGGCAGGATCTGGGATACGGTTCGGCCCTGATTATCGAGTAGCGTGTAGATGGGGCTGCCGCCGCCGATGCCGCCAGGCAAGCGCACCGCTTGCGGCACGTCGCCATAAAACTCTAAATCGTTCACCTCCGGCAGCACGATATTGATGCGCATCGAAAAAGTGAGTTCGGCCCCGGGGCTTAGGCCGTCATGCACGCTATAGGTCAGCCTCGTGGTGCCGGCGCGAATGTCGGCTTGGGCGAAATTCAACACCCGATTACTGGGGTTGAAACTCACCCCGGCGGGTAGTTTGACATCGCTGTCGGTGGCGTCGGGGCCGGTCATGCGATAGGTGACGGCGCCGCTTTGGCTGGCGTAGCCTATCGCCTCAGCAAAAGTGCGGCTACCGTCATAGGTGGCGGCGACCACATAGGGGGACGTCACCGCCGGCAGCGTCAAATATTGCCCGGCGGTTCTTATGGTGATGCTGAAGGTGCGCCGGGTGCTGGTCGGAAAGCCCAACTCTTGGGCGCTGTATGTGAAGGATTCGGTGAACGATGCGGTGGGCGTGCCGGAGATGACGCGCGTGTCTTCATCGTAACTAAGCCCCGGGGAGATGGTCTTGATTACAAACGAGTTGTTGCTGGCGCGACGCAGGATGTGAGTAGTGCTGCCGGTGCCGGTGGCTTGCGGCAGGGTGAGATTGAAAGCCGGGCTGTAGCCGATGATGTGCAATTGATCTGGCACCGGCGCCAAATAGCGCGCGACCTCGATACTGAAAGTGCGACTGGCGCCGACATGCTCATAGTCGCTGACCGAATAGGTGAGCGTGAACGCGCGCGCCACGGTGGGCGGACTCCCCTCTAGCCAGCGCCTGACCGGGTCGAAGGTGAGCCAACTGGGCAGGTCGGCGTCGTCAAAAGTGGCATTTGGTCCGGTTACCCGATAAATGAGGTCGGAATCGCCCGCATTGTTGCCGCTGGGCAGCGGCATAACCAGCACATTGTCGCGCCCGGCCAACCACCGGGTGGGTGCCGTCGGCAATGCCGCCAGCCCCAAATCGCCCGCATCCGTGGCGTGCACCACCACATCAAAAACCTGCGTCACCGCATTATCGCCGTCATCATCCACTTGATAGGTGAGGCTGGTGGTGCCGACCGTGGTGGGGGCGCCGAAGAGCGCGCGACTGCTGCGAGATGGGTTGAAATTGAAGCCTGGCGCGGCCGCGCTCACCCGCTGTCCACCGCTGCCGGTCAAGGAATAGGTCGGCTCGCCCAAACCGGTGGCGCCGGGCAAGATTAGCGGGCGGGCGAAACCTTGCGGGTAATTTTGCGTGGCGATGGGGCGCAGGTAGCGACCGGCCTGCAACTTGAAGATGGATTGCGCGCCGGGGCTTAGGTCGTCATCAACGCGATAGGTGACGACCGCCGTGCCGGCGGCCAACAAGCGCCCGCTGATGGCGCGCGTGGCCGGGTTGAAGGATAAATCCGCCGGCAGGGCTGGGTCGTCTTCGCCCACCTCCGCATCAGGCCCGCGCAGGCTGTAGGTGAGGCTGCCGCTGCTGCCATGGCCGGTGGCGGCCGGCAGGGTGACATCGGCCATGGGGCGATTGGCGGTGTAGGCGTAGGTGGAACTCGCGATGAGGCTCAAATGCTGTTTGGGGGTGCGCACCACTATCGTAAAACTGGTGAATACGGACAAAGTCACGCTGTGGATATCATACGCAAAATAGGCGAATGCCTGGCTGCCCACCGTGCTCGGCACGCCGGAGATCACCCGCGTGGCGGCGTTGAAGGCGAGCCCCGGCAACGGCGTCGAGGCATCGACAAAAGTGGTGCCGTTTTGCAGCAGATAGGTAGGCGCCGGGCCGCCGCCGGTGGCTTGCGGCAAGGTAAGCGATATCTGGGAATGATTGACGACATAATTCAAGGTGGGGTTCGCCAGCGGCGGCATCACGCGCGAGATGTCGATAGCGAAGGTGTCTAGCGCGCCAATATATCGGTGGTCGCTGATGGAATAGGTGAGCGGGTAACTGCCGGCGATGGGGGGCGTGCCGGACAACACCCGGGTGGCGGGGTCGAAACTCACGCCGGGCGGCAGGTCGCGGTCTAAGGCCGTGGGGTTGGGGCCGGTTAGGTTGTAGTGGAGAATAAGGTTCTGATTGATGGAACTGGTATTGGCCGCCGGCATGGTGAAAGATTCGGTCTGCCCGACCGTCATTCTGCGGCGCTCGGGGCCGGCGTTGATACTCAGCAGAGCCGAACTGTTGTTGCCCACCACGACGGTGACTATACGGCTGGCGGAACTGACCCCATCCGAGACCCTATAAGTCAGCGTATAGGTACCGGTTGATTTGGCCGCGCCGGTGATGTTGCGGCTGGCGCGGTTGTTATCGAAGGACAGCCCCGGCACCAGCACATGCAAATCAGCCGCGTTTAGGCCGCCGTACAAACCATAAGCCGGCTTGCCTTCGCCGGTGGCGCCGGGTAATTGTACTTGGCGGGGGTGCTCGCTCACAAAGTACAAGGTGCCGACCGGCGGCAGGTAACGCTCGACGGTGACATCAAATGTGGTGCTGGTGGCGTTGAAGCGGTTGTCGGTAGCGCTATAGGTGAGGGTGGTGACGGCGGACACCAAAGCGCGCCCCGACAGCACGCGGGTGGCGGGGTCGAAGGTCATGGCCGGCGGCAGGTCGGGGTCGGACGGCGTGGCGTTCGGCCCGGTGAGGCTGTAGAGCGTGGTCTGCCCGGCGCGCCCGCCGCTGGCGGCCGGCAAGGTGATGTCTGGATTCTGCCGCTTGGCTACCCAAGTGCTGTCGCTCACCGTCGGTAGCGTCAGTTCATTATTATTGCCACGAGAGCGCGCCCAAAAATTACGCGACACTCGGTTGCCGCCGAACGGATTGGTGACGCGATACTGCAGCCGGGTGTTGCCCCCGGCCGGCGTGCCGGAAGCCGGCGGACTGCCGGATAAAACCCGCGTGGCCGGGTTGAAACTCAAGCCCGGCGCGGCTTGCGCGAAGGATTTCCCAACACCG
This sequence comes from Candidatus Poriferihabitaceae bacterium, assembly GCA_965243285.1. Lineage (GTDB taxonomy): Bacteria > Pseudomonadota > Gammaproteobacteria > Arenicellales > Poriferihabitantaceae > JAHRAW01. The sequence continues at coordinate 2,191,156 of OZ251537.1, read as the reverse complement.
CTGAAACTATAGGTGGGGCTGCCGCCGCCGGTGGCGGGCGGCATGGTGATATTGCGGGGAAAGCCGTTGATATAACGATAGGTGTCGTTGTCGCCGAGCACCCCAATGGCGCGCGATATCCGCGCGATAAAGGTGATTTCGAGGTCGAACGATGGCGCTACATTGCTCTTAGCGGAGTAGGTTAATTGGATAAGGGTGGCGCGCGTGGGGACGCCGGATAGCGTGCGGGTGGCTGCGTCGAATGCCATCCCTGGCAGGTCGCTTAAATTCATGCGATTGCTCCCGGTGACTTTGTATTGCACCAGATGGTGGTTGCTCGCCGGCACATTGAGGGCTTGCGGCAATACTCGCGACACCGCCACTCCGGCGGTCCAATTAACATCATTTACCCCCGGCAAAACAGCGGTTTGCGCATGCGCCTGAGAAAACACCCCGCCCAACATGCTGAGGCACAACCAAAGCCGCGCGAACCGCAGCGTTTTTTTACCCGGCCGGCGCATCCACATCGCGGCGCTCATCGTAGACCGCCCCAGCCGTGACCATAAAAACGGCACGGTACCCCCCCCCCCCCCCCCCCCCCCCCCGAAAATATCGACGCCCATGGCATCGACACTCTGGCGCGGCGTGGCATAGGGTGGGGTGATAAAGCAGATAGATTCTGCCGCCGGGATTAGAACATTAGAAAACATGGGGGGCTTTCAAGGAATGTGTGGCAAGGACAATGGTGCATTTCAGTGGCAACAACCCATCACCAATTACACTAATAGCAAATATTTCACCCAAAACCCGCCCATTGTCAACCTTTTTTTAGGATTTATACCTAATTTTAGGATTTATACCTAAATTTTTGAGATTTATACCTAAATCTGCAGTTCGATTGGCGGTTTTTTGAAGTCATCGGATGATTTAGGGGGTTGCGTTAGATTTTGGCTTTTGGCTTTGGCTGTTAACGTTTTACTCCCCCCTTGCTTCATCTGCGGGGAGTCAAAACTGGCGGCTTCATCGCATGTTTTGGTGGGGGGGATATCTTTGAATGTTAGGTTTACCTCGACTTTTGATTTTCGATTGTCGTTTTTGCCTTTAAATTTTCACCCCATCAGCCACAAAAGATGGGGTAAAAGACAACATCAACATCAACAGCAACAGCAACATCAACATCAACATCAACATCAACAGCAACAGCAACATCAACATCAACAGCAACATCAACAGCAACAGCAACATCAACAGCAACAGCAACAGCAACAGCAACAGCAACAGCAACAGCAACAGCAACAGCAACATCAACATCAACATCAACAGAAAAATCAAAAGCGGAAATCAAACGCACCCCCCACCAAATCAGGCGAAAAAGATGCCAGTTTTGGCTCCCCCGCGTACGCGGTGGAGTAAGTTAAAAGCGACAGCAACGGCAACAGCAACATCAAAAGCAAAAGCAACGGCAACAGCAAAATCAAAATCAAAATCAAAAGCAACATCAAAATCAAAACCCACACCCAAAACCACACCCACCGTGCAAATTTAGATATATAAACCCCCTTTTTTACGCTTTTTGCCCGAATTTCGGCAAATTATTGTCGCATTTGCCAACATTGGGTTTTTCCCATAGGATTAGCGCGATTCTGAGTACTTCATCATTCTTAAGTCAATATCAACACGAGGATACGACAACCATGACTATATTTTCATTGGCACGCGGTCGCGGCGCCGCCTCAGCGCTCACCGCCAGCGCGGTTTTTGGCATCACTTTTCTGACTGCGCAGGCGGTCGCGGCGCAACAAGAAGTGACCATCGCTTCGTGGGGCGGTTCTTATCAAGAGGCGCAAAGCAAGGCGCTGTTTTTGCCGGCGGCCGAGGCCCTCGGCATCACCGTGCGCGAGGAAACCTACAAGGGCATCGGCCAAGTGCGCACCAAAGTACGCGCCGGCGCGGTGCCGTGGGACATCATCAGCACCGGCTCCGGCGGTGGCGCGCGCGGTTGCGTCGAGGAGATTTTGCTGCCGCTGGATTTCGATATTATCGATGTCTCGAATTTCGTCGCCGACACCTACCTGCCGTGTTGCGTCGGCTCGGATGTATTCGCCACGGTGATGGCGTGGAACACCGAAACCTATGGCGATAACGGCCCGCAAAGTTGGGCTGATTTCTGGGATGTGGAAAAATTCCCCGGCACGCGCTCCATCCGCGGCAAAATGGCCGGCATGTTAGAGCCGGCGCTGATGGCCGACGGCGTAGCGGGCAACGAGGTCTATGCGGTGCTCGATAGTGAGGCCGGCATTCAACGCGCCCTCGATAAAATCCGCGAATTGAAGCCGCATGTGGAGGTGTGGTGGGGCTCTGGGGCGCAGCACGCGCAACTGATGAAAGACGGCGAGGTGGATATGACCACCGGCTGGAACGGGCGCTTCGATGTCGCCATCGCCGACGGCGCCAAAACCGCCTACACCTACGCCCAAGGGCTGCAAGATTATGACTGCTTCGGCATTCCGGCCGGGGCGCCGAACCCGCAACTCGCCATGCAACTCATCGGCGAAATGAGCAAGGCCGAAGTTCAGGTGAATCTGCCCAAATACATCACCTACGGGCCCACCAACGCCGGGGTGTATGACTTAGGGCAGATAGCCGACGCCGTGGCGCGCAAATTGCCTACCCACCCCGACAACGCCCGCCTGCTGCTGCCAGTCAGCCAGCAATGGTACGCCAAATGGGAAAAAATCGCCTCGGAGATGTATCAGGATATGCTCACTGAGTAAGCGATTTTTCGGTGCATCGTGTCGGCGAGATTGTGGTTGAGTCGATTCGTTACTGGTCGATTGCGACTGCTTGATTCGCGACTCGCGACTCGACTCAATATTTACGATGCGGTAAGTCACCCGAAAAACGGCGTCTGCCTGAGACGCCGTTTTTTCGGGATTTTTTTATGTTTGCTTTTGGCTTTGGTTTTGGCTTTTGGCTTTTAGTCTTCACTCCCCCCCATGCTTTTTCGGGAGGGGGAGTCAAAGCAGAGCCGCGCCGACAGGCGTGGGCTGCTTCGGCGGGGAGTCAAAACTGGCGGCTTCATCGCATGTTTTGGTGGGGGGGATATCTTTGAATGTTAGGTTTACCTCGACTTTTGATTTTCGATTGTCGTTTTTGCCTTTAAATTTTCACCCCATCAGCCACAAAAGATGGGGTAAAAGACAACATCAACATCAACAGCAACATCAACATCAACAGAAAAATCAAAAGCGGAAATCAAACGCACCCCCCACCAAATCAGGCGATAAAGCCGCCTGATTTAACTCCCCCCAGATGAGGCACGGGGGGGAGTAAAACGTTAAAAGCAAAAGCCAACATCAACATCAAAAGCAACAACAAAAAGCAAAACCAAAAGCAAAAATCCCAACAATACCCGCAACAAGCGCTAGTGGAAACCAACCCCCGTAAACATGTCATCCACGGCGTCCATTCCACCACCAATCCGGTTATGAATGCCGCCACTGCGCTGCCCATTCACATTCGGGCGGCGACTAAAACCTATGGCGCGGTGCGGGCTTTGGATCATGTCGACCTCGAGGTGAAAAGTGGCGAGTTCCTTACCTTGCTGGGGCCGTCGGGGTCGGGCAAAACCACCTTGTTGATGGTGTTGGCGGGGTTTACGCGGCCGGATTTCGGCGCGCTGCGCTTTGGCGACCGCGAGGTGACGCGTGTGCCGCCGCACCAACGCGAGGTGGGCATGGTGTTTCAGAATTACGCGCTGTTTCCGCACATGACTGTGGCCGGCAACATCGGTTTTCCGCTGAAATTGCGCGGCGTGGCGCGCGCCGACATCGCAGCGCGCGTCGACCGCGTGCTGGACACGGTGCAATTGGCTGGCTACGGCGGGCGGCGCATCACCCAACTCTCCGGCGGGCAAAAACAACGCGTCGCCCTGGCGCGCGCCATCGTTTTCGAGCCGCGCATACTGCTGATGGACGAACCGCTGTCGGCGTTAGACAAAAAACTGCGCGAACACATGCAAATCGAACTGCGGCGCTTGCACGACCAACTCGGCATCACCACCGTGTATGTCACCCATGACCAGCGCGAAGCCCTGACCATGTCGGACCGCATCGCCGTCATCAATCACGGCAAATTGGTGCAATTGGATACCCCGCGCGCCCTGTACGAGCGCCCGGCGACGCCGTTCGTGGCCAATTTCATCGGCGAATCCACCTTGTTGCCGGTGCGGTATGTGGATGGGCGGGCGCATTATGGCGATATGGCGTTGCGACTGGCGGATAAAACCCCGGCGCGCGGGGCGTGGTTGATGCTACGCCCGGAACGCTTGATTCTGCTAACCGCCGCCGCCGCTGATGACGGCTACAACCGCTTCAGCGGCACGGTGCGCGAGGTGGTTTACCAAGGCGAAAGTTTCATCACCTATGTGACCCTGGACGACGGCGCACAAGTCACGGTGCGCAGCGTCAGCCAGCGTCAATTTCTAGCCACAGCGCCGCAGCCCGGCAGCCCCGTAACCCTCGGCTTGCACGCCGATGACACCATGCTAATCGCCGACAAAATTTAGGGTTTTATATATCTAAATCTGCACGGTGGCTTTTGGGCTTTTGGGCTTTTCGCTTTTGGCTTTTGCTTTTCGCTTTTGACTTGGTTTTTGACTTGGCTTTTGACTTCGCTTTTGCTTTTTACCTTCCCCCTCATTAATGCTAATAAGTTGAAGATTTAAAGACAAAAACAAAAAGACCAACATCAACAGCCCCCCACCAAATCATGCGATAAAGCCGCCTGATTTAACTCCCCCCAGATGAGGCACGGGGGGGAGTTAAACGTTAAAAGCAAAAGCCAAAAGCCAAATCAAAAGCCAAAGCCAAAAGCCAAAAGCAAAAAGCAACAGCAACATCAAAGTCAAAGGCAAGTCAAAGGCAAATCAAAGGCAAGTCAAAAGCAACCACAGAACCCCCACCAAAACGAGCAAAAAGCCGCTCGTTTTGACTCCCCCGCGTACGCGGTGGAGTAAGTTAAAGGCAATATCAAAAGCAAATATCAAAAGGCAACATCAAAGGGAATTATATGGTTGTAGACCCCAACAATAAAAAAACCGCTTGCATTACCCCCCAAACCCCCCAACCCCCCCCTAAAAACCCCATAAAAACCCCATAAAAACCCTAACAAAACATACTTCACGCAACGCTATAAAATCAGCGTGAAATAAGGCTTGGGTCTACAAGTATATAATTCCCAAAAAAAAAACGCCAATCAAACTGCAGCTTTAGAACTATACCCCCCAAAAAAATTAGGTCCAGAATTAAACCAACATTAAACCCATGCCCCCGCAGTTTCTCCCGGCCCAGCGAAAACCGCCATATATATGTCGCCGCTGACGCGACGCCGACCATGACCGCCGTACCGACCCATCCCCCCGCCACCGACCTCGCCCAGCCGAATCTAGCCGGCCTGCTGCGCGATGAACGGCGCGAAAAATGGGTGCTGTTTGGCCTCTCGCTGCCGGCCATCTTGCTGGTGCTGGCGCTCATCGTGGCGCCGGTGGGGTGGCTGTTCTGGCTGTCGTTGTTCGATGATCAAGGCGCGCTGTCGCTCAGCAATTACAGCCGCATGTTGGCCAGTAAATCCTACACTCGCATTTTCGTCACCACCTTTCGGGTAAGTTTTATGACCACCGGGCTGTGCGTGTTGCTGGGCTATCCGTTGGCGTATTTTCTGGCCCAATTGCCGCGTCGCTGGGCGGCCTTGGGGATGATGGCGGTGCTGCTGCCCTTTTGGACTTCCTTGCTGGTGCGCACCTACGCCTGGCTGGTGGTGCTGCAGCGCAAGGGGCTGATCAATCAGTGGGGGCAAGATTTGGGGCTATGGGACGCGCCGCTACGCCTGGCGCATAACTTAAGCGGCACGCTCATCGGCATGGCGCATATCATGCTGCCCTTTTTGGTGCTGCCGCTATACGCCTCGATGAAGGCGATTGAGGTGGATTATCTAAAAGCCGCCGCCAATCTCGGGGCGACCCCGCGACGCGCTTTTTGGCATGTGTTCTTGCCGTTGTCGCTGCCCGGATTGTTCGCCGGGGTGATCATCGTTTTCGTGCTGTGCCTCGGCTTTTTTGTCACCCCGGCGGTGCTCGGCGGCGGCAAAATCATCATGGTATCGATGAAAATCGAAACCTTAATCGACCTCTTTTATAATTTCGGCACCGCCAGCGCGTTGGGCGTGGTGTTGTTGGCGCTCACATTGCTAACCCTCGCCATCGCCCACAAACTACTGCGGCTCGACCGCGCCATCGGCGGGCCGGATTGATGCGCGGCAACTGGATGCGCGACAACTGGCTGGCGCGCCCGGCGTGCGATACGCAAATCACCCACGGCGGCCGCTTGTGGCTGTATGTGGTCGCCGGCTTGATCATGGTGTTTTTGATCATCCCCACCTTAATCGTCATCCCCATGTCGTTTTCGAATTCGCAATATCTGGAGTTTCCGCCGGCTAACTGGTCATGGCGATGGTATGAAAATTACTTCGGCTCAGCGCAGTGGATGACCGCCACTTGGGTGTCGGTGAAGGCCGCGGCGCTGACCGTCATGGTAACCACGCCCATGGCCACTTTGGCCGCCTACGGGCTGTACACGGCGCGTCTGAAAGCGGCGCGTTATGTGTTTATTTTGCTGCTCACGCCCATGATGGTGCCGGTCATTTTGATCGCCATCGGCGTGTTTTTCGCCTATGCCCGCTTCAATTTAAACAACACGCTGCTGGGGCTGGTATTGGCGCATTCGGCGCTGGCGCTGCCAATGTCGCTGCTGGTTATCAGCGCCGGCTTGCGCGGTTTTGATATGAATCAAGAGCGCGTCGCCCGCAGCCTCGGCGCCTCGCGGCTGCGCGCTTTTGCCACCATCACCCTGCCGCAAATTCGCTTTTCCGTAGTCACCGCCGCCTTGCTCGCCTTCATCGTGTCCTTCGACGAAGTCATCGTCGCCCTATTTATCTCCGGCAGCCATCTGTCCACCATCACCCGCAGCATGTTTCTCGCCCTGCGCGACCAAATCGACCCCACCATCGCCGCCATTTCCACGGTCATGATCATCATCTCCTCGGCGGCGCTGGTCATCGCCCAAGTATTCGGCCGGTCGGCCGATAAGGACCAGTAAAATTCCGTACAAATCCGTACAAATCCGTACAAATCCGTACAAATCCGTAAAAACTCGCCCCATTTTCACCATGCAAGCCGACACCGCTCAGTTGCGCGCCTTCGACCGCGACCACCATGTGCATCCATTCACCAACCATCTTCGCATGCGCGAATCCCAGGCGCGGATCATCACCGACGCGGCCGGGGTCTATATATATGACTCCGAGGGCAAGCGATATTTGGATGCGATGTCGGGATTATGGTGCGTGAATATCGGCTATGGGCGGCATGAATTGGCCGCCGTCGCCCAGCAGCAGATGCAGCGCATGCCCTATTACAACTCTTTTTTTCAGACCGCGCCGCAGCCGACGGTAGCATTAGCGGCAACGCTGGCGGAAATCACCCCGCCGCAATACCAACACGCCTTTTTTGGCTGCAGCGGCTCGGACGCCAATGACACCATCGTGCGCCTGGCGCGGCATTACTGGCACATTTTGGGGCAGCCGCAGCGGCAAGTGATTATCAGCCGCCGCAACGCCTATCACGGCAGCACCATGGCCGGCGCCAGCCTCGGCGGCATGGCCGCCATGCACGCTCAAGGCGGGCTGCCCATCGCCGATATCGCGCATATCGATGAGCCCTATTATTTCGCCGCCCAATGCGCCGGCGGCGAGTTATCGGCCGATGAATTCGGGCTGAAAACCGCGGCCGCGTTGGAGGATAAAATTGTCGCGCTCGGCGCCGACCGCGTGGCCGCCTTCATCGCCGAGCCGATTCAAGGCGCCGGCGGCGTCATCATCCCGCCGCCCACCTATTGGCCGGAAATTCAGCGCATTTGCCAAAAATACGACCTGTTATTGATTGTCGATGAAGTGATTTGCGGCTTTGGGCGCACTGGTGAGTGGTTCGGCTGCCAGGCGCTCGATATTGGCGGCGATTTAATGACCTTGGCGAAGGGTTTATCGTCCGGCTACCAGCCCATCAGCGCGGTGATGGTGGGGGCGCGCGTGGCTGCGGCGCTGGCCAGCCATGATGCCGAATTCAGCCATGGCTACACCTATTCCGGGCATCCGGTAGCGTGCGCGGTGGCCTTGAAAAACATCCAGATTCTGCGCGATGAACGCATCATCGAAACCGCGCGCGCCACCACTATGGACTATTTGGCGGCGCGCCTGCAAACCTTAACCGCGCACCCCATGGTGGGCGAGGTGCGGGTGCGCGGCTTCATCGGCGCTATCGAGTTGGTGGCTGATAAAACGCCGCAGCGTTATGCCGCCGACCTCGCCATCGGCGCGCATTGTCGCGATGCGTGCTTCGCCAATGGCTTAGTCATGCGCGCCGTCGGCGACACCATGGTGTTCGCGCCGCCGCTCATCATTCAAAGCGATGAAATAGATGAATTCATCGCCAAAGCGTGGCACAGCATCGAACAAACTTATCGACAATATGGTTGAGGTCGGGCGCGGCATACTCATGTGCATGTACATGAGTATGTACCTGAGCAGATAAATATTTATACGCATTAAACTATTGCAAGGCCCATTTAATATGCTACATTCATTTTTTTTACTACGGAGGGTAGAAAAATGTCTACGACATTTGTTTCGAGCATGGTTTCAAGGGCGACATCACGGACGATTTCACGCACCACATCACGGAGGATTTCAATGCCAACTTCAAGACCCCACTGCGCCACACCAGGCACAAATGCGCCGCTTACCCATGCGCATCATGGCGCCCGCCGGCTCGCATCGGCGTTGACCTACGGCGCTGTTTTCGCCGCCCTCGCCATCGCCCCGGCCTTCGCCCTCACCGAGGCCGAGTTTCTCGATAAAGTACTGGCGCAAGACAAACTGCTCGAAGAGGCGCGCATCGGCTTGGACATCAAGCACATCGAACTCAACGCCAGTCGCGACAATTATGCCGACTGGAAAGCCGAGTTATCGGCCGATGCCGGCTATCGCCACCGCGATGACCGCCAAGACGGCCGCGGTCGTTCCGTCTCCACCTACAGCAAAACCACCAAAACCGCGCCCTGGGGGGTGGATTTGGATGTGGAAAAACGCTTCTTGTCCAACCCCGCCAGCGTGACTTTCGGCCTCAGCCACGGCCGCGACGAAAGCCGCCAAACCCGCTATAAACGCGACAGAAACAGCCGCGTCGGGGCTGGTTATTACAAAGGCGAACGCGCCCTCCACAAGCGCGAAACCGATGCCTATGTGCAGTTCAAATATCCGCTGCTAAAGCACGACAGCAATGCCGCATCGCTGAAAACCCACCACCGCGACATCATCGATTTCAAGCGCCAACAATTGTTGTTTTATGAGACCAAAGAGGATTTCGTGAACGACCGCATGAACGATTATCTGGCCTGGGTTTTGTATCAGCGCCAAGCCGTCGTCAATCGACATTTGTTAGATGAATTTCGCCGTCTGGACACCCACGACGACATCGAAGCGGCGATCTTAAAAAGCGCCATCTATCAAATCGAAGACGACAACCAAGACACGCAAACCAAACTGCTGGCCATCAAGCGCCGCCTCGCGGTGTTGTTGGATGATGAACACATCGTCACCGCCACGCCGCAGTTCGATTTGCAAAAGCGCGTTGATTTCGTCGACGGCGATGTGAGCGCGTATTTGCAAGCGCACAATCGCACCTTGCGGCGCATCGCTTTGAACCAAGCGCTCAGCGAAATCGAAATCGCCTATTTCCAAAACCAACGCTTGCCGGCGGTGAATTTGGCATTGCGCGCCGAGCGGCGACTGGATGAAGGCAATACCACCGAAACCTCGTTTTATGATGATGATGAAACTGAGTACTTTGCCGGCATCACCTTCAGTTATCCGCTCGGCGGCAACACTTCCAACCGCGCCAATTTGAAAAAATCCCAACTCGGCGTGCGTAGATTGGAGATAAGTTACGCCGAAAAGCAGCAAGATATTTTGGCCGACATTCAATTGCTCAACGCCTTGCTGACCGTGGACGAAGCGCGCTTGTTAGCCGCCATCGACGCAGCGCAGCGCAGCACGCGCATCGAGTATGACCACTATCAAAGCGGCCAATCTTCCTTTCGCGATTTGCTGCAAGCCTATCAAGAAGAACGCGCCGCGAAATTGAATCACATCGATGATGTCATCGATTATCAGGTCAATAGTTTGGAGTACGACAACTTGCTGGACCGCCTTATCGACACCCCATGCAAAACCGGCTTGGTGGACTGCTTGTTATGATGCGATTCATCGTCTAGACACGAAGCCGCCGCCGGGCGTGGTATACTATTGCCCGCCTGGTTGCCCGCATCTATGGGCGGCGGCTTTATTTGTTGCGTTCATGGCGCGCGTTTATGGTGCGCGTTTATGGTGCGCGTTTGTGAATGATGGTTTCATCCCCATCTCGACAGTAAATGCCATGTTAATGCCCGGCGTTAAATTCCAGCCTTAGTTCATTCCCCGTAGTCAAATCCCCCACAAGTTTCATTCGCGGTTTTATTTCCCGCCGCTCATGTCCATGGCGGCAGTAATAGGTTCGTTATCCGCATGTTGATGTCGCCATGCGCCCCGACTCACCCCACGCGTTTGTGTTATGACCACTGCCCCCGAAAACGGCGCCTTGAAAAATGTCGCCGGCGTGCTGCGTGTTTTTTACGATGGCTATTGGATTCGCTGTTATGAGCCGCCGCCGGAATCGTGGTCGGCCAAAAAACACTTAATCGATGCCCTCACCCGACGCGCCTTTCACCACACCGAAGCCGGCATCAACACTCCCGGCGAAAAACTCGAGGCGGCGCGAGCGGCATGGCAGCGCGAAACCGAGCCGCATCGCAAACGCGTCAACGCCGCCATGTTAGCCGGGGCGCTGTTCAATCGCGCCACCGATATTTTCACCAGCATCGTCGAGCTAGAGGAACGCGGCGTCGGCATCACCATGGACAATAAATTGATGCGCCAATGCGCCGACTGCTTCAGCGAGGCGCAAAATTTAAGCGGCCAGGTAAAACATTGCAGCGGCGAAGTGGGCATCGATGAATTATGGGGCGAGCCGGGCAAGGCCTTCACCATGACTATCGCCGAGTATTACCACAGCCGCTACCGAAAAATCGCCCAAGCCATGCGCGACATCGACCAAATCGGCGCCGCCTTGCGCGCAACCTTGTGCAGCCGCCCGTGTTTCGCGCCGGCGCGCCCGTTGGTGGATAATTTTATCGAGGCCGCCAAAGAGGAGTGCGAGATTTTTCGCAGCGATGCGGATTATTATCGCGTCTGGCCGGCTTTCGTCGCCTATGGCGAAAAATTACTCGAATACCGCGCCCCCATTCCGCCCGACGCCAGCCCCGAGCAAGAACGCCACCTAAAACGCGGCATCCGCCTACTGCACAGCGGCAAAAACATCATCGTATGGATAGCAAACGCCCGCGTGCCCATGCCCGCCAGCACCGGCGAATTTTTCAACAACTGCGAACACTATCGCGCACATTAATCATTATTATGGGATTTATATATCTAAATCTGCACGGTGGGGTTTGGGTTTGGGTTTGGGTTTGGTTTTTAACGTTTTACTCCCCCCCTTGCTTCATCTGGGGGAAGTCAAATCTGGGGGAAGTCAAATCAGGCGGCTTTATCGCCTGATTTGGTTGGGGGGGCTGTTGATGTTGGTCTTTTTGTTTTTGCCTTTAAATCTTTAACCCATCAGCCCAAATGATGGAAAAGTAAAAACCAAAAGCCAAAAGCCAAAAGCCAAGTCTAAAGCGAAAAGCCAAAGCCAAAGCAACATAAAAAGCCAACAGCAACAGCCAACAGCAACAGCAACAGCAACATCAAAAGCAAAGCCAAAAGCCAAAGCCAAAAGCCAAAGCCACCGTGCAGATTTAGATATATAAATCCTCAATTTTATTCAATATAATCTGCTAGGGGGCATTCAAATCAACTCTTTAAATCTGCAAATTTAAATCTGCGAATTTAGGTATAGTATTCCCGAATAATTCGCTGCTGGAGCATTATTTTAGCGAACCAGCATAACCGCGCTCGAGCGCCCTCACCGCACCGACACCGCCCCACCCCCACCGCGATTCCCATGAGCAACCTCACGCCACTGCTGCGCACGCCGTTGCATGATTTGCATATCGAACAAGGCGCCAAAATGGTGCCCTTCGCCGGCTATGATATGCCGCTGCATTACCCGCCGCCGAGCAATACTTTTCTCGAGCACGAGCACACCCGCCGCCACGCTGGTTTGTTCGATATTTCGCACATGGGGCAGATAGAGATTCGCGGCGCCGACACCGCGCCGGCGTTGGAGGCGCTGCTGCCGTCCGACCTCATCAACTTAGCCCCGGGGCGGCAAAAATACGCGCTGATGACCACCGCCGGCGGCGGCATTATGGAAGATTTGATGGTGCAAAATTTAGCCGACCACTTCATGTTAGTGGTGAATGCAGCCAACAAACATGCCGATTTGGCGTACCTTTTGCGCCATCTCGACGGGCCAACATTAACCTTGCGCGATGACCTCGCCCTGCTGGCCTTGCAAGGCCCGTCGGCGGCCATAAGCCTGGCCGAATTAGGCCATGACCTGGCCGACATGACCTTCATGGCGGTGCGCGAATTGAGCCTCGGCGGCGTGGCGTGCGTGGTCTCGCGCAGCGGCTACAGCGGCGAAGACGGCTTTGAAATCTCCCTGCCCGCAGCCCAAGCCAGGCGCGTGGCGGAACTGTTATTGGGGTTGCCGGCGGTAGTGCCCATCGGCCTCGGGGCGCGGGATTCCCTGCGTTTGGAAGCCGGGCTGTGCCTGCACGGGCAGGACATCACCACCGACACCACGCCCAGCGAAGCCGGTTTAGGCTGGGCTATCGCGCCGCCACGCCGTCACGGCGGAGCGCGCGCCGGCGGCTTTCCCGGGGCCGACATCATCCTGCCGCAACTGCCGAATCACCCCAACCCTGCGCCCATCACCCGTCGCCGCGTCGGCTTTATACCGATGCTGCGTAGGCCAGTGCGCAACGGCGATGTGTTTGCGCAACTGCAAGACCAAGCCAGGCAAGATGTGGGCACGGTGACCAGCGGCGCGTGGAGTCCGGCCATCGGCATCATCGCCATGGGGTATGTCGATATACCGCACACCGCGCCCGGCACTGAATTGTACGCCATTTCGGGTAGTCGGCATAAAATGGGGCATGTCGTCAAACTGCCGTTTACGCCGCCGAATTTTTATCGGTGATGGCGAATTCGCATTGAATTTCGCCGCAACACTCCATCGACATCAACCCTCAACATCACCCCATCAACCTCACCGCAAAACCAGTGCCATGACCACTAAATACACCGCAGACCATGAATGGATTCGCGCCGACGGCGCGCACTATGTTATCGGCATCACCGACTACGCCCAGCAACAACTCGGCGAAATCGTCTATGTGGAATTGCCGCAAATCGACGCCGCATTAGGCCGCGGCGACGAAGCCGCCGTAGTGGAATCGGTAAAAGCCGCCAGCGAAATAAAATCGCCCCTTTCCGGCACCGTAACCGCGCGCAACGAACAACTAACCGACACCCCCGAGTTAGTCAACCACCACCCCGAAACCGACGGCTGGTTTTACAAAATCACCGCCACCGACCCCTCCCAATTAGCCGACCTAATGGATGCCACCGCCTACCAAAAATTAGTAGAATCCTTGGGCTAATGGCATGGATTTTGGCTTTGCTTTTGATGTTGGTTTTTGATGTTGGTTTTTGATGTTGCTTTTGATGTTGGTTTTGATGTTGGTTTTTGATGTTGGTTTTTGAAGATTCCCCCTCCACAAACCCACAAACCCACAAACCAAAAAACCCCATGCCTCGCGCCGACGATTTCACCATTCGCCATATTGGCTCCAATCCGCAGCAAATTGCCGCCATGTTGGAGACCCTCGGCGTCGCCTCGCTGGACGATTTGTTAGAGCAAACCATCCCGGCCGCCATCCGCAGCCGCCATCGCTTTAAATTGCCCGAAGCGTTAGACGAAAACCGCCTGAACAAACTCAGCCGCCAGGTCGCCGCCGACAACACCGCCGCTATCTCCATGCTCGGGCTGGGCTATTACGGCACCGTAACCCCGCCGGTCATCCGCCGCAATGTGATGGAAAACCCCGACTGGTACACCGCCTACACCCCCTATCAGGCCGAAGTAAGCCAAGCGCGGCTCGAAGTATTGCTGTCCTTTCAGCACATGATTATCGATTTGAGCGGCATGGAAATCGCCAACGCCTCGCTGTTAGATGAAGCCACCGCCGCCGCCGAAGCCATGATGTTAGCGCGGCGGGTCGGCAAAAACCGCAGCAAACGCTTTTTGGTAGATGCCGATTGCCTGCCGCAAACCATCGCCGTGGTGCAAACCCGCGCTGCGCCCTTAGGTATCGAAGTGGTGGTGATGGATGTGGACGAAGTCGATTTTGCCGCCCATGTCGACAAATCTGCCCACTGCTTCGGCGCCTTGGTGCAATACCCCGGCGCCGCGGGAAAAATCCGCGACTATCGTGGTTTTATCGACCACATCCACGCCCAAGACGCCTTAGTGGCGGTGGCCGCCGACCCCTTGGCGCTCACCTTGCTCACCCCGCCGGGCGAGATGCGCGCCGACATCGTGGTGGGCAGCACGCAGCGCTTCGGCGTGCCCATGGGCTTCGGCGGTCCGCACGCGGCGTATTTCGCCACCCGCAAAAAATACCAGCGCAGCCTGCCGGGCCGGCTCATCGGCGTGTCGGTGGATTCGGGCGGCAAGCGCGCCTATCGCATGGCGTTACAGACCCGCGAACAACACATCCGCCGCGATAAAGCCACCAGCAACATCTGCACAGCGCAAGTTTTGTTAGCGGTGATGGCCACTTTCTACGCCCAATATCACGGACCAGAGGGGCTGTGCCGCATCGCCCGCCGCATCAACCGCTTAACGCGCGCGCTGGCCGATGGCTTGGGCGAGTTAGGGTTTACGGTGGTACATGCGCATTTTTTCGATACCTTAATGGTGCGCGCCCCGGGCGCCGCCCGCCGCCTGCAAGATAAAGCCGAGCAATCGCGCTACAACCTGCGCTTCATCGACGCCGACCACCTCGGCCTCAGTTTGGACGAGACCATTTCGCCGCAAAAAGTCGCCGGCTTGCTGCAGGTGTTCGCCGCCACCACCGCCTTCGACAGCAGCGGCTCGCTTTTTAACAAGGATTTGGAAAAATCCATCCCGGCTAATTTAACCCGCGCCAGCGCCTTCCTCGAACACCCGCACTTCCACCGCTATCGCTCAGAAACCGAGTTCATGCGCTACTTGCGCAAGACCGCGGCCTTGGATATCACCTTAGCGCGCTCCATGATTCCGCTGGGCTCATGCACCATGAAACTCAACGCCGCGTCGGAGATGGAGCCGCTATCGAACCCCTTATTCGCGCACATCCACCCCTTCGCGCCGGCCAAACACGCCCGCGGTTACCACCGCATCATCAACAAGTTAGAGGTGATGTTGTGCGAGTTGACCGGCTTTGCGGCCTTTTCCTTTCAGCCCAACGCCGGCTCCCAAGGCGAATACACCGGGCTGCTGTGCATTCGCGCCTATCACCACGCTCGCGGCGATTCAGCGCGTAATATTTGCTTGATTCCGGCCTCGGCCCACGGCACCAATCCGGCCAGCGCCGTGCTCGCCGGCATGCAGGTGGTAGTGGTGGATTGCGACCTCGACGGCAACATCGATGTGGATGATTTCGCCGCCAAAGCGCAACAACACGCACCCCGCCTGGCCGCCAGCATGGTCACCTACCCCTCCACGCACGGCGTGTTCGAGACCAGCATCGGCCAAATTTGCGAACTGGTGCACGCCGCCGGCGGGCAGGTTTATATGGATGGCGCGAACATGAACGCCATGGTGGGCATCTGCCGCCCGGCCGAGATCGGCGCCGATGTCATGCACCTCAATTTACACAAAACCTTCGCCATTCCGCACGGCGGCGGCGGGCCGGGCATGGGGCCTATCGGCGTGGCGCCGCATTTGACGCCCTATTTGCCCGACCATCCGCTGGTGAGTTGCAATCGCGATGGCTCGGCGCCGGTGGGCACGGTGTCCGCCGCCCCGTGGGGTTCGCCGCTGATTCTGCCGATTTCTTGGGCCTACATGCGCCTGCTGGGCGAATACGGCATGCAGCGCGCCACCAAGGTAGCGATTCTCAACGCCAATTACATCGCGCAGCGCTTGGATGCGCATTATCCAGTGGTGTATCGCGGCGAAGGCGGGCGCGTCGCGCATGAATGCGTGGTCAGCCTAGCGGCGATTAAGGAGGCCTGCGGGGTGACGGTGGAAGATGTGGCCAAGCGGCTGATCGATTACGGCTATCACGCCCCGACCATGTCCTGGCCGGTGCCGGAGTCGCTGATGATCGAGCCCACCGAGAGCGAATCCAAAGCCGAAATCGACCGTTTTTGCGATGCCCTCATCGCCATCCGCGGCGAAATCCGCGAAATCGAGCAAGGCACATCCCTCTTAGAGAACAGTCTGCTGCGCAACGCCCCGCACAGTTATCATTTGCTGGTGGCCGACCACTGGCCCATGCCCTACTCCCGCCGCCGCGCCTTTTTCCCCACGCCCCAAGTGCAACACAATAAATATTGGCCGCCAGTGGGTCGGGTGGATAATGTATACGGCGATAAAAATTTGGTGTGCAGTTGCCCGCCGCTGGCCGATTATGAGGATAGGGATGTCGATAGGGATGTCGATAGGGATGTCGATGTGGGTGCCGATGTAGATGCCGATAGGTCCACCGACATGGCGGAGGATTGATGGCATGGCTGCCACCCCTCTCGATCATCCCGCCAAAACGGCGCATTCCGTCGCGTCGGGCGCCGATTCGCTCGCCGATTTGATAAAACCCGCCCATTCGCCCGCCGATTCATTCGCTAAATCGAGCGATTCGGTCGCCAACAGGGTGCATTCCGCCGATTCACGCGCCGATTCCGCAAAATCTACCGCTAATTCGATGGATTCGAGAGCTTCGGGCGATTCTGTCGCCCATTTTGTCAATTCGAGCGTCGACTCGGCCGATTCGCTCGTCGATTCGATGAAACCCGCCACCCCGCCCACCAAACCCGCCGCCAAACCCGTCATCCGCGGCGAAAAACTGCGCGGCGCCGACAAAATGGCGCGCATTGCGATCAAAATCATCCCGCAAACGCGCAGCGAACGCTTGCCCAAGCCGCCCTGGATTCGCGCTAGTTTCACCGGCGCCGCCGCCGTCGCCGACCTCAAAAAAATGTTGCGCCAGCAGGGCATGCACACCATTTGCGAAGAAGCGGCCTGCCCCAATCTCGGCGAATGCTTCAGCAACGGCACCGCCACCTTCCTCATCATGGGCGATATCTGCACCCGCCGCTGCCCCTTTTGCGATGTCGCCCACGGCCGCCCCAACCCCTTGGACGCCACCGAACCCCAGCGCCTGGCGGCCACGGTCGCCATGATGCGCCTAAAACATGTGGTGGTCACTTCCGTCGACCGCGACGATTTACGCGATGGCGGGGCCGCGCATTTCATCGCTTGCATCCAGCAGTTGCGCCGCCACTGCTCGTCTACGCGCATCGAAATCCTCACCCCGGATTTTCGCGGCCGCCTCGATACGGCGCTGAAAATCCTCGCCCAAGCGCCGCCCGATGTGTTCAATCACAACTTAGAAACCGTGCCACGCCTATACAAAAGCGCCCGCCCGGGCTCGGATTACGCCAACTCCCTGCTACTGCTGAAACGCAGCAAAGAGCGCTGCCCACAAGTGCCCACCAAATCCGGCCTCATGCTCGGCCTCGGCGAACGCCGCGCCGAAATCATCACCGTAATGCAAGATTTACGCGCCCACGGCGTGGATATGCTCACTCTGGGCCAATACCTGCAGCCCAGCCGCCACCACCTCGCCGTACAACGCTACTGGACGCCCCCCGAATTCACCGCCCTCGGCGCCGCCGGCGCCGCCATGGGCTTTACCAACGTCGCCTCCGCCCCCATGGTGCGCTCCTCCTACCACGCCGACCTGCAAGCCCACAGCGCCCCCACCCCAACCCACAACAATAAGCCCGCATAAAAAAACCGCCACGGGTTTTGCTTTTCGCTTTTGATGTTGATGTTGCCGTTGCTGTCGCTTTTAATTTACTCCACCGCGTACGCGGGAGCGAAACGTTAAAAGCCAAAGCCAAAATCAAAAGCCAACATCAAAAGCCAAAGCCAAAAGCCAAATCAAAAGCCCAAACCCCAACCCCCCCTATTGACATCCCCTTAAACCTTGCATAATAATTTATGCTTATAATCCACCCATGATTTTAGGCCGGGCAGATTCGTCTGCCTCGAAATTCCCCCTAGTTGCAACCCACTCGGTCCAATAACCACTCGGTCCAATAAAATGAGCAAATTATTCACCCCCCCCCCCCCCCCCCCCCCCCCCGAAAAATCGGGCGGCCGGTCATGAAATACACCCCGGTTTTATTGGCCTTTGGGCTGCTTTTCGGGCTGATTTCCTCGGCTAATGCGCAGCAGTTCCCCAACCCGCTGAATGTCGGCGCTGGCGATAACAACGGCGCCATCGAGTTGTATTTTAATGTCGGCGAGCCGATTACCGACATATCACTGCCGCTCATAAGTCCAGCCCGAATTGCCGCTCTGCGTGCCACTTACAGCGCAACAGAGATAAACCTAGCGGACCTAGGGCTTACCCTTACTTCGATGGAAAGGCCTGGGGTTAATGCTTCAGATCCAGGTCAAGAGACGCTCGCCATATTGAATGGCACGCCGAGCGTGGTGGGCGGCGGCAATGCTAGATTTAATGGCACATACAGGGCGGATTATCAGCGCGCTTTCGGTCGCGGTAATCAAACACTCACCCTCCGCATCACCATCTGCGAAAGCGGCGGCGTAAACACCGGCGGCAACAGCGTCATCGGCGCTACGCAGTGCACCCCTCCCGACTATGCCCCCATGGTTTTGGAGGCGCCGCAAATCCTCTTCGTGGTCGGCCGCAATAGAACCGTCACTTTGCCGGAAATCAGCCGTGGCGGCACCGGCGCCGCCGCCAGTTCGCGCATAAGTTATGCGTTATCCAACCTAGGCGCCCTGGCCACCGCCGGGCTGTCTTTCGATGCCGCCACTCGCCGTTTATCCGGCAATCCCACCGCCGCCGTCAGCACCACCCCGCTAATCTACACGGCAACGGATTTCGCCAGCGGGGAAACCGTGCAAACCGAAGTGATGGTGCGGATACATGACCCATCCGGCGACAATTATCACACCCTGCCCAAGCCGGCGGACCGCACCATTAATGTGGACGAGACGGTGAGTTTTGTGCTGCCGCAAATCGTCTCCACCAACTCAGACACCAGCATCGATAGCACCACCTACAGCCTGGACACCAGCGCCGTGCCCGGAATCAATTTCAATGCCAATTCCCGCACCTTGTCCGGCACACCCACCGCCATCGCTGAAACCACGCTGAACTACCGAGCCATGATCGGCTCCGTGCCACGCTCCGCCTCATTCACCATCAGCGTAGCCGGGGCAAGTTTCGCCGCCATCCCTCCGCAAACCTATCTAGTAGACAATCAAATCACCCGGCTAATTTTACCGGCGCCCACCGGGCCTGGCGGGCCGTTTCAGATTTTGAATAACTCAACCGCAATCGATGCCATCGCCCTCGGGCTTGAAAATCAGTTTTTCACCGACAAGATTGAAATCTTCGGCACCCCTACCGCCACCGGCGCTTTCGATGTGTCCTACGCTTTCTTCGACAGATACAGAAATCGAATCAGCACCACTGTCAACATCACTGTTGCCGGGCCGCCGGTGTTGGCGGCGGTGCAAGACCAGATAGTTGCATTTGGCTCCACACTCGAATTAAACGGTTCGCTGGCGACTGGCGGCCGCCCCGATTCGGCGGTCTACCGTTATCGATCAGCGGCTGGTTCTATAGTGCTTCCCGATGGATTCACCGTTAGCGCTAATGGCCGAACACTCACTACCTCGGCGAGTTTGCCCATCGGCACCTACAATCTCACCTATACCGTGACCGATGATTTCGGCCGTGATGATGTGGCTTTTGCAGTCATCGTCTACGACCCCTCCATCACCTTGCCGACGCTGAGCGTCGCCGAGCGGGGGCTGGTTTTTCCGGTGAATATGGCGGTGGACATGACCTTGCCCGTAGCCACCGGCGGCTTACCTGGCGTGCTTTCTTATAGCCTGGAATTGTCAAACGGGACGGATTTTGCTAATGATTCGACCGTGTCGGGGCTGAGTTACACCACCACGGCGGATGGCGGCGTGCTATCCGGCACACCAGATACGGTGATGGCAACGCCGATTTCGCTCACCTACACCGCCGCCGATGCGCTTTCGGCAGGCAGCAATTCCCTCACCTACACCGTGACGATTACCGCTCTAAATTTCCCCAGCCCCATCGGCATCGGCACGGCGGCGGCTAACATCGATTTATTTTTCGATACCAGCGGGGCGATTACGCCGCTGATTTTCCCCGAGGTCGAGGGCGGCGCTGCCGGGGCGACGGCTGAATACGCCATCACCGGCGCCGGGCTGGCTGCTTTGGGGCTTGATTTCGCCGCCACCAGCCGTACGCTTTCCGGCACGCCGAGCGTGGTCGGCGGCCCTCGCCTAACCCCCACCTCCGCCATAAACACCCGCTTCACCGGTACCTATGTCGCCACCGTCGGCTTGTCTTCCGCATCCATCCCGCTGTCTTTCACCCTTTGCGAAAGCGGCGCCGTCAATATCGACTCCGCCGACAACAGCAATGTGGGCGCCACAACATGCACCCTGCCGGCCTTCGAACCGCTGGTTTTGGAGGTGGCGGAGGTGGTAATACCCACTAGAACACCCAGTTCCCAGCAACTCCCGCAAGTCAGCCGAGGCGGGCTCGGCGCCAATCCTCGATTAAGTTATACGCTGACTGGTGGTGCGATCGGCGTGTTTGGGCTGACTTATGATTCCACAACCCGTACCCTATCTGGTAGCTCGCCGCCTGCCGTTATTGCATTAACCCCAACTTACACGGCCACCGATTTCGGCAGTGGCGAATCCATCATGCAAGTGGTGTCATTCAACCTAATCAGTAACACCACCACCGACCTACCCGACCCCGCCGACCGCTCCTTATTGGGCAACACCCTCATCGACATCACCCTGCCGCCCGCCGTCGGCGTCGGGGCGGCGGAGGTAACCTACGCCGTAGACACCGCCGCCTTGCCCGGGCTGACATTCACCCCATCCAGCCGGGCGCTATCCGGCATATTGGCATCGGCCCCGGCGGCGGCGACCACCCTAACCTACACCGCCCGACACGCCGCCAGCAGCATCGATTTGAGCGAAACTTTCGAGGTGTCGGTGGTGTTCCCGGCGCTGAATTTCGCCACCAGTCAAATGGATTTCTCGGCCCCGGCCGATTCGGCGCTAAATAGGCCATTGAGCCTGGCCACCGGCGGCAGCGCCCCGCTGATTTATGCCTTGACCGATTCGGCGAGCGCGGCTTTTGTGAATGATTCCACCATCCCCGGCCTCACTTTCGCCGCCGACCCGCCCCGCTTGCACGGCACCCCCACCACGCCCGGCGCCTACTCGCTGAATTACAGCACCACCGACAGCCGAGGCACGGCGCTAACCGCCGCCTTCACCGTCACCATCACCCCGGCCGCCATCACCTTCACCGCCAGTCCGCCGAGTTTGAATTTGAACTTCGCCCTCGGCCAGCCCGGCAGCGAATCCTTGCCCACCGCCGGCGGCGGCGTCGCCCCCCTCACCTATAACCTGAGATTGGACGGCGGGGCTGATTTTGATAACACGGCAAGCCCCGGCGGCACCGTGCCCGGCTTGAGTTTCAACCCCGCCAGCGGCGAATTGACCGGCACGCCCACGGCGGTGACAACGGCGCCGATTTCGCTCACCTACAGCGCCAGCGATAGCCAGAGCCCGCCGGCCAGCAGCCCAGTGCTGACTTTTATGCTGTCGGTCACCGAGTTGAATCTGCCGGCTCAGGCGGATTTGACTTATGTCACCGGCGCTTCCATCGGCGATTCCGGCGGCGTGCTTTTGCCCACCGTCACCGCCGGCACGGCGCCCTACACCTACACCTTGACGGCGGATGCCGCCGCCCCGACCAACGGCGTTTTGCCGGCCTGGCTTGCCATCAGCCCGAACACGCCTGGTGCCGGCGGCGATAATCCGACCGGTTCCGCCACGCCGTTCACCCTATCTGGCACGGCGCCGGCCACGGCGGGTACTTACAATTTCACCTATGGCGTGACCGATGCCGATGATGTCGCTACTTCGGCGACTTTTTCCATCATCATTTATGCCCCGCTCGGCACTATTTCGGCTATTTCGGCGGAATCGACGGTTTTTGATGTCAGTGCTACGGTGAATTTGACTTTGCCGGCGGTGGTCGGCGGGCTGGCGCCCATCAATTACAGCCTGGCGGCGGTGGAATCCGGCGGCAATCGCGATATTGCCGGTGCTTCGACCATTCTCGGGCTGAATTTCGCCTCTACCCCCGCCGGCGGCGTGTTATCCGGCACGGCGAACACCGCCGGCGTGGTGGATTTGGTTTATACCGCCACCGATAGCCTGAATCCCGACCCAAACACCACCAATTCGGTCACGTTTACCTTGACCGTCTCCGCCGTGGCCTTAGCCGACCCGGCCGACCTCACCTACGCCACCAGGCAGGCGATCGATGCGGTGAATCTGCCGACGGCGACCGGCAATATCGGCGCCGCCACGCCGCTCACCTATTCGCTGACGGCGGCGGCTGGCTCGCCCACCGGCGGCGCTTTGCCGGGCTGGCTGGTGGTCACCCCCGAATCCGGCGCCGGCAATGCCAGTGCCTCATCCAGCCGGCTGATTATCTCCGCCACGGCGTTGAATCCGCCCGATTCCGCCGGCACTTACATGTTCATCTACGCCGTACAAGAAGGCGGCGCTCGGCGAACTCAAGTGTTTTCCATCGTGATTTACGATGCCCTGGCTTTGGCGAATGTATCCGATTCAGCGGCGACTTTTGGCGTCGGCCGGCAAGTCACGCTGAATCTACCCATCGCCACCGGCGGCTTGGGGGATATTTCCTACACCTTGCGGGAACTGGATTCAGTGGCCGGAAATCTGCGTGACATCACCGCCACCGAATCCGTTCTCGGCCTAAATTTCACCGCCACAACCACCACCTCCACCTCCACCTCCACCGGCGGCGGCATCCTATCCGGCACCGCCCAAGCCACCCCCGCCACGGCAACATTAATCTACACCGCCACCGACGGCGGCGATTCCACCGCCAACATCGCCGCCGCCAGCCAGTCCGCCACCTTCACCCTAACCATCGCCCGCTTAAATCTGCCGACCCCGGCCAATTTAACCTATGCCATCGGCGATTCCATCGTCGATTCCGGCGGTGCCGACTTGGTTTTGCCCGCCGCCACCGACGGCACGCCGCCCTACCTATATACCCTCACCGCCGCCAGCGCCCCGCCGCCCAACACTGGCGAATTACCCGCTTGGCTCAACCTCAGCCCCAACACCCCGGCGAATTCCGCCACGCCATACGCCCTATCCGGCAGCCCCACCGCCGCCGGCATCTACAATTTCACCTATCGGGTGCAAGATGACGCCGGACTCAGCCTCGAACGCCCGTTTTCCATCACCGTGTACGCCCAAATCGCCGCCATTGAACCGATTTCCGGGGATATGACCACTTTCGCCGCCGGCGCCTCGGTGGATTACACCCTGCCGGCGGTGGTCGGCGGGTTGGCGCCCATCACCTACAGCCTGGCGGCGGTGGAATCCGGCGGCAATCGCGATATTGCCGGCGCTTCGACCATTCTCGGGCTGACTTTCGCCCATTCGGCCGCCGGCGGCGTGTTATCCGGCACGCCGATGACGGCCGGCGAGGCGGATTTGGTTTATACCGCCACCGACGCCGCCGGCAACGCCACCAATTTATCCTTCACTTTGGCGATAACCGGGCCGACCTTCGTCCAGCCCGTTGATTTGACCCTCGGCGGACCCTACGCCGCCGGTGTCATGCTCGCCCCGATAACCCTGCCCGAGGCGGATTCCGGCTATGCCGACACCTTGCTGACTTACACCCTGACCGACTCGGGCGAGGCGGTTTTTGCCGATGATTCCACCGTGCCGGGGCTGGTTTACACCGCCGCCACGCGAGAATTAAGCGGCACCCCCACCGATGCCGGCGCCTACACGCTGGTATACACCGCCACCGACGGCGCCACGCCACCCAATGAATCGACCCTCACCTTCACCTTAACCATCGCCGGCCCGGCCTTCAGCCAGCCGCCGGCCGACCTCACCTATCGCGTGGGCGAGGTGGTCGGTGATTTGGTTTTGCCGATAGCGCGTAGCGGCAGCGCTGACATCGCGCTCACCTATGGGTTGACTCAAGATAGCGCGCTCGTGTCTGACTCCACGCTCCCCGTGCCGAGTGAAATTAGCGAATTTTTTGCTGATTTCTTGCCCGATGCCAGCGCCGCGCCCATCACCGCCCCCATCGCCCTCGCCGGCATCAGCGCCGAAAAGTGGGCGGATTTGGCCGCAGATGTGCCGAATTTGGATGCGTTTTTGCCGCTTTCCGCGACTTTCACCTACACCGCGACCGACCCGCACGGCAATTCCACCGCTGATGGCTTGGCCACCGACCCCGGCGCATTCACCATTATTCTCGAGGGCGCTGCCGCCGATTCAGTCAACCAAACCAACGCCGTGATTTTGCCGGAGGTGGCGCGGGCGATAACCCACAGCGCCGTCGGCGCCGTGACCACGCGCATCAGCCGGGCCGCTGGGCGGGGTTCGGGCGGCGGCAATTCGGCTGGCGCTGGCGGGGCGAGTTTCCGCCTCGCCGGGCATGACAATATCGCCGGCGTATTGGCGGCTCGGGGCGAAGAGATGCTCGAAAATGGCGGCGATATGAAAAAACTACTCGCCGGCAGCGGATTTTCCATGCCGATAAAAGGCGGCGGCGGCGGTGATGGAATCGGCCAAACCACCTTGTGGGCCAGCGGCGAATACGCCGAATTATCCGGGACAAGCGCGGCCGTGGATTGGTCCGGGGATTTGCTCGGCTTCCATGTGGGCGCCGATGCAAAAGTGCGGCCAAACCTGCTGCTGGGGCTATCCATCTCCCGCCTAAGCAGCGATTTGGCGTATGAAACCGCCGCCGGTGGGGGCGATTACGACCTCGACATGACCAGCGTGCATCCGTACCTCGGCTGGCGCGCCGGGGCGTTGGATTTATGGGCTTCGGTAGGCCTCGGCGGCGGCGATTTACGCGTAAAACCGACCGCTGGCGACGCCCAATCGGCCGACCTCAAATTAAGCACCATCGGCGGCGGGTTGAGCGGCACAATTTGGCAACAAAACGCCGCCCAAATGCGCGTAAAAGGCGAGGTCACCCACAGCGAATTGGAGGCCGACGCGCAGCCCGGCATGGCCGACATTTCCACCGCCGCCACCCGCATTCGCACCGCGTTAGAGGCCAGCATGCCCGGCCGGCTGGCCAGCGGCGCCGCCCTCACCCCATCGGCCGAAGTCGGCTTGCGCCATGACGGCGGCGATGGCGAAACCGGCGCCGGCGCCGAGGTGGGCCTCGCCATTCGCTATCACAACCCAGCGGCGAGATTCACCGCCGAAGGCAAAATGCGCGCCTTATTAGCCCACAGTGCCGAGCAAGAAGAATGGGGCATCCAAGGCAGCCTAATTTTAGCCCCCGGCGCCGACGGGCAAGGGTTATCGCTGAACATAACGCCCAGTTATGGCGACACCGCCAGCGCCCAGCAGCGCCTATGGCATGAGGGCTTGGCGGATTCCGCCGGCAAGGGTGCCACCGCCGACAATGGCGCCGCCGGATTCGGCGCCGCCGCCACCGATAAAACCGCCGACTATGCCGCGCGCCTAAATACCCGCGTCGGCTACGGCATAATGCTGCGCGATGGCTCATTAATCGAACCCTACACCGAAATCACCATCGCCCCCGCCGCCACCTATCGCCTAGGCATGCACTGGCGCCCCCCCACCAGCCCCCTGACCCTAAACCTATTAGGCGAACGCTACGAAAGCGCCACCCCCGCCGCCGCCACCAATGCCCTGATTCTGAAGGGGGAGATGCAGTTTTGACCGAGATTTTGGTTAAATAACCAAAAAAGGGCGATTCAGCAATGAATCGCCCTTTTTTTTGAGGGTGTGATATCGGATTCCACCAAACTTAGGGGGGCTTTTGGCTTTTGGCTTTTGGCTTTTGGCTTTTGGCTTTTGGCTTTTGATGTTGCTTTTGATGTTTCGCTCCCCCCCGTGCTTCATCTGGGGGAGCCAAATCAGGCGGCTTTATCGCCTGATTTGGCGGGGGGGCCGTTGACTTTGCTTTTGGCTTTGGCTTTTGATGTTGCTTTTAGCTTTGGCCGTTGCTGTCGCTTTTAACTTACTCCACCGCGTACGCAGGGGAGTCAAAGCAGAGCCGCGCCGACAGGCGTGGCTCTGCTTTGGTGGGGGTTGTTGGGTTGCCTTTCGCTTTTGCCTTTGATGTTGCCTTTCGCTTTTGCCTTTGATGTTGCTTTTCGCTTTTGCCTTTGATGTTGCCGTTGCTTTTCTTAGCGTGAATCAAGAAAAAAGCCAAATCAAAAGCCAAATCAAAAGCCAAAAGCAACATCAACAGCCCCCCCACCAAATCAGGCGAAAAAGCCGCCTGATTTGACTCCCCCCAGATGAAGCACGGGGGGGAGCAAAACGTTAAAAGCCAAAAGCAAAAGCCAAAAGCCAAAAGCCAAAGCAACAGCAAAAGCAACAGCAACATCAGGATTAAAATCAAAAGCACCCCCCACCAAAACTGGCGATGGAGCCGCCAGTTTTGGCTCCCCCCTAAAAAGATAGGGTGGAGCAAAGCCTTAACAGCCAAAGCCAAAGCCAAAAGTCAAAAGCCAAAGCAACATCAAAAGCCAACATCAAAAGCCAACATCAAAAGCCAAAGGCAACATCAACAGCCCCCCACCAAATCAGGCGAAAAAGCCGCCTGATTTGACTCCCCCCAGATGAAGCACGGGGGGGAGTGAAACGTTAAAAGCCAAAGCCAAAGCCCAAAAGCCAAAAGCCAAAACCAAAGCCACATCAAAAGCGAAAAGCCAAAATCAAAAGCCACCGTGCAGATTTAGATATATAAATCCCGTAAATAATGGGGGGGATTCAATCTGCGGAGGCAGGGCAGGCGGTGAGCTGATGTTGCGCCAGCGCCCAGGCGACATGTTCGCGCACTAAGGCGCTGGGGTGGTGGCGACGGCTTTCCAAAGCGGCGGTGACATCGGCTGTGCTCGGGGCGTTGCCTAAGGCGATGGCGATGTTGCGCAGCCAGGACGGGTGGCCGATGCGGCGGATGGCCGAGCCTTCGGTACGGCGGCGAAAGGTGGCTTCATCCCAGGCGAATAGGTCGACCAAGGCGGTGTGGTCTAGTCCGTGGCGGGGGGCGAAATCGGACTGCGTGGTGAGTTGGGCGTAGCGATTCCACGGGCAGACCAGTTGGCAGTCATCGCAGCCGAAGATGCGGTTGCCTATGAGTGCGCGAAATTCCAGCGGGATGGGGCCGCGCAATTCGATGGTGAGATAGGAGATGCAGCGCCGCGCGTCTAATTGATAGGGGGCGACGATGGCGGCGGTGGGGCAGATATCGATGCACGCCGTGCAACTGCCGCAATGCGCGCTGGTTGGGGCGTCCACCGGCAGGGCTAAGTCGGTGTATAACTCGCCGAGAAAAAACCACGAGCCGCTATCGCGGTTGATGAGGTTGGTGTGTTTGCCGAGCCAGCCGTGGCCGGATTTTTGCGCCAACGCCTTTTCCATCACCGGGGCGCTGTCGCAAAAGGCGCGATAGCCGAAGGCGCCGATTTCGGCGCGTAATTTATCCGCCAAGCGCTGCAGTTTGCGGCGCATCAATTTATGATAATCCCGCCCCAACGCATAGCGCGAAATGTAGCCGATGTTCGGGTCGGCCAAGGTCTGCGCCGCCGCTGTCATGGGTTCGGGCAGATAATCCAGCCGCGCCGTAATCACTCGCATGGTGCCGGGCAGCAGTTCTCCGGGGCGGGCGCGTTTGGCGCCGTGGCGCGCCATATACGCCATTTCGCCGTGGAAATTTTGCCCCAGCCAGGCGCGTAATTGCCCCTCGGCCAGGCTGAGAGCCACATCGCTTATGGCGATATGCGCGAACCCCAGCTGGCGGCCCCAGGCGCGCAATAGTTCGCCGATGGCGCGCAGGTCGGCTGGGGGGATGGTGGTGGGAGTGAATCTGCGGTGGGCATGGTAGGGGCTTTTGGCTTTTGGGCTTTTTCTCAACCCCCGCTGGGCGGGAAGTCAAAGCAGAGCCGCGCCGACAGGCGTGGGCTGCTTTGGTGGGGGGGATATCTTTAATGTTGGGTTTTACTTAGACTTTTGATTTTTGATTTTTGATTGTAGTTTTTATCTTTAAATTTCCACCCCAGCTGCCACAAAAGATGAGTTAAAAGACACAACATCAACAGAAAAATCAAAAGCGGAAATCAAAAGCGGAAATCAAACGCACCCCCCACCAAAACTGACGGTGAAGCCGCCAGTTTTGGCTCCCCCCTAAAAAGATAGGGTGGAGCAAAGCCTTAACAGCAACAGCAACAGCAAAAGCAACATCAACAGCAAAAGCAACATCAACATCAACATCAAAAGCAACAGCAACATCAACATCAACATCAACAGCAAAAGCAACAGCAACAGCAACAGCAACAGCAACATCAACAGCAAAATCAACAGCAAAAGCCAACACCAAAAGCCAACACCAAAAGCCAACACCAAAAGCCAACACCAAAAGCCAACACCAAAAGCCAAAAGCCACAACCCCCAGATCTAGCAAAAAGTCGTCAACTAACAATCTACTGATGGGGATTTAGGTATATAACCCCCTGCCATAATTCCTCATTTTGTGTTGAATCTATACAATCGCGGCCACAGCGGGGGTACAATCGGCGGCGTTGATTGGTGTATTAGCGGGAATGGGCTTAGGTTGGGCGCATTCCCATTTTTTACGCCTAACTGCCCCCGCTCGCCTATCATGACTCGTCCGCCGCGATTTTTTGGCGCTGCACAATGCCGCCCGTCGCCCGCTTAATGCACTCTCTGTCTAAGGAAAAACCCGTTGACTAAACCGGCCTTGCTCATGCTCGCCGATGGCACGCGTTTTGTCGGGCGCTCGGTAGGCGTCGATGGAATAAGCAGCGGCGAGGTGGTTTTCAACACCGCCATGACCGGCTATCTGGAAATCCTCACCGACCCCTCCTATGCGCGGCAGTTGATCACCCTCACCGCGCCGCACATCGGCAATGTGGGCGCCACGCCGCAAGATCATGAGTCGCGGCGGGTGTTTTGCGCCGGGTTGATCGTCAAAAACATCCCCCATCTGCATAGCAACTGGCGCGCGCGCTCGAGTTTACCGGCCTTTTTACAAGCGCGCGAAGTGGTCGCGATTAGCGATATCGACACCCGCAGACTGACCCGCATACTGCGCAGCGGCGGCGCCCAAAGCGGCTGCATCGTCGCCGGCGCCGAGTTTGTCGATGCCGAGCGCGCGCTGGCGGCGGCGCGCGCCTTCCCCGGGCTCGGCGGGATGGATTTGGCGCGCCAAGTCAGCATCGACTGCGCCTATCGGTGGAGTAAAAAATGCTGGGTCGGGCCTGGCGATGCGCAGGTCGATAACCGCGACGATGCGCCTGGTGATGGCGGTCAAAATCATGCGCAAGATCATGTAGACCAACATGTAGATCAAAATATCGACCACGATGCCCGGCGCGGCATGGATTCGCCGCCCTACAAGGTGGTGGTGTGCGATTACGGCGTAAAGCACAATATTTTGCGCATGTTGGCGCAGCGCGGTTGCGAAATTCTCGTCATGCCGGCGCAAACCAGCGCACAGGAGATTTTGCGCCAGCGCCCGCACGGTGTTTTTTTATCCAACGGGCCCGGCGACCCTGAGCCATGCGGCTATGCCATAGATGCCATCCGCGCCTTATTGGCGCATGGCGAGGCGGCGGGACATGAGCCGGCGGCGAATGCAACCATTCCCCTGTTCGGCATTTGCTTAGGGCATCAACTGCTGGCGTTGGCCAGCGGCGCGCGCACCGAAAAAATGAAATTCGGCCATCACGGCGCCAACCATCCGGTGCGCGAGGTGGACAGCGGGCGGGTGTTCATCAGCAGCCAAAACCACGGCTTTATGGTGCGCGAATCCTCGCTGCCGGCGCGGTTGCGAATCACCCATCGTTCGCTGTTCGATGGCAGCATCCAAGGCCTGGAAAGACGCGACAAAGCGGCCTTTTCCTTCCAAGGTCACCCCGAAGCCAGCCCGGGCCCGCATGATTTGGCGCCGCTGTTCGATAAATTCATCGCCATGATGGCGGCCGCATCCACCGCCGCCAGGCAGCGCGCAAATCCACGCTCAAATTCGCCGAAAAATGCCTAAACGCGGCGACATTCGCTCGGTTTTGATCATCGGCGCCGGGCCGATCATCATCGGCCAAGCCTGCGAATTCGATTATTCCGGCGTGCAGGCGTGCAAGGCGCTGAGCGAAGAGGGCTATCGCGTGGCGCTGGTGAATTCCAACCCGGCCACCATTATGACGGATCCGGATTTCGCCGCCGCCACCTACATCGAACCCATCGACTGGCGGCATGTCGAGCAAGTCATCGATATCGAGCGCCCGGATGCCCTGCTGCCCACCATGGGCGGGCAAACGGCGCTGAATTGCGCGCTGGATTTAGACCGCCACGGCGTGCTGGAAAAATACGGCGTCGAGATGATCGGCGCCGACCGCGCCGCCATCGACAAAGCCGAAGACCGCCAACTTTTTCGCCGCGCCATGGCGCGCATCGGCTTGCAGACGGTGCGCGGCGGCATCGCCAAAAACTTGCAACAAGCGGCGACGGTGTTAGACGACATTGGTTTTCCGGCCATCATCCGCCCGTCGTTCACCCTCGGCGGCGCCGGCGGCGGCATCGCCTACAACTCGGAGGAATTCGATGAAATTTGCCGCCGCGGATTGGCGGAATCGCCCACCAGCCAGCTGTTAATCGAGGAAAGCATCCTCGGCTGGAAGGAGTTTGAGATGGAAGTGGTGCGCGACTGCGCCGACAACTGCATCATCGTGTGCGCCATTGAGAATGTTGATGCGGTGGGCGTGCACACCGGCGATTCCATCACCGTGGCGCCGGCGCAGACCTTGAGCGACAAAGAATACCAGCGCATGCGATGCGCCAGCATCGCCGTGCTGCGCGAAATCGGCGTGGCCACCGGCGGCTCCAATGTACAGTTCGCCATCCACCCCGATAACGGCCGCATGATCATCATCGAGATGAATCCGCGCGTCTCGCGTTCCTCGGCGCTGGCCTCCAAAGCCACCGGTTTTCCCATCGCCCGGGTGGCGGCCAAATTGGCCGTGGGCTTCACTTTGGATGAATTGACCAACGACATCACCTGCGGCGCCACGCCGGCCTCGTTTGAGCCGAGCATCGACTATGTGGTGACCAAAATCCCGCGTTTTGATTTCGAGAAATTCCCCGGCGTCGATGCGGCGCTGACCACGCAGATGAAATCGGTGGGCGAAGTCATGGCCATCGGCCGCACCTTCCAGGAATCCTTCCAAAAGGCGTTGCGCGGGCTGGAAATCGGCGTCGATGGGTTGGATGAGCCGGATATGCCGGGCGATGACGGCGGTGGCGGTGCTGGCCGGGGCGAGGTTGATGGCCCGGTCGATGGCGAGATCGGGGGCAGCGCCGGCGGCGGGATTTTGAGCGAAAAATCGGCCGAAAAATCCGCCGAACACCCGACCGCCGCCATTCCCGACCACATTCGCGATGTGTTGGCGGCGCGATTGCGCTTGCCCTCGGCCACCCGCCCATGGTATCTGGCCGAGGCCTTCCGGCGCGGCATGACGCTCGGCGAAATCCACGCGCTGTGCCACATCACCCCGTGGTTTCTGGCCGAAGTGGAAGATTTGGTGCGCACCGAGGGCGACATCAAAGCCGCCGGCCTCGCTAAAAGCGCCCAAACCGCGCCATGCGGTGATTCCCCTACCGACAATTCCGCCGATTCCGTCAATAATTCCGCCGATTCCACCGATTCCGCCGCAAATTCCATCGATTCTGCCGATAATTTGGCCGAATCCGCCATTTCCGTCACCGAATCCGCCGATTCCGCCGCCGATTCCACCCTGAATCTCGACCCGGCCACGGTACGCAGCTGGAAGCAAAAAGGCTTCTCCGACCGCCGTCTGGCGCGCTTGCTCGGCGTATCAGAATCCGAAGTGCGCGCCTTTCGCTACGCCCACGCCATTCATCCGGTGTATAAGCGGGTCGATTCCTGCGCTGCGGAATTCGATGCCGCCACCGCCTATCTGTATTCCACCTATGAAGAGGAATGCGAGGCGGCACCCTCGGCGCGCCAAAAAATCCTCATTTTGGGCGGCGGCCCGAACCGCATCGGGCAGGGCATCGAGTTCGATTATTGCTGCGTGCACGCCGCCGTGGCGCTGCGCGAAGATGGCTATGAAACCATCATGGTGAATTGCAATCCGGAGACCGTATCCACCGATTACGACACCTCGGACCGCCTATATTTCGAGCCGCTGACTTTAGAGGATGTACTGGAAATCACCCGCGTCGAAAAACCACTCGGCGTTATCGTGCAATACGGCGGGCAGACGCCGCTGAAATTGGCGCGCGGGCTGGCGGCGGCCGGGGCGCCCATCATCGGCACCTCGCCGCAGTCCATCCATCAGGCCGAAGACCGCGCTTTTTTTCAGCAATTGCTGCATCGGCTGAATCTGCGCCAACCGCCGAACCGCACCGCCGCCCGCCCCGATCAAGCGGCGGCATTGGCGGATGAAATCGGCTATCCGCTGGTGGTGCGCCCCTCTTATGTGCTCGGCGGGCGGGCTATGGAAATCGTACATAACGCCGGTGAGCTGCGCGATTACATCCAAACCCACAGTGCCCCATTACGCCAGGCCGGCCTCCCTGGGGCAGCGAGTGGCGCGCATGAATTGCCGCAATTCGAAGCCCCGCTGCTGCTGGACAGATTCTTAAACGACGCCATCGAGGTGGATGTGGATGCGATTTGCGACGGCACCGAGGTGGTCATCGGCGGCATCATGGAACACATCGAAGAAGCCGGCGTGCATTCCGGCGATTCGGCCTGTTCGCTGCCGCCGTATAGCCTGCCCGCGCCGTTGCAGGATGAATTGCGCCGCCAAACCCGCGCCTTGGCGCTGGCGCTGGATGTGGTCGGGCTGATGAATGTGCAATTCGCCGTCAAAACCGACCCAGTACGCGGCGCCGAAATCTATGTGTTGGAAGTAAACCCCCGCGCCTCGCGCACCGTGCCGTTCGTCTCCAAAGCCAGCGCCCGCCCACTGGCAAAAATCGCGGCACGGGTGATGGCCGGCCGCAGTCTGGCTGAACAAGGCATCAGCGGCGAGCGCATTCCCAATTTTTATGCAGTCAAGGAGGCGGTTTTTCCATTCGTCAAATTTCCTGGCGCCGACCCCACGCTCGGCCCGGAAATGAAAAGCACCGGCGAGGTGATGGGCATCGGCGCCAGTTTCGGCGAGGCCTTCGGCAAGGCGCAGCAAGCGGTGGGTTTGCGCATTCCGCGTCGCGGGCGCGCCTTATTCAGCCTCAAAAGCGATGACCAAGCCGAGGCCGCGGAGTTGGCGCGCTACCTGGCTGCCGCCGGCTTCGAACTAGTGGCCACCGAAGGCACCGCAGCGGCCTTCAAAGCCGCCGGCGTCGCCGCGCAGCGCGTCAATAAGGTGACCGAAGGGCGGCCGCATGTGGTGGACAAAATCAAAAATGATGAATTCAACCTCATCATCAACACCACCGCCGGCAAGCAGAGCCTGGCCGATTCTTATACAATCCGCCGCCACGCCTTGGTGCATAAAGTGACCTACTTCACCACCTTAGCCGGCGCCCGGGCGGCCGTGGAAGCGCACAAATCCGCGGCCGAAATCAGCGTCAATCGCTTGCAAACCTTGCACCGCAATATGGGGTGAAAAGGGGCGGCGATTGCGCGCATTTGTGCTCGATGCGCCGCCCCAGCCTAAGCGATTCAGCTCGATTCCACCCGATTCATCCCGATTCCACCCACTTCTGGCACCCAAACTAGCATGACCGATCGAGTGATTTTGACCACCGCCGGCGCCGCACGCTTGCGCGCCGAGTTGAATAAACTAAAACGCGTCGAGCGCCCACGGGTGATCGCCGCCATCGCCGAAGCGCGCTCTCACGGCGACCTATCCGAGAACGCCGAATACGATGCCGCCAAGGAACAGCAAGGATTCATCGAAGGGCGCATCATCGAATTGGAAAGCAGTTTATCCATCGCCGAAATCGTAAACCCGGCGAAAATCGGCGGCGGCGGCAAGGTGGTGTTCGGCGCCGCCGTGGCCCTATACGACGCCGAAACCGAAGCCGAAGTGAGCTACCAACTAGTCGGCAATCTCGAAGCCGATTTAGACCAAGGTCGCATTTCCATCAGCTCGCCCATCGGCCGCGCCCTACTCGGCCGTCACGAAGGCGATGAAATCGAAGTAGACGCCCCGGCCGGAAAACGGTTGTACGAAATATTGAAAGTGACCTATGAATGAAGGCGGTGGGCGGTAGGCCTCAGCCGATGGGTGTCAGCTTAGCTTTTGCTTTTTGGAGGGGGAGTCAAAACTGGCGGCTTCATCGCCAGTTTTGGTGGGGGGTTGCTTTGATGCCGAGTTTGACTTAAGAGTCTTTCCCTTTCCCTTTCGCTGTTGCTTTGACTTTGATTTTTCTGTTGATGTTGATGTTGATGCCATCTTTTAACCCATCTTTTGTGGCTGATGGGGTGGAAATTTAAAGACAAAATCGAAAAAACGAAAATCTCAAGTAAAACCTAATATTAAAGATATCCCCCCCACCAAAACTGGCGATGAAGCCCGCCAGTTTGGGCTACCTGCCGAAGCAGCCCACGCCTGTCGGCGCGGCTCTGCTTTGGCTCCCCCTCCCGAAAAAGCATGGGGGAGCGAAGAATAAAGGCGAAAACCCAAAGCCAAAGCAAAATCCAAAGCCCGCGCACCAAAACTGGCATCTTTTCCGTCCGTTTTGGGGTAAATCCCAAAAGCCCGCAACGAACAACCATAATCAAGCAGATTTAGTTCTATAAACCCTTACATTATGCGATTCGCAGCGCAATCGGTCCGCTAAACCGGCCATGAAACCCATCGACATGCTCATGGCCATCGGCGTGGCGGTGATTTGGGGCATGGGGTTTGTGGTCGCCAAATCGGCCATGGGGCATTTTCCGCCGATTTTTTTGATGGCGTTGCGATTCACCGTGGCCGCCGGCTGTTTGCTGTGCTTTTTTCCACCGCCGCCGATGGCCATGTTGCGGCGGATTTTTTGGGTCTCATTAGTCGGCGCCACGGTGCAATACGGGCTCACCTTCACCGGCTTGGGCGGCCTCGATGTCTCCACCGCCGCCATCATCGTGCAGCTCGAGGTGCCGTTCGCCCTGCTGTTAGCGTGGCTGGTGTTTGGCGATTCCCTCGGCGTCCGGCAGTTCGTCGGCATCGCCCTGGCCTTCGCCGGCATCGCCTATTTGGCTGGCGAGCCACGGCTTAGCGGCAGCGTTTTCCACCTCGCCCTGATGGTGGGCGGCGCGTTTGCCTGGGCGCTGGGGCAAATCATGGTCAAGCGGCTCGGCGTGGTCGGCGGCTTCGTACTCATCACCTGGATGGCGGCGCTGGCCACGCCGCAACTTTTCCTCGCCTCGTGGTTGTTCGAAAGCGGGCAAATCACCGCCCTCGCAAACGCTTCGCCCGCCATATGGGGGGCGGTGGCCTATCTCGGCTTGGTGATGACGGCGCTCGCCTACGCGATGTGGTATCACCTCCTCGGGCGCTATCCGCTCAGCCGCGTGATGCCGTTTTTGTTGCTGCTACCGCTTGCCTCCATCGCCGGCGGCGTGCTATTTTTGGGTGAAAATTTGAGCCTCGATATGGCTATCGGTGGCGCTTGCACGCTGACCGGCATGGCCATCATTTATTATCGTAGCGACCCGGCGGTGGCGAAAAAATCCACGCCTTAGCGGGTTGTTACGGATTCAATTTGCCCGGATTCAAGATGCCGCGCGGGTCCAGCGCCTGTTTTATTTGCCGCTGCAGCGCCAGCGCCACCGGGTCTTTGTAGCGTTGCATGTCGTCCAGTTTGGCCATGCCGACGCCGTGTTCGGCGCTGAATGTGCCGCCCAGTTGGTCGGCAATTTCATGGATTAAGCGATTCATCGGCTGCCAGTGGCGCAAAAATTCCGCGCGCGGCATGCCGAGCGGAGCGGCGATGTTGAAGTGCATGTTGCCATCGCCCATATGCCCGTAGGGGTACGGGCGGGCGCCGGGCAGGGCTTCGATAACGGCGGCATGGGCGCGACGCAGAAATTCCGGCACGCTGGCCACCGGCACCGCGATGTCATGCTTGATGCTGCCGCCTTCGAATTTTTGCGCCTCGACGATATTGACGCGCAACGCGCACAAGCGCCGCGCTTGATCTTCGCTGCTCGCCAACACCACATCTTGCACCCCGCCATCGGCTATGGCTTGGGCCAGGCATGCTTCCACTTGGGCACGCAAATCGGCGTCATCGGCTGCGGTTTCGGCGGATTTATCGCCGGATTCATCGGCTTCATCGCCCAAAACCACCCCATCGGCGGTGCTGGTGGCGACCATCAGCACATACCAGCGGTGCGCTTGGCGCATGGGGTCGGTTTGCCCGACGATATGTTTTATCGCCGCGCGCACCGCGATGCCGGCCATCAACTCGAAGGTCACCAAGCGGTCGCTGCTGGCGGCGCGCAAGCGGCCGAGCAAGGCCAGCGCCGCAGCCGCGCAATTCAGCCCCGCCAGCGCCACGATTTGCCGCCGCGGCGCCGGAAATAACTTCAACACCGCGGCGGTGATGATGCCGAGCGTGCCCTCTGAGCCGATGAAGAGATTTTTCAGATCGTAGCCAGTGTTGTTTTTACGCAGGCTATTGAGCCCACGCCAAATGCGCCCGTCCGCTAACGCCACCTCGAGGCCCAACGTGAGGTCGCGGGCATTGCCGTAATGCAGCACATTGACGCCGCCGGCATTGGTGGCCAGATTGCCGCCGATTTGGCAACTGCCCTCGGCGCCCAAACTCAGCGGAAAAAAGCGGTCGTGGCCGGCGGCGGCGGCTTGAATGTCGGCCAGTATGCAGCCGGCTTGTACGCGCATGGTGTAATTGGCCGCATCCACCGCCACGATGCGCGACAAGCGGGCGAGGTTTACGATGATTTGGTCGCCGCGCGCCACGGCCCCGCCCACGGCGCCGGTATTGCCGCCTTGCGGCACTAGGCCAAGGCGCGCCCGATTGCAGCACGCCAACACCGCCGCCACTTGCGCCGCATCCGCCGGCCGCGCCACGGCCAGGCACGCGCTATCGTACCGCCCGCGCAATTCCGCCAGATAGGGGCGCTGCTGCGCGGCCTCGGTCAGCAGATTTTTAGCGCCGACGAGGCCCGCCAACTGCTGCAACACCGCGCCATGATCATGGCTCGGCGACGCGTCCTTAGCCGATAATGATTTATCTGGTAATTGATTTGGCAATGGATCTGGCATGGCAATGGGCGAATTTCGCGGTGGGGACACACCAAATTTTCGCTAAAATGATATATAATAATGTAAATTATGTACCTGCATTCACAAGATGGATTATCAAATGAAAATGCCTAGCGAAACTCACAATATTATTACCAACATCATCCCGAAGTTGCAGAATTTGCGGTGGGAAAACTCTGGTATTCGAAGGGTGAAATCGGAAAGTGAATTAGGCGTGTTATTTTCTAAATTAAACTAATTTGGGCGAGCTGCTAGATTGACATTGGGCATTGAGCGTCTACCAGAAATATCTAAAATTTTATTTATTAAAATGCTGGTTGATAACCGCCAGTATTTGGATAATGTGGTATGGAAATAATGTGGTATGGAATTCGATAAGGAGTGAACCGCATGGTAGGAAAATTGCATCGATAAACCACTATATAAAAACCACAAGTGAGCAACACCTCGAAATAGATGACATTAAAATTGATGAATCCAAGGCAAGCGTTGTATCAAAGATGGTGGAGATGTTGCATGGGGTTGATTTTAATCACAATCATTATGATGCGCATAGCACGCTATTCCAGAGGTTTTTATCCGAGCGGGCAATCGGCGGCGGGACGAGCGATTTGGGGCAGTATTTCACGCCACTAAAAATTGTTCGCTTGATGTTTGAGCTGTCTGATTAGAGGGTTGGCGGAACTGTTTATGGCCCATTTTGCGGGACGGCTGGAGTGCTGTGTGAGTTTTTAAGCCGTCAGCAGTTGACCGATGATTCGGCAAAAAAGGCGTTCAGCAAGGCGTGTCTTTTTGGCCGTGAGATAGCAAAGCCCATTGCCAATCTCGCTAAAATGAGCATGTTTTTAATCGGCGAAGGGCATACCAACATTCAAGCAGTGGATAGCGTTGTTGGAGCGAACGACTACATGCGCCACAAAAAACAATTTGACCATGCAGAAGAGTATTTTAACGAACAAAACTTGTGACCTGCCGGACGGGTGTATGAAACAAAAAGCATCGATCATAAAACCCAATGCCGCATGCATAATCTGGTGGATTACATTCCGAGTTCAAAAACCGTAAAGCGTGGGGTGTTGCCGCACGGACTTCGGAAAGTGACCACCCCAAATTCAATCAACGATGGGATTCATCTAATTGAATCGCGCTCCAATAAGCAGGTGGAAAAAGGTTATGGGGCGTTCATTTGCGAGTTGCAAAAAAATGCCATCGTGGTCTCGCGCATCACTAACAAACGCATAGCGCAAGCCAGTCGTTATTTTGGCTCGGCGCAGGTAGGCGATGCGGCGGGTAATTTAATCACCAAAGAGTATTACCAATTCATCCCCAAAGACCAGCATCACGCGCTCTATATTTTGTATCATCTACGCACCGCGCAATGCCAAGACATCGCAGAGTGGGCTTCTGGAACCGGCGGACAGCAACGCATCGATGTGGAATTTATCTTGAATCAACCGCTCCCAATGCCCACGCCGGCGACCATCAAATACGCTGAATCCGCATTGCGCGCCATTGAATTCAGAGTGAAAAACATTGATAAACTCCGCCAAGAAATACAACAATTAACGAGTGGGTTTTAATGACGATTTATGCGACAACAATCGATGGCATCCACTCGGACATTATCTTCGCTAGCCGAGACGAAACCGCAATCACATATCAAAAATTTTTGCGGATTTATGTCTATAATTTCCACACAATAATCCCGCGCTTCACTTCCGGCATTTTATCCCTGTGTCGCTCACAATCAATCGCCATGTTAGTGCCATGACCGCCATCGACTCCACTGCCCGCCTGGCCGACATGTATCGCGCCTTGTTGACCGCCATCGGTGAAGATCCGCAACGCGACGGGCTGAAAGGCACCCCGGCGCGCGCCGCCAAGGCATTGGAATTCCTCACCCAAGGCTATGGACAAAGCTTAGAGGAAGTGGTAAACGGCGCCATTTTCGATTCCAATAACGACCAGATGGTCATCATCAAAGACCTCGAAATTTATTCCCTGTGCGAGCACCACATTTTGCCGTTCATCGGCAAGTGCCACATCGCCTATCTGCCGGCCGGGCGCGTTATCGGCCTCTCAAAATTGGCGCGCATCGCCGACATGTATTCGCGGCGGCTGCAAATTCAAGAAAACTTGACTGAACAAGTCGCGGCGGCGGTGGAATCCATCACCGGCGCCCTCGGCGTCGGCGTCATCATCGAAGCCAAGCACTTATGCATGATGATGCGCGGCGCCCATAAACAAAATTCGGTGATGACCACCTCCATGATGCTCGGCCGATTCAAAACCGACCACCGCACGCGCGCCGAATTTTTGACCCTGGTCGGGCCGTAGGCCGGCGGCTGCGCATGCGCTTAAGCTGTGATGAATCTGACCGATGAATCTGGGCGATGAAAGCCCTGTTGGTGGATGGTCCCAATTTCACGCGCCGTTTAGCGGCCGCCATGCTGGGCGCGTCGCCGTTTGCCCCGGCCGCTGATGTCGGCGATAACATCAGCGATAAGGCGCGCGCCGATGAATTGCTGCAGCGCTGCCAGGCCTCCCTCAGCCGCGCCCTTCGTCAGCATCGCCCGAGCCATTGCGTGGTGGTTTTCAATGGCGATGGCACTACTTGGCGGCACCAATTACACCCGCCGTACAAACAAAAAAGCCGCCCGACGCCGCCCGCGCTGCCCCTTGCCATGCCGCGCATGGAAGCCACCTTCCGCGACCTGGGGGTGGCGTGTTTTTCACTGCCCGGGCAGCCGCGCGATGATGTGTTGGCCACCGCGGCGCGCAAAATCGCCGCCGGCGGCGGCCGCGCGGTGCTACTATCCACCGATCGGTATTTTTGCCAATTGTTGGGTGATTCCATCGTAGTGTTCGACCATTTCGCGCAGCGCGCGTTGGATGCCGAGGAGGTGATGGCGCGCTCGGGAGTGGCGCCGGAACATTTGGTGGATGCGTTGGCGTTAGCCGGCGTCAGCGGATTGTCCATCCCCGGCGTCAGAGGCATCGGTCGGCGCACCGCGGCCAAACTCATCGCCCGCTATGGCGGCGTGGATGATATTTTGGCCGCCGCTGGCTCATCGCTCGGATCCAAAATGCTCAGAGGAACCCGCGACAAACTAAACCGCGGGCAGCGCGAGGCGCGCCTGGCGAAAACCCTATTCACCCTGAAAACCGACCTAGACCTCGGCCTGAATCTCAACCAATTTCGCTATCAGCCGGGCGTTGCGGCACCCTGAATCGGCCCATTTTCATCACTAACCAACCGTACAAAATCATGGAACTTTGGGAACAAATCCTCATCGGCGTCCTCGCCCTGCTGGTGTTGCTGTGGGTGCTGCCCGGCCTCAAACCCATGCTAAAACAAAGCGAGGAAGCCGACAAAGACTGGCGCGGCTTGTTGATTCCCATCGCTGCCGTGGTGGCGCTGGTGATTTTTTTGGCGGCGACTTTATAAGTTAAGTCGGCCGGGTCGTCGGGCGGGTGACAAATTCCTTATCCGGCGAGATTGGCGGCGACAAACTCAAAAATTAACGCCCTATAATCGCCGATTAACCGCCCAAACGAATCGATTCCACCCGCTCAACCGCCCACCCGCCCACCCGCCGCATACATATACCCGCCGCTATACATATATACGCTATACATATATATGAGCATTGCCTACATAAATCTGCACGGTATGTTTGGTTTATCGCAGCCTGCTCATGCTATGTACATTAACTGGCCCCCACCCAATCTGGCGATGAAGCCCGCCAGTTTTGGTGCGGAGGGGTTGCCGTTGATGTTGATGTTGCTTTTTGCCTTTGATGTTGGCCTTTGATTTTGATGTTGGCCTTTGCCTTTGATTTTGGCTTTCGCTTTTGGCTTTACCGTTTCACTCCCCCGCAAGATAAAGCGGGGGGAGTAAAGATGGGTGGAGTGAAGATTTTAAAGGCAACAGCAAAGGCGATAATCAAGTAAGCAGATTTAGGTATATAAATCCAATACATATGACTCCCGCCGCCGCCCAAGCCGAGCACATTGCCATGTCCGGCGGCGGCGCTGGCGGCTATTCGCTGGTCACCCGGGGCGCCGGGCAGGTGATAGACGCCGCCACGCCGCTGGTCATCGGCGCCATCGACCGCATGGCGCCGCGCCCGGACTGCGCGCGTTTTTCCATTATGGATATGGGTTGCGCCGACGGCGGCACTTCGTTGCGCATGCTCGGGGCGGCGGTGCGGCGGGTGCGCGGCATCGCCCGCGGCGCCGACATTTCCATCACCTATGCCGACCAGCCGCGCAACGATTTCAATGCCCTGGTGAACATCGTGCACGGGCGCGGCCCCTTCGCCACCTATGTGGACGACTTCGCCGGCGTTTACCCGCTGTTTTCGGCCAATTCCTTCTACCTGCAGGCGCTACCGAGCGCCACCTTGAATCTCGGCTTTTCCGCCACCGCCATGCATTGGCTGAGCGCCAAACCGGCCGACCTCGCCGAGCATGTCCACGCGGTGGGCGCCAGCGGCGCCGAATTGTCGGCTTACGCGGCCCAAGCCGCGGCCGATTGGGAGACCATATTATTGCACCGCGCGCGCGAGTTGGTCAGCGGCGGGCGCTTGGTGCTGGTTAACTTCTGCATCGATGAACGCGGGCGGTATTTGGGCAATACCGATGTCGATGGCGGTGGCGGCGCCAATATGTTCGAGGTATTCAACCAAATCTGGCGGCGTTTTATGGCCGATGGCAGAATCACCGCACCAGAATACACGGCCATGACCTTGCCGCAGTATTACCGCACCATGGCCGAATTCGCCGCTCCGTTGCGCGACCCGGCCAGCGCCTGCCACCGCGCCGGCTTGCGCTTGGAGACCATGGAAACCCGCGTGGTGCCATGCCCGTTCGCTGAGGAATTTAAAGTACATGGCGATGTAGAAAAGTTCGCCGACGGCCTCATGCCCACCTTGCGCAGCTGGAATGAGAGCATTTTCGCCGCCGCCTTGCGCGCCGACCGGCCGCCGGCCGAACGCGCCGCCATCATCGACGATTATTACGCCGCCTATCGCGCCCAAGTGGTGCGCCAGCCGCAGCGCCACGGCATGGGCTATGTGCACGCCTACAAAACCATTCGCAAAATTTAGCCGCCGGCGGAATTCAACCGCCCCAATTGCCGCCGGCCTAAAATCCGTGCCATTTATCCGCCACAATCGCCGCCCGCCGCATTCCAACGCCGAGGCGCCGAGGCGCCGATTCGCGCACCGCGTTATGGGCTGTGCTAAATTAGCAAACACTCTCGCATTCGATATTTTCGATGTTCTCGATGTTCTCGCTAAAATTTAGTGAGCGAGCGACCTCGTCATATCGTTTATCCCCCCCATTTTTATGAGGAATTGCTCCATGAAACGTCGCGAACTCCTAAAAGGCGCCGCCGGTGGCGCTGCTGTCACCGCCGCCGCCCTGGCCATCCCCGGTTGTACTGAAGACGGCGATAAAGCCGCCTCGACACAAGACTCAGGCGGCCCGGCGATCATCCAAAAGCGCATCGAAGTGGCCATGGTTTCCACCTGGCCGCGAGATTTCCCCGGCCTCGGCACCGGCGCGCAACGCTTTGCGCAACGCCTATCCGACATGAGCGACGGCCGCATCGTGGTCGAATACTTCGCCGGCGGCGAACGCGTCAAGCCGTTTGATTCCTTCGACGAGGTGGCCTCCGGCAATGCCCAGATGTACCACGCCGCCGAATATTACTGGAAGGGCAAGCACCCCGGCTGGGCGTACTTCACGGCCGTGCCCTTTGGCTTCACCTACACCGAAATCAACGCCTGGATACGTTTTGGCGGCGGCCAAGAATTGTGGGACGAATTGGCCGGCGAGGCCGGGCTGAAGGGGCTGATGTGCGGCAACACCGGCGTGCAAATGGGCGGCTGGTTTCGCAAAGAGATGAATTCCCCGGACGATTTCAAGGGTTTGAAAATGCGCATGCCAGGCCTCGGCGGCGATGTGTTAGCCCAACTCGGCGCCTCGCCGGTGTCCCTGCCCGGCAGCCAAATTTATGAAAATTTGGTGTCCGGCGCCATCGATGCCACCGAGTGGGTCGGGCCGTGGAATGACAGCGTGATGAAATTCTACGAAGCCGCCAAGTACTACTATTATCCCGGCATGCACGAGCCGGCCGCCATGCTCGCTTGCGGCATCAACAAATCCTTCTGGGAGGGGCTATCGAAAGCCGACCAAACCATCATCGAAGCCGCGGCCTCCATGGAAAACGATGTGATGATGTCGGAATACACCGCCAAAAACGGCGAAGCGTTAGCCAAACTCATCTCCGAGCAAGGGGTGCAACTGAAGCGCTTCAACAACGACATCTACGATGCGTTTGGCACCGCCGCCGAAGCAGTGTTCGCCGAAGTGATCGAACACAGCGAATTGGCGCGGCGCATCCACGAAAGTTTCGTCAAAATGCGCGCCAATGTCGGCGCTTGGGCGAAAATTTCCGACCAAGAGTATGTGTTGCAACGCAACCGCGTGTTGGGGTTGTAGGATGGGGCGCGATGCCGCGGCGCAGTGACTCATCACGCCGCGGCATCCTCGCATTTGGCATGAAGCCGTGTGATAAAAAATTCAAACCTAGTTAGGAAAAACCCGCAGCGTATTGAATTCCAGCAGTGACGGGGACTTTTTTTGCTCGATAATCATAAAAGTTCACCCTGGCGTCGATTCCATTGGCGCTTTTTGTACCCATGATTTCATTGACACTGGGTGACGCCACGCGGCGCTCGATATTGCGCGCCGTCGCGGCGCTGATGGTCGCGCTAATGGGGTTGTTTCTGCTGCACAACTATCTGGTGTACT
This sequence comes from Candidatus Poriferihabitaceae bacterium, assembly GCA_965243285.1. Taxonomy (GTDB): domain Bacteria; phylum Pseudomonadota; class Gammaproteobacteria; order Arenicellales; family Poriferihabitantaceae; genus JAHRAW01. The sequence continues at coordinate 2,146,501 of OZ251537.1, read as the reverse complement.
GGCGAGGTTGGCCGGAATTTTCCGCCATGCTCGGCCGCTTGAGCGGTGCCGGGGCGGCCTCGCCCTCAGCCATCCTCGGCTGGGCGCAGGCACTCGGCGCTGGCTCCGTATTGCTCGCCGCCGCCGCCTCGGCGCGCCTAACCGCATGGCGCTCGTTGCGCGATGACGCCGAATCGTACGCCCGCTGGTCGGCCTACCTCATCCGCGCCGCGTATTGGGCGGTGTTGCTCATCGGCATCACCGACATGCTCATCTCCTTTTTGCGCGTCGAGGGTTTTCTCGAGGCCGTGGTCGGCAAACATCTCACCTTGCAACTTGGGCGGCCGCTGTTTCGCGGCGCTTATGTGCATTATCCGTTGTTGGTGGCGGCGCTCGGCATCGCCTGGTTTTCCCGCTCGCTCGGCTTTGCGTGGTTAGGGCTGGCGGTGGTGATGGCGGAATTTCAAGTGGTGGTGTGGCGCTTCGTGTTCTCCTATGAGCAGGCCTTCATGGGCGATTTGGTGAGGTTTTGGTATGCGGCGTTGTTTTTGTTCGCGTCCGGCTACACTTTTGCCCATGAAGGGCATGTGCGCGTGGATGTGTTGTACGCCGCCTTTAGCCGGCGCGGCCGCGCCTGGGCGAATGCCGCCGGCGCGCTTTTGCTGGGGTTGCCGGTGTGCTGGACCATCATGTGGCAGGGCTTATCCGGCAAGGGCGCCAGCATCAACAGCCCGCTGCTCGGCTATGAAATCTCGCAAAGCGGCTATGGCATGTATGTGAAATATTTGATGGCCGGCTTCCTGCTGGTGTTTGCGGTCACCATGGCGCTGCAATTCATCGCGGCCTTTTTGCGCAGCGCCGATGAACTGCTGGCGAAGACGCCAACGCCGCCAGCGCCGGACATAGCCGCTGCCAAAGCGTCATAAATCTGGCGAAATCCGCCATACATTTGGCATACCCCGGCCAAACTCAGCCATAAATCCGCCATAAACCTGAAACCACCCTAAATTCGGCGCAAAACTTGCCCTAAATTCGCCCTAAATTCGCCCTAAATTCGCCCTAAATTCGCCCTAAATTCGCCCTAAATCCGCATGGAAGTCGTCTTTCTCGCCATTTTGTTATTGCTGATGGTGGCCGCCTTGAGCGCCGGCTATCCGGTGGCGTTCGCCCTGCCCGGCGCCTCCATCGCCGCCATCGGTTTAGCGGCGTTGTGCGGCTATTGGTTCGCCGGCGATGCCAGCGCCTACTTCGCCCAGGACGGCCCGAACCAATGGTTGAGCGCCGGGGTTACCAATTTCCGCAGCCTGTATTGGGATGTGGAGCGCGACACGCTCATCGCCATCCCGCTGTTTGTGTTCATGGGCATCATGCTGCAGCGCTCGAAAATCGCCGAAGATTTGCTGGTCGCCATGGCGCAATTGTTCGGCCCGGTGCCCGGCGGGCTGGGCATTTCGGTGGTCTTCGTCGGCGCTTTGTTAGCCGCCACCACCGGCATCGTCGGCGCCACCGTGATCGCCATGGGGCTGATTTCCTTGCCGGTGATGCTGCGCAACAACTACTCCAAATCCCTCGCCAGCGGCACCATCTGCGCCTCCGGCACGCTCGGGCAGATCATCCCGCCGTCCATCGTGCTGATTATCTTAGCCGACCAACTCAGCAACGCCGTAGATCACGCCAGCGCCATCCGCAAGGCTGATTACAAAGCCGCCACCGGCGAACTGACCATGCCGTCGGAGTTCGATATCACCTCGGCCAGCGCCGGCGATATGTTTATGGGGGCGTTAGTGCCGGGCGTGTTGCTGGTCGGAATCTACATGGCGTATATCCTCATCAGCACCTTACTGCGCCCAAAAATGGCGCCGCCGGTGCCTTATCACGGCCAATACGACCGCCATTTTGCGCGGCGCGTGGTGTTGGCGTTGGCGCCGCCGTTGGCGTTGATCTTCACCGTGCTCGGCTCCATCGTTATGGGGGTGGCCACGGTCAATCAGGCCGGCGCCATCGGCGCCATCGGCGCCATGATCATGGGCGGTTATCGGTTGCGCGCCGGCAAACGCGATGCCTACTGGCCGGCCATGTTGGCGGTGGCCGCCACGGCAGCCATTTTCGCGCTGCATAATGTGTTCGATTTGAACATCAAAAGCATCGCGAGCCAGCGCGATTTAATCGGCATCGCGCTGGCGGCGGCGGCCGTGGCCGCGCTGATGGCGGCGATAATTTGGAGCGCGTGGCGCGCCTATACCATCGACAATACCCTGCGCGAGGTGATGATAGACACCGCCAAAACCACCTCCATGGTGTTCATTATATTAATCGGTGCCGCCATGTTGACCTCGGCCTTTCGCGGTTTCGGCGGCGAGCATCTGGTTAAGGAATTTTTGACCGGTTTGCCGGGCGGTTTTTGGACGCAGTTCGTGGTGGTGATGACGGTGATTTTCTTGCTCGGTTTTTTCTTAGACTTCCTGGAAATCGCGGTGGTGGTGGTGCCCATCGTGGCGCCGATTTTATTGGCCGACCCGTCGGCTAACATCACCGCGGTGTGGTTTGGGGTGATGGTCGGTTTGAATATCCAAACCTCGTTTTTAACGCCGCCGTTCGGCTTCGCGCTGTTCTACCTGCGCGGCGTGGCCCCGGCGGTGGTCAAAACCACGCAAATCTATAAAGGCGCGGTCGCATTTATCTTGCTGCAACTGGCGGCGCTGGCCATCGCCGGTTATTTTCCGAGTTTGGTCAACTACATGCCAAACCGCACCTACTTGACTTCGGATACGGCGCCGCCGCCGGTCAATCCGCGTTTGCAATTGTGCCTGGAGCGCCGCGTGTTCGCCGACTATATCGAGCACGGCGATGCCATCTGGAGCAGCATCGAGCGCGCCCGCGGCTTAGATTTACAAGTTTTACCAGCGCGCCACCGCGAGGCACTCGCCGCTGGCATAGTCAAAGCCGGCGATACCTTCGCGCTGGTCGCCCAAGTGAGCGCCGCCGAAGCCGAATTGGCTGCCTATGTGGTCGACTACGCGCCCCAACAACGCCTGGCGCGGCGCGTGCGCATCGCGGTGCAGAATCTCGAGCGCAACATCGATGGCGCCGAACTGCGTCTCGATCGCCTGGTGCGTTATTCCAGCGGCACGCGCGATGCGGCGCAAAAACAAGCCGACCTGGCGGCCCAAATCACCCGTTTGCGGGCCGAAAAAGCCGCCTTGCTGGCCGCCAGATTGAACGGTTGGGAAGCATCCAAAGCCACCTATGCCGGCCTCGCCGCCGCCGATGCTAACGCCCGCCGCGCCTATCGCCGCAATGTGGATGAGGCCTACCGGGCGTTAGCCGATGCGCGCGCGTTGCTTCGACAAAGCGGGCGCTTGGCGATGCTCGAGGTGCCGCTGCGCGCCCTCGAAAACGCCCTCGGCGAAACCGCGCCTGCCGCGGCCATAAGCATGGCGCAAATCCAGCAGATGGAGCGGCAACTCAGCGGCCTCGCCGGTGGCGGCCAGATCAAAACCGTGCTGGCCAACTCCCGCCGCGCCCTCAAAGGCGAGCACCCCGACTTCGCCCAAGCCCGCCATCTGCTGCGTCAAACCCGCGCCCTGTTCGATACCGAAACCGCGTGGCGCGCGCACGCCGCCAACACGCTGTTACCGGGCTTGGATGACTATCACGCCGCCATCAAAAACACCATCGGCATCCGCCTGCAACCTCGCTTAACCAAAGCCCAAGCCCGTGACATCGCCGCCTGCCAATCAATCCACCGCGATATATCGCTGAATTTTTAGCCACAGCCGGCGTGTCCCAGCAATGGCGAATGCCCACGGTTGCGCCATGTTTGCAGCCGAGTAGCACGTTCGAGAAGTCACCCATAAAACCGAGCCACCGCTTAGGCGAGCCAAGCATAAAGCCGGCCGCCGATGATATTGGGCCGATGATATCGGGCGGAATTTTCAGCCGACTGCACTAGTCGCCTGGTGAAGAGTCGCCTGGTGAAGTCCGCCGTCCATGGCGGGAATAGCGGGGAGGGTCAGGAAAATAATTTGACTAGGGTTAGCGTCAATACCGTGGCGATGCCCATGCCGCCCAATATGCCGCCCAATATGCCGCCCAATATGCCGCCCAAGGTGCTGGACAATACCCATACTTTTATTTTTTGGATATCTTCTTTGGTTGCCATATGGCCGACGCTGGCTTCCACTCTCGCCAATCGCTCGCCATAAATTGCGTACTCGCCCTCAGAGATCCCCCCCGCCACGGTTGCGAACGGATAGGCCGTGCGAGTTTTATCCGTTGCGGTCTTATCCATCGGGTTAATTTCTCACAAAGTCATAGTGATGTGGCACGGATCGAGAGGCTATCCACCCGAAAAATCAAAGCCATACCATATCTGGCGGAATGCCAACTGAAATATGCGCGCAGATGAATTTGGCGGCTCGCCTAATATCGATAGTGATCGGGTTTGTATGGGCCGGCGAGCGGCACGCCGATGTAGTCGGCTTGTTGTTGGGTGAGTTGGGTCAGGCGGGCGCCGATTTTGTCGAGGTGCAGGCGGGCCACTTCTTCGTCCAGATGCTTGGGCAGGACATGCACGCGGTTGTCGTATTTTTCGCCGTCGCGCCAGAGTTCGATTTGCGCGAGTACTTGATTGGTGAAACTGTTGGACATGACGAAACTGGGGTGGCCGGTGGCGCAACCGAGATTGACCAGGCGCCCTTCCGCCAGCAAAGTGATGCGGTGGCCGTTGGGCAGGATGATTTGATCGACCTGCGGCTTGATGTTTTCCCACGGGTATTTGCGCATGCCGGCGACATCGATTTCATTATCGAAATGCCCGATGTTGCACACGATGCACTGGTCTTTCATGCGCACCATGTGGTCGTGGGCGATAACGCTGGCGTTGCCGGTGGCGGCGACGAAAATATCGGCGGCGCCGCAAACTTCGTCCATGCGCACCACGCGATAGCCCTCCATGGCCGCTTGCAAGGCGCAAATCGGGTCGATTTCGGCCACCCACACGGTGGCGCCGAGCCCGCGCAATGACTGCGCGCAGCCCTTGCCCACATCGCCATAGCCCAGCACCAGGGCGATTTTGCCGGCGATCATCACATCGGTGGCGCGTTTGATGCCGTCCACCAAAGATTCTCGACAGCCATATAGGTTGTCGAATTTGGATTTAGTGACCGAGTCGTTCACATTGATGGCCGGGCACGGCAAGCCGTCGGTGGCCGCCATCTGATACAGGCGATGCACGCCGGTGGTGGTTTCTTCGGTGATGCCCTGAATGCGCGCCAGGCGGCGGCTATACCAAGCGCCGTCGCTGGCCAACCGCGCGCCGATGGCGGCGAACATGGCTTCCTCTTCCTCGCTGCCGGGGGTGGCGATAACGGCCGAATCTTGCTCAGCCCGGGCGCCGAGAATCAGCAACAAGGTGGCGTCGCCGCCGTCATCGAGAATCATATTCGGGCCTTCGGATTCGCCCACCCACTCCATAATGCGGTGCGTGAAGGCCCAGTATTCGTCTAAAGATTCGCCCTTGAAGGCGAACACCGGCACGCCGCTTTGCGCCATGGCGGCGGCGGCGTGGTCTTGGGTGGAGAAAATATTGCACGATGCCCAGCGCACTTGCGCGCCCAACGCGGTTAGGGTTTCTATCAAAACGGCGGTTTGGATAGTCATGTGCAGCGAGCCGGCGATGCGGGCGCCGCGCAACGGCTGCTCGGTGGCGTATTTTTTGCGCACCGCCATCAGCCCCGGCATTTCGGTTTCGGCGATGCGGATTTCCTTGGCGCCCCACTCGGCCAGGGTTAAATCGGCGACCTGGAAGTCAGCCTCCTTAGATGATGCGGGCGAAGTGGCCGGCGAGGCGGCGGGCGGGGTTTGAGTGAGCATGTAAGCGATGGAGGAGGATGGTCAGTGGTCGAAATAATGGTCGAAATGATGAGCGGGCCGATGGTCAAAAATAAGAGTCAAAATAAGAGTCAAAATAAGAGTCGAAATTGCCGGCGCTGGCGGCTAGGCGCATCTAATGCGGCGGTACTGTATATATTAATGAATCAAATCTTCGCATCGGCGCGCAAGGCCTCGGCCTTATCGGTTTTTTCCCAGGTGAAATCTGCCTCGGCGCGGCCAAAATGCCCGTAACACGCTGTTTTACGATAAATCGGTCGCAACAGGTCGAGGTTTTGCACGATGGCTTTGGGGCGCAAATCGAAATGCTGCCGAATTAAGGCCTCGATTTTGTCATCGCTGAGGTTGCCGGTGCCGAAGGTTTGCACCATCACCGACACCGGCTCGGCCACGCCGATGGCGTACGCCACCTGCACCTCGCACTTGCGCGCCAGCCCGGCGGCCACCACATTTTTGGCCACATGGCGGGTGGCGTACGCGGCCGAGCGATCCACCTTGGAGGGATCTTTGCCCGAAAAAGCGCCGCCGCCGTGATGCGCCGAGCCGCCGTAGGTATCGACGATAATTTTGCGCCCGGTCAAGCCGCAATCGCCCACCGGCCCGCCGATGACGAAGCGCCCGGTGGGGTTCACTAAAAATCGCGTATCGCGGGTGAGCATATCGGCCGGCAATACCGGCTTGATGATCTCCTCGATAACGGCGCTGGTGATGGTGTCGTGGGCGACACCGTCATCGTGTTGGGTGGATAAAATCACCGCCTCCACCGCGCTCGGCTTGCCATTTTCATACCGCACCGTGACTTGAGATTTGGCGTCCGGGCGCAGCCACGGCAGTTTGCCGGATTTGCGCACTCGCGCTTGTTGCGCCATCAGCCGGTGCGCGTAGGTGATGGGGAACGGCATCAGCACATCGGTTTCATCGCAGGCGTAACCGAACATCAAGCCTTGATCGCCGGCACCTTGGTTGAGGTCTAACCCCTCGCCTTCGTTCACCCCCTGGGCGATGTCCGGCGATTGTTTGTCGACCGCGATGATGACGGCGCAACTATTTGCATCAAACCCGATGGCTGAGGAGTTGTAGCCGATATCGGCGATGACGGCGCGCGCCACGGCGGATAAATCCACCACCGCCGTGGAGGTTATTTCGCCGGACAGCACCACCATGCCGGTGTTTATCATGGTCTCGCAGGCCACTCGCGATAAAGGGTCTTGCGTCAGCAACGCATCCAACACCGCATCGGAGATTTGATCCGCCACCTTGTCGGGGTGGCCTTCGGAAACCGATTCAGAGGTAAATAAAAAGGAATTTGCCATGGAATTGCCTAACCGGTGACGAGGGTTGATCACGCCCGCCGCCGGCGGGTCGAATAAGCGCATGAACAAATGACATCTCTAATGTAAAAAACGAATCTAACCGCCGTTTTTTGCCGCGCACATCATAGCATATATCGATAAATGCCCGGTGATGAGCCGATTTTAAGGGCTGCGCCAGCGGCGAAAAACCCGGCGGCGGGCGGCTTATCGAGTAGAATGCCGCCCGCTTAGCCTATTATCGCCCATAGCCGCTGAATCGATGTCCACTCCCTCCGCCGGTCGCGCCGAGCCGCATCAAACCGCTCGCATATTGAGCGAAGCGCTGCCGTATATTCGCCGCTACCAAGGCAAAACCATCGTCATCAAATACGGCGGCGCCGCCATGGTGGATGAAGCGCTGAAAAACAGTTTCGCCCACGATGTGATTTTAATGAAACTGGTCGGCATGAATCCGGTGGTGGTGCACGGCGGCGGGCCGCAGATCAACCAATTGCTCGACAAAATCGGCAAGCAATCCACTTTCATCGACGGCATGCGCGTGACCGACAGCGAGACCATGGATGTGGTGGAAATGGTACTCGGCGGCTTGGTGAATAAAAATATCGTGCACTTGATTAACTCCCGCGGCGGCCGCGCCGTGGGCTTGAGCGGCAAAGACGGCAACCTGATTCGCGCCCGAAAACTGCGTCCCGGCGGCCGGCTGCCGGCCGGCGCCGAAAGCGTCGACTACGGCCAAGTCGGCGAGGTCGAAGCCATCGACCCGCGGCTCGTGCATCTGCTCGACAGCCAGGCCTTCATCCCAGTCATCGCCCCCATCGGCGTCGGCGCCGACGGGCAAACCTACAACATCAACGCCGATTGGGTGGCCGGTAAAATGGCGGTAACTTTGGGCGCCGAAAAACTGATGCTGCTGACCAACACCGCCGGCGTGTTAGATGAAAACGGCGCCATGTTGAGCGACCTCGACGCCGCCGCCGGCGCCGCCTTATTGCGCAGCGGCGCGCTGCAAGACGGCATGATTCCGAAGGTGGATTGCGCCTTGCATGCGGTCAAAAACGGCGTGCCCACGGCCCTCATCGTAGACGGCCGCGTCGCCCATGTCTTGCTGCTGGAATTATTCACCGACGCCGGCATCGGCACGCAAATTCGCGCCGCCGCAGTAAATCAGCCCTAAATTTCACCCTATTTCGGCTAATTTTTCGCCCAAATTCGCCCTACTCCGCCCCATTTCGCTTGATTTTTACTTAACTTTCGCCATGTCGGCCTCCCGCCTCCGAAATATCGCCATCATCGCCCATGTGGACCACGGCAAAACCACCTTGGTGGACCGCCTGCTGCAGCAATCCGGCACCCTCGGGGCGCGTTTTGGCGCCGTCGAGCGGGTTATGGACGCCGATGATTTGGAGCGCGAACGCGGCATCACCATTTTGGCGAAAAACACCGCCATCCAGTGGAACGGCTACCGCATCAACATCGTAGACACCCCCGGCCACGCCGATTTCGGCGGCGAAGTGGAGCGCGTGCTGTCCATGGTGGACGCCGCCCTCCTACTGGTGGATGCGGTGGACGGCCCCATGCCGCAAACCCGTTTCGTCACCCAAAAGGCCTTCGATCATGGGCTGAAGTTGATCGTGGTCATCAACAAAATCGACCGCCCCGAGGCGCGCCCGGATTGGGCTTTGGATCAAACCTTCGATTTATTCGACCGCCTCGGCGCCAGCGATGAACAGTTGGATTTTCCGGTGGTCTATACCTCGGCGGTGGCCGGTTTTGCCTCCATGGAGGCCGATGCAGCGCTCGATATGACCGCCGCCGAGGCCGATATGACGGCCTTATTCACCACCATCGTAGCTGCGGTGGCAGCGCCCGATGTGGACCCCAGCGGCGCCTTCCAAATGCAAATATCGGCGCTGGATTACTCCAAATATGTCGGCGTTATCGGCATCGGCCGCATCGCGCGCGGCGCCATCTCACAAAAATCCGCAGTCGCGGTGGTAACTCGAGACGGCGCTGCCCGCCCGGCGCGGGTGCTGCAAATTTTCGGCTTCCACGGGCTATCCAAGGTGGAAGTGGAGGGCGCCGCCGCCGGCGACATCGTCGCCATCACCGGGGTCGACAACCTCGCCATCTCAGACACCCTATGCGCACCGTCGCAACCGCAAGGCCTGCCGTTGCTTTGCGTCGATGAACCCACCGTGCGCATGAATTTTCAGGTCAACACCTCGCCGTTCGCCGGCCGCGACGGCAAATTCGTCACCTCGCGGCAAATTGGCGAGCGGCTGGAGAAAGAACTGCTGCGCAATGTGGCGCTGCGGGTCGAAAGCACCGCCGAGGCCGATGTGTTCGCGGTGTCCGGGCGCGGCGAATTACACCTCGGCATCCTCTTAGAGACCATGCGGCGCGAAGGTTATGAAGTCGCGGTGTCGCGCCCGCAGGCGATTCAGCGCACCATAGACGGCGTGGTATGCGAGCCCTGGGAGGAAGTCAGCGCCGATGTGGAACTCGCCCATCAAGGCGCGGTCATGCAAGCGTTAGGCAGCCGTGGCGGCGAAGCATTAAGCCTGATGCCGGACGGACGCGGGCGGGCGCGCCTCAGTTATCGCATTCCGGCGCGCGGTTTGATCGGTTTTCAGAGCCAATTTATGACCATGACCGCCGGCTGCGGCATCCTCCACCATGTGTTCGAGAAATACGCCGCCCTCGCCAGCGCGCGCAGCGGCGGGCGGCGCCACGGCGCGCTGATTTCCACCGCCACCGGCAAAGCGCTGGCGTTCGCGCTGTTTTCCTTGCAGCAACGCGGGCGATTATTTCTAAGCCCCGGGGCCGAGGTATACGAGGGCCAAGTCATCGGCCTGCATGCGCGCGCCAACGACCTGACGGTAAACCCCATAAAGGGCAAGCAACTCACCAACATACGCGCCGCCGGCAAGGATGAAAGCATCATCCTCGAGCCGCCGCTACGGTTGACGCTCGAAACCGCCTTGGAGACCATCGATGATGACGAACTGGCGGAAATCACCCCGCGCCACATCCGCATCCGCAAGCAACACCTCACCGAGCAGCAACGCAAACAAGCCATGCGGCTGAAAAAGAGCGCCTGAGTCGCGGCCGGCTTAGGCCTTGGCTGATTGCCATGTCGATTTTGCTGATTGCCTATAATTTCGCCGATTTTTCCGTGAATTGCCGCCGATTGCCGCCGATTGCCGATTTTCTCGCTGATTCAAAGCGCGCCTGAGGCGCCGCCTTACGCCCCTCCTCCGCGCCTATCGCCGCCGACGATTTCATCCGTCGATGTCATCGATTTTTCCGATTTTTCCGCCAACTTCTCGATTCCCCGGTCGATTTCCCCATGGCATTGCTTGCGCCGGCCTATTGCGGCATGCCCCTCGACCGCAGCAGCGCATTGCGCGACGACCCGGCGTGGATTCGCCGGCAACTAAACACCGCGCAAGCGCGCATATTGCCGCTGTGGCGCGACCAAAACTTGGTGCGGCAATGCGCGCGCCACGGACCGGCGGCGTGTTTGGTTGAAAAACGCCAAGTCGAGGTCATCGACGGCGATGCCGAATGGATTTATCTCGGCCACAACCACGGCGCGCGCATGGGCGACTCGGGTCGCGGCGCGCCGGTATTCGCCGCTGACATCACGCATATCGATGAGCGCCGGGTGACGCGGCTGCTCGCCGCCGCCGGCGCGGACGCCGAATTCATCGACTTGCGCGCCGTCGGCGCCGCCCTGTCCGGCGCCGAGGCCGCCACCTTGGCCTATGCTCGCGGCCTCGCCTATTGGCATCGGCAAAATCAGCATTGCGGGCGTTGCGGCAGCACCACCAGCAGCCATCGCGGCGGGCACATGCGGCGTTGCGGCGACGCGCAATGCGCCGTTGAAATATTTCCCCGCTTAGACCCAGCGGTGATCATGTTAATCGAGCAATTGCAACCGCCCGACCACATCCCCAAATGCTTACTGGGGCGCGCGCGCGGCTGGAAAAAACCCCTCTATTCCGCTCTCGCCGGCTATGTGGATCCCGGCGAGAGTTTGGAGGAGGCGGTGGCGCGCGAGGTGCGCGAGGAAACCGGCCTTAGCGTCTGCTGCGCCACCTATTTGGGCTCGCAGCCATGGCCGTTTCCGTCTTGCATGATGATCGGCTTCCGCGCCTTCGCCCGCGCTGCGCCCATCACCTTAGCGGCCGCCGAACTGCAAGATGCGCGTTGGTTCAGCGCCCAACAAATCCGCGCCTTCGGCGAACATGACGACCCACGCTGCGCCCACGCCCTGCCGCGCCGCGATTCCATCGCCCGCGATTTGCTCGAACACTGGTTAGCGCGCAATCCCTAATCCGGCCCAATTCCATCCGCCCAATCCAGCCCAGTCAACCCAGCGACCACGCCAGCGGCACATTCCACCGCCGCTATCACTCACCGCCGCCCGGCCGCCCGCGGCCCGCCGGAAAACCATCCACATCCCCATCCACACCCCCATGGCAGCCCAGCAATCGGTCCTGCAATCCGCCCTGCAATCCGCCCACCAATCCGCCATGAGTTCAACCTCGTCGGCGCAGCGGGCGGGCGCCATTTTGCGCGACACTTTTGGCTATCAAAGTTATCAGCCATTTCAACAGGAGATCATCCAAACCTTGTTGGACGGCGGCCATGCCATGGCCATCATGCCCACCGGCGGCGGCAAATCGCTGTGCTATCAAATCCCGTCTATGGTGCGCGCCGGCACCGGCGTGGTGGTATCGCCCTTGATCGCGTTGATGAAAGACCAAGTGGACGCGCTGCTGCAATACGGCGTGCGCGCCGCGTGTTGGAATTCCAGTTTGTCGTACGCCGATAAATCGCGCGTCGAGGAGCAACTGTTAGGCCGCGAGTTGGATTTGCTGTATGTCGCCCCCGAAGGCCTGCTGGCCGGGCCGATGTTGGAGATGTTGTCGCGCATCACCATCGCCCTATTCGCCATCGATGAGGCGCACTGCGTATCGCGCTGGGGGCATGATTTTCGCCCCGAATATATTCAGTTATCGATATTGGCGAGGCGTTTTCCCGAGGTGCCGCGCATCGCCCTCACCGCCACCGCCGACGAAGTTACGCAAACCGATATTGTCGAGCAACTGGCGCTGGGCGATGCCGCAAAATATATCGCCAGCCTGGACCGCCCGAATATACGTTATTTGATCAGCCAGGCCGCCGGCGGCCGCCAGGCGCTGCTGGATTTCATCACCGCGCACCACCCCGGCGAGGCCGGCATTGTGTACTGCTTATCGCGCCGCAATGTGGACGACACCAGTCAATGGCTATGCGGCAAAGGGCTGCGCGCCGTGCCCTACCACGCCGGTTTGTCGGCCACCGTCCGGGCGCGCAACCAAAACCAATTCAGCCGCGAAGACGGCGTGGTGGCGGTGGCCACGGTGGCCTTCGGCATGGGCATCGACAAGCCCGATGTGCGCTTCGTGGCGCACCTCAATTTGCCGAAAAATATCGAGGCCTATTATCAAGAAACCGGCCGCGCCGGCCGCGACCGGCAACCGGCCAGCGCCTGGATGCGCTACGCCTTTCAAGATGTGGTGATGTTGATGCAAATGGTGAACAACTCCGAGGCCGCGGAGGATTTCAAGCGCAACGAGCGCCGAAAAATGAACGCCTTGCTCGGTTTTTGCGAATCCACCGCCTGCCGCCGCCAAATCATGTTCGCCTACTTCGACGAACAATACCAAGCCCCGTGCGGCAACTGCGACAACTGCCTAAACCCGCCGCAAACTTGGGACGGCAGCATCGCCGCGCAAAAAGCGCTGTCATGCGTCTATCGCACCGGGCAACGCTTCGGCGTCGCCCACTTGACCGATGTGCTGCTGGGCAAGGACAGCGAAAAAATACGCCGCTTCGGGCATCAAAAATTGAGCGTGTATGGCATCGGCGGCGAGCATAAAGCGGCGCAATGGCACGCCATCTTCCGCCACCTCACCGCCGCCGGCCACCTAAGCCCCGGCGAGCACGGCAGCCTGCAATTCACTGCCACCAGCCGCGCCGTGTTGAAAAAAGAAATCGCGGTGTGGCTGCGCAAACTCCGGCCCGCCACCAGCCGAAAAAAAACCGCCGCGGCCCGGCCGGTCGCGGCCTTAACCTCGGGCGAAGAAAAATTATTCGCCCACCTCAGCGCATTGCGCGCCGCCCTCGCCAAAAAACAAAATGTGCCCTCTTATGTCATCTTCCTCAACACGACGCTGGCCGATATGGCGGTCAAAAAACCCCAAAATGAAGCGGAGTTGTCAACAATCTCCGGCGTCGGCGGCGTCAAAATAGAAAAATACGCGGCGCCATTCCTACACGCCATCCAACAATTCGAAACCGAAAACCATCCGATATGAGCGCCGATTCATAGCCTTCGAATCATGGCGAATCATGACGACTGCGCGCCGGCGACTTCCGCTAAGGCCGATTTCAAGCGCGCCAAACCTTGGGCAATTTCCGCCTCGCTGATGGTGAGGGCCGGGGCGAAGCGCAGTACATTCGGCCCGGCGACTAACGCCAATAAGCCATGTTTGGCGGCCGCGGTGATGATGTCGCGGGCGCGATTTCGCCATTTTGGGGTTAGTTCGCAGCCCAGTAACAAGCCGGCGCCGCGAATGTCGGCGAAGGCGTGAAATTCTTCATTTAAACGCGCCAAACCGCGTTGCAGTTGCTCGCCCTTTTCGCGCACCGCGGCCAACATTTCGGGGGTGTTGACGATGTCCAACACCTTATTGGCCACCGCGCACGCCATGGGATTGCCGCCGAAGGTGCTGCCGTGGCTGCCGACTTTTAGGCTTTGGGCGATGGCCTCGGTGGTCAGCATGGCACTGATGGGGAAGCCGCCGCCGAGGCCCTTAGCGGTGGTGAGAATATCCGGGACGACGCCGAGATTTTGGTACGCATACAGGGCGCCGGTGCGACCGACGCCAGTTTGTATTTCGTCGAAAATCAGCAAGACGTTGTGGCGGTCGCATAGTTCGCGCGCCGCAGCGGCGAATTGCACGGTGGCCGGGGTGACGCCGCCCTCGCCTTGAATCGGCTCCAAAATCACCGCGCAAGTGGCGGCGTTCACCGCTTTCGAAAGCGCGGCGATGTCGTTGAATGGCAGGTGGGTGATGGCGCCGGGCTTGGGCCCGAAGCGGTCGCTGTAATCCGCCTGACCGCCGACGCACACGGTGAAAAAAGTGCGCCCGTGGAAGGATTTGTGGAAGGCGATGATGTTGTCTTTTTTGGCTCGGAAGCGGCCAGGGATGAAGGGGTTGTTGCGGGCCGGACAATGCTCTATGGCGTACCGGCGCGCCAATTTGAGCGCGGCTTCGTTGGCTTCGGAGCCGGAATTGGCGAAAAAAACGCGCTGCGCGAAGGTGGTGTCGCATAAGCGCTGCGCGAGCTCGATGGCCGGCTGGTTTACCAGCAGATTGCTCACATGCCAGAGTTTGTCGGCTTGGGCGGCGAGGACGCGGCGCAACGCCGGGTGGGCATGGCCTAAGGCGCTGACGGCTATTCCGGCGGCGAAATCAAGATACATTTTGCCGTCAGTGTCCCACAGGCGGCTGCCCTCGCCCCGCGCCACCACCAGGTCCATGGGCGCGTAGTTGGGGGTCATTACCCGCTCGTATTGGGCGCGGATGGCGGACGAATCGGCGATCGGAGAAGGGTTTTTCAAGCGCGTGGGGGCCTTTGAAGGCTGGGATTGTTTTAAGGGGCATTATTTTAAGCGATAATCGCGCTGAGGTGATGCGTTGTTTGCGCTGAGTCAATTAAAAGCCAGCAGCCCAATTAAATGCGCGTTATATACCTAAATCCCCATTATTAGGTCACTATTTTGACGGGTGCTGATTTTGCTTTTTGGCTTTGGCTTTTGCTTTTGCTTTTTGGCTTTGGCTTTTGCTGTTGCTTTTGATGTTGCTTTTGGCTTTGGCTTTTGCTGTTGCTTTGATGTTGCTTTGATGTTGCTTTGATGTTGAGTTTAACTTAAGAATTTTCGCTGTTGAATTTGACTTAGACTTTTACTGCTGATGTTGTATCTTTTAACCCATCTTTTGTGGCTAATAGGGTGGAAATTTAAAGCCAAAAACGATAAATCGAAAATCAAAAGCATCAAGCAAAACCTAACATTAAAAATATCCCCCCCAAATACCAACCTAATAATGAGGATTTAGATATATAACTCCCCATTAAATCTGCATAATCCACATCCATATACTCAAATGATTAATTTAAATGAGCCGAAGCAAACGCATCATTTAAACCAAACAAACCCCAAACCAACCCATCAAAACGAGAGCACGCCCTATGTCCACCACCGCCCCGCCGCGCCAATCCATGCAAGTCGATGTGGTCATCGTCGGCGCCGGCCCGGCCGGCTTATCCGCCGCTTGTCGCTTGATGCAATTGGCACAACAAAATCAGCGCGAATTATCGGTGGTGGTGGTGGAAAAAGGCTCTGAGGTGGGCGCGCATATTCTCTCCGGCGCGGTGTTCGAACCACGCGCGTTGAACGAATTATTCCCCGACTGGAAAGCGCGCGGCGCGCCGCTGACCACCGAAGTGGTGCGCGACGAAGTGCATCTGTTTCGCAACGCGGAAAAATCCATCGCCATGCCGCATTGGATGGTGCCAAAACCCATGCGCAATGACGGCAATTACATCGTCAGTTTGGGCGCGGTGTGCCGCTGGCTCGGTCAACAAGCCGAAGACCTGGGCGTGGAAATTTTTCCCGGATTTCCAGCGTGCGAGGTTTTGTATCACCCCGACGGCAGCATTAAGGGCGTGGCCACCGGCGAGATGGGGCGCGGCGCCGATGGGGCGCGCAAATCATCCTTCGAGCCGGGCATGGAATTGCACGCCCGCGTGACGCTGTTCGCCGAAGGTTGCCGCGGCCATCTGGGCAAACAATTGATCGACAAATTCGACCTGGACGCCGGGCGCGCCACCCAACATTACGCCATCGGCATCAAAGAAATGTGGCGTATCGAGCCGCGCTTGCATCAGCCCGGCACAGTGGTGCACGGCGCCGGCTGGCCGTTATCCAAAAGCGGCGCCTCGGGCGGCTCCTTTCTCTATCACTGCGGCGATAATTTGCTATCCCTCGGGCTCATCACCGACCTTTCCTATCGCAATCCGTATCTCAGCCCCTTCGATGAACTGCAGCGACTGAAGCATCACCCGGTATTTCGACGCTATCTTGACCGCGGCGAACGCATCGCCTACGGCGCCCGCGCCATCACCAAGGGCGGGCTGCGCGCCTTGCCCAAGATGATATTGCCGAATGGCATGTTAATCGGCTGCGATGCCGGCACGCTGAATTTCGCCAAGATAAAAGGTTCGCATACGGCGATGAAATCCGGCATGTTGGCGGCGGAAACGGTGTTCGAAGGTTTGACCCAGGCCAGTTCTTCGCCGGCGGATGCATCCGCCGCTGGCATGGAGAATTCAATCAACTTGGATTCCCATGCGCAGCGCTTCGAAAATTCATGGTTGTATAAAGAGTTATACGGCGCGCGAAATTTCGGCGCCGCGCTGCATAATTTCGGCGTGTGGATGGGCGGTGCTTATAATTATATCGACCAGAATTTGTGCGGCGGCAAACTCCCGCTGAAACTAACCGACCCCACCGCCGACCACGCCGCCACCAAACCGGCCGCCGATTGCCAACCCATCCCCTACCCCAAGCCCGATGGCCTGCTCAGTTTCGACAAAACCTCATCGGTCTATTTATCCAACACCAATCACGAGGAAGACCAGCCGCCGCACCTGCATCTGGCGCGACCAGCCGACGCGGTGGCGGTCAGTTATCAAACCTACGCCGGCATCGAAGCACGCTTCTGCCCAGCCGGGGTGTATGAATTCATTCACGCCGATGGTGGTGCCGATGGTGCGGCGCCCGAATTTCGCATCAACGCGCAAAATTGCGTGCACTGCAAAACTTGCGACATCAAGGACCCGACCATGAATATAACTTGGGTTACCCCGCAAGGCGGCGGCGGACCGAATTATGCGGATATGTGAGGCGCGCGTCTGCAGGCTGAATGGCTGGGCAAGCAGGTGCTTGGTCGCGTTATGGGTTGTTTTAGGTCTGCCAGCATCCGCAAATTTTTATGGATAAAAAAGAGGGCGCGGCGATGATGGTGAAATAAATTTTGCCCGCGGCGTTGTG
This sequence comes from Candidatus Poriferihabitaceae bacterium, assembly GCA_965243285.1. Lineage (GTDB taxonomy): Bacteria > Pseudomonadota > Gammaproteobacteria > Arenicellales > Poriferihabitantaceae > JAHRAW01. The sequence continues at coordinate 2,129,146 of OZ251537.1, read as the reverse complement.
CGGTCTTGCATAACAATAAAAACGCTTTGGCGGTGCGCCTTAATATGCGTTGCGTCACGATATCTCGCTAGCGGATGCGCATAAAATCAGCAAACTTGAGCGTGAAAAGGCATGAGTTTTTATCAAACCCGCGATAAATTTTTAGGGAATGGGCTGTTCCAGATAACATCAATTTATGTTATCTAGATCATCATGAGAAAGAGCAGATTAAGCGGCTATAAACAGTAGCGGTTGATTGAGCATTTTGTCGCCGGAACGACGGCGCAGGCGGCGGATTTGGTTGGCGTTAATGTGAATACTGCGTTCTATTATTTTTATCGGCTGCGGCAGATTATCACGCTGAATCTTGAGGCTAGGGCGCGTTATTTGAGCGGCGAAATAGAGGTTGATGAGTCGTATTTCGGCGGCGCGCGGCATAAGGCAAGCGTGGGCGCGGCGCGTATAAGCAAAATTCCCGTGTTTGGCTTGTTACAGCGCGGCGGGCGGGTGTTGCGGTCATTATTGCGGACGCCAAAGCGCGGGCATTGCCATCATTAAAGACCACATGTTCAAACACCGCGCCCGATAGCGTGGTTTATAGCGACTGCTTACCGGGCGTATAATGCGCTCGATGTGGCGGGTTTTAAGCGCTATCGAATCAACCACTCAAAATTGCGCGCAAAGAATCACATCAATGGCATTGAGAATTTTCGGAGCCATGCAAAGCGACATATGCGGAAGTTCAACGGCGTGCCGCGCGCACAATTTCCTCTATATTTGAAGTAGTGCGAGTGGCGTTTTAACAACCCCAAGCCAACGACGCAATTAACCCAGTTAAAACAATGGGGTAAGGCGTGTTTGGCGTAGTTATCTGGGGCAACCCCTTGGATTTTGGCTTTGACTTTGGTTTCACTCCCCCCCGCTTTTTTTTGAGGGGGAGTGAAAAGTCGGAAGTTCTTGTTTTGCCAGCGCTTTTGGGGGGAGGCGGGTGATGTTAATAAACCAAACTATCCTAGCGCGGTGGTTTTACCCTCGATGCCTACCTTGCTATGCACAACATCCCCCTTCGCTCTCAATTCCCCGAACCGATTATCAAACACTCCCACACTGACACCAGCCCCCGCCATCTCAATGGAAATGTCGCTGGATACTGCAGGACTCACATCGGATTTAGCATCCGCATCACCCTCTCCATACCCCACTGTCGCCCATAAATCCACATACTCACCACCCCAACTGGCATAGGCACTAACACTCGTGATTTCCACATCATAATCACCCGCATCGTTCTCACTTCTATATTCAATGTCGCTTGATAAATCCGACACTGACAACCCCAATGCCAACTTAGTAGTGATATTCGCATCAGCGCCAAGGTAAAAGCCAGTCGTCTTACTAGCATACGAAATACCATCGGAATCCCCATCGGTTTCAGAGTACGCCCCCTTCACCCACACCACGGGATTACTAAACACACTGCCGCCTGAAAATCCCATAGCACCACTCATGCCTTGCAAAAGTTGCTTGGAATCCCACTCGTCATGGGTTATGGAAGCACCATTGGTTTTTAGGAATGCGGCAATGCTGTCCGTACCCCCGATGGTGAAATTATTATTTGAATCACCGCCGCCACGGATTACTTCAACGCGCTCGGCAACTGCGGCCACCGCACTCTCCGCAATGGCTTGAGCCGCGCTCGGCAATACGCTTTTAGCAACGGCTTGACCTGAATCAATTACCACAAAATTTATCGTTCGAGTCGATACTGCGGAAACACCGCTTTCAGAACTTTGCGCGGTATATTGGAGTGGCAATGTTACTGGCAAATGTCCTTGAAGAGCCGCAAGATTTCCACGAAACTCGTTGCGATGAATGGACGGCAGGGTAAGAAATGCCGCTGGCGTATTCACTCTGATGGTGTCTGGCTGTATGGCTGATGAAATTACATCAGTATTTGTCCTTTCATTAATTTGTCCTTCTATTACACGCATCTTGTGTCAGCGGTCGAACCCCGAGTAAGCACCGAATTTCGTGTTGGCGATCATCAGTAAAACTTATTCGGTGCGTGGAATTACCATCCCACGACAATTCATAATCATAAGTGTTGCCGTGAGGGAACGCTACCGGCAAAGTGACCTCGCTAAAATCTTCATATATCCGGTAGTAAATAGTCAGCGTCCCATACCCCTCGGTAGTGATAGCAAAAGTATCCGAATGAACCATCACCCCATCCTTATCTTTGGCGCTATACTCCATGGCTATTGGCCCACGACTCACCCTCGATAAGGTGTTGCTCGTGCCTGAAAAAATCCGCGTTGATGGGTCGAAAATAAACCCATGCAATGGATCAGATTGCATACTTCTCCCCATCGAATCCCACTCCAACTCATAGGTGAAATCACCGCCGCCAGATGCTATCGGTAGAGTCAAGGAATATGACTGTTCTTTTTGAAACGTGAAGTTGGCTAACCCCTGAAACGCATGCTGTATGGTGACATTCACCCGCCACCCTGCACGCCGTGATACCCCTTGATGGGCGGTATAAAAACCCCGATAAGAACCCTCGGTGGTCGGCGTGCCGCTCAATACTCTTGTGTCAGCATCAAAACTTAACCCAGGCGCTAACTCGGTGAATTGATAGGTTAGATTAACCCCACTGTCTTTTGCATCCCTTCCCCCTATAGTTGCATAGTTGTCTTAGCCCTACCTGTTCCCCCCCTGTATAATCTTTTCGGTGGATAACCGCCGGCATTGCGTTGTTGTCTTAGCCCTACCTGTTCCCCCCCTGTATAATCTGGCGGTTTCGCTCAACGCATTTTATTGTGTGTTGTCTTAGCCCTACCTGTTCCCCCCCTGTATAATCTTTTTTTGCATCCCTCGAAATTGACGAAACGTTGTCTTAGCCCTACCTGTTCCCCCCCTGTATAATCCACCGCCCGCCACCTCACCAACTCGTACAGGTTGTCTTAGCCCTACCTGTTCCCCCCCTGTATAATCACCTGCTAGATTGGTATCGAAACACTGGCGGTTGTCTTAGCCCTACCTGTTCCCCCCCTGTATAATCCTTAAAATCCTACGGTAAATGGCAAGACCACGTTGTCTTAGCCCTACCTGTTCCCCCCCTGTATAATCCCACGTTGTTCATATGTGCCGCGCCCTCCCGTTGTCTTAGCCCTACCTGTTCCCCCCCTGTATAATCTGAATTGAAAAGTGGATTGTAGCATAAACTGTTGTCTTAGCCCTACCTGTTCCCCCCCTGTATAATCAATGTATCTAACTATAACGGGTCAATGCTAGTTGTCTTAGCCCTACCTGTTCCCCCCCTGTATAATCTTCATAATCAGAACCTCCGAAAGTGTGGGTGTTGTCTTAGCCCTACCTGTTCCCCCCCTGTATAATCAATAGCGGCGGTGACTCCGATTAGAGATACGTTGTCTTAGCCCTACCTGTTCCCCCCCTGTATAATCTCTTTCTCGCAAATGCAGTGGCTTATAACCGTTGTCTTAGCCCTACCTGTTCCCCCCCTGTATAATCGGCGCTATCTTGACGGCGCGCACCCACTCTGTTGTCTTAGCCCTACCTGTTCCCCCCCTGTATAATCCGGCGGGTTTCGGCGGTACAAGGTGGCGCGCGTTGTCTTAGCCCTACCTGTTCCCCCCCTGTATAATCGGCGATGGCGAAAGACCTCGACCGCTCGGAGTTGTCTTAGCCCTACCTGTTCCCCCCCTGTATAATCCCATGCGTTTATTTCCGCTTGGCTTTGGCGTTGTCTTAGCCCTACCTGTTCCCCCCCTGTATAATCCGCGCGTATTTTGGGCGTTTGCGCCGCTTTGTTGTCTTAGCCCTACCTGTTCCCCCCCTGTATAATCGCGGCCTGTGGGCGATAGGCCTGAAAGGCCGTTGTCTTAGCCCTACCTGTTCCCCCCCTGTATAATCTAAAACCAAATCCATTGTATCTTCTCGGCAGTTGTCTTAGCCCTACCTGTTCCCCCCCTGTATAATCGCGGCCTGTGGGCGATAGGCCTGAAAGGCCGTTGTCTTAGCCCTACCTGTTCCCCCCCTGTATAATCTGCTGGAATTCGGTAAATCATCACTGGAAAGTTGTCTTAGCCCTACCTGTTCCCCCCCTGTATAATCAACTCTTTTGCTAAAGCGTCGGCGCTATCAGTTGTCTTAGCCCTACCTGTTCCCCCCCTGTATAATCAGCGTCAATCCAGTAGTGCGCGATGATGTAGTTGTCTTAGCCCTACCTGTTCCCCCCCTGTATAATCGCATCCTCTATAAAAGTGAGTGTGGCGGTTGTTGTCTTAGCCCTACCTGTTCCCCCCCTGTATAATCTCTGGAAGTGGACATTGCATCCAGCGTTACGTTGTCTTAGCCCTACCTGTTCCCCCCCTGTATAATCTACACACTGCCGGGCCAGGCTATCAGAGACGTTGTCTTAGCCCTACCTGTTCCCCCCCTGTATAATCTTCAGCTCTGCGTCTAATGCATATCAATACGTTGTCTTAGCCCTACCTGTTCCCCCCCTGTATAATCGCCCGCCCTAACTCTTCGCCCCGCCAGACGTTGTCTTAGCCCTACCTGTTCCCCCCCTGTATAATCATAGGCGCGCCCGACCGAATGATGAACTCTGTTGTCTTAGCCCTACCTGTTCCCCCCCTGTATAATCAACTCTTTTGCTAAAGCGTCGGCGCTACCAGTTGTCTTAGCCCTACCTGTTCCCCCCCTGTATAATCCGCACGACCACTGAAAACTACCGAATTCTAGTTGTCTTAGCCCTACCTGTTCCCCCCCTGTATAATCGGTGCGCGATCGGTTGCTACAGGCCGGCGAGTTGTCTTAGCCCTACCTGTTCCCCCCCTGTATAATCTCAAGCTAATATCATCAAAATCATCATTATGTTGTCTTAGCCCTACCTGTTCCCCCCCTGTATAATCCGCCTTTACTGTAGACCACCACCGCCGCGGGTTGTCTTAGCCCTACCTGTTCCCCCCCTGTATAATCTCAGGTCGATGGGGCAGCGGGCGGTGTTTAGTTGTCTTAGCCCTACCTGTTCCCCCCCTGTATAATCGAACGCATAGGTTACGGCGACTCCAATAGCGTTGTCTTAGCCCTACCTGTTCCCCCCCTGTATAATCTTCAATGCCAGCAGCGATGGCGTTACCCTGGTTGTCTTAGCCCTACCTGTTCCCCCCCTGTATAATCATCGCTATTGGAGTCAAAGGTTATGCTATCGTTGTCTTAGCCCTACCTGTTCCCCCCCTGTATAATCATTGTAGCATAAAACTGGCGACCAGTGAATGTTGTCTTAGCCCTACCTGTTCCCCCCCTGTATAATCGCCTGCCGCTAAGCGACCTTTTCGATGTGCTGTTGTCTTAGCCCTACCTGTTCCCCCCCTGTATAATCCGCCCGTGATGTTGAGGCGGAGTACCACAAGTTGTCTTAGCCCTACCTGTTCCCCCCCTGTATAATCGCTGAGCGCATGACCAAACATGAGATGGAAGTTGTCTTAGCCCTACCTGTTCCCCCCCTGTATAATCGCTTATGATACTCACTACCATGCTTGGAATGTTGTCTTAGCCCTACCTGTTCCCCCCCTGTATAATCCCAAGCCGGATGCACAAACACTTGCGCCATGTTGTCTTAGCCCTACCTGTTCCCCCCCTGTATAATCACAATCAAAGTCGCAGTTACCCACAACCTCGTTGTCTTAGCCCTACCTGTTCCCCCCCTGTATAATCTGAGGCCACACCTCACCGGCGGCACCTCACTGTTGTCTTAGCCCTACCTGTTCCCCCCCTGTATAATCGGTTAACAGTGGAAGTGTTGCTGCGACTGTGTTGTCTTAGCCCTACCTGTTCCCCCCCTGTATAATCATCAGGTCGTCAATGGTGGTGTTGTTTTCGGTTGTCTTAGCCCTACCTGTTCCCCCCCTGTATAATCTTTTACAAGAGGGAAGTGGGCGGAGGCTGTAGTTGTCTTAGCCCTACCTGTTCCCCCCCTGTATAATCGCCTGCCGCTAAGCGACCTTTTCGATGTGCTGTTGTCTTAGCCCTACCTGTTCCCCCCCTGTATAATCCGCCCGTGATGTTGAGGCGGAGTACCACAAGTTGTCTTAGCCCTACCTGTTCCCCCCCTGTATAATCGTCGCTAATATGGGCTGGAACGCCAGTGTAGTTGTCTTAGCCCTACCTGTTCCCCCCCTGTATAATCGCGAGCCATTGCCGCCCGGCGACTGGTTTTGTTGTCTTAGCCCTACCTGTTCCCCCCCTGTATAATCGGGCGCGGCAAGCGACCGAGAGGCGCGTTTGTTGTCTTAGCCCTACCTGTTCCCCCCCTGTATAATCGTCGGGCAATGCCTCCAGCGCTACGAATCCGTTGTCTTAGCCCTACCTGTTCCCCCCCTGTATAATCGCTTCTAACCTTGATAGAAAACACACCGAAGTTGTCTTAGCCCTACCTGTTCCCCCCCTGTATAATCGATGCCCAATTCGGCCACAAGGCCGCGTACGTTGTCTTAGCCCTACCTGTTCCCCCCCTGTATAATCGCCGGATCGCATCGAGCAACAGATTAAGGCGTTGTCTTAGCCCTACCTGTTCCCCCCCTGTATAATCTTAGTGAATTCACTGGGGGGCGGCTAAGGTGTTGTCTTAGCCCTACCTGTTCCCCCCCTGTATAATCCCGCCGAGCCGACAATGCTCGCCATGCCATGTTGTCTTAGCCCTACCTGTTCCCCCCCTGTATAATCGCAAACGGCCACACGCCTATTGACGACACCGTTGTCTTAGCCCTACCTGTTCCCCCCCTGTATAATCGGCGCTACCTTGACGGCGCGAACCCATTCTGTTGTCTTAGCCCTACCTGTTCCCCCCCTGTATAATCTCATCTTCCATGATGCAATCGTCTCTATCAGTTGTCTTAGCCCTACCTGTTCCCCCCCTGTATAATCGCTGACGCATACGCCGAGCGAGTACGATCCGTTGTCTTAGCCCTACCTGTTCCCCCCCTGTATAATCTACGGCGCATGTGGGCGATTAGGCCTTTTCGTTGTCTTAGCCCTACCTGTTCCCCCCCTGTATAATCCCGTCCTCAGAATTCAACGCCATAACCGCAGTTGTCTTAGCCCTACCTGTTCCCCCCCTGTATAATCGGCCTGTGGGCGCGGCCCGGGGTTTATGTAGTTGTCTTAGCCCTACCTGTTCCCCCCCTGTATAATCGGAGGCACAGGTTGGTGCAAAATTCGAAGCGTTGTCTTAGCCCTACCTGTTCCCCCCCTGTATAATCAATCGCCGCCGACGTGGATATGCTGTTCGGGTTGTCTTAGCCCTACCTGTTCCCCCCCTGTATAATCGGCGCCGAGGTCTATTGCGGCGCTAAAACCGTTGTCTTAGCCCTACCTGTTCCCCCCCTGTATAATCGCCGCTGGTGGAATACCAACTCGCCCTTGTGTTGTCTTAGCCCTACCTGTTCCCCCCCTGTATAATCCCTCTAGTTCCTTCATCGCCGGCGATAGGTTGTTGTCTTAGCCCTACCTGTTCCCCCCCTGTATAATCCCTCGCTTTCGGCGGCCATGATGGTCGATCGTTGTCTTAGCCCTACCTGTTCCCCCCCTGTATAATCCGACCATTATTGAACACATCGCATGCCTGCGTTGTCTTAGCCCTACCTGTTCCCCCCCTGTATAATCCCGACTGGATAATAATATCCAGCCAGATACCGTTGTCTTAGCCCTACCTGTTCCCCCCCTGTATAATCCCCGCCGCGCCGCTATTCACCGCCAACCCAGTTGTCTTAGCCCTACCTGTTCCCCCCCTGTATAATCCCGTCCTCAGAATTCAACGCCATAACCGCAGTTGTCTTAGCCCTACCTGTTCCCCCCCTGTATAATCGGCCTGTGGGCGCGGCCCGGGGTTTATGTAGTTGTCTTAGCCCTACCTGTTCCCCCCCTGTATAATCGGAGGCACAGGTTGGTGCAAAATTCGAAGCGTTGTCTTAGCCCTACCTGTTCCCCCCCTGTATAATCAATCGCCGCCGACGTGGATATGCTGTTCGGGTTGTCTTAGCCCTACCTGTTCCCCCCCTGTATAATCGGCGCCGAGGTCTATTGCGGCGCTAAAACCGTTGTCTTAGCCCTACCTGTTCCCCCCCTGTATAATCGCCGCTGGTGGAATACCAACTCGCCCTTGTGTTGTCTTAGCCCTACCTGTTCCCCCCCTGTATAATCCCTCTAGTTCCTTCATCGCCGGCGATAGGTTGTTGTCTTAGCCCTACCTGTTCCCCCCCTGTATAATCCCTCGCTTTCGGCGGCCATGATGGTCGATCGTTGTCTTAGCCCTACCTGTTCCCCCCCTGTATAATCCGACCATTATTGAACACATCGCATGCCTGCGTTGTCTTAGCCCTACCTGTTCCCCCCCTGTATAATCCCGACTGGATAATAATATCCAGCCAGATACCGTTGTCTTAGCCCTACCTGTTCCCCCCCTGTATAATCTCTAACTCGGCGGGCCAATTCAAAGGCGTGTTGTCTTAGCCCTACCTGTTCCCCCCCTGTATAATCTAGCGGCGTTGACTTTATCATCATCCATGCGTTGTCTTAGCCCTACCTGTTCCCCCCCTGTATAATCTAAATGCTAAATGCGGTCGCGCCGGTCAGTTGTCTTAGCCCTACCTGTTCCCCCCCTGTATAATCTGAGTTGGTCGATGTGTGCGAGGTTAGTTTGTTGTCTTAGCCCTACCTGTTCCCCCCCTGTATAATCGCCAAGCGAGCGCACCCGTGAGGGCATGGTGTTGTCTTAGCCCTACCTGTTCCCCCCCTGTATAATCATGGGGGGCTTGGCGCGCCTCGCCGCCGCCGTTGTCTTAGCCCTACCTGTTCCCCCCCTGTATAATCAGTCCAGATGTTTAGTCGCTTGTTTAGCCAGTTGTCTTAGCCCTACCTGTTCCCCCCCTGTATAATCCGGCTATCCGTACACAATAAACCAAGACATGTTGTCTTAGCCCTACCTGTTCCCCCCCTGTATAATCGCTAGCCGCTCGAGGCCCTCGGTGATTTCCGTTGTCTTAGCCCTACCTGTTCCCCCCCTGTATAATCGAAACGGATAAGACCGTCCGGCTTGCCGGCGTTGTCTTAGCCCTACCTGTTCCCCCCCTGTATAATCAGGGGTTGTGTAAGTTATTGTTTTATGCGGAGTTTTCTTCATTACTAACGAAGAAAACTCCGCTAAAACAGCCGTAATTGCTTGGGTTGGCCAGCATTTGAGAGGTGCCCTCGGGCATAAAATCGTTTCATGTTGGCAAATTGCTTGTCGGTGATGGTGAGAATATCCACTTTTCCGCCGGGGGGCAGTTTTTTTTGGATTCTGCCGCCGACGGAGTCCGCTTTTTCCCCGGATGCGCAGTATTTTAGGTAGATCGAAAACTGCGACATTTCAAACCCCATATCCAGCAAGTTATTGCGAAAACCGCTCGCCTCTTTGCGCTCTTTTCGCGTGCCCACCGGCAAATCGAACATGACGAAAAGCCACATGATGCGGTACGGGCTTAGATAAATGCGGCGGCTCATAACGCCGCTATCTCCAGTGGAGACGGCAGGGACGGCAGCAGCACATCATCATTTTCGCCCAAATAATAGGCCGCGAAAGAACGGCACATTTTGACCGCCGCCATGGATAACGGCGGCCCCTCCCCAGCCAGCGGCACCACCAATGCGGTAATCGCCGCCAGTTGACTCTTGATTTGCGGGCTCAAATCCACTTGCACCGAGCCCAAACGCTGGTAAATCGCGTAATCGGTTATCGGGCGGAAGGGCTCCATGAGGTCATCCACCAAGTTAAACGAATTTTGCGGATTTTTATGGTGCAAACTAAAACTGGGATGCAAACCGGCCCCGCTGGCGCCGCGCGCCACGCAAGCGCGAACGATGGTGTAGGTGTAGTTTAATGCCGCATTGATGCCGGGCGCGGCTCGGTTGCGGCGAAACTCGGCGCCGAAAAGACTCTGCCAATACACCCGCGCCGCCTGCGCCTCGCAGTTTTCCGGGTCGCCGGCGCGCACTTTGCCGGCGATGCGCTGCAATGGTTTGGGGCTGTGGCCGATGCGCGCCAGCACTTCGGCTTGGTTGTTGATTTTGGCGCGGACGATTTTTTGCCACACCCGCTTGCGGCGCGGCGCCGTCAACGCCGCTTGCGCCCGCATGACATGAAACTGCCGGTTATAGCCATGCAACGGCATGGTGAAACTAGTCGGCAAATAGTTTTCGCCGCAAATAACCAACGGCACATTGCGCCGGCACAGGTGATCGATAAGCACCGTGGACACCGAGCAACCGGGGGTTGAAATAATCACCGCTGCGATGTCGTCCAGCGGCACTTGCCCGATTTTTCCGCCCTTTTCCGAGACTTCCAAAAATCCCCTTGCCTTACTCAACCAGTAGCCTGGCTGAGTGATTTCGACGATTTGCCCGGTCACAGGGATTCAGGATTCGTTATCGGGCTTGCGGCGCGGTTTGCGGCGTTTTTCATAGTTGACCTTGCCCGCCGGGCTGATGTGAACCTTGCGCGCCGCCACCGATTTTAATGCGCTTGCTGTTTTACGATAGTAATTAAACGCATCTTCCTTGTTCCGGTTACGCGCATCCACATTCGCTTCATAGAGTTCTGCGAAAGATAACCTGTCGGAGATTGTTTGCAAACGCATGATGCGTTTTTTATCATTCTCCTTAATTTCAATGCAGTCATTAATCTGCAACCGCATAACGAGTTTCGCCGCCGGATGCGGCTTGTAAGTCTGCCCGGGTTCGAAGTCATGTTTGTTAGCATCGAATGTGGAAATCACGATGCCGGCCCATTTCCCCGATTTTTTGTGCCCGGACGGATATTCATAGATTTCCATCCCCCAATTGCTGTCCCCTTTGTAGGCCTTATATTCTTTTCCGGTTTTATCCGTGATCGGAATCACTTTGAGTTTTTCGGTGCGGCGCAAGCCTCTAATGCGCAATTCCTGGGCAAGGGCAGCCACTTGTTTTTTCCGGTCGGCTTTATCCCCGCCGGATTTAAATGCTTGCATGAATTTATTACGCAAGTACGCATTACGAATGGATTCTAGGCGGCTTTCACTATCAAACCAATCCACGGGTTTGCGCACCACCACTGCCGATAAGCCCTTTTTATCCGCGCCGGAAATAATTCCATAGGCGGTCTCGTTATGGAGTTGCCCGCTGGTCGATAACGGAATGCGCTTGCCGGTCGGCGTTTCTTTAAACTCCGCTTTTTTCCGCCGCGAACGATGTGATACCACGATGTTTTGAATCACCTGGCGCACCTCGTTGCGAAAGCCAGTCCATGGATCGATGGCGCTTTCGCCAGCATGATTTTTCTCGAATATCGCAGGCAAGCACAAATCTTCTGTGCGATTGGCGGCCGTAGATACTTTTTGTAACATGGCGCGCGAAGTCATACCGATGACGATGGCGTCTACGGCATGGTGACGATGGTCTTCGCGGTTTTTCTTTTTCGGCGGTTGCTCGCCGTCTAGATTTTTGTCATCGTGCAGCACGCTGTTCAAGCCCCAATGCCGGCGCAGCAAGGCGGTCAACCGACCGGTCAACACCACGATTTTATCAGTCGGGCAAACGCATTCGAGATATTCCCGCGCCACCCGCCCGATATAGCGCGTGTCATTAAGGTGGCGGGAGGTGAAATCACCATCGCGCTCCCATATTTCCATGGCATCTTTTTGGAACCGCCACTGCTTTGGTTTCGATAAACCCTTCGCCCGTTCGAAAATCTCATCCCATACATAGCCCTTTTTCTGATCATCGCCAAAGGCCTCAAAAGGCGTTGCCTTGCCTTTGTCTCGATTCGCGCGTCGGGTGCAAATCACCTTATTGGCGCGACTATCGTCTAAGGAACGACTGAATGGAATCAAGTGTTCGATTTCCGCGTTGCCGTTGAATAAATCGGACACGCCGATGATGTCACCGGAAAATGGACAGCGTCGGTCATTCGGGCCAGCGCCTAATTCCTTCCATAGCACCAAGCGCAAGCGGTTGTTCACAGTGGTCGCTTGACCTTGCTCATGGAGTTCTTTGTTTAGCCTTTCATTCCTATCTTGATTATCCCTTTGTTCTTTATCGATCTCCTTGCGCCCCTTTTCCCCCACCGGCAAATTGCGCCCGAGTTCAATCGCTATCTCGGCCGGCCGCCCATAGCGCGTGATCAATTCATTGACCACTTGTCGTATTTGATTCAGCGCGATGTGCACCGTGGGGTTGGTAACGCCGCCGAAGTATTTTCGCGCATCGCCCGCATCTTCCGCCATGCGGTCGCCGGGGATGATATGCCGCCCGTCAGCGAAAACTTCGCCGTAATATGGCAAGTTATCTTGCAGTTCCCCATCTCGGCTGCGGGTAAACGGGTTGATGAAATTTTCATTTTCGTCCGCTACTTTTTCTACCGCATCGGATTGAATCATCAAACCTTCTTTCATTTCATGCAGCAACAACCGCGCTGCCTTGAGCGATAAAGCCGCGGTGCCGTCATTGAAGCGCGCATCCCGACACTTTTCGGCGGCAGCATGCGACAAACCATAGTCGCGCCTCAAATGTTCGCAAATTTCTTCATCTTTCATCTCATCGCCCATGATCACCGCCACGAATTCATCTTGTTTCTCAAGCGGCCAGTCGTGCCAATCCGCGCCGACATAATCCTCGTGATGCATCATGTGCGCGGTGAGGTCGCCGTCAAATCCTTTGCGTTTCGGTGTTTCAAAATTAAAATGAAACTTGCCCTCGGCCACATCCATGCGCTTCAAGATTTTTTTCATCTCGAAAAAACCTACTTGCGCATTTTTATCGGTCGGCTCTTCTTTGTGCGGCGGTCGCATGAGCAAGGCGATGATCGCATCGCGCGCATCCGGGTAGTTGAGCAGTTTAAATTTCCCGTCGCTGGTGTGCCATTCCAGATTATTCACTTCTTGAAAAATTCGATAGCGCTGAAAACTGGGCATGGCGCGAAACATGCGCTCCTCGTCATCCATGTAGGCGCACATGCCCACCTTCTGCGGTTTTAGCGGGCGCTGGGTAAAAATCACATGGTCGATACGGTCGCGCGCCGCCGCCGTCATCAAGTCACCATGATGGGATTGTTGCGCCGCCCATATCTTCTTAAATTCATCTTTATACAATTCGCGCGTCGGATACACATCGTATAATTTGCCGTCATCCCCGGCCCCGGGACGGGCGCGGGTGGGTTGCTCGCGCAGTTGACGCGCATATAAAAAACCGCCATAGGTCAAGTTTTTTCGCGCCGCTAATTTTTCCAAGGCATTGCGCCGGTCTGACGCGGCTTGCTGGCGCGCCAATTTTTTATCATCCCGAGAAAGTTTTTTATAGTCCTCGCGCGACATGGGGGCCTCGATCAACCCCATTTCCTCTAACAACCGTCGCGAAGATTCCGATATTTTGCCGCTAGTGGCTTCCTCGCTGCGATCTTTGCGATTGCTTTGGAAGCCGCGGCGCTGGTTTAGGTGAAACAACGCGCGGCCGATTTCATAGGGGGTGAGTTTTTCTTGCAAGGCGCGACCGCGCAATGCCAGTGGATTCTTTTTCTGCAGATCAGACTTCGTGGCCTCGTCTTGCGGGAATAATCCGTACTTAGTGAGCACATCCAACAGAAATTTTTGCCGTTGCTTGAAACGGTCGCGACGGCGACGCGCCGAGCGAGCGGTGCGGCGGGTGGATGCCAGCGTGGCTTGGCTCTTCTCATCCCGTCCCTCGGTGAAAATTCGCGAGCCGGCGGCTTCGATTTTCGAAGGTTCGCCATTTTCATCCAACAACAATAGGCTCCATCCCAATGAATTAGTGCCTACATCCAGACCGATACGGTAATTTTTATGCATGTTTTTCATGTTTTTTGCCGAAAAAAGTGTTTTTGAGGTTGTTTTTTGTTTGTTTCCGTGTCAGTATCCGCCTTGAACAGGTAGATATTGTGCTTGGATTAACAAGTAGGACATATTCTACAACATTCGGAGGCGACCTACGGGTCGCCTTTCTCGTTACAGCCGGCCATCGTGTTGCCGCCCCAGTATGGCGATTTTTGAAAATATTGATCTGATGGCAGTATTCCCTCCCCATTAAGGCGATACACTGGCAAACATCCGCTATATTTTAGCGCTGTTTTTTGCTGCTTGAATGACCAAATGATGGGTTTTGATTTTTTTGCGCGCGGTGAGCGGCTTGGGTATGTCAGCGCCGTGGTGGCGTTTTCTGCTTGGGGGGTTTATCCGTTGTTTTTCAAGCAGTTGGCGGGGTTTGGCGCAGCTGAGGTGTTGGCGCATCGAATTCTTTGGTCCTTTGTGATTTTGCTGGCAGCTTTTGCGGCCACTTCGCGATTGCAACACGCGTGGCGGGCGATGTGGGCACCGGGGTGTTTGAAACATGCATTATTGAGCGCTGGGTTTTTAAGTATTAATTGGTATTGTTTTATTGTTGCGGTGAACACCGGACGGGTGCTCGAATCTAGCCTCGGTTATTTTTTATTGCCGGTGGTTAGCATGATTTTCGGCGCGCTGTTTTTTGGCGAATATCTCAACCGCTTAAAAATCGCCGCTATGGTGGTGGCCGGCGGTGGCTTCGTGGCGGCTTTTTTGATCGATGATATCGTGCCGATTATCCCCATCACGCTGGCGGTGACTTTCGGCGCTTACGGCATGCTGCGCAAGCAGTCGCGCTTAGATTCCGCCACCGGATTGTTTGTCGAAACCCTGGCGTTGTGTCCTTTCGCAGTGGTTTTTTTGGTGCTCGGCGGCGCCTGGTTTCCGCGTGGAGCGGTGGATTTCGGCTTATTATTTTCCGCCGGGCTGATCACTTTGCTACCGCTTTTTACGATGGTTATCGCCGCCCGCCGCATTCAATTAAACACCTTAGGGTTCTTGCAGTACATCACCCCCATCGGCCATTTTCTTATCGCTTGGCTTATTTATAACGAAAATATCAGCGGCGGGCAGCGCTTGGTTTTCGCCACCACTTGGGTGGCCATCGCCTTGTATTCGCTCGGCTTAGCGCCGCGCTGGAGCCGTAGCGCGCGCCAAAACGCACCGCGACAATAGTCGATAAAATAGCGCCTTAAAGTACTTCGGCGCGCCGCATGGCGGCTTCGACAACGGCGTGATGTTGCGCCGATAGCCAGGTCAGCGGTAGGCGAATGCCGGGCGCCGCCATGCCTAATTTTGCCAGCGCCCATTTCGCCGGAATGGGGTTGGATTCCACAAACAAGGCGGCGTGCAAGTCGTCCAATTGCTGGTTTAAGCGCGCGGCGGTGGCGGCGTCGCCAGCTAACGCGCAATGGCACATGGCGCGCATTTTCTGCGCGGCCACATTGGCGGTGACCGAGATGCAGCCATCGCCGCCGGCTTGGATAAACGCCAGCGTGGTGGCGTCATCGCCGGAATAAAGCGCGAAATCGGCGCCGCAACGGGCGCGTAAATCAGCCACGCGATTAATGTCGCCAGTGGCGTCTTTGAGGCCGATGATGTTGGGGATTTTCGCCAGTTTTACGACCGTGTCGTTGTCCATATCGAGGGCGGTGCGCGATGGCACATTGTATAAAATTTGCCCCACATCGACGCTCTCGGCGATGCGGCAAAAGTGCTGATACAGCCCGTGCTGGGTCGGTTTGTTGTAATACGGCACCACCAGCAGGCAAGCGCTGACGCCGGTTTTTGCGGCGCGGGTGGTGAGTTCCACCGCCTCTGAGGTGGAATTGGCGCCGCTGCCGGCGATGACCGCAAGCCGTCCGGCCGCCATGTCGACGGTGCGCCGCACCACCTCGATTTGCTCGTCCACATCGAGGGTGGCGGATTCGCCGGAAGTGCCGACGGAGACGATGCCATCGGTGCCGCTGGCGGCGTGAAAATCCACCAACTTGCGTAGATTTTCCCAATCCACGGCGCCGTCTTCGTGCATCGGCGTAATTAATGCGACTAGGCTGCCTTTTAATATGTCCATGGGTTAACTGGCTCGTAAAAATTGGTGGCCGGGCCGGTCATGATTAATGGCCACGGTTTATTGGGTAGGTTTTTTGCTGATAACATGCCGTGCTTGGATTCTACCCCACCGGCGATAACTTGCGATGAAGCCCGAGGCGATGAAATCTCATCATAAACGCCGAGTCGGTTTGTTGTTGTGCGACGATGTCGATAAAGCCGCCCAACCCCGCTACGGCTCGTACACTAATATGTTCAGCGCTGGCATGGCAGCAGCCGATGCCGATTGTCGACTCACGCCGTTTCGCTGCCAGCATGGCGAGTTGCCGGATTCGCCGGATGCATTCGATGCGTATTTGATTTCCGGCTCGCGCCATGCGGTTTATGATGCATCGGCATGGATTCTCGACTTACAGGATTTTGTGCGGCGTTGTTATGCGCAGCGCACCAAGACCGTGGGCATCTGTTTCGGCCACCAACTCATCGCCCACGCCTTGGGCGGCGAGACACGCAAGGCCGAGGACGGCTGGGGGGTGGGCATTCACAGCACGCGCATCACCGCGCCGCAAGCGTGGATGAAAAACGGCGCGGCGCCGGCGCCGAGCCACTACAACTTAGTCGTCATTCATCAAGACCAAGTGGCGCTGTTGCCGCCCGGTTGTCGCGTTATCGCCACCAATGATTTCTGCCCGATTAGCATGTTCATCGCCGACGACATCATGCTCGGCATTCAAGGGCACCCGGAATTCGATAAAGATTTCTGCGCCTTTCGCATCGACAGCCGCAAAGATACCATCGGCGTTGAAGTACGCAAGCGCGCTATGGAATCGCTACGGATGGATTTAGATTCTGCGCAAATTTTTCGCTGGATCACGCGGTTTATACGCGGCTGAATGCGCGTGATTTCGCCCTTGGATGGCGTCATTCAGATAACATGATTTCGCCAATATGGCTTGGATAGCGTTGTTGCGCCACGGCGTCACCGAGTGGAATCAGCGCGGTTTGATTCAGGGACGCACCGACACCGAATTGAGCGCCGCCGGCGCCGAAACATTGCGCCAAACCCACCCCGCCGATGGCTTTTTGCGCGCCCGCTGGCACGCCAGCCCATTGCGCCGCGCCGCGCACACCGCCGCCCTGCTCAACCCCGATGCGCCAGCGCTTAGCTGCGCCGCCCTCATCGAAGCGAATTGGGGGGATTTTGAAGGCCTGCATCGCAGCACTCTCGAGGCACGCATTCATGCGCTGGTGTTGATGCCAAATCGCGGGCTGGATTTCACCCCGCCGGGCGGGGAAAGCGCGCGCATGGTGCGGCGGCGGTTGTTGCCATGGCTTAGCGCGACCGCGGCGGCGCACCCGGCGGCGTTAGCGGTCACTCACAAGGGGGTGATTCGTAGCGTGTTGAGCGCCGCCTGCGACTGGGATATGGCGGCCGATTTCAACCAAAAAATCGACTGGACCTTGCCGCATATTTTTCGCTTCGATGCCGGCGGAAAACTGCGCCTGGCGCGCCTGAATTGCCCATGGAACGAACCGCCGGCGGATTAATCCCGCCATCGCAGCCAGCGTTTGGAGGGCAAACCTATTAATGGGATTTATATATCTAAATTTGCACGGTGGTTTTGATTTTGGCTTTTGGCTTTTGGCTTTTAATCTTCACTCCCCCCGCTTCACCATGAGGGGGAGTCAAAACTGGCGGCTTCATCACCAGTTTTGGTGGGGGGCTTTTTGATTTTGATTTTGACTCGGCTTTTGATTGTCGCTTTTGATTGTCGCTTTTGATTTTGGCTTTGGCTTTTGGCTTTTGGCTTTGGCTTTTGGCTTTTGGCTTTGGCTTTTGGCTTTTGGCTTTGGCTTTTGGCTTTTGGCTTTGGCTTTTGGCTTTTGGCTTTGGCTTTGGCTTTGGCTTTTGGCTTTTGGCTTTGGCTTTGGCTTTTGTTTGGGAATTATATGGTTGTTGACCCATTGCTTGCATGAGGTTTTAGGGTGTGTAATAATAGCGGAATGATTGATAAAACAAGTCAAAAGGCTAACCTACGCGGAGTTGGTGGCATAAGTGGGCCGGCGGAGTATGAGAAAACCCTTTATATCGGTGATAATCTGCCGATTATGATGGGTATGGAATCAAACATGGTGGATTTAATCTACACTGATCCGCCGTTTAAGAGTGATATTTTGCGCAAGGGTAAAACGCCAGCCCATTCGTTTGATGATACATGGAGCAAAAAGGATGTGGATTATGCCCATGCGCTGAATCTGAAGTTTGCATACCCGGATATGTGGCAGATGATTGTGTTGGCAGAGGATATGCATAGTCGGTCAATGCATAATTATTTGGCCTTTATGGCATCGCGGATTGTGCAGATGCATCGGTTGCTAAAATCTACGGGTTCACTGTATTTACATTGTGACCATAGTGCCAATTTTTATTTGAGAATGGTGCTTGATTGTGTGTTTGGCAAGAACAATTTTAGGAATGAAATTGTTTGGTGTTATACCGGCCCCGGTAATGTCCGTATGCAATTCCCGCGAAAACACGACACTATTTTCTTTTACGCTAAGTCTAAAAAAACACTTTTCCACCGCAATGCCGTGCGCGTTCCGTATAGCTCAGAAACTCTTGCCAGGCGGGGGCGTGTGGAGGGCGAAAGTAGTTGTATCGCCGCTTCCGTGGACATCAAAAATCGCCGAAACCATACGCAAGTGGATACTAAATTCGGCGGCGGTAAAATTCCCGAATCGTGGTGGGTTGATATTGCGGCTTTAACCAATCATCGAGAAAAAACCCCCTATCAAACCCAAAAACCGCTCGCCCTGTTAAATCGCATAATTAAGGCTAGTAGCAATGAGGGGGATTTAGTTTTAGACCCGTTTTGCGGATGCGCGACTACTTGCATGGCGGCGGCGGCGTTAGATAGGCAATGGATTGGCATCGACCAAAATGAGAAGGCGATTGAGATATTGCACGACCGAATAGAGGCAAGCCCATTCGATAACTATCGCTTTGATACTAATAAACCCGCCAAAGCAAAGGTAAAAAAACCAAAACCCTTGCCAAAACGGGCGGATGAATTGGGGTATGAAAAGGTGTCTATAAAGGATGCCAAACAGAATTTATTGCAAGAGTTTTACCGTAAGGGTAAGCAGCCTATTTGCAAAGGGTGTTTAGAGCAAAAGATGGAGGATGATTTAGAAGTCGACCACAAATTAGCCAGAGCCAAAGGCGGGCGCGATGTTATGGAGAATTTACAGTTGCTATGCCGTGCCTGTAATAGCAAGAAGGGCGATAAGGATATGCATTTTTTATGGGGGAAGTTAACTGAAGAACAGATACAGCGCCGCCAAGATATTATTAATGAACACGCCGCGGCGTGGGGGAAAAGCGATGAGTAATGTAGCCATCCATAGTACAATTTATTAGGCTCGCCGGTTATAAATTTTCTACCGTTGGCAGCAAGAGTCATCGCCTTCTTGGCAACTTGCGGCATGCTATTGAACATACTGCACTGCGTAGATAGATGCGCGGTGTATGATTTTGTGGAAGGCATGATAATATTTTGATGGCAAGTGATTGAATGCATCAATAAAATGCATCAATGGAATGCATCGATGGAATGTTGTAAGCGCCTATTGTACCTTTTTTGATAAATGATTTCAGAGTAAAATATCAAACAAGGTGGCTTTTCGCACACCCTCTGAAGCGGGGGGGAGTAAAACGTTAACAGCAAAAGCCAAAAGCAAAATCAAAAACCAAAGCAAAAGCAAAAAACAACCGCAGCCCCCTAAATCAGTCGCTGACCTCAAAAAAACGCCAATCGAACTGCATATTTAGGACTATAAATCCCCTATTAATAATCAACCTACCGCCGCTGGGTTAATCCCTAGCACACCATAGCGATATATTAATGGTAATAAACCGCGCGCATGGTGTCGATGAGCCGCCACTTTGATGGCTATCAACCGTCGGCGGCGATTCGGCGGCGCTGATTTACTCCGCTATCCGCGCGTAATGCGTCAACGCCTCTTCGATGTTGCGACGCGCTTGGGCTTCGCACCAATCGTGGAAAAAAGGCGTGTGAAAAATGCGCTCGCGCTGCAACAACATGCGCAAAAATTTGCCTTGTCCGTGGGCGTATTGGGCATCGCTCAAGGCGCCGCATTCAAGGCGGATGTTGTCGCCGTCGCGCCAGAACATCTGTGGCGACATACCCAACCCGCTTAGGTCCACATCGACTACGAATTTCGCGCCATCAGTCGGCGGCGCCTCGCGGTGCGTGGTGCTCATAATGTAGCCGTCCACCTCGTCAATTAGCGCCGGCGCCAACGCACCAGCGGCGCGCTCGGCAAACCAATCGGCACTGCGACGTTCGTTATCGGCGGCGCCAATGTCGTACACCACATCATGAAACCAGATGGCGAGTTCGACACTATCGGATGCCCCCAGCGTCGGCGTAGCGCGGTCCATCCGCGACAGGCAGTCGTCGATATGCCGGCTGCGATGATAGTAGCGATGCGGCTCGTCATAACGCGTCGCCATCTCGGCAAAAATCGCCTCGCCGCGCGCGCCGCCGCTGCGCGCCCACACTTTACAAAAACGTTCTTTATCCATCGGTCTGCGCTCGAATCGTTAGCCGTCGCCGCCAAAAATCAAAACGGCGGGGGGTTTAAGTATAAGCCTATCGCCGGCGGGTTTGCACTTCTCCGGCCGCTGGGGTGGAGTATACTCATCTCGATTGGGCGCGGTCGCTCGGCATTTATGGGCGGCGTGTTGCGGCGCGTTTTTTTGACATTTTTTCATCCACGGCGAGGAGTTTTGGCATGATAGTTGAGCAAATTTGGACTGGTAATTCGTTGCGCAATTTTAACTATTTGCTGGCCTGCCCGCACAGCGGTGAAGCCTTGGCCATCGACCCGTTGGATCATCAAAAATGTTTGGCGTTGGCGCGTCAGCGTGGCTGGGAGATTACGCGGGTGGTGAATACCCATGAGCACGCCGACCACATCGGCGGTAATGATGCGGTGGTGGCGGCGACGGGGGCGAAAATTATGGCGCATGCGGCGGCCGCGCCGGCGATAAGCGGCATGGATCGCGCTCTGGCGGCCGGCGATGTGATCGAATTCGGCGCCGTGCGGCTGACCGCGTTGGACACGCCGGGCCACACCATGAGCCATGTTTGCCTGCTGGCCGAGGGCGATGCGCCGGCGTTATTTTGCGGCGACACGCTGTTCAACGCCGGCGCCGGCAACTGCCACAACGGCGGCCATCCGGCGGCGCTATATCGCACCTTTATCGAGCAACTGTCCACCTTGCCCGACCACACCCGCATCTATCCGGGCCATGATTATCTGGAAAGCAACCTGCGTTTTACCCTCGACCGCGAACCCGGCAACGCCGCCGCCGCTGCCATGTTAGAGATGGCCGCGGCCCAAGATCCGAATCATGCGCATGTAACCACGGTCGGGCAAGAGCGGCAAATCAACACCTTTTTTCGTTTGACAAACCCCGAGGTGATCGAGCGCTTGCGCGACCAATTCCCCGACTTAGCCACCCACCCTGACATGGAAGCAGTGTTTCTAAAACTGCGCGAGTTGCGAAATCATTGGTGAGGTTAGGATGGCTTATGTCGACGGTTAAAATGTCGATATTGATAATTTTAATGTCGCCGGTTTTTATCTCGACAAATGGATATGTCGCCGCGCTTTTTTTTATTCCAAGCAAGCGATGAGGGGGGTTAGAATTCCATCCATCAATTGAAACCATGCGGCCGGCCCCGGCCTCAAACTTGCCCCCAATGGGTCCAACACGGCGGCGGCTGCGGCGCTGTCGCCGAGCAACACCTCCACCAGCGCCGGTGAGAATTGCGGCTCGCTGAAAACGCAATCAATCGGGCCGGTTTGGATGAGTTTTTTGATGGCGCTGACGCGTCTGGCGCCGGGCTTATGCTCGGCGGCGGCGGTCAGCGCTGCGGCTGGGCGTACGCCAAATTCATGCTCGAAATATTGATAGGCATCGTGAAAAACCACATAGGGGGCGCCGTTTTTGCCATGCGCATAGCGCTGAGCGATGCGCTGGAATCGATTCACCGACGCCGCTTTGAAATCCGCCAAGTCTACAATCAACGCCTGCAAATTATGTTCATACCGCGCGTGATTCGCCGGGTCGATGCGTTGCAGTTGACGCGCCACCTGGCGGGCGATGGCGTCGGCATTGTGGATGGACAACCATAAATGCGGGTCGGCTGGCGCGTGGTTTTTCGTTGCAGAATTTTGCGCCGCGCCATGCTCATGCGAATCATGCGAATCAGTATGGGTGACATACGCGCCGCCTGCAGGCTGATTCCAGATGCCGCTTGGACGGGTTTTCAAGCGCCGCATATTTTCATTGTCTAACAAAGTCATCACGCGTGCCTCGCCCTTTTTAGCGGCGATGGGTTTGGCCATGGCGTGCTCGAAACTGGGGCCAATCCAGACGATTAAATCCGCATCATCAATGGCGCGGAGTTGCGACGGTTTCAGCGAGCTATCATGCGGCGACTGCCCGCCTTGCATCAGTAACTGCGGCGGCCCGACGCCTTGCATCAGCGCCCACACCAGCGAGTGCACCGGCAACACCGACACCGCCACTTTGGGAGCGGCGACGGCGGCTGTCATGGCGAAAAATAGGACCAACGCCGAACCGAGGCGGGTGAGCGGGCCGGGCGAGAGGCGATATTTGGGCATGACGGGTAAATTTGAGTGGTCGGGCGGGGTTATCGGCGGGGTTATCGGCGAGGCTATCGGTCACTAATCGGCCCGCTAGATAATCCGGGGCATCGACATGAGGATGAGCCATCGAATCTGCGCAAGCGAATCTGAATAATCACCCAGCAACACGATTATGATATAATATATCATAATAAAAACTCGTTACATCGCGACCTACCCGCCCGACCCGCATGCCCTCGCCTCGCCCACCTTCCGCCTTTTTACCGCGCCGCCATAACCATGCGCGTTGCATTGCGGCCGCCATGGCGCGCGCCGATGATCTGTGCCGACGCGATGGCTTGCGGTTCACGCATCTTCGCCGCCGGGTGTTGGAATTGATCTGGGCCAGTCATCGGCCGGCGCCGGCTTATGACTTGCTGGCGCAATTGCGCGACGAAAAACCCAACGCCCAGCCGCCGACGGTGTACCGCGCCCTCGATTTCCTGCTGCAAAACCGCTTGGCGCATAAAATCCAATCGCACAATGCCTATGTCGGCTGCAACCAGCCGCAGCGCCGCCACATCGGGCAGTTTTTAATCTGCGACCATTGCCGCCGGGTGGCCGAACTCGATGACGGCGCGCTCAATAAAATGCTGGCGAGCACCGCTGCCGGGGCCGGCTTGTCGGCGCTGCGCCCCATGGTCGAAATCAGCGGCCAATGCGCGCAGTGCCGACGCGATTCATCCAAATCCGCCGCCAGCACCGCCCAAGCCAGGCGCTAAATCCGGCCGCAAATCCGCCCTACCCGCCCTAATCCGCCGCCGACCGCGTCGGCAATTTTGTCGCGATATGTCGTCGCCAATTTCTCCCTCTTGCACCAAATTCCGCATCAAATTTCGCCAAAATATCGCGCAAATCGGGCCGCAAATCGGCCAACAAATCGGCCCTGCCCAACCGCAAACCGCCGCGCCACATCGGCCCAACCTTGCGCCTCAAAATCCGCTCAAATTCCACCGAAATCCGACTCAAGTTCGCTCCCATCGGCGCAAATTCCGCCGCCACATCCACCCGTAAATCCACCCAACAACCCAACCACCTAACCGCCCATGCCATCGCCCGCCCGCCGCGACCGCGCCGCCCCGCTACTGCGCTTCGAGCAGGTAAATTTCAGCCGCAACGGGCAAATCATTCTGCAGGATTTAAGTTTCACCCTCGATGGCGCCGAAATCGTCACCCTCATCGGCCCCAATGGCGCCGGCAAAAGCACCGTGGTCAACCTCGCGCTGCAATTATTGAAGCCCGATAGCGGCATGGTGCGCAGACGCACCGGGCTGGCGCTCGGTTATGTGCCGCAGCGCATCGAATTCGAGCGCACCTTGCCGCTGTCGGTGCGGCGTTTCTTGCGCGCCCATAAAAATCACCCGGCGGCGCGCCTCGATGAGGCCCTCGCCGAAGTGGGCGCGAGCCAACTCGGCGATGCCGCCATGCACGATTTATCCGGCGGCGAAATGCGCCGCGTGTTGTTGGCCGGGGCGTTGTTGCCGGCGCCGGATTTGCTGGTGTTGGACGAACCCGCCGCCGGGCTGGATGTCAGCGGCCAAGCGAGCCTGCACCGCCTCATCCAAACCTTGCGCGAGCAGCGGCGCTGCGGCGTGCTGCTGGTCTCCCACGACCTGCACATGGTGATGGCGGCCACCGACCGCGTGCTGTGCGTAAACCGCCACTTATGTTGCAGCGGCAAACCGGCCGAGGTACGCCAGCACCCGCAATTTCGCGCCTTATTCGGCGCCCCGGCGGCGGCTGCGGGTGCTGGATTAGCGCCCTATCAACATCACCACGATCATGTACATGGCGCCCACGGCGACATCCAGCCGCTGCCGGCGGCCGATGCGCATGGATGATTTTTTATGGCGCGCCCTGCTCGGCGGCGTCGGCGTAGCCATCCTCTGCGCCCCGGTGGCGGCTGCGGGCGCTGGATTAGCGCCTTATCAACATCACCACGATCATGTACATGGCGCCCACGGCGACATCCAGCCGCTGCCGGCGGCCGATGCGCATGGATGATTTTTTATGGCGCGCCCTGCTCGGCGGCGTCGGCGTAGCCATCCTCTGCGCCCCGTTGGGGTGCGCGGTGGTGTGGCAGCGCATGGCGTATTTCGGCGCCGCGTTAGCGCATGCGGCGCTGCTCGGCATCGCCTTGGGGCTATTTTTCGCGCTGAATTTACAACTGGCGATTCTGCTGGTGTGCCTGGCGGTATCGGCGCTGTTGGCGCTGATGCAGCGGCGGCGGGATTTAAGCAGCGATGCGGCGCTCGGCATCCTCGCCCACGGCACGCTGGCGTTGGGACTGGTGTTGTTGGCGCTGATGCCGGGCGTGCGCGTCGACCTCATCGGTTATTTATTCGGCGACATCCTGGCGTTGCGCGCCGCCGATGTGTGGTGGATTTATCTCGGCGGCGGCGGCGTGCTGCTCATTCTGGCGACCATCTGGCGACCGCTATTAGCACTCATCGCGCATCGCGAATTAGCCATCGTCGGCGGCGTCCGCGAGCCGCAAATCCGCGCCATTTTTTTCATTTTGCTGAGCGTGGTAGTGGCCCTCGCCATGCAAGTGGTCGGCGCTTTGCTCATCGTCTCATTGCTCATCATCCCGCCGGCTGCAGCCCGCTACGTAGCCCGCTCGCCCGAAGGCATGGCGCTGCTCGCCGCCGTATTCGGCATAGCCTCCATGGGCGGCGGCCTGGCGCTGTCGATGTGGCTCGATACCCCGGCCGGCCCTTCCATCGTGGTAATCGCCGCCGCCATTTTTGCGGTCATGACGATAGTCAAGCGCTGAATTTAATATTTAAATTAAACCCTTAATTAAGGGATTAATATATCTAAATCCGCCCGGCTGGGTTTGATTTTTATTTGGCTTTTGATTTTTACATAGCCCCTCATTTGGGCTAATGAGTTGAAGATTTAAAAGCAAAAGCAAAAAGACCAACATCAACCCCCCACCAAATCAGGCGATAAAGCCGCCAGTTTTGACTCCCCCTCCAAAAAGCAAAAGCTAAGTGGCGTGAAAGAAGAAGCATCAAAAGCAACAGCAAAACCAAAATCAAAAACCAAGCAACAATCAAACAAGAAAATTTATATCTACCACTCCTTATATTTTAGGGAATTATCCACTTACTAACCCAAAACCAGAAAAACCGCTTGCATGATTCCAAAAACCCCCATATAAATCCTAACCAAAATAATGAATCCTAACCAAAAAAATTTCACGCCGCACTATAAAATCGGCGTGACATAAGGATTTGGGCAATAGGTATATAAACCCTATTCAATAAGGGCAACCATCATGAGGTGGAAATTATGAAATCCCAAGAAATCGTAATTAAGCGGTTAGCCTACGAGTTGAAAGCCAAGCAGGTGGAATCTGAAGCCAGCCGAAGCGAGACACCAGTCGCCACCATGCGAGGTGCGACCCATAAAATGATTAAGCAAGGCATTGACAAATCGGCGCTTCAGACGGGGGATGAAATCCCATCGTTTGTTTTGCCGAACGCGAATAGCAATGCGGTCTCGGTTGATGACTTGCTGACAAAATGACCAATTGTTTTGAAATTTTACCGGGGTAGTTGGTGTCCGTATTGCAGGCTTGAACTGTCTGCTTATCAGCGGAGTTTGGCTGATATTCAGAAACATGGCGTCAGGGTTGTTGGGGTGTCCCCGGAGTTGCCGGAAAGTTCGTTGTCCAACGTACAAAAGTTGTCTCTGGAGTTTGAGGTGCTAAGCGATGTTGGCCATGTGGTATCCGAGCAGTTTGGTTTGGTATTCACTATGCCGGACGAGTTGATAGAGGTTTATAAGCAACTCGGTAGCGACATCACTGGCTACAACGGCGATGCCAGTTGGCGGCTTCCAATACCAGCGACTTATGTGATTACGCGGAATCGCAAAATCGCTTTTTCCTAGGTAAATATCGATTACTTGAAACGCATTGACCCGCAACAAGTCGTGGCGTTTTTAGGAACGTTATAAGTTTCATTTGATGCAGGCGATGCATTTATATTCAACAAGAATGTTTGGCTTATAAGTATAGTCTAATGATTGGATTCGCTGGGCTTGGTGCATTACTCTCCACTTTAATCGCCCACCAAAGCACCTTTTCCCTCATCATCGCGTGCCAAATTGCCGCTTTTTTATGGCTGGCGATGCGCGCTTCCAGCACCCGGACATTGCCCCCATCACCGCACCCCAGTGGAGCCGAAGCCACCGCCGGCGCGGCGCGTTTCGGGCAATGAATCCACCACATTAAAGGCCGCTCGGGCGATGGGGAGGATGACCATTTGGGCGATGCGGTCGCCGGGGGTGATGATGAAATCGGCACCGCCGCGGTTCCAGCAGGAGATGAAAATTTGACCCTGATAATCGGCGTCGATGAGGCCGGTTAGGTTGCCGAGTACGATGCCGTGTTTGTGACCGAGGCCGGAACGCGGCAATAATACCGCCGCGTAATTCGGGTCTTTGAGGTGCATGGCGATGCCAGTGGGGATGAGTTCGGCGGCCCCGGCGGCTAAGGTTAGCGGCGCCTCGATGCAGGCGCGCAAATCCAGCCCGGCGGCGCTGTCGCTAGCGTATTGCGGCCGGCCGAATTCCGTTTCGATGCGCCGGTCTAAGATTTTGAGGTCTACGCTTAAGGTGGTGGGCGGTGTTGACATAATCTGAAGGACCGGATTGGGTGATTTTCGCTGACCGAATCACGGCTGGCGATGAAATGGGCTGGCGAAATGGGCTGGCAAAATGGGCTGGCGAAATGGGCTGGCGAAATGGGCTGGCGAAATGGGCTGGCAAAATTGGCTGGCAAAATTGGCTGGCAAAATTAAGTGGGATGAGCGCATTTTCGTCGCGCCAGCACCAGCGGGGCGATGTGTTCGATGATTTGCCGGCTTAAGCGATATTTATCGGTGCGCGGCAGGGTGATTTCACCGGTGATTTCGCCGCCGTCGCCAGCGCCACCAGCAACGCCACCCCGTCGGCAGTCGATCACCGTCACCGAATTTTCATCGCGGCCGAACACCTCGGCGACATGGTTGGCGAGCATGATATCGACGCCTTTGCGGCGGCCTTTTTCGCGGGCGTGGGCTAATACATTCTCGGTTTCGGCGGCGAAGCCCACCGTGAACGGGGCCTTTTTCAGCGCCGCCACGGTGGCCAGAATATCCGGGTTTTGGATGAGGTCGATGCGCATGCGCGGCGCTTTTTTCTTGATTTTTTGGGCGCTCACTGCCGCCGGGCGGTAATCCGCCACCGCCGCCACGCCGATGAACACATCCGCCGTCGCAGCCCGAGCCAGCACCGCATCCAACATCTCTTGCGCCGAGCGCACCGCGATGAGGTCGATGCCGCCGGTGCCAGGGCGACCATTAACGCCGCCATCAATCCCATCATCCCCCCCGCCAGGCTGACCATAAACCCGACCACCGCCCCCGCCAGACTGGTCATAACCCCGGCTACAAACCCGGCCGCTCACCGCCGCATCCACCGGTCCGCTCACCAGCGTAACTTCAGCCCCGACATCGGCCGCCGCTTGCGCCATGGCATAGCCCATTTTGCCGGAAGAGTGGTTGCTCAGCCCGCGCACCGGGTCCAACGCCTCCCAGGTGGGGCCGGCGGTCATCAATACGCTCACGCCGGCCAACGAACGCGGCCGCCCGGCGCCGACCACTTGTGCCGCAATCTCCTCAGGCTCGCTCATACGCCCGGCGCCGCTTTCGCCGCACGCCTGCGAGCCGGCGCCGGGGCCGATAATGCGCACCCCGCGCGCCGCCAACTCGGCCACATTGCGCTGCGTGGCCGGGTGTTGCCACATCATGCGGTTCATGGCCGGGGCGAGGGTGATGGTTGCTGCGGTTGCCAGGGCCACGGCGCATAGCAAATCATTGCTGCGGCCATGCGCTAAGCGGGCGATAAAATCGGCGCTGGCGGGGGCCACCACTAACTGCTCAGCCCAGCGCGCCAACTCGATATGCCCCATACCGGATTCGGCGCCTTCATCCAACAAATGTTGATGCACCGCATTGCCGCTGACCGCTTGCAGCGTGAGCGGGGTGATGAATTGGGTGGCCGCGGCGGTCATCACCACGCGCACCTGGCAGCCGCGTTCGCGTAGGCGGCGCGCCACGCTCGGGCTTTTATAAGCGGCGATACCGCCGGTGATGCCGAGCAAAATTCGCTTGTGATTTGGGGGCTTCATAGGGTAGGGTTGCAATTCAGGTAGGGAAACCGACCGCAGGAGCGCGCGCGCGATTTTATCGAGCCGCGGCGCGCATTTTAGGGTAACGCATCATGGAGTATGGACTCATGGCGATAAGCCAATGGCCGGCCGATGAAAGACCGCGCGAAAAACTAACCAAAAATGGCGCCGGCGCGTTGTCCGATGCCGAGTTGCTGGCGATATTTTTGCGCACCGGCGTCAAGGGCAAATCGGCGGTGGATGTCGGGCGGGATTTACTGCGTCAATTCGGCGGCTTGCGCCAAGTGCTAAACGCCGGGCAAACCGCCCTCGCCGGCGCATCCGGTTTAGGGCCGGCGAAGAGCGCGCAACTGATGGCGGCGTTGGAACTCGGCAAGCGCTATCTGGCGCAAAAATTAGAAAAAGAAGGGCCGCTGACCAGCCCCAAGCAAGCCGCCGATTTCCTCACCCACCAACTGCGCGACCAAGCGCGCGAAGTGTTCGCCGTGGTCTATCTCGACACGCGCCATCAAGTCATCACCTACGAGGAATTATTCCACGGCACCATCAGCGGCGCCACGGTGCACCCGCGCGAGGTGGTCAAAAGCGCCTTGCGTTACAACGCCGCCGCCATCATTATCGCCCACAATCACCCCTCCGGCATCGCCGAGCCGAGCCGCGCCGACGCCACCTTAACCGCGCGCCTCAAAGAGGCCTTGCAGATGGTGGACATCCGCCTGTTAGATCATCTGGTCATCGGCGATGGCGAATTCGTATCCATGGCCGACCGCGACCTGTTTTAATGGCCGCGGTTTAGGGGTTGCTGATAATATCGGTGCCGCGCTATCGGCAATCCCTATCGCCTATACCTATATATTCTACCTAATATATGTACATGACTAGTTGCGGCTCGCTAATTCCCACCAAATGAACCCACCATGAAATCTCGAGCGCGCCGCCGGGGCCTCACGCTGGTGCACACCGGCGACGGCAAGGGCAAATCCTCAAGCGCCTTCGGCGTGGTGTTTCGCGCCGCCGGCTGGGGTCTGCAGGTATGCGTGATTCAATACATCAAAGGCAAATGGAAAACCGGCGAACAACACGCGTCCGAAAAATTCGCTAATATCGAGTGGCATGTGATGGGCGACGGCTTCACTTGGGACACGCAAAACCCCGAACAAGACATCAAAACCAGCCGCGCCATCTGGGAATTCAGCCAACAGAAAATTTTGAGCGAGAAATTCGATTTGGTGCTGCTCGATGAAATCAACTATTGCAGTTCCTATGGCTGGATTCCCGGCGCCGAGATAGCCGAATTCATCGCCACGCAAAAACCCCCGTGGCTGCATCTCATCTTAACCGGCCGCGACGCCGCATTGGAAGTCATCGCCGCCGCCGACACCGTGACCGAGATGAAAAAAAACAAACACGCCTTCGATGCCGGCATCCTGGCGGCCCAAGGCGTCGAGTTTTAACGCGCAATATAATCCCTCGTTCATTATCGATGACCCATGCTTGAAAACCATGCTTGAAAACCATGCTTGAAAAGAACCGAATACATGGCGGCGATTTTTTTGATTTGATAGCACAAGTCGATGCGGCAAGCGTGGATTTAATCATCTGCGATGGCCCGTATGGCGTCACCGCCAATGCTTGGGATAAAATTTCGTCGATTCAAGATTTCAATCTCGATTTAATCCAAAAATTTTCCGCCAAATTAAAACCCGGCGGCGCGCTTTATCTGTTTGGCAAGGCGAATTGCATAGACTTCATCGATTACCGCCCGCACCTAAATCTAAAATCAAAAATAGTATGGTATCAACCCAACCGCTTGGCGCAAGGGCGCGTAAACTACACCAATAATTACGACATCATCGCCTACTTCATCAACGGCAAATCGCCGCGCCATTATCATTTAGACGACATTCGCGTGCCGCAGTTGGTCGAGTTGGCGCATCGCTTGCGCTGTGAAAAAGTACCCTCGGTGACCGGCGGTAGATACGCCAAAACCAAATTCAACGGGCGCGGCAAAAACCCCGGCGATGTGTGGGGCGACATCAAACAACTCACCTATAAATCCAAAGAATTGGTGTGCCGCTCGGCCTTAAACACCATCCAAAAACCCGAAAAATTAATCGAAAGATTAGTGTTGGCCAGTTCATCGAAAGGCGATTTAGTACTCGACCCATTCGCCGGCACAGGTACTTGCCCGCTGGTCTGCCAACAAAACCAGCGCGATTTTCTGGCGTTTGAGTTGCAGCCTGAATTGGTTAAACTCGCCCAGCGGCGGTTAGATAACATCAATGCCGCGCCGGCAGTTTTAGAACGCCCGCCTAAGGCGGAAATTTTATCGAAACCCGCAACCGACTTGAGGTCGACCATCGATTCATGTTAAATGTTCATCATATTCAATGAATCTGGCGGTTGCTTAATAACCCCATGTCGATATATTAACCGCGAATAAAACATGAATAAAAAAATCTTGTTTATTGTGCTAACCAGTTTGGCGCTTTGTGCTTGCACCATCAGGCAAACCGTCGAGCCGTCCGGACTCGCCCAAGGCGATGAACTTTGCATAGTCGAAAATCCCAAAGTACGCTCGGGTTTTATATTTGAATTTCAATCTGCTTTAGCCGAACGCGGCATTCGATTTAAGATGGTTGACTCAACGAGTACTTTCCCGCAATGCGAATGGACGGCGAGGTATGTGGCGCGCTGGAGTTGGGACATTACGGTATACATGGCTTATGCGGAAATCAAAATTTTCCGCAACGGCCATCTCGATGGTGAAGCCATCTATGATTCTACAGGCGGCAGTTCTTCCTTTGCCAAATGGATCGATGCCAAGCCCAAAATACACGAGTTGGTCAATGAATTATTGGCGCATTATTGAAGCCGCATCGATACCCGCCGCATCGAACATCAAACATTAACCATGGATCGCTATTCCATCTTCAATTTGGCGCGCAAAGCGCTGAATTATCATCACGGCTGGCAGCCGGCGTGGCGCAGCCCGGCGCCGAAGGCGGCTTATGATGTGGTGATTATCGGCGGCGGCGGGCATGGGCTGGCGACGGCCTATTATTTGGCCAAGGAATGCCGGGTCGCCAACATCGCGGTGCTCGAAAAAGGCTGGTTAGGCGGCGGCAACACCGGGCGCAACACCACCATCGTGCGCTCGAATTATCTGTGGGATGAATCCGCTAATCTTTACGAGCACGCCATGAAATTATGGGAGGGCTTGAGTCAGGCGCTGAATTACAATGTGATGTTTTCCCAGCGCGGGCTGTTGCACCTCGCCCACAGCGTGCACGATATGCAGGAAATCGGGCGGCGCGGCAACGCCATTCATTTGAACGGCATCGATTCGGAGTTTCTAACCCCGCCGCAGGTGAAATCCATGGTGCCGTTCATCAACCTGCAATGTCGCTACCCGATTTTGGGCGCGTTGTTGCAGCGCCGCGGCGGCACCGCCCGCCATGACGCGGTGGCGTGGGGTTATGCGCGCGCCGCCGATGCGCTCGGCGTAGACCTCATCCAAAATTGCGAGGTCACCGGTTTTCGCAAGGACGGCAATCAGGTGACCGGCGTGGACACCAATCACGGCTTTATCGGCGCTGCCAAAGTCGGCTGCGTAGTCGCCGGCCACTGCAGCGTGTTGGCCGATATGGCCGGCTTTCGCTTACCCGTAGAATCGGTGCCGCTGCAAGCGCTGGTGAGCGAGCCCATCAAACCCATTTTAGATTGCGTG
Organism: Candidatus Poriferihabitaceae bacterium; assembly: GCA_965243285.1. Classification (GTDB taxonomy): domain Bacteria; phylum Pseudomonadota; class Gammaproteobacteria; order Arenicellales; family Poriferihabitantaceae; genus JAHRAW01. The sequence goes on along the minus strand of OZ251537.1, from coordinate 2,096,523 downwards.
GTGATGTCCGGCAGCGTGCACGCCTATATCAGCCAATCGGACAAGGGCGAGTTAGTCATCGGCGCCGGCTCGGATGCCTATAATTCCTATTCCCAGCGCGGCGGCTTCGATGCCATCGAACACACCGTCGGCCCCATCGTCGAGTTATACCCGCTATTTTCGCGCCTGAAAATGATGCGCCAATGGGGCGGCATCGTCGATGTAACGGTCGACCGCTCGCCGCTCATCACCACAACCCCGGTGCGCAATTTATTTTTCAACTGCGGCTGGGGCACCGGCGGTTTCAAGGCGACCCCGGGCTCGGGGCATGTGTTCGCGCATTCCATCGCCCGCGGCGAAATGCATCCGCTGGCGGCGCCGTTTTCCATGCAGCGCTTCAACAGCGGCGCGCTGATAGACGAAGGCGCCGCCGCCGCGGTGGCGCATTAGGAGGCCAGTCGATGTTTGTGCTCGAATGCCCGTGGTGCGGATGCCGCGACCAAAGCGAATTCGCCTGCCACGGCGAGGCGCACATCACCCGCCCGCCCGAGCCGTCTTTACTTACCGATGCCGAGTGGGGCGAGTACCTGTTTTTTCGCACCAACCCGCGCGGCCTGCACCGCGAACGCTGGGTGCACGCCCACGGCTGCCGGCGTTGGTTGGTGGTCGCGCGCGACACTCGAGACGACCGCATTTACGCGGTCTATAAGCCCACCGAGCGGCCCGAGGTGGCGGTGGATTCGGATGATGTGGATGATGCGCGTTGAATTTTCACAAACCGGCTGACATGAACATGAGTCTCATGCGTCGGCTGACAGTAAACATGAGTCAAGCGGTAAATTCCGGCGGCTAATTCGGCCGCATCGACACCATCACCTGCGTTAAATTTTGATGAAACCCACGCCGCATTCTGATACCCAAATCAATCGCCTCGCCAGCGGCGGGCGCATCCACCGCGACCAGAGGATTCACTTTTGGTATGACGGCAAAAAACACGCCGGCCACCGCGGCGACACCTTGGCTTCGGCCTTGCTCGCCAATGGGGTTGTGGTGGTGGGGCGCAGTTTTAAGTACCACCGCCCGCGCGGCGTGTTCTCCGCCGGCGCTGAAGAACCCAACGCTTTGGTGCAATTAGAAAGCGGCGGCCACACCGAGCCCAACCGCCGCGCCACGGAAATCGAAATCTACCCCGGGCTGCGCGCCCGCAGTCAAAACTGCTGGCCGTCGGCGGCTTTCGACCTCGGTGCCATCAGCGCGCGCCTGTGGCGTTTGTTGCCGGCCGGTTTCTACTACAAAACCTTCATGTGGCCGCGCGCCTGGTGGATGACTTATGAAAAATTCATCCGCCGCGCCGCCGGATTAGGGCGCGCGCCCACGGCGCCGGACCCAGATTGCTATGACAAACTCCACGCGCATTGCGATGTACTCATCGTCGGCGGCGGTGGCGCCGGATTGCAAGCCGCCTGCGCCGCCGCCGCCAGCGGCGCGCGCATTATTTTGGCGGATGAAAAATCCGAGTTCGGCGGTGCCTTGCTGGCCGAGCGGCACGCCATCGACCGGCAATCGTCCATGTCCATCGACCGGCAATCGCCCATGGATTGGGTCGCCCAGCGAGTCGCCACTTTAAGCAAAATGCCGCATGTAACGCTGCTACCGCGCACCACGGTCACCGGCTATTACGACTACAATTTTTTAGTCGCCGAGCAGCGCGTGAGCGAGCATCTCGGCCCGGCGCAGCACGCTGACTCCCCCCAAGCGCCCAAAGCGCGGCTGTGGAAAATCCGCGCCAAGCAAGTGGTGCTATGCACCGGCAGCATCGAGCGCCCGCTGGTATTCGCCGACTGCGACCGCCCGGGGGTGATGTTGGCCGGCGCGGTGCGCGCCTATATCAACCGCTTCGGCGTGCTGCCGGGGCGGCGTGTGGTCACCGTCACCAACAACGACAGCGCCTATCTGGCCGCCATGGAGGCCAAGCGCGCCGCCGATTCCATCGATTCCATGACTAAAAATGCCGGCGGCGCGGCGAATTTGGTTGATTCGGGCGATTCGGGCGATTCGGGCGATTCCGGTGATTCCAACGTCGCCATCGTCGATGTACGCCCAGCCGCGGACGGCGAGTTAGCCGCCCAAGCGCGCGCCCTCGGCATTGCCATTTACGCCAACAGCACGCTCAGCGCGGTGCGCTACCGGCGCGGCAAAATTACCCAAGTCACGGTGATGGAGTTATCGGCCGACGGCACCGAAGCGGTGGGCGAAGCGCGCCACCTGCCCTGCGACATCATCGCCGTCTCCGGCGGCTGGACGCCCACCGTGCACCTATTCAGCCAAGCCAAAGTGCCGCTGCAATACAGCGAAAAAGTGCATGCTTTTCTACCCACGCAATGCGAGGCGCAGGCCGCCAATCAATTGCGCGGCGCCGGCGCCTGCTGTGGCGCGCAAAGTTTGGCCGAGTGTTTGGCACAAGGCGACCAAGCCGGTAAAACCGCCGCCACCGCCGCCGGTTTTACCAACGCCGCGCCTGATGCTAACGCCGCCGCGGCCGATAAATGGCAAACCGTCGAACCCCGCTTGTCGCCCATGCGCGCGCTGTGGGTGTTGCCCTGCGACCACCCCATCGGCCGCGGCGCGAAAAAACACTTCCACGAATTGGCTAACGATTCCACCTTGGCCGACCTGGCGCTGGCGCAGCGCGAAGGTTTTACCTCGCCAGAACACCTCAAGCGCTACACCACCACCGGCATGGGCACCGACCAAGGCAAAACCTCCAACCTCAACGCGTTAGCGGCATTGGCGGCAAATCAAGGCACCACCATCCAAGCCCTCGGCGCCACCACTTTTCGCCCGCCGTATACGCCGCTCACCTTCGGCTCCATCGTCGGCCTCGAGAGGCGCGAGTTATTCCTGCAAAAACGAACCACCCCCATGCACCCGTGGCACGCACAGCGCGGCGCGGTTTTCGAGGATGTCGGCGATTGGAAGCGGCCGTTTTATTTTCCCCTGGCCGGCGAAGACATGGCCGCGGCGCTGCGGCGGGAATGTCTGGCGGCACGCACCACCATCGGCATAGTCGATGCCTCCACCCTCGGCAAAATCGACCTCCGCGGCAAAGACGCCATCGCCCTACTCAACATGATGTACACCAACGCCTGGAATAAACTGGCGCCGGGGCGCTGTCGCTACGGCTTGATGCTAAACGAGCACGGCATGGTGTTCGATGATGGCGTCACCACCTGCCTGGCGGAAAATCATTATCACATGACCACCACCACCGGCGGCGCGGCGCGGGTGGCCACTTGGCTCGAAGAATGGCTGCAGACCGAGTGGCCGAGCAGCGAGGTGTACTGCACCAGCGTCACCGAACAATGGGCCGTGGCCTCGATAAGCGGCCCCAAATGCCGCGAATTGTTGGCCGATTTATGCGATGCCCAGCTAGACGCGGAAGCCTTTCCGTTCATGTCCATGCGCCGCTTTGCGGTGGCCGGCATCCCGGCGCGGGTGTTTCGTATAAGTTTCACCGGCGAGTTGGCGTATGAGATCAATGTGCCGGCGCGCTTCGGGCTGGCGCTGTGGCAGGCGCTGATGGCCGGCGGCGAAAAATACGGCATCTGCCCGTACGGCACCGAAGCCATGCACATATTGCGCGCCGAAAAAGGCTTCATCATCGCCGGTCAAGACACCGACGGCACCACCACGCCGGGCGACCTCGGCATGGACTGGATAGTGTCCAAATCTAAGGCGGATTTCGCCGGCCAGCGCTCGCTAGCGCGCCCCGACACGGCGCGCGCCGGGCGCAAACAACTGGTCGGCTTGCTGAGCAAAGACCCCAAATTCGTTTTGCCCGAAGGCGCGCATGTGGTCGAAAGCGTGCGCAAATCCCCGCCCATGAAGATGCTCGGCCATGTCTCATCGAGTTATATGAGCCCCAATGTGGGCCGCTCGATCGCCCTGGCGCTGCTCCAAGACGGCTTCGCTCGCCGCGGCGAGACCGTGCACATCCCGTTGCTGGACGGTTCCCGCCATCGCGCCGTCATCGTCGACAGCGTATTTCTCGACCCCCATGGGGAACGCGCCAATGGCTGACCTCACCGCCGTTGCCGCGCCCGAGTCGGCGGCCACTTCGCCGTACGGCGCTCGGCCGCCCATGGAAAGCCCGGCCGCTGGCTTACGCGAACTGCCGTGGTGCGGCAAAATCAATATCCGCGGCGACCCGGCGAATGCGAAATTTATGCGCGCCACGCAAGATTTGCATCTGCCACTACCGCTTTTGGCGAACACCACGGCGCACTGCGAGGCCGGCACCATTTTCTGGCTGGGGCCGGATGAATGGCTACTGCGCTGCGATTTAGCCGCCACCGAGCCGCTGCTGCAACGCCTCGCGCAGCGCCTGGCATCCACCCACCACGCCGTCACCGAAGTCACCGACTATTACGCCGTGTTCGAACTGGCCGGCGAAAACGCCGCCGCGATTCTCGCCCGCGGCTGCCCCTTAGATTTGCACGCACGCCAATTCCACCCCCCCCAATGCGCGCAAACCCGCTTCGGCCACGCCAGCATTTTGCTGCACAAACCCACCGCCACCGTATTCGAAATCCAAACCCGCTGGAGTTTTGCCGATTATGTCTGGTGCTACCTAACCGCCGCCAGCGCCATGTTGTGAGGTTACTGCGGTCGAATTTGGCGTTGATTTGAGGATTTATATATCTAAATCTGCACGGTGGGTTTGGTTTTGGCTTTTGGCTTTTGATTTTGCTCTTCACTCCCCCCCGCTTTTGCTTTTTGGAGGGGGAGTCAAAGCGGGGAGTAAGAAAAAGCCCAAAAGCAATATCAAAATCAAAAGCAAAAACCAATATCAACAGCAAAAGCAAAAACCAATATCAACAGCAAAAGCAAAAGCAATATCAACAGCAAAAGCAAAAGCGACATCAAAATTAAAAGCCAACAGCCAAAGCAATATCAAACCCCAACATCAAACCCAGCATGCAAATTTAGATATATAATTCCCTAAAATTTCACCCGAACTCGCATCCCATTCAATGCTGATTTTCGCCGTCGCTGATGCCATAACTTGGCCATAAAACCCCAGCCGTAAACCCGTCACAAATAGCGCCCCACCCACCGGAGCCACGCCATCCGCCACCTGTTATTAAACCGCCGCACGCTCTCCTGGGCGTTATACGACTGGGCTAATTCGGCTTTCGCCACCACGGTGATGGCGGGGTTTTTCCCGGTGTTTTACAGCATCCTCACGGCCGACATCGCGGTGGGCAAAGCGCAGTTTTGGTTCAATATCACCTTGGCGGCCTCCAGCGTTTTGATCGCCATCGCGGCCCCGGTGTTGGGGGCGATTGCCGACCGTGGCGGCCGCCGCCTGCGGTTTTTGGCGGTATTTGCCATGCTCGGCATAGTGATGAGCGCCGCCCTGGCGTGGGTGCATGTGGGCATGTGGTGGGTCGGCTTGATATTGTACGGCGGCGGCGCCATTGGTTTTTCCGGCGCCAATATTTTTTATGATTCGCTGTTAGTCGAGGTCGCCGAGCCGGCCGAATTCGATGTCGTCTCGGCGTATGGCTACGCCCTCGGCTACATCGGCGGCGGCTTGCTGTTCATGCTCAATGTGCTGATGGTGACGCAGCCGGGCTGGTTCGGCTTCGCCGATGCCGGGCAAGCGCTGTCGGCCTCGTTCATCAGCGTCGGCATCTGGTGGGGATTATTTAGCGTGCCGCTACTGTTAGCGGTGCGCGAATCCCGACCCACCGAAGCATGCGGCGCTCGACTAGCGATTCGCCAGGGGTTCGCCCAGTTACGCGCCACCTTTGCGGAATTGCGCCGCATGCGCACGTTGTTTTTATTCCTTATCGCCTATTGGTTCTACATTGACGGCGTCGGCGCCATCATCAAAATGGCGGTTTTTTTCGGCGACCGCATTTTGGGCTTGCCGCAGGAGAGTTTGATTACGGCGCTGTTGTTGACGCAGTTCGTGGCCTTTCCGGCGGCGCTGTTTTTCGGCTGGCTGGGCGGAAAAATCGGCCCGCGACGCGGCATTTTAATCGGCCTTGTGGTCTATGCGGCGGTGGTGATATACGCCTGGCGGTGGCTGGATTCGAGCGCCGGTTTTTATTGGCTGGCCACCGCCATCGGCTTGGTGCAAGGCGGCGTGCAGAGCCTCAGCCGCTCGCTATACGCGCGCTTCGTGCCGCCGGCCAAAAGCGCCGAGTTTTTTGGGTTTTTCAATATGGTGGGCAAATTCGCCGCCATTTTAGGACCCTTGCTGATGGCGCTGGTGCCCATTCTCATCCCCGGCGCCGACGAACGCGATGCCATCTTAGCGCTGTTGTTGCTGTTCGTCATCGGCGGCTATTTGCTGTGGAAGGTGGATGTGGCGGCCGGCATGCGGCAGCAGGGCGAGCGAGCGCGGCGCGAATAAGCCGATTTTTACGGTCAGGACGACGGCGGCAACAGCGGTGCGTCCCCATCGATACGAATCCGTTGCGTTAATTGTCGCGGCGGCAGTAGCCAATAGCGGCGTTGCAGGCTGCGTTGTCCCTGTACAAAAATGCCGCCAGTGGTAAAAAATACGCTGATGGCGCCTTCGTCGGCGGTGTTATACAGCGGAATACGGCGCGCCAAATAGCGCTTGCGCACCACCCGATGGGGGTGGCGGTAGCGATTCAAATAGCCGGTGCTGGCGATGGCGATGCGCGGTTGCACATGATTCAAAAAGATGCCGGTGGACGAGGTTTTGCTGCCATGGTGCGGCGCTTGCAGCACATCGGCGGCGATATTTAGCCCGCTGCGCACCAAATAATGCTCGGTGGCGCGGCCGATGTCGCCGGTCAACAAGGCGGTGCCATAGGGCGAGGTGATTCTCAGCACGCAGGAAGCATCGTTGCCCACCACCGGGCGGGCCGGTGAATTTTTGCGCAACTTGGCGCCACTGCCCGACGGCGCCAACATGTCGAACACCACCCCATCCCATACCCAGTGTTGACCGGCACGGCAGGCGGTGGAATTGGCCACCTTGTTCGGTACGCTGGTGAGGATGTCGGCGGCGTCGAATTGCGCCAGCACCGCCATATGGCCGCCGATGTGGTCGAGGTCGCCGTGACTGATGATGAGCATATCGATGGCGGCGGCATTCTGGCTACGCAAAAATGGCGCCACCACGCTGGCGCCGGCATCCAGCCCGCCGGGGAATTTGGGGCCGGTGTCATACACCAGCACATGCCGACTGGTTTGCACCACCGAGGCCAAGCCGTGGCCGATTTCCAAGGTGGTGAAGCGGTATTCGCCCGCCGCCAGCGGCGCATCACCGGATGACGCGCCACCGCCCGATAGCACCGCGGATATCAAGGGTAGCACCCACAATAGCCCGAGCCAGCGCGCCGGCATGGCGCGCGGCGCCAGCAACAGCAGTATGCCGATGGCCGCCAACGGCAACGACCACAGCGGCGGCGCCGGCTGCATCCACACCGCCCATGGCAAGGCGGCCAGCCATTCGAGCAACCCCCACAGCGCGTTCAACACCCACAGCGAGGCCGAAAACGCCAGCGCCGCCGCGCCCTCGAGCCCCAACATAAACAGCAGCAAACCGAGCAACGCCAGCGGCACCGCGGCCAAGCACACCACCGGAATGGCCACCAAATTGGCCAACGGCGCCACCAGCGAAAGGCGCTGAAACAAGATCAACAACAGCGGCGCCATGCCGACAAACAGCGCCCCTTGCACCGCCGACCACGCCGCCATGGTGCGCCCCAGGCGCTGCGCCGGCTGGGTATACCAGGCGCGCGGCGCATAGGCCGAGGCCGAGGAATCCGCCGCTGGATGCTCGCGGCGGGCGCGCGCGGCGGCCACCATCAGCACCGCCACGGCGCCGAAGGATAGCCAGAATCCACCGGCCAAGGGTGCCAGAGGGTCGGCTACCAACACCGCCGTCAGCGCCAGCAGCAGGGTTTCGAATCCTAACGCCCGGCGCTGAAAAAACATCGCCACGGCGATGACCATCAACATGCACACGGCGCGCTGCGTGGGGATGGTCATGCCGGCCAACAGCGCGTACCCCAGCCCGGCCATGGCGCCGACCAGCACGCCGATTTTTGGCGCCGGCATCGCCGCTGGCAAGGCCCCGGCAAAACGCCAGCCGAGCGTGCCTAACGCCAGCGCCAGCCCGGCCACCAAGCCGATATGCAAGCCCGAAATCGCCACCAAATGGATGGTGCCGGTTTTTATCAGCACCTCCCAATCGGCTGGTCGCATGTCGTTGCGCACGCCCACCGTGAGCGCCGCCACCAGCCCGGCGCGCGGACGAGAGCCCAGCGTGTGCTGGATAAAACCTGCCAGCCGGGCGCGCAAGGCGGTGACCGAATGCCTGCGCGCCGCCAGCAGCAGCGGCATCGGCGCGGCGCGCACATAGCCGGTGGCGCGCAGGCGATGATGAAACAGATGGGTTTCGTAGCCGAATCCGGCCCCGGGGTTTTGGTAGCCGCGCGCTTGCTTGAGACGCGCCGTGAAACGCCAGCGCTCGCCAGGGCGGATGGGCGGCTGCTCGCGATACATTTTCAGCCGAATTTTGCCGGCGAACGGATACATCCCGCCCTGCCATTGCAGCGCATCGACTGCGAAATCGAAGCGCTGCGTGCCATCGCGCGCCGTCGGCACGCCGACCACTTGCCCGACCACGACCACATCCTTTTTTTCCAACATCGGCGGCAAAACCACTTGCAGCGCCGCCGCCGCCACCCAACTGGCCCAACTCACCCCGAGCGCCCACGCCAGGCCTAACTTTAGTCCGTGGCCACAGCGCCGAACCGCTGCCGCCATCGGCGGCCCAACCCACCGCCGCCACGGCAGCCTCGCCGCCGCCACCTGCATCGCCGCCAACCCCAACAACCCGCCGCCAAGCAACCCCGCCGCCGGCAATTGCGCAAAAAACCGCGTGGCAATCACCCCGCCGCAAAACATCAACAATAAAATCGGCATCATGCCGCCTGGCGAATCCCTGGCCGTGGGGTTTACGCCGCCGGCAACCGAGTCGACGCTGGATTTGGCCGAATCAACCGAGTCGCCGCCAGATTCAGCCAAAAAACCAGCCGAATCGACGCCAGATTGGTGCGAGCAAGCCGTAGCCGATGAGTGGACACCTGATTCAACCGCTGCGCGCGCATCGGCATGGCGTAAGGCACAAGCATCGGCGGCCGGCGGCCATCGTCCTGTGACCCAGTGAGTAAAACGGCGCAGTATCCGGCGCATATCGGCATCTATCCTTGATTCCAATCCCCATACTACCACAGCCGACCCAGCCTGCGGTTGCTACCCCCCCGCCAAACAAAATTTGGGGGAGGTCTACTTAGTGATGTTTTCTCAGCCCCAGTGGTGACGACGCGCCCAATCGAAGAAAATACAACTATCTGAATCCCAAAAAAAGGGATTTATAGTCCTAAATCTGCAGTTCGATTGGCGTTTTTTTGAGGTCAGCGCCTGATTTAGGGGGCTGCGTTTGGCTTTTGACTTTTGCTTTTGCTTTTAGCTTTTGACTTTGGCTTTTAACGTTTTACTCCACCTTAGCTTTTTCTGGGGGGAGTCAAATCAGGCGGCTTTATCGCCTGATTTGGTGGGGGGACTGTTGATGTTGGTCTTTTTGCTTTTGCCTTTAAATCTTCAACTCATTAGACCAAATGAGGGGGAAAGTAAAAACCAAAAGCCAAGTCAAAAGCCAAGTCAAAAGCGAAAAACAAAAGCCCCCCACCAAATCAGCCCGAGCCTATCGGCTCGGACAGATTTGACTCCCCCCAGATGAAGCGGGGGGGAGTAAAACAAAAGCCAAAAGCCAAAAGCCAAAAGCCAAAAGCCAAAGCCAAAGCCAAAAGCCAAAGCGAAAGCGAAAGCCAAAGCCAAAGCCAAAGCCAAAGCGAAAGCCAAAGCGAAAATCAAAGCGAAAATCAAAATCAAAATCAAACGCACCCCCCACCAAAACTGGCGATGAAACCGCCAGTTTTGGCTCCCCCCTAAAAAGATAGGGTGGAGCAAAGCATTAACAGCAACAGCAAAAGCAAAAGCAACAGCAACAGCAACAGCAAAAGCAACAGCAACAGCAACAGCAACAGCAAAAACCAACCCCACCGTGCAGATTTAGATATATAAATCCCAAAAAAAAGACCCCGACTAAGCGGGGTCTCTTCTTCACAACCACATGTTCAAAACCACATGTTTACGACCACATGGTTTGCAGCCTCATGTTAATGGCGACTTACATCATGCCGCCCATGCCACCCATGCCGCCCATGTCGGGCATGGGCGGGGATGCCGGCTTGTCTTCCGGCATCTCGGCCACCATGGCTTCGGTGGTGATCAACAAGCCGGCGATGGAAGCGGCGTTTTGCAGCGCCGCGCGCGTCACCTTGGTGGGGTCGAGAATACCCATTTCGATCATGTCGCCGTATTCGCCGCTGGCGGCGTTGTAGCCAAAGTTGCCTTCGTTTTCGGCCACCTTGTTGAGGATAACGGAAGAATCCTCGCCCGCATTGGCGACAATTTGGCGCAACGGCTCTTGCAGCGACCGCAGGGTAATTTTAACGCCCATATCTTGGTCCGGGTTGTCGCCGGAGACTTTGGAGACGCTCTTGGCGCAGCGCACCAATGCGGTTCCGCCGCCCGGCACTACGCCCTCTTCCACCGCAGCGCGGGTGGCGTGCAAGGCATCTTCGACCCGCGCCTTCTTCTCTTTCATCTCCACTTCGGTGGCCGCGCCGACCTTGATGACGGCTACGCCGCCGGCCAATTTGGCCACGCGTTCTTGCATTTTCTCGCGGTCGTAGTCCGAAGTTGCCTCCTCTATCTGGGTGCGAATCTGACCGACGCGCGCCTCGATTTCGCTGTGCGCGCCGGCGCCATCGATGATGGTGGAGTTTTCTTTGGAGATTTGGATGCGCTTGGCTTGGCCGAGATCTTCCAGCGTGGCGCCTTCGAGGCTCATGCCGACTTCTTCGCTTACCACCCGACCGCCGGTTAGCACCGCGATGTCTTCGAGCATGGCTTTGCGGCGGTCACCAAAACCGGGGGCTTTGACTGCGCACACTTTGACGATGCCGCGAATGTTGTTGACCACCAAGGTGGCCAGTGCCTCGCCGTCTACATCCTCGGCGATAACCATAAGCGGCCGGCTGGATTTAGCCACCGCCTCGAGGGTGGGCAACATGTCGCGGATGGCGGAGATTTTTTTGTCATAAATCAGCACATAGGGGTTCTCCAGGCTGACCGCCATGCTGTCTTGGTCGTTGATGAAATACGGCGACAGGTAGCCGCGATCAAATTGCATGCCTTCGACCACTTCCAGCTCGTTTTCCAGCGTGTTGCCCTCTTCCACCGTGATGACCCCTTCCTTGCCGACTTTCTCCATAGATTCGGCGATGATGTTGCCCACATGGGTATCGGCATTGGCGGACACCGTGCCCACTTGGGCGATCTCTTTGTGGTCGGCGCAGGGGCGCGACAAGCGCTTCAGGTCGCCGACGGCGGCCGTCACCGCTTTGTCGATGCCGCGCTTGAGATCCATGGGGTTCATGCCGGCGGCCACCGCCTTCATGCCCTCATGCACCATCGCCTGGGACAGCACGGTGGCGGTGGTGGTGCCGTCGCCGGCGTCATCGGAGGTCTTGGAAGCGACTTCCTTGACCATTTGCGCGCCCATGTTCTCGAGTTTGTCTTTCAACTCGATTTCTTTGGCCACGGAAACGCCATCTTTGGTGACGGTGGGAGCGCCGAATGATTTATCCAGCACCACATTGCGGCCCTTGGGGCCTAAGGTGATTTTGACGGCGTCGGCTAGGGTGTTTACACCCCGCAACATGCGCGCGCGCGCGTTTTCGCCAAATACGACTTCTTTTACAGCCATGAGTTAAATCCTCAAAAATTTTCGGTTGGAATGGATGGAGCGGAAAAATCGCACAAGCGCTCGGGTTAGGCGACGATGACGCCCATGATGTCGTCTTCGCGCATCACCAATACTTCCTCGCCATCGACCTTGACTTCGGTGCCGGAGTATTTACCGAACAGTACTTTGTCGCCGGCTTTGACATCGAGGCCGCGCTGTTCGCCGTTGTCGAGCACTTTGCCATTGCCGACGGCGATAACTTCCCCTTGCATGGGTTTTTCAGCGGCGGAATCGGGGATGACGATGCCCCCTGGGCTGGTGCGCTCGTCTTCGATACGGCGAACGACCACGCGGTCATGAAGCGGACGGATGTTCATAAAGCAGGATTCTCCAGATAAAAGTGGGTGAAATGGGAATGAAAATACGGCGCCGCCAACTGGCAACAGCGTTTTGTTAGCACTCGCCGCAAGTGAGTGCTAATCATAATGCCGAGATTAAAAAAATCAATCCCTAATCGGCGATTAAATGATAAAAACTTCGCGATTTTGTCGCCGCCTTGGGCCGGCGGGGTCGAACCAGCAAACGGCGGGGCAGCGAACGGCTGACCGGCCGGCGCCCAATTCCATTAATCCTACTAATCCGCTTGAATTTTGAATCGGCTAATCTGAATCGGCGGATTTCGAGCGTACCTCCCGGTAATCGGCCTCAATCGCCGGGCGATTCGGATGTTCGCGCCCCGACTTGCGCACAACCTCGCCCTCGATGATGATGCTGCCATCGCGCCGCCAGCGCTCGATTCCATAATGAATTAGGCGACGGCGCAGCGGCGGCGTGAGCAAGGCGAAGCCGATGGCGTCGGTGAAAAAACCTGGCACCAACAACATGGCGCCGGCGATAAACAGCAGCATCCCTTCTAACATTTCCAGCGCTGGCGATTGCCCGGCGGCGAGCAGTTTTTGCACCCGCATGACGGCCGACAAACCTTGCGCGCGCACCAAAAAAACGCCGGCGGCGGCGGTCAATAGCACCAGCGCGATGGTCGGGCCGGCGCCGAGCACGCCGCCCACCTTGATTAAAAAATAAAGTTCCACCACCGGGGTGGCGAGAAATATGAGCACGAATTTCATCGCCGCTATTGTAGCACTGCCGGCTGGGCGCAGGCGGCGTGGTCGGCGAAAAAAATCATCGCAACATGATGCTGCGCCGCAACTGGCCAAATATATTAATGAACATACTTAATGCGCATGTGGATGAACATATTAATGTACAGATAACGCGCTTGGGGCATAATCTGCGCCCCGCCTCCCGCCACCCTCATTGCAACCCCCTTGAAATATTTTCGCGATGTCTACTTGCGGGCCATGGATTTAAGCGCCGTTACCATGAAATCCGCCGCCTATTTTTGCGCCTTGGGATTATGCGTGGCCGGCGCTGGCGTGGCCGGCGCTGGCGTGGCCGGCGTGGCCTATGCCAGCCATGGCGACGACGCGCACGCCAGCGGCGAATCGGTCACCGACTCCGCGCAAGCGGCGGCGAAATTTCGCGCCCTGCTCGGCGCGCGCTACACCCCGGCGGAATTTCTCGATGTGGATGAGGCCTTTCGCTTGCGCATCGAGGCGGTAGATGGCAATCACCTCAGCGCGACCTTCGACATCGCCGCTGGCTACTATCTATATCGTAGCAAAATCGGGTTTCATGTCGAGGGGGCTGAGGCGACCGAATCCGCAGAATCCGCAGAATCCGCCAGTGCACCGACATCAGCGACTCAAGTGGCGGTGCAATTGCCGCCGGGCGAACTCAAAACCGATGCCTATTTCGGCGAAATGGCGGTTTTCAAGCATAATTTTTCGGCTCCCATGGTGCTGACGGGCGCAACCCAGGCCGCGACACGCCTCATCGCCACCTATCAAGGGTGCGCCGACGGCGGCATTTGCTATGCGCCGGTGAGCAAAACTTACGCCCTGGATTTATCGAAAAATTTACCTAAAAATTTACCCCAAATCACGCCGGCGGGGGATTTTCCGCCGCCGACCATCAACCAGACCATCGCCCCAGCCATCGCCCCAGCCGTCGCCCCAGCCGTCGCCCCAGCCATTGCCCCCTCACCGCTAAAAATTTTAATTGGTGCCTTTATCGCCGGATTATTGTTGACTTTTACGCCATGCGTGTTGCCCATGGTGCCGATTTTGTCGGCCATCTTGGTCGGCCACGGCGCCACCATCACCCGCGCCAGGGGCAGCATGTTGGCGCTCGCCTATGTGTCCGGCACGATGCTCGTGTACGCCGCCATGGGGGCGTTAGCTGGCGCCGCTGGCGCGCAATTGCAGGCCTATTTTCAGAATATATGGGCTGTGGGCGGCTTGGCGGCGGTCTTGCTACTCATGGCGACGGCCATGTTCGGGCGGTTGAGAATCCAGTTGCCGGCGCGCCTTCAATCCGCCATAACGACCAAAACACGCGCCCTGCACGGCTCCTTGCCGCTGGTGTTCGCGCTCGGCGTGGCCTCGGCGGCGGTGGTCGGGGCGTGCGTGTCGCCGCTGCTCATCTCCTTCCTCGGCCTCGCCATCGCCGCCGGCGATCCATGGATGGGTGCGCGCATGATGACCGCCATGGCGCTCGGCATGGGCGTGCCGCTGCTGGCGTTAGGTCTCGGCGCCGGCCACCTGTTGCCCAAGGCCGGGGCGTGGATGGGGCGCGTAAATCACCTGTTTGGCATCATGTTGGTCGGCGTGGCGATTTATTTGCTCAGCACCCAGCCAGCGCTGCCGGCGCTGCTGCTGTGGGGAGGGGGGTTGTTAGGCCTCGGGGTGTATGTATGGCGATGGGCGCGGTCGGCGGCGGCCGGCGGCTGGCGCTACGCCATGCAGTGCCTGGCCGTAGCGTTGGCGGCGTGGGGCGCGCTGGCCTCCGTGGGCGGGTTGTTCGGGGCGCGGGAGGTGCTAAAACCATGGCCGGCGCAGTGGGTTTTTATCGCCTCGCCGGAGATTCCGCGCCTCCATGCGACGCCATTCACCCGCGTCGCCAGCAGCGCCGAACTCGACCAACATTTCGCCCGCGCCGCGGCCGCCAATAAATGGGTGTTGTTAGATTATTACGCGCAATGGTGCGTGGATTGCGTGCGCATGGAAGCCACCTTCGCCGACCCGCGCGTGCGCGATATTCTGCGCCAGCACTTTATCTTGCTGCAAGTGGATGTGACCGAGCCGCGCGACGCCGCCGCCCAAGCGCTGAAACAACGCTTCCAGGTGTTCGGGCCGCCGGCACTGTTGTTTTTCGACCGCGATGGCGGCGAACTCACTGAGGTGCATTTTTACGGCTATCGCAGCGCCGAGCAATTCCTCGCCCTGCTGCGCGCCATCATCGCGCCATCAGCAAGCCCGCCCGCGTGAATTTCCCCGCCATCAGCCCGGCCTGGAGAATCGGCGGCGTGTTTGCCTTAGCCGGGCTGGCTTTGGCGCTCGGCGCTTATGTCGGCGGGCGGTCGGCGGCGCCGCTTCAATCCATCGCCACCGTGGCGCAAATCAGCTTACCCGACATCGACAAAAACCTCCGCCACGGCGACGAATGGCGCGGCCAGGTGGTGGTGGTGAATCACTGGGCCACTTGGTGTCCGCCGTGCCGCGAGGAAATTCCGCTGCTGGTGGACTACCAACACCGCTTTGGCGGGCGCGGCTTGCAAATCATCGGCATCGCCCACGACCACTTAGATGACGCCCGCGTGTTCGGCGACAGCGCCGGCATCAACTACCCCTCATTGGTCGCCATCAGCGGCGGCGACGCCCTCATGCGGCAACAGGGCAACCACCGCGGCGCCTTGCCGTTCACCGCCTTTTTCGACCGCGCCGGCAACCTCGCCCATGCCCAACTCGGCCAACTCTCGGCGCAAGATTTAGACCAAGCACTGGCGCCGCTGTGGTGATTGGGATGGGTGATGGGGGAGAATTTATGGCGCAAGCGCCGGTTTTTTCAGTCCATGGGCGGATGGTTATGGACTGGTGTCGATTAAATTTATGTCGATGTTTTATATCGATGTTTTATATCGATGTTTTATATCGATGTTTTATGTCGATGTTTTATATCGATGTTTTATGTCGATGTTTTATATCGCTGGGCTGGCATCGAATGGCTGATATTGATGGGCGCGGTTAACTGGCGGTTTATCCTGGCGTATTCCCCCCCACCCAGCGTTCGCCGTCGGCTAAGGTTTCTTTTTTCCAAAAAGTGGCGCGGCTTTTCAGCGCTTCCATCATATCCATGCAGGCGGCGAAGGCCGCGGCGCGATGCGCCGACCAAGCAGCGAGCAACACGATGGGGTCGGCCGGACGCAGCGCCCCGACGCGGTGCAGCAACAACGCATCTAACAGACCATGGCGCTCCATGGCATCTTCGAGCAGGCGCTTGAGTTGGCGCTCGGTCATGCCTGGATAATGCTCTAACGCCATGGCGGTGACCGGCTGGCCGGCATTGAAATCGCGCATGGTGCCGACGAAGGCGGCGCAGGCGCCGAACGCGCCGGCGGTCAGGCGGCTGGATTCATAGCGGCTGAGTTCAAGCCAAGGCGCGAACTCGGCGGTGAGGATGCGAACGCGCATGGGGCGAATGGCGGCTACGGCGGCGGACTCTAACCGCCGGTCACCGGCGGAAAAAATGCGACTTCATCACCATCTTCGAGGGTTTGCTCGAAGGCCGCGTATTCGTGATTGCGCGCGCACAACACATGCCCCGGCGGCGCCCCGGGGGCCCCATGTAAATCAGACGAATCAGGCGAATCAGGCGACGCGGTTTGCGCGCACAATATCGTCCACGCATCGCGCGCCGTCATGCCACGGCGATGTTCGATGGCGAGCGTCGCCACCCCGAGTCGCTGCCGCAAACTGCCAAAACATTTAACTTGTATACTCATTTTTGTAGCATTAATGTAAGCCAAATCCGCTGAGTTGGGCGTTTTTCATCGCCTGGTCTATTTTTCATCGCATGGTCTAGATTCTACTGCGCAACCCACGGTTTATTTTGGGATTTATATACCTAAACCTCTTGATTAGGGATTTATATACCTAAATTCCCGAGATGGTTTGCTTTTGATTTTCTCTTTTGATTTGCTTTTGATTTTGGCTTTGATTTTGGCTTTGGCTTTGGCCTTTAAATCTTTAACTCATTAGCCCAAATGAGGGGGAAGGTAAAAAGCAACAGCCAAGTCAAAAGCCAAGTCAAAGGCAAAGCAACAGCGAAAAGCAACAGCGAAAAGCGAAAAGCAAAAGCGAAAAGCAACAGCGAAAAGCAACAGCGAAAAGCAAAAGCGAAAAGCAACAGCCCCCCACCAAATCAGCCCGTGCCTAACGGCTCGGACAGATTTGACTCCCCCCAGATGAAGCGGGGGGGGAGCGAAACAAAAGCCAAATCAAAAGCAACATCAAAAGCAAAATCAAAAACCAAAATCAAAAACCAAAATCAAAAACCAAAATCAAAAACCAAAACCAAAATCAAAATCAAACGCACCCCCCACCAAAACTGGCGATGAAGTCGCCAGTTTTGGCTCCCCCCTGAAAAGCATGGGGGAGCAAAGCATTAACATCAACAACAAAAACCAAAGCAAAATCCTCCCAAATAGCAATCTAATAATGGGAATTTAGATACATAACGCCCTTTATTTTACCCAACCAGACACCAATTTATGCCGCCACTCAGGCCCATTAACATGACTCATTAACATACGGCTAACCTCCCCAATCCGCCGCCAACACCCCACCAAACCCCCATGCCCACCGCCAGACAACTGATTCCCGTCAGCATCGCGATATTGACCGCTTCGGACAGCCGCATCGAGGCCGATGACAAATCCGGTCACACCTTAGTGCAGCGCCTAACCGCCGCCGGCCACCGTCTGGCGGACAAATGCATCTTGCCAGACGATGTGCACAAAATTCGCGCCGCTACGGCCGCTTGGGTGGCCGACGCCGCCATCGGCGCCATCATCACCACCGGCGGCACCGGCGTCACTGGTCGCGACGGCAGCCCCGAGGCGGTGGCGCCGCTATTGGACAAAACCTTAGATGGCTTCGGCGAAATTTTCCGCATGCTTTCGTACCACGACATCGGCGCCTCCACCATCCAATCGCGCGCCATGGCCGGGGTCGCCGGCGGCACCTATGTATTTGTGCTGCCGGGCTCCACCGCCGCCTGTCGATTGGCTTGGGATAAATTAATCGGCCCGCAACTCGACTACCGAACCCGCCCCTGCAATCTGGTCGAACTGATGCCGAGGTTGCTGCAGAATCGAGCCGTATAATTTCGCCGTCGATTTTTTCTCGCTGTTTTAGATTTTCCAGCCCGAGCAAGCCTTAAAAGAACCTTATGTCGAAGTCGCGACCGCGCCATGCGCGCCTCACGGCGGACCCGCCGCCGCCGCTCAAACAACTGCCCATGGCGGAATTTGTCGAGCGCGCCTACCTCAATTATTCGATGTATGTGATTCTCGATCGCGCCTTGCCCAACCTCGCCGATGGGCTAAAACCGGTGCAGCGCCGCATCGTCTATGCGATGTCCGAATTGGGCTTGCGCGCCACCGCCAAATTCAAAAAATCGGCGCGCACGGTGGGCGATGTGCTGGGCAAATTCCACCCGCACGGCGATAGCGCGTGCTACGAGGCCATGGTGTTGATGGCGCAGCCGTTCAGTTATCGCTACCCGTTAGTGGATGGGCAGGGCAACTGGGGCAGCCAGGACGACCCCAAATCCTTCGCCGCCATGCGCTACACCGAATCCCGCCTGACCCGCTACGCGCAGTTATTGTTGGACGAACTCGAGCAAGGCACCACCGAGTGGACGCCGAATTTCGACGGCACGCTGCAAGAGCCCAAATTGCTGCCGGCGCGGTTGCCGAATGTGCTGCTAAACGGCGGCACCGGCATCGCCGTGGGTATGGCCACCGACATTCCGCCGCACAATCTGCGCGAGGTAGTGAGCGCCTGCATTCGTCTGTTGGAAGACCCGGCGGCGGATTTGGCGGCGCTGTGCGAGCACATCAAGGGGCCTGATTTTCCCACCGAGGCCGAGATCATCACGCCGCCGCATGAGATTCGCGAAATCTACAAAAGCGGCGGCGGCTCGGTGCGCCAGCGCGCGGTGTGGCGGCGCGAAGGCGGCGACATCATCGTAACCGCCCTGCCCTATCAGGTGTCCGGGGCGAAAATTCAAGAGCAAATCGCGGCCCAAATGGTGGCCAAAAAATTGCCTATGGTGGCCGATTTTCGCGATGAATCCGACCACGAAAACCCCACCCGACTCACCCTGCAGGTGCGTTCCAATCGCGTCGATTGCGAGGCGCTGATGCAACACTTGTTCGCCACCACCGACCTCGAGCACAGTTATCGCGTCAACCTCAACATCATCGGCCTAGACGGCCGCCCGGCGGTGTTCGATCTCAAAACCTTGCTCTCGCAATGGCTCGACTATCGCTTAGCCACCGTGACCCGGCGCCTAACCTTCCGCTTGGCGCAAGTGGTGCAGCGGCTGCACCTATTGGACGGCTTGCTGGTAGCCTTCCTCAATATCGATGAGGTGATTCGCATCATCCGCGCCGAGGATGCGCCGCAACCGGCGTTGATGGCGCGTTTTGATTTAAGCGAAGCCCAAGCCGAGGCCATTTTGGAGTTAAAACTGCGGCGCTTGGCCAAACTCGAGGAGATAAAAATCCGCCGCGAACAAAAGCAATTGCAGCCCGAAAAAAAGCGCTTGGCGGCATTGCTTAAATCGAAAAAAAAACTCGCGGCGCTGGTGCGCGATGAATTGTTAGCCGATGCCGAAACTTTCGGCGATGCGCGGCGCTCGCCGCTGGCGCAACGTCGCGCCGCCCAAGCCATGCGCAGTGAAGAATTAACGCCGGTGGAGCCGATCACGGTGATTTTGTCCCACAAGGGCTGGATTCGCGCCGCCAAGGGTTTGGATGTGGACGCCGCCGCGCTCAGCTACAAAACCGGCGATAGTTACTTGTGCGCGGTGCGCGGCAAAACCAATGATTTGCTCATCGCCTTGGATTCCACCGGCCGCAGTTACGCCCTGGCACCGCGCGCCCTGCCCTCGGCGCGCGGCGTCGGCGAGCCGCTGAGCAGCCATTTCAGCCCCCAGCCCGGCGCGGTTTTTTGCGGCTTGATGATGGGCGCCGCGGAGGCCGACTACTTGCTGTGCAGCGCCGCCGGGTACGGCTTCGTGGCGCGCTTGGGGGATTTGCACGCCCACAAAAAAGCCGGCCGCGCCGCCCTGCGCGTGGCCGAGGCAAGCACCGCATTAACGCCGCGCGCGGTGTTCGACTACGCCACCGATTCCGTGGCCGTCATGACCGATGTCGGTCGCCTGCTAATTTTCAAGGTGGATGAACTCACCCGCATGGCCAAGGGCAAGGGCCTCAAGTTGATCAACATTCCGCCCGCCAAACACCCCAGCGCCGCCGAAAGCGTGCTCGATGTAGCCATTTTCCGCCCCGGCGACCGCTTGCGCATCACCGCCGGCCGTCGCCACCTCACCCTAAAACCCGCCAGTTACGAGACCTATCTCGGCCACCGCGCGCAACGCGGCCGCTTCCTGCCGCGCGGTTTTCGCCAAGCCCAAACCATCGCTACGGTGGTGAAGTAACCCCGTAGTCGGGGTGTTGGGGGGTTGATTTTAGGCTTTTGATTTTAGGCTTTTGATTTTAGGCTTTTGATTTTGATTTTGATTTTGCTTTTTGCTTTGGCTTTTGATTTTGCTGTTGCTTTTGATTTTGCTGTTGCTTTTGATTTTGCTGTTGCTTTTGATTTTGCTTTTGCTGTTAAGGCTTTGCTCCACCCTATCTTTTTAGGGG
The DNA here is from genome assembly GCA_965243285.1 of Candidatus Poriferihabitaceae bacterium. Taxonomy (GTDB): domain Bacteria; phylum Pseudomonadota; class Gammaproteobacteria; order Arenicellales; family Poriferihabitantaceae; genus JAHRAW01. Next base: position 2,075,842 of record OZ251537.1, on the reverse strand, counting down.
GGAGCCAAAACTGGCGGCTTCATCGCCAGTTTTGGTGGGGGGTGCTGTTGATTTTGATGTGACTTTTGGCTGTTGATTTTTACCTGTTCATCTTATTTCGGCTAAAGCCAAAACAAAAACGAAAGCGAAAGCAACAGCGAAAGCAACAGCAAAAGCCAACAGCAAAAGCCAACAGCAAAAGCAAAAGCCAAAATCACCCCACTCCCCGACGAGGAATTCAAACCCACAACCTCAAAAAAAACCGCCATCAGCGGCGGTTTTTTCAGCGAAAAATCCCTACTGGTTAGGAAAAACCCAAACTCCGCAAACGTTCCACCAGTAGGGCGCGGCCATTTTGCTGCAAATAGGCACTATTGGGAAAACTGCGCAACAATACGCGCTTGGCATCTGCCGCTAATTCGCGCAAATCCATGCGCAGGTAGGAAAAAACCAACAACGCCAGCGCCTCTTCCACCGACGGCGTGCTGGGGAAGCCCTCGAGCACGCCTTTGGCGCGATTGACCACCGCCACATTGGCATCGCGCGAAAAATAATAGGCCGCCACCGCCAATTCATGCTTGGCTAATACATTGGTCAAATACAAAGCGCGCGCCTTGGCGTCGGTGGCGTAGCGGCTGTCGGGGAACAAAGTGTGCACATCGGTGAACGCATCCAACGCGCTGCGGGTGATGCTGGCGTCGCGGTCGCTTAAATCATCGCGCCCGGTGAAGCGCCCGAATAGCGAATAATCTTCCTGATAATTCGCCAACCCTTTAAGATAATAGGCGTAATCCACCGCTCGGTGCGTCGGGTGCAGTTTGATAAAACGCTCGGCGGCGGCCACCGCGAGACCGCTTTCGTCGCTGCGATAGTGCGCGAAGATGGTGTCGAGTTGCGCTTGCTCGGCGTGCGCGCCGTAGGGGTATTTGGCTTCCACCTCGCGCAGTTGCTCGATGGCGGTGAGCCAGTTTTTGTCGTCCAGGCTATCGCGGGCGATGGCGTATAACTCATCGGCGGTGGCTTCGGGCTTGTCTTGCCCGAACCAAGCGCACCCGGACAGCGCTGTGGACAGCAAAACGCAGCATACGACCGATCGCGCCCGCCGGCGGCTGGCGGGTGAAGCGGCGGCGAACAAAGATGGGCGCGGTGACTCGCTACGGCCGACGATTTTTCCAAACCTCATGCGGGGCAACATCAACATGGATAAGATTCCGTTTTAGAATGAAAATATCCGCGGCTCGCCATCGATGGCGCGGCAGCACGGCAGCGGCGAATAATAGCGTATTTTAGCACGCCTAATCGACGCTTATCGGTGCATCGCCCTCATCCTCAAAAATCATCCTCAAAAATCAACCTCAAAAATCAACCTCAAAATCAGCATCAAAAATCAGCCTCAAAATCACCCCCGATGAGCGAACCGCGTCCTTTTTTCGTACATATTCCGCCCACCCACAAGGGCGCGCGCTTGGATAAGGCCCTGGCCGCTCTGCTACCAGCGCATTCGCGCGCCACCATTCAGCGCTGGCTAAAACAGGGCGCGGCGTTTGTCGATGGCGAGCCGGGGCAGCAAACCCAGCGCTTGCGCGGCGGCGAGCGCGTCTACATCTCCCCCCCGCCGACGCCGCTGGCCGATTGGCCGGCGCAAGCTGTGCCCTTCGACATCATCCACGCGGACGCGCACATTTTGGTAATCAACAAACCCGCCGGCGTGGTAGTGCACCCCGGCGCCGGCCACGCCGAGCACACCTTGCTAAACGGCTTGCTGCACATCGCCCCCGAATTACGCGCCCTGCCGCGCGCCGGCATCGTGCATCGCCTCGATAAAGACACCACCGGGCTGATGGTGGTGGCGCGCAGCGAAATCGCCCGCCAGCGCCTCATCGCCCAACTGCAAGACCGCAGCATGCGCCGCGGCTATGTGGCCGCCGCGCACGGCGTGCTAATCGCCGGCGAGCGCATCGACCAACCCATCGCCCGCCACGCCTATCACCGCACCCGCATGTGCGTCGCCGCCCATGGCAAGCCGGCGGCAACCCATATTCGCGTGGTGCAAAAATTCCGCCATCACTGCGTCATCCGCGCCCAGTTAGAAACCGGCCGCACGCATCAAATCCGCGTACACCTCAGCTGGCGCGGCTTCCCCCTAATCGGCGATAAATCATACGGCGGCGGTCACAAACATCCCCCCGCCGCCAGCCCCGCCCTCCGCGCCGCCTTATCCGCCTTCCCCCGCCAAGCCCTGCACGCCGAACACCTCGAACTCCGCCACCCCATCAGCGCCGCGCTAGTGCAATGGCAACAGCCCCCGCCGCCAGATTTTGTGCAGTTACTAGCGGAATTGGCGGCGGATTAAGAGGATTGGTAGGGGGATTTTGGCTTTGGCTTTTGATTTGGCTTTTGGCTTTTGGCTTTGGCTTTTGGCTTTTAACGTTTTACTCCCCCCCGTTTCATCTGGGGGGAGTCAAATCAGGCGGCTCTATCGCCTGATTTGGTGGGGGGACTGTTGATTTTCGCTTTGATCTTCGCTTTGGCTTTGGCTTTGGCTTTGGCTTTTAACGTTTTACTCCCCCCGCTTCATCTAGGGGGAGTCAAATCAGGCGGCTTTATCGCCTGATTTGGTGGGGGGACTGTTGATGTTGGTCTTTTTGCTTTTTGCTTTAAATCTTCAACCCATTAGCCGAAATGAGGGGCAAAGTAAAACCAAAAGCGAAGTCTAAAGCGAAGTCTAAAGCGAAGTCTAAAGCCAAAAGCCAAAGTCCCCCCACCAAATCAGCCCGCGCCTATCGGCTCGGACAGATTTGACTCCCCCCAGATGAAGCGGGGGGGAGTAAAACAAAAGCCAAATCAAAAGCCAAATATATGTACAAGCGGCGGGATGCGCATCACCGGGCGACGGAGAGGCGGAGGGAAAAATCGATGGCGGTGATGTTTTTGGTGAGGGCGCCGACGGAGATGAAATCCACGCCGATGGCGGCGATGTGCTCGACCCATGATAAGCGTACATTGCCGGATGCCTCTAAGGTGGCGCGGCCGCGGGTCAATTCCACCGCGGCGCACATGGCGGAGGGGGAGAAGTTATCTAACATGATGCATTGCGCGCCAGCGGCTAAGGCTGCGCGCAGTTGGACCAGGGATTCGACCTCGATTTGCGGTTGGCGCGGCGGCGCGGCGGTGGCATGGATGGCACTAGCGCGCGCCATGGCGGCGGCCACCGAGCCGGCCGCGGCGATGTGGTTTTCCTTGATTAAAATTTGGTCGTATAACCCCAGGCGGTGATTGCGCCCGCCGCCCACCGCCACCGCGTACTTTTGCGCCACGCGCAGGCCCGGCAGGGTCTTGCGCGTGTCCATAATCTGCGTGTCGAAGCCGGCCGCGGCATCCACATAGCGCCGCGTTTCGGTGGCGACCGCCGATAGTGTCTGCAGCAGGTTGATGGCGGTGCGTTCGGCGCTGAGTATGGCGCGCGCGGCGCCGTTTATCTCGCACACGATATCGCCGCTGCGCAAGAAAGCGCCATCGCCATGCACCCAGTGGATGTCCAGCGTTTCATCCACTTGCGCGAAGACCTCATTCACCCACGCCACGCCGCACAACATCGCGCCTTGGCGACACATCAATTGCGCAGTCGCGATGCAGTCGGCGTCGATCACATCTGCGGTCAAGTCGCCGCTGCCGATGTCTTCGCGCAACGCATCGGCCACTAATTTTTGGATGTCGGCGGCGGGGGGGAGTTCAGGGAGGGATGGGTTGGGCATGGTTTTTTGGGTATGGGTATGGTGGGGGGCTGGCTTTTGGCTTTGGCTTTGGCTTTGGCTTTTGGCTCTGGCTTTTAACGTTTCACTCCCCCCCGTGCTTCATCTGGGGGGAGTCAAATCAGGCAGCCTTATCGCCTGATTTGGTGGGGGGTCTGTTGAGGTTGGTCTTTTTGATTTTGGCTTTAAATCTTCAACCCATTAGCCCAAATGAGGGGAAAGTAAAAACCAACAGCAAATCAAAAGCGAAGTCAAAAGCGAAAAGCCACAGCGAAAAGCGAAAAGCAACAGCGAAAAGCGAAAAGCGAAAAGCAAAAGCGAAAGCGAAAAGCAAAAGCGAAAAGCAAAAGCGAAAAGCAAAAGCGAAAAGCCAAAGTCCCCCCACCAAAACTGGCGAAAAAGCCGCCAGTTTTGGCTCCCCCTCGAAAACCAGGGTGGAGCAAAAACTAAAGCCGAAATCAATCGCAAAACAACAATCAAGTAAGCCCCTTTAGGTGGTATATAAATCTTGTATAAAATCCACCTGCCCTAATTTTATCGGTCCATAATAACCTGCCGATTTTAAGATTTACGCACCCCCCTCAACTTGCTAATTTACGCCCATGTCCGCCCCCGACAAGCTCGACAATCTGTGGTTGTTGTTGCAGCCCGCATTGCGAAAACACCAGGCGCGCGCGGCCTGGATTTGCCGCCGGCGCGAAGGGCGGCGGGTGGTGACCTATGCGCAGTTGCGCGATGGCGCGCTGACCTTGGCCCATGCGCTGCGCCACCACGACCTCCGCATCGGCGGCGGCGACACCGTCGGCATCATGGCCGCCAACGGGCCCGAATTCACCGTGGCGGCGTTAGCGGCGTGGAAAATCGGCGCCAATATCGCCCCCATCCACAGCGAAAATAGCGAGTATGACATCGCCCGGCAATTACAAGCGGTGGCGCCGAAACTGCTGCTTATCGATGAAGCGCTGCGCGACCGCATCGACTATCGAGCAGTGATGGCGATAGATTTATCCATCGATGCGGCCGCCGTGGGGCGCGAAAATGCCGCCCCGATAACGCCCGAATCCGCCCGCGCCGACCACCTCGCGGCGCGAATCTATACCTCCGGCAGCGCCGGGCCGCCCAAAGTGGTGCGCTTATCGCATGGCAATTTTGCCTCCAATGTGCGCTGCGCGGCGCGCATCGAGCGCTTCGGCGCGCACGACCGCTTCATCTCCCTGCTGCCCTTTTCCCACGCCATGGGATTGTTGGGGACTATGCTGTTGCCGCTGTATTGCGGCGCCGCCATAGTCGCGCCCAAGGCGTTAGCGGCGGCGGAAATTTTGGAGACCTTACAAGGCGAAAAAATCTCCGTGGTCATCGCCGTGCCGCGTTTGTTTCGCAATGTCATGCTCGGGCTGGATAAAAAATTCGCCGCCGGCGGCGTGGCATTAGCGGCCTATCGCGGCGTGTTGAAGCGCGCCCCAATGTGGCTGCGGCGGCGCATAAACGCCCCGTTGCGCAAAAAATTCGGCGGCCACATCACCGCCTGGGTCAGCGGCGGCTCGCATCTCGACAACCGCATCAGCCGCCGCTATCACGACCTCGGCCTGCCGCTGCGCCAGGGCTATGGGCTAACCGAAACGGCGCCGCTGACTTGCATTCAAACCGACATCGATGGCTCGGATGCGGCGTTAGCGAGCGTCGGCCCGCCCATCGCCGATGTACAGGTGAAAATTCACCGCCCTGATGCCCAAGGCAGCGGCGAAGTTTGGATCAAAGGCCCCAATGTGATGCTCGGCTATGAAAACGCCCAGCAAAACGCCGCCGCATTGCAAGACGGCTGGTTCAAAAGCGGCGACCTCGGCCATTTAGATGCGCGCGGTCGGCTGGTGTTGAGCGGTCGCGCCAAACGGTTAATCGTGACCGAAGCCGGCAAAAATATATACCCCGAGGAATTAGAAACGCTGCTGGAACGCGACCCCAACATCAAGGAAGCCGGGGTGCTGGAATGCGATATGCGGCCGGCGTGCGTGCTCGCCATGCACAGCGCCGCCGACTGCCAAATACCCGATGCACGCGCCGCGTTAGCCGCCTTCAACGCCCTCACTTCAGCCCACAACCGCATCACCCGTTACGCCTTAGTGGATGAATTACCGCGCACCCCACTCGGCAAAACCGCGTTGCAGGAACTGCCGAGCATATTCGCCCGCCACGAGGTGAAGGCGGTAAGTGGTAAATAGCGTTGTCGATTTGATTTTAGAAATTTATATATGTAGGTATATAAAGTCCTATTTTAGATATATCAATTTAATTACATCATTAAATTACATCGATTTCGTTATATCAATCACCGCTGCCGATCAGCCCAATCCGTCGCCAGTTCCACTTCCGCATCGCACGGCGGCAACATGCCCTTACCTTTAATCAGGTCGGCGGCGCGTTCGGCGACCATGATGGTCGGGGCGTTGAGATTGCCATTGGTGATGGTGGGAAAAATGGAGGAATCCACCACCCGCAAGCGATCGATTCCGCGCACGCGGGTGCATGAATCCACCACCGCCATGGCATCTTCGCCCATCTTGCAAGTGCATGAGGGATGATAGGCGCTTTCGACCGAGGCGCGCACGAAGGCATCGATGTCGGCATCGTTCTGCACGCTTATCCCGGGCTGAATTTCCGCCCGGCGATAGGGCATCATGGCATTTTGCGCCATGATTTCCCGCGTCAGGCGCACGCATTGGCGAAAACCTTCGCGGTCGGCTTCGGCTTGTAAGTAATTGAATAAAATCGACGGTTTATGCAGCGGGCGCGGCGATTTAATGCGCACGCGACCGCGACTCTGCGGCTTGTTGTGGCCCACATGCACCTGAAAACCATGCCCATCAAAGGCCGCCTGGCCGTCATAGCGCATGGCTCCGGGCAAAAAGTGATATTGAATATCCGGCGCTTTTAGCCCGGCGCGCGAGCGGATAAAAGCGCAAGATTCAAAATGATTGGTGGCGCCTAATCCGCTTTTGAATAAACTCCAACGCGCGCCGATTAAAAATTTGCGCCACCAGTTGAGTTGACTATTTAAGGTGATGGGCAGTCGGCAACGAAATTGAAAATAAAACTCGAGGTGGTCTTGTAAATTTTCCCCTACCCCAGGCAAATCATGCGCCACATCGATGCCGGCATTTTGCAATACCGCCGCCGGCCCGATACCGGAGCGCTGCAACAATTGCGGCGAGCCGATGGCGCCGGCGCAGATAATAATTTCGCGGCGCGCCGTGGCGGTCATTTTTTTATCGCCCAAACTGTATTCGACACCAGTGGCTTTTTTATCGCGCAATAAAATGCGATGCATGAGCGCGCCGGTTTGCACTTTTAAATTGGCGCGGCGCCGCGCTGGCTTCAAATACGCGCCGGCGGTGGAGCAGCGCGCGCCGTCGCGCACCGTCATATGCATGCGGTCAAAACCCTCTTGGCGGCGGCCGTTGTAATCGGCGCTGCGCGCATAACCGGCCTCGACGCCGGCCTCGATAAAGGCGCGATATAAGGGGTTGCGCATGTTGTTGCCGTTGCAAACCCCGAGCGGCCCGCCTTCGGCGCGATAGTCATCGCCGCCGAAAGTCCAATCTTCGGCGCGCTTGAAGTACGGCAGGCAGTGGCGATAATCCCAGCCGGCGGCGCCGCTTTGCGCCCATTGGTCAAAATCCCAAGCGTGGCCGCGCGCATACACCATGCCGTTTATCGACGATGAGCCGCCCAACACTTTGCCGCGCGGGCAGTGCATGCGGCGGTTGTTCAGCCACGGCTCGGGCTCTGAATAAAATTGCCAGGCGAAGCGGTGGGTGTTCATCGGTATGGATAGCGCGGTCGGCATTTGAATGAAAATACTGCGGTCGCTGCCGCCGTATTCGAGTAACAAAATGCGCCTGCCGCCCTCTTCGCTCAATCGATTCGCCAACACGCAACCCGCCGAGCCGGCGCCGATGATGATGTAATCCCATTCGGCAGGTGTTGTTTTCATCCTATTTTTAATTTGTATTATTGAAATTTTTTTAGCGATAAATTTATCGCCTGACTTTTTAATCGATATTGAAAATAAAAATCCAAAACCCGTAGCGAAAAAATAGGGTTGATAAACATTGGCCGGATTCGATCAGAGTGTTTTCTCCATAAAGATCGACCATGGGTCATCCGCATAAGCGCCGAAGGGGCCGCGGCGGTGATAGCCTAAGGCGGTGTACAACGCTAACGCCGCCGGCTGCAGGGTGCCGGTTTCGAGGCGCATGGTGTTGATTTTGTGCTGGCGCGCGTGGTGTTCTAAATTCGCCATGATGGCTTGCGCCACGCCCCGACCGCGCGCCGCGGATTGCACATACATGCGTTTGATTTCGCCGTACGGAGGCGCTGATTTTTGCGGCGCGCCGCTATCGACATCAACCTCGACATTAACATCCACATCATCGGCGCACATGCGCTTAACGGCGCCGCAACCAAGCACGCGATTATCGCGGTAGGCGGCGACAAAATGCACATACGCGGCGGCTAAGGTGGTCGCGGAATCCAAATAATTGCTGGCATCGGGATACAGCGCACGCTGGTAATCATCGAGGCGCTCCAGCAGTGCTTGAATCGGCGCGCTACGCGGGTCGGCGATGATGACTTCGAGCTTGCTCATATACATGTTCACCGCTAGCGCCGCCGAATCCATCGACATCGACATCACCATCGAATTATAGCCAATCGGTTTCCAGCGGGTCGGTGGTGAGTTGGCGGATGCCATCGGCGGTAAGCACCACTTGCTCCTCTAATTTTACGCCTTGGCCGGTTTTTGTCGAGCCGATGTAGGATTCCACGCACAGCGTCATGTTCTCTTGCGTGACGCCGTCATAACCGCGGGCGGCGAAATCGCAGGCGTGCTGAATGCTCGGATATTCGTCCGCTAGGCCGACGCCATGGATAAGCACTGAGTAGCGATGGTCGATAAATTCATCGGGGATTTGCCATGCTTTTTGCGCTATTTCGCGAAAACTCAGGCCGGCTTTTAATATCGATTTGTTGTATTCGATCTGCGCATGGGCGAGCGCGTATAGGCGCTTTTGTGCATCGCTCGGTGGCGCATCGCCGCACATCCACGAGCGCGACATATCGGCGCAATAGCCGTAGGGGCCGATGAGGTCGGTGTCGAGGCAGACCATGTCGCCGGCTTCGAGTCGCCGCATGGAGGATTCGCGAAACCATGGAAAGGTGCGCGCCCCGGAAGACAGCAGGCGGGTCTCGAGCCACTCGCCGCCGTGCTCGATGTTGGCGTGGTGCAGCAGCGCCCACAGCGCGTTTTCGGTCATGCCCGGCGCCGTGGCTTCGCGCATGCGACGCACGCCGGTCTCGCATACCGCGATGGATTTTTGCATCAACGCCAACTCGCCATCCGATTTCACCGCGCGCGCGTGCTCTAACACCGCCTGCCCATCATGAATCGACAGCCCGCGTTTGCGCAAGGCGGCGCAACCTATATCGGATAATCTATCCACCGCCAAACGCGAATTGCCGCCGCCATGCGCGACCATTAAATCGGCGATAACCTCGGCGAATTTCGCCGCCTTTTCGGCCGCGCGCGAGCCGGCGGAAAAATAATAAAAGGCGTTATGCACGCGATATTCGTCAATGGTGGAAATGCCTTCGGCGAGGTGCGGATAGTTGCCATAGTCAAATAAAATCATGGGGCCATCGGCGGCCACAAAAACGCATCGCGTTTCATAATGCGAACACCACACTTGCATGTTGGTGGCGTCGCAAGCATAACGACAATTGATTTGGTCGAACAACAACGCGCCGGCGTACTCGCGCGCCTTCAATTGCTGCCGCACGCGCTCCACTCGATAGCGCCGCACGGCGTCTAAATCGGTGGGCGGCTGGCTATATTCCATCGCCCCATGCTGGCGGGCTTGGATGTTAGCAGCGGATATGTGCATGGTGGATTCGATGGCGTTGATTAGGTGGGCTGCAAACAATTTGCTGGGGATAAGATTCATCCCCACAATATAAATCAGCGCACGGTGAAATATAACCCGGCAGCGTGCATATATATGAACATATATATGTACATAAACTTGAAGTTCATGCTGGAATTAATGCGTGAATTGGAAATCAATACCCAAAACCCATACGCGAATCACGCCACCCCCTTCGCGGAAAACACCCCCCTCACCGCCCCTTCCAAACCGGTCGGCGTTTTTCGCTAAAGGCGCGCGCGCCCTCCAGCGTATCTTCACTCTCATACAGCGTCTTTATGGTCGGCGGCGTTTTGCTGTGCAGCAAGGCAAAGGCTTGCTCGGTGGGCATATGCTCCGTCAGCCGCAGGCATTCCTTGATGGCGGCGAACACCAGCGGCGGGCCGGCCGCCAACAACTGCGCCAACTCCCGCGCCCGCGGTAATAATTCCGCCGCCGATACCACCTCGTTCACCAAACCGCGCTGCTGCGCCTCATCGGCCGCCATCCAGCGCCCGGTAAACAACATATCCATGGCGATGTGATAGGGGATGCGCTTGGGCAGTTTGATGGTGGCGGCATCGGCGATAGTGCCGGCGGTGCTCTCCGGCAGCGCGAAACTGGCGTGCTCGGCGGCGATGATGAGGTCGGCCGACAGCGCCCACTCCATGCCGCCGCCGCACGCGATGCCATTGACCGCCGCGATGACCGGTTTATTCAAATCCGCCAACTCTTGCAGCCCGCCGAACCCGCCGACGCCGAAATCCGCATCCGCGGCCTCAGTTTGCGCCGCGGCCGCTTTCAAATCCCACCCGGCGCAAAAAAATTTACCGCCGGCGCCGGTAATAATCGCCACCCGCAACGCCGCATCATCACGAAACTCCGCAAACACCCGCCCCATCTCCCGACTCGTATGCACATCGATAGCATTGGCTTTGGGACGATTCAGCGTGACCTCTAAAACCCCATCCCGCGCCTCCGTACTAATCGCTTGATTGTTCATGTCTGCTGGATTGTTCATGTCTTTGTGTTTTGATTTAAGATTTCACCAAACCTCGCCAAATCATCGCGAAGCACCAGAATAATATTCTCATCGCGGCATTTTACCCGACACTTTTCAGTGGCTGATTCTGCATTGGTCACCACCAATAGTGCGGGGTTTATTAAACCATAATGCTTGGTCGCAGTGAGCACTTCACACGCGGCATCATCTGAAATGTTTTTAGTTTTGTCTGCACGATGTTTACATTGAATGATGGCGGATTTTTTAGTATCACGATTTTTTACAATAATGTCAGCGCCATAATCATGGCTGACTGGCGTGCGCCGAGCGCTAAAGTTTTCCCGCCTAATCCAAGTAATAATCAGTTCCTCAAAATCCACCCCATATTCCAAGCGATCAATTTCATCCAAATCAGGCGCCAGCACAGGTACACCAGATTTTAACGCACCACCAAAAGCGCCATGTTCAATGACAGTAGGCATGAATATACCACTTGCCAATGATCTTTTTTTATTGAGCAACTCATCCAAAACACAATCAAAAGATTTGTTGCCGAAAGATTCGCTCCTCGCAATAGGCGTATAAACCCTTACCCGATTGGTCTGCCCGATTCTATAGGCGCGGTCTGTGCATTGGTCTTCCACGGCGGGATTCCACCAGCGCTCGACATGAATGACATTGTTCGCCGCAGTGAGCGTCAACCCCACGCCACCTGCCTTTGGCGATATTATCATGGCATCAAATCCGTCACGCCGTTTTTGAAAAGCATTAACTTTTTTCTGCCGGGCATCGCCGCTTATCAGGCCATTTATGATCAATGGTTGTGTGTTTAAATTATATTTTTGTTTAATTATCGATGCCAAAATAGGCTGAAGCGATCTTCTTTCTATAAATAAAAGTACTTTTTCATTTCTTTTCTGAATTTCATCGAGGATGGCAAATGTAACTTTCAGTCGAGCCGATGCTTTGATATACTCATCCACAGAAATTTGTTCGGGGTTATTTGATGATACGGGATGAAGGGAAATGGTTTTAAATTGTGCTAAAGCATCAATCGTTTTAATGAATCCACCATTTAATCTATTGGAAACCGCTGCATAAGCATTTTCCTGTATCTCCGGCATCATCTCGGTTGTTTCACTTGAATGGACGATGATTTTCTCGGGCAACTCATTATTTTTTAAATCTGCTTTCATTCTGCGCAGAATGGGCGCCGGGGCATTGGTGGATTTTTCAAGCAATTGCTTCGAAAGATGGGTTAATTTATTAATGCTTTCTTGATCGTTTTCATTTTTCGGAGTTGGGTACTTGCCTAAAAATGTTTTCAAATCCCCCAAGCGTCCTGGTCTTAGAATGTCCATAATTGTCCATAAATCAGCGAGTGAATTTTCCACCGGTGTACCGGTCAACCCCACCGAAAATTCAGCATTTAAAACCTTGGCGCCTTTAGAAATTAAACTTCTCGGGTTTTTGGCTTTTTGCAATTCATCAAAAATAACGCACGAAAACTCTACTTGCCCAAATGACACCTGATAATCACGCAAGGTTTCATAAGTTGTCAGTAACCAGTCGCACCTTTTGATTTTCTCCGCATCCAAGGCCGCTTCCCCGGTTTCAATATCTCGTCCACTGCCCATTTTGAATTGCTTCAAACCATTGCCATATAATTTCCCAAACCTTCCAAGCCCGTGTGCGGCAAGATGCTTTTCATGCTCCTCTTGCCAATTTTTTAATAAACTAACTGGCGCCACTATCAATATGGGGGTGCCGAAATCCGTCTTTCCCGCCTCAACCATAATGGCTAAAAATACCAACGCTTGAAGCGTTTTCCCAAGCCCCATATCATCTGCCATCAATACCCCGGGCAAACCGCGGTTGTAAGTTTCGACCAACCATTCAACGCCCAATTGTTGATGCACTTTGAGAGTGGTGCTTGAACTTAAGCAGCGCGGCGGGTTGGATGTTAATTTTTCAACGCGACACTCGATATTTTTATAGTATTCGAGATTTTCAAAGTTTTCTTTTGTCAAAAGCACAATACGATCAGATGAAGTATAAGTTATTGGTTTTGGTTCTTTAACATTCGGCATTATTGGAGACAGATCAGTTAGTGAATTAATTAAATCACAACTGGGGGTCACTTGCTCGCCGCCAATTTCACAAAAGTGCGCGTTATTCTGCTTTGCTTTTTTTACTTTTGTTATTACTTTTTCTAAGTCCATGACTGGAAAACATACTATTTTTCCTTGTATCCAGAAAGAATAATTATCGGCTAGCCACTCACTGGGCTCTGTTTTCAACCACGGTAAATCAGGCATTTTCCAAATACCCACCTCGATAACTCTATCGGAAAATTGTTTTGTCTCGATGAATAATTGATCGATTAATTGCGATTCAATTTCTATATCGATATCGGACAGATCATCTAAATTTTTGCCAAACTTAGCTCTTATGTACTTTTGCGGTGCTTTTGCGAATTCAATTCGTTTTTCTTTGGACAATTTTGATGCGGTCAAAACCACATCTAATGCTGATTTTAATGATGCATCAATGTAGATATAGTTTGATGAACCTAACAGATAAGTAGCATTCACTTGATTAGCATTTTTAAATGCTGCAGAAAAATTGCGGGCATCATTTGGGGATAATATTTGTTCTTTTTCATCCAATAATTCACTGGTTTCTAAAATTTTTTCCAATGCAGATTTGTGAAATAAGATCGGATTAAAGTTAATAGAATTTTTATCGCCTGTTATTTGAAGTGAAAATGCGGACGCATGTTGCAATGAAATAGTTTCCAACTCGCCCTCAAATCCCACTTCTTTACTGGGGGATAATGGCAAAATAGATTTGAGTTCAGCGACAAATTTTGTTTTTATTTCAAAATCCGACTGCAATAAATTATTGTAATCATCTATACAAGTGATTATTTTTAAAATATCCGACGGTAATCGATATTGCATTTCCCCCAGATTTAAAAAACAACCGATTTTTTGTACTATAAGATGCCGCCCCTTGCCAAATGCTTGCCAACGGACGGCAAAATTAGGTGAGCCGATATTGCTGCTTGTTTTAATTTGAATTTGATAGGGAAATGTGGCGGGTAGGTTTAAAGCACGAGCATGCACGTCCTCCAAACTGGATACGAATTCAAATGAAAGATGGTAGCCATAACCATCCGCTAGCACCCGACACTTGCTCGATTCTTCCTCGGCGGCGCGCAATACTCCTAATGCTTCGATGTGATGAAACGCGCTGAGTTTATCCCAACATTCAACTCCAATCTGGTTTTCTTGGGTGGTAAGCAACTTTTTCGTCTGTTCACTTAGCCGCAATAAAACCCCGTCATCTTGCAACTGAATTTTGAAATTCATCATCGAATTTTCCTGCTAAGTCTGATGCCGGTTTGTTCTTCAATGTAGGATTGCGCCCTGCTTACCCAATCGCCCAGATGCACAATTCCGTCACTATAGTTCCCACTTTTTGTCATTATTCTATTCGAGTTTTTCCTTAATTGGTCCGCATGATATTTGCTTTGATTAAATCTTGGTTTGTTCGCTGACCAAGCTCTGAACTTACCATTATGACTCCATTCAGCTACGACTAAATCTTTTATTTTCATCAACAATACACTCTGGTTGGTGCCCGCGCCTTCGAGTTTGCCCCAATCGAGGCCGCTCGCTACGCCACCAGTTTGCCGTAAATTCCATGCGGTCCGCACCGCATCCGCCCCCAATATAACCCATGCATTGCTAACATAATTTTGAGCAAAATAGGTTTTCCAGAGATCGCGCCGCGGGGCAAACTGGTTATCAGGTGCGTGCTCTGCGATAATTTTAAAAAATAGATCTATGGTGTCGTTGATAATCCACTTCGTGAAGATCGCCATACAATCCTCGCGAAGTTTTTGGCCGCCAAATTTCTCATCAATCTCAGGCCAACGATGTCGTGAAACACGCGGGTCTGAAAATGATTTAATAAAAACATCCTTAATGATATTTTTTATCCAATCAGGTGGTGTCTGCTTATCTACAAATGGCTGCAATAACCCTATCATGGCGGCCACACCAGCATTCCCTTTAATGCTCTTGTTATCACAAATTATTTCGATAAATGTTTCTATATTATCAAAATCGCCTTGTTTAACTTGGTCCGATATTAACTTCGCCAATGCCATGATGGCGGCGGTTACTAATTTGCTTGAACGATAGCTACCTAGCCCAATTTGGTCGAGAAATTTATTTTCGCCACCATGTTCTAGTATTTTTCTCGCAAAATTTTCTTCGATGGAGTTGAAATCCAAAACATCAATGACATTTATTCGCCGCCGCCATGCCCGTGATAGTTTATCGGTGTTTTTTTGCAGCATTTCGGCGACCAATTTAAACCTACCACGAGTGCCATCGAAGTACATTACATAAGAAGATAGTAAAGCGGAATAAAGTCGTCTCGTTCCTATTTCATTAATTTTTTTAAATAATTTTCCGTAAAATTTTCTATCATCGCTTTTATTTAAAACAACCAAAGCAACTATTCTGATTTCTTTTTCGGATAATATTTCATCGCTATCGCCTTTAAATATTAGCATTGATTTTTCAAAAATAGCATCGCTATCTTCGGCGATGGTTGGCGTGGGTTCGCGATATTTTTCGATAGTTTTTATCGCAGATATTGCAGTTCGCGACTGCACATTAAATTTAGAAATATGAAAATTAAAATTAAAATTAACTTCCACATCTGAAATATTACGGGGTTTCATAAAAATCACTCAATCTTTTTTTGTAACCGAACAGAGCAACACTTTGTACCGGCACAAACATTAGCAAACGTATGTCAATGCGGCGGTTATTGCTCTTATTTATTTCATTGGTATTGCTCGCCGTCGGGCGCGTTGCGCCATAGGCAGACACCGCAAACAGGGCGTTGTTTTGCGGTGATCTAAATTCTTTCAACGCTGGCTCATAGCCGGTCAAGTTTACATAAGTATTCGTTGCTCGGCGTGCTGACAACCGCAAATTACTATTGATTTTGGGGTCGGCACGCAAGCCCTGATTGCCCACCGGAACATTATCGGTGTGCCCTTCAATCAACACCGATTCTATAAATATTTTATCGCGATTATCGGCGATGCAATCAGTAGATAAATCCAGCGGCCGTTCATTGTTGGAAAAAACCGAACAGCGCAGTACCTCGTGGAATGCCATGGCCAGTTTTTCGGAAATTTTATCCGCATCGCCCCCCTTTGGAATATCCGCTACGCCGGAATCAAACAACACGCCTTCGGGAAGCCTGAGTATTCCATGCTCGATATCTATTTCTACATTCAGAACACCATTTTTTTCAAGGTGGCGTTTGATTTTGTTAAGAATTTTAGTACGGTGAATGGTGGCCGCTTGCGCATAATTATCATGGTGAGATTCAGCCTGTACTTTTAACTGAAAAGCAAAATACATGATAATGAGAATGAAAATAAACAGCAGCCCCACCATGATGTCGGTCATAGAGACGAAATAGGAATCATCGCCATGATCTTGATATTGATTTTGCTTTCTTATGCTCATTGTTACGATTTTCGCCCCTCTTTTCGTTCCTCTTCGAGTTCTTCAACTGCCTCAGCAAGCCGGGTTATGGCCTCGCTAAATATTTTATCCAACTCAGTTACAAACTCACCCATCCGTCTCTGGCTTTCTTCAATTTGTTGATTGACCTTATAAAATACTTCACCTAATTTTGCGTCCACGCCATCGAATTTTTGTGAATGCCTCTCCCACGCGTCTCCATGTTGTTTCATTTCTTTTTCTAGATTAGAAACAGCAATGCTCATTTGCGCTGCTGACTGCGTTATTTTTTCATCCATCTGACGCACTGCGGATTGAATTCCTTCGGTGGCGCGCAAGGCTGGTTGCAAAATCTCATTAATCTTGCCCGATGCATCCGCTAAAGTCGCCGCGCTGGTTGTTATTCGCGAACTAGCATCGCGTAGACTGCCTGATGTGCTATCTAGTCCATCGCGCATCGACTGCATACTGCCAGATGCGCTACCCAAGGATTTTTCAAAGCCGCTCATTGCCGACGATAGCTCAGATATACCGCCTTCGAGTGCGGCAGCCATGTTGGTTCCCGCTTGGCTAAATTCTTCCGCCACTTTAGTGCCTGCCTGTTCCATTTTTTGCTGGGCTACGCTTCCCGCTTGCTGCGAAGCAGTTTCCAGCGCTGTTGACATGGATGATACTGAATTTTTTATATCGCTCACCGCCGCGCTCATTTTTACGGCGCTTGCATCGGTAGCTTTTGTTAATTTTGATATGGCTGTTTCAAGCTCTGATGATACCTGTCCGGCGCCTTCCTCTAATTTGCTTTTGATGTTTCCCGCCGCATCGGTCAACGCATCCGCCAATTTTTCGAGTTTTGCCGACAGCATATCCGATGTCTGGCTGGCATTGTTTTGCAACTCAGTCGCCATCGCTTGCATACCGGCTTTCATGCTATCCAACGATGCCGCAATATCATTTTCAAATTGCCCAGTACTTTTACTGAGGTTGGATGCCATATCGCCCAGCACCGTGGTCAAACTATCCAATCTATCGGAGAGGTGGCCGAGGCTATCCCCTGCCGCGCCTTGAACATTTTTTGCGATGGCGGCGCCGATTTCACGCATTGCATCTAGATTGCTTTGCCCCATATTTTCGCCCATGGATGTCAACTTGTCTACCACTGGTTGCATTGCATCGGATACCGCGCTTTTGATGTGCCCGCCAATTTTCATGGCGAGGTCGGTGTTGAAATTTTGTAACTGGGTTTTTTGTTCTTTTAACTCTATAAGTTGCTGATAGGCGACCTCTTCGGCGGATACATAAACCATTCCGTGTTCGATTTTATCGGTTAGTTTTTTGAATAACTTATCTTGCCTCGATTCTAAATACCGAACATAAACCGTGAGTACGATGGATACAAAAAGCGCCATCAATGATGTGTAAAATTTTGCGGATGTAGTCCTCAGCAAATCCACCAGCGAGCGCTGCATTTCATCCGCCGCCCCACCCATGCCGTCTACGGCCACTGTCAACGCTGCGATGAGACCGGCAAAAGTCAAAAACAGCCCGATGCCGACAAATACATTCGGCCAAATCTTTAGAACCGGTGTGACAAAACCTGCAGAACGCGCATCAAAAAAATCGAAAGGGCGAACGGTGTTTCTGATGACCGGCTTGGCGCCGCCAGGTCTTGCTTCATGAGGATGGATGATGGATTCGGTAAACTCCATCCAACACTGGCTCAAACCGGTGCGACTCTTAAAGTATTGGTCTGCTGTTTCAAAATTTTCAGCGAATTCTTCTTCCGTTTCAAAATCCCCTAACGCAACAATTGCACCATCTAGTTCTTTTTTGAAAGAACGAAATTTAAACTCAAATCGAAGTGCTATGCCGATGCCAGCAAAGAGAAGTACGAGCGCGAGGAACGGACCGACCCCATCGATTCTTAATGCTCCGATGAGGGGTTCAATGAAATCGCCAAACCAAACACCTATGTTACCTATGCTCATCGGTCTGCTTTTTATTTAGATTGCTAATGAAAGCGCTTATGCGCACACCTAATAACCATACCAAAATCACCGCGCTTATGACGAGATGGATATCAATATTTACCCAATTTTACAGCGATTTTTTCGCCACCCGCACCACCATCAGCGCATCGGTGACTACGGCGCCGTGGCCTTGGGATTTTACGATTAACGGGTTTATTTCGATTTCGGCGATGCTTTGCCATGCGGTGGTGACTGCGGCGGCGGTGGTGGGGGCGGCGGCGTTTAAGGCGGCGGCGGCGGGGGCGTGTGGGGAGTTTAGGGCGCCGCTTTCTATCAAGTGACCTAAGCGCATGGCGCAATTTAGCAGGGCGGATAAGTCGGCCGGCGGGCGGTTGCGATAGCCGTGCAGCAGGGCGGCGGTTTTGAGGCCGGCGATGACGGCGGTTAGCATGGCTTCGGTTATTGGCGGCAGTAGCAGGGCGCGGTCGGCGATTAATTCCACCAAAGCGCCGCCGAAACCTATGCTCATGTAATGTCCAAATTGGGGGTCGTAGCCGACGCCGAGCAGCATTTCGGCCACTGCGTTATCCACCATTTTTTCGACCAATACGCGCGGCGCGAAGCCCAGCATGCGCGCGCTGTGTGCTTGCACTTGCGCGCCATCGCGCAGCCCCAATGCCACGCCGCCGAGTTCGGTTTTATGGGCGAGGTGCGCAGCCAGCGCCTTGACCGCCACCGGATAGCCCAACTCCGCCGCCGCGGCCGCAGCCGCAGCCACCGAATCCGCGACCCGAGATTCTGCCACCGGCAAGCCGATGCCGGCCAGCCATTGCTTGGCTTGGTGTTCGTCTAAGGTGATTAGATGGGTGTCGCCGTGGGCATGATTTTGCTCGCCGGCGGATGATTCATCGGCAGATTCATGGCCGCCGGATGATTCGATGCGAACTAATTCGCCATCGGCGGCATGGTTTTGCTCGGCGGTGGATGCATCGCCGCGAAATGATTCGCCGGTGGATGATTCATCGGCAGATTCATCGCCGGCGGATACGCCACCGCCCAATCCCCAGCCCAATATCGGCGCTCGCCAGCCCGATTTTTCACCTCGCGCCCAGTTCATCCCCACCGCCGCGGCCGCTTCTATCGCCGCCAAACCTTGCTCTAAGCCGTGTAGCGGGGTGATGCCGTGCGCGATTAGCATGCGCGCCAGTTCGGGGGGTAAATTTTCCGCCAATGACGCGATTACGGCGCCGCGGCAGCCACTCTGCGCGCAGGCGTCGATGAATGCTTGGGCGGCGCGCGCCCAGATGTCATAACTCGGGGACTCCGCCGGCGGGGTGTCTAAGATGAGCGCCGCGAGGTCGAAATCGCCGTCCAACATGGCGCAAAAAGTCACCCGCATACGCGCCTCATCGCCCCAGATGAAGGTGTGGTAATCAAGCGGATTATCCACCCGCGTGTAAGCGTTTAAGGTGGCTTGCACGCGGCGGCGGTGGGCATCATCCAGCGGCGGAAATTCTAAGGCGCGCGCCGCCGCGAGGTCAGCAATTAGCGTCGCCTCGCCGCCGGAGCAGCTCAACGATGCGAGACGGCGGCCGCGCAAGGGGCCGCCCATGGACAGCAATTTGAGGGTTTCGATAAATTCTTGCGGGGTGGCCACTTGGGCGATGCCGAGGCGCTCGAACAGCGCATCGTACAGCGCGCCTTCGCCGGCCAAGGTCGCGGTGTGGCTAAAAGTAATGCGTGCGCCGATGGCCGAGCGGCCGACTTTCAGCGCCACGATAGGCACCTTTTGGCGCCGCGCCTGCGTCGCTAATTCGACCAACCGCCGCACATCGCGCAGCCCTTCGAGGTGCAGCCCGATGGCGGTGATGCGTTTTTCCGCCAGCGCCGCGGCCAGCCCTTCCTCGAGGCCCACCATGGCTTGATTGCCCAAGGTGACCAGCCACGCCAGCGGTAATTGCCGCTGCTGCATGCTCAAATTCAGGCTGACATTGCCGCTTTGGGAAAAAATCGCCACGCCGCCCTCGGCCCGCGCCGCGCCGTGATAATCCGGCCACAGCGCGGCCCCGCTCAGCAAATTAATAAAGCCATAGCAGTTTGGCCCGATAATCGGCATGGCAGCGGCCGCGGCTCGCAAGCGCTGTTGGCGGGCGACGCCGGCGGCGCCGGCTTCCCCAAACCCCGAGGCGTAGCACACCGCCCCGCCGGCGCCGAGCCGCGACAACACTGCCACCGCATCGATACTCGCCGCCGCCGAAATGGCGACAAACGCGGCATCCGGCGCCGCCGGCAAAGCCGCCACATCGCCATAACACGCCACCCCCTCGAGGCGCGCGCGGCGCGGATTCACCGCCCACACATCGCCGTCAAAACCCAACTCCCGACACCGCCGGATCACCCGCCCGGCCTCAGCACCGCCCACCACCGCAATGCTGCGCGGATTCAGGCAACGCTGCAGGCGGGCGGCGTCCATGGGGGATTTAACGGGCTGGGTGCATGGGGATTCATGGGGATTCATAGAAAAAACGGCGGACAGCGGGCGGGGATTGTGGGATTTATATAGCTAAATCTCCACGGTGGTTTGGCTTTGGCTCTTTCTTTTGGCTTTGGTTTTGGCTTTGGCTTTTGATTTGGCTTTGGTTTTGGCTTTTGCTTTGGCTTTGCTTTTTGCTTTTGATTTGGCTTTTGTTTCGCTCCCCCCCCGTGCTTCATCTGGGGGGAGTGAAATCTGCCCGAGCCGCCAGGCGCGGGCAGATTTGGTGGGGGGACTTTTGATTTTCGCTTTTGATTTTCGCTTTTGATTTGCTTTTGCTTTCGCTTTTGCTTTCGCTTTTGCTTTCGCTTTTGATTTTCGCCTTTAGTCTTCGCTCCCCCCATGCTTTTTCGGTAGGGGGAGCCAAAGCAGAGCCGCGCCGCCAGGCGTGGGCTGCTTTGGTGGGGGGATATCTTTAATATTAGGTTTTACTTAGATTTTTGATTTTGATTATCGCTTTTTCGTTTTTGGCTTTAAATTTCATCCTATCGGCCACAAAAGATGGGTTAAAAGACAACGTCAACATCAACAGCCAAAGTCAAAAGCCCAACATCAACATCAACAGCAAAAAGATCAACATCAACAGCAAAAAGATCAACATCAATAGCAAAAAGATCAACATCAACAGCCCCCCAAAATAGCAACCTAATAATGGGGATTTAGATATATAACTCCCGAAATTATGGGGGGGATATTCGCGGTCGGTTCGATAATCGGCGGGCATACATCATGGAATTGACATCCGGCATCCACCTGATAGTCGTCGGTCATCCGCCATCCACCCGCCACCTCACCGCCCTTCCAGCGGCCGCAAAATCGCGCGCGAAATAATCATGCGTTGGATTTCGCTGGTGCCTTCCCAGATTCTTTCGACGCGGGCGTCGCGCCAAATTCGCTCCAATGGCAGGTCGGACATCAGCCCCATGCCGCCGTGGATTTGCAGGGCTTGGTCGGCGATAAACGCCAGCGCTTCGGTGGCGGTGAGTTTTGCCATGGCGGCGGCGGCATCGCTCATGCCGCCGTGGTCGGCTTGCCAGGCGGCGTGGTAGGTGAGCAGTTCGGCACTGCGGCGGCGGATTTCCATATCGGCTAATTTGAACGCCACGCCTTGAAATTTGCCGATGGTTTGGCCGAATTGGCGGCGGCTGGCGGCGTATTCGCAGGCCAATTCATAGGCGCGGTCGCAGCGCCCGAGGCAGATGGCGGCGACCTGCAGGCGGGTGTTGCCGAGCCAACTATTGGCTACCGCGAAGCCGCCGTGCACCTCGCCCAACACTTGGCTGGCGGGTATTTTGCAGCGCTCGAATTCGAGGATGAAATTGTGATAGCCGCGATGGGATACGCTGCGGTAGCCGGGGCGGATGGTGAAGCCGGCGGCGCCTTTATCGACCAAAAATGCGGTGATTTTTTTGCGTGGCGGGCGGGGGGTGGTGGATTTGGCGGATTTGACCGATGAGGTGGCAGATTCCGCAGATTCCGCCGATTCCACCCCGGTGGCGGCGAACAAAATCACAAAATCGGCGACATCCGCATGGCTGATGAAATGTTTCGTGCCAGTGATGATGAAATCATCGCCCTGCGCGCGCGCGGTGCACGCCATGGCACGCACATCCGAGCCGGCGCCGGGCTCGGTCATGGCGAGACAATCCACCTTCTCGCCGCGAATGCATGGGTAGAGATATTTTTCGCGCTGCGCGCCGACGCAGGCCTGCAGGATATTACTCGGCCGCCCGACCGTATATTGCAGCGCCATATTGGCGCGCCCCAACTCGCGGTCGAGCAAGCACATGGTCAGCGCATCCAACCCGCCGCCGCCCAATTCGGCCGGCATATTGGCCGCGTACAACCCGGCCTCGCGCGCCCGCTCGATAATGCGGCGGCGTAATTTTTCATCCACCGCATCGGCGCTTTCCACCGCCTGCTCGTGCGGATACAACTCCTCGCGCACAAATCGCGAGGCGGTCTCCACCACCATGCGCTGTTCTTCGGTGAGGGCGAAATCCATAGGTTAATAGTCGGGGGTTGGTTTGGGTTTGGGTTTGGGTTTGGGGTTTGGGTTTGGGTTTGGGTTTGGGGTTTGGGGCTTGGGGCTTGGGGCTTGGGGCTTGGGGTTTGGGGTTTGAGTTGGCTTTGGCTGTTAAGGCTTTGCTCCACCCTATCTTTTTAGGGGGGAGCCAAAACTGGCGGCTTCATCGCCAGTTTTGGTGGGGGGTGCTTTTGATTCGGCTTTTGATTCGGCTTTTGATTCGGCTTTTGATTCGGCTTTCGCTTTCGCTTTTGCTTTCGCTTTTGCTTTTAATTTTGATTTTGACTTTGGCTTTTGAGCTTTGACTTTACCCCCTACTCCACCCCCCCAAAACTCTCCAAATTCCCATCCACATTAAGCGTCTGACCAGTAATTTTCGCAGCGCCAGGCGAGGCCAAAAACAACGCCGCATCGGCAATATCCGAAGCGTTTACAAAGGTACGCAAAGACGCACTCATAGTATACATCCGCCGAATTTCGGCCTCATCCACCCCCTTGCGCGCCGCTTCGGCAGCGATAACGCGACCCATGCGCTCGCCGTCTACGCTGCCGGGGCAAATCGCATTGACGCGGATTCCAGCCGGCCCCAACTCCATAGCGATGGATTTAGTCAACCCCAACAACGCCCATTTGGAAGCCGCATAAGGCGCGCGCAGAGGGTAGCCGTGCCAGCCAGCGGTGGATGAAATATTGATGATGACGCCGCGCCCGCGCCGCCGCATATCGGGAATCGCCGCTCGACAACATAAAAACGCGGCGTCCAAATTCACCGCCAAACAGCGCCGCCAATCGGCCGCGGAAATCTCCTCCAACAGCGCCGTCGGCCCGGCGATGCCAGCGCCATTCACCAGCACATCGATACCGCCAAAGCGCTGTAAATGCGCCGCAAACACCCCCGCCACCGCGCCCTCATCCGCCACATCGGCAACACTGGCAAGCCACGCCGGATGCGCCGCCCGCGCCGCCGCCACCGCCGCCCCATCCACATCCACCACATGCACCCCCGCCCCAGCGCCGCCAAACGCCGCAGCGATGGCATAGCCGATACCGCCAGCGCCGGCGGTGATCAATATATTTTGGGAGGTGAAATTGGGCATGTGCGGCGAGGCTATTGCTCTAGCATTTTATAATGATAATGAGCGGCATAAAAATGTGGGTTGTGACGGCGAGGTGGCTGGGGCGAATAAATTAACCTATCTATACATGTTAATGAGCATAGTTTTTAATGAGCATAGTTTGACGGGTTTGGTTAGCCGGATTATTAAAATCATGGGCGTGGGCGGCGGCGTGGGCGGCAAAAAACTGCCGAACATGATAAAAGGGCGGCATGACTGAAAGCACGGCGGAAAATTCGGCGACAGTCGATTCGAGAGCGGCTTCGGCGGCAGATTCGGCACCTGATTCGGTGGAAAATGCGGGCAATATGTCGGCCGATATGCAGCAGCGCGTAGACCAGGCGTTGCGAACTTCGCGGTGGAATAGTGGCGCTGCGGAGGCGCATGGCTTGCTCAGCGCGTTGGCGTGTCGGGGGGTGGCGGCGGCGCAGTTGGGGGGCAAGGCGTGGTTGTTGCGGCTATCTGGCGCCGCCGACCTCGATATGTTGGACGGTATGTATGGCTTAATACTGCGCGATTTGCGCGCCGATGGCTTTGCGTTTAATCTGTGGTTGCCGGTGGCCGGGGATGGTGGCGCGGTGGATTCGCCGGCGAGCAATTCATCCGATTCATCCGATTCATCGGTCGGCGACCCATCGGACATATCATCGGCCGGCGATTCACCCGAGCTAGCATCACTTGGGCTACGGCTGGAAGCGTTGACCGATTGGTGCGGCGGTTTTGTGCACGGGTTTTTGCACGATGGCGCCGGGCGGTTGGATGATGTGTCGGCGCCAGTGCGCGAGGCGGTGGGCGATATTATCGACATCAGTCGACTCGATAATGCGCCGGGCAACCCTGCCGATGGCGAGCAAACAGCGCGTCAATTGCTGGAAATAGAGGAATATTTACGCGTTGCCACGCAGCTGATTTATGAAGAAATGCGCGGCGCTGAGGAATCCCCTGTTGGCGAAAATAGTTGCGAAAATAGCAATGACATAACGGTGCCGAAAAATAATTGAAAATTGAGTAACCATTGATCGCCCATCGATAAAATGATTGAACCCATATCGATGCCGCTCTGAAGTACGCGCGTAAACTTAAGAATAGCAAAGCGAACAATACCAAGACACTGTATACATGGCCAAACTACCGTTTGAAACTCGTTAGCGAATCCTAGGACCGCGAATACGGCAGCGCGGAAGTAGCACTATATCTCGCCTTGGTGGTGAAATTATAGAAACTGCAACTTGCATTGAGCTGCCAGACCTTGGCGGTTGCAAAAAATTCCGCAGTACGGGTTTTGATGTTTTCAGCATTTGTGAATTTTAAGGCGAATAGAGTTATGCACCGAACCGAAAGTTTTTTTGTTTCATGGGAAGAACTGCATCGCGATACAAGAGCGCTTGCAGCCCAACTACTACCTGCCAGTCAATGGAAAGGAGCCATTGCCATCACACGTGGTGGCATGGTGCCGGCCGCTATCATTGCCCGTGAACTCAACATACGCATGCTGGATACCATCTGCATCAAAACATATGAAAAGCAAGAAAAAGGCAACACAGCGCTGATTCTTAAAACCGTTAATGCAAGTTTTGGCGATGGCGATGGCTATCTATTAATAGATGACCTGGTGGATACCGGCACAACAGCGCGCGCAGTAAAAGCGCTGGCTCCTAAAGCGCGCTTTGTTACTGTCTACGCAAAGCCTGAAGGACGCGTTGAGGTAGACAACTTTATTAAAGAAGTCGCGCAGGATACTTGGATTAACTTTCCATGGGACATGGAATTAAATTACTCGAGCCCATTGGTAGACAGACCGGCTGAAAATGATTGAAACTCATATCGAGCAAACATCGATACTAATATCCACCCACTATCGCCCCGTCCCCCAAACCACCGCCCTACCCCGCCCCATGCCCGACACAGACATCCACCACCGCCGCCGACAAGATTTGATGCAACTGATGGGCGAGGGCATCGCCATTTTGCCTACCGCGGCCGAGCAGCCGCGCAATGGCGATGTGTTGTTTCCCTTTCGCCCCGATAGTGATTTTTATTACCTGACGCATTTTCCTGAGCCCAAGGCGGTGGCGGTGTTGGCGCCGGGGCGCGCGGGCGGCGAGTTTTTGTTGTTTTGCCGCGAGAAAGACGAAGCGCGGGAAGTATGGGATGGGCGACGCGCTGGGCTGGCCGGCGCGGTCGATATATACGGCGCCGAGCAAGTTTTCCCTATCGAAGAATTGGACGCGCACTTGCCGGGCTTGCTGGAAAACTGCCCGAAAGTTTTCGCCACCATGGGGCGCTATGCGGATTTCGATAGCGAATTAATTCGCTGGATAAGCGAAATTCGCGCCCGCCAGCGCAGCGGCGCGCAGGCCCCGGGCGAGTTGGTGGACCTCGGGCATATTCTGCATGAAATGCGCGTGATCAAAAAAAAGGGCGAGCAAAAATTGATGCGCCAAGCATGCAAAATCGCCGCCGCCGGGCACCGCCGCGCCATGCAATGCACCGCCGCCGGCAAATATGAATATCAAATTCAGGCCGAATTGGAATGCGAATTTCGCTTATTGGGCAGCGCTTGGCCGGCCTACCCTTCCATCGTCGCCGGCGGCGAAAACGCCTGCATTCTTCACTACACCGACAACAATTGCACGCTCAAAGATGGCGATTTATTGCTCATTGACGCCGGCGCCGAACTGGATTGCTACGCCGCCGACATCACCCGCACCTTCCCGGTAAACGGCACATTCAGCGCCGCCCAACGCGCCGTGTACGAGGTGGTTTTGGCGGCGCAAAAGGCCGCCATCGCCGCCGTGGCGCCGGGGCGGGCGTGGGTGGATTATCATAATGCCGCCACCGCGGTGCTCATCGATGGGTTAATCTCGCTCGGCTTGCTGACCGGCGA
The DNA here is from genome assembly GCA_965243285.1 of Candidatus Poriferihabitaceae bacterium. Classification (GTDB taxonomy): domain Bacteria; phylum Pseudomonadota; class Gammaproteobacteria; order Arenicellales; family Poriferihabitantaceae; genus JAHRAW01. The sequence continues at coordinate 2,049,065 of OZ251537.1, read as the reverse complement.
ACGAAACGAACTGCGCGAAAGCGGCGCCTATCGCCGGTTTTATATGCACTACACCGGCCACTGGCTGGGCATGGATGTGCATGATGTCGGCGACTATAAAATCCATGCGCAATGGCGCTTGTTGGAGCCCGGCATGGTGCTGACCGTCGAGCCCGGGCTATATATTCCCGCCGCCGCCGATGTGGATGAAAAATGGCATAACATCGGCATTCGCATCGAAGACGATATTTTGGTGACCGCCTCAGGACACGAAAATTTATCCGCCGACGCGCCGAAGGAAATCGCCGATATTGAACATTTGATGGCCGGGTGATGGCGGGTAAATTGGCTTTTGACTTTGGCTTTTGACTTTGGCTTTTGATTTTGGCTTTTGACTTTGGCTTTTGATTTTGGCTTTTAGTCTTTGCCCCCGTGCCTTTTCGGGAGGGATCTAAAATTGGCGGCTTTTTCGCCAGTTTTGGTGAGGGGGATATCTTTAATGTTGAGTTTTACTCGACTTTTGACTTTGTTTTTCGCTTTTACTTTCCGCCTTTAATTTGGGAATTATATGATTGTTGACCCATCCCTTATTTCACGCCGATTTATAGCGTTGCGCGAAGTATGCTTAGGTTAGGGTTTTTATGGGGTTTTTGGGGTAATGCAAGCGGTTTTTTTATTGTTGGGGTCTACAACCATATAATTCCCTTTAATTTCCCCTCCCCGCCGCCATTCCCCCCTTTTCCGCGGCTATAATTCTCATCGCCTCGCCGATTCTCGACCATCAAATCCCATCAAGACTCAGTGACCATGACCACTTCTCCCCAATTCGCGGCGCAGACCGAAGCGCAAATCGAACGCGCGCGCGCCGGCGCTGGTTTTATCGCCGCCCTCGACCAAAGCGGCGGCAGCACGCCCAAAGCGTTGGCGCTGTATGGAATCGACCAAAACGCCTATGCCGACGAAGCGGAAATGTACGCGCTGATACATCAAATGCGCAGCCGCATCATCACCGACCCCGCGTTTGACGGCGATAACATTCTCGCCGCCATCTTGTTCGAAAACACCATGGAGCGCGAAGTGGGCGGCCGCCCCAGCGCGCGATTTTTATGGGAGGAAAAACACATTCTGCCCATCTTAAAGGTCGATAAAGGATTGGCTGATGAGGCCGACGGCGTGCAGTTGATGAAGCCCAATCCAGGCCTCGATAATTTGCTTGAAAAAGCCGTCGGCTGCGGCATTTTTGGCACCAAAATGCGCTCGGTTATCAAACACGCCGAGGCCGCCGGCATCGAGGCCGTGGTGGCGCAACAATTCGCCATCGCACGCACCATCATCGGTCATGGTTTGGTGCCCATCATAGAACCCGAGGTGGACATTCACTGCGCGCAAAAATCCACCGCCGAAAACTTGCTGGAAAAATCCCTCGCCACCCATCTGGCGAGTTTGCAAGCCGGCCACATGGTGATGCTAAAACTCACCCTACCGGAGACCGCCGGCCACTACGCCGCCTGCATGCGTCATCCCAATTGCTTGCGCGTGGCCGCTTTATCCGGCGGCTATAGTCGCGATGAAGCGTGTCGCCGGCTGGCCGAAAACCACGGCATGATCGCGAGTTTTTCCCGCGCCTTGACCGAGGGATTATCGGCGCAGCAAAGCGACGCCGAATTCAGCGCCATGCTCGGCGCTTCCATCGCCGCCATCGCCGCCGCCTCGGCGACATGAGGTATGGGCGTTATCGCGTCAAATTAATGCAGGCGATAGGTGGTCGATTAATATCAAAACTGCCAGCGTCTGTCGCCCAATAAAGACGCCAACATCGCCCCGGTAGCTCAGTCGGATAGAGCGGCCGCCTCCTAAGCGGCAGGTCGGAGGTTCGAATCCTCTCTGGGGCGCCAATTTTGAAGTTTGGGCCGGTTTTGCCAGTTTTTAGCAGTATTTTTGGCGATTTTGCGCAATTTTGCGGGATTTTAGGCGAAAAGTACGCGAATTTCCCTCCCTTTAACCCATGTTGCGCGCCATTACCCCATGCCCTTCACGCCAAACCGCGAATTCACCTACGCCAGAACCTACCGCGGGCCAGTGCGTTGCGTCATTTTCGACTGGGCGGGCACCACCCTGGATTTCGGCTGCCTGGCGCCGGCCATAGTGTTTTGCGAGGTGTTCGAAAACGCTGGCGTCGCCATCACCATGGAAGAAGCGCGCCGCCCCATGGGGGTGCATAAAAAGGTGCATATCGACATGCTGTGCGCCATGCCGAGCGTGCGCCAGCGCTGGGCGCAAACCCACGGCGCCGAGCCGGACGCCGAGGATGCGGCGCGCCTATTCGCCGATTTTGTGCCGCGCCAGGAGGCATGCTTGCCGGCCCATTGCGCGCTGATACCCGGCGCCTTGGAGAGCATCGCTCAATGTCGCCAGCGCGGTTATCGCATCGGCGCCAGCAGCGGATATTTACCCGGCATGTTGGCCATCGTGCGCGCCGAGGCCGCCAAACAGGGCTATGTTCCCGAGGCCGCTTTCGGTGCCGGCGATGTGAAGCGTGGCCGCCCGTACCCCGACATGGTGCTGCGCAATATGCTGGCGTTGGCGGTCTCCCCGGTGCAATCGGTGGTGAAAATTGACGACACATTGAGCGGCCTCGAGGAGGGCTTGAACGCCGGCGCGTGGGCTATCGGCGTGGCCATATCGGGCAACGAGGTGGGGGTGTCGCAAGCCGACTGGCAAGCCATGCCGGCGGTCGTGCAACAGCGCCACCGCGAGCGCGTATACCCCGCCATGTATCGCGGCGGCGCGCACTATGTTATCGACAGCATGGCCGATTTAATGCCGTGCTTGGATGATATCGAGTGCCGCCTGGCGCGCGGCGAAAAACCCTAAACGCACATCCGCCATGCACCATGATTTTTGGCATACGCGGTGGGCCGCCGGGCGGGTGGGGTTTCATCAGGATAAGGTTAATTCTCGGCTGCGCAAATTTTGGCCGGCATCGGCGGTGGAAAAAGGCGCGAAAGTTTTCGTGCCGTTGTGCGGTAAATCGCTGGATATGCAGTGGTTGGCGCAATGCGGCCACGCGGTGCTCGGCGTCGATATCAGCGACCTCGCCTGTCGGGATTTTTATGCGGAAAACGGCATCAAATACAGTCGCGCAGCGCGCCGGCGGTTCATTCAATACACCGGCGGCGGCATCGAATTATGGTGTGGCGATTTTTTTGATTTGACTGCCGCGGATTTGCGCGGCGTGGCGGTGGCCTATGATCGCGCCGCCTTAGTCGCGCTGCCGAACGCTATGCGTGCCCGCTACGCCGTCCATCTGGCGCAGATTTTATCGCCCGGCGCGCGGTTGTTTTTAATCAGCATGGATTATGACCAAGCCAAAATGAAAGGCCCGCCGTTTTCGGTACCGGAAGACGCCGTGCGCGACTTGTTTGCGGGCGAATTCTCCATCCAAATCATCACCCAATCCTCGGGGACTGACATCGTCGGCAACCTCGCCGAACGCGGGCTGGACACGCTGCGCGAAAAAGTTTATCTCATGACGAAATTATGATGCCATGCGTACATTTATGATCGATAAAACATGACTCGAGCCCCTTTTATGCGCCACTTTTTAGGCGCCAGATTTATCGAAACCGATGCGGCGACCGCTCCATACTGGGTGCTCGACGCACGCCGCTTGCAAGGTGCTTTGCACGCTCGCCGGCAGTGGCGCGGTTTGCTGGGCGCGGCTGTCATAATGCAGTGCCATGAATTCGCCAGTGGCGCGCGCGCTGCCGTCCACTACCATGGAATGCGCGAACCAAATGCGCTTGGCATCGACGCCGAAGATGCGAGTTTCGATGCATAATTGCGCCGGCGCGCGCACTTCTTTCAAGTAACGCAGATGCGTCTCCACGGTGTACAGCGCGCCACCGGTGCGCTCGAAATAATCCACGCCGATGCCGAAATAATCTTGCATCCGCCAGCTGGCATTGCTGAACGGCAGCAGATAATAGGCTTCATTCAAATGCCCATAGGCATCTAACCAATGGCTTTGCAGCGCTTCGCTGTGTAAGTTGAGAGTGGTCATGGGGTTATCGGGGGTTATCTATCGGGCGGTGGGCGGTAAGGTTTATGAAAGGCGGCGCGTGTCGAGTTGCGCGCCACATTTTAATCTAACTCATTAATGATCAATCAAACATCATGGCTCAAGCACACACCGAAACCGTCATCGATGTCCACCATTGGTCGGACAAATTGTTCACCATTAAAACCACGCGCCACCCATCGCTGCGATTCCGCAATGGGGAATTCGCCATGATCGGCATCGAGGTGGACGGCAAGCCGCTGATGCGCGCCTACAGCATGGCCAGTTCTCACTATGAGGATCACCTCGAGTTTTATAGCATCAAGGTGGCCGACGGCGCGTTGACCTCGCGGCTGCAGCATATCGAGGTGGGCGACAAATTGTTAGTCAGTAAAAAACCCACCGGCACTTTATTGTGGGATCACTTGCGTCCGGGCAAGCATCTCTACTTGCTCAGCACCGGCACCGGCTTGGCGCCGTTTTTGTCGATCATCAAAGACCCCGAGGTATATGAAAATTTCGCCACCGTGATTTTGGTGCACGGCTGCCGCTTCATCAACGAGTTGACCTATCAGGAATTGATCACCCGCGAATTGCGCGACAACGAATATTTCGGCGACACGGTGCGCGAAAAATTGATTTACTACCCGGCGGTCACGCGCCAGCCGTTCCGCAACTACGGGCGCGTTACCGAGCTCATCATGAGCGGAAAACTCATGCGCGACATCGGCCTGCCGCCCTTGGACACCGCGGATGATCGCTTCATGCTGTGCGGCAGCCCGAGCATGCTCAAGAGTCTGGCCGCCATTTTGCAACAAAAAGGCTTCCACGAAACCCGCAAAGACGACTATCGCGACTATGTGGTGGAACGCGCTTTTGTCGAAAAATAAACCGGTGGATAAAAGCGCATCGGTGGATAAAAATTCAAACGATAAAAACCCATAACATGTTAAAAATCAGCACCATGCGAATGAAAACATATCTACATTAGGGAGTTATATACCTAACTCCTCATTATTAGGTTGCTAGTTGCGGGGTGGGGTTGATTTTTGGTTTTTATTTTTAATTTTGATTTTAGTTTTGGTTTTTGGTTTTGATTTGGCTTTGACTGTGGCTTTTAACGCTTGACTCCCCCGCAGAAAAGCGGGGGAGTCAAGCGTTAAAAGCAAAAGAGACAATCAAAAGCAAAAATCAAAATCAACAGCCCCTTCACCTAAAACCGGCGATGAAAAGGATAATAAACCAAACTAACATGGATATTTAGGTATATAAATCCCCTAAATTAGCACTATGTGAATTTAAATCAGCGGGCAATTAGGCGCGCCGTTAGTCTGACATCAAACCATGCTCGAAGTTTGGATTCCCATCACCATCGCCGCAGCGTTTTTCCAAAACATTCGTTCAGCGTTGCAAAAACATCTGCACCGACGGTTGTCGGTATTGGGCGCGGCCTATGCGCGGTTTGTTTATGCCTTGCCGGTGGCGGCGTTGTATTTGTGGGGCTTGCGCGCCACGCTGGACACGCCATTACCGCATCTCCATGCGCGTTTTTTGGTGTATTGCGCGCTCGGCGGCATCTGCCAGATTATGTTCACCGGTTTTTTGCTGTGGATGTTTTCCTTGCGCAGTTTTGCGGTGGGCACCACTTTCTCCAAGTTAGAAGTGATTATGGTGGTGCTGTTGGGGGCGGTGTTGTTGGGCGATTCTTTGAGTTTATTCGCCGGACTTGCCATCGGCGTGAGCCTGTTGGGCGTGGTGGCTATGAGCGTGGCGCGCGGCAAAGTGGGCATGAACGCGGCGCCCGGCTGGGGCGGAAAATCCACCTTCATCGGCCTCGCCAGCGCTGCTTGGGTGGGCGCCTCATCGGTGTTTTTTCGCGGCGCGGCGTTATCTTTGGGCCATGATTCCTTTCTCATGGCGGCGGCCTATACCTTGGCCGTGGCGGTGCTGATTCAAGCCGTGTTGATGGGGGTTTTTATCGCCTGGCGCGAGCCCGGGCAGTTGACTCGCGTGGCGCGCAACTGGCGCTGGGGCGGGGCGGTGGGCTTAGCCGGGGCGCTCGCTTCGGCGTGCTGGTTTACTGCCTTCGTGCTACAAAACGCCGGCTATGTGCGCGCCCTCGGGCAGATAGAATTGGTGTTCAGTTTTCTCGCCACGGTGTGGGTATTCAAAGAGAAAGTCAGCCGCCTGGAATGGTTAGGGGCGGCGCTGGTGACCAGCGGCATCGTCTTGCTGTTGGCCGGCTGATGGCGGGCTAGTGGCAATCTAGCCGCCGAGGAACAACTCGCCCACTTTGGGGTTGGCCAGCAAATCGTCGCCATAACCGGCCATGGCGATTTGGCCAGACACCAAGCACACGCCGATGTCGGCGAATTCCAGCCCTTTTTTGGCATTCTGCTCCACCATAATGATGGTTTTGCCCTCGTTGTGCTGTAAATCGCGCAAAATATCGAACACTTTGTCGATAAAACGCGGCTCCAAGCCGATGGATGGCTCATCCACCAACAATACTTCCGGGTCCATCACCAGGGCGCGGGAAATCTCCAACAAGCGCCGCTCGCCGCCGGATAAAACCCGCGCCGGGTGTTTGCGTCGCGCTGCCAGACGCGGATATTTGTCGAAGATTCGCTCCGTGGCAGTGCGCGCATCTTGCGGGCGACTTTTGAGAAAACCGCCCATCCATAAATTTTCTTCCACCGTCATTTTTGGGAAGATGGATTGATTTTGCATGATGTATGCAATGCCGGCCTTGGCTAATTTTTCGCTCGGGCTCAAGGTGGTCACATCTTGGGCCGTCACATCCTGGTTTTTATCGCCGCCGATGACTATCGCGCCGGAAAAAATCTTGTTAAATCCGAAGATGGCGTGCAACACGGTGGATTTTCCGGCCCCGTTGGGGCCGATCAAACACAGCGATTGCGCCCGCCCGACGCGCAAATTCACCCCATGCAAAACCTCCATCCGCCCGTAGCCGGCGCGCAAATTATCCACGCGAACATGCGGATTTTCGCCCGCCAACGCGACCCATTGCGCCTCGGTTATTTCCTCGGCCATGCTCGCCGCCTGGCGCGCCACTTGCTCCACCGAAATAACGCTGGCGGCGGCGTCCACATTAGGCGTGGTTTTTTTAGTAACCATGTTTATGTTCCATGCATTTCATGCGGTGTCGATAGCGCCCGCCGCCGCCTCAATGCGCGCCCAAATAGGCATCAATCACGCGCTGGTCATTTTGGATATCCTGCGGGCTGCCGGCGGCGAGCATCTCACCATGCGCCAGGCAATAAATGGTATCCGCCATGCGCATAATCACGCGCATATTGTGTTCGATGATAAATAAGGTGATGCCGAATTCGCTGTTGCTAAGCACCAAGCGCTCGACCAAGCCGTTGATCAAAGTCGGATTGATGCCGGCGGTGGGTTCATCCAACAGCAGGCAGGTCGGCTCGTTCATCAATGCCATGGCGAATTCGAGCAGTTTTTGCTGCCCGAAGGACAGCGAATCGGCGCGCTGCCATCGTTTTTCATACAGCCCGACGAATTCTAACAATCTATCGGCGCGCTCATATTCGGCGGCGCTGTGGCGGGCGAAGGCATCCAACATGCGCATTTTGCGATGCGGCAATGAGATCAACATGTTGTCCACGCCATTCATGGCGCCGTAAATGCGGGTTTGCTGAAAGGTGCGCAGCAACCCCAAGCGCGCGATTTTCTGCACCGGTAACCGCGAAATCTCCCGCCCCTGGAAGCGAATCGAACCGCCATCGATGGGGTGATAGCCGACAATGGAATTAAACAGCGTAGTTTTGCCCGAGCCGTTGGGGCCAATCAGGCCAGTGATACCGCCAGCCGCCACGCGCAGCGAAATATCCTTATTCGCCGCCACGCCGCCATAGGCCTTGCTAACCCCAACGATGTCGATAATCGCCGTCATCAACCTGCCTCGCCGTCGAACCATGCCGGCTTGCGCTGCTTTGCCCAGCCCCTACCCGCCGCCGCACGCCCCGATTCCCCGATAAACCATGCTGGTTTGCGTTGCCGCCAGCCGAGCAAATCGGCAGTTTGAGAGTGTAATTCGGCTGGCTCGAGGGCGGTCATCGGCTGGCGAGGTATAGGGTTTTCATGGGGGTGGGTGGATTTGGCCGGGGATTGGGCGGGGATTGGCCGGGGATTGGCGGGATGATTATAAAAAAAACCCCGCCGATTTTTCAAGGGGCGGGGTGGGGTGTCGATAGGGCTTTGGCTGTGGCTTTGGCGGATTGTGGGAGTCAAAACTGGCGGCTGTGGCTTCCGCGGATTGTGGGGGGAAGCCACAACTGGCGCACCGACAGACGTGGCAATTTTGGTGGGGGGGATTTTGATTTTGATGATGTAGTAAAATACAATTCACCACCTTTTCCACTGAGGAATACAGTCCATGAATAAACCCCCAACCCCTCATGATTCACAAAATGAACGCGGCACAAGAAACCGTGCGCCCAAGAACAACCGTGATGAGATGATCAAATTGCTCATCCAAGCCGGTGCTAATAGCAAAGTCAGTGTCAATAGCGATAAAAAGGGAACTAATAACAATGGATCTTTGCTTAATGCGGCGTGGAATAACGACATAAAGGCCGTCAAAGTGCTCATCGATGCTGGTTCGGATGTTAATGTGGCTGGATCTAAAGGCAATTGCCCATTACACAATGCGGCACGGACTAACTCAACAGAGACCTGCGAGTTGCTCATCGATGCCGGTGCTGATATCGAAGCACAGAACGATCATAAAGACCGACCATTGCACTTTGCAGCATGGCAGGACTGCCCAGAAAGCGCCAAAGTACTCATCAAGGCCGGCGCCGATGTCAATGCCATGGGCTACTTTGGTACGCCATTGCATAGTGCGGCACGCGATAATTCATATCAGACCGCTAAACTACTCATCGATGCCGACGCCGACATCGAGAAACTAGGAGGATTCAGAAATAGTAGCCCGTTATATGTGGCGGCTGAAAGCGATTCTCTAGAAGTCGCTGAATTACTCATTAAGGCTGGTGCCGATACTAAATCAATCATGAACGCAAAAAGTCGGAGTAAGTAGATATGATTGAACGGTGCTGTTTGAAATGTGCCGAATCTAGCCACGGCATCGAGCGGCTTGCAAGTTAAATGCAAAAAAACCCCGCCGCTTTTTCAAGGGGCGGGGTGGGGTGTCGGTGGGGCTGCTAATGCCAGCGGATTATTGCTTTTCGCCATTGATGTAGTTTGCAGTTTCCACACTTCCATCGGCATTACGAGTCATCCACTGCCCATGCATTTTATTGTTCACAATCGATCCTTCTAATACAGTCCCGTCGGCTAGGCGAGTCGTCCACTGCCCATGCCTTTCGTCATTTATAAATGCGCCCTTAGACAGAACCATCGGGAAACAAAATCGTCCACTGCCCATGCATCAGGTTATTCACCATCGGACCTTTATCTACACCTCCATGGGGATAATGAACTGTCCACACCCCATGCATCTTGCCGGCCACCATTGGACCATCTAACACTCTTCCATCAGCATAACGATGAGTCCAATGCCCGTGTTGCCTGTCTGCCACCACCGGCCCCTCTTCTACTTTTCCATCGGCATAGCGAATCATCCACAACCCGTGCATTTTGCCGTCTACCATCGGCCCTTCTCCCACGCTTCCATCGGCTTGGCGGCGCGTCCAATGCCCTTGCTGTAGGCCGTCCACATACTCACCTTCCGCCACATTTCCATCGGCGAAATTTTCTTTCCACGCCCCGTGTTTTTTACCGTCGACATAGCGGTTTTTGAGTAGATTAAACATGGTGATATTTAAATAAAAAAATGAAAATGGAATACAGCAAAAAGCCCCGCCGGTTTTTTAAGGGGCGGGCAAACACCAGCGGCGCATGGCCGGAATCACGGAGGGATTTTTACCCCCCCATGTCCGCTTCAATTTTTTCCAGGCGCTTTTTGGTTTCGCTTTTGGCATCGCTTATTTCGGCTTTGGATAGATAATTCTGCCAGTTGGTATTGCGAAAACTATCAGCCGAGTCTTTATTACCAAATACTTTGGCGATGGAAAGCCATATGTAGGATTCCTTGTAGTCCTGTATAACACCCTCGCCAAACCCATAGGCAAGACCCAAATTATTTTGCGCCCACGCATGCCCTTGCTCGGCCGCTTTGCGATACCAACGCACCGCCTCGCGCTTGTCTTGGGCAATGCCTTCGCCAGTAGCGTAGGCCACGCCCAAATTATATTGCGCGACCGCATCCCCTTGCTTGGCAGCAATGCGCAACTCGGCTACTTCATCTGCCGTGAATAATTAAGCGTGCGCTACGCCGCCCATTACCAGCGCGATTAGCGCGATTTTTGCGCTCAATCGAAACATTTTATTAGCCTTTATTTAAGGGGTTGTTGATTTAATCCAGACGGCAATATAGCAAAAAACCCCCGCTGGTTTGACAGCGGGGGCGGTAGAAATGACGTAGTCGAATTACCTCAATTTGCCGATGGGCGATAGGGCGTCGGCGATGTGTACTCGGCCTTGTCCGTAAGTGTACTCACTGCAACCGGCCGAGGTGGAATTGCAAGTTAACCCCTCATAGGTGGCCGTTTGGAGCAAAATTTGGGTGGTCTGCGGGGCGCTTAAGCCGGGGAATTTATGCCGTACCAAAGCGGCATGGCCAGCGACGCGAGGGGCGGCGAAGGAGGTGCCTTGGACCTCGGTGTCTTCTACAAACTGCTCGCTTTCGCACTCATTCTCATCCGATGAGAGATCGCATAAATAGGCCCGTTCCCCGTACGGCGAACCGCCATATTCCACCAAAAAGCGATTTTGTATTTCGGGCAATATGCCAGCAAAATTGCTGTAGCCAGCCAACCTCGCACCACCGTATTGGGCGTATGTGTTCAAGGCGCCGACGATTAAAATGCGGTCATCGGTGACATCAGAAAACACCAAGAGGGAGTTCCACGTGTCTCTAGAAGAATCTATGCCGACTGGTACGTCATTAATTCGTACACCATTTCCGGCGGCCTTGACCACAACGGCATCATCGGTCCCGGTGAGGTAATCATCGCCGAGAATATCGTTGTAAAGGGGATCGCTACCCCTCAATTCGACAGCAGCAGCGAAATCTTCTGGACTTATGTTCGCATCTAACGGTGTTGCGTCGCCGAAACTCATATTGATCACATGGATCGGGGTATTAGCGGGCTCAGCGATGTTATCGGAGTTACGCAAGATGCCTCGAACATAGGGGTCGTCTGTATCTAAACCAGCCTCAAGCCCATAAAAATTGGCACTACGGGCGATTTCCAAAGCCGACATGCCCACCGTGTAGCCATGCGTGCCGCCGTCGTCTCTGCCGACAGTGCCAAATGAATCGGCAATGAGAATATTCACGTCCAGTCCGGTCCAACCGTCATTCCAGGCGGTGCGAACATCGAGAGGTGCGTTAGGTACAACGAGCGTCCAATCGCCAATGGTTGGCCCTACGATGCGTTTGCCGAATGCGGGAATGCCGGTGGGGTATTCGGATGATGTAGACAAAAGAACGTCGCCGCCAAAACCACCATCGGGCATGTAGTAGGGGTCTTTCGAACCGAGCCCAGCATTCGGGATTAATGAATCAGGAATCCCGCCCGAATTGGGTTCATCAACAACCGGCGGCATGTTGGGTTCATCAACAACCGGCGGCACGTTGGGTTCATCAACAACCGGCGGCATGGTCACGGGCGTGGTATTGCCACTACTACCCCCCCCCCCCCCCCCCCGCAACCGGCGAGTAACAACATGGCGGCGAAAATAACGGGCAAAGCTATATTGCGATATTTCATGAGCGAATTCTTCTAGGTGTGAAACAGGTGAGCTTTTCCCGTCGGGTGCGGGGACTTTGCACGCTCAAACAGATTGTTGAGGTTCCCGCTATTTCCAGGGCCGCCCGGGAGGGCGACCCTTTGTACAAATGGTATTTTATTTACGAGAGACCCGACTTAACGGAATCTGTTTGAAGCGTGCGAGGCGGATATTGCACGGATTTTTCCCTGCGGTCAAGCCCCAACCGCCATGATTTTGACAACAGCGAGGTTTTTTGCACTATATCAACATATCAACATCAACGGCAACATCAACATCAACATCAGCGCCGCCATCAAGATTGCCCGCCGAACCATGCTGGCTTGCGCTGCTTTACCCAGCCCATCACGCCGTCTTGGAAGTACACTACGGTGATTACGATCAAAGCGCCGAGGGCGACCCATTGCCAGCCGAGTAAGTAGGCCCAGGTTACTTCCTTGAACAGGTGGAATAAAATGGCGCCGATGATCGGCCCCCACAGCGTGCCTTTGCCGCCTAACAGCACGCATACCACCATGAAGATGCCGAGGTTGATGGTCTGATAGGCGGTCTCCAAGGGTTCGAAGTGGATTAATTGGAAGGCGGAAATGCCGCCGGCGAGCCCTATGAAAAATGCCGCCAGCGCCCAGGTGGTGAGTTTGTAGCGCATGGTGTGCAGCCCCATGGCTTCGGCTTTTTCCTCATCATCACGGATGGCATTGATGGCGGCGCCGAAGCGGGTGCGGTATAGCCAGCGCAGGAATATGAACAGCGCCACGCCGGTGGCGGCGAACAGGAAATAAAAAACCAATTTGCCGGTGTCTAAATCGCCCGGATAGACTGGTAGGGCGATGCCTTGTCCGCCGCCGACCCAGCGCCAGTTGGAGACCAATTCCCCGGCCGCGATGGCCACGCCGAGGGTGCCGATGGCGAAATACGGGCCGCGCAAACCGAAGGTGAGATAGCCGATAACCACGGCGCACGCGGCGCAAAAAATGCCGGCGCCGAGGCTGCCGACAACTAAGCCGGTGAAATACTGCGCGGTGCTGAATTCATACACCCCGCCGCCGAAGGCGTTGGTGTACTCGCCCACCGGATAGGCCTGGCCGATGGTGATGACGGCGGCGACATACATGCCAGTGCCGTAGAAAAAAATATTGCCGAGCGAGTTATAGCCCATCTGCCCGCCGGTCATATCCCAGGTGAGGGCGACGATGATCATCAGCCACAGCGTCGCCAACTGAGTGCGGAAATCCGGCAGCAAAAACGGCGCCGCTACAATCACCAGCAACAACCCGCCGTGCAGCAGGGATTGCCGGGACATCATCGACTTTGCCATCGAACTTGCCATCGCCATCGACCTCATCATTGCTATTTCGGCGGCTAGCGCAAACTTTGGCGCCAATGCCCGGCCAAAATCACCCGCAACCCGCCGTGCAGCAGGGATTGCCGGGACATCATCGACTTTGCCATCGTTATGCTCATCGACTTCGACTTCGCCATCGAACTTGCCGTAAACTTTGCCATCGCCGCTAGCGCAAACTTTGCCGCGACCGCCGTTGTTGCGCCAGGCGGACGACTAACACCAGCAGCAGTAACAACACCGCCACCGCTTGCTGATAGCCGATGCCGAAAATGTGGGCGCCGTATTGCTCGGCCACGCCCATGCCGAGGCCGGCGGCGATGACGCCGGGCAGGTTTCCTAAGCCGGCGGCGGTTACGATGACGAAGGCGCGGATGGAGTACGAGATGCCGTAGAACGGTTGAATCACCCACACCATGACCACGATGGCGCCGGCGGCGCCGCAGATGGCGGCGTTGAGCGAGAAGGTGAAGGCGTGCACTTTTTCGGTATCGATGCCTAAAACCCGCGCCGCGCGGGGGTCTTGGGCGGTGGCGCGGATGGCTTGCCCCATGCGGCTGGTTTTCATAAAGATGACGACGGCGGCGGCCAGCATGGCTGCCAGCAGCACGCCGAGCAGTTTGGCGATGGGCACATCGACGAAGCCATCGAAAAAATACAGCGTGTCATAGGGCAGTTTGATGCTCTGGGTGTCCGAGCCGAACAAGAGATTTAGGATTTGCGCTAACATGATCGCCAGCCCAAAGGTGGCCAGCAGCGAGGTGAACAAATCGCGCTCGATAACCCGCGAGATGACCAGTTTGTAGATCACCCAGCCGAGCGCCCACATCATCGCGAAGGCGGCCGGCACGCCCAACAACGGCGGCAGCCCAAGCCCGGCCAGCCACCACGCCATATAGCCACCGAAAATGACGAAATCACCCTGCGCCAGGTTTTTGATATTCATCACCCCCCACACCAGCGCCAGCCCGTACGCCGCCAGCGCGAACAGCGAGCCGATCATCAGCCCGTCCACGATAATTTTGACGTTGATGACCGGAAATTCCGTCAACATCGATAAATTGCCGAAGATTTGCTCCATAAATCCGCCGCTAATGCGTAATTTTGGTAGCCCCGCGCCGCGGGCGAGGTGAATTCACCGCCGCCACATTCACGGCGGCGAATTTTTGTGCGCTCGATGGACTCATAACTAGGTGCATGTAGGGGGATAGGTACATGTTGGCGTGGCTGGCGACGATTCCACCAAAATGAAAACCCCAAAGGCGGAGGCGGCGGAGATAAAATCAAAATCAAAATCAAAATCAAAATCAAAATCAAAATCAAAAAAAACAGCCCCCCACCAAAACTGGCTAAAAGATGCCAGTTTTGACTCCCCCGCGTCTGCGGGGGAGTAAGTTAAAGCAACAGCGAAAGCCCCCCACCAAAACTGTCCCCGCCTATCGGCGTGGTCAGTTTTAACTCCCCCACCAGGGGGGAGCGGAAGCGAAAGCCGCTCGTTTTGGCGACCCACCGAAGCAGCCCTCGCCTATCGGCGCGGGGCGGCGGCGACTCCCCCACAGGGACCCACCAAACCGCCCTATTTCGGCACCCGCGGCCACTCCAATTCATGCGAGGCGAAGGCCGACGGCGCCACCACATTGAATTTGCCGTCTTGAACTTGGCGCAGCACCATGGGTTTGGCGATGTTGTTGCCGGCCTCGGAGAACTTGATTTGGCCGTAGAAGGTGACCAAATCGGTGGCCGCGATGGCGTCGCGCACCGCCTCTTTATCGAGGCTGCCGGCGCGCTCGAAGGCGTCTTTGAACACATACACCGCAGCCGATGCCTGGGCGATTTGGTACGGCACCGATTTATTCGCGTACTCCGGATAGGCGGCTTTGAATTCGCGCTCGTATTGCGCCGCGCTGCCGAAAATTTCATCCTCATACGACAAAGTTTCGGCCCATTGGGTGGCGCACAAAATGCCATCGGCGGCGGCGCCGAATTTACCCACCACATCGGCCGCCTCGCAGTGCGTCATGGCGATCATCGGCGCATCGATTTTCTGCTCGCTGAGTTGCCGCACCGCGGTGGCCGCGCCTTTGGAATGGCCGCTGATGATAAGCACATCCGGGCGCCGCACCTTCACCTTGGTGAGGATGGCGCTCATATCGGATAAATCACGCGGCAATTGTTCGTCTATGACCACTTTCATGCCGTATTTGCTCGCATCCTCCAACACCCCGGCGCGAATATCGAGGGAAAACGGATCATTCTCCACCGCCACCGCCACCGTGACCGAAGACGCATCGCGACCATTTTCCTCGGCCTTCTCGGCCGCCAGGGCAATCGCCGAGGCCAAATATTGCTCCGAGGTCGACAACACCGCGAACAAATATTTATAGCCCTTGTTGAACAACGAGCGCGACGCCCCTTCCGCCTCCACCATGGGAATGCGGTATTTTTCGGTGACCGGCGCGATGGCTTTGGTGAGGCCCGAGGAATAGGGCCCGAGCATGTATTGGATTTTGTCTTGGTTGATCAAGCGCTCGGCCAAGGTGGCGCCGCGGTCGCCTTTGGATTCATCATCGTAATACACCACCTTGAAGTTGTAGCACGCGGCGCCGATTTTTACGCCGCCGGCCTCGCGGATTTTATCCACGGCGTATTCATAGCCGTTTTTGGCGTGGATGCCGTTGGTGGCGTATTTGCCGGTGAGTGAGATGGCCGAGCCGAGCACGATTTCCTCGCATGGGGCGGCTTGGGCTGGGGCCGGCAAAGCGATAAGCGCCGCGAACGCTGCCGACGCCACCATCGACATCGCCATGGCGAATTGGGCGGCGCCAGCGAGCGGGCGGCGAGCGGTGGCATGTACATGAGTATCGAGGTTATCGAGATTGCGCATTGGGTGGAATCCTCCAGGGTGATGAATGGTGATGGTGAATTTTTGCAGCTACCTTAACATACCGAAAGTAACGCAAACTGGGGAATTTAGCGAATCGGGCGTTATCGGTTAGGGGAAATTTGGCGTATGGATTAGGGAGAATCGAGTGAATCCAGCGGAATATGGAATTTAGGGAAATTTGGCGGAAATTGATGGAAATTGACGGAAAATCAGCGAATCGGCCACGAATCTGGCGCGAATCGAACTCATCAAGCGAATCCGATGACCCCCCTAAAAATCAGCCCGAATCCAACCCATCCAACTTAATCCGACTCCCCCTCGGCCGCTCGCCAGCGGAAGCCCGGCGCCGCCGCCATCAACCACACGGCCGCGGCGCCGACGCACAGCCAGTAGATACTGGCAGCCCCCCACTGGCTGCTCATCCAGCCGGCACCCAAACCGCCAGCGAACATTCCTAAAAACTGAAAGGTGCTATAAACGCCGATGGCGGCGCCGCGAGCGGCGGCTGGGGCGAGGCGCGAAACCAGCGACGGCAGCATGGCCTCCAAAGTGTTGAAAGCGACGAAAAACAACCATAACGCCACCGGCAGGGCAACATACACCCACGGCCAATCCGCCGGAGCGGCCACCGATGCCAGAGCGGTGACGGCCACCAACAACAGGGCGATGGCGAGGCTGAAAGTCGCCGAGGCGCGGCGCTGGCGTGACCCCAATTTCACCAACGGCCACATGCCAAGCGCCGACAGCAGCAACACCGGCGCGTACACTTTCCAGTGCTCAGCCAGCACCAGCCCGCTGACCGCCACCAAACGCGCCGGCAAGGCGACAAACAGCGCCGTTAAAATGAGGTGTAGGCAAAAAACGCCGCCATTGAGGCGCATCAATTGCGCATCGGCGAGGATGGCGCGCAAGCGCCGCCGCCATGGCGCGTCCCCAACCGCCGCCGGCGCTCGCCGTGGCTCGGGCACGGCGCGCCACAAAACCCCAATCGCCGCCAGCGCCAAAGCGGCGCTCAGCCAAAAAATACCAGCCACGCCGATAACACTTTGCAACGGCGGCGCTAACATCAGCGATAAAACGAAGGCCGCGCCGATGCTGATGCCCACCACCGCCATGGCCTTAGTGCGCGCCGCGGCGCTGGTGAGGTCGGCCACCAGCGCCAGGGTCGCCGCCGAAACCGCCCCGGCGCCCTGGATGGCGCGCCCGATAACTAGCCCGAGCATGGAATCCGCCAGCGCCGCGATGACGCCGCCGAGCGCGAACACCAGCAGTCCGGCGGTGATAACGCGCCGCCGCCCGAAGCGGTCCGAGGCGATGCCGAATGCTATCTGAAACAACCCTTGCGTCAAACCATAGACGCCGAACGCCAAGCCCACCAGCAACGGCGTGCTGTCGGCTAAGCGCGTCGCGTAAATCGCCAACACCGGCAGCAGCATGAACAAGCCGAACATGCGCAGCGCGAAGATCGCGGCCAGGGCCGCCACCGCTCTTTTTTCCAGCCGCGTCATGGAGGGGTCATGGGCGAGTCATGGCGTGCCCGGCGCGGTGGCGTAGCGCATGGTGCGGGCTGGAGGCAGGTTGGGATGATTGATGTGGGGTGGGGTTAATTAACATGAGTCGCCGTTAATTAACATGAGTCGACTGCGTTATCCGCCGAGCACCATGTTTAGGCAATTTTAATACTTATTAATTTAAATGAATCGTTACTATTTATTTAGGAATTTATATACCTAAATCCCAGGCTAGTTTGGTTTCGCTTTTGGCTTTTGATATTGATTTTCGCTTTGGCTTTTGTTTTTTGCTTTTTGCTGTTCGCTGTTACGCTTTACTCCACCGCTTTAATGCGGAATAAGTCAAAACTGGCGGCTTCATCGCCAGTTTTGGTGGGGAGCCCTTTTGCTTTCGCTGTTGCTTTTGATTTCGCTGTTGCTTTTTGCCTTTAAATTTTCATCCCATCAACCTTAAATGGAAGTGAAAAGCCAGAGTCAACATCAAACAAACCTGCATATCGACGGGTAAATAATGATAGGGTATCGGGTTTGCCCATGGGCGCTGTGGGGGCGGGATAAGTTGCCCCAAACCTTGCTGAAAAGTGCGCGAAATTCGCCGAAAATTCACAAAAATCGCCGAAAAATCCGCGCAACGCCATCGACACGCCGGTCACCACGTCGCTCACGCATAGCACCCGACCCCCGCCCAAACCTCACCCGAACCCGCCCCTATTCCGCACCGCTCGATGAGCATATCCGACCCGAAAAATAACGCCAAACATGGCGCCAAACATGGCCCCCGACATCGCAACACCATCCAAATACGCGGCGCCCGTACGCACAATTTAAAGAACATCGACCTCGACCTGCCGCGCGATAAACTCATCGTCATCACCGGGCTGTCGGGCTCGGGCAAATCATCGCTGGCGTTTGACACCATCTACGCCGAAGGGCAGCGGCGCTATGTGGAATCGCTGTCCACTTATGCGCGGCAGTTTCTGTCGATTATGGAAAAGCCCGAGGTGGATTTGATCGAAGGCCTGTCGCCGGCCATCAGCATCGAGCAAAAATCTTCGTCGCATAATCCGCGCTCGACGGTGGGCACGGTCACCGAAATTTACGATTATTTGCGCTTGTTATACGCCCGCGTCGGCGAGCCGCGCTGCCCGACTCATAACCTGCCGCTGGCGGCGCAAACGGTCAGCCAAATGGTGGACCGCGTGCTGGCGCTGCCGGCCGAGTCGCGCTTGCTGTTGTTAGCGCCGGTAGTCATTCAACGCAAGGGGGAGTTTCAGCAGTTGCTCGGCGAGCTGCATTCCCAAGGTTTCATCCGCGCCCTGGTGGACGGCGTGGCGGTGGAATTGGAGTCCCCGCCGCGCTTAGACAAACGCCGCAAGCACAGCATCGAGGTCATCGTGGACCGCGTCGCGGCGCGCCCGGAAAACCAACAACGCCTGGCGGAATCCTTCGAAAGCGCCCTCAATCTGGCCGCCGGCTCGGCGCGCGTGGCGCTGCTGAATGAGCGCCGAGAAATCGTCGATTCGCTGTCGTTTTCTAGCAAATTCGCTTGCCCGCATTGCGGCTATAGTTTGGATGAGTTAGAGCCGCGCTTGTTTTCCTTCAATAATCCGGCCGGCGCTTGCGCGCAATGCGATGGCCTCGGCCAGCGGCAGTTTTTCGATGCCGAGCGCATCGTGCAGCAGCCGAGTTTGTCCCTCGCCGCCGGGGCGATTCGCGGTTGGGAACGCCGCAGCGGCTACTACTACACCCAATTAACTTGCCTCGCCGCCCACTACGGCTTCGACCCCGAAGCGCCGTTTGAGGACTTGAGCGCGGCGCATCAAAAGCGCGTGCTATACGGCAGCGAGGGCGAATTAATCGATTTCGTATATATCCGCCCGGGCCGAAAATATCAAAAACGCCACGCTTTCGAGGGCGTGATAAGCCACCTCGAACGCCGCTATCGCGAGACCGATTCCTCAGCGGCGCGCGAGGAATTGGCAAAATGCATGAGCGTCCGGGTGTGCGACGCATGCGGCGGCAGCCGATTGCGCCAAGCGGCGCGGCAAGTGTTCATAGACGGCCGCGCCATCCATGATTTAACCGCGCTGCCGGTGACGCAGTGCCTGCAGTTTTTCGAAGCCCTGAATTTGAGTGGTCGGCGCGCCAAAATCGCCGAAAAAATCGTCCGCGAAATCGTCGCGCGGCTCGGTTTTTTGAACAATGTGGGGTTGAGTTACCTGTCGCTGTCGCGCGCCGCCGAAACCCTATCCGGCGGCGAGGCGCAGCGCATCCGCCTGGCGTCGCAAATCGGCTCGGGCCTGGTCGGGGTGATGTATGTGTTGGACGAGCCCTCCATCGGCTTGCACCAGCGCGATAATTCGCGGCTGCTCGACACCTTGTTCAACTTGCGCGACCTCGGCAACACCGTCATCGTGGTCGAACATGACGAAGATGCCATCCGCCACGCCGACCATGTGGTAGACCTCGGCCCCGGCGCCGGCAAGCACGGCGGCGCCATCATGGCGGCCGGCACGCCGGCCGATATTCAGCGCTGCACGGAATCCCTCACCGGGCGTTATTTAAGCGGCGCGGCGCGCATTCCGATGCCCACACGCGCCCACTCGCAAGCCGACAAAACCTTAGCCGTGTTCGGCGCCAGCGGCAACAACCTAAAGGGCATCGACGCGCATATTCCGGTGGGGCTGTTGACCTGCATCACCGGCGTCTCCGGCTCGGGCAAATCCACCTTGGTCAATGGCACGCTGTATCCGGCCGTGGCGCGCCATCTCGGGCTATTGCGCGCCACGCCGCAGCCGCATGATGCGGTGCGCGGGCTGCAGCATTTCGAGCGCGTCATCGCCATCGACCAAAGTCCCATCGGGCGCACGCCGCGCTCCAATCCGGCCACCTACACCGGGCTATTCACCTTCATCCGCGAGTTATACACCAAAGCCCCGGAGGCGCGCGCCCGCGGTTACCTACTCGGACGTTTTTCCTTTAATGTCAAGGGCGGGCGCTGCGAGGCGTGTCGCGGCGATGGCTTGATTCGCGTCGAAATGCACTTTTTGCCGGACATTTATGTGCCGTGCGATGTGTGCGCCGGGCGGCGCTACAACCGCGAAACCTTAGACATCCGCTACAAGGGCAAAAACATCAGCGAGGCGCTGGCGATGACGGTGGAAGAAGCGGCAATATTCTTCGCCGCCATCCCGCTGCTGCGGCGCAAACTCGATACGCTGCTGGATGTCGGCCTCGACTACATCACCCTCGGCCAAAGCGCCACCACCTTATCCGGCGGCGAAGCGCAGCGCATCAAACTCTCGCGCGAGTTATCCAAACGCGACACCGGGCGCACGCTGTATGTGTTAGACGAGCCCACCACTGGCTTGCATTTTCACGACATCCGCCAACTGCTCACGGTGCTGCATCGCCTGCGCGACCACGGCAACACCGTGCTCGTCATCGAACACAATTTAGAGGTCATCAAAACCGCCGATTGGATCATCGACTTAGGCCCCGAAGGCGGCGACGGCGGCGGCGAAATTATCGCCACCGGCATCCCCGAAAGCATCGCCGCCAACCCCGCATCCTCCACCGGCCACTACCTCAAGCACATCCTAAAACGCACCGCCGAAGCACCCACCACCACCACCGCCGCCACCGCCTGAAAAAAATCCACCCCCAAAAAAATCGGGGAAATCCCCCGCTAAATCCGCCAAACCGCCCAAAACTGCCACTAAATCCGCAAAAACACCCAAAAAATCCCCGAAAACACCCGCCAAATAGGGCTTTTTGCTTTTGCTTTTGATTGGCTTTTGATGTTGGCTTTTGATGTTGGCTTTTGATATTGACTTTTGATGTTGGCTTTTGATGTTGGCTTTTGATGTTGCTTTTGATGTTGCTTTTGATGTTGGCTTTTGATGTTGCTTTTGATGTTGCTTTTGATGTTGCTTTTGATGTTGGTTTTTGATGTTGGTTTTTGATTTTGGTTTTTGCTGTTGGCTTTAACTTACTCCACCGCGTACGCGGGGGAGTAAGTTAAAAGCCCTCGCGACGGCAAAAAAAGCCCACCACGACTCCAAAAAAAGCCCCCGCCGATCGACCAACCAGCGGGGCTTTTGCTATATTCGCTTTTTGGCATTTATGCCAACCCATCGAGGAATCAGCCAATGAGCGTATCAAATCAGCCGACGGTACAAGATAGCCGCACCATTGAACCTTGGAGCATGGGATACGCCACTAATAAATTGTTTGCTGATGATTGCTTAACTGTGATTAAACAACTGCCCACCGAGAGCATAGATTTAATCTATCTCGACCCGCCGTTTAATTCCGATGTTAACTACAATGTTTTTTTTGATGTGGCGGTGAATAAAAAAGACCGCGCGCAGATAGAGGCATTTGAAGACACATGGTTTTATAGTGAGGAAGCGGAGTGGCGAATGAAGCGGTTTCTCGACGCAGAGTTAAGTCCTATTCGCACTATTATCGAGGCCTTCGATGCAATTATCCCCAAAACTCCCATGCTGGCTTATCTGTCCTATATGGCCGAGCGGTTAGTCGAGATGCATCGCGTGTTGAAGTCTACTGGTAGTGTTTATTTTCACTGTGACCCAACTGCCAGCCATTATGTGAAAATTATCATGGATGGCATTTTTGGTAGGGAAAATTTTAGAAATGAGATTGTGTGGTGTTATTCGTCAACAAGCCAAGCGTCACGATGGCATCCAAAAAAGCACGATATTATCTTGTGTTATGTGAACGGTAAAAAATGGATATTTAATGCTGACTCGGTCCGTATTCCTTTTTCAAAGCCACTGGTAAAACATGGGAAAACTTGGAAATCAAAGGCTGCTGATGTATTAGCGGAGCGTACTAAACATGGAAAAATAGTAGAAGATTGGTGGGTAGATATTCATCCCGTCAACTCAATGGCGAAAGAACGACTCGGTTGGCCTACCCAAAAGCCAATCGCGCTTTTAGACAGAATTGTCAAAGCATCGTCCAACAAGGGCGATGTGGTTCTCGATCCATTTTGCGGATGCGGTACAACCATCGATGCCGCATTTCAGTTAAAACGAAATTATATCGGCATCGATGTTTCGTATTTTGCATTAGAAGTGGTGCGGAAGCACCGCATGAAAGATGATCAAATTAAGATTGAAGGTGAGCCGCGAAGCATGGCAACTGCCATCAACCTACTCCGCACCAATCCATTTTTATTCGAAAAGTGGGCGGTAACTCGCACGCATGGATTGGTGGATAATGTTAAGCAAAGCGGCGATGGCGGCATAGACGGCCGCGGTATCGTGGTCGGCACAACAGAAAAAAACAGAATGTGCATCGTGCAAGTGAAAGGTGGCATCAATGAAACGACCATGAAATCAACCGCTACGCTGGAGAGTATTCGAGCGTTCACTGGATTGCTGGCAAAAGGCGAAGGAATTGTTGGGCTGTTCATTACCATGACTGCCTTATCGGAAAAGCAAATCCGCGATGCCGAGGCCGATATTGCGCAAGTCATGGGGCCGCTGATGATTGGCGACACGCCCTATAAGCGCATAGTGTTCCATAGCATTCAGGAGTATTTAGAGGATAAAAAACCCCACCTTCCGCCACTGCGTCATGCGCCGCAAGCGCAAGAAGATCAAGACAAACTAAAAGCGGACGCAAAGCCAAAGTGAAATCTGGATAGAATCCGCATAGCCCCCGCCCGTTGAAAAACCGGCCGGGTTTTTTTTATTTATTTTTGGATTTTTGGGTAGGTAACATCAAAGCCAAAGCGAAAATCAAAAGCGAACATCAACGTAACCCCCCCACCAAAACTGGCATGAAGCCGTCAGTTTTGATTTATTCCACAAGATGAAGCGGGGAGTAAAAGCAACATCAAAAGCAACATCAAAAGCAACATCAAAAGACCCCACACAATCGGATGACGGCTTCAACCACCCACCCGCGCCACTTTGTGTACCTCGGGCAGTTGGGTTAGGCGATGGGTTAGGTGGCGGAGGGTGGGGGTGCCGGGGATTTGGGCTTTTAGGTGGATGTGCGTGCCGGCGGGGGTGGCGGGGGATGTCTGCAGGTGGAGATTCAGCAGCACGATGTTTTCATCTTGGAAGATTTGGGTGATGGCGGCTAACAATTTATCGCTATCTGTGGCTGGGGATACGGAAATATGCAGCGCGACCGGCCAGGTGGCGGCGGCAGTGCCGCCCCAGGCCACTTCTACCAATCGGCGGTCTTGGCGCGCGGCGGGAGTGCGCATGTTGCGGCAGTTTTGGCGATGCACGCTCACCCCCCGACCGGCGGTGATGAAGCCGACAATGCTATCGCCAGGAATCGGGCTACAGCAATTCGCCAACCGTGTTAGCACATTGCCGACGCCGCTTACGCTGAAACTATCGGGGCGATGGGGGCGCGGCGGCGCGGTTTTGCGCGCCATGCCGGGGCCACTTGCGCCGTCAGGACCACCACTTGAACCAGCGGGGGGGCCACCAGGGCGGCCGGTCGGCGGGCGGCGAAAGGGCGCCAAGGCGCGCGCGAGTTTGACATCCCCGGCCCCTAAGGCGGCCAACAAACTATCGGTTTTATCAAAATCGGCGGCGCGGGCGATTTTGTCATAGCCCACATCATCCAGCCCGAGGCGGGATAATTCGCGCTCCAACGCACTGCGTCCATCGGCCACATGTTGGGCGTAATCGGCGCGCTTGAAATACTGCGCGATGCGGCTGCGGGCGCGGCGGGTGCGAATATAGCCGCGCTCGGGGCGTAGCCAATCGCGGCTCGGGCGACCGCCTGGCACGGTGTGTATATGCACTTGGTCGCCGGTCTGCAGCCCATGCGCCAACGGCGCCATCTTGCCATTGACGCGCGCCCCGCGAGCGCAATGCCCCACCTCGGTGTGAATGGCGTAGGCGAAATCCAGCGGCGTGGCGCCGGCGGGCAGAGAAATCACCTTGCCTTGGGAGGTGAACGCATACACCCGCTCCTCGGCCTGGCTGCGCGCGGCATGGGTTTGGGTGGGCTGCGCATGAGTATGCTCATGCTCGCCGGCCGGCGGCGCATCGCCTTGCATCTCATCCTTCCAGCGCAGCAGTTGCCGCAGGCGCAGCACTTTGTGGTCGATGCTGTCATCGGCGCGCAGATTTTCCTTGTAGCGCCAGTGCGCGGCGCGGCCCAACTCGCTCTGCTCGTGCATCTCATGGGTGCGAATCTGCACCTCCACCAACTGCTGTTGCGGGCCGATGACCACGGTGTGCACCGAGCGATAGCCATTGGCTTTGGGGGTGGCGATGTAATCCTCGAACTCCACGCCCAAGCGCGGCCAGCGGGCGTGCACCGCCGCCAACGCGCCATAGCAATCGGCGATGTTGCGCACCACTATTCGCGTGGCGCGCAGATCCAACAGGCTCTCGAACGGCGAATCCTTGGCGCGCATCTTTTTCCAGATGCTATAGAGATGTTTGGGGCGGCCGTGCACTTCGCCGACCACGCCGGCGGCGCGCAATACGCCTTGCGCAGCGTCGATAAATTGCTCGATATAATGCTCGCGCGCGGCGCGTTTTTCATCCAATCGCGCCGCCAATTGCGCATAGGCTTGCGGCTGCAAAAATTGCAGCGCGTAATCTTCCATACGCCATTTGATTTGCCCGGCGCCGAGCCGATTGGCGAGCGGCGCGTACACCTCCAAGGTGAGGCGAGCGAGGCGGCGCTGCGTTACCCGCTCGGCTAATTTGGCGCGCCGCAACACCGCCAAATGGCACGCCAACTCGATCAACACCACGCGCCCGTCATCCACCATGGCGAGCAACATTTTGCGCAGGTTTTCTTCGTTCAGCCGCACTCCGCTGGATTTGCCCGGCCGCGCCTGACCGTCGGCATGGTCCGCCGGCTCGGGCCCGCCCGCATCGACCGCCCGCCCACGCCCGCCAGACAGCGCCGACAATTGCCGCATGCGCGTCGCGCCTTGCAACAATGCCAGCGTCTGCGCCCCAAATCGCGCCTTGATTTGCGCCTGCTCATGCTCGGTAAACGGCGCCAGCGGCCGCAGCGCGCCAACCAACAAACCTTGCGCATCCATATTCAGCGATTCGAGAATCTGCACCACTTCCAAGCCCTCGCGCAGCCCGGCCTCGGCCTCGCGCCGGCACTGCGTCGCTACCCAGCAACACGCCGCGCCGAGCTCGAAATCGCGCGGCTCGGCGGCGCTTTCAGTGAGGGCGTGATGACGGGACACCGGATGGGCCTGCGCACAGTAGTCGGGGGCTAAATTATAGGGCATGCGGCCCGGCCGGCCCGCCAGCCCGCCGGCCACCGCCCATTCCCTATCTGCCCGAATCGGCATGAATCAGCATGAATCAGCATGAATCAGCATGAATCAGCATGAATCAGCATGAATCAGGTCGAATCGACCCAAATCAGCCCAAATTATGCGATTCAGCGCTGATTTTTAGCGTTTTTGTTGATTTTTCCGCCCATTTTCGTTGATTCCAGCCCCTTCTCCGTCATAGATGACGCGCCGGCAAGCCGCCTTATCGCCATCAACCGCGTGGATGATGCTGTTGATGTAAGTTTTTCAAGCGCGCTTTGGCCACATGGGTGTAGATTTGGGTGGTGGATAAATTGGCGTGGCCGAGCAACATTTGCACGCTGCGCAGGTCGGCGCCGTGGTTGAGCAGGTGGGTGGCGAAGGCGTGGCGCAGGGTGTGTGGCGATAGCGGCGCGCGGATGCCGGCGAGGGCGGCGTAGCGCCGAATGTTGCGCCACAATGCCTGGCGGCTCATGGCGCCGCCACGGCGGGTGACGAACACCGCATCGCTCATCCGGCCGCCGAGCAAATGGGCGCGGCCGCCGCCGTCACCTAAATAGCGCGTGAGCCAGCCGATGGCTGGGTCGCCGAGCAATACCAAGCGCTCGCGGCCGCCCTTGCCGACGATGCGGCACACGCCGGCGCTCAAATCCAACTGCGCCAGCGCCATATTCACCAACTCGCTGACGCGCACGCCGGTGGCGTATAAGGTCTCCAACATGGCGCGGTCGCGCAGCCCCAACTCGGCCGCCACATCGGGGGCCTGGATGAGGCGCTCGACATCGGCTTCGGATAGGGTTTTCGGCAGCGCCTGGCCGAAGGTCGGGGCGCGCGCCAGGCTGCATGGGTCGATTGTGAGGTCGCCGGCGAGCACCGCATGGCGATAAAACCGCCGCAAGGTCGATAGCGAACGCGCCGCGCTGCGATGGGATTGCGCCGCCGCGCGCGCCCCGACATAGTGTTTGAGCAAGGCGGCGTCCGCATCGAGCAGACCGCGCCCGCGGCGCGCCAACCAAGCGATATATTTTTCCATATCGCTGCGATAGGCACTCAGCGTGTTATCGCTCAACCCGGCCTGCAGCCACAGCGCATCGAGAAATTCCTCTACCAACGCGCGCTCGCCGGCTGGGACATTCGCCGCTGAATCCTTCGTCGATGCGTCGTCCGCCGATGAACGCCGCGCCGCGGTGTCGCCGGCAGCGGATTTAGCGCGCGCTGATGGGCGCCGGGAGGATGAATTCAAGCGACCTCGCGATGTTTTTTGGGGATGGTTTTGGCTTTTGCTTTTCGCCTTTAGTCTTTGCTCCCCCCCTTGCCTTTTCGGGAGGGGGGCCAAAACTGGCGGCTTCATCGCCAGTTTTGGTGGGGGGATTTCTGTAATGTTAGGTTTTACTCGACTTTTGATTTTCGATTGTCGCTTTTGCCGTTAAATTTTTCACCTCATCAACCACAAAAGAGCGTTAAAAAGCAGCAGCAACAGCAACAGCAAAAATCAAAAGCAAAGCGAAAATCAAACGCAGCCCCCTAAATCAGCCGATGACCTCAAAAAACGCCAATCAAACTGCAGCTTTAGCCCCATAAATCCATCCTTAGTCCACCCCACTGGTCAACTCCACCCGGCGGCCTCTTCAGGGCGCGCTATTCTCCGACTGCGAGATGGATTCAAGCAACCACGAACGCTGTATTTTTTGCTGTAAGGCGGTGCGGCGGGCGGCGGAATCGGCGCGCGCTAATATGTCGTCAAACAGGCGCCGCGCGTCGGCGAACAGCTGACCGTTCATCAGCGCCTCGGCGGCGCGAAAACGCGCTGCTTCGCCCCAGCGGTCGAAACCGTCCGCTTGTTGCAGCGCCGAGTGCAAGAAGGCATCGGCGGCGGCGACATGCTGGCCGTCGCCGCCGTAGGATTCCCCCAGCCAGTAGGGGATTTCGCGCTGATGCTTGCCGGGCGGGGCGCGGGCGCTGACTTTGTGCAATAAATCCAGCGCCAGGGCGTGTTGGCGCGCCGTTTGCAGGTCGAAAATGGGCTGCAAAACGGCGTCGGTCTGCGCCTCATCCAAGCGCCGGAAAGAATCCAGCCATTCATCCAACTTGGCGGCCCCCAGGCGGTGGCGGCCGGCGAAAATGTCGATGCGGCCGGCCTGCAGCAGCCACTGCGCGCGATCCACGCCGGCCGGCAGCGCGCGTAAGTGGGCATTGGCATCGGCGGCCAACCGAATATCGCCGCTCTCGATGGCGTGCGCCGACAACCGCAAGCCGGTTTCGCCGCCGAGGGTCAGTTTGCCGAGAATGGCGGTTTGGCGGTTACGGTCGGCGCCCAATGGCTCGCCAGATGGGTCGCCATCTTGAGCGCCGGCGAGGCCGGCGGCGCTGAAAACTTGCTCGATCAAGGCGGTGCGTTCGGTGGCGATCAAGGCCTCGATATAGCCATCCACGGCGCGCTGCCGAAAGCGCGGCGCGCGCCGGCGGTCGGCAGCGGCCGCTAAATGGGCGAACAGCGCTTTGCCGGGCACTGAATTCGGCGGTAATTTCAGCGCCAGATCCAACCACTGCGCATCCTCGCCCACCAACAATGCGGCTTGGTTCGCTTCATCGCGCGCGATTGTCGCGTACGCATCGAATAAATCGCGCACCGTGAAGGACGGATAAACGCTACCGGCGACTGGGTTGCTCGGCGGCGCCAGGAGGTAGTTCTCGATGGCATCCGACAGCGCCAGCGCGTGTCCTTCGAGCACGCCGGCGCCCTCGGTCACGCCGATGCGATGGGCTTGGGCGATCACCGCCCAAATATCGCGTTTGGCGGCGCCGCGCGGCGCGAGCAGCAATTGACCGGCGCGCTCGATGGCTTGGGGCGGCGTCAAGGTGCGGTTGCTGAGGCGCGCGTATAGCCGCAACAACCGCGCCGCCGGCTGATTCAACGCCGCCAGCAAGTTAATGGCGGCCTCCGCATCCCCGGAGCGCAACAATACCGAGGCACTGAGCAACAGCCATGCGCTGTCTTCGGCGCCATAGTCTTGGTGAAAATTGTCCATGGCAAAGCGCGCATCGGCGCTCATATCGTCGGCCAAATAGGCCACGATCAAGGCCCGCCGGAGCTGGCGTTGATGCCGCGATGGGGTAGTTGATGCCAATAAATTTTGCCGAATCAAGCGCCGCGCTTCGCCGTTGCGCCCGAGCGCCGTCAATGCCTCGATAACCCGCAAATCCGCTTCGCGGCGCATGGCTTGCGGAAAAGACGATGGCAACCATTGCGCCCGCCAATGCAGTTTCCGCCACGCCCCTTGAACGCGATACAAGGCCCACAATTGCCGCTCCCAATGTAGCCATGCCATGGTCGGCTGCCACGCCGGGCCTTGGGTCTCTAAAATTTCTTGGGCTAGTTCAAGCACATTGGCGCGAATGAGATTCTGCACCCGCGCCAACTCCCGCGAGGTCGCCGGCGCTTGCTCTAAGGCGGCGGTCTCGGCTGCGCACAGCGGCGACATTCCCAATATTCCGAGAAAACCGCATGCCGCCAGCGCGACGCGCCACCCCGGCGCCGGCCATGCCGGGGGCGATGAATAGGCCGCCGGGGTGGTTCGGCGGACGCGTTGCCGGGCGACGCGCCTAGCGCCAAAATTGGCTTTGGCTACGCAAAATTTATCGGCCAGAAACACTGCGGAAACAACGACCAACGAGCGCAAAGCAGGTGGTGTCATGGGTGGGTTTGATTCAGAATGCCGCATCGGTAAACACGCCTCGCTGGGCTCGGGCGCCGCTTCTTGCCGGTTGGAATGGGCCGCTTGCATCGTCATGGGCGATGATGCGCAATGCAGTTAGCCGGCTGGCTTCCATCCAGATTTTCCACCCAGGCTTTTCACCCAGGCTTTCCACCCAGGCTTTCCACCGCTTGAATCACCGACGCCGGTCGACGCAACCGGATGGACAAACAGCGGCGGCGGCCGGTGGCAATATCATATCGGCATCGCGGCCCGTCGTCGGTCGAGGAGATGTCACCCGCAGGCCATGGCGCGGCGTTGTAAAAGCCCATTCGCGGCCGCGTTATTTGCGGATTTTCTCCCTGATGCGCGCCGCTTTGCCGGTGCGATGGCGCAGGTAGTAGAGTTTGGCGCGGCGCACATCGCCGCGACGCACTACCTTGATGTCGGCCAGCAGCGCGCTGTGGGTCTGAAAAACGCGTTCGACGCCCTCGCCGCCGACCATTTTGCGCACCGTGAACGAGGAATTCAGCCCGCGGTTTTTTTTCGCCAGCACCACGCCTTCGTAGGCCTGCAGGCGCTCGCGCTCGCCTTCTTTGACGCGCACTTGCACGCGCACGGTATCGCCAGGGCTGAAATCCGGCACATTGTCTTTTAGTTGCTCGGTTTCCAGTTGCGCGATAATGCTATTCATCATTTTTCGGTTCCTCTCGGGCTTTGATGGGCAGGGTTTGGGTGGGGTTTGGATGGGATTTCAACCAATCCCGTTGTTCTCGATCGAGCTCGCGCCCGGCCAGTAAATCCGGGCGGCGGTCGCGGGTTCGGCTCAATGCTTGGCGCATGCGCCAGCGTTCGATGGCGGCGTGGTCGCCGCTCAACAACACTTGCGGCACGGCGCGCCCCTCGAACACCTCGGGGCGGGTGTATTGCGGCCAATCCAGCAATGCCTCGGCGAAGGAATCTTGGCGCGCCGATAGCGCGTTGCCGAGCACGCCCGGCAACAAGCGCGCGATGCCCTCGAGCACCACCATGGCCGCCAACTCACCGCCGGCGAGCACATAATCGCCTAACGATATTTCTCTGTCGACGCGGCTTTCGATGATGCGCTCATCGATGCCCTCGTAGCGGCCGGCGAGCAATATCAGCGCCGGCAGCGCCGCCAATTCGGCCATCAAGCGATGGTCTAGGCGCGCCCCCTGGGGCGATAAATACACCACCGGGCCGCCGTTTGCCGCCGTGGCGGCATCGATGGCGCGCGCCCATGGCGCCGGCTTCATCAACATGCCGGGGCCGCCGCCGTACGGGCGGTCGTCCACGGCGCGATGCGCGTCGGTGGTGAAATCCCGCGGATTCCACAGCCGCAGCGCCAAAGCGCCTTTGCGCATGGCTTGGGCGACCATGCCGTGCTGCGCCACCGCGTCGAACATGCGCGGAAAAATGCTCAGTGCCGCTATATCCACCGAATTCCTCCGCCGCCGCCTCCGACGCGGCCGCCATCGGCCACGGCCGGCTGCCCAGCGCTACGGCTAATCATCCGCGTGCCACCGTACATGAAGGCGCCTACCGGCCGCATCCACGCGCGCGATTACTGGGTCGCACCATGGCAACAAGCGCTCGGCCGGCGGGTTGCCCGACGCGGTGGCGGCGCGCACCACCAATACATCGTTGGCGCCAGTTTCGAGCAGACACTCGACGACGCCTAATTCGATATCGTCTTGATTCACCACCGTCAAGCCAATTAAATCGCTCCAATAGTATTCACCGTGCGGCAGTTGCGCAAGTTGGCTCGCTTCGATGGCTATCCACTGCCCAAAAAGTTGCGCCGCGGCCTCGCGCCCATCGACTCCGCTGAGTTTCGCCAGCAGTTTTTTTGGCTGCTGCGCGACTTCCGCCACGCCGACCGCGCGCCACTGGCTGGTATCGACCCGCGCCGCTAACATCCAGCGGTCGTAGCCTAAAATTTGCGCCACCGGTCGGGTGAATGAATGTATCTTGAGCCAGCCGTGCACGCCGTATCGCCCGGCGATTTTGCCGACCACCAGCGGCGGGGAATCCGGCCTCGCAGCGGGGGACATCGCGCCACCGCCCGAGGCGACCCTCGGTCAGGCCTTTGTTGTGGCCGGCTGCGCAGTCGCCGGGGTAATCCCCGGCGCGGAATCTTTTGCCGAGGTCGCCGCTGGCGTCGCTTCTGGCCTCTTTGCAACTGGTTTATTAGCGCCTGACTGCGCTGCAGAGGGTTGCGCAGAATCTGGCTTGGCGGCGGCGCGCTGGGCGTGCTTTAGCAAGTGCGCGACGCGCTCGCTGGGCTGGGCACCGTGGTCGACCCAGTGCGCGATGCGGG
Organism: Candidatus Poriferihabitaceae bacterium; assembly: GCA_965243285.1. GTDB lineage: Bacteria > Pseudomonadota > Gammaproteobacteria > Arenicellales > Poriferihabitantaceae > JAHRAW01. Next base: position 2,017,106 of record OZ251537.1, on the reverse strand, counting down.
CGGTGTCGATGCGCATTTTTTCCGCTTGCCCGGTGGCGATGGGGTCGTAAAAACCCACTCTTTCGATGAACCGCCCGCGCGTCGATCTACGCCGGTCGGCCACCAAAATCGAATAAAACGGCCGCTTTTTCGAGCCGCCGCGAGATAAACGAATGGTTACCATAGTTTCAATAGCCCCCTTAGAGCCGTGAGATTCAAAGCGCAAAATTGTAGCATAAAACCGCCGCCGGCAAAAAACCCGCACCTGACTTACCGAGCCGTAACCGCCATCCTAAAATCCGTTACTATTCGCCCATGAAAACCACCCCCGCCGCCATACATATTAACATGTGTATTGAACTTGCCTAATGGATATGTCTGCTGAACATGTCTACAGCGTGCAGCGTTTGGTCGGCGCTCTTCGCGCCCGGCTGGAGGGCGATTTTCCCGACCTCTGGGTGCAAGGCGAAATCTCCAATCTGGCTTGCCCGGCCTCGGGGCATCGCTATTTTTCCCTCTCCGAAGGCGATGCGTTGTTGCGGTGCGTGCTGTTTGGCGGGCGGCGGCGGCGTGTCGCCGAGCCCGCCGACGGCATGCAAGCACTGGTGCGCGGACGCATCTCGGTGTATGAGCCGCGCGGCGATTTGCAGCTCATCGTCTCCTACCTCGAAGAGGCCGGCGAAGGCGCCATGCGGCGGGAATTCGAGCGCCTGAAGCGCAAATTATCAGAGCAAGGTTTGTTTGATGCGCGCCACAAGCAAGCCTTGCCGGCCTACCCGCGCGCCATCGGCGTGCTCACCTCCAGCAGCGGCGTCGTGCTGCACGACATTCGCGTCACCCTGCGACAGCGCTATCCATTGGCGCGGCTGGTGCTTTATCCGACCACGGTGCAAGGCGCCGAGGCCGCAGCCAGCGTCATCCACATGCTGCGCATAGCCAACGCGCGCCGCGAGGTCGATGTCTTGATTCTGGCCCGCGGCGGCGGCTCTCTGGAGGATTTGCAAGCCTTCAACGATGAACAAGCGGCGCGGGCGGTGTTCACTTCGGCGTTGCCGGTGATCAGCGCCATCGGTCATGAAGTGGATGTCACCCTAACCGATTTGGTAGCCGACCACCGCGCCGCCACCCCCACGGCGGCGGCGCAGCTCGCGGCCCCGGCGCAGACGTATCTGCAGGAGGTTTTGCGCGCCGCCGGCGACGCCTTGCGCGCCGCCGCCCAGCGCCGCGTGCATGATTTGGCGCAGCGCTTGGATTACGCCAGCGCCCGCCTGCCGCATCCGGGGCGCCGCTTGCAATACGCGCGCCAGGCGCAAATCGCCATTCGCAAAGAGCTCGGCCACCTCATCGGCCACCGCCTCGGCCAACTGCGCATGCGGCTGCAGCGACAAACTACGGAGCTGCGCCAAGCCTCGCCCCAGGCGAGCTTAACCCAGCATCGACGCCGCGTAGATACCGCCCATCGCCGACTGCGCGACACCGTCGCCGCCCGTTGCGCCGCCGCCGAGCAACGCGTCCGCCAGCTCGCCGCGCAAGCCAGTTTGATGAACCCGGCGCACACCCTGGCGCGCGGCTACGCCATCTTGCAAAACGGCCGCGGCGCGGTGGTGGTGGATGTCAAGCAAACCCGCGCCGGCGAAGCGCTGACCGCTCGCGTGGCGCGCGGACAATTCCGTTGCTTGGTGGGCGAGCGGCTGGACGAGGGCTAGATGTGGGGTTTTTCCGGGGTCAGCCAAGCGGCTGGGAGGGCATGAATCGGCGCCGCGATGCCAGTCGCGCTCGGCTGGCGATGCCTCGCGGTGAGCCGACTACATGAGCACTCCCCACCGGCGATGCACAGCGGCACAACGCTGGCGCCGCATGGCCGCGCTCGGCTACTTATGCCTCGCGGCGTGGCTGGCGCCGAGCATCGCGCAAGCGCGGTTGCCGGCGCACAATCCGGTGCCCGGCGGCGTGGCGGTGGTTTTGGTCGACCTCGCCGGGCAAAATACTGCCGAACAAATCCCCACCGAGCAAGCCGAGCGGAAACTTGCCGAGCAGGCTGCTCAATCTAAGCAGAATCTCGCCGCGCAGGATGAGCAAGTCGAGCAGAATCTCGCCGCCCCAACTCCCGCCGCCCCGAGTTTTGCCGTGCCCATAGTGAAATTCGGCGGCCGCCGCATCATGCTAAAGCCGGCCGCCCAACCTGGGCAATGGTATGCCATCGTCGGGCTGCCTTTGAACATCGCCCCCGGCGAATATCTCCTCAGCGCAACCTCCGCCGAGCGCAACTTCGCGGTGACCTTTGCGGTGCGGTCGCAAGCGGTCGGGGCGCGCAACCTCATGCGCCTGCCCAATTCCCTGGCGAAACTCTCCTTCGCCTCGGCCGCGCCCAAGCACCGCCTGCGCTTGAACGCCGAACTATGGCGGCGCGCCACGGCGCCGGATTTTGTGTTCACGCCGATGGTCGAATCGGCGCGGACGCTGCCGCACGGCTTGCTCATCAACGACCGCTTGCCGGGGCGCTATGTGGAGCACGCCGGCGTGACCTATTTCTCGGCCGCCCACGCAGTAGCGTATGCGCCGGCCGCCGGGGTGGTACACGACATCAAACGCGACCGCACCCTCGGCACGGTGGTGTACATCAACCACGGCCAAGGCTTGGCATCGATCATCAGCCGCCTCGGCGAAACCGCGCTGAAAATCGGCCAGCACATCGCCCGTGGCCAGTCGGTGGGGGTGGTTAAATCGGTGTTCGGGCGACGCAATGGCCGCGTCGATTGGGAATTGCTGCTAAATGGCAATTTGGTGGACCCACTGCAATTCAACCAGCCGTGAACTCACCGCAAAGCGGGTCGCTGGCGACCGCTTCGCGACGGGATTAGGCGGGCCAGATTCGGCCGAGTTGACAAGTCGTTCATCGCAAAAAAAACGCCCCCAACTAAGCCGATTCAGGTCTATAAATCCCCTTTTTTAAGGTTGGGTTTTGGCCGCTTTGGATGACCTGGCCCGCGCCGTTCGGCCGGCATACGGGTTGACCGCAGTGCGCGCGATGATGCGCACCGGGGTGCCGACCAGGCGATAGGCGCGGGCGAAATAGCGCGCCAGATAGCGACGGTAACTCTCGGGCAATTTCTCGGCCTGGCCGCCGTGCACCACGATAAGCGGCGGGTTTTTGCCGGCTTGGTGGGCGAATTTCAGGCGCGTGGGGCGACCGTTGCGCGCCGGCGGCGGGGTTTGCGCCACCGCATCGGCCAATGTGCGGTTGATGCTGGAGGTAGCGATGCTCAACATCGCGCTGCGGTGGGCGCGCATCGCCGCCGGCATCACGGCCGCCAAATTCGAGCCGCGCAGCGCCGAAATAAACACCGTTTCCGGGTTCGGCAAAAACGGCAGCTTGCGGTCGATCTCATCTTGGATTTTTTGGCGCTGGCGCTTCGCCAGGCAATCCCATTTATTCACCACCACCACCAGCGAGCGCCCGAGGTCTTGAATCATGCCGGCGATGGCGGCATCTTGGGTGCTGATTTCGGCGCTGGCATCGAGGATCAACAGCACCACCTGGGCTTCCTCCATGGCCTGCAAGGTTTTGATCACCGAGAATTTTTCGATGACCTCATGGACGCGGGATTTTCGCCGCACGCCGGCGGTGTCGATCAACATCACCCGCTCTCCGCCGATGTTGAGCGCCATGCGCACGCTGTCGCGGGTGGTGCCGGGAATGGGGCTGACCAAGGCCCGCGCCTGCCCGGCCAGGCGATTGGCGAGGGTTGATTTGCCCACATTCGGGCGCCCGGCCAAGGTGATTTTGGGTAAGCCCAGCTCGGTCTCGGTTTCGCCCGCCGGCCACTGCGTCAGCGCCGCCAGCACGCTACTCAACAATTCATCCACGCCGCTGCCGCGCAGCGCCGAAATGGCGTGCGGCGCGCCCAACCCCAAGGCTTGAAATTCCGCGCTCGCCACTTCGTCCTCTATGGCCTCGCTTTTGTTCACCACCACGAATACCGCGGCTTTGTTTCGCCGCAACAGGGCGCCGATTTCGCGGTCTTGGGGGGCTAATCCGTGAGCCGCATCGACTATGAATAAAATCGCCTGCGCCTCCTCCACCGCCAGTTCCACCTGCTGGCGAATCAAGGGCCCGAAGGCATCTTCATCGGCCGAAAGCCCGCCGGTATCCACCGCCAAAAACCCCGCATCGCCGAGCCGCCCGCGCCCGTATAACCGATCTCGCGTCACCCCCGGCTGGTCGCCGACCAATGCATCGCGCGACCGCGTTAGTCGATTAAAGAGCGTGGACTTGCCCACATTGGGCCGCCCCACCAACGCCAGTACTGGGAGCATGGGGGATGATAAGGTCAGTGGCCACCATCGCTAGGCGCGACGGCGAAGCCATGGGCGGCGGAAGTGGCAAAAATCGGCGCGCTAAAACAACCACAATGGTGCGCGAAATCGCTAATAATCCCAAAAATATCGGCGGCGTTACTTGACCACCGGGAAAGTCAGGGCGCTGATCTCGCCGGCGGATGAAAACACCGCAAATTGGCCGCCCGCCCCGGCCACCACGCCGACCACGGCGCCATCGACCGCGACTCGGCGCTCCAGCGGGGCGCCGGTGGCGAGGTCTAACGAGTGCACATTGCCGCTGGCGTCGCCGACGATGACGCGGTTGCCGATGACTAGCGGCGGGCTCATGCCGCGGCCTTGGAAGGCCGGTTGAGTCCACGCAATGGCGCCGCTTTCGCTATCGATGGCGACTATGTCGCCGAGCTCGCTAGTGACTAACAATTTGCCATCGCCGATGGACATGGGCAGCCTGGTAGACACCTCGACTTGCCATTTGACGGCGGCGTTTTCCAGCGCCCAAGCCGCGACATGGCCGCGGTAGGCGGCGGTGTATACAGTGGATGCGGTCACCAGCGGGGCGGCATCGGCGTCGACCAAGCGCTCGAGCTCGTTGCGGCCTTGCGCGAACGCCAGTTCGGTTTCCCAATAATTGCGCCCGCTTAGCACATCGCTGACCAGCAATTTGCCGTTCGCTAGGCCGATGAAAACCGCATCGCCGGCGATCACCGGCGGCGCATCGCCGTGAAGGCTGAGCCCAGGCGCCGCTTTTTCCAGCGACCACACGGCGGCGCCATCGGCGGCGTTGAGCGCAAAGATCAAGCCGCCGGTGGCGCGGGCGATGACGCGCGCCTCGCTCACCGCGGGAATCGCCGAGATTTGGCGTTTCAATGATGCTTCCCACCGCGTGTCGCCGGTGGCGGCCTGCAGGGCGACAATTTTGCCGTTATCCAGCCCCACCGCGAGGGTCGACTCGCCGACCCCGACGCCGGAGAAAATGGCCGCGCCGAGCTCGCGCCGCCATTGTACTTCGCCGGTGTCGGAATCAAGTTTGAACACCGCGTCGCGGCTGGCGGCGTATAAACCATCGCTGCCGTAGGCTGGCTTCAACAGCGCGTAGCCGAGGTCGGCGCCCTGCCCGAGGTCGCGATTCCACAGCACCGCCAGTTCGGTCGCGCCGGCCGTCTGCGGCCATTCCCGCGGCGCCACCGGCTCCTGATAAATGCCCCACAATTGTTCCTCATTGGAGCCGCCGCAGCCGCTCGCCAGGACCGCCAGGCACAGCCCGGCATACATGATGACGGCGGCTTTCATGGCGCGCTGCTCAAGTTGTCTAATTTGAGTTGCAGCAGGGTTTTCGAGGCCGTGGGCGGCAGCGTTTCCATGCTACTTTGATAGGCCTCGCGGGCGCCGCTTAGGTCGTCCTGCTGAAATTTGGCGTCGCCGCGCAATTCATGATAGCGCGCCGCGAAGCCGGCCATAGAATCTTGCGCCAGCACGCCCTCGGCGGCGACCGCATCGCCCTGCCAAAGCAACACCGAAGCCAGCCGCAAGCGCGCGATGTGCGACAAATTATCATCATCCGAATTATCCACCGCCCATCGCAAGGCCTCGGCGGCGCGGGCTAAATCCCCGCCCTCGGCGGCCGCTTTGGCGAGCGCGAAAGCGGCGTGCGTGGCATACGGCGTGGTGCTGTAATCGGCCATCAAATCTTCGGCCGGGACGATGATAGTCGGGCTTAGCGCATCTGAATCGGCCTCGGTTTCGGTGGATTCGGCGGTGGATTCGGCGGTGGATTCGGCGGTGGATTCGGCGGTGGATTCGGCGGTGGATTCATCGCTCGCTTCGGCCTCGGCAGCCGCTTCATCGGCAGATTCATCATCAGCGGTTGCTTCGGCGGCTTCGGCCTCGGCTGCTTGGTTCTGAATGGCAAGGCGTAGTTGCGCGAATAAAATCGATGCATTTTCGGCGCGAGTTTGCTGGTAACTCTGCCAATAGTTGAAGCCGACCACGCCGGCCAGCCCGAGCGCGACGCCGACGATAATCGAGCCGCCATGCGCATGCCACCACGCCTTGGCGCGCTCCATCTCCGGGTCTGCAAACAGAGGTTTTTCGTCCGCCATCGATGCTCTCCACAAGGTTTAGGTTTGAATCGCCGGGATGCGCTGGCGACACCACGCCGCTAACGCGTCTACACTAATTTCATGCTGCGTCGTTTCATGCTGCGCCGCCTCGGCGCGCAAGAATTTGACCTGGGCGGTGCGTGGCTTGCCCGCCAGCCCGAATATCACCGCCGCGCCGGCGCCGCTGGCATCGGCGCGCTGCAGCTGGCGACGCAACTTGCCGCCGCCGCAGTGGCTGAGCACGCGAAAGCCGGCGTCGCGCAACTCCTCGGCCGCCGTTATCGCCATGGCCTCATCGGCGGCCAGGGCCTTATCGGCGGTAATGCAATCGCCATCGGCCACGCAGGCGACATATATATCGGCGCGGCGGTGGTCGGCGTCATCGGCCGCGACCAATTCCACCACCCGCTCTAAGCCCATGGCAAAGCCCACCGCCGGGGTTGGCCGGCCGCCGCGTTGTTCCACCAATTGGTCGTAGCGCCCGCCGGCGCACACCGCGTTTTGCGCGCCGAGGCGCTCGGTTACCCATTCGAACACCGCGCCGGTGTAATAATCCAGCCCGCGCACCAGCCGCGGATTGACCTCGAAATCGATGTCGGCGCGGCGCAAGGCCTCGCCCAGGTTAGCGAAATGCGCGTCCGCCTCGGGGCTCAGAAAGTCGCGGATGTCCGGTGCATCGGCGACCACATCTTGGGTGGCGGGGATTTTGCTATCGAGGATGCGCAGCGGGTTGCGCGTCAACCGGCGGATGCTGTCGGCATCTAAGTGTTCGCGCTGGGCGGCGAAATAACCACGCAAGGCATCCAGATAATCGTGGCGGGTTTGCGCCGAGCCCAAGGTGTTGATTTGCAAGCGCAGACCACCGACCCCGAGGCGCCGCCAGATGCGGGCGCTTAGGCGAATCACCTCGGCGTCGATATCCGGCCCCGGCCAGCCGAAGGCTTCGATGCCGAATTGGTGAAATTGGCGATAGCGACCTTGTTGCGGGCGTTCACGGCGGAACATCGGGCCCAAATACCACAGGCGTTGTTGCTGGTTGTGCAGCAAGCCGTGCTGGTTGCAGGCGCGCACGGCGGCCGCGGTGGCTTCCGGACGCAACGCCAGGCGCTGCTCGCCGGCATCGGCAAAAGTGTACATTTCCTTCTCGACGATGTCGGTGTGGTCGCCGATGGATTGGGTGAACAAGGCCGCCTGCTCGAGCACCGGCGTGCGAATTTCTTGGTAGCCGTACGCCCAGCCGACCTCGCGCACGGTCGCCTCGACGCGATGCCACACGCCGCTGCGCGCCGGCAGCAGGTCGTTCATGCCGCGCACCGCCCGCAGTTGTTGAGCCATAGCCAGGGCGGCGGAATCAGCGCTCACCGACGCTGAAACGGGCGAACAAAGCATTGCCTTGCGCCACCAACGGCACCTTTTTGCCCAAATATTCCACCGCCACGCCGTCGATGCTGCCGATGAACACCGAAAACGGCGGCGCGCCTTGCAGCGTCAATCGCTGGCTGCGACCGACGGCGCGGGCAATCAGCCGCTCGCCGCCGGCGGCGCGCACTTCGACCCAGGATGGCTCGTTGACCATGATGATGAGTTCATTCGCGCCGCCCGGCGCGCTGGGCGGCGACGCCGGCGAAGAGTCCTCGCCATCGGGCAGAGATGGCGCGGCCTCGAGGAGTGCGCCAGGCGATGCGCCAGGCGATGCGCCAGGCGATGCGGCTGGCGTCGTTTCAGTCGCGACCGCCGCGACCGCGGCCACGCCGGTTGCTGATTGAGAAGGGATGTACTCTTCGGGAAAATTGGGTTCCGGCAGGGTGGCTTGGTATTGGGCATTTTGGTCTGCCGAGGCCCCGGCCGCGACTTCGTTTTCGCCGTCGTTTGGGGGCTGCGCATGGTCTTGTGACCGCGCATGACTGCCGGGCTGTTCGCCGAGGCCGTCGAGCAAAGCATCCAGCGAGGTGATTTCCGGGGCCGGGGCGCCGACTTCGGTCGACGACGAATCCGCTTGCGGGCGTTGCCAATGCCAAACCGCCACCAGCAGAATCACCGACAACAACGCAAAAGAGGCCACGATGTTGTGGCGCGCCGATTCAGCAGCCGCTTTGGGCGGCGCTTGAATCGCCGCCAGCAGATTTTTCTTGTGCGCCGCAATCGACTCCTCGATGGAGAAGCCCAGCCATTGCGCATAGTTGCGCCAGTAGCCGAGGATATAGGTCGGCCCGGGCAGTTGCGGGTAGTCATCATTTTCCAGCGCCTCGATTTGCGCCGCCGTCAACCGCAACGCGCTGGCGGCGTCGGCGAGCGACAAACCGGTGCGGTGGCGCTGCGCACGCAGCATCTCACCAGGGCTAGGCGGGGACGGCCGACTGAATTCACGCGTCGATTCAGTCGCGGATTCCACCGCCGCAGCGCTTGGGGCGGTGGAATCGACGCTTCTGGCGGCGGCTGACATCGGCATCGGCCTCATTCTTATCCGCCGTGGCCGCCGTGGCCGACGCCGGCGGCTGCTTCGCGGCGGCGCGGCGGCGGCGTTAATTCCGCCAAGTAGCGCCGCGAGCGGCTGGTGCGGTCGATAACTTGGCCGGCGAGTTGGCCGCAGGCGGCATCGATATCGGCGCCGCGGGTTTTGCGGGTGACGGTGAAGATGCGCTGTTTGAGCAAAATATCGCGAAAGCGGTCGATGGCGGCCGGGCTTGAGCGCTGGTGGTCGATTCCCGGCGAGGGATTGAAGGGAATCAGGTTGACCTTGGCCGGCATCTCACCGAGCAGACGCGCCAAGGCGCGCGCCTGGGCCGGGCTGTCGTTCACATCTTTTAGCATCACATACTCGAAAGTGATGTGCTGCTGGCGATTTTGCGCCTCGAGGTAGTGCCGGCACGCCGCCAGCAAGCGCGCCAAGGGGTATTTTTTGTTCAGCGGCACCAGTTGGTCGCGCAACGCATCATCTGCGGCGTGCAAGGAAACCGCCAAACTGACCGCGCAAACCTCGCCCAGTTGCTCGATAGCGGGGGCCAAGCCGGCGGTGCTGAGAGTAACGCGGCGGCGCGACAGCCCGAAGGCGCAATCGTCCATCATCAAGCGCATGGCCGACACCACCGCATCGAAATTCAACAGCGGCTCGCCCATGCCCATCATGACGATGTTGGTGATGGGGCGCGGGCCGGCGGTTTTCGCGGCGGCGTCGAGGTTGGCGGATTCGGCATCGATAGCGCTGGATTCGGGCGCGTCCGGCGATGCGTCATGCGTCCGGCTGGCCGCTTGCATCGACCGCAACGCATGATTCGCCACCCAGACTTGGCCGATAATTTCATCCACCGACAGGTTGCGGCTGAAACCTTGCCGCGCCGTGGCGCAAAAACTGCAGTTCAGCGCGCAACCGGCTTGGGACGACACGCATAAGGTGCCGCGCTCGGCTTCGGGGATGAAAACGCTCTCGATGCAATTGCCGTCGCGCAGTTTCAGCAGCCATTTAACCACGCCGTCAGCGGCGATTTGCTGCCCGGCGATGGTCGGCGGCGCGATGGCGGCGGCGCTATGCAGGCGCCTGCGCAAGGCGCGGCTGAGGTCGGTCATGGCGTCGATGGAAAGCACCTGACGCTGGTACACCCACTGCATCACCTGGCGGGCGTGGAAGGGTTTTTCGCCCAGCTCGGCGAACATGGATTCCAGCGCCGCGCGCTCTAACGACATCAGATGGATGGCGGGTGGCATGACCGGGCCGGCCGAAGCGAAAGTAAGGATGCGAAAGTGACCTGATTCTAAGCGGGCAAGCAAATTTGCGCCGGGGTAAAGAAAAATTCGATTTCTTGCGCCGCGGTGGCGGCGGCGTCCGAGCCGTGCACGGCGTTGCGCTCCACATCGGTGGCAAAATCGGCGCGAATGGTGCCGGCGGCGGCTTCGGCCGGATTGGTCGCCCCCATCACGGCGCGGTTTTTGCGGATGGCGTCCTCGCCCTCCAACACCTGCGCCATGATCGGCCCGGAAATCATAAAGGCCACCAAGCCGTCGAAAAACGGGCGCAGTTTATGCACCGCGTAAAATTGCTCGGCTTCGGCGCGGCTCAAACGCACCATGCGCGCCGCGGTGATGCGCAAGCCGGCAGCCTCAAAACGCTGATAGATTTGGCCGATAACTTGGGCGCCGACGGCGTCCGGCTTGATGATGGACAAGGTGCGCTCGATAGCCATAAAAATGCTCCGTGAATCAACTAACCATTGACGAAAAACCGCGCCGCGGTTTCATAAGGGGCGCGAATTATACCCGCTAATGGGGCGACGCGGTAACTTGCGGCGATGGGTTATTGCGGCGGCGCGGGGCGGTGGCGGCGCCGGCCATGGCGACGCTGGCGCTATATATAATGTCGGCGAGGGGTTGAAAATTGCCGTAACAATGGCGCCGAATCTGCCTCAGAAATTTCTGATGACGGCGGTTTAATCGGGCCAGGCCTCGCCCGCCAACACCGCGTCGCGAACCGCGTTTATGCGTACTTCGGCCCACTGACCGGGGCTGCGCGCGGCGCCCGAAAAATGCACCGGAAAATAATTCGCGCAGCGACCGAAGGCCACCCCGGGCGGCAAATTATCGCGTTTTTCGACCAATACCCGCAGACGCGCGCCGATGAGTCGCGCCGCCACGCGCCGCCACACTTGGGCGCCGAGGCGACGCGCCGCCGCCGCCCGCCGCTTGCGCTCGCCGAGTGCCACTTGGGCCGGGATTTTGGCGGCCGGGGTGCCGGCGCGCGGCGAGTAGGCGAACACATGGGGGTAGGCGATTTCCAGCTCATCCACCGCATCTAATGTGTGCTGAAAATGCGCCATGCTTTCGGTGGGGAAGCCGACCAGCAGATCCGCGGATAGCACTAAATTCGGCAGCGCCTGGCGCAGTTTGCCGATGCGCTCGTAGACCATCTCGCGGCTGGCGCGGCGCTTCATGCGCTTCAAAATCAGCGTGCTGGCGCTTTGCAGGGAGAGGTGCAAGTGCGGGCAGAAGCGCGGCGACTCCGCCAGCAAGGCGATGAGTGGGTCGGTGATATGCGCCGGGTCTAAGGAACTTAGGCGAATGCGAAAATCCCCCGGCAGGGCGCTTAGGCGGCGCAATAACGCGCTTAAATTTTCGGTTTCCGCGGCCGAATTCTCGCCCCCGAGGTCGGCGCCATAGGAGCCGATGTCGACGCCGCAAATGACCAACTCGCCATGCCCATTATCTATAAATTGCCGCGCCTGGCGCAAAATGATGCCGGATTTGAGCGAGCGATTCGGGCCGCGGGCTTTGTGGATGACGCAAAATGTGCAGCCCTGATCACAGCCCTGCTGGATTTGCAAGAAGGCGCGAGCGCGGTCGGCGAAACCGCTGATGAGTTGCCCCGGCAAGCGCATGTTGGCGGCGACATCGTCCACCAGCACCATCGGGGCGGCGGGGCCGGGCGGCGAGGTGAGCGACGGCGGATTCGACGGATTTGACGGCGGATTCGGTGGCGAAATCGGCGGATTCCGCAGATTCGGGGACGAATTGGGTGGATTCGGCGACGGAATCGGCGAAATCGGCGGAATCGGCGGAATCGGCGGAATCGGCATGCCGGCGGGCTTGGCATGCGACTCCAACAACGCCGGGATGTCCAGTTTTTGGCTGTTACCGACCACCACATCGACGCCGGGAATGGCGGCGCATGCGGCCGCGTCCATTTGCGCGTAACAGCCGGTGACCACCACCACGGCATGGGGGTTATTGCGCGCCATGCGACGCACCAACTGACGCGCTTGGCGGTCGGCCTCGGCGGTGACGGTGCAGGTGTTAATTACGCACACATCGGCTGCGGGCGCGATGGCATGGAGCGCCGCGTCGGGCTGAAATTCGGACTGGAAGTCGGCCGGAGAATCGACCTGAGAATCGGCTGCCGATTCGCGCCGTCGATAGCCTTGCTGCAACAACTTTTGCGCGATTAATTCCGACTCAAAGGCATTCACCTTGCAACCCAATGTGGCGATTTCGAAACGCCGGGGGGTGTCGATGCCGGTGTCGGTTTTCGCTTTTTGCATTTTGCTTTTGATTTTAATCTTCACTCCCCCCGCGTACATCTATGAGGGGGAATCAAAGCAGAGCCGCGCCGACAGGCGTGGGCTGCTTCGGCGGGTAACCAAAACTGGCGGGCTTTATCGCCAGTTTTGGTGGGGGGGGTTTGTTCTGGCTTTTGATCTGGCTTTTACTTTTGCCCCCCCCCCCGCTTTATCTTGAGTGGAAGTCAAATTAGTCCTAAGCCGATAGGCTCGGGCTGATTTGGTGGGGGGTACGTTTGATGTTGGCTTTTCACTCCCTGTTGTGGGTTTTGAGGTGAAAATTTACAGAATAAAAACAAAAGCGAAAATCAAAATCAAAATCAAAAGCGAAAGCGAAAAGCAAAAGCCACAGCCACAGCGGAAATCAAAAGCGAAAAGCAAAAGCGAAAATCAAAAGCGAAAATCAAAAGCGAAAATCAAAAGCACCCCCCACCAAAACTGGCGATGAAGCCGCCAGTTTTGGCTCCCCCCTAAAAAGATAGGGTGGAACAAAGCCTTAACAGCAACAGCAACAGCAACAGCAACAGCCAAATCAAAAGCCAACATCAACCCACCAAATCCACCCCACCTAATCCACCTCGTCTAATTCACCTCGTCTAATTCACCGTAAAACTTTCGCCGCAACCGCATTGCTCGGTTACATTGGGGTTGTTGAAATGAAACGCGGCCGATAATCCATCCTCGACATAGTCGATTTCGGTGCCGTCCAAAAACGCCAGATGTTCGGCCCCGACCACCACAGCCACGCCGTGACTATCGAACACCTGCTCGGCGGCGGCGATGTCGGTGGCGTAATCGAGAATGTACGCCCACCCCGAACAGCCGGATTTTTTGACGCTGAGGCGCAGCCCTTGCAAACCGCCGGCCAAAGCGCCGGCTTGAGATTTTAAGTGGGATTTCAAGTGCGACTTAACCCGTGCGGCGGCGGCTTCGGTGAGGGTGATGGCCATGGCGATTCAGGGGCGATTCAGGGGCGATTCAGGGGCGATTCAGGGGCGATTAGGGGGAAGTGGGCGGCATAAAATTCGCCATTTTGGCGCTGATTGCATTAGCACTTAGTAGTCCGATAAGCATCCATAATAGATAAAATCAGCAGCGGCTGCAACACGCGCCCCTAAGAAAAACAAACCGGAAAACCCGCGGAAAAAATCGACCAGCAGTGGATGGTTTTTCTTGCTGCTGGGTTGCGCGAACATCACAACGGAATGTTGCCGTGTTTTTTCCATGGGTTTTGCAGCGATTTTTCTTGCAGCATGGCGAGCGAGCGGCAGATGCGGCGGCGGGTGTCGCGCGCGAAGATGACATCATCGATGTAGCCGCGGCGGCCGGCGACGAAGGGGTTGGCGAATTTATCGCGATATTCTTGGGTGCGGGCGGCGATGGCGGCGGCATCTCCGGCTTGCTCGCGAAAGATGATTTCCACCGCGCCTTTTGGCCCCATCACGGCGATTTCGGCGCTCGGCCAGGCCAAATTCACATCGCCGCGCAGGTGTTTCGAGGCCATCACATCATAGGCGCCGCCGTAGGCTTTGCGGGTGATGATGGTCACTTTCGGCACCGTGGCTTCGGCGTAGGCATACAGCAATTTGGCGCCGTGGCGGATGATGCCGCCGTATTCCTGCGCCGTGCCGGGCATAAAACCGGGCACATCCACCAGCGTGATGATGGGCAGATTGAAGGCATCGCAAAAGCGCACAAAACGCGCCCCTTTTACCGAGGCGTTGATGTCCAGACAGCCGGCCAACGCCATGGGTTGATTGGCCACGATGCCGACGCTGCGGCCCTGCATACGGGCGAAGCCGATGCGCAGATTTTTGGCGTAGTTGGGTTGTAATTCGAAAAAATCGCCGTCATCCACCACCTGGTGAATGACCTCGCCGATGTCGTATGGCTGATTCGGGTTATCCGGAATCAGCGAATCCAGCGCTAGCGCGGCGCGGCCGGGCGAATCATCGCACTCGCGCTGCGGCGCCCCGCTGCGATTATTGGGCGGCAAAAAATCAAACAGCCGCCGCGTCATCAACAGCGCGTCCACATCATTTTCGCACGCCAAATCCGCCACCCCAGAGCGCGTGGTGTGCGCCACAGCCCCGCCCAAGGTCTCGGCGGTGACTTCCTCGTGGGTGACGGTTTTCACCACTTCGGGGCCGGTTACGAACATATAGGAGCGCTCTTCGACCATCAAAATGAAGTCGGTGATGGCCGGCGAATAGACCGCGCCGCCGGCGCATGGCCCCATAATCAGCGAGATTTGCGGCACCACGCCCGAGGCCAACACATTGCGCTGAAACACTTCGGCGTAGCCGCCCAACGAGGCCACGCCCTCTTGAATGCGCGCCCCGCCGGAGTCGCTGATGCCGATGATGGGGGCGCCGACTTTCATCGCTTGGTCCATCACCTTGCAGATTTTTTCGGCGTGGGCTTCGGATAATGAGCCGCCGAATACGGTGAAATCCTGGCTATAGATGAAGCTCAGCCGGCCGTTTACGGTGCCGTAGCCCACCACCACGCCATCGCCGGGGATGGTTTTATCCGCCATGCCGAAATCGGCGCAGCGGTGTTCCACAAAAATATCCCACTCCTCAAAACTGTCGGCATCGAACAAAACCTCGATGCGCTCGCGCGCGGTTAATTTGCCGCGGGCGTGCTGCGCCGCTATCCGCGATGCGCCGCCGCCGAGTTTGGCTTGGGCGCGCTGGTGTTCGAGTTGGTCGATGATGGCGTGCATGGCGGGGGGATGTTGGCGGCAATTTGGTAGGAATTTGCCTGAATTTGGCTGAATTTGGCTTGAATTTTGATGAATTTTGATGAATTTTGATGAATTTTGATGAATTTTGATGAATTTTGATGAATTTTGATGAATTTCAGCGAATTTTCGCGCCGCATTCATCGCTCCCTTCAGCGCGCCTCGGGGTGCGTCGCCAGCAACGCCAACACTTGCTCGGCAGCCTCGATAATATGCGCCCCGGGCCCAAAAATCGCCGCCACGCCGGCGGCGCGCAGAGCCGCATGATCACCCGGCGGAATCACCCCGCCGCACACCACCATGATGTCGCCGCCGTGGTTTTTTCGCAGCGCCGCGATAACTTCCGGCACCAAAGTGCGATGCCCGCCGGCTTGGGTGGAGATGCCGAGCACATGCGCATCGTTATCCATGGCTTGGCGCGCCGCCTCATGCGGGGTTTGGAACAGCGGCCCCACATCCACATCAAACCCCATATCGGCGAACGCCGCGGCGATGATTTTGGCGCCGCGGTCATGCCCATCTTGGCCGAGTTTGACCACCACCATGCGCGGCCGGCGCCCGGCGCGGCTGGCGAATTCGGCGCAGCGCGCGCGCACCGCGGCGAACTGCGCATCGCCCGCATACATCGCGCTATACACCCCGCTAATCGACTGCGCGGCGGCGCGATGGCGGCCGAAAACCTGTTCCAAGGCGTCCGATATTTCGCCGACGCTGGCGCGCGCGCGGGCCGCTTCTATGGCGCATTCGAGCAAATTTTCTGTGCCGCCGGCAGCCCCGGCAGCATGAGTCAGCGCCTCCAATGCCTGCCGGCAACGCGCCCCATCGCGATTTTTACGCACCTGCGCCAAGCGCTTAATTTGATTTTCCCGCACCGCGTGATTATCCACCACGCGCACCTCCAACGCCTCCTCGGTCTCCAACTGAAAGCGATTGACCCCCACCATCACCTCATCGCCTTGGTCGATGCGCGCTTGTTTTCGCGCCGCCGCCTCCTCGATGCGCATCTTCGGCAGGCCGGATTCGACGGCGCGCGTCATGCCGCCCAACGCCTCGACTTCGTCGATCAATTTTCGCGCCTCGGCGACCAGGCTGGCCGTCAAACTCTCCACATAATACGAGCCCGCCAGCGGGTCTATCACGCGTTCCACGCCGGCCTCGTGGCGCAGCACCAACTGCGTGTTGCGGGCGATGCGCGCCGAAAATTCGCACGGCAAGGCCAGCGCCTCGTCGAAGGAATTGGTGTGTAGCGATTGCGTGCCGCCGAGCACCGCCGCTAACGCCTCGATAGTGGTGCGGATGATGTTGTTGTACGGATCGCGGCTAGCCAGGCTGACGCCGGAAGTCTGGCAGTGGGTGCGCAGGCGCAATGAATTCGGGTCTTTCGGCGCAAAATGCCGCGCCATCAATTCCGCCCACAGCGCGCGGGCGGCGCGCAATTTGGCCACCTCCATAAAGAAATTCATGCCCACGGCGAAGAAAAACGACAGCCGCGGCGCGCACTGGTCGATGCCAATCCCGGCGGCCACCGCGGCGCGCGCATATTCGATGCCATCGGCCAGGGTGTACGCCAATTCCTGCACCGCCGTGGCGCCGGCCTCGTGCATGTGGTAGCCGGAAATGGAAATCGGGTTGAAGCGCGGCGCGTGGCGCAGCGTGTGGCTTAGGATGTCGGCGACGATGCGCATGGACGGCGCCGGCGGATAAATATAGGTGTTGCGCACCATAAATTCCTTGAGGATGTCGTTTTGCAGCGTGCCCGACAGCGCCGCCGTCGCCACCCCCTGCTCTTGCGCGGCCACCATATACATCGCCATCACCGGCAACGCGGCGCCATTCATGGTCATGGAAACCGACATTTTATCGAGCGGAATCTGCGCGAACAGGATTTTCATATCCTCCACCGTATCGATAGCCACCCCGGCCTTGCCCACATCCCCGGCTACCCGCGGGTGGTCGGAATCATAGCCGCGATGGGTGGCGAGATCGAAAGCCACTGACAATCCGGATTGGCCGGCGGCCAGATTGCGGCGATAAAAGGCGTTGGATTCTTCGGCGGTGGAAAAACCGGCGTATTGGCGGATAGTCCACGGCCGCCCGGCATACATACTCGCCCGCGCACCCCGCGTATAAGGCGGCAACCCGGGCAAAGTGTCCATGCCCTCCATATCCGCCAAATCCCGCGCCGTGTACAGCGGCTTGATGGCGATGCCCTCCGGCGTGTGCCACTCGAGGCTATCGACCGCGGCGCCGTTTAGTTCTTTTTCCGCCAGTTGTCGCCAGCGTTGGTGCGCCGCCGCGCTGTCGGGGGGAGATTCGGGCATGGGGGGGTCAAGGGTTGGCTTTTGGCTTTTGGCTTTTGGCTTTTGGCTTTTGGCTTTTGGCTTTTGGCTTTTGGCTTTTGGCTTTTGGCTTTTAAAGTTTTACTCCCCCCGCTTCATCTTGAGAGGGAGTCAAATCTGTCCGAGCCGATAGGCGCTGGCTGATTTGGTGGGGGGGCTTTTGATTTCGCTTTTGATTTCGCTTTTGATTTCGCTTTTGATTTCGCTTTTGATTTCGCTTTTGATTTTGATAAAGAAAACTTGCGCCATGGCTGACATGTTTACCAGCGCTTTTACCAGCGCTTTTTACTATCACTTTTAATGTACGCCATTAACCCCCCATTATTTCCAGTACTTTTTTATCCAAGCATGCGCGTAGCATAGTTTGCATGGAGCGCTGCTCGCCGCTGGGGTAGAAATCCAACATCAATCGATTAAATTCTAATTGACGTTTGGCCGGTAAGTTGATTATCGGCAAACCGCAACTCAGCAACACGCCATTCATCATCAGCCGCCCTACTCTTTTATTGGCGTCATAAAAAAACTGTGCCCTCGCCATCTCTAAAAACAGGCCGATGGCGGCGGTGTAAGTCGCTTCTATGGCCGGCGTGGTTTGGCGCACAAACGGCTGATATTTTTCGGCCAGGCGCGCCCACAGCGCTGGCAGTTTGGCGGCTGGCGGCGGGCGATAATCGGCGCCGGCGATGGTGACGCCGCCATCGCGAAATTTTCCCCAAGTCAAGGCCTCATGACGGGCCACAATGCGGTGTAATTCGCTGACGAATGTTGCCGATAAATCAAACCCGCCCGCCGTCGCGTCGCCGCTAATTCGCGCAAACAAAAACCGCCAAGCGGCGGCTTGGTTCAAGGTGATGGTTTGATCTTGCAGCGCATGCCCGCCCACCGTCACCCCGTCCAATAGCGTCTGCACCTCGGGCAAGGTGAAATTCACGCCCTCTAAATTGACCGCATCGCACACTAGTTCTGGCAGTTGTTTTTGCGCCAGGAACAAGGCTTTTTGGTGGTTTGGGGTGATTTTATCGAGCACGAATGGGGTTGGCGGGGGGGGGATTGGCGGAGTTGGGGGCGTTTGATGTTGGTTTTTATCTTTTCACCTCATTTGGGCTGATGGGGGGGGTATTTAAAGGGGTTTATATACCTATTGCCACAAAAATGGCGGGCTCATCGCCAGTTTTGGCAGCGACCGAAATCCAGCAAAATCCCGCCAAAATCTACCGCAATCCATCAAAATTCACCGAAATCCCGCCAAAATTCACCGAAATCCCGCCAAAAATTCAACAAAATTTTCACCTCACTCAGGCCACCCCACGCACCCGTTCTTTTTTCGGGTCGTAGTGCGGGAAGGCGACTACACGGCATGGGATGCGCTTTTGGTGGCCGTCCAATTGGCCGATTTCCAGCGGCGTGTCGATGGCGCTGTGTTCGACATTGAGGCGGCATAGGGCGATGTTGGCGCGCAATATCGGCGAGCGCACGGCGCTGGTGATGACGCCGACTTGGACGCGCCCGACATAGACGCCGTCGCCGTGGGCGGCCGGTTGCTGGCTGGCGACTTCCAGCCCGACCAATTTGCGCTGTGGGCTGGCTTGGCGGCGGATTAAGGCATCGCGGCCGATGAAATCATCGGGCTTGGTTTTGAGCGGCACGGTGAAACCGATGCCGGCTTCGAAGGGGTCGGTTTGGTCGCAAAATTCATAGCCGGCGAACACCAAACCGGCCTCGATTCGCAGCATATCCAGGGCCTCCAGACCGAGCGGCTGGATGGCGAATTCTTGACCCGCTTGCCACATCGCGTCCCACACTTGCGGCGCGTGTTTGGGGTGGCAAAATATTTCATAGCCGCGTTCGCCGGTGTAGCCGGTGCGCGAAACCACCACCGGCGCGCCAAGGTGACCGCCTATGCGGGCGATGCAAAAACGAAACCAGCCGAGTTCATCCACAGTGGTTTCATGCGGCGGCGTGCAGATGATTTTGCGCATGGTATCCAAACTGCGCGGGCCTTGTACTTGCAAATTGTGCAACTGCTCGGTGGAATCCTTGACCCAGACATTAAAGCCGCGCTCCTTGGCTTGTTCGCGCAGCCATAAAATGGAGGCATCGCTGCCGCCGACCCAGCGAAAATTATCTGCCCCCAGCCGAAACACCGTGCCGTCGTCGATCATGCCGCCGCTGGCGTGGCACATGGCGGTGTATACCACTTGCCCGATGCTCAAGCGCCGCATATTGCGGGTGACGCAGGTTTGCAGCAGCAATTCGGCCTCCGGGCCGGTGATCTCGGCCTTGCGCAGCGGTGATAAATCGACCGCCGCCACGCCCTCGCGACAGGCCCAATATTCGGCCACGGCGCCGGCGTTGGTGTAGTGCTCGGCCAGCCAGTAGCCGTTATATTCGGTGAAATTTCGCGTGAGTTCGGCGGTGCGCGGGTGAAAACCGGTCTGTTTGGTCATGTCGGGGGCGGAATCGGGGGTTTTGCGGGTGGCGCGCGCCGCCGTGAAGCGATGGCCGGCGGGATAGATGCGCACCTGGATGTCGCTCGGGCTCCAGCCGTTGGCTGGGTCGATGTCGTCCGGGCAGGCCGAGGACACGCACACCATATCTTTGCGCGCCCGCAGCAGCACATAATCCCCCGGGCGCGACCATGTGGAGTCGCAGGCCAACTGCAGGGCCGGGTCGAAAAAGGTGTTGAAGAACAAATTCATCGCCATCCAGCCGCGCCGTGGGGCGATGGGGTAATCGGCCAGCGCGGCGTTGAAATTGTCCGAGCAGTTGATATGGCCGGGATAGCCGACATCGGCGTAGTATTTTTCGTGGCAGGCCAGGGTGAAACTGTCGTGGCGGCCGCAGGTGTCTTGCAGCACTTCGATGAGCGGCTCGAAATCCACATCATAAAATTTGGAATGCAAGCCGGGCTGCGGATAGGCGGCGCCCATCAGCGAGCGCGTGGTGGTTATATCGAGGCAACGCTCCACGCCAAGGTCGAGTTTGGCGAGGTCGAAGCACTGGAAATCCGAGCATTGGCGGCCGTCTATATCCAGCACCTGAATGCACTCGCCGGCGGCCACGCGATAGGCCACGGCGGTGCGGCGGGCGATATGGATTTCTTCGCGCGGCTCGGCCAGCGGGGCCGGCAGGGCATCCGGCAAAGCGGCAAACGGCGATGGCGTGGGTTGGCTGGCAGTGGCGCGATGCACCACCGCCACTAATTCGGTGGGCGGGGCCGTGGGCCGGACGGCGTGCCCGGCGTCGATGCGCATATCCTCGCCCGGGGCGGCCAACAAGCACAGCGCCGCGGCCTCGCACACCGCCGTCGCCGAGGCCCCGGCGACGCCGCCATCGCCGAGCAATTCCAGCGCCGTGCAACGGCTCAAATCGATGTGGCGCGCCTGCAAATATTGCCCCAACTGCTGCCGCGCAAAGTCCGTATTAACGGCCGCCGAACGCTGCAGGCAGGTGGCCATCTCGGCCCCGTCGACGGCAGCGAATGCGCCTGAATTCGACTCCGAAAGCGGCCGCAAGGCGGCGTTTACGGCGCTGCCGCGCGCATCGAAGAGCATGGCTTGGGCGCGTTGCCGGCCCTGGGGGTCAATCACCTCGATGTGGTCGCCCGGCCCCAGCGCCAACGCCAGCAACCGCATAGCGGGAATGCGGTGGCGCTGGCCGCCGCTGGGCGGCGCATTTATCGGCGCATACGGCTGACCGTCCGGCCGCCCACGGGGGTCTTTCTCCAGCATTATTATCCGCCTTGGCTTAGGCTATCGTCACAATCATCGAGCCGCCACTATACACCAGCGCCGAAACCCCCACATTCCCGCCCGTAAAACCAACCCATCGCATGCTGATGTTGATGTACATATAGGATGTACATATATATGTATGTACATTGCTTTTGGCTTTTGGCTTTTGGCTTTTGGTTTTTGGTTTTTGGTTTTTAACGCTTTACTCCCCGCTGGGCGGGGAGTCAAAACTGGCGATGAAGCCGCCTAATTTGACTCCCCCAAGATAAAGCGCATGATGCCCCAGGTAACATAAAATGATGTTATCTGGAACAGCCCCAAAATCAAAACCCCTCGCCCAATCAGCCCGAGCCTATCGGCGGCGGCAACCTACTACGGCAACCTACGACGGCAATCTACGACGGCACTATTGCATCACGCCGATAATTTATGCTTATAATCCGCTCATCGTTTATTCTATGGCCAGCGGCGGGCGGCCCCCATGCCTGGCAAGGATAAGCGGCAATGAAAATCGGCGCTGTTTTTTTGTGCCAATCCCCCTCCTCCATCGGCATTTCCCCAACCTGGAATAACAAAATGAGCAAAGCATTCACCCCCCCCCCCCCCCCCGAAAAATCGGGCGGCCGGTCATGAAATACACCCCGGTTTTATTGGCCTTTGGGCTGCTTTTCGGGCTGATTTCCTCGGCTAATGCGCAGACATTCTCCAACCCGCTGAATGTCGGCGCTGGCGATAACAACGGCGCCATCGAGTTGTATTTTAATGTCGGTGAGGATATTCCCGACCTGACCCTGCCGACAATCCAAGCAGGCAACTTCGTCAACTATTCTATAGACAGAATAAACCTATCCGACCTTGGGCTGTCTTTCACTTTACTCAACTTGAACACCAGCTCAGTCCCTACAAGTGCAGTGTTATCCGGCACGCCGAGCGTGGCCGGCAGCGCCGACCGCGGGGCGTTTAATGGAAGATATACCGGGTCTTACAGTTTCAACGGTCTTAACTCCCAGCGGCAGCTCAACCTCCGCATCAACATCTGCGAAAGCGGCGGCGCTGTACACACCGGCAATAACAACCAAATCGGCGCCACCGAGTGCACGCCGCCGGCCTATGCCCCCATGGTTTTGGAGGCGCCGCAAATCCTCTTCGTGGTCGGCCGCAATAGAACCGTCACTTTGCCGGAAATCAGCCGTGGCGGCACCGGCGCCGCCGCCAATTCGCGCATAAGTTATGCGTTATCCAACCTAGGCGCCCTGGCCACCGCCGGGCTGTCTTTCGATGCCGCCACTCGCCGTTTATCCGGCAATCCCACCGCCGCCGTCAGCACCACCCCGCTAATCTACACGGCAACGGATTTCGCCAGCGGGGAAACCGTGCAAACCGAAGTGATGGTGCGGATACATGAGCCAGCCGCCGGCGACAATTATCACTCCCTGCCCAAGCCGGCGGACCGCACCATTAATGTGGACGAGACGGTGAGTTTTGTGCTGCCGCAAATCGTCTCCACCAACTCAGACACCAGCATCGATAGCACCACCTACAGCCTGGACACCAGCGCCGTGCCCGGAATCAATTTCAATGCCAATTCCCGCACCTTGTCCGGCACACCCACCGCCATCGCTGAAACCACGCTGAACTACCGAGCCATGATCGGCACCGTGGAACGCTCCGCCTCATTCACCATCAGCGTAACCGGGGCAAGTTTCGCCGCCATCCCTCCGCAAACCTATGTAGTAGACAGGCCAATCACCCGGCTAATTTTACCGGCGCCCACCGGGCCTGGCGGGCCGTTTCAGATTTTGAATAATTCAACCGCAATCGATGCCATCGCCCTCGGGCTTGAAAATCAGTTTTTCACCGACAAGATTGAAATCTTCGGCACCCCTACCGCCACCGGCGCTTTCGATGTGTCCTACGCTTTCTTCGACAGATACAGAAATCGAATCAGCACCACTGTCAACATCACTGTTGTCGGGCCGCCGATGTTGGCGATGGTGCAAGACCAGATAGTTGCATTTGGCTCCACACTCCAATTAAACGGTTCGCTGGCGACTGGCGGCCACCCCGATTCGGCGGCCTACACTTATCGATTAGCGGATGGTTCAGCGCTTCCCGATGGATTCACCGTTAGCGCTGGCCGAACACTCACTACCTCGGCGAGTTTGCCCATCGGCACCTACAATCTCACCTATACCGTGAGCGATGATTTCGGCCGTGATGATGTGGCTTTTGCAGTCATCGTCTACGACCCCACCATCACCTTGCCGACGCTGAGCGTCGCCGAGCGGGGGCTGGTTTTTCCGGTGAATATGGCGGTGGACATGACCTTGCCCGTAGCCACCGGCGGTTTTCCTAACTCGCTTTCTTATAGCCTGGAATTGTCAAACGGGACGGATTTTGTTGATGATTCGACCGTGTCGGGGCTGACTTTCACCACCACGACGACTGGCGGCGTGCTATCCGGCACGCCAGATACGGTGATGGCAACGCCGATTTCGCTCACCTACAGCGCCAGCGATAGCCAGAGCCCGCCGGCCAGCAGCCCAGCGCTGACTTTTATGCTGTCGGTCACCGAGTTGAATCTGCCGGCTCAGGCGGATTTGACTTATGTCACCGGCGCTTCCATCGGCGATTCCGGCGGCGTGCTTTTGCCCACCGTCACCGCCGGCACGGCGCCCTACACCTACACCTTGACGGCGGATGCCGCCGCTCCGACCAACGGCGTTTTGCCCGGCTGGCTTACGATTAGCCCGAATGTGACCGGCGGCGATAACCCGACCGGTTCCGCCACGCCGTTCACCCTATCTGGCACGGCGCCGGCCACGGCGGGTACTTACATGTTCACCTATGGCGTGACCGATGCCGATGATGTCGCTACTTCGGCGACTTTTTCCATCATCATTTATGCCCCGCTCGGCACTATTTCGGCTATTTCGGCGGAATCGACGGTTTTTGATGTCAGTGCTACGGTGAATTTGACTTTGCCGGCGGTGGTCGGCGGGCTGGCGCCGATCAATTACAGCTTGATGGCAACCGACAGCAACGGCGACCCGACCGGCAACCCTCTCGCATCAGTTCTCGGGCTGGATTTCGCCTCTACCGCCGCCGGCGGCGTGTTGTCCGGCACGGCGAACACCGCCGGCGTGGTGAATTTGGTTTATACCGCCACCGATAGCGTCACGCCCACCGCCAACACCACCGATTCGGTCACGTTTACCTTGACCGTATCCGCCGTGGCCTTAGCCGACCCGGCCGACCTCACCTACGCCACCGGGCAGGCGATCGATGCGGTGAATCTGCCGACGGCGAGCGGCGCCATCGGCGCCCCCACGCCGCTCACCTATTCGCTGACGGCGGCGGCTGAATCGCCCACCGACGGCGCTTTGCCGGGCTGGCTGGTGGTCACCCCGGATTCCGCCGGCACCGGCGATGCAAGCGCCTCATCCAGCCCGTTGATTATCTCCGCCACGGCGTTGAATCCGCCCGATTCCGCCGGCACTTACATGTTCACCTACGCCGTACAAGAAGGCGGCGCTCGGCGAACTCAAGTGTTTTCCATCGTGATTTACGATGCCCTGGCTTTGGCGGATGTATCCGATTCAGCGGCGACTTTTGGCGTCGGCCGGCAAGTCACGCTGAATCTACCCATCGCCACCGGCGGCTTGGGGGATATTTCCTACACCTTGCGGGAACTGGATTCAGTGGCCGGCAGTCTGCGTGACATCACCGCCACCGAATCCGTTCTCGGCCTAAATTTCACCGCCACAACCACCACCTCCACCTCCACCTCCACCGGCGGCGGCGTTTTAGCCGGCACCGCCCAAGCCACCCCCGCCACGGCAACCCTAATCTACACCGCCACCGACGCCGGCGATTCATCAGCCAGCCCCACCATCGCCGCCACCTCAGCGACCGCCACCTTCACCCTAACCATCGCCCGCTTAAATCTGCCGACCCCGGCCAATTTAACCTATGCCATCGGCGAATCCATCGTCGATTCCGGCGGTGCCGACTTGGTTTTGCCCGCCGCCACCGACGGCACGCCGCCCTACCTATATACCCTCACCGCCGCCAGCGCCCCGCCGCCCAACACTGGCGAATTACCCGCTTGGCTTAACCTCAGCCCCAACACCCCGGCGAATTCCGCCACGCCATACGCCCTATCCGGCAGCCCCACCGCCGCCGGCATCTACAATTTCACCTATCGGGTGCAAGATGACGCCGGACTCAGCCTCGAACGCCCGTTTTCCATCACCGTGTACGCCCAAATCGCCGCCATTGAACCGATTTCCGGGGATATGACCACTTTCGCCGCCGGCGCCTCGGTGGATTACACCCTGCCGGCGGTGGTCGGCGGATTGGCGCCCATCACCTACAGCCTGGCGGCGGTGGAATCCGGCGGCAATCGCGATATTGCCGGCGCTTCGACCATTCTCGGGCTGAATTTCGCCCATTCGGCCGCCGGCGGCGTGTTATCCGGCACGCCGATGACGGCCGGCGAGGCGGATTTGGTTTATACCGCCACCGACGCCGCCGGCAACGCCACCAATTTATCCTTCACTTTGGCGATAACCGGGCCGACCTTCGTCCAGCCCGTTGATTTAACCCTCGGCGGACCCTACGCCGCCGGTGTCATGCTCGCCCCGATAACCCTGCCCGAGGCGGATTCCGGCTATGCCGACACCTCGCTGACTTACACCCTGACCGACTCGGGCGGGGCGGTTTTTGCCGATGATTCCACCGTGCCGGGGCTGGTTTACACCGCCGCCACGCGAGAATTAAGCGGCACCCCCACCGATGCCGGCGACTTCACCCTGATATACACCGCCACCGACGGCGCCACGCCACCCAATGAATCGACCCTCACCTTCACCTTAACCATCGCCGGCCCGGCCTTCAGCCAGCCGCCGGCCGACCTCACCTATCGCGTGGGCGAGGTGGTCGGTGATTTGGTTTTGCCGATAGCGCGTAGCGGCAGCGCTGACATCGCGCTCACCTATGGGTTGACTCAAGATAGCGCGCTCGTGTCTGACTCCACGCTCCCCGTGCCGAGTGAAATTAGCGAATTTTTTGCTGATTTCTTGCCCGATGCCAGCGCCGCGCCCATCACCGCCCCCATCGCCCTCGCCGGCATCAGCGCCGAAAAGTGGGCGGATTTGGCCGCAGATGTGCCGAATTTGGATGCGTTTTTGCCGCTTTCCGCGACTTTCACCTACACCGCGACCGACCCGCACGGCAATTCCACCGCTGATGGCTTGGCCACCGACCCCGGCGCATTCACCATTATTCTCGATGGCGCTGCCGCCGATTCAGTCAACCAAACCAACGCCGTGATTTTGCCGGAGGTGGCGCGGGCGATAACCCACAGCGCCGTCGGCGCCGTGACCACGCGCATCAGCCGGGCCGCTGGGCGGGGTTCGGGCGGCGGCAATTCGGCTGGCGCTGGCGGGGCGAGTTTCCGCCTCGGCGGGCATGACAATATCGCCGGCGTATTGGCGGCTCGGGGCGAAGAGATGCTCGAAAATGGCGGCGATATGAAAAAACTACTCGCCGGCAGCGGATTTTCCATGCCGATAAAAGGCGGCGGCGGCGGTGATGGAATCGGCCAAACCACCTTGTGGGCCAGCGGCGAATACGCCGAATTATCCGGGACAAGCGCGGCCGTGGATTGGTCCGGGGATTTGCTCGGCTTCCATGTGGGCGCCGATGCAAAAGTGCGGCCAAACCTGCTGCTGGGGCTATCCATCTCCCGCCTAAGCAGCGATTTGGCGTATGAAACCGCCGCCGGCGGTGGCGATTACGACCTCGACATGACCAGCGTGCATCCGTACCTCGCCTGGAGCGCCGGGGCGCTGGATTTATGGGCCTCGGTCGGCCTCGGCGAGGGCGATTTACGCATCAAACCGGACGCCGGCGCCGCCCAATCCGCCGACCTCAAATTAAGCACCATCGGCGGCGGGTTGAGCGGCACAATTTGGCAACAAAACGCCGCCCAAATGCGCGTAAAAGGCGAGGTCACCCACAGCGAATTGGAGGCCGACGCGCAGCCCGGCATGGCCGACATTTCCACCGCCGCCACCCGCATTCGCGCCGCGTTAGAGGCCAGCATGCCCCGCCGGCTGGCCAGCGGTGCCGCCCTCACCCCATCGGCCGAAGTCGGCCTCCGCCATGACGGCGGCGATGGCGAAACCGGCGCCGGCGCCGAGGTGGGCCTCGCCATTCGCTACCACAACCCAGCGGCGAGATTCACCGCCGAAGGCAAAATGCGCGCCTTATTAGCCCACAGCGCCGAGCAAGAGGAATGGGGCATCCAAGCCGCCATCACCATAAACCCGGCCGCCGACGGGCAAGGTTTGTCGCTGAACATAAGCCCCGGTTATGGCGATGCGATAGGCGCCCAGCAGCAACTGTGGCATAACGGCGTGGCGACGGATTCTGGCGATGGCGGCGCTGGCGCTGGCGATGGCGACAAAACCACCGAGTACACCGCCCGCCTAAACACCCGCTTGGGGTACGGCGTACACTTGCGCGACGGCTCATTAATCGAGCCCTACAGCGAACTAAATTTAGGCGACGCCGACACCTACCGCTTAGGCCTGAACTGGAAAACCTCCCACAAACTCGCCCTAAACCTACAAGGCGAACGCCGCCAAACCCCCACCGCCGCCAACACCACCATCATCCTAAAAGGCGAAATGCAGTTTTAGCAAAACCGCAAGGGCGCAATGGCAAACCGCCCTAAACCAACATTAACGGGCGATTCAGCCATGAATCGCCCGTTTTTTTGGGATTTTACCGACGGATTTCTCGAAATTTACGGATTTCTCGAAATTTGATGAAGGGTGCGGTTGATTTTCGCTTTTGACTTGCTTTTGACTTGCTTTTGGCTTTTACTTTTGGCTTTTACCGCTTTACTCCCCCCGCTTTATCTTGCGGGGGAGTCAAAACTGGCGATGAAACCCGCCAGTTTTTACTCCCCGCCCAGTGAGGAGTAAAGAAAAAGCCCAAAAACCAAAAGCCAAAAGCCAAAGGCAACATCAAAACCCCTCACCCACTCAGCCCGAGCCTATCTACGGCGGCAATCTACGGCGGCAATCGGTGTATGCTTTATGGGCGGCGCATTCACCGCCCCATCCCACAAAAATCGCTATGAAAAACCCAGTTACCGACAAACTCATCGCCGCTATCAAGAGCCAGGCGAAGCCGCCGCCGGATAAAGATGAAATCGCCTTTTTGCGGGATTTTTATCATCGCTTGTCCGGCCAAGATTTCACCGCCCGCAAGGCGCTGGAGTTTCGCGAGGCGGCGCAGCAACACCGCCGGTTGGGCACAATTCGCGCCGTCGGGGAGACCCTCATCGCCATCTACAACCCCACCGCCGGCGGGGATGACGAGGAGACCACGCGCCTCAGCATCATCGCCGAGGATAAGCCGTTCATCATCGACTCGATGGTCATCAAACTCAATGCCATGCGCAAAACGCCGCATCGCATCACCCACCCCAGTTTTGTGGTGCGGCGTGATAAGCGGCGGCGGATGACCGCCATGACGCGCTTCAAGGGGGCGCTGGATAGCCCCCAACCTGGCGAAAAAGATCGCGAAAAAGACCCCAGCGAGGTCGAATCCTACATCCAACTCAGCATCGATTTCACCCCGCCTGGCGAGCACTCCGGCCTGCTGCGGGAATTGCATGAAGTGATGGCGGATATTGAAATCGTGGTTGCCGATTGGGCGAAAATGCGCGCCAAAACCTTAGGCCTAGCGGCCGAAGTGGAGCAACGCGGCGGTGCCGAGCACGGCCAATTATTGCGCTGGATGGAAAACCACCACTTCGCCTTCCTCGGTTATGCCGAACTCGTTTTGGATGAGAACGCTGGCGAAGGCGCTGGCGAAAACATCGCCAAAACCGCCAAACCCACCACCACCATCGACCAAAAATCCGCCTTAGGCGTGCTGCGGGCGGCCTATCGGCATGGCGAAAGCGCGGCTCTGGATATGCTGCCGACGGCGCCGCCGGGCCTGCCGTCGGCGGTCATGTTCGGCAAATCCCGCCAGCGCTCGGCGATTCATCGCGCCAATTATCCGGACTGCATTTTGATTGAGCGCGAGGCTGTCGATGGCGGCCGCCGCGTCGGCTGCTTGCTCGGCTTTCTGGCCGGAGCCAGCGCCGCCTTGCCCACGGCGAGCATTCCGCTGCTGCGCGATAAGGTCGCGTATGTACTCAAAACCAGCACCTTGCGCCCCGGCGGCTACGCCTACAAATCCCTGCGCACGGTGCTCGACACCTTGCCGCGGGAAAACCTTTTTCAGATGGAAAAACGCGCCTTATATGGGCTGTGCATGACCGTCCTCAACCACCTGGCGCGCCGCAAAACGCGCCTGCATTTGCACCGCAATTTCAGTGGCCATTTTTACTCCTGTTTGGTGTACATCCCGCGGGATTTGTTCAACAGCCAGTTGCGGCAGCGCATTCAAACCTATTTGGGCGCGCAATTAGCGGCCGATGAGGTGTCCTTCGATGTGTATTTTTCCGACTCCATATTGACGCGGATTCATTACCTGGCGCACTGCCGGACGCGCCCCGATGGCGCTGTCGACGGCGCCGCCCTGGAGCACGCCGTGCAAGCCATGGCGCGGGATTGGAACGATAATTTGTACGAGGCGCTGCGCCGCGCTGGCGGCTCTGGCAAATCTGGCGGCCATGAACTCGCCAATCAAACCCTGGCGCTGTATCGGGATGCCTTTCCGAGCCATTATCAGGATGATTTCACGCTCGATGAGGCGCGCCTAGACATCACCCGCTTCGCTGGCCTCGATGGCGACCACATTCACGCCGCTCTTGCCCCCCGTTCGGCCCCCCGTTCGGCCCCCCACCCGGCGCCCGAGGCGCCGCACAGCGCCAGTTTCAAGATTTATGCGCGCCACCACTCCATCGCCTTATCCGATGCCTTGCCCATCTTGCGGCACATGGGCATTCGCGTGTTGGGCGAGCGCCCGTACCGCATCCGCCGCACCGACGGCATCGTCTATTGGCTGCATGACTTTGAAATCACCCGCCACGACCAGCAAGCGTTCGATGTAGCCGCCGGCGGCGCCAATTTCGAGGCCACCTTCACCCAGGCTTGGTATGGGCGCATCGAGGATGACGGCTTCAATCAACTCACCCTGCTGGCCGGGCTGCATTGGCAAGAAATCGGCTTGCTGCGCGCCTGCTATCGCTATTTGAAGCAGATTCGATTGCGCTATAGCGAGCAGTACATCATCGAGGCGCTGGCCAATAATCCGTCCCTGGTGGTGTCCATCATGGCCTTGTTCAAGGCGCGCTTCGAGCCCGCGAATCAACGCAAAAATGTCGCCAAAAGTGCATCCAAAAGTCTCAAAAGCACACCCGAGCAGGCACTGAAAAACACCATCGAGGCGCAGTTAGAGCAAGTCGCCATGTTGGATGAAGACCGCATCATCCGCGCCCTGCTGGATGTCATCGACGCCACCTTGCGCACCAATTATTACCAAACCGACGCCGCCGGCGACCCCAAACCCTACCTGGCGCTGAAACTCAACCCCAGCGCCATCCCGCGCCTGCCCAAACCGGCCCCGAAGTACGAGATTTTCGTGTGCTCGCCGCGCCTCGAGGGGGTGCATTTGCGCGGCGGAGCGGTGGCGCGCGGCGGCTTGCGGTGGTCCGAGCGCCCGGAGGATTTCCGCACCGAAGCGCTGGCCTTAGCCAAGGCGCAGCGCGTCAAAAACGCGGTCATCGTGCCGGTCGGCTCCAAGGGCGCCTTCGTGGCCAAGCGCCTGCCCGATATGCACGCCGCCGCGCATCAAGATATTCAGCGCGAAGTGGTCGCCTGCTATCGCCTTTTTATCAGCGGCTTGCTGGATGTGACCGACAATTTAGACGGCGCCCGCGTGCTGCCGCCGGCAGAGGTGGTGCGCATGGACGGCGACGACCCGTATTTGGTGGTGGCGGCCGACAAAGGCACCGCCACTTTCTCCGATATCGCCAACGAAATCGCCATCCAATATGGATTCTGGCTGGGCGATGCGTTCGCCTCCGGCGGCTCGGCCGGCTATGACCATAAAAAAATGGGCATTACCGCGCGCGGCGCTTGGGAATCGGTGAAACGGCATTTTCGCGAGTTGAATAAAGACATTCAAAGCGCCGATTTCACCGTGGTCGGCATCGGCGATATGGCGGGCGATGTGTTCGGCAACGGCATGCTGTTATCCGAGCATATTCGCCTGCTGGCGGCCTTCAACCATCGGCATATTTTCTTAGACCCCAACCCGGACGCGGCACTAAGTTACGCCGAACGCCGCCGCCTGTTCGAGCGCCCGAGGTCGGCGTGGAGCGATTACGACGCTGAGCGCATCTCGGCCGGCGGCGGCGTGTTCGCGCGCGACGCCAAATCCATCGCCTTATCCCCCCAAGCGCAAAAAGCCCTCGGCGCGACCAAACGCCAATACGCCCCGGACGACTTAATCAACCTCATTCTGCGCGCCGAGGTGGAATTGCTGTGGAACGGCGGCATCGGCACCTATGTGAAAGCCAGCGCCGAATCTCACGCCGCAGCCCAAGACAAACACAACGATGGCGTGCGCGTATCGGCGCGCGAATTGCGCTGCCGGGTGATCGGCGAGGGCGGCAATTTGGGCATGACGCAGTTGGCGCGCATCGAATACGCCGCCGCCGGCGGGCTGTGCTATACCGACGCCATCGACAATTCGGCCGGCGTCAATACCTCGGATTACGAGGTTAATATCAAAATTTTGCTGAACGCCGCCATGCAAGCAAAACGCCTGACGCCGGGCCGCCGCGACGCGGTGCTGGCGAAAATGGAGGCGCAAGTGGGGCGGCTGGCGCTGCGCAACAACTACACCCAGAGCCAGGCGATTAGCCTCGAGGCGGCGCGCGGCGAGCGCTTGATGGCGCAACACGCGCGCGCCATCGAGGCGTTGGAGGCGCGGGGTTTGCTCAATCGGGCGATGGAATTTTTGCCGGATGCGGCCGCCATCGCCGAGCGCCGCGAAACCGGCCAATGGCTCACACGGCCGGAACTGGCGGTGCTGCTGTCGTACAGCAAGATGGATTTGTACCAAGCGCTGCTGGCTTCGGAGGTGCCGGACGAGGCCTGCTTGGCGAGCGAAATCGACCGCTACTTTCCGCCCCAACTGGCGAAAAACTACCTCGAACAAGTGCGCGCGCATCGCCTGCGGCGCGAAATCATCTCGACCCAAATCACCAATGATGTGGTGGATGTGATGGGGCCGAGTTTTCACCTGCGCCTCGGCGCGCTGGCCGGGTTTGAGGCCGCCGCCGTCACCCGCGCCTACCTCATCGCGCGCGATGTGCTCGACGCCGCGACCCTGCGCGCCGCCATCGAGGCACTGGATAATCGCGTCGCCGCCGAGTTGCAAATCAGCATGTTGGCGCAGGTCTCGGCGGCGTTGTCGCAGTGCGCGCTGTGGCTGCTCAAAAATCGCCCGGCGCCGTTGGATATTGATGCGCAGCGCGCGGTTTTCACCCCCGGCTGCGCGCAACTCGCCGCCGCCCTCAAAAAAATCCTCGGCGGCGCTGTGGTGGAGTTGGCAAAACACGCCAAACACCTCACCGAGCGCGGCGCCCCGGCGGCGTTGGCGCAAAAAGTCGCCGCCCTGCCCTACCTCGGCTATGCGGTGGATATTGTCGCTATCGCCGCCCCGGCAACGCCAGCGGCGCCGCGCCAAGGCGCTCAAAACCGCGCCTTAATCGCCGCCGCCGGCATGTATTTTCAAGTACGCGAAACCCTCGACATCGCCTGGGTGGAGCGCGCCATAGACGCCCTGCCGAGCAATAACGACTGGCATGAGCGCGCCCAATTCAGCCTCGCCCACGAACTCCGCGCCAGCCACGCCGCCATCACCGCCGCCGCATTGCGCGATCATTCTGCGGCCAACTTGGGAGTCAAATCGGGGGCTGAATCCGCTGAATTCACCGAATCCACCGAATCCACCGAATCCGCCGAATCCGCCGCTAAATCGAGGGCCAAATCCACTCAATCCGCCGAATCTACTGCTAACTCGAGTGCCGAATCCGCGGCTAGCTCGGTTGCCAAATCGGTTGCCAAATCGAAGGTCAAATCAGGCGACAAATCGAGGGTCAAATCGGCTAAATCCGCCACCGACTCCTGGCGCCACGCCCACCGCGACGCCCTCGCCGCCATCGCCGCCATGACCGCCGACATCAAAGCCGAACCGCACCCGGATTTCGCCATGCTGTCAGTGTTGGTCAGCGGCTTATCGCGGTTGCATTGAACGAGTGGATGGGGGGCTTTTGGCTTTTGCTTTTGATTTTGCTTTTGGGCTTTTGCTTTTGATTTTTCTTTTGGGCTTTTTCTTTACTCCCCGCCCAGCGGGGAGTAAGCCAAAGCCAAAGCCAAAGCAACAGCAAAGTCAAAATCAACAGCAAAGTCAAAATCAACAGCAAAGTCAAAATCAACAGCAAAAGCCAACAGCAAAAGTCAACAGCCCCTCGCCACATCAGCAGGTAAAGCCACCTACTTTTATGTGACGCGGACGATGTACATATATATGTTCCATTTTTTGGCGATTGCGTCGTGGTAACGCCGGATTCGCTCGCTTCACCGCATTCGCCCGCTTCGACGCGGCGCTAATCTCATCCATTTTCCCCCAATTCCCCGCTTGTAGCGCGCGATTTTAATGTAAGATAATTGCATGATTCGCGCCAAACGCATGTAGCTCTCATCACCATGTCGACCTCATCCCCGCCGCCGCCGGTGCAGCGGCCGTTGTCGCCGCATTTACAGATTTATCGCCCGCAGCTCACCTCGGTGCTGTCGATTCTGCACCGCTTGGCTGGCGTGGTGATGACCGTCGGGGCGCTGTTATTGGCGTGGTGGTTGTGGTCGGTGGCGAGCGGGCCGGCCAGTTATGCGGTGGCGCGCGGGTTTTTCGCGGCGTGGTATGGGATGGCGTTGATGATGGTATGGACGCTGGCTACTTTTTATCACCTGTGCAACGGCATCCGCCATCTGGCTTGGGATGCCGGCTTCGGCTTGGAGTTGCCGGCGGTTTATTTGAGCGGCAAAGTGGTGCTCGCCGCCGCCTTCGCGCTGACGGCACTGGTGTGGCTGATATGAAGCGCGCCGCAGTCGCTAAATCGCCCGCCTCGCCGGTGGAATCGCGCGTTGCATCATCAGACATGAGCGGCGAGCCGGCGCGCTATGGTGCCGGGCACTGGCGCTGGCAACGCCTCTCGGCGGTGGCGCTGATTCCGCTCACCGCGTGGTTTGTGCCGTCGATCATCAGCCACATCGACGGCGGATACCACGCCGTGGCGGCCTGGATTGGCGAGCCATGGGTCGCCGCCGGGCTCATCGCCTATCTTTTATTCGCGTTTTTCCACGCCGAATTGGGGCTTAGCGTCATCATCGAAGATTATGTCGCCGCCCCCAGGGCGCGGCGCATCGCCTTGTTGGCGGTCAAGGTGCTGACCGTGGTCGCCGGGCTCATCGCCATCATCGCGGTGTTGCGGGTGGCTTTATAGAGCACCGAAATCCGCCAAAATATCCGCCAAAATCTGCCCTACCCCATCCCAACCGCCTAAATCCGCTAAAAATTTCGCCATGCCAGCAGCCTATCCCATTGTAGACCATCACTATGATGTGGTCGTGGTCGGGGCCGGCGGCGCTGGCTTGCGCGCCACCTTTGGCATGGCGCTCGAGGGGCTGAAAACCGCCTGCATCACCAAATTATTCCCCACCCGCAGCCACACCGTGGCCGCCCAAGGGGGCATGAGCGCGGCCCTCGGCAATATGGGCGAGGACGACTGGCGGTGGCATATGTACGACACCGTGAAGGGCTCGGATTGGCTCGGCGACCAAGACGCCATCGAATATATGTGCAAGGAGGCGGCCGATGCGGTCATCGAATTGGAGCATTACGGCGTGCCGTTTTCGCGCACCCCGCAGGGCAAAATCTACCAACGCGCCTTCGGCGGCATGACCACGCACTTCGGCGAGGGTCAAGCGCAACGCACCTGCGCCGCGGCCGATCGCACCGGGCATGCCATTTTGCACACCTTGTATCAGCAATCGCTGAAGCATAATGCCGAGTTTTTTATCGAGTATTTCGTCATCGATTTGCTCATGGAAGACGGCCAATGCAAAGGCGTGTTGGCGTGGAATTTGGATAGCGGAAAACTGCACCGCTTCAGCGCCGACATCGTGGTATTAGCCACCGGCGGCTATGGCCGCGCCTATTTATCGTGCACTTCGGCGCATAGTTGCACCGGCGATGGCGGCGGCATGGCGTTGCGCGCCGGTTTGCCGTTGCAAGATATGGAATTCACCCAATTTCACCCCACCGGCATCTACGGCGTCGGCTGCTTGATTAGCGAGGGCGCGCGCGGCGAAGGCGGCTACCTCACCAACAATAAGGGCGAGCGCTTTATGGAACGCTACGCCCCCAACGCCAAAGATTTGGCCTCGCGCGATGTGGTCAGCCGCGCCATGACCATGGAAATTCGCGATGGGTTAGGGGTCGGGGCGCGTCAAGATCACATCAACTTACACCTCGAACACTTAGGGCCAGAAGTGCTGGCCGAACGCCTGCCCGGCATCTCCAAATTGGCGCGCATTTTCGCCGATGTGGATGTCACCAAAAAGCCCATCCCGGTGCTGCCCACGGTGCACTACAACATGGGCGGCATCCAAACCAACCTGCACGGCGAGGTGGTAACCCTGGCCGATGGCGACCCGGAGCGCATCATCCCGGGGTTGATGGCTATCGGCGAAGCGGCCTGCGTGTCGGTGCACGGCGCTAATCGACTGGGCTCTAATTCGCTGCTGGACATCATCGTGTTCGGCCGCGCCGCGGCCCATCACGCGCGAAAATTGGTCGCTCCGGGAGCAAAATCCGCCGCCAAACATAAGCCGAGCGAGGCCGCCACCGGCCCCATCCTGGAGCGCTTCGACCGCCTGCGGCACGCCGATGGCGACGCCCCCACGGCCGAAGTACGCCAGCAAATGCAGGAAATCATGCAAACCCATTGCGCGGTGTTTCGCGCCGCCGAGGTGATGCAAGAAGGCCAGCGCCTGCTGGCGCAAGTGTGCGAGCGCTTTGCGCGCATCAAAGTGACCGACCGCTCCATGGTGTGGAACACCGATTTGGTCGAAACTTTGGAATTGGAGAATCTGCTGCGCCAAGCGCAAGTGTCCATGCACGCCGCCGCCAATCGCACCGAAAGCCGCGGCGCCCACGCCCATGAAGATTATCCGGAGCGCGATGACGCGCAGTGGATGAAACACACCCTAACCTGGCAGACCGACATGAGCCAAACACCGCGCATCGACTACCGCCCGGTGCACGACTACACCCTGACCGACGAGGTCGAGTATATTAAGCCGAAGAAGCGCGTTTATTAGCGACCTGCTTGGCGGCCGGTTTGGCCGCGATAATCGAGTTTATCGACCTGATTTATCGACCTGATTTATTAGCCTGATTTACTGGCCTGATTTACTGGCCTGATTCATTGGCTGAATTTACTGCCATGATTTGCTGCCCTGATTTATCGACTGCGCTTATCCACTGACTCGATTCACCTGCCTCCCGCCCTATTCCATGGCCGAATTCACCCTGCCCGCCCATTCCAAGGTCGTCGAAGGCCGCCACCTGCGCGATCGTAGCGCGGCGTGCCCACGCACCGTGCGCATGTATCGCTGGAATCCAGATAGCGGCGAAAACCCCCGCCTCGACACCTATGAGGTGGATGCGGATGCCTGCGGCCCCATGGTGTTGGATATTATCTTGCGCATCAAAGATTCCATGGACAGCACCCTCGCCCTGCGGCGCTCGTGTCGCGAAGGCATCTGCGGCTCGTGCGCCATGAACATAAACGGCGTCAACACCTTGGCGTGCATCCAGCCTAGCGCCGAAATCAGCGGCGAGATTAAAATTTACCCGTTGCCGCACATGTCGGTCATCAAAGATTTGGTGGTCGATATGAATAACTTTTACGCCCAATACGCGGCCATAAAACCGTGGCTGCAAGCCGCCGAGCCGCCGCCCAACGGTAAAGAACGCTTGCAATCCGAAGCGCAGCGCCAGCAACTAGACGGCTTATACGAATGCATATTGTGCGCCTGCTGCTCCACTAGTTGCCCCAGTTATTGGTGGAACGGCGAGCGCTACCTGGGCCCGGCGGCGTTGCTGCAATCTTATCGCTGGCTGGCCGACAGCCGCGATGAAGCCGATGACGCGCGCCTCGAAAAACTCGACGACGCGTTCAAACTCTATCGCTGCCACACCATCATGAACTGCACCAAAACCTGCCCCAAAGGGCTGAACCCGGCCAAAGCCATTGCCAAGATTAAAAAACGCATGGCGACGCGGGTATGACGGCGGGCGGACTAGCCGAATAAATTTGGCGAAATCAGGCGGAGATTGGAAGGAATCGGGATGAAGCAGTCGCAACACTGCCGAAAAATATGCAATCCACACGCATGCAATGGTCGATAAAACAGGACGGCATCAAACTAACATGCATAAAAATAACAGCGCGCCACCCGGCACAACGCGCACTGCCATGGACAAAACACCATGCGTGGATATAAAACGCACCGCCAAAGAGAAGCGTCTCATCTGGCGTTGTCGACGCGGTTGCAAAGAGTTGGATTTGATTTTATCGGCATTTGTAACGACCCACTATCGCACCTTGCCCGCCGCTGATCAGGTGCTATTCCAAGGCATGCTGGAGTGCCCCGACCCACAACTAACGGACTGGCTGTGCCACGGCGCAGCGCCCGAAGACCCGAGCATGGCGAGCATTGTCCACCGCATATTGTCTACCGGTCGCGGTTAGCATCGCCACGCCGCGACGGCTGATGGCGGCGCTCATCGCCATGCATTGCCTGCCACTGGCGATGTTGGCCGCGCTGGCCGTGCACGCCAACGGGACGCATGCCAACTGGGTTGGTTGGGCCGGCGCAAGTGCTTGTGTGTTCGCAATAACAGCCCTATCTTTGCTCGTACAATGGCGCAAACAACGCCGGGCGAACGGCGCTACGTGCTTGGAGGGCGTCGCTGACGGCTGGCGCTTGCGCCGCTCACCGAGTGCCGATTCGCCGCTTGCAGCTTCACCCACCGAACCAATCGAAATCTTCGGTCAGTTGGATTGCCACTATTTCATTGTGTTGTTGGCGCGCCAAAACCAGCGCCCATTTCGCTTGCTCATCCCTGCTACCCAGCCGTTGCCCGGCCAATTACACCGCCTGCGGGTGATGCTAAATCACGCTCCCTCGACGCGCTAAGCGAGCGCTTGGATGAATCCGGTGCTGCCAACAAACCCACCAGTCACTTATAACCATAGCCCTGTGAACGAGGCCGCCCGGCGAACATGCGCAAGCACGCGTTCGCATTAAATCCGACCTAAAAATAACACCTAACCCATGGTCACTTGGTTTGCTTCTTCTCTGGGGCAGTTTTTGCTCGAGCAAGAGCAACAACAATGTCTGAACTTAGTGCCGAGCGGGTATTATCCCAATAGTATGCAGGTCGGATGCGGCGGGGTGAATTTTTTGCATGGCATCGAAACCGAGCATCGATTTTTTATCGATGCGGTACCGCCCGCCGCCGGGCAACGGAAAATTCACGCCGCCCTGGCGAGCGCATCGGCCATGCCGTTTGCCGATAAAACCCACAACTTAATCGTGCTGCCGCACACATTGGATTTTTGCGACCACCCGCACGCCGTGCTGCGCGAGGTGAATCACATCTTGGCGCCGCAAGGCTGCGTAGTCATCACCGGCTTCAACCCATTGAGTTTATGGGGCGGGTTGCGTTTGCTGATGAAAGCGGCGCCACGGGCGCCGTGGAACGGCCGCTATTACCGCGCCGGGCAGGTGCAAGATTGGCTG
This sequence comes from Candidatus Poriferihabitaceae bacterium, assembly GCA_965243285.1. Classification (GTDB taxonomy): domain Bacteria; phylum Pseudomonadota; class Gammaproteobacteria; order Arenicellales; family Poriferihabitantaceae; genus JAHRAW01. Next base: position 1,977,909 of record OZ251537.1, on the reverse strand, counting down.
GCGCTGCTCGGTTTCGAGTTAGTCGGGGCCGCCATGATGGCGTACTACCCGCCCTTGCAGAGCGCCAAACAGCGCCGTAAATTGGCCGTAGTCGAGCGCATGGGGGCGCGCTGGTGGCCGGGATTCGGCGCCGTTTATGTTATCGTGGCACGCCAGCGGGAGGGCGCGCCCATCGCTCGCGGCGCGGCGCGGCAACGGTGGCGGCGCTTGATTCCCGACCTCGCGCAACCGGCGGTGCGAAATTTTTCTAAACCGTCGCGCAAGCGCTGAAAGGCCTCGGCGGGGTCGTCGCCGGTGGCCAAAATCAGCCGCCGACATTGAGTCATCGCCCTTATAAGCAGTGCCCATTAAAATCGCCCGATGCCATCGATGGCCCGCCTCGTGTCCGATAAAGTAATCATCTACACCGACGGTGCTTGTCGCGGCAATCCCGGACCCGGCGGCTGGGGCGCGTTGATGTTATTTGGCGAGCGTGAAAAAACCATCAGCGGCGCCACTTCGCTAACCACCAATAACCGCATGGAACTGCAAGCCGCCATCGAAGCGCTGACCGCCCTGCGGCGCCCTTGTCGGGTGGAGTTATATACCGATTCCCAATACCTAAAAAATGGCGTGCAGCAGTGGCTGCCCAATTGGAAGCAAAAAAATTGGCGCACCGCCGGCCGCAAAGCGGTGAAAAACCGCGACCTATGGGAGGAATTGGACCGCTTATTGGGGCGGCATACCATCGACTGGCACTGGGTGCGCGGGCATAGCGGCGATGCTGGCAACGAACGCGCCGACCAACTCGCCACTCGCGCCATCGATGACATGCTGGCGATGGATTTCCCGAGTTCGCCACCGACGGCCGCCAAACCGGCATGACATCAGCCGCCCAGCGCCAAGTGGTGGTGGACACCGAAACCACCGGGCTGGAGGTCTCCCAAGGGCATCGGGTGATAGAGGTCGGTTGCGTCGAGCTGCTCGGCCGCCGCCTAACCGGCGCCACCTTTCATCACTACATCAACCCGCAGCGCGAAATCGACCCCGGCGCTATCGAGGTACACGGCATCACCGATGCGCAGGTGCGCGACAAACCCCGCTTCGCCGCCCTCGCCGAGGAATTGTTGGCGTTCCTCGATGGCGCGCAATTGCTCATGCATAACGCGGCCTTCGATGTCGGTTTTTTGAACAACGAATTCCAGCTCGCCGGGCTCGGCACTGAGGTGGTCGACGCGCATTGCGAAGTGGTCGACACCTTGGCCCTAGCGCGCCACAAACACCCGAGTCAGCGCAACAGTTTGGACGCGTTGTGCAAGCGCTATGCGGTGGACAATTCGCAGCGCGCCTATCACGGCGCCTTGATGGACGCGGAAATTCTCGCCGATGTGTATCTGGCCATGACCGGCGGGCAAGCGACGCTATTGGGCGCTTCCCAAGCCGGGCTGGCAGCGCTGCCGAGCCACCCCCCGCCCAACGCCGCCGCCATCGACACCCCGCTCATCAAAGCCAGCGGCGAGGAGCTCGCCCAGCACGAAAAATGGCTGCAATTACTCGACCAAAAATCCGCCGGCGAAACCGTGTGGCGACAAATTGAGCGCCACTGAACGACAATCAAAGCCGGGCCAAAGCCGGGCGAGAGGCGCTCGACCTATTAATCCCAAGCCGGCTTGAGGCCCATTGGGCGGCCGCTGGCTTAGGGCATGTCATGGCAGCAGCCGCTTGTAGGGCTTGACTTCGACCTCGACATACACCCCGGCGGCGACATACGGGTCGGCTTCGGCCCAGGCTTGTGCCTCTTCCAAAGAGGCGAATTCGGCGATGATCAAACTGCCGCTGAAGCCGGCTTGCCCCGGCTCCTCGCTATCGATGGCGGGATAGGGGCCGGCGGTCAACAAGCGCCCCTCGTCGACTAACGCGCTAAGCCGCCGCAGATGGGCCGCGCCGGCGCCGCGGCGGGCTTCCAAACTGCGCCCATGGTCGCGGGCGTGAATCGCGTAATACATCATTGCCGGCCGACCTGAATATGCTTGGCCAAAAACGGCAAGTGCGCCAGCAAAAATGCAAAAGTCAGGCCGGTGAAGCCGAATACCTTGAAATTCACCCAAAAATCGGTGCGCACCGAGGCCTCGGCGGCGGCGTTATAATAAAACGCGACATAGATGTTCAGCCCGCCTGACAGCAGAAAAAACAGCCCCCAGGCGATATTCAGTTTGCGCCACACCGCCGCCGGCAAGGTGATTTGGCGCCCCATGACGAATTCCATCGCCGATTTTTTGCCCACCAAGAGCAGGCCGAAAATGATGGCGGAAAAAGACCAGTACACGATGCTCGGTTTCCACTTAATAAAAACCTCATCTTGCAGGGCGATGGTGAGGCCGCCGAAAACCGCGAGAATGGCAAAGGTCATCAGATGCATGGTCTCGAAGCGGCGCTGGCGCCACCACAACCAGCCGATTTGCCCGGCCGTCGCCGCAATGGCGGCGATGGTGGCGGCATAAATGCCGTACAATTTAAAGGCTGCAAAAAAAATCAGCAACGGCAGTAGGTCGAGCAGCAGTTTCATGTTGAGTTCACGGGCTAAAATAGTTAAGTGTCGCAGGCATGTGGCGGTGCTGTCATCTGGCGGCCATTATAAGCGGCGATTCGCGCCCTTGTCGCCTGGTTGTTTTAGGCGCGTTTGCCCTTATCATCCATCATTAATCTGGGATTTATATACCTAAATCTGCAGTTCGATTGGCGTTGTTTTGAGGTTAGCGACTGATTTAGGGAGACTGCGTTTGATTTTTGCTTTTATTTTTGCTTTTGCTTTTACTTTTGCTTTTACTTTTACTCCACTCCCCCGCTTTATTTTGAGGAGAAGTCAAATTAGTCCTAAGCCGATAGGCTCGGGATGATTTGGTGGGGAGTACGTTAGATGTTGGCTTTTCACTCCCTGTTGTGGGTTTTGAGGTGAAAATTTACAGCATAAAAACAACAGTGAAAGCCAAAATCAAAAGCGAAATCAAAACCAAATCCACCGTGCAGATTTAGATATATAAATCCCATTAATCTTATGCATAACGCCATCAACGCCAAAAAATACATCGTGGTCGAAGGCCCCATCGGTGTCGGCAAAACCACCTTGGCAAAAAAACTCGCGCACCGCTTGGACGCCAGTTTGCTGGAGGAAAAACCCTCCGCCAATCCCTTCCTCGAGCGTTTTTATAAAACGCCGCCGCAATTCGCCCTGCAGACGCAGTTGTTTTTTCTGTTTCAGCGCGTCCAACAACTCAAAGAATTGCGCCAAGGGGATTTATTCGCGCCGTTGCGGGTGGCCGATTTCATGCTCGCCAAAGACCCGCTGTTCGCGCGCATCACTTTGACCGACGACGAATTGCGCCTGTACGAGCAAGTGTATCAACACCTCGCCATCGAAGCGCCGCTGCCGGATTTGGTCATCTATTTACAAGCGCCGGCAGATGTATTACTGAACCGCATTCGCAAACGCGGTATTTTATTTGAGCGCCACATCGAGCGCCGCTATCTGGATGAATTGGTCGAAGCCTACACGCGCTTTTTTCTCAACTACCGAGCCTCGCCTTTATTGATGGTCAACGCCGAAAATCTCAATTTTGTGGAACACGACGAACACTTCGAATTACTGTTGCAGCAAGCAAACAACATTTCCTCGGGGCGACACTATTTTAACCCGGCGTTGTGATTATTTAAATTCATGGATTTAAATTCATAGTATGCAAATTTCATGCAAATTTTGGGAATTATCGGCATTTTCCCCATCGGCATCGCTACAATGGCATGCCAGTAAAGGCCAGCGCCTAACCCAGGCGGAACTTATGACATGAATGTGGAAAACCAAAATGCGCAGCCGGCGGCGTCCGATGATTCTCGTGTTGAAATTCGAGATATGGCTGTTACGCGCAATAAATTGTTCGCCGATGATTGCTTGAATGTGATGCGCACTCTCCCCACCGAGAGCATGGATTTAATCTATCTCGACCCGCCGTTTAATTCCAATGTTAATTACAACGCATTCTTTAATGTGTCGGCTGGCAAAAAAGACCGCGCGCAGATAGATGCGTTTAACGATACATGGTTTTGGAATGTCGATGCAGTGGAGCGGGTGCAGAGAATTAGTGATGATATTAGTCATCCCGCTCATTTTATTATCACTGCTTTTAATATATTTATCCCCGACACTTCCATGCTGTCATATGTTTCGTATATGGCGGAGCGGCTAGTCGAAATGCATCGCATTTTAAAGCCGACTGGAGCCATCTATTTGCACTGCGATTCAACATCTAGTCACTTTTTGAAACTCATTTTAGACGGAATTTTTAAACAAAGTAATTTCCGCAATGACATTATTTGGTCCTATCAAGGTACCGGACAGCCACAAATTCATTTCAAGAGAAAACATGACAACATCTTATTTTATGCAAAAAGCAAAGATGCTTTTTTTCAGCCATAAAGGAATTAGTGAGCCCATAAGTGACTTTTCAAAAAGTAAATTCACAAAGGAAGATGCGGGTGGGCGATATAAAGACATAAAACACCCCGATGGCACTATACATAAGCAATATATGAGAAACGAACAGCGCATGCGAGATGTTTGGGGGAGCCCAGTTATAAATGCTATGTCCAAAGAACGCCTCGGCTGGCCGACGCAAAAGCCACTTGAGTTATTAACCAGGATAGTGGAAGCATCATCCAACCAAGGCGATGTTGTTCTTGACCCTTTTTGCGGTTGCGGCACAACCATCGATGCCGCTTATCGGTTAAAACGGAATTTTATCGGTATTGATGTTTCCTATTTTGCGTTAGAGGTGGTGCGCGACCACCGCATGAAACGCAACCATCAAATCCCCATCGAAGGCGAGCCGAAAGATTTAAAACAAGCCATCGCCTACCTTCGCAACAATCCATTCTTGTTCGAAAAATGGGCGGTGACTCGCACCCATGGATTAGTGGATAATATCCAAAAATCCGGCGATGGCGGCATTGACGGACGCGGCATCGTGGTCGGTATAAAAGAGAAAAACAACATGTGCATCGTGCAAGTGAAGGGCGGAGTGAATGAATACACCATGTGTTCAAATGCAACGGCGGCAAATATACGCGAGTTTATCGGCTTGCTGGCTAGCGGCGAAGGCATCGTCGGGCTGTTCATTACCATGACTCCGCTATCGCATAAACGCATCTGACAAGCGGAAGCGAATATGGCTAAAATCATGAAGCCGTTGATGATTGGCGACACACCTTACAAACGACTCGTATTCCACAGCATCAGCGAACATTTTGAGGGCAAAGAACCCATCTTGCCGCCGCTGCGCCATACCCCGCATGCGCAACAAACTCAGCGCAAACTCAGCGCATGAAAAATAAATCCAACCACCCCATGCCCGCCGTGTTTCCGCAACAAGAACCGCCGTCATTGCGCACCGTGGCCATGCCCGCCGACGCCAACCCCAGCGGCGATATTTTCGGCGGCTGGATTATGTCGCAAATGGATTTGGCCGGCGCCATTTACGCCAGTTATCAGGTCCGTGGACGGCTGGTGACGGTGGCGGTGGAGGGCATGACCTTCCACCTGCCGGTGTTCGTAGGCGACCAGGTTAGTTGCTATTGCTGGACGCTGCGCACCGGCACCACTTCCATTTCGGTGCGCATCGAAACTTGGGTGCGCCGCAAACGCGCCAGCGAACAACACCTGAAAGTGACCGAAGGAATCTACACCTATGTGGCCGTGGATGACGAGCGCCGCCCGACGCCATTGCAAACACGAACGCCGACCTAAATCGCCGACCTAACATCATCATAAGCAACCCATGTTGATCGACCCATCTTGATCGACCCATCTTAATCGACCCATGTTGATCGACTCATGAGGCCCGATTAATCGCACCTACGCGCTATTGTTGCGATAGCGCCAACGCTTGATCGATATCCCATAAAATATCGTCCAATGTTTCTAGGCCCACGGACAGGCGAATCAAATCATCGCCGATGCCGGCCCGTTGGCGTTCGGCGGCGCTGAGTTGGCGGTGCGTGGTGGAAGCCGGATGGATGACCAAGGTTTTGGCATCGCCCACATTCGCCAGGTGGCTTAAAAAACTGACATTTTCGATGAATTTCGCGCCGGCGGCGACGCCGCCTTGGATGCCAAAAGTCAATATCGCGCCGACGCCTTTGGGCATGTACTTGCGGCCGAGATCATAATAGGCGTTGTCCGCATCGCCGGCGTATTTGACCCAGCGCACCAACTTGTGCGCTTTCAAAAACGCCGTCACCGCCACTGCGTTTTCGACATGGCGCTGCATGCGAAGGGGCAATGTTTCCAACCCTTGCAGCATCATGAATGAATTAAATGGGCTGATAGTGGGGCCTAAGGTGCGCAATATTTCGCAGCGCGCTTTCATGGTGTAGGCAAAATCGCCGAAGGTCTCGAAAAAACGCACATCGTGGTAGCCGGGCGAGGGCTCGGTCATGTCGGCGTGGCGGCCGTTATCCCACGGAAAGCGCCCCGACTCCACCACCACGCCGCCCATGGAGGTGCCGTGGCCGCAGATGAATTTAGTGGCCGAGTGCAGCACGATGTCGGCGCCGAAATCCATCGGGCGGCACAGATACGGCGAGGCAAAAGTGTTATCGACCACCAATGGCAGGCCGGCGGCATGCGCGATGTCGGCGATGGCTTCGATATCGAGCACATTGTTATTGGGGTTGCCCACGGTCTCGCCGTACAGCAGTTTGGTTTTATCGGTGATGGCGCGCGCGAAATTCTGCGGGTCATCGGGGTCCACCAAAATCGCGCCGATGCCCATGCGCTTGAAGGTGACGGCAAATTGGGTGACGGTGCCGCCGTATAGGGTGTTGGCGGACACCAATTCATCGCCCTGTTTCAGCAGGGTTAGCAACGCCGTCATCTGCGCCGCCATGCCGGTGCTGGCGGCCACCGCGGCGCGCCCGCCTTCCAAAGCCGCCATGCGCTCCTCGAACATGGCCGTGGTCGGGTTCATCAAGCGCGTGTAGATGTTGCCGAAGGTTTGCAGATTGAACAAACTGGCGGCGTGCTCGGCGTCGTCAAAAACATACGCCGTGGTTTGATAGATGGGGCTGGCGCGCGCCCCGGTGGCTGGGTCGGGCTGCTGGCCGGCGTGCAAACACAAGGTTTCGAAGCCGTATTGGCGGTCGCTCATGGCAAAGATTTAGCGCGCGCGATGGCCGGGGTGGCGCATTTAGTTGGCGATGATTTTATGGCGGTGGGAAGACACAATTTTGGTGTCCACGCCGATAAAATTCAGCCCGCCGAACAGCCGCGCGTGCTCGATTTTAACGCACCGGTCCATCACCACCTCCAAACCGCCGCGCGCCGCGATGCCTTCGGCTTGGGCGCTGACCACGCCGAGTTGCAGCCACAGCGTCTTGGCGCCCATGGCCACCGCTTGATGGGCCAAATCCGGCGCGTTTTGCGGGCGCCGAAAGACATCCACCATATCCACCGGCTGCGGAATGTCGGCCAAACTCGGATAGCATTTTTGGCCGAGAATTTCCTCATATTTCGGGTTCACCGGAATGATGCGGTAGCCATGCGCCTGCATATATTTGGCGGCAAAAAAACTCGGGCGATACCAATCGGCCGACAGCCCGACCACGGCAATCACCTGGTTATGGCGCAAAATTCGCCGCAAGGTGGGAATATCGGACATGGCACGCTCCTATGGAACATTGAGGGCGCTAATTTACCGCATCCGCCCGCCCTCCGCCATCCACATAGCCCCGGCGGCCGGGCCGCCCGATGAGAAGTCCGGCCTCGATTTCATGGTATTTTAGCGATTCGATTGCATATCGATTGATGTCGATTCCGCCATGCTCGATACATGTCGATGCATGTCGATTCGCATATCAATTGCATGTCGATTCATATCGATGTCGATTCGCATATCAATTGCATGTCGATTCATATCGATGTCGATTGCATATCAATTGCATATCGATTCATATCGATGTCGATTTCATGTCGTTTATATCGTTATATCGTTATATCGATTTCACATCGATTCATATTCATGTCGATTACCTATCGACCATCACCCCACCCATCCCCATCCCCATCCCCATCCCCATCCCCATCCCCATGCCCGCCGACAGCACCGAAATGACCGCCGCGGAGATTCACCGGCTGGCGTACGATTGCCTGAAGAACAACGGCTGCGATACCGCCAACGCCGACGCGGTGGCGAGCACCGTGGCCGCCGCCGAGCGCGACGGCTCGGCCTCGCACGGCTTGTTTCGAATTCCCGGCTATGTGGCGGCGCTGCGCAGCGGCAAGGTATGCGGCAACGCTGTCCCGCAGAGCAAAACCCTCGCCCCGGCGGTGCTGCAAGTGGACGGCGGCGGCGGCTTCGCGCCATTGGCGCTGCAACACGGCATCCCGCTGTTAGCGCGCGCCGCCGAAGCCGCCGGCGTGGCGGCGTTGGCCATGGTGCGGGTGCATCACTTCGCGGCCTTGTGGCATGAAACCGAAGCCATCGCCGAGCACGGCTTGGCGGCGCTGGCCTGCACCGCCTACAAACCAGCCGTGGCCCCGGCCGGCGCCAGCGCGGCGCTGTTCGGCACCAACCCGATCTCATTCGCCTGGCCGCGGCCCGGTAAGCGACCGCTGGTGTACGACATGGCCACCGCATCCATGGCCATGGGCGAGGTGCAAATCGCGGCGCGCGACGGCCACCCCGTGCCTCCGGGCACCGGGCTGAACGCGCGCGGCGAGCCCACCACCGAGCCGGCGAAAATCGCCGACGGCGGCGTGCTGCTGCCGTTCGGCGGCCACAAAGGCTCGGCCATCTCGCTGATGATCGAACTGCTGGCGGCGGCGTTGCTCGGCGAGCGCTTCAGTTTCGAAGCCGCCGAGGCCGATAACAACGACGGCGGCCCGCCGCGCGGCGGTGAGTTTTTGCTGGCGCTGTCGCCCCAACTCATCGCCGGCAGTGGCTGGGCGCAGCACGCCGAGCAATTTTTCGCCCGCCTCGAAGCCCTGCCCGGCGCCCGCCGGCCCGGCCAACGCCGCCACGCCAACCGCGAAAACCACGCCAACCGCCGCATCAACACCGCCTTGCTAGACAAAATCCGCGCCTTGTGCAAGTGACCATGGCGCGCCGATTCCCATCCGCTCCATCCACCCATTCGCCCATCTGCCACGGGCGCGGTTTAAATCATCAATCGCATCCAAACCGCGCACACTGCCATGTATTAATGTAGGCCGGCCTGCATTAATTTAGGCGTCGATAACGCGCTTCCCCCCTTTACCCGCAACCCCACCACGCCATCGATGACCCACCGCCCGGCCAGCCGCGCGCGCAGCATGTACGAACGCGACCTCGATAAAAACGCCGCCAATCATGTCGCGTTGACGCCGTTGGGCTTCCTCGAACGCGCCGCGACGGTATACCCCGAGCAGGTGGCGGTCATCGATGGCGACACGCGCATAACTTGGGCGCAAATTTACCGCCGCTGCTGCCGCTTAGCCTCGGCGTTGGCGCGTCGCGCTGTCAAAAATCACACCGTGGCGGTGTTAGCGCCGAATTCCCAGGCGGCCTATGAATGCCATTTTGGCGTGCCCATGGCCGGCGCCGTGTTGTGTGCCATCAACACCCGCTTGGACGCCGCCGCCATCGCCTTCATCCTCACCCACAGCGAGGCGCGGGTGCTGTTGGTGGATGGCGAATTGGCCGATTTGGCGCGCGCCGCCTTGGCGAAAATGGCAGACATGGCGAAAAAATCCGCCGCCGACGGCACCCCATCGACGCCGCTGCCGTCGGTCATCGACATCGAAACCGCCGGCTTCGAGACGCGATTAGGCGCTATCACCTACGCCGATTTTCTCGCCAGCGGCGACCCGCAACATGCCTGGGATTGGCCGGCCGATGAGTGGGACGCGATTTCGCTGAACTACACCTCAGGCACCACCGGCAATCCCAAGGGCGTGGTCTATCACCATCGCGGCGCGTACTTAAACGCCATGAGCAACATCGTCGGCTGGCATCTGCCGCGCCGCCCGGTGTATCTATGGACGCTGCCCATGTTCCACTGCAACGGCTGGTGTTTTCCGTGGTCGCTGGCGGCCGTGGGCGGGGTTAATGTGTGCCTGCGGCAGATTGACGCCACGCGCATCTACCACGCCATCGCCGCCCATGACATCACCCATTTTTGCGGCGCCCCGGTGATTATGAACATGTTGATAAACGCCACCGAGGGCGAACGCGGCGGTTGGTCGCCGGCCGCTGGCGCTGCACCGGTGAATATGATGACCGCCGCCGCCCCGCCGCCGGCCGCGGTGTTAGCGGCCATGGAAGCCCAAGGATTTTGCGTCACCCATGTATACGGCTTGACCGAAACCTATGGCCCGGCGGTAATCTGCGCCTGGAATACGCGCTGGGACGAACTGCCCGCAGAGCAAAAAGCGGAAAAAAACGCGCGCCAAGGGGTGCGCTATCACGCCCTCGAAGGGTTGGAGGTCATGCACCCGCAGCGCATGACGGCGGTGGCGCGCGATGGCGTCACCATGGGCGAGACCATGTTTCGCGGCAACATCGTGATGAAAGGCTACCTGAAAAACCCCGCCGCCACCGTCGCCGCCTTCGCCGACGGCTGGTTTCATTCCGGCGACCTGGGCGTACTGCACGCCGACGGCTACCTGCAACTCAAAGATCGCGCCAAAGACATCATCATCTCCGGCGGCGAGAATATTTCCTCCATCGAAATCGAAGATTGCCTGTACGCCCACCCGCAAATCGCCGATGCCGCCGTGGTCGCCCGCCCGCACCCCCGCTGGGGCGAAACCCCGTGCGCCTTCGTGTGCGTCGCCGCAGGCGCCACCCTCAGCGAACGCGATGTCATGGCGCACTGCCGAGACAACCTCGCCCACTTCAAAGCGCCCACCGCCGTAGTGTTCGGCGAGCTGCCCAAAACCTCCACCGGCAAAGTGCAAAAATACAAATTGCGCGCATTGGCGGCGAAATTGTAAGCCGCCGCCGTCTTGCCCATCGCCCGCCTTAAGCCCTATCGAGGCCCGCCATTCCATGAAAAACCCCTACACCTTCCGCCCGAACACGCTTTATCTAGGCGATTGTTTAGAAGTGATGACGGCTTTCGTCGATTCCGGCAATCAAGTAGACTTAATCTATCTCGACCCGCCGTTTAATTCTAAGGTCGACTATTCGGTGCTGTTCAAAAAAGATCTGCGCCGGCGGGATTTGGATGAACGCGCGCAGTTTATTGCCTTCGAAGACACTTGGCACTGTTGTTTTATAGCAAAAGCGGGCAGTGGACTTTCAACCCCGATAGCGTACGGGTGCCGTATACCGCATTATCCACGCAACACAGCGACCCCAACAAAACCACCGGCATCGGCGGAAAACTCAATAAAGATAATGTGCAAGCCTATAAAGATCGGGGCAAAATTCCTGAGAGTTGGTGGACAAAATTTTCACCCGTGGGAAGAATCAAGCACGAACGCAACGGCTATCCGACGCAAAAACCCCTGGCCTTATTAAATCGCATCATCCAAGCATCTTCCAACCCGGGCGACCTGGTTTTAGATCCTTTCGCTGGCTGTGGCACCACCGCGCAAGCCAGCCTTAATTTTAAGCGCCGCTTCATCGGCATCGATGTATCCACCTACACCATCCGCCAGGTGTGCGCCATTCGATTAAAAAATGCGGCGGACATCGAAATACAAGGCATGCCCACGGATTTCTCCAGCGCGCGAGATCTCGCCCATGATAACCACTTCGAGTTCGAGCAATGGGCGGTTTCTTGCCTGCCCGGCATGCTGCCGAATGCCAAACCGGGCGCCGATGGCGGCGTCGACGGACGTGGCATCTTGCTGGTAAAACCCATGACAGACGGCACGGCAGAGGACGGCCTGGTTATCACGCAAGTCAAGGGCGGCGGCTTCGCGCCCGATGCCTATCGGGCGCTGCTGTCGCAAATTGCCGGCGGCAAAGTGTCGGTGGGCTTGTTTATCACCTTAAATAAACAAAAAATCACCCCCAGCATGGCACAAGCCATCACCGATGCCGGCGTCTATACCCTAGCCGGCGGCGCCAGCGAATGGCGTCGATTAATTTTCTGGTCGATAGAAGAATACTTCGCCGGCATAGAACCCAGACTACCCGAACTCGCGCACCCGTTGACCGGCAGAATCATGCCCAAACAAATCCAATTCACGCATGCGGATGACACGCGTAAAGCACGCTAAAAAATTGCCGGAGTTATATATCTAAATCTGCACGGTGGGTTTGGCTTTGGCTGTTACGCTTTACCTCCCCTCGCTTTAATGCGGAATAAGTCAAAACTTGCGGCTTCATCGCCAGTTTTGGTGGGGGTGCGTTTGATTTTGATTTTGATTTTGATTTTGATGTTGCTGTTGCTGTTGCTGTTGCTGTTGATGTTGGCTTTTGATTTAACTTTTGACTTGGCTTTTGGTTTTTTACATAGTCCCTCATTTGGGCTAATGAGTTGAAGATTTAAAGGCAAAAGCAAAAAGCAAAAAACCAAATCAAAAGGCCCCCCACCAAATAGCAACCAAATAATGAGGATTTAGGACTATAAATCCCCATTATTTTTCTTAGCCGTTATGCCACAGCGCTGTGGATGAAAATTATTTCGCCATGCTCGATGTTTTAATTTTAGCGGCCGGGCGGGGGCGGCGCTTGCGGCCGTTGACCGACGCCATACCGAAGCCGTTGTTGCCGCTCGGCGGCAAATCGGTGTTAGAACATCATCTCGACCGCCTCAAAACGCAAGGTTTTCGGCGGGTGGTCATAAACCTGTCGTGGTTGGGCCAGCAAATTCGCCAGCAGGTGGGCGATGGGCGGCGCTTCGGGCTGCGCATCCGCTACTCCGATGAAGGCGCGCGGGCGTTAGAGACCGGCGGCGGCATCACCCAGGCGCTGGCGTTGCTTGCAAGCGACCCGTTCATCGTCATAAACGGCGATATTTTCACCGATTTCAACTACGCCGCCTTGACCGTGCCGCCGCCGTACGCTATGCATTTGGTGCTAGCGCCCAACCCGCCCCATCACCCGCATGGCGACTTCGGCTTGACGGCGGAGCCGGCGGCGGCGGAGATATCCAGCGGCGAATCCCATGCCGACGGCGAACCCCATGCCGATGGCAAAGCGCCTAGCGAAGTCGAAGCGCCCATCGCGGCGCCAATTTTGGGCGACTCGCGGCCCGGCGGCGAATCCCATGCCCGGCTGATTCCCGCCACCGCCGGCCGCCCCTGCTGGACTTACAGCGGCATCGGCTGCTTCCGCCGCCAGGTTTTCGAGAACCTCGACATCGGGCGCTTCCCGTTGCGCCCGGTGCTCGACCACGCCATCGCCCACGGCCTCGCCAGCGCCGAAATTCACCATGGTCGTTGGCTCGACATCGGCGCACTACCACAACTCGAGGCCGCGCAACAACTCGCCGGCGATTCATCCGACCATGCATCCGACAATTCATCCGACGATGCATCCGACGATGCCCCCGACGATGCCCCCGACAATTCATCCAGCGATGCATCCGGCGATTAATCCAGCAATGCATCGCGCCGTTAGCCAGGCGTGCTGGCCACCGCCTACACCGGCGAGAAAACCGAGACGCGTTATACTTTTGCCCTACCCCGCCTGGCCCAGTCGATGAGTAAATTCAACCACCCCCGGCCGTCGCCCCCCCAAGCAGCCGACGCTGCCACCGCACCCCACGCCAGCGCCGCCAGCGCCGAAAACCACCCGCCGCCGCCAGCCGCCTCCCCGCCGCTGCGTTTTATCACCGCCGCCAGTTTGTTCGATGGCCATGACGCCGCCATCAACATCGTGCGCCGCGTGTTGCAAGCCCTCGGCGCCGAAATCATCCACCTCGGCCACAACCGCTCGGTGCAGGACATCGTGACCGCCGCCTTGCAAGAAGACGCCGACGGCATCGCCGTCAGTTCCTATCAAGGCGGGCATGTGGAATACCTTAAATATATGGTGGATGAATTGCGGCGTCGCGGCGGCGCGCGCATCCGCATTTTCGCCGGCGGCGGCGGCGTCATCATCGCGCCAGAAATCGCCGCCCTCGAAGCCTATGGCGTGGCGCGCATTTATTCCCCCCAAGACGGCCAAAGCATGGGCTTGGTCGGGATGATGGAAGATGCCATGGCCATATGTCGCGCCCAGTATGACGATGCCGACGCCACAGCCCAGCGCGCCGACGCCGCCACCCCAGCGGCTTTGGCGGCGGTGGCGAGCGGCTGCCATCGCGCCCTTGGGCGGCTGATGAGCGCCCTCGAAAACCACGCCGCGCCATGCCATGCGCTCAGCGCCGCCGCCGCGCTATGCCCATCGCCGCCAGTGCTCGGCATCACCGGCACCGGCGGCGCCGGCAAATCTTCGCTCACCGATGAGTTGATTTTGCGCTTGCGCTCAGAGCACGGCGAAGGCCTAAAAATCGCCCTCATCGCCGTAGACCCGACGCGCCGCAAAAGCGGCGGCGCCCTGCTCGGCGACCGCATTCGCATGAACGCGATTTCCCAGCCGCATATTTTCATGCGCTCGGTGGCCACTCGCTGCGCCGGCGCCGGCGGCCTGCCGCCGACCATCGCGCCCATGCTCAGCGCCTGTCGCCTGGCCGGCTTCGATGTGGTGATATTAGAAACCCCGGGCATCGGCCAGGGCGACAGCGGCATCGCCGCCGTAGCCGATTGCGCGCTGTATGTGATGACCCCGGAATATGGCGCCGCGAGCCAACTCGAAAAAATCGACATGCTGGACTTCGCCGATTTCATCGCCATCAACAAATTCGACCGTCGCGGCGCCCAAGATGCCTATCGCGATGTCTGCAAACAAGTGCAACGCAACCGTGCCGCCTTCGACCAACTGGCCGCCGCCATGCCGGTGTATGGCGTTATCGCCTCGCAGTTTAACGATGACGGCGTAACCGCGCTTTATCACGGCGTGTCGGCGGCCTTAGCCGGGCTCGGTCTGGCGCCGGGCGATGGTGCTTTGGCGCCTATTTCGAGGCGCTGTTCCAGGCATGAAAATAAGTTGATTGCGGCCGCCCGGGTGCGCTATTTGTCCGAGGTGGCGGCCACTTTGCGCGCCTATAAGGCGGCCGCCAAAGCGCAGGCCGAGGTCGCCCGCCAGCGCCAGCAACTGCGCGCCAGCCGTGCCATGTTGATGGCGGAAAGCGCCGAAGTCGGCGATTCGGCAGCCGCCTTAGCGCCGCTAATCGCCCGCCGCGAGCAACAATTGAGCGCCGATAATCATGCCTTGCTGGCGAATTGGCCAGCGCTGCGAGCGCGCTATGGGGGTGCGCCGGCGGCGGATAGTTCTCATGGCGATGGTGATCTAGATGAACATGTAGATGGGCCTATCGATGAGCATGTCGATGAACATATCGATGAACATATACATGTGGATGGACATGTAAATGAGCATAAACATGCCGCTGCCGCATCAAAAAAATCCGCGCTGCACACATCCGCCCCAGACCTCCCGGCCGACCTTGCCGTAACCACGCTGTCCGGCAGCCAGGTGCGCAAGGTCGCCACCCCCACCTATCACGACCACGGCGATTTGCTGCAATGGTTGTTGTTGGAAAACTTGCCCGGCCACTTTCCCTACACCGCCGGCGTGTTTGCATTCAAGCGCGATAACGAACACCCGACGCGCATGTTCGCCGGCGAAGGCGATGCCGCGCGCACCAACCGCCGCTTCAAAAAACTCTCGGCGCACGCCGAAGCGAAACGGCTGTCCACGGCCTTCGATTCGGTCACCCTATACGGCTGCGACCCCGATGAGCGCCCGGATATTTACGGCAAGATCGGCAACTCCGGGGTGTCCATCGCCACCTTAGACGACCTGCGCGCGTTGTATGACGGCTTTGATTTATGCGACCCGAAAACCTCGGTGTCCATGACCATCAACGGTCCCGCGCCCATCATCCTGGCGATGTTTTTGAATGTCGCCATCGAGCAACAAGTGGATGCCTACGCTGCGCAACATCAGCGCGCGCCGAACGCCGCCGAGCGTCAAGATATCGAGGCTGCGGCCCTCGGCGCGGTGCGCGGCACGGTGCAAGCCGACATCCTCAAAGAAGATCAAGGGCAGAACACTTGCATTTTCTCCATCGAATTTTCGCTCAAATTAATGGGCGATATTCAAGCCTATTTTATTCAACGCCAAGTGCGTAATTTTTATTCGGTGTCCATCTCCGGCTACCACATCGCCGAGGCCGGCGCCAACCCCATCACCCAACTGGCGCACACCCTCGCCAACGGTTTTACCTATGTGGAAAGTTACTTGGCGCGCGGCATGGCGGTGGATGATTTCGCGCCCAGCCTGTCGTTTTTTTTCAGCAACGGCATGGACGCGGAATACACCGTCATCGGGCGCGTGGCGCGACGCATCTGGGCTATCGCCATGCGCGAAAAATACGGCGCCGGCGAGCGCGCGCAAAAACTCAAATACCACATTCAAACTTCCGGGCGCTCGCTGCATTCCCAACAAATCGACTTCAACGACATCCGCACCACGCTACAAGCGCTGATCGCGGTATACGATAACTGCAACAGCCTGCACACCAATGCCTTCGACGAAGCCATCACCACGCCGACGGAAGAATCGGTGCGCCGCGCTCTCGCCATCCAACTCATCATCAATCGCGAGTGGGGACTGGCCTTCAACCATAACCCCAACCAAGGCAGTTTTATCATCGAGCAACTCACCGAGTTAGTGGAACAAGCGGTGCTAGCGGAATTCGAGCGCCTATGCGAACGCGGCGGCGTGCTCGGAGCCATGGAAAGCGGCTATCAGCGCGGCAAAATTCAAGATGAATCATTGCGCTATGAACACCGCAAACACGACGGCAGCCTGCCCATCATCGGCGTCAACACCTTCCTCGCCGAGGCCGCCACGGCACCGCCCAACATCCCCCTAGCGCGCTCCAGCGATGAAGAAAAACGCAGTCAAATCAATCGCCTGCGCGACTTTCACGCTCGCCACTCCGAATCCAGCCCGCGCGCCTTGGAAAAAATCAAACAAGCCGCCATCAATGATGAAAATGTATTCGCCGAACTCATGCACGCCGTGCGCTGCTGCTCCCTCGGCCAATTATCGGATGCGCTCTATCAAGTCGGCGGCCAGTATCGCCGCCATATGTAGCGGCGCTAAAAAAATGGGATTTATACATCTAAATCTGCAGTTCGATTGGCGGTTTTTGCGGTCAGCGGCTGATTTAGGGAGGCTGCGGTTGTTTTTTGCTTTTGCTTTGGCTTTTGCTTTGGCTGTTAACGTTTGACTCCACCTTAGCTTTTTCTGGGGGAGTCAAATCAGGCGGTTTTATCGCCTGATTTGGTGGGGGGCTGTTGATGTTGGTCTTTTCGCTTTTGGCTTTTGGCTTTTGGCTTTTGGCTTTTGGCTTTTCGCTTTTGGCTTTTGGCTTTTGGCTTTAAATCTTCAACCCATTAGCCAAATGAGGGGAAAGTAAAAACCAACAGCCAAGTCAAAAGCAAGTCAAAAGCCAAAGCGAAAAGCAACAGTCCCCCCACCAAAACTGGCGAAAAAGATGCCAGTTTTGGCTACCCGCCGAAGCAGCCCACGCCTGTCGGTGCGGCTCTGCTTTGACTCTCCCTCATGATGTACGCGGGGGAGTGAAGATCAAAAGCCAAAAACAACATCAAAGTCAAAATCAACCCCCTAAATCAGCCGCTGACCTCAAAAAAACACCCATCGAACTGCAGATTTAGAACTATAAATCCCATAAAAAGGTTTAGTTAAATTCGCTCAGCGTACATTTTTTCGAGCGCCACTTAGTGCAGTTGTATAATCTCCCAAATCCACCCACTAACCCACCCACTAACCCACCAGGAACACGCCATGACTTTGCCCGCCCCTCAATCTCTCGCCCAAGCGCTGCCGGATAAAAATGCGGTCGCCGCCGCCCATCAAAAAATGCTGGATGGCGGCGTTAAATATGTGCTGGCGTGCTGGATAGATTTGCTCGGCCAGCCGAAAACCAAACCGGTGCCCATCAGCGATTTCGAGTTGCTGTGCATGGGCAAAGGCCCGCAATTTGCGGTGCATTCGGTGTCTTTCGTGCCGGAGTTGGGGCCGGCGGATGCCGACCAAATCGTGCTGCCGGATTTAGACACGCTGACCATCTGCCCGTGGGATAAAACCTGCGCCTGGATGGTGGCGGATTTGTGGTGGCAAGACGCGCCCTATAATTTATGCCCGCGCGGCGCCTTGAAGCGCAACATCCGCGAGGCCGCCGCCAGCGGCTACGCCTTTTACGCCGGCATCGAGCCGGAATTCATCGCCATGCGCTGGAAAGATGGCCAGCCGGTCAAGGCCTTCGATAACGACCCGGCACATGGCGAGGGTTTGCGACCGCGCCGTCAGGCCTTCGGCTATGACGCGGAACACAGCATGGATGCCATGCCTTTCCTCGGCGAACTCATCGACATTATCGAGGAATTGGGCTGGAATTTGCACGATGTGGTGGCCGAGGGCGGCTACTCGCAGTTCGAATTAGACTTTCACTACACCGATGTGTTGAACATGGCCGACCGCTTCATCTTCCTGCGCGTGCTACTAAAAGAGGTGGCCAAAAAACACGGCATCTTCATCACCTTCATGCCCAAGCCCACCATCGGCGATTGGCGATCCGGCGCGCACATGAATATCTCGGCGCGGCGCATCCATAGCCCTGATAAAAATCTATTCGAGGGCGAGGGCGGGCAGTGGCATGAATCCGTCTATCACGCGGTCGGCGGATTGCTGCGCCACGGCGCCGCGCACACCGCGCTGGCTTGCCCGACGGTCAATTCCTATAACGGCTTGGTGCCGAAAGTCGGCGGCTTCGAGGGCGGCGTATACACCTGGGCGCCGACCCACATGGCATACGGCATGAACAATCGCTCGGCCATGTTGCGCTTGCCGCAAAGTCGCTTTTGCATCGAAAATCGCGCCGCCGATATGTGCATGAATCCCTACTTGAGTTTTAGTTTATCCATCGCCGCCATGAGCTACGGTATGGATAATCGCAGCCACCCCGGCGAGCCGCTCAACCAGGATTTGTATGTGATGAGCGATGCGCAACTGAACGATTCCGGCGCCCGTCGGCTGCCGCGCAATTTGCTCGAAGCCATCGCCGCCCTGCGCGATGACGATCTCGCCCAACACGCCATGGGCGACGCCATGCACCGCTCCTATCTGGCGTATAAAACCGATGAATGGGAGCGCTACCACCAAGCCATCACCGACTGGGAAGTGCGCGAATACCTGCGCCTTTTTTAGCGCTGATTTTTAGACCGCAATGTGTCGCGGCAATTTGTCGCGGCAACATCGAAACATCGGCGTCTACAGGTTGCATGATTTGAATGATTGATAGCATGATTTAAATCATCACTGCATGATTTAAATTGTTGATTGCCTAATTTAAATCACCAGTTGCATGATTTAAATTGTCGATGACCTAATTTAAATGGGAGTTATATATCTAAATCCCTATTATTAGGTTGCTATTTTGGGGGCTTTTGATGTGGCTTTTGGCTTTGGCTTTTAGCTTTGGCTTTTAGCTTTGGCTTTTAGCTTTGGCTTTTGGCTGTTGCTTTGGCTTTTGGCTGTTGCTTTGGCTTTTGGCTGTTGCTTTGGCTTTAGCCTTCACTCCCCTTAATCTTTTGCTTTTTAGATGGGGGGTTGCTTTGATGTTAAGTTTAACTTAAGGATTTTCGCCGTTGAGTTTGACTTAAATTCTTTCACTTTCGCCGTCGCTTTGACTTTGATTTTTCTGTTGATGTTGATGTTGATGTTGATAGTTGATGTTGATGTTGATGTTGATACTGGTTTTTAACTCATATTTTGTGGCCGATAGAATGAAAAATTTAAAGGCAAAAACAAACCATCTTGGGGATTTAGGTATATAAATCCCATTTAAATCATCAGTTGCATGATTCAACCCACCACCCCCCATCCATAACTCCCGTCGCCGCTGCCCCATCGAACTACCCATCGAACTACCCGCCGAACTACCCACCCATGACCGACCATCGCCGCCATGCATTGGGCGATATCACCTTGCAATCCGGCGACATTTTGCCGGCCGCCGTGCTCGCCTACCAAACCTACGGCACACTCAACCGCGCCAAGAACAATGCGGTGCTGTTGCCGACCTTTTTCACCGGCGACCATGTCCGCAACGAAGGTTTTTTCGGCGCCGGGCGCGCTATCGACCCCAGCCGACACTTCATCATCTGCATCAACTTATTCGGCAACGGATTATCGTCCTCACCGAGCAACGCCGAGCCCGAGGTGCGCGGCGCCAAATTTCCGCGCATCACCTTTTACGACAACATCCGCGCCCAGCGGCGGCTGCTGCGCGAGGCTCTCGGCATCGAGCGCCTGGCGTTAGTCGCCGGCTGGTCTATGGCCGGCTGCCAAGCCTTCCACTGGGGCTGTCTGTATCCGGATGAAGTCGCGGCGATTTTGCCGTTTTGCGCCTCGGCCAAAACTTCGCCGCACAATTTCGTGTTTCTCGATGGAGTCAAAGCGGCGCTGCAAGCCGATGGCGATTTCGCGCACGGCGAGTACACCACGCCGCCGGCGCGCGGCTTGAAAGCCTTCGCGCGCGTCTATGCCGGCTGGGCCTATTCGCAAACCTTCTACCGCGAACACTGGTATCGCCAACTCGGCTTCGCCTCGCCCGAGGCGCTGCTGGTAGCGTGGGAAAATGACCACTTGGCATGGGACGCCAACGACCTGCTCGCCAAAATATGGACTTGGCAGCATGGCAACATCGCCGCCAGCGCGCCGATGCTTGCCACCGCATCGCCGACGACTGCATCGACTGCATCGTCGCCACCACCAGCGCCGCCGACCGAGCACGCCGACTTCGCCGCCGCGCTGTCCGCCATCCGCGCCAAAACCATCATCATCGCGTGTAGCGACGACCTGTATTTCCCCCCGCAAGACAACGCCTGGGAAGCGCAACACCTGCCAGCCGGCGAACTGCGCATCTATCCCTCGCCATGGGGCCACTGCGCCGCCTCGCCGGGCAACGATGCCGGCTTCACCGCCTTTCTCGACCAAGCAATTGCGGAATTGTTGCCCTAAATAGTGCCGCCTGGCTGCAGTACTTCACCAGCCGATTTCCTTTATGTGGTGATTCTCGTTTGTCGATTATGTGCTCGCTCATCATCGCTGGCGCACAAAATCACCCTCACAACCTTAAAAAAATAACCCATGACAACGCGCCTCTGCGACTATCGCCCGCACCCTTTTCGCATCACCCACACGACGCTGCGCATCGATCTCGATGCCATCAAAACCAAAGTCAGCGCCCGCCACAAAATACAAAAAAATCCATTGGCCGAGGCCGATTCGCCGGGCGCTACGCACCATGATTTAGTGTTGGACATGGGCCCCATGCGCATCGAAAAAATCAGCCTGGATGGGCGGGTTTTGGCGCCGGCCGAGTACCGAATCGAGGGCGGAAAATTGCTGCTGCCAACCCCGCCGGCGGACTTCGAATTAGCCATCGACAACACCATCGCGCCGCATAAAAACACCGCCCTAAGCGGCTTATATAAATCCGGCAACGCAGAATGCGGCGAAATATTATGCACCCAATGCGAGCCCGAAGGTTTTCGCAACATCACGCCGTCCATCGACCGCCCGGATAACCTCGCGCGCTACAGCGTCACCCTATCGGGCTGTCAAAAAACCATGCCGCAGTTGTTGTGCAACGGTAATTTGGTGGAATCCGGCGCCGTGCCGGTCGCCCCCGGCGCCGCCGCCCGCCACTATGCCAAGTGGGATGACCCGCACCCCAAACCCACTTATTTATTCGCCATCGTGGCTGGGGATTTGGCGTGCTTGGAGGATAGTTTCGTCACCGGCGGCGGACGCGAGGTGGCGCTGCGATTTTATGCAGCCCAAAAGGATATAAAAAAATGCGCCCACGCCATGGCGGCGCTGCAGCGCGCCATGGCTTGGGATGAAGAAAAATACGGCCGCGAATACGACCTCGATTTATTCAATGTGGTGGCGGTAGATGATTTCAACATGGGCGCCATGGAAAACAAAAGCCTCAACATTTTTAACGCCAGCTGCGTGTTAGCGAATAAATCCATCGCCACCGACAGCAACTTCGAAACTGTCGAGGCGGTCATCGGCCATGAATATTTTCACAACTGGTCGGGCAACCGCGTAACTTGTCGCGACTGGTTTCAACTCAGCTTGAAAGAGGGCTTCACCGTGTTTCGCGAACAACAATTTAGCGATGACATAGGCTCGGCCGCGGTCAATCGCATCGCCACCGCGACGCATATTCGCAATGTTCAATTTCCCGAGGACGCCGGCGCCAGCGCGCACCCGGTGCGCCCAGCGGAATATGCCGAAATCAATAATTTCTACACCGCCACGGTGTATGACAAAGGCGCCGAGGTGGTGCGCATGCTGCACACCATGCTCGGCGCCGAACGCTTTCGCGCCGGCGCCGATTTATACTTCGCGCGCCATGACGGCGAGGCCGTAACCATCGATGATTTCATCGCCGCCATGGCGGAGGTCGGCGGTCTGGATTTGGCGCCATTTTGCCGCTGGTATAGCCAAGCCGGCACGCCGGTGGTGTGCGCGCACACCGCCTATGACGCGCAGCGCGGTGTTTTGGAATTAACCTTAAGCCAGAGTTGCCCGCCCACCGCCGACCAAAGGCGTGGCGATGACGGTCAGGTTATCGAGCCCAAACTGCCGTTCGTGATTCCCATACGCGCGGCGCTGTTCGATGGCGCTGGCAACCGCCTCGCCATGCGCGCCGAGCACGGCGTGACCCAAGATGAATTGCTGATTCTCGACTCGGCACGCAAAACATTTCAGTTTTCGGGCATTTTTCCGCCGCCGGAGTCGCCCACCGACGCGCCGACCCCGACCATCAGACCGGTGACATCTCTAGTGCGCGGTTTTAGCGCCCCGGTGAAATTGGAACAAGCGTTAACCGAGCGCGAATTGGCGTTGCTGATGAGCCATGATGACGACCCGTTCAATCGCTGGGATGCCGGGCAGCAAATCAGCATGCAGTACATTTTGGCGGATGTGGAACGGTTGCAAGGTGGCGAAGGTAGTAGTGATGTCGATGGTGATAATGATGTCGACACCGCCGACACCGAAGCCGCGCCGCCGACCTTAGTGACGGCTTATCGCGCCGCGTTGAACGACAATGCCGCCGACCCGGCGCTGCAAGCCGAGATTTTGGCCATGCCGGGCCTAGCCTATATCGGCGAATCCGTCGCCGCCGTAGACCCTGCAGCGCTCTTTCGAGCGCGCCGCGATTTACAGCGCCGGCTGGCGCGCGCCCTAAAACCGCAACTGCTGCGCGCCTATCATCGCAACAATGCCGGCAACGACGGCGGCATTGATGCCGCGCAAATCGGCCAGCGTAGTTTGCGCGACGCGTGCTTGGCGCTGCTAACCGTGTTGGACGAGCCGGAAATATACGATTTAGCAGCCAACCTGCTGAAAAATACCCATTGCATGACGGATTCCGTCGCCGCGCTGAGCGCGCTGGTAAATTTGCGCCACGCCGTGGCCACCGCTGAACAAAAAGCCGCGCGCCAAGCGCTGCTCGACGATTTCTACCAGCGCTGGCAAGACGAGCCGCTGGTGGTCAATAAATGGCTGAAAATTCAAGCCACCGCGCCCCTCGAAAACACCCTGCGCCGCGTCACCGCCCTCACCGAGCACCCCGCTTTTGCCTCCACCGACCTTGCCTCCAAAACCATCAACCCAAACAAAATCTACGCCCTCATCTGCGGCTTCATCGACGGCAATCCACGCTGCTTTCACGCCGCCGACGGCGCCGGCTACCGTTTCGCCAGCCACTGGGTGGCGAAAATCGACCCGCAGAACCCCCAAGTTGCCGCCCGCATAGCCGGCGGCTTCAGCAATTGGCGAAAATACACCCCGCCATTACAAAAACACATGAAAACCGCCTTGCGCGAAATCATCGCCCTACCCAATCTATCCGTCGATACCACCGAAATAGTCGCAAAAAGTTTACAAGCGTAAATTCGCTATCGTCCATGAGCGCAATTTCAATCTATCTAATTCGAATGATATACCTTCGATATACCTTCGATATACCTTCGATATATTTAATTTTGGGATTTATATACCTAAATCCCCCAGACTAGTTTGGTTCATTCACACTTTTCACTCCCCTCACCGAGGAATAAATCAAAACTGGCGGCTTTATCGCCCGATTTGATGGGGCTGTTGATATTGATTTTCGCTTTGGCTTTAGTTTTTGGCTTTTGCTTTTCGCTTTTGGCTTTTGGCTTTTAACGTTTTACTCCCCCTGCTTCATCTGGGGGGAGTCAAATCAGGCGGCTTTATCGCCTGATTTGGTGGGGGGACTGTTGATATTGGTCTTTCCGCCTTTGCCTTTAAATCTTTAACCCATCAGTCCACATGATGGACTATGTAAAAACCAACAGCCAAATCAGCCCGCGCCTGGCGACTCGGACAGATTTGACTCCCCCCAGATGAAGCGGGGGGGAGTGAAACAAAAGCCAAAGCCAAAATCAAAAGCAACCCCCACCCCTCAAAATAGCAACCTAATAATGAAGATTTAGATATATAACTCCCTTAATTTAAATGAGCTGCGACCAACACACCATGATTTTTTAATCGCCAGTTTTTTTACCCGCCAACGCCGTATCGAGCAACGCGCACACTTGGCGCAGCGCGCCGCGGTTTTCGGTGATGATTTTTTTGCCGCAGCGGCCGTAGCTATCGCGCAACAACGGGTCGCGCAATAATGCCACGGTGGCTTCGGCCAGTTGCTCGGCATTATCCACCTGTATGCCAGCGCCATGGCGCAACAGCAAATCTGCCACCTCAGCGAAGTTGAACATATGCGGGCCAAATAACACCGGCACGCCGGCGGCGGCGGCTTCCAACACATTGTGGCCGCCGCCGCCCTTCTCCACCAAACTGCCGCCGATGAAAGCGAAATCGCTGGCGGCTAACAACATGGGCAATTCGCCCATGCTATCGACCACGCAAATGTCGATGTCGGCGCCAATCTCAGCCGCCGCCGAGCGCAATATGGCGCGATAACCGCGGCCGGCGCACAGCCGCAGCACCGCCTTGCAGCGCGGCGGGTGGCGCGGCGCGATGACCAACAACAAGGCCGGAAATTCCCGCCGCACGCGCCAAAATGCGGCGAGAATTTGCGCCTCCTCGCCGCCATGCGTGCTGCCGGCAATCCACACCGGGCGCGTCGCGCCCCAGCTGCGGCGCACTGCTTGCGCGGCTTCGCCGAGGCTGGGCTTCCACGCCACATCGAATTTGATATTGCCGGTCACGCTCATCGCTGACGCCGATGCCCCGAGTCGCATCAAGCGCTGCGCATCGGGACTGGCTTGCGCCGCAAAGTGTTGAACCGCGCCCAGCGCCGGCGCAATCAAGCCGCGAACGCGGGCATAACCGCGATACGAACGCGCCGACAAACGCGCATTGACATAAACCATCGGCACGCCGCGCGCCGCGCAACGGGCAAGCAGGTTCGGCCAGATTTCGGTTTCCATTATGATGCCGAGGCTAGGCCGCGCCGCCGCCAAAAAGCGCCGCACCGCCCCCGGATAATCATAGGGCAGATAACAGTGCGCGACTCGCCCGGCGAATTTTTTCATCGCGATGTCGGCGCCGGTGGGGGTCATGGTAGTGAGCAAAATCGGCTGGCGCGGATATTTTTTCAGCACATAGTCCACCACCGGCGTGGCCGCATTGACTTCGCCCACCGACACCGCGTGAATCCACACCGCGCCGCCGCCGAGGCCGGCCAGCGCCGCCCGGCCCGGCCCGAAAAAACCAAACCGCTGCGGCAGACGCTCGCCATACCGCCGGTCGCGCAACGCCCGCATCAACAAGCGCAACACAAGCCACGGCCATGCCAAATATAAAACCACGCGATAGCTCATTAGCATAGTGTTAATTAATATCAGGTGATTTATAGGCGATTATCAATCCACTAATTAGCATGGTATTAATTCGCATGGTGTTAATTAAGGGATTTATAGTCCTAAATCTGCAGTTCGATTGGCGTTTTTTTGAGGTCAGCGGCTGATTTATGGGTTGCTTTTGATTTTTGCTTTTTGCTTTTGATTTTTGCTTTTGGCTTTTGGCTTTTGGCTTTTCGCTTTTCGCTTTGGCTTTTAACGTTTTACTCCCCCCCCCCCGCCTCATCTGGGGGGAGTCAAATCAGGCGGCTTTATCGCCTGATTTGGTGGGGGGGCTGTTGATGTTGGTCTTTTCGCTTTTGCCTTTAAATCCTCAACTCATTAGCCCAAATGAGGGCCAAGGTAGAAACCAACAGCAAGATCAACAGCAAAACCACCGTGCATACTTAGATATATAAATCCATTAATTAACATAGTACTCATTAACCTAATATTAATTCGCATAGCGTTAATTAATAGGATGCGCGTGGTGGCTGCCGGGTTTTAACTTTGCTTAATCCAATCTCGCGGCTTTAGATAATGCGTCGCTAGATGCCGTTGCGCGCTTGCCGACTCCGCATCCTCATGGCCGGCGTAGCGCCATTGCGCCGCCGGCGGCATGGACATCAAAATCGATTCGATTCTGCCGCCGGCTTGCAAACCGAATAAGGTGCCGCGGTCATACACCAAGTTGAATTCCACATAGCGACCGCGGCGGCGGCCTAAGAAGGCGCGGTGTTGTTCGGTGTAGGGCATGGCGCGGCGGCGCCAGACGATGGGGCGATAGGCATGGATAAAACTGTCGCCCACGCTGCGTACGAATTCGAAGGCGCGCGCAAAACCGCCGGCGCGATAATCGTCAAAAAACAGCCCGCCGATGCCGCGCTGTTCGCCGCGATGCGGCAAGTGAAAATAGTCATCGCACCACGCCTTAAAACGCGGGTAATGCGCCGCATCGAATCTATCGCAAGTCTGTTTTGCGATAGCATGCCAATGGCGGCAATCATCCTCGAAACCATAGCAAGGGGTTAAGTCATAGCCGCCGCCGAACCACCATCGGGGGTCATCATCGCAGTGTCCTTCGGCGTCGTCGGCGGCGGTAAAAAAACGCACATTCATATGGCAGCACGGCACATACGGGTTGCGCGGATGCATCACCACCGACACGCCGGCGGCCGCGAATGGTTGGCCGACAAGATGCGGATGCTCGGCGCTGGCGGCGGCCGGCAACTGCGCGCCGCGGATATGGGAAAAATTCACCCCGCCCTTTTCGAACAACTCGCCGCCCTCCATGACGCGCGTAATGCCGCCGCCATTTTTATGACGCCAAACATCGTCCATGAAATTCGCCGCCGGCTCGAGTGCCGATAAATCAGCGCACAGGTCGTTCTGCAATTGCTTGAAGTAATCGAGCGCCGCCTCGAGGCGCGAATCCACGGGCGACGACATGGCATTAACCGCGCACTATTTCATCGCTATCGAAGCGGCGAATGGTGGACGCGGCGCGGGCGCCGCCGATGCGGCCGTCTACGATGAAATCTATCTCATCGCCAAATTCCCGCCGCACCGCGTCGGCGCTGCGCAACATCCGCCGGCCGGCGCGATTGGCGCTGGTGGAGACTACGGCCAGGCGCGCCAAGCGACACAATGCGGCGGCGCCGCGATGGGCGGTGACGCGCGCCGCCACGGTGGCATGCGCGCCGCGCAACCCATAGCCGGCGCGGCGGCCGGCGGGCAATAGCCAAGTGTGGGGGCCTGGCCATGAATCGAGAATGGGCTGCAACTCGACGACCGCCGAAAAATCCACATACGGCAACAGGCGGGCGCGATGGTCGGCTATCAACAGCAATCCTTTGGCCGGCGAGCGACGCTTGATGCGCGCGATGCGCCGCAACGCCGCGGCATGGCGCGGGTCGCAACCCAGACCGAAACACGCCTCAGTGGGATAGGCCACCACGCCGCCGGCGCGAATGATGTGGCTCGCTTGATTCAATGATTCTAAATTCAATGCCATGGATTCTAAAATTCAAAGGGAATCACATTCTTAAATTGATCTGAATAAATGGGTATTTTCCATGAGTTTTCAAAAATTTCACTATCCGCGATGGTTTATTTTAGGGAGTTATATACCTAAATCGCCCGCAGAAAACGGGAAAATGGAATGTCGAAAGTTCTGAGTTTTTTACCAGAAAATTTTGCGCTGTCGCTACTATTATCAGATACCTCATGGGCGTAGTGGGAGATGATGGTCGGCTGGCGAATGATTTAATATGCGCGACCGCTAATATCGACATCGAGCGCGGGTGATTTTCCGCTACGCCTTGCGATAATGCGGACTAGGCAGTATCTTGGCGGGATGGAAGCGCCTCGCTCACGCATGATTCGGCTCGCTATCGCCGGCGCCGCCGGGCGCATGGGTTGCGCGTTGATTCGCCAGGCGCGTGCCGCCGATGGCGTGTGCGTGGCGGCGGCGGTAGAACACCAAGCGAGTTCGGCGCTGGGAAAAGATGCCGGCGTGATCGCTGGCGGCGAACCGCTCGGCGTCGCCGTGCGCGAGCGGTTAGATGTTGCCGATTTTGATGTGCTGCTGGAATTCACCACGCCGGCGGCGACCGTACAGCACGCGCGAATTTGTCGCTTGGGGCGACGCAAAATGCTCATCGGCACCACCGGGCTTGTCTCCGATGACAAAAACTACCTCCGCGAAGCCGCCGCCGACATCGCCATTTTGGTGGCCGCCAACACCAGCGTCGGCATCAACTTGTGCGCCGCCCTGGTGAAAACCGCGGCGCAAGTATTGGGCTCGGTCAGCGATATTGAAATCGTCGAAGCCCATCATCGACACAAAGTAGACGCGCCCTCGGGCACCGCCTGGCTGCTGGCCGAAGCGGCGGCGGCAACCCTCGGCACAGATCTCGCCCGCGACGGGGTATTCACCCGCCACGGCCACACCGGCGCGCGCCCGGCCGGCGCCATCGGTTTTTCCGCCATCCGCGGCGGCGACATCGCCGGCGAGCACACCGTCATGTTTATCGGCGACGGCGAACGCCTCGAAATCACCCACAAAGCCACCGACCGAAAAATTTTCGCCGCCGGCGCCATCCAAGCCGCCCAATGGCTCGATGCGCAAGCCCCCGGTATGTACACCATGCAAGATTCGCTCAACCTGAATACGGATTAATCGGCCCGGCCATCGCCTGCCATGTTTATCGGCATTTTTGGTGATGATGGCGGTGGCTTTTTTGCTCCCCCCCCCCGCTTCAGAGGGAGTGCGAAAAGCCCATTCTTGATTAAAATTTCGGTTGGCGTTGTTAAAAAAGCAGGCGAAAGTGTTGCTATTGCTTATTGTTTAAATTTTGAAAATGATACTTTTCCTTCATTTTCCTTAGTCAGCGATGGCTTTTCGCACACCCTCTTCATCTGGGGGGAGTAAAACGTTAAAAGCCAAAATCAAAAGCCAACAGCAAAAGCCAAAGCAAAAACAAAATCAAAAGCGAAAAGCGAAAAGCCAAATCAAAAGCACCCTGCCGCCCGCCATTCTGCCCCGCCTATCCAGCCCTATTCCAGCCGGGACGGGATGGGCAGGCCGGGACGAGACGGGACGGCCGGGGTCGGGCCGAGGCGGACGGAACGGGTGGCTTTGGCTACGATGGCATTTAGAACCGCAGTTCGCCTTTTAGCAGGATGGAGCGCTCGGTGGTGGCGGCGCGGTTTAGGCGCTCGCTGACTAGGTTTAGTTCGAAGCGCGAGTTGGCTTGCCACACCATGCCGAGGCGGTAGCGGTTGCTGTCGGCGGCGCTGGTCATCTCGCCGTACGGGGTTAGCACGCCGCTTACGCCTTTTAGGGATAAGCCGTAGCCCAAGCGGGCGTTTATGCGCACGCTGTAATCGGCGTCGGCGGCGTCATCTGCCTGTATGCCGTCAGTCCATAGTTGGCGCACGCCGCTGACCGTTTCGCCGTAGCCGGGGCTTAGGCTGAATGATATGCCTTGCCCGTCGGCGCCGGGGGCGAATGCCAGACTGCCTTGGATACCCCATTCCTTATAGGCGCCGCTTTGGCCGCGCATGGTGCGGATGTCGGCATCGGCGCTGAAGCGACCGCCCGGGGCGCTATAGCGCAAGCCGCCGCCGAATTCGCTGCCGGTGCCGCTCTCGCCATCGCCGCCGTCATAGCGCAAGCCGAATTCCAGGGACGGCTCGAACCTGCCGCCGCCGGCGGTGGCGCGGGCTTGGCTGATTTCCGCGGCCAAACGCAGGCGCGTGGTATCCAATAATTGGGCGGCCATGTCGGCGTTGCCGAGTACTTCCAATTCGCTGCGCAAAACTTCGCCTTTGACGCGCAGGTTGATGCTCTCATCCCGCCACAAGCGATCTTGCACATACATGCCGAAGCCGGCGCCGGCGGTGCGCATTTCCAGGTCGCCGGAGGTTTTCCCGCCGCCGCTGTCTATCGCTAAATCGCCAGTGCCGTAGCCCAGCGTCGCCCATAAATCCAGCGCCCCGGCGCTCCAGCCGATATAGGGGTGCACGCTGTTCATGCCGATGTCGTAGGTGCCGGTGCCGCCGTCATCCTCTTTATAGGCCATGTCGCTCTGCAGCCGCGACACCGATAAGCCGAGCAGCACATTTCCGCCGGGGCGGGCGTCTACGCCGAGGTGGATGCCGCTCAACTCGCCATCCCAGTTCAGATTCCCATTGTCGCCGGAGAAGTCGCGGTATTCGCCGCTGCCCCAGACTACGGCCGAGGATTGGCCGCCGCCGCCTTTGCCGACATTGAGCGGCACCGCGAAGTCAGAGCCGGCCAGCATTTTTTTCGCATCGCCGTCTTGCTCTGTCATGGCGGCGCCGTGGGTGCTGAGGGCGGCCGCGAGGCTGCCTTGCCCGCCGATGGCGAGGCGCGGCCTAGTGCCGGCCTCCGAGGCGCGTTTAATGCGCGTGGCGATGGCGGTCACCGAACTATTGACCATCACCCGCGACACTTCCGGCAAAATGACGGCGTTTATGGCGGTTAAGTTGTCATTCGATACGCTGGCGTGGAAGGGCAAGCGAGTGGAATTTCCGTAACTATCCGTGGCGATGTAGTCCAATTCGACGCCATCTGAGTTCTGCTCAGTCGGCGTGCCGGATAAGATTCTGCTGGCTGTGTCAAAGGATAGCCCCGGCACGGCCGTGCCAATGGAATCCCCAGCCTCTGGTGAATCCCTACCCTTTGTTAATGTGTAGGTCAGCGAACCTGACGCCATGCTGGTGGCTGCTGGCAGTGTGATGTCAACGATAGGCTCGTCGATGGCGAAACCTCGATTCGGCAAGGGAAAGTCACTTTCGGCGAACTGCGGCCCGGTGACGGTGACGGTGAATGTCGCCATTACTTCGGTGCCTACAGACGGACTGAAGCGGTTGCTGTTGCCGGCGGCCGGGGCGGGTCTGGCGGTGTAGACCAGCGTGAATACGCCGGCTTTGGTCGGCCTGCCGGACAAGGTGCGGGCGGCATCGTTGAAGGTTAAGCCGTCGGGCAAATCCGGGCCAAGTGAGTAAACCGGCGTGCCACCGCCACTAGATGCAGGCAAGGTCAGCATCACCATCTGGCCAGCGGCATATGTTTGGTCGCCGACTTGCTCATCGACAAAGACGCGGTCAATTTCGACTTCGAAAGTCGTTGCCGTGGCGTTGCCGAGGCCATCGGTCACCGTGTAGATCAAATTCACGCCATCGAGTGCGCGGTTCGGCGTGCCGGACAAGATGCGGGCGGCAGCGGCTGAATCAAACGACAGGCCAGGCACGGCATCAGCCAGCGATTGTTGGTTGTCCCCGGTCAGAGTGTAACCCAAAGGGGCGGCGCCAGTGGCGTCCGGCAAAGTCAGCGGGGATATCCCCTCGCCGACCGGGTAGTTTTGTTTCGCCAGCGGCAGGGTGGCGTTGAAAGCCGGACCGGCGACCGTGACCGCGAAAATCCGGCTCGCCATGGTGGTGGCATCGGCGACCTTATAGGTCAACATGATGGGAAATTCGACGGCGGTGGCGCGCGTCGGCGTGCCGGACAAAATGCGGCTGCCGCCATCAAAAACCAGCCCCGGCACGGCGGCGCCGATGGCTACGCCGTCCGGCCCGGTCAAGGTGTAAGTCAGCGTACCCGTGCCGCCGCTGGCCGGCGGCAAGATGATATTGCCGATTGCGGTGCCGGCGATGAAATCTTGCGCCGCCACGGCCATGGGCAGAGCCAGAGTGCCGACCACGACCTCGAAAGTGCCCGAAAGGGCGTTGCCATAGCGGTCGCTGGCTTCATAGGTCAGCGTGGTTGCGCCGAGGGCGGATGGCGCACCGCTCAAAATGCGGCTGTTCGCATCGAAAACCAGCCCCGGCACGGCGGCGCCGATGGCTAAGCCGTCCAGCCCGGTCAAGGTATAGCGCGCCCCGACCATGCCGGTGGCCACCGGCAGCGTCACCGCCGTTATCTCGTCGTCGAGCAGATAATTCTGGTCTATCAGCGGTGAGGCGAACGCCAACTCGGTGCTGATGGTCACCATGAAAGCAGCCTCCGCCGTGCCGCCCTCAGCGGCGGCGGCGGCGTATTTCAACTCGACGGCAGCGGCGGCCGTGGTCGGCGTGCCGGACAAGGTGCGGGCGGCAGCGTTGAAGGTTAAGCCGGCCGGCAAGTTGGGGGCGGCTGGCGTGCCGCTCGGCCCGGTCAGGGTGTAGGTCGGACTTCCGCCGCCGCTGGCTTGCGGCAACTGCAAGGTGATGGCGGTGCCGGTGGAATAGGTGGCGTCGGCGATGACATCGACAAAGTCGCGGCTGATTTGCACCTCGAAAGTCACCACTTCGGCTGCGTTGGAGTAACGATCTCTCGCCCCATAGGTCAGCACGGCGGCGGCGCCGGCGGTGGTCGGCGTGCCGGATAGGGTCGGCGGGTTGGCGGTGTTATCGAAAGTCAGCCCGGCCGGCAGGTTGGTTAAGGAGTACGCCAGCGGTGCTGCGCCGACGGCGGCCGGCAGGCGCAACACGGCGATGGCGATGCCGGCGGGGTAACTCTGGTCGGGCGGGGCGGTCAATGTCGGCCCGGTGATGCGGATGGTGAACATCGCCGTGGTGGTGTTGGGCGAAGCGGCGTCATCGGCGGCGGTGTAGGTCATGGTGATGTCGCCGGGAATCTGCGGCGTGCCGGACAAGACGCGGCTGGCGGCATCGAATGCCAAGCCGGCCGCATCGCCCAGTGCAGCCGACTGGCTTAAATCCGCGCCGTTCGGGGCGGTTAGCGTATAGGACACGGTGGCATTGCCGGCGCTGGTGTCGGCACTCGGCAGGGTCAGGGTGATGGCGTCGCCGGCGATGTAGGATTGGTCGGCCGGGGCTTCGGCGAACGCCAGGGTGGCGACGGTTATCATAAATGTCGCCGTAACCGAGTTGCCGTGGGTATCGGTGGCGGTGTAGACCACAGCGCTGACGTCGCTGGCGCTTGGCGTGCCTGATAAAACGCGGGTGCGGACATCGAAACTCAAGTCGGCCGGCAATCCAGTCAAGGTATAAGTAAACGGCTCGGCGCCGGCAGCGGCCGGCAGGGTTAGCGGCGGGTCGATTACTTGACCGAGCAGGTAATGCTGATTCATCGGCACGTAGCTGAACACCGGCCCGTTGACAATCACCCTAATGTTCATCTCGGCGGTGACATCGCCGTCATCGATGGCGGTGTAAGTCAACACCACGCCGGCCGAGGCGGTCGGCGCGGTCGGCATGCCGACCAAGGCTCGATTGCCGAGATCGAAGGACAAGTCGGGCAATGCGTCAGCGACATCGGCGGCGTCGGGGCCGACCAAACTATAGGTCGGCGAGCCGCCGCCGCTGGCAATGGGCAAAGTCAGGGCAACCTCGGCGCCGACATTATAGATTTGCGCGTCGTCGATATCCGCTGTGAACACCCGCCCGACCATGATAGTGAAATTGACCGATTCGGCGTTGCCATAGCGGTCGGTGACGCCGTAGGTCATGAGGGTGTCGCCAAATGCGCTCGGCGTGCCGGATAGGGTGCGGATGGCGGCATCGAAACTCAAGCCGGCCGGCAACTTGAGGTCGGTGGGGATGGTGGTGCTGTCAAAATCCGGCCCGGTCAAGGTGTAAGTCGCCGGCTCATCGACCGATTCGGCGGCGGCGGCTGGCGGCAAAATCCACGGGGTGATTAGCTCAGATGCGGAATAGGCGCGGTCGGCTGGGGCGACCAAGGTGGGGCCGGCGACGGAGACTCCGAACTCGCGCACCGCGGGGGTCGGAATCGGCGCCTCATCGCTCACCTGATAGGTCAAGGTGATGGTGATGGTGCTGGCGTTCTCCGGTATGCCGCTCAACACCAGGCTGTCGGGGTCGAAGAATAGCCCGCCCACTTCGCTCAAATCGGCGCCGTTCGGCCCGGTCAAGGTGTAATTCAAAGTACCGACGCCGCCGCTGGCGGTCGGCAAGGTGTGGGCGGTTATCGCCCGACCGGCGGTATAGGACTGGTCACCGATGGCATCCACGGCTAGCCCGTCGAAGATGGTGATGCGGAAGGTGGTACTCACCGGGGCGCCGAAGTCGTCGCTGGCGATGTAGGTCAGCGTGGTGGCGGGCGCCGCTGCGATGGGAGTGCCGGATAAAACTCGGCTGTCGGCGTTGAAACTCAAGCCGGCGGGCGCCCCGCTCAGGCGGTAACTCGGCGAGCCGCCGCCGCTGGCGGCCGGCAGGGTGAGCGGGGCGATGGCGGACTGAGCAGGATAAGTTCGGTCGCCGATAACCGTCAAAAATGCGCGCCGCACGGTCACCGTGAAGGTGGCGCTGGCGCTGGCGTTGCCGTAATTGTCGGTGGCGCGATAGGCCAAGGTTACGGCGGCGGCGGCGAGGGTCGGGGTGCCGGATAAGAGGCGGTTGCCGATGTCGAAACTCAGTCCGGCGGGCAAGCCCGGGGCGGCCGGTGTGCCGCCGGCGCCCAACAGGGCGTAGGTTAGCGAGACGGCTTCGCTGCTGGCGGTGGGCAGCGTTAAGTCAACATCAGTCACCTCGGCATCGTAGGTTTGATTGATTAGCGGCAAGTCGCTATCGGCGAATGCCGGGCCGGTGATGGTGACGCTGAAGGTGGACCTGGCGACTTCATCGCCGGCGCTATCGCGGGCGGTGTACAGCAGCGTGGTCACGCCGGCCGTGGTCGGCGTGCCATCTAATACACGGTTGTTGGCGGCGGCATCGTTGAAAGCCAAACCGATGGGCAATTCGGTGGCCGGCGCCACGGCGGTCAAGGTGTAGACCAAGGCACCGGCGTCGGTGATGAGGGATTCGGGCAGGGTGAGCGCAACCGACTCGCCGGCGGCGTAGGTTTGATTGCCGATGGCGGGGAATCCTTGTTGCACGGTGATGGTGAAACTCGCCGTGGCTACGGTGGTGTCGCCCTGCTGGGCGGTGTAGACCAGCGTGACCGCCGCGGTCGCCGCCGTCGGCGTGCCGCGGATGGCGCGGTCGGTGGCGAAGAAATCCAATCCCGCGGGCAAGTTATCGCTCAAGGCATAGGTCAAAGTGCCACCGCCGAAGGCTTCGACCAAAGTCAGCGCCACCACCTCATTGACGGCATAACTCACATCATCGATGTCCGGGAAGGCGTGGTTTACGGTGATGGTGAAATCTCCGCTGGCGATGGTGACGCCGCCTCGGGCGGCGGTGTAGATGACATCGAATTCGCCGGCCACGGTCGGCGTGCCGCCCAAAAACCGGCTGCCGGCGGTGAATTCCAAGCCGGCCGGCAAGGCGTTGCTATCGATGCCATAGGTGCCGGTGAGGGCGTACACCACCGTGTCGTCATGGTCGGTCGCTTGCGGCAGGGTCAGCCCGGTGGCGGCGGTTAGCGCCGTGCCGGCGTCAAAGGTCAGGTCGGGGATGACGAAGGTCTGCAGATTCACGGCGCCGATGGTCACGGTGAATGTCGCCGTGAGGTTTATGGCGTCGGGGACGTTGCCTCGAGTGGCGGTGTAGACCAGCGTGACTGCCGAGACCTCGGTGGTCGGCGTCGGCACGCCGGATAAAGTGCGGGTGCCGGCGGTGAATTCCAAGCCGTCGGGAATCGAGCCGGTTAAGTCATAAACAAATGCATCGCCGCCGCCGATGGCTTCGCCTAAATTGAGCGACACCACCGAACCAGCGCTGAAGGACTGCGCGCCCGGGTTCGGCAAGGCGTGGTTTACGGTCACTGTAAAGGTACTGTTTGCCACTGCGTCCGTGCCGCCGACCAAGGTGGCGGCGTAGGTGAGCATGTAGGTGCTGGCCACGGTGGGCGTGCCGAGCAAGGTTCGGCTATTAGCGCCGCCCAAACTCAAGCCGGCCGTATCGGGCGTGCCGCTCAGGGTATACGCCAAATCGCCGCCGCCTTCGGCGGTGGGCAGCGGCACATTAACAGCCACGCCGGCATCGGTTTCAAAATCAGCGATAGCCGCCAGGGAATGGGTCACGGTCACCACGAATGACGTGCTGGCGACTTGGATGTCGTCGGCGCCGCCGGTGCCGATGGTGCTGGCGGTGTAACTCAGCGTGAATGTGCCAGCCGCCGTCGGCGTGCCGCGCAAAACACGGGCGGCGGCTCCGCCGTCAAAAGCCAAACCAGCGGGGAAAGTGCTATTGGTGGCGGCGATTAAATCATAGGTCAAACTGCCGCCGCCGATGGCTTCCGGCAGGGTGACTCGGCCGATGTCGTTCCCCGCTGGATAAGTCACCGGGTCGATGCTCGCAAAGGCGTGATTCACCGTCAGCACAACCGGCAGCGTGACGGCATTGACGGCACTGGTGGCGGTGTAATTCAGCGAGAAGACGCCGGCGGCAGTCGGCCTGCCGGCGATGACGATGACGCCGGTCGTGGCATCGGTGGTGGTGGTCGCGCCGGTTGGCAAAGCGCCGTTCAGTGCGTACACCGGCGACCCGCCGCCAGTGGCGGTCGGCAGGGTGAGCGGCGGATTGATGTCTGCGCCGGCGGTGTAGGCCGCGGGGGCGATGGAATCCTCCACAAAAGCGTGCCGCACGGTCACCGTGAAGGTGGCGTCGGCGCTGGCGTTGGCGTAATTGTCGGTGGCGCGATAGGTCAAGGTTACGGCGGCGGCGGCGAGGGTCGGGGTGCCGGATAAGACGCGGTTGTCGATGTCGAAACTCAGTCCGGCGGGCAAGCCCGGGACGGAGGTCAGGGTGTAGCCCACCGAAGCCGCTTGGCTGCTGGCGGCCGGCAGCGTTAAGTCAACATCAGTCACCTCGGCATCATAGGTTTGATTGATTAGCGGCAAGTCGCTATCGGCGAATGTCGGGCCGGTGATGGTGACGCTGAAGGTGGATGTGGCGACTTCATCGCCGGCGCTATCGCGGGCGGTGTAGCGCAGCGTGGTCACGCCGGCCGTGGTCGGCGTGCCATCCAATACACGGTTGTTGGCGGCGGCATCGTTGAAAGCCAAACCGATGGGCAATTCGGTGGCCGGCGCCACCGCACTCAAGGTGTAAGCCAAATCGCCG
The DNA here is from genome assembly GCA_965243285.1 of Candidatus Poriferihabitaceae bacterium. GTDB lineage: Bacteria > Pseudomonadota > Gammaproteobacteria > Arenicellales > Poriferihabitantaceae > JAHRAW01. The sequence continues at coordinate 1,940,402 of OZ251537.1, read as the reverse complement.
GCGTCGGTGATGAGGGATTCGGGCAGGGTGAGCGCAACCGACTCGCCGGCGGCGTAGGTTTGATTGCCGATGGCGGGGAATCCTTGTTGCACGGTGATGGTGAAACTCGCCGTGGCGACGGTGTCGCCCTGCTGGGCGGTGTAGACCAGCGTGACCGCCGCGGTCGCCGCCGTCGGCGTGCCGCGGATGGCGCGGTCGGCGGCGAAGAAATTCAAACCATCGGGCAAGTTATCGCTCAAGGCATAGGTCAAAGTGCCACCGCCGAAGGCTTCGACCAAAGTCAGCGCCACCACCTCATTGACGGCATAACTCACATCATCGATGTCCGGGAAGGCGTGGTTTACGGTGATGGTGAAATCCCCGCTGGCGATGGTGACGCCGCCTCGGGTGGCGGTGTAGGTCACATCAAATTCGTCAGCCACGATCGGCGTGCCGCCCAAAAACCGGCCGGTCAAACTTAAACCAGTCGGCAAGGCGGCGGTGAATCCGTACACCACCGTGTCGTCATGGTCGGTCGCTTGCGGCAGGGTCAGCCCGGTGGCGGCGGTTAGCGCCGTGCCGGCGTCAAAGGTCAGGTCGGGGATGACGAAGGTCTGCAGATTCACGGCGCCGATGGTCACGGTGAATGTCGCCGTGAGGTTTATGGCGGTGTCGCCGCTGCCGCGGTCGGCGGTGTAGACCAGCGTGACTGCCGATGCCTCGGTCGGCACGCCGGATAAAGTGCGGGTGTCGGCGGTGAATTCCAAGCCGTCGGGAATCGAGCCGGTTAAGTCATAAACAAATGCATCGCCGCCGCCGATGGCTTCGCCTAAATTGAGCGACACCACCGAACCAGCGCTGAAGGACTGCGGGCCCGGATTCGGCAACACATGGTTTACGGTCACTGTGAAGGTACTGTTTGCCACTGCGTCCGTGCCGCCGACCAAGGTGGCGGCGTAGGTGAGCATGTAGGTGCTGGCCACGGTGGGCGTGCCGAGCAAGGTTCGGCTATTAGCGCCGCCCAAACTCAAGCCGGCCGTATCGGGCGTGCCGCTCAGGGTATACGCCAAATCGCCGCCGCCTTCGGCGGTGGGCAGCGGCACATTAACAGCCACGCCGGCATCGGTTGCGAAATCAGCGATAGCCGCCAGGGAATGGGTCACGGTCACCTCGAATGACGTGCTGGCGACTGCGACGCCGTCTACCCCGATGGTGCTGGCGGTGTAACTCAGCGTGAATGTGCCAGCCGCCGTCGGCGTGCCGCGCAAAACGCGGGCGGTGGCCGTGCCATCGAAAGCCAAACCAGCGGGGAAAGTGCTATTGGCGGCGGCGATTAAATCATAGGTCAAACTGCCGCCGCCGATGGCTTCCGGCAGGGTGACTCGGCCGATGTCGTTCCCCGCTGGATAAGTCACCGGGTCGATGCTCGCAAAGGCGTGGTTCACCGTCAGCACAACCGGCAGCGTGACGGCATTGACGGCACTGGTGGCGGTGTAATTCAGCGAGAAGACGCCGGCGGCAGTCGGCCTGCCGGCGATGACGATGACGCCGGTCGTGGCATCGGTGGTGGTGGTCGCGCCGGTGGGCAAAGCGCCGTTCAGTGCGTACACCGGCGACCCGCCGCCAGTGGCGGTCGGCAGGGTGAGCGGCGGATTGATGTCTGCGCCGGCGGTGTAGGCCGCGGGGGCGATGGAATCCTCCACAAAAGCGTGCCGCACGGTCACCGTGAAGGTGGCGTCGGCGCTGGCGTTGGCGTAATTGTCGGTGGCGCGATAGGTCAAGGTTACGGCGGCGGCGGCGAGGGTCGGGGTGCCGGATAAGACGCGGTTGTCGATGTCGAAACTCAGTCCGGCGGGCAAGCCCGGGACGGAGGTCAGGGTGTAGCCCACCGAAGCCGCTTGGCTGCTGGCGGTGGGCAGCGTTAAGTCAACATCAGTCACCTCGGCATCATAGATTCGATTGGCCAGCGGCAAGTCGTTATCGGCGAATGTCGGGCCGGTGATGGTGATGGTGAAAGTCGCCATGGCGACTTCATCGCCGGCGCTATCGCGGGCGATGTAGCGCAGCGTGGTCACGCCGGCCGTGGTCGGCGTGCCATCTAATACACGGTTGTTGGCGGCGGCATCGTTGAAAGCCAAACCGATGGGCAATTCGGTGGCCGGCGCCACGGCGGTCAATGTGTAGACCAAGGCGCCGGCGTCGGTGATGAGGGATTCGGGCAGGGTGAGCGCAACCGACTCGCCGGCGGCGTAGGTTTGATTGCCGATGGCGGGGAATCCTTGTTGCACGGTGATGGTGAAACTCGCCGTGGCGACGGTGGTGTCGCCCTGCTGGGCGGTGTAGACCAGCGTGACCGCCGCGGTCGCCGCGGTCGGCGTGCCGCGGATGACGCGGTCGGCGGCGAAGAAATTCAAACCATCGGGCAAGTTATCGCTCAAGGCATAGGTCAAAGTGCCACCGCCGAAGGCTTCGACCAAAGTCAGCGCCACCACCTCATTGACGGCATAACTCACATCATCGATGTCCGGGAAGGCGTGGTTTACGGTGATGGTGAAATCCCCGCTGGCGATGGTGACGCCGCCTCGGGTGGCGGTGTAGGTCACATCAAATTCGTCAGCCACGATCGGCGTGCCGCCCAAAAACCGGCCGGTCAAACTTAAACCAGTCGGCAAGGCGGCGGTGAATCCGTACACCACCGTGTCGTCATGGTCGGTCGCTTGCGGCAGGGTCAGCCCGGTGGCGGCGGTTAGCGCCGTGCCGGCGTCAAAGGTCAGGCCGGGGATGACGAAGGTCTGCAGATTCACGGCGCCGATGGTCACGGTGAATGTCGCCGTGAGGTTTATGGCGTCGGGGGCGTTGCCTCGGGTGGCGGTGTAGACCAGCGTGACTGCCGAGACCTCGGTGGTCGGCGTCGGCACGCCGGATAAAGTGCGGGTGCCGGCGGTGAATTCCAAGCCGTCGGGAATCGAGCCGGTCAAGTCATAAACAAATGCATCGCCGCCGCCGATGGCTTCGCCTAAATTGAGCGACACCACCGAACCAGCGCTGAAGGACTGCGGGCCCGGATTCGGCAACACATGGTTTACGGTCACTGTGAAGGTACTGCTTGCCACTGCATCCGTGCCGCCGACCAAGGTGGCGGCGTAGGTGAGCATGTAGGTGCTGGCCACGGTGGGCGTGCCGAGCAAGGTTCGGCTATTAGCGCCGCCCAAACTCAAGCCGGCCGTATCGGGCGTGACCGTCAGGGTATACGCCAAATCGCCGCCGCCTTCGGCGGTGGGCAGCGGCACATTAACAGCTACGCCGGCATCGGTTGCGAAATCAGCGATAGCCGCCAGGGAATGGGTCACGGTCACCACGAATGACGTGCTGGCGACTTGGATGTCGTCGGCGCCGCCGGTGCCGATGGTGCTGGCGGTGTAACTCAGCGTGAATGTGCCAGCCGCCGTCGGCGTGCCGCGCAAAACGCGGGCGGTGGCCGTGCCGTCAAAAGTCAAACCAGCGGGGAAAGTGCTATTGGCGGCGGCGGCGATTAAATCATAGGTCAAACTGCCGCCGCCAGCGGCTTCCGGCAGGATGACATCGCCGATGGACATGCCGGCCGGGTAGGACATGGCGGTGATGGTCGGCAGCACATGGGTGATGGTCAGCGTGATGGTGGCGCGCGACACCACGGCGCCGCCCTCGCTGACGCTGTATTCCAGCGGAAACTCGCCGGCCACGATGGGCGTGCCGGCTAAAACTGGCAAGCCGGCGGCATCAGGAGTGTAAGTCACGCCGGCCGGCAAGGCGCCGGTCAGGGCGTATGCCAAAGCGCCGCCGCCAGTGACGGCCGGCAGGGTGAGGGGGGGCTCGATGGCGCTATTGACCGGATAGGTTGGCGTCGCCGGCGGCGGCGTTACAAAGGCCCGCCCTATCGATACCGTGAAAACCGCCGAATCATCGGTGCGGTTGGCCGGATTGGCGCTGTCGGTGGCGATGTAGGTCAGCCGTGCCGAGCCCACCGTGGTCGGCGTGCCGGATAAGGTGCGGGTGGCGGGAGTGCCATCGCTGGCGGGAGTGCCAGCGAACGCCAGCCCCGGCACGGCTTGGTCGAGTGCTTGGTTGCCCGGCCCCACCAGGCTATAGGTGAAAGCGCCGATGCCATCGATGGCTTCGGGCAGGATTAGGTCGGTAATGGGCATGCCGGCCGGGTAGGTTTCGTCGCCCACATTGAAATCAACAAACCGCGGGCCGGTGATGGTGACCATAAATGAGGTCGTGGCGACTCCGATGCTGGTGCCGCCGACCGGAGTCTGGCTGGCGGTGTAATTCAGCGTGAATGTGCCAGCCGCCGCCGGCGTGCCGGATAAAGCGCGGGCGGCGCCGACAAAAGTCAAACCGGCCGGCAAATCATCGGTGTCATCATCGGCGTTGGTCAGGGCGTACGCCAAAGTACCGCCGCCGGCGGCTTGCGGCAACACGATGCCGCCGCTGGCAATGGCGGTGCCGACCGCCAATTCATCCACGGTGATGGCATCGACCGGGAAGGCGTGTTCAATGGTCACGGTGAAGGATTGCGAATCGACTGCCGCCCCGCTCTCGGTGGCAGTGTAATTCAGCGTAATGGCGTCCGCCGCCGTGGCTGGCGTGCCCTCCAAGGCGCGAGTGCCGGCGTTGAAACTCAAATCAGCCGGCAAGGGGCCGCCGCTTATGGCGTACACGAAAACATCCGTAGCGCCGCCGCCGACTACTTCGGGCAAGGGGAACGCCACCAGTTGACCGGCCGGGAAGGTTTGGTCAGCGATGGTCGGCAAGGCGCGCCCCACCGTCACTGTGAAGACCGCCATGCCATCGGTGGCGTTGCCGCCGGTGTCGGTGGCGATGTAGGTGAGCATGGCCGAGCCGGAATCGGTCGGCGTGCCGGATAAGATGCGGGTGGCGGGAGTGCCATCGCTGTCGGGGGCGCCAGCGAACTCCAGCCCGGGCACGGCATCATCGAGCAGTTCGCCGTTCTCCCCAGTCAAGGCGTAGGTGAAGGTGCCGAAACCATCGGTGGCTTGCGGCAGGACGAGGTCAGCGATGGTCATGCCGGCCGGGAAGGTTTGGGCGGCCACATTGAAATCAACAAACCGCGGGCCGGCGATGGTGACTACGAAGGTCGTGCTGGCGACTTCGCCGGCGGTGGCGCTATCGGCGTCGGTGTCGGTGACGATGTAGGTGAGAATGAAGTCGCCGGCGGTTTGCGGCGTGCCGGACAAAGTGCGGCTGTCGGCGGCGGTATTGAAACTCAAGCCGGCCGGCAAGGTTTGATTGGGTACGGCGCCAGCGGTCAACGCGAATTCCAAAGTGCCGCCACCTCTGACTTCCGGCAACACGACACTGCCGATACTCGTGCCGGTGGTGTAACTTTGGGCGGCGATGTCAGCCGCAAAGGCATGGCGGATGGTCACCCTAAAGGTGGCGCTGAGTACCATGTGCGAATCATCGGGCAGCGCCGGGCCGTCGGTTACGGCGTAGGTGAACATCAGCCCCGGGGCGGCCAGCGCCGGCCTGCCAGACAAAGTGCGGACGGTGGCATCGGTGTCAAAACTCAACCCGTCCGGCAAGCCGCCATCGACGGTTAGGGCGTAGGTCAAATCGCCGCCGCCGGTGGCGGTGGGGAAGGTGACATCGGTGATTAGCACGCCGGCGTCAAAGGTGAGGTCGGCGATAACGCCGTCATTGGCGAAAGCTCGATTGACCGTCACCATAAAGGTCGCCGTGCCATCGGTGGCGTTGCCGGACTCATCGGTGGCGATGTAGGTGAGGGTGACCGCATCCACCGCCGTGGTCGGCGTGCCGCTCAACGCCCGTGTGCCGCCGCCCGAGCCATCGAATGACAGCCCTGGCACGGCCTCGCCTAGGGTCTGGTTATTCGGCCCGGTCAAGGTGTAATTGAAGGTGCCGCTGCCGTTGGTAGCCGCCGGCAGGATGAGGCTGCCATCCAGGGCGGTGCCGGCCGTGAAGGATTGGTCGGCGAACACGAAATTAGCGAAGATTGGGCCGGCGATGGTGCCGGTGAAGTTCGCCGTGGCGACCACATCGCCGCCCTGGCTGGCGGTGTAGGTGAATGAGAACGCGCCGGCCATAGTCGGCGTGCCGGATAAGATGCGGGTATCTGTATTGAACGCCAAACCAGCGGGCAAATCGCCATTGGCGGCGGCGTCGCTGCTCAAGCCATAGGCCAAACCGCCGCCGACAGTGCCGCCGATGGCTTCAGCCAACTGGATATCGGCGATTTCGACGCCTAAGAGCAAATCCGGCACCGTCGGCGCCGCCAAAGTATGGCGAATGGTCGCCGTGAATGCCGCCCTGGCGATTACAACGCCGCCATCGCTGGCGGTGTAGGTGAGCGCGAACCCCCCGGCGACGCCCGGCGTGCCGGTCAAAACGCGATTACCCGCATCGAAGCCTAAGCCGGCGGCGGCGGTGCCGGACACGGCGTAAACCAATGCGTCGCCGCCGCCGACGGCGGACGGCAACTCGGCGCTAACGCTGCCGACATCGACGCCGGCGAAAAAGATTTGGTCGGCCAAGGGGGCATCGAAACCACGCCCGACCACAAAGGTGAACTCCGCAACGGCGGCGTTGCTGTGCGCATCGGTGGCGGTGTAGGTGAGGGCGGCGGTGGCGGCGGCGCTCAATGTGCCGGAAAGCGCGCGGACGGCAGCGGTGGCATCGAAAGATAGCCCCGGCACGGCTGAGGCGAGTGCCTGGCCGCTCGGCCCGGTCAGGGTGTAGACCAGCGGGGCGGCGCCGCCGGCGGCGAGCGGCAAAATGATGGCATCGCCGGCCGCGATGACGGAATCCAGCGCATAGGAACGATCCGCCAAGGGCAAATCACCATCGGCGAAGGCCGGGCCGGTGATGGTTAGGGTGAATATCGCCCTGGCCACTGCGCCGTTGCTATCGCTGGCGGTGTAGGTGAGGGGGTAGATACCGGCGGTCTGCGCCATGCCGCCCAAGGTGCGGGTACCGGCGGTGAATGCCAGATTGTTGGGCAAATCGGCGGCGGCGGCGTCGCCATCGGGGCCGTATAAGGTGTAATTCAGGTTGTCGCCGGCGGTGGGCAATATTATCGTGACATCCGCGCCAGCGGCATAAGTCGCATCGGCGATGGTGGCAGCGAATCCTTGCCCGACCACCACAGTAAACACCACATCGGCGGTTTTATTGCCGTAAAAATCGCTGGCGGCGTAGGTCAGCCGCACCGTGGCGGCGGCGGTGGGCGTGCCGGACAGGATACGGGTGGTGGCATCGAAAGAAAGCCCCGGCGCCGCCAAAGCGAGCGCCTGGCCGGCCGGGCCGGTCAGGGCGTGGGTCAGCGGGGCGGCGCCGCCGCTTGCCTCAGCAAAGGCGGCGATGGGGCCGATGGGGGTGGTGAAGTCCGAATGGCTTATGTCACCTAAGGTATACGCATCGGCGAACGCCGGGCCGGAGATGGTGACGGTGAATTCCGCCGTGGCGACTAGGCCGCCGCCATTGCGGGCGGTGTAGGTGAGCGGAAATACGCCGGCGGTCTGCGCCGTGCCGCTCAACATGGCGGATTCGGTGGCGGTGGCGGCGATGAAGGACAAATCCACCGGCAAATTGGGCGACAAAGCATCGCCGCCGACGCCGAACAAGGTGTACTCCAGCCCGCTGCCGGCGGTGGCCGGCAAGGTCAGCGAGACATCATCGCCGGCGGCAAACGACTGGTCGGCGATGGTCGCCAAAAACGCCTGCCTAACCAGCACCGAGAATTCCGCGTCGATGCTGTCGCCGTTGGCGTCGGTGGCGGTGTAAATCATGGTGACGCCAGCCAAATTCGCCGCGTCCGGGTTGCCGGATAATTCGAGGTTGGCGGTGTTGAATTCCAGCCCCGGCACAGCCACATCGATGGTATTGCCATCAACGGAATCAAGCAACGAGTAGACCAGCGGTGCCGCGCCAGCGGCGGTGGGCAAGGTGATGGTGGGGATGTCCACACCGGCGGTGTAGATTTTGTCCGCCAAAGACGCATCATCAGCGGCAAAGGTCGGGCCTGCTGCGGTGATGGTGACCGGGAATTCCACGCTGGCCACCACCTCGCCGCCCTGTCTTGCGGTGTAGGTGAAGGTGAAGCCGTCGACCGCTGCCGGCGTACCGCTTAAAGTGCGGGCGGTGGGGGTGCCATCGAAAATCAAATTAGCGGGCAACGCGCCATCAGCGGCGCTGCTGGTTAAGCCATAACTCAAGGCGCCGCCGACAGTGCCGCCGACCGCGGCCGGCAAAGTGACAGTGCCGATATCCACGCCCACCGTGTAGTTTTGCTCAGCCGGGGCCGCCAATGAATGCCGAACAGTCACCCTAAGTGGCGTACTGGCCAGTACATCGCCGTCGGCATTGGCGGCGGTGTAGGTGAGGGTGAATTCGCCAGCCGTACTCGGCGTGCCGGTTAAAACGCGGGTGGCGGTGGCGAAGGCTAAGCCAGCGGCGCCCACGCCGGTCAAGGCATAGGTTAAATCACCGCCGCCGGTGGCTTGCGGCAAGGTGATGGCGGTGATGGCGGCGCCGGCCGAATAGGTGAGGTTGGCCACGGGCGGCGTGAAGCCGGCGCCGACTAACACCGTGAACACCGCATCGGCGGTTGCGTTGCCGAAATTATCGCTGGCGGCGTAGGTCAGGGAGGCCGTGGCGGCGGCGGTGGTTTGGCCGGATAACATGCTGGTGGAGGGCGTGAAAATCAGCCCCGGCACGGCCTCCGACAGGGCTTGACCGCCCGGGCCAGTCAGGGTGTGAGTCCATGGGGCGGCGGCGGCGTGACCGGTGGCGATGGGCAAGGCGATGTTGGTGATGGTCTCGTTTATCCCATAGGATTGGTCGGCTATGGGCAACGCGCCGGCGGCGAAGGCCGGGCCGGTGATGGTGATGGTGAATTGCGCCCTGGCGACTATGTCGCCGCCGCCGGTGCGGGCGGTGTAGGTGAGGAGGTATACGCCGGCGGTCTGCGCCGTGCCGCCAAGGGAGCGGCCGCCGATGCTGGCGCTGCTGAATGTCAGATTGTTAGGCAGGTTGGGGGTGGTGGCGTCGCCGCCGGCGCCGAACAAGGTGTAAGCCAGCCCGCTGCCGGAGGTGGCGGGCAAAGGCATCGAGACAACTTCGCCGGCTGCGTAGGTTTGGTCGGCCACGCCCCCCGCGAAGTCTTGCCCAGCCAATACCATGAAGGTGGCGGAAACCAGGTTGCCGTAGGTGTCTTCGGCGGTGTAGGTCAGGATGGTGTCGGCGTACTGATTCGGCCTGCCGGACAGCGTACGGACGGCAGCGGTTGCATCGAAAGCCAGCCCGGGCAAGGCAATGTTTGCCAATTCGCCGTCCGGGCCAGTCAAGGTGTAGGTAAACGGCGCGGCGCCGACGCCGGCCGGCAGCGTGACCGATGCCACCTGGTTGAGGGTGAAGGTTTGCGCCGGCGGCAGGCTGGCGAGGGTTGGGCCGGGCACGGTGACGGTGAAAGTGGTCTCGGTGAAGATGGTGTTGGGTAGGGTGACGCGATACACCAAGGGGTAAACGCCGGCTAAGGTCGGCGTGAGGGTCAACCGGCGGGCGTCTTCGGCGGCAGCGAAAGCCACATTCGTCGCGCCCGGCAAGGCCTCTTGCAGGGAGGCGCCGCCGACGCCGCCCAAGGTGTAGGTGTAGGAAAGCGCCGGGTCGAGTGAGCCGCTCCTCAACTCAAAACTCCCCGCCTGGTCGATGGCCACAATCAAATCGGGCTGCCCCTGCACATTGGCGATATTCAGGTTATGGCGGGCGATGATGATGGTGAAATTCTGCACCGTGGAGAAGCCGGTGACAGAATTGGTTGCGGTGTAAGTCAGTTCGGTATCGACGGCGCGCTGCAAACCGAAAGACAGCGGCACGCCGGTGGAATCTTCGCTGCCCAATGCGCCGTCCGCCAAAACATTAGCCAGCGGCTGGTCAGCGACATCGGTTAGGTTGTAGGTGATTAGGTCGGAAGGGTTGTCGGCGTCACTGGCTCCCGGCAAGGAAACGGTTATCGAGATGGTGTCGGATGCGTTGTAACTTAGATTTGCCTGCTGGCTGGCGAATGTTAGACCGCCGCTGACGATGCGCAGCGTAAATGCGGTCTCAGCGGTGTTGCCGTAGCGGTCGGCGACGCGGTAAATCAGATTAAATGAGCCGCTGCTGGTGGGCGTGCCGGATAACACGCGGCGCAGCGCGGCCCCATCGAAGGACAGCCCGGGCAACGCATCGGCTAAGGCTTGCTCGCTCGGCCCCACGATGGCGTAAGTGAGCGGCGCGGCGCCGGTGGCGGCCGGCAGCGCCGGCGGGGCGATGGTGAGGGCCACGCCCACCGGGGAATCAGCGATGACCAGCGGCAAATCACCGGCGGCGAACACCGGGCCGGTGATGGTGACGCTAAATGGCGTGTTTGCGACTATGGCGCCGCCCTGGCGGGCGGTGTAGGTGAGCATGAACGCGCCAGCCGTGCTCGGCACGCCGCTCAGCACGCGGGCATCGAAACTCAAACCGGTCGGCAGGGTGCCGCTCAGGCTGTAATCCAAATCACCGCCGCCGTCCGCTACCGGCAGATTCAGCGCCACCGTATCGCCGGCGGCGTAGGTTTGGTCGGCTATCACCGCCGCAAAGGTGCGCCCAGCCAACACCATGAAACTCGTGGAACCCGCGTTGCCGTAGGTGTCTTCGACGGTGTAGGTCAGGCGGATGTTGCGGTATTCGCTCGCCGCGCCGGATAGCGTGCGCACCGCGGCGGTTGCATCGAAAGACAGCCCGGGCAAGGCAATGTTTGCCGATACGCCGTCCGCATCAGTCAGGGTGTAGGTAAACGGCGCGGTGCCGACCCCGCCCGGCAGCGCGAAGGATGTCATCACATTGAGTGGATAGGTGAGAGACGGCGGCCGGCTGGCGAAGGTTGGGGCGGGCACGGTGACGGTGAAAGTGGTCTCGACGAAGATGCCGTTGGGGATGGTGACCCGATATGACAGGGTGTAGACGCCGGCTAAGGTCGGCGTGAGGGTCAACCGGCGGGCGTCTTCGGCGGCGTCGAAGTTCGCCTGCGCGCCCGGCAAGGCATCTTGCAAAGAAACGGCGACGCCGTCGATGGGGACGCCGCCCAAGGCGTAGGTGTAGAGCGGGCTATTGCCGAGTTCGCCGCTTGCCAACTGAAAACTCCCCGCCTGGTCGATGGCCACAGTCAAATCGGGCTGCGCCTGCACATTGGCGATATTCAGGTTGTGGCGGTTTACGGTGACGGTGAAATACGCCACCGTGGAGATGCCGCTGCCGCCGCCATCGGTGGCGGTGTAAGTCATCGCGAAAACCCCGGCTTGACTGGGCGCGTAAGACATCACGTTGTTAATACTATCTGAGGTATCTAATACCGCGCTGGGCAAAGCATTCGACAGCGACTGGTTGTTCGCCCCAGTGATGGCATAGACGATAGCACCGCTGCCGCCGCTGGCTTTTGGCAGACCATGGGACACCAAGTCGCTAATATTACTGCTGGCACCGACCACGTGATCCAACACGGCGCCGTCGAACATCGGGCCGCCGGTTATGGATATCGTAAAGATAGCGGCCGCGACGGCGCCGTTGTCATCGGTGGCGCGGTAAGTCAGCGCCACATCGCCGTTTCTGCTCGGCGTGCCAGACAGCACGCGGCTGGCGGCATCGAAGGACAGCCCGGGCACCGCATCGGATAAGGCTTGCTGGCCGGGGTCCACCAGGGAGTAACTCAGCGGCAATAAGCCGCCGGTGGCGGTCGGCAGGATGAGGGCTGGGATGGCCACGCCGCCGGCATAGGTTCTATCGCTCAAGGGCAAAACGCCATCGGCGAAAGCCGGGCCGGTGATGGTGAGGGTGAATTCATCAGCGGCGATTTGGCTCGTAAAATGGTTTGCGATGTAGGTTAGCGTGCGCGCCGGGGCGGCGGCGAGCGGCCGGCCCGACAAGGTGCGGGTGATGGTGCTGAAACTCAAACCCGCCGGCAGGCCGCCGGTTAGGGTGTAATACAGGCCCTCGTCGTTGGCGGCCTCGGGCAAAACCAGCGCCACATCGACGCCGGCGGAGAAGATTTGGTCGGCGATAAACGATGCGAAGACCGGACCCACCGTCACCCTGAATTGGACCGGGTTGGTGGGGTTGCCGTAGTTGTCGGTGGCGATGTAGGTTAGCGTGACGCTGCTGCCGCCTGCCTCCAGCGTGCCGAACAAGGTGCGCATCGCGGTGCGGCCATCGAATATCAGGCCGGGCAGGGCCTCGCCCACCGCCTGGCCGTTCGGCCCGGTTAATGTGTAGCCAAACACCGACCCGCCGTTCACGCCTTCGGGCAGCGTTACACTCACCACGTCGCCGACGGTATAGGTGAGCGCCGCCGGTTGGCTGGCGATGTTAGGCGGTAACACGGTGATGGTGAAGGTGGTATCGGCGAAGATGCCATTGGGGATGGTGACCCGATATGACAGGGTGTAGACACCGGATAAGGTCGGCGTGAAGGACAGTTCGCGGCCGCCAAAGACGGTGTTGAGGGTCGCCGACGCGCCCGGCAAGGCATCTTGCAAAGAAACGGCGACGCCGTTCACGGGAACGCCGCCCAAGTCGTAGGAGTAGGAAGTCGCCGGGTTGCTGCTGATGAGGGGCCTGCCAGTATTCAATTGATAAGCCACCACATCGTCGATGTTCACAGTCACATCGGGCTGCTCTTGCACATAGGCGTGATCCAGTTCGGCGCTGCCCACGGTGACGGTGAAGTACGCCGCCGTGGAGACGCCGTTGCCGCCGCCATCGGTGGCGGTGTAAGTCATCGCGAAATCCCCGGCGCGATTGGGCCGGAAACTCAAAGTGTTGTTGCTGCTGCCTGAGGTCTCCAATACCCCTTGCTCAAAAATATCCGCCAGCGCCTGGCCGCTCTCATCGGTGAGGGCATAGATGATAGTGCCGCTGCCGCCGGTGGCTTTTGGCACACCATGGGTAACCTGGGTATTAGCCGTAGTGGCGTTGAAACTTACATCGGTCACGGCGCCGAACATCGGGCCGCCGGTTATGGATATCGTAAAGGTAGCGGCGGCGACGACGTTGTAGGCATCGGTGACGCGGTAAGTCATCGTTACATCGCCATTTCTGCTCGGCGTGCCAGACAGCACGCGGCTGGCGGCATCGAAGGACAGCCCGGGCACCGCATCGGATAAGGCTTGCTGGCCGGGGCCCACCAGGGAGTAACTCAGCGGCAATAAGCCGCCGGTGGCGGTCGGCAGGATGAGGGCTGGGATGGCCACGCCGCCGGCATAGGTTCTATCGCTCAAGGGCAAATCCGCGGCCGCGAAAGCCACGCCGGTGAAGGTGGCGGTGAAGGTGGCGGTGACAACGCCGCCGCTGTCGGTGGCGGTGTAGGTCAGCGGGAACACGCCGGTCACGGTGGGCGTGCCGGACAGCACGCGGCTGTCGGCATCGAACGACAAGCCGGGCACGATATCCGCTAACGCCGCGCCGTCGGCCGCGGTTAGGGCGTAGGTCACCTCCTCGGCGCTGGCGGCGGCTGGCAGGGTGACGGCGGCGATGGCTGCGCCGCCGAGGCCGGTTATGTCGGCTATGGGCAGGTCATCAGCAGCGAAAATCGGCCCGCTGATGGTGATGGTGAAATTGACCTTGGCTGATAAGCCGCCGCCAGCGGTGATGGTGTAGCGCAACGGGTAGACACCGGGGGCGTTGCGCGAAAATGACACCTGGCGGCGCGTCGAATCAGCGCCAAAGCCGCCGTTAGGCAAGGCCTCCGCTATAGGTTCGCCGCCGGCGCCGTCCAGGGTGTAGGTGAACGACATATCGCCGGCCGAATCACCTGTGGCATAGGGCAGAAAATAAGTGAACAACTCATTGGCGGCGGTATAAGTGAGGTCGCCCGGTATGGAGGCGAAAGTCGGGCCGCCGATGATGAAGATGGTGAAACTCGCCGTGGTCGCGAGGCCGCCGTTATCGGTGGCGGTGTAAAGCAGCGGGTAAGTACCGGCGGTGTGCGGTATGAAGGTCACCCGGCGAGCCGACGCGGTACCATCAAACGAGCCGCCGGGCAAGATGTTTGACAACGTCTCGCCGTCGGCGCCGCTCAGTCTGTAGATGAACGGCATAGCGCCGGGGGTGGCGATGGGCAGTTGGGGAGAGAGCGAAGTGGTGGTGCTGGCGGCGAAAGTGAGGTCGGGCACTGCAGCGAAACTCGGGCCGCCGTTGATGAAGATGGTGAAACTCGCGGTGCTGGAGAAACCATTGGTATCGGTGAGGGTGGCGAGCAGCGGGTAGGTGCCGTTGGTGGCGGTCGAAAAGGTCACCCGGCGCTCACTGGCACTGGAGTGGAAATTGCCGCCGGGGATGGCGTCCGCCGGGGCCTCGCCATTCGGCCCGCTTAGGGCATAGGTGAACGGGGCATCGCCTTGCCCCTCCGGCAGTTGAAAAGTGCGTGTTTCATTGGCGGCGGTGTAAGTGCGGTCGGCCGGCGTGTCCATGAAACTCGGGCCGCCGATGATGCTGATGGTGAAACTGGCCGCCCGAGAGATGCCGTCGGCATCGGTGACCACATACTCGAGCGGGTAGACGCCAGCCACGGTGCGCGAAAAAGCCAACCGGCGAACATTGGCGCCAGCGTCAAAAGCGCCGCCGGGGATGGCATCGGCGATGGCCTCGCCGTCGGCGCCAGTTAGGGCATAGGTGAACGGCGCGGTGCCGGTGGCTGCGGGCAATTGGGTGGTGCGCGGCGCGCTATCGACGGTAAAAACGCGGTCCGCTGGCAGGGTGACGAATTGGGGTCCGCCGGTGAGGGTGATGCTGAAATTCTCCGCAGTGGAGAGTCCATTGGCGTCGGTGGCGATGTAGATAAGATCAAAAAAGCCGGCTCTATTGCTAGAGTGGTTCAACCCAACCACCGGGGTACCGAATTCGATGAGGCCCGTTTGCAGAAAAGCACCCGATAAAATATCCGTCAGCGGCCGGCCATCGGCGCCGGTTACGCTGTAAGTTATCGGCTCCGTGCCACTGGCTACCGGCAAATGATGCGTATTGAGCGCGATGAGGTTATCGGTGGGATAAACGCCATTGTTCACTACGCCAGCGAACACTGGCCCGCCGCCGTCGACGGTAAGCGCAAACCCACCCTCATCGGTGTTGCCGTAGCGGTCGGTGACGCGATAGGTGAGGGCGAGGCTGTTGTTCGTGCTGCTGTTGTGGACTACGGTGTTTCTGGTGGGCGTGCCAGCCAGGCGGCGGGTGGCGCTGGTGAAACTCAGCCCGGGGGCGACAACCGCCAACGTTTGCTCGGTCATGCCGCCCTCGGGCTTGCCCTCGGTCGAGCCCACGATGCTGTAGGTGAGCGGCGCCGCGGCGCTGCGGGCCTCGGGGAATACGTACGAGCTCTCATCGCCGATGGTAAAAGTGCGGTCGCTCACCGTACCGCTGAGTTCCGGGCCGGTGATGAACATATTGAACGGCAGCCGCGTTTCTTCATTGCCCAGATTGGTGATGCGGTAGGTTAGGTCGACATCTTCGGCTCTGGTTGGCACGCCGCTGACCACGCGAGTGGCTGGGTCGAAGAGGACGCCGGGGGCGACATCCGCCAACGCCGATTGGGCATTGGCGCCGCCCAAGGTGTAGGTGAACGGCTTCAGCCCCGAGATGGCGTCCGGCAGCGTAAACGGCGGGATAGTGGCGCCGGCGGCGTGGGTGCGATCGCCCGGTGAATCGGCCACCGGCACATTGGGGCCGACGATGGTGACGGTGAAGGTGGTCTCGATGCGGTACAGCGTGGACGGCGGCGTGGTGGTGGAGTCGACCCCGGATATGCGGTACACCAAGGGGTAAACGCCGGCGCGATTCGGGCGGATGGACACCCGGCGGACGCCCGTGCTGGCGTCAAAAGAGGCCCCGCTGCCCGGCAGGGCATCCGCCACGCTCTCGCCATTGGGGCCTACCAAGTGGTATTGCAACACCTCGCCGGCGGCCGCCGTGCTGCTGGGGATGCCCACCGGCAACAGCCACGAAACCCGCGGGCTGCCGACCGCATAGGTGCGATTGGCCGGCAACTCGGAGAAAGTTGGTCCGCCGGTGATGATCACATTAAAATGCGCCGCGGTGGAGAAGCCGTTGCTGTCGGTGACGATGTAGACCAGCGGAAAAGTGCCGGATAAACTCAAACTTCCGCGTGTTCGTACCGACACTCGGCGGTCGGTGGGGCCGGGGTCGAAATCTCCGTTTGGCAGGGCCGCCGCCGGCGGCTCGCCATTCGGGCCGGTGAGGGCGTAAATGAAGGGCCCATCGCCGGTGGCGTCAGATAGCACGAAACTGTGCGTGGATGGACCGGTGGTGGATGAGAAAATGCGGTCGAGCGGCGGCGTGGTGATGGTCGGGCCGGTGCCGCCGGCGACGCTAAACATAAAATCAGCCGTGTCCACATTGCCGTAGCGATCGGTGACAGTGTAGGTGAGCCGCGTGCTGTCGATTCTGGTCGGCACGCCGTGGATGCGGCGGGCGTCGGCCGGGGGGTTGAATCTCATGCCGGGCACGGCCTCGCCTAACGGGCGGCCGTTTGCACCCGTTAGGGCATAGGTGAGCGGCCCGGCGTTGCTGTCGGCTTCGGGCAACTGCGTCGACCACACCGCACCACGGGTGCGAGTCCAATCCTTCGGCTGGCTCTTGAAACTCGGGCCGGAGACGGAGACTGTGAAATACACCTCGTCGTAGATGGTTGGATCATCGATGTCTTCAACACGGTAGGTCAGGGGGACCGGGGCCGGCTCGGCCCTGGTCACTGTGCCGTCCATGACAACGCGAAAAATTGGCACACTACTACTTGGGCTAGCATCTATTACCCTAACATCATAGTATGCTCCGGGCAAAGCATCACGCAGCGACTGACCGTTCGCTCCAGTCAAACTTACTCTGTAATTTATACCTACTGTGTGTGGGAGCAGCACCGACTCACTATCAATTACATCAACACCTGGTGTCAGTTGTCTGACCACCTCGTCACCGGCGGCATAACTCAGATCGTTGACCGAGTATGCCTGAATAACTCCTCCGCGTACAGTAACATCGTAATACACGCTTTGCTTATAATAATTCCCAAAATTATTGATGGTACTCCCATCATCGATGGTGGTATAGCCGGTGTAGGTTAGTCTGATGGCCGGCGCGTTCGGCATGGTCGCCGTGCCTACGAGTATCGGTTCATTCAGAATACCCGCACTTCGATATCCAAAGCTCAACCCCGGCAACACGCTGTCCACCGACACGCCGCCTGCCCCAGTCAGTGTGTATGCACCAGCGGTATTATGATTGAACTGGACTATATGGAGGCCGAATGCTATAGGCTGATTGACGGGTAGTCCGATTTCTGTAACCTGTGCTATGTGCCCCGTAAATACTGCGCCATCGGGTATATCGCCTGTGGGCACTGGATTGATAGCCTGCCCTTGCGCGGTGGCGACCATGCCGCCTAATTGCCCGAAACCGATAAGAACGGCGAGCAAAAGCCGCGCCTTTTTTCTGCTGTGAATGGATAACGCATGGCTGAGCCGCTGGCGTACGGTGGGGCGGGGGGCAGATATAGTCATGTTCGGTTTCACCAGTTAGGGGTGTAGGGGGTAGTTAGGGATGTAGGGGGGTGTAGAGGGGTGTAGGGGGTGACCGCCTGATGGGGATATCCATCGGTCACGATTTTGAAGTTGGTCCGGGCGATATACGCACACGGCACGCCTATGGACTCGCGGCATTCTTGGCGGCATTCTTGGCGGCATTCGGGTAACTCCGCTGGCGGGTAACTCCGCTGGCGTATCATGGCGGTATTGTATGCCAAACTCCGCATTGCAAGTTACCATTAATCAAGTCAACCACAAATCAAGTCAACCACATTAAACCGCGCATGTCCAATCGCTACGATGCTTCGGCCATCGAGGTGCTCACCGGGCTCGAGCCGGTGCGCAAGCGCCCGGGGATGTACACTAACACCGAACGCCCGAACCACCTGGCGCACGAGGTTATCGACAATAGCGTCGATGAGGCGTTAGCCGGGCACGCCGATGCCATCGAAGTACGCTTGCACGCCGACGGCGCCTTGACCGTGACCGACAATGGCCGCGGCATGCCCACCGACATGCACGCGCAAGGTATGAGCGGGGTCGAGGTGATTCTCACTAAATTGCACGCCGGCGGCAAGTTTTCGGGCAAAAATTATCGTTATAGCGGCGGTTTGCACGGCGTCGGCGTGTCGGTGGTGAATGCGTTATCCAGCCGGCTGGAGGTGTGGGTGAAGCGCGACGGCAAGCGGCGGCATATCGCCTTCGCGCACGGCGAGCGCGCCAGTAAATTGGCGGTGGTAGGCACGGTGGCGAAAAAAGACACTGGCACGGCGCTGCGCTTCGCCCCGGATGCGCGCTATTTCGACGCGCCGCAGTTTCATATCGAGCGGCTGAAGCGCACTTTGCGCGCCAAGGCGGTGCTGTGCGCCGGCCTGCGGGTGAGTTTTCGCGATGACCAGGCCCCGCACAATGACGAGCAATGGCAATACCAGAACGGCTTGGCGGATTATTTCGGCGGCGTGCTGGGGGCTGCCCAGATGACCCCGGCGGCGCCCATCGCCGGCGAACATAAAACCGCCGACGGCGAGGTGGCGTGGATTGCGGCCTGGATAACCGACGGCGGCGAGGCGGTGGCCGAGAGTTATGTGAATCTCATCCCCACGGCCCAAGGCGGCACGCATTTGAGCGGCTTTCGCAGCGGTTTGTTGGAGGCTATCCGCGAATTCTGCGAATTCCGCGATTTACTGCCGCGCGGCGTGAAACTGGCACCGGAGGATGTGTGGGCGCGCTGCGCTTATGTGTTGGCGGTGCGCGTCGGCGAGCCGCAATTCAGCGGTCAGGCGAAGGAACGGCTGTCATCGCGGGCGGTGGGGCCGTTCGTGCAGGCGGCGGTGAAAGACGCCCTCGGCCTGTGGCTGAATCAGCACACCGCCTGCGCCGAAAAAATCGCCGGCCTCGCCATCGACAGCGCGCAAAAGAGGTTACGCGCCGGCAAACTGGTCAAGCGCAAAAAAATCACCGGCGGGCCGGCCTTGCCGGGCAAATTGGCGGATTGCACCAGCCATGATTTGGAGATGACCGAGTTGTTTCTGGTGGAGGGCGATTCCGCCGGCGGCTCCGCCAAACAAGCGCGCGACCGGGTGTTTCAAGCCATCATGCCGTTGCGCGGAAAAATACGAAACACTTGGGAGGTGGAGCCGAGCGAGGTTTTATCCTCGCAAGAGGTGCACCACATCGCCATCGCCCTGGGGGTCGACCCCGGGGCGCGCGATTTGACCAGTTTGCGCTATGGCCGGGTGTGCATTTTAGCCGACGCCGATTCCGACGGCTTGCATATCGCCACCTTGTTATGCGCCCTATTTTTGCGCCACTTTCCGGCCCTGGTGGCCAGCGGCCGGGTGTGCCTGGCGATGCCGCCGCTATACCGCATCGACATCGCCAAACATGTGTACTACGCCCTGGATGATGCCGAAAAAGAACAAATTTTGGCGCGCATAAAAACCGAAAAAATCCGCGGCGCCGTCAATGTGCAGCGCTTCAAAGGCCTAGGCGAAATGAACCCCCCCCAACTACGCGAAACCACCATGAACCCCGCCACCCGTCGCCTGCTGCAATTATCGGTATCACCGGGCGACCACACGGATTCCATGATGGACATGCTGCTATCCAAAACCCGCGCCGGCGATAGAAAAGCCTGGCTAGGCAAAAAAGGTGGGGAAGTAGAAGTGGGGTGATGGGGGTTGGTGGTTTTGGGTTGGTGGTTTTTGGGTTGGTGGTTGGTGGATGGGGATTTGGTTTTGGGGTTTTGGTTTTCGTTTTTGGCTGTTAAGGCTTTGCTCCACCCTGCTTTTCAGGGGGGAGCCAAAACTGGCGGCTTCATCGCCAGTTTTGGTGGGGGGTGCGTTTGACTTTGCGTTTGCTTTTGCTTTTGCTTTTGCTTTTGCTTTTGATTTGGCTTTGGGGCTTTTGCTTTTGCTTTTGCTTTTGCTTTTGATTTGGCTTTTCGCTTTTCGCTTTTGGCTTTTGGCTTTTGATTTGCTTTGGCTTTTGGCTTTTGATTTGCTTTTGATTTGGCTGTTGCTTTCTACCTTCTCCCTCATTAATGCTAATGAGTTGAAGATTTAAAGCCAAAAGCAAAAAGACCACCATCAACAGCCCCCCCCTAAATCAACCGCTGACCTCAAAAAACGCCAATCGAACTGCAGATTTAGGACTATAAATCCCTTTTTAAGATATGATGCCGCGAATCGTTGATTTTTCCGGTCTGCATTACCGACCTACTACCGTGCCATCCATTACCACAATACACCCTTATTTTAGGAGACCTCCATGTATTTGAAGCCCCGACATTTCTTATTAGCGGTTTTGGCGGCGGCGCTGCTGTTGGGCATGAATGCGGCGGCCGAGCATAATACGCGCGAGGCGTTGGAGGCGCGGGTGGCGCCGGAGGGGGAATTGAATGTGGTGGCGGCGAATGTGGTGAGCCAGCCGGCGACGAGTGCGGCGGCCGATGGGGCGGCGGTGCATAACGCCACCTGCGTGGCTTGTCATGGCGGGGGGATTGCCGGGGCGCCGAAAACCGGCGACGCCGAGGCTTGGCAGGGGAGAATAGCGCAAGGTATGGCGGTGTTGGTGGCGCATGCCATCGATGGCTTTCAGGGCGATAGCGGCGTGATGTTGCCCAAGGGCGGCAATGCGGCGCTGAGCGATGACGAGGTGGCGGCGGCGGTGGCGTATATGGTGGAGCAGTCGCGCTGATGGGTGGCGATGGTTGATGGGGGGAGTGAAAATTAAGGGATTTATACACTGCTCGCCCCAAAAATAGAAAAACCGCTTGCATTACCTCAAAAACCCCATAAAAACCTAACCAAAGCAGACTTCACGCAACGCTATAAAATCGGCGTGGAATAAGGATTGGGCAATAAGGATATAATTCCCAAAATTAAAGACGAAATTAACAGCTAAAGTCAAAATTAAAGTCAACACCCCCGGTTTTCAGGGATTCAAGTATGTAAACCCCTAAATAATTGCGCAATGCCATGTCGACTCATTCCCAATCACCGCAAGCGACATCGAATCATGCCGATGCGCCGCTGTTGCGCGCGTGCGAACACGGCGTGGCGGTATTGACGCTCAATCGGCCGCGTCAATACAACGCGTTATCCGAGGAATTGTTGGATGAATTGGCGGCCGCGCTGGCGCACATTGCCGCGGATGACGCGGTGCGCGTGGTGATTCTGGCGGCCAATGGTCGCGCCTTTTGCGCCGGGCATGATTTGAAGCAGATGCGCGCCCACAGCACGCGTGATTATCAGCATGATTTGTTCACTAAATGCAGCAGCGTGATGACGCAATTGACGAGTTTGCCGCAGCCGGTTATGGCCAAAGTGCAAGGCATGGCGATCGCGGCCGGGTGTCAGTTGGTCGCCAGTTGCGATCTGGCGGTGGCTTCGGCGGAGGCGCAATTTGCGGTATCCGGAGTGCGCGTGGGGTTGTTTTGTTCGACCCCGGCGGTGGCGTTGAGCCGCAATATATCGCGCAAGCGCGCCATGCAGATGCTGCTGACCGGCGACTTCATCGATGCCGATGCGGCGTTGAATTACGGCTTAATCAATCGCGCCGTGCCGGCCGAACGGCTGGACGCCGCGGTGGCCGAACTGGCGGCGACTATCGCGGCCAAACCGGCGCGCGTTATTCGGCTCGGCAAGCAGCGTTTTTATGCGCAACTCACGCAGCCGCAAGATGCGGCGTACGCCGGCGCCACCGACACCATGGCCGACAACATGATGCTGCCGGAGACCATCGAAGGAATCGACGCCTTCATCGAAAAACGCGCGCCCAACTGGCCGCAATAACCGCCGCGAATAAAGTCGAGCGCCGCCGACAAACCATCACGCCGCACTTAACCCATGCCCACCGCCCCGCAGAAAAATTACAAAATCGCGGTGCTCGCCGGCGACGGCATCGGTGATGAAATCATGCGCGAAGCGATCAAGGCGCTGCGGTTTATCGAGCAACGCAATGCGGTGTCTTTTGAGCTGACGCCGGCGCTGTTCGGCGCTGGCGCCTGGTTTGCCACCGGCGCCAGTTTTCCGCCCGAAACCCAAGCCATTTGCGACCAAGCCGATGCCATCCTCAAAGGCCCCATCGGCCTGGGGTTTGAGGAATCCAAGCAAATCCCGGTCGAGCAGCAGCCCGAACGGGGCGCGCTATTGCCGCTGCGGCGGCGCTATGACACCTATGCTAATTTTCGCCCGGCGCGTTTGCCGGCGGCACTGGCGCATTTTTCGCCGTTGAAGGCTTCGGTTATCGGCGCCGGCATCGACATTATGATTATCCGCGAGTTGGTCGGCGGGGTGTATTTCGGCCACAAGGAAGTCGGCGTGAACGCGCAGGGGCGGCGCTATGTTCGCGAGCAATTGGAATACGATGAATTCCAAATCGAGCGCATCGCGCGCGTCGCTTTCGAGACGGCGCGCCAGCGCTCGCGCAAACTGCACAGCGTGCATAAAAACAATGTGCTGAAATCCAGCGTGCTGTGGTGCGAAATTATCGACGAAGTGGGGCGTGATTTCCCCGATATCGAGGTACACAATGTGTTGGTGGACGCCGCCGCCACCTACCTGTGCTTAAATCCCGCGCAGTTCGACGTGATGGTGATGGAAAACCTGTTCGGCGACATTCTCAGCGACCAAGCCGGCGGCGTACTCGGCTCGCTGGGCTTGATGCCGTCGGCTTGCATCGGCCCCGATAAGGCCTATTACGAACCCTCGCACGGCTCGGCGCCGGACATCGCCGGACGCAATATCGCCAACCCGTACTCCATGTTAGGCTCGGTGGCGATGATGCTGCAAATGAGTTTCGGCATGGATGCGGAAGCGCGTAATTTATGGGCTGCCATGCAGTCGGTATTCACCGACGGCTATTGCACGCCGGATTTGACGCCGCTGCACGCCGCAAAGCCGAACGCCCAAATCGGCACCGATGAATTCGGCGAACGCGTGATTGCGGCACTGGAAAAAACTGGGAATTAGGGGGGGTAGCCCGCCGTGGAGCCGGTGGGGGTGCTTTTGATGTTGCTTTTGATGTTGCTTTTGATTTTGATTTTGCTTTTGGCTTTTGCTTTTGGCTTTTGCTTTTGGCTTTTGCTTTTGGCTTTTGCTTTTGGCTTTTGATTTTCGCTTTGGCTGTTACGTTTTACTCCCCCCCTTGCTTCATCTGGGGGGAGTCAAATCAGACGGCTTTATCGCCTGATTTGGTGGGGGGCTGTTGATGTTGGTCTTTTTGCTTTTGTCTTTAAATCTTCAACTCATTAGACCAAATGAGGGGGAAAGTAAAAACCAAAAGCTAAGTCAAAAGCTAAGTCAAAAGCCAAATCAAAAGCCAAGTCAAAAGCGAAAAGCCAAAGTGAAAATCAACAGTCCCCCCACCACATCAGCCCGAGTCTATCGGCTCGGCCTAATTTGACTCCCCCCAGATGAAGCGGGCGGAGTAAAACGTTAACAGCCAAAAGCCAAAATCCCCCAAAAATCCTCCCAACCTCACCCCCCAAATCCCCACCCGCAACAATCACCCGGCGCTTGAATCATCTTCCTCCTGCATAATTTCGTCGTAAATTTGACGGTCGGTGGCGCCTTCGGTGCCGAGTACCAATACTTGGCTGTGTTCGTTTAATCCCAGTTCGGCTTTTAGCCTCGGCTGGGCGCAGGCCGCCAGACAGCACGCCAACCCGGCCACCGCCGATTCGCCGGCTTCTATCCCCGGTCGGCGCGCCAACAAGCGCATGGTGGGCCCCACTAACGCATCGCCGATGGTGATGAAATCGTCGGCCGCGGTGGATAACGCCTGCCACGCCAAGGTGGACACCTCGCCGCATGACAAGCCGGCCATGATGGTCTCATCCACGATGCGCACTTCGGTGGGGCGATTGCGCACCGCGCTTTGGAATAAGCAGTCGGCGAGTTCGGGCTCGACCACGATGAATCGAGGGCGTTCGGCGCCGAGTTTTTCCCACAGATAGGTGGCCACGGCGGCCGCCAATCCGCCCACGCCGCCTTGCGCGAACACATGGGTAAAACGCGCGCCGGGCGGCAATTGCGCCATGATTTCCGCCATCATCACGCTGTAGCCAGCCATCACCTGCGCCGGCAAATCGGTATAGCCGGGATAGGAGGTGTCGGAGACCACATGCCACTGGTTTTGGCGCGCTTCGGCGGCCGCGGCGCGCACTGATTCATCGTAATTGCCGCTTACGCGAATCACTTGCGCGCCCAATTCTTGCATGGCTTGGGCGCGGCGCTCGCTAACGCCGGCGTGGATGTAGATGCGGCAGCGGCAGCCAAAACGCGCCGCGCCCCACGCCACCGAGCGGCCATGATTGCCATCGGTGGCGGTCACCACGGTGATGGCGGCGGTGTGTTGCGCGAATGCGCCGCCCTCCAAATCGGCCGCGGTGGGCTCGCCAGCCGGCGCGTGGCCGTGACGATGCAATAAGCGCGCCAACAAGCGCTGCACCGCATAGGCGCCGCCGAGGGCTTTGAAACTGCCCAGCCCGAAGCGGCTGGATTCATCCTTATAGTGGATGGTGCTTAAGCCGAATTTCGATGCCACGCCGGCCAATGAAACCAGCGCCGTGGGCTGATAGCCCGGCCAGGCGGAAATTTCGCGCGCCGCCTCCGCGCTCGCCTTTAGATTAAAACGCCGCCGTAGCACCGCCGGATAGCCGACCGCGCCAGCGGCGTGAACATTGGCATGGCGGCGAATGCGGGCGCGCGCGAAGACATCTCGATTCATGATGATGGTTTTGATTTGAGATTTATATACCTATTGCCACAAAAACGAGCGGGTATTGATACGGAAATTAGCCGACAGAATTTGCGTGAAACTGCCGTCATGACGGCTAAATACAAGCCCGTAACCGCACCTAAAAACCCCAACATTAACAAAACACTACAAAATCGGCGCGAAATAATGCCTGAAATAACACCTGCGGCAATAAGTATATAAATCCCATTGAGTTCAGGCGATTCATGATAGGGATTTTGATTCCATGTAGAGCGCGCCTGGCGGATAAACCGGCCGCCGATTTATCGTCATGCCGCCGCCGTTTTCAAGCCGCCGATTTATCGTCATGATGCATTTTTCCCTATCGAAAAAAACTGCTCGGCGCGCCGTGCGGAGGGCTATCGAGTTGCATGATGAGACCGCGGCCAAGTGCCGGCGGCGCTACACCGGCGGCGGCTTACAACACCGGCAGTTCTGGGCCTGCGCGATGGCTTAACCAGTCGGCGCCGGCGGCGGTGATGACGATGTTTTCCTCGTGCACCATTTGCTTGCCCGGCGCGAAAGTCATGCCGGGTTCCAGCGTTAGCACCATGCCGAGGGCGAGTTCGGTGTGGTCGAAGGCGGTGTTGGAGGGCTGTTCGGTGAGCTGCATGCCGAGGCCGTGGCCGAGCCGGCCGACCTCGTTGCCGAGGCTGCCACCGGCTACCATCACCTCATTCATGGCGCGCCATAGGTCGGTGGTGGTGGCGCCGGGGCGGGCCGCGGCAAAGCCGGCTTCGGTGGCGCGCCATACGGTTTGATAGGCGGCGCTGACCTGCGCGTCGGCGTGGCCGAAGGCGAAATTGCGGTCGAAATCGCAAAAATACCCATCCCAAGTCGAGCCGGTGTCGATGAGCAGCACATCGCCGTCGGTAATCCGGCGCTCGGTGGGGCCCATGATGATGCTGTCATAACCGCCGCGGCCGGAGCCGGCGACCAAATACGGGATGGAATCGACGCCGCGACGCAGTAGGTCTAAGCACATTTGCCGGGTGATGTCCAGCTCACGCATGCCAGCGGCGGCGAAACTCGGCAGCGCCGCAAAAGAGGCCGATGCCAACGCGCCAATATGCCGCATTTTGTCGATTTCCAGGGTCGATTTCACCATGCGCTGAGCGTGCATGAGCGGCGCCGCATCCACTATCTCAAAATGCGCCGACGCGTGCTCGGATAAGGTTTTTTTCAGCGCCGCGAAATCGTTGGCCGGCATGCGCAGCATGCTTTCGGTGCCGAGGGTCATGCCGATGCGGCCAAAACGCCGCGGCCGGTGCCGACAATAATCCACCAGCAAGGAAATGCCATCATCGGCCGGGCGCGGCGCCGGCCAAGTGCGAATATCTTCGAGCCAAGTTTGCGCCATGCCGCTGCGCCCGATTTCCGGAATAACCGCCGCCGGCTTGCCGCTCGCCGGCACGAGCAAAAACCATGGCCGCGTCGGGCTCTCCCAAAACTGCGTGAAAAACCCGGAAAAGTAGCGCACATTGGGCTCGGTGGTCAGCAACACGGCATCCAGCCGGTGGTCGCGCATGGCGCGCTGCAAGCCATCGGTGCGTGCCGCGAATTCCGCCTCAGGAAAGCCGCGCGGCGGCGTGGAATTTAGGCCATCGCCTGGCGCGGCGTCTGCCTTAGATTGAGGCGGCGGGTTTTTTATCGAATGATTCATGGGCCGATTGGGGGCGTAAAAAAGGGGATTTATAGTCCTAAATCTGCAGTTCGATTGGCGTTTTTTTGAGGTCAGCGGCTGATTTAGGGAGGCTGCGTTTGCTTTTGCTTTTGCTTTTGCTTTTGCTTTTGCTTTGGCTTTTGCTTTTAATCTTTACTCCCCCCGCTTTACCATGAGGGGGAGTCAAAACTGGCGTCTTTTTCGCCAGTTTTGGTGGGGGGGTTTTGAGCTGGCTTTTGCTTTTGATTTTGGGCTTTTTCTTTACTCCCCGCAGGGTGGGGAGTCAAATCAGGCGACTTTTAGCCAGTTTTGGTGGGGATATCTTTAATGTTAGGTTTGACTCGACTTTTGATTTTCGATTGCCGTTTTTACCTTTAAATTTTTACCCCATCAGCCCCAAAAGATGAGTTAAAAGATACAACATCAACAGAAAAATCAAAGTCAAAGCAACAGAAAAAGCGAAAAGCGAAAGCGAAAGCGACAGCGGAAATCAAAAGCAAAGCCAAAGTCAAAGTCAAAGCCAAAGTCAAACGCACCCCCCACCAAAACTGGCGAAAAACCCGCCAGTTTTGGCTCCCTCCTAAAAAGATAGGGTGGAGCAAAGCCTTAACAGCAACAGCAACATCAACAGCAACATCAAAAGCCAACAGCAACAGCAACAGCAACAGCAACAGCAACAGCAACAGCAACAGCAACAGCAACAGCAACAGCAACAGCAACAGCAACAGCCAAGTCAAAAGCCAAGTCAAAAGCCAACATCAACATCAACATCAACAGCAACCCCTCCCCACCAAAACTGGCGATGAATCTGCCAGTTTTGACTCCCCGGCAAGATAAAGCGGGGGGAGTAAAACGGTAAAAGCCAACATCAACAGCAAGATCAAAATCAACTGCAAGATCAAAATCAACAGCAAACCCACCGTGCAGATTTAGATATATAAATCCCTAAAAAATGGTGGGGGCTTTTATCAACCGACATGCACCGCCAGCATAATCAAAACTGCGGGTAAGGATGCTGGTTTAGGCGCGGTAATCCCCCGAATCATCGGGGGTTAGGGTGCATCAGTCGCGCACTGGTGAGCGGTTCGCAATTGCTCGATGGCGGCTGGCGGCAATTCCTGCCAGTCGCCGGGTTTTAGGGTGGGCGGCAAGAGCACGCTGCCGTAGCGCACGCGCAGCAGGCGGCTGAGCTGGCAGCCCACCGCGGCCCATAGGCGCCGCACTTCGCGGTATTTGCCTTCGCATACCACCACCGAATACCACTGGTTGCGGCGCTCGGGGGCGCTCGCATCCGGCCGTCCCGGGTGGCGCGCCACGCGTTGAAAGCGCACTTTGATGCCGTCTAACACCACGCCTTCGCGCAGGCGCTTTATGGCCGCGGCGTCGACTTTTCCATACACGCGACACAGGTATTCGCGCTCCAGCCCAAAGCGCGGGTGCATCAAGCGATTGGCTAATTCGCCATCGGTGGTAAATAGCAGCAGCCCGCTGCTATTGAGGTCGAGGCGACCCACCGCGACCCAGCGCGCGCTATCGAGTGTCGGCAGGCGGCGAAATACCGTCGGGCGATTGGCCGGATCTTTGCGGGCGCTGATTTCGCCTTCGGGTTTGTGATAAAGCAGCACCCGCCGCGCCGCCGCCGGCCGCATCGCCACCGCCTGGCCGGCGATGGCGATGCGGTTATGCTCGCCCACCCTATCGCCGAGCTGGGCGACGCGGCCATCGATGGTGATTTTTCCTTGCACTATCCACTCTTCCACCGCCCGCCGCGACCCCAACCCCAACTTCGCCAGGTGTTTTTGTAGCCGCTCGCCGGCTGGCGGGGGCGATTTGGCGGTGTTAGGGATCGAGGGCATGGATTTAGGGCATGCGGGATTTATGGGGTTTGTATATCTAAATCCCCTTTGTATATCTAAATCCCCAAGGGAGTGCTTTTGACTTTGACTTTGACTTTGACTTTCGCTTTGACTTTCGCTTTTCGCTGTTGCTTTTCGCTGTTGCTGTTCGCTGTTGCTGTTAATCTTAATGCGGCTTTTCACTCAACATTAAATCACCCCCCCCCAAACAGCAGCCTAATAATGAGGATTTAGGTATATAACTCCCTATTTAAAGACAATTTTGCGTGGTGATGACACGGCTACCAGCACTTTTGGTGGTGGCGGAGATTTAAGTCTATAAATCCCCATTAATGGTCTCCACGCCGATAACTCGACGCCGCAAGGTGGCATTCGAGGCGAGGTTGGAAGCGACCCTCGGGTCGATTGTGGCGTTACTGGTCGCTTTGTTGCTCTGCCGGCGACGAACCGGAAGTCGAATCGACCTCCGAATCGACCGCCGAATCACTCGCTGAATCGACGGTGGAATCAGCCGCCGCCCCGCCCTGCCGACCCGCCGCCGGCGAGGCGGAATTGCTCAACACCGCCAACAATTCCGCCGGCAATGATGAATCCAAGTCGCCGGCGACCTCGCCTAACTCGCGTTGTTCGGCCAGTGGCGGCAAATCTTTGATGGATTCTAAGTTGAAATAGGACAAAAATTCCGCGGTGGTGGCGAACAGCACCGGGCGGCCGGGCAAATCCCGCGCCCCGACTTCTTTGATCCATTCGCGCTCTTGCAGCCGCCGCATGATGTCGGCGGAGACGCCGACGCCGCGGATTTCTTCGATATCGCCACGGGTGACTGGCTGGCGATAGGCGATGATGGCGAGGGTTTCCAGCAGCGCCCGCGACATTTTCGGCGGACGGGCGGCGTGCAGGTTGCCAATCCACTGCGCGTATTGGCGGCGGGATTGATAGCGATAGCCAGCGCCGATTTTGCGCAACTCGATACCGCGTTGCTCGCATTCCGCGCCCAAGCGCCGCAACTCGGCGGTGATCTGCGCCGCCGAGGGCTGCCCATCTTGCGCAAACGCGCTTTGAATCCGCGCCACGCTGAGCGGCGCGTCCGATGCCATCAACACCGCCTCGACGATGCATTTTAATTCGTCTGACATGCGTTCTTTAATTCCTTATGGGATGCGTTTTCTTGCGCCACGCCGGTGATTTGGATGGGCGCAAACGGCTCGCATTGCGCCACCACCAGCATTTGGTCGCGCGCCAATTCGAGAATCGCCATGAAACTCACCACCAGCCCCGGCCGCCCTTCTTCGGGGCGCAGTAAATCTTCAAAGCGCAGCACGCCGCGGCCGCGCACGCGGTCGAGAATCCACACCATTTTTTCGCGCACGGTTAAGGTTTCGCGGCCGATGCGCCAGTGCTTGAATTGCCCGGCTCTATCTAACACGCCGCGAAAGGCCGCCATGAGATCATTGAGCGACGCGGTGGACAGAATTTTGGCGGCCGCGGGTAATTCATTCTGCGCCGTCGCCAAATAAATCTCGCGCTCCAGCCGTGGCATGGCGTCCAAATCTTGCGCCGCTTGGCGAAAACGCTCGTATTCGCGCAGCCGCCGCACCAACGCGGCGCGCGGGTCTGGGTCGTCTTCGGCCTCGTCGGAAGCCGGCAACGGCAACAACATGCGCGATTTTATTTCCGCCAGCATGGCCGCCATCACCAAATATTCGGCCGCCAGGTCGAGGTGTAAATGCCGCATCAACTCGACATACTCCATATATTGGGCGGTGATGCGCGCCACCGGAATGTCTAAGATGTCTAGATTCTGCTTGCGAATCAGATACAACAGCAAATCCAGCGGGCCTTGAAAGGTCTCCAGAAAAATCTCCAGCGCATGCGGCGGAATATACAAATCATGCGGCCATTTTTCTAATTTCTTGCCGTATACCAAGGCCACCGGGGCGCCAGTGGAGGCCGGCTGGGCAGCGGCGGCATGGCCCACCGGCGGGCGATTCATAGCGATGGGTGGCGATGGATTAGACGCATGGTTTGGGCCGCTCAATACACCGCCCCGACCGCGGCGCGCACTACTTGCATGGTGTCGCGGGCGGTTTGGCGGGCGCGCTGGGTGCCGGCTTGGATGATGTCGCGCACTTCGTCCGGGCGCGCTTCGTAATGGCGGGCGCGAGCCGCGAATTCGGCTTGTTCGGCCAGGATTTTGTCAGCCAATGGCGCCTTGCATTCCAAGCAGCCGAAGGCCGCGGCGCGACAACCGGCGGCGGCCCAAGTTTGCACTTGCGGCTCGCTGTATACCAAATGCAACTGCCACGCCGGGCATTTTTGCGGCTCGCCGGGGTCGGTTAAGCGCACCCGCGCCGGGTCGGTGGGCATGGATTTGATGGCGGCGCGCACGCGCTGCGGGTCATCGCGCAGGGCGATGGTGTTGCCGTAGGATTTTGACATTTTTTGGCCGTCCAGCCCGGGCATTTTGGCGGCGGCGGTAAACAGCGCCTGGGGTTCCGGCAAAATGGCGCGCCCGCGCCCTTCGAGATGGCCGAGCAAGCGCGCTTTATCTTGTTCCCCGATATTGGCCGCGGCGCGCACCAATTCCTGCGCTGCGGCGTGGGCTTGGCGGTCACCTTGTTCGGCAAACTGGGCGCGCAGGCGGCGATAGATTTTGGCGGTTTTTTTGCCCAGGCGTGCCAAGGCGCGCTCGATGGCGGCCTCACTATCCGCATCGCGGCCGAAAAAATGATTGAAACGGCGGGCGATTTCGCGCGTCAACTCCACATGCGGCGCTTGATCTTCGCCCACCGGCACATGCGCGGCGCGATACATCAAAATATCGGCCGATTGCAGCAACGGATAGCCCAAAAAACCATAGGTGGCGAGATCCAGGGCGCGCAATTTTTGCTGTTGCTCCTTAAAACTGGGCACGCGCTCCAGCCAGCCGAGCGGCGTGACCATGGACAGCAGCAGGTGCAGTTCGGCGTGTTGCGGCACTTGGGATTGGATGAATAGCGTGGCTTTTTCGGGGTCGACGCCAGCCGCTAACCAATCGATGACCATATCTTGGGCGTGTTGACGCAGCGCCAGCGGCTGGGCGTAGTGGGTGGTCAGGGCGTGCCAGTCGGCGACGAAAAAATAGCATTCGTAATCGTGCTGCATGCGCACCCAGTTTTTTAGCACGCCGTGGTAATGGCCGAGGTGCAGGCGGCCGGTGGGGCGCATGCCGGATAACACGCGGCGGTTAGTCGGCTCGGCCGGCGGCGACATGGGGGCGGGCGGCGGCGGCGTGGGGGCGGCGGGCACTGGTCGAGGGCTGGATTCGGGTTAGGTGGTCGAAGTGGCGTTATCGGCGTGGCCTTATCGGCCGGGCGCTTTCGAGCTCGCAGGCATTATTAGGCGGCGGCGAAAGCGGTGCTATCGCCCTTGCCCTGCCGCAACACTTGGGGCGCGTCGGTGGTGAGGTCTACCACTGTGGTCGGCTGCCAGTCGCACGGCCCGCCATCCACCAGTAGATCGATGTGCGCGCCGACGCGCTCGAGGATGGTGGTTGGCTCGTTAAGTGGTAATGCTTCGCCGGGCATGATCAGCGTCGAGCTCATCAACGGCTCGCCCAACTGCGCCAGCATGGCGGTCACGATGGGGTAATCGGGCACCCGCAACCCGATGCTGCGGCGCTTGGGATTCTGCAGGCGGCGCGGCACTTGGCGGGTGGCGGCGAGGATAAAGGTGTACGGGCCGGGCGTGAAGCGCTTCAACAGACGGTACGCGACGTTATCCACTTGCGCATACTGGCTGAGTTCGGAGAGGTCTTGGCACACTAAGGTGAAATTGTGCGCTTCGCCCACTTGGCGGAGGCGGCGGATGCGCTCCATGGCGGTTTTGTTGCCCATGGCGCAACCGAGGGCGTAGCTGGAATCGGTCGGATAGGCGAGCACGCCGCCAGCGCGGATGATTTCCGCCGCCTGGCGGATGAGGCGCGGCTGCGGGCAGGCCGGATGGGGCTTGAAATGTTGCGGCATTCAGGCGGATTCGGGAGGTTTCGGGCGGGTTTTTTTGGCCGCCCATCTTCCGCCTCGCGAGCCGGAAGATGGGCGGCGACGGCGTTTGGGCGCGGTGGGATTGGCGGCTGCGCTGGCGACGGCGGATGGGGTGGATGATTCGGTTGCGGCGGAATTGGCGGCGGCGGCGGATTGGGTGGATAGGGCGGCGGATTGGCCAGATTGTTCGGCCGATGGGTCGGGGTGAGCGGCGCGGCGTTCATCAGCCCATTGCCGTTGCTGCTGCGGGCTGCATGCTTGAATATCCCGCCACCAGTGCGCCAATTCTTCATCCACCTCGCCCACCTGCTGGCGCAGCACGAGAAAATCATAGGCGGCGCGAAACCGCTTATCAGCCAACAAGCGCAGCACCGCGCCGGCGCGGCGGCGTTCGAGTTGGGTCTGCATTTCCCATATTTCCATGACCGCGGCGCTGACCCGACGCGGCACCGACACGCGCCGCGATTGGGCGCCAAACACCGCCTCGCCGGCGCTCCATACCGCGTCACCGCCCGGCTGGCCGGCGGCGCGCTGATGCGCCAACTGCCAGCGAAAGGGCGTCCATAACAACACCGCGAACAAAAAGGCCGGGATGACCGGCTTGCCCTGGCGCACGCGCAAGTCGGTGTTTTTCAGCGCCAGGTCGATGAGGGCTTTGGCGGCGGCGCTCTCGGCGCGGCTGTCGGCGTGGTCGTCCGGGTCGTCTAACACCGACACGGTGAGCGGGAATAGGCTCGAAGTCATGCGGTGGGCGCGCAACTCTTGCCAACTGCGCCCGGCGTGGCCGTGGTGAAACATTTTCAGCGCCTCATCGAACAAGCGCGCCGCCGGCACATCTTCGAGCAAGGCGCGGCATTGGGCGATGGCGGCTCCCACCCCATCGGCTAATTTCATCCCCAGTTTGGCGCGGAATCGCAACGCCCGTAGCATGCGCACCGGGTCTTCGGTGAAGCGCTCGGCGGCCTCGCCTATCATCCGCAACACGCCGTTGCGGGAATCTTTGACGCCGCCGAGAAAATCCATGACTTGCTCGCGGCTGGGGTCGTAGTACATGGCGTTTACGGTGAAATCTCGGCGCTGCGCGTCTTGCTCGATGGTGCCGAACACATTGTCGTCTACGACGCGGCCGCTGGTCGACACTCGCCGCCCGCCGCCACGGCTGGGTTTGGCGCGATAGGTGGCCACCTCGACCACCTCGCGGCCAAACCGCACATGCACAATCTTGAAGCGCCGACCGATGATGCGCGAGCGTCGAAAAAGCCCGCGCACTTGTTCCGGGCTGGCGTCGGTGGTGATGTCGAAATCTTTGGGGCGGCGCTGCAGCAACAAATCGCGCACGCATCCGCCGACCAAATAGCCATCGAAACCAGCCGCCTGCAAACCCTCGACCACCTGCAACGCAGCCGCGCTAATCCAGCTGCGGTCGAAGCCCAAATCTTGGGCCGGGTGAGTAACTTGAGTCACAAATTCATCCTGATGACAGGCCGGTTCGGCGCCCCCTTCGAAGGCGGCAAGCGCGGCGAAATGATAAAAATTGATGGCGATTCAGCGGCCCCCATGCGGCGCTCAATTCAACCCTCGGGCAACCTTAATTCAGCCGCCTATGATACCATCGCCAGCACCCGATTGCTCCCTTCGTCTAGCGGTTAGGACGCTGGCCTCTCACGCCGGAAACAGGGGTTCGATTCCCCTAGGGAGCGCCAGGGCGTGCCAGGAATAGCCACATCGGGCGCCTCGTTTCGCATCTTGGTCCGCGAACGGCATCACCGACCACCTACTCGCCATAAACATCGACTCATATACTCATATACTCATATATATGTGTCGTCTATTGTATATGTGTCGTCTATTGCATCGACATTTAAGATATGAATCAACCGCACCTGGAGACGCCCAGCAATCGCATCGTATTGGCGGATAATTTGGATTTTTTGCGCGCCCAACCAGACCACATGGCGAATTTGATTTATATCGACCCGCCGTTCAACACCGGCAAACGCCAGCAGCGCCAGCGTATTAAAACCACGCAAGATGATGCTGGCGACAGAGTCGGCTATCAGGGCAAGCGTTATAAGACCACCAAAGTAAGTGTTTCTGGTTATGCGGATTCGTTCGATGATTTTTTAGCCTTTTTGCGCCCGAGATTGGCCGAGGGGAAGCGAATTTTAGCGCCCGATGGGAGTTTTTTTCTGCACATTGATTATCGCGAGGCGCATTATTGCAAAATTGCGTTAGATGAAATTTTTGGCCGCGCGTGTTTTATGAATGAAATTATCTGGGCTTATGATTACGGCGCGCGCAGCACTAAAAAATGGTCGGCCAAACACGACTCGATTTTTTGGTATGTCAACAATCCTAAAAATTATGTATTCAATTTTGACGCCATGGATAGAATTCCCTATATGGCGCCGGGCTTGGTCGGGGCGGAAAAAGCGGCGCGCGGCAAAACCCCCACCGATGTTTGGTGGCATACCATCGTAAGCCCCAACGGCAAAGAAAAAACCGGCTACGCGACGCAAAAACCGCTCGGCATTATGGAACGCATCATCAAAATTCATTCCCGCCCGAGTGATTTGGTGGTGGATTTTTTCGCCGGCAGCGGCTCCACCGGCGCAGCGGCGGCGAAACATCATCGGCGTTTTTTATTGGTGGATAACAACCCCGAAGCCATCGATATCATGAAAAAAAGATTGGCGGTTTATAAACCCATCACCATCGAAACTGCTTGAGAATTTAATCGCCCAGTTGGGGGGGATTTACAGGATAACGGTACAAGCAAATCAAAATCCAAAAGCGAAAGGCAAAATCAAAATTAAAATTAACCACACCCACCAAAACTGGCAAAAAGCCGCCAGTTTTGGCTCCCCCTCCAAAAAGCAAAAACTAAGGGGAGTGAAGACTTAAAGCGAAAAGCCAAAGCAGCAGCGAAAAGCCAAACCAACAGCCAAAGCAATAGCCAAAGCCAAAGCCAAAGCAAAATCCAAATCAAAAGCCAACATCAACATCAACATTAAACGCCAAAATCAAACACCAAAATCAAACACCAAAATCAAATGCCAAAATCAAATGCCAAAATCAAATGCAGCCCTCCTAAATCAGGCGCTGACCTCAAAAAAACGCCACACGAACTGCAGATTTAGGTCTATAAATCTCAAACCAAACTAGCATGGGGATTTAGATATATAAATCCCAAAATTTGCGCGTTACGGTTTTATGAGCATTTTGGCTCGCCATAAATCTTCCCATGCTTGGGCTTTTTGTGGCGGGCTGCGCAGCAGATAGGCGGGGTGGTAGGTGGCGATTAGGGGGGTGTCGGCGGCGCCGTAGCGGTGGGTTTGATTGCGGAGTTTGCCTAAAGGGGCGGTGGATTTCAGCAGTGCTTGGGCGCTGACGCGGCCTAACGCGATGATGACTTTGGGCTGGATTTGCGCCACCTGCTGGTGCAGATAGGGCTCGCATTGCGCGATTTCCGTCGCCGCTGGGTCGCGATTATCGGGCGGACGGCATTTGATGAGGTTGGCGATGAACACTTGCTCGCGCTTCATCCCTAAGGCTGCGATCATTTTATCGAGCAGTTGGCCGGCGCGGCCGACGAAGGGCTGGCCCAGCCGGTCTTCGTTGGCGCCGGGGGCTTCGCCGATGAACATCCACTCGGCGCTGGGGTTGCCGCAGCCGAACACGGTGCGGGTGCGGGTTTGATGCAGCGCGCACTGACGGCAAGTCGACACGGCATGTTCTAGGCGCGCCAAAGGCGAGCGGGATGAGTCGGGCGGCGGCCGGGATGGGTCAATCGGGTCGATGGGCGACACGGCGGCAGCGGCGGCGGGCGGCGATTGGTCAATCGGGTCGATGGGCGACACGGCGGCGGGCGGCGGTGTGGCGGCCGGGGTGACTGGGGGCGTGGCGGGGGGGTTGGCGATTGCAGCGGCTGTGGAATCAACCGCAACCGCGGCACTCGATTCGACCGCAACCGCGGAATCAACCGCAACTGCGGCGCCTGATTTGGCCGCAACCGCGGAATCAGCCGAAACTGCGGCGCCTGATTTGGCCGAAACCGCGGAATCAGCCGCAACTGCGGCGCTTGATTCGACCGCAACCGCGGAATCAGCCGCAACTGCGGAATCAGCCGCAACTGCGGAATCAGCCGCAACTGCGGAATCAGCCGCAACTGCGGCGCCTGATTTGGCCGAAACCGCGGAATCAGCCGCAACTGCGGAATCAGCCGCAACTGCGGCGCCTGATTTGGCCGAAACCGCGGAATCAGCCGCAACTGCGGTGCTTGATTTGGCCGAAACCGCGGAATCAGCCGCAACCGCGGCACTCGATTCGACCGCAACCGCGGAATCGACCGCATCCGCCGCGTCGCCGCGCAACACCCATACAACGACGCCGAGCTTGCGCAAGATGTCGCGCTGCTGTGGGGAGTGCTTGCTCACGCTGCGCGCCAAATGGTTGTTCGCCAAATCGCCGCTAAGCCGCCGCCGGCGGGTTAGATGGCCCGCGCGAGCTGCGCCGGGGCGTGCGTCTCGTGGAGTTTATTCAGCGCGTTGATGTAGGCCTTGCCGGAGGCGACCACGATGTCTAAGTCCGCGCCGTGGCCGTTTACGATGCGGCCGTCGCGCGCCAACCGCACCCCGACTTCGCCCTGGGCGTCGGTGCCGGAGGTGATGGAATTCACCGAATACAACTGCAGCAAACTGCCGGATTTGACGATGGATTCGATGGCGCTAAAAGTGGCGTCCACGGTGCCGTTGCCGTGGCCGCGCGCGCTCACTGCTTCGCCGGCCACTTCTAACACCACTTCGGCGGTGGCGCGATGTGGGGAATCGGCGCCGGTGCGCGAGGTGGTTTCCAAGCATTTCAGGTGAAAATGCGCCGCCTGCTCGCTGCTGGCGGCATCCGTCACCAGGGCTTGCAAATCATCATCGAAAATCTCGTGCTTGTTATCCGCCAACTGCTTGAAACGGGCGAAAGCGCGGTCTAAATCTTCATCCGACGTGAATTGAAAGCCGAGAAATTTAAGGCGCTCGGTGAAGGCGCGGCGCCCCGAATGCTTGCCCAAAACGATGCGGTTGGCGGCCCAGCCGACCTCCTCGGCGCGCATGATTTCATAGGTTTCGCGCGCTTTTAGCACGCCGTCTTGATGAATGCCGGCTTCGTGGGCGAAGGCGTTGGCGCCGACGATGGCTTTATTCGGCTGCACCGCAAAACCGGTGATGCCCGACACCAAGCGACTCGCTGGCACGATTTGCGTGGCGTCTAGGGCGCTGTCGCAGGTGAATTCATCTTGCCGAGTGCGCACCGCCATGACGATTTCCTCGAGGGCAGCATTGCCGGCGCGTTCGCCGAGGCCGTTTATGGTGCATTCCACTTGGCGCGCGCCGGCCATCACCGCGGCCAGTGAATTGGCCACCGCCAGACCTAAATCATTGTGACAATGCACCGAAAACACGGCGCGTTCGGCGTTCGGCACGCGGGCGCGCAACTTAGCCATCAGGGCGCCGAACTGCGCCGGCAAGTTATAACCGACGGTGTCCGGGATGTTGATGGTGGTGGCGCCGGCGTCGATGGCGGCCTCGATGATGCGGCACAGAAAATCGAGCTCCGAACGCCCGGCGTCTTCCGGCGAGAACTCCACATCGTCGGTATGCTGGCGGGCTTGCTTGACCGCGGCCACGGCGCGTTGCACCACTTGCTCTGGATGCATGCGCAATTTTTCCCGCATGTGGATGGGCGAGGTGGCGATGAAGGTGTGGATGCGCGATTGTGCCGCCGGGCGAACGGCGGCGGCGGCGCGCTCGATGTCGCCCTCGGTGGCGCGCGCCAAGGCGCACACGATGCTGCCGGTGATGACCTTCGAGATGGCGTGCACGGCCTTGAAATCCCCCGGGCTGGCGGCCGGAAAACCGGCTTCGATGACATCCACGCGCATTTTTTCCAGCTGGCGGGCGACGCGGATTTTTTCGTCCACAGTCATGGAAGCGCCGGGGCTTTGCTCGCCGTCGCGCAAGGTGGTGTCGAAAATGATTAATTTGTCTTTCATGTCGGAGCCCTCGATGGCCGGCTAACAACGCCGCGCCAAAATAAACATGGGAATGCCGCGCCGCCGGCCATCGGCAGCGCGGAATTCGGGATAAAAACGGAGGAATTTGGGGGGGAGGGAATCTAGTGCGCGCGCCGGCGCAGCAGCGGCAAAGCGCCGATGTTGAGCCGCGCGGCAGCATCGAACGCGGGCGCATCGACGCGGGCGGTGCTGCCATGGGCGGCGGGGAGCCGCGCCACAATCAAGGCATCACGCAAATTAATCGAGGTCAACATGGGGATAATCTATAAAACCTGCCTATTAAATGCAAGGGTTGCTCCGCGGCCGCTATTTTGCGCCCGAATCAGGCGATTTAGGTTGCGGCGGTTTTTCATCGGCCGGCGGCGGCGATTCCGCGGCACAACCGGCTTGCCCATCCTGAGCGGCCGAATGCGTGGCGGCGTCATCGCCGTTGTCGTCGCCATCGGGCAGAAAGGCTGGGCTTTCACTGGTGCCGCGTTGCCAGCGTAGCAGCCAGCCGACCGGGCCCGAGGCGGCGTACGCGAAAGCCATCAAAAACAAGGCGCGCGGCGGGTCGAAAAAAATCAGCACGAAGGCGGTGGCGAAAGCCACCAAAATGGCGAACGGGATGCGGTTGATGAGGTTGAAATCCTTGAAACTGCGGAACTTCAGATTGCACACCATCAGCGTCGCCAATATCAAGGTAGCGACGGCGCTTATCCACGGCATGGTTTGGCCGTCGATGCCGGATTCATGAAAATTCCACACCCAAAAAACCACGAAGGCGGCCGCCGCCGGGCACGGTATGCCGTAAAAATAGCGGCTGTCTTTGAGGGTTAAAGTGTTGAAACGCGCCAGACGCAGGGCCGTGGCGGCGGCGTATAAAAAAGCCGTCAGCCAGCCGGGTTTGCCTATCGCCTGCAGCGACCAGAAGTACATCACTAACGCCGGGGCCACGCCGAAGGCGATTAAATCCACCAAACTATCGTATTCCTTGCCGAAATCGCTGGCGGTGTTGGTCCAGCGGGCGACGCGGCCGTCCAAACCATCCATGATCATGGCGATCAGCAGCCCAATGGCGGCCTTCTCAAAATTGCCGTGGGTGGCTTGGATGATGGCATAAAAACCAAAAAACAGCCCAGCGGTGGTGAATAGGCTGGGCAGAAAATAAATGCCTTTGCGGTTGGGGGCGTTCATGATTTTAGGGCCGCGGGGCCGAGGGCGGATTATGGCGCATGCCGGGGCGCGTGGCAGCGGGCTGTCGATAGGGGGGGCGATTCATGTGACCATTAATATGGCTCATTAATATGGACGCATGCGCGGTGATTCATGCGCTGGCGGTGTTCACAAACCCGAGCACATGGTTGCCGGACTGCACCCGCTGCCCGAGTTTTACCGCCAGCCGCGCCTCCAGCGGCAAATATAAATCCAGCCGCGAGCCGAAGCGGATGAAGCCGTAGCGCTGGCCGGTTTCCACCTCATCACCGGCCTCGACATAGGAAAAAATTCGCCGCGCGATGAGGCCGGCGATTTGCACGCTGACCACATCCACGCCGGCCGCGGTTTTTATCCAGATGGCGCAACGCTCATTATCGGCCGAGGATTTATCGAGGGCAGCGTTGAAAAATTTGCCAGCGCGATACCAGCGCTGCTTGACCACGCCGCCGATGGGAATCAAATTGGAATGCACCGAAAAAACATTCATAAAGATGCTGATTCTAAGCGACTTGACGCCCTCCAAGTACGGGTTATCGGTTTCGCGAACCGCGACCACCTTGCCGCTGGCTGGGCTGACCACGGCCCCCGGTTGCGCGCTGATGCGGCGCTTGGGGTCGCGAAAAAACTGAAATATGAATAACACCACCGCCCACGCCGCCACCGACCATAAGCCGAAAGCCCAAGTGGCCATGGCGCCGCCGGCTACGGCGAGCGCTAAATGCACCCGACCTTCCGGGGCGAGGATGGGGTAGTTTGAGGCGGGCATGGGGGAATTTAGAGGGGGAATGTGGAAATGGGGAACATCGGCGGCGGCTGGGAAATGGTCGGCCTTGGGCGCGACGCGCGCATTTTCAGCCTGCTTGGTATCGAAATTCTGGCGGCGATTTATAGTGCGGATGCGGGTGGATTGCCCGCCAAATTTTGCGGAATGTCGGCCGGCGTTTTGGTCACCAGCGCCGCGCTTTAAGCGGCGACGCATCAATACACCGCAAAAAACTCCGTAAAAATCGCCTAACGACATCGTTTGAGCGGCGGCGTGGCTGCGCAGTGCTATGGCGTGTTCGCCCATCGAGGTCGATGTTCGATATGTATTTAAACACGCGATAAACATGCATATTTAAATGGGATTTATAGCCCTAAATCTGCAGTTCGATTGACTTTTTTTGAGGTCAGCGGTTGATTTATGGGGTTGCGTTTGATTTTTGCTTTGGCTTTTGATTTTTGGCTTTTCGCCTTTAAGTCTTTGCTCCCCCCCTGCTTTTTCGGGAGGGGGGAGTCAAAACTGGCGGCTTTTTCGCCAGTTTTGGTGGGGGGGATATCTTTAATGTTAGGTTTTACTTAGGCTTTTGATTTTGATTATCGATTGTCGTTTTTGTCTTTAAATTTTCACTCCATCGGCCACAAAAGATGAGTTAAAAGATACAACAGCAACAGCAACAGCAACAGCAACAGCAACAGCAACAGCAACAGCAAAATCAACAGCGAAATTAAAGTCAAAGTCAAAGTCACATCAAAAGCGAAAAGCATAAAGACTTTAAGTCAAACTCAACAGCGAAAACCTAAGTCGAACTCAACATCAAAGCAACCCCCCCACCAAATCAGGCGATAACGCCGCCTGATTTGACTCCCCCCAGATGAATCAAGGGGGGGAGTAAAACGTTAAAAGCCAAAAGTCAACATCAACATCAACATCAACATCAACAGCAACATCAACATCAACATCAACATCAAAAGCCAACATCAACAGTCACCGTGCAGATTTAGATATATAAATCCCATTTAAATTGAACTGGCCAGTCTAGTTAGATGCGAGGTCTGCGGATATCGGCGCTGTGGCGGGTCGGCGTTCGATGCGATTATGCCAACGGCACTATCGACCATCGCCATGCCTTGGCGCATCAATTCTTCGACTTATCGATGACTTTGCTGTGCCCAATCCACGGCATCATGTCGCGCAGTTTGCGGCCGACTTGTTCGATTTGATGCTGCTGGGCTTTGGCGCGTAATTCGGGCAAGCGTTTGC
The DNA here is from genome assembly GCA_965243285.1 of Candidatus Poriferihabitaceae bacterium. GTDB lineage: Bacteria > Pseudomonadota > Gammaproteobacteria > Arenicellales > Poriferihabitantaceae > JAHRAW01. The sequence continues at coordinate 1,898,702 of OZ251537.1, read as the reverse complement.
CGCCGGCGGCGTTTTCGTCCATCCATTCACGGGCGAATTCGCCGGATTGAATTTCCGCCAGAATTTTTTTCATCTCGGCCTTGGTTTGCTCGTTTACGATGCGCGGGCCGCGCGTCAAGTCGCCGAATTCCGCGGTGTTGGAGATGGAATAGCGCATGTCGGCAATGCCGCCTTCATACATTAAGTCTACGATGAGTTTGAGTTCGTGCAGGCACTCGAAATAGGCCATTTCCGGGGCGTAGCCGGCTTCCACCAGGGTCTCAAAACCGGCTTGCACCAGCGCGGTGGCGCCGCCGCATAGCACCGCTTGCTCGCCGAATAGATCGGTTTCGGTTTCCTCCTTGAAGGTGGTTTGGATGATGCCGGCGCGCCCGCCGCCGATGGCGGCCGCATAAGCCAGCGATAAATCCAGCGCATCGCCGGCCGGGGTTTGATGGATGGCGACCAAGCACGGCACGCCGGCGCCTTTTTCGAAGGTGGAGCGCACCAGGTGGCCGGGACCTTTGGGCGCGATCATCACCACATTGAGGTCGGCGCGCGGTTTGATATAGCCGAAATGGATGTTGAAACCGTGCGCGAACGCCAGCGTGGCGCCGTGTTTCATATTGGCGTCCACTTCCGCCTCATAAATGCCGCCCATCAATTCATCCGGGCATAACATCATCACAAAATCCGCTGCCGCGACCGCGCTGGCGACTTCGGCCACTTCAAGCCCGGCGGCTTGCGCTTTGGGACGCGAAGCCGAATCGCCGCGCAAGCCGACCACCACATCCACGTCGCTGTCTTTGAGATTGTTGGCGTGGGCATGGCCTTGCGAGCCATAACCGATGACGGCGACTTTAAGACCGCGCAATAGCTCGAGATTGGCGTCTTCTTGATAGAATATTTTCATGGCGTAAGGGTCATTAAACCGGTTAATTAAAGGGCTGGGGATTTGGGCGGCGTCAATTTCAAGGCGCGTTGACCGCGACCGATGCCGGACACGCCCGAGCGCACCACTTCGATGACCTCGATGGTGGCGAGGGCTTGCAAAAAGGCGGCGATTTTTTCGCTATCGCCGGTGAGTTCCATGGTGTAGGTGGATTCGGTTACATCGATAATGCGGCCGCGAAAAATATCGGTTAAGCGCTTGACTTCATCGCGCTGCTCGCCGCCGACCGCGGTCACTTTCACCAACATCAATTCGCGCTCGAGGTGTTGGCCTTGGGTGAGGTCGATAAGTTTGACCACTTCGATCAACTTATTCAGCTGCTTGGTTATCTGCTCGATGATTTGCTCATCGCCATAGGTGACGATGGTCATGCGCGATAGCGAATCATCTTCGGTCGGCGCCACGGTCAGCGATTCGATGTTATACCCGCGCGCCGAAAATAGCCCGGCGACTCGCGACAACGCGCCGGATTCATTTTCCATCAATAAGGAAATGATGCGTCTCATCATGCCAACTCCCGCCCGGCCGCTGGCTCGCAGCCGGGTTTTAGGTGCATCTCATGGTGGCCTTTGCCAGCCGCTATCATGGGGTAGACATTTTCGGTGGGGTCGGTTTGTACATCGACGAACACCAACCGGTCTTTCATCGCGAAGGCGTCGCGCAAGGCGCCTTCCACCTGCGACGGTTGGTCGATTCGCATACCCACATGGCCGAAACTTTCCGCCAGGGCGACGAAATCCGGCAAGGCGTCCATGTAGGAATGCGAGTAGCGGCGGTCGTAAAAAAACTCTTGCCACTGGCGCACCATACCCATATAGCGATTGTTGAGGTTGATGATTTTGAGCGGCAAGCCGTATTGTTTGCAGGTGGATAATTCTTGAATGCACATGATGATGCTGGCGTCGCCGGTGATGCACGCCACCGGCTGAGCGGGATGCGCCAACTGCACGCCCATGGCGGCCGGCAAGCCGAAACCCATGGTGCCGAGGCCGCCGGAGTTTATCCACCTACGAGGTTTTTCGAAGCCATAGTATTGCGCCGCCCACATTTGATGCTGGCCCACATCGCTGGTGACAAAAGCATCGCCGGCGGTCACCTGCATCATCTTGCGCACCACAAATTGCGGCTTGATGACTTCATCGCTATGGTCAAAACTGAGGGAATCCACCGCTTGCCATTGTTTGATTTGCTGCCACCATTTGGCCACCGCCGGGGCATCGATTTCACCGACGCGGGGGCGCAGCAGGTCGACCATTTGCGCCAACACATCGGCGCTGTGGCCGACGATGGGCACTTCCACGGCGACATTTTTACCGATGGAAGACGGGTCGATGTCGATTTGCACGATGCGCGCCTGGGGCGAAAATTTCTCTAAATCACCGGTCACGCGGTCATCGAAACGCGCCCCCACCGCTAACATGACATCGCAATCATGCATGGCCATGTTGGATTCATAGGTGCCATGCATACCCAACATACCCAAAAAATTTGGCTCGGAGGCGGGTATCGCGCCTAACCCCATGAGCGTGGCGGTGCACGGAAAACCGAGCGCATCGATGAGCGCCCGCAACGGCGCTTGCGCCTCGCCCAACACCACGCCGCCGCCGGCGTAAATCATCGGTCGCTTCGCCGCTAACAGCAGATTCACGCCACGCGCAATTTGCTTGCCATGCCCACGGACGCGCGGCTGATAGGAGCGCATGGCGATGCTCGGCGGATAGTGATACTCGGCCATTTCGTTGCTCACATCCTTAGGCACATCCACCACCACCGGCCCGGGGCGCCCGGAGGTTGCGATGTGGAAGGCCTTTTTCATGGTGATGGCGAGCTGGTCCACGCGCTTGACCAAAAAATTATGCTTCACGCACGGCCGCGTAATGCCCACCGTATCCACCTCCTGGAAGGCGTCATCGCCAATCAGCGTGGACGGCACTTGCGCGGTGATGACCACCATGGGAATGGAATCCATATAGGCCGTGGCGATGCCGGTGACGGCGTTGGTGACCCCCGGCCCCGAGGTGACCAGCACCACCCCCGGCCGCCCGGTGGAGCGCGCATAACCATCGGCGGCGTGCGTCGCCCCCTGCTCATGCCGCGCCAGGATGTGGCGCACTTTATCTTGGCGATACAGCGCATCGTAAATGTGCAGCGCCGCCCCGCCCGGATAGCCAAACACAAACTCGATGTTTTCATCGCGCAAACACCGAATCAGAATATCGGCACCGGTCATTGTGTCTTTACCCATGATGGCTTTCACCTACCGAACACTTGAGTCAAACCGCATTGAGAAACCTCATAAATGACGAAAACTGGCAAACCCGCCCGCTAAAGCAGACGGCAGCGAGTATAGCCGTAAATCAGACGGCGATAAACAAAAAATCTAGTGGGGATGTGGTTTTTTCGATGGAATTGCCCGCAAATTTTCTTTTGATAATTGGTGATTTGAGCGTGCGCCGCCAGTCACTACTTTGGTGTATTCGATGGTCACAGTCATTTTTGTGACAATTCATTTATCAATTTTTGGGATGAAAAAACCTTCACATCATCCAGCAATATGTTTCCTAAAACTTGCGTTAATACTTTTCGTAAAGAATTTTTAAGATATGCGAAGTATCTCTTTTCTGCTGACGAACTTATATTGCTGGCAACAAGCCAAAAATGGATTTTTTTATTTTCGATAATATTTTTCACACCACCAAATTTAGCCGCAAGTCGACCTAGAACGAGGGTAGATCCATAAGCCTTCAACTGATTTTCTTCGTTAAGTTTTTCATAGATAAAATTCTTCATGTCATTTTTTCCAAGATAGCTGTATTTTTTCTTGATGCTCCTGACCGTTCCAATTATTTGAGTTTCTTCAATAAGAATTATCGCATCGCCTTCTGGAAGAAAATAGTCGCAACAATGACAACTGCCCAAGCCAACTATGTTTCGCATATGCTTATTTTTATCGGTACTATCCATTTTGTATGCTTTATGCTTACTCTTGATAGGTTTTTTGGCAACCTCGATTACCTCAAGGAATTGGTTAAGGGAATTCATAGCCCGGCCATATATAAATCAGCAAAAGGCTTGGTTAATTCTTCATTAATGGCTGCCATTTTATTCTTAAAATTACAATCTCCATCGAACAAATTAACACCATCTGCGGAAAATTGATTCAACGCCACCAACTTTTCATCATCAGGATTTTCCCCAATATGCACATCAAGCCATTGCAAGATATCCGTGCTATGGGTGGCGAGCACCACATGGGCACCGCCTTTGGCTAATTCAAATAGCGCGCTTGCCATTTCCACTTGCCATGCCGGGTGCAGGCAAGATTCTGGTTCATCGATAAAAAGAAAGGCGTCGGTGTCCAATATTTTGCGCTCGATAAGCAACGCCAAAATGCCTAAATTGGTAACGCCCATAGAGGTTACTGACAGGGAAAACCGCCGCCCACCTTGCAGAAAATACAACTCGCCGGTGTCGGAGATGATGATTTTTCCATCGATGCCTTCTTTTCCAGTCAGTATTTCATAGAGCGCCGGAAAATCCATATCGCCAGTGTATTCCTCCCTAAATGTGCTCGTCAAATCATAAAAATAACCTGGAATACCATCGATTCGCTTTCGTCTACTGCTTGCATACCGAGGATTCAAACGCAAGTTTTCCAACGCCCCTTTGATCTTCCAATAGGATGGGGATTCTAAATACATCACCTTTGAATATTGTTGTAGTTTTTTCAAACCGGCACTAGTGATTTTAAATTCACTATTATTTTTTGAGAAATTAAATTGACCAATACCCTCGATAATCACTTCAGAATCGACATCGACGACTCCGCTTATATCCACAAGTTGTGGAACTTGGAAATTTTGAAGCAAATTATTTTTGATTTTATGCTTCATTCCCGATGCAATAAAACTATTAGCATCTGCACCATTGATTTTTTCTTGAAGATTTGATAGAGATTTTTTTATTAGGTTTGAAATTTTACCTTCCTGATAGGCAACCAACTGGTTTTTTTCTTCCTCAATAAGAGTACTTTCGAGTTCCGGCAAAATCTTATCAAATTCCGAAAATATGTCATTCACTTTACCCACTAAATCAGCAATATTTTTATCTAATGAATCTGGCGGTGACGACTCGATAGAATTCTGCATGCTTTTTATGGATTTATCCAACGACGAAAACAACTCATCCAATGTACCAGGCGATCTGGAAAAATGGTCAATTATCATCTTGACGGGTTCGGTAAGATCCTTAATGTGCACCCCCGCAGCATTGGCATTCATCGCATCAAAAATGGAATACAACACCTTGGAGACAAAACTCTTGCCGGTGTTGTTTGGCCCAGCGAGCACGGTGAACCGCCCAATGCTGATATCCGCATCGGCCAGTTTGCCAATATTTTTGATGTTCAGATTAAATGCCATGAGATAATTTTTCGATGATATTCCAGCCACTTCGCCACTCCCCCGCGATTTTAGCGCCCCGATGGAAATAATTGCGCAGCACTACTTATGCTCGTCATCAGATGCGCTGAGCGATTTTTTCCGCGAGGGCGCGAAAATCATAGTAGCAACTCTTCGCCGCGTTTTGATGCGCGCCGATGACGCCATCCGCTGGCTTTAGCATGAACATGGGTTTATTCGCTTCTTGCGCCATGGGCATAAGCGAATAGTAATCCTTCAAGTGCGCCAGCTTATGTTTATCATCGGCCGCATCCAAAGTTTGGTCAATATCTCGATTGACCGCTAAAACATGTTCCCGATATTCCGTCGGTATTTTTTTAATCCAGCGCCAATACGCTTGAACCGGGCGACCGGATCTTATGTTATGCCGCATCACCACATAACCCAACGGCGTCATCTTGCCAGCGGGAAGATCTATATTTAACTCGGCGGGCTTTTTACGCAAGCGCTCTTGCCACTCATTCCGCCACTTTACGAGCATGGGCCCCGCATTGCGCAAGCCCTGCAATGAAAACAAATCAGGCACTATGGGTATCACCACATAATCGCTGGCTATCAACGCGGCGCGATTGATGGCGCCCAGATTGGGGCCGACATCCACTAGCACCACATCGGCTGCGAATTTTTCCGCCGCGCTGGCGATTAACCGCGCAAAAGCGGTGGTAACGCGAAAGGCTCGCACCTCTCCATCCACGCACTTCGACCAGGTGCCGGATAGATCGTCCTCACGATTAGACAACTTGAGATTTCCGGTCAGCAAGCCAATGCGCTCGCTGATTTTTTCGATATGCGGGTCGGCGGCAATATCGCCGGTGCCGTCAAACAACGGCGCTATGTCGTCGTCGATGGTGTTCTTATCCGTGTTGCCCCAAATTTCCTCTAACTGATTTTCACCCAAAAACATGCCGCTTAAATTCGCTTGCGGGTCTAAATCAACGGCCACAACCCGGCGGTCGAGTTCCCCGAACATCCAGGCGAGGTGGTACACCAGCGACGTTTTCCCCACGCCGCCTTTGTTGTTAAAAAATGCGATGTTTTTCATTCGGCTGATTTTACGGTAACCAAGACCATCGTACTCTCAACTTCAAATTTCGGCGGCGGGTTGCCGTTTTGAATTAATGCTTGGCGCGCCGTCTTGATGCCCATTCCAAAACGCTCCATAAAGCCCATGTTTTTCATGGCTTCGGCAATGGTCGGATTGCGACAATCCGTCACCTTGCCGTCGCCAAAATTATCACGATTGACGGCGCCATAGACCGAGCCTGGATTCGAAATTTCGATGCGATCATCGAACCAGTAGACTCGAACCGGGGCATTTGAACGCTCGTAATTTCTATGAATCACCGCATTACGCGTTAGCTCGCGCAACGCCGCATACGGGTAGTCTGGGATTTTGATATGCGTTTGCCCGCTGGTGTCGAGGGCTACGGCAATATGCACTTTCAATATTTCATCCAATTCACGCAACTGCTCGGGCAAAGTGCCTATTATTTTTCTTTGATTCTTAACCGGCTCGCCGAGTTCAGCGCCCGCAACACGCATAAACTGAATATACGCGCCGGGAAACCAATAGCCCGGATCATCGTTCAACATAAGAATCGCAGTCACCGTCGGCACATCTTGCGGCGTGCTCAGGCGCAAAACTTGTAACTGATCTTCGAGGGCGCGATTATTCTGCAGCAGTACTTCCGGAGATACCGAATTTGGCCGGTATTCATTTTCAAACCTTGCCATGTTTAGGTCCTCTTTCACCGATGCGCCAGGCACGCCATGCATATCGTACGGCAAATTTCCCCAGCGTCGTTTTTCCATCAATCTACGCTCATCCTCAGCTGTGGCTTGAGTTTTTCTGGGGCCGGTTCTCACCCAGCATACGCCGCCGGATTTCACCGGCGGATTATCCGTCGGCGACACTTTGATCACCGCCACATCACCGCCGAGCAGCGTTTCTTTTTCTACTGCCATGCTGGGGAACGGATGAATTTTTCCGTCATTGCGTAACCCGCCCAGTTTTTGCAGCAATGAATCATCAACCGTCAAATCAGCGCAGCAACCACGATCATCGAGTCCGACAAAAATAAACCCGGGCTCGTTATGGTTAGGTAAATCATTGGCGAATGCGCATATCGCTTGGCGGATTTTGTCGAGATCCTTGACCGAAGTGGTGAATTCGACGCAGTCACTTTCGCCTTGGGCGATGATTTTTTCTAACTCCGCTTTAGTATCCATCGGTTGTTCTCCCGTCTAAATTTCTGCTTAAAAACCACCAGGTAAGCCAGCGTTTTTCATGCGCGCCATCATGTGGTGCATGCCGCCTTTTTTGTGCATTTTTTTCATGGTTTTTTGCATTTGCTGGAATTGTTTTAGCAGGCGGTTTACATCTTGAACTTGGGTGCCGGCGCCGGCGGCGATGCGTTTTTTGCGGGCGCTGCGTAGTACCGCTGGGAAGCGTCTCTCGTGCGCGGTCATGGAATCGATGACGGCGATGGCGCGGGTGGATTGTTTATCGTCGAAGGCGCGGGCTGCTTGGGGGCCGGCGCGGTTCATGGCGGGGAGTTTTTCCAGCAGGCTGGACATGCCGCCTAATTGCGCCATTTGCGCGAGTTGGTCTCTGAAATCGGCTAAATCGAAGGCCCGGCCGGTGCTGATTTTGGCGGCTAACTTGGCGGCCTTTTTTTGATCGACCTGGCGCTCGGCTTGCTCGACTAAGGACAGCACATCGCCCATGCCGAGTATGCGCGAAGCGATGCGCTCGGGGTGAAAGGGCTCCAGGGCCTCCAGCCCTTCGCCGGTGCCGATAAATTTGATCGGTTTGCCGGTGACTTGGCGCACCGAGAGGGCCGCGCCGCCGCGGGCGTCGCCGTCTATTTTGCTCAGCACCACGCCCGATAGCGGCAATGCTTGGGCGAAGGCGGCGGCGCTGCGGGCGGCGTCTTGCCCGCTTGTGCCATCGGCCACGAACAGCGTCTCGACCGGTTGAACGGCGGCGTGGATGCGCTGTATTTCCGCCATCATGTCGGTATCGATGTGCAGCCGACCGGCGGTGTCGATGATGACCACATCGAGCGCCGCGCGCCGCGCTTCGGCCAGTGCCGCGGTGGCGATGGCGGCCGGATCTTGGCTCTCCTCGCTGGGAAAAAATCGCGCTTGCGCCTCCGCGGCCAGACGCCGTAATTGCTCGATGGCCGCTGGGCGATACACATCGGCGCTGGCCGCTAATACGCTTTTTCCGTGGCGCTGGCGCAACAACCACGCCAGTTTGCCCACCGTGGTGGTTTTGCCTACGCCTTGCAAGCCGGCCACTAAAATCACCGCCGGCGCCGGCGTCAATGTTAATTCCGCGCCGCTCGCCCCCATCAACGCGACCAACTCTTGGCGCACCACGCCGATGACCGCCTGCCCCGGCGACAGACTGCCTAACACCTCGGCGCCTAAGGCGCGGGCTTGTACTTTGTCTACGAAGGCGCGCGCCACCTCGAGGGCGACATCGGCCTGCAGCAAGGCGATGCGAACCTCGCGCATGGCGGCGGCGATATTCGCTTCGCTCAAACGACCGCGACCGCTGAGTTGGCGGGCGGTTTTTTTTAGCGCAGCGCTGAGTTGGTTGAACATTAATACGCGCTACTTGATTAATTCGAATGAAGCATAATGAATCCACGCACTCACATCACTCCAGCCAGCCACGCCGCCGTCAGGTGAGTTTGTGACCGATAATTCAAGGTTGATTAACCATTAAATTAACCATTAAATTGAACATTAATATATACCACTACCGCACCCGAACCTCACCATGAATACGCTCGCCGCCCGCCCGCTTTATCCTCAGCCACGCCGATGTTTTTGGTGATTTTCGCGCTGGGTTTGTACGCAGTCGCCGGCGGCTTGATCTGGCGGCAAGCCAGCGCGCGGCGGGCGGCGCCGGGGCGGCTTCGCGGGCGACTGAACGCGGCCTCGATTCGCCTCATAATGGGCGCGGCGGTGTGCCTGCACGGGGCGCAATTATATCGTAGCGGCTATGTCGAGGGCGCGCTGAATTTGGCCCTCGGGCATGTCGTCTCGCTAGTGGCATGGATGACCGCGGCGCTGTTTGTCGCCGTCACCATGGCGCGGCGCGATATATTGAATCTCGGCATGGTCGTCATGCCGTGGGCCGCGGCCGGTTTGCTGCTCGGCTGCCTGCTGCCCGGGGCCGATTTTTTGCTGCATGATTTGCCCGCCGGCATCGGCCGACATCTCGCCATCGCCATCCCCGCCTACGGCGTGCTCAGCATCGCCTTTGCGCAAGCGCTGTTGTTATGGATTCAAGAACGACAGCTCATGCGCCCCCATCCGGGGCGGTTTTTCAGCAACTTGCCGGCCATGGAAACCATGGAATCCAACCTCTTCCAGTTAACTTGGCTGGGTTTTATTTTGCTGAGCGCGAACTTGCTAACCGGCATGCACAACGCGCATCAAAACCACGGCGCGCTGCTGTTGTTTAATCATCATGTGCTACTCGCGGTGCTGGCGTGGGGCGGTTTCGGCGCTCTGCTGCTGGGGCGGCGTTTGTTTGGCTGGCGCGGTCGTCTGGCGGCCCAATGCACCATGGGCGCTTTCGCGGTGTTGGCGCTGGCCTATTTCGGCACGCGCTTGGTCAGCGAGGTCATCCTCGGGCGATAGCGCCCGCCGCCCATGCCACGCCGCGTTTTGCTCTCATGGAGTTCGGGCAAGGACAGCGCTTGGACGCTGCATACCCTGCGTCAGCAGGCCGATGTGGAACTCGTCGCCCTGCAGACCACTTTCAACGACCATGCCGACCGCGTCGCCATGCACGCCGTGCGCCATACGCTAGTCGATGCACAAGCGCTCGCCGCCGGGCTGCCGCTGTGGCCGATACCGCTGCCGTCCCCGTGCAGCAACGCCCAATACGAAGCGCGCATGCGCGTCGCCCTACGCCGAGCACAAGATGCCGGCGTCACCCACATCGCATTCGGCGATTTATTCCTCGCCGACATCCGCGAGTACCGCATCCGCATGCTCGCCGACACCGGCATCGCGCCGCTGTTTCCCCTCTGGCGCCGGCCGGCCGCCACCCCGGCGCTGGCGCGCGCCATGTTGGCCGGCGGCTTGCGCGCCATCGTAACCTGCGTGGATCCGAAGCAAATCCCCGCCGCCATGACCGGCCGCCCCTATGATGCCGCCTTCCTCGCCGACCTGCCGCCGGCCGCCGATCCATGCGGCGAAAACGGCGAATTCCACACCTTCTGCCACGCCGGGCCCATGTTTGATGCAAACATAGCCATCCAAGTCGGCGAACTCGTCAGCCGCGATGGATTCTGCTTCGCCGATGTGCTACCGGCGCCCTAATCCGCCTCGCCATGGTTTTTAGGTCCTTAGAAGTTGGGGCCGCGGGAATGGCGGCCACTTGCTCGCGGATGTAGCAAGCGGTAAGTTGTAGCGCTGGGATGGCGGCAGCGCGACCGCGGGCGGCGGCGATTTGCGCTACGGCGGCGGCTTGCGGGTAGCGCTCGGGCAACCACTGCGCTCGACCGCGGGCTGTTTGCTCGGGCGATGCGCCGGCCGCATCGGCGGCCAGCGCCGCCAGCATGATGGCGGCGTATCGATCCCAGCCGCTGCCGAGGCCGATGATGGGGGCGTCGCGGGCTGCGCTGTCGAGGGCCCGGCTTGCGGCGCCTACATCCTGCGGCGCAATCAGCGCCGGCGCGATGATGGGCTGGGGTTCCGCGCCGGCGCGATGGCGATATAGCGCGTGGTAAATCTGTTGCATACGCGCATCGATGGCAGCCCAGAGCAGCGGCGCGGCGGCCGCCGACGATGGGGCAACCGCCAGCGACTGGGCCGCGCCGTGCGCCAGCGCCGCCAACGAGCCCACCGGCGCCACCATCAGCCCGGCGCCGTACGCCAGCCCTTGGGCCACGCCGAGGCCGATACGCACGCCGGTAAACGAACCCGGGCCCACATCCACGGCGATGATGTCCACCTGTTTGAGGGCCAGCCCGGCCTGGCGCAATAACCCGGCCACCATATCCAACACTAATTTTGAATGTCCCTGGGGCGCGATTTCCCGCCGCTGGGTGATTTCGCCGCGCAAATTCAGCGCCACCGAGCACGCTTGCGTGGCGGTGTCGATGGCCAATATGACGAGGCCGGTCACAGCCGACCGCCACCACCGCATCGATACATTAATGCCACTACCGCGACTAGGGCGAGGCGGCGAAAAACGCGATGACGTCGTCCATGCTTCGGGTTTGCGTCATGTCCGGCAGGCTGGCGAGGAATAACCGCCCATAGCCTTTGGACAGCAGCCGCGGGTCGCACAGCACCAGCACGCCGCGGTCGGTTTCGGAGCGAATCAAGCGCCCGGCGCCTTGTTTTAGCGCCGTGACCGCGGCCGGCACTTGAATGTCCATGAACGGATTATCGCCGGCTTCCTCGCACGCGGCGAGGCGATTTTTCAGCACCGGCTCGCCCGGCGCGGCGAACGGCAGTTTGTCGATAATCACGCACGACAAATCCTCGCCCTGCACATCGACGCCCTCCCAAAAACTCGCCGAGCCGAATAACGCGGCGCGCGGCGCCTCGCGAAAGCGCCGCAGCAATTCGGCCTTCGGCGCCTGCCCTTGCAGCAGCAGGGCGCAATCCAAATCGGACGCGCTTAAATTTTGATGCACGCGGCGCATCATGGCGTGGCTGGTGAATAAGCAAAAGGCGCGCCCGCGGCTGGCGCCGAGCACTGCGGCGAGCACCTCGGTCAAGGCATCGGCATAGCCTTCATCGCGCGGGTCGGGCATGTCCGGCGGCAAGTAGCGCAACGCATGGCGGCGAAAATCATACGGGCTGCTCCAGCGCCGCGCCTCCACCTCGCCCAGCCCCAAGGCGGCGCAAAAGGCGGAAAAATTATCGCCCACCGCCAGCGTCGCCGAGGTAAACACCCAGGCCGGGCTGCGTTTCATCATCTCCACAAAGCGCGCCCCGATGGAAAGCGGCGTGCCGTGCAAGCGAAACCAGCGGGCGCCGATTTCCGCCCAGCGGATTAAGTTGCGGTCGCCGCCGTCATGCCAGGCGTCGAGATGCTCCTGCATCTGCAGGCAGCGCTCGTGACAACGCTTCAAGCCATCCCCGGCTGGGGCGGCGGTGGCCAGGGTTAGTTGAAACTGCTCCATGGCGTGGCGTAAATGGTCGATAGCGCGGCCAAATTCAGCGTTGGATAAATCCTCAAAATCCATCGCCCGCGACGCGCCGGGCAACACCGAGGCGCCGCCTAACGAGCTGGCTTGGGATTCTGCCGCCGCCCAGGCAACGCGCTGCACGCCTTGCACTGCGCCCTCCAACAGCGCCGTAACTGGCGCGAGTTTCACCCCGCTGCGCTCGTCCGCTTCCGCCGCCGCCGTATCCGCGGCGAGCTCGGCGAACTGGGCGCCCGACACCGCGAAGCCAAAAAATATCGAGGCGATTTCCGCCAGGGTATGGGCTTCATCGAAGATGACCGCGTCGTGCTTGGGCAGCAATTCGCCGCCGCCTTCGGCCTGCATGGCCATGTCGGAGAAAAACAGGTGGTGATTGACCACCACCAAGTTGGCTTGCATGGCCCGCCGCCGCGCCTTGAAGACGAAACAGCCATCGAAATCCGGGCATGTGCCGCCGAGGCAATTGTCGGCGGTGGAGGTCACTTCCCGCCACACTGGCGAGCCCTCGCCGAGCTCGGCGACCTCGGCGATGTCGCCGTGTTTGGTGGCCGCGGCCCAGCGTTCGAGCAGTCGATAATCGCCAGGTTGCGCTTCGCCGGGCAGCTCGCTTTGGCGCATGCGCAGCGCCAGGCGATGCCGGCATAGGTAGTTGGCGCGCCCTTTCAGCAGCGCCGCATCGACGCTAATCCCTAATGCGGCGCGCACTTGCGGCAGGTCGCGGTTGAAAATTTGCTCCTGCAAATGCAAGGTGGCGGTGGAGATAATGGTGCGCTTGCCGGTGGCGATAATCGGCGCCAAATAGGCGTAGGTTTTGCCGGTGCCGGTGCCGGATTCGGCCACCAAAACACCGCCATGCACGAGCGTATCCTCCACCGCTTGCGCCATTTCCTGCTGCGCTGCGCGCGGCGTAAAGGCGGCCGCCGAACGATCAAAAACGCCGCCCGCCGCCAGCGCCGCCGCGCCGGTCCCGAGGGGTGAATCAGCGCGACTCACTGCCTTCCATGCCAAAACGCCCTCGCCGCAGATTGCCTGGGCGCTGGCTGGGCTTCCGTAGCCATCCGGCGGCGGGATGGGCTTGCAAGCCGCTTTAGTCGACCAGCGCGTCTAAAAATGTCTTGATCTTGTCGGTCCATGAGCTGCCGCGAGGCGAATGGCGGTTGCCGCCGTCGGCGATATTAGCGCCGAATTTTTTGATCATGTCTTTTTGTTTGGCGGTCAGATGTACCGGGGTTTCGACCACCGCCTTGCAGTACAGGTCGCCTTGGTTGTTGTTGCGAACATTGCGCACGCCTTTGCCGCGCAAGCGAAACACTTTTTCGGACTGGCTTTCGGCCGGCACTTTGAGTTTGGCGCGCCCCGAGAGGGTGGGCACCTCGAGGTCGCCGCCGAGCGCCATGACCGCGAAACTGACCGGCACCTCGCAGTACAAATTATCGCCGTCGCGCTCGAAGATGGCATGCGGCTTGAGGTGCACTTGCACATATAAATCGCCGGCCGTGTTGGCCTCGCCGCCGCCGCTTTCGCCCTCGCCGCCGAGGCGTACTTGGTCGCCTTCGTCCACCCCGGCGGGGATTTTCACCGACAAGGTTTTTTCATCGCGCACCACCCTTTGGCCGCGACAAGTTGCGCACGGCTGGGAAATCACTGAGCCTTGGCCGCCGCATTGGCGGCAGGTCTGGCGCACCGAAAAGGCGCCTTGCTGCATGCGCACTTGACCTTGCCCGCCGCATCCGCCGCACGGTTTGGCGGCGGTACCCGGCGCGCCGCCGCTGCCATTGCAGGTTTTGCAGCGCACTACTTTCGGCACGCGAATGGTGCGCTCGACGCCGTGCACCGCTTCTTCCAGCGTCAATTCGAGGCTGTAGCGCAAATCCGAGCCACGGGCGCGACTGCGCCCGCCGCCGAAAATGTCGCCGAAAATGTCGCCGAAAATGTCGCCGAAAATGTCGCCGCCGCCTCGCCCGCCAGCGCCATGGCCGGCGCCCATGGAGTCTACGCCGGCGTGGCCGTGTCGGTCGTACACCTGGCGTTTGTCTGGGGTGCTGAGTACGCCATAGGCTTGGCGGATTTCCTTGAAGCGCTCTTCGGACTCCGGGTCGCCGGCGGTGCGGTCGGGGTGGTGCTTCATCGCCAGGCGGCGATAGGCCTTTTTCAACTCAGCATCGCTGACGCCTCGGCTCACGCCGAGTACTTCATAATAGTCTTTAGGAGGCATTGCGGATAAGGCCGTCGCTTGAATGAAATATTGGCTGAATTAAAATGATCGGGTTACCATTTTGCGCCGCCGCCTGCCATGCCCAAAACCCAGCCGGCCACGCCGTTCCCGCCGAGGGAAATGCCAACGCGGAGTTTATGGGGCCGCGGATGGGGGATTGAAGCGCCGTCGCGCCAACGATCGGCGGCGCCTAACGCCCGGCGCCGCCTTAGTCCCCGCGATTAGTCCTGCTTATCTTTCTTATCTTTATCGCCCTTGGCGACTTCCTCGAATTCGGCGTCCACCACATCGTCGGCGGGTTTGGATGCGTCATCGCCCGGCGCTGATTCGGCGGACGCCGGCTGGTCGGCCGCTTGGGCGTACATCTGCTCGGCCAGTTTGTGGCTGACTTCGGTCAGGGCTTGGGTTTTGGCGGTGATGGCTTCGAGGTCGTCGGTTTTCATGGCTTCCTCCAACGCGACGATGGCGGCCTCGACCTGGGTTTTTTCACCCCCATCGAGTTTGTCGCCGAGTTCGGTGATGGATTTTCGGGCGCCGTGAATCATAGATTCGCCCTGATTGCGGGCGCCCACCAACTCGCGCACCTTGCGGTCTTCGTCGGCGTGCTCGGCGGCGTCGTTGACCATTTTTTTGATCTCGGCATCGGATAGCCCGGAACTGGATTTGATGACGATTTTGTTTTCCCGGCCGGTGGCTTTATCTTTGGCCGACACATGGAGAATGCCGTTGGCATCGATGTCGAAGGACACTTCGATTTGCGGTATGCCGCGCGGCGCCGGCGGAATTTCGGTGAGGTCGAAACGCCCGAGGGATTTATTGCCGCTGACCACTTCGCGCTCGCCTTGCAGCACATGTACGGTGACCGCGCCCTGGTTGTCGTCGGCGGTGGAGAAGGTCTGGCTGGCTTGGGTGGGGATGGTGGTGTTTTTTTCCACCAGTTTGGTCATCACGCCGCCTAAGGTTTCGATGCCGAGCGACAGCGGCGTGACATCCAACAGCAGCACATCTTTGACTTCGCCGCCGAGCACGCCGCCTTGGATGGAGGCGCCCACGGCCACCGCTTCGTCCGGGTTTACATCGCGCCGTGCTTCCTTGCCGAAAAAGGTGGCCACCAATGTATGCACCTTGGGCATGCGCGTTTGCCCGCCGACCAAGATGATGTCGTCTATCTCCGAGGCTTTGAGCCCAGCATCAGCTAACGCGGTCTTGCACGGCCCGAGGGTTTTTTGTAGCAGATCATCCACCAGCGCTTCTAATTTGGCGCGCGTCAATTTCATGTTGAGGTGCTTGGGGCCGCTGGCGTCGGCGGTTACATACGGCAGGTTTACTTCCGTTTGCGTGGATGAGGAGAGTTCGATCTTGGCTTTTTCGGCGCCTTCTTTTAGGCGCTGCATGGCCAGCGGGTCGCCGCGCAAATCCATGCCCTGATCTTTTTTGAATTCATCCGCCAGATAGTCGATCAAGCGGCGGTCGAAATCTTCGCCGCCCAAAAAAGTATCGCCGTTGGTGGACAGCACCTCGAACTGATGCTCGCCTTCGACTTCCGCTATCTCGATAATCGACACATCGAAAGTGCCGCCGCCTAAGTCATAGACGACGATTTTGCGGTCGCCTCGGCCCTTATCCATGCCATAAGCCAGCGCCGCTGCGGTGGGCTCGTTGATGATGCGCTTGACTTCCAGCCCGGCGATGCGCCCGGCGTCTTTGGTGGCTTGGCGCTGGGAATCGTTGAAATAGGCCGGCACGGTGATGACCGCCTCGGTGACTTTTTCGCCGAGATAATCTTCGGCCGTCTGTTTCATTTTTTGCAAAATACGCGCCGACACTTCCGGTGCCGCCATCTGTTTGCCGCCGGCTTCGACCCAGGCATCGCCGTTTTTCGCCTTGATGATTTTGTACGGCATCAAGGCCATATCGCGCTGCACCACATCCTCATCAAAACGCCGCCCGATGAGGCGCTTGACCGCGAACACGGTGTTGGTCGGGTTGGTGACCGACTGGCGCTTGGCGGCTTGCCCGACTAACACTTCGCCGTCTTTGGTGAAGCCGACCACGGACGGCGTGGTGCGGTCGCCCTCGCTATTTTCGATGACGCGGGGCGCATCGCCCTCCATCACCGCGACGCAAGAATTGGTGGTGCCGAGATCGATACCGATAATTTTTGACATGATATGCGTTCCGAAAGATTTGGATGAGTGGCTAATGTGATAGCTGCCGTCGATATGGCGCTGGCGGGCGGAATAACAAGCGCTTTGCCGACGGCAAATAACAAGATTTTGCCGCCCGCCTTGGGGCCGACTTCGGCCGGGAAATTTGAGCGACTAGGTTTCCGCCGCCACCATCACCATGGCCGGACGCAGCAAGCGCTGGTTCAGCAGGAAACCTTTTTGCACCACGACGACGATGTGGTCGGCGGCGACCTCACCGGCCGGGGCGGTGCCGATGGCTTGATGTTGTTGCGGGTCGAAACGCATGCCGGGCGCGGCTGCCACCTCGAGCACCGCGAACTTCGCCATGGCGAGGTCGAATTGTTTCAAGGTGAGCTCCAGCCCCTCTTTCATCGGCTGCACTGCGGCCGCGGCGGCATCCAATTGCACGGCGCTGGCGCGCTCCAGGCTGTCGCGCACGCCGAGCAATTGCTGGGCGAAATTTTCGATGGCGAATTTGCGCGCCGCGGTCATTTCATTCTGCGAACGGCGGCGAATATTTTCGACTTCGGCGCGGGCGCGCAACAAGGCATCTTGCAGTTGCGCGTTTTCCGCCAAACCGGCACGCACTTGCTGCGCCAACTCGGCCGGCGGCAATGCGTCTAGGTGGTCGGATTCGACCTCGGGGGGTGATTCCGCCGCGACGCTGGGCGATGGCGGCGACTCCGGCGGCGCATCTTGGCTATCGGCCGATTCCGAGCCCGGCGGCGCTGAATCCGCTGGCTGGGCGGCGGGCGGCGATTCGGGCCGGGTGGGCGATTCCGACTGAGGGGTGGCGGAGGCGGCTTTGGCCGGCATGTTGTCGCTTGCTGCTTGATTGGTTTCAGCCATGGTTGAGGCGGCGATAAAGGGGGATTTAGGGGCTATGGGCGGCGGTGGCGACTGGCGCTCGGCGCTCGAGGCCGGCAGTCGAGACCGGCAGCGCGATAATGGTGGTGTTAATGGTGGTGTTAATGGACATGTTAATGAGCCGCGGGCGCTATCTACTCGATAGACATGTTAATGGGCAACGGGCGCTATCTACTCGATAGACATGTTAATGGGGCGTTAACGCGCTGATGCCAAGCGCCCGATTTCGCCGCTATATGGGGGCGCAGGGGCGGCTTTCAAGCCGGCGGCAACGCTTTATTCACGCCCGGCCGCCGTCGGGCGCGAAAACCCCATCGAACACGCCGCCGCCGCGAAAAAAATCACCTCGAACGCCACATTATCGCCAACATCACACCGAAAATGACGAGCCGCAGCCGCAAGTGGTGGTAGCGTTGGGGTTGTTCACCAAAAATCGGCTGCCCATGATGTCGTCTTGGTAGTCGATTTGCGCGCCGGACAGGTATTGCAGGCTGAGCATATCGACCAACACTTCGACCCCGTCGCGCTCGATGGTGATGTCGTCATCTTGCTGTTGTTGGTCGAACTGAAAGCCGTATTGGAAGCCCGAGCAACCGCCGCCGCGAATAAAAACCCGCAGCCGCAAGCCGGGCTGATCTTTATCCGCCAATAATTGGGCGACGCGTTGCACGGCGTTGCTGGAGATGGTGAGGTCGGTTTGCATGCGGTGGACGGAGGGCGATGTGGAGCCGCATTATACTGCCGAAACGCGGCCCCCTATTGGTCATGATGCCGGAGAGTGAGCAGGCCGAGGTGATAAAGCCGACTCCCGCGTATTTGGCCGCCATGATGCCAGACGGCTATACTGCGGCACCGGATTCCACAAACTTATCAGCAGTTTCTGCCCCACCGCCACCCTCATGCCCACTGGCGATTCATTTGATTTCATCATCATCGGCGCCGGCTCCGCCGGCTGCGTGCTGGCGAATCGATTGAGTGAAACGCCGGGCGTGCGGGTGTTGTTGTTGGAGGCCGGCGGGGCTGATTCCAGCCCGTGGATTCACATCCCGGTGGGCTATTTCAAAACCATGCATAACCCGAAATTCGACTGGTGTTATGTCACCGAGCCGGACGCCGGCTTGTGCGGGCGGCGGCTGAAATGGCCGCGCGGCAAGGTGTTGGGTGGCTCCAGTTCGTTGAACGGCTTGCTGTATGTGCGCGGCCAAGCGGCTGATTACGATGGTTGGGCGGCCGCTGGCAATCCCGGCTGGTCGTACCACGAGGTGCTGCCGTACTTCAAAAAATCCGAACACCAAACACGCGGCGGCGACCATTGGCATGGCGTCGGCGGGGGGCTGAAAGTGTCCGACATTCGCTTGCGGCGCAAGATTACCGAGGCCTACATCGCCGCCGCCATGGAAGCCGGCATCGCGTGGAATGACGACGCCAATGGCGCGCAACAAGAGGGCGTCGGCTATTTTCAATTGACCGCGCAGCGGGGCCGGCGCTGCAGCGCCGCCGTCGGATTTTTGCGCCCAGCGCGCCGGCGGCCGAATTTGCGCGTGGTGACCGGTGCCCAAGTCACGCGACTCACCGGCGACCGGCGGCACCTCGATGGGGTGGAATATTTGCATGCGGGCGGGCGCAAAACCGCTACCGCGAGGCGCGAAATTGTGCTGTGCGCCGGCGCCATCGGCTCGCCGCAACTACTGCAACTCTCGGGTATCGGCGCTGGCAGTTTGTGCCAGCGCTTCGAAATACCGACGCGGCTGGATTTGCCCGGAGTCGGGCAAAATCTCCAAGACCATCTGCAAATTCGCGCCGTCTATAAGTGTCGCCACCGCACTTTGAATGATGAAATAAACAACCCGTGGCGCAAATTGTTGATGGGGCTGCAATACGCATTTTTTCGCACCGGGCCGATGACGCTGGCGGCCAGTCAGGTGTGCATTTTCACGCGCTCGAACCGGCGGGCGGCGCGCCCCGACATCCAATTTCACTTCCAACCCTTGAGCTCGGACAACCCCGGCGAAGGCGTGCATGGGTTTTCCGCATGCACCGCCTCGGTGTGCCAACTGCGGCCATCGAGTCGCGGCGAAGTGCGCATTAAATCCCCCGATGCGGGGCGCCATCCGGCCATCTGTCCCAATTATCTGGCCACCGACCTGGACTGCCAAACCGTCATCGACGGCATGAAAATCTCGCGCCACATCGCCGCCCAACCGGCGCTGGCGAACATCATCACCGCCGAACACGACCCCGGCGCCCACCTCCAAACCGAGCAACAACTCTTAGACCACGCCCGCCACACCGCCACCACCATCTATCACCCGGCATGCACATGTAAGATGGGGCCGGCTAAGGACCCGCAAGCGGTGGTCGACCATCGCCTAAAACTGCACGGCTTAAGCGGGCTGCGTATCGCCGATGCCTCGGTCATGCCGGCCATCACCTCCGGCAACACCAATGCCCCGACCATCATGATCGGCGAAAAATGCGCCGCTATGATGAAGCAAGATTGGCGACTGTGAGGCGCGACATCGCGGCCGCCGAAGCCGTCACTGGCGGCGAAATTAATGGCTTTACATTAACCGCCGGGCTTGCTAATTTAATCATCCGCCACGCATCCGCGTACGCATGATTCGCCAGCCACAAATGGCGGTGTATGATTTATGTGGCATGCTTTATATCGCTAATCCGCGCCCATCAACCGACCATCAACCGCCCATCAACCGCCCATCAACCGCCCATCAACCGCCCATCAACCGCCCATCAACCGCCCATCAACCGCCCTGGCCGCCCTGCCCCAAATGACTAACCCTAACCCCAGCCGCCCGGATTTTTTGGTACACGATGCGCAAGACTCGGTCGGCGTGGTGGTGGTGGAGGGCGTGCAGGCCGGGCAAACATTATCCGGCTGGTCCATGGAGAGCGATGCGACCGTGCGCATCGTCGCTTTGGATGCGATTCCCCTCGGCCATAAGGTGGCGCTGCGCGACCTCGCACCAGGCGCCGATGTCATCAAATATGGCGAGGTCATGGGGCGCGCCAGCGCCGCCATTGCGGCTGGCAAGCATCTGCATGTGCATAACACCAAAACCAAAAAATGGTGATTCCATTGATGATTCCTACGCCGATTTTTATGACAATTTTCATGCCGATTTTCATGGCCATTCCAGCGATTAATCGAGCGATTAATCAGACCATGCGCCCGGCCATGAACCACACCGAACGCCGCCTCGATTCAACTTGCCCGACAGCGCCATGAAAACCCCCGCCATCCTCGGTTTCAAGCGCGAAAACGGCCGCGTCGGCATCCGCAATCATGTGCTCATCCTGCCGCTGGATGATCTTTCCAACGCCGCTTGCGAAGCGGTCGCGGCCAACATCAAGGGCACTTTGGCCATTCCCCACGCCTATGGTCGGCTGCAATTCGGCGCCGACCTCGAGCTGCATTTCCGCACCTTAATCGGCACCGGCGCCTCGCCCAATGTGGCCGCAGTGGTGGTCATCGGCATCGAGCCGCAATGGACGCAAGTGATAGTCGATGGCATCGCAAAAACCGGCAAGCCAGCGACCGGCTTCGCCATCGAGCGCCACGGCGACATCGACACCATCGCCCGAGCCAGCCGGGCGGCCAAAGAATATGTGCATATCGCCTCGGAATATCAGCGCGAAAATTGCTCGCTGGCGGAGGTTTGGGTGTCGCACAAATGCGGCGAATCGGATACCACATCGGGCCTCGCCGCCAACCCGGCGGTGGGTAATTTTGTCGATAAAACCGACGCCATGGGGGTCACCAATTGTTTTAGCGAAACCTCCGAAATCACCGGCGCCGAGCATATCTGCCGTAGCCGTGGCGCAACCCAAGCGGTGGGCGATAAATGGCACGCCACCTGGCAGGCCTATATGGATGAGGTCATCGAGCCGCACAAAACCTCGGATTTAAGCGACAGCCAGCCGACCAAGGGCAATATCGCCGGCGGCTTGACCACCATCGAAGAAAAAGCCCTCGGCAACCTGCAAAAAATCGGCAAAAAGGCGCGTTATATCGATGTACTCACGCCAGCCGAAACTCCGGCCAAAGGGCCTGGCTTGTACTTTATGGACACCTCATCGGCGGCCGCCGAATGCGTCACTTTGAAGGCCGCGGCCGGGTTTGTGGTGCACTGCTTCCCCACCGGGCAAGGCAACATCATCGGCAATCCCATCGAGCCGGTGATTAAAATCACCGCCAACCCGCGCACCATTCGCACTATGGGCGAGCATGTGGATGTGGATGTGTCGGCCATCTTGCGGCGTGAAATGTCCATGGATGAAGCCGGCGACGCCCTGTTGAACATGGTGGTGCGCACTTGCAACGGCCGCCTGACCGCGGCCGAAGCCCTGGGGCATCGAGAATTTGTGCTTACCAAATTGTATCGTAGCGCGTGATTCGCCGTAACGCATTTTTCGAACGCCCATCTCGTTAATTAATAGGTTCGTTGCGCTCTGTTTTTGTATAGGTTCTATCCATCGCCGGCGCCTTTAGCGCCGACCATTAGCCCGATTTTATCGACATAAGCATGCGCGGATTGAGTGCCTGACTGCAAACACTTGTGAAGATAAAAACCGATGCTTTGCGCCTCAACATTTGTGGCGTTATGGCATCGTCCCATCATCACCTCTACCAACCTTACGAGAAAATTATCATGTTAAAACGCACAACCATGCTCGCCGGCGCTGTGGTCGGCTTAGTGGCGCTGGCCGGCTGCGAACCAGGCGACAAACAAGCGGCGGCGCCAGCGTTGGATTCCGACCAACCCCAAGTCACCATTCGCGTGCAATCGGTGTTGCCCACCAAGGCCGATGAAATCGTCATGGTGAAAGATTTCGCCGCCAATGTGTCGGCGCTGACCGGTGGCTCGGTCAACATCGAGGTACTGCCAGATGGCGCCATCGTCAGCGGTCGCGATATTTTGGACGCGGTCGATAAAGGCCTGGTGGAAGCCGGCTTCGCGTGGACGCATTATTGGTCTGGCAAACATCCGGCTGCTATGTTGTTTGGCTCGCCGGTGGCCGGCGCTGGCGTCGGCATCGATAACATCGCCTTTATCTCATGGTACATGAACGGCGGCGGACGCGAGTTGTACAACGAATTGTGGGACGAGATGGACTTGAACATCAAAGGCCTCATGCTGCAGCCGGTAGGTCCGGAAGCGCTGGGCTGGTTCAAAGAACCCATCCACAGCATGGATGATTTCCGCAAATACCGCTTCCGCGCGCCGCCGGGCATTCCTGGGCAAACCTATAATGATATCGGCGTGGCCGCGGTGGCCATGAGCGGCGGCGACATTCTGCCGGCGCTGGAAAAAGGCGTCATCGACGCCGCCGAGTGGTGTTGCCCGAAACCGGACAGCGTGTTCGGCTTCCATAAAGTACTCAAGCATTACTACTTACAAGGGCTGCATCAAGTGGTGGTCAATGCCGACATGTACATCAACAAAGATGTGTGGAACAAACTCTCCGAGCATCAGAAAAAAGCCATGGAAGTGTCGGCCGATGCGTCGTTGATTCGTTCGCTGAGTTACCGCATCTACGAGAACGGCAAAGCGCTGAAAGACTTGACCGAGAAACACGACGTGCAACTGCACGATACCCCGGCCGATTACTTTCCGGAGTATATGAACGCCGCCAAAGCCAGCCTGAAGAAAAATGCTGACGAAAACAAGTTTTTCAAAAAGGTGTGGGATTCCCAACGCGCCTTCGCCGACATCGCGGTGCCATTTTGGGCTGGAGCGCAAACATCCAACGCCAAATTGGGCAAAGCCTACGCCGACAGCAAGTAATTTTGCTTAACGCGTAATTTCGCTTAGGCTTAGATTTTTGTAAGCCATGACGATAATCAGCGGATGTCGCAAGATGTCCGCTGATTTTTTTAACCCCGATAGCGAAAATATTTCGTTATAAATTCGTTATAAATACTTCGTTATAACTAGTTTATAAAAAGGGGATTTATATACCTAAACCTGCAGTTCGATTGGCGTTTTTGAGGTCAGCGGCTGATTTATGGGGTTGCTTTTGACTTTGCTTTTGATTTTTGGCTTTTGGCTTTTGGCTTTTAGTCTTTGCTCCCCCCTGCCTTTGAGGGTGTGCGAAAAGCCCATTCTTGATTAAAATTTCGGTTCGCGTTGTTAAAAAAGCAGGCGAAAGTGTTGCTATTGCTTATTGTTTAAATTTTGAAACTGATACTTTTCCTTCATTTTCCTTAGTCAGCGAGGGCTTTTCGCACACCCTCCTTTTCGGGAGGGGGAGCCAAAACTGGCGGCTTTTAGCCAGTTTTGGTGGGGGGGATATCTTTAATGTTAGGTTTTACTCTACTTTTGATTTTGATTATCGCTTTTGATTTTCGATTTTCGTTTTGCCTTTAAATTTTCACCCCATCAGTTACAAAAGATGAGTTAAAAGATACAACATCAACAGAAAAATCAAAATCAAAGCAACAGCGAAAGCAACAGCGAAAGCAAAAATCAAAAATCAAAACCAAACCCACCGTGCCGATTTAGGTATATAAATCCCATAAAAAGGTAGTTTAGAAAACCCGTTTAGAAAAACCAAGGGCCATAAAACTTCACCGGCCAACCATACGACATAAACCCATGCGACATAAACCATGGCAATGAGCGAAGAAATCGACCCCAGCAAACTCGAGATAGCCGATGAGTTGATCGCCGAGCGGCGTGCCGCCGCCCCCGGTGAACTGCCGGCTGACATGGCGCCGTGGATGGCGTCCACCATCAGCGGCATCGACACCATGAGTCTATGGATTGGCCGCACCGTGTGCTGGCTGTTGGTGCCGCTATGCATCGCTATGGTGTATGAGGTTATCGTGCGCAAATATTTCCTCGCCCCCACCATGTGGGCGTACGACATCAGCCGCATGTTTTACGGCGCGCTGTTTATGTTGGGCGCCGGCTACGCGCTATCTCGCGGTGTGCATATCCGCGCCGATTTCCTCTATCGCAACTGGTCAGCGCGCACCCAAGGCATGGTGGATTTAACCCTCTACCTAACCTTTTATTTCCCCGGCTTATTGATTTTTATGTGGACTTCCATCGACTACGCATGGGTTTCTATCTACCGCGCCGAACGTGGTATGGACACCGCGTGGATGCCGTATATGGGGCCGATTAAATCGGTGCTGCCGGTGGGCGCGCTGTTGCTGTTGATTCAAGGCGTATCGGAAACCCTAAAAAGTGTGTACGCCACGCGCATGGGCAGGTGGCCAGTATGATTATCGACATGATTGGCAACATGATAAATAATGTGGTGAACCTGCCGCCGGAATTCGTCGGCATCATTATGATAGGGGTGATGTTGTTCGCCATCTTCGTCGGCTTCCCCATTTCGTTCACGCTAATTTTCTTAGGCATGGCGTTCGGCCTGTGGGGCTTCGGGCAGTTGGTG
Source organism: Candidatus Poriferihabitaceae bacterium (assembly GCA_965243285.1). Lineage (GTDB taxonomy): Bacteria > Pseudomonadota > Gammaproteobacteria > Arenicellales > Poriferihabitantaceae > JAHRAW01. Next base: position 1,873,428 of record OZ251537.1, on the reverse strand, counting down.
TTTTATTTGATGACCTTCCAGTTCTCCAATGTGATGTTGGAGCAGACGCTGGCGGCGGTGCCGTTGTTCATCTTCATGGGCATCCTCATGGAACAAGCCGGGCTGATGGAGCGCCTATTCAACGCCGTGCTGCTCACCCTGTCGCGGCTGCGCGGCGCGTTGTATGTCGCCGTGTTGCTGGTGTCCACCGTGTTCGCCGCCGCCACCGGCATCGTCGGCGCTTCGGTCACCATCCTCGGCATCATGGCCGCCAAGACCATGAACAAATCCGGCTATGACACCAAATTAGCGGCCGGCACCATCACCGCCGGCGGCACCCTCGGCATCCTCATCCCGCCGAGCATCATGTTGGTGGTGATGGGGCCGATTCTCGAAGTGCCGGTCACCGATTTATTCGCCGCCGCCATCATCCCCGGCTTCATGCTCGCCTTCATGTACACCCTGTACGCCTTGGTGCGCTGCCAGATAAACCCCAGCCTCGGACCGGCGCTGCCTGAGCACATGCGCCCCACCTCTATGGTCTATGTGTGGAAGGAGTTTTTCTTAGGGCTGGTGCCGCCGGCGGCGCTAGTCGGCTTTGCCCTCGGCAGCATCCTGTTAGGTTTCGCCACTCCCACCGAAGCCGCCGGCATGGGCGCGTTCGGTGCTTTTCTGTTAGCCGCCGCCTATCGCAAACTCACCTGGCCCGGCTTCAAAGACGCCCTCATCAAAACCCTGGAAATCTCGGCGCTGATTTTGATATTGGTGGCGGCCTCGAACTTTTTCGGCGCCGTATTCTCACGGCTCGGCACGCCGACCATGCTCACCAATTACCTGCTCACTTTGGATATGTCGCCGTACGCGATTTTATTCATGATCATGGCGTTGATCTTCCTGCTCGGCTGGCCGCTGGAGTGGGTGCCCATCGTGCTCATCATCGTGCCAATTCTGTTGCCGGTGGTCGATAAACTGGGTTTCGACTTAGTGTGGTTCGGTATTCTGGTGGCCGTCAACTTACAAACCGCGTGGCTATCACCGCCAGTGGCGCTGTCGGCGTATTTTCTCAAAGGCGTGGTCCCTGAGTGGGACCTGAAGCACATCTACGCCGGCATGATGCAGTTCATGGTCATCCAAGTCATCGGCCTGTTGTTGATCATCATCTTCCCGCAAATCGCGCTATGGTTGCCGGAGTATTTGTATGGGAATTGATGACTAAATTCAAAAAAAGCACTGGCTTTCCTTAGGCTGTAAACACCATGTTTCGGATTTCAAAAAAAGAGGACTATGGTTGCAGTGACTTTAACATTCTAATATGCACCCAAAACGCTCAAAAATTCCCGCGCACCATTTGTACCGAGATAATTTGCCTAGGAGAATTATCAATGTTTATTGATAATTACGCCTTGTATCTTTTGGTTGCTACTGGCTATATCGCATCACCGGGGCCTGCGGTTTTTATTGCCCTAAACGGCGGGGCGGCACATGGCGTAAAAAACACCGCGGCGGTTTTGCTGGGAAACACTTTTGGATTAGGAATTTTGGCGCTGGTTTCCGCGTTGGGTCTTGGGGCGGTAATGCTTGCATCCGACACGCTTACCCGCATGGTTAAAACCGCTGGCGCCCTATGGTTGGCCTATCTCGGCATAAAGATGATAGTCGCCATTTTTTCTAACCACCGATGATGCCAAACAACATTCATTTAAGTTCCCCCTCAGATCCACCATGACCAACAAAAGATTGCGCGGGCAGTTTTTCACGCGCGGCAATCCCTTTTGCCATCCGGCCTTCATCCAGTGGGCGGCCCAAGCCGGCTTGCCGCATAAAAACTTGCTGGAACCTTTCGCCGGCGCCGCCCACATCATCCACACCTTGCAAGCGGCCGGTTTGTGCCAGCAATTCCAAGCGTACGATGTCGAGCCCGCGCACGCCGATGTTATCCGTCGCGATACATTAGCCCATTTCCCCACCGGGCATACGGTCTGCGTCACCAACCCGCCATGGCTTAGCAAAAACTCCGCCACCCGCCGCGGCTACGCCTACCCGTGCGAGAAATATGACGACCTATACAAACACTGCTTGCATTTATGCCTACAACATTGCGACCATGTCGCGGCCATCATCCCCGCCAGTTACTTACAATCTAATTTGTTTTTTGATCGTTTGCATACTTACATTTTATTGCACCAATCTATTTTTACCGACACCGATAATCCGGTGTGCCTGGCATTATTCAGCAATAAAATTTTCACGCCGATTCAACTTTATGATGATGAATTTTTCATCGGCACGCTCGAAAAACTACAATCGCATTTGCCGCGCCATAAAACCGATAAAAAAATGCGCTTCAATGATCCGCATGGCCAATTAGGTTTTATTTCTTTCGATAACACCAAAACATCTTCCATCCATTTTTGTCAGGCGCAAGAACTTAGCGCCTATGAAATCAAAGAATCATCGCGATTCATCACGCGCATAAGCGGTTCATTCGATGATGCAGATGTTGAAAAAATCGCCGCCAAACTCAATTTCTTAATCGAACAATTCCGCCGCCGCACCCATGATGTCTTCCTAACGCCTTTCAAAGGCGTGCGAAAAGACGGAAAATACCGCCGCCGCATGAAATTCTCATTAGCCCGCCAATTCATCAACGCGGTTTAATCGCCGATAGTGGCGCGCTAATTGTTTTCACTTAGAGCCTAGATAGCCGCTTATTTTTCCAAACTTAAACCCCGACCCCATGTCCATTAAAATCATCAAGCAGGCAAGCAAATCCCCGTCCAGCGGCGAAGACGATACGCGCGCCGTGGTGCAAAACATGCTGCGCGAAATCGAGCACGGCGGCGAGGCGCGCGCCGCCGCCTATGCAAAAGAATTGGATGGCTGGGAAAAACATATCGTGGTCAGTCGCCAGCAAATAGACGCTGCGGTCGCGGCGTTGCCGGCGCAGACTCGCCGCGATATCGAGTTTTGCCATACGCGCGTCACGCGCTTCGCCGAAGCGCAACTGGCCAGCATGGGCGAGTTCGAGATCGAATTATCCCCCGGCATGTTCGCCGGCCAGCGCCTAGTGCCGGTGAGCACCGCCGGCTGCTATGTGCCCGGCGGCCGCTACGCGCACATCGCCTCGGCGATCATGAGCATCGCCACCGCCAAAGTGGCCGGCGTAAAACACATCGTCGCCTGCTCGCCCACCCACCAAGAGCGCGGCGTACACCCCGCCATTTTGTACGCCGCCGACCTCGCCGGGGCCGATTCCATCCTCGCCCTCGGCGGCGTGCAAGGTATCGCCGCCATGGCTTTCGGCCATTTCACCGGCCACGCGGCGGATATTCTAGTCGGCCCCGGCAACCGCTTCGTGGCCGAAGCCAAGCGCATTTTATTTGGCCGCGTCGGTATCGATCTCTTCGCCGGCCCCACGGAAATTCTCGTCATCGCCGATGCCGCCGCCGACCCAGAATTAGTCGCCGCAGATTTAGTCGGCCAAGCCGAGCATGGCTTGGATTCCCCCGCCTGGCTGGTGACCACCTCAAACATCCTGGCTGAACGAGTCATCGCCTTGATGCCGGCCTATATCCAGCGCCTGCCGGAGCCGAATCGCCAGGCGGCCACCGCCGCCTGGCGCGATTACGGTGAAGTGGTGTTAGCCGATACTCGCGAGGAAGCAGCGCGCGCCAGCGACGGCTACGCGCCCGAACATTTGGAGGTGCATTGCAGCGACCTCGATTGGTGGCTGTCAAACCTGGGCAACTACGGCTCGCTGTTCTTAGGCGAGGAAACCACCGTGGCCTATGGCGACAAATGCTCCGGCACCAACCACATTCTGCCCACCAAGGGCGCGGCGCGCTACACCGGCGGCCTCAGCGTCAGTAAATTCATCAAAGTGCTAACTTGGCAACGCATGACCGCCGAATCCAGCCGCGAAGTCGGCGCCGTAACGGCGCGCATCTCCCGCGCCGAGAGCATGCACGGCCACGCCCTCACTGGCGACGACCGCCTCGCCAAATACTTCCCCGATGAAAAATTCGACTTAGGACATTGACCCCCGCCGGGGGTTATTGATTTTGCTTTTGGATTTTGCTTTTGGATTTTGATGTTGCTTTTGATTTTGATTTTGATGTTGCTTTTGATTTTGGCTTTTGATGTTGCTTTTGATTTTGGCTTTTGATGTTGCTTTTGATTTTGATTTTGATGTTGCTTCGGCTTTTTGCTTTTGGCTTTTAACGTTTTACTCCCCCCCGTGCTTCATCTGGGTGGAGTCAAATCAGGCGGCTCTATCGCCTGATTTGGTGGGGGGCCGTTGATGTTGGCTTTTGCTTTCGCTTTTGGCTTTTGGCTTTTGATGTTGCTTTCGCTTTTGACTTTTGCTTTTGGCTTTTGATGTTGCTTTCGCTTTTGACTTTTGCTTTTGCTTTTGGCCTTTGCTTTTGCTTTTGGCCTTTGCTTTTGCTTTTGCTTTTGGCCTTTGCTTTTGCTTTTGGCCTTTGCTTTTGCTTTTGGCCTTTGCTTTTGCTTTTGCTTTTGGCCTTTGCTTTTGCTTTTGGCCTTTGCTTTTGCTTTTGGCCTTTGCTTTTGCTTTTGCTTTTGGCCTTTGCTTTTGCTTTTGCTTTTGGCCTTTGCTTTTGCTTTTGCTTTTAGTATTCACTCCCCCCGCTTTGCTTTTTGGAGGGGGGTTGCTTTGATGTTGAGTTTGACTTGAAGTTTTTGATTTTGACTTTGATTTTTCAATTGATGTTGCTTTGACTTTGACTTTGATTTTTCTGTTGATGTTGATGTTGTCTTTTAACTCATCTTTTGTGGCTGATGAAGTGGGAATTTAAAGCCAAAAACGAAAAAGCGAAAAAACCAACATCAACAGCCCCCCCACCAAATCAGGCAGCCTTATCGCCTGATTTGGCTACCCGCCGAAGCAGCCCACGCCTATCGGCGCGGCTCTGCTTTGACTCCCCCCAGATGAAGCACCGGGGGAGTGAAACGTTAAAAGCCAAAAGCCAAAAGCCAAACCAAAAGCCAACCCCCCAGCCCAGCACCACCGCCCTACCCCATGACCGCCCTCACCCTCCAATCCCAATTCGGTCTCGATGGCCAAACCATGGCCGTCACCGGCGCCAGCAGCGGCATCGGTCGCGCCATGGCCGGGTTTCTCGCCACCGCCGGCGCGCAGGTGGTCTTGGTGGCGCGCCGGACATCCGAATTAAACCAAGCCGCCGAGGAGATTCGCGCCAAAGGCGGCGCCGCCACCGCCATAACCGCCGACCTCGCCGATTTAGAATCCCTCGCCGACACGGCGCGCCAATGCGAACACGCCTTCGGGCAAATCGATGGCGTGGTGAACGCCGCCGGCATCACCTGTCGCGTGCCGCCGGCGGAAATCACCTTAGCCGCGTGGCGGCAAACCTTAGATTTAAACCTCGCGGCGCCCTTTTTTTTCAGCCGCGAATTCGTCCCCGCCATGCGCCGCCGCCGCTATGGCCGCATCATCAACATCGCCTCGCTGCAATCCCAGCGCGCCTTCGCCAACGGCCTCGCCTACGGCGCCTCCAAAGGCGGCGTGTGCCAACTCACCCGCGCCATGGCGGAGGCGTGGTCGCGGCACAACATCTCGTGCAACGCCATCGCCCCGGGCTTCTACCGCACCGCATTAACCTCGGTTTTATTCGAGGATGCAGCCAAAACCGCCGCCTTGGCGGCGCAAACCGCCGTCGGTCGCAACGGCGAAATGGCCGATTTATTCGGCGCCACGGTGCTGTTCGCCTCCAAAGCATCGGCCTACATAACCGGCCAAACCTTGTATGTGGATGGCGGCTTCACCGCCAAATAATCGCCCACCGCCGGCCGACCCCTACATATAGACTAGGAACCATCCGCCAAATCATCGCCCAGACAACCGAGCGACCAGCCCATGAAAGCCCTGGTATACACCGCCGACCAAGAAATGACTTACCGCGATGAGCCGCCGCCGAGCCCGGCGGCTGGCGAGGCGCTGGTCGCCATCGAATCGGTGGGTATCTGCGGCTCGGATATGCACGCCTATTTGGGGCATGACCCGCGCCGCGTGCCGCCGCTGATATTGGGGCATGAAGCGGTGGGCACGGTCATCCAGGGCAGCACGCCCGGGCAATCGGTGGTGCTGAATCCGCTGCTCACCTGCGGGCAATGTATGGATTGCCTCGGTGGGCGGCAAAACTTGTGCGCGCAGCGGGATTTAATTGGCATGTACCGCGCCGGCGCCTTCGCCGAGCAAATCGCCCTGCCGGAAATCAATCTAATCCCGCTGCCAGCCGGCATGCGCGCCGCCGCAGCCGCCCTCACCGAGCCCGGCGCCACCGCCTTGCACGCCGTCGCCATGGTGGAAAAATCCTTAAGCCGCCCCATCAGCGAATGCCGCGTATTGGTGTTCGGCGGCGGCTCGGTCGGCTTGCTAACCGCGTTAATTTTGCTCGACAAAGGCGTCTCCCAAGTACGCCTGGCCGAAACCAATGCCGGACGCCGCCGCGTCGCCCACGCCAGCGCCGGCTGCGAAGTTTTCGACCCCATCGCCACGCCGCCCGAAGCCGCCAGTTTCGACGCCATATTCGACGCCGTAGGCTCGGCCCACACCCGCCGCGCCAGCGTAGAATCCGCCCGCCACGGCGCCGTCATCGCCCACATCGGGCTGATGGAGGCCGCCGGCGGGCTGGACGCGCGCGCCCTCACCCTCCAAGAAATCACCTTCATCGGCTGCTACACCTACACCCCGGTAGATTTGCGCGCCACCCTCACCAAACTCCACAGCGGCGCCTTAGGCGACCTCGCTTGGCTAGAACAACGCCCGCTAGCCGACGGCGCCACCGCCTTCGCCGACCTATTAGCCGGCGCCTGCCCGGCCCCAAAAATCGTGCTGACCACCTAACCCGCCCTACCCCGCCATCGCCTTCAACACCTCATTCCACCCCAACGCCAAATTATCGCGGTTATACCCGCCCCCACCCATGGCGATAAAACGACCATCACAAAATTCATCCGCCAACCGCACCAAACGCATAGCCGCGTGACCATGCGCAGCGGGCGAAAACCGCATGTGGGTTATCGGATCGCCGGCGATGCTGTCGGCGCCGGCTTGCAGTAAAATAATCTGCGGCTTGAAATCGGTTAAATACGCCTCCACCCGCGGCCACACGCGATAAAAATCGCGGTCATCGCACCCCGGCGGCAAGGGAATATTTAATTTAGTACCCACCGCAGCACCGCGGCCGGTCTCCGATGCGGCGCCGGTGCCTGGGTAAAGATAGCGCCCATCCTCATGAATATCGGCGAAGCCCACCTCGGGGTCGTCTTCATAGGCATAAAAAACGCCGTCGCCGTGGTGCGCATCTATATCCACATAAGCCACGCGCCGCAGGCCGTATTGCTGGCGCAAGGTCTCGATAAGCACCCCGCAATCGTTGAAGGCGCAAAAACCGGCCGCGCCATCGCGCCGCGCATGATGTAAGCCGGCGATGGGAATGAAAGCGCGCGGCGCCTCACCGCCGACGATGCGGCGCAAGGCGTCCAAATCCGAGCCGACCACATAGCACCCGGCTTCGAACACGCCTTTGAACGCCGGCGTATCGCCACCATCGAGATACCCCAGCCCGCTGCGCGAGGCGCGCTTGACGCGCTCGATATAATCCGCCGTGTGAAAGCACCGCAGGCTGTCTTCATCGCAAGCCACCGGCGTCATCACCGCGACGCGCTTATCCAACCCCTGCTTCAGCGTCTCTTGCCAAAAGGCATGCAACCGGTCTGGCCCAAACGGATGCCCGTCGCCAAACCCATAGCGCCCCAATTCAGCGCCAAAATAAACACTTGCGATGGTCATGGAGTTATCTCAAAAGTTATGCAAAATTAATAATGTGGCGGTGATTAATACACTTTGGGAATCGAAATTGGGCATGGTGGTTAGTCTTTCATAATGATAAGTATAGAGTTGTTTGGGAGGTGTTGCAGGCGTTGCGTGCCCATGATAATCGGTTCAACGCTGAGATAAATAAAATTGAACTGAATAAAGCCAATAGCGAGCATATCCAGGTTATCGGTATCGGAGGGGATGATGGGGGCGGCGGCGAGGCGGCGGACAAACTATTAAGCGAGCAGGTCGATTTATTTACCATAGACGGCTGGCGAGAGGCGATTTACGCCACCATCGTAAAAAAATGTGGCGACCGGCGCTATTGGGAAACTTGGGCCGGGGATGTTGCTGAAATCGCGGCGCGTCACATCACGCGTATTAAAAGTTTGGTGGCGAACAGCCAAGCCGGCTACCGCCAGCGCTTTGATGCATTTTTGGCGGAGTTGCAGCAAAACTTGAACCCCGCCGTATCGGAAGACGATGCCATCGAAATGCTGGCGCAACATCTCATCACGCGGCCAGTTTTTAATGCCTTATTTGGTAATGATAATTTTGTCGCTAAAAACCCGGTGTCGAAAACCATGCAATCCATGCTGGAGTTGTTGGATGAACAAAATATAGCGAAAGAATCCGCCAGCCTAGAAAAATTCTATGCCAGCGTGCAACAACGCGCCGAAGGAATCGATAATGCGGCTGGCAAACAAAAAATCATCATCGAGTTATACGATAAATTTTTCAGCAAAGCGTTCCCCAAAATGTCGGAAAGACTCGGCATCGTCTACACCCCGGTGGAAGTGGTGGATTTTATCGTGCATAGCGTGGACGATTTACTGAAACAAGAATTCGGCAAGGGCATCACCGCCGAAAATGTGCATGTGCTAGACCCGTTCACCGGTACCGGCACATTTATCACCCGATTGCTGCAATCCGGCTTGATAAAACCTGAAGATTTGCAACGCAAATACGAACACGAACTCCACGCCAATGAAATCGTATTGCTGGCGTATTACATCGCCGCCATCAATATCGAGCAGGCGTATCACGAGCTACAAACCGATAAAACCACCACCTACCAACCCTTCGACGGCATCGCCCTAACCGATACCTTCCAGATTAATGAGTCGGATGATGATTCAGATCATGGTCATACCGTGCCCACAGTATCGCCGGTCAACTCCGCTCGGATTAAAAAACAAAAGAACACACCGATTCGCGTGGTATTCGGCAATCCGCCGTATTCGGTTGGGCAGAAAAAAGCGAATGATGATAATAAAAATATTAAATATGAAAATTTGGATGCAAGCATCACCAAGAGTTATGTCGCCCATTCCACCGCCACACTAAAAACAAGTTTGTATGATTCATATGTTCGCGCCATCCGTTGGGCAAGCGACCGGATTGGCAACGAAGGTATAGTTGCTTATGTCAGTAACGGCGGCTACATCGACGGTAGTTCAGCGGATGGCCTGCGAAAATGCTTGTGTGAAGAGTTTAGTAATATTTATGTACTTGACCTGCGTGGCAATATCCGTAAAAACTTGCTGAATAAGCATTCTGGCGAAGGGCAGAATATCTTCGGCCAAGTGAGCATGACCGGCATCGCCATTTTGTTTTTAGTGAAGAATCCGAACGCGAAAACACACGGAAAAATCCATTATCTCGACATCGGTGATAACTTAACCACCAAACAAAAAAAAGATGCTTTGATTAAATTCGGCAATCTCGCCGAAACACCATGGCAAACCATTACTCCAGACAAACATAATGACTGGATTAATCAGCAAAATGAGCAGTTCGAAGCCTATTTACCATTAGGCGATAAGGCAAACAAAAAGAAAGGCGATGCGAAAATCCCCAGCATTTTTATTTCTTATGGTAGTGGCGTAAAAACTAATAGGGATGCGTGGGTTTACAATTTCTTAAAGGATGATTTATCGAAAAATGTGAAAGCAATGATTGATTTCTACAACAGCGAACTTGACCGCTATCAACAAGCAAGCATCAGTGAAAAAGAAAAAGGAATAACGTCGTTTGTCGATAATGATCCAACTAAAATTAGTTGGGATGGGAGTATTTTTCTAGATTTTCAGGCAGGTAAGAAAATAAACTTTTCTACCGAGCATATTCGAAAGAGCATTTATCGCCCGTTTGTCAAACAATATTTATATTTCAATCGACAAATTAATAACTCGGTATACATACAACCAAAATATTTTCCAACCCCTGAAAATAAAAATCGAGCGATTTGTATTTGTACAGACCCACGCAAAGAGTTTTCAGTGTTGATGGCGGATATTGTGCCTGATGTATCGTTTGTTGCAGGTACTCAAAGCTTCCCCCGCCACACATTCGTAGAAAATCATTCTCCCACCGCCGAGTGCTACACCCGAGTGGACAACATCCCGCTCGCCACGCTCAAACTATTCCGCCAGCACTACCAAGACGATTCCATCACCGGCGATGCCATCTTTCATTATGTTTATGCGGCGTTGCATAATGCCGATTATAAAACCCGTTATGCATCCGACTTAAAGAAAACCTTGCCACGCATTCCCTATGCCAAAACCGTCGATGAGTTTCATGCCTATGCCCAAGCCGGCGAACAACTCGCCGACTTGCATGTGAACTATGAAAGCGTCGCCCCATACCCGCTAAACATTATCGAAAATAATGCTGACCTGGATGATGCGAATTACTTCCGCGTAGTGAAAATGAAATACGCGCGCGGCGAAGATAAAACCGCCGACACAACCCGCATCATCTATAACGAAAACATCACCATCGAAAATATACCGCCCGCCGCCCAACAATATGTCGTCAATGGCAAGCCGGCGGTGGATTGGATCATCGACCGCTATAAAATCAGCACCCATAAAGACATCCAAATCACCAACGATGCCAATGATTGGAGCGATGACCCTCGCTATATCATCGACCTCATCCGTAAGGTCACCACGGTTAGCGTAAACACCGTCGAAATAGTGAACGCATTGCCAAAATTGCTCGAATAACCGCCAATAATTCGTCTCAAAAAACCACTATGGGGTAGTCAAGCACTACCTTTTTTATTGCCCTAAAATCACCGCAATTTTGCCAATGAAAACAACCAGATAACCGCCTATCACCGCCAAATTTTGGCATGTCGTTGTTATCATTATTGTGCAGTAAATCTTCCGGTTTACTGCCGGCGGCGATGGCGATGGGCAGAATTATATAGCCGTAGTCTTTGCCGACGGCTTTGCGCATGACTCGGCCGACGGATTGCACTACATCCACCTGGGATTTGCGGGGGTTTAGGAACATCACTGCATCTAACGCCGGCACATCCACGCCCTCGGATAGGCAGCGTACATTGCTGAGAATATGGCAGTCGTTATCGCCCATATCGCTTGGCTCTTGTTTCAGCCAACTTAATGCCTGATTGCGGCGCAAGGCGTTTTGCGTGCCGTCTACATGTTTTACTTCGCACTTCCATACATTTTCGTGCGGGTTATCGGCGGTGTACTTGGTGACGATTTCGGAGAATTGGGCGGCGATTTGCTCGGATGCTTTGATGCTTTGGGTAAATGCCACGGCGCGACGCATGCGGGGTACTTTTTGGTTATCTGAGTCGCGGTTTTTGCCGGCCAAACCATTCCAGCAACCGATTATTTTTGCCGTGTCGCTTAATAAATCCAACTCGCCGTTTTTGGAAAAATCATCTTGCATGACGGCACTCACATGGCGCTCGTCCACCGCCAAAATTAATACCTTGTAATCGCTCAATAAACCCTGGCCGACGGCGGTGGAAAAATCTAGGCGGTGTAATTCTTCGCCATACTTGTCGACATCATCCATGGAGAATATGCCGGCGTCTATTTCTTTGGCGCGCGCTTTGGCCGCTTCGGTGTAAATGCGCGGCGTGGCGGTCATGTAGAGGCGTTTTTTGGCGCGCAGATAGTCGGCTTGGTGTACTTTGGTGAAGTGGGATTGCTTGATGGCGCCGCTTTTGTCCACGCCTTCGACGCCGGTGGTGCGGTGCGCTTCATCGCAGATGATGATGTCGAATTCGGCGCCGCCATGTTGCTGGGCGGCGGCCACCACATCGATGGAATGATAGGTGGCGAAAATTACATTGGTGCGTGGTTTATCGGCGATTGTCGGCTGCGGTTTGGTCAGTTGGGCGGCGAGTTTTTTGCCATCGGTGGTGGCCGGGATGGCTAAATCATGCACGCTGATGTCTTCGGTGGTTTGGCCCACTTTGGTATCCGAGCACACCGCAAAACAGCGCAACGAGCGCGCCGAATCATTCGACCATTCGCGCAAGGTTTGCGATAACAGCGCCAGCGATGGCACGAGGAATAATATGTGGCCGCCATCCGGCGCTAGGCATTCGGATATTTTTAAGGCGGTGAAGGTTTTGCCGGTGCCGCACGCCATGATGAGTTTGCCGCGGTCGGCTTGTTTTAATCTGGCGAGTACATCGGCTAGCGCTCGGCTTTGGTGCGGGCGTAATTCTTTTTTGGCAGCTTTGTTTTTGGACGGCAAGATGTTTTTTAGCAGCGCGGCTAGGTCTACCTCCGCTGTACCTGGAGCGGAAGGTTTTAGGTCGGCGATGTTGGTGGCGGCGGCGCTGGTAGCTTGGAATTCATAGGATGGCAGCACGGCTTGCACCGCTGCCCAGTCGATGGCGGCGGCATCGAGTTCGGCGGTGAAATCTATTCGGGAGCATGGAATGCGTTGGTTTTGTAGGGCAGTTTCGGCGTGTTTTGTCCAGTTGGCGGTGGTGGTGATGATGATTCGATGGCTGAATTCGATGCCGGCATAACTTTTGCCGGAGGCGGTGAAGAAGGAATCGATATCTTGTTTGGCGAGGTTGTAATCTTTGGCTAAAAATTTGCATTGGATGGCGCAATATTCGCCATCATAAGTGCGGGCGACTAAATCGATGCCGATGTCGGTCGCACCCATGTCGTGTTGGGCGGCGAATTCCCGCCATAAATAAACTTCCCTAAACTGATGAGCATGGATGGCGGCGGCGCGCAGCCAGGCGCAGGTTAGGCGCTCGAACGAACTACCTTTATCGCGATTGTTATCGGTTAACTTGGCGAAAGTGTCGAGAAAATGTTGGGCGTTGGTCGGCATTTTTAGTTTTATTTGGGGGTTTAGGGGGTTTGTATGTATTTTACTCTCTCTCGGTGGGAGGGGAATCAAAATCAAAGGCGGAAGTTAAAATTAAAATCAAAAAGTATGAAGTGAAAATCAACAGCGTGAAGCGAAAAGCGAAAAGCGAAAAGCAAAAATCAAAGTGCTGATTCACATGGCTGGGTATATCACAGTTTTCGACTGCAGAATGTTTCGGACTTGGGCAGCGGTGGCGATGGGGCGGGCGGCGGGGTTGCCGTGGGCGGTGAATTGGGTGATTAGGCTGGGGTTGTCGGGGGCGGGTTGGCCGGATTTCAGAAATAGGGTGTTTTCGAAGCCGATGCGGACATGGCCGCCGAGGGTGGCGGCTTCGCGTAGGCAGGCGAATTCGTGCTGGCCGAAGGCGCAGACCATCCAATTGGGTGGGGTGGGCGGATTGGGTGAGTTCGACGGGTTGGACGGATTCGGCGGATTCGGCGGATTCGGCGGATTTGACGGATTTGACGGATTTGACGGGTTCGGCGGGTTGGACGGTGACGGTGGATTGGGCGGATTCGATTCGGCGTTTAGTGCGGCGAGCATTTGGTGCAGGATGTCTGGGGTGGATATTTGGTGGCCGTGGCGGCCTAGCACCAATAATACCGAGTGGCCGACATCGGGGATGATGCCAGCGGCGCGCCAGGTTTGATAACTCGCGATGTCGGCGGTGGAATACAAAATGTATTGGAGCGCCAGCCCGCGGGCGACGAGGTGGCGCAGTAAATCCGCGGCTGGTGGCGCATCGGCGGCGTCGCGGATTAATTCTCGCGGGGCGATGGATAGTGCTTCATAGCCGCCGAGGTCGGCCATGGCGCGCAAGGCCTGGCGTTGCGCGTCGGCATCGTATCGATTAGCGGCTTCGCTAGTGAGTTGGATGCATAAATCCTCGCCCACCGCAGCGCGGATGGCGGCGATGGCGGCGTGGTAGGCGGCGGCATCTAAGGTGTGGCGGCCCTTTTCATCACGCACATGTAGGTGCAACATTCCCGCCCCGGCTGCGACCACGCCGACCGCCACCGCCGCTATTTGCGATGCGGTGATGGGTAATTCGGCGTGCTCGTCGCGGGTCTTGTAGGCGCCGTTAGGGGCGGCGCCAATCAACAGCGGCGCGGGATTGGTCATGGGTTGGGGGTATTGGTGGTATTGATATTGATAGTGATATTGATATTGATATTGACGCCAAAATTGGCGATGAATCCGGCAGTTTTGGTGGATATCTTTGGGAGTTATATATCTAAATCCCCATTATTAGGGTGCTATTTGGGGGGCTTTTGATTTGGCTTTTGATGTTGCTTTTGATGTTGCTTTTGCTGTTGCTTTTGCTGTTGCTTTTGATGTTGCTTTTGATGTTGCTTTTGATGTTTCACTCCCCCCCGTGCCTCATCTGGGGGGAGTCAAATCAGGCGGCTGTATCGCCTGATTTGGTGGGGGGCTGTTGATGTTGGTTTTTTTGCTTTTGTCTTTAAATCTTCAACTCATTCTGCCCAAATGAGGGGAAAGGTAAAAACCAACAGCCAAGTCAAAATCAAGTCAAAATAAAGTCAAAAGCGAACATCAACATCAACATCAACATCAAACGCACCCCCCACCAAAACTGGCGATGAAGCCGCCAGTTTTGGCTCCCCCCTAAAAAGATAGGGTGGAGCAAAGCCTTAACAGCAAAAGCAACAGCCAAATCAAAATCAACATCAACATCAACAGCCGCCCCACCAAATCAGGCGATAAAGCTGCCTGATTTGGCTACCCGCCGAAGCAGCCCACGCCTGTCGGCGCGGCTCTGCTTTGACTCCCCCCAGATGAAGCACGGGGGGGAGTGAAACGTTAAAAGCCAAAAGCAACATCAAAATCAACCCAACATCAACCCAACATCAACCCAACATCAACCCAACATCAACCCAACATCAATCCAATCCAGCAATGGTTTGGTCTACGGATGTTGATAATTTATCCACTAACTCATCTACATGCGCGGATTCATAGATGAATGCCGGCGCCAGCAGAATGTGGTGGCCGCGGGCGCCGTCGATGGTGCCGCTGCCGGGGTAGAGCATCAAGCCGTTGTCCATGGCGGTTTTTTTTAGGTGGGTGTGTAGAGCGGATTCGGCGGCGAAGGGGGCTTTGGTGGCGCGGTCGCGCACTAATTCGAGCCCGAGAAATAAGCCGCGCCCGCGGATGTCGCCGATGTGGGGGTGGGCGGCGAAACGATGCTGCAGCGCAGCGCACAATTCGGCGCCGCGGGCTTGAACATTATCCAGCAAGCGCTGCTGGTGGATGGTTTGCTGCACCGCTAACGCCGCCGCCGCCGCCACCGCGTGGCCGAGATAGGTGTGGCCGTGTTGAAAGGCGCCGGAGCCGTCGGCGATGGCGGCGTAGATTTTTTTATCCATGAGAGTGGCGCCGATGGGCTGATAGCCGCCGCCCAAGCCCTTGGCGACCGTGACCAAATCGGCGCGCACCGCCTCTTGCTGGTGGGCGTATAGCGCGCCGGTTCGGCCCATGCCGCACATCACTTCATCGGCGATGAGCAGCACGCCGTATTTATCGCAAATTTCGCGGATGCGCTGGAAATATCCGCCCACCGCCGGCACCGCGCCGGCGCTGGCGCCGACCACCGGCTCGGCGATGAAGGCGATGACGCGGTCCTCGCCCACTTCAAGGATTTTTTGCTCCAATTCATCGGCGGCGCGTAATCCATAAGCGCGCTCCGACTCATCATCCAGCCGGTAGCGATAGGCGTAGCACGGCGCGATGCGGCTGGTCGCCATCAACAACGGCGCGTACGGGGCGCGGCGCACTGGGTTGCCGCCCACCGCTAACGCGCCTAAGGTGTTGCCGTGATAACTCTGGCGGCGGGAGATGAAATGCGCGCGCTGCGGCTGGCCGATTTCGAGAAAATACTGGCGCGCCAGTTTTAGCGCCGCTTCCATGGCTTCGGAGCCGCCGCTTACAAAATAGATGTGGCGCAAATTATCCGGCGCGTGTTGCACCATAAAATCCGCCAGCGCCTCTAAGGTGTCGGTGGTGAAAAAGGCGGTGTGGGCGTAACTTAGGCGCGCCATCTGCTCTCGCATGGCGTCGACTACGGCCGGGTGATTGTGGCCTAAGCACGACACCGCGGCCCCGCCGCTGCCGTCCAAATAACGCTTGCCGCGGCTATCGCGCAAATAGGGGCCGGCGCCGCTGACCGCCACCGGCAGGTCGGCGGCGGTGTGGCGATGTAGGATTTTACTTGCCATGCGCTAAGCCGGCGATGGCGGCCGGCATGTTATGGCGGTCGATGGCGGCGGCGGGCTTGGCGTTTATGGCAGCAGTTCGTCTACCCTGGCTTGCAGCTCGCTTATCGATGCGGCGCCGGCGGCAAAACTCATCTCGCCTTGGGGGCCGATAAAGATGCTGCTGGGGGTGCCCGAGATGCCCAGATCCATGCCGTCCTTTAGGTCTTGCTCCACTCGCGCCGCCATCTCGCCGCTTGCCATGCATTGCGCGAAATCGTCGCCATCGACGCCGAATTCTTCAGCCAGCGGGCGCAGTTTGGCGACCGCGAATTTGGCATTTACATCAGCGCGTTCGTAAATGGCATGGGTGTAGCGCCAGAATGCATCGTTGCCGCCCAACATCGCCACGCACTCCGAAGCCTCGGCTTGGGTGGCGGCGTCGGGGTGAAAACTCAACGGGAAATGGCGATAAACCCAGCGCACTTTGCCTGGATTATTCTCCAGCAACGCCACCACCGAGGGGTGAAAACGTTTGCAATAGGGGCACGAGAAATCGGAATACTCCACCAGCGTAACCGGCGCCTCCGGATTGCCGAAAATATGATCGCGCGTCGCATCCACCGGGCGAAAAGCGACCTCCTCGGCGTCGGCGTCGGCATCAGATTCGGCTTGGGTTTTACGCACAAAATCGATGATTCCCTTCTCGATGGCGACATCGAACGCGCCGGCGGTATTTAGCAAGCGCTGCACTTCCTCACCCACCAGTTTTTTGATGGCGGCTTCATCTAACGCTTGAGCCGCCACCGCCACCAGAGACGAAGCCGCGAACATACCCATGCCCATCGCCACGCGGCGCATCGCCACGCGCGCCGCCATATGCCCTTTGAGAATTTTCAACATCATCATCGCCCGTGAAAAATTAACCCGCCAAATGCGCCGCCAAACGCACCACGATTGAAGTCCCGGCTACTGAACGCCTGCCACTGAGCGCCCCGCCACTGGACACAAGTTACCGCAAACTGGACAGATTGGCGACCAAGCCGATTTTTTGACGCTCGATTTTTTGTTGGATTTTATGCGCCAAATCTTGGTCGTGAATCATGCCGTCGCCGCACATATTGGCGTGCTGGCTGCTGACTTCGATAACCGCCTGCTCCATCGCGCTGGCGATGATCGCGGTCACTTTCTCTCGCTGCTGCGGGCTTAAGGTGGCACCGATGGCATCGCCGGCATCGATGGCGGCGCGATGGGCTACTTGGATTAAGGTCATACATTGCTCCTCCAAAAAATCGCTGAAAAACGGCGCCGCCGTGAATCGACAACCGGCTAAAAACCGCCGCCAATACCCAAAAAGCGAACAGCGACATCAACATCAACATCAACATCAACATCAACATCAACATCAACATCAACATCAACATCAACAGCAACAGCAACATCAACATCAACATCAACATCAAACGCACCCCCCACCAAAACTGGCGATGAAGCCGCCAGTTTTGGCTCCCCCCTAAAAAGATAGGGTGGAGCAAAGCCTTAACAGCAACATCAACAGCCAAATCAAAATCAACAGCAAAAGCGAAAATCAACAGCAACATCAACAGCAACATCAACAGCAAAAGCAACATCAAAAATCAACAGCAACATCAATAGCCAAATCAACAGCCAAATCAACAGCCAAATCAAAAGCCAAATCAAAAGCCAAATCAAAATCAACAGCGAGCGAGTTTTGGATTTGATAGCGGATCAAACAGAATTTCGCGTCAAAGGAATTTTCGCGTCAAACAGAATTTCGCATCCGAGGAAATCCCGTGTCGAAGGAAATCCCGCGTCGAAGGAAATTTCGTCGCACGCTGATTTTGGTTAAAACTGGATTTCGCCGCGCATTAGGATGCTGTGTTCGGGGTCGGTGGTGGTGGTGCCGGGGCGGCGTTCGCCTAATAGGTTTAGGTCGAATTTGTTGGGGGTTTTCCAGTTCATGCCGAGGCGGTGGCTGTCGGTGGCGTCGAGGATGATTTCGCCGTAGGGGGTGAGTACGCTGCCGCTAGATAGCGACACGCCGTAGCCCAGGCGGACATTCATGCGGGCGTTGTGCTCGGCGGCGGCGGTGGCGGTGGCGGCGGTGGCCAAGCCATGACTCCAGATTTGCTCGATGCCAGCGGCGGCGGCGCCGTAGGCCGGAGTTAAGGATAGCGATAAACCTTGCCCGTCGGCGCCGGGCTGCAGCGTTACAGTGCCTTGGAAGCCCCATTCCTCGTAGTCGCCGGGGCTGGTGACGAGGTGCAATCTGCCGTCGGCGGCGAAGCGCGAGGTGGCGCTGGCATAGCGCAGGCCGAGGCTGACTTCGCCGGCGGCGCCGGTTTCGCCATCGCCGCCAGCGTAGCGGACGCCGGCATCAAAACGCGGCGTCACTTCGCCGCCGCTGCGCAAGGCGAAGCGCTCGCTGGCCTCTACCGATAGCCGCAGGCGGGTGGCGGCGGTGGTCATGGCGGCGAGGTCGGCGTTGCCGTCCACTTCCAGTTCGCTATACGCGGCTTCGCTCTTGAAGCGCATGGTGAATGGCGCGCCATGCCAGAATTCGCTACTGCCGCCGACGCCTAAGGCGCGCATGCTCAAGTCACCGGAGATTGTAGCCTCGCCGAGCGGGGTGATTTCCACCTTGCCGCCGCCGTAGCCCAAGGTTGCCCATACATCCACCTCGCCGGCGCGCCAGCCGAGATAGGGGTGCAGACTGGTCAGGTCGATGTCATGGGCGCCGGCGCCTAAGCCGCCGCCGAGGTCGCGGTAGTCGATTGCGCTACGCATTTTGGCGGCCGATAGGCCGGCTACCAGATCAGGGCGCAAGCGGGCATCGATGCCGATGTGGAAGCCGCGCAACTCGCCGTCCCAACCCAACGCGCCGCTTTCGCCGGATATTTCGCGATATTCGCCGCTGCCCCATAGGGCCGCGGAGCGCGCGATGGCGCCGCCGCCGGAATCGGTGCCGGCGTTCAGCGGCAGGTTAAAACGGGTGCCGGCCAGCAGGGTTTTGGCCTCGCGCTCCTCTTGTGCCATGGATTGGCCGTGGGTGGCGAGCACGCCGGCTATGCTATTTTGCCCGCCGAAGGCGAGGCCCGGGGCGCCGCCGCTTTTTACTTGATCGATGCGCGCCGTGATAGCGGTGGTTACGCTATCGCTAATGGCGCGCACCACTTCCGGCAGGATGATTTGGTTTACGGCGTCTAAAACATCGCCGCCGCTTACCCTGATGGTGATGTTGGCGGTGGCGGTGTTAGGCCCGGGGTTGCTGGCGGAGTCGGTGGCGGTGTAGAGCAAGGAGAGGTCTGGAATAGCGCTATCCAGGGTGCCGGTTAGGACGCGGGTGTCGGGGTCGAAGGATAAATCGGCGGCGATTTCGGCCGCCAAACTTCCGTCCACTACAACGCCGCCGGCGGTTAGGGCGTAGGTCACCGGGCGGAAGCCGCCGACAACCTCCGGCAAGGTCATATCGACCACATCGTCCACCGCAAAGTTGTAGGTTTGCTCGGTCTCGACAAACGCCATGTCGACAACAGCGAAGGTGAATTCGTATGAGAGTGCCACGGTGGCGGCCCCACCTGCCGGCGGGGTGGCGGTGTAGGTGAGCAGATAACTGCCCGATGTGGTCGGCTGGCCGGTTAGGGTGCGGGCGTTAAAAGCCAGCCCCGGGGGGAATGCGGCGCTGGTTAGGGTGTATACATAGCCGTCGCTACGCACGGGGGGGAGCGTTATATCGACAGCGATGCCGATGGGGAAAACGCGGTCGAACATCTCGACTACCTCACCATCCAACACTTGGTCGATAGTGAGTTCAAAGGTGCCGGCAGGAGTTTGATTGCCGTAATTATCGATGGCTTTGTAGGTGAGCGTGACGGCATTGGCGGCTACGGTGGGCGTGCCGCTTAAAGTACGAACATCGACGGCGGCATCAAACTCCAAACCGGCGGGCAAATCGGCACCGGTTAGCGTGTAGGTGACCGGAGCGGCGCTGCTTGATGCTGCCGGCAAGACCAAATCAGTTATCGCCTCGCCGACTGGGAATGTCACCGCCTCGCCCGCCTCGCCCGGCAAGGCGTCGGCGAGGGCGTCGGCGGCAAAAATCGGGCCGGTGATGGTGATGGTGAACACCGCATTGGTGCTGGTGGGCGGCGTCGCCGCATCCGTGGCGCGATAGGTCATCTCGGTACTGGCGGCGGCGGTGGGCGTGCCGCTGATGGCTCGGGAGTCGGCGGCGGTATTGAAATTAAGCCCAGCGGGTAGTCGCGCGTCGGTGGGGCTGCCGCCCTCGGCGAACAGGGCGTAGGAAATGGTGCCGGTGCCGCCGGTGGCGGCGGTTAATGTGCGCATATCGGCGGCGAGGTCGGCGAGGTTAACCCCGGCGGCGTAGATGCGGTCGGGGTTGGAATTTGCCGGGAATGCCAAGCCAGGATTGATGGTTACATCGAAAAATTGCTGTGCAAAGCCGCCGATTCTGACGCCGTCGCCGTCGCCGTTTGCGTCGGTGGCGGTGTAGGTGAGCGTGACGGTGGTGGATGCATCTACGGCTTGGGGTGTGCCGGTTAGGGTGCGGGCGGCGGCGCCGGTGTCGGAATTAGCGGTGGCGTTGAAGGTAAGCCCGGCCGGTAAGCCGTTATTGGCGGCGACGGGATTTGCCCCGGTTAGGGTGTAGACCACCGAGGCGGCGGCGGTGGTGGTGCTGGCTTCGGATAGCGTCTCGGCGGTGATGGGGAGGCCGGCGGTGTACATCTGAGCCCCCGGCGCCGCATCAGCGAAGGTAGGCCCGGTGATGGTGACCGTGAAATTGGCCGTGGTGGCGTTGGCATCATCGGTGCTATCGGTGGCGGTGTAGACGAGGGTGACGGCATCGGCGGCGGTGGTGGGCGTGCCGCTTAAGGTGCGGGCGGCATCGGTGCCGATGGCGGCATTGCCGGCGTTAAAAACCAGCCCGTCCGGTAAATTGCCGCCGCCGGCGCCGGTTAAGGCGTAGGAGATGCCAGCGCCACGGGCGGACGGCAACACTATCGGGGTGATGGCGTTGCCCGAGGTGAAGATTTGGGCGGTCGGGTCGGCAGCAAACACCGGGCCGGTGATGGTGACGGCGAACATCACCTCATCGCTAACATTGCCGAACCTGTCAGTGGCGGTGTAGGCGAGGTCTACGGCCGTCGCCGACGGTACGCCGGTGGGCGTGCCGCTCAAGGTACGGGCGGCATCGCCGGTGGCATTTACGCCGCCGAAAGCAAGCCCGGCGGGCAAATTGGGCGAATCGGCAGTGCCGCCATTCCCCAGCAAAGTGTAGGTGAGCGAATCGACGCCGCCGAAGCCAGAGGCCGCCGCTGGCAGCAGGTTGGTGCTGGGGCCGGTGTTGATATTGATGCCGGTGACATAGGATTTATCGACAATATCCACATTGGCGGCAAAGGCCGGCCCGCCGCTTACAGTCAATGTGAAAGTGGCGGAAACGCTGGATGCGACGCCGGCGTTAGTGGTGACGGCGGCGTAAGTCAGCAGCGTTTCGCCGACTAATTCTGGAGTGCCGCTCAAAATGCGCTCCCCGGCGTCGTTATCGAAACTCAAATCATCCGGCAGATTGCTGTTATTGGCGGCGGCGAGGTCGGCGGGGTCGGCGATGGTGCCTGGTCCATACAACGCATAGGTAATCACGGCGGTGGCGTTATTGCCCAACCTCGCCACCGGCAAGGCGGGGATATTTAGCGCCACGCCGACGCTGCCGATTTGCGCGCCGGGGTCGGCGGCGTAGGTGAGGCTGGAGACCGACACCGTGATGTTACGGGTGATGGGTCCGCCGAAACTGCCGGGGCCGGCGGTGGCGGTGTAGAGCAGCGGGAAACTGCCGGTCATATCTGGCGTGCCGGTGATGGTGCGGGCGGCGATGGCCGGGTTGCCGCCAGCAGCGTCGACGGCGATGGGATTGAAAGTCAGCCCAGGAGGGAAAGTGTTGCCGGCTTCGGGCAGCAAGGTATAGACGACGTTGGTGCCGCGGGTTACGGCCGGCAGAACCGTCGCCGCCGCCGCATCGATAAGCACATCGACCGGATAATTGATAGTCGTCGGCGGTTCATCAGCGAACGCGATTTGTTCGACCGCGAAGTCGAAGGTTTGTTCGATGAAATCGGCGCTGTTGGCGGAGTTGGTGGCGCTGTAGACCAGCGTGACGGCTTCGGCGACGGTCTCCAGCGTGCCGCTCAGTACCGGCGGCGTGCCGGCGGTGTAAATCAGCCCAGCGGGCAATTGGCGGTCGGAGTCGGTGCCGTTGGGGCCGACTAATGAGTAGACCAGCGTGCCGCCGCCGCTGGCGGTGGGCAGGGCGATTTCGCCCGCGACATCAGCGCCGACAGTGAAGGATTGGTCGCCGATGGTGGCGCTGAAGGCGCGATTGATGGTGACGGAGAAGGTCACTTGCGGCGTGGCGTTGCCGTGATTATCCGTGGCGATGTAGGTGAGCGTAACTACGCCGCCGGCGAGGTCAGCGGTGGTGGCGCTCGGGTTGCCGCCTAAAGTGGGGGTAGCGCCAGCGGTATTAAACACCAAACCAGCGGGCAAATCGGCGTCGGTGATGTCGCCGTCGGTATCTCTGGTGGGATTCGCCCCGGTTAGCGTGTAGGTGAGCGGATCGGCGCTGCTGTCCGCCGTCGGCAGCGGTAAATCAGGGATTGCCGTGCCGGCGGTGTAGATTTGCGCGGCTATGGTCTGGTTGCCGAAAGTGGGGCCGGTGATGGTGATGGTGAACACCGCATTGGTGATGTTGGCCGGCGTCGCCGCATCCGTGGCGCGATAGGTCATGGTGGTGGTGCCGGCGGCGGTTGCCATGCCGGTGAGGGTTTGGGTAGTGGCATTGAAACCAAGCGTAGCGGGTAGACCGAGCGTGGCGGGGTCGCTTTCATCGGCGAACAGGGCGTAGGAAATGCTGCCGGTGCCGCCGGTGGCGGCGGTTAATGTGCGCATGTCGGCGGCGAGGTCGGCGAGGTTAACCCCGGCGGAGTAGGTGCGGTCGGGGTTGGAATTTGCCGGGAATGCCAAGCCAGGATTGATGGTGACGGCGAAAGTTTGGTCTGAAAATCCGCCGGGGATGATGTTCGGGGCGGTGCCGGTGGCGGCGTCCGTGGCGGTGTAGGTGAGCATGACGGTGGCCGAGGCGGTGACGGCTTCGGGCGTGCCAGTCAGGGTGCGGGCGGCGATGGCGGGGGTGGCGCTGGAATCAGCCTCGGCGTTGAAAGTCAGCCCGGCCGGCAAGCCGCCATTAGCGGCGGCGGGGTTCGGCCCGTACAAGGTGTAGGCGAGCGGAGTAGCACCGTTGGTGGTGGCGGCGGATAGCGGCAGGGCGGCGATGAGTTTGCCGGCGGTGTACACCTGAGCCGCCGGCGCCGCATCATCGAAGGTCGGCCCGGTGATGGTGACCGTGAAATTGGCCGTGGTGACGTTGGCGTTGCCGGTGCTATCGGTGGCGGTGTAGGTGAATTCCACGGCGTCGGCGGCGGTGGTGGGCGTGCCGCTTAAAGTGCGGGCGGCGGCGCCGGTGGCATTATCGCCACCGAAAACCAGCCCATCCGGTAAATTGCCGCCATTAGCGCCGGTTAAGGCGTAGGAGATGCCAGCGCCATGGGCGGACGGCAGGGTTTTGGCGGTGATGGCGATGCCCGATGGGTAGATTTCAGCCACGATGGGCAAATCATTTTCGCCGTCGAACACCGGCCCGGTGATGGTTACGGCGAACATCACCTCATCGCTAACATTGCCGAATTCATCCGTGGCGGTGTAGGTGAGGTCGACGGCGGCGGCCGGGGCGCCGGTGGGCGTGCCGCTCAAGGTACGGGCGGCGGTGCCGGTGGCATTTGCGCCGCCGAAAGCAAGCCCGGCGGGCAAATTGGGCGAGTCGGCAGTGCCGCCATTCCCCAGCAAAGTGTAGGTGAGCGGCATGTCGGTGGTCTCGAAACCATCCGCCGCATCCAGCAGCATATCGGTGATGGGAATCCCGGTGACATAAGACACATTTTCGATGCTATAGCCATCAGCAAAAACCGGCCCGCCGCCCACGGTAAACATGAATGTGGCGGAAGCCATGGAAGTAACGTCGGCATCGGTGGCGGCGGCGGCGTAAGTCAGCAGCGCTTCGCCGACTAATTCTGGCGTGCCGCTCAACATGCGGGCGGTGGCGGCGTTAGCGAAACTCAGCCCATCCGGCAGATTGCTGTTATTGGCGGCGGCGAGGTTGTCGGGGTCGGCGATGGTGCCTGGTCCATACAACGCATAGGTAACCACGGCATCAGAGTTACCGCCCAACGTCGCCACCGGCAAGGCGGGGATATTTAGCGCCACGCCCACGCTGCCGCTTTGCGCGCCGGGGTCGGCGGCGAAGATGAGGCTGGAGACGAATACATCGAACTCATGGCTGATGGCATTGCCGAAATCATCGGTGTAGGTGTAGGTGAGGCGGTAACGGCCGTCCGCCGTCGGCACGCCGGTTAGGGTGCGGGCGGCGATGGGCGGGACGGCGGCGGCATCGGCGGTTTGGTTGAAAGTCAGCCCAGTGGGCAAGCCGTCATTGTCGGAGTCGGCGCCGTTGCCGGTCAGGGTATAGCCGCCCCCATTGCCAGCGGCGGTGGGGAAAGGCAGCGCCTCGATGGCCATGTCGCCTTGGTAGTTCTGCGTCCCCGGCAAGGCCGGATCATCATCGCCGGCGTTGAATTCTGGTCCATTTATGACGAAATTTAACTCTACCTCGATGGAAGTGGCGGAATCGACGGTGTCGGCGCTGTCGATGGCGGCGTAGGTGAGCAAGGTGAGCGGCAGCGGGGTTTGCCGCCGAGTATCCGTGGCCACCAACATTCGGTTGCCGGCATCGAAAGACAGCCCATCGGGCAGGTTGGCGTTATTGGTTCTGTCGTCGCCGGGCCCGAACAACGCATAGCCCAGCGTGCTATCGCCGCCGGTGGCGGTGGGGAAGGGAATCGCCGAGATGGTATCGCCGGCGCGATAGGTCTGGTTGGATAGGTTGTTGAGGCTGGCGAGACTGCCGTCGAAAGCCCGGGTGACCACAGCCTCGAACACCTGGTCCACCATGTTGGCGCTCGGCGTGGCGTCATCGGTGATGCGATAGGTCAGCGTTGTGGTGCCGGCGAGGCTAGGCGAGCCGCCGATGATGCGGTTGCCGCCTACATTGAAATTAAGCCCAGCCGGCAAATTCGGCGTGTTCGGGTCGGCGCCGGCGAACAGGGCGTACGCGAGCGTGCCTACGCCGCCGCTGGCTGGCGGCAGGGCTTGGTTGGCCGCCGACTCGGCCGCAAAGGTGTATTCGGCCGCTAACTCAGGCACGCTGATGGTGGCGGCGACGCGCACCGAGAACATTTGCCGTGCCAAGCCGCCGTCGCCGTCGGTGGCGGTGTAGGTGAGCATGGCGGCGGCGGTCTCAGCGCTCGGCGTGCCGGTCAGGGTGCGGGCGGCGATGGCGGGGGTGGCGCTGGAATCAGCCTCGGCGTTGAAAGTCAGCCCGCCGGGCAAATCGTGGTCGCCGTCAGCGCCGGTGGTGGGGTTCGGCCCGGTTAGGGTGTAGGTCACATCCCCCATGCCGGTGGTAGAGGCGGCCGATAACAACAGGGCTTCGATGGCGCGTTCGGCGGTGTATACCTGAGCCTCCGGCGCCGCACTCGCAAAAGTCGGCCCGGTGACGGTGACCGTGAACATCTCCGCCGTGGAATTATCGAACCTATCGGTGGCGGTGTAGGTCAGCATGGCGCTGGCGGCGACGGCGCTCGGCGTGCCGCTCCAGGTGAGATTATCGGCGCCGAAAACCAGCCCGGCGGGCAGATTGGGATTAGCGGCATCGCCGTCTTGGCCAACTAGGGTGTGGGTAACGCCGGCGCCCCTGGCCGTGGGCAGGGTTACGGCGGTGATGGCGATTCCGGCGGGGTAACTTTCATCCGTTAGCGGAAAAGCGCCGGCGAACAAGGGTCCGGTGATGGTCACCAAGAATGTCGTATCCACCGCATTGCCGAATTGGTCAGCGGCGGTGTAGGTGAGCGCCACCGCCTCGGCCAGGGCATCAGGCACGCCGACCATGGTGCGGGCGATGATGGGCGGGACGGCGGCGGGGTCGGCTTCGGCGTGGAAAGTGATCCACTCGGGCAAATCGGCGCCGGTTAGGGTGTAGGTCAAATCATTCTCAAAGCCGCTCGCCATCGGCAACGGCGGGGCGGTGATGGCGAGGCCCACCGGATAACTCGCATCCAGCGGCAAATCACCGATAAATGCCGGCCCGCCGTCGATGATTAGCATGAAATTCGTCACCGCCAAGCCGCCATCGTCAGTGCTGGCTTCATAGGTGAGCCGAAAAGTACCGGCGGTTTGCGCCGTGCCGCTCAACAGGCGGCTGTCTTCGGCGCCATTGAAGGATAAATCGGCCGGCAGATTGGCGTTGTTGGTTCGGACATTTCCGGCGCCGAATAAGGCATAGGAGATGGCCCCGGTGCCGCCGGTGGCCATCGGCAGCGCACTGATGGTTACATCATCGCCGGCTTCATTGCCGATTTCATCGCCGACGGATGCCATAAGGGCTGGGTTGTCATCACCCAGGTCGCCATCGAACGCCAAATTGGTGATGTTGATGGTGAAAATATGCTCGGCCTGGTTGCCAAAACGGTCGGCGGCGGCGTAAGTCAGCGGATAAACGCCCACAGCCGACTCCGCTGGCGTGCCGCTTAAAATGCGCATGTCGGCGGCGGCGGCGAAGGACAAGCCGGGCGGCACGCCGCTAGAGCCGGTTAATGTGTAAGTGGGGGTGGTGTCGCCGCTGACCAGGGTGACGGCGGTGACGGTGGCGGTGGGCATGGTGATGGCGTCGATGGCGACGTCGACCGGATAGGAATCATCCATCGGCAGGGGGAAATCACCCGCCTGGCCGAGATTGAAGGAGGGTCCGGTTACGGTGAAATCGAACATCGCCGTGATGACATCGCTCGCATCGTCCATTCTGGCGGCGGTGTAGGTCAGGCGGGTGACGGCGGTGGCCGTCGCCGTGCCGCTTAATACTCTGGAGTCGAAGGCCGGGTCAAAAGACAATCCGGCGGGCAGTTTGGGGTCGGCGGCGGTGCTGTCGGGGCCAACCAAAGAATAAACTTGCTCACCGGCGCCGGATGATGCCGGCAAAGTTAGCGAGACGGGGTCGCCGGGGTTGAAACTGACATCGCCGATGGCACTGTCAAAACCGCGGGTGATGGTGAGGGTGAAATTCGCCTCGCGGCTCTTATTGCCGTGCTCGTCAGTGGCGAGGTAGATGAGCACGACGCCGTCGGCGCCGGTGGCGACGGCAGGCGTGCCGCTTAAAATGCCCTCATTGGTATCGAAGGTTAAACCGAACGGCAAATCATCATCATCAGCCGTGGCGTTTGGGCCACGCAAGGTGTAGGTCGCGGTGGCGTTGACCACCTCGGCGGTGCTGGCCGGCAAGGTGAGCGGGGGGATTTGCGCATTGCGCGGGTAGGATTGCGGCGGCAGAGCCACGGCGGCGAACAATGGGCCAGAGATGTCGATGGTAAACGGCACCCGAATGCTAGTGGCGGGGTTGGCGGCGCGCAAGACAGTATCGCTGACTTCGTATGTTAACTGACGCGATATGACCTCTCCGGCTTCTGCTCGAAAACCAGACTGAGATGTCAATACGCGGTTGTCCTCATTAAAACTGAATTCGACACCAGTGTTAACATTAAGGCCATTTGCTCTAAACACCCTCGAGGTGATCCGGCCGATGCCACCGGTGACGGCTGGCAAAGTGGTAGTGAACAGCAAACTCGGGGCATAAGTCAGCGTCGGCGGGGTGATGAGGGCGAGCGGCTCATTGATCTGCACGGTGAAGGTTTGCGAGGCGACGCCGTCGCCGGCGGTGGCGGTGTAGGTGAGCGCCGTGGGCGGCAGTGTTACCGATGAGAAGCCAGTCAATTCGCGGCTGCCGGAGACGAAGGAGAAGCCGGCCGGCAGGGGGCCGCCATTCGCCGTGGTGAGGCGCAGGGCGATGGTGCCGCTACTGCCGCTGGCGCTCGCCAGTTGCTGGTTTGTTGTCTGATTTACCGGATAGGTTCTATCTTGCGCCGCGTCGCTGAAAGACGGCCCGCTGACCTCCACGGCGAAGTCAATCATGGCGCTATCGTCGCCTTTTGCCACCTGGTAGGTCAACCGGCGGCTACTGAGACCGCTAAGCGGCGTGCCGGACAGGCGGCGGCGGTCGGCGGCGGCGTCAAAACTCAAGCCTGGCACGGCTCGGTTCAGCGTTTGGGTGCCAGGCCCGCTCAGGCTGTAGATTAAATCCGGCGCAGATTCGCCGCTATCGGCCGCCGGCAACGCTATATCGACGGCGGTGCCAGCGACATAACTTTGGTCGTCAATCCCATCTATCGGCAACACCACGATGGTCTCTGCGATGGAAGCCACATTGTCGGAAGGGTCGGCGAATAGGCAGGTCAGCACTACGCTGGCGGTGGTGTCGAGTTCGCTGACTACGCCGGTGTCGGGGTCGGTGACCGCTGCGGTGGTACAAGTGCGCAACAAGTCGGCCGCCACAGCGCTGTCGTTATCCGTGGCGCGATAGGCGAGGGTTGCCGTGGCGCCGCCCGTGATGACCACATTGCTGGCGGCGCTATCGGCGATTAGCGTCGGCGGCGTGGTGTCGGTCACAGTCACCTGGCGGGTGATGGTGACGCGATTGCCGTCGCCATCGGTGTAGGTGTAGGTGATGGTGTAGGCGGCGCCCAAGGCATTGATTTGCACGCCGCCTACGATCTCACCGCTGGCGTTGTTGGTAATGACGACCGTGGGGGCGATATCAATACCGTCGGCCTCATCTTCTGTATCGGTGATGGTGACGCCTGGGTCGACAAAAGCGTCGCCCAATTCGGTGGCCAAATCGGCCGCGCCCACCAGGGCGATGGTCGGCGCATCGCCGTTGGTTGCCGTGACTACGAACATAACGGTGGCGACGGCGGTGTCGTCTTGCACCCCATAAGTCAAGGAAATGTTGGTGAAAATTTCAGTGGGCGAACCGACCAGGGCGCGGTTTGCGGCGTCGAAACGCAAGCCCGGGGCGACCTCGGCCACCGCCACGCCGTCAGCGCCGGTTAGGGTGTAAATGCGCTCGCCGAAGCCGTCGGTGGCCTCCGGTAGGGCGAAATTGACCTCATCACCCACCTGATAAGCGGGCTGGATTGGCACCTCGGCCAGGGCAAGTGGCGTATACACCTGCACCGCAAAATCCAGCGTGGAGGTGCCGTCGGCGGCGGCGGCGGTGAAGGTCAGGCTGGCGCCACCGATGGCGGTGGGCGTACCGACCAAAGCCGGCGGATTCGCTTGGAAACTCAGCCCGGGCAAAACGCTGTTCACTTCGGCGCCGTTGGGGCCGGTTAGGGTTAGGGTGTGGTAATCGCCGCTGATGGCGGGCAGAGTCAAGTTAACCGGAGCGCCTACGAGGTACAACTGCTCAGCCACGCCGCTTTGGAATGCCGGGCCGGTCACTTCGACGGCGAACATGGTCGTGACGGCGAAATCCTCCACAGCAACAATGGGTTGGCTGTCACGGTCGGTGGCGGTGTAGGTCAGGGTGGTGGGGCTGCTGCCCTGTCGTGGCGTGCCGCTGAGGTTGCGGCTGTCGGAATCGAAGGTCAATCCGGGCAACACGCTGGACAAGGCGACGCCATCGGCACCGGTGAGGGTGTAATCGACTCTAACGTTATTATCAACGCCGGCCAGCCTCGGCAAATTTAACGCATCGATGGCGACGCCGGCGGTATAGGCTTGGGTGACGGGCGGGGATTGAAATCTCAGCGCTTCGGTGACGACGGTGAAGGTGTCAGCGATAGAGTTGCCGAAATGATCAGTGGCTGTGTAGGTTAAGGTGGTGTCGATGTCGGGCGTAGACGGGGAACCTATTATAAATATGCCCCTTCTACCAGAATCCACATCCGGCTGGACGAGCGTTATCCCGGGCACGGCTTCGGCTAACGCCTGTCCGTTCGGCCCGGTCAGGGTGTAAACCGGCCCGGTCGAGGTGTTGTTTCCGTCTCGAATGTCGTGATAGCCATCAGGCGCCAGCGCGAAACCGAGGGGGTGCTCGATACGGGGGAGGGTGTTGCCAATCGACTCGCCAATCCGCCATCTAACATTGGAACTACGAGTTCCGCCGAACATCGGACCTTCGATGACAATGGGTACTTCGATGAAAGACTGATCGCCATTGCTGGCCTGGGCGCTGTAGGTTAGTACGAAGGAGCCGGCTTGGGTCGGCGTGCCGGACAAACTGATCGGATCACTCGGCGCATTGGTGAAATTCAGTTCACTGAGCACCCCGCTGCCTATATTGTAACTCACGATAGTGACGCCACTGATGGGACTGGAAGCGGCCGGCAAGGTGATATCTATGGCAATGCCAACCGGATAGGAATCCGCCAGCATAGAATCTTCGAAAGTGATTTCGGTGACCCGGATAATGACTGAATTCCTGGGCTCGATGGCACCGGATGCATCGGTGGCTACATTGCCGAGAGAGTCTGTGATTTGATAGTCCAACCGGGCCAAGCCTCGTGCGGTGGGTGTGCCGGACAAAACGCGGGTGCCAGCGGTATATTCCAGCCCCATGGGTAAAAGGTTATTGTTGTCTCTTGGTACCAGGGTGTAGATTAAATCACCGGGGGCGCTACTGACGGCGGACGGGAAAGTGAGCGGGGTTATCTCGTTGTTGCGTAAAAAAAGTATGGTGCCGACACCTTCGTTTGGATCAAAAACCAGACCTTCCGCTTCGGCGTCGTTCATCCTCGGGCCGGTGACCGCTAGCACAAAAGTGTCGCTGACTTCTATACGGGTATTCGTATTGCCATCAGTGAACTGACTATATCTGAGGGTGGTGCGACCGGCTGTGCTCGGGGTGCCGCTAATCACAACATTGGAGCCGCTAAGGGTTATTGCCAACCCACGCAACGAATCACCCGCATTCAACACCGAACCACCATCACGACGCAATGTAGTGGCATTACCACTGATGTCGGCTGGCAACCGCGGAATGGTTACCGGGCTGATGGCGACGCCGGCGGCGTAGGTTTGATCAGCCAAGGAGACGGTAAAAGCCGGATTTACTTGAACATTGAAAATATCCGACACCGCATTGCCGTATTGGTCGGTGGCGGTGTAGGTCATGCTGTCGACGCCGACGCTGGTGGGGATGCCGCTCACGGTGCGGGTTAGGGCATCAAAAGACAGCCCCGGCACCGCGCTGGACAATAACGCGTCATCTGCGTCCCGCAGGGTGTAATCGGCGCTGTAATCGGCGCTGACGCCGAGCAACTCTGGCAAGGTGAGCGGGGTGATGGCGCGTAGATGTTCGAAATCAACCTCGCCCTGGTCAAAGGCCAACGCCAACGCATCGCCGGTGACGGTGAACTCGGCTTGCGCCGTATTGTCGTGGCTGTCGGTGGCGGTGTAGACTAAAGTGACGGCGCCTGCTTGGGTTAATGTGCCGCTCAACATTCGGCTGGCGGTATCATAGTCAAGCCCGGTGGCGGCTTTCACCGATTCGGTGTTGTCGTCCGTCGTAGCCAAAGTGTGCAGGGCGGTGTAGGTGGAGTCTAGTCTGGCCAAGGGCGGCAGGAACATGGATGTGATGGCTTGGCCGACCGCGCCGGTCACATCAGCCGGGCTGGATTCGAACGCCACCTCAGCCACCGCGACGGTGAAGATGAGCGGCGTAGTATTGGGCGTGGCGGCGGCATCGGTGGCGCGATAGGTCAACCTGGTAGCGGCCATCGGGGTGGTGGGGCGGCCGGCTAAGGTGACGGTGGTGACTGCGGGGTCCACATCGGCATCCACATCCACCGTAAACGACAGCCCCGGCACGGTGGCGGCCAATGTCCTTTCTCCGGGACCGACTAAGGCATACCCCAGCGGCGATAAGCCAGTGGCGATAGGCAGGGTGAGGTGCACCGCTTCGTTCACAGCCCATGGCGGCGGCGCCGGCGCATCGCCCGCGAAAACGGGGCCGGTGATGTTTAGCGTGAAAGTCAGTGCGGCGCTCTGGTTGCGGCCGCCGCCGTCTGCATCGGGCACTTGGGTGGCGGTGTAGGTCAGGGGGTATGCGCCGGCCGTAGCGGGCATGCCCGATAGCGTTTGCGTGCCCTCGTCAAACCCCATGCCAGCGGGCAAATTGGCGGTATTGGCATCGCCGCCCTGCCCCCACAGGGTGTAGGTGATGACATCATCATCATCATCCAAACCGCCATTGCTCGCCGGCGGCAGGGTGGCGGCCGGGTCGTCGGGGTCTATCATCACGCCCGCCGGAAAACTGGTAGAGGTTATTGGGTTGTCGAAGCCTAAGGCGACGATGATGACTTTGAAATTCCTCTCAGCCTCATAGCCATACGCGTCTACGGCTTTGTAGGTCATCTCGGTTGTGCCTCGCACGCTCGGCGTTCCGAAAATGACGCCTAAAGGACCGCTAATTATCACCCTCAAACCGGGCACATCATCTACGGAACTAGTAAAAGACTCCCCACTCGGTCCCGTTAAAGTGTAACTAGCGTTAGTGTCATAGGCGCTATTCTCGTCGAGCCCCGTATCGAGTCTACTCAGAGTGCCAGGGTTATCAGGGCGGCTAGCCAAGTTCGAAAAATTGAACGGGATTGCTTCATTACGCTCGAAATATAGGTCGGCTTGGGGAAGGAAAGAAAGCGCGGTCGGCGAGGTTATGCTGAAAGTGTGCGTGAGTTCATCATAGTTGGTTGGGGTGTCTGGTACGAATGCGGCGTTGTCGTTAAAACTGCCACGAATCCGTCGGGCGGTGTAGGTAAGCATTACATCGGCGCCGAGCATTTCCATAGTGCCGCCAATTCTCGGATTTGCACCGCCGGTGACATTGATAAAACTCAGCCCGGGCAGAACTTCATCGATCTGCCCGGTTTTATCCTCCGTGCCGCCATCCGGATCGGTCTCGGTCACCGTCGCGGTCAGCGAATAAGTCGGGATGCCAGCGCCGAAACTGGTGCCGCCGTGGGCGGTTGGAAATATGATAGCGGCATCCTCGCCGATGCGCAATTCCTGCCTCTCCGGCAATTCAAAAGCGGTGCCATTCTCGCAACTGTTTCCAGATGCAGTATGGTACTTAAATGTACTGCCGCAACCAGAGTCATGCGCATGGACAACGGCGGCGAAGCCGAACATAGCCCCCAAAACCACCAGCCGCATAACCAGCCGCATAACTTGCGTGGATTGAAGCCGAGCGAAGTGAGTTAAGTTGAATTTAGACATAGCGAACATAGCCGTAGGGGTTGGTGGTTATGATTGACGCAGGGGGCAAACCGCCATCGAAACCCGCCGCCAAAAGCACCGCAATCGGGGCAATCGGGCATTAAAACAACATCAATCAAGCCCCAAGCATAGCAAAAAACACACCACTATCGCAAACCCCACCAGATTCGACTTATGTCAAGGGGGGCTTTTGGTTTTTGGCTGCACCGCTTCACTCTCCCCGCAAGATAGAGCGGGTGGAGTGAAGCGGTAAAAGCCGAAAGCCGAAAGCGAAAGCCAAATCAAAATCAAAAGACAAACTCCCCCCAAGCCCCACAAAACCTCCATCAAACCAAACCATCCATGATATAGCGGCAGTCACCATGCAGGCGGTGTATCATCATGCAGGCGGTGTATCATCCACCATTCGGCGACAGGTTCGCCTCACTCTACCTAAGGCGCTCGATATTGGCTACTGAATCCACGCAAACCGGCATCGCCCTGCTGCATAACCCGGCGGCCACCAAATCCACCGCGTTTACGCCCCAAGAGCGTCAGCGCCACGGCCTGCAAGGGCTGTTGCCGGCGCGCATCGGCTCTATGGCGAGCCAGTTAGACCGCGTGCTGACCAATCTGCGGCGCAAGCACAGCGCGATTGAAAAATATATTTTTTTATCGGCGCTGCAAGACCGCAACGAGCGCTTGTTTTATCGGCTGGTTATCGACCACATCGGCGAAATTATGCCGCTCATCTACACCCCCACGGTGGGCCAGGCGTGCAAGGAGTTCGCCAACATTTTCCGCACCGAGAAGGGCTTCTACATCACCGCCGCCGACCGTGGCCAAGTGCGGCGCATTCTCGATAATTGGCCGCATCGCGATATTCGCATTATCGTGGCCACCGATGGCGAGCGCATTCTCGGCCTGGGGGATTTGGGCGCCAGCGGCATGGGCATTCCCATCGGCAAATTGAGCCTGTATTGCGCCTGCGCCGGCATCGCCCCGCAACAATGCCTGCCGGTGATGTTGGATGTGGGCACCGACAACCAGCAGTTGTTGGATGACCCGGCGTACCTCGGCGTGCCGCAAAAACGCCTGCGTGGCGATGCTTATTTCGCCCTGGTGGATGAATTTATCGCCGCCGCCCAAGACGCCTACCCCGGGGTGCTGATTCAATTCGAGGATTTCATCGCCGCCAACGCCTTCGCCCTGCTGCATAAATATCAGCACAACACGCTGTGTTTTAACGATGATATTCAAGGCACGGCGGCGGTGGTGCTGGCCGGGGCGTATGCCTCAGCGCGCATCTCGGGGGTGGATTTTGGCGCTTTGCGCTTTGCTTTTTTAGGCGCCGGCTCAGCCGCTTCGGGCATCGGCGCTATGCTCGCCCAAGCGCTGACCGAGGGCGGCGTGCCGCCCGATGAAGCCCGCCAGCGGCTGTGGTTTTTCAATCGTGGCGGGCTGGTGACGGCCGAGCGCGATGATTTGCCCAGCCATATCAAGCCGTTCGCCCACGATATACCGCGCTGCGACATCATGTCGGCGCTCGAGCAACACCGCCCGCATGTACTCATCGGCGCCACCGGCACGCCGGCCACCTTCACCGAAAATATCATCCGAAAAATGGCGGAAATAAACCCCCGCCCGGTGATATTCGCGCTCTCCAACCCCACCGCCCGCGCCGAATGCACCGCCGAGCAGGCCTATGCGTGGAGCGATGGGCGCGCCATTTTCGCCAGCGGCAGCCCGTTCGATGCGGTGCAGTACGACGGCGTCACGCACCGCCCGGGGCAAGGCAACAACGCCTATGTTTTCCCCGGCATCGGGCTGGGAATATTAGCCGCCGGGGCGCGCACCATCCCCGACAGCATATTTTTGGCCGCGGCGCGGGCGTTAGCGGCGGCGGTGAGCGAAGCCGATTTAGCGCATGGCTCGGTATACCCGTCGCTGAACGCGATTCGCGATGTGTCGCTGGATATCGCCACCGCCACGGCCACCTGCGCCTGGGATTCGGGGCTAACCGAGCACCCCCGCCCAGCGGATATCCGCGCCATGATTGCCGCCCAGATGTACGACCCGCGGTATTGAGGAGTAGGTTGCTTTTGGCTTTTGGCTTTTGGCTTTTGGCTTTTGGCTGTTAAGGCTTTGCTCCACCCTGCTTTTCAGGGGGGAGCCAAAACTGGCGGCATCATCGCCAGTTTTGGTGGGGGGTGCGTTTGATTTTGATTTTGATTGTCGCTTTTGCTTTTGCTTTGGCTTTTGCTTTTGTTTTACTCCCCCGCTTCATCTGGGGGGAGTCAAATTAGCCCTAAGCCGATAGGCACGGGCTGATTTGGTGGGGGGGACTTTGGCTTTTCGCTTTAGACTTTGCTTTTGATTTAGCTTTTGATTTGGCTTTTAACTTGCCTGTTGGTTTCTACCTTACCCCTCATTTGGGCTAATGAGTTGAAGATTTAAAGGCAAAAAACAAAAAGACCAACATCAACAGCCCCCCACCAAATCAGGCGATAAAGCCGCCTGATTTGACTCCCCCCAGATGAAACACGGGGGGAGTAAAAAGTTAAAAGCCAAAGCCAACATCAACATCAAAATCAAAATCAAAATCAAAAGCAACAGCAAAAGCAACATCAAAATCAAAAGCAAAAGCAAAATCAAAATCAAAAGCAACAGCAAAAGCAACATCAAAAGCCAAAAGCAACAGCCACCGCAACCTCAACAGCCAAAGGCAACATTAACCTTACCTCCCACCACACAATCCCCAAACCCCACCCCATCCCCCCAAACCTCACGGATAAACCGCCGGCACAAAAGTTTGATCGGACAACGGCGGTCGCACATACGCACCGGGCTTGGTGCGGGCTTCTAATTTCACTTGTTCGCTGTGGATTTCGGGGTGCGGCAGCAGGCTCAACAGGTGGTGCATGCAATTGAGGCGGGCGTGTTTTTTGATGTCGGCGTCCACCACATACCATGGCGCTTGTTTGATGTCGGTGTGGGCGAACATGGCGTCTTTGGCTTTGGAATACTCCACCCAGCGATTGCGCGATTCCACATCCATGGGGCTTAATTTCCACTGCTTGGTGGGGTCTAGGCGGCGCGCTTGAAAGCGGGTTTCTTGCACCTCATCGCTCACCGAAAACCAATATTTGACGAGCAAGATGCCGCTGCGCACCAACATGCGCTCGAATTCCGGGCAAGTGCGCATGAATTCTTGGTATTCGGCTTGCTCGCAAAACCCCATCACCTGCTCGACCCCGGCACGGTTATACCAACTGCGGTCGAACAACACCATTTCGCCGGCCGCCGGCAGGTGTTCGGCATAGCGCTGAAAATACCACTGGGTTTTCTCGCGCTCGGTGGGCGCCGGCAGCGCCACCACGCGACACATTCGCGGATTCAACACTTGGGTGATGCGTTTGATGACGCCGCCCTTGCCGGCCGCGTCGCGGCCCTCGAACAGCACCACCACTTTTAGCCCTTGTTGCTTAATCCACGCTTGCAACTGCACTAATTCCACCTGCAAGCGCGCCAACTCGGCGTTGTAGCGCTTGGTGCTGATTTTTTTGGATTTGGCGGATGATTTGGCGGATTTGGGGTCGATAGTGGGCATGGGGGGAATCCTCAGATGGTGAGTTTGGGTGTGGATTGAATGGGCCGGGTGGATTGATAAAGCATTCGCTGGCAATAGTGGGCGGAAATTCGGCGATGGTCGATGAAATTGCGGCGATGCACTCAGGTTATAGCGCCGAAGTCGCCGAAACATCGGTTTTATCCGCTGAATCCATGATTTTTTCCGCCAAATCGCCGTTTTTATCGACCGCATCGCTGCTTTCCGCCGCCTTGCCATTGTCCGCCGCCCTCCCCATAGCGAGGAAGCCGCCCGATTGCCGCGCCCATAATTGCGCGTACAGCCCGCCGGCGCGCAATAATTCGGCGTGGCTGCCCTGCTCGACAATTTTGCCGGCGTCCATGATCACCAGCCGATCCATGGCGGCGATGGTGGATAGGCGATGGGCGATGGCGATGACGGTTTTGCCGCGCATCAGGCGGTACAAACTCTCTTGGATGGCGGCTTCGACCTCCGAATCCAAGGCGCTGGTGGCTTCATCCAAAATCAAAATCGGGGCGTTTTTCAGCAATACCCGGGCGATGGCGATGCGCTGGCGCTGGCCGCCGGATAATTTAACGCCGCGCTCGCCGACTTGCGCCAAATAACCCCGCCGACCTTGGGAATCTACCAAATCGGTGATGAATTCATGCGCCCGCGCTTGTTTTGCCGCCGCCATCACGGCCTCGCGCCCCGCATCGGCGGCGCCGTAGGCGATATTGTCGTACACCGAGCGATGCAGCAGCGAGGTGTCTTGGGTGACCATGCCGATATTCGAGCGCAGGCTGTCTTGGCGCACGCCGGCGATGTCTTGGCCATCCACCACAATGCGCCCATGGGGCAGGTCGTAAAAGCGCAGCAGCAGGCTGACCAAAGTGGATTTGCCGGCTCCGGAGCGCCCGACCACGCCGATTTTCTCGCCACCTTCGATGCGTAGGGATAGACCATCGATGACGCCGCCGGGGATGGCGGGTTTATCTGAGCCGCCGGCCCTATCCGCTCCATCAGCCAGCCCATAATTGAAGCGAATATTTTGGTAGTCGATGGCGCCGCCGTGTACGCGTAAGTGCAGCGCCGCCGGGCGGTCGGTGATGGCCACTTCGCGCGATAGGGTTTGGATGCCGTCTTCGATGATGCCGAGATTTTCGAACAACGCGGCGATCTCCCACAAAATCCACTGCGACATGCCCTGCAGCCGCAGCACCAGGCCGACCGCAAAAGCGATAGCGCCCATGCTCACGGCGCCCACTTGCCATAAGCCGATGGACACCGCCGCCACGGCGAACAACAGCGCCGCATTGAGGCAGGTTAAGGTGGTGGTGAGCAGCGTCGCCAGCCGCATTTGCGCATACACGGAGTCGAGAAAGTTACGCATTCCTTGCCGCGCGTAATGGTCTTCGTGCTCGGTGTGGGCGAACATTTTCACCGTGGCGATGTTGGTATAACTATCCACCACGCGCCCGGTCACCATCGACCGCGCCTCGGCTTGTTGGCGGGATATAACGCGCAAACGCGGCACAAAATACCGCACCGCGCCCAAATAACCGAGCAACCACAGCAGCATGGGCGCGGTCAGGCGCAGGTCGCTGGCGGCGAACAACAGCACCGCGCCGGTGAAATACACCACCACATGCAGCAGCACTTCGGTCACCTTGATGATGGCCTCGCGCACGCCCAATGAGGTTTGCATCATTTTGGCGGCGATGCGACCGGCGAAATCATCAGCAAAAAACTCGATGCTCTGGCGCAGCAAATAACGATGCGCCTGCCACCGCGTGCGCATGGCGAAATTACCCAACAGCCCCTGATGCACCACGCCCTCATGGATGAATTTCAGCGCCGGCAACGCCACCACCACCACCGCCCCGACGCCGAGCAGCCGCCAGCGATGCGTCGCCCAAAAATCTGCGCGCGTAGACGCCGCCAGCCAATCCACCAAACTACCGACGAAAGCAAACAACGACACCTCCAACAACGCGATGATGGTCGCCAAAATCGCGCTGGCCAAAATCAACGGCCAAAAGGGCCGCGCGTAATGCACCACAAACCCACTCAAAGTACTCGGCGGCTTGCCAGGCGGGTCAACCGGAAAAGGCTCGCACAGCCCCTCGAGCCATCCAAAAAATGTATTTACGCGCACAAGGGTTGGGAGGATGGATGAGTGACCGGATGGGTGGCTTTTGCTTTTGGCTTTTGGCTTTTGGCTTTTGGCTTTTGGCTTTTGGCTTTTGCTTTTGGCTTTTGGCTTTTGGCTTTTGCTTTTGGCTTTTGGCTTTTGGCTTTTGCTTTTGGCTGTTAAGGCTTTGCTCCACCCTATCTTTTTAGGGGGGAGCCAAAACTGGCGGCATCATCGCCAGTTTTGGTGGGGGGTGCGTTTGATTTTGATTTTGATTTTGATTTTGATTTTGATTTTGATTTTGATTTTGATTTTGATTTTGATTTTGATTTTGATTTTGATTTTGATTTTGATTTTGATTTTGATTTTGATTTTGATTTTGATTTTGATTTTGATTTTGATTTTGATTTTGATTTTGATTTTGATTTTAATTGTCGCTTTTGCTTTGGCTTTTGCTTTTGTTTTACTCCCCGTGCTTCATCTGGGGGGAGTAAAACGTTAAAAGCCAAAGCCAACATCAAAAGCAACAGCAAAATCAAAAGCAACAGCAAAGCCAAAAGCCAACAGCAACAGCAAAATCAAAATCAAACAAATATTAGATCTATAACTCCTAAAACACCCACCCCCTATGTTTTTAAGAATCTTTTGCACTATCTCCAGCCGCCGACTCCGACTCTTGACGCAAATTAAGGGCGCGATGATCGAAGCCGCTTTCGATGGTGGGCTTGATGATTTGAAAATACGGCGATACATCGAAATCCCGCGGCGTGAACAGGCTGTAATGGCGGATGTGGAGGATTTCGCGCACGCTGTAATGGTACTCGGCGAGCACGGTTTGGCGCTCTAAGCGCGGCAAAATCGGGTAGGCGATGGATTGGAAGGTTTCGGCGATTAGGGTCGAGCAAATGGCGCGGGTGGGGTCGCCGCTGCCGAGCGCCAACAGGCGGCGGCGCGTTTTTACCGGCGCTGGCGGCGTCGACCATAAATAACGCGCCAAATCCAGCAGGTGTTTGAGGTCGTAATCGAGGCCAATGCTGTCCACCATGCGGCGCACCACAGCGGCGCGATCATCGGCGCTGAGATTGACCGGGCGGCAGATGCGGGTGTTGAGGCGGCGATATTTAGACAGCGGCGAGGCGCACACGCCGATGGCGAGCTCGGCCTCGACCAGCGGACACGGCTCGCCGTCGGCGGTGAATTGCCCGGTGGCCGCCCCGGCGAAAAACGCGGCGTGCGACCAAGTGGATTGGGTGAGGTATTTGATGGCGGTGCTGACGCGCGCATCGCCCTCCACCAGCAGAATATCGCCGGGCTGCAGGTACGCTTCGAGCACCGGCACATCGTACACACAAAACGGCTGATAGCCGGGAATCGACGCGCTGAGATAACGCGCTAGGCGGCGGCCCAGGTTGAGTCGCAGGTCGTTGAATAGGGAATCGAACATGTATTTTTGTTTTGGATGGGCGAAGGGTGGGGGCGAGAAATCCACCGCAATCAACATGAATCAACCGCCATCGATAGCGCCCGGCGGCGGGCGGCGGCAGGCATGGATCAGCGGCGAATTTTAGCGACCGGTGGCAGCACAACCGCCCAACACCGTGCCCATCAATCCACCTCAAGTCGCGCAATGTTGATAGGGCGAATGGCGCGCCACTTCAGCCATGTAGGCCTCGATGTGGGTTTTTTCCGCGGCCGCGAATTGCCCGATGGCGGCGGCGAACGGGTTAGGCGCCATCCAGTGTAGCGAATGGGTGCGCACTGCCTCGAAACCGCGCGCGATTTTGTGCTCGCCTTGGACGCCGGGGTCGAAATAATCCAAGCCGCGAGCGATGCAAATTTCGATGCCCTGATAGTAGCACGCCTCGAAATGCAGGCAGTCGATGCGGCGCGCGCAGCCCCAGTGGCGACCGTACAAAGTGTTGCCATCGACGAACATCAGCGCCGCCGCCACGGGTTCGCCGGCGTCGCCGTGGTGCGCCATGACCAACTGCACTTGCATCGGGATGGCGGCCGCCACAGCCCTAAAAAACCCACAATTAAAGGCCGGCTGGCCGTGTTTTTGCTCATATATACGGCCGTACATGGCGGTGAAATGTTGCCAATCTTCGGGCTTAGCGGTGTGCCCGTCCAAGCGCCGAAAAACCACCCCGGCGGCGGCCACGGCGGCGCGTTCACGGCGAATGTTCTTGCGTTTTTTGGCTTTCAGGGCACCGAGAAAATCCGCGAAATCTCCATAGCCCCGATTACGCCAGCGAAAATGGCAATCGAAGCGCGACACCGCACCCCGGCGATTCAACAACGCCACATCTTCAGCATGGGCGAACAAGCAATGCGCCCCGCTGTATCCGCCGCCATGCCCGGCGCCGGATGCGCCATGCCCGCCGCCGGAGTCGCCGCTATGCCCACCGCCGGATTCATCACCGGAGTCGCCGCTATGCCCGCCGCCGCCCGCGCCCCCATGCCGGCCGCCCGCCACGCAGTCACGCAGCGCCTCCACCAACGCGGCGGCGATTTCCGCGCGGCGCCCAGCGGCGGCGAGAAAGCGCGCCCCGGTGGCCGGGGTATGCGGAATCGCATTCACCAATTTCGGGTAATAGTCCAAGCCAGCGCGAAAAAACGCGTGCGCCCACGCCTGGTCGAACACAAATTCGCCCCACGAGTGATGTTTTTCGTACACCGGCATAGCGCCCACCAACACCCGCCGCCCGCCCACCGCATCAAAACACCCCAAATGCCGCGGCCGCCAGCCGACGCTCGCCCCGACCCCGCCATGGCGTTCCATCGCCGCCAAAAACCCGTGCCGTAAAAAGGGATAATCGCCCGCCAACCCATCCCACTGCCGCGCGCAGATGTCATCAATGCTGGAAAAAATCTCTATCTCCACCCCCCATCCGCCCCCCCGCTCACGGCGCCCATGCGTATGTTGACTTGGCTTATGTACATACTCATGTATATGTCAATGTACATATTATATAAGTCAATGTACATATTAATGTCAGCACCGCAGCGCCCGGTATCATGATTCTAACCATCGATACGCTTTTGGTTTTGCTTTTGATGTTGGCTTTTGCTTTTGCTTTTGATGTTGTTTTTGATGTTGTTTTTGATGTTGATGTTGGCTTTTGATGTTGGCTTTTCGCCTTTAGTCTTCGCTCCCCCCCATGCTTTTTCGGGAGGGGGAGCCAAAGCAGAGCCGCGCCGACAGGCGTGGGCTGCTTTGGTGGGGGGGATATCTTTAATATTAGGTTTTACTCGATTTTTGATTCTGATTATCGATTTTGATTTTCGCTTTTTCGTTTTTGCCGTTAAATTTTCACCCCATCAGTTACAAAAGATGAGTTAAAAGACATAACATCAACAGAAAAATCAAAGTCAATGCAACAGCGAAAGCAACAGCGAAAGCAAAAATCAAAAGCAAATCAAA
Source organism: Candidatus Poriferihabitaceae bacterium (assembly GCA_965243285.1). Taxonomy (GTDB): domain Bacteria; phylum Pseudomonadota; class Gammaproteobacteria; order Arenicellales; family Poriferihabitantaceae; genus JAHRAW01. Next base: position 1,830,765 of record OZ251537.1, on the reverse strand, counting down.
ATCAAAAGCAAATCAAAATCAAAAGCAAATCAAAATCAAAAGCAAATCAAAATCAAAAGCAAATCAAAATCAAAAGCAAGTCAAAATCAAAAGCAAGTCAAAATCAAAAGCAAGTCAAAATCAAAAGCAAGTCAAAATCAAAAGCAAGTCAAAATCAAAAGCACCCCCCACCAAAACTGGCGATGAAGCCGCCAGTTTTGGCTCCCCCCTAAAAAGATAGGGTGGAGCAAAGCCTTAACAGCAACTGCAACGCCTTAACAGCAACTGCAACAGCGAAAGCGAAATCAAAAGCCAACAGCAACAGCAACAGCAACAGCAACAGCAACAGCAACAGCAACAGCAACAGCAACATCAAAATCAAACCCCCAAACCCCCAAACCCCAAAATTTTGTTAGGTGATTTCCGCCCCCCGGCCCACTTCCCTACCCTCCCCTTACCTACAAACCACCGCCCCAGCCCCGATTGTCACATCCGCTATTTCCCCTCGACCCATTTTATCAAGGCCCGCCAATGCTCCACATCGCGGTCGGCGTGGCACGGCAGCATGTCGAAGATGCCGTGGCCGCTATCGGCGGCGCGCACATAGTTTTGGGAATCCCGCAGGTAGGTGAGCAGCGGGATGTTTAGTTTTTCGAGAAAGCCCGCCATGTTGGCGTAAATCAGCGTGGTGGCGCGCACGCGGTTCGCCACCATGCCGATGCGGGCGGATTTCAGCAAACCATGCAGCATTAATTCACCGATGAAATTGCCGACAGCGCGGATGTCGATGGGCGACGGCAGCACCGGCACGATGACGCAGTCGGCGGCTTTGAATAGTTTTTTCAACTGCGGCGGGGCGATGCGCGCCGGGGCATCCATCACCAGGCGCTGCGTGCCTTTGGGGATGTGGTAATCGGCGCCGCTGGCATCGAGGCCGATAATGGGGTTGAAATCTCCGCCGCGTTCCTTTAGCCATTCGAGGCTGGAGCGCTGCGGGTCGTAATCGGCCAGCGCCACCGGCTTATTCCATAGCGCGTAATAACTGGCCAGATTGGTCGCCAGCGTGGATTTGCCGCAACCACCTTTGGGATTCACCACCAAAATAGTTTTCATCGCATACGCCTCGTGTTAGTGCGCCGCGTTCGAGAGAACCCGGCGAGCGGTGGGTGGTAGAAACTGGCCCGCCACCCAGCCTGGAATGTGCATTAAGAATGCGGCTCATTTGTTACAATACGCCGATTTTATTACATTCTCGGGCAAAATTGGGATTGATGACTGAAAACTATGATTTTGTCGTCATCGGTGGCGGCAGCGGCGGCATCGCCGCGGCGCGACGGGCGGCGCAACACGGCGCGCGGGCGGTGCTCTTCGAGACCGCAAAACTCGGCGGCACTTGCGTGAATGTCGGTTGCGTGCCGAAAAAGGTGATGTGGAATGCCGCGCAAATCCACGATGCGCTCGCCCTGGCCGACGACTATGGCTTCAACCTCGGCGCCGCGGCCGACGGCTGCCACTGGCCGAGGCTGAAAACCGCGCGCGATGCCTATATCGGCCGGCTGAACCAAATCTACGCCGACAACCTAGCCGCCGACGGGGTGGAAGTGGTGCGCGCCGCGGCCCGCTTTCGCGGCGCCGACCAAATCGAGGCCGGCGGGCAAGTTTATCGCGCCGGCCACATCCTCATCGCCACCGGCTCAGCGCCGGTGATGCCGTCCATCCCCGGCGCCGAGCTCGGCATCAGTAGCGACGGTTTCTTCGACCTCGCCACGCAACCCATGAAGCCGCTGCTCATCGGCGCCGGCTACATCGCCACCGAACTCGCCGGCGTGTTGCACGGCCTCGGCAGCCGCGTGACCATGCTGTTGCGAAAAGACCGCTTGCTGCGCGCCTTCGACCACGCCTTGGGCGAACATGTGCTGGCGCACATGCGCGACGCCGGCGTAACCATCAAAACCGGCATCTCCTGCGCGCAAATTTTCCGCGCCGCCGATGGCAGCCTGGGCTATCGCGCTGCTGGTGATTCCCAGGGAGATTCGCTGGCGGCGGCGCATGATGCTGGCGCTGCGCAGGGAAATTCCGCGGCGGATGCGAATACGGCGGATTCGGCCACCAGCGGCTATGACTGCGTAATTTTCGCCATCAGCCGCCGCCCCAACGCCGCCGCGTTACATCTCGGCCGCGCCGGCCTCGCCACCGACGCCCGCGGTTTCATCGGCGTGGATGAATTCCAAAACACCGCCGTGGCCGGCCTCTACGCAGTGGGCGATGTAACCACCGCGCCGCCGCTCACCCCGGTGGCCATCGCCGCCGGCCGCCGTCTGGCCGATCGCCTATTCGGCGACCAGCCCCAAGCGCGCGCCGATTTCGCCACCATCCCTAGCGTGGTTTTTAGCCACCCGCCCATCGGCACGGTGGGGTTGAGCGAACAACGCGCCGCCCAAATCCACGGCGCCGCGCACATCAAGGTCTATCAAAGCCGCTTCGTCAATATGCGCTACGCCGTCAGCGCCCACAAACCGCGCACGCTGGTCAAACTCATCACCGTCGCCGCCACGCAAAAAGTCATCGGCTGCCATGTGGTCGGCGACGGCGCCGACGAAATGCTGCAAGGTTTCGCCGTCGCCCTAAAACTGGGCGCCACCAAAACCGACTTCGACAACACCATCGCCATCCACCCCACCGCAGCGGAAGAATTAGTGACTTTGCGGTAATGGGGTTGGAAATCATGGGGTAAAGGGATTTCCAGCGCCCGCGTCATCATCGGCCGCCGCCGGTTCGCTCGGGAATCACCACAGCGGCGTAAACATGGCGCCGAACGCGCCGAACGCGCCGCTCGCTAAACCCGAATCAAACCGAGACTGGCGCTAGTAGCGAATCCGTTAGCGAACTCGCCGCCGAATCCGAGCCCGAATCCTTCGAATCGGGCGCCGAATCCTCTGCCCGGCGGCCGCCTACTCGCCGCCCGCGTTTTTTTAAATACACTAGTAGCAGGGAGATGGCGGCTGGGGTGAGGCCGGGGATGCGCGCCGCTTGGCCCACGGTTTGCGGCCTTACTTGGCTGAGTTTTTGCTGCGCTTCGGTGGATAAGCCGCGCACCGCGTGGTAATCGAGCGCCGCCGGCAAGGGCTGATTGTGGCGTTTTTCGCAATTCTCGATGTCGGCCGCCTGGCGCTCGATGTAGCCGCTGTATCGCGCCTCGATTTCCAACTGGCGGATGGCGCAGCGGTCGGCGATGGGGCGGCTGGCGGATAAAGCCATCAGCGCGTCATAGCCCACCTCGGGGCGGCGCAGCAAATCCAGCAAATTGGCTTCGCGCGCTAAGGGGGCGCCGAGGGCGCGCCTCGCCGCAGCCGCGTCCAACGCCGCCGGGCGTAGCCAAATGTGGCGCAGGCGCTCGCGTTCGGCGGCCATGGTCGCGGCTTTGTCGGCCGCCAGGCGGCGGCGATTTTCATCCACCAAACCCAGCCCCCAGGCGATCTCGGTGAGGCGCAAATCGGCGTTATCCTCGCGCAACAACAATCTGTACTCGGCGCGCGAGGTGAACATGCGATACGGCTCGGTGACGCCACGGGTGGTGAGGTCGTCTATCATCACGCCGATGTAGGCTTGGCTGCGCGCCGGCTGCCAACTATCGCGCCCCTGCGCCAGCCGCGCCGCATTCAAACCGGCGATCAACCCCTGCCCGGCGGCTTCCTCATAGCCGGTGGTGCCGTTGATTTGCCCGGCGAAAAATAACCCAGCCACGCACTGCGTCTCGAGGCTCTGCTTCAAGCCGCGCGGGTCGAAAAAATCATACTCGATGGCATAGCCCGGACGCGTGATCACGGCGCGCTCAAAACCGCGGATGGCGCGCACAAAGTGGTGCTGCGCATCGAACGGCAGGCTGGTGGAAATGCCGTTGGGGTACACCTCGGTGGTATTGAGGCCTTCGGGCTCGATGAAAATCTGATGGCTCGGGCGCTCGGCAAAGCGCGTGATTTTGTCTTCGATGGAGGGGCAATAGCGCGGCCCTACGCCGTCGATGCCATCGGCGCCGGCGCCATAAATCGGCGAACGCCCCAATGCTGCGGCGATAATCTCGTGCGCCGCCGGATTGGTGGCGGTAATGTGGCAACTAACCTGGCGCGGCGACGCAAACCCGCCGGCGTTGATAAACGAAAACGGCGGCGGCGGTTGCTCGCCGGGCTGCGCTTCCAGCGCGGCGTAATCGATGGTTTTGCCATCCAGCCGCGGCGGCGTGCCGGTTTTCAGGCGCTTCACGGTGAACGGCATCTCGCGCAAGCGCGCCGCCAGGGCCAATGTCGGCGGGTCGCCGGCACGCCCGGCGCGAGCATTGGTGAGGCCGATATGAATTTTGCCGTTCAAAAAAGTGCCAGCGGTTAGCACCACCGCGGCGGCGCGAAATTCGATGCCCAACTGGGTGACCACGCCGCGCACCCGGCCTTGGGCCATGATGAGGTCGTCCACCGGCTGCTGAAATACAGTCAAATTTTGCTGGCAATCCACCGCGCGGCGGATGGCGATTTTATACAGCGCGCGGTCGGCTTGGGCGCGGCTGGCTTGCACCGCCGCCCCTTTGCTCGAATTGAGGGTGCGAAAGTGAATGCCGGCTTCATCGATGGCGCGCCCCATGATGCCGCCCATGGCGTCAATTTCGCGCACGATATGCCCCTTGCCGATGCCGCCGATGGCGGGATTGCACGACATCTGCCCGATGGTCTCGATATTGTGGGTGATCAGCAGGGTTTTGCCGCCAACGCGCGCCGCCGCCAACGCCGCCTCGACGCCGGCGTGGCCGCCGCCGACCACGATAACGGCGAACTCCTCTGGGTATTTCATGGCGCTGGCGATGGCGATGGCGATGGCGATGTTAACGGGGCCGATGCGGCGCCGCGCTGGTGATAATAATCATAGTTTTGCAAAATTTCTTGGGTGAAACGCCACGCTTCGTGGTGCGATATGGCGGTGGTGTCGGCGGCGTTTTCGGCGCCATTTTCGGGCCGGCTTTCGGGCCCGCTTTCAGGAATAATCACGCGGGTGTAGAGATTGTGGCGGTGTTGTTTTTTGAGCGCCGCGAGGCGCTGGCGCAGGGCTGCTAAGGTGATGTCGACCGCGGCCACGGACGGTGTTTTTAGTCGATAGGCATAGCCGCGCGCGGTTTTGAGGAAGTACACCTCGACTAGGAATTTGCCGAGCGGGCTGCGCGCCGGGCGCACCAAACCACGATATTTTTCATCCAAGGCGGCGTATTGCGCCTGTAACTCACCCAATTCGGCGGCCGAGGTCGCCGCCGATAGTCGCCCAGCGGCTTGCTCCGCCTGGCGCTGTTGTTGCTCGGCGCGCAGCCGGGATTCGCGTATCTCCAACTGCGCCATGATGTTATCGAGGTGCTCAGATAAGGATAAATTGGCCGCGCTCAAGGTTTCGATTTCGCCGCTGGCGCGCGCTTCCAACGCGTCAAACCGCGCCTGCGAGGCGGCTAACTCATCACCCAACTGGGCCGCGTTTTGCACCGCTAAGTTGCGCGCCGCATCCGCTTCGGCGGCTCTCGCTAACGCGGTTTGCAGGGCGGATTCTGTCGCCGCTAAGTTTTGGCGCAGCGCCTGCCCTTGCAGTGCTTGCGCGCTTAGCGCTTGCTCGCTTAGTGCCAATTTGCCGGCGCTGGCGGCCAATTCGCGCTGTAAATCAGCCAGCATCGCCTCGATGGCGAGAATTTTATCCGCCAATCGCTGCCTTTCGAGGGCGCCGGCGTGGCGGGCGCTGTCGCTTATGCCCAGCTGGCGGTCGAGCTCGACATTGCGCACCGTCATCACCGCCAAGGTCATCAAAAATATCATCACGATGACCATCATAATGTCGGTGAATGACGGCCACACGCTGTCATCGCCGCGCCCGCCGTGGGCGATGCGTAAATCGACAAAACCGCTGTTATTTTGGCTCATGGTGCCGCGCTGCTGGATTTAGGCCACCTGGCCGCCGCGCCGCCGGCCTCCATGCGTACCTTGGGTACATCCACCAAATCAGGGGGTCACGCCTCGCGGCGTTTAGCCCGCGGCGGCGGGGTTGGGGCGCGCCCATGGGGGCGGGCCGGGTCCGGGGCCGCATCCAGGCGAAAACCTTCGCGCAATAGGGCCACCGCTTCAGCCAACAGGGCGTGGTTTTGCTCGGCCAGGCGGGCTTGCTGCTCGCCGCCGCGCGCCAAGGGTTGCGCCGCTTCCAGCAGGGCGAGGGCGGCGCTTTCGTATTCCAGCCGCGACTGCGCCAGGCGTTCGGTTAGCTGCTCCGCGGAGGCGCCGCGGGCCTCGATTAAGCGGGCCGCCGGCGTTTTGGCGGCTTGAAAATACGGCAGTAGGGTGATGGCGGTCACTTCCTCGACGCGGCTGATGAGGTAGGTTTGCGCATCGGTGAGGCGGATGTAGAAATAGCCAAAAATCAGGTAGGCGAGAATCGCCGTCATGGTGGTCGATAGCGCCGTGGACATGCCGAAAATCATGACGCCGAGGCCGCCGCCGGCGGCGTTGCCCGCCGTGCCATCGACCGCGCTCTGGCCCACACCCTGGGCGGTGGCATGAATCATATCGGCGACGCCAAATAAGGCCAGCGACAGCGACACGATGGTGCCGAAAACGCCGGTCAAAATGAGCATGTTATGCACAAATTTCAAAAAACTGTTGCGGCTGGATTCGCGCGCCAATAAGGTCGCCGCCAGTACATTTTGTTGCACCACGGCGCGGCGGCGGCTTAAGTCGCGCAGCATTTCATAGCGCCGCGCCGCCATGGTACGGCGGTGCACGCCACGCAACGGCTCATCCTGACGCGCCATATTGCGCGCCATTCGCGCCATGCCAATCTCATCACGGCGATACTCGAAAAACCGCCCGGCCAGCGTCGCCAGCCCGCATAAAAACAACGCCATGATGCCGCCATTCACCACCCAGCCCACCGCATTTACCTGATTTAGCAGATACAAATGGCGCACCACCTCCCACTGCCAAAAACCGACCAGCAGCAGCGCCGCAACCACCACCACCATCTGCGCCAGGGCGCGCCGGGTGTGCTGGGGGTGAGTCTCCGCAGAGAATTCGGTGGGCATTTCGGATGGCGATGGGGATTGGGATTCCATATCAGATATTAAGGCAAGCAGTTAGGGTGAGCCGGGCGGCGCGCGGCTGCGAGACGGCACGGCAGCGCGGCGGCGCGGCGGCGAGGCGGCACGGCGGCGAGGCTGCGAGGCTGCTAGACGGCACGGCGGCGAGGCTGCGAGGCTGCGAGACGGTGTCTGATGGAGATAATTGTCAGTTTCAACCATAATTTTGCACCGCCGATGCCATGCTCATCGACATTTTTGCCCATGATAGCGCTGGTTTTTGCTTTTGCTTTTGCTTTGGCTTTGGCTTTGGCTTTTGGCTTTGGCTTTTGGCTTTTGGCTTTTGGCTTTGGCTTTGGCTTTTAACGTTTTACTCCCCCCGTGCTTCATCTGGGGGAGTCAAATCAGGCGGCTCTATCGCCTGATTTGGTGGGGGGTCTGTTGATGTTGACTTTTCGCTTTTTTCTATTGCTATTGCTGTTGCTGTTGCTGTTGCTATTGCTGTTGCTATTGCTATTGCTGTTGCTATTGCTGTTGATGCTGATGCTGATATTGTCTTTTAACCCATCATTTTGTGGCTAATAGGGTGAAAAATCAAAAGTATCAAGTAAAACCTAACATCAAAGATATCCCCCACCAAAACTGGCGGAAAAGCCGCCAGTTTTGACTAGGGGGTTGAGAAAAAGCCCAAAGGCAACATCAACAGCAACAACAAAAGCAACCACACAACCCCCCACCAAATCAGGCGATAAAGCCGCCTGATTTGACTCCCCCCAGATGAAGCACGAGGGGGAGCAAAACGTTAAAAGCCAAAGCCAAAAGCAAAAAGTCAAAAGCAACATCAAAAGCAACATCAAAAGCAACATCACAAGCAACATCAAAAGCCCCATATCCGACAACTTTTTGGCAGATTTGGGCGGCCTTAGCAGATTCGGCGGATTTGGCGACTGGATTGGCGGGCTGGATTGGCGGGCTGGATTGGGTATGGCCGGCTGATGGCGATGGCGGTTATTTGCCGATGCAGAATTTGGCGAAGATGTGACCCAATAGGTCGTCGCTGGCGACTTCGCCGGTGATTTCGCCTAAGGCGCGTTGGCAAGCGCTCAATTCCTCCGCCAAAATTTCGGCGGCGCGGTGGCGGTGATAGTGGGCGCGGCCGGCGTCTAAATGCTGGCGAGCGCGCTGCAGGGCCTCCAAGTGGCGCTGGCGGGCGATAAAACCGCTGTCATCTGCGCCACGGAAGCCAGCGCGCTGACCGATGAGAGCGCGCAATGCGGCCAGTCCGGCGCCGCTTTGCGCCGACAATGCCACGCTGGCGGCGAATGTGTCCGCCGGGGCGGCGACGGGCGAATCCGGCGTAATGCTACCGGCGACTGCGTCCGGCGGGGCGGCGACGACGGGCGAATCCGGCATAACGTTACCGGCGGCGAGCGATTTTGGCGTAGCGCTACCGGCGACGGGCGAATCCAGCGTAATGCGGTCGGCGACTGCGTCCGGCGGGGCGGCGACGACGGGCGAATCCGGCATAACGTTACCGGCGGCGAGCGATTTTGGCGTAACGCCATCGGCGACGGGCGAATCCGGCGTAATGCTACCGGCGACTGCGTCCGGCGGGGCGGCGATGACGGGCGAATCCGGCGTAATGCTACCGGCGACGGGCGAATCCGGCGCTGCGCTATCGACCACGCCTGGCCGGCGGCCGCTCAAGTCGATTTTGTTGCGCACCAAGCACACCGGCGGCGCGCATCGGTCGGCGCTGGCATGGCGATGCATGGCGGCGATTTCGGCCGGCGCGGTGGCGGCGTCATCTACCACCAGCAAAATCAGGTCGGCGCCGCGTTGCGCTTCGCGGGCGCGGCGCACGCCCTCGATTTCGATTTCATCGGCGGCCTCGCGCAGGCCGGCGCTATCGACCAATTCCACCGCCACGCCATCTAATTCGAGCCAGTGTTCGAGCACATCTCGGGTGGTGCCGGGGATGGCGCTGACGATGGCGCGGGGGTGTTGCGCGAGGGCGTTGAATAGGCTGGATTTGCCGGCGTTCGGCGGCCCGGTGAGCACGACTTTTAAGCCATCGCGCAATAATTTGCCGCGCTCGGCGGCCGCCGACAGGGCTTCAAAGCGGCTTTGCAAGGCACTAAGTTGGTCGTCTACGCGCTGCTCGGCGAGGGCTTCGACCGCGTCTTCATCGGGGAAATCCAAACCCGCTTCGAGGGCCGCGCGCACCGCGGTGAGGTCATCCACCAGCCGCCGAATGCGCGCTGAAAACTCGCCGCGCAAGGAGCGCATGGCGGAGCGAGCGGCGGCTTCGGTGCTGCTTTCGATGAGGTCGGCGACCGCTTCGGCTTGCGTTAAATCGAGGCGGCCATTCAAAAACGCGCGTTCGCTGAATTCCCCCGGGCGCGCCAGCCGGGCGCCGAGCTCTAGGCAACGCCGCAGCACCATATTCAGCGCCACCGGGCTGCCGTGGCCGTGCAACTCCAGCGCGTGTTCGCCGGTGTAACTATGCGGCGCCGGAAAATACAGCGCCAAACCGCGGTCTATGGGGGTGCCATCGCGCTCTAAAAAATCGCGCAATGCGGCGCGGCGCGGCACCGGCAACGCCCCCAAGATGGCCGCCCCCAAGGCCGGCACGGCGCCGCCGGAAAGCCGCACGATGCCGATGGCGCCGCGCCCCGGCGGCGTGGCCACGGCGGCGATGCAGTCATCGCCGGGGGCTGCGCTCATGCGCCCGGCGCCGGCGCTCAGGCGTATTTGCGGGTGACATAATATTGCTGGGCGATGGAGAGCAGATTATTCACCACCCAATACAGCACCAGCCCGGCCGGAAACCATAGGAAAAACACCGTAAACACGATGGGCATGGCCATCATAATTTTCTTTTGCAGCGGGTCCACCGGCGCCGGATTGAGAAAATGTTGCGCCAGCATGGAGGCGCCCATAATCAGCGGCAAGACAAAATACGGGTCGGGGATGGATAAATCTTGCAGCCACAACATGAAACTCGCCTGCCGCAACTCGACGCTCTCCAACAGCGTCCAATACAGCGCGATGAACACCGGAATCTGCACCAAAATCGGCAGGCAGCCGCCAGCCGGGTTGACCTTTTCGGTTTTATACAACTTCATCATTTCTTGCTGGAATTTCTGCTTGTCATCGCCATAGCGCTCCTTTAAGGTTTTCATGCGCGGCTGCAGTTTTTTCATTTTCGCCATGGATTTGTAACTGGTGGCCGACAACGGATAAAACACCGCCTTGACCAGCAAGGTGAGCAGCACGATTGACCAGCCCCAGTTCTGCACCACGCCGTGGATTTTATCGAGCAACCAAAATAGCGGGTCGGCGATGGGCGTCAGCCAGCCGTAATCCACCGTGAGCAGCAGCCCCTCGGTATGCTGGCGGCGGAGGCGATGCTGCTCCTTGGGGCCGGCGAACAGCGCCATATTCAACACCCCGCGTTGGCCGGATTCGAGGCGCACCGGGGTGGTGGTTTTGTAGCCGATGCGATATTGCCGCCGCGCGCCGGCGCCGCTGACACCGGAAAAAAATTGATAGCCGGCGACGCCATCGCCGCCCTCGCTATCGCCCTCGCCAGCATCGCCAACATCGCTAACGCCGGCATGGGGCAGCCAGACGGTGACGAAATAATGCTGCAGCATGGACACCCAGCCGGCGGCCGTGGGCAGGTCTAATATTTCATCGCGCATATCGCCGTAGGAGATTTTGTCGTATTGATCTTCGGCCGTGTAGATGGCGGCGCCGTGATAGCTGGGCAGGCGGCCGAGAAAGCCCATGGAGCCCTCTTGCTCGATTTCGGTCTGCTTCAATTGCCCATAAACATAGCCGCGCCACGGTTTTGCGCTGCGGTTGTGCACCCGAAAATCGATGTCGATGCGGTAGGAATCACGCGTGAAACGGAATACTTTTTGATAGTCGACGCCATCCGGGGCGCGCCAATCGAGGACGATTTCCATCTGCGGACGCGCGCCTAAATCGTATTCCCGCGCCGTGGCGGTGTAAGCCACGCTGTGGTCGGGATATTGGCGCTGCGGGTCGGCGCCGATGAGGCCGCTTTGGGCGACGAACAGCGCCCTGGCGTCGCGGTGCATCAGCACGAAGGGCTCTTGCGGGCGGTCGATGCTGACCGGGTGGCGGCGTAATTCGAGGCGCACTACATCGCCGCCGCGGAGGTCGATTTGCGCCCGCACTAAATCGGTGGTGACATTAATTAAGCGCGCCGGCGCGGCGCTCTCGGCCGCGGCGGCTACGGCTATGCCATCGGCTTGTCCTTGAGTCACCGGCAGTGGCGGCGCGGTGGGTACATCTTGGGCCGCGGCGGCAGCGGCTTGGGCCGCGGCCGAAGTGGCGGATTGACCGGTGGCGGTGACGGCCGGCACGCCGGCGTGCTGGCGCTGAAATTCAGTCCACGACTGCCAGATCATGACCAGCACCAAGCCAAGCGCGCCGAACAAGATGACGCGCTGCACATCCATATTGTTAAACATGTTCAAGCGGCCTCGGCGGGGATGCAAGATGATTTGCGCAGCCTTTTGGCGGCGGATTTGGAAGCGGATTTGCGACCGATTTGCGACCGATTTGCGGCCGATTTTGGAGATAGTTCTGCGGCCGATTTGGGCGGCGATTTGGGCGGCGATTTGGGCGGCGATTTGGGCGGTACCGGATCATCACCGCCGCCATGCCACGGATGGCAGCGGCCAATGCGTTTGATGGTCATCCAGCCGCCGGCGATGACGCCGTGCTGTCGCAACGCTTGCATGCCGTAATTCGAGCAACTGGGATAGAAGCGGCAACGCGGGCCGAGGAAGGGACTCACGGTGAGTTGATAGGCCTTAATCAGCGCAATCATGGTGGCGGCAATCATGGGGTGGGGGTGGGCGGCGTGATTTTGATTTAAATCCGTCGCGGCGTGATGCTGATTTAAATCCTATGGGCTGGAAATGCGGCGGCGTGGGCGGGGCGGCGTGAAATCATCATGGGGCGGTTTTTTGGCGCGCTTTTGACCATAACCGCTCCACTTCGGCGCGCAATGTGGGGTTGGGGCGCGTCGCGGCGGCCGGTTTGGCGACCACTACGCAGTCGACGCCGCCGATTTTGGCCGGGTGGCGGCGAAAGGATTCCCTGACTATACGTTTGATGCGATTGCGCTGCACCGCCTTTTTGCTCACCCGCTTGGATACCGCCAAACCGAGACGCGGATAACCGAGGGCGTTGGCGGCCACATAGAGCGTGAAACTGCCGCCGTGCAGCCGCCGCTTGCACTCAAAAACCGCGGCAAAACTTTTCCCATCCAACAGCCGCGAGGCGCGGCCAAATGGCGCTGGGGGTTGATTGGTCGAAATGGCCTCCGCCGGGGTGATTTGCGCGGCGGCCATGGCGATGACCGGCAGGGGCGTGGGCGGCGTGGGCATGGGCGACGCGTTGCAACCGCGGCCGGTCACCGTCCGCCGCTCAAGCTATCTGCTCAATCTATCTGGCCGGGCATCTGGCCATCTGCCATGGCTTAGGCACTGAGGCGGGTACGACCTTTGGCGCGACGGGCGTTGATGATGGCGCGGCCGGCACGGGTGCGCATACGCTCGCGAAATCCGTGGCTGCGTTTGCGCTTTAGCACGCTGGGTTGGAAGGTGCGTTTCATGGCGAATCTCAAAAAGGGGGTTGGGGAAAAAGGGGGTTGGGGATGGGGTTCGGGCGGATAGCGGGGGCGGAATCTATCTTATTTGCGCGCCAATATCAAGGCCAAATATCAAGGTCAAACATCAAGGCCAAGAGCATGGGAAATGTATCAGCCCAATGCGCCTGGTGGGTGGTAGGCGGACTATTGTAGGGGATTTTGCGGGTGGTTCGGCGCTTTATTCGACGTTTTAAGGGCGGGTTTTTTGCCCTTTATGTGGCCAAATTGGCGTACCTAATGGGTGCATTAAAAGGGAGTTATAGTCCTAAATCCCCATGTTAGTTTGGTTTATTACCCTTTTCATTACTCTCCACCACCACCGAGGAATAAGTCAAAACTGGCGTCTTTCAAGCCAGTTTTGGTGGGGCTTTTTGTTTTTGCCTTTAAATCTTCAACTCATCAGCCCAAATGAGGGACTATGTAAAAACCAACAGCCAAGTCAAAATCCAAGTCTAAAGCGAAAAGCAAAAGCCCCCCACCAAATCAGCCCGAACCTATCGGCTCGGACAGATTTGACTCTCCCCAGATGAAGCGGGGGGAGGTGAAACAAAAGCCAAATCAAAAGCCAACATCAAAGTCAACATCAACATCAACATCAAAGTCAACATCAACATCAAAGTCAAAGTCAAAGTCAAAAGCACCCCCCACCAAAACTGGCGATGAGGCCGCCAGTTTTGGCTCCCCCCTAAAAAGATAGGGTGGAGCAAAGCCTTAACAGCCAAAAGCCAAAGCCAAAAGCGAAAAATAAAAGCCAAAAGCCAAAGCCAAAAGCCAAAAGCCAAAGCCAACATCAACACCCCAAATAGCAACTTAATAATGGGGATTTAGGGCTATCAATTCCCATTAAAAACCACCGCATCTTGTCCGCTTACATGTTAATGAGTCATAGGCGGCCTATTCGGTGGGCGGCGGTGGTGGGATGGGCGGCGTTGGGGGCGCTTGCCGGCTGATTGCCTTCGCTGACAGCCGCCGGGATTCGGGGGGGCGATTCAGAGGTGTCACCGCAGCATCACTTCGGGCGCGGCGACGGTGGCGGATTAATCCCCAGGTGGACTAAGATTTTGGCGCGGTCGGCGTCCAATTTTGGCGCCGCCGGGCGGGTGGTAGGGTCGGCGAAGCCGGATATTTTTATCGGGTTGCCCGCCATGCGGATGGGGATGGCGGAGTCGGCGGAATCAGCGGCGGCGGTGGCATCGGTGGCAGCATCGGCGGAGTCGGCGGAGTCGGCGGAGTCGGCGGAGTCGGCGGAATCCACAGAATCTGCCGAATTCACGGAATCCACCGAAGAATCGCGCGCATCTAGCGAAGAATCACCCGAATCCACCGCAGAATCGCCTGCATCCACCGCATGGATAATCATGTTGCGCGCCTGAATGTGCGGGTCGCGCACCACTTGCTCTATGCTGTGGATGGCCGCGCACGGCACGCCGGCGGCTTGCAAAATGGGCAGCCAGTCGGCCACCGGGCGGCTCGATAAGGCGGTTTCGAGGGCGGTTTTGAGCGCCGCGTGATGCTCGGTGCGGCGCGCGTTGCTGGCGAATTCGGCGCGCTGCGCGAGGGCCGGGTTGGCTAACGCGGCGCATAATTTGGCGAACAAGGCATCGTTGCCGGCGGCGATAACGACATAATCGTCGGCGGCGCGAAAGCCATCGAATGGGGTGATCGAGGGATGGCGCATGCCGAGCGGCGCCGGCGGCGGGGTGTGTGGCGTGGCGGCGAGTTGGCGGGCGATGGCGTTCTCCAAAATCGCCACTTGGCAGTCGAGCATGCCCACATCCACCACCCGCCCTTGGCCGCTGCTGCGGCGCTCGTGCAAGGCGGCCAAAATGCCGCTCAAGCCGAACAGCCCGGCGGTGATGTCGCCGATGGAAGCGCCGACGCGCACCGGCGGCTGGCCGGGGTGGCCGGTGATGCGCATCATGCCGCCTAAGGCCTGGGCGATTAAATCATAGGCCGGCAAATCTCGATAGGGGCCGGTTTGCCCGAAGCCGGAGATGGCAGCGTAAATCAGGCGCGGGTTTATGGCCTGCAGGGCGGCGGCGCTATAGCCCAATTTTTCCATGGCGCCGGGGCGATAATTTTCCACCAGCACATCGGCTTTGGCCGCCAGTTGCGCGAAAATGGCGCGGTCGGCGGCCGCTTTCAAATCCAGCGCGATGCTCTGCTTGCCGCGATTGAGGGATGCAAAATAGGCCGATTCGCCGCCGACGAAGGGCCCAAAATGCCGCGCATCATCGCCCCCAGGCGGCTCGACTTTAATCACCCGGGCGCCCAAATCGGCCAGCACCATGGTCGCGTAGGGCCCGGCTAACACGCGGGTTAAATCGAGCACCAAAATATCGGCCAGGGGGCCGGCGGTGTTCGTGTCCGCGTTTTTTATCACAATGGCGGATATTTAATCGGGCGGCGGATGCTTGGCACGGAATTTATATATCTAAATCTACAGTTCGATTGGCGGTTTTTTGAGGTCACCGACTGATTTAGAGGGGCTGCGTTTGATTTTGGCTTTTAATCTTCACTCCCCCCGCTTCATCATGAGGGGGAGTCAAAACTGGCGTCTTTTAGCCAGTTTTGGTGGGGGGGTTTGATCTGGCTGTTGCTGTTGCTGTTGCTGTTGGCTTTTGCTTTTGCTTTTGACTTTTGGCTTTTGACTTTTGGCTTTTGCTTTTGCTTTTGCTTTTGCCTTTAAATTTCACCCCATCAGCCACAAAAGAGAGTTAAGAGATAGCATCAGCATCAACAGAAAAATCAATATCAAAGCAACCTCCCACCAAATCAGGCGATAAATCTGCCTGATTTGACTCCCCCTCCAAAAAGCAACAGCGGGGGGGGGGGGGGGGGGGGGGGAGTGAAGACTAAAAGCAACAGCAACAACAACCCCTCCCCACCCAAACTGGCTAAAAGACGCCAGTTTGGGCTACCCGCCGAAGCAGCCCACGCCTGTCGGCGCGGCTCTGCTTTGACTCCCCGCCCAGCTGGGAGTAAGAAAAAGCCCAACAGCTAAAGCGAAAAGCCAAAGCCAAAAGCAAAACGGAAATCAAAAACAAAAATCAAACATAACCATGCAGATTTGGGTATATAAACCCCATTAGTAGGCGTTTTCGTCGAGGTCGCAGCGGCCGTGATTGCGATGGTCCACTTAGGACATGGTGGCTAAACCATTTATCGGGGTTTTTGCAGACCATAGAGGTGATCAATATGCCCATAAAAATCGCGCATACGACAAGATAACCTATCAATCCTGCAGTCATTTTCGTTCCATAATTAATGTTGATAAAACCATAACAAATCTTATGGCTATTTGCATAGGCCTGCTTTTAATAAGCTTTTATTGCCGACTCCGGAATATATTTTCCCGCGAGGTGAGTCGATAATTTTCTTGTTCCTAAAATCATCCATCAGCACTTTATCTTCGGTGTACAGCAGGCGGGCGCCGCTGACTTTTGCCAGGGCAAGTATGTGCGCATCATCGGATTTATGTTCAGCGGCTTTATTTAAAATCACTTCCTGTGATTCAATTTTTTCCAAAGATACCATCGTGGTTTTTCCGACTTGATAATACTCATCAAGCAGAAGCATAACATCATTAAATTCCTTACCTAATTTGCCGCCTTTTGAATAAACCAATACACCGCCTTTTTCATTAATCCAACGATGTATGGGCGCGTTATCTTGCCCTTGCGGAGATTTAAAAAAATTAACTATTTTATTGGTGTCTACGATGATGCACATGATTTCAATCCAGATCAAAACCTAACAATCTATGCGTTTCCTGCATGAAAAAATCGCGGTATCCGGACGGAATATTCTTTAAGTTTCCCATCTCATCCACATGCATGTTGTGAATCTTAACCCCGCCGCCTTTTTTGGCCGGCGCGAAGTACAAAATAGACAACTCTTCGGCGCTGATAATCTTGTCGCGCACCGCCATTCTCATGCGCCCGATGATCTGCTCGCTTTGGGTTTCAATCAAAAAAGAATGTTCTTTATGGCGCACGGATTTTGCCAGCAAGGTTGCCAATTCCGCTTGCCCGCGCGGGTGCAGGTGCACTTCCGGCTGCTGCAAAATAAAGGTGGTGGGCTCGGCGTACAACACTTCAACCAAAATGGGCAATACTTGATTGACGCCATAGCCCACATCCACGATGTTGGAGAATGCCGCCCCGCTGCGCACCTTTACATACAGTTGAAAGGGGTCGATTGTATCTTGCCCAAGTACCTTGACTTTAATATCGGCAAACAAACCGGATTGGCGACCAAATTTCACCAAACCCTCGTGCAACATTTTCCACCTCTCATCTTTGCTGCGCTTCAAGCGCGCCATCAATGTGGGAATATGCTCGCCCGTCGCCGTGGGCACTCTGCTACCCGGATCATAGGTGCGTTTTGCTTTGGAGCGCACCGGCGCGAACGATCTTTCCCGCCTCCTATCGGGGTACATAAATGAACGGCTTCCCATGAAAAAATCAGATGGGATTCCCAATGAGCCGATTTCTTTTTTTATAAATGCCACCAGCGCTGCAGCCTCTTTTTTTTCAATACCTAACCATTCAGCATGTTTTTTATCAACTGAAAGTCCCAAAATTAAAACAGCACCAACTTTCTTTAAGGTCCTTATCTTTAAGTTCCTTATGTTGTGACCTGGAAAACTAATAGTTACATTATCATCACCGACTATTTTTATATTAAGAAAGGATTTTTTCGAAAAATTAAATTTCACTGACGACAATTTCGGCTCTGACCAACTTTCGATGAAATTCATCACTGCATCGTATTTTTTATCTCCAGACCCAGCCGAAAAACCCAGCGTAAATTCATCTATCCTGCCTTGCGGACCCATCCTCGAATACACAATATCCCTAAATGCCCCCATATGAAAAGGCTCTACATTAAAATCAAATTCGTCAAACCATCTGGGTATCCTATTCTCGTGATTCGTCGCCCTGTTCAACGCTCGATACCCCCCCAAAAAAGAGGTTTTGCCGGTGCTGTTTTCGCCGATCAACAAGGTGATGGGGCGAATATTGGCACGATGCTCGCCGGCGAAGCAACGCACATCTTTCATGATGAATTCATGTAAATTAGTCATCGGGCATTTCTCCAGTTATTGCTCGCCGTCGGCGCTGTTGTCATGGTAATGCCATCGCAGCGACTGCTATTTTACTATCAGATTTTGTACTGCGCCGCGCATCATGGCTGAAAATATTACCGCCATATACCGCTACCATTAAACTCAACCCACATCCACCTCAACATCATTTAGGAATCCCCCATGAAAGCAGCAGTCTGTTATGAATTCGGCAAGCCATTGGTGGTCGATGACATCGACATCGCGCCGCCGCAAGCGGGCGAGGTGCAGGTGAAAATCGCCGCTTGCGCGATTTGCCATTCCGACATCATCTACGCCGATGGCGGTTGGGGCGGGCGACCGCCGCAGGTGTTTGGGCATGAGGCGGCCGGCACGGTGGTCGAGGTCGGCGGCGGCGTGCGTGGTATCGCCGCCGGTAGCCGCGTGCTGGTCACCTTGTTGCGCTCGTGCGGGCATTGCTGCAGTTGCGAAAGCGGGCGGGCGAATATTTGCCAAACTCCGTTCGCGGTGGACCGCGAGCCGCGTTTGCGCAATGCCGATGGCGTAAAAATTCGCTCCGGGTTGCGCACCGGGGCGTTCGCCGAATACGCGGTGGTGGAGCAATCCCAGGTGGTGGAAATCCCCGCCAGTTTGCCGTTTGATGTCGCCTCGCTGTTGTCTTGCGGGGTGATTACCGGCTTCGGGGCGGTGGTCAATACGGCGCGCATGCCAGCCACCGCCAGCGCCGGCGTGATCGGCTGCGGCGGCGTCGGGCTGAATGCGGTGCAAGGGGCGGCGCACTGCGGCGCGTATCCGCTGCTGGCGGTGGATGTGGTGGCGAGCAAACTAGCCACCGCGTTGCGCTTCGGCGCCAGCCACGCCGCCTTAGCCGCCGAGGCGCGCGCGCAGGTGGATGAAATCACCGCCGGGCGCGGGCTGGATTATGTATTCACCGCCGCCGGCAACCCCAAAGCCATCGAACAGGGGCTGGAATTGTTGGCCCCGGCCGGCACCTTGACCATCGTCGGTATGCCAGCGAGCGGCGATGTGGCGCGCTTCGATGCCACCGCGTTGGCCGATACCGAGCAGCGCATCCTCACCAGCAAAATGGGCTCGACCCGCCTGCGCGTCGACATCCCCAAACTCATTGCGCTGTATCAAAACGGCCGCCTGAAACTGGACGAATTAATCTCCAATCGCTACCCCATCGAGCAAATCAACCACGCCATCGACCAAGTGCGGCAAGATAAAGTGTTGCGTAATGTGATTGTTTTCGACTAAGGAATCGGTGGATTTATCGCCGGCGGATGGATGAAATAGCGAGAGCGCGCCGCCCATCCGCCGCATTCCACCGCCCCGACCTAACGCAAAGTACGGGCGAAGGCGCGAATATCCGCCATCAACAACTCCGGCTGTTCCATGGCCGCGAAGTGTCCGCCGCGCGGCATTTTCGTCCATCGCGCCAAGTTATACACGCGCTCGACATAAGATCGCGGCGGCCACGCCAACATCTCGCGCGGGAATAATGCCGCGGCGGTAGGCACCTCGACGCGCCGCCCGTCGGCGGATAACACCCGCCCGCCTTCCTCGCGCCGCCCGTAATAAATCCACGACGCGGTGTTGACGGTGTCGGTGACCAGATAAACCATGAGGTTGGCGAGCAGCGCGTCTTTGCTATGCGCGGTTTCCATGCTGTCGCCGGCGCCGCCGGTGTCCGACCACGATTTGAACTTCTCGATGAACCATGCCGCCACCCCCACCGGGCTGTCGTGCATGGCGTAACTCAAAGTTTGCGGCTTGGTGGCTTGCTGGGTGCGATAGCCGTCCTCCATCAATTGCGCGCGCTCGAATTCCGCTGCCCAGGCCATTTCCGCCTCGCCAACCGGCGGCGCTGCGGTGCGCATGGTCATAATGTTGATATGGATGGCGCGACAGGCGGTGTGCTCGAAGCCCAACCACGAGGAAATCGCGCCGCCCCAATCGCCGCCCTGGGCGAGGTAATCGCGGTAGCCCAACGTCTCGGTCATCAGCGCGTTGAATAAGGCCGCCATTTTTCGCGGGCCGTAGGGGCGCGGCGGTTTGCCCGAAAAACCGAAACCCGGCAAGGAGGGCGCGATCACATCGAAGGCGTCGCACGCATCGCCGCCGAAACGCTCGGGGTGCGCTAAGGGCTCGATGATATGGCGAAATTCGAGCACCGAGCCGGGCCAGCCGTGGCAGATGAGCAACGGCATGGGCGCCGGCCCGCTGCCGGGCTCGCGGATGAAGTGCAAGTCGATTCCATCCACCTCGGCCAGGCCGTGGGAAAACGCATTGAGTTCCCTTTCATGCCGCCGCCAATCGAATTCATGCACCCAATAGGCGCAAAATTCGCGCATGTAATCGAGGTTGGCGCCGTATTCCCAGCCGCCGTCGGCGGGCATTTCATGCCACCGATAATCCACCACCCGCTGGCGAATCCGTTGCAGCGTGCGCCCCGGCACCTCGATGCGAAAGGGGCGGATGGCGCCGCTGGCAGACATGGGCTAGGCCGCGCGCCGAGTTTTTATTTTGACCATCGCGCCCATCACGCCGCCACCATCTGGCGCATACATGTTAATGGGCATGCCGGCTCGGCGGTTTGGCAACTGGGCGGTTTTTATCCGCGCTGACCAATTCCACCGCCGCCACCGCCGGCCATGGAATCGCCCTACTCCGCCTATTTTTCCAATTCCGCTTGCAGCGCTGGCACGGCGACGAATAAATCTTCATGCCATGAATAATCGGCGACTTGGAAAATCGGCGCTTCTTCGTCGTGGTTGATGGCGACGATGCATTTGGAATCTTTCATGCCGGCGAGGTGCTGGATGGCGCCGGAGATGCCCACCGCCAGGTATAAATCCGGCGCCACCACCTTGCCGGTTTGCCCCACTTGATAGTCGTTGGGCACGAATCCGGCATCCACCGCGGCGCGCGAGGCGCCGACGGCGCCGCCGAGTTGGTCCGCTAATTTTTCTAGCATGGCGAAGTTTTCGCCGTTTTGCATGCCGCGACCGCCGGATATGACCACCCGCGCCGAGGTCAATTCCGGGCGCTCGCTGGAACTCAAAGTTTGCTCGACAAACTGCACCCCAGCACTGCATTCGGCGGCTGGAATTGGCTCGATGTCGGCGCTGCCGCCGCTCGCCTCGGCCGGCGCGAAGGTGGTGGTGCGCACGGTCAGCATATTCACCGCTTGGGTGGATTTCACCGTGGCCATGGCGTTGCCGGCGTAAATCGGGCGTACAAAAGTATCGGCCGCCAACACCGCGCTGATGTCGGAAATCGCCTGGCAATCGCAGCGCCCGGCGGCGTAGGGAATCAACGCCTTGCCGTAAGTGGTAGCGGATGCCAACACATGGCTATATTTTTCGCGGCCCATCACGGCGATTAATAACGCCGCCAAATCTTCGGTGGAGGCGTGCGCGTAGGCGGCGTGGTCGGCGACTAACACGCGGCCGACGCCGGCGATGTTCGCGCACGCGGCGGCGATGTCGACGAGGCCATGGCCGGCCACCAAAATGTGGATGTCGGCGCCGATTTGGGCCGCGGCGGACACCGTATTGAGGGTGCCCGGATACAATTGCGCGTGGTCGTGCTCGGCGATAATCAGCGTGGTCATGTCAGTTCACCTGGTGGGATATGGAATCAATTTGTTTGACGAAGGTCGCCATGGGAATGTCGCCATAAGCATGGTGTGGCGGAATCAACCGCTTCAAATCACCCCGGCTTCGGTTTTAAGTTTATCCACCAACTCGGCGGCGTCGCCGACCCTCACCCCGGCCTCGCGCGCCGGCGGCGTAACCACCCGCACGATTTCGGTGCGTGCCGCGGCATCGACGCCCAAATCCGCTGGCGTCAGCGCCTCGATGGGTTTTTTCTTCGCCTTCATAATGTTCGGCAGCGAGGCGTAGCGCGGCTGATTCAAGCGCAAATCGGTGGTGACCACGGCTGGGCTTTTGATGCGCAGTTTCTCCAAGCCGGCGTCGATTTCGCGGGTGAGGCTGAAGCCGTCCGCGGTTTTTTCTATCTGCGAGATATAACTGCCCAATGGTCGCCGCATAATCGCCGCCACCATCTGCCCGGTTTGGTTGTTATCGCCGTCGATGGATTGCTTGCCGAGAATGATTAAATCGGCGCCCTCTTTGGTGGCCGCCGCCGCGATCATTTTGGCGATGGCCAACGGCTCCAAGCGCTGCTCGGTGTTGACATGAATGCCGCGGTCGGCGCCCATGGCCAAGCCGGCGCGAAGGGTCTCCACCGATTTTTCCGCCCCGGCGGAGAACAAAATCACCTCATCGGCATCGCCGGCTTCTTTTATGCGCAAGGCTTCCTCCACCGCGATTTCGCAAAATGGATTCATCGCCATTTTCACATTC
This sequence comes from Candidatus Poriferihabitaceae bacterium, assembly GCA_965243285.1. Taxonomy (GTDB): domain Bacteria; phylum Pseudomonadota; class Gammaproteobacteria; order Arenicellales; family Poriferihabitantaceae; genus JAHRAW01. Next base: position 1,808,542 of record OZ251537.1, on the reverse strand, counting down.
AGGGTCTCCACACCGCTCTCATCGGGCTTCACCCGCACGCGAATGTTGGCATCGATAACGCGTTTCACTGGCACCAGAATTTTCATCGGCAAAAACACTCCAAAAAGTTACGGGCAAAAGTAGCAGGCAAAAAACGCCCGCAAAAAAGTAACAAGCGGAAAACGGCGGCGATTTTACCCTGTCCAAGCCGATAATTTATAGCCCCGAGGTTAAATTCCTAGCCCCGTTTCGCTGCCACGGGTCGCTACCGAAGCCCGGCCATCGGCTACAATGCCGCCGCCATGAGCGCCGTGCCCGAGTCCTTTATCGACACCGCCATCGCCGCGGCCGAGGCCGCGCGGCTGGTCACGAAACGCTATTTTCGCCGCCCTTTAGCTGTGCGCGATAAACCCGACCACTCGCCGGTGACGGTGGCCGATATCGCCACCGAGCGGGCGCTGAAAGCGCTGATTCTCGGCCGCCATCCGCGCCACAGTTTTTTCGGTGAGGAGGGCGGCGCCACCTACCACGACTCGCCATGGCGCTGGGTGATAGACCCCATCGACGGCACCAAATCCTTCGCCACCGGCAACCCCACCTTCGGTACCTTGATCGCCCTGTTGCACCATGACCGCCCAGTGCTCGGCGTTATCGACCACCCGATGTTGGGCGAACGCTGGCTCGGCGTCGCCGGGCGCGTCACCACGCACAACGGCGCGCCGTGCGCCACCAGCGGCGAACGCGATTTAGCCGCCGCGGCGCTGTACGCCACTACGCCGGATATGTTCGGCGGCGCGGCGCTGGCGCGCTTCAATCGGCTCTCGGCGGCGTGTCGCTTTCGCGTGTTCGGCGGCGATTGTTATGGCTACGGCTTGCTGGCCTCGGGCTTCGCCGAGCTGGTGTGCGAGGCCAATTTGGGCGCGCATGATTTTATGGCCTTGATTGCGGTGGTCGAGGGCGCCGGCGGCGTCATCACCGACTGGCGCGGCGCCGCGCTCACCAGCCAATCCTGCGGCGAGGTGCTGGCGGCGGCCAATCCGGCGCTGCATCGCGCCGCGCTGGCGCAACTGCAGCACCGCGCATGCTGATTCATAGGTATGGAATTAAGCGCGTTGATGCATAGGTTGCGAATTATATATATCGCCCCAGCGCATCAAAACGCATCGATTTATATATATCGAATCATGTACTTACGACTCGGCGCATCGATTCATGCCCATCGATTCATCTAGATAGAATCATGTACATTGAATCGGGCGCAACAAACCCATCGACTCGTATTACATGTATGTATCTACATGTACATGCATACCCACATCGCCGCCGCCGTAAAATACACCTCGCTGGCGCATCGATAATCCATCAACCATCAACCATCGACGAACCATAAAATGGCACAATATGTATTCACCATGAGCGGCGTGGGCAAGGTCGTGCCGCCCAATAACCAGACCTTGTTGCAGGATATTCATCTCAACTTTTTGCCCGGCGCCAAAATCGGCGTGCTCGGCTACAACGGCGCCGGCAAATCCACCTTGCTGAAAATCATGGCGGGTTTGGATACCGACATCATCGGCGAAGCGCGCCCGCAGGCGGGTTTAAGCATCGGTTATTTGGCGCAAGAACCACAGTTGGATGAAGCCAAAGATGTGCGCGGCAATGTGGAGGAAGGGCTGGCGGTGGTGGCACAAGCGCACGCGCGACTGGAGGAAATTTACGCCGCCTATGCCGAGCCGGAGGCGGATTTTGATGCCTTGGCCAGCGAACAAGCGCGGCTGGAGAGCGTGTTGCAAGCCGCCGATGCGCACAACATCGAGCATAAACTCGACCTCGCCGCCGAGGCGCTGCGGCTGCCGCCATGGGAGGCGTCGATAGCCACCTTATCCGGCGGCGAACGGCGGCGGGTGGCGTTGTGCCGGCTGCTGCTGTCGGCCCCGGATATGCTGATTTTGGACGAGCCGACCAACCATTTGGACGCCGAATCCATCACCTGGCTGGAGCGTTTTTTGCATGAATTCCCCGGCACCGTGGTGGCGGTCACGCATGATCGCTATTTTCTCGATAATGTGGCCGGCTGGATTTTGGAACTGGACCGCGGCCACGGCATCCCCTGGGAGGGCAATTATTCCTCGTGGTTGGAGCAAAAGGAACGCCGCCTGGCGCAGGAAAGTCGCGTCGAATCCGCGCGCATCAAGAGCATGCAGCAGGAATTGACCTGGGTGCGCGCCAATCCCAAAGGGCGGCACGCCAAAAGTAAGGCGCGGCTGGCGCGGTTTGAGGAATTGAGTTCCAGCGACTATCAAAAACGCGCCGAAACCAATGAGATTTACATCCCGCCCGGCCCGCGGCTCGGCGATTTGGTGCTCGAGGCGCGTCAGGTGTCTAAATCCTTCGGCGAAAATGTGCTGTATGAGAATCTGGATTTCCAATTGCCCAAGGGCGGCATCGTCGGCATCATCGGCCCCAACGGCGCCGGCAAAACCACCTTATTTCGCCTGATGACCGGCGAAGACACGCCCACCAGCGGCGAATTCCGCATCGGCGACAGCGTCAAAATCGCCTGCGTCGACCAATCCCGCGAAACCTTGGACCCGGCAAAAACCGTGTGGGAGGAAATTTCCGGCGGGCAGGATGTGATGTTGGTGAACGGCTATGAGGTGCAATCGCGGCGCTATCTCGGGCGCTTCAATTTCAAGCGCGCCGCCCAACAAAAACGCAGCGGCGATTTATCCGGCGGCGAACGCAACCGCGCCCATCTGGCAAAAGTGTTAGCCGCCGGCGGCAATTTGCTGCTGTTGGATGAACCGACCAACGATTTGGATGTGGAAACCTTACGCGCCCTCGAAGAAGCGCTGCTCAATTTCCCCGGCTGCGCCGTAGTCATCTCCCACGACCGCTGGTTTCTCGATCGCATCGCCACCCACATTCTGGCGTTAGAAGGCAACTCCCAAGCCGTTTGGTTCGCCGGCAATTACAGCGACTACGAAGCCGATTATCTCCGCCGCCACGGCCACGCCACGAAGCCGACGCGGATTAAGTACAAACGCCTGGGGTGAACAAGCCGCATGTTTGTCCGCGCTTTTGTTTTTGATGTTGGTTTTTGATTTTGCTTTTTGCTTTGGCTTTTAACGTTTTGCTCCCCCCCGTGCCTCATCTGGGGGGAGCAAAATCAGGCGGCTTCATCGCCTGATTTGGTGGGGGTTGTTGGGTTGCTTTTCGCTTTTGCCTTTGATGTTGGCGTTGCTTTTCTTAGCGTGAATCAAGAAAAAAGCAAAGTCAAAAGCCACGGCAAAATCTACCCAACAACCCCCACCAAAGCAGCCCACGCCTGTCGGCGCGGCTCTGCTTTGACTCCCCCTCCCGAAAAAGCATGGAGGGGAGTGAAGACTAAAAGCGAAAAGCCAAAAGCAACATCAAAAGCAACATCAACAGCCCACCAAACTGCCGATTTAGATATACCAATCCCTAAAAATTCAAACCCCGCGACCGAACGCGAAGAATTCGCCGTCGCTGTATAAGCCGAGCATGGGCGCGGATTTTGGGTCGGATTCAGGCGAAAATTCGGCCGCGGATTCGGCGCATGTTTGTGATTCGGCTTGGGTGGCGGCGCTTGACGCCGTCGGCGCCGGCGCCAACATCTGCGCCAATTCATAATACAGCGGGCGGGAAAGTTTGGCTTGCAGACCGCCGCGCACGGCCAAATACGGCAATGGGTGAGGTGATGCGTGCGGCGATGCTGGCGGGGCGCGCATGGTGATGGGGTGGGCGCGGTTCAGCGGCACCACATCATCCAAATTGGTGCGAAATAGCAGGTTTTGCGCCGCGCCGGTGCCTTGTCGGCGCACTTCCACCGCATAAAACGGCGCGTCTTCCACCGCCACCGGGTATTTCATGGGCGGCGTCACCAGGTAATGCTGATTTGCATCCAGCCGCAACACCGAGCCAAAGAGTTTCACCAAGCGGCGGCGGGTGATGACGCCGCCGTGACAATGCCAGCGCCCATCGGCGCTGATGCGCAGGCCGATATCCATGCATGCGGTGGGATTCCAGCGCTGCACTGGCGGAATTTTGAAGCCGCATTCCGCGCCTAAATCGAATGGGTCGTCCGCGAAGGTCGCGGGCGACGGAATGCGCGCAATCAGGCCATCTAAATCCGCCGCGCCCATCAACTCGGTCCCATTAACCCGAGACAAATCGAGCCTATCCAATCTGCTTCGATTCAAGTGCCAACTCGCGCCGCGCTCAAGGCGCCGCCGAGCAGTTTGGCGGTGATGTCCACGGCCGAGATGACTTCGTCGTAGTTCATGCGCGTCGGCCCGATAACGCCAAGCACGCCGACTTTTTGATTATCCACCGCATAGGGCGCCGCTATCACGCTGCAATCGCGAAAAATACCATAGCCGGATTCCTCGCCGATAAAAATGTTCACGCCATCGGCGAACATGCTTTTTTGTAATAAATCGAACAACACCTGCTTGGTTTTGAAGGTATCGAACAATTCTTTGAGTTTTTCCAACTCGCCGAAATCGGGAATGGACAGCAGGTTGTTTTCCCCGCTCACGAGTACTTTTTCGTCATCATCCACCGCGTCGTCGTGCGCGAAAAGCCGTTGCGCGATGTTGATGGCGGTGCGCATTTCGCGATGCATGCTGCGGCGGTCGCGCTGCATGTGCGCTAACAATTCGACGCGCACGGCGCGCAAGGTGCGAGCGCTGTAACTGGCGTTGAAATAGCCGGCGGCATCGACCAATTCCGACTCGCTGTACTCGCGTTCCAGCGACAAAATTCGATTCTGCACCTGCCCATCTTCGGTGATGAGGATGGCTAACACGCGCCGCTGCGACAGCCGCAGAAACTCGATTTGCCGAATGTGCGCCTGACTTTGCCCCGGAATCGACACGATGCCAGCGAACGAGGTGATTTGCGACAGCATCTCGGCCGCCCCAGCGAGGATGCTTTTGCGGTCATAACCGCCGATGTCCACGCCGCGCATGCGGTCTTCGATTTGGCTGCGCGCCTCGCCATCGGGCGGCTCCACATTCAGCAAGCCATTGATAAAAAACCGATAGCCGCGCTGCGTGGGGATGCGCCCGGCGGAAGTATGCGGCGCCGCGATTAAGCCGTGCGCCTCGAGGTCGGCCATCACATTGCGGATAGTCGCCGCGCTGAGGGCGAGGTTGGTTTTTTTTGCCAGCGTGCGCGAGCCCACCGGATTGCCATCGCTGATATACAGCCCAATCAGCCCCTTGAGCACCGATTCAGCGCGCTGGTTCAACTCAAATTTTGCATCAGACATAAGCCATTATAGTGTTCGCTGCGCGCCCGTGGTGTCAAGTGTCCCCCTCCCCCTGGCACTCGGATGGCGGGGTTTGGCGGTTTGGAGGTTATTTGTCTAAATCTGCAGGGTTGGGGTTTGGCTTTTGATTTTGGCTCTTGGCTTTTGCTTTGGCTTTTGGCTTTTGGCTTTTGCTTTGGCTTTTGATTTTGGCTTTGACTTTTGATTTTGGCTTTTGGCTTTTGGCTTTTGGCTTTTGATTTTGGCTGTTAAGGCTTTGCTCCACCCTATCTTTTTAGGGGGGAGCCAAAACTGGCGGCTCCATCGCCAGTTTTGGTGGGGGGTGCTTTTGATTTTAATCCTGATGTTGCTGTTGCTTTTGCTGTTAACGCTTTACTCCCCCCGTTTTAATGAGGGGGAGTCAAAACTGGCGGCTTCATCGCCAGTTTTTGTGGAGGGCACTTTTGATTGTGATGTTGCTGTTGCTGTTGCTGTTGGCTTTTGTTTTACTCCCCCCCGCCTCAGAGGGTGTTCTAAAACTCGGTTTTGGTTATTTTAATATCGCAAAGTAAAATGCTGTATTTTGATTTTTCTGCGGGTGATTATTGAAAAAAAGTGAGGAATATTACATATCAATAATTTATTAATAATTTTTCTTTATAGTTAACTAAAGTATGCAAAATAAATGGCTATTACAACAAGTAAATCGTTATTACATTCTTTTATGTGGCTAAAAAACATGTCTTTAGATCATTTTTGGCTGCGATAGCGCTATTAACCGATTGACATTATAAGCCACCGCGTGCATGCCAAATTCAAGACCCACCGCGGCTAATCCACGCCGCCTAAATCTATTCAACTGCTGCACGCCGCGTATCATTGAATATACTGTCTCAACTGATGCAGCGCGTAAGTTGGAATATTTCCGCGGGTCTTCTCCTGCCATGCTTGCCCTCCAGACAGCCATTTCCGCATCGCCATGATAACGATATATAACACGACCTGTTTTTGATGTAGTGCACTTCGATTTCAGCGCGCAAGCGCCACAACTTTTACTCGTGTATCTGACTCTGTTTGCTTCTCTATAGGTCTCTATAAGTCGATGGCCAGCAAGGCATGTATAACTATTGCTCTGCTCGTCAAAAATAAAATTTCTTTTATCAAAAACACCGCAGATTTTCTCACGGCAGCGAACTTTTATACTGCGGGCAAATGCCGCCACAAACCCACTGCGCCGCTAAATTAAAACGAGCGAATTTCTTTATCCCGCGTAGCGAATGCACGCCGTTGATGATGGCCAGCACGATCAACCCCATCATCGCCATCGGTGCATAGGGCGCTCTGCCGGTGTGTGAATAGGCGGACTCAAAGGCGCGCCAGTTTTGTTCTTTTAGTAGGTCGCGAATAATAAAAGCATCGCGCTCGCCATTTTCTTCTAAATATTGTTTCAACGGCAAGATGCCGTAATACAATTTATTAGGCTCGCCGGTTATAAATTTTCTACCGTTGGCAGCAAGAGTCATCGCCTTCTTGGCAACTTGCGGCATGCTATTGAACATACTGCACTGCGTAGATAGATGCGCGGTGTATGATTTTGTGGAAGGCATGATAATATTTTGATGGCAAGTGATTGAATGCATCAATAAAATGCATCAATGGAATGCATCAATGGAATGCATCAATGGAATGCATCAATGGAATGCATTGATGGAATGCATCAATGGAATGCATCAATGGAATGCATCAATGGAATGCATCAATGGAATGTTGTAAGCGCCTCTTGTACCTTTTTTGATAAATGATTTCAGAGTAAAATATCAAACAAGGGGGCTTTTCGCACACCCTCTGAAGCGGGGGGGGGGGAGTAAAACGTTAAAAGCAAAAAGCCAAAAGCCAAAAGCAAAAAGCCAAAAGCAAAAAGCCAAAAGCGAAATCAAAAGCTAACATCAAAAGCTAACATCAAAAGCACCCCCCACCAAAACTGGCGATGTAGCCGCCAGTTTTGGCTCCCCCCTAAAAAGATAGGGTGGAGCGAAGCCTTAACAGCAAAAGCCAAAGCCAAAGCCAAAGCAAAAACCAAAGCCACATCAAAATCAAAAGCAAAATCAAAAGCGAAAGCAAAAGCCCAAAATCAAAAGCCAAAGCAAAAGCAAAATCAAAAGCGAAAGCAAAAGCCAAAAATCAAAAGCCAAAGCCAACCACCCCCACTAAAACCGCGCTTCACCCTTAATCAGTACGGCGTTTTCGGCGGGACCATCGCTGCTCTGGCGGCGTTCGCCGAGCAAATTTAGTTCGAAATGGCGGCTCGGACGCCAGTTTAGGCCGAGGCGGTGGCGGCGGCTGGCGCCTACGGTTAGTTCGCCGTAGGGGGTTAGCACGCCGTGGTTTTTCAGCGGCAAGCCATAGCCGAGGTGGGCTTCCAGGCGGGCGCGGTAGTCATCGGCGGCGGCGTTATCAGCGGCCGGCAAGCCGTGCTGCCATAATTTTTCGATGCCGCTGGCGATTTGCCCGTAGGCTGGGCTAATCAGCAGCGACAGGCCTTGCCCATCGGCGCCGGCGGCGAAGGACACGCTGCCGTGCACGCCCCATTCCTCGTACTCGCTGGGCGCGAGGACGGCGCGAAAACTGCCTTCGGCGCGGTAGCCGGTGGCGGCGTTGCTATAGCCCATGCGAGCGCCGAACTCCGCGGCCGCGCTGCCGGCGCCATCGCCGCTGTCTTGGCGCAGGCCTAACTCCACCGCCGGCTCGAACACGCCGCCGCCGACCAAGGTGCGGCGGTGGCTGGCTTCAGCGGCCAGCCGCACGCGCATGGTGGATATTTCCAGCGCATCGAGGTCGGCGTTGCGTGCCACTTGCAGCCGGCTGCCGCTGATTTCGCCGCGCAGCCGCAAAGCGCCGCCACCGCCGGCCCACAGCGCGCCGCTGCCGCCGAAGCCGACGGCGCGCATGTCGACATCGCCGGAGACCCGGGCGCTGTCGTGCGGGTCGATGGCGATGTTGCCTTCGCCGTAGCCCAAAGATGCCCATAAATCCAGCGTGCCGGCGCGCCACCCCAGATAGGGATGCAAACTCGTGAGGTCGAGGTCTTGCCGACCGGCGCTGGTGCCTATGCCGCCGTCGAGGTCGCCGCTGTAGTCGACTTCGCTACGCAATTTTGACACCGACAGCCCGAGCAGCAAGCCCGGGCGCGGGCGAGTGTCGACGCCGATGTGGAAGCCGCTGAGCTCGCCGTCCCAATCCAAACCATCACCGGTGCCACTCATCTTGCGGTATTCGCCACTGCCCCACAGCGTGGTCGAGGCCGCGCCGCCGCCATCGCCGCTGGCATTCAGCGGTAGGGTGAATTCGGAACCCGCCAGCAGTGCTTTAGTAGCGCGCGAATCCTCTGCCATGGCTTGGCCGTGGGCACCGAGCACGCCGGCCACGCTGCCCTGCCCGCCGAGGCTGATGGAGGGCCCCACCGAGCCGGCCCCGGCGCGCCCAATTCGCTGCGTGATGGCGGCGGTGACATTGCCGGCGATGGCGCGCGTGACTTCCGGCAAAACCACCATGTTGACCGCGGTGGCGATTTCCTGCTCGGTGAATACATGGGCGGAGATGGTCACGGTGAATTGTACGGTGGCGACCTGGATGTCATCGATGCCGGCGGGGCCGGCGGTGTAGGTGAGGGTGACCGCCGCCGCCTCCGCCCTCGGCACGCCGGACAAAATACGGCTATCGGCATCGAACGCCAGCCCGGGCACGGCATCCCCCACGGCCGCATTACCGGGCCCGGTCACGGCGTAGGTCAAATCCCCGCCGCCGACTATCGCGGGCAAAGTCAGCGGCTCAATGCTATCGCCGGCTGGGTAACTCTGGGGGGGAATTGTCCTAGCAAACTCCCGCTGCCCCACCGAGACCACAAAAGTCGCCGTGCCATCGGTGGCGTTAGGCGGCGTAGCACTATCGGTGGCGATGTAGGTGAGGGTGACCGCGGCCGCTGCAGTCGGCGTGCCGGATAATATGCGGCTATCGGCGGCGCCATCGAAACTAAGCCCGGTGAACAACTCGGCGACGGTCTCGCCGTCCGGCCCGGTCAAGGTGTAAGTAAAAGCGCCGAAGCCGTCAGTCGCGACCGGCAGGGTGAGATTGTCGATCATCTCGCCGGCTGGGTAGTTTCGGTCGCTTACATCTTCCTCGAAATTAACGAACCGCGGTCCGGTGATGGTGACCACAAATTGCATGGTGGCAATGATGCCGCCCGCCCCGCCATCGGTTTCCGCTCGGCTGGCGGTGTAGGCAAGCGAAAATACGCCCGCAGCGCTCGGCGTGCCGCTCAAAACTCGGGCGCCGGCAGCAAAAAGCAAGCCAGCGGGCAAATCGTCAGTGTCCGCGTCGGCGTTGTTCAGGGCGTATACCAAGACGCCATCGGGGTCGCCAAGGGCGGTGGGCAGCGTCAAATTAACAGCCCCGCCGACAGCGTAGGTTTCATCGCCCGGGGTCTCTAGTACATGAGTCACCGTAATGGTGAAATCGCCGCTGGCGATGAGGACGCCGCTGCGGCGGGCGGTGTAGGTTACTGGAAATGCGCCGGCCACGGTCGGCTCGCCACTCAAAACTCGGCTGTTTTCGTCGAAACTAAAGCCGCCCGGCAGGGCATCGCCGGTGGCGCCATAGGTGCCGTCCAAGGCGTACCTCACCTCAGGCTCAGGGATGGCGATTTGCGGCAGAGTGAGGCTGGTGTCGGCAGTGAGCGCCGTGCCGGCGGCATATTCTTGGTCATCGATGTCAAACGTCTCATCCGCCGCCGCGGTGATGGTGACTTCGAATGTTGCAGTGAGGCTGATGGCGTCATCGCCGCTGCCGCGGTCGGCGGTGTACACCAGCGTGACCGGGCTGGTGGTCACCGTGGTCGGCACGCCGGATAACACACGGGCAGTGGCGGTGTCGGTAAAAACCAAACCAGCGGGGAAAACGCTACCGGCGGCGGCCGTCAAGCCATAAACAAATGCAGCGCCGCCGCCGATGGCCGCCGGCAATGCGAGCGAAACCACCGAGCCAGCGCTGAATGATTGCGAGACCGGGGCCGGCAACACATGATGCACCGTCACCATAAAGATCGCCGTGCCATCGGTGGCGTTGTCGGACTCATCCGTGGCGATGTAGGTCAGCATGACCTGGCCGGCCACGCTCGGCGTGCCGGATAAAGTGCGACTGGCGGCGGCGCCATCGAAACTAAGCCCGGTGAACAACTCGGCGACGGTCTCGCCGTCCGGCCCGGCCAAGGTGTAAGTGAAAGCGCCAAAACCATCGGTGGCTTCCGGCAGGGGGAGGTCATCGATGCTCATGCCAGCCGAATAGGATTGCTCGCCCACATTGAAATCAGCGAATCTCGGGCCGGTGATGGTTACGGTGAATTCCGCCGTCAGCGTGCTGAATCCGCCATCGGTGGCGGTGTAGGACAGCGTCGCCTCGTCCACATATTGCGGCGTGCCGGTCAACACTCGGGTGGCGGGGTCGAAAGTCAAGCCGGTCGGCAGATTATCGACCGCCGGGTCGGTGTCTTTATCGGTGGTGTCGCTGATTTCGACCAACGCATAAACCACATCATCATCAGCGCCGATATTGCCGGTGACGGCCGGCAAAGTGACGGCGTTGCTATCCGCCACCGTCAGCGCCGTGCCGGCGGCGAAGGTTTCATCGCCCGGCGCCCCGCCGACGAACGCCAACCGAGTGACGCTGACCGTAAACATCACCGTCGCCACATTGCCGAAACGGTCGGTGACGGTGTAGTCGAGCAGCGTGGCGGCGATGGCGGTGGGCTCGCCAGTCAGCGTTCGGGCGGCGGCGGCGGGGTCAAAAACCAAACCATCCGGCAAATTATCATCCAATGTATCTACAGTGTCGGCATTCCCGCTCGGCCCGACCAGCGAATAAGTCAGCGGCGTCGCCATGCCAGTGGCGGCCGGCAAAATTAGCGTGGCGATGGCCGAATCGACCGGATAGGTTTTATCGCCGGGCGAGGTAATGCTCGGGCCGGTGATGGTGATGGTGAATTCCGCCGTCAGCGTGCTGAATCCGCCATCGGTGGCGGTGTAGGACAGCGTCGCCTCGTCCACATATTGCGGCGTGCCAGTCAAAACTCGGGTGGCGGGGTCGAAAGCCAGTCCGGTCGGCAGATTATCGGTGGCCGGGTCGGTATCTCGCTCGGTGGTATCGCTGATTTCGACCAGCGCATAAACCACATCATCATCATCGCCGATGTTGCCAGTGACGGCCGGCAAAGTGACGGCGTTGCCGGCAGCCACCGTCAGCGCCGTGCCGGCCGGCAGGGTTAAGTCGGCCGGCTGGTCGGCGGGGAATATCAAGCCATCAGTGATGGTCACCTCGAAGGTGGCGGTGGCGCTGCCATCGGTATCGGTGGCGGTGTAGACCAGCGTGACGGCGGGGGCTACGGCGGTGGGTTGGCCGGAAAGTTCACGAGAATCGGCGGCGGGGTTGAAACTCAGCCCCGGCACCGCCACCGCCAAACTATCGCCATTTTCACCCGCCAAGGCGTAGGAAATGCCGCCATTGCCCGTGGCGGTCGGCAAAGTCAGCATGGCGATGGGCTGGTTTACGGCGTAGGTTCGGCCGGTGAACGATGTCAGGTCGGCGGCGAACACCGGGCCGGTGATGGTGACGGTGAATTCGACAAATGCCGTGTTGCCAAATCTATCGGTCACTCGATAGGTGAGGTCTACGGCAGCAGCCACCGTGCTCGGCGTACCGGACAACTCTCGGCTGTCGGCGGCGGGGTCAAAAACCAAGCCATCCGGCAAATTATCATCCGATGTATCGACCGTCGAAGCATCGCCGTCCGCCCCAATCAGCGAATAAATCAGCGGCGCCGCCATGCCGGTGGCGGCCGGCAAAATCAGCCTCTCGATGGGCGAACCGGCACCATATTCTCGGTCGCCACGGGCGGTAATGCTCGGCCCGGTGATAGTTACGGCGAATTCGACAAATGCCGTGTTGCCAAATCTATCGGTTACTCGATAGGTGAGGTCTACGGCCTCGGCCACCGTGTTCGGCGTGCCGGTCAGCGTTCGGGTGGCCGAATCAGCGTCAAAAACCAGCCCCGGCGGCAGATTATCATCCGTAACATCGGCCGTCGTGGCATCGCCGTCCAGCCCAATCAGCGAATAAGTCAGCGGCGTCGCCATGCCGGTGGCGGCCGGCAAAATCAGCGTGGTCATGGCATCGCCGGCGGCGAAACTCTGCTCGCCGGGCGAGGTAATGCTCGGGCCGGTGATGGTTACGGTGAATTCCGCCGTCAGCGTGCTGAATCCGCCATCGGTGGCGGTGTAGGACAGCGTCGCCTCGTCCACATATTGCGGCGTGCCGGTCAAAACTCGGGTGGCGGGGTCGAAACTCAAGCCGGTCGGTAGATTACCGGTGGCCGGGTCGGTATCTCGCTCGGTGGTGTCGCTGATTTCGACCAGCGCATAAACCACATCATCATCAGCGCCGATGTTGCCGGTGACGGCGGGCAAAGTCACGGCGTTGCCGGCCGCCACCGTCAGCGCCGTGCCGGCCGGCAGGGTTAAGTCGGCCGGCTGGTCGGCGGGGAATATCAAGCCATCGGCGATGGTCACCTCGAAGGTGGCGGTGGCGCTGCCATCGGTATCGGTGGCGGTGTAGACCAGCGTGACGGCGGGGGCGACGGCGGTGGGTTGGCCGGAAAGTTCACGAGAATCGGCGGCGGGGTTGAAACTCAGCCCCGGCACAGAATCCGCCAAACTATCGCCATTTTCGCCGGCGAGGGTGTAAGAAACAACGCCATTGCCCGTGGCGGTGGGCAAAACAAGCATGGCGATGGGCTGGTTTACGGCGTAGGTTCGGCCGGTGAGCGATGTCAGGTCGGCAAACACCGGGCCGGTGATGGTGACGGCGAATTCCACGAAAGCCGTGTTGCCAAATCGGTCGGTTACTCGGTAGGTGAGGTCTACGGCATCCGCCACCGTGCTTGGCGTGCCGGACAACTCTCGGCTGTCGGCGGCGGGGTCAAAAATCAGCCCCGGCGGTAAATTATCATCCGATGTATCGGCCGTCGTGGCATTCCCGTCCGCCCCAATCAGCGAATAAGTCAGCGGCGCCGCCATGCCGGTGGCGGCCGGCAAAGTCAGCCTCTCGATGGGCGAACCGGCACCATATTCTCGGTCGCCACGGGCGGTAATGCTCGGCCCGGTGATAGTTACGGCGAATTCGACGAAAGCGGTGTTGCCAAATCTATCGGTTACTCGATAGGTGAGGTCTACGGCCTCGGCCACCGTGCTCGGCGTGCCGGTCAGCGTTCGGGTGGCCGAATCAGCGTCAAAAACCAGCCCCGGCGGCAAATTATCATCCGATGTATCGACCGTATCGCCATTCCCGCCCGCCCCGACCAGCGAATAAACCAGCGGCGTCGCCATGCCGGTGGCGGCCGGCAAAATCAGCGTGGTCATGGCGTCGCCGGCATCGAAACTCTGCTCGCCGGGCGAGGTAATGCTCGGCCCGGTGATGGTGACCGCAAATTCCGCCGTCAGCGTGCTGAATCCGCCATCGGTGGCGGTATAGGACAGCGTCGCCTCGTCCACATATTGCGGCGTGCCAGTCAAAACTCGGGTGGCGGGGTCGAAACTCAGCCCGGTCGGCAAATTATCGACCGCCAGGTCGGTGTCTTTATCGGTGGTATCGCCGGTTTCGACCAACGCATAAACCACATCATCATCAGCGCCGATATTGCCGGTGACGGCGGGCAAAGTGACGGCGTTGCTATCCGCCACCGTCAGCGCCGTGCCGGCGGCGAAGGTTTCATCGCCCGGCGCCCCGCCGACGAACGCCAACCGAGTGACGCTGACCGTAAACATCACCGTCGCCGTGTTGCCGAAACGGTCGGTCACTCGGTAAGTTAGGGTGACGGCAGAAGCCACCGTACTTGGCGTACCGGACAACTCTCGGCTGTCGGCGGCGGGGTCAAAAACCAAACCATCCGGCAAATTATCATCCGATGTATCGACCGTAGAAGCATCACCGTCCGCCCCAATCAACGAATAAATCAGCGGCGTTGCCATGCCAGTGGCGGCCGGCAAAATCAGCGTGGCGATGGCCGAATCGACCGGATAGGTTTTATCGCCGGGCGAGGTAATGCTCGGGCCGGTGATGGTTACGGTGAATTCCGCCGTCAGCGTGCTGAATCCGCCATCGGTGGCGGTGTAGGACAGCGTCGCCTCGTCCACATATTGCGGCGTGCCAGTCAAAACTCGGGTGGCGGGGTCGAAACTCAGCCCGGTCGGCAAATTATCGACCGCCGGGTCGGTGTCTTTATCGGTGGTGTCGCTGGTTTCGACCAGCGCATAAACCACATCATCATCAGCACCGATATTGCCGGTGACGGCCGGCAAAGTGACGGCGTTGCCGGCAGCCACCGTCAGCGCCGTGCCGGCGGCGAAGGTTTCATCGCCCGGCGCCCCGCCGACGAACGCCAACCGAGTGACGCTGACCGTAAACATCACCGTCGCCACATTGCCGAAACGGTCGGTCACTCGGTAAGTTAGGGTGACGGCAGCAGCCACCATGCTCGGCGTGCCGGACAACTCTCGGCTGTCGGCGGCGGGGTCAAAAACCAAGCCGTCCGGCAAATTATCATCCGATGTATCGACCGTATCGGCATCCCCGCCCGGCCCCACCAGCGAATAAGTCAGCGGCGTTGCCATGCCAGTGGCGGCCGGCAAAATTAGCGTGGCGATGGCCGAATCGACCGGATAGGTTTTATCGCCGGGCGAGGTGATGGCCGGGCCGGTGATGGTTACGGTGAAATCCGCCGTCAGCGTGCTGAATCCGCCATCGGTGGCGGTGTAGGACAGCGTGGCGACATCGACGAACTCTGGCGTGCCGGTCAAAATTCGGGTGGCGGCATCGAAATTCAGCCCGGTCGGCAAATTATCGACCGCCGGGTCGGTGTCTTTATCGGTGGTGTCGCTGATTTCGACCAACGCATAAACCACATCATCATCAGCGCCGATGTTGCCGGTGACGGCGGGCAAAGTCACGGCGTTGCCGGCAGCCACCGTCAGCGCCGTGCCGGCGGCGAAGGTTTCATCGCCCGGCGCCCCGCCGACGAACGCCAACCGAGTGACGCTGACCGTAAACATCACCGTCGCCGTGTTGCCGAAGCGGTCGGTCACTCGGTAAGTTAGGGTGACGGCAGAAGCCACCGTGCTCGGCGTGCCGGACAACTCTCGGCTGGCGGCGGCGGGGTCAAAAACCAAGCCGTCCGGCAAATTATCATCCGATGTATCGACCGTATCGGCATCGCCGCCCGGCCCGACCAGCGAATAAGTCAGCGGCGTCGCCATGCCAGTGGCGGCCGGCAAAATTAGCGTGGCGATGGCCGAATCGACCGGATAGGTTTTATCGCCGGGTGAGGTGATGGCCGGGCCGGTGATGGTGATGGTGAAATCCGCCGTCAGCGTGCTGAATCCGCCATCGGTGGCGGTGTAAACCAGCGTGGCGACATCGACAAACTCTGGCGTGCCGGTCAAAACTCGGGTGGCGGGGTCGAAACTCAGCCCGGTCGGCAAATTATCGACCGCCGGGTCGGTGTCTTTATCGGTGGTATCGCCGGTTTCGACCAGCGCATAAATCACATCATCATCAGCGCCGATATTGCCGGTGACGGCCGGCAAAGTGACGGCGTTGCTATCCGCCACCGTCAGCGCCGTGCCGGCGGCGAAGGTTTCATCGCCCGGCGCCCCGCCGACGAACGCCAACCGAGTGACGCTGACCGTAAACATCACCGTCGCCGTGTTGCCGAAGCGGTCGGTGACGGTGTAGTCGAGCAGCGTGGCGGCGATGGCGGTGGGCTCGCCAGTCAGCGTTCGGGCGGCGGCGGCGGGGTCAAAAACCAAGCCGTCCGGCAAATTATCATCCAATGTATCTACAGTGTCGGCATTCCCGCTCGGCCCCACCAGCGAATAAGTCAGCGGCGTCGCCATGCCAGTGGCGGCCGGCAAAATTAGCGTGGCGATGGCCGAATCGACCGGATAGGTTTTATCGCCGGGTGAGGTGATGGCCGGGCCGGTGATGGTGATGGTGAAATCCGCCATCAGCGTGCTGAATCCGCCATCGGTGGCGGTGTAGGACAGCGTCGCCTCGTCCACATATTGCGGCGTGCCGGTCAACACTCGGGTGGCGGGGTCGAAACTCAGCCCGGTCGGCAAATTATCGACCGCCGGGTCGGTGTCTTTATCGGTGGTGTCGCTGGTTTCGACCAGCGCATAAACCACATCATCATCAGCGCCGATGTTGCCGGTGACGGCCGGCAAAGTGACGGCGTTGCTATCCGCCACCGTCAGTGCCGTGCCGGCTGGCAGGGTTAAGTCGGCCGGCTGGTCGGCGGGGAATATCAAGCCATCAGCGATGGTCACCTCGAAGGTCGCCGTGGCGCTGCCATCATCATCGGTGGCGGTGTAGACCAGCGTGACGGCGGGGGCTACGGCGGTGGGTTGGCCGGAAAGTTCACGAGAATCGGCGGCGGGGTTGAAACTCAGCCCCGGCACAGCATCCGCCAAACTATCGCCATTTTCACCCGCCAAAGCGTAGGAAACCGTGCCATTGCCTGAGGCGGACGGCAGGGCCAGCGCCGTCAGCATCTCGTCCACCACGAAGGTTTGATCGGCTGGCTGCTGGGCGAACACCGGGCCGGTGATGGTGACAACAAATTGCCCAGCGGCGACTTGGGTGGTGATGCCGGCGTTGGTTTGGCTGGCGGTGTAATTCAGCGTGGTTGTGGCGGCGGTGGTTGGCGTGCCGCTCAAAATTCGCTCGGCGGCGGTGAAAGTTAAGCCCGGCGGCAAGTCGTCAGTGGATGCATGGGCGTTGATTAGGGCGTAGGTTAAATCGCCGCCGCCTATGGTTTCGGGCAGGGTGATGGCGTTGCCGTCCGCCTCGGTAAGCGCCGTGCCGGCGGCTAAAGTTAGCTCTGGCAGTTGGTCGGCCGGGAACGCATCTTGGGTGATGCTCACCATGAATTCCAACCTGGCGACTTCATCGGTGCCATCGGTGAGGGGGCCATCGCTGGCGGTGTAGAGGAGGGTGACCGCCGCCGGCGTGCTCGGCGTGCCGGATAAAACCTGCTCGGTGGCGTCGAAACTCAAACCAGCGGGCAAATTGGGGGCGGTTGCGGCCTCCCCGGGGCCGGATAAGGCGTAGATTAAAGCACCGCCGCCGACGGCTTGCGGCAAAGTGAGTTCATCGATCAGCACGCCCACCCGATAGGCTTGCTCGGCCGGCGGCGGCGGGAACGCATGGCGTACGACTACATCGAATTCCGCCGTCGCCACCACATTATCGCTGCCATCGCTATTGCTGCCATCGATGGCTCGGTAGGTGAGGGTGTCCGACGCCGCCGTGGTGGGCTGGCCTTGTAACACTCGATTATCGGCATCGAAAGACATACCAGGCACGACATCGCGCACCGCCGATTCAGCATTACCGACCATTTTGTAACTCAGCATGGTGCCGTCATCGCCGCTGGCGAGCGGCAGGAATAGCGTTGCCGCCACGCCGGCGGTGTAGTTTTGGCGGGGGATGGCGGGAATGGTGACCGGCGGCGTGCATACCTCGGCACCAGTGTCGTTGTCGGCATCCGCATCGTCGGCTGCGCAAATGGTTAGATTTAAGGTGAGGGTATCGAATATTTGAACCTCGTCGCCTGCGAAATTGTACTCAGCCAGCCGATAGGTGAAGACGTGGCTGCCGGGCAAGGTTGGCGTGCCTTGAAGCGAGACCGAAGGGGGGTTGTTGTTAGAAAATGACGAGATGTGCATATCGACAAAATTCAAACCGCCTGGCGCCGACTCCGTATTTCCCTGGGCATTGAGCAGTACATACTCCACGCCGGGGGCATTGATATTCGCCGGGGGGTTGTCGATCAACGGCAATTCGAGGCGGGTGATTTCCGTGTCGGCTTTGTAGTACAGATTGATAACATCGCTATCGGGCGTGGCGCCGACGCCGACCGGGGACGGGAATCCAGTGACCGGCGACGCGCTGATGGTGACGGTGAAGATCGTCCTGGCGACCTCATCCGAGCCATCGGTGGTCGGGCCATCGATGGCGGTGTAGGTGAGCGGAACTGGGTCGGTGGTCACCGTGGTGGGCATACCAGCCAAGGCTCGGCCGGCGAGCTCGAAAGATAGACCGGGCAGTACGCTGGCGACCATGACGCCGTCAGCCCCGGTCAAGGCGTAGATTAGCGTGGCGTCGGCGTCGGCATCGATGGCTTCGGGCAAAGTGAATGCCACCGTATCGGCGGTGGTGTAGGTTTGCGGCTCGATGTCGGGAATCGAGACTAGGTCGGCGCATGGCACATTGCCGGCTGGCACGGCGTTGGTGTTATCGGCTTCGCAAATGGTGATATTAAAATCGAGGGAAGCGAACACTTGAGTTACCTGGAAAGTACCAAGGTCGAGTTCGATCAATCGATAGGTAAGGGCGATGGTGTCGCTGCTGGACGCGTTCGTAGTGCCACTAAGTACTACGGAATCAGGGTTGCGCCGATGATTAAAATTTACCCCGCCTGGCGCCGAGTCAGGAGACCCCGCAGAATTGACCAGTTCGTAAACCAAGTTGCCTGGATCAATATCAGTAGGAATGTTATCGACCAGCGGTAATGTGAGGGGGGTGATTAACGTGCCGGCTTTGTAATACAGATTGATGACATTGGTAAGCGGCGTGGCGCCGATGTCTACGGCAGCCGGGAATGCCGGCTCCGGCACAGCGATGGTGACGGTGACTTCGAAGATCGCCATGGCGACTATCTCAGCGCTATCGCTGGCGGCGTAGGTGAGGGAGACTGGGGCTGTAGTCGCCGTGGTGGGCGTGCCTGCCAAGGCTCGATTGGCGACATCGAAAGACAGTCCGGGCAGTACGCTGCCGACCGCGACGCCGCTATCCCCGGTCAAGGCGTAGATTAGCGTGGCGTCGGCGTCGGCATCGATGGCTTGCGGCAAAGTGAATGCCACCGTATCGGCGGTGGTGTAGGTTTGCGGCTCGATGTCGGGAATCGAGACTAGGTCGGCGCATGGCACATTGCCGGCTGGCACGGCGTTGGTGTTATCGGCGGCGCAAATGGTGATATTAAAATCGAGGGAAGCGAACACTTGAGTTACCTGGGAAGTATCAAAGTCGAGTTCGATCAATCGATAGGTAAGGGCGATGGTGTCGCTGCTGGACGCGTTCGTAGTGCCACTAAGTACTACGGAATCAGGGTCGTCCCGATGATTAAAATTTACCCCGCCTGGCGCCGGGTCAGGAGACCCCGCAGAATTGACCAGTTCGTAAACCAAGTTGCCTGGATCAATATCAGTAGGAATGTTATCGACCAGCGGTAATGTGAGGGGGGTGATTGACGTGCCGGCTTTGTAATACAGATTGATGACATTGGTAAGCGGCGTGGCGCCGATGTCTACGGCAGCCGGGAATGCCGGCTCCGGCACAGCGATGGTGACGGTGACTTCGAAGATCGCCATGGCGACTATCTCAGCGCTATCGCTGGCGGTGTAGGTGAGGGAGACTGGGGCTGTAGTCGCCGTGGTGGGCGTGCCTGCCAACGCCCGGCCGTCGGCATCGAATGATAAGCCGGGCAGTACGCTGCCGACCGCGACGCCGCTATCCCCGGTTAGGGCGTAGGTGAGCGTGGCCTCGGGGTCGGTGCCGATGGCTTGCGGCAAAGTGAATGCCACCGTATCGGCGGTGGTGTAGGTTTGCGGCTCGATGTCGGGAATCGTACCCGTCACGGCTCCGGTGCATGGCACATTGCCGGCTGGCACGGCGTGGGTGTTGCCGGCTTCGCAAATGCTTAGATTAAAGGTGAGGAAATCGACTACTTGAGGCGAAGTAAACCCATTAGCGTAATTAGTCAGCCGATAGGTAAAGGCGTGACTGCCTACATTCCCTGCACTGGGCGTGCCTGCCAAGTAGACGGCTCTCGATGGGTTGACGGAGTTGTGGCGAACACCACCACCCAAACTCAAACCGCCTGGGCTCGATTGATAATCCCCAGCGGAATCTACCGCCTCGTACTCCAAAAAGCGGTCGGCGGCGGGCGTGGGGATGTTGGCCACCAGCGGCAGGGTGGTTTGGGTTATCGCCTCGCCGACTGGGTAATACAGATTAATAACATCGGTATCGGGCGTGGCGCCGATGCCAACGGTGGGCGGAAATGCCGGCGGCGGCGAGGTGATGGTGACGGTGAAAACTTGCCGCCCGATTTCGTCATCGCCCTCGCTGGCGATGTAGGTAAGGGTGACGGCGTCCGCCGCCGTGGTGGGTGTGCCGGACAAAACGCGGTCGGCGAAACTTAAACCAGCGGGCAGCGTGCCTTCTAAGGCGTAACTCAGCCCGGCGGCGGCGATTGGCGGCAAAGTCAGCGCCACCGCAGTGCCGGCGGCGAAGGATTGGTCGGCGATGGCGGGCAGCATTAGCGTACCGACCGACACCATGAAAGTGGCGGTGGCGCGGTTTTGGTATTTATCGGCCGCGGTGTAGGTGAGGATGGAGCGGCTGGCACTGGTGGGCGGGCCAGACAGCACCCGGCTAGCGGCGGCGTCATTGAAAACCAGCCCGGGGGCGGCCTCATCCAACGCTTGCCCATCGGGCCCAGTCACGGTGTAGGCAAATGGCCCCACGCCGACCCCGGCCGGCAAAGTGACATCCACCATATCGCCGATTTCATAGGCCATATCCACCAGCGGCGGCGAAGCGGCCAGGGTGGGGCCGGGCACGTTGACGGTAAAGGTGCTATCGCGATGGATGCCGTTGCCTAGTTGAATGCGATAGCGCAAGGGGTAGGCGCCGGCGCGGGTCGGGGTGGCGGTGAGGCGGCGGGCATCCGAGTTGTCATCGAAGGCCGCCGCCGCCTGCGGCAAGGCATCTTGTAAATCCTCGCCGCCGGCGCCGATTAGGAAGTAGAACGCCGATATACCGGCGGCCGGCAACTGCTCATCGAGATTTTGGTCGATGTTCGCGGTGATGTTGCCCTGCACAGATAGAAAATCCAGCACCTGGTGGGCGACCACATCATGGTCGATGACCACATTGAAATTCGCCACCACGGTGGCGTCGGCGGCATCGGTGGCGGTGTATTTCAGCGCAAAAGTGCCGACGCGGGTGAGCAAGGTGCTGAGAAAAATGCCGCCGGAATTGCTTATCAAGGTCGCCCCGGGCAAAATATCCGCCAGCGGCTCGCCGCCGGCGCCGGTGAGGGTGTAACTTATCGGCGCCGTGCCGCCACGGGCGCGTTGTAGTCCTAAACCGTGCGCCGTGCTGCTGGTAGAGGCGATTCTGGAGATGTCGGACTGCGGCGGGCTGAAACGCAGGTTATCGGTGATGGTTATGGTGAATTCCGCCGTCAGCGTGCTGAATGTGCCGTCGGTGGCGGTATAGGCGAGCGTGGCTTCGTCCGCATATTCCGGCGTGCCGGTTAAAATTCGGGTGGCGGGGTCGAAATTCAGCCCGGTCGGCAAATTATTGACCGCCGGGTCGGTGTCTTTATCGGTGGTGTCGCTGATTTCGACCAGCGCATAAACCACATCATCATCAGCGCCGATATTGCCAGTGACCGCCGGCAAAGTCACGGCGTTGCCATCGGCCACCGTCAGCGCCGTGCCGGCGGCGAATTCTTGGTCGGCCGGCTGGCCGGCGGGGAATGCCAGGGCGACATGGATGGTCACATCGAAGGTCACCGTGGCGGTGCCATCGTCATCGGTGGCGGTATAAACCAGCGTGACGGCGGCGGCGGCGGCGGTGGGTTGGCCGGAAAGTTCGCGGGAATCGGCATCGTTGTTGAAAACCAGCCCCGGCACCGCCACATCCAGAGTATCGCCATTGGCGCCGGCCAAATCATAGGAAACCATGCCATTGCCTGAGGCGGACGGCAGGGCCAGCGCCGTCAGCATCTCGTCCACCACGAAGGTTTGATCGGCTGGCTGCTGGGCGAACACCGGTCCGGTGATGGTGACGGTGAATGGCGACTTCGACTCGACGGCGCCGGCGCCGGTGGCGCCATCGGCATCATCGGCGACGACATAGGTCAGCATGAATACGCCGGCGGTGGTCGGCGTGCCGGACAAAGTGCGGGTGATGGGGTCGAAGGACAAGCCAGGGGCGGCCTCACTCAGCGCTACGCCATCGGGGCCGGTCACGCTGTACATTGGCGTGCCGCCAGTGGCCTCCATAAATGTCAGCGAGTCGATGGCTTCCCCGGCGGCATAATTTTGCGACTCGACCGGCGGCAAATTCCGGGTGATGAAAATGGTGAACTTCCGCTGCGCATAAAAATTGGGGTAGCCGGGGATGTTATACGCATCATAGGTGTGAGTGAAAGCGCCGGCGGTGGTCGGCGTGCCGGAAATGCGGTAAAAATCGCCGTTAGATCCGAAAATAAGCCCCGGCGCTCGCGCGCCAAATAAATCGCCGCTACCATTAAGCAAATCCTCGCCGCCCACAGCGACTACCAGCAGCGGCAGCACTATTTCTTTATCCGAGGGGATTTCGACGCCAGCATCGAAAGTGTAATCAGCGATCATCGGCAACAAGGGGTTGATTCGCAGGCGGAAATAGCGCTCGTCGGCGGCCACGCCATCGGTGTGGCTGCGATAGGTCAAGATCAAGGGGGTCTTGCTCGAGACGGCGTGTTGCGGCGTGCCGGATAGCACGCGGTTTTCGGCATCAAAAGCCAGCCCGGGTGCGGACTCGGCCACTGCCATCTCCCCCGCCCCGACCACGGTGTAGACCGCATCGTCGCCATCGCCACGGGCTTGGGGCAGGGTTGTTAGTGAGTTGATGGCGACGCCGACCGTGTATCTGCGATTTCTGAGGTATGGCAACACACCAGCCACCTCGATATCGAATGCGGCGGTGGCGCTGTCGGCGCCTACGCTGGCGGTGTAGACCAGCCCGGTGCGGCCGGCGGCGGTGAGTTCTTCGGACGACAGAATCTGTGATTCAGCGTCAAAAGACAGCCCCGGCAAGGCGCTGGCGAGGGGCGTGTTGTCGGCCGTGGTTAGGGTGTAGAGCGGCGTGCCGGTGGTGGCGACGGCCGGCGGCAGGGTGAGGTAGATGCTGCCGCCGACCACATAGCGCTGGGCCACCGGCGGGGTGGCGAAGGCGACCATGCCATCCACCGTCACCTCGAACACTATTGACGAAACGCCGCTGGCGGCGTGGGCGGTGTAGGTGAGCGGGTAGCCGCCGGTGGCGGTGGGCGTGCCTCGCAGGATGCGGTCTGACTGGTTGAATCTCAGCCCAGGCGGCAAGTTGGGGCTATCCGCCGTGCCGGCGGCGCCGAATAAGGTGTAACTCAGCGCATCGGCGGCGGCCGGCAAGGTTAGCGGCGTGATGGCGGTGTGGATGGTGTAGCGCTGGTCGCCCGGCGGTGGGCTCGCGAAAATCGGCCCGGCGACGGTGACGGTGATTTCCGCCGACCATACCCGGCCGGCGGCATCGGTTACGGTGTAGGTCAACATCACGGCGCCGCCGGCTCGGCTCGGCGTGCCGGCCAAAATGCGGCTGCTCGGGTCGAATTCCAGCCCCGGCAAGGTCGCCGCCAGCGTGGCGCCGCCAGGCCCGGTCAGGGTATAGGTGAATGGGGCATCGCCGTCCGCTGGCGGCGCTAACGGGAAGGTCGGCGGGGCGGCTATCGCCTGGCCGGCGACATAATTCTGCGCCCCCGGCACCGGAGTGGCGAACATCGAGTCGGCGACGGTGACGATGAATTCGGCGCTGGCGGTGTTGCCGTAGCCGTCGGTGACGCCATACGCCAAGGTGTACATGCCGGCGGCGGCCGGGGCGCCGGATATTTCGCGAGTATCGGCATCGAAAACCAGCCCGGGCAAGGTGGCCGCCAAGGTGTCGCCATCGGCGCCGCCTAAGGCGTACCTCGAACCGCCGAACACATCGCTGGCTTCGGGCAAAATGAGCGGGCTGGGGTTAGCGATGCCGGCGGTATAGGACTGCGCAACCGGCGGGGCGGGGAAACTCGGGGCGGTCACGATGATGCGGAATTCGGCGGCGGCGCTGGCGTTGCCATGCGTGTCGGTGGCGGTGTAGGTGACATCGGCGCCCCCGGCACGCCCGGCAAAACCACGCAACTGGCGGCTGGATTCATGGAAATTCAACCCGTACAGGACCACATTCGGGGTGTAAACCAGGGCATAGGTTATCGGCTCGGCGCCGCTCGCCTCGGCTAAGGCGTAGACTTCCCTGTCGATGACTACCCCGTCGATGAAGTTGAAAGCTTGGCCGGGGTTAAAAGTCCGATCAACCAGCGGCAGTTGCGGGAAGACTGGGCCGGTGATGGTCACCACAATGTCGGCAGTGACAGCATTACCTTGCGCATCCGTGGCGGTGTAGTCCAGGTCGATGTCGCCGAGCGCACCGACGGTGTCGACACCGCTCGGCGTGCCGCTCAAAAGCCGCGAATCGGGATCGAAAATCAGCCCTGGGACGGCGCTCGATGAATCCACGCTAGCCGATACCGCCACGCCATCGCTGTAGGCCAAGGCATAGGTCACCACGCCGGCGCCGCCCATGGCTTGCGGCAAGGTGGTGGGCGGATCAATGGCGGCGCCGACTGGGTAGGAATACGCCAGTTTCGTATCGGCGAAACTCAGCCCGGCAGTGACGGCGACGCGAAAATAGGTTTCGGAGGCGCCAGCGGCGCCGGTGGCGCGATAGGTCATCGTAAGGTCGGCGGCGGCGCTCGGCGTGCCGCTCAAAACCTGCGTGGCGGCATCGAAAACCAGCCCCGGCACGGCATCGGCCACCGCCTCATTGTCCGACCCGAGCAAATCGTAGGTCACCCCATCGCCAGCCGCCAGCGGCAGGATCAACTCGCCAATGTCGACATCTACGGCATATTCTTGGTCGCTCGGCGCGCCGTCGAAAATAGGCCCGGCGATGGTGATAGCGAATTCCTCGCTGGCCGCATTGCCGCCAGGGTCAGTGGCGCGGTAAGACAGCATAAGCGCCGCTGCGCCGGCGGTGGGCGTGCCGCTCAAAACCCGCGAATCATCATCGAAAACCAGCCCCGGCACGGCAACGCTCAAGGCCGCGTCGTCCGCGCCGCTGATGGCATAGGCGTAATTGGCGGCTGGGTAACCGCCGGTGACTAGCGGCAAGGTCAGGGCTTCGATTTTGGTGCCGGCGGTGTAGTTTTGCGCCTCTGGCGAGGTATCAAAACTCGGGCCGTCGACATAGATCTCCAATGGCGCGGTGGACACATTGCCGCTCGGGTCGGTGGCGCGGTAAATCAGCGTGACGGCGCCGGCCGCGGTCGGCGTGCCAGTCAATATTCGCATGGTGGAGTCGGAATTGAAGGACAATCCAGGGGCTACGGCGCTCAAGGTCGCGTCCACCGCATCTTCGGCGCCGCTCAAGGCGTAGGTGTACGGCGTATAACTGCCGTCGACTAACGGCAAGATCAGGGCTTCTATTTCGACCCCGGCGGTGTAGTTTTGCGCGCTCAGCGAGGTGACAAAACCCGGCGCATCGACCGCGATGACGACTGGCGTGGTGACCACATTACGGCCTGGGTCGGTGGCGCTGTACTCCAGCGTGAATACACCGCTCGCAGTCGGCGTGCCGGTCAATAATCGCGCATCGGAGTTGAAGGACAAGCCGGGCACCGTGCCGCTGATGGCATAGATGTAATCGCCGGCTGGGTAACCGCCGCTGGCTTGCGGCAAAGCCAGGGCATCGATTTCGACGTCGATGGTGTAGCTTTGCGCGTCCAGCGAGGTAGCAAAACTCGGGCCGGAGATGGTCAAGGTGAAGATTGTATCGATTTGTTCCAAAATCTCGTCATCTTTAATGCTGATGATTTCGTAAGTAACCGCGTGGATGCCGGCGTGGCGCGGCCGACCGGAGATGACATACGGCGCGGCGAAGTTATATATAGAGGCGTCATCCTTTCTGACACTGATGTCCACCCGCAACCCAGGCACGGCGCCATCAACACTGTTTTTGCCCACGCCAAGGTCAGAAAGTCTAGCGTTGTGCCCGGCAAACGAAGGCAAGGTCCATTCGGCAATTGTCTTGCCGGCTGGATAGGTTCGAGTGGCCTCCTCCGGGTTGATGAAACGCAGGCCGAGCACTTTGAAGGGGAATTTTTTGGTGACTGTGTTGCCGCCGGCATCGGTGGCGCGATAGGTCAGCATGGTGTCGGTGCCGTGAGTCGGTCTACCGGTCAACACTTGGGTGTCGGAATTAAAAGACAACCCACGCCAAGCATCGTCACCATTCCCCACCTTAGTACCGTCCGACAGGGTCAGGGCATAGATTAGAGGGGTGTAACCCATGGCTTCCGGCAGGGCCAGGGTGATGGGCTTGGTTGTGGCGGTATCGTATATTTTTTCGCCGTTAGGCAGCAGCGGCGTATCGGCAAACATCGGGCCGGAGACGGCGATGCTGAATGTCGCCATAACGCTGCTGGTGGCGGTAGTGGCGGTGTAGGTCAGTGTGGATTCACCGGCCGCAGTCGGCGTGCCGGCCAGAATGCGATTATCGGGGTCGAAGGACAGCCCGGGCAACACCTCGCCCGGGGCGAGGTCGGGGATTTCTGGCCCAGTTAACATGTATATGGGTGCTTCACCGCCGGCTTCGCTGTCGGCGGTGGGCAGAGTCAAGTTAACCGAATCGCCGGCGGCAAAAGATCCGTCCATCGGCTGGTTTTCGAAGCTCAGCGTGGTGACATTTATCGTAAAAGGGGCTTCGACCTCGTTGTTGTAGGGGTCGGTGGCGCGATAGAGCAAGGTGGTGACGCCGGGCGTGGTCGGCGTGCCTGTTATGCGGCGCTCGGCGGCAACGGCGGCGAATGACAGCCCCGGCACCGCTTGGTGCAGCGGCGTGTTGCCATCGTCATCCGCCAAAACTACTTCGTAGGAAAAATCTCCGCTGGCGGGCGGATTTTCGGGGTCGGCGGTGGCGGCCGGCAGGGGCACTGGCGAGACCTCCACATCGACCAAATACTGCCTATTTTGCGGCGCTGCGACGAACATCGGCGCCACGACGGTCACCTTGATCTCGGTCTCCAAAGTGGCCTCGGCGGTGGCGTCATCGGCCTTTTCATACACTCGATAAGTCAACATCACGCTGCCGGCGGTGTGCAGTTGGCCCGACAGCAACCGGGTGTCGGCATCGAAAGCCAAGCCGACCGGCAACTTCGGCTCGAGGCGCGTGCCTTGGGGGCCGAGCAAGGCATAAACCGGCGCGCCACCACCGGTGGCGGACGGCAGAGTCTGGCTCTCCATGGTGCCGGCCGGGCCGCTGATAGCCATCACTTCGCTGCTAAAGGCGCGCCTGATTTCCACCGCGAAAGAGGTCGTGGTGGAATTGCCGTGTTTATCGGTGGCGGTGTAGACCAATGTGGTGCTGCCTATCGTGGTGGGCGTGCCGGTCAACGCTTGGGTGC
Source organism: Candidatus Poriferihabitaceae bacterium (assembly GCA_965243285.1). GTDB lineage: Bacteria > Pseudomonadota > Gammaproteobacteria > Arenicellales > Poriferihabitantaceae > JAHRAW01. The sequence continues at coordinate 1,780,814 of OZ251537.1, read as the reverse complement.
TGGCATCGAAAACAAGCCCCGGCACGGCGGACTGCGGCGTGCCGTCCAGCGGTGTAGCGTCAGCGTCCGTCCCGAGCAAGGTGTAGGTGACCGGCCCGGCGGCGCTGGCGGCTTTCGGCAGCGTCAGGGCGACGATGGCGGTGCCGGCCGGGTAGGTTTGCGCCAGCGGCACGGCATCTTCGGCGAACACCGGGCCGGTTATGCGCACGCGAAATGTGCTCGTGGTGGTGACGCCGGCATCTTCGGCGGTGTAGGTCAATGGGATGCCGTCAGATGCGGTGGCGGTGGCGGTGGTGACGGCACCGGCGGCGGCGGACAAAACGCGGCTGGCGGAGTCGAACATAAGCCCCGGCAGAACAGCGTCCAGCGACATACCATCGCCCGCTAAGGCGTACTTCGGATCGCCCCGGTCGCCGATGACGGCTGGCAAGGTTACGGCGATGGCGGCGCCGGCGGCATAGGTTTTATCAGCGATGACTGGAAACTTGGTCTCGACCACGAGGGTAAAGAGGCGCCTCAGTTGGATACCATGCTGGTGCTCATGCTGGTGGATGCTCTGGGGACTAGGCTGGTGACTATGATCGTGACTAATCTGGTGACCATGCTCGTGCCTATGTTCGTGACTATGTTCGTGACTATATTGTTGAGCGGGGAAGTCGAGGGCGTAATAGGTGAGGACGAAGGCGCCGGCGGCGCTCGGCGTGCCGGAAATGACGCCGCCGGCATAGGTGAGCCCGGGCGCTGGGGCGTTGGGTATGATTCCGTCATTCAGCGGGCCGTATACCACCACACCGGTGGCATCGAACAGCAAGTACCGAGTCGCGCCAGCCGCTGCGGGCAGTGTCAGATTATCGATGGGGACATCGACGGTGTAGGTTCGGTCGACAATTTCCGGCAAAAAGGCATCGTCGTTCTTCGTAACGCTCACCGTGAAAGTGCTCTCGGCGGTGCTGCCGGGGACGGTGACGACGCCATCGACGGTGACTTCGGCGACTACGCTGCGATAGGTTAATTCCACCATGTCTACTACGGCTTGCGGGACGCCGAGCAGCGACCGCGAACCGGCGTCAAAATTAAGCCCGGGCACGGCCTTGGCCAGGGCGCTCTCGTTCGGCCCGATTAGGCTGTAGACCGGGTCGCCATCGCCGGTGGCTATGGGCAGCGTTACCGGGGTGATGATGCGGCTGACCGAGAAACTGAGCTCGGGCAGGTCGGGCAGGTCGATGCCAGTGGCCTGCGCATAAGCCGGGGCGGAGCCGCCCAACAAGCCAGCCAGCGCTACAACGGCGAGAGAATTGGCGCGCCTCGAGGGCGATGCGTCACGACACAGCAGGCGGTATGGAGAGATCATGCTAAATGACATTCAAAATGGCGCCAGTGGCAACCGGCTATGAGGAAAAACGAGGGAAAAAGGAGAGGTAACACGAAAAACTGGGGGATAAGCGGAAAATCGTGGGGCAACTGGCGGCAATCGGCAATCGGCAAGCCGACGGCAATGCCCACATGAGCCGGCGCCGGCCATCGCACCTTCCATACCAGCGCAGATAATGCCAATGCGGATAATGCCGGCGCGGGTAATGCCAATGCGGGTAATGCCAATGCGGGTAATGCCGGCGCGGATGAGGGGGCGATGATTCGCGGCTGCATTGGCCGGGATTCGAGCCATTGGCGACTCATGGGCGACCTATTGGCGATTTTCTCGCGGCCGGCGATTGCGGTGATGAAATCTCGGTGGCGAAATGTCGGCGATGGAGTCATGGCGAATGTCGGCGATGGAGTCATGGCGATGGAGTCATGGCGATGGGTCGCATCTATAAAGTCACGGCAATGACACAATGCGACACTATTTAACGCTTTGTACACTACAACTTCCTACACAATAAATAATGCGGTGTCAATACTCGGCAACCCTGCCCCGATGTAGCGTTTTCGCCCGCCGTGATGGCGCCTACTTAGCTGACATGAGCCACGCCCCATTAACATGCACGACGGCACCAGCCGAAAATAACGCCCAGCCAATAATTGGGAATTACCTACCCAAATCCCCGCAGAAAAACGGGGGGTGATTTTATTTTTGGATTTTTGCTTTGGCTTTTGATTTGGCTTTTGCTTTGGCTTTTGACTTTGGCTTTTGATTTTGGCTTTTGGCTTTGGCTTTTGCTTTGGCTTTTGCCTTTAAATCTTCAACCCATCAGCCCAAATGAGGGTCAGGTAAAAACCAAAAACCAAGTCAAAAGCAAATCAAAAGCAAATCAAAAGCCAAGTCTAAAGCCAAGTCTAAAGCGAAAAGCCAAAGCCAAAGCCAAAGCCAAAGCCAAAAGCGAAAAGCCAAAATCAAACCCACCGTGCAGATTTAGGTATATAAATTCCATTTAAAGACGAAAACGGAAGACGAAATCAAAAGCGAAATCAAAAGCGAAAGCGAAAGCCAGATCACCCCCACCAACCCATGCATCAACCCATGCATCAACCCATGCCCCGCCCCACCGCCCCCATATCGCCCGAGCGCGCCGATGACAGCGGTGGTTTTTTAGCCGCCAAACTTCGGATTTTTGCCCTGGCGATGGGGGCTGCGGCTGCGTTAGCGCTTGGCGGATGCGCGACACCGCCGGTGGCACCGTCGCTGCCGGCGGCTGACCCCGGGGCGACGGATGCGCTGTGGCAACAACGCCGCGCCGTGCTATCGCGCCTCTCGGCGTGGCGTTTGCGCGGCAAAATAGCGGTGAAAACCGGGCGCCGTGGCGGCAGCGCTACGCTGCTGTGGGATTATCGACAAAGCGGCCCCGGCAGCATCCAAAAAATCACCCAGCAAATCGAGTTATACGGGCCTTTCGGCGGCGGACGGGTGAGAATCTCGGCGCAGCCCGAGGGCGCGACGCTGAAAGACACGCGCGGCGGCGTTATCCAAGCCGCCACCGCCGCCGAGGCGTTGCATCAAAAACTCGGCTGGCAAGTGCCGTTCGCGGAATTACGCCATTGGGCGCGCGGCTTGCCCAACCCCGGCGCGGTGGATTTAGTATTCGATGGCGCCGGCCGCCTGCTGAGTTTTAGCCAAGGCGATTGGCTGGTTCGCTATGACGACTACGCCGCCGTAGCGGCTGCCATTCCGGCCGATATTTCTGCCATTTCTGCTGATATTCCTGCCATTCCTGCCGTTTTCGATATTTCAGATATTTCCGATATTTCAGATATTCCCGGCATCCCCGACATTTCCGGTATTCCGGCCGATATTTCTGTCGATACTCCCGCCGTTTCGGCCGATATTTCTGCCGTTTCCGCCCTTTCCGCCGATATTTCCGATATTTCTGCCGTTTCCGCCGATATTTCGGATATTTCTGCCGGTGTTTCCGCTTCTGCCGCCGCCGATGCCACCACTACCACCGCCCGGTCGCTCATCTTGCCGCGCAAAATGACCATCACCGCGGCCCCCGGCAGAATCGAAGTCTACGCCCGCGACGGCACCTACATCGGCGACCAATTAAGCGTGAAAATCATCTTCAAACGCTGGCGCGGTATTGAATTTTCCCCGCCAGATGGGTGATTTGGCTTTTGGTTTGGTTTTGAGTTTGGCTTTGGCTTTTAGTCTTTACTCCCCCCGCTTCACCATGAGGGGGAGTCAAAACTGGCGATGAAACCCGCCAGTTTTGACTCCCCGCCCGCAGAATTCAGCGCCAGCACGACGCACATCACAATGCACACCACGATGCACATATATATGTGCAACCACCAGCACCGTCGCGAAAATCACCGCCCTACTCCCACCGCCCGATGCTAACCCTGCCGGCCCCGGCGAAAATCAACCTGTTTTTGCATGTTTTGCGGCGACGCGGCGATGGTTACCATGATGTGCGAACGCTGTTTCAGTTTTTGGATTTCGGCGACACTTTGGTCTTCGAAGCCATAGACCAGCCCGACATCCAGCGCATCGACCGCCATGGTTTTGCGCTGCCGGTGGAGGATTTAATCATCCGCGCCGCCAAACTTCTGCGCGCCGCCTACCCCCAAGCGGCCGCGCGCGGCACCGTCATCACCGTGCATAAACGCATCCCGCCTGGCAGCGGACTCGGCGGCGGTAGTTCCTGCGCCGCCACCACCTTGTTGGCGCTGAACCGGCTGTGGCGGCTCGGCGCCAGCGTCCCCCAATTAGCCGAACTGGGGCGACAATTGGGCGCCGATGTACCGGTGTTCATACGCGGCCGCGCCGCGCTGGCGAGCGGCATCGGCGCCACCCTCACCCCCTGCAACCCGCCGCAATGCTGGCTGTGCCTCGCCGTGCCGCCGGTGCAAGTCAGCACCGCCGAAGTATTCGCCCACCCGGCGCTGCGCTGCGACGCCTCGCGCCCGGCCGCCGCCGGCGCCGCCGATAACGACCTGGCGCCGGTCGCCGCCCTACTCCACCCCGAGGTAGGCGCCGCGCTGGCGGCTTTGGGCGCCCACGGCGAAGCCCGCATGAGCGGCAGCGGCGGCGCGGTGTACGCCCGCTTCGCCACCCGTCAACAAGCCGGCATCGCCGCCGCCGGGCTGCCGGCCAGCCTCAACGCCTTCGTCACCCGCAGCCGCAACCGCCACCCGTTGGCAAGCCGCTGGCGCTAAAAATCAAGGATTTATATACCTGAATCTGCACGGTGGAGTGGCGTTTTCCTTATGCGGATGGCGTGTTATTGAGCGGCGGTAACCGCCCCCCGACCAACTCAGCCGGCCTATCGGCTTAGGGCTAATTTGCACTGAATGGGTAACAAATTCGTACTTGCATCCTATGGCGGCGGTTTTTCGGCTTAGTTTGGTGGGATTTTGGCTAAATTGGTCGGCAACGCGGCAATTTTCACCGCGATTTTGGGGGGATGGGGGCGTAGTGGCGTTTTGATGCGCTCCCTACCGCCCGCCAGTGGTTTTTCTCGATATTGTGGCCGGCGCCGTTGCCTGTCAGGGCGCGAAACATCTCGCAATCCATTGACACCCGCCGCTGATATAATCACAATGCGCGGCTTATGCATCGGCGCCGTCAGCATTAGTCGGGGCCATAGCGGTCAAGTGTGGCATCGCGTTTTGGTGGTGATTTTGTGATGCGCATGGTCGCGTCTGTGATGGGTATGTAATAGGTATGTGTAATAGGTATGTGTGATGCGTGTTTTTGGGGCGTAGCCAAGTGGCCTAAGGCACCGGATTTTGATTCCGGCATTCGGAGGTTCGAATCCTCCCGCCCCAGCCAGCCGCCGCTGTGCATTATCGCCCAGTCGTTTATCCCCCCTAGCCTGCCCCCCGTTGCCCGTCGCCAGCGCCGCCCCTATCGTTTTCGCGAGATAACATCTTGTCCTTAGACAACTTAGCGGTGTTCACCGGCAACGCCAACCCGGCGTTAGCGCGCGAGACCGTGCAATGCCTCGGCCTGCCGTTAGGCAAGGCGGTGGTGGGCAAGTTCAGCGATGGCGAGATCAATGTCGAGATAATGGAGAATGTGCGCGGGCGGGATGTGTTCATCATCCAACCCACCTGCGCGCCGAGCAACGATAATTTGATGGAATTATTGGTGATGATCGATGCCATCAAGCGCTCGTCTGCTTATCGCATCACCGCCGTGGCGCCGTATTTCGGCTATGCGCGCCAAGACCGCCGCCCGCGCACCGCCCGCGTGGCCATTTCCGCCAAATTGGTGGCCTCGATGATAAGCGCCGCCGGCGCCGACCGCGTGCTGACCATCGACCTACACGCCGACCAAATACAAGGTTTTTTCGATATCCCCACCGACAACATTTACGCCTCGCCCATATTGATGAGCGAATTGTGGCGCAAACAACTGCCCAATCCGGTGGTGGTGTCGCCGGATGTCGGCGGCGTGGTGCGCGCCCGCGCCCTGGCAAAACAACTGGCCACCGACCTCGCCATCATCGACAAACGCCGCCCCAGCGCCGGCCAAGCCAAGGTTATGCACATCATCGGCGCGGTGCATGGGCGCTCGTGTATTTTGATCGACGACATCGTGGACACCGCCAACACGCTGTGCGAAGCGGCCACCGCCTTGAAACGCCAGGGGGCGACCAAAGTACTGGCGTGCTGCACCCATGCGGTGCTTTCCGGCGACGCCATCGCCCGCATTCAAGATTCCAAATTGGACGAATTATTGGTCACCAATTCCATCGCCTTGAGTCAGGCGGCGCTGGCCTGCCCCATGCTCAAGCAATCCAGCATCGCCGAATTGCTGGCCGAATCCATCCGCCGCATTGCCACCGGCGATTCGGTGAGCAGTTTGTTTGTCGATTGATGGCGCGCGCTTGACCGCCATCATCGCCCGCCGACCCTAGTTTGAACCCATCATCCCGAACCCATCATCCCGAACCCCCCATTCCCCAATTCTATTGTCGAGGAGCTAAAAATGAGCGACCAATTTGAACTAATTGCCAGGGTTCGCGCCCGTTCCGGCACCGCCTTGGTGCGGCGCTTGCGGCGCGAGGGCGATGTGCCGGCGGTGCTATACGGCGGCGGCAAAAAAAACATCAGCATCGCCGTAAACCATGATGTGTTGTTCCACAGCCTGGCGCGCGAGGAATTCCACTCCGCCATCATCATCATCAACACCGACGGCAACAAAGAGCAGGCGATTTTGCGCGATGTGGTGCGCCACCCCCACAAAATCAACATCCTGCACGCCGATTTTCAGCGCGTGGATGACGCCAAAATGCTCACCATGTCGCTGCCCATTCACTTCGCCGGCGAAGCCGAATGCGTCGGCGTCCGCACCGCCGGCGGCATCATCTCCCACCTCATGACCGAAGTGGAAATCTCCTGCCTGCCGAAAAATCTGCCCGAAGCGCTGCATCTCGATGTCTCGGCCTTAAACCTCAACGAATCCCTGCACCTCTCCGACATCGTGTTGCCCGATGGCGTCACCATCCCGGCCTTAGTGCACGATGAAAAAGGCGAACACGACCACGCCGCCGTAGCCGTCCTGCCGCCCAAAGTCGTAGTAGAAGAAGAAGAGCAACCCACCACCGACGAAACCCCCGACGGCGAAACCCCCACCGACCCCACCGCCGCATCTAGTTGATGCCCGGCAGCCTAGTTTATGACCCGCATCCTAGTTTATGACCTGCATCGTAGTTGATAGCCGGCATCGTCACTAAATCGGTGAGTTTTTGCTGATTTGGTGACGATTTATTGGCTTTTGGCTTTTGATTTTGCTGTTGATGTTGGGCTTTCGCCGTTGCTGTCGCTTTTAACTTACTCCCCCGCGTGGTACCGCGGGGGAGTAAATTAAAAACCCCCCAATCCCCTACTGCCGCTGCACCCTCTTCATCTGGGGGGAGTGAAACGTTAAAAGCGAAAAACGAAAGCGAAAATCAAAAGTATCAAGTAAAACCTAATATTGAAGATATCCCCCCCACCAAAGCAGCCCACGCCTGTCGGCGCGGCTCTGCTTTGACTCCCCCTCGATAAAAGCCGGGGGGGAGTGAATACTAAAGGCGAAAAGCGAAAAGCGAAAATCAACATCAACGGCAACATCAACATCAACAGCCCCCCACCAAATCAGGCGATAAAGCCGCCTGATTTGGCTCCCCCCAGATGAAGCACGGGGGAGAGCAAAACGTTAAAAGCAAAAGCCAAAGCCAAAATCAAAATCAAAATCAAAAGCCAAAGCCAAAGCCAAAATCAAAAGCCAAAGCCAAAAGCCAAAGCCAACATCAAAAGCCCCCACGCTTGCGCCACTGACTCCACATTTGGCGCTACTATCACCTGTCGAGGTACGGTCTACCTCACCGACGCATTGAACCTCAGCATGAAAGCCAACGCATCCGCCATCCGCCTTATCGTGGGATTAGGCAATCCCGGCCGCGCCTACGCCGACACGCGCCACAACGCCGGGCGGTGGTTTATCGCGCGCATGCAGGCGGCGGATGGATTCACCCTATCGGCGAAGAAAAAACTCAACGCCGAATTGGGGGAAAGTGCCATCGGCGGCGGCGCGGTGCGGGTGATGGCGCCCACCGGGTTTATGAATTTGAGCGGCCAGGCGGTGGCCGCGGTGGCGGCCTTTTATCGCATCCCGCCGCCGCAGATTTTGATAGCGCATGATGATTTGGATTTGCCGCCCGGCTGCGCGCGGCTGAAAAGAGGCGGCGGCCACGGCGGCCACAACGGCTTGCGCGACATCATCAGCCAACTCGGCAGCCGCGATTTCTTGCGCTTGCGGCTCGGCATCGGCCACCCCGGCGCGCCATCCCAGGTGACCGGCTATGTGCTAACGCGCCCGGCCGCCGAACAGCGCGCCCACATCGACGCCGCCATCGGTTGCGCCATGGAAGCGCTGGATGAAACCATAGCCGGCCACCTCGAAACCGCCATGACGCGCCTGCACACCGCCACCGCGCCGCCGCGCAAACCGGCCCGTCAGCATGGCTTTCAACACCGCCACCTTCAGCCGGCTTAATGCGAACCCGCCGCCGCCCCGGTCTCAGCGGTTGACAATGCGGCCTCGTCGGCGCGCTTAATCGGCGCCGACCGCACGCGCCGCCGGTGCCGAAATCCCCCGCTTCATGGGTTGCGAATGCGCCATCGGCGACGCGCTCGGTCGCCGTGGCATGGCCCGGGCAAGCAGCGCGAGCGAATCCATCGACAATCACCTAATCCCCCCGCCCCATGAGCTTCAAATGCGGCATCGTCGGCTTGCCGAATGTGGGCAAATCCACCCTCTTCAACGCCCTCACGCGGTCGCGGGCGGCGGCCGCGGAGAATTACCCTTTTTGCACCATCGACCCCAACATCGGCATGGTGGAGGTGCCGGATACGCGGCTGACGCGGTTAGCCGAGATGGTCGCGCCGCAGAAAATCATTCCAGCCGCCATCGAATTCGTGGACATCGCCGGCTTGGTCGCCGGGGCCTCCAAAGGCGAGGGCTTGGGCAACCGATTTTTGGCGCACATCCGCGAGGTGGACGCCATCGCCCATGTGGTGCGCGCCTTCGCCGATGACGCCGTCACCCATGTGTCGCCGCAGCCGCAGCCGGCCGACGATATCGACACCATCAACACCGAATTGCAGTTGGCGGATATGGAAAGCGCCGACCGCGCCCTGCGCCGCGCCGAAAAAAACAGCAAGGCCGGCGACCGCTCCGCCCTCGCCCAGCGAGATTTATTGGCCGCCGTAAAACAGCACTTAGACCGCGGCCAGCCATTGCGCGCCATGGCGTTAGACCCCGAGCAGCGCCGCATTCTCAAGCCGTACGGCTTCCTCACCGCCAAACCCATGCTGTATATCGCCAATGTCGGCGAAAATGGTGCGGATTCGGGCGGAAATGGTGCGGATTCGGGCGAAAATTCCGCTGCCGCTGCCACCGCCGGCAATGCACCGAATTCGGGCGAAAATTCCGCTGCCGCTGCCACCGCCGGCAATGCACCGAATTCCGGCGGAAATGATGCGGATTCGAGCGGAAATCCCACCCCGGCCGACAATCCATGGCTGCGCGACATCGAAAAAATCGCCACCGCCGCCGACACCCAAGCCATCGCCGTGTGCGCCGCCATCGAGCAAGATTTAGGCGAACTCGAGGCCGCCGAGGCGGCGCAGTTTCTCGCCGACCTATTCCCGCCCGGCGTCATGCGCGAGGCGGGGCTGGCGCGCATCATCCGCGCCGGTTATTCCTTGCTCGGGCTGCATACTTTTTTCACCGCCGGCCCTAAAGAAGTACGCGCCTGGACGGTACGCGTAGGCGCCACCGCCGCCCAAGCCGCCGGCGTCATTCACGGCGACTTCGAAAAAGGCTTCATCCGCGCTGAGACCATCGCCTACGCCGATTACCTACAATACGGTGGCGAAACCCCGGCCCGCGAAGCCGGCCGCTTGCGTCTCGAAGGCCGCGATTACCTCGTCGCCGATGGCGATGTCATGCACTTCCGGTTTAATGTGTAACCCTCTTCCACCCCCACAACTGGAAATATTTTGCTTTTGACCTTGGCTTTTGACCTTGGCTTTTGACCTTGGCTTTTCGCTTTTGCTGTTAACGCTTTGCTCCACCCTATCTTTTTAGGGGGGAGCCAAAACTGGTGGCTTCATCGCCAGTTTTGGTGGGGGGTGCTTTTGACTTTGATGTTGATGTTGCTGTTGCTTTTGACTTTGATGTTGCTGTTGCTTTTGATTTTAATCTTGTTGTTGCTTTTGATTTTAATCTTGTTGTTGCTTTTGACTTTCGCTTTCCGCCTTCACTTTTGCTTTTTATAATGTACAAACCCCCACCTCTTTCGCGGATAAATTAACCACCGCCAAACAATAACGAGAATGCAGTCGAATTTAACCCACATGACCACCGACACCGCGAAAAATCAACCAGCAGCGAGCGAATCTCTAAAGTCGGAGTCGAAGACGGAGTCAGTTCATAGCCGGCCAGCGCATGAAAGAAAAAGCGTGGAGTGGGAGTTAAAAGTAAAACCAAAAGCGAAAGCCTAATCAAAAGCCAAAATCAAAGTCAACATCAAAATCAAAGTCAACATCAAAATCAAAGTCAACATCAAAATCAAAGTCAACATCAAAATCAAAGTCAACATCAAGATTAAAATCAAAAGCACCCCCCACCAAAACTGGCGATGAAGCCACCAGTTTTGGCTCCCCCCTAAAAAGATAGGGTGGAGCAAAGCCTTAACATCAACAACAACATCAAAGTCAAAAACAACAACATCAAAGTCAAAAACAACAGCAACATCAAAATCAAAAGCAACAACAAGATCAAAAGCAACCCGTCCCCACCAACCACCCCTAACGTGAACCAACGGCAAATCGAGCAGGTGCTGGATGAATATCTAGATGCGGTGCTGTCCAGCCGGCGCACCGCTGAGGAGCCGGCGCGCGGGCTCACCGCATTGCCGGCGGCGCAGCAGGAGTTTGCGTTGCGGTGGACTGATGTCATCCGCAAATCCAACTCGGAGATGGGGTATCAGTTTGTAAGCCATGCGCCGCGGGCGCTGGCGCTAATTGGCATGGAAGGCACGCGGCAGTGGTTGTTAGCGGCGATGGATGTGTACGATAAAGAGGGCTTGTATCCCGGCAGCGCCGCCTTTGCGCGCATCGCCGATTTCGCCCATGAATATCGCCGCGATGACAGCGTGGTGACGCTCATCCAAATCCGCCCCATGTTGGAGCGCTACATTCGCGGCCTGGGCGGGTACGGGCTGGGCGGGCGCGACTTGAAAATCGAAGCTGGCGAGCGTAGCCGCACCGATACCGATGTTTTGTATTTACCAGCGCGCATCAACCGCTTTGACGACCGCGAGCAAAATCGCCGCTTATACAAGGCGATGGCGGTGCATTTGTGGGCGCAAACGCGCTTCGGCACCTATCGGCGCGCCACCCCCGAGTCGCCCCATCTGAGCGAAATTCTGGCTGATTTTGATAACCCGAACCGCGCCCTGGCGCTGTTCACGCGCCTCGAGAGCATCCGCCTGAACGCCTGCATCGCGCGCGAATTGCCCGGCTTGGCGCGGGAAATGTCAGCCCTAGACGCCGCCGCGCCTCAAGACGCCACCTGGCGCAGCATCAGCGCGCGATTAGGCGCGGCGGAGGCCGAAGTGGCCGATTCCCTGGCCGCGACCTCGGCCTTATACGCGCACACCACGGCCTGGCCCGAGGCCTTGTTGTATCAAGGTGAACTCGACCCGGCGGCGGCGCGGCTGGCGGTGGAGCAACGCCAGGCGGCCGATAAAACCGAGTTGCAATCGCTGTTAGCCGAGATGTTGGCCGAGCATGATGCGGCGGATGGCGACGGCGACGGCGCCGAGGCTGGCGAGGCTACGCATCGCTTCACCTGGGATGCGGACGGCGAGGCGACGGACGGCCGCGGCGAACTCAATTTGGACGGCGAACCCATGGACATGACGCCGGCGGCGGCGCAGTTGCTGGCCTCGCTGCTGCAAGATTTGGCGCAATTACCCGAGGATTGGCTGCAGCCGGCTGGCGATGGCGGCTATCGCCCCAATCATGCCGGCGATGCCAGCGCGCAGACCGAGGCCGCCAATCAACCCGACGCCTGGCGCTATGACGAATGGGATTTTCGCCGCGAAAATTATCGCAAAAACTGGTGTGTATTGCGCGAAAGCGGCGTGCACCCGGTGGATGATGGCTTTGTGGCCGCCACCTTGAAAAAATATCGCCCGCAAGTGACCGAGATTCGGCGCCATTTCGAAGCCCTGCGTGGTGAAGATAAAATACTCAAAGCGCAGCCGGACGGCGACGACATCGACCTCGATGCCTTGGTGGCGGCGTATGCCGAGGCGCGCACCGGCGTCGAGATGAGCGACCGATTGTTCACCCGCGCCCATAAAACCGAGCGCGATTTGGCGGTGGTTTTTATGGTGGATGTCAGCGGCTCCACCCAAGGTTGGATTAACGATGCGGTGCGCGAGAGTTTGGCGCTGCTATGCGAGGCCTTGGAAATCTTAAGCGACCAATACGCCATCTATGGATTTTCCGGCATGACGCGCAACCGCTGCGAGATTTATCGCGTCAAAACCTTCGCGCAACCTTATGACGACGCGGTGCGCGCATGCATAAGCGGCCTGCGCCCGCAAGATTACACCCGCATGGGGGTCGCCATTCGCCACTTAAGCGGCGTGCTAAACCAAGTGGCGGCGCGCACCCGCATCCTCATCACGCTATCGGACGGCAAGCCCGACGACTACGACGGCTATCGCGGCGACTACGGCGTAGAAGACACCCGCCGCGCCCTGCTCGAAGCCCGCCACGCCGGCATCCACCCTTTTTGCATCACCATCGACACCGAGGCCGGCGACTACCTGCCGCACATGTACGGCCACGCCAGTTATGTGGTGATCGATGAAGTACGAAAACTGCCACTCAAAGTCGCCGATATTTATCGCCGCTTGACGACTTAGATGACGGCCGTGATTTAAGTGATGAATCACATCCATCGTTATACATTTATGGTTATAACTGCAGCGTCATCAGTGTAGGATTAAATTAATGCCTGAACATAAACGCATCGCATTGCTTATCGACTGCGATAATGTCAGCAGCCAGTCCATCAATGGCGCCGCCATGATCATCGATGCAATGGATTTGCTTTACTGCGGCAACATCGATGCATTTACATTGATGAGCAGCGATAGCGATTTCACGCCGTTGGCGGTGAGAATCCGTGAAAACGGGTTGCCAGTATATGGCTTCTGGGAAAAGAAAACCCCGCTCAAAAAACCCAACAAGAGTTAAGAGGAGATACTAGTCTAGTTAGCCTATTGAGAACCGCAGTCGAGCAAACATCAGACGATGATGGCTGGGCTTATATGGGTAAAATCGGCCTATATCTTTCGAATAAAGGCTCATTTTCAGCCGTAAACTTCGGCTATAAAAGACCAAGTGATTTAATTAAAGCCACCGAGTTATTTAAAGTTGAAATGAGAAATGATGACACCGCCATGTATGTCAAAGATTCTCGAAAATAGTTGATAAATATTAAATTGGTAGATTAATAATTTGAATTTATATACTTAATTCCCAGTACAGTTTTCTTATGTTGGCGTCAAACACCTACCGCCAAAACTGACGATAAAGCCGCCAGTTTTGACTCCCCCGCAAAATAAAGCGGGGAGTAAAACGCCAAAAGCCAAATCAACAGCCACAGCGAAAATCAAAATAAAAAAGATAAAAGCGTGCAGCGCTAATCAAACTGAAAGAATTATCGGGGTAATTTAAACAATTTTTCTAAGGTGCTTGATGCGTGATTATTTAAGGGCAAGTCTAAATCTAGGCGAATGGAATCAGGAAAATATTCATTTAAATCGCAGCCGAGGCCGATGGCTTTGAGTTCTATATCGGTGCGCATCTCGATGCGGCGGGCGGTGTTTTTGAGGTGGCGGGCGAGGTAGCCAGCATCGTTATATTGGTCGGTGGCGGACTCCATGGGCACGCCGTCGGAGAGCAGAACTAAGCATTTGCGCGCGCGGTCGCTGCGATTTAAGCGGGCGCTCGCCCATGCCAAGGCTTCGCCGTCCAAGCCTTCACGAAAATGCAGCGGATTTAGCAGGGCGGCGATGGCCGGGCGGGCGCGGCGCCATGGCGTGCGCGCCGATTTATAGACGATGTGTAAGCGCTCGCCGAGCCGACCTGGGGTGGCGGGTTGGGCGATGGGTTGGCCGGTAAGTTGGTCGATGGATTGCCCGGTGGATTGGTCGGCGCGTTGCCATGCTTGCAGGGCGCGGCCGCCGTGCCAACTGGCGGTGCTGAAACCGAGCAGTTCGGTGGCCACCCCGGCCATCTCGGCGGCGCGGCAGTAGATATCCAGCGCGGTGGCAAGCGCGGCGATATTTTGGCGTTTCATGGAGCCCGAGTTATCCACCAAAAAGGTGAGCGCGGCATCACAGCGCCCACGGCTGGCGGCGCGCTTGAAAATACGCGCATCCCCCGGGCGCGATACCAGTTGACTCAAGCGCCGAGCATCGAGGTAGCCGTGTTGTTCGCCAAAACTCCAGCCATCGCGCTGCGCGGTGGCGAAGGCGCGCCCCAAACGGTGCGCCAGGCGCGGCACGCTTAATGCTTGGGCGGCGACCAATTTATCCAGCCGCTGGCACAAGGCGTGGCGCTGCGACGGGCGATATAGGGCGGCGGCGTTTATTTCGGCGTCGAAGGCGCGGCTGTGGATGCGGTATATCTGCGCGGCGGCGACCGGGGTCGGCGCGCTAGCCGCCGGCGCGCCGGCCTTTTGGTTGGCGGATTCGGCGGCTGGCGATGTCTCCAAAGCGCGCCATAGTTGGCGGCGGATGGCGGCCGCCTGGCGCGGCGGCGTGGTGGCGGCAAACTCGGCGAAATCATGGGTGAGTTGGGCGATGAGGTCGGCGATGGTCACGGCCAGGCGCGCCGCCGGGGCCGAAAATGCCGCTTGATTTGCGCGCCGCGCCGTCATTTTGCTCAACTCATGGCCGACCATGGGGCTCAGCCGCAGCCAGGTGGGCTCGATCACATGCTCGGTTTGGGCCTCCCACGGGGGGGGCGGGGCGGCATGGGCATCCGGGGCGGGGTTAAAGCGCGCCCGCACCACTTGAATCAGGCTGAAAATCACCCGCCCGATTTCGCTCGCAACCCAGGTGGTCGCCAGCGCCGCATCGCGCCACTTGCCATGCGCCGCATCGATATTGCGCGCCAGCCCACGCCACTGCGGCGGCCGCATGGATTCCACCCGCAACTGCTCCAGAATATCGAACACTAATGCCGCCACCGGCGCCTGCGGCCTAGCGCGGCGATAGCGCGCCGCATCGCTAAACATCAGCCGCATAGCGATGCAATCCGCCGCCCCGCGGTTCGATTCTATGCCAGCGGATAGCCCACCCCCCGCCAAATACGGCGCCGATAAGTCCACCGCCCGCCCGTCCACCACCACCGCCCCATTTTGGAATTCCACATCGCCCCGCCCGACCATGGCGCGCACCACCGCCGCGCAATGATGCTCGATACGGCACTGCGCGGCGGCTTGGTGGGTCATGGCTTAAGGATGAGGGGCTTTTGATTTTGCTTTTGATTTTGCTTTTGATTTTGCTTTTGATTTTGCTTTTGATTTTGCTTTTGATTTTGATGTTGATTTTGGCTTTGATGTTGATTTTGGCTTTGATGTTGATTTTGGCTTTGATTTTGATTTTGCTTTTGATTTTGATGTTGATTTTGGCTTTTTGCTTTTGCTTTTTGCTTTTCGCTTTTAACGTTTTGCTCCCCCCCGTGCTTCATCTGGGGGGAGCCAAATCAGGCGGCTTTATCGCCTGATTTGGTGGGGGGACTGTTGACTTTGCTGTTGCTGTTGCTGTTGCTGTTGCTGTTGATGTTACTGTTGATGTTGCTGTTGATGTTGATGTTGCTGTTGATGTTGATGTTGCTGTTGATGTTGCTGTTGCTGTTGATGTTGCTGTTGCTGTTGCTGTTGCTGTTGATGTTAAGGCTTTGCTCCACCCTATCTTTTTAGGGGGGAGCCAAAACTGGCGTCTTCATCGCCAGTTTTGGTGGGGGGTGCTTTTGACTTTGCTTTTGACTTTGCTTTTGACTTTGCTTTTGACTTTGCTTTTGACTTTGCTTTTGACTTTGCTTTTGACTTTGCTTTTGACTTTGCTTTTGACTTTGCTTTTGACTTTGCTTTTGACTTTGCTTTTGACTTTGCTTTTGACTTTGCTTTTGACTTTGCTTTTGACTTTGCTTTTGACTTTGCTTTTGACTTTGCTTTTGACTTTGCTTTTGATGTTGGCTTTTCACTCCATTTTGCGGTGATGATGTGGAAAATTTAAAGCAAAAAGCGGAATCTACAATCAAAAACCGAGTCAAAGCCAAAAATCAAAGCCAAAGCCAAAGCCAAAGCCAAAGCCAAAATCAAAAGCAAAAGCGAAAAATCAACAGCAAAAATCAACCGCACCCCCCACCAAAACTGGCGATGAAGCCGCCAGTTTTGGCTCCCCCCTGAAAAGCATGGGGGAGCAAATCCTTAACAGCCAAAGCAACAGCGAAAATCAAAAGCGAAAACAAAAATCAAAAGCCAAAACAAAAGCCAAAAGCCAAATCAAAAACAAAAGCCACCGCCAATTCGCCCAAACATTCTCTTCGATTCAATCACCCGCGCTGACTGCATCGCTAGGCAGCACGTTGATGGAATCCGCGGTCAGTTCCTCGCCGAACACGCGTTGGTAGTATTCGGCGATGATGGAGCGCTCGGCCGGGTCGCAGCGGTCGACGAAGGACAAGCGAAAGGCGCGCTCGAGGTCGCCGAAAATGCCGTAGTTTTCGGCCCAGGCGATGACCGTGCGCGGCGACATCACGGTGCGCAAGTCGCCGGCGGCGAAGCCGCGGCGGGTCAGTCCGGCCACCGCCACCATCTGCGCGATGCAGGCGCGGTTGGGGGGCGGAGTCGGTGACTGCTCCGGGAGCTGGAAGTCACCCGCTTGCTGGCCGACTTGCGCCAGCACGATGTCGATTTCATCCTCGGGCGGCGGATAATCGAGGTGGGCAACCATGCTCCAACGATCCATTTGCCCTTGGTTTAGGGTTTGGGCGCCGTGGTATAAGCCATCCAAATTGCCCAGCCCGACGGTGTTGGCGGTGGCGAACAAGCGAAACGCCGGGTGCGGGGCGAGCACGCGGTTTTGATCCAACAGGGTGAATTTGCCATCGCGCTCGAGGATGCGGTGCATGACGAACATCACATCCGGCCGCCCAGCGTCGAATTCATCGAGTATCAACGCCATCGGTCGCTGCAGCGCCCACGGCACCACGCCCTCTTGAAATTCCGTCACCTGCAACCCGTCGCGGATGGCGATGACATCCCGCCCCACCAAATCCAGGCGGCTGATATGGCCATCGAGATTGACGCGCGCGCACGGCCAATTCAGCCGCGCCGCCACTTGCTCGATGTGGGTGGATTTGCCGCTGCCGTGCCAGCCGTGCACCAACACCCGGCGGTTGTGCGCGAAGCCGGCGAGTATGGCGAGGGTGACATCGCGATTGAAGCGATAGCCCCGGTCGATTTCCGGCACATGTTCATCGGCGTGCGAAAACGCCGGCACTTGCATATCGGCGTCGATGCCAAAAATTTCCCTAGCGGAAAGCCGCTGGTCGGGGGTGAGGCGGAGCATGAATAGCGCGCAAATGATGGCCAAAACGGCCGCGCATTGTACCGATTTATGAGGCTGATTCGCCGCCGACGGCGTTACTCGCCGTTGAAGCCGAGCAAGTTGGAAGCCAGCGGTTGCCGCATGATTTAATTTGGCGATTTAGGCCAGTTTAATCGCCGCAAACGCGCCATGCGCTTGCCCTTTGCCGACCCCGATGAAAGCCGGATGACTACTCGACGCTCGATTATCCGCAACAGCGACCTCACGGCGCTGAGGTACAAGAGCGGTTGATCGAACATTTAGTTGCCGCAACGACGGCGCGATGCGCGGCGGATTTGGTTGGTGTCGATTTGGAGCGCGGTATGTATTGACCAATATGGGAAGTCGCTTTCTGAGTGGGCTCGATGCATAATACCGCCGTATTTTGGCGTCGCGCCGGCCGCGCCGATGCTCGCCGAGGCCGTTGTTGTTCGCCCCGGGCCGGCCACGCCCATCCCCCCGAACCCCAAGAGAACTAGCCGATGGCGCGCAACCGCAATCTCGTTTGGCTCGACCTCGAAATGACCGGCTTGTCGCCGGCCACCGACCGCATCATCGAAATCGCCACCATCATCACCGACCCGCATCTCAATATCATCGAAGAGGGGCCGGCGCTGGCGGTGCACCAGCCGCTCACACGTTTGGCGGAAATGGATCAATGGAACACCCGCACCCACACCGACAGCGGGCTGGTCAATCGCGTCAAGGAATCTCGAATCGACGAACGCGAGGCCGAGCGCGCCACGCTGGCTTTCATCGCCCGCCATGTGCCCGGCAACGCCTCGCCGCTGTGCGGCAATTCCATCTGTCAGGACCGGCGTTTTCTCGCCCTATATATGCCCAAACTGGAGGCGTATCTGCATTACCGCAATCTGGATGTCAGTTCCATCAAGGAGTTGGTGGTGCGTTGGCGCCCGGAATTGCTAGACGATTTCAAGAAATACAATACCCATCGCGCCCTCGACGACATTCGCGAATCCATCGCCGAGTTGAAATTTTATCGCGAGACTTTTATTCAAGCGCCGATGCTGTGAAGCCCATGTTGTGAAGCCCATGTTGTGAAGCCCATGTTGTGAAGCCCATGTTGTGAAGCCCATGTTGTGAAGCCCATGTTGTGAACGAAAACGGCACTTCCATCGCCCGGTCAGGCCCATTCACTGCGACGGCCGGTTGCGCGCACATGGGGCAACAATGAGCAGCCAACTTTTCATCCGTAAAACTCAGCCGCTGTATTCATTTTGGGGCTGCCATAGATAACTCGGATTTATGTTATATACACTAGCATGAGAAAGAACAAATTGAGCAGCCCTAAACAGCGGCCATTAGTCGAGCATAAATCGAGCATTTTGTGGCCGCAGCGCTGGCGCGATGTGCGGCGGATTTGGTTGGCGTTAATGTGAATACTGCGTTCCATTATTTGGGATTTATATATCTAAATCTGCACGGTGGGTTTGCTTTTGGTTTTTGATTTTGATTTTTCGCTTTGGCTTTTCGCTTTGGCTGTTACGCTTTACTCCCCCCGCTTCATCTGGGGGGAGTCAAATCTGACCGAGCCGATAGGCTCGGGCTGATTTGGTGGGGGGACTTTTGATTTGCTTTTGATTTGCTTTTGATTTCTACCTTGTTCCTCATTTAGACTAATGAGTTGAAGATTTAAAGGCAAAAGCAAAAAGACCAACCTCAACAGCCCCCCACCAAATCAGGCGATAAAGCCGCCTGATTTGACTCCCCCCTGAAAAAGCTAAGGTGGAGTAAAACGTTAAAAACCAAAGCCAAAAGCGAAAAGTCAAAAGTCAAAAGCAAAAGCCAAAGCCAAAGCCAAAGCCAAAGCCAAAGCCAAAGCAAACGCAGCCCCCCTAAATCAGCCGCTGACCTCAAAAAACGCCAACCGAACTGCAGATTTAGGACTATAAATCCCTATTATTTCTATCGACTGCGGCAGATTATCACGCTGCAAGCGGCGAAATAGAAGTTGATGAGTCGTATTTCGGCGGCGCCCGGCATAAGGCAAACGCGGGCGCGGCGCAGCCGACAAAATTCTTAGTTTTTGGCTTGTTACAGCGCGGCGGGCGGGTGTTGCGATCATTATTGCGGACGCCAAAGCGCGCAATTTTCGCTATATTTGAAGGAATGCGAGTGGCGTTTTAACAACCCCAAGCCAACGGCGCAATTAGCCCAGTTAAAACCATGGGTTAAGGCGTATTTGGCCTAGTTATCTAGGGCATCCCCTTCATTTTAATTCAACTCACGCCTAGTTCGATGATGATGAATATTCGTATCAAAACCGCGTACGCTTGCGCTAAGCGTGTGCTCGATAAGGCGCGCGCCGGGTGGCCAAAAAAACATCGCCTGGCGCAAGCGGCAGTCGGCGTCGGCGGCATCGTTGTTTTCATCGCCTGGCTGTGGTTCGCGCACTGGAATTCGCGGCCAGCCGCGGTGGCGTCGGCGGAGCCACTGGCCACCGCCGCCGGCCTCGAGATTCTCGCCGCCGGCGGCAACGCCTTTGACGCCGCAGTGGCGGTGAGCGCGGCGTTAGCGGTGGTGGAGCCGGCTAGCTCGGGGTTGGGCGGCGGCGGGTTTTGGCTGTTGCATGATGCCAAAAGCGGCGTCGACACCATGTTAGACGGGCGTGAAAAAGCCCCGTTGGCCGCCACTCGCGACATGTATTTGGACGAAAACGGCGCCGCGGTGCGTGATTTATCGGTGGATGGCGCCCTCGCCGCCGCTATTCCCGGGGCCCCGGCGGCGTTGGCGTGGCTGGCGGAAAATGCCGGCGTGCTGCCGCTGTCGGCCGCCCTGCGCCCGGCGATTCGCCTCGCCGAGCAAGGTTTTACGGTGAGCGAGCGCTACCGGCGGCTGGCGGATTGGCGGCGCGATGCCCTCAACGCCTCGCCGGCTGCGGCGGCGGTGTTTTTGGTCGATGGCGCCGTGCCGCCGGCCGGCACCGTTATCGTGCAGCCGGATTTGGCGGCCACGCTAAAGGCACTCGCGGCGCATGGTCATGACGGGTTTTATGGCGGCGAAGTGGCGCAAAAATTGGTGCACGGCGTGCGCGCCGCCGGCGGCATCTGGACGCTGCAAGATTTGCGCGCCTATCAGGTGGCGGTGCGGGCGCCGGTGGTGGCCGACTATCGGGGTATGAAAATCACCTCGGCGGCGTTGCCTTCATCCGGCGGGCTGGTGCTGGCGCAAGCCCTCAATATTTTGTCGGGGTATGACTTAGAGGCGCTCGGGGCGGCGGATTCGGCGGCCGATTTCGTGCATGTGGCGACCGAAGCCATGCGCCGCGCCTATCGCGATAGGGCGCAATATATGGGCGACCCCGACCATGTTCAAGTGCCGCTGGAGCGGCTGTTGAGCGCGCATTACGCCGCCGGGCAGCGGCAATCGATTCGCCTCGACCGCGCCACGCCTAGTGCGGCGCTGGCGCCCATTGGGCCGTCGGCGGGCGAGTCGGCAGCCACCGCTTCGGCGCCGCCCGCCGAGTCGGCGCCCAGCGAGGGCGTCGATACCACGCATTTTTCTATCATCGATTCGCACGGCAATCGCGTGGCGGCGACGCTGTCGGTGAATTACCCGTTCGGCTCGGGACTGGTAGCGGCCGGCACCGGGGTGTTGCTGAATGACGAGATGGACGATTTTTCCGTAAAGCCCGGGACACCCAATGTCTATGGCTTGGTCGGCGCGGAAGCCAACGCCATCGCTAGCGGCAAGCGCATGCTGTCGAGCATGAGCCCCACCTTCCTGGAATTCGGCGAGCGCGTGGCGGCGCTCGGCACGCCCGGCGGCAGCCGCATTATTTCCATGGTGTTGTTAGCCGCGTTGCAGTTTCAGCGCGGCGCCAGCGCGGAGCAAATGGTCGATGGCGCGCGTTTTCATCATCAATATTTACCCGACGCCATCCAGTTTGAAGCCGATGCGCTGACCCCCATCACCATCGACGCGTTGACCGCGCGCGGCCATAAACTGGAGCAAAAAGAGCGGCCCTGGGGCAATATGCATGTGGTGATTTATGATAAATCCACGGCCGAAGTTACCGCCGCCTCCGACCGGCGGGGCAATGGTTCGGCGCGCATCTTGGATTAAGCGGCGGCCAGATACATGTACATATATATGTGCAAGCGGCTGCTACATGGATATGTTCGGCCGGCGGTTCAATGGGCGGCGTAAATGCGCCACCGATTAGATGCGCACCCGGTCGGCATTAACTGCGACCGCCCCATGAAGTTTGCGCTCTTGATAAACGCCGCGCCGTACACCCATCAGGCGAGCGACACGGCATACCACTTCGCGGTCGCCGCATTGGCGCGCGGGCATGAAATTTTTCGCGTGTTTTTTTATCACGATGGGGTGTATAACGCCGCCCGCTTGAGCGCGCCGCCCCAAGACGAGCGCCGCATCGCCGCGCGCTGGTCGGCGTTAGCGGCGCGCCACGACCTCGATATGGTGGTGTGCATAGCGGCCGCGCAGCGCCGTGGCCTAATCGATGCCAGCGCGCAAAAACGCCATGGTCTGGATGCTAATAATATGAGCGCTAACACGGAGGCTAATGCTATGGATGCCGAGAACATGGATGCTAATAATCTGGATGCCAACCTCACCGCCGGCTTTCGCGTAGCCGGCCTCGGGCAGTTGATCGAGGCCGGCATACAAGCCGACCGACTGGTCGCTTTCGGCGACTGACGCATGGCCGCTGGAGAAGTGCGCCAAGCGGCGCGCAAGAAATTCATGTACCTCCATCGCCGCGCCCCGCACGGCACCAACTACGGCCAAGAGGGGCTGGATGCGGCGCTGGTCGGGGCCGCTTTTGAGCAGCGAGTGTGCATCGCTTTCATCGATGATGGGGTGTTTCAATTGTTGCGCGACCAACACACCCAAGCCCTCGGGGTGAAGAATTTTGCCGCCGCTTTTGCGGCGCTGGGCGATTACGAGGTGGAAAAAATATGGGTGGAGCGCGAGTCATTGCTCGAGCGCGGCCTGACGACCGCGGATTTGATGCCGCTTGCGCATGCGGATGATAACGCCAAGTCAGCGCCATCACCATTGCTCGAAATAATCGGCCAGGAAGATTTAGCCGACCTCATCGCGCAGCAAGATGTGCTCTTGAATTTTTGAGGTGGCGCCGCTTATGTTGCATACCGTGAATAAATCCCCGTTCGAGAAAAATAGCCTCGATACTTGCCTGCGGTTATCCAAAGCCGGCAGCCATGTGTTGTTCATCGAAGACGGCGTGTATGGCGCCCTCGCCGGCGCCGCATCCGCACCGCAAGTGCGCGCCCATCTGCCGAGCAAACATTTTTATGCTTTAGATGCCGACCTGGCAGCGCGTGGCATCACGCAGGCGCAATTGATAAGCGGCATTATGGTGGTGGGATACGGCGAATTTGTCGACCTCGCGCAGCGCTGCGGCGCGGTGCAAGCGTGGTTTTAAACACCGCCGGAAATAGATAAATGGGGCGTATGAATGTGCTATGAATCAGATACCTAAATTGGAGATTTATCTATCTAAATCTGCACGGTGGAGTTGGCTTTTGATTTTGGCTTTTGGCTTTTGCTTTTGGCTTTTGATTTTTGCTTTTGATTTTTGCTTTTGCTTTTGGCTTTTGATTTTAACGTTTTACTCCCCCCCGCTTCATCTGGGGGGAGTCAAATCAGGCGGCTTTATCGCCTGATTTGGTGGGGGGCTATTGATGTTGGTCTTTTCGCTTTTGCCTTTAAATCTTCAACCACTGCCCAAATGAGTGACCATGTAAAAACCAACAGCCAAGTCAAAAGCCAAATCAAAAGCCAAAAGCAAACCCACCGTGCAGATTTAGGTATATAAATCCCAAAGCAAAAATCAAACGCAGCCCCCCCTAAATCAGCCACTGACCTCAAAAAAAACGCCCATCGAACTGCAGATTTAGGACTATAAACCTCCTAAATTGGCGCTATAAATCTGGCTAGATGAAATTTGTATAAAATGTGTGCTATGAAATTTATTCCAAACTCAGCCGCACCGCACACCGTCGATTCGCCCATGGCACTGCAAGTAAACGGCGTCGCGTATGCCACCGACGAAGACGGCTATTTGGAGAATCACGATGATTGGAATCGTGACTTAGCGCACGCCATGGCGGCCGCGGACGGCTGCGTGTTATCGGCCAATCATTGGGAGGTGATGGATTTTTTGCGCGAGTACTACGCTCAATATCAAATCGCGCCGGCGGTGCGCGTGCTGGTCAAAAATATCGGCCGCCGCCTCGGCCAAGAAAAGGGCAATAGTAAATATCTGTATACGCTGTTTCCGTATGGCCCGGCCAAGCAAGCGTGCAAATACGCCGGCCTGCCCAAGCCGACCGGTTGCGTTTGAATCTGGAAGAGGTTTTGCGCGTGGCCTCTTTTCTGTTTGCGACTATTTTTTATATCGCCAGCGCGGTTTTGGTGGGCGGGCTGATTTATCGAGTTAGGTTATACGCTCGCATTCCGCCGCCGTTGAAAATGCCGACCACGCCGGCGCCGACCACTATCGCCGGAGTGGCACTGCGGTTGATTCGCGAAATTTTGTTGTTCGAGAGTTTGTTCAAGGCCAGTAAATCCACCTGGTTGTTCGGCTGGCTGTTTCATTTTGGCCTTACGCTGGCGCTGTTGCGCCACCTGCGCTATGTGACCGAGCCGATTTGGGGGTGGGTGCTGTGGCTGCAATCCGCCGGCGCTTATGCCGGCGCTATCATGCTGATTGGGCTGGCCGGGCTGTGGTGGCGGCGGCTGTGGGTGGATCGCGTGCGCTATATTTCCGCGCCGTCTGATCACCTCATGCTGGCGTTGTTTACGGCGTTGGCGGGTAGCGGATTGGCGTTGAAAAATATATGGCACACCGATGTGGCGGCGGTGAAAAGTTTTTTTCTGGCGTGGCGCTCTTTCGATTTATTGCCATGGGCGTGGTTTTTACCCGCACCCGACGCCGCCGGTAATATATCGACATTACCCAGCCTGCCGGCGGATTCGGTGTTGTACATTCACCTCGGTTTGGCGGTGGTGCTGCTATTAATTTTCCCGGTGAGCAAATTGTTGCATGCCCCGGGTTTGTTTTTCAGCCCGACGCGCAACCAAGCCGACAACCCGCGTCGCCGCCCGCATGCATAAGAGCACATCTTTAGAAGCCGAACTGCCGGCGTTGCGACGGGCGGCGCAACATCACCCCAAAATCCCCGCCATTCGCGTCGGCGCCATGGCGCATAGCCAGCCGCATGTGGCTGGGGCCGCGCATCAGCAGGCGTTGGGGTTTCCGGCCCAATTGCCCGATGATTGGCGCGACAAAGCGCTGGCCAAGATGGCGGAATTGTTGACTCAGCAACGCGCCCTGCAAGTGTTTATGGATTCCTGCGTCAAGTGCGGGGCGTGCACCGATAAGTGCCATTATTATTTAGGCACCGCCGATCCGAACAACATGCCGGTGGCGCGTCAAGATTTAATGCGCAAGGTTTATCGGCGCTATTTCACCTTTTGGGGGCGGCATTTTCCGTGGCTGGTCGGCGCCGCCGACCTCACCGAAGCGGTGCTGCGCGAATGGTATACCTATTATCACCAATGTTCGCAGTGCCGGCGTTGCGCGGTGTATTGCCCGTTCGGCATCGACACCGCGGAGGTCACCATGGCCGGGCGAGAAATTTTAGCCAGCGTCGGCATCGGCCAAAAATATACCCAGCAAGTTACGGCTAAGGTGTTGGCGACCGGCAACAACCTCGGACTACCGGCGCCGGCGCTGGCCCATACGCTGCAAGAATTGGCCGACGATGTGCGCGTCGAAACCGGCATCGATGTGCGCTTCCCCTTAGATGAGCGCGGCGCCGAGGTCTTGTTGGTGACGCCGTCGGCGGATTTTTTCGCCGAGCCGCATGTGGATGGGCTCATCGGCTGCGCCAAGATTTTTCACGCCGCCGGAATCAGCTGGACATTAAGTACCCACGCCGCCGAAGCCGCCAATTTTGGGCTGTTCGCCGGCAACCACGCGCACATGAAAAAAATCGCGCAGCGCGTGCGCGAAGCGGTTTTGGACTTAGGCGTGCGGCGCATCGTGGTGGGCGAATGTGGGCATGCGTGGCGCGTGGCCTACAATTATTGGAACACTTTGTTAGCGCCGTTGGATTTTTTAGACCACCAATATCCAGTGCCACAGCATGTGTGCGAATCCACCTATGATTTAATTCGCCAAGGCGCGCTGGTTTTCGATCGCGACATCCATGCCGACAAAGTGGTCACTTTTCACGACTCATGCAATGTGTCGCGCGCCTCGCGCATGGGCGGCGTGCCTGGCGGGCAGTTCACCATCCCGCGCGCCATCATTCGCGCTTGTTGCTCGCATTTTGTGGACATGCGCGCCGATTCCATCGGCGAGGCGACTTTTTGTTGCGGCGGCGGCGGCGGACTGCTTACCGACGATTTAATCGAGCTGCGGGTAAAAGGCGCGTTGCCGAGAATGCAAGCCTTACACCAAGTAGTAGCGAAACATGGCGTCACCCATATGGCGGCGATTTGCGCGATTTGCAAAAGTCAATTCGCGCACACGCTGCCGTATTACGATTTTGACCGCGAGATGATCATAAGCGTGCATCAATTGGCCGGCGACGCGTTGCAATTGAAGCGCCTGTTTTGATGGCGGCGCTAGTCCAAGCGCATCGCCAGTTTACTTCTCCCTTTTTTCGCGGTGCGGGTTTCTCGATTTAATCACCGGCCATGATTACCTGATTTAATGGGGATTTATATACTTAAATCCCCATGTTAGTTTGGTTTATTACCCTCTTCACTCCCCTCCGAGGAATAAGTTAAATCTGGCGGTTTCATCGCCAGTTTTGGTGGGGGGGTTGATCTGGTTTTGATCTGGCTTTGGCGTTGGCTTTCGCTTTTCGCCTTTAAATCTTCACCCCATCAGTGGCATAAAGGTGAAAAGGTAAAAATCAACAGCCCCAAAGCGAAAATCAAAAATCAAAAATCAAAAACAAAATCAAAAACCAAAGCAACAGCAACAGCAACAGCAAAATCCAAAAACCAAATCAATCCCCCTCAAATAACAACTTAATAATGGGGATTTAGGTATATAACTCCCATTTAATTACACTTACTTTCCCCGCAGTTGAGGCAGGTTAGGCAATTGTCCATCACGATCATGGCTCGGTGGTGGCATTTTTCGCATAACACTGCCCCAGGGGGGAAGGCGCTGTCTTGTTGCTCGGCGGGGTCGGTTTTTAGGGTTTGCTGATGTTCGTATTGCTGGCGTTGTTCGTCCAAAAATGCTCGTTGATGCTGGTCGGCGACCGGCTCGTCGATGATGCCGATCGTTTTCAGGTGGCCTTCGATGACATGGCCGATTTCGGCGACCAAAGATGGCATGTAGGTGCCGCCTTTGCGGAAATAGCCGCCTTTGGGGTCGAACACGCTTTTCAACTCCGGCACCAAAAAGGCGACATCGCCGCCCTTGCGAAATACCGCCGAAACGATGAGGGTGAGGGCGGAAATCCACTGGTAGTGGTCCATGTTCTTGGAGTTTATGAACATCTCGAACGGGCGGCGCTTTTCAAAGGGCGTGCCCGGGTTGCACACCATGTCGTTTATGGTGATGTAGAAAGCATGGACCGAAACCGAGGGCTTGATCTTATAAGTGTTGCCGATCAGCATCGCCGGGCGCGCCATTTTCTCGGGTTGCAAGGGGGTGGGGTTGCCGCCATCCATGGATTTTTCGGCTAACGCTTCGGGCTGGTCGATGGGACTTGGGTCGATGGGCCTGGAGTCGATGGGCCTGGGGTCGATGGGCCTGGAGTCGACGGACTCGGCGGCGCCGCCACTGGGTTTGGTTACCTCGTAACTGACGATTTTTTCCTGAATTTTGACGCTCATGTTGATTCTCGGCGGTGACTTAAAGCATGGGTTGGCGAAGCGCGAGGGGCGGCCATCATGGGCGGCATTATGGATAAAACGCGCACCCGATGGGTAGTGAACATGTAATCGTGGCGCCCAATATCCATGGCGGATGGCCGGCAACTAATAGCGCCCGTAATAGCCCTCTTTCAAGGCATCGAACAAATTGGCGGCGGTGTGGGTTTCGCCCTCGTATTCGATCTCTTCGTTGCCCTTTACCCGCACCGTTTCGCCATTTTTAAGATTGAACTGGTAGATGGTGTTTTCCAAATCCGCATCTTTGACCAGCACGCCTTGAAACACCTCGGGGTTGAAGCGAAAAGTGGTGCAGCCTTTCAAACCTTTTTGCCAGGCGTAGGTGTAAATGCTCTTGAAATCATCGAAATCGAAGTCGGTGGGCACATTGGCGGTTTTGGAGATGGACGAATCGATCCACTTTTGCGCCGCCGCTTGCACATCGACATGCTGCTGCGGCGTGATGTCGTCCGCCGTCACAAAGTAGTCGGGCAACTCGGCGCCGCCGGGCGCGCCCGCTTGGGGGGCGACCAAGTGACGATAAGCCAGCAGTTCATAGGAATGCACATCGACCTTCTCTTTTGATTTTTTGCCCTCGCGTATCACATTGCGGCTGTACTGGTGCGCGTAGGATGGTTCGATGCCGTTGCTGGCGTTATTGCCGAGGGACAGGGCGATGGTGCCGGTCGGCGCGATGGAAGTGTGGTGCGTCCAGCGACACCCGCCGCTCGCGATGGCCTCGCGCAAAGCCGATGGAAATTGCCGCATGTAGCGACTATATCGCCCCATCAGCACCGCGCCTTTGATGGTATCGCCGACCTTGATGCCATCCGCCGTCATCTCCGGCCGCTGCGCCAACATGGTGCTGGTCACCGTGAAATCTTCCATCAGCACTGGCGCCGAACCTTTTTCCGCGGCCAGCGCCAGGCCGATTTCCCAGCCAACGGTTGCCATTTCGCGCGCGATTTTCTCGGTGAATGCCAAAGAATCCGCATCGCCGTATTTCATCCGCTGCATAACCATGCAAGACCCTAAGCCGAGAAACCCCATGCCATGGCGTCGCTTGCGCATGATTTCCTGGCGCTGCGCTGCTAGCGGCAATTCGTTTACATCCGCCACGTTATCGAGCATGCGAGCGAATATCGCGACCACCTTGCGGTATTTTTCCCAGTCGAAACGCGCTTGCTCGGTGAACGGGTGTTCGACAAAGTGCGTCAAATTCACCGACCCGAGCAGGCAGGCGCCGTGCGGCGGCAGCGGTTGCTCACCGCACGGATTGGTGGCGCGAATATTCTCGCAGAACCAGTTGTTATTCATCTCATTGACGCGGTCGATGAGAATAAACCCCGGCTCGGCGTAGTCGTAAGTGGCGTTCATGATTAAATCCCACAGCCGCGCCGCCGCTATGGTTTTGTATACCCGACAAGCGACCTCGCCGCGGGCATTAATCTGGTACTTGTCGTTGTCATGCCACGGCCAGGCGCGCCAAATAATTTCATCGGTGCCGCTGTTGATTTCCCGCTCGGTGGCGGGAAAAAACAACTTCCATTGCGCGTCATCGGCCACCGCGCGCATGAACTCATCGGTAATCAAACAAGACAGATTGAATTGGCGCAAGCGGCCATTTTCGCGCTTGGCGAGCACAAACTCCATGATATCTGGGTGGCTGATATCGAAGGTGCCCATCTGCGCGCCGCGCCGACCGCCGGCGGATGACACCGTCAGGCACATCGAATCGAATATATCCATAAAAGACAGCGGGCCCGAGGTATAGGCCCCGGCGCCGCTGACGAAGGCGCCTTTGGGGCGCATGGTGGAAAACTCGTAGCCGATGCCGCAGCCGGCTTTCAGGGTGAGGCCGGCCTCGCGCACGGCTATCAGCACGCCGTCCATGGAATCGGGGATAGTGGCCGATACCGTGCAATTGATGGTGCTGGTGGCTGGCTTGTACGCCCGCGATCCGGCGTTGGAAACAATGCGCCCGGCGGGGATGGCGCCGTTTTTCAGCGCCCAGATAAATTTTTCCCGCCACTCGGCCTGCTTGCTGGGCGTCGTCTCAACCGCCGCCAAGGCCTCAGCGACGCGCCGATAAGTGGCCTCGATATCCGCATCCAACGCCCTGCCATCGAGGGCTCGAAGGCGATATTTGGTATCCCAAATATCCAACGAAGTTGCTTGAAACGGGATGGATTCGGCGGAAGCGGGACGCGCAGGCCGCGGATGCCGCGCAAACGCATCATTATCAACGGCAGTTTGGGCGGCGGGCTGCATGGTTTTGGACGATATTCTCGCGCTCTTCCCAGCGTTTTGGGGATAGACTGGCTAGTAAATTTGAAAACTTCAGCCCGAAGGGGATGCCCTTGAAAACTTCAGCATGAAGGGCGGGGGGGGGGGAGTGTAGCAAATGCAGCCTCATCTCGGGCAAAGGAATGAAATCTCGAAGCATACTATTGGATATAAGGCACGAGTTTTGGGCTGGATTGAATGAGTACATGCGGGGGAAGGATGGCAAAATCGCCCCACGAAACTCTGTTTCAACAGATAGTTGGATGGGTTTTTCTATTGGGCGAAGCGGGTTTAGTTTGGAAGCACATGCGCCGCAAATCGGGGCTCGCGTGCAACTTCTCATCAATGCTGGCGACAAAACAATTACAAGCGCGTACTACGCATCTTTGCGTGAACAAAAAGACGATATCGAGATGAGTGTTTCATTTGAAGGCCGCTTGGAATGGAAAGATCGTCAGGGGAAGGCGGAGAGCCACATTGTTTTGCAGAAGGAAGATTTCGACTTTTATGACAAAACCAAATGGGGCGAATCGCATCGCTGGCTGCACCAAAGTTTGGAGAATTTCCACACCGCCTTTTATGCGCGCATCCAAAACCTTAAAGTCGGCGATTAGCGCTCTTGGCGAAAAATGGCGAGGCGTGATTTCAGCCAGGTGGTTTTGATACTGGCCGCACTCGACTTAACCTCCCGGCGACACCAACGCGCCCCAGCCGGCATCCGGTTTGAAGCGGGCGCCGTATTGTTCGTGTAATAGGGTCAAATCGCGCAGGGCTTTAGCGGCGCCCTGCTGGCGGATGTAGTGGAGGGGGCCGCCGCGAAAGGGTGCGAAACCGGCGCCGAATATCATGGCGGCGTCGAGGTCGTCGGCGCTGGCTGCGATGCCCTCGCGCAGGCAGGCCACCGCTTCGTTTAAGAAGCGGAACACCAGCCGCTGTTCGATGCTGCTCGAGGTGCGGGCATCGCCCTCCGTTTCACCGGTTTGCGGTTTATTGTTGAGCCAGCGATAAAATCCCTCGCCGCTTTTTTTACCGAGTTTTCCGCTCTCGACTTTGTGCCGCAACAGCGCCGGCGGTTCGCCGCCCTCGAGATTCGCCGCCATATTGCGCGCTACTTGCAGGCAAATGTCCAAGCCCACCGTGTCGGCTAACGCTATCGGCCCCATGGGCATGCCGAAGCGCCGCGCCGCTTGGTCGATCATCGCGGCCGAGGCGCCGTCGCCGAGAATGTCCACGGCTTCGAGCAAATAGGGCATGAGGATTCGATTCACCAAAAAACCCGGGCAACTTTTGACGACAACCGGCAGGCGGTTTAGGCGGCGGGCGAAGGCGGCGGCGGCGCGCACCGATTCGGCGGCGGTTTGGTCGCCACGCACCACTTCCACCAACTGCATTTTTGCCACTGGATTGAAGAAATGCAGCCCGACTAAGCGCTGCTGCGCGGATAATGTTTCGCCTGCGGATTCGCCGCTGGATTCACCCATGGATTCACCGATGGATTCACCCAGGGATGCGCTCAATTCCGACAGCGGGATACTCGAGGTATTGGTGGCGATAATCGCCTGCGGGCGGGCGACTTTCAGCGCTTGCGCGAGCACGCCGAGCTTAATCTCGGCGTTTTCCACCACCGCTTCGATAATGACATCGGCGCGCCGCGCCCCATGGCCGGCGACATCCGGCGCCAATCTATCCATGGCGTGTTGAATCAGCCGCGGCGATTTGAGTTTACGCTGAAATAGTTGATGCGCGCGCTGCACCGCGGCGGCCAAGGCTTGCGGGTTTTTGTCGCACAAGGTGGCGCGCAAACCCCGCAACGCGCACCACGCGGCGAGGTCGCCGCCCATGACGCCGGCGCCGATGATGTGGGCGTGCTTGAATTCGCGGCGCGCCACCGCGGCGCTTGATTTGGCGTTTGATTTAGTGGGGGTTGCCGGCGCGGCGGTTTTTTTCAAGCCCTCGCGCAGAAAAAACACCCGCACCAAATTGCGCGAGGTGGCGGTGGTGATTAACTGCGCCACGGAGGCTTGTTCGGCGCCCAACATGGCCCGGCGGTCGCCGCCATGTTGTTGCCATAAATCGATGAGCCGATAGGGCGCTGGATAGTGCTTCGAATCCACCCGGGCGGCGAGTTTTTTACGCAGCAGCGACGCCAGAGCAGCGCGCGCCGGGGCGAGGTTTACGAGTTTTTGCCAGCGGCCAGCGCGTTGTCGCGGCGGTTTTTGGGCGATGAGGTGCAGCGCGGTGCGCTCTAATTGCCGCCGCGGCACGGTGAAATCCACCACCCGCAGGCGCGCCGCGGCGCGTGGCGTGATGGCGCGCCCGCTCAACATCAAATCCATGGCCGCCGGCGCGCCGATGGCGCTGACCAGCCGCGCCGTGCCGCCGAAGCCGGGGTGAATGCCGAGCAGCACCTCGGGCAGGCCGAGGCGGATGGACGGCTGCGCGCACACCACGCGGTAATCGCAAGCCAGCGCTAATTCGAGGCCGCCGCCCAGGCAGTGCCCGCCAATGACCGCCACGCTCGGCATGGGCAAGGCCTCTAACCGATTCATCACGCGATGCGCGATGGCGAGCATATCCGCGGCTTGCTGGCTGGATTCGATGGCGCTGAATTCGCCCACATCCGCGCCGACGATGAAGGCGCTTTTGGCCGATTGGATGAGTAACGCATCCGCCGCCGCGTCCTCGATGTCGCCCAACACCACATCCAATTCGCCCATGGCGGCCGCGGATAAGACATTCTGGCTCGCCCCCGGCGCATCGGCGGTCAAACGACACACGCCGGCGGCGATCTCCATCCGCCAGTATTTAAATTTCGCGCGCATTGAGATGTCGATGGGCGGGATTTAATGCGCCGATTGGCTCGGATGCGCCGGTTCGATGACCGGTTCGATAGCCGGTTCGATGGCGACCGATTCGACCGCAGCCGATTCGATGGCAGCTTCGACGACCGTAGATTCGCCTACAACCGAGCCGGCCGCAGCATACTCACCGGCGCGTTCAATCAACATCGTCCCGCCCTGACCGCCGCCGATGCACAGCGTGGCCATGGCGCGGCGCCACTGCTTGCGCTCCAATACCTCGATGGCGTGCAGCACGATGCGCGCGCCGCTGGCTCCGACCGGGTGGCCTAGGCTGATGCCGCCGCCGTCGAGGTTCAGGCGCGCCTGGTCCACGGCGCCGAGGGCGGCCGGCAGGTCGAGGTGGTCGCGGCAGTAAGCATCGGATTGCCACGCTGCCAAACACGCCAGCACTTGCCCGGCGAAGGCCTCGTTGATTTCCCAGTAATCGATGTCGGCCAATTGATAGCCGTGGCGGCGCAATATCGGCGTGCTGGCATGCACCGGCCCCAACCCCATGCGCGCCGGGTCTAATCCCGCCCAGTGGCAGTCGAGCAATTCGCCGCGCGGCCTCAAGCCGTGGCGCTGCACTGCGGTTTCGCTGGCTAACACCAGCCAGGCGCAGCCATCGGTGATTTGCGCGCTGTTGCCGGCGGTCACCAATCCGGCCGGGCGGTCGAACACCGGCTTGAGGGTGGCGAGTTTGGCGATGCTGGAATCGCGGCGCAGGCCGGTGTCGGCGGCATAAACCCGGCCATCTGCGCCGAAAATGGGGGTGATTTCGCCCGCCAACGCGCCGGCGTCGGTGGCCGCGGCGAGGCGGGCGTGGCTGCGGGCGGCGAATTCATCCATCGCCAGCCGGCTGATACCGAAATAATGCGCCACTTCCTCGGCAGTTTGCCCCATGGAGACCCCGGCGACCGGGTCGGTCAGGCCGCGCAACAACCCGATAACCGGCGCCAACGCGCGCGGCTGCAGCCGCATTAGTGCCTTGATTTTGGCGCGCACGGTGGTGGCGCGCGCCCAGCCGGCCAGCCAGGCCACGAACCGTCGGCTGAATAAAACCGGCGCGTGACTCATGGCTTCGGCGCCGCCGGCGAGCGCTAAATCGGCGCGCCCTGAAGCGATATTGGCGGCCGCGGAATCCAGCGCTTGCATGCCGCTGGCGCAGTTGCGCGCCACCGTCCAGGCCGGCGTGGCGTGGCCGCAGCCGAGGCGCAAGGCGGCGATGCGGGCGATATTGGCTTCATCCACGCTGGGCGCCACGCAACCTAAGATGACTTCATCTAATTCATCCGCCGCGAACGGCTGACGCGCCAGCAACGGCCGCCCGGCCGCCACCGCCAAATCCGCCGCCGCCCATGGCCCGGGGGCGCCGCCAGCCTTCAAAAACGGCGTTCGACTGCCGTCGATGACATAAACATGGCGTCCGTTATGCATGCTGCCCTCGGCGGGTGATGGGGGAATCGGGTGGGTGAGGATGGCGGTGCATCATCGCCCTCCACACGAGGTTCAAACCTCGGCGTCTATTCAATAGTTTGCATAGCCACATTATTCAAAAATGCCTTTTATAATCTGAGCATCGAGAGGGTCGTACGAAACAAAAGGCATCTCTTTCCTTTCAGCCTTTTTAACATAGGCAACCCCTTTCAGCAACATGAGGGAGTTATATACCTAAATCTGCAGTTCGATTGGCGGTTTTTTGAGGTCAACGGCTGATTTATGGGGGCTGCTTTTGCTTTTTGCTTTTGCTTTTTGCTTTTGCTTTTTGCTTTTGCTTTTTGCTTTTGCTTTTAACGCTTTACTCCCCCCCCCCGCCTTATCTGGGGGAGTCAAATCAGGCGGCTTTATCGTCTGATTTGGTGGGGGGCTGTTGATGTTGGTCTTTTTGCTTTTGCCTTTAAATCTTCAACTCATTAGCCCAAATGAGGGACTATGTAAAAACCAAACCCACCGTGCAGATTTAGGTATATAAATCCCTAACATGACTCATTAACATGACGGTCACCGCGCCACAAAACCTCGCCGATGAATGCGCATCGGCGAGGGTGGCGTGGCGAGCGGTTATCGATTGCCGATGTCGTCCGGCACTTCGCGCGGCGACGGGCGCCTGGTGGCATCCGTGGCGCTTTGCGGCGCATTGCTGTCGCTGGAATGGCTGTCGCGGGAATTGCCGGCCGGCGAACTGACGCGCTGCGCCGGGTCGTGGGCCGCGAAATCTCGCCGCGTCGGGCGGTTTGCGGAATCACCGGACGTGCGATTTGCGGCCTCACCGGGCGGGCGGGTGGCCGGCATGGCGGCGGGTTTGTTCACGGCCGAGGTGGGGCCGGCTGGTTGCGGCGAATCGCCGCGCGCGGCCGATTTTCTCGGTTGATTATCGCGCCCGGCGGCTCTTGGTTGATTGCCGCGCGAGCCGCGACGGGCATTTTGCGACTTGTTGTCGGCGTTTTTATTGCCTTGTCCGCCCTGGCCGCCCTGGCCGCCCTGGCCGCGTCGAGATGGTTGGCCGCGGCGCTGGCCGCCGGGGCGGTTAGAACGGGTGGCGCGCTGGCCACCGCCGGAGGCTCGTGGCGGCGCGGTTTTGGCCGGCGCGTCGGCGGTGAAAAATTTCCACAAGCGGCGGAAAAATCCGCCGTCGCCTTGGCCAGTCGAACGCGCCGCACTCGGTCGCGCGCGGCGGCCCGGCGGCGCTTGATGGGCGATGTTCTCGAACATGACCTGGGGTTTCTCCGCCGCCGGGGTTTTCAGGCTGGCGGTGATGTCTTCCGCGCGGTGTTCGAGCTCGATGGGCTGCTGGTGGCTGGGGATGCCGCTCAATTCGTCCATCTGCTCGCTGCGCAGGCGCTTGATTTCAAATTGCGGGCTGGCCAACTCGGCCGACGGAATGATGATGATGCGCGATGCCAAGCGCGCCTCGAGTTGGATCACCTCGCGGCGTTTTTCGTTGATCAAATAGGCCGCCATATCGAGCGGCAAAATGACCTGCAGGGCTTCGGTGTTTTCCTGCCTGGCGCGCTCTTCGATGGTGCGCAATAAACTCAAAGACGAGGACACCACATTGCGGATGGAGCCGACCCCGGCGCAACGCGGGCACGGCAGGCAGTTGGCGTCGTTTATCGACGAACGCAGCCGCTGGCGCGACATTTCCAGCAAGCCGAAGCGCGAAATTTTGCCGATTTGGACGCGCGCGCGATCCGGCTTTAAGGCCTCCTTGAAGCGCGTTTCCACAGCCCGCTGGTGGCGGCCGATGGACATATCGATGAGGTCGATAACCACCAATCCGCCGAGGTCGCGAATGCGCAATTGCCGCGCCGCTTCGTCGGCCGCCTCGAGGTTGGTTTGCAGCGCGGTTTCCTCAATATCGGCGCCTTTGGTGGCGCGCGCCGAATTGACATCGATGGAAATCAGCGCTTCGGTGTGGTCGATGACGATGGAACCGCCGGACGGCAAATTGACTTCGCGCGCGAAGGCCGATTCGATCTGACGCTCGATCTGAAAGCGCGAGAACAGCGGCGTTTTGTCGTCATGGAATTTCAGTTTAGACAAATTGTGCGGCATCACCTGCTGCATAAAGCGTTTGGCGCGCTCGTGTATTTCAGCGTCGTCTACGATGATTTCGGCGATGTCGGTGGCCAAATGGTCGCGAATCGAGCGTACGATTAAGTTGCTTTCCTGATACACCAGCCGCGGCCCTTTGAGGGTCGCCGCCACCGCCTCGATGGTCTCCCACAACTTCATCAGGAAGTCTAAATCCCATTGCAATTCCTCGGTGTTGCGGCCGATGCCGGCGGTGCGGGCGATGAGGGCGTGTTTGTCGCCGACCTCCAAATTGGCCAACACTTGACGCAAATCCATGCGTTCTTCGCCGGAGATGCGGCGCGAAATTCCGCCGCCTTTGGGGTTGTTCGGCATCAGCACCAAAAAGCGCCCGGCCAGGCTGATGAAGGTGGTCAGCGCCGCCCCCTTGCCGCCGCGTTCGTCCTTGTTGACTTGCACCAGCATTTCTTGACCTTCGCGGATTTGCTCGGCGATTTTGACGCCGCTAAGCGACGTGTTGGAATCATGCTGGGCGAAATAGCCGCGATAAATCTCCTTGAGGGGCAAAAAACCTTGCCGTTCGGTGCCGTAATTGACGAAGGCGGCCTCTAAACCAGGCTCGACCTTGGTCACCACGGCTTGGTAGATATTGCCCTTTTTCTCGGAGCGTATCGAAGATTCTAAGTCGAGGTCGGTGAGTTGTTGCCCATCGACGATAGCGACCCGGAGTTCTTCCGGATGAGTCGCGTTGAATAGCATTCTTTTCATGGAGTTCTCCTCATGCGCCGATAGCGGCTCTAGACTGGTCGGTGCGACCAGCGCAGCCAGCGGCGCCGTGTTTTGCGCGCCGGCCAAATTAAGACCTTACGCGACGCGTTAATTTCAGGCTGGCGCAGCAGGAGAGGAGCGCGACCGGGGCGGATTTCGCCGGCCGCAAACAACTTATTAGGATGGGAATCGGGTTGGCCGAAAAATATCAGGCCGGGCAGGAACCAGCAATAGGGCGGGTGTGGGTGAATTTCACCACGCCAGGCAACGGCAGCGCACGCAATGGCAGTCCAGGCAATGGCGGCGCCGAAATCATGTCGAAATCAAACGCGAATCTGCGCCGGGCGACATAGGTGAGTCGCGCCGCCATCAAATTGCGGTTGATTCAGCATTAATTTAGGAGACATAAGCCATTGGGCGGGATAAGCGCTGGCCGAAAAACGAGTTTTTGGTCGGCGGTGTGGCGCCGGACGCCAATATTGCGCCCAACGCTTATATGCGCCTGCCGCTTTATGCGCATGCCGCGTCGACTAAAACTCAATGTAGGTTCTGTCGTCTTCAACTCCAGTTGCGTGGCGGCATTAAAGAGCCAAAGCACGCAACCCTAATCTCTCGCTGCTGGGCGCCTTCGCCCAACGATGATGGCCAAGCGGCCATCGCTGTGCCTGCGATTTCGCGAATGTGATTTGCTCACGGCGGCGGTCGGGGCTGATATGCATCCGCGCGCCATAGCGCCCG
The DNA here is from genome assembly GCA_965243285.1 of Candidatus Poriferihabitaceae bacterium. GTDB lineage: Bacteria > Pseudomonadota > Gammaproteobacteria > Arenicellales > Poriferihabitantaceae > JAHRAW01. Next base: position 1,743,124 of record OZ251537.1, on the reverse strand, counting down.
GGTGCAACGATAGCGGGCAAATCGATAACCCCACCCGACCAATCAACAGACCGGGCAACCATAGCAGGTTTGCGACGGCAATTCAACGCACTGCGACGCCCTTACATTAATGTCGCCATCGCCAGCGACAATCAATGGCGGATTAATTAATGACTCCCTAGTGATAAAATGCGCGCCCGACAACGCAGCGGCGTGATTGAATCGCGGTCGCGGCTTGTGTACACTGCGACCCTCGGCAGGCGCGTAGCTCAGTTGGTTAGAGCACCACCTTGACATGGTGGGGGTCGGTGGTTCGAATCCACTCGTGCCTACCATTTTTGCCCATCGTCGGCGCTTCAGCCGACGCATTCATTTTTTCCTTATATCGAGATTGCGCGTGGCGCAGTCGTTTTTTTTGCTTAGGCGGCCGCCTCGCCACCATGCCTGAAATCACCCTTCCAGACGGCTCTAAGCGCCGCTTCGCGCAGCCAGTGCGCATCGCCGACGTCGCCGCCGACATCGGCCCCGGGCTAGCCCGCGCAGCCGTGGCCGGGCGCGTCGGCGCGCCGACCGATGGCAAGCTGATGGATACCTGCGATTCCCTCGATGAAGACAGCACTTTAGCCATCCTAACGCCGCGCGACGCCGCTGGGCTTGAGGTGATTCGCCACTCTTGCGCGCACCTGCTCGGCCACGCCATCAAGCAATTGTGGCCGCTGAGCAAAATGGCCATCGGCCCGGTCATCGAGCACGGGTTTTATTACGATATCGATTTAGAACACCGCATCACCGAGCAAGATTTGGCCGATTTAGAAGCGCGCATGGCGGAATTAGCGCACAGCGGGTATGCGGTGGTCAAGCACAGCGTTTCCTGGAGCCAAGCGCACCAAACTTTCACGCAGCGCGATGAGCCCTATAAGCTGAAAATTCTCGAGGAGGACATCCCGCGCCAGGCGCGTCCGGGGCTGTACCATCACCGCGAATATATCGACATGTGCCGCGGCCCGCATGTGCCGAATATGTCCTTTTGCCGATTTTTCAAGTTGCTGCGAGTATCGGGCGCGTATTGGCGCGGCGACAATCGCAACCCCATGTTGCAACGCATCTACGGCACCGCCTGGGCCGATAAAAAGCAACTCGAGGCGCACCTTTTACAGCTCGATGAAGCGCAGCGCCGCGACCACCGCAAGGTGGCCCGGCAGATGGATTTATTCCACATGCAAGAAGAAGCGCCGGGCATGGTGTTTTGGCACCCCCCCGGCTGGACGCTGTATCAAATCTTGCAGCGCTATATGCGCGCCGAGCAGCAACGGCGAAATTACCGCGAAATCAACACCCCGGCGGTGGTGGATTTTTCGCTGTGGAAGCGCTCCGGGCACGCCGATAAATTCGCCGCCGACATGTTTGCGGTGGAATCCGAAGGGCGGCAATTCGCCCTAAAGCCCATGAACTGCCCGTGCCATGTACAAGTGTTCAATCAGGGGCTGAAAAGTTATCGCGATTTACCCTTGCGGTTGGCGGAATTCGGCAGTTGCCATCGCAATGAATTATCCGGCGCCCTGCACGGGCTGATGCGGGTGCGCGGCTTCGTGCAAGACGATGGCCACATTTTTTGCACCGAGGCGCAAATTCAGAGCGAGGTGGCGGCCTTCATCGATTTTCTGCACGCCGTGTATCGAGATTTGGGCTTCACTCAAGTGATTTATCGCTTGGCGCTACGCCCGCCTAATCGTGTCGGCTCGGATGCGGATTGGGATAAATCCGAAGCCGCCTTGGCGCACGCGTTGCGCGCCGGCGGGCTGGAATGGGAAGAATTGCCCGGCGAAGGGGCGTTTTACGGCCCCAAAATCGAGTTTTCGCTGCGCGATGTCATCGGTCGGGTGTGGCAGTGCGGCACCATGCAGGTGGATTTTTCCATGCCCGGGCGGCTGGATGCGCAATATGTGGACGAACACGGCACAAAGCAGACGCCGGTGATGTTGCATCGCGCCTTGCTGGGCTCATTCGAGCGCTTCATCGGCATTTTAATCGAGCATTACGAAGGGCGCTTTCCGCCGTGGCTGGCGCCGGTGCAGGGCGTGTTGATGAATATCACCGACCGCAGCGCCGCCTATGTGGAAAAAGTCGAAAAAACCTTGAAAAAACAAGGTTTCCGCATAGAATCCGACTTGAGGAATGAGAAGGTTGGCTATAAAATCCGCGCCCATATTGGGCGGCGAGTGCCGTATATATTGGTCGCCGGCGAGCGTGAAATGCAGACCGACGCAGTATCCGTGCGCACCCGAGATGGCCGCGATTTAGGCGCCATGGCGGTGGCGCAATTCGCCCAACATTTAACCCAGCGTATCGAGCAGCGGGGGCGTGGTTCCGCTGGCGGCGGTTGTTTTGAAGAGCAGCATTTATGATTCTGATGGGTGGGCATGATTGTAAAATCGCGAGTCGCACGCGACGGCATTATAATCGCGCCTGCAATCGGCATTATAATCCCCCCAAGCCGCCGGCCCGGCCGCCAACCACTCTTGAGGACTGAGCGATAGCCAAACTAAAACAGCAGCGCATCAACAATCGCATCACCAGTGATCCGATTCGCGTGATTGGGGTCGACGGCGACCAACTGGGCATACTGCCACTGGCGCAAGCGTTGGAAACCGCGCAGCAAGTCGGTTGCGATTTGGTGGAGATTTCGCCCCACGCCGAGCCGCCGGTGTGTCGGGTGATGGATTACGGCAAGTTTCTGTATAACGCCAGCAAAAAGCGTCAAGAGGCGAAAAAAAAGCAGAAGCAAACCACCATGAAGGAAGTCAAATTCCGCCCTAACACCGGTAGCGGAGATTACGCCATCAAACTACGCAACCTGACGCGTTTTCTCGAAGCCGACAACAAAACCAAGGTGACCTTGCGTTTTCGCGGGCGCGAAATGGCGCACCGCGAATTGGGCTTGGAATTGCTGAAAAAGGTCGAAAACGACCTGGCCGAAATCGCCTCGGTGGAACAAATCCCCTTGATGGAAGGGCGGCAGATGGTGATGGTGCTGGGGCCGAAAGCCAAGCGCTAACGGCGCGGTGCATTAACATGTATGTTGCATCAGCCGCTAATTTAACCTGATTCACCTGTTTCGCGTCAGTTTTAAGGGTAATTAGCCCGTTTTATGGGTTTTATGTTGCTGTATTTTTAGCGTGTTGCCTCGCCTATTCATCGGCGAATACTAGAAGACTGGCCGCAGTCCAATCCAGAACTGCGCCCGGTTAATTTAAATCAACGCCGCCGTTTTAAGTGCTGGCGATAACCCAATACTGGAGATTAAAATGCCGAAAATGAAAACCAATCGCGGCGCCGCCAAACGCTTCACGCGCACCGCCACGGGAAAATTCAAACGCGCCCACTCGCATCTGAATCACATCCTCACCAAAAAATCCACCAAGCGCAAAAGACACCTGCGCGCCAGTGATTTGGTCAAGCCGGCCGACCATGCGGCCATCAAAAAACTACTACCGTACAGTTAAAGGAGACCACCCATGCCACGCGTAAAAAGAAGCGTTGTCGCCCGCGCACGCCACAAAAAAGTCCTAAAGCAAGCCCGCGGCTATCGCGGCGCCCGCAGCCGCACCTTCAAAGTCGCCAAACAAGCGGTAGACCGCGCCGGGCAATACGCCTACCGCGACCGCCGCCAGCGCAAGCGCCAATTCCGCGCCCTGTGGGTGGTGAGAATCAACGCCGCGGCCCACGAAAACGGCATGAACTACAGCCGCCTAATCTGCGGCTTGGGCAAAGCCCACATCACCCTCGACCGAAAAATCCTCGCCGAATTAGCGGTAAACGACAAACCCGCCTTCACCGTCCTGGCCGAACGCGCCAAAGCGGCGCTGGCGGGGTGATGGCCGGGCGGGCGTAGCGCTACCTCGCCCATAACGAGGAATTTATCCATGGCATGGACGCGTGAATCTGCTGCCGGCGCGAGCAACAGCGCCGAACCTGAATGCGTGAGCGATGAATTCGAGTACGCCGGGTTTTGGGTGAGGTTATGGGCATATATCATCGACACTTTGTTGTTGTTGATTGTCACCTTGTCAATATTGTTCGTTATTTACGGTGGCGATTATTGGTTTGGCGATTATTGGCAATCCGAAGAATGGTTTGCCGGCCACCTAGATTTTTTGGTTTCTTGGGTGTTTCCGGCCTTGGCGGTCATTCTGTTTTGGATTCACCGCCAAGCCACGCCGGGCAAAATGGCGATTTCCGCCAAAATAGTGGATGCCAAAACGGGCCAACCCCCATCCACCGGACAATGCGTGGGTAGATATTTCGCCTACATTCCCTCGACGGTTTTTTTAGGCCTCGGATTTTTGTGGATCGCCGTAGATGCAAAAAAACAAGGCTGGCATGACAAACTCGCCGGCACGGCAGTAATTCGCAAAAAACACCCCGAAAAAGTGAAATTTCAATCTGGGGAATGATGGCGGTGTCGATGCTGATTTTTCACCCAATCGTCCAACCTTCAACTGGAGAGAACTATTAATGTCAAAAGGAATCGTTTATTGCTTGACCAATCCAGAAATGCAGGGGTTGGTAAAAATCGGACGGGTTGATGCAAAAACTGTCGATGCGAATGGGCCGGAAAAAGCGTTACAGCAGCACATTGGCCATCTGTATACCACTGGCGTGCCAGTCCCCTTTGATTTGTATCATGCGGTGTCAGTCGCTGACCCGGAAAAAATAGAGAGCGGACTGTTTGACGCATTCAAAAATTGTCGGGAAAATCCCCGCAGAGAATTTTTTAGCGTGCATGAAGATAGTGTTGTTGCGGCAATGAATTTAACCGGGGGTGAACATGTTGTTCTCTCCGACCTTATCGATGATAGTTCTCAATCAGAGGTGAACGAAGTTGATATAGATGCGCAGAAACGATCGCGTGATCGGGAAAACGAAAATAAGGAAAAAAGAGAAAGACATCCTATTTTTAAATTCTCTCATGTTGGGATTGAAGTCGGTTCAGAAATAGTGTTCGCCATGGACGCTGCTCTTACTGCCGAAGTGCTTGAAGATGCCCCTAACAAGGCGTATTCTCAAATTCAATTTCGTGGGAAGATATGCACGCTGTCGGGCGCAGCGAAGGAAATTATGGCAGAACGGGGGCATTATAAAGATTATCCGGGGACAGATTATTGGAAATATAACGGCAAGACGCTGAATCAACTGCGTGCGGACAAAGCGGCTTTAGAATCGCAATCTGAAGAATAATAGTGTCGCCGTCATACGCCCCGTGGTAACCGTTCACCGTGACCAATCCATCCCCCCCGCTCGCCGAGTTACTGATCACGGCGCAGCAATCCATCGACGACGCGGATTCGCTGGCGGCGTTGGAGGCGCTGAAAGTGCGCTATCTCGGCAAAAAGGGCGAGATCACGGCGCAACTTAAAACCATCGGCGGCATGGAGGCGGCGCGGCGCAAGGAATTTGGCCAAAAAGTAAACCAAATCAAGCAGCAGATACAAGGTTGGCTGGAAACCCGCCAGGGCGCGCTCGATGAGTTGGGCATGGCGGCGCGCTTGGCGGATGAAAAAATCGATGTAACCCAGCCCGGACGCGGCGCCGAGGCCGGCGGCATCCATCCCATCACGCGCACTTTGCAGCGTATGCAGGGCATTTTCGAACGCCTCGGTTTCGCCATCGCCACGGGGCCGGAAATCGAGGATGAATATCATAATTTCGAGGCGCTGAATATCCCCGCCGACCATCCGGCGCGCGCCATGCACGACACCTTCTACCTCGATGCGCGCACCGTGCTGCGCACCCACACCTCGCCGGTGCAGATACGCCACATGCGCCGCCACCCGCCGCCGTTGCGGGTGATCGCGCCGGGGCGGGTGTATCGCTGCGATTCCGACCTCACGCACACGCCCATGTTTCATCAGTTGGAGGGGCTGGCTATCGATAGCGACCTCACTTTCGCTGATTTGAAGGGCATTCTCATCCACTTTGTGCGCGAATTTCTCGATACTGATTTGGGCCTGCGCTTCCGCCCGTCCTATTTTCCGTTCACCGAACCTTCGGCGGAGGTGGATATCGCGTGCGTATTTTGCCGCGGCAAAGGTTGCCGAGTATGCGCGCAAAGCGGCTGGCTGGAGGTGCTCGGCAGCGGCATGGTGCACCCCAAAGTGCTGCAACACGGCGGCATCGACCCGCGCAAATTCACCGGCTATGCGTTTGGATTGGGCATCGAGCGTTTCGCTATGTTGCGCTACGGGGTGAATGATTTACGGCTATTTTTCGATAACGATCTGGCCTTTTTGCGCCAATTTGGACGATGCGCGTAAGCGCCGCTTGGTTGCGCGAGTGGCTGGCGGCGCCGCCCGACGCGCGCACCTTCGCCGCGCCCGCCCTGGCGGAGTGCCTGACGCGCGGCGGCGTGGAAGCCGAAGCGGTGTTGCCGGCGGCGCCGCCCTGGCCGAAAACCGGCCTGGTCATCGGCCACATCACGCACTGCCGCCCGCACCCGCAAGCGCCGCGCCTGCAGGTGTGCACGGTGGAGGTGGGCAAACGCGCCGCGCTCACCATCGTGTGCGGCGCCGCCAATGTGGCCGTGGGCATGCGGGCGCCGGTGGCGCTGCTCGGCGCCAAATTGCCGGGTCTGGGCGACATGAGCGGGGCGAATCATGCGGCTTCGGGTGCTGCTGATTCGCTCTCTGCTGATTCGAGCCATGCCCATATCGGCCTGACAATCGCGGCGCGACGCATCGCCGGCATAGAATCCATGGGCATGCTGTGCTCGGCGGCGGAATTGGGGCTGATTACGGACGGCGAAAGCGGCGAATCCGCCGGACTCATGGCGTTGGATGATAACGCCGCCATCGGCGGCTCGGTGCGCGCCCATTTGGCGTTGGATGACCATGTCATCGAACTTAAACCGACGCCGAATCGCGGCGATTGCCTCGGCATGCTCGGCCTCGCCCGCGAAGTGTCGGCGCTGAGCGGCGTGGCGTTGCGATGCGGCCATGCCAAATACGGCTCGGGCGCATCCGCAGCAGCCAAATCCGCAGCAGCCAAATCCACCAAATCCGCCGCGGCAAAATCCACCAAATCCGCCCCATCCGCCAAGCCGAATTCGGCCAGCAAAACCGCCGCGATAAACGCCCCAGCGCTGAAAATCTGGTCGCCGGACAGCAAAATTCGCCCGCGTTGCACGGCGCGTTTACCCATCGAATTGCGCGCCCCCCAGGCTTGCCCGCGCTATGTCGGGCGGGTGGTGCGCGATGTCGATATGGCGGCGCGCATTCCGGATTGGATGGCCGAGCGGCTGCGCCGTGCCGGGGCGCGTAGCATCAATGTGGCCGTGGACATCACCAATTATGTGATGTTGGAGAGCGGCCAGCCCATGCACGCTTTTGACCTCGACAAATTGGCCGGCGGCATCATCGTGCGCCTGGCGCGCGGCGGCGAAAAACTGCGCTTGTTGGATGGCAGCACGGTGGCGCTGCGCGCCGACAATCTGCTCATCGCCGACCACAAAAAAGCGGTGGCGCTGGCCGGCATTATGGGCGGGCAAGATTCCGCCATCTCGGCCGCCACCCGCCATGTGTATTTGGAGGCGGCGTTTTTCCCGGCTGCGGAAATCATCGGCCGGGCGCGGCGCTTGGGGCTGCATACCGATGCCTCGCATCGCTTCGAGCGCGGCGTCGATGACGCCATGCAAGCGGCCGCCATGCAGCGCGCCACGCAGTTGCTGCTCGCCATCGCCGGCGGCACGCCCGGGCCGGTGGATGACGCCCGCGAGCGCAGTTTCATGCCGCGCCGCGCCGCCATCACTTTGGCGGCGGCGGAAATTCCGCGCCTGCTCGGCGTCGCGCCGCCAAAACGCGAGGTCAGCGCCGCGCTAAAACGGTTAGGCATGAAAGTAGCGCCAACGGCGGCCGGCAAACCGCCCGGCTGGCGAGTCACCCCCCCCAGCTGGCGCTCCGACATCACCGGGGCGCATGATTTGGTGGAGGAAGTCGGGCGAATTTACGGCTTCGAGCGTATCGCGCCGCGCCCGCCGGTAGCGGTGGCGCGCACCGGCGCCCACCCGGAACACCGCATACCGCTCGCGCAAATCAAGCAAAAACTGGTCGAGCGCGGCTATTTCGAAGCCATCACCTATAGTTTTGTCGCCCCGAAAACCCAGCGCACCCTGCTCGGCGAGGCCGACGCCGAATTGCGGCTGCGCAACCCCATCGCCGACAACATGGCGGTCATGCGCCGCAGTTTGTGGCCCGGTTTGTTGGGCGCGGTGAAGACCAATCTCAACCGTCAGCGCGAGCGCGTGCGCCTGTTCGAGACCGGCAATGTGTTCCGCCAGAATATTGCCAAACCGGCCCGCCAAAGCGCCAAACCCGGCGCCAAATCCGCCCGCCAAAGCGCCGCCCAATCGGCCGCGCAATCGGCCGCAGCAGACGCGACGCCAGCCGGCCCGCACCATGAGCAGCCGCGCGTGGCCGCCGCGGTGGTCGGCGCGGCGCTGCCCAGGCAGTGGGGCGCGGCGGCCACTGCGGTGGATTTTTTCGATGTCAAGGGTGATGTGACCGCCGTGCTGCGGCTATGCGCGCCGCGCGATTTGTGTTTCGCCGCCGCCGCGCACCCGGCCTTGCACCCTGGGCGCGCCGCGCGCATCACCTCAGGCGGGCGTACCATCGGCCACCTCGGGCAATTACACCCCCGCCACCAGCAATGGCTCGGCCTCGAGCAACCGGTGTATTTATTTGAGATAGCACTAGCGGCATGGGATTCGGCGCCGCGGCCGCGCTTTGCCGCCATCTCACGCTACCCGGCGGTGCGCCGCGACCTCGCCGTAGCGGTGGCCGAATCGGTCTCGGCGCAGCAAGTGTTAGACGCCACCCGCGCCGCCGCCGGCGAATGGCTGGTAGGGCTGGAATTATTCGACATTTACCGCGGTGCCGGTATCGAAAAAAACCACAAAGGCTTCGCTTTTGGCTTGACCTTCCAAAGTGAATCAAGCAACCTTACGGCGCTGCAAGTCGACGCGCAAACCGATGAAATTCTGACCGCATTGCAGCACCAATTCGGCGCCCGGCTTAGAGATTGAGCGCCACCCCCTCATTTTTGGGATTTATAGTTCTAAATCTGCAGTTCGATTAGCGGTTTTTTGAAGTCAGAGGCTGGTTTAGGGGATGCTGTTGATGTTGGCTTTTGCTGTTGGCTTTTGCTGTTGGCTTTTGGCTTTGGCTTTTGACTTTGGCTTTTGACTTTGGCTTTTGACTTTGGCTGTTAAGGCTTTGCTCCACCCTATCTTTTTAGGGGGGAGCCAAAACTGGCATCTTTTAGCCAGTTTTGGTGGGGGGTGCTTTTGACTTTGATTTTTGACTTTGATTTTTCTGTTGATGTTGTATCTTTTAACGCATCTTTTATGGCTGATGGGGTGAAAATTTAAAGGCAAAACGAAAATAGAAAATCAAAAGTCGAGTAAAACTCAAGATTAAAAATATCCCCCACCAAAACTGGCTAAAAGCCGCCAGTTTTGGCTCCCCCTCCCGAAAAGGCAGGGGGGGGGAGCGAAGACTAAAGCCCAAAAGCGAAAAGCCAACATCAACAGCCAAATCAAAACCAAACCCACCGTGCAGATTTAGATATATAAATCCCTTATTTTTAGTCATTAAAATGAGCATCACCAAAGCAGACCTCGGCGAGGCGCTGTTTTCGCAAGTTGGGCTGAACAAGCGCGAGGCGAAAGATTTCGTGGAGATTTTTTTCGAGAAAATGCGCTGCTCACTCGAACAAGGAGCGGCCATCAAACTCTCCGGATTCGGCAATTTCACATTGCGCGACAAACCGGCGCGGCCGGGCCGAAACCCGCGCACCGGCGCCGCCTCGGCGGTCGCGGCGCGGCGCGTGGTGGCCTTCAAAGTCAGCCCAAAATTGAAACAAATCATCATGAAAAACTCCCGCGCCATCGCCCAGCAGATGCATGATAAAAAAGGGAAGACGAAGGGCGATACAAAAGGCCCTACAAAACGCGATGCGCATGATTGATGCCCGCCATTCATTAATGGTCGCGCCATAAAGCGTCATGACCATGCTCGACCCCAGCGGTTTCGAGTTGCCGCCGATTCCGCCGAAACGTTATTTCACCATCGGCGAGGTGGCCGAGCTGTGCGTCGTCAAACCCCATGTGCTGCGTTATTGGGAGCAAGAATTCACCCAGTTAAAACCGGTCAAGCGGCGTGGCAGGCGCTACTATCAGCACCACGAGGTGGTTTTGATTCGCCACATCAAATCCTTACTATATGTGGACGGTTTCACCATTAGCGGCGCGTGCGCACGCTTGGCGCAGTTGACCGCCGGCAGCGAAACCGATGCGGACGACAAAAGCGCGCAGCTGGTCGGGCAAATCGTCGCCGAGCTCAACGAGGTGTTGGCCATCTTGAATTGACGAGATTGAATTGACGGCGGCTGAATTGATGTTGGCCAAGTTGCATCGGGTTAAACTGATGCCAAATGGCCAAATCGACAGCCCAGTTAAAGCGGCCGCCGCTCGGCGCTGCTTTTGATGGCGTGTTTGGATGCTTTGCTAGATTTTTTGCCGGATGTTGAGGTTTTTTGCGGTTGATGTGGCGGTTGATGTGGCTAAATATTGTTCGATGTTCTCGTTATATGTTGTTCGGCATGGTTAGTTTCGGGGTGTAGCGCAGCCTGGTAGCGCACCGCAATGGGGTTGCGGTGGTCGGAGGTTCAAATCCTCTCACCCCGACCAATGCCGCCGACCAATGCCGCCGACCAATGCCGCCGACCAATGCCGTATTTCCGGCCCGCCATCGCGGCGCCGGCTCGTCCTTACGCCACGCGCTTTGTATCGAGCGCCCACTCGCCTTGCGCTATGCCCATCGTCACGCGTTTCCCGCCCAGCCCGACCGGTTATCTGCATGTGGGCGGCGCTCGCACGGCACTGTTCAACTGGCTGCATGCGAAAAAAAACGGCGGCGAGATGGTGCTGCGAATCGAAGACACCGACCGCGCGCGCTCCACCCAAGCGGCCATCGATGTCATCTTAGAAGCGCTGCAATGGCTCGGTCTGGATTGGCAACGCGGGCCTTTTTATCAAAGCCAGCGCGTCGATTTGCACCGCCAAACCATCCAGCGCTTGGTGGACGAAAATCACGCCTATTATTGTTTTTGCGAGCCGCAAAAACTCGATGTCCAGCGTCAAACCCAGCGCCAGATGGGGCAAAAACCCCGCTACGATGGCCATTGTCGCGCACTGGGTCGAATCCCAAACCGTGGGCAGGCGGCGGCGGTGCGCTTCAAGAATCCGCTCACCGGTACGGTGGTTTTCGACGACCTAGTGCGCGGCAAAATCAGCATCGCCAACGCCGAATTAGACGACCTCATCATCGCCCGCCGCGACGGCTCGCCGACCTACCATTTGGGCGTGGTGGCGGACGATATCGATATGGGAATCACGCATGTGATGCGCGGCGATGACCACCTCAACAACACCCCGCGGCAGATTAATATTTTTCGCGCATTGGGTGCGACGCCGCCGGTGTTTGCGCATGTGCCGCTGATTTTGGGCGCCGATGGGCAGCGTCTTTCCAAGCGCCACGGCGCCGTCAGCGTGCTCGACTATCGCGATATGGGCATCCTGCCCGAAGCGTTGCTGAATTATTTGGCGCGCCTCGGCTGGTCGCATGGCGACCAGGAAATTTTCTCATTGGAGGAGATGGTGCGACTGTTCGATGTCGCCGATATAAACGCCGCCGCGGCCAGTTTTGATGTCGCCAAACTGCTGTGGCTCAATCAAATTTACATTCAGCAAGCCACCTCGGAGCGGCTGGTGCATGAATTAGGCGCGCGGCTGGCGGCGCGGGATTTAAATCCAGCGCATGGCCCGGCGCTGGCCGAAGTGGTCGAAGCCATGCGCTCACGGGCGCGCACTTTGGAGGAAATGGCCGACAAAGTAGGGTATTTATACGCAGCTTTCGACGACTACGAGGCCGCGGCGGCGCGCAAACACCTACGCCCGGCCGCGGCCGATTTGCTGACCGCCGCGCATGCGGAATTGTCGGCGCTGACCACTTGGGATGAGGCGGAAATCAGCGCTGCCATGGAGCGCGTGCTGGCGGCGCACTCGGTAGCCTTGGGCAAACTCGCGCAGCCGTTGCGGGTGGCGATTTCCGGCGCCGCCGCCACCCCGCCCATCGAGGTTACATTGCGGTTGGTGGGGCGGCGGCGCAGTTTGCGGCGCATCGAACAAGCCAGGCACTGGTGCATCGCCGCCAAATAACCCTTGAATCCCAACCCGCCGCCCATTAAAATACGCCGCTCGGGGCCATAGCTCAGCTGGGAGAGCGCAACACTGGCAGTGTTGAGGTCGGCGGTTCGAGCCCGCCTGGCTCCACCATTAACATGACTCGATTAGCTTATTTCGGCCTATTTTTGGCGTCGCCGCTTACCCAATACGCCAACCTAAGCGACGACAACAAAACCAGCGCCTTAAATCCGCTTGAATCCACAGCCACCTCATGCACGCCGTCCCCATCGTCTAGTCGGCCTAGGACACCGCCCTTTCACGGCGGCAACAGGGGTTCGAATCCCCTTGGGGACGCCATTTTTGCGCCGCCGACCGACGGCGGGCGCCGATTTAAGGCAAGTTAAGCCGAGTTAAGCCACCTTTAGCGCGGCGGTGCCGTGTCGGCGAACACCTCGACGGCGCGGGCCGCGGCCAGCAAGCCCTGCAGATGGCCATAAGCGTCGATGTCGATGCGGCGGCGAAACAGCGCCCAGTCGATAAAACATGCGCACCGCAAAGCGCCATCGCGGCTGATGGACTGCTCCTGCGCAAAGCGCTCGTCCAGCGTTGCTAAGATGCTGGCGACGCGGTTGTTCTGGCGGCTGAGATATTTCACTTGCGCCGGTCCAATGCCATCGTTTTCTAGCAAAAATAAGTTGATGACGCTGTCCATGGCGGTGTTGACCAGGGTGAAATTCTCATAATCATCGAGCTCGGCCAAAAAAGAGTGCCCGGCTTTCTCGCGCACATATTTGATAATGGTGCTGGAGTCGGTCAGCAGCATGTCATCGGCCGCCAAATACGGCACCTTGCTGGTGGGCGATTGCGCCGCGCTGGCGGCATAATCGGCCTCGATGAATTCAAAATCAAAGCCCGCTTGAAGCACTGCCACGCGGCAATGGCGCACGAAGGGCGAGGTGTAACTGCCATAAAGTTTCATGGATAATGTCCGGATAATTCCAGTGAGTGAGGTATCGGCGAGGGGCCGGCGGGCGGCGGCGGAGCGCCGAACACCAACGGCGTCCAGTGTGCCAGCCGCGCCCAGCGGTTGCAACGCGAGGCCGCCAGCACCCGCCGCCGTGTCAAAACGAGGCGCCAAATCGGCCCGCGCCATGCTCATGCTCATGCTCATGTTCATGACTGCGCCGACGCTGGCGGTCGATGAGGCGGCCGGCGAGTCGGCCATCGCCCAAAGCCCGCTGGATGCCCGGCAGTATCGCGCCATGGTGTTGCCTAACGGCTTGCGAGTGTTGCTGGTGTCAGACCCGGCCACCGACAAGGCCGCCGCCGCCTTGGATGTGGGCGTCGGCAGCGGCTCAGACCCAGCCGACTGGCAAGGGTTGGCGCATTTGTTGGAGCATGTGCTGTTTCTCGGCAGCGAAAAATACCCGGATGCCGGCGAATATCGCAATTTTATCGGCGACCACGGCGGCGACAACAACGCCTACACCTCGTTTTCGCATACCAATTATTATTTCGAGGTCAGCGCCGAACACCTGCGCCCGGCGCTCGATCGCTTCTCGCGATTTTTCATCGATCCCTCCTTCGATGAAACCTTCATCGCCCGCGAACGCGCCGTGGTGCACTCCGAATTTCAATCGCGGCGCAAGGATGAAGGCCGTCGCCTCTGGTCGGCGCGTCGCCAGTTGGTGAATGCGGCGCATCCGGGCTCGCAGTTTTCGGTGGGCTCGGAGTACACCTTGCGCGACCGAGGCGGCACCGATGGCCAGCACACCCTGCGCCAGCAATTGCTCGATTTCTACGCCCGGCATTATTCCGCTGATTTGATGACGCTGGCGGTGGTGGGGCGGGAATCGGTGCACGAATTGGCGAACATGGCGCGGCAATTATTTTCCGCGGTGCCAGACCGCGAGGCCGAAGCGGCACTGTTCACGCAGCCGTATTTTAGTCCGGCGCATGCCGCCTCGCGCCTCGATGTGACGCCGGAAAAAACCCACACCGCGGTGGCCTTTCTGTTTCCCATGCCCAGCGTCGAAGCGCACTATCGCGCCAAACCGCTCAGTTACATCGCCAATCTCGTCGGTCACGAAGGCGAAGGTTCGTTGTTAGCGCTGCTAAAAACCCTCGGCTGGGCCGAGGGGCTTTCCGCCGGCGCCGGTTTTATGGATAAAGCGCAAGGCGTTTTCGAGGTCTCGGTGCAACTCACCGCGCCGGGCTTGGCCCACATCGATGACATCGGCGCGCTGTTATTTCAATATATCGCCCTGCTGGAAAATGATGGCGTCGCCGCCTGGCGCTTTGACGAGCAGATGCGCCTGGCTAACATCGCCTTTCGCTTCGCACCGGCCACCGGCGCCGGCGCCGTCGCCCGCCACCTCGCCGCTAGCATGCACCGCTACCCCAGCGTCGATGTGCTGCGTGGGCCGTACCGCATGGACGAGTATCGCCCGGCCTTAATTCGCGATTTATTAGCGCAATTGCAGCCCGATGACATATTAATGCAGGTGGTGGCGAAGCACGATGAATTCGGCGGTGGCGATGGCAAGGTCGCCGGTAGCGACGCCAGCAAAAATTATGAAAATTCCGCCGCAAATGTTGACCGGAATAGCGACCAGAACATCATTGAACTCGCCCCCGACCCGGCCACCCTCGCCACCCCACTGCAGTGCGGAAAAACACCGTTTTACGATGTGGATTTCGCCCTATCAAAAATAGCGCCTGGCGCCCTCGAGCGCTGGCGTCTGGCGCGTGGCGGTCAAGCGCGCCGCGACCCGCGATTGGCGTTGCCTTTGGCAAATCCGTTTATCCCCGAGCGATTGGCGGCGCAGGTTGAGGCGGCGGATGATGCCGCCCCGCAGCGCTTGGATACGCCGGCGGTGTTGGCCGGATTAGAGGCCTGGCGCCTCGGCGGCGCGATGTTCGGCGCTCCGCGCGCGGTGTTTTATGTCGGCGTCGATTCGCCGCTGGTGGATGACAGCGCGCGCCATGTGGTGCTGAGCGAATTGTTTGTGCGGCTGGTTGCCCAGCGCCTCGACAAAATCGGCTATCCGGCGCGCCTCGCTGGGCTGGATTATCAAATCTATCGCCGCGCGCGCGGATTTTCCGTGCGCATCCATGGTTATGAAGACCAGCTGCCGGCGTTGCTCGCGGCGATTTTGTCGGCCTTGACGGCGCCGCGTTTCGAGGCCGAGCGGCTGGCGCTGGCGAGCGCCGAATTGCAGCGCGAATTACGCAATAACGCCCTAAATTCGCCATCGCAACAAGCCGTGCACGAGATTTATCGGCTGCTGCTGCACCCCCATTGGCGCGATGCCGAGCGGCTGGCGGCCTTGGAGGGCCTCGAGGTTGCCGACCTGAATGCGCACGCGGCGCGCTTGTTGGGCGCGGTCAAACTCACCTCGTTATCGGAGGGCGATGTCGCCATCGAGCGCTCGCTGCGCATGAATCAGATGTTAGGCGAGGCCTTCGCCGGCGCCCAATTCATCGATAAAGCGCCGCCACCGAAGGTCTTTATGTTGGACGACGGCATCGCCTATGTGCGCAGTTTGAATGTGGCGCACGATGATTCGGCGCTGGCGATTTATTTTCAGGGGCGCGAAAACAGCGACCGCGAACGGGCGCGGATGGCGCTGCTCGGGCGCTTGTTGGAGGCGCCGTTTTTCTTCAATCTGCGCACCACGCACCGCGTTGGCTATTCGGTATACGCCACCAGTTTGGACCTATGGGGGGTGCCCGGCTTGCTGCTGTCGGCGCAAAGCCCGAGCCACGGGCCGCAGCAAATCTACCGGTTAAGCGCCGCGTTTTTGGATGAATTCGACGGCGTGTTGGCGGCCATGCCGGCGGCGGAGTTCGCGCAAATCAAGCGCGGCTTAATCGACCGCATCGTGCAGCGCGATAAAACCTTAGCCGAGCGCGCGGCGCGTCACTGGCAGGAAATCAATCTAAAAAAACACGATTTCGCCGCCCGCCAGCGCCTCGCCGAGCAGGTCGAAAACCTAGATCAAGCCGCCATGCTTGATTATTTTCGCGCTGCGCTGCTGGGCGACGACTCGCGCCAATTATTGGTGCAATCTTTATCTCAGCGCGTCGATTCGCCCGCTGATTTATCCGCTGATTCGGCCGTCGATTCAGCGCTCGATTCCCCCCATGAGGCCCGGCGCGCCATCGCCGGCGAGGGCTATCGCATGCTATCGAGCGCGGCGGATTTTCGCCACGCGGGGCGCGCATTTTTTCCTGCGCCATGAGCATGGGCGGCGAATTTTTTCGCCGGTGGCGGCGCTGGCATTTTTCGCGCTATGTATGGCCCTATATATGAGTACATGACTCAATCAAGTACCTAAGCCATGCGCCCCGATGATTCATCCCTGTGCCTGGCGGCCGAACTCGGCGCGCAGTTGGCGCGATTAGGGCGGCGCGTCGCCACCGTGGAATCATGCACCGCCGGCGGCGTGGCGTGGCTGCTCACCGCCGTCGCCGGCAGCTCGCAGTGGTTCGAGCGCGGCTTTGTGACCTACAGCAACGCCGCTAAAATGGATATGGTCGGCGTCGCGCGCCACATTTTAGACGCGCACGGCGCGGTCAGCGTGGAGACCGCCGCCGCCATGGCACAAGGCGGCTTGCGCGCCGCGGCCGCGGATTACTGCATCGCGGTGACCGGCGTAGCCGGCCCAGACGGCGGCAGCGCGCAAAAACCCGTGGGCACGGTGTGCTTCGCATGGGCCGACCGCCGCGGCGACAGCGTAGCCGAGCGCGCCCATTTTGATGGCGACCGCCACGCCATCCGCGCCATGAGCGCGGCCTATGCCCTGCAAGGATTGGTGGATTTAGTGCGCAACCGCGACTCGGCGTCCGTCGCATCCGCCGACTCTGCCAAAACCACCGCATCCGCCGACTAAATTTGCCGCCCACCTCCCCCGTCGCCATCGCCGCCCCATTCCCCAGCCAATCATCCCGCCAATCATCCCCAGCGACCCACCCCTCGAAGCGCACCCGACCATGAATTTAGACTACCTAGAATTCGAAAAACCGATCGCCGAGATCGAGGAAAAAATAGCGGAGTTGCAGCGCGTCAGCAAAAGTCGCGGGCTGAATCTGGAGGACGAAATCCACACCTTGCGCAAGCGCAACCGCGAACAAACGCGCGAGATTTTCGCCAAACTCGGCGCCTGGCAAATCACCCAAATCGCGCGCCACCCGCTGCGCCCTTACACCTTGGATTACATCGCCCGCATCGTGGACGATTTCTGCGAATTACATGGCGACCGCATGTACGCAGATGATGCCGCCATAGTCGCCGGCATCGGGCGCATGGACGGCCGCCGCCTGGCCGTCATCGGCCACCAAAAGGGGCGCGACACCCGCGAACGCACGCGCCGCAATTTCGGCATGCCGCGCCCCGAGGGCTATCGCAAGGCGCAGCGGGTGATGAAACTCGCCGAGCGCTTTGGCTTGCCGGTGCTCACTTTGATCGACACCCCCGGCGCCTACCCCGGCATCGGCGCCGAGGAGCGCGGGCAAAGCGAAGCCATCGCCCAATCCCTGGAAATGATGGCCACCCTAAAAACCCCGATCATCTCGGTGGTCATCGGCGAAGGCGGCTCCGGCGGCGCCCTCGCCATCGGCGTGTGCGATCGATTGCTGATGTTGCAATACGCCGTTTATGCGGTGATTTCCCCGGAAGGTTGCGCCTCGATTCTGTGGAAAAGCGCCGACAAAGCCCCCCAAGCCGCGGCCGCCATGAAAGTGACCGCGGCCGAATTATCCCAAGCCGGTTTGGTGGACCATTTGATAGCCGAACCACTGGGCGCCGCCCACCGCGATTACGCCGCCATCGCCACGAGCATCAAAACCGCAGCGCTAGCAGCCATGGACGAATTATCCGCCCTAGATTCCGATGCATTGGTGGCACAACGCTACCAGCGCCTAATGGCTTTCGGCCGATTCAAAACCTGAGCAACATCGAAGATTGCTTCACCCTCGAAAAATTTGAAAAGTCGGTAAAGAAAACCGACGGCGGCACCGGCAAAATCGATATGCTATGGGCCAGCAAGTTGCTCATCGAGCAAAAATCCCAGGGTAAAACTTAGGGGCTGTTCCAGATAACATCAATTTATGTTATCTAGATTGGCATGAGAAAGCGCAGATTAAGTCGCTATCAACAGCAACGGTTGATCGAGCATTTTGTCGCCGCAACGACGGCGCGATGGACGGCGGATTTGGTCGGAGTTAATGTGCATACTGTGGCTACTATTTTTATCGTTTGCGGCAGATTATTACGCTAAACTGAAAGCGGAAGCGGGCGTTTGATTGGCGGTTAAAAAGCGGCGACGGTGAGCTGGGTCACCGCTTGGTTTATTTTGATTGCCCTATCGCAAACAATTCATTTGCTTTGCCATAAGTGATGAGTTGCTTACTCAGTTTTTTGCGATTTGAAATAGTTTTTGTGAGTATTTCAAAAACAGGTTGGGCTTTCAGGCGAAACTTCATTTGCCGATAATGCTGCTCGCTGTCATGGCGGTCTTCGATCTCGCCAATGTTGATATCATTATGCAACCGTGATTTGAAAATTACCTTCAGGTCGCTGGTTTGATTTGCATTACGCGCTTTGGAATTAACTAAGAAAACATTGGCAGTAAAAGCGGCGACGACATCATCTTTATGAAATATATGAAATTCTCGATCTATGCATTGAACGCTCTTTTTATTGCCCATAAAAACACTCAAATAATCAGCATTATCACCGTTAAATAACGCCTTATTAATGAATGCTGAATAAATATTATGATTTTGCAATTCGGCTAGCAACAATCGCATTTTGATTTGCAGTCTTGCTTTGACGGCTGGTTTGTCAGCAACATAATCGGAAAACTTTGGCGGGAAAGCGTCGATGCATTCAATCATTAATTGTGATACTGTACCCATTTGTTGAAAAACGGTATTGCTTTCAAAGCGCGATTTTCCATAAAGAAAAACTTGCCAGTAGGTGCCGCTTTTAACTGAGT
Source organism: Candidatus Poriferihabitaceae bacterium (assembly GCA_965243285.1). Lineage (GTDB taxonomy): Bacteria > Pseudomonadota > Gammaproteobacteria > Arenicellales > Poriferihabitantaceae > JAHRAW01. Next base: position 1,723,906 of record OZ251537.1, on the reverse strand, counting down.
GATGCCGTCCTTGCTGATCGATTACATCACCTTTTGCGGTGTGGTTTTGCTGGTTAGTATCGCCATGAATTAATTCCGCAAAGCATCTTTCGTTTTCATGTCCGGCAATCTTAACGAAACTTGCGTTCTGTGATGTCATTCTGCGTTTTTTCATCATGCGTTAACAATTAACAGTTCATGCGAGTTTTTCACATGATGTTTCGTGCCATTCTCCATTCGGTTTTTACCAATCCGCGTCTCGCCCTGGCCAAGCGTGTATTGCCATTCCACTTCCACGATTTTAAATTTCTTATACCAAGCCCGTACCGCTTCGCAGTCGTTATACGACAACACAAAGCCACCTTTGTGTTGATGTAATAACGCTGCTAGTTTTTCGTGCTCAAATCCATTGTGATGCACCGGAAAATTTCGCTGTGGATAAATGCCGCGAAACATCTTGCTATCCTCGCCTAAATAATACGGTGGGTCGCAGTATAAAAAATCATGCGGGTGTTGCGGAATCGTATCTTCGAATTTTCCGGCGGCTACTTGTAAGTTTGCGCACGAAAAATTTCGCACCTTGCCCACTAACCGATGAAAGCGATCCTCTTCTTCATAGATAGACGACATCCAACCCAAGAAACCGGGGCCGTAACTTAAGTTGTGGTTAAACCAATAATGCGCAGCAAGTTCAAGTTTGCTTCTTATACGAAGCTCGCGTTTCCAGTGCTGTTTCAAGCGTGCTTTAACTTGTATAAATTGCGCTTTGCTGGGTTGCCATTTTTCAATCTGGTCGGCTAATTTGTACGGATGCTTTAATTGCACCTGCCAATAGTTTGTCAAAATATCAAACACATCATAGGCCAACACTTTTGCATCCAATTCATTTGCGCATGCAATCTCAACCGAGCCACCGCCCACAAACGGCGACATGACCTGCCGCACATTTTTTGGCAACTGCTCAATCACAAACCCCACCGCCAAACTTTTACCGCCGGCATAACGCAGTGGTAGCCCGCTGTAGCGTTTATAGCGGCGCGCACTTGACGATGCACTAGCCAAGCGATGCAAAAAAGCATGCTGACGGGGCGGCGATTCCAGGATGGATTGCTGCGTCTGCATAGTTGAAATTAGGTCAGTAAATAAAATGAGGGGGCTGTTTCAGATAACACAAATTTACGTTATTTATATTAGCATGAGAAAGCGTACATTAAGCGGCTATCAACAGCAGCGGTTGCTCGAGCATTTTGTGGCCGCAACGACGGTGCGCTGCGCGGCCGATTTGGTCGGCGTTATCGCCACTCCAAAGACATCGTCTACAACCACTTTCCTTGGTCGAAAGATCTCACCGCAAAACAAACTAATACCATCAAAACCCGCGCCCAAGCGGTTCTCGATGCTCGGTCACAACTCCCTAACGCTACTTTCGCCGACCTGTACGACCCGCGGGCCATGCCGGCGGCATTACGCAAAGCCCATCAAGCGCTGGATAAAGCGGTCGACCGCGCCTATCGCCCGGCACCATTTGATGATGAAGCAAAACGCGTGGCATTTTTATTCGAGCTATATCAACAATACACCGCGCCCATTTTGCCCGGCAAAAAGAAACGGCGTCGAAAAACCGCGGGGTGAAAACGGTGCTGGGGGGCGCGTCTCCGGCGGGTGAACATGGTCGTAAAAACGAGGTATTAGCGTGCCCAAGCGAGCCGATATATTTGACGAAGATGCGCTGGGTCGGGTGTTATTTGCCGAGCTGGGGTTTGCCCGGCGGGCCGAGTTTGCGGTGGCGTATAGCGGCGGCGGCGATTCGCAAGCCTTGCTGCATGCGATGTGGCGGCTGCGGTCGCAGGTTGATTTTTCGCTGCGCGCCTTGCATTTCGACCACGGCTTGGCGGCGGAGTCGGCGCACTGGGCGCGACATTGCGAGGCGTATTGTGGCGAGCGCGACATTCCGTATGCCAGCACCCGCCAAGTGGTGGTGAAAACGCCGGGGATAAGCACAGAAGCGCTGGCGCGGCGCAGTCGCTATGCATGGTTTCAGCGCGCCCTCGCGCCCGGGCAAATCTTGCTGACCGCCCACCACGCCGATGATCAAGCCGAAAGCGTGTTGCTGGGTTTATTGCGCGGCGGCGGCCCCCATGCGCTGGCCGGCATTCCCGTGGTGCGGGTGTTGTCGGCCGCGCATGCTACGCAAGTGGCGCGACCGCTGTTGTCCTTTTCGCGGCCGGCGGTGGCGGATTACGCGCGCCGTCAGCAGCTGCGCTGGGTCGAAGATCCATCCAATCAAGCCGAGGAATTCGACCGCAATTTTATCCGTCACTCGGTTATGCCGACCTTGCGGCAGCGCTGGCCCGGCGCGGTGGGGTCGCTAATCGCGGCCGCGGATAATGGCCGAGATGCGGCCGGTTTTATCAGCGAGGCCTGCGAAGCGTTATTGCCGCGTTGCCAAGCGGCCGACAAAATCGGCGTGTTTTGCCTGGCGCCGCCGTTGGATATACGCGCCATGACGGCGCTGGGGCAATTTCAACGCAGCGCATTATTGCGCCACTGGATTCACCGCCACGGCCAACCATCGCCGTCGCGCCGGCAACTCGCCACCCTGGCGCAGCAAGTGTTCGTGACCGCCGGTAGCGCCGCCAGCCGCAGCGCCGCCGTGCGCTGGAAAAACCTGCAACTACGCCGTTTTCGCGACCATTTATATCTACTGCGGCCGGCCGACGCACCGCTCGAAGCCGCCATGGATTGGGACTTACAGCCACGCCAACTCGGCGGTGGATTGCGCATCGAAGTCTGCGCGGCCGCCGACGGCGAGCTGGATGCGGCGCGATTGCGCGGGCGGCGCTTGCAACTGGTCTGGCGTCGCGGCGGCGAACGCATGCGCCGCCGCGGCCGCGACCATAGCCATGCGCTGAAAAAACTCTTCCAGCAACACGCCGTGCCGGTATGGGAGCGCGACGCCCTGCCGTTGCTGGTGGCGGATGGCGACATCGCCTGGGCGCCTGGCGTCGGCGCTGGCGCGGCCTATTGCCGGGCCGATGGTGGCGATGGCGACGGCGACGGAATCCGCATAAGATTTACGCGGTTAGATTCATACTCATCCCGACCGCCGCATTGAGATTGACGGCGGATTTTGGTAAATTGCCGCCTCAGCCGAGAGGGCTTCTCGGCGCTCCTTTTTGTGCGGTTGCCGGCTGCCCGCCATGGCCGGTGGCGTAACAAATCATGCGCATGACCAAATTCATTTTTATCACTGGCGGAGTGGTTTCCTCGCTGGGAAAAGGCATCGCCGCGGCCTCATTGGGCAGCGTGTTAGAGGCGCGCGGCATCGGCGTCACTTTGTTGAAACTCGACCCCTACATCAATGTAGACCCCGGCACCATGAGCCCGTTTCAGCACGGCGAGGTGTTTGTCACCGAAGACGGCGCCGAGACTGACTTAGACCTCGGCCACTATGAGCGCTTCGTGCGCGCCACCATGGGGCGGCACAACAACTTCACCGCCGGGCAAATTTACGAACGCGTTATCCGCCGTGAACGGCGTGGCGATTATCTGGGCGGCACGGTGCAAGTGATTCCCCACATCACCGATGAAATCAAGGCGCGCATTCGCTTAGGCGCGGCCGATGCGGAAGTAGCGCTGGTGGAAATCGGCGGCACCGTCGGCGACATCGAATCGCTGCCCTTTCTCGAGGCGATTCGCCAGATGCGCATGGAAATGGGTAAGCAGCACACGCTATTTTTGCACTTGACTCTGGTGCCGGAAATCCGCATGGCGGGCGAGATAAAAACCAAACCGACGCAGCATTCGGTGAAGGAAATGCGCTCCATCGGCATTCAACCCGACATTCTGCTGTGCCGCACCCACCAAGCGTTGCCGGATTCGGCGCGCCGCAAAATCGCCATGTTCACCAATGTGGACGAAGACGCGGTTATCTCGGGGGTGGATGTGGATAACATTTATCGCATCCCAACCCTCTATGTGCGCGAAAAAATCGACCGCATCGTCACCGAGCAACTGGAGATTACGGCGCCGCCGCCGGATATGTCGCAGTGGAATCAGGTGCTGGAAAATGCCGCCAATTCGCACCGCGAAGTCACCATCGGCATGGTCGGCAAATATGTCAGTTCCACCGAATCCTACAAATCCCTGGCCGAGGCCATCATGCACGCCGGCCTGCAAACTAACGCCCGCGTCCGCATCAAATATATCGATTCCTCCGACCTCGAGAAGCAGGGCCTCGGTGCGTTAGCCGATGTGGACGCGATTCTAATCCCCGGCGGTTTCGGCGAGCGCGGCATAGACGGCATGCTGATGGCGGCCGGCTATGCGCGCCAAAACGGCGTGCCCTATCTCGGCATCTGCCTCGGCATGCAGGTCGCCACCATCGAATACGCGCGCCATCGGCTGGCATTGGACGGCGCCCATAGCACCGAATTCGAGCGCCGCGCCGCGCACCCGGTTATCGCTTTAATCACCGAGTGGGTGGATGACGATGGCAAGCACGCGCGGCGCGACGAAAGCGCCGACTTAGGCGGCACCATGCGCCTCGGCGCCCAAGACATCCACCTGACACGCGGCACGCGCTATCACCGCATCCACCAAGCCGACCTCATCCGCGAGCGCCATCGCCACCGCTATGAATTCAACAACCATTACCTGCGCCAATTCGAGGCCGCCGGCATGGTGTTTTCCGGGCGCTCGGGGGCCGGTTTGGTGGAAGTTATCGAACTGCCGGCGCACCCATGGTTCATCGCCTGCCAGTTTCACCCCGAATTCACCTCCACGCCGCGCGACGGCCACCCCATGTTCACCGATTATGTGAACGCGGCGCTCGCCTATCGCCAACACCGCGCCAGCAATGCCCCAGCCACCGCCGCCACTAGCGATAAAACCGACAACGCCGATGAAATTACCGAATCTCACTAATACCCCCTCGGCCACCGCGCCGTTTTTTTTGATCGCCGGCCCGTGCGTGATCGAATCCGAAGCCATGGCGATGTCCACGGCGACGCGGTTGCGCGCCATCACCGAGCAACTCGGCGTGCCGTTCATTTATAAATCCTCCTTCGATAAGGCGAATCGCACCTCAAGCACCTCGGCGCGCGGTCCGGGGCGCGATGAGGGCTTGGAAATTCTCGCCAAAGTGAGGCGCGAGGTGGATGTGCCGGTGCTCACCGATGTGCATTCGGTAGACGATGTCGCGGCCGCCGCGCAAGTGGTGGATGTGTTGCAAACCCCGGCATTTTTATGTCGCCAAACCGATTTAATCGAGGCCGCGGCGCGCTGCGGCAAGCCGGTCAACATCAAAAAAGGGCAGTTTTTATCGCCCCATGAAATGCACCATGTGGTGGCAAAGGCTAGCGCCGCGCAAACCGCCGCCGCGACCGCAGCGCCAACTTCCGCGCCGGCGGCGCCGCTCATGGTGTGCGAGCGCGGCTCATCCTTCGGCTACAACAATCTGGTGGTGGATATGCGCAGCCTGGCGATTCTCAAATCCACCGCCTGCACGGTGGTGTTCGACGCCACCCATTCGGTGCAATTGCCCGGCGGCGCCGACGGCAAATCCGGCGGCCAACGCGAATTCGTGCCCGTATTGGCGCGCGCCGCGGTCGCCATCGGCATCCACGGCCTATTTATGGAAACCCACCCCGACCCGGATAACGCTTGGAGCGACGGCCCCAACGCCTGGCCCTTAGACCGCATGACGCAATTACTCACCGATTTACTCGCCTTAGACCGCGCCGCGAAATCCTTGGGCGAAAACTTCTGAGTTATTTTATTGCATCGATTGGGCATTCCCACCATGAAAGATTATGCATCCAGAAGTTACTTGTCAGTGGGGGAAGTTGCGGCCTACTTAGGCATTGCGGTCAAGGATGTTCATAACCTTGCTCGGTGCAATACATTGAATAGTTATAAGTCGACAAGTGGGCAATATCGCTTTTCACTTAGCCAGGTGAAAAAAATTAAAATTCCGGGAAATCCTAAAAAAACCGTAAAAATTGAAGATGAAACTGTATTGAAAATTAAAAATACAGAACAAAAATTATACCTTGGTGATTCTCGACAAATGAATTGCTTGAATGACAATAGTGTGCACTTGGTGATCACTTCGCCGCCCTATTTCAACGCAAAGATGTACTCGGAAAACGCTGACAATGATTTAGGCAATATCCATGATTTAGAAGAATGGTTTGTGGAAATTGGCAAGGTATGGGCGGAAGTGTTTCGTGTGTTACAAAGCGGAAGGAAATTTTTTCTCAACATCATGAACTTACCAATTAAAGATAAGAATAGTTATAGAACCTTGAATTTAGTGGGGAAATCTATCGATTTATGCGAGAAAACAGGTTTTATTTTCAAGCGAGATATTATTTGGCACAAAACGAATGGCGTGCGCGCCCATTTCGGCACTTATCCCTATCCTGGTGGGATATTAATCAACAATATGCACGAATTTATTTTGGAATTTCACAAACCAGAAAAATCAGGAGTGAAAAAATACGCGCATATAAACCAAAAAAACAAAGAACAATCAAAACTAAACAAGGATTTTTGGTTGTCGCTTAAAAACTCCGATGTCTGGACAATGAAACCTGAAAAAAGCGGTGACAATAGAATCCATGTCGCGCCATTTCCAGTGGAATTGCCGATGCGGTTGATCAAAGCCTATAGTTTTGTAGATGAAACGATTTTAGATCCTTTCTGTGGAAGTGGCACCACGCTGGTGGCGGCAGCATTGGAAAAACGCAACGCCATAGGGTATGAGTTAAATGAGACTTTTTTGCAATATGCCAAAGAGAGACTCAATATTGAGAATGATAAATTGATATGAATAAGATCGTCGACTCAAAGGTGGTATACGCGCAATCAAGCGATATAAAATCGAGAACTTATCTCGAGTATCGTTGCGACATGAAAAAGAAGGCGATAGCCGAACTCGAAATAAAAAATTGGTTTGAAGAAATGCTTAAAGCATTGTACGACACTGATAATGTAACGCTGGAAAAAAGCGGCGGCGATGCGCATATTTGGTTTCTAAGAAGAGGGAGAATATCAGGTGAGCCTGATTATGTTGCTCATGTGGATGGCAGCAAGCGCCAGTTTGAATTTCAATACTCCAGTGATGCCGATCTAAAATTTTATGATTTTAAGGTTTCTAAAGTCGGAAAAAAAATTAAAGGCACGAGAGTTGTCCATGTGGATAGAGAATTTTTGTATATCATAAAGCCGTCAAATAAGTTTGCTATTTTCACGCCACAATGGGTAATGCAGCATGGCAAAGAAGCGGGGGTTCCGGCGTGGGGCAACAGTCCTGCCTTCAGGGTGCCACAAGATGTATTTAACAAAATTTTTACCTTCGACAAAAAATTGAGTCAAGTAACAAAGATGATTGATATCAAAAACAAATTGCTTGATATTCAATTAGAATTTATTCAAAGCAAGAAGAAAAATTTGTCCGATAATCTGCAAAAAATTATCGATACAAACCATGAATTTAAAATTATTCCGAAAACATTAAGTGGATTTTATGAAACATGTTTTTTAATGGAACAAATTGGCAAATATCCAACCAATTATTCACTATGGTTGGTATACGGCTCAAGTTTTTGCTGCGGTAAATTGAACTCTAAGGAGGTTGCCGGATTACTCTATTCGCTTGATTTTCTCTATGGGGGAGCAAACAATCTCGAGGACAACACGCTGCGCGCTTTTGTCGATGCGATGCAAAAAATATCCGTTTATTTGACGCAGATGCAAGAAAAAAACTTGCAAACCTGCTTAGATTTATCGCCGCGAGAAGAACTAGTGAATTTTTTATTTACTGTTAATTTATACGAGGACATCGTTCAAGAATTGCGTTATCTTTACGGAATAGACTGCTTTGCGCCGATTAACAAAATTTTCCAATCGATTAAAGATATAGATTCGATTGTTAGTAAATTTTGAGTGTGTTAATGCCTGAATTTAACTAATATATAACTAACGCAGAACTAACACAGAACTAACACAGAACTAACACAGAACTAACACAGAGTGACTTGCCATTCGTAGTGACATGGCAAGTTGCAGTGTGATCATTAACTTCAACTACATCGAAAAGCGAATGCCCAACCGAACTAACATCACTAACATCGCCGCCCGAGAGGTTTTAGATTCCCGTGGCAACCCGACAGTGGCGGTGCAAGTGACGCTCTCGGGCGGCGCCAGCGGCGTGGCCATGGCGCCGTCCGGGGCTTCTACCGGCTCGCTCGAGGCGCTGGAATTGCGCGATGGCGATGCCGCGCGGTATTTGGGGCGCGGGGTGTTGGCGGCGGTGGGCAATGTGAATGGCGAAATTCAGCGGCGTTTGCGGGGGGAGGATGCCGCCGACCAAGCCGCCATCGATAGCGCTTTGCTCGAGTTAGACGGCCGCGAAAACAAAAGTCGGCTCGGCGCCAATGCCTTGCTCGGGGCCTCGTTGGCGGCGGCGCATGCGGCGGCGGCGGCGCGCGGCGTGGCGTTATACGAACACCTTGGCGGTTTATTCGGCCATGCCGAGGCCGGCGATTTTTGCTTGCCAGTGCCGCAAATGAACATCATAAACGGCGGCGCCCACGCCGATAACGCCATCGACTTTCAAGAATTCATGGTGTTGCCGGTGGGATTTTCGCGCTTTGGTGAGGCGCTGCGCTGCGGCGTGGAAATATTCCATACCCTGAAAAAAGTGCTGCAAGCGGAGAATTTAAGCACCGCAGTGGGCGATGAGGGCGGTTTCGCGCCGCAATGCCAATCCAATGAAGCAGCCCTCGGGCTGATTATGCGCGCCATCGAAGCCGCCGGCTATCGCCCCGGCGAGCAAGTGATGATTGGCTTAGACGCCGCCAGCACCGAGTTTTATCGCGATGGCAAATACCATTTGGCGGCCGAAGGGTTGGCGCTGACGGCGGCGGAATTCACCGACTATCTCGATAATTGGGCGCGAAAATATCCCATCATCAGCATCGAAGACGGCATGGACGAAGCGGATTGGGACGGCTGGCGGGTGCTGACCGAACGCTTAGGCGGGCGGCTGCAACTCACCGGCGATGATGTGTTCGTCACCAACCCGGCGCTGCTGAAAAAGGGCATCGCGGCCGGCATCGGCAATTCCATCCTCATCAAGTTCAACCAAATCGGCACTTTGAGCGAGACCGCCTGCGCCATTAAAATGGCGCAGGCGGCTGGCTATTGCGCCACCATCTCCCATCGCTCGGGCGAGACCGAAGACACCACCATCGCCGATTTAGCGGTGGCATGCGCCGCTGGGCAGATAAAAACCGGCTCGCTGTGCCGCTCCGAGCGCGTGGCGAAATACAATCGTTTGCTGCAAATCGAGCAAGCGTTAGGCGACCAGGCGCGCTACCCGGGGCGGGCGGCGTTTTCTAACCTTCGATGAATCCACTGCCGCCTGGGCGATGAAATATAACGCTGCCGGCCGCGCCCAATCGGCTAAAAACTCCATCGGCATGAAAAGAAAAACCGCCGCCAGCGCACCCCATGGCGGTGGCCTAGCGCACACCGGCATGAAACTGCTCGGCATGGTACTCGCCGGGCTGTTGCTGATGGTGCAATACGCGCTGTGGTTCGGCGACAAAAACTTGTTCGATTGGTATCGATTGACCCAAGCCACGGCCGCCATTCACCAAGGAAGCGCCGCCTTGCAGCACGGCAACGACAAATTGCTGGCCGAAGTGGTAGACCTCAAAGAAGGGGGGGAGACCGTGGAGACGACGGCGCGCTCAAAATTCGGCCTCATCAAGCCAGGCGAAACTTTTTATCAGGTGGTGGAATAGATTTAGGGAATGGAAGGTCGCCGCCTGGCATCGGCGGCGCGATTTATGGATTGGTCAGCAGGTTGGCGCGCAAATGCGTGGCGATCAGCGCGTCCATGCCGCTGGCGGCGCCGAGGTGCGGGGCGTGGGTGATGCGCACCGCGCGATGTTGCCGCACGATGCGCGCCGTGGCGGCGGTCAGGTCGGCACTCACATGCTGCCCGGCGGCCAGAAAATAGGGCAATACGATGATGTCATCGGCGCCGGCGGCGATCAATTTTTCGCCACCTTCGCTGATGTTCGGCGCCGCCATTTCGAGGAAGGCGTGTTGCACCAAATCGAACAAGTCGAATAATCCGCCGCTGCGAAGGCGCGACGCCAGGGCGCAAATTTCATCGTTGGATGACTGCCGCCGACTGCCGTGGGCGACTAACAACAGGGCCTTCATGTTGAGATTCCCCCTAAATCAGCATCATTTTTCAACCACCATGGGAGCGCGCTCGAGGCGCGCATCACCCGCATTCACCCCGCCATCGCCGCCATCGCCGCCATCGCCCCAGCCGCGCATATTGTCGACGATGAGGCCGGCCAAGGCGTCGATGTGCGCGTCTTGCGCATTCAAGCAGGGAATATAGCCGTAATTTTCGCCGCCGGCGCGCATGAAAATGTCGCGATTCTCCAGGTCGATTTCGTGCAGCGTCTCCAAGCAATCGGCGCTGAATCCGGGGCAAATCATGTGCACATGACTCACCCCGGACTTGGCCAAAGCCAGCAAGGTTTCATCGGTATAGGGCTGCAGCCACGGCCGCCGCCCGAAGCGCGATTGAAAGGTCTGCCGCCACTCGTCATCGCGCAGCCCGAGCGCCGCCGCCAGCAGGCGCGCGGTTTGCCGACATTCATCCGCATACGGGTCGCCGGCGTCCACGCAGGCTTGCGGCAGGCCGTGAAAAGACATCAGCAACATCCCGCCTTCCGCTATGGGATGGACGCGGCGATAGTCGCGCACGCTGGCCGCCAGGGCTGCGATATAACCGCGATTGTCGTGATAACTGGTGAGCAAACGCAGCCCCGGCAACGCCCGCCAGCGCGACAATTCCGCGTATACCGCATCCAAGGCGGAAGCGGTGGTGGCGGCACAATATTGCGGATACAACGGCAACACCAGCAGCCGGCGCGCCCCGCCAGCGCGCAATTTCGCCAGCGCCGAGGCGATGGACGGATGGCCGTAGCGCATGCCCAGTTCAACGCCGACGCCGCCGAAACCACCATCAGCCAAGCGCTGCCGCAATTTATGCTGCTGGCGGCGCGCAATGCTCAACAGCGGCGAGCCATCGGCGCCCCAAATTTGGGCGTAAGCGCGCGCCGATTGGCGAGGGCGCGTGCTCAGCACCGCCACATTCAAGATCAACCACCACAGCAGTCGCGGCAACTCCACTACCCGCCGGTCGCCTAAAAATTCCCTCAGAAAACGCCGTACATCGCCGACCTTGCAAGAATCCGGAGTGCCAAGATTGGTGATCAACACCCCGCAGCCGGGCGCGGCCGGGCGATTATTAGGCATGCCGTTAGCGCTCATCTCAGCCGCGGCCGGGTGGTGAATCGGCCTCGATTAATCGGCCTGGCATTTGCTGGAGAGCTAGTTTCTGCATGAGTGTCGGTCTTAAATTTGGTCATGCCGGGCGGCCGGATTGACCGACTAGCCTGCGCGAGCAGCCCGGGCGGCGCCCAAGGGAGCGACCACCGCAGGGAACGGCGGCGAAGCCGGCAATGGCATCCCCCCGGCACAATACCTAGGCGCGGTGCGGCGGGATGCGGGTACTTAAGTCCACGAGGAGTGGATTAGGTCGCCGGGCGGGCGAAGTCGAGATTAGCCGCCCAAGACCGGGCGAGCAAACCGCTGTATTAGTCCAATGCGGCGCTCAGGTTGTTGGGATAAGTATGGTGTTGCCGCGCGGGTTGTTTGGATAGGTATGGTATTGGGTTTTCAGCCCGATGCTATTGGCCCGATGCTATTGGGGATGATAGATGTCGAAGCGCACCAGTTTGCCGCAGGTTTCGCCGACTTTGCCGGGCGCTAACGGCGGCGCGCGGCGCGGACGCTTGACCACCACGCGATGGGCGGCGACCGCCATGGCTTGGGCGAATAAGGCCGCGCTGTCCGGCGTGGCGCCGGTGATTTTTCGCAGCAGCGCCGCGGGTTTTTTGGCGGCCGCGGATTTCGCGCTGCGCGGATACATCGGGTCGAGATACACCGCATCCGGCGGCGGCGCGCAAGCAGCGGCAAGATCGCGCAAATACACCACACTATCGCCGCGCACCACTGTCAGACGCGCCCGCACCACCGCATCGCTGCAGCGCTGCAGCGCGTGCAACAACATCGTCGCCGCCAGCGGATTTTTCTCCACCGCCGTCACCCGGCAACCGGCGCGCGCCAAATGCGCCGCATCCGCGCCCCAGCCGGCGGTCGCATCCACCACCGTGGCCGCCCCGCGCAGCGCCCGCAGCAACGGGTCCGCCCCACCTGCACCCCGCCCACCTGCCCGCCCCCCTGCGACCCGCGCCGCATCCAAATCCACCCGCCACGGCGCCGCATCACCATCGCAATACAACGCCAACCCCCGCCCATCCACCTCGATATGAAACGCCGCCGCCGCCCCATGCTCAGCCACCAACACCGCCCCCAACTCCCTCGCCACCCGCCGACACTCGTCCGCAAAAACCGGGTTATAGCGCACCGAAATGGCGTCATCCATTGCACATAAACCCACCGCACCGCCACACTAAAACTTCGATACACAGCACTTTTTAAAAACTACTCATGCCAATGCCTGCTGCAACATTTTTTTAATACCATCCACACCGTCTTCATTGAAATATATGCCCTTTTCTTCGAATTTATTTTTCGTCATTACGATGTCGCTGCCGATATTTTTAGGCGACGTGACCGACCAAACATAAGCATGCAGAAATAACTTAGGGTGTTTCTCCTGGAGTTTTTTCTCGGTAACTTTAATGCGCGTGTGTAGGTCTACTTTGGAGTTGACTTTATGGTCATACCGAGCCAACCCCTTTGGGTCGATGAACAAAATATCTTGGCGATTTTTATCCTTCACCCATAAAATGAAATCTGGATAAAAAGCATAGTCATCAAAAAACGACACGCCCTTGCCGCGGCTTAAATTTCGCATCAAGTAGAATGTTTTCCCTTTGATGAATTCAATATTATTTTTAGAAATCACGCTTTCAAGGCATGAAACCAGCCTGGCTTCAGTTCTGTTCAATGGAACCGGCGTGATTTTTACCGATTTTTTGGGGTCTGCATACAATGCAAGCAGCGGTATATAGGCATGATACTGCGACTTAATGAACAATAGATCTACACTACCCTTAGACAAGTCAGTGGAACAAACATTGGGGCTTTGATCGCTTTTAATGTCCGCCGCCAATTTTTTTATTTCCCTTATCAGATCATCTTCCTTGGCATCGACGGAAATTTTATGCTCGACTAAGTAGTTGGCATTGTTTTCATTCAAAGACTCTGCTTCGATATAATCATGCTCCCATTGGCTGCGTCCCCGCCGCCAGCAGTGGGCGGCGTAGTCACAAATTAAATCCACCGCCAACCCTTCCCATTCTTGCACGCTAGCGAAATAATTTAACGCCTGGCGATTTTTTATAGGCAGATGCAGCGTATACCAATCACGGCTCGCCAATAATTGCTCGACCGCATCTTGGGAGATGCTCATGTTGTACCACTTTTCGCGATTTTTCCGCTCCAATATACGGTGATAAACCGCTTGCATGTTTATCATCCCCAATTGGGATTCTTCTAAATAGTGTTTTTCGGGATCGCTTTGATTGGCTATGTGGTCGGGATTATCGGCCGAAGCCAACGCTTGCAGATGCTTGCGCCGGTCGATGGTGATGTGGATTTTTGAGTCTGGTTTGCGCGGCAATTCAAGGCGGGTATCGGTGTATTGAAATTCGCCGGCATCGGCGCGCTTTTTAATCATTTTCAAGTCTTTTATTTTTCCAAACTGCTTGGTCACTGGCACCGTGATGAGGACATGCTCCACATCGATGCCGTTTTTCAATAAATAATCTTTAAATTTATCCATGTAGTTGGCTTTGAGGCCAAAAATATTCAAGGTTTCGAGGAGTTGTAGTTGCTCGCTATCCTCCGCCGCCAGCCCGGCGAGCGCGGTGTGTCGTTTGAGCGACATACCATGCCCTTTCAAGCGAATACCGCGGCCAAACATTTGGATTATCTGCGGTCCTTCGCCAGTGCCCACATGCATAAGCCCCATGGTGCTTACCCGCCATGAGTTCCAGCCGGCGACGAAACGGCGGGCGCCGATGACGATATTCACCGGTGAGTGATTGCTATCCACATCATCAAAAAGCGGACGGCTGAAAGCGTCTTTGGCGAGCATAAAGGAACGATTTTCTATGGCCTCGAGTTTTGTGTACAGCCCGGCCGCATTGCCCACATTAATCACCCCGAACGGCGCCGCATCACCGGCCCGAATTTGCAACTCGTCGGCGCCAGTTAGGTGGGCGATTCGCAACTGTCCCTTGCCGCGAAAAACGATTTCGCGGATATGGTCGTAAACCGCTTGAGGCGACGCATCGCCTAGGTGTTGAAATGCGTGCTTGAAGATATCGGCGCCAGATTCATCGCACAGACCAGTAGCGCCGCTTAATAATCGTTTAATGCCGGCCACCACTTGCGCCTCGGCGTGCTGCACCCATGATAAAAAGTGAATGATTTTGACTACATCGGTTTCGGTTTCGGTCTTGCCTCCGGTCACGGTTCTACCGAGAAAAACCCACAGCGGCGGGGTCAGGTTGTAATCTTGCCAGTGTCCAATTTTGGCTCGATAAATTCGGCATTGCTGATAAAAAGTCAGCAGGCAAGCGAGCAAATAAAAATGGTTGACTTCCCTATCCTCCGTATTTTGCAGATTGGATATGTGGTAATCCTTGCCGTAACCGTCGCCGTAAAAAAATCGATAGGAATAATCGAACAAGATGGATTTGCCGTATTCGTTACGCAATTTTTTAATGTCGGCGCCGCCGCCGGAAACCGCTTGGTTGAAAGTGGCGGAGTATTCGAAGGTGAAGCCATTTTGCGCCAACTGCTGGCGGCGCTTTCGCCATACCTTGCCGCCGGCGCCTAGATGCCCTTCGTCTACCATGACAAGATTGTTATCCTCGAAGGCGTCTAACGCGACTCGTTTTGTGCCCTTTTTTTCATCTAATTTATGCAGGTCGATGATGTCTACCAGCATGCCGTGACGGGTGAAAACATCGGCATTGCTATCGGTGAAAAGTCGCGCTGGTATACCGCTGGCTTGCAGTTCGCGCAGGTGCTGGCGAGATAGCCCTTCATCCGGTGTCACTAAGATGATTTTATTGAGTTTATGCAACTGCCCATATTCGGCCAAGTAGTGTCGATATTGCAAAATGTTGGCGTGCAAAAGCAAGGTTTTGCCGGAGCCGGTGGCACTTTGGAAAGCCAGGTTGCGTACTTCATCAACGGTATAGGCGGGGATATCGACGGCCGCTTTAGTACCCCGCTGCGCCCACTTGGATTCCTTCCATTGATTTAATTTATCCACCAACAGCGCCGAGTCTTGAAAATATAAATCAAGATAGCGCTCGGTGAATAACAAGGCGAGATACTGAAACGGCTTCCACGCCCGGCCCTTTTCATCGCTCATGCTCAAAGTTCGGCTATGGGCGCTGATATTGGCGGCATATCTATCCACATTTTTTCCCATGCTCGGGGGCACACGCCCTCTAATCGCGGCCGCGAAACCATCTTCGCGATTCACTTCGGCTCCCCCATGTGGATCCGACAAAAGATCTAATAACGCCCGTAAATTTAGATGGTGGAATTGATTGCACATGAAACTGTGCAACACCATGGTTTTTTCGAGGGTGGTCATGGCGATTTTTTGCTGATTTTTATAGCAAGTGAATTTGTCAGTCGGTCGCAAACATTAAGTCTTTGAACACCGGCTCGGTGCTGCTTGCCCTCCAGTGTTCGCCTGGTTTTATGAGCGCGTTTAAGGTGTGGTCGCCGTTTACATAGATGTGCTTTAAATCATCGCCGAATTTTTTGCGGTGTTTGGCGAACCATGCATCTAATTTCGGGTTATCCGTGGAGGTTAACTGCCGCCATAGCACGAGACAATTTTCGCCTTGGGGGTTTTTGCCGGTGATGGCAAGAACGTCGCCTATTCGCCGACGGCTTTGCAATCGCAAGCCGAGCAGGAAGTTGAAGGTTTCCGCTAAATCGACTTTTTCGTCGCGGCGCACGCCATCGCGCACCACGGCTAGGCGGTAATCGAATGGGTCGATAAAATCTGCCCCCAACAGCGACACATTGGCTTCGGTTTCCGCGCCGAGGGCGTAGCGCAGTTGATAATCTTCGATAAGTCGCTTGCTCTCCATAGTGGCCACCAAATCTTGGCGGGCGCGCACCACCAAACTATCCATGGTGTCTTCATAGGATTCGACGCGTATATATTTGAATAACTGGCTGACCCCTTGTCGGTTTATCGGTTTGCCGTCTTTCCAATCTTTGGAATAGACGACTTTTTTCATGCGCGGCAGCAATACATTCTCAAAATGCTCGCCCATTTCTACCAGGACATATTTGCGGTTGCCGTTATCTTGGCGATTTAGCTCGATTACCGCATGGCCGGTGGTGCCCGAGCCGGCGAAATAGTCGAGAATATAGGCATTTTCATGGCCGTTAATTGAACAAATCAAACAATCTTTGACTAAATCAACTGATTTTGGAAAATCAAAATTTTTACTTCCCAAAATGTTGGTGAGCGCTATTGTTCCACTGGCTGATTGATAGTGACCTCGATCCCACCATGTCTTGGGTAGCGCTTTTTCATCCATCCGCACCTTAAATTGTAGGCTGATTTTATGGTCTTTGATGCGTCTTACTCGATATTCACTAGGATTTTCGAGTATGCGTTTATGCCCTCTATGCCATCGCCCTTCATCGGCGTTTTTTTTCACTGGGTACATCGCGATTTCGTTATCTGATGGCGATTCTTGCAATGCCCATTGACGACTACCTTCATTCCATTCCATTTTTGGAATGCGCATCTGATCTTTATCATCAACGAATATTGGATAAAACATTTTCGGTCGGTCCTGCCGCCTATCGCTAGTACCAGAGCGGATAAAACTTGTCCATATAAAGTGCCCTGCTGCATCTTCATGCGGGTAACTCTCAATCTGTTTTTTCGTTTTTTCAAGAGACCCTGGCGCTGCTAGTTCCGTTTTCCCGTAAAAAAGCGCGTATTCATGCGAGGGTGCAAATCTTCCTTTTGTTTTACGACCAGCGGGGTTTGAACATACCGCAACAATACCCAACTCCATGGCGAAATTATCCCCCATGACAGCGCAGAGAAATGGCATCTCCTCATCATCGATGGCGACGCATATGATTCCATCAACCCTTAATAGGGGATGCGCAAGCTGCAAACGAGACTCGGTCAACGATAACCACGACGAGTTTTTATATCCATTTTTATACAAAATCGCCGAAGCATCGGTGTTATACGGCGGATCAATATAAACGCACTTCACTTGCCCTTTATATCGAGCATGCATCAAGTTTAGCGCCTGAAAATTTTCCCCATGCACCAGCACGCCGTTCATCTGTTCTTCGAGCGCCCCGACGGCCGACAACGCGGCGAGCAATGTATCGACAAACTCGCCATCGAAATGTCGCGTGTCCAGCACCAGATGGGGGTGCGCTTTTAGAAATTCCGGCTTAAGCGGCTGGCTGTAAGCGTGCGGGCTGGCTAAATCGCCGTTCAATTCATCGATGGCGAAAAGCCGCAGCCATTCATCATGTTGCGCCTGGTTGGCGGCGATTTGGGCGTATAGCGCTTCGGGCACTTTATCTAGGGTCACGCAGTACTGGGTTTCTAGTACGAATTTCTTTTTCAGCCAGAGGCGTTTTTGGAAATTCTCCAGTTGGGCGAGAAAATCGATGATTTTGCCGCCGACGCGTTGTATCGCTTTTATTTGCGCCAAACTGCGTATGAATACGATGGGGTCGTCCGACAATTTTAAATCGTCGATAGACATCACATCATTTTTTAGGTAGTAATCCAACTCGCGATGCAAGAAGCCGCCTAAATCTTTATGGATGAAATAATCAAAACTATTCTTGGCGGTGTAGGCGGTTAGGTGTTTGCCGAGCACGCTGCGGTTTTCGTCCGCTTCGGTGGGGCATGGTTTGCGCAATGGCAACTGCCAGATGGCATGGTGTTTTTCTATGCCTGCGAAAATTTTGCGCTCGCTTTCGGCGTTAATCGATGCTTGTCGTTTGATGCCGTTTTGCGGGTAGCGCTTTTTTTCCGCATCTTGTAGTGGGCGATGTTCGAAGCGAACACTCAGCACCTCTTTATCGACGGCGATAAAATCTTTCGCCAATATAAAAAAGCGCTCTTTGCCATTGGTTTCCTTAATGTTGTCCTTTTCGTTGTCGGCGGCGGCTATCTCAAAACGCACTCGTCGCTCTTTATTATTATCCACAATAATAAAAACATAAGATGCGTAGTTTTCGGTGGTCTTGATGTAATACTGATCCGCATTTGCCCAATGTAGTTTGATTTCCTCGCCGTTATAGGGGATGGCGTACGCTTCTTTGCCATGCCCTTTGTAACGGCGCTGCGACATAAAATCGCCCTCGTTGTAATACCGCGAAAAGAAATTGCACAGGTGGTTGTAGACGCCGGCTTCCGCTTGTTGATTTAATTTGGTGGCTTGCAGTTGCGCTTGCAATTTTTTAACATCATAGGAATTTTCGGGGTCGGGGCGATGCCGCTTCGCTTCTGCGAATGATCGCTTCAATTCCTCTTGCAATGTCGATGTTCCAGGCTCGGCGATTTCTCCTAGTTCTCCGGTGACTTGAGGTAGCAAATCCTTGGCCAAAAATGCCTCAACTTCGGCGCTTTTGTGCGCCATGATTCGATACAGCCCAAAATCGAGATCGCCACGGTCGAGTTGAAATAACTCGCGGAGTTTTTCCTTTAGTTTGCCGATATTCTCGGTAGTTTCTCGGCTGTGCTTCCGTGGGCTGGTCATGGCGTTATTTTGGTGGGGGAGAATCGCGGGATGATCATAGCGTTATTGTAACAGTGGGTCGGGTAGAATCTGTTGCCTATTTTTTGGGTTTTTGAATCATGATGGATGTTGATGAATCTGCGGCTGGTGATTTTGATTCTGCGGGCGAGGGCGATGCGGCTATCGAAATCGATACCGCGCCCAATCCACAATGCGCGGTGATTTGGTTGCATGGGTTGGGGTCTGATGGCCATGATTTCGAACCCATGGCGCCGGTGTTGGCGGCGGCGGTGGGGGTTTTTGCTATATTAACCGCCGGCATTGTCGCCTGGATTAAATCAACAACCCATCAACTAAAGGGTAAGAAAATGTTTCGATTTATCGCAAAAATCGCGCTACTGGCACCGATGATGTGCGCTGTAGCAAGTGCTCAATCCACGGCTGATGAAGTAGCCGAATGGCGCATTTCTGCGGAGCAGGGAGATGCGGCTGCGCAAACTAATTTGGGCGATGCCTATGATACTGGCGAAGGCATCACCCAAGACAAGCGCGAGGCAGTGCGCTGGTGGCACAAAGCGGCGGAACAAGGGAATGCGTCGGCGCAATATAATTTGGGTATAAAATATTTAAATGGCGAGGGAGTTATCCAAGACCAGCGCGAGGCAGTGCGCTGGTATCGCAAAGCGGCGGAACAAGGGAATGCGGCTGCGCAAAATACTTTGGGCGTGGCCTACTGGGATGGCGAAGGTGTCACCCAAGACAAGCGCGAGGCAGTGCGCTGGTGGCACAAAGCGGCCGAGCAAGAGAATGCGGCTGCGCAAAATAGTTTGGGCCATGCCTACCTGAATGGCGAAGGTGTCATAACGGACGAAAAGGAAGCGTACATCTGGTATTCCATCGCCAAAGTATTTGGCGATGAAGACGCGGCTCAGAATTTACGCAATATCAACTGGCAAGATTATCTATCCCCAGCAGACCTACGCGCCGCGAAAACCGAAGCCAAAAAGCGCCTAAAAGCCATCGAAGCCGGCACCTACACCACCGAAAACTAAACCGACCAGCATCCAAACCATCGGCAGGTTTACCTAAACTCTTGCTCGCCAAACCCAGCCCCAAAAATCAAGCAAACAAGCCATTCCCACCGACATCGATATAAAACATGGCCGGTAGCCAATTGTTATTCTCCATGCGATCTAATTGAAAGAGTGAAATGTGCTATGAGTTTGGGGGGTATCAAGAAGTGGATCTTGGTGAAGATGAAGATACAGATGTCAATCAAGTACGCGAAGAAAATATTCGTGTTGAATACTTCCACCTTCTCATTCGGGATTCCCCAAGTACACTGGGCAAAATGTTTGGACCGAGCCTAAAAACGCCGCTGGCGAAAGCATGGACGATGTCTTAAAAAGAAAGCAAGCGAGGAAAACAAAAGTTAGAATCGGCGCCGCCGATGGTATCCATCGCCAATTACCCCTCAGCGACTCCGAAAAAACCCCCGCCCGTTGCAAAACGGGCGGGGGTTTTTGCTATATTAACCGCCGGCATTGTCGCCTGGATTAAATCAACAACCCATCAACTAAAGGGTAAGGAAATGTTTCGATTTATCGCAAAAATCGCGCTACTGGCACTGATGATGTGCGCTGTAGCAAGTGCTCAACCCACGGCTGATACAGTAGCCGAATTGCGCATTTCTGCGGAGCAGGGAGATGCGGCTGCGCAATGGAATTTGGGCTATGTCTATGATAAGGGCGAAGGCATCACCCAAGACCAGCGCGAGGCAGTGCGCTGGTATCGCAAAGCGGCGAAACAAAGGTATGCGGCTGCGCAAAATGATTTAGGCTATGCCTATGATACTGGCGAAGGCATCACCCAAGACCAGCGCGAGGCAGTGCGCTGGTATCGCAAAGCGGCGAAACAAGGGTATCCGGCTGCGCAATATAATTTGGGCGATGCCTATTATTATGGCGAAGGCATCACCCAAGACAAGCGCAAGGCAGTGCGCTGGTATCGCAAAGCGGCGGAACAAGGGGATGCGGCTGCGCAAAATAGTTTGGGCTATGTCTATTCAAATGGCGAAGGCATCACCCAAGACCAGCGCGAGGCAGTGCGCTGGTATCGCAAAGCGGCGGAACAAGGGCTTGCGCGGGCGCAATATAATTTGGGTATAAAATATTCAAATGGCGAAGGCATCACCCAAGACCAGCGCGAGGCAGTGCGCTGGTATCGCAAAGCGGCGGAACAAGGGCTTGCGGTTGCGCAAAATAAGTTGGGCAATGCCTATGATAAGGGCGAAGGCATCACCCAAGACCAGCGCGAGGCAGTGCGCTGGTATAGCAAAGCGGCTGAACAAGGGAATGCGTCGGCGCAAAATAATTTGGGCGCTGCGCAATATAATTTGGGCTATGCCTATGATACTGGCGAAGGCATCACCCAAGACAAGCGCGAGGCAGTGCGCTGGTATAGCAAAGCGGCGGAACAAGGGAATGCGTCGGCGCAAAATAATTTGGGCGCTGCGCAATATAATTTGGGCGTAGCCTATGATAATGGCGAGGGAGATACCCAAGACAAGCGCGAGGCAGTGCGCTGGTATCGCAAAGCGGCGGAACAAGGGTATGCGGCTGCGCAATATAATTTGGGCGTGGCCTACGCTACTGGCGAAGGCATTGCCCAAGACAAGCGCGAGGCAGTGCGCTGGTGGCACAAAGCGGCCGAGCAAGAGAATGCGGCTGCGCAAAATAGTTTGGGCCATGCCTACCTGAATGGCGAAGGTGTCATAACGGACGAAAAGGAAGCGTACATCTGGGTTTCCATCGCCAAAGTATTTGGCAATGAAGACGCGGCTCAGAATTTACGCAATATCAACTGGCAAGATTATCTATCCCCAGCAGACCTACGCGCCGCGAAAACCGAAGCCAAAAAGCGCCTAAAAGCCATCGAAGCCGGCACCTACACCACCGAAAACTAAACCGACCAGCATCCAAACCATCGGCAGGTTTACATAAACTCTTGCTCGCCAAACCCAGCCCCAAAAATCAAGCAAACAAGCCATTCCCACCGACATCGATATAAAACATGGCCGGTAGCCAATTGTTATTCTCCATGCGATGTAGACATGCGATGTAGACAAAAACCTCGCCGCCTTATTTTTTCGCTAACCGTTGTGTCGCTAATGCTTTTTGTTTGCTGACCAAGTAATCTACAAATGACACGCACGCGCCATACATAAACATCGCTTCGTCCAGCCCGGCTTTAGATTCAGCGTTATCTACTAACGCGTGTCGTATGCCCGCTTTATCGCTTGTGTAACCATAAAGTTTTTTAAATGCCTCTTTTAGTGCGGGATGTCCGATCAATTTATGCTTTTCGAGCGAGTCTAGCGCTGAGGTTAAATTTTTTGAGGCGGCGGGATCAATTTTCTTAGCGGCTGTTTCCACAGCATGTATGCTATCGCGAATGGAATCAGCGAATTTTCCATCATTCAAATTTATCGCAGCACTACGCAAGTGCGTTATCGTCCCGACCAATTCGGATTTGTTGATGTTGCCTAATGATTGCTTCACGCTTTCTCGCATCTCCTTGCTTGAGCAAGAAACAACGCGTACCGGTTCCGCCGACCGATCGACATGACAAAGTGAGTGATTTTTGAAGCATTCTTCTATACACCCTTTCAGTTCATCAGGAATTCCATCCACCCGCAACATATGCTCGCATAAGGTTATTACTTCATGAGATTCTCTTTCAATGATTATTTGACGCAACCATGTCTTAACGGCTGGCAGGTTAAATGGTGGCTGGCTGTCATAAGAAATAATCAACACTTGTTCCTTATATGAAGCGAGGAAATCTATCCAATACATCGTTCTACTAGAATTACCAAACGAATACACCGCACCACACTTGTTCATGCTGTCACTAAAGACGCGCCAAATGGAATTTCTAAATCTAACTGTAACCTCCCCAACTTCCGGCACTTCAGGCATCGGCGCTGCCCCCTCTCGTTGCGAGTATGTCAAGTTGCGATTTTCGCTGTCGTTTTCTTCCGTCATGTCACTTGTATATATGTAGGGTCTAAAAATCTGCAGCAGTGTGATTGCTGCATAAAGGGCACTGGCGGCGATTTAGTCGGTTATTCATGCCGTTATTGTAGCAGTGGGTCGGGTAGAATCTGTTGCCTATTTTTTGGGTTTTTGAATCATGATGGATGTTGATGAATCTGCGGCTGGTGATTTTGATTCTGCGGGCGAGGGCGATGCGGCTATCGAAATCGATACCGCGCCCAATCCACAATGCGCGGTGATTTGGCTGCATGGGTTGGGGTCTGATGGCCATGATTTCGAACCCATGGCGCCGGTGTTGGCGGCGGCGGTGGGGGTGCCGATGCGGTTGGTTTTTCCGCATGCAACCATGCGGGCGGTTACGCTCAATGACGGGGCGGTGATGCGCGCTTGGTATGATGTGTATGCGGCCGATTTTGGCGCCGCGCCGGATGCTGCTGGCATTGCCGAAGCGGCGGCGGTGGTGGGCGCGTTGATTGCGCGCCAGCATGCGCGTGGCATGGCTTTTGATAAGATTTTTTTGGCTGGATATTCGCAAGGCGGGGCGGTGGTTTTGCATGCCGGACCGCGCTTTGGCGAGAGGCTGGGCGGGGTGATTGCCTTATCCACTTATTTGCCGTTGGCGGATTCTTTGGCCGCGGAAAAATCAGACGCCAATCATGCGTTGCCGATTTTTATGGCGCATGGTGTGGATGATGATGTGATTCCGCTCGCGCTCGGGCAGCGGGGGGCGCAGCAGTTGACGGCCGCCGGCTATGCGCTGCGGTGGCGGGAATATCCCATGGCGCACAGCGTCTCGGCTGATGAGGTGGCCGATGTGGCGGCTTTTTTGCGCGAGTTGTTGGTGGGCGGGGATGGGGGTTGAATTTTGCCGGCGGGTTTGGGGAGGGATTTGCCTACGGGTTTGCCGGCGGGTTTGATGTGCCGACGATAGTGTATCGATGGCAATGGGTTGGCGATAATGCAACGCGAAAAGGGCGCATGATTTGGAAGGCGGCGGGGAATGCGTGTCGAGATTAAATTTTACATCTGGGGGGCGATGATTCATCGGCGGCAATATATTGGCACTAATGCAAGGGTGCATGATTTGGAAGGCGGTGGCGCGGGCCGATATTAAAGGTTGCGGCGCGGGTTTGGGTGTACGGCGATGATGCGACGGCGATAATACAACTGGCGATAATGCAGCGGTAATAATGCAACGGCGATGATGCAACGGGATAATGCAATGACGATGATTGCCATGATGAAATTGCGCACTATGAAATTGAGCATCATAAAACCCGGCGTCATAAAACTGGCTGGCGCGACTGCGGTGGCGCTCTGGCTTGGCGCCGGCCAGGCGCAGCAAGCGGCGCTGGTGGCCACGGATGCGGTCATCGCGCAAACCTTCACCCAAACCTCGCCGATAATTGGGCGACTGCTGGCGCAGCAATCCGGCGCCGCGACGGCGCGCATCGACGGCCGGGTGGCGGCGATGTTGGTGCAAGTCGGCGACCGCGTCACTCGCGGTCAGACGCTGGCGCGGCTCGATACCGCGGCCTTGAAATTACGCAAAAATCTCGCCGCGGCGCGCGTACAGACCGCCCAGGCCGAGGTGGCGCTGGCCAATCAGTCGGCGCAGCGCATGGATGAATTGGGCGATTCCGCCGCCGTCAGCGCGGCAATAAGCGATGCCGCCCGCCAGCGCCACACCATCGCCCAGGCCAAAGCCCATGAGGCCGAGGCCGAACTCGCGTTGGCCACCTTAGACCTCAAACACGCCACCATCGCGGCGCCATTCGCCGGCGCCGTGACCGCGCGCATGACCGAAGTGGGCGATTATTTGCGCCGCGGCGATGCGGTGGCGCGCTTGGTATCCGACCAACAACTGGAAGTGGAAGCCGACCTGCCCTATGACCGATTAGGCGGCGTCGCCGCCGGCGCCGAGGTGGTGATGGTGCTCGATAACGGCAGCGAGCACCGCGCCGTGGCGCGCGCCATCGTGCCGCAAGAAGACCCGCGCACGCGCACCCGCCGCGCCCGTTTCACCGCGCAGTTCGGCGCCGACGCCGGACTGCTGGCCAGCGGGCAAAGCGTCACCTTAGCCATCCCGGCCGGCGCCCGCCGCGACATCATCTCGGTGCATAAAGACGCCATCATCCGCCGCGGCGCCGAGGCGTTAGTGTTCGTGGTGGTCGATGGCGCCGCGCAGATGCGCAGCATTCGCACCGGCGAATCCACCGGCGACCGCGTCGAGGTACTGGACGGATTACGCCCCGGCGACCTCGCCGTAGTGCGCGGCAACGAACGCTTGGCGCCGAATCAGCCGGTGACGGCGGCACCGCAATAGCCGCCGCCCGCCCAAAATTCATCCCGCCTAAGCCCAGCCATGTTAATGAGTCATGTTAATGGGCATATCTATGCGCCGCCGACGCCATGGCGCCCGAAAATTCACCCCGCCAGGTCTCCTAAGCTAATGAGTCATGTCAATGGGCATATTAATGGGTATGCACATGAGCGCGCGCGAATATCGCCGCCCCGCTGGAAAATTCATCCCGCCTAAGCCCGGCCATGTTAATGAGTCATGTTAATACGCATCGTCGCGGCGCTGGCGGCTTGCCCACAGGCGGCGCGCGATGAACATCATCCGCCATGCCATCGAGCGACCCATTGCGGTGGTGGCGATGGTGTTGTTGGTGGTGTTGTTTGGGCTGGTGGCGTTGGCGACGATTCCCATTCAACTGGCGCCGGATGTGAATCGGCCGGTGATTACCATCAACACCGCTTGGCACGGCGCAGCGCCGGCGGAAATCGAGCGCGAGATCATCAATCAGCAGGAGGAAAAACTGGCCGGGCTTACCGGCTTGCGTTCCATCACCGGGCGCGCCGAACAAGGCAGCGGCAGCATCACCTTGGAATTCAAAATTGGCGTGAATATGGACCGCGCGCTGTTGTTGGTGGCCAATCGGCTCGACCGCGTGCCGAGTTATCCGGCCGAAGTGGAACAGCCGACCTTGGATGCGGCCGGCGGTGATGACAACGCCATCGCCTGGTTCATCGTCAATCATCGCGCTGAGAATCCGCCCGCTGGCGATCCATCCGACGGCGATCCATCCACCGGCGATCAATCCGACGACAATCCATCCGACGGCAATCAATCCACCGGCAATCAGCCCGACAAAAATCAATCCGACAAAAACTTGCGCCCCATACACGAGTTCGGTGATTTTGTCAATGATGTGGTAAAGGAGCGCTTGGA
Organism: Candidatus Poriferihabitaceae bacterium; assembly: GCA_965243285.1. Taxonomy (GTDB): domain Bacteria; phylum Pseudomonadota; class Gammaproteobacteria; order Arenicellales; family Poriferihabitantaceae; genus JAHRAW01. The sequence goes on along the minus strand of OZ251537.1, from coordinate 1,697,735 downwards.
GCGCGTGCCCGGGGTCGGGCGGGTGAATGTTTATGGCGGCAGCGAGCGCGAGATTCATGTGGTGGTGGAGCCGAACGCGTTGGCGCGCTATCGGCTCACGGTGGGCGACTTATCGGCCGCGTTGGCGGACGCCAATATCTCACTCGGCGCCGGCGATATTGACGAGGGCAAGCGGCGGTATGTGGTGCGCACCGAAGGCGAACTCAACGATTTGGGCGTCATCCGCGCCGTATTGTTGCGCGGTGCCCAAGATGCACCGGGCGGCGGCGGGCGGCTCACGGTGGGCGACATCGCCACGGTGCGCTTCGGCTACAAGCAGCCCGGCGCCTCCATCCGCCTGCTCGGGCGCGCCTCATTAGCCCTCAACGCCACCCGCCAAACCGGCGCCAATGTTATCGAAACCATGCGCGGCATTCGTGAAGCGGTGGCGGATTTAAACCAGGCGGCGGTGCCCGAGGCCGGCTTAACCTTGACCCAGGTGTATGACGAAACCGTGTACATCAATTCCGCCATCTCGCTGGTGCAGCAGAATATTTGGCTCGGCGGCAGCCTGGCGGCGCTGATTTTGCTGCTGTTTTTGCGCTCCTTTCGCGCCACGGTGGTCATCTCCTTGGCCATTCCGGTGTCGGTGGTGGGCGCGTTCGTGGCCATGGCGGCATTGGGGCGCTCGATCAATGTCATCTCCCTGGCCGGGCTGGCGTTCGCGGTGGGCATGGTGGTGGACGCCGCCATCGTGGTGCTGGAAAACATCTATCGCCACAAAGAGGCCGGGCATTCCAACGCCCGCGCCGCGCTGTTGGGCGCGCAACAGGTGTGGGGCGCGGTGCTGGTGTCGGCGCTGACCACGGTGATGGTGTTCATCCCCATTTTGGTGATGGAATTGGAGGCCGGGCAATTATTTCGCGACATCGCGGTGGCCATTTCGGTGTCGGTGATGCTGTCCTTAGTGGTCTCGATTACGGTGATTCCGGCGCTGTCGCGGCGCTTGTTGAGCGAGGGCGTGGGGGGTAAATCGGGCGGCGAATCGGGTGGCGAATCCGCTGCAGCGGGCGGTACATCGAGCGGCGAATCAGGCCGATTTTTGGCGCCATCTGGCGGCCAAGCCATGGGCAAACCCACCGCCATGGCGGCGCGCATGTCGGCCAACCTAACCACCAAATTCGCCACCGCCGAGGCCTGGTTAAGCGCCATGAAATTACCGGCCGTAGACCACGCCGCGCAGCGCTTCACCGAGTCAATCGCCGCGTACACCGCGGCCGCCTTGCGCAGCAAAAAGCGCGCTGCTGGCAGCGCCGCCTTGCTCACCGCCGCCGCCCTGCTCGGCGCTTGGCTGCTGCTGCCAAAATTGGAATACCTGCCCGAGGGCAATCGCAATTTATTGTTCGGCATCGTCATTCCGCCGCCCGGCTATAACCTGCAAACCACCACCGGCATCGCGCAGCGCATCGAGGACGAAACCCGACATTTATGGGCGCGCGATGCGGATGATGTGGCGGCCGCCGACCAGCCACCGAAAATCGAGCGCTTTTTTTATGTCGCCACCCGCGCCCGCACATTTTTGGGCGCGGTGGCGGTCACCCCGCAGCGCGTGGCCGAACTCAAGCCCATTTTGAGCGGGCCGGTGTTTAGCGAGCCCGGCACCTTCGGCTTCATCACCCAGCCGTCCATTTTTGGCCGCGGCATCGGCGGCGGGCGCAAGATCGATCTGGATGTCTCCGGGCCTAATTTAGAGCAAGTGTTACAGACCGCCAACCGCGCTTTTGGCCGCATCGTCGGCTTATTCCCGCGCGCCGAGGGCCACGAATGGCGTCCGCAGCCGGGGCTGGAACTCGGCGCCCCCGAAGTGCGGGTGATTCCACACCGCATGCGCTTAAACGACAGCGGCGTGACGGCGCGGGAATTGGCGCGCACTATCGATGCCTTCAACGACGGCTTGCGCGCCACCCAATCCACCGTGGACGGCAAACTCATGGACATCGTCATCCGCGGTTTTGATGGCGCGGTGATAAGCACCCAAGGCATCGGCAATTTGCCCATCGTCACGCCGCACGGGCGGGTGATTCCCGCGTCCTCGGTGGCTGACATCGAACTCACCGCCGGGCCCACCGAAATTCGCCATCGCGAGCGCTTCCGCACCATCACCTTGGAAGTACGCCCGAGCCCCACCTTGGCATTGGAATCCGCCATCGACATTATTCGCCAGCAAGTGGTCGCCCCGCTGCAGGCCGAGGGCTTGCCGCGCGGCGTGAAAATGCGCATCTCCGGCACCGCCGACAAACTGGTGGAGACCAGCAGCGCCATGGCGGTAAATCTCATGTTGTCGTTGATTATCGTATTTTTGGTGATGGCGGTGTTGTTCGAAAGTTTCATCTACCCGCTCATCATCATGTTATCGGTGCCAGTGGCAGCCGCCGGCGGCGTCGCCGGCTTAGCGGCGCTCAACCTCTACACCTACCAAGCGTTAGACATGCTGACCATGCTCGGCTTCGTTATTTTGGTCGGCATCGTGGTCAATAACGCGATTCTGTTAGTGCATCAAACCCTGCACTACATCCGCCAACAAGGCATGGAATCCGCCGCCGCCATCACCTTAGCCACGCGCAACCGCATCCGCCCAATATTTATGTCCACCTTAACCAGCGTATTTGGCATGCTGCCGCTGGTGCTTTTCCCCGGCGCCGGCTCGGAGTTATATCGCGGCTTGGGCTCGGTGGTAGTCGGCGGTTTAAGTTTATCGGCGCTCATCACCTTGCTCATCGTGCCGTCCATGATGTCGCTGTTAGTCGCGCCATTAGAAGCGCGCCGCCAGCGTCGCGCGCAACAAGATGCAGCGGCGGGTTAATTAATTCCTATCTTTTTAGAGGGAGCCAAAACTCGCGACTTTATCGCCAGTTTTGGCTCCCCATCCCGAAAAAACACGGGGGGAGCGAATACTAAAAGCCAAACCCAAATCCAAACCCAAATCCAACCTCAAACCCACCGTGCAGATTTAGGTATATAAATCCCTAATTAATCCCTATGCGTTAATTTGCTGGCGTTACTTTGGTTGTGTTAATTCGATGATGTTAATTCGCCGGCTAATTTAAATGAATTAACCTACTGATTCTAAGTTAATGCGGCGGTAGTTTAATTTGGTCGAATGATTGATGCGTTGGTTGCTTAATCCATCGCGATGGATTCCGGTGGCATCTCTTTGCCGGTGCGTGGGTGCGCCATGGCGGGTAGTTGCAGGTGATTTTTGGCTTCGAAGTGTTCCTCGATGGACCAAAACATCATGCGGTTGAAGGTTTTCGCGCCTTCGGTGAATTGGCCGGCGTTCGCTATGCACTCGCGCTTGGTTTTGGTGTCATTCATTTTATCCATGGTGATAAAAATTCCCATGCTGGCGTAGTGCCCGGTGATTTGCGACAAAAATGCGCGCATGCTGTTCGGGGTGCAGCCGCCGCTCTTGACTTGCACCACGCACTTTCCTCCTCCTTTATCGCCGGGCGGGTTCAACATCATGCCACGGCCGTCTACGCCACCGTCGCCTACTTGTTTGTCGTTCGGTTCGAAGCCGGGCAATGTGGTCACCGCCCATTGCTCAAATAAAAATCGATCGTCGGCCATTTCCCGAGCGCTGTATATATCCGTGGGAAATCCTTCGATGGTTAAACCGGCGGCATCTTTCAAGCGGTCGTGACAAATTCGGCGGATGGCGTACGGCGATATATCGATGCCGATCAACTGGCGGCCGAGTTTGTAAGTCGCCTCGGCAGTGGTGCCGCAGCCGCAAAATGGATCTAAAACGATGTCGCCTTCGTTGGATGATGCTTTGATGATTCGCTCCAGCACCGCAATGGGTTTTTGCGTCGGGTATTTGAGTCGTTCTTTTGATCTAGGACCCATTCTACCAATCTCCCAAACATCGCGCATTGCAGTGTCTGGAACGCTTACACTTTTATCAATCACATTAATAACCATGCCTCTATCATCCACCGCCTTCGTACTTTTATAGGGTTTTGACGAAGGTAGTTTAGGTTCCATAGGCTGATTCCATGTATGTTGGTTTTTGTCTTTTACATAGAAAAATATGGTGTCGTGCATTTTTTGATACGCCGTGGTTTTCCCTGACCACCGGCGATAACTCCATACAACTTCATTCCTAAAATTCTTCACCTCAAACACGCAATCCATAACCGTTTTCAAATAATGCGATGCGGTGGGGTCGCAATGCAGATAAATACTGCCGGTGTCTTTCAATATGCGGTGCATGACGGCGAGGCGCTGCGCCATGTACGAAAGATAGGCCAGCATGCCGGTCTCGGGCAACATTTCCGCCAGCCCTTTTATCGCAAGGTGCGCCGGATGACCTACAGCACGGCTGATTTCTTGCACGCGCTGCTTGGCTTCTTCATTCCAGAACCAAGTGTCCTTAAATGCGAAAAACTGCATGGGCTCATCGAGCGGCTTTCCGGCGCGATCCTTGCCGTAGATGATGTTGTAATTCGAATTAGAATTAAACGGCGGGTCGAGATAGATTAAATCGACGCAGCCGTCATTCCAACTATCCATCACATCCAAACAATCGCCGCGATACAGCGTGTTGGGTTTAAACTTGAGTGGCTCGCGCAACATGGAATTTCACCGGGAGTGGTTGACAAATCCCGGCGCCCACGGGTGCCGGGTTGTGTCAAGATCACCAAACAGATGTGAAATTCCTGCCTATTCGCTCCGCACGGGGAGGCCCCGTTCGGGTACAAACGCTATTGTATTAAACAGGCAACCCGACGGCGGGTGGACTGTTTGATGAATCTTGACAAGGGAAAATGTAGCGGCTTTTCAATCCGTTGACAACCCCCCGCAAAACATAACCGCGCACCGCCGGCGGTATAATCTCAGGCGGCGCGGCTTTCCCGCCCCGCCCGCCCTACCCCCGCCCCATGACCTCCATCGATTTCACCATGCCCTACGCCGGCGCGCGGATGCCGGTGTTAGCGCGCAATGTAGTCGCGACTTCGCAGCCATTGGCGACCCAGGCCGGCCTCGACATGCTGCGCCGCGGCGGCAATGCGGTGGATGCGGCGCTCGCGGCCGCCATCACCTTGACCGTGGTCGAGCCGACCAGCAACGGCATCGGCGGCGACGCCTTTGCCATGGTGTGGGACGGCGCGGCGCTGCACGGGCTGAACGCCTCGGGGCGCAGCCCGGCGGCGGCTACGGCGGCGGATTTCGCGCACTGCGCGCAGATGCCACTGCGCGGCTGGGGGGCGGTGACGGTGCCCGGCGCGGTGAGCGCTTGGGCGGCGTTGTCGCAGCGCTTTGGCAAACTGCCGTTCCATGCCTTATTCGCCGCCGCCATCGGCTATGCCAGCGAGGGTTTTGCCGTGTCGCCCCACACCGCGACCGCTTGGGCGCCGGCCCCGGCGATTTTTCGCGAGGCATTGAGCGCCGCGGAATTTGCCGATTTTTGCGCTTTTTTACCCGATGGTCGCGCCCCGGCCGCCGGCGATTGGTTTCGTCTGCCGGAGCAAGCGGACACCTTGGCCGCCATCGCCAGCAGCGGCGGCGAGGATTTTTATCGCGGCGCGCTGGCCGATAAAATTGCCGCCGCCGCCCACCACGCCGGGGCCCGGCTAACCGCCGCCGACCTGGCCGCGCATCACTGCGAGTGGGTGACGCCGCTATCCCAGCCCTATCGCTCGGCAGCGCGCGGCGACATCGCGGTACACGAATTGCCGCCCAACGGACAAGGGCTGGCGGCGCTCATGATGTTGGGGATTATCGAGCAGCATGGCATGGCCCAATACGCGGTGGATTCCGCGGATTTTTTCCATCTGCAAATCGAGGCCATGAAACTGGCGTTCGCCGACGCCTATCACTATATTGCTGATTCGGATAATCTGCCGCTGCCGCCGCAACGACTGCTGGCGGCGGATTATTTGCGCGCCCGCGCCACCGACATCGACATGACGCGCGCCGCCATGCCGCAGTACGGCACCCCACCGCCCGGCGGCACCGTGTATCTCACCGCCGCCGACCAAAACGGCATGATGGTGTCCTTCATCCAGAGCAATTTTTGGGGCTTCGGCTCTGGCATCGTCATCGCGCGCACTGGCATCAGTTTGCACAATCGCGGCGCTGGTTTTAATTTACAACCCGGCCACGCCAACCAATTCGCCGGCGCCAAGCGCCCATACCACACCATCATCCCCGGATTTATCACCCAAAACGGGCAGCCGCTGATGAGTTTCGGCGTGATGGGCGGCGCCATGCAGCCCCAAGGACACGCGCAGATGGTGATTCGGGTGTGCGATTACGGCCAAAACCCGCAAAGCGCCAGCGATGCGCCGCGCTGGCAGGTGACGGCGGACCAGCAAGTGGCGTTAGAGCCGGGCGTGGCGGCCGATGTGCGCGCCGAATTGCGCCGCCGCGGGCATCGCTTGTGCGGCCTCGCCGACGCCGGCATGGGCGGCCCCGGTGGCATGGGCGGCGCCCAACTCATCTATAAAGGCGCGCACGGCTACATTGCCGGCTCCGACCATCGCAAGGACGGCATGGCGGCGGGATTTTGAGCGCGATGCGGCCGGCGCGGCGAATTTGGCGGCGAATTTGGCGAATGATTTGGCCGGCGTGGCGCGGGGGCAGTGGCCGGCGCAACACCTCGCGACGCGTCACTATCCGGCGGAAAAAACCGGCTAGACGCGGTCGGCGGGGTCGGCGTGGCATATTCGGGCGCGGCTGGCGCTACATAATCAGCCTACCGGCGGTGCGCGCAGCGGCGCTCGGCCTGGCGGTGGTGGCGCTGCTGGCGATGGCAGCCGTGACCAGTTTGCGCTGGCTCGAGCCGCCGACTTCGTCGATAATTTGGCAGCGCAATTGGGCCGCGCCGGCGCCTGTGCCACCGCTGGCGTTCGCTTGGCGGTCGCGGGAAAATATATCGCCGCATGTTTTTATGGCCGTTATCGCGGCCGAAGACCAGCGTTTTTTTCAGCACCATGGGCTGGATTTCGTCGAGTTATATAAGAGTTTGCGCGAACAACGCGCCCGCCTGCGCGGCGCCAGCACCATCACCCAGCAGGTGGCGAAAAATATGTTTTTGTGGAATGAACGCAGTTATGCGCGCAAAATTCTCGAAGCCGGGCTGGCGATTTATATCGACTTCGCGTGGGGCAAGCAACGGGTGCTGGAGGTGTATTTGAACATCGCCCAATTCGGCCCGGCGATTTACGGCGTGGAAAACGCCAGCCGACATTTTTTCGGCAAATCCGCGGCGCGGCTGAATCGTTTCGAAGCGGCGCGACTCGCCGCCGTGTTGCCCAATCCGCGCACCCGCTCGGTGGCCGCCCCGGATGCTGAAGTGCGCGAGCGCCAACGCTGGATTTTGCGGCAAATCCGCCGCCTGGGGGAGGCCGAATTGGCCGCGGCGTTAGATTAAGGCGGGGATTTCGGCGGCAATTTGGCGGATTTGTGGAATTTCGGCGTGGCTTTATCGGATTCAGGGCAAATTCAGCGCAATTCAACACCGAATTGGGCGCTTGCCCTCAATCGGTGGCATCAGATAAGTGTCATCAATCGATGTTAGCGGCGGCGCTTAGATGATTCACCCATCCACCACCTGGACACCACCTGCGCCCCATTTCCCCACTCGAATTTTATGGAATAATCACCGTAGGTGAATGCGCTGCCGCTCGGCTATCGAGTATGGCGATCGGCGATGATGGCGCACCCACCACGCGTAACCAACCCGTTTTACCCCTTTTCAACCAACGCCTTTTTGGAGGCACATACCCATGAAAATACCCATGAAAACACCCATGCACAAAACCGTGACTCGCTTCATCACCACCGCCGCCATCGCGGCTTTGATGTTCGGCGCAGCACCGGCCGGCGCCGCCGAGCAGACCTTCGTATCCATCGGCACCGGCGGCGTCACTGGCGTCTACTATCCCACCGGCGGCGCCATCTGCCGCTTGGTCAACAAAACCCGCAAACAACACGGCATCCGTTGCTCGGTGGAATCCACCGGCGGCTCGGTGTATAACATCAACACCATCCGTGGCGGCGAGTTGGACATGGGCGTGGCGCAGTCCGATTGGCAATATCACGCCTACAACGGCACCGGTAAGGAAGCCTTCATCAAAGCCGGCCCGTTTAAGGAATTGCGGGCGGTGTTTTCCATCCACGGCGAGGGCGTCAGCATCGTGGCGCGCAAAGACGCCAACATCAAACATGTGGATGACTTGGTGGGCAAGCGCGTCAATATCGGCAACCCCGGCTCCGGCTCCGAAGCGAGTTGGAAGGTGATGTGGAAGGCACTCGGGCATAGCAACGATGACCTGAAATTGGCCGCGCAGATGAAATCCGCCGAGACCCCAGGCGCGTTGTGCGATAACAAAATCGACGCCTTCTTCTGGCTGGTGGGCAACCCGGCGGCGCTGAATAAAGAAGCCACCACCACCTGCGATGCGAATTTCGTCGAGGTAAGCGGCCCGGCCATCGATAAATTAGTGGCCGATAATTCCTTTTATCGCTACGACAACATCCCCGGCGGCATGTATCGCGGCAACCCGGATGACACCCCCACCTTCGGCGTCGGCGCTACCTTCGTGACTTCGAGCGAAGTGCCGGAAAATGTGATCTATCAAGTGGTCAAGGGTGTGTTCGACAACTTCGATGATTTCAAAAAACTGCACCCGGCGTTCGCCAACTTGAAAGAAAGCGTGATGATAAAAGACGCGCTATCCGCGCCCTTGCACAAAGGCGCCATCAAGTATTACCAAGAACGCGGCTGGATGTAAGCGCTGCGCGTAGCAAAACATAAGGGGGGTGGACCGCGAGGTCGGCCCCCCTTTTTGCATCTCGATATAGTTAACTTCTTCAATATGTTTAATTTTCGATATAGTTAATTTTTCGATATATTTGATTCCGATGCGTTGATATCTAACCATTGATTGGTTGATATTTATCCATCCGATTAATATGCTATTGAACATGACATTAACATGCGAGCGCACATGAAATTAAACATTCAATTAAAGCATGCGCTTTTTTTGGCGCTCGGTGGGATGTTATCGGTCTGGATACTATCGGCCGGCATAAGCGCCGCAACCGCCGCCGATGCATCATGTGAGTCGGATTTTTACGCCAGCCAACCGTGCGCAGATAATAAAACCACCTGGCGCTCATCCACTGATGCGTTCGGCCATGAAACCTGGCGTGATGATAACGGCGCCAAAATCCACGCCCGCACCGACTTTTTCGGCCACAAAACCTACCGCAACAACCAAAATAACAACACCTGGCGCGCCCGTACCGACATCTTGGGCAATCAAACCTATCGCGATGACCACGGCCATACCATCCGCGCCCGCACCGATTTTTTCGGCCACAAAATCTACCGCGACGATAACGGCAACACGGTCAAATGTTCCACCGACTTCTTCGACAATCAAACTTGTCGCTGATGTTGTTTGCTGATTGATGTCGATGATTTATGTCGATAGATTTACGTCGATGATTCACATTTCCATAACGAGCAAACGAACTTAGACCCAACCGCCGATTTAATCAAAACAGGGCAAAACCCATGTCAAAAACCGCACAAGAATTAGTCACCGCCACCGATACCGGCGCGCGGCATCCGGCTGGCTGGGTCGGTACCTTATTGCTATGGACGGCGGTGGCGTGGTCGCTGTTTCAGTTATGGATCGCGTCACCCTTGCCGTATATGTTTAGCGATTTTTTGCCGGTGTTTAATAATACCGACACGCGTTCCATTCACTTAGGCTTTGGCTTGTTGTTGGCGTTTCTCGCTTATCCGGCCTTGAAAAGTTCGCCGCGTGGACGGATTCCGGCGTTGGATTGGGTGCTGGCGGCGTTAGGGGTGGGCGCGGTGATGTATCTGTCGGTGTTCGCGGTGCAGTTGGCGGAGCGCCCCGGTTTGCCCACCACCATGGATTTAATCATCGCCCCCATCGGGCTGGTTTTGGTGTTAGAGGGGGCGCGGCGGGCGTTGGGTTTGCCGCTGATGATCATCGCCGCCTTATTTTTGTTGTATGTGTTTTTCGGGCATCAGGCGCCGGAAGTCATCGCCTGGAAGGGCGCCAGTTACGGCAAGGCGATGTCGCACATGTGGCTCTCCCAAGAAGGCGTATTCGGCGTCGCTTTGGGGGTATCCACCTCGATGGTGTTTTTATTCGTGTTGTTCGGCTCGTTGCTGGAACGCGCCGGGGCTGGCAATTATTTCATCTGGGTGGCGTTTTCCCTGCTCGGACACCTGCGCGGCGGGCCGGCCAAAGCGGCGGTGGTGTCATCGGGCTTAACCGGGCTGGTGTCGGGTTCGTCCATCGCCAATGTGGTGACCACCGGCACCTTCACCATTCCGCTGATGAAGCGCGTCGGATTCTCAGCCGAGAAAGCCGGCGCGGTGGAAGTCGCCTCGTCCACCAACGGGCAGTTGACGCCGCCGGTGATGGGCGCGGCGGCATTTTTGATGATCGAATTCGTCGGCATCTCTTATATCGAGGTCATCAAACACGCCTTTTTGCCGGCGATTATTTCCTACATCGCGCTGATTTATATCGTGCATTTGGAAGCCTGCAAAGCCGGCCTCGAAGGCCTGCCGCGCGCCGTGGTGCGCACTTGGCGACAATCGCTAGTAGCGGCGGTGGCCAACCTACTCGGCATCATCATTCTCTCCGGGGTGTGTTATTACTTTTTTGGCGCTCTGGCCGGGTTCGCCGGCGCGTATACTTTTTGGGTATCCGCGGCCATCATTTTGGCCGCCTATGTGGGGCTGGTCGCCTATGCCACGCGCTTTCCGGAACTCGGCCACAGCGATGACATCGACCAACTGCCGGTGCCGGGGCCGTTGATTAAGGCCGGGTTGTATTATTTATTGCCGGTGGCGGCGCTGATTTGGTGCCTCACCGTGGAGCGCTTGTCGCCGGGGTTGTCGGCCTTTTATGCGGCCTTGTTGATGGTGGTTATTTTGCTCACCCACAAGCCGCTCAAAGTACTATTTCGTCGCGCCTCCACGGCCGCCGAAACCGCCCGCCCGCTGGCCGACATCTGCGCAGAAAGCCTGGGAGATTTGAAAGACGGCTTGGCCGCCGGCGCCCGCAATATGATCGGCATCAGTGTGGCCACCGCTTGCGCCGGCATTATATTAGGCACCGTCACCCTCACCGGCATCGGCTTGGTGATGGCCGAATTGGTGGAATTTTTATCGGCCGGCAATTTAATGTTGATGTTGTTGTTCACCGCCATCATCAGTTTGATTTTAGGCTTAGGGCTGCCGACCACCGCCAACTACATCGTAGTGTCATCGCTCATGGCGCCGGTCATCGTCTCGGTCGGCGCCGACAACGGCTTGATCGTGCCGCTGATTGCGGTGCATTTGTTCGTGTTTTATTTCGGCATCCTGGCCGACGATACGCCGCCGGTGGGGCTGGCCGCCTATGCCGCCGCCGCCATCTCCGGCGGCGACCCCATCAAAACCGGGCTGCAAGGATTCGCGTACGACATCCGCACCGCGATTTTGCCGTTCCTGTTCATCTTCAACACCGAACTGCTGTTGGTCGGCATCGAAAATTGGCTGCACTTGGTGTTGGTGGTGGTCTCGGCCACCGCCGCCATGTTATTGTTCGCCGCCGCCACCCAAGGGTTTTTATTGGTGCGCGCCAAGTGGTGGGAAGTGGTGGCGCTGCTGCTGATTTCATTCACCTTGTTCCGCCCCGGATTTTGGATGGACATGGTGTATGAACCGCTGGCGAAAATCGACGCCAGCCAGATTTATCGCGTCGCCGAAGCGTTGCCGGAAAACGCCCTGCTGCGCGTGCATGTGCTCGGCGAAACCTTAGAGGGCGATGCGGTCGATAAAGTGGTGATGCTGCCCTTGGGTGCGGTGGATACCGGCGTCAACCGACTGGCCAATTCCGCCGGCCTAGAATTGCGCGAACAAGACGGCAAATTGTGGGTCGATAACCTCACTTTCGGCGGTCCTGCGCAACGCCAACACATCGATTTCGACTGGCAAATCGCCGACATCCAACGCAAATCCGACCGCCCGTCGAAGCAATGGTTTTTCCTGCCGGCCCTCGGCTTGCTCGCCCTGATTGTCGTCGCCCAACGCCGCCGCCGTGCTTTATCTGGTGCTGGTTAGCGTGGGGTTGTTTAATCTGTATAAGTCCCACTCCGTTCGTGCATACTATTTCAGAGGAATAGGCCGTGAAAACTTCACGCCAGCAGTCCATCAGCATCAAACAAGATGCCAACACGTTCTCTATTAAGATGACGCTCCAAGCGACTGTTTACGAAGAAAGCCCAGGTATGTATGTCTCCCATTGCGAAGCACTCGATTTGTGCAGTCAGGGTGAAACTCCCGAAGAAGCGGAAAAAAACATCATAGAAGCATCTGAACTGCTGCTCACAGACTGCTTTGAACATGGCACTTTGAATGAGGTATTGGCGGACTGCGGTTTTCGTTCGATTCTTGAAAAACCTCGCACGAAAAAGCATGCGTCAGCCATACCAAAGCAAGAAAAAAACTGTCGACAAGTCACTTTTCCTGCTGATTTACCGGTGTTGGTCTACGGATAATGGCGAGACTTTCCGGGGTCAGTACGAAACGATTCGTCGCGTTTTTACGAACCCAAGGTTACCGAAAAACACGTCAACAAGGTAGCCATGTCGTTATGAGAAAAGAAGGAATGAAGCGAGGGTTGATGTTTCCAGAACACCAGGAAATATCGATTGGCGTGCCTAAGAAAAATCTCAAAGTTCTCGGCATGTCGGACGCGGATTTTATCGCCGCCATACAAAAGAAAGGCAAGTGATGTTAAACCGCTAATTTATTTCGCCCTCAAGTTACAGGCGTGCCATCGATGAACAAGATGGCACGCGCTGGTTTCACGCGAGCGGGGCTCACGCGTACTGCTGGGCCCATGCTGGGGGAAGGGGAATTCGACCGTGCAGCATCCATGCGGAGAGTCTCCGGTAAATAAAACCACCGGCGGCACATTAAACCAACGGCTAAGGCCCCGAGGTTAAAAAGCCACTAAAAAACATAAAAAAACCCCCGGGGCGCCATTGCTGACGAAATCCCGGGGGGGGTTAGGATTTACAAAAGCGAGTATATGAGGGGGATTGGGGAATGTCACCCCCTATTTGCAAGAAATTTAGGGTGGCGTTAATCCCTGAAAGGTTGGGCCGATTGGCCAGGTGGCGCCGGTTGCCCCATTTGTTCTTGCAGCCGCCACATTTGCGCGTATAGGCCGCGGCGCGACAGCAATTGCTGGTGGCCGCCTTGCTCGACGATGCGACCTTGGTCTAACACGATAATGTGGTCGGCGCCGATGATGGTGGATAAGCGGTGTGCGATGACCAGCGTGGTGGTGTTGCGCGAGACGCTGTCCATGGCTGCTTGGATGGCTTTTTCCGAGCGGCTGTCGAGGCTGGAGGTGGCTTCGTCAAAGATTAATATAGCGGCGCCTTTTAGTACGGTGCGGGCGATGGCGACGCGTTGCTTTTCGCCGCCGGAGAGTTTCAAGCCGCGCTCGCCGACCAGAATATCGTAGCCCTCGGGGCGCTGGGCGATGAATTCATCCAGGCGGGCGATTTTTGCCGCCGCGCTGATGTCCGCTTGCGAGGCATCGGCGCGACCATAGGCGATGTTGTAGCCGATGGTCGCGTTGAATAGCACGGTGTCTTGCGGCACCACGCCCATGGCGGCGCGCAGGCTCGATAAAGTGAGCGCGCTGATGTCTTGGCCATCGATATAAATGCCGCCATGGTCGGGGTCGTAAAATCGCAACAGCAAGCGCGCCAAGGTGGATTTGCCGGAGCCGGACGGGCCGACCACCGCCAGCGCGCCGCCGCCGGGCACGCGAAAGTGAATGTCGCGCAAGGTGGCGTGGTCGTCGCGGTAGCCGAAAGTGACATGGTCAAAATTAATTTCTCCGCGCTCGATTCGCAATTTTTTGGCGCCGGGTTTCTCCACCACCGCGGGTTTTTCATCCAGCAGATTGAACAGGCGCTCCATATCGATGAGCGCGTGGTTGATGTCGCGATAAATCGAGCCCATGAAATTCAACGGGATATATAATTGAATCAAAAACGCGTTGACCATGACGAAATCGCCGAGCGTCATGCTGCCGTCCAACACCCCGCGCGCCGCCATCCACATCAAACATGTTAAGCCGAAGGCGACGATAAGCCCTTGCCCGATGTTGAGCCACGCCAGCGTGGTGTTGCTTTTTTTCGAGGCGCGCACCAAACCTTTTAACGCTTTTCCATAGCGCTGTTTTTCCGCGTTTTCGCCGCCGAACACTTTGACGGTTTCATAGTTCAACAGGGAATCCAGCGCATGGGTATTGGCGAATGAATCAGCCTTATTCATCTGCACGCGAAATTGGGTGCGCCAACTGGTCACCGCCACCGTGAAAACGCCATACACCACTATCATCGCCAATGTTATCGCGGCAAACTCTAGCGAGAATTGCGACCACATAATTAACAACACGGCCATCAACTCGAACAACACCGGGATGATGTTGAACACGAACATGCGCAGAAAATTGGTGATGGCGCTGGTGCCGCGCTCCACATGCCGCGATAGCGCGCCGGTTTTTCGCTCTAAATGAAAGCCGAGCGATAGGTTATGCAGATGGGAAAACACCTGCATGGACACCTGGCGGATGATGCGCAAATTGGCGCTGGAGAAAACCACATTGCGCATTTCATTGAACAAGATGGCGCTGAATCGCAGCAGCCCATAAGCCGCCAATAACGCCGCCGGCAGCGCCAGCGCAAGCCCTAGGCCGATACCGGACGCGCTTTGCATGGAATCTACGATGCCCTTCAAAACAATCGGCACCGAAATGTTGGCGGTTCGCGCCAGCACCAAAAACACCAAGCCGACCAGCACTCGATAACGATAGCGCCACAGGTAGGGCAACAAACGCATGGCCGGCTGCCAGCGTCCTTTTTTATCGGTGAAAACGCCGAAGCGGGCCGACATTAATTAGCGCCGTCGAGAAATTTATGAACGCGCATGGGCGGCGCGCCAAAAATAGCGACCATAAAATTAATGACTTGCATGATGAGCGAAACTTAAACTTTTTTTATTGGTGACTTTCGTATTATTTTTAGGGCATCAAAATTTAAATCATTGGCGCGAACCTAAGAAGTTTAATAAGTCGATGTCGGTGATGATGCCGAGCAGGCGGTCGCCGTCGTCGGGGTCGGTCACCAACGGCACCTTGCCTTCGGTCACCAGTTTGGAAATGCGCTCGATGGAATCACCGACGGTCACATATTCCACCGAGGTGTCGAGCACATCGCCGATGGCGTCGTCTACTTTAATGTGCTGATTGAACAGCGCTTTTAAGATGACGCTTTCACGCACGATGCCTTTTATCCAGCCATTTTCATCTAACACCGGCAGTTGGCTAACGCCGGCGGCGCTCAGCTGGGCGATGATGGCGGAAACTTTGTCGTCTTGATGGGCGCGAATGAGATCATCGGGTTTTTTATCGAGGGCGCGCAATAACTCACCCACATTGCCGGTTTTGGATTCCAGAAAACCGACATCGCGCATCCAATCATCATCATAGACTTTGGAACTATAGCGATTGCCGCTGTCGGGGAAGATAATGAGGATATTTTTGCCATCTAGCCGCCGCCCTTGCCGACGAATCCATTTCAGCGCCCCGACCACGGCGGCGCCGGACGAGACGCCGGCGTAAATGCCCTCGCTGGTCAGCAGCTCGCGGGTTTTTAGGAAGGATTCTTTGTCGCCGACTTGCACCATGTCGTCTATCTGCGCGAAATCGTAATTGGCGGGAATGAAATCTTCGCCGATGCCTTCGATGAGATAGCCTTCCGCCGGCGTTTTGTTTTCGCCGGTCTTGAACATCTCATGCACTATCGAACCTATCGGGTCTACGGCGACGATTTCCACCCCGGGTTTATTTTCCTTGAGGTATCGGCCGATGCCGCTGATGGTGCCGCCGGTGCCGATGCCGGCGATAAAGACATCTAGGTGCGGCATTTGGATAAGAATTTCCGGGCCGGTGTTTTGATAGTGATAGTCGCGATTCGAAAGGTTGTTGTATTGATCGATATACAATGAATTGGGAATCTCTTGCGCCAGCCGCCGCGACACCGAGTAGTAACTGCGCGGGTCATCGGGCTCCACGGCGGTGGGGGTGACCACCACTTTGGCGCCGAAAGCGCGCAAGTTTTTGATTTTTTCCTGGGACATTTTGTCCGGCAGGATGAACACGCATTTATAGCCGCGGATGGCCGCCACCATGGCAAGCCCTACGCCGGTGTTGCCGCTGGTGCCTTCGATGATGGTGCCGCCGGGCTTCAACGCGCCGCTTTTTTCGGCGTCGTCTATCATCCAAAAACCGATGCGGTCTTTTATCGAGCCGCCGGGATTGGTGAACTCCAATTTAGCGAAAACATGCGCCGCCACGCCGTCGGCTACGCGGTTGAGTCGCACGATGGGGGTGTTGCCGATGGCGCCTAAAATCGAATCGTGAATCATAATAATGCTCGGGTGATAAAAGTGCGACGCGCCATTATAAGGTCGCCGCGAATGATTGTTATCGATAACTTCATCGATACCATTACCGTTAACATCATCGATGACATCATCGATGACATCATCGTTAACATTATATACTGCGCGTTAAATTTCGCGCAAAATTTTCGCTGCTTGCTCTAAGGTACTATCTTGTTTGGCGAAACAGAAACGAATGATGCGCGCCGCCGGCGGCGCCTGATAAAACGGTGACAGCGGAATCGCCGCCACGCCTTTTTCGATGGTGAGCCAGTGCGCGAATTCCATGTCGTCCATATCATCCATCTCGCCTAAGTCAGACAAAGCATGAAAATCGGCGAGTTGAAAATAAGTGCCATGACATGGCAGTAAGCGAAAACGCGAGCCGGCCATCAAGGCCGCGAATAGGTCGCGCTTTTGCTGATAAAAGGCCGACAGCCGCAAATATTCATCAGGTTTATCGGCGATGAAATCCGCCAGCGCCCACTGCATCGGCGCCACTGTGGTGAAGGTGTTGAACTGATGAATTTTGCGAAACTCGGCGGTGAGTTTTGGCCGCGCCACGCAGTAGCCCACCTTCCAGCCGGTGGCGTGATAGGTTTTGCCGAACGAAAACACCGCAAAACTGCGCGGCGCTAATGTCGCGTGCGCTAATACGCTGGCATGTTCGGCGCCGTCAAAAATAATATGCTCATACACTTCATCGCTCAACACATAACAATCATAATCGTCGATGGCGGCCGCCAAATGGTCTAAGTCATCTTTATCGAGCACCGCGCCGGTGGGGTTGTGCGGCGAATTAATGATAACCAAACAGGTGTTGGCGTTCAGCGCCGCCCTCAGCGCGACCCAGTCGATGCGATACTGCGGCGACATCGCTTGGCGGATGATGACGCCGCCGGCCAAGGCGACTGCCGGGGCGTAGGAATCATACGCCGGGTCGAAAATGATGACCTCATCGCCGGGGTTGACCACCGTCTGAATCGCGCAAAATAACGCCTCGCTGGCGCCGCTGGTGATGGTGATTTCGGTCTCTGGATCGCACTCGACGCCGCTGGTGTTTTTGATTTTTGCGGCGATGGCACAGCGCAAGGCTGGCACGCCGCCCATGGGCGGGTATTGGTTTTTGCCCGATTTCAAGTGATGGGTTACGCGCGCGAGCAGCGCCGCCGCCGGCTCAAAATCGGGGAATCCTTGGGATAAATTGATGGCGTTATGGGCTTGCGCCAAGGCCGACATGCGCGTGAAGATGGTGGTGCCGACATCGGGCAGTTTGCTAATCAGGGGGGTTATCATGGCGGCGGATTAAAGTGGCGGATTTAAGGTTGCGGCGGCGCGTTAATCCATGCGATTGCCGGCGCCTATTATCGCCGGCGGGTTTTCGCCACTAGATAGATTGCACATCGTCAGCAGTATAATGACCCTATGAAAATCATCACTTGGAATGTCAACGGCGCGCGCGCCGTCGAACGCAAGGGCGAGCTGCAAAATTTATTGCGTGAGCATGGCCCGGATATTTTAATGCTGCAAGAAATTAAAGGTAATGTGGAGCAGTTCAGCGCCTTTCTCACTGCGCATACCGATTATCAGCAGTATTATCATAGCGCCGAAAAAAAGGGCTATGCCGGCACCGCCATCTGGGCCGCAAAACCGGCGCTGGCAACTTGGCGCGAGGTGGAATTTCACACCGCCATTCCCGAGGCGCCGAATGCGGACGAGGGGCGGTCGTCGCGGCTGTCCTTCGTGGCGCAAGGCGAGCAGTGGCATGCGCTGTCCATCTACTTTCCTAACGGCGGCAAAAGCGAGCAGGCATGGCAGGAAAAATTGGTGTTCTATGAGCGCGTGCTCGACCACATCAACGCCTTGCGCGCCGCTGGCGGCGTGGTGCTGACCGGCGGCGATATGAATGTCGCCCACACTGAAATCGACATCGCCCGCCCCAAAGAAAACCACGGCAAAATCGGCTTTCACCCTAAGGAACGCGCCTGGATGGACCGCGTGCTGGCGGCTGGCTGGGCCGATGTATG
Organism: Candidatus Poriferihabitaceae bacterium; assembly: GCA_965243285.1. GTDB lineage: Bacteria > Pseudomonadota > Gammaproteobacteria > Arenicellales > Poriferihabitantaceae > JAHRAW01. The sequence continues at coordinate 1,679,159 of OZ251537.1, read as the reverse complement.
GCGTGCGCAAAACCCTGCCGTGGCGGAAGTATACTCGTGGTGGAACATGGTAACCCGCGCCCGCGAACGCAATGTCGGCTGGCGCATCGACTATTTTTTCTTAAGCCAGCAACACCTTGGGCGGCTCGGCGAAAGCCGCTACTTAAACCAACAAATGGGCTCCGACCACTGCCCGCTAATGCTGGAAATCGACTAGCCCAGGCACTAAACCATGGCGATAATTTTTCCGCCGACCGGCAGGCGGCATTAGTCCGCCAAATCGCACGCAACGCGTTGTTCCACATGATTGCCGGCGGCGGCTTTTATCAGCCATTTTTCTGATTCGGCGTCATTTTTTGGCACCCCTTTGCCGATTTTATACACCCCGGCGAGTCGGTATTGCGCATCCCTATGTCCCAGCTGTGCGGCTGATAGATAATATTCCGCGGCCGCTTTATGGTCGGATTTTATCCCCCCCGCCACATGGTCTTCAAAGCGGTCGGTATAAAATTCGCCGAGATCATATTGGACGCATGCATCACCATTACGCGCGGCTTCATGCTTTACTTCAAGCGCATCAAGAAAACCGGGAGGATAACTTATGCCATAAGCAGCCGGGGCGATTAGCACCAGCCATGCGCATGACACCGCCAAGCCGATGTTTTTGAATAAACATGTTGTTTTTAATAAACATGCGCGTTGGGATAAACCCATGCTGTGAAATAACATGCTCATACGCATAATTCACATATACCTAATTTAATAAAGCCGCATGGATGACATGGCAGCGGCGAGGTTGTTAATAAAACCGCATGGGGTTGCTGGAGTCAACGGGTGCTGTTAAGTTTTAAGCACGATAAGTAAACGCGAACAGTAAAGCGCGATCAATATCATCGGCGATGTTGTCCACCGCCCCATCATTCAAGCGCGTCCAAAGCGAGTTTCACATCAGCGATGATGTCGTCGATATGCTCGAGGCCTAAGGCTACGCGAATCAAATCATCGCGAATGCCGGCGCGGGCGCGTTCATCAGCGCTTACGCGGGCGTGAGTGGTGGTCGCCGGGTGGGTGATGGTGGTTTTGGCGTCGCCTAAATTGGCGGTTATCGACAGCATTTGCGTGCCATCGAGCACCGCCCATGCCCGCCGCTGCCCGCCGCCGACTTCGAACGCGACCACGCCGCCGAAGCCGCCATGCCGCTTCGCCAAAGCGTGCTGCGGGTGGCTGCTAAGCCCCGGATAATGCACTTTGGCAACCGCCGCGTGGCGTTGAAGCCACTGCGCCAGCTGCATGGCATTCTCGTCATGTTGCTTCATTCGCAGCGCCAAAGTTTCCAACCCCTTGCTGAAAACCCAAGCGTTGAACGGACTCATGCACGGCCCGGTGGTACGCAGCATGGCGAATAATTTGGCGTGAATGTCTTCATCGTCGGTGACCACCGCACCGCCGACGCAGCGCCCTTGCCCGTCTAAATATTTGGTGGCGGTATGCACCACGATGTCGGCGCCGTGTTCCAACGGGCGCTGCATGATCGGCGTATAGAAGGCGTTGTCCACCGCCAGCCAGGCGCCGGCGCCGTGGGCGATGTCGGCCACGGCGCGCACATCGGCGATCTCGCACAAGGGGTTAGAGGGTGATTCGAGAAACAACAGGCGCGTGTTTGGTCGCAGCGCCGCGCGCCATTGCGCTAAGTCGGTAAGGTCTACGAAGGTGGTGTCCACGCCGAAGCGCGCGAACACTTGGGTGAATACCGACATGGTGGAGCCGAACAACTGCGCCGAGGCCACCACATGGTCGCCGGCGCGCAGCAACCCTAACAACAAACCGCTGATGGCCGCCATGCCTGAGGCCGTGGCCAGGCCGAAGCGCCCGCCCTCCAGCGCCGCCAGCCGCGCCTCGAAACCGCGCACCGTGGGGTTGGTGAAGCGCGAATACACATTGCCTTGTTCGGCACCGCCAAACAGCGCCGCCGCCTGCGCCGCATCATCGAAAACGAAACTCGAGGTGGCGAATATCGGCTCGCTATGTTCGCGCTCGGCGCTGCGTTTATGTCCGCCGCGAATCGCCGCGGTTTGTGGGTGTCGCCCGACAAATTTTTGCATGCTTACCTAAGCCTCGCGCATGATTCACACCATTGAAATGGATACACGGGTTTATCGCCATCGATAACAACCTAAACATCGACATCGATAACGAAAAAACCCGCCCCAGAGCACAACCATTAACCACAAGAAGAGATTTATATACCTAAATCCTCAATCTGGCTTGGTTTATTTACATCAACTGATTTGGTGGGCGATTTCGGCGGCGGATTTTCGTAGTGATTGTGAAGCGCCGTTTTTGCCTGGGCACAAAAGTTTCATTCCACCGCTTGCACCGGCCCCCGCCTGCACCGGCTATACTCGCATTTTGCATCGCCACCCATAACATGTTAATGGTCGAATTAATGGTCGATTCCACCCCCCCCACTGTCGCCGAATCCTACCGCTGCGCGCCCGACGAACGCGGGCATTTTGGCATGTTCGGCGGGCGTTTCGTGGCCGAAACCTTGATGCCGTTGGTGCTCGAGGTGGAGCGCGCCTATCACCACTATCGCGATGAGGCCGAGTTTACGCGCGAATTCGAATACTACGCGCGCGATTACATCGGCCGCCCCAGCCCGCTGTATTTTGCCGAACGCATCACCGCGCAACTCGGCGGCGCGCGGGTGTATTTCAAGCGCGATGAGTTGAACCACACCGGCGCCCACAAAATCAACAACACCCTCGGGCAAATTTTACTCGCCCGGCGCATGGGCAAAACGCGCATCATCGCCGAGACCGGCGCCGGCCAGCACGGCGTCGCCGCGGCCACGGTGTGCGCCTTGTTTAATCTGCCATGCGTGGTGTATATGGGCGCCACCGACATCGCCCGCCAAGCGCCCAATGTATTTCGCATGAAATTGTTGGGCGCCGAGGTGGTGCCGGTGGTAAGCGGCGCCGCCACCTTAAAAGATGCGATGAACGAAGCGCTGCGCGATTGGGTGGCGCATGTGGATGACACTTTCTACATCATCGGCACCGCCGCCGGCCCGCACCCCTACCCGCAAATGGTGCGCGATTTCCAAACCATCATCGGCACCGAAGCGCGGCGGCAATTGATGGAGCGCGAAAACGCCTTGCCGGATGTGTTGGTGGCGTGCATCGGCGGCGGCTCCAACGCGCTCGGCTTGTTTCACCCCTTTTTGGATGATGCGGCGGTGAAAATGATCGGCGTGGAAGCGGCCGGACGCGGGCTGGAAAGCGGCGCCCACGCGGCCTCGCTCAGCGGCGGCGCGCCCGGCGTGCTGCACGGCAACCGCACCTATCTGCTGCAAAACGAAGACGGGCAAATCCTGGACGCGCACTCCATATCCGCCGGTTTGGACTACCCCGGCATCGGGCCCGAACACGCCTGGTTACATGACAACGGCCGGGTCGAGTATGTATCCGCCACCGACGCCGAGGCGTTAGAGGCGTTTCAATTTTGCTGCCGCAGCGAAGGCATCATCCCGGCGTTGGAACCATCCCACGCCTTAGCCCATGTGATGAAAATCGCCCCGACCATGACGCCTGAGCAAATCATTTTAATGAACCTATGCGGTCGCGGCGATAAAGATGTATTCACCGTCGCCGATGCCCTCGGCATCAAACTATGAACACCGACTTATCGATGCCTCGCCGCATGGAATTACCCCCGCCGCCCTCGCGATTCGATGCATTAACCACCGCCGACGCCCTCGGCATCGCACTATGAACACCGATTCATCGATGTCTAAGCGAATGGAATCATCTCCGCCATCGCGCCTCGCCCGCCGCTTCGAAAAACTAAAACGCGAGCAGCGCGCTGGGCTAATAACCTTCATCACCGCCGGCGACCCCGACCTCGACACCGCCGCCGCCATCCTGCACGGCTTACCCAAAGCCGGCGCCGACATCATCGAGCTCGGCATGCCCTTCTCCGACCCCATGGCCGACGGCCCGGCGATTCAACTGGCCAGCGCGCGCGCCCTGGCGGCCGGCATGAGCATCGCCAAAATTCTCGCCATGGCGCGCCGCTTTCGCGCCCAAGACGCGCACACGCCGCTGGTGCTGATGGGCTACTACAACCCGATTTATCGCTACGGCAACCAGCGCTTCATCCACCACGCCATCGCCGCCGGCGTAGACGGCCTCATCATCGTAGACCTGCCGCCCGAGGAAGATGATGAACTCTGCCACCCCTGCCGATGCGCCGGCCTAAACTGGATTCGCCTCACCACCCCCACCGCCGACGCCGCCCGCCTGGCCCGCGTGCTAAAACACAGCTCGGGCTTCGTCTACCATGTCGCCATCGCCGGCATCACCGGCACCGCCTCGGCCGCCGACGCCGATGTCCAAAGCGCCATCACCCGCCTCCGCGACCACACCTCCCTACCCATCGCCGTCGGCTTCGGCCTCAAAACCGTCGAACAAGTACAACAAACCGCGAAATTTGCTGATGCCGTAGTGGTTGGCTCGGCATTAATCGATCGCATAGCCAAAGGGCTTGAAAACCAATCCGACCGCCATGCTATAGTTAGTGATGTGCATCGGTTTGTCGGTGAATTGGCGGCCGGAATCAACCAACCATAACTACACCTTCGAGGTATTAATCATGAGTATCACCGTACCCGCTGCAAAATGTGTACAAGGCGATTTAGTGTTGTATTCAACTTCCATGAAAGTCGGAGATTTAGTCGCCCCGCAAATTTACTCCGTCGAAAAATTGGACCCTAAAGATTCAAAAAACGACGGCTATCAGCGCGTTCTTAACAAAGCTCGCGCCAAAAAATTGGCTGATTACATACTAAGAGGCCAAGAGACTCGAGATGCTTTTTTACCAACATCCATATTGTTGGCAACCGAAAAGAACATCGACCAAGATGAATCCAACAACACGATAACTATCGTGCCGGATGAGATAGGTCCATTTAATGTGGTAGATGGGCAGCACAGATTGGAAGGTCTGCGGATGGCTGCAGAAAAGGACGAGCGTGTTCTTAATTTTCAGGTATCCATAAACATCGCGATTAATTTGGATATGATTTCGCAGATGTGTCATTTTTTGATCGTTAACACCACGCAAAAAAGCGTGGACAAGGCGGTGGAGCATCAGATTTATTCTCAACTCACCAGATCTCTCGATGTTGCAGACATACCTAGCCTGCCAAAATGGATTCAAACGATTGTCGACCGTGGCGACATTCATAAGGCAGTGAAAATTGTCAATTACCTGAGTACAGAAAAAAATTCTCCGTGGCTGGGAAAAATACAGGAGGCAAATGATGATAGCAAACGGAGAACAATAACTGCAGGATCGTTTGTCAAATTAATCAAGACCCATATTTTGGTTGCGAATAATCCACTAACCGCACTCCAAGATTTCGATAAGGAAAAGAAAATACTGCTGAACTATTGGACCGCTATTTGCAACATCCTTGACGACGGATCTGATTCCGTCTTATTTAAGTACAATGGTGTTATCACTTTCAGTTCATTTTCGATACCATTTTTCCTTAGATTGATGGCAAGCGAAAAAATGTCGTTCACTGTGGAAACAATGGAGAATGAACTGAGGCGTTGCTTTGAATCTATGGAAGGTGAGTATGCCGGCGTCGGCCATGCAGACTGGTGGCGCTCGGGGAAGGGTACATCTGGTGGACTAAATGCTGGTTCCCTGCGCAAAGTAGTACACGAAATGGCAAACGCATTGCATGGGAAAACTATGGCAAACGACATCGAAGTATGAACATCATAGAACTAGTCCCTGCACCGTCGGACAAAGTACCCTTCATGGCTAACCACCGCCTCCGCGTATCTTTGCAAAGCGGCTGTTATGTTCTCGTCAATTTAGATGAAAAAATTCTCTATATTGGCAAATCGGACTGCTTGTCACGCCGTTTCGAGCAACACATCGACTCGCCGGATAAAACCGCCCCGACCACCTTCGGTAGAGCAATATGGTTCCATTGGTTGCCCCATGACAATACTTCGATGCTGGAAAGAACATGGCTCAATGCGCATGTCGTTGCCGATGGATGCCTACCCGTTTTGAATAAGCAAGGTGGCGGCGCCTAATAGATTCGCATAGGTATATAGATGTCACTTACACTTCGCGATAATTTAGCCGCCATTACCCTCCCCCAAACAACCACGGCGCTTCCGTTTTGCGTTTTTCTTCGTAGGCTTGGATTGCTTGGGTGCGGGCGAGGGTCATGCTGATGTCGTCTAGGCCGCATACTAAAGAGTGTTTGCGGGATGGCTCTAGGTCGAATTTTAGGCGGGTGCCGTCGGGTTGAATCAAATGCTGGGCGGGTAAATCTACCGTTAGGCGATAGCCGGGGTGGGCGGTGGTTTGGGTGAATAGGTGGTCGATGGCGGCTTCGGGCAGGATGATGGGCAGGATGCCGTTTTTGAAGCAGTTGTTGTAGAAAATGTCGGCGAAACTGGGGGCGATTAGGCAGCGGAAGCCGTAGCCGAGCAGCGCCCACGGGGCGTGTTCGCGCGATGAGCCGCAGCCGAAATTGCGGCGGGCGAGGAGGATTTTGGCATCGGCGTAGCGCGGTTCGTTTAGCACGAAATCGGGGTTTATCGGGCGCTGGCTGTGCTCCATGCCGGGCTCGCCGTGGTCAAGATAGCGCCATTCGTCGAATAAAGTAGGGCCGAATCCGGTGCGCTTGAGGGATTTGAGGTATTGCTTGGGGATGATGGCGTCGGTGTCCACATTGGCGCGATCCAGCGGCATGACGATGCCGTCTAGGTGGGTGAATGCGTCCATCAGGATGCCCTCGCTGGCGGGCGTATATCGGCAAAATGGCCGGCCAACGCCGCCGCCGCCGCCACCGCCGGCGACACCAAATGGGTGCGTCCGCCCTGCCCCTGCCGGCCTTCGAAATTGCGATTGGAGGTCGAGGCGCAGCGCTCGCCGGGCTGTAAGCGGTCGTTGTTCATCGCCAAACACATCGAACAACCGGGGTTGCGCCATTCGAATCCGGCCTCGACAAACACCTGATGCAGGCCTTCGGATTCGGCCTGCCGCTTGACTAGCCCTGAGCCCGGCACCACTAACGCCTGTTTGATGGAGGCGGCGACCTTTTTGCCGCGGACGATGGCGGCGGCGGCGCGCAAATCTTCGATGCGGCCGTTGGTGCATGAGCCGATGAACACCAGATCTAATGAGATGTCGGCTATCGGCGTGCCCGGCGCCAAATCCATGTAGTCGAGTGCCAATTCCATGCCTTCGCGGATGCCGGCGTCGGCTTGGTCGGCCGGGTTTGGCACACAGCCATCGATGCCGGTCACCATATCCGGCGAGGTGCCCCAAGTGACTTGCGGCACTAGAGTCGATACATCTAACTCGAATTCACGCTCGAAAACGGCATCGGCATCGGTGTGCAATTGCCGCCAATCGGCCACCGCGTCATCCCACATCGCGCCGCTGGGGGCGTACGGGCGACCGCGCAAATAATCGATGGTGGTCTCATCCACCGCCACCATGCCGGCGCGCGCGCCCGCTTCGATGGCCATGTTGCAAATTGTCATGCGCCCTTCCATAGACATCGCATCGATAGCCGGGCCGGCGTATTCGATGGCGTAACCCGCGCCGCCGGCAGCGCCGATAGCACCGATGACCGCCAGCGTCACATCTTTGGGTGCCGCCCAGTCGGGCAACTCACCGGCCAACCATACGCGCATGTTTTTCGACTTGCGTTGAATCAAGCATTGCGTGGCCAGTACATGTTCGACCTCCGAGGTGCCGATGCCGAACGCCAACGCCCCGAAGGCGCCGTGGGTGGAAGTGTGGGAATCGCCGCATACGATGCTCATGCCCGGCAAGGTCGCCCCTTGCTCGGGGCCGACCACATGCACGATGCCCTGGCGCCTATCGCCCAAACCGAATTCGGTGATGTCGAAATGTCGGCAATTTTGCGCCAGCGTGGTCACTTGCAGGCGCGATATGGGGTCGTCGATGCCGCCGCCGTCGGTGGTGGTGGGCACATTGTGGTCTGGCGTCGCCAGAATGCTCGAGGCGCGCCACGGCTTGCGCTGTGCCAAATGCAAACCCTCGAAGGCTTGCGGCGAAGTCACCTCATGCACCAAGTGGCGGTCGATATAAATCAGCGCCACGCCGTCGGCATCACAATGCACCACATGGCGCTGCCAGAGTTTGTCGTACAGGGTTTGTTTTGACATAGGATGCGACCAAAAGAATCGAAAGGAATCGAGATTGGATGGGGGAATATGGCTGCCCGCGACTGAGAAATTTTAACTTTTAGTAAACTTATTATTATCATAAATTTAAATATCAAACTTATACATTTAATAGGGATTTATATATCTAAATTCCCATTAGTAGATTGCTATTTGGGGGGCTGTTGATGTGGCTTTTGATGTGGCTTTTGATGTGGCTTTTGATGTGGCTGTTGCTGTTGCTTTGGCTTTTAACGTTTTGCTCCCCCCCTTGCTTCATCTGGGGGGAGCCAAATCAGGCGGCCTTATCGCCTGATTTGGTGGGGGGGGCTGTTGATGTTGGTCTTTTGGCTTTTGCTTTTTGGAGGGGTTGCTTTGATGTTGAGTTTGACTTGAAGTATTTCGCTGTTGAATTTGACCGGGTGAAAATTTAAAGACAAAATCAAAAATCTCTAAGTAAAACCTAACATTAAAGATATCCCCACCAAAACTGGCAATGAAGCCCGCCAGTTTTGGCTCCCCCTCCCGAAAAAGCATGGGGGGGAGCGAAGACTAAAGGCGAAAAGCCCAAATCAAAAGCAAAAGCGAAAGCCAAAAGTCAAACTTATCAATATCACGAATTTAAATATTGAATTGATACATTATGAAATAGATTAAATTGACGCGGTTTCGATGTATCCATTAAATCTTTAGGTTTATCGAACATGTTTATCGAATATGCTTATCAACCATGAGTATCGACCCCATGTTCATCCATATCACACAAACCATATCAGGCTAGCCTATTTTGGAATCTGGGCGCGATCGCGCAGGGCGTGGTCGATCAATGAAAGCGCTAACATGGCTTCGACGATGGGCACGGCGCGAATGCCGACGCACGGATCATGCCGCCCGGTGGTTATGGCGTCCACGGCTTGATTGTCGAGGTTTATGGTTTGCCCCGGCGCGGTGATGCTGGAGGTGGGCTTGAAGGCCACCCGGACTTCGATAGTTTGCCCGCTGGAGATGCCGCCCAAGATGCCGCCGGCATGGTTGCTGAGAAAACCTTGCGGGGTGAGTTGATCGCGATGCTGGGAGCCGCGTTGTTTGACGGCTGCGAAACCGGCGCCGATTTCCACGCCCTTGGCGGCGTTGATGCTCAGCATGGCTTTGGCGATGTCGGCATCGAGACGGTCGAACACCGGCTCGCCCCAGCCGGCCGGCACGCCGCTGGCTTCGGCATACACCGCAGCCCCCACCGAATCGCCCTCCTTGCGGAGTTGGTCGATAAACGCGCCGAGTTGATCGGCGGTAGAGGCATCGCCGACGAAAAACGGATTAGCATCCACCTCATCCCAACTTTTGAGTTCGATGTGGATGTCGCCGATTTGATAGACGCAGCCGCGGATGGCGACGCCGTAATGTTCCGCCAAATATTTTTTGGCGATGCCACCGGCGGCGACGCGCACCGCGGTTTCGCGCGCCGATGAGCGCCCGCCGCCGCGATAATCGCGCCGCCCGTATTTTTTCAGGTAGGTGTAGTCGGCGTGGCCGGGGCGAAAACGGTCTTTGATTTTTTCGTAATCCCGCGTGCGTTGGTCTTGGTTGCGCAACAACAACCCGATGGGCGTGCCGGTGGTAAGACCTTCGAACACCCCGGAGAGGATTTCCACGCTATCGGATTCGCGGCGCTGGGTGGTGTACTTGGACCGCCCCGGGCGGCGGCGGTCGAGGTCGGTTTGCAAATCGGCGGCGCTCAACGCCAGCCCCGGCGGGCAGCCATCCACCACCCCGCCCAAGGCCGCGCCATGGCTTTCGCCAAAAGTGGTGACGGTGAATTGCTGGCCTAAGGTATTACCGGACATGATATTTGCCTCACCCGCAGAAAATCGGCGTATTATTGCGCCCGGATTTTAGCGCCTTTGCAGACGCCATCAGAACCGGGTTTCGACGACCGACGGCAGCGATGGATTGAACATTTCACCCAGGTGCCTTTCACCTAAGGCATGGGTTGATGGATTTGACCGCAGTAGATTTGCTCATGGATGGGGCTTACGGAATTTGCATCGACAACCAACCAGCATCGAGTCATCTATATGCATCGCGGCCGGAAGCGCGAATTTTCCCGCCATTGCCCGGCGCTCCACACGCCCTCGATAACCCACCTAATCCCGCCGCCAAGAAGCCAAACCATGCGCGCTAAAACCATCGACTATCTGTTGTTACTATTATTAGCGTTCATCTGGAGCGGCTCGTTTTTACTCATTAAAATCGGCGTCGCCAGCGTCGGGCCATTCACGCTGACCGCTGCCCGGATGAGTATCGCGGCGGTGGTTTTGGTGTTATGGCTGGCGGTGAAAAAAACCGGGCTGCCGTGGCATGGGCGCGCCGTGGCGCTGTATGTGGTAGTCGGCGTGTTCGGCAACACCCTGCCGTTCGCGCTCATCGGCTGGGGCGAGACCCACATCGACAGCAGTTTGGCGGCCATTATGATGGGCATTATGCCGATAACCACCTTCGTGCTGGCGCACTATTTCGTCTCCGCCGAGCCTATCAACGGGCGCAAAACATTTGGCGTCGCTTTGGGCTTGAGCGGCTTGCTGGTGCTGGTGGGGTGGAGCGCCGTAGGCGGCATCGGCGAGCATGTATTAGGGCAATTGGCGGTGCTCGCCGCCGCCATCAGTTACGGCGTCACCACCGTATTTGTGCGCACCCAGCCGGCCTTCCCCGGCGTGCAGATGGCCACCGGCGCCATCATCGTCGGCATGGTCACCAGCCTGCCGCTGGCGTTTTGGTTAGAAGACCCATGGTCGATGGCGCCGAGCGCGCACAGCGTGCAAGCCATCGTGGCCCTCGGCGTCATCCCCACCGCGTTCGCGGCGCTGTTGTACTTCCGCCTGATTCGCAACCTCGGCGCCATCGCCTTTTCCCAACTCAACTATATGATTCCCATTCTCGGCAGCGTGTGGGGCGCGCTGCTACTGCGCGAATTATTGCAAGCGCGCATGTTGGCGGCGCTGTGCTTGGTATTGGCCGGCATCTATTTCACGCAGCCGCGCAATCCAGTGCGAGCTGCATCCATGGCGGCAAAAGCGAGCGACGAATCCAATGCGGGGTGAATCAACCCATCGCAATATTGATACATTAATCCATGGCGATGTTGATGAATTAACCCACCGCTAGATTGGGTACATCACCCTACCGCCAAGCTCGAAGAAAACCGCGCCAACTCATCCAATTTCGCCAATGCGGCGCCGCTACGCAAGATGGAGCGGGCTTTTTCGACCCCGGCGACTAGTGAATCCGCCAAATCGGCGGCGTAGATGGTGGCTCCGGCATTGACCGCCACCAGGTCGAAGGCGGCGCCTTCGCTGCCGCCGAGGGCCTCGCGAATCAACGCCAAACTCTCCTTGGCGTTGGCGACTTTCAGGCCGTCCAGCGCGGTTTGCGGGATGCCGAATTGCGCCGGCGCAATCGTGTATTCGCGGATTTCGCCGTGGCGATATTCCGCCACTTGGGTATCAGCGGCGATGGAAATTTCATCCAGCCCGTCGTCCGAGCACACCACCAGCGTATGCCGCGCCCCCAAGGCGGCGAACACTTCGGCCAGCGGCCGCACCCAGCGTTGCGCGAACACCCCGACCAACTGATATTTCGCGCCGGCTGGATTGGTCAGCGGCCCGAGCAAATTAAAAATGGTGCGGAGACCGATTTCGCGGCGCGCGCCGATGACATGACGGGTGGCGGCATGGTGCGTCGGCGCGAACATAAAACCGATGCCGCACTGCTCGATGCAGGCGCCCACTTGCGCCGGCGTGAGGGCGATGTTGACGCCAGCGGCCTCGAGCACATCGGCGCTGCCGGAATTGCCAGTGGCGGCGCGATTGCCGTGCTTCGCCATCACCGCCCCAGCCGCCGCCGCCACCAACGCACTGGCGGTGGACACATTAAACAACTTGGCCACATCGCCGCCGGTGCCCACCGAATCGGCCACTTTTTCGGCCCGCGTTTCGACCACTGCCGCCAACTCCCGCATGATGACGGCGGCACCGACCAACTCATCGACGCTCTCGCCTTTGATCATCAAGGCCGCCAAAAACGCCCCCAACTGCGCCGCCGTCGCCTCGCCATTCATGATCAACCGCATCACCGCCTGCATTTCCTGGCGACTCAAATCGCAGCCCTCAGCGAGGCGTCGATTAGCGGTGGGTAAATCCATGGCGGGTTTATCTCGATGGGTCATCAGCGGTGGCGCATCATAGTCGATTAGCAAAAGGCGGTGACCGCGTCTGGTTCGGCGGCGCGCGTAAAAAATGTCGTCGGCTATCGTTTATTGCATGGCCCGAATAAAAATAGCGCTATCGATTTTATCGAACGCACTATCGCAACATGGTTTTTGCATGCGCGCAAAAATTGCCGCGGCCGCATTTCAACCGTGCTAAAAAATTTCGCGATAGGCGAATAGCGCTGGTGTGCCGCCGCTGTGGAGGATGGCGATGCGGCGAAAATTGCGCATGCTGCCGGTGCGGATTAAGGAAAATAGGGTGGAGAAAATTTTGCCGGTGTAGACCGGGTCGGTTAGCAAGCCTTCGGTGCGCGCCAGCCAGTGCATGTCGCGGATGACTGGCGCGGACGCTTGGCCGTAGCCCGGCGCCAGCGCCGAATCATCCACCCAGATATCGTCGGCGGCGACGGCGCCGGGCTGCCCTAACATGTGCGCCAGTTTTTGGCAGTGCGCGAATACCCGCGGGCCTTGCAATGGCGCGGCGCGGCGCACGCAGATTCCCAACACCGGCAGATTCGAGCCCAGCAATCTCAAGCCGGTCAATACGCCGGCGTGGGTCAAACCGCTGCCGGAGCCCACGGCGAGTAAATCCAGGCTCAAGCCGCGCGCCGCGGTTTGCTGGTGGATTTCGAGGGCGGCGCGCACATAACCCAGCGCGCCGAGGGGCGCATGCCCGGCGCCTAAGGGGATGATGTAAGGTTTTTTGCCGCGCGCAGCGAGGGTTTTTGCCCGCGCCGATAAGGCGTGGTCGGCGCCGGCTTCATCCTCGCCGCACCGATAGCGGTGCACCTGCGCGCCGAACAATCCATCCAGGAATACATTGCCCGAGCAGCGATAGTCGGCCGATGCATTCGCCACGCGTTGTTCGAGTTGCAGGTGACATTCCAAGCCCAGTTTGGCGGCGGCGGCGGCCAGCATGCGCATGTAGTTGGATTGCACCGCGCCGGTGCTTAGCACGGTGTCGCGGCCTTCGGCGAGCGCCTGGCCGAGATAAAACTCTAGCTGCCGCGCCTTGTTGCCGCCCATGCCAAGACCGGTGCAATCATCGCGCTTGACATACAACTCGTGGCGCGCAAAACGCGCCGACACATTGCCCAGGTGTTCTAACGGAGTCGGCGTGTGAGCCAATTCGACGCGGGGGAATTTCGCCAGGGCGTGCTGCCAGGTGGCTTTATCAGCCGGCGTCATGTGGCCAGCGCGGCATAAAAAAGATACAACGCCACCACGATGAGCAAGGTTTCGATGATGCGGCGGAACCATTTTTCGGAAATTTTGCCCGACCAGCGATGCCCGCCATAAGCGCCGAGCAAGGCCGCCGGCAACAGCCATAGCGTGGCCGTGACGGCTTGAGCGCCGATGCCGTGCACATAGCCCTGCAGGGCGATGGCGGCCGGGTATGAGAAAAAAAACACTCCGAAAATGGCGCCGCGGGTTTTTATTTTGCCGGCGCCAATGGCTTGCATGTAAATGGCGATGGCCGGGCCGGCCATGGCGATGGCGGTGACCATGGCGCCGGAAAAAACGCCGGCGATGACGGCGCCGGCGCGGTTTTCCACCAGCGGCGCGCGCCGTGCCGAGATGGCGGTGGCGGCCATGGCGACCAAGATGGCCGCCGCCACCACGGCCTTGACGGCGCTGGCGTTGGCATGCACAAAAAACACCAGCCCGATGGGAAAACCGATGAGCGAGCCATACGCCAAATTAACGGCGCAGCGCCGCGGCACTTGACGATGAATTTTGGCGAGCATGGCGATGATGATGGCGATGCTCAACAACATGGCCAATTGCACCGCATCGCGCACCTCCAACAACAGCAGATAAAACGGCAAGGTGAGCAGCGAAAACCCAAACCCCACCGCCGCTTGCGCAACCGCCCCGACAACGGTGACCGCAGCCAACAAAGATAGGGATACTAGGTCCAAGTCCATGTGGTTGCGGATAGCGATTTTATGGTCATGACACCAACCCGGCTCCTATAATCATCAGCGCAAAACTCAAAAAAGCGATGCCGGAAACGAGATTCAGTTGCCGATTAAATCGGGCGTCGCCAAGCAAGCGGCTGACTCGCCTGACCATCAATGCAAAGCCCAAATGCACGGATGACACGACAAGCGTCAGCGTTACAAACAACATCGAGAACTGCTCCAGCGCCGACTGATACGGCTCAATAAAGCTGGGGAAGACCGCGCCCAGAAATAGCACCGCTTTCGGATTTGTCGCGCTGATTAAGAACGCCTGGCGAAACCGTGCGCTGGCGGGCAAATCCGTGCCGCTCGGGTGGGCGACAACTGCATCCATGGTCTTGCCATTCGGGGCGACCTGCGCCAGCGCTGCGCGCAGCTTGCGAAGGCCGACATACCCGAGATAAGCCGCGCCACACAACTGCAAGGCCAAAAACAAACGCGGCGCCCCTTCCAGCACCGCACCCACCCCCAATGCGGCCGCCAGGGCAATGATCAACAAACACGCAATATTGCCCAGGATGGTCGGAAAAACCCGCCAGGCGTCAAAACGCGCCGCATGTTCAACAATCAACACGACATTGGGTCCCCGGGGAAACAGATGCCAAGGCGGTCACGGCTGAAAAAGCAAACATACTAGGTATCATAATTTTGGGATTTATGTACCTAAATCTGCAGTTCGATTGGCGTTTTTTTGAGGTCAGCGGCTGATTTAGGGAGGCTGCGTTTGATTTTTGCTTCGGCTTTTGCTTTTGCTTTTGCTTTTGCTTTTGCTTCGGCTTTTGCTTTTGCTTTTAATCTTCACTCCCCCCGCTTCACCATGAAGGGGAGTCAAAACTGGCGTCTTTTTCGCCAGTTTTGGTGGGGGGTTTGAGTTGGCTTTTGCTTTTGCTTTTGATGTTGCTTTTGCTTTTGCTTTTGATGTTGCTTTCGCTTTTGATATATAAATCCCATAGTTTTGTATAACCGCATCGGTTAAAGCCGGTGGTTGCGTCGGCCGACATCGTCGCCCAGGAGCAGCCTCAAATTCATGTTCTGCATGGCGAACCCGGCGCCCCCGGCGAGCAGATTGTTCGTCGAAAAATTAGTCGAGGAATTCCAGCGGGTCCACCGGCTTGCCATTTTTGCGGATTTCGAAGTGCAGCATGGTGCGCTCGGCGCCGCTGCTGCCCATGCGCGCGATGGGTTGGTTTATGCGGATGCGCTCGCCCTCGGCGACCAAGATTTTTTGGTTGTGCGCATAAGCGCTTAAATAAGTGGCCGAATGTTTGATGATGATGAGGTTGCCGTAGCCGAGCAGCGCGGCGCCGACATACATCACTTCGCCGGCGGCGGCGGCGCGCACCAGGCTGCCGGCGCGGCCGGCGATTTTGATGCCATTGTGCCCTTGGCGGCGCGAAAACCGCCCGATGAGTTGCCCGCCGGCGGGCCAACGCCAGTGCGCCGGCGCGTCGGCATCAGGCGCTGCTTTGGCCGCCGCCGACTGCTTGGCTGTCGACTCCGCCGCCGAATCCGCCCTCGAATCCGCCGCCGCCGCCGATGGCCTCAACCGCAGGCGCTGGCCGGCGCGAATCAGGTACGGTTTTGTGATGCCGTTCCACTTTGCGATATCCAAAAAATCCAGCCCGAAGCGCCAGGCGATGCGATATAGCGAATCGCCGCTGGCGACGATGATGGTGGCTGGGTGGCGGGCGGTGCTCAAGGGCGATGATTGGTCGATAATCAGCGGCGAACTCGGCGCCCCGCAAGCCGCCAAGTGCAGGCACAGCAGAGCCACCCACCCCACGCTTGGCCAACGCCGGCGGCGATGCCCATAGGCCATCACCCCCACGCGAAATAAGCAACCACCGCCGCTGCCACCGCCCAGCCGATGATTTCCATCCATTTTTCCAGCGCCTTTTGCAAGCCGCCGCCGCCGCACCGCAACACCCCGGCGATGACAAAAAACTGCGCCCCGCGGCCGACCACCGAAGCGGCCACGAAGCCGGCCAGCGGCAAGCCGAACAGCCCCGAAGCGAGGGTGAAAATCTTATACGGAATCGGCGTCGCCCCGGCCAACAACACCGCCCAAGCGCCGTATTTATCGAACCACCGCTGCAGAGCGGCGAACTTTTCCGCGCCATGATAGAAGTCGATGAGCGGCTGGCCGAGTTGCGCGAATAAAAAATGGCCGATGAGGTAGCCGAACACCCCGCCGAGCACCGAGGTGATGGTCGCCAAACTCGCCAGCCGCCAAGCGCGGTCGCGATTCGCCAACACCATGGGGGCGAGCATGAGCGCGGTGGGCACCGGAAACACCGAGGATTCGAGAAAACTCACCACCGCCAGATAACGCGTCGCCCGCCGCTGGCGCGACCACGCCATGGTTTGGTTATACAACGGCGTAAAAATTTTCATCGGCTTGGCATCATCACGTTGATCATCGCCGTTATTTAAATTAGCATTATCTAAATTAGGGGATTTATAGACCTAAAGCTGCAGTTCGATTGGCGTTTTTTTGAGGTCAGCGGCTGATTTTGGGGGGCTGCGTTTGATTTTTGCGTTTGATTTGGCTTTTGGCTTTTAATCTTCACTCCCCCCGCTTTACCATGAAGGGGAGTAAAGCGTAACAGCCAAAACCCAACCCACCGTGCAGATTTAGATATATAAATCCCTAACTTAGACTTAGCCTTAGCGAATTTGCGCCGCCGTCATCGCCGGCCGTTATCGCAGCCGTCCACCATCGGCACAAAATGCACTGCGCTGCACATCTCTTCGTCATAGGCGTCATGCGCGGTGCGGGTGATGATGCGCAGGCGTTGCGCGCCGGGCTCGCCGACCGGCACCACCATGCGGCCGCCTATCTTTAGTTGGGCGACTAACAGTAGCGGCACTTGGCACGGGGCGGCGGTTACCATGATGCCGTCAAAGGGTTGATTGCTGGCCCAGCCGGCGAAGCCGTCGGCGGCGAGGTAGCTGATGTTGTGATAGCCCAGCGCCGCTAACCGCGCTTGGGCGCCGGTTTGCAACACGCCGATGCGTTCGATGGTAAACACCCGCCGCACCAGCTGGGCGAGCACCGCGCACTGATAGCCGCAGCCGGTGCCCACCTCGAGAACGCGGCGCACGGCATCGCCCTCGCCTAATAGCATTTCGGTCATCCGCGCCACGATGAACGGCTGCGAGATGGTCTGATTCTGGCCGATGGGCAGCGCAATATTCTCATAGGCGCGCGCCGCTAACGCCTCGGCGATGAACAAGTGGCGCGGGGTTTTTTCCAGCACCGCCAAAATGCGTTCGCAGCCGATGCCTTGCTCGCGCAGGCGTTGCATCAAGCGCCGCCGAGTGCGCAGCGACGTCATGCCGATGCCGGCGCGCTGGTTTGTCTGGCTTGCTTGCGGGCGCATGATTTTTTCGGTGGCGGCGATGGCGGCGGTGGATTCAGCCGGCCGACGATGGCGGCGATGGCGGCGATGGTGGTGGATTCAGCGCGGCAGCGGCGGTTTTATGGCTTTTTATCGCCTTGTCCGGCCGGCTTTGGGCGGCGTCTCCAGCGCTTCGATGTCGGCCAGCCAAGCGGCGAGGTCGGGCAGGGCATGGTGGCGCGTCATGTCGATTTGCAAGGGCGTTATCGACGCCGCGCCGGCTTGCACCGCATGAAAATCGGTGCCGGGGCCGGCATCGGCGGTGTCGCCTATCGGCCCGATGCGATATACGCGATGCGCGGGCGCCGGTGGCGCGGATATATCGGCTGAATCGACTGCCGCAGATGACTCAAATAACGCGGCTGAATTGGCTGAATCCGCGGGCGCCGGTGGCGCGGATATATCGACTGAATCGACCGAATCAGCCACTTCTTCCCAACCCGTCTCGGCGATGATTCCTTGGGATGGATGGCGCGCCCCAAGCCGCGTCGCCCGCAGGCCGCGCAGGCGCGCTAAGGGCCGGTCGGGCACATTGATATTCAATATCGTATCTTCGGGCAGCGGCTCGGCGCGCAGTTTTTTTAGCACCCGCACCACTACTTCGGCGGCCGTGATGTAGTGCCTGGGGCACTCGCCATCGAGCGATACCGCTATCGCCGGCAAGCCGAGAAAACGCCCTTCGATGGCGGCCGCCACGGTGCCGGAATAAAGCACATCATCGCCCATATTGGCGCCGCAGTTTACGCCAGCTATCACCATGTCGGGGCGTGAATCGAGCATGCCGGTGACGGCCAAATGCACGCAATCGGCCGGCGTGCCGGCGACGCAATAAAAGCCGCCGACGGCATGCGAATTAGCCATGCGCCGCACCCGCAATGGGCGGTGCAAAGACAGCGCATTGCTGGCCCCGCTGCAGTTGCGCGCCGGCGCCGCCACGGTGATTTCGCACCACGGCGACAGGGTTTGCAGCAGCCTCAAAAGCCCGCTCGCCCGATAGCCGTCGTCATTGCTCAGCAGCAGTTTGAGGGGGCGATTCATGGGCCGGTTATACTACACAATTCCGCCCAGCGGCTATAATCGCCGGCGCCAAAACCCCGCCACCCCCGCCGCTTAAAGCCCCCGCAGTGAGCAAAAACCCGCGCCCGAATCTCATCTTGATTATCGGCGTGCTGGTGCTGGCGAGTTCGGCCAGCATTATGTCCACCGACATTTACGCGCCAAGTTTGCCTGATTTGCCGCTGTTTTTCGGCACTAACGCCGCCGCCGTGAAACTCACCATCAGTCTCAATGTGCTGATGTTCGGTGTCGGCCAACTCATCCACGGGCCGTTGTCAGACCGCTTTGGCCGCAAGCCGGTGCTGCTGGTCGCCATCATGTTATTCACGGTGGCCAGTTTCGCCTGCGCCCTGGCGCAGAGCATCGAGCAACTCATCGCAGCGCGCATGTTGCAGGGCTTTATGGGCGCCGCCGAAGCGGTGGTCGGCATGGCGATTTTCAAGGATTTGTTCGACGAAAAACAACAAGTGCGCGCCCTCGGCATGTTCGGCATGTCGGTGGCGGCGGCGCCGGCCGTGGCGCCGATTATCGGCGGCTATGTGCATGTCTGGCTCGGCTGGCAAGTCAATTTTTATTTGGTCGGCGCGCTCGGCGCCGCGTCGGCGTGGTTAATTTGGCGACTATTGCCGGAATCCACCACGCCCGACGCCGGGGCCCTAAAACCGGCGCGCGTATTGCGCGATTACCGCATTTTGCTGACCGACCGCCGCTTCGTCGCCTATGCCGGCATGGTCGGCGTCGGCATGGGCGTCATCTACGCCTTCATCACCGCGGCGCCGTTCATCCTCATCTCGCAATTGGGCCTCGCCACCGAACATTTCGGCTACTGCCAGGCGGTCATCGTCGGCGCGTTTTTCATCGGCAGTTTGCTGTCCATTCGCGCCATCCGCCACCTCGCCACCGAGCGCTTGCTCAACCTCGGTTTGCTGCTGATATTGTTGGGCGGGCTGGTTTTCCTCGCCATCATCGCCGCCGGCTGGGTCACCCCGGCCTCGTTCGTGCTTTCTTATTCCATCATGACCTTCGGCCTCGGCCCGGTGTTCGCGGTGGCGCCATCGAAAGCGATGCTGGCGACCAACTGCAGCGCCGGCACCGCAGCCGCCATGCTCGGCGCCGGCGAAATGGTGCTCGGCGGCCTGGCCGCCGGCGCCGTGAGTCTGCTGCCGGGCGATGGCGTGGCGCCCTTGGGCCTCACTATCGCCGGCTTGCTGGCGGCCACCGTGGCGCTGGCGGCGCTGGCGGCGAGCGCGCCACGGCGGTCGGTTTAAGGGGATGGGTGGGTTTTTGTCCGCAATCCCCTTAATCCAGCCGCTATTTATCCAGCAAGGCGGTCAAAAAGGGACGCACATTTGCCGCCATTTGCGCCTGGCCGGCGGCGTTGGGGTGGATTTGATCGGCCTGAAACAGCGCGCGGTCGGTCTCCAGCCCGGCCAAGAAAAACGGCAGCAACGGCACCTCGGCGGCGGCCGCCACTTGCGCATAAACGGCGGCGAAAGCGGCGGTGTAGGCGGCGCCGTAGTTGGGCGGCAGTTGCATGCCCAACAGCGCCGGGCGAACGCCGTGGCGACGCGCGATGGACACCATGTGCGCGAGATTTTGCCGCATGGCGATAAGCGAGCCGCCGCGCAAACCATCATTGCCGCCCAATGCGATGAGCGCCCAATCGGGCCTTAGGCGCTGCAATGATGCGCCCAAACGCGCCGCCCCGCCGGCCGTGGTGTCGCCGCTGATGCTGTCGTTTATGAGGCACACCGGGCGCTGGCGAGCGGCGAAATCCGGCGCCAATAACTCCACCCAAGATTCCCCGGCCGCCAATCCATAGCCCGAACTCAGGGAATCGCCGAGCACCAACATGGTGCTTTTATCCGCAGCTTGGGCGCTCGGCGGCGCCAGCAACAGCGCTGCCAGCGCCGCCAACATCGACGCGCAAATCGCCGCCCAAAGCGATGCCCAAAGCGATGCCATGAGCGATGCCATGAGCGGTTTGCAAGCCGTGAAATTCATCCGCCGCCGCCATGCGGCTGGTAGTATTGCCCCTCGAATCCGGCTTGTTTGATGCGCATATAGATGACTCCCATGGCGCGCCAAATCGGCGCTGAAAAATACGCCATTATAATGAGGCCCGCATTGAATGATGGCAGGTGAATGCCAACCTGGCGCCATCCGCCCCGAAACTGCTTAAGCATAACGATGAACATCGCCAAAAATAGCACCGAAAACATCATCGAGGCGGTCGGCGTCACTAAGATAGTCGAGGTCGGCGGGCGCGCCCTGCAAATTCTAAACGCCGTCGATATGCGCATAAAACGCGGCGAATCGGCCGCCATCGTCGGCGTCTCGGGGTCCGGAAAGTCCACCTTGTTAGGGTTGCTGGCTGGGCTAGATTTACCCACCAGCGGCGTCATCCGCATCCATGGGCAAGCCCTCAGCGCTTTGGACGAAGACCAGCGCGCCGCGGTGCGCGCCGCGCATATTGGTTTTGTGTTTCAGTCCTTTCAACTTTTACCCAACCTCACGGCGCTGGAAAATGTCATGCTGCCGCTGGAAATATCAGGGCGCGCCGACGCCGCCGACGCGGCGCGCCAAGCCCTCGCCGACTTAAACCTGGACCAACGCGGCGCGCATTACCCGCAGCAACTTTCCGGCGGCGAGCAACAACGCATCGCCATCGCCCGCGCTTTCGTCACCGCCCCGGACATCCTGTTCGCCGACGAACCCACCGGCAACCTCGACCGCAAAACCGGCCAGCGCATCGCCGATTTATTATTCGCCATGAACGACCAACACCGCACCACGCTGGCGCTGGTCACCCACAACCCCGCCCTCGCCGCCCGCTGCCAGCGCGTATTCACTATGGACGACGGCAAACTGCGGGTCGGCTGATTTGGCTGGATTTATAGTTCTAAATTCGCTTAGTTGGTTGTTGATTTTGATTTTCGCTTTTGGCTTTTGCTTTTGGCTTTGCTTTTTGGCTTTGGCTTTGGCTTTGGCTGTTAATGCTTTGCTCCACCCTATCTTTTTAGGGGGGAGCCAAAACTGGCGGCTACATCGCCAGTTTTGGTGGGGGGTGCTTTTGATGTTAGCTTTTGATGTTAGCTTTTGATGTTAGCTTTTGATTTCGCTTTTGGCTTTGGCTTTTGGCTTTTGCTTTTAACTTTTTACTCCCCCCCCCCCCCGCTTCAGAGGGTGTGCGAAAAGCCCCCTTGTTTGATATTTTACTCTGAAATCATTTATCAAAAAAGGTACAATAGGCGCTTACAACATTCCATCAATGCATTCCATTGATGCATTTTATTGATGCATTCAATCACTTGCCATCAAAATATTATCATGCCTTCACAAAATCATACACCGCGCATCTATCTACGCAGTGCAGTATGTTCAATAGCATGCCGCAAGTTGCCAAGAAGGCGATGACTCTTGCTGCCAACGGTAGAAAATTTATAACCGGCGAGCCTAATAAATTGTATTACGGCACCTTGTCGTTGAAACAATATTTAGAAGAAAATGGCGAGCGCGATGCTTTTATTATTCGCAACCTACTAAAAGAACAAAACTGGCGCGCCTTTGAGTCCGCCTATTCACACACCGGCAGAGCGCCCTATGCACCGATGGCGATGATGGGGTTGATCGTGCTGGCCATCATCAACGGCGTGCATTCGCTGCGCGGGATAAAGAAATTCGCTCGTTTTAATTTAGCGGCGCAGTGGGTTTCTGGCGGCATTTGCCCGCAGTATAAAAGTTCGCTGCCCTGATAAAAGCTGCGGTGTTTTTGATAAAAGAAATTTTATTTTTGACGAGCAGAGCAATAGTTATACATGCCTTGCTGGCCATCGACTTATAGAGACCTATAGAGAAGCAAACAGAGTCAGATACGCGAGTAAAAGTTGTGGCGCTTGCGCGCTGAAATCGAAGTGCACTACATCAAAAACAGGTCGTGTTATATATCGCTATCATGGCGATGCGGAAATGGCTGTCTGGATGGCAAGCATGGCAGGAGAAGACCCGCGGAAATATTCCAACTTACGCGCTGCATCAGTTGAGACAGTATATTCAATGATACGCGGCGTGCAGCAGTTGAATAGATTTAGGCGGCGTGGATTAGCCGCGGTGGGTCTTGAATTTGGCATGCACGCGGTGGCTTATAATGTCAATCGGTTAATAGCGCTATCGCAGCCAAAAATGATCTAAAAACATGTTTTTTAGCCACATAAAAGAATGTAATAACGATTTACTTGTTGTAATAGCCATTTATTTTGCATACTTTAGTTAACTATAAAGAAAAATTATTAATAAATTATTGATAAATTATTGATATGTGATATTCCTCACTTTTTTTTCAATAATCACCCGCAGAAAAATCAAAATACAGCATTTTACTTTGCGATATTAAAATAACCAAAACCGAGTTTTAGAACACCCTCTGAAGCGGGGGGGAGTAAAACAAAAGCCAAATCAAAAGCCAAAGCAAAACCAAAACCAAAAGTACCTACCAATTTAAAAATCCCCAAAAAATCCCCCACCAATCCCCCACCAATCCCAACAAAACCCATGCGCGCGCGCCAACTCATCTATTTCTCCATGCGGCAGTTGCGACGTGAGTGGCGGGCCGGGGAATTATCGGTATTGGTGCTGGCGCTGGTGGTCGGCATTGCCAGCCACACCGCCATCAATCACTTCACCACGCGTATCAGCGCCGCCATGGCGAGCGGCGCCAATGATGTTATCGGCGGCGATTTAGCGCTGTCGGGGGCACAGAAGGCGGCCGCGGAGTGGCTCGATAAAGCGGCTGAATTGGGCCTGGCGAGCGCGCACACCACGCAATTTTCGAGCGTTATCGTCGCCGGCGATGAAATCCTGTTAGTCGGCGCCAAGGCGGTGGACGACGGCTATCCGCTCAAAGGCAGTTTGAAGCTCGCATCCGAGTTATACGGCGCCACGCACGCGGTGCGCGCCGCCCCGCCGCCGGGCGAGGCTTGGGTCGAGGCGCGGGTGATGCGCGCGCTGAACCTCGCCCCCGGCGACTCCTTCGAATTAGGCCAAGCGCGGTTGGTAGCGAGCCGCATTCTCGCCTTCGAGCCCGATCGCGGGCGCAATTTCTACAGCCTCGCGCCACGCGTGCTGCTCAACGCCCGCGACCTCGAGCGCACTGGCGTGGTGCAACCCGCCAGCCGCGTCTGGCGGCGCTATTTATTCGCCGGCGCGGCCGACAAAATCGCCCAATATCGCGCTTGGCTGGAGCCGCGCCTGCCCCCCGGCCAGCGCCTGCGCGGGCTGGACGAGGAGCGCCCGGCGGTGGCCGCCGCGGTCCACCGCGCGCAACAATATATGGGGCTGGCGAGTCTGGTGGCGCTGTTGTTGGCCGCGGTGGCCATCGCCAGCAGCGGGCGGCATTACAGCGAACGCCACTACGACACCAGCGCCATGTTGCGCTGTCTGGGCTGCCGGCAACGCGACCTGGTGGCCATTTATATGCTGCAGCTGCTGGCCTTGGCGCTGCTCGGCGGCGCCCTCGGCGGCGCCCTCGGCTGGCTGGCCCAGGCCGGCTTGCTGGGCTTGATATCGGGGCTACTGCCGGCCAATATTCCGCCGCCGGGCTGGGCCGTTTTTATCTCCGGCATGGCGTTGGCCGGCGTGGTTCTCATCGGCTTCACCTTGCCGTCGGTGTTGCGCCTCAAATCGGTGCCGCCGCTGCGCGCCTTGCGCCGCGATTTAACCCCGCGGCCGCTTTCCGCATGGCTGGTATACGGCGGCGGCGGGGCGCTGACGGCGACCATCATGGGTTATTACAGCGGCAATTTAACGCTGACTCTAGGCCTCCTCGGCGGTGTTTCCGCGGCCCTGGCGAGTGCCGCCGGCGGGCTTTACCGGCTGTTCAAATGGCTCGACAAACGATTGCCCAGCCTGCCGCTGAAAATTCGCGCCGGGGTGCGAAATTTGCTGCGCCGGCGCCGCGCCGCCAGCACCCAAACCATGGCCTTCGGGCTAACCATCATGGCCATGCTGATAGTGGTGTTCATCCGCACCGAGTTGCTAGATGCTTGGGCTGCCGCCATCCCGGACGATGCCCCGAACCACTTCACGCTCAACATCCAGCCCCATGAAAACGCCGCGTATACCGACTACCTGGCAGCCGCTGGCATCCCCAGCGGGCGCTTGTATCCGGTGGTGCGCGGGCGGCTGACGCACATAAACGAGCGCGCGGTGGCGCGTCGCGTCAGCAAAGAGCCGGCGGCGGATGAGGCGCAAGCGGCCGCCGAAGCGGCCAGCCTGCGCCGTGCCCTCAACCTCACCTGGGCCGACACGCTGCCGCCGGATAACGAGATTATCGCCGGCGCGTGGTGGTCGGCCGCGGCCGGTAACGCCGCGGCGCCGCTGGTGTCGGTGGAATCCGAACTGGCCGAGCAGCTCGGCATCCAGCTCGGCGATAGCCTGACCTTTGCCACTGGCGAGCAAGCCTGGCAAGCGCAAGTCGGCAGCCTGCGGCGCGTCAAGTGGGACAACTTCCAGCCCAATTTCTACATGGTTTTCAACCCCCAGGCGCGCCCCGAGCGCCCCGAGCGCTGGATAACCGATATGCCGTCCACCTCGATCAACAGCTTCCGCCTGCAGGCCGCCGCCAAGCACAAACTCACCGATTTGGTGCGCCATTTCCCGGCCATCACGGTGCTGGAGGTGGACTCCATCATCGAGCAAGTCAGGCGCATCATCGGCCAAGCGACGCTGGCCATCGAAGCCATTTTGGGCTTTGTATTGGCCGCCAGCGCCATGGTCACCCTGGCCGCCATCCGCGCCAGCATGCACGAACGCATGCGCGAAGCCGCCTTGTTGCGCGCCTTAGGCGCCGACCGCGCCTTGCTGCGGCGCAGCCAGTGGGGCGAATTCGCCACCCTGGGGTTGCTGTCGGGGCTATTTGGCGTGCTCGGCGCCGAAATCGTAAACGCCCTGCTGTATCAGCGCGTATTTGACCTTGCCTACGCCCCAGCGTGGTGGGCGTGGGCGCTCATTCCGCCGCTCTCGGCGGCCTGCATCGGCGCCGCCGGGGTGGCCGCCAGCGGTCGCGTGCTGCGCCAAAACCCAGCCGAATCGCTGCGTCAATGGCGTTAGCGGCCGCGCATTTGGCGTTAAAATCGGCGGCCTTGATGACCGCGGCCGTAGCCCTTGCGCCCAGGCCGCGAGGCATCGATTAAGTTTCGCGTTTGGCGGCGTTTTTATCGGCCTCAATCAACCGGAGCGGGCACATGTTGAACGACATACGCGCCACTTGGGCGCTGCTGGTGGGTATCGGTTTTATGATGTTGGGCAACGGCTTGCAGGGCACCTTGCTCGGCTTGCGCGCCACCATCGAAGGTTTCGGCACCTTCACCACCGGCGTGATGATGTCGGGCTATTTCGTCGGCATTTTCATCGGCTCGATGTTCGCGCCGCGACTGGTCGGGCGGGTCGGCCATGTGCGCGTGTTCGCGGCTCTGGCTTCCACCGCATCCATCGCCATCCTGGTGCATAGCTTGTACATCAACCCCTTCACCTGGACCGTAATGCGCCTGCTCACCGGGGTAAGTTACGCCGGTTTGTATGTGGTCACCGAAAGTTGGCTGAATGATCGCGCCAGCAACGAAACCCGCGGCGAATTGCTGTCCTTATATATGGTCATCGTCACCCTCGGCCTCGGCGTCGGTCAGTTTTTGCTCAATTTGGCCGACCCTGAGGACGCCGATTTGTTCATTTTGGTGTCGGTGCTGGTGTCGTTCGGCTTGATCCCCATGCTGCTGACGGCGCGCCCGGCGCCGGGCTTCGAAATGTCGAGCAAAATGACCTTGCGCGTCTTGTTTGCGGCCTCGCCGCTGGCCGTCATCAGCAACACCTTGACCGGCGTCGCCCACGGCACCATCTTCGGTTTGGGTGCGGTATACGCCAAAGCCATGGGGCTTAGCAACGAGTCGGTATCGATTTTCATGGCGTGTTTTTTATTCGGCGGGCTGCTGTTTCAACTGCCGGTCGGCATCCTCTCAGATCGCGTAGACCGCCGCGTGGTGATGGCGGCGATGTCCGGCGCATCGGCCTGTCTGGCGCTGCTGGCGGTGTTTTTAATCCCCGGCGGGGTGGCTTTTTTTGTCGTCATCGCCTTGCTCGGCGGCATGGCGATGCCCATGTACTCGATGTGCATCGCCTACGCCAACGACCGCTTGGCGCCCGAGCAAATCGTCGCCGCCAGCGGCAGTTTGGTGATGGTGGCCGGCATCGGTTTAAGCACCGGGCCGATCCTGGTCTCTTATTTAATGTCCGCCTTCGGCGCTGAATTTTATTTTTCCGGCATCGGCGGCGCCTTCGCCTTGGTGTTCTTGTTCGCCATTTATCGCATGGGCAAGCGTGCCGGCATCCATGTCGATAAGCAGGCGCCGGTGCTCGCCGCCGGGCAAATCGGCACGCCGGTGGCGGAAATTTCCGCCCCCGACGCGGTGGATTATGTCGAGGCGGTGTTCAGCGGCGAAGTCGACCTTCTGGACGAGCAACAAGCCGAAGCCGAGGCCGAGTCGCCGCCGAGGCCAGATAACGAGAAGCGGTTGTAGTGCATAACCGCCGCCGAACTGGGCTTGATTTCGACTTCGGCTGGGCACACTTCGGCTGGCTCATGGCAGCTTTGATTCGGCCTGGACAACGCCGAATCCGGGCTCGGGCTGAGCCTAAAATCGCCCCTTATTTAAGGGATTTATAGTCATAAATCTGCAGTTCGATTGACTTTTTTTTGAGGTCATCGGCTGATTTAGGGGCTGCGTTTGCTTTTGGCTTTTGGCTTTGCTTTTGGCTTTTGGCTTTTGGCTTTTGGCTTTTGGCTTTTGGCTTTTGGCTTTAAATCTTCAACTCATTAGCCCAAATGAGGGACAAGGTAGAAATCAAAAGCAAGTCAAAAGCAAGTCAAAAGCCCCCCCACCAAAACTGGCGATGAAGCTGCCAGTTTTGACTCCCCCTCATGGTGAGGCGGGGGGAGTGAAGATTAAAAGCCAAAAGCTAAATCAAAAGCCAAAATCAAACCCACCGTGCAGATTTAGATATATAAATCCCTTATGTAACCCCAAGCGCCGCCTTTAACCGTGCCGACTCGGCCGTCGGCGCTTAAAATCGAGGCCGCGATACCGCCCCATCCACTCCATCGACAACCCTTGCCATGCTCGAAACTAAAAACTTCATCGCCGGCCGCTGGCTCGCCGGCAGCAGCGAAATAGCGAATATCAACCCATCCGACACCACCGACATCATCGGCCAGTTTGCCCAAGCCAGCGTGACTCAAGTCGAAGAAGCCATCGCCGCCGCCGGCGCTGCCGCCGCCCAGTGGGGGCAAAGCGGCCCCGAGCAACGCTACAACGCCCTGATGGCGGTGGGCGGCGCTTTAATGGAGCGCTCGGCGGAATTAGGCGAATTATTAGCCCGCGAGGAAGGCAAAACCCGCCCCGAGGGGGTCGGCGAGGTGTATCGCGCCGGGCAATTTTTCACCTACTTCGCCGCGGCCGCGCTCCGCCAGATGGGCGAGACCTGCGATTCGGTGCGCCCCGGGGTGGAGGTGCAAATAACCCGCGAGCCCATGGGCGTGGTCGGCGTCATCACGCCGTGGAATTTCCCCACCGCCTTGCCGGCGTGGAAAATCGCCGCCGCCCTCGCCTACGGCAACGCCGTGGTGTGGAAGCCGGCCAATCTCACCCCGGCCAGCGCCACGGCGCTCATGCAAATCATCGAATCGGTAAGCAAGGCGCAACATTTGCCGGCCGGCTTGGTGAATTTGACCTTGGGCGCCGGCGGCGAGGTGGGCGAAGCGTTGATCAATGCCCCAGCGGTGGATGCCATCACTTTCACCGGAGCATTGGCCACCGGGCGGCGCATCGCCACCGCCGCGGCCGCCAACCTGACCAAACTGCAGATGGAAATGGGCAGCAAAAACCCGCTGGTAGTGCTCGATGACGCCGATTTGGAAACCGCCGTGACATGCGCCATAAACGGCGCGTTTTTCAGCACCGGGCAAAAGTGCACGGCCTCATCGCGCCTCATCGTCACGCGCCGCATTCACGACCGCTTCATCCAAGCGCTGCAAGCGGCCATGGGCAAATTGGTGGTCGGCCATGCCTTAGAAGCCGGCAGCCACATCGGCCCGGCGGTGGACGCCCGCCAACTCGCGCAAAACCAGCGCTACCTCGACATCGCCCGCGACGACGGCGCGCAACTGGTGTGCGGCGGTGAAAAAATCGACCTCGCGACTCCCGGCCACTATATGCGCCCGGCGCTATTCGCCGATGGCGACAACGCCATGCGCATCAATCGCGAAGAAGTATTCGGGCCGATAGCTTGCGTCATTGCAGCGGATGATTATGAGCACGCCTTGGCCCTCGCCAACGACACCGAATTCGGCCTGACCTCGAGCATCATCACCCAATCCCTAACCCACGCCAGCCACTTCCGCCGCCATTCCCAAAGCGGCTGCGTGATGGTGAACCTGCCCACCTCCGGCACCGATTACCATGTGCCCTTCGGCGGGCGCAAAAATTCCAGTTTCGGCAGCCGCGAACAAGGGCAATACGCGGCCGAGTTTTACACCCAAGTCAAAACCGCCTATGTGAAGGCGTGATATAGGTCGCGCTGATTTATAGCCGCCGGCCGCCTAAACCCCGCCGATTTTTCAAGGGCGGGGTGGTGGGTTATTCTGGCTTTGCATCCGACTTTAGTTTGTCTTGGTTTTCTTGAGCTTGCGGCGCATGACGCAGTGGCGGTAGGTCGGGTTTTTTGCCCTCTAAATACCCCTCAATGCTATGGAACACTATGCGCTTATAGGGTGTGTCGCCAATCATCAGCGGCCCCATGACTTGCGCAATACTCGCTTCGGCCTCGCGGATTTGCTTTTCCGATAAGGCAGTCATGGTAATGAACAGCCCGATGATTCCTTCGCCCATTGCTAATAAGCCGATGAACTCTCGTATACTGGCCGCCGTGGCGGTGGATTTCATGGTCGTTTCAGTGATGCCGCCTTTCACTTGCACGATGCACATGCGGTTTTTTTCGGTCGTGCCCATCACGATGCCGCGGCCGTCTATGCCGCCATCGCCGCTTTGCTTAACATTATCCACCAAGCCATGGGTGCGAGTGACCGCCCACTTTTCGAATAAAAATGCATTGGTGCGGAATAGGCTGATGGCAGTGTCCATGCTGCGCGGCTCACCTTCAACGCTAATTTCATCCTTGCGTTTCATGCGGTGGTCGCGCACTACTTCTAAGGCAAAATACGAAACATCTATGCCGATGAAGTTCCGTTGTAATTGATATGCCGCATCGATGGTAGTGCCGCATCCGCAAAAGGGCTCTAACACGACATCGCCCTTGTTGGAGGATGCTTTTACGATGCGGTCTAACAGCGCGATTGGTTTTTGGGTGGGCCAGCCGAGGCGTTCTTTTGACCCACCCCCGATAATAGGAATGTTCCAGTAGTCAGGGATGGGCGCGCCATCGGCAGGGTTTTCCAGATAATAAATATCGTCATATTTTCCACTTTCTAGTTGTGATATCGCTTTCGGATTTTTGCGGTCATAACCGCGCAATATTTTCTTGCCGCCACTACTGCCACCGTTATATCCTTGCTTACAGATTTGTGCCATTGCAGGAGTCATCGCACCGTATTGCTTGTTAAATACGGTTTTATTTGATTTGGCATACATCAAAATAATGTCATGGTTTCTCTGAAAATAATTGGCGGTATTAGTCCATTTTTTATAACACCACACAATTTCATTGCTAAAATTATTCCGACCAAAAATGGTATCCATTAAAATTTTCACATAATGGCTGGCGGTGGGGTCACAGTGAAAATAAACACTACCCGTGGGCTTTAGCACGCGATGCATCTCGACTAACCGCTCCGCCATATAGGACAAATAAGCCAACATGGAAGATTTTGGGGGAATAATGGTTTGCAGAGCCTCCATCAAAGTACTAACCTCGCGGTATTTTTTAGTGTCTTCGATAAGACGGTTCAGCATTTCCACAGATTCATCGCTATAAAACCATGTATCTTCAAAGGCCTCTATCTGTGCGCGATCTTTTTTATTCGCCGCCACATCAAAAAAAACATTGTAGTTGACATTGGAATTAAACGGCGGGTCGAGATAGATTAAATCCACGCTCTCCGGTGGCAGTTGCTTAATCACATTTAAGCAATCATCAGCAAACAATTTATTGGTTGCATACCCCATGCTCCAATGCTCGATGGTTCGGCTGTCTGGTACCGCCGGCTGGTTTGGTATGCTCATTGACTGATTCCTTGATGGGTTGGCAATCTTGCCAAAAGCGAATATAGCAAAAACCCCCGCTGGTTGGTCGACCGGCGGGGAGGGGTTTTTCGCCGTCGGGGGGGTGATGGGGCGGCGACGCCATCGGCCGGCTAACGGCCGGCTAATGGGAGGCATTGTGGGCGGCATGTACGGCTAATTTCGAGCCAATTATGGGCAAAAGTCAATGATCATACGGGTTTAGGTTTTCGTGCAAGGCTTTGCACTTCCAAATTAATGCCTTTGACGAACCGCACACGCCCTAATTTGTGCCGTGTAAAGTGATGGTTTTTATCGACCATGCGATGGATGGGGAAAGCAACATCAAACATCAACATCAACATCAACATCAACATCAAAAGCCCCCCACCAAAACTACCCCCGCCTATCGACGTGGTCAGTTTTGGCTCCCCCACAATCCGCGGAAGGCACCGTCGCCAGTTTTGACTCCCGACGTCCGCGGTGGGTTAAGTTAAAGTATCCCAATCCCCCCATTCCCGAAAACATGAATCCCCCCATTCCCGAAAACATGACGCGGAGAACAACATGCTGATCATAGACGGGCTGCAATATTCCAACTGGCGGCGCTCGGTGTTCGAGCAAATGCGCGAGGGCGCCCTGGCGTGCGTGCATGTCACCATCGCCTATCACGAAACTTGCATCGAAACCTTGCGCAACATCGGGGCGTGGAATCGCTTGTTCGCGCACCATGGCGACCTCATCACGCCGGTGGGCAGCGCCGAGGAGGTGTTGGCGGCGCACCGCAGCGGCAAAACCGGCGTGCTGTTCGGCTTCCAAAATTGCTCGCCCATCGAGGATGACTATGCGTTGGTGGAAATTTTTCACGCCCTCGGCGTGCGCTTCATGCAGTTGAGTTATAACAACCAAAGTCCGCTCGCCACCGGCTGTTATGAGCGCGAAGACGCCGGCATCACCCGTTTCGGGCGGCAAGTCATCGCCGAGATGAACCGCGTCGGCATGGTAGTGGATATGTCGCACAGCGCCGAGCGCTCGACCTTAGAAGCCATAGAACACTCCACCCGCCCGCTCGCCATCAGCCATGCCAACCCGGCCTCGTTCGCGCCGGCGCTGCGCAATAAATCCGAGCGCGTATTGACCGCCTTAGGCCAAAGCGGCGGCATGTTAGGTTTTAGCCTGTATCCATTCCACCTCAAAAACGGCAGTCAATGCAGCCTCGAGGATTTCTGCCGCATGGTGGCCGCCGCGGCCGAACTGATGGGCGTCGAGTGCCTCGGCATCGGCTCCGACCTGTGCCAACATCAGCCAGATTCTGTGGTCGCTTGGATGCGCAACGGCCGCTGGAGCAAAGCCACCGATTACGGCGAAGGCGCCGCCGACAACCCCGGCTGGCCGCCGCCACCGTCATGGTTTGCCAGCAGCGCCGACTACGGAAATATCGCCCAAGGACTGCGCGATGTCGGTTTTTCCGCCGCCGATGTGGAAAAAATCATGGGCCAAAACTGGCTGGATTTTTTCGCCCGCTCTTTTGCCGCGCACTAGTGCCGAGCGGCTTTGGTGAAATCATCGCGACAACTCGCGCCTTCGGCCTCCGAGCCCATCGGGGCGGTGAATTCTTTTTGTCTTGTTAAAGGGCCGGGCGGCATAAATCAAATCAATGCAGTCGCTATTAATCCCCCGCAAAAAATCACTGTTGTCGCCGAAGAAAAGCGTGCGGTTTTGGAAATTTGGTTGCCTAGTAATGGAATGAAAAATTATCCCTAAAATAGGGAGTTATATACTGAGTCGACCCCGCAAAATACTAAAAAATGGGCGATGGCCGGCACGGGTTTTGCTATTCCTTTGCCCAATCGCCTTGCCTATTTTCTTCAATTCCCGGTCGTTTTTGGTGTAATTCTCGGTCTAAAACCTCGTATAAAAAATCCATATCCTCATCGCCTTTGCGTTTATTGCAGTTGCCGCATAACAACTGTAAATTCCCCATCTCATCCAGCCCGCCTTTGGCTTTGGCAAGAATGTGGTCGACTTCTAAAAACTTCTCGCCTGGCCCCCCAAAACAACCTCTGCAATAGGGTGTTTGATTAGCACGGTGATCGCACTGAACCAGATTTAATTTCGCCTTCTTAATGGAGATTTTGCTGTAGCCCAAAACCTCACGCTGGGGTAGCGGAATCGGCTTTTCTGATTTGGCATCAGATGGGAAGTTTGTCTCAAATGATGATGTGTAGTACACTTTTTCCAACCTCTTATGGAAAATCTCAACAGCCTTTTCGTTTTGATCTATGCCAATCCAGCGGCGATTTAATCCCGCCGCCGCCATGCAAGTAGTTGCACACCCGCAAAACGTATCTAACGCCAAATCGCCATAGTTACTGCTGGCTTCAATAATTCTGCCTAATAGGGCGAGTGGTTTTTGCGTATCATAACCAGTTCGTTCAGATTTTGGCATATGGTAGGTGTTGCCGATGTCGGTAAATACATCGGCGCTTAGCCGGACCTCATCTTTTGGCTTCCATTTTGTGCCATCTGCACGGGGTCGGACATAACCTTCTTTGTATGCCACCTTTCTGGTGACCCGAATAGGATTAAATAAATTGTTTTTAGATTTTGCATAAAAATAAATGAGATTTATATACCTAAATCTGCACGGTGGGGTTGGTTTTGGCTTTTCGCTTTTGGCTTTAGACTTGGCTTTAGACTTGGCTTTTGATTTGGCTTTTGACTTCGCTGTTGCTTTTTACCTTGTCCCTCATTAATGCTAATGAATTGAAGATTTAAAAGCCAACAACAAAAAGACCAACATCAACAGCCCCCCAGAAAAAGCTAAGGTGGAGTCAAACGTTAAAAGCCAAAGCCCAAAGCCCAAAAGCCAAAGCCCAAAGCCCAAAAGCCAAAAGCCAAAAGCCCAAAAGCCAAAAGCCAAAAGCCAAAAGCCCAAAAGCCAAAAGCCAAAAGCCCAAAAGCAAAAACAAAAATCAACCGCAACCCCCCTAACTCAGTCGCTGACCTCAAAAACCGCCAATCTAACTGCAGATTTAGGTATATAAATCCCAAATAAATGGTGTCATGCCCAGCCAAAAATTTATATTTTGTATTCCTTGGCTTAGAGTAACTCCAAACAACTTCATTCCTAAAATTGTTTTTGCCAAAAACACAATCCAGCACTATCCTTAAATAGAAATTGGCGCTCGGATCGCAATGCAGATACAGCGAACCAGTCGACTTTAACAGGCGGTGCATCTGCACAATCCGTAGCCCCATGAATGCCAAATAGTTATACATTGAAATGCTGTGCATCTTTTTAGATAGCACAATCATCTGCCACAATTCAGGGTAGGCGGCTTTTAGGCTATATGCATAGGCATAATCCACTTCCTTCTTGCTCCAAGTATCATCGAACGAATGCGCTTCAGTGTTACCCTGGCGAAGCGTCTCACTCTTAAACGGCGGGTCGGTGTAGATCAAGTCCACCATGTTGCTCTCCATGCCCATCATTATCGGCAGATTATCGCCGATACACAAAATTTCTTCGTTCATTTAATCAGTTCCGCGTAGGTTAGCCGTTTGCCTACACTCCTCGTGATAATCGCCTTGATTCTATCGATGGTGTTCATCGCCGCCATCAAACAACCCTATGGGTCTACAGGTATATAACTCATCTTATAAAAGCGCCGAAAAATTCAACCGCCGCGAATTTTATCGACCAACTGGGAAGTCGAACGCTGGAAGCGAAAGGCTAACGCATGCACCTGCCCGCCCCAAGCCACCACCTCGGCGGCGCCGACGATTTGCGCGAGAGGCCAGTCACCACCTTTGACCAGATGCGCCGGCCGCGCTTGGGCAATTAGCGCCAGCGGCGTCGCGTCATCGTAGGCGACCACGCCGGCCACCGACGCCAGCGCCGCCAACACCGCCATGCGGTCGGCCAAGGGGTTTATCGGCCGCAACCGGCCCTTGTCCAGCAAGCGCACCGAGGCATCGCTATTGACCCCCACCAGCAAGGCGTCGCCCAAGGCGGCGGCTTGCTCCAAGCAATCCACATGCCCGCGATGCAGAATATCGAAGCAGCCATTGGTAAACACCAGCGGACGCGGCAACTCGGCGAGCCAAGCCGCTAACGAAACAGCGCCGCCTGGCTGATAAATTTTCCGCGCGCTTTGCACCGCTCAGCCCACCATCGTCGACACCACCGCCACCGCCACCGAACGCATGGCGGCACCCGAGGCCGGCGATTGCGCCGCCGAATTCATGGCCGCGGCATCAAATTTCGCATCCCAACCACCGCCGCCCTACTCGCCCACCGGCACATTCGGCGGCTCGAAAACTTTTACGATGTAGGTCACGCCGCCCACGCTTTGCACCGCCGCCACCGTCGCGGCCGCCTCGTCCTCGCTCACCAGCCCGAGCAAATAGACCTTGCCGTGTTCGGTCACCACTTTTACCGCGCTGGCCGGCACGCCTTTGGTGGCCAGCAGCCGGGCGCGCACCTTGGTGGTTATCCAGGCGTCGTTTACGCGGCTGGCGAGGTTGGTTTTGCCGGACAATTCCAAGGCGTTCACCACGCGACGGGTTTGCTCGTGTTGTTCGGCCACGGCGGTGGCGCGCCGGCGCTGCGCATCGCTGTGCGTTTGGCCGGTCAGCAGCACCACGCCGTTCATCGAAGTGACGCTCACATTGCTGCCATCGAGGGCCGCATCGGCGGATAGTTGGCTGCGTAATTTCACCTCAAGGCTGTTGTCATCCACATATCGGCCGGCGGTGCGGCGGTCTAGGGATACATCCACCGCCGTCACCGTGGCCGCGGTCAGCACCAGCGGCACGCACGCCGTCAACACTGGCGCCGCCATCAGCAAGATCATGCCCATGACGCAGGCGAGGCGCGCCCAGCCGGTGGTGCGCGACTTCGCCGCTGGTTTGGCCGGCCGCTTGATTGCCATCGCGCTCATGGTTGTTCCCCGAAAAGTTGATGGTCGATGAGTTCGCACAAGGCGTGGATGATGATGCCGTGAATTTCTTGTATGCGGGCGGTGTCTTCGCCCGGCGCGACGAGGTCTAAGTCGGCGCCGCCCAACAGCGGCGACAGCGCGCCGCCATCGCGACCATTTAAGGCAATGCTGCGCATATTTTTATCCTGGGCGGCGCGCACCGCCTGCAAAATGCTCGGCGAATTGCCCGAGGAAGTGATGACCACCAGCGCATCGCCGCGCCGACCGAGCGCTTCGACTTGCTTGGCGAACACCACATCATGGCTTTCATCATTGGCGATGGAAGTCAGCGTGGCGACATCGGCGGCCAAACTGATAGCGGCCAGCGGGCGACGGCGGCGCACGAATTTATTCAGCAACTCGCTGGAAAAATGCAAACTGTCGCTGGCTGAACCGCCGTTGCCGCAGATGAGAATTTTGCCATCCTCGGCCAGGGTATTAGCCAACACGGCGGCGGCCGCGGCCACCGGCGCGCTCAAAGCCAGCCGCGCCGCTTCGATGGCGCGCCCGCTGCGGGAAAACAGCGCATCCACATGCGCCGGCCAACTGCGGCGAGCATTCATCAGCGGGCGATTTTTATGGGCAATGGTGGTGGGCATTCGGGGCGATGGCGGGTCATGGCGGGTCATGGCGGGTCATGGCGGCGAGAATATCGGTCACGGGCGAAAAACTCCGGTCGACGGCGGTGGATTCAGTCGAAAGCACTCTTGATCCAATCGATATGATACGGGCTGCCGCCGCTCATCGCCACCACATCGAAACGGCAGTCGAAGCCCGGGGCGTCCGGCGGATATTCCTGCAAAAAAACTTCCGCGGCGCTGCGTAATTTGCGCTGCTTGGCGTCATCCACGCTGCCGATGGCGCCGCCGAAGCGCTCGCTGTTTCGATAGCGCACCTCGACGAACACCAAATCATTGTCGTCCAACATGATGATGTCCAATTCCCCGCACTGGCAGCGGTAATTACGCGCGATTAACCGCAAGCCACGCGCTTTTAAGTGCGCCAGCGCGGCCCGCTCGGCGTCCATCCCCCGCCACAGATGGGGCGCCAACAACGGCTTCGCCGGGGAGTTTATCAGCGGCTTTATCAACCCCTCCAACAATGGCTTCAAGCGCGCCGATTTTTTGTTCACCAGGCGGGTTTTTAGCGAATTAATGGTGCCGGCGGATGCGACCCCTGGGCCGGCCGATGGGGT
The DNA here is from genome assembly GCA_965243285.1 of Candidatus Poriferihabitaceae bacterium. Taxonomy (GTDB): domain Bacteria; phylum Pseudomonadota; class Gammaproteobacteria; order Arenicellales; family Poriferihabitantaceae; genus JAHRAW01. Next base: position 1,641,803 of record OZ251537.1, on the reverse strand, counting down.
GCATTACTGGGCGCATTCTGGAGTACCTCCGGCGCCGCATTCTGGCGGCTATCGGCGCGCGCCGGCAACGCCACCGGCAAACCATCGACAAAGCGCGCCCAGGCGAAGCGCCGCACCACATTGCCATCGCCTTGCACGCTGAGGTCGACCGCATCGCCGAAATAGCGCGCCGACCGGTCGCGGCGCAACGCCGCCAGCGCCGGAATGAGTTGATAACTCTCCAAACCGAGCGCGTATAGCCGCTCGAGGTCGGTGTTCTGGTAGGGGCTGCGGGCGTGATTTTCAGCGCTGTCGGCGGCCGCCGCGCCATCCGCCGCCGCGCTTTCGATGAGGTCGGCTAAATCCATGGGCTCGGGCGGCGGCGGCGACGGCAGCACCAAATCAGGCGCCACCGCATAGGTCACCGCCGCCGCCTTGTCGCGCTTAGGCCGGGTGGCGGGCGGCGTTTGGCGCCGCGCCGCGTCCAACATCCAGCCCATGTCGCCGAAAATAATGCCGTCCAAATCGGCGTCGGTGGCCGGATTGGGGTGGCCGCTGTACACCGCGGAAGTAGCGTACAGCGGCACATCATGGGCCTGAAAAAACCGCAACTGCGGCGCCAGCAATCGCGCTTGGGCGGCGTCCGTGGCTAGAAACAAGAAATCCATGTCGTCGCGGCGGCGCGGCGTGAACTGCAGATTGAGACCCAGCTGGGCGCTCAACAAACGCTCGCGACCGATGCTTTTGTCCAGCCGGAGAAATTGGCGCAACGCGCTGGAATAATCGGCCACGCCGGCCGCGAACGAAGCGTTGTCCACCACCACGCCGCCGAGGGCTTCCCAGTGGGCGACAAATGCGTTCGCCACGCGCCGCCCCCATGGCAAATCGCTACGCAACACCCCGACTTGGCGCCGCCCCTCGGCAAAGGCATGTTCGGCGACCTGCCGCGCGTCTTGCTCGGGCGACAGGCTGATGCCGTATAAATCAGGCGCCGCCCGCGACGGCGGAATCTCGCCGATCATCAACGTCGGCACCGTCGGCGTCGCGGCCGCGAGCAAAGCATTGACGGCGCGCCGCCCCAGCGGGCCGACCACGAAATCAGCCCCGCCGGCGACCGCGGCGCGGTAGTGCAACGCGACCTGGGTCGGGTCGGCGCCGATGTCGTGCACGCTCACATTCGGCTGCCGAGCCTGGCCGTGAGCGGCCATGAAGCCGGCGTGAAAGGCTTGCGCGGATTCGGCGAACGGCGAGGTAAGCGGCAACAATAGGGCGATGCGCGGCGGCGGGCGCGCCAGCAGCGGCTGATTCAACAGCTGTCCGCTGGCCGGATGCTGCGGATGCAGGCGCCGCCAGCGCGCGATGCTCGCGACCCGGTCAGCCGGCAGCGCGCGGTGCAAGGTTTCGCCAAGCGCGAGCCAGCCGTTGAGATCATCGTCGAGGCCGGACGCCCGGTCGGCCTCGCTCAGCCCCTCGCGCAGCAGTTGCACGCCGCTTGGGTCGAGGAACTTCAAAATGGCGAACAAGCGCCGTTGGCCGGCGATGCGGTCGAGATTCGTCAGCCACTTATCGCGCCGTAGCAAAGCCGCCGCGACTGCGCTCTCGTTGCCCAGCGCTTGTTGTGAATCCGCCACCAGCCGCCAGCGCTCGGCGCGCGCTTGGGGATTTAGATGCAGCGTGTAATCGAGCAGGCGCAACAAACCAAGGGCGCGCGCGTGTTGTCCTTGGGCTTGCGCCAAGCGCGCCCGGTTAAGTTTCAAGGCATGCAGCTGGGGGTCGGTCATCGGTTTGCTGGCCAGGCGCTCGATGAAGGCTTGCGCATCGTCGATTTGGCGCCCCGACCAGGCGCCGTCAATCGCTTGCAGCAATAACGCCGCCGCAAGCGGCGCCGGCGCCGCCTCGGCTTGCTGCGCCAACTGCCAAAAATTGTCGGCCTCGGCAAATTGCGGCTGCGGGTCTATGCCGATGGCGATGGCTTCGTCTTCGAACTCCGCCGCCTCGTCCACCGCCACCGCCTGCGCCAGCGCCGCCGCCGCCCACAGCACGCCGGCCAGCAACGCCCCAAGCTGCGCAGCGCGACCATAACGCGAGTCATTATTCATGCAAAATTATCGAGTGGAGTTGTCGGGGGAAATTAGCCAGCGGCATGCTCATGTTAATGGGCAAAATTATCGGATTTATATACCTAAATCTGCACTGCTGGGTTTGATTTTGATCTTGATGTTGATGTTGATTTTGCTGTTGATTTTGCTTTTCGCTTTGGCTTTTGATGTGGCTTTTCGCTTTGGCTTTTCGCTTTTCGCTTTTCGCTTTTCGCTTTTCGCTGTTGCTTTGGCTTTTCGCTGTTGCTTTGGCTTTTCGCTTTTAGTCTTCACTCCCACCGCTGTTGCTTTTTGGAGGGGGAGTCAAAACTGGCGACTTTTTGCCAGTTTTGGTGGGGTTGCTTTGAGGCTGAGTTCGACTTAGGTTTTCGCTGTTGATTTTGATTTAAGTCTTTCGCTGTTGATGTGGCTTTGCTTTTGATTTTTCTGTTGATGTTGTATCTTTTAACTCATCTTTTGTGGCTGATGGCGTGAAAAATTTAAATGCAAAACCGACAATCGAAAATCAAAAACCAAAAAGCCAAAGCCAAAAATCAAACGCAGCCCCTAAATCAGCCGTTGATCTCAAAAAAACGCCAATCGAACTGCAGATTTAGATATATAACTCCCAAAATTATCGCGCAGCGCTATCGGGCAACGCTATCTAACGGAATCGTCGAGCGCCATGTTGGAGCGCCATGTTGTCGAACGCCATATTAACGCCATGTTAATGGCATAACCATGAACATGTTAATACACAATGTTCATGAACAAACTAGCGCCACATTATCCGCCCACATGTTAATGGGCAAACTATGGCGCGAATCCCATGGCGATTATGCTTGTTTCATCGCCACCGCATCGCCCATCGCCAGTCGCCAGTCGACGTGACGCTCGATTATAATCCCGCCGCCGAGGGCTACAATGCCAGCCGCCGCCTTAGCAAAATTATACGAGAGGCGCGCACCTACCGCAAAGCACCCAACGCCGGCGCCGCGTATGCCCAACCCCATCGGAACGCTGTCCATCGTCGCCACCCCCATCGGCAATTTGGACGACATCACCATGCGCGCCTTGGCGGTGTTGCGCCAAGCGGATTTGATTCTCGCCGAGGATACCCGCCGCGCCGCCATCTTGCTCAGCCGTTGGGAAATCGCTACGCCGGTGAAATCCTTCCACCAGCACAACGAGGCGGCGCGACTGCCGGCCATGTTGGCGCGCCTCGCCGACGGCGCCCATCTGGCGCTGACCAGCGACGCCGGCACGCCGCTCATAAACGACCCCGGGCATCGCTTGGTGGTCGCGGCGCGCCGCCATGGCTTGCGCGTGACGCCGGTGCCCGGGGCGTGCGCTTTGATCGCCGCGTTGTCGGCCGCCGGGCATGCCGTCGACCGCTTCTGCTTCGAGGGTTTTTTGCCGGCCAAGGCGGCCGCCCGCGCACAGCGCCTGGCGACCTTGAAACACCAGCCGCGCACGCTGGTGTTGTATGAATCCAGCCACCGCATCGCCGCCACTTTGGCCGCCATCGAGGCCACCTTCGGCGCCGACCGCCAGCTCACCGTGGCGCGGGAAATCACCAAGAAATTCGAGGCCTTTTATGGCGGCGCGGTGGCGCAAGTACGCGCCACCTTGCAGGCCGACCCGAACTGCCGCAAGGGCGAATTCGTCATCATCATCAGCGGCGCTGTCGCCGCGCCAACCGACCCCCAACAAGCCACCGCCACCATGCGCGTGCTGCTATCCGAACTGCCGCTGAAACAGGCCAGCAAAATCGCCGCCCGCTTGCTCGGCGGCAACGCCCGCGAGTTGTACGCCCTTGGGCTGGCGCTAAAAACCAAGCCAGCCGCGCCGTGATGATTGGCATTGATTCGGTATTTTTCAATGTTTATGCGGTTTTTCGCTGATTTTCGCTGATTTTCGGCGTTTTTCGCCGATTTTGCGGTGATGGTCGTGATTTATGCGCCATTTTTCAAGTGATGAGCCCTCAAGCGTGCTGATTTTTCACTATCATCAAACGCAGCTTCGCCGCCCGCGGTGGCCATTCTGTACTCGATTTTGGCGCCGATTCCATGCTCGATTCCATAACCAAAACACCCGCCAGTTGCTGACCATGCGCACCTCCGCCGCCCGCATCGCGCTTGCCATGCCGCCTGCCATCGTGCTTGCCATCGCCATGGCAAGTGCCGTATTGGTCGCAGTGCCGGCCGCCGCCGACCAAAATGCGCCGCAGTTGGAGGCCTTATTCACCCGCCTCGGCGGCGACTTAGCCGCGCCGCAAGCGGTGGCCGTCACCAGCGCCATTTGGGCCGCCTGGCGGCGCCACGATGATGCGCAAGTGCGCGCTTCCATGGCAGCCGGCGGCGCCGCCATCAAAGCGCGAAAATGGGCCGCGGCGGCGACGCATTTCAGCGCCGCCATCGCGCGCGCGCCGAAGTTCGCCGAAGCCTGGAACAAGCGCGCCACGGTGCATTATCTGCGCGGTGATTTCGCCGCATCCGCGGCCGATGTGACGGCCACGCTAAATCTCGAATCCCGCCATTTCGGCGCCTTAGCCGGGCAAGGCATGATGCATATGCAGATGCGCAAAAACGCCCTGGCGCTGATTTATTTCCGCCGCGCCCTGGCGATAAACCCGCATATGGATAATGTACGTCGCCATGTGGCGCGGCTGTCGCGCCGCCTCGGCAAACCGATTTAGTCTATCGAATAAACTTATGTTATTCGCCTCAACAAGAGAAAACCATGCCGCTTGAAGTCTTGATAACCTATGTGCTATCCGCTTTTGTGGTGGTGCTTATTCCGGGACCGCTGTCGAAGTTTATGGTGGCGAACTCGGTGCAGTATGGAATTTTTAAATCCTACCCGGCATTTATCGGCGGCACTGTCGCCTCTTCTTTGTACTTGATCATTTCCGCCAGCGGCGTAGGCGTGTTGATTGTTAGTTCGCCGAAGTTATATTTGGTACTCAAAATACTCGGCATCATGTATTTATTGTATCTGGGTATTGCCACCATCCGCGCTGCAAGAACTACGCGTCATGATTCAGTACCATTGAATATAACTGATACCCCAAGTTTCCGTCCGCTATTCAAAAAAGCCTTCTTGTTGGGCGCAAGCAACCCGAAAAACCTCATTTTTTCATCGCCTTTCTACCGCAATTTATCTCACCGCACGGCACATCCACCAGACCGCCATCATCGTCGCCGCCTGGATTATTGTGGACATTATCTGCAAACTCCTATACCGGCTACGGGCGGCATCCATCCGCCCGCTGTTGCATTCCGCAACCAGAATGTCGCTGTTTGAAAAAACAACCGGCGGCTTATATATCACCGCCGGCGCCGTCGCCACGGTGTTTGTTTGATGGCCGTCAAATTTTTTTTGGATGATGGTGTTTTATTAACTTATGCCAGATTTTATAGATTGGTTTCATAGTTTGGTTTTTTCATAGTATGTGAATTTATATCGATATCGATATAAATCCTGCTCAATGTTCTACCTTAAAATTGAGGATTTATATGCATAAATCTGCACGCTGGGTTTGATTTTGATTTTTCGCTTTGGCTTTTCGCTTTTGGGCTTTTTCTTTACTCCCGGCTGGGCGGGGAGTCAAATCAGGCGGCTCTATCGCCTGATTTGGTGGGGGGCCGTTGATGTTGGGCTTTTCGCTTTGGCTTTTCGCTTTGGCTTTTCGCTTTTGATATGGCTGCTGACGCTGCACTCCAGAATTTTCACCCTTACGCCATACTCGAGATACCATGCTCTGGATAAAATCCTTACACCTTATTTCCATAGTCGCATGGTTCGCCGGCCTGCTCTATCTGCCGCGCTTATATGTCTATCACGCCCAAACCGGCGACGCGCCTGGCATAGCGCGCTTTTGCGTGATGGAGGGAAAATTATTTTGGGGAATCATGACCCCGAGCGCGCTTTTGGTTATCGCCTCCGGGGCCGGGTTATGGCTGCTGTCGGGCGCTTATTTCACCCCTTGGCTGGCGCTGAAACTGGTGTTGGTGGCGCTGCTGATGGCGCATCATATTTGGTGCTATCGGCGGCTGCGCGATTTTGCCCGTGACCGAAACCGCCATAGCCACATCTACTATCGCTGGCTGAATGAGGCACCGGCGTTGTTGTTAATCGGCATCATCATACTCGCGGTGGTGAAGCCGTTTTAATCCCCCCAAAATCCCCCGAATCCGTAGCCCTCTCCGCCCACCGCCGCCAAACTTAGCCCATGTTTTCGGTCGTACTCCACCAGCCGGAGATCGCCCCCAACACCGGCAACATCATCCGCTTGTGCGTCAATGCCGGGGCGCGCTTGCATCTGATAGAGCCGTTGGGTTTCAGCCTGGCGCAAAAACAATTGCGCCGCGCCGGCCTCGACTATCATGATTTAGCCGAGGTCGTCACCTGGCCGGATTGGCCAACTTTCCAGCGCCGACATCGCGGGCGAATAGTCGCCTTTTCCACCCGCCACACCCTCCGCCATAGCGATTTTCGCTACCACAACGGCGACGCCCTGCTGTTCGGCGCCGAAACCCGCGGCCTGCCCGAGGCGGTGCGCGCCGCCATCCCGCTAACCCAGCGCGTGCGCATTCCCATGCGTGAATCGAGCCGCAGTTTGAACCTCTCCAACTGCGTCGCCATCGCCTTGTACGAGGCTTGGCGACAAGCGGATTTCGCGGATTTTGCGGCCGATGGCGAGGAAATTCCGCCTGATTCTGGCCGATTCCGGCCGATTCCGGCTGATTCCAGCTGATTTCAGTGGAATTCCAGTTGATTCTGCCGAATTGCCTGGAAATTTCTCCGCATTCCAGCCATTCCGCCCATCCCCCCCATCCACCGCCGGCCGTAGCTCAAGCCCGCCGTTCGAATTTGGCATCGCGCTCCAGCAAATTCCGCACCGCGCTTTTCGCGTCGCGCTGCTGGTGTACGACGCCGTAAACTTGCTCAGTAATGGGCATGTCAACGCCCAAATTTCGGCTCATTAAATACAACTCGCGCGCGGTGTTGATGCCTTCGATTTCCTGGCCGATTTCAGCGCGAATTTGCGCCAGCGATTTGCCGGCGCCGAGCCCCAAACCGAGCCGCCGGTTGCGCGATTGGTCATCGGTGCAGGTCAGAATCAAATCGCCTAAGCCGGTCAGCCCGCAAAAAGTATCGGCGCGGCCGCCGCGCGCCACGCCCAATCGCGTCAATTCCGCCAGGGCGCGGGTGATGAGCGCGGCGCGGGCGTTGGCGCCGAAACCCAAGCCATCGCTGATGCCAGCGGCGATGGCCATGACATTTTTGATGGCGCCGCCGAGTTGCACGCCCACCACATCATCGCTGAAATACAGCCGCGTGGTCGGGGTGCGAAACCAGCCGGCGATGGCTTGGGCGCGGGCGCGGTCCGGGCAGGCCACGGTCAGCGCGGTGGGCAGGCCGGCGGCGGTCTCGGCGGCGAAACTGGGGCCGGAGATGACGCCGCCATCGGCGAAAAATTCCGCCACCACCTCGCTCAATAATCCGCCGCCGGGGGCGAAACCCTTAGCGCCCCAGATGACGATGGCCTCCGCCGCCGGGCATCCGCGGCGCGCGATGGCAGCGTGCAAGGCTTGGGCCGTGGTCGCTATGGCATGGCTCGGCACCGCCAGCACAAAGGCGAGGTCGACATCGACTAACGCATCAAAATCGGGCTCGACAGCCACATTGGGCGGGAAAACCGCGGCTGGCAAGTAGCGCCCATTGCATCGCTGCTGCGCCATCTCCGCCATATGCGAGGCATCGCGGCCGTGTAGTTTTACCGCGTCGATATTGCGCGCCAGCGCCAACGCCAGCGCCGTGCCCCATGAGCCGGCGCCGATGACGGCCACCGAACGCGGCGGCGAAGGCGCCGGGCTTGATAGGGGGTTCGCGGAAATATTCGCCACCAGGGTAGACGAATCCGGCGCAGCCGGCGCCTCAGCGGGGATTGATGGGGTTTGGGGGTTGGGGCTTGGGGTTTTTGGCCGAAGCCGCTAAACCGAGCGCTCAGCAAATTGGCGAATTGGCGAAATAATGCAGCAAATTGGCGAGATAATTGCCGAATAAGCCGAATTAATGCGAATCAGCGCGGCGGATGGGCCGCGGCGCGCGCTTGTTTCGCCTTTTTTTGGTGATACAGCGCCTGAAAATTGATCGGGCTCAACAATAATTGCGGAAACCCGCCCTTGGAAATCAAACTCGCTAATGCTTCGCGGGCGAATGGCAGCAACACATGCGGGCAGGCGGTCTCCAACACCACATCGAGATTATCAGGCGGGATGTGGGTTATCTCGAAGATGCCGGCCTGTTGCACCTCGGCCAAAAATATCGGCGCCTTGGCGTGGGTTGCGGTGGCGTTGACGCTCAACACCACCTCGTAAAAATTGCCATCGATGGGCTGGTGGGTCATGGTCATTTGCACATCCAACTGCGGGTCGATGTCGCTTTGCGCGAAGATTGTCGGGCTGGCCGGGGATTCGAAGGATGCATCCTTCAAATACACCTTTTTGGCTTCGATGGAAGCGCGCGGCGGCGGGGCGGCGGCGGATTTGGCCGCCGAGGTTGGAGATGACGCGCCGGCGGCGGGCGTTTTGGCGGCAGCCGGGCTGGCGGCCGGCTTTTTGGCGACGGTTTTCGGCGCGACGGCGGTTTTGGGGTCGGTTTTCGGCTTGGTTTTAGGCATGGCGGATGGCGGGGCGCGAATGGCGGACGATTTCGATGGGGCGGCGGCGGCGAAGGCGGCGGGTCAGCGAATTAGCGGAAATATTGGCGGCGACGCCATGCCACCGCAGCGGCGAGGCGCATCCGCTGCGTGTTATTTTTTCACCAGCGGCAGGTTGTCCTTGCGCCAGGCCGCCAGCCCGCCCTCTAACACATACAATTTGGTGAAATCATGGCGCCGCAAAATCGCCGCCGCCTTGCCCGACAACGCGCCGTTTTGGCACGCGATGATGAGCGGTTTTTGTTTGTGTTTGTTCAATTTCGCCAGTTTGCTTTCGAGGTTTTCCAGCGGCAGGTTGATGGCGCCCTCGATATGCCCCTGCTGGAAGATTTGCGGCGCGCCCACATCAACCACCACGGCGGCTTCCCGGCTCTGCAGGCGCGGCAATTCCATGGGCGGGATTTTGCGGGCGCCGCCGACGCCACGGGTGCCGGGGTTTATCGCCAGCAATAGCACGATGACCGCTAACATCGCGAACAAATACCAGTTCGCGGTGATGAATTCGAGAATCATACGGGCGGCGTGTGGGGTGGCGTGGGCGGCGTGTGGGGCGGCGTGTGGGGCGGCGTGGCGGCGGGTTGACCGAGTACTGGCGGAAATAATGGCTAAAATCGGCGGGTTTAGGGGAATTTGGGGGAATTTGGGGGAATTTGGGGGAATTTGGGGGAATTTGGGGGAATTTGGGGGAATTTGGGGGAATATCTAAAATGGCGATGATGTTACCCGCCAGGTCGATTAAATCCGCCAACTAAAGCAGCGCTTAAACCGACCATTAAACCGGTGCATACATGTTAACCGGTGCATACATGTTACATGTCCCCATCCACCTTATCGACTCCACCACCAGCGGATTCTACCCAACTGGGCGGCGGCGGATTCTACCCCAACTGGGCGGCTGGGCGACGCTTATTCACTTATCGCGAGTTTGACGCACGCCACCAACACCTCGGTGGCTTGGCGAATGTCGTCCAGCGGCGGATGCGTCGGCGCGATGCGGATGATGCGGTCACGCGCGTCTTTGCCGTACGGGAATGGGGCGCCGGCGGCGGTGAGTTTTACGCCGGCTTCGGCCGCCAGCCGGATGGCGCGTTTGGCGCAGCCGTCCGGGGTTTGCAGGCAGATGAAATATCCGCCTTCGGGCTCGCTCCAGTGGGCGATGGCGGTGAGTTCACGCCGCAAAATCTCCACCACGAGGTCGAATTTCGGGCGCACCAGTGCCGCGTGGCGTTGCATGTGCGCTCGCAAGCCGGCCAAATCGCCGAACAACCCTAAGGCGCGCAGTTGGTTTACCTTGTCCGGGCCGATGCTTTGCACCGCGATGTGCGCCCGCGCCTCGGCGATATTGGCGGCGCTGGCGGCCATCGCCGCCACCCCGGAGCCGGGATGACACATCTTCGAGGTCGAGGCGAATTGCAGCACGCGATTGGCGTGGCCAGCGGCTTCGCAATGCTGGGCGATGTTCGCCAGCGGCGGGCGGCGCTCGGTGAAATGATGCTCGGCGTAGGCGTTGTCCCACATGATGCGAAAATCCTGGGCGGCGGTTTTCATGCTGGCTAAAGCGGCCACCGTGTCGGCGCTATAACAGGCGCCGGTGGGATTTGAGTATTTGGGCACGCACCAGATGCCACGGACGGCGGAATCGGCGCCGGCTAACGCCTCGACTTGGCGCATGTCGGGGCCGGTGGCGGTCATATCCACCGGCTGCAACTGAAAACCGAGCTGCTCGGTGAGCAAAAAATGCCGGTCGTAGCCCGGCGATGGGCAAATAAATTTACGCTCGAGGCCACTGCCTTGCCATGGGCCCGCGCCATCGACCACGCCGAACTGGCAAGCGCGCAGCAACGCGTCGTACATCATACTTAAGCTGGAATTGCCGCCGACGATGACATTTTTCGCCTCCACCTCCAGAATCTCGGCGAACAAGCGCCGCATGGCCGGCAAGCCGTCCACGCCGCCGTAGTTGCGCGCATCGACGCCGCCCGCGGCCGCTAAATTGGCCGCCAGGTCATCGCCCGGCAACGACAAAATGGCATCGGATAAATCCAACTGCGCAGCCGACGGCTTGCCGCGCGTCATGTCTAAATCCCGCCCCCGCGCCCGCGAGCGGGCTTGCAAACGAGCATATTCGTCCACCAATTGGGCGCGATTCATGGGGTTGATACGGGCGGGGTTCGGCGGAGTTTATCGCGGCGAAAACCTATCCGGCCGGGGCGTGAATGGGCGGCTATGGCGCGCCTCGGCGGGGTTCGGCGGAGTGCGGCGGATTGTAGCAGTCTACGCCCGCCGGCTAGGCGGCACCGAGCCGACCACGCCGCCGCTTGTTGTCGCGCGCCGATGGAGTGTGTATACTATCGCCCGCCATTTCCCCGCCATTATTGAGGAGTTTGCGTAATGCCTTCCGTGCAGGTCAGACAAAACGAGCCATTCGATGTCATCTTGAGGCGCTTTCGCCGCGCTTGCGAACGCGCCGGCGTATTCACCGAAGCGCGCCGCCGCCAAAGCTATGAAAAACCCACCACCGTGCGCAAACGCGACGGCGACGCCGCCGTGCGCCGAGAAATGAAACGCGTATCCCGCCAACGCGTGCGTCGCCGCCGCAAGTTTTAGGTGGATTTTTTAAGTTTGCGGCTGGGTCTGTTTTAGGACTGGGGTCGTTTTACGGATGGGTCCATGTCGGCCCCGATTTGATCAAAACCGGCCAAAATCAACAAAAAATCGGTCAAATTCGGCAAAAAATGGCCATGTTCGAGCGAAATCGAGAAAAACCGGCAAAAATCGATCCATGTTGGCCAGATTCCCCCCATTAACCCGGCGTTGATCGCCGGTTTTATTGCATTTGCCATGGATTGAATTGTCCGCCGCCCGCTTTGCTGGCGGCTTTTTTTATGGAAGGTGCATGGTCGAATCTGGCTTTCCCCCTCACCCCCTCACCCCCACAAAAACTCGGGCTGATTTGGCTTTTGCTTTTGCTTTTGCTTTTGCTTTTGGCTTTGCTTTTGCTTTTGGCTTTTGTTTTGGCTTTGGCTTTTGGCTTTTGGCTTTTGTTTTGGCTTTGGCTGTTGGCTTTTGTTTTACTCCCCCCCGCTTCAGAGGGTGTTCTAAAACTCGGTTTTGATTATTTTAATATCGCAAAGTAAAATGCTGTATTTTGATTTTTCTGCGGGTGATTATTGAAAAAAAAGTGAGGAATATCACATATCAATAATTTATTAATAATTTTTCTTTATCCCGCGCAGCGAATGCACGCCGTTGATGATGGCCAGCACGATCAACCCCATCATCGCCATCGGTGCATAGGGCGCTCTGCCGGTGTGTGAATAGGCGGACTCAAAGGCGCGCCAGTTTTGTTCTTCTAGTAGGTTGCGAATAATAAAAGCATCGCGCTCGCCATTTTCTTCTAAATATTGTTTCAACGACAAGGTGCCGTAATACAATTTATTAGGCTCGCCGGTTATAAATTTTCTACCGTTGGCAGCAAGAGTCATCGCCTTCTTGGCAACTTGCGGCATGCTATTGAACATACTGCACTGCGTAGATAGATGCGCGGTGTATGATTTTGTGGAAGGCATGATAATATTTTGATGGCAAGTGATTGAATGCATCAATAGAATGCATTGATGGAATGCATTGATGGAATGCATTGATGGAATGTTGTAAGCGCCTATTGTACCTTTTTTGATAAATGATTTCAGAGTAAAATATCAAACAAGGGGGCTTTTCGCACACCCTCTGAAGCGGGGGGGGAGTAAAACGTTAAAAGCCAACAGCGAAAAGCCAACAGCGAAAAGCCAAAGCCAACAGCCAAAGCCAACAGCAACAACAAAAAGCAACAACAAAAAGCAAAGTCAACATCAAAAGCAACCCCCCACCAAAACTGGCGATGAAGCCACCAGTTTTGACTCCCCTAAAAAGATAGGGTGGAGCAAAGCCTTAACAGCAACAGCAAAAACGAAAAGCAACATCAAAAGCCAAAACCCAAAAACCCCGCCCTACCCCGCCGCCGCCATACGAAATAAGGCGACAATGGTTTTGGCATCATTTATCTCGCCGGATTTTGCCATGGCGGTGATTTCGGGCAGCGGCTTCCAGTGCAACTCGATGAATTCATCATCTTGCGGTTCGGCGGCGGCGAGGGTCAGGTCGGTGGCGTGAAAAATATATAATCGCTCGGTGCAAAAACCCGGCGCCGGCATGGTCTCGCCTAAGGTTTGCCAGGCGGCGGCGCTGCAACCGGTCTCCTCGCGCAATTCTCGCTGCGCGGCCTGCAGCGGGGTCTCGTGCGGCTCCAACATGCCGGCCGGGAATTCCCAAATCCAGCCGCCGGCGGCGTGGCGAAATTGCCGCAGCAAACCGAGCCGCTGCTGCGCGTCTTGCGCCACCACCACGGCGCCGCCGGGGTGGCGCACGATTTCCAGCGCCATCAATTCATCATTGGGTAATTTCACCGTCTCCAACCCCAAATTCACCACCGCGCCGTGATGGATGGCGCGGCGACGGTGCGGCTCGCCGGGGAATTCCAGCAGCGACGGCATGTAATCCTCCGGGGCGCGAAAACCTAACAAATTGAACACCGTGGCGGCCACATGGGCGAGCCCCGGGTCGGTGATTTTCGCCATTCGATAGGCCTCGTTATCGACCTCGGCATCACCAGCCGCATCCACTATCACAAACGGCACCGCGTTCAGGCTATGCGCGGTGCGGACAATCCGCTGGCCGTTTTTTTCCACGAACATCTCATCGGCGTTGCCGTGGTCGGCGGTCACTATCAGCGTGCCGCGCACCGCCGCCGCGGCCGCTAACAATTTGGCGAGGGCGGCATCCACCGCCTCGACGGCGCGTATCGTGGCCTCGATATTGCCGCTGTGGCCGACCATATCGGCGTTGGCGAAATTCACCCGCCCGAAGCGGTATTCGCCGCTGCGCAGCAGTTCGATGGCGGCCTCGGCCACCGCATCGGCTTGCATGGCCGGGACGCGACTGGGCTCGATAAGGTCGGAGGGCACTTCCACCCAAGTTTCTAATTCGGCGGATATCGGTGCCGAGCGATTGCCGTTCCAAAAATAGGTGACATGGCCGAATTTATGCGTCTCGCTCACGGCGAAAGTTTTGATGTTTTCGGCGCACAAAAACTCGATCATGGTGCGGTCGATGGCCGGCGGCTCCACCAAATAGCGCTTCGGCACCAGCAAATCGCCGTCATACTGCAACATGCCGCAGAACAACACCGCCGGCATGGGGCCGCGGTCGAAGGCGTCAAAATCGTCATCCTCCAAAGCGCGGGAAATTTCGATGGCGCGGTCGCCGCGAAAATTGAACAGCACCACCGCGTCGCCATCGCGCATTTTGCCCACCGCCGCGCCGTCCTCGCCCACCACCACGAAGGGCGCGAGGAATTGGTCGTTTAAATCCGCATCCGCGGCGTATTGGCGTCGCACCTCGGCCTCGGCCTCGGGCGTGGCCTGGCCAATGCCATGTACATGCGCATCGAAGCCCTTTTTCACCATGCCCCAATCGGCCTGATATCGATCCATGGTTATCGCCATGCGGCCGCCGCCGGAGGCGATTCGATACTCAAAACCGTCGCCGCGATTGATGTCGGCGAGATGTTTTTCCAGCCGCCGTAAATACTCCAGCGCTGAGCGCGGCGCCACATCGCGGCCATCTAACAACACATGCACGCGCGCCGATTTCACGCCGCTTTGCGCGCAGCGCGTCAGCAGCGCCAGCAGGTGGTCGATGTGGGCATGCACATTGCCATCCGACAATAGCCCGAGAAAATGCACGCAGCCGGCGACGCCGCGCGCCATCACCTCGCCCCAGGCGTCGGTGTCGAATAGCGCCCCCTCATCGATGGCGCGCTTGACCAATTTGGCGCCTTGCTCGAACACCCGCCCACCGCCCAAGGCGTTATGCCCGACTTCGCTATTGCCCATCTCGGCATCGCTCGCCAGCCCCACATGGGTGCCGTGGGCGTGCAAATTGGTGCGGTATCTTGATGCTAACAGCGCGTCTAAAACCGGCGTGCGCGCTAATCCCACCGCATTGGCCGGCCCAGCCGGCGCCACCCCGACGCCATCCATCACCACCAGCAGCAGCGGTCCCGGGCAGCCATGAAAAGTGCTGAGTTTATCGAGGTGCATGGAATCCACCAATTAAGGTTTCCCGTCTATGGGAGGTGATGTTGATTTTGATTTTCGCTTTTATCCTTATAAATTCCCCCCCAACATTATAACCACGCCACCAATTGACGCAGCGCTTGGCCGCGATGGCTTAGGCGGTTTTTCAGCGCTGGCGGCAGTTGCGCCGAGGTTTTGGCGAGGGATTGGAGATAAAAAATCGGGTCATAGCCGAAGCCGCCGGCGCCGCGCGGGGTGGCGATGACGCGCCCTTCCCAAGCCGCCATGCTGATGAGCGGCGCCGGGTCGGTGGGCGAGCGCATGTAGACCAAAGCGCAGCGAAAGCGCGCCGCCCGCGACGCCGATTCTGGCAAGGCGGCGAGGTTATCCAACAATTTTTGCATATTGGCCGCAGCGCTGGCGCCGGCGCCGGCATAGCGCGCCGAATAAATGCCGGGCGCGCCGCCTAAGGCGTCCACCTCCAGCCCTGAGTCATCGGCCAGCGCCGCCAAACCGCTGTGGGCGCATGCCTGGCGCGCTTTTAGCAATGCATTTTCGACAAAAGTCAGTCCGCTTTCTTCGACTTCGACCAATGTCTCGCGCCCGCTCTCGGTTTGGGCGATAACTTCCCACCCCTTCGGCGCCAACATGGCACGAAATTCAGCCAGTTTGCCGGAATTACCGGTGGCGGCGACGATGCGCATGATGAGTCGTTGTAAATGATGTCGAAATTTTGCGCGCCCGATTCTTAATCGATTATTGCCTATTAACCTGGCGACAAAAATACGCGAGATTCAGCGCATCGAATGACTCGTGGTCGGGTTCGATTCGAATGATGAATCGATTCAAATGTAGATCGACATTTCACGCTTCGGCGGCGCTTTATTCACCGCCCCATCGCCCAACCATCGTCCATCAATCGACAATCAATGCGTCGCGTTGCGCGCTCAAGATTCGCGAGATGCCGGTTTGCGCGTGGTCTAACATTTCATTTAGCACGGCGCGGCTAAATGGCGCGGTTTCGGCCGTGCCTTGGATTTCGATCAAGCCGCCTTGGTCGTCCATCACCACATTCATATCGGTGGCGGCGCGGCTGTCTTCGGCGTAGTCGAGGTCGGTTATCACTTGCCCGTCGAAAACCCCCACCGAGACTGCGGCGAGGGCGCGGCGCACCGGATTTTTGGCGATTTGACCGCGCCGCAGCAAGCCATTCACCGCGTCCATCAGCGCCACATAGGCGCCGGAAATGGCCGCGGTGCGGGTGCCGCCGTCGGCTTGGAGCACATCGCAATCCAGCACAATGCTGCGTTCGCCGAGGGCTGCGGTATCTACCGCGGCGCGCAACGAGCGCCCGATCAAGCGCTGGATTTCCGCCGTGCGCCCGCCGATTTTTCCGCGCGCCGCCTCGCGACCGCTACGGTCGTGAGTGGCGCGCGGCAGCATGCTGTATTCGGCGGTTATCCAGCCGCGTTTTTTATTGCGCAAAAACGGCGGCACTTTTTCCTCCACGCTGGCGTTGCACAGCACGCGGGTGTCGCCAAAACTGATCAACACCGAACCTTCGGCGTGCTTGGTGTAATGCCGAATGATGAAAATTGGCCGCGATTCATGGTTTTCGCGACCGCTGGGGCGGGGCATGGCGGTACCGGGTCGGTGGTTTTTGGGGGAATCGCCGCCCCATTATACCGCCGACGGTGCTGTGGATGGGGGCTTTTGGCTTTACGCTTTGGCTTTACGCTTTGGCTTTTAATAACACTTATCCCACCGCCAAACGGGGGGCAAAACTGGTGTCTCCATGCCAGTTTTGGTGGGGGTGTTTTGATTTTGATTTTGATGTTGATGTTGCTTTTGATGTTGATTTTCGCTTTCACCTACCCAAACATTCAAAAAATACATAAAAAACCCGCGCACCTTTTTTAGGGTTAGTGATATCTTGAATAACGCCATAAGTCGTATTTCTCCAAGTTTTCACAATGCTGTCAAAATTTGCAATTTCATGCATTTTGTCAGTCACATCTTTTTCAATAGTTTGATTTAAGTCAATCATAAAAACCACCTGCAATTAATTGTTCTTTGATAAGATCTTTTCTCAAACTTTTGCTGCTGTTGGTGGAAGTATGAAAATTCTCGCTCCAATTATGTTGTGCAATAAACGCCACAACTTTTTTATGCTGGCGCTTAACCACAATTCCATAGTCGTCTTTATAGGGAATGTCGGCAAAATCAAAAGTCGCTTTAGCAACATCTTTACTCCAAAACGAACGCGGCAAATAAACATCGCACTTACCAATTTTGTCAACATTAGATGGTGAACGCGACGGTTTATAGGGCACGCAAATATTATAAATATTTACAAAACTATCGCAAGTTTTAATTTGCGGGGCGACATAACTTTCTGGTCGATGTTTAGCCCAAATTTGGAATACTGTTTTAACTTTAATCTCGCGTCCATTCGGCCAAGCAAAAGAATTATTACCCAATTCATTAAAAAGTTTAAGGGTGATTGACATGATTTTAATCATCAAATGGAAATGAGAATGATGTGAATATACAAAAACCCGCCGGTTTTTCAACCAGCGAGGGCCGAGGGGGCGGAAGCAACATCAAAAACCCCTCACCGCAACGCCTTCTCCAACCAGGTGACATCCACATAGCGCCCGAATTTATAGCCGACTTCGCTCAAGGTGCCGACCGGGGTGAAGCCGAAACGGCGGTGGAATTTCAGCGAGCGCGGGTTGGGCAGGGCGATGATGGCGTAGGCGCGGTGTAAGTCGGTGCTTTCGAGGGCCGCGAACAGCGCCGCGTATAACTGCGTGCCGATGCCGCGCAGCGGGTTGTGCGGGTTGGTGTAGATGGTGGTTTCGGTGGCGCGGCGGTAGGCGGCCTTGGGGCGCAACGGGCTGTTGTGCGCGAAACCGAGTACGCCGCCGTCCGCTTCGGCGACCAAGGCGTGGTACGGCGTGGTGGCGGTTGGGTTGCCGGGTGGATTGGATTCAGTGGCAAATTCCGCCAGCCATCGCCGGCGGCGCGCCGCGCTCCATGGCTCGGTGTCGAAGGTGATGGTGGTGTGGCGAATGTAGTGGTTGTAGATGCGGTTGATGGCGGCGGCATCGGCGGTGGTGGCGGCGCGAATGGTCGGCGATGGCATGTTAATTTACGCGCCGGGCGACCACCTATCGCTTGACTTGCGCGCCGCTGGCGCGGCCGCGACATGCCATCAAATTAATCATCTCGAAGGCGATGGTGGCGGCCGCCAGGGAGGTGATTTCGGCGTGGTCATAGGCCGGGGCGACCTCGACGATATCTGCCGACACCAGATTCATGCCCTGTAAGCCGCGCAGAATGTGCAGCAGTTCGCGGCTGCTCATGCCGGCGATTTCCGGGGTGCCGGTGCCGGGGGCGTGGCTCGGGTCTAACACATCGATGTCGATGGAAAGATACATCGGATGGTCGCCGACGCGCTCGCGGATGCGCGCCGCGATGTGGTCGGCGCCGTGGCTGGCCAACTCATCGCAATGGATGACTTTGAAGCCCAATTCGCGGTCTTTTTCCAAATCGGCGCGGCTGTAGAGCGGCCCGCGAATGCCTACATGCATGGAGGCGTCATCCATAAACAGCCCCTCCTCGGCGGCGCGGCGAAAGGGCGTGCCGTGGGTGTAGGGGGCGCCAAAATAGGTGTCCCAAGTGTCTAAGTGGGCGTCGAAATGCACCAGCGCCACCGCCCCGCCAAGGTGTTTATTGACCGCCCGCAACAGCGGCACGGCGATGGTGTGGTCGCCGCCGAGGCTGATGATGGCGCCGGCTTTGTCGAATAACGCGGTGGCGGCGGTTTCTATCTGGCCGATGGCTTGGTCGATGTTGAACGGATTGCAGCCGACATCGCCGGCATCGGCGACTTGTTGGTCGGCGTACGGCTCGGCATCATAGGCCGGGTGAAATTTGGTGCGCAGGTGGCGCGATGCCTGGCGAATGCCCTGCGGCCCGAAGCGGGCCCCGGGGCGGTAACTGGTGCCGGCGTCAAACGGCACGCCCAAAATAGCCACATCGCAATACGGCACATCACGCAATTCCGGCAGCCGGCAGAAGGTGGCCGGCCCGGCATAGCGCGGCACATCGGTGCCCAGCACCGGTTCGATGGGCGGCGTTGGGCGATTTTTCATGGCGTTGTATGGGGCTTGGTTGGTGGGTGGGGGGGTGATGTTGCTTTTACTTTTGACTTTTGGCTTTTGCCACACCCTATTAAAGCGGGAGTAAAACTTAAAGCGGGAGTAAAACGTTAACAGCCAAATCAAAAGCCAACAGCAACCTGCTTCTCTAAGTCAACGCGCCCCCACAACTGCTACCAGCCCCGGCGGTGCAGCCGAAGCAATGCCGGCCGAGGGCGATGGGGGCGTTTTCTAGTTGGGCCGCGGAGATGTCCCACAGTTGTTTGCGGCCGCTGGCCGCCAGCGGCAAATCCAGCATTTGGTTGAAGTCGCAGTCATACAAATAGCCGCGCCAATCGACGCTCAATAAATGGCGGCACATGAGCGGCGCCACCGCGGCCGGGTTGAAATTATCCGCCAGCAGTTGCTCATAACTCGCCAGTTGACCGGTGCGTTTTAGGAAATGCGCAAAGCGATTGATCGGCAGATTGGTGATGGTCAACAGTTGGTTGAAATCGATGCCGAAATCGTCCTTTAGTCGGCTTTTGTAATCGCGCTCCAAGCCCGCTTGATCTGGCGGCAGCACCGCGCCGAGCGGGTTGTATACCAAGTCGAGGCGCCGCCCATCGCAGCGCCCATAGCCGAGTTGATTGAGCGCGGTAAGCGCCGCGATGCTCTTGCCGAACACCCCACGGCCGCGCTGCGCCTCGACATTTTCGCGCGTGTAACAGGGCAAGGAGCACACCAGGCGAATGTTGCGCTGCGCATACCAGGACGCCAAATCCTCTTGGCCGGGCTCGTACAACACGGTGAGATTGCAGCGCGAGGTGACCGCGATGTCGAGCGCCTGTAAGCCATCGACGAAGCCGCGAAAACCAGGAATCAACTCCGGCGCCCCGCCGGTGAGGTCAGCGCGGGCGATGCCGTTATCGGCCACCCAGCGCAAGATTTTTTCCATAGTCTCGGCGCTCATCATTTCGGTGCGCTTCGGGCCGGCCTCGACATGGCAATGCTCGCATGCCTGATTGCACAAATAGCCCAAATTGACCTGCAATTCGCCCAGCGCCGCGCGCCGCAACGGGAATAAATGGTGTTGTTTGAGGGTGGCGTTGAAATCGGCGGAGGCAGTAGTATCCATAGCAAAAAAGCGGCCGTGAAAATAGCGAAATACAGCGGAAATTTGGCGAAAATATGCGGCTCGGCAGTCGAACCGGCGGCTCAAGTATAACCGCGCCGCAGCCTGGCGTGATGGCCGGCGGATTTAGGTTAAGCGAATCAGCCGCCATCGAGGAAGGCCGGCAAGTGGTTGCCGACGTAGTGGTCGCCGAAGGCGAAAAACTGATGGCATCGCCCCCATCCGGCGCCAATAAAACCAAATCCGCCGCATCGAAAAACAACGCATTGAGCGGTTTGGCGAGGGGTGGCTTCAGAGCCACCGCCGCCAAAATAATCACCGCGACAAAACCCGCGATATAGCATTTTTTAGGGATTTATATACCTAAATCTGCAGTTCGATTGGCGTTTTTTTGAGGTCAGCGGCTGCTTTATGGGGGCTGCGGTTGATTTTCGCTTTTGCTTTTGATTTTTGCTTTTGATTTGGCTTTGGCTTTGGCTTTTGTTTCACTCCCTCCGCTTTATCTTGGGGGGAGTCAAATCTGACCGAGCCGCCAGGCGCGGGCTGATTTGGTGGGGGGACTGTTGATTTTCGCTTTTTGCTTTTGCTTTTGCTTTCGCTTTTTGCTTTTGCTTTTGATTTGTTTTTGGTTTGCTTTTGGTTTTTACCTCTTCCATCATTTGGGCTGATGGGTTGAAGATTTAAAGGCAAAAGCATGTAGACCAACATCAACAGGCCCCCACCAAATCAGGCGATAAAACCGCCAGTTTTGACTTATTCCGCATTAAAGCGTAGGGGAGTAAAGCGGTAAAAGCCAGAAGTCAAAAGCAACCCCAGCATGCAGATTTAGGTATATAAATCCCTTTTTTTAATGTCATAAGGGGCTGTTGCAGATAACCTGGGTTAATGGCACTGGGGCTTGGCGTTATTAAAACGCCACTCAGATTCATTCAAATATAGCGGAAATGACGCTCGCTAAAATCCGCCGATTCAGCCATTTAAACCCGCGGATGGGCATAAATCGGCAATCAAGCAGGCGCCGCATTTCGGTCGGCGGGCGGTGCAGGTGTGGCGACCGAGCAGAATCAGCCAGTGGTGGGCGTGGCGCTTGAACTCCTCTGGAATCGCGCTAAGCAAACCGTGCTCCACCTCCAAAACATTGCCTCCCGAGGCGATGGCGGTGCGATTAGAGACGCGAAAAACATGCGTATCCACGGCGATGGTCGGCTGCCCGAAAGCGGTGTTTAGCACCACATTGGCGGTTTTGCGCCCGACCCCTGGCAGCGCCGTCAGTTGCTCGCGAGTGTTCGGCACCTCGCCGCCGTGGCGCTCCAGCAACAAGCGGCAAGTGGCGATGATATTGGCCGCTTTAGTGTTGTACAGGCCGATGGTTTTGATATGGGTTTTCAAGCCTCCCAAACCGAGCTCGAGGAAGCCGGCCGGGGTATTGGCCATGGGATAAAGTTTGGCGGTAGCGCGATTCACCGACACATCGGTGGCTTGGGCCGAAAGTATCACCGCAACCAGCAGCTCGAACACCGAGCCGTACGCCAGCTCCGAAGTCGGCGCCGGATTAGCGGCGCGCAACCGCTGAAACATTTTTGGGATATTTTTAGGGGTCACGGCGCGCCCATTATAAGCCACCGACGGCGCCCCGCCGCCGGCCGCCGCCTACCTCCTGCCGCCTAACCACGGGCCAACTTCAGTCGGCTTGTTTGCGCAAAAACGCCGGCAAGTCGTAACGGTCGCCCCATTTTCCGGCCGGGTCAGTGCCATTTAGGCGTTCTTTCCGCGCCGACGATTGATGCCCCGACAAAGCGCCAGGCTGGGGTTGGGGGTCGATGAAAACCTCCCGAATATGCGGCCTCTTCACGACCGGCGGCGTTTCTTGTTCGGCACTCAGCAGCCCGGTGGCGACCACCGTGACCCGCAGTTCGTTTTGCATGGCGTCGTCGATGGTGGCGCCGATGAACACATCGACCTCGACATCGCCGGCGGCGGCGGCGGTGATGGCGGTGCTCACTTCCTCGATCTCACCCATGGCCAAATCCGCGGCGGCGGTGATGTTCACCAGCATGCCCTTGGCGCCTTGCAAGTCGATATCTTCGAGCAGCGGGCTGGAGACGGCGCGTTTGGCGGCTTCGGCGGCGCGGTTTTCGCCGCTGGCGGTGGCCGACCCCATCATCGCCATGCCGGTTTTCGACATCACCCGGCGCACATCGGCGAAATCCACATTGATCAACCCGGTGCGGGTAATCAGCTCGGAAATTCCTTGCACCGCATTGAGCAGCACTTCATCGGCCTTGTGAAAGGCATCGACTACGGACGTCGTCTGCCCCACCACGGCTAACAATTTTTCATTAGGGATGGTGATGAGCGAATCCACATGCTTTTGCAAGTCGATGATGCCGAGACGCGCTTGCTCCATGCGCTTTTTGCCTTCGTAGGCGAACGGTTTGGTGACCACGGCCACCGCTAACATATTCATGTCCCGCGCCAATTCGGCCACCACCGGGGCCGCGCCGGTGCCGGTGCCGCCGCCCATGCCGGCGGCGATGAACACCATATCGGCGCCGTCGATAGCGGCGCTGATGCGATCTTTATCTTCCAAAGCGGCTTGGCGGCCGATTTCCGGGTCGGCCCCGGCGCCTAACCCCTTGGTTAAGTTCTCGCCGATTTGCAGCCGCAAAGGAGCGCTGGAGAGGCCCAAGGCTTGGGCGTCGGTGTTGGCGGTGACGAAGCCGACGCCGCTGAGTTTGGCTTTTAGCATGTGCTCCACCGCATTGCCGCCGCCGCCGCCGACGCCGATGACTTTGATCACCGCCGGTTGCCCCACGGTTTCGACCAATTCGAACATTTTTTATCCTCCACGCGTATCGAGAAAAATGGAAATAGACGAGTAAATTTCAGACCTTGACATTAGATTGAGTGCCGGCGGCTAAAAACTGCCCGTAAACCAGCTGCCGATGCGCCGCAAGCCAGCCTGGATTCGGCCCGGCTTGGCGGCGGCGCGTGGCAGCCGATGGGCGTTGCCATAGCCGAATTGCATCAGCCCAATGGCGGTGGCGTAGATGGGATTGCGCACCACCTCGGCCAGCCCGTTGTCGTAATTCGGCAGCCCCAAACGCACCGGCAAATGGAAAACCTCCTCGGCCAATTCCACCATGCCTTTGATGCGCGAACTGCCGCCGGTCAGCACCACGCCCGAGCCGATGGCTTCACAGAAGCCGCTGCGCTGCAATTCCGCTTGCACCAATTCCAGCAATTCCTCGACCCGCGGGTGGATGATGCCGGCGAGATTTTGCCGCGACAAAGTGCGCGGCGGGCGGCCGCCCATGCTCGGCGTTTCGATGCTGTGTCTTTCATCCACCAGTTGCACCAGCGCGCAGCCGTATTTTTTCTTGATCTCCTCGGCCGACTGCGTCGGGGTGTGGAAGGCGATGGCGATGTCGTTGGTCACTTGGTCGCCGGCGATGGGGATAACCGCGGTGTGGCGGATAGCGCCGCCGCAAAACACCGCGATATCGGTGGTGCCGCCGCCGATGTCGATCATGCATACGCCGAGTTCGCGCTCGTCTTCGGTCAGCACCGAGGCACTCGAGGCGATGGGCTCTAAGATGATGTCATCCACATGCAGCCCGCAGCGCCGCACGCACTTGACGATGTTTTGCGCGGCGCTGTCGGCGCAGGTGATCATGTGTACCCGCGCCTCCATGCGCACGCCGGACATGCCGGCCGGCTGGCTGATGCCGTCTTGCCCGTCGATAGCGAAATCTTGCGGCAGCACATGCAAAATGCGCTGATCATTAGGGATAGCCAGCGCCTTGGCCGCATCGATGACCAAATCGATGTCGTTTTGCGTCACTTCGCCGCTGCGGATGGCGACCACGCCGTGCGAATTGAAACTATTGATGTGCGCCCCGGCGATGCCGACGAACACCGAAAAAATTTGGCAGCCGGCCATCAATTCCGCATCCTCGACGGCGCGTTGGATGGATTGCACGGTGTATTCGATATCCACCACCACGCCGCGATGCAGGCCGCGCGTGGGGTAGTGGCCGATGCCGATGACCTCCAACTCGCCGTCGGCGTTGAGCTCGCCGACTATCGCCACCACCTTGGAAGTGCCGATATCGAGGCCGACGATGAGCCCGCCGCTGGTTTTTTTGGCGCTCATGGCCATCCTAATGGGCGCTTGCCAGGCGCGCTGGAGTCCAGCCCACCGCAAAGCCGTTGGGGTGGCGCAAATCCACCGAGCGCATGGCCGGAAACTCGCCGCGCAGCTGCGCTAACGCGGCCACAAAACTCGCCAGGCGGGCCTCGGCGTCGGCGCGCTTGGCTACCATAACGAGCGCCGGCGGCGCGCCATCGACCACCGCTGCCTGCGCCGCAAATTCCAGACGCCACAGCCCGCGGGCATCCAGCGTCAGCCGCCGCAAGCCCAAGCCGTGCTCGGCGAACAGCCCAGCCCAGCGCTGAAACCCTTGCCACACCACCGGCTGCAGACTCGGCGGCCCGAACAACACCGGCAAGTGGGCTTTTATTAGGCCGTGGTCGCGGTCAATTTCCGCTGCTTCTCGCGCTGCCGTCTGGCGTTTCACCAACGCGCCGCTGGCGTGCACCCAATGCTGCGCGCCCCACATCGCCACCGGCTGCACCTCCACCACCTCGACCGCCACGGTCGCCGGCCAGCGACGGCGCACCGCGGCGCTGAACACCCACGGCAATTCCTCGATGCGCGCCTCGACCGTGGGCAGGTCCAAGGAAAAATAATTGCCGGCCAGCGCGCCATGCACCACCTCTTTGATGCGCGCCCCATCGACGCGCTGCAGCGAGCCGCGCACCTCGATCTGCTCGATGCGAAAATGTTGCGGGTTATACAAGCGGTCGGCGATAAACAAAGCCGCCAGCGCCGCTAACGCCAACAGCGCCGCGGCGCCCACCCAGCCGCCGGCCGGCGAACGCCAAAACAGGCCGCTCGGGCGGGCCGGCGCGGCGCTCATGCCGGCCTCCCGATGATGCGCACTTCGAGCGCCAAATCGACGCCGGTGGCGCGTTGCACTTCGCGCTGCGCGTGGTGCATCAGGGCCTCGATATGCGCCGCCGTGGCGGCGCCGCGATTGATGATGAAATTGGCGTGGATGTCGGAGATGACGGCATCGCCTATACAGGCCCCGCGCAACCCGGCGGATTGCACCAAGCGGGCTGCGAAATCGCCAGGCGGATTGCGGAAAACCGAGCCGGCGTTGGCGCTTTGCACCGGCTGGCTGGCATGGCGTTTCTCCAGTAACTCGCGAATGCGTTGTTGGCCGTGGGAGGTGGGGCGGTGGCGCGCAACATCGCCCGACGCAGCGCCGCCCGACACCTCACGCGCCGGCAAAACTGCCGCTGGCTGTAGCGCCAATCGCCCGCCCAATAGCCCATGCTGGGGCGGCAAATCGACGCGTCGATAGCCAGCATCGATCTCGGTCGCCGAAAAAATGCGCGTGCCGCCGTGGCGGTCGACGCATTCGACATATTCCACCCAATCCCAAGTTTCGCCGCCAAAAGCGCCGGCATTCATGGCCAAAGCGCCGCCGAATGAGCCCGGCACGCCGGCCAGAAATTCCACCCCGCCCAAGCCATGCGCAGCCGCCACCCGCGCCACTTTTGCGCATGGCACGCCGGCTTGCGCCTCGAGATAATGCGGCGGCGCGATGCAAATCGCCGACAAACCGGCCGCCTCACCGCCGGCCGGGGCGCGCCCGGTGCGCACCACCAAGCCGCCGACGCCGCCGTCGCGCACCAGCAGATTGCTGCCGAGACCGAGCCAATAAAGCGGCATCGCGACCGGCAATTGCCGCAACAATCGGATGGCATCGGCCTTGTCGGCCGGGGTGTACATATATTCCGCGGCCCCGCCCACCCGCCAACTGGTGTGGCGCGACATGGGCTCGTCGATGCGCAAAGCGCCGCGCAAACCGCGCATGAACATCGGCGTCGCGGCCCCTCGACTGGAGCTACCGCCGGCGCCGACTCCCCAGTCGTCGAGGCCCACCGCCGATGCGCAGCGCAGCGCCATCATGACGGCGACCGCCGGCGCAGCCCAGTGGCGGCCATGGATTGGGCAAAGCGGCTGATGTCGCCGGCGCCGAGGGTCAATAACACATCATCGTGGCGCACTACATTGGGCAACAGGTCGCGCAATTCCGCCATATTGCCGACATACATCAAATTAACAACCCCCCGGGCGCGCAACGCCCGGCACAGCGCCCGACCGCCGGCGCCGGCGATGGCGGCCTCCCCGGCCGGGTAGACGGCAGTGATGATGAGGGTCTCGAGGTCGGCTAAGGCGCGCACGAAATCATCGAACAAATCGCGCGTGCGGGTGTAGCGATGCGGCTGAAAGATCACCACCTGGCGGCGCTGCGGCCAGCAATCGCGCGCCGCCGCCAGGGTGGCGCGCAATTCGGTGGGGTGATGGGCATAGTCATCCACCAGCGTGGCCCGCCCGTCGTCCAACGCCACCTCGCCGAGCACTTCGAAGCGCCGCCCGATGCCCTCGAAGGCCGCCAAGGCGCGCGTCACATCCGCATCGGCCAGCCCCAAGCGCGAAGCGATGGCGATGGCGGCCAACGCGTTTAGCACATTGTGCCGCCCCGGCAACGCCAAACGATATTCGCCGGCTGGCTGGCCATGGCGCTCGAGCGCGAAAAAACTATCGCGCCCGACCTGGCGCACCCCGACGGCGCGAAAATCCACGCCCTCGGCGAAGCCGTAACTGACCATGGGCTTGTGCAGCGAGGCGGCGATGTCGCGCACCGCCGCATCATCGAAACACAGCGCCGCCAGGCCATAAAACGGCAAATTCTGCAGAAATAATAGGCATGCCGCTTTGAGTTTTTCGAAATCGCCGCCGTAGGTTTCGAGGTGGTCGGCATCGATGTTGGTCAGCACCGCCATTTGCGGCTGCAGGTGCAAAAACGAGGCATCGCTTTCATCCGCCTCCACCACCATGTGCTCGCCGGTCCCTAAGCGGGCGCAGGCGCCGGCGCTGTTGACCACGCCGCCGACGATGAAGGTGGGGTCTAAGCCGGCGCCGGCCAACACCGCCGACACCAGGCTGGTGGTGGTGGTTTTACCGTGCGTGCCGGCGATGGCGATGCCACGGCGGAAGCGCATCAATTCGCCGAGCATTTCGGCCCGCGGCACGACCGGGATGTTGTTGTGCCGCGCCGCCGCCAACTCGATATTATCTTTATGCACCGCGCTCGAGGCGACCACCACCTCGGCGCCGTCGATGTGCGCAGCGTCATGCCCGCGCATGATGCGGGCGCCGGATTTCCGCAGCCGCTGCAGCCGCTCGCCGGCGTTTATATCCGACCCGGACACCGTGAAATTCAACTCCAACAGCACCTCGGCGATGCCGCTCATGCCGATGCCGCCGATGCCGACGAAATGAATATGGCGGACGAACTCACGCATGGCGCGCACCGCCTCCATCCCGGAAATCCGTGAAATGCAGCCGCAACAGCGCCTCGGCGAGGCTGCTCATGCCAGCGCCGGCGACGAAATGAATATGGCGGACGAACTCACGCATGGCGCATTCGACGGCGCGCCGCTTCCATACAGGCGCGCGCCACGCTCTCCGCCGCGTCGCCTTGGGCGAGTTGCCGCGCCGCTTTCGCCATGCGTACTAAGTGACTGCGGTCGCGCTGAAATTCGCTCAAGCGCTCCAGCCAGGCGCCACGCAAAAACGCTTCTTGCACTACCAAAATGGCGGCCCCGCGGGCTTGCGCATAGGCCGCGTTGCTGTGCTGATGGTCGTTCACGGCGTGCGGATAAGGCACCAAAATGGCGGCCGCGCCGGCCGCGCACAACTCGGCGATAGTCATGGCGCCAGCGCGGCAGATGACCACATCGCTCCACGCGTAGGCCGGCGCCATGGCGTCGATAAAACCGCTTACCCGACAACTGATGCCGGCATCAAGATAACGCTCGCCGATGGGTCCGGCGCGCTCGCGACCGCATTGATGCCACACTTCCGGCGCCGCGTCGGCGCCTCGCGCCCACTGCTGCAGCAACCCCGGCAGATGTTGGTTGAACACTTGAGCGCCGCCGCTGCCGCCGATGATCAATAATCGCAAGGCGCCGCGCCGCCGCCCCAAGCGCTGCCCCGGGGGCGGCAAGTCGGCGATTTCGCGGCGCACCGGGTTGCCCACCCAGGTGAACCGCCGCCGCTGCGCCGAGGTAGTGGGAAAGCCGCTCAAGCGCTGCGCTGCGAAGCGCGACAGATAGCGGTTGGTCAGCCCAACGATGGTGTTTTGTTCGTGCACCAGCAACGGCCGGCGCAGCAAGCCCGCGACCAAGCCGCCAGGGCCGGAGACGAAGCCGCCGAAGCCCAGCGCCCCGTCCGGCTGATGGCGCAGAAAAACCCACAGCGCTTGCAACATCGCCCAGCTCAGCATAAACGGCATCATGAGCAAGCGCAGGATTCCGCTGCCGCGCAGCCCTTTTATGCGAATCGGGCTGAATTTGAAGCCGGCGCCGAGTGCCACTTTCGCCTCCAGCCCGCCGCCGACCCCCATCCACCGCACGCACACCCCGCGCTCGCGCAAGCGCTCCGCCACCGCTAACGCCGGCATCACATGCCCGCCGCTGCCGCCGGCCATCACCAAAATGCGCGGCGCGCGAACTCGCCGGTTTTCGGGGTTTTTACGCTTCATGGCGCGCTATCCGGATGATTTATGACCGCAACGCGCAGCCGGCGGCGCGTCGATGGCGCGCGCCGCCAGGGCGCTGGACGCGGCGTCCTAGGTCGGCACGGCAGCGCCTATCCACCGCCAACAACAAGCCGACCGCTAACATGTTGCTGAGCATGCTGGAGCCGCCGTAACTCACCAACGGCAAAGTCAAGCCCTTGGTCGGCAGCAGCCCGGTGTTGACGCCGATGTGGATGGCGGCCTGCAACGCCAGCAACAAGCCGATGCCCTGGGCCAAAAACCCGCCGAACCGCTGCCCCAGATAATGCGCCCGCCGGGCGATAGCGAAGGCGCGCCACAGCAGCAATGCAAACAGCATGAGGATGGCGAAAATACCGGCCGCGCCGAGCTCCTCGCCGATGACCGCTACCAAAAAATCGGTGCCGGCATGGGGCAGATAAAAGAGTTTTTGGATGCTGCTGCCGAGCCCGGCGCCGAACCATTCGCCGCGCCCGATGGCGATCAACGCCTGCACCAGTTGGAAGCCGCCATCGAACGGATCGGCCCAGGGGTTTTGATGGCTGAGCAAGCGCTCGACGCGGTACGGCGCCATCCACGCCACTGCGGTAAGCGCGGCGGTGACGGCGCTCAAACCGACGCAAAAATGCCACCACCGCACCCCGGCCAAGAACATCATGGCGGCCACTGTCAGCACGATGACCGTGGCGCTGCCGAAATCGGGCTCTAACAACAACAACCAGGCGACCCCGCCGAGCACCACGCCGACATTGAGCACGCCGACCTGAAAGCGCCGCAGCAGCGCTTGCTTGCGCGCAAAATAATCGGCGAAATACACCACGATGGCGACTTTCATCAACTCCGACGGCTGAAAGTGCGCCCCGGCGAACGCCAGCCAGCGCAAACTGCCGTTGACCTCCATGCCGACGCCGGGCACCACCACCAAAATCAGCAAGGCGAAAGCCAGCAGCAGCAGGGCGCGACTGGCGGCTTGTAGCCACTCGGTATTGAGCGCCGCCGCGACCCACAGCGCCACCGCCCCCAGCCCGATATGCGCCACCTGCCTCAGCAAATAATGCACATTGATGCGCAAGGTGGCGCTGTCTGAGGCGATGGAGGCCGAATAGACCATCACCACGCCCACCGACAGCAGCGCCGCCACCGCCAACAACAGCCATGGGTCGTACCCGGCGCTTAACGCTCGGGTGGATGGCGCGAAGATCTTCATTTTGATGCCGGCGGCCCGGTGGCGGGCGCGACTTGCTGCGCAACGAGGCGCTTAAACGCCACACCGCGTTGCGCGAAATCCTCAAACATGTCGAAACTGGCGCAGGCCGGCGAAAACAGCACCACCGCGGCCGACTTCGGCTCGGCATCGCGCCCGGCCGGCGACCCCGCATCCGCGCCTTGAACCGCGCCGGCGGCGTGGGCGGCGATGGCTGGCGTGCTATTGGCGGCCATGGCGGCGGCGAGAGCGGCCGACATGGCCACCGCTTGCGGCAAATCCGCGGCCTGGTGAATGTCCGCCTCGCCGGCGATGGCGGCGGCGATGCGCTCGGCATCTTGCCCAAATAGCACCGCATGGCGGACATGGGCGCGCACCGCGGCCTGCAACGGCGAGAAATCGGCGCCTTTGCCGAGGCCGCCGGCGATCAAGATGATGGGCTCGCCGCCGCCGAAGCCGGTGATGGCGGCCACCGCGGCGCCCACATTGGTGGCTTTGGAATCATTGATCCAGCGCGCGCCAGCGGCTTGCGCGACCCATTCGCAGCGATGCTCTAAGCCGCCGTAGGCCAGCGCCGCGTCCACCATGGTTGCCGTCAGCGCCACCCCGGCGGCTTCCACTAAGGCGCACGCCGCCAACACATTGGCGATGTTGTGTTCGCCTGGCAGATTTAAACAACGCACGGCGGCCAGGCGGGTGGCGCCACGGCTCAAAAAACGCCCGCCGGCGGCAGCCAGCACGCCAAACTCGCGTGCGCCGGCCGGGCTATCGAGGCCGAAACTCCAGGCCTCTGGATGGGCGGCGCGCAAGGCCGCCGAGGCGCGGTCTTGGCGATTAAAAACCTGCGCCGCGGCGCCGTTTAGGATGCGCGCTTTGGCCTTTAGGTAGCAGTCGCGGCTCGGGTAGCGATCCATGTGGTCATCGCTTAAGTTGAGGATAGCGGCCGCGGCGGCGGTCATGCTGTGGGTGTTTTCCAACTGAAAACTGGACAACTCGAGGACATAAAAATCCGGCTTCGGCTGCTTTAGCAACTCCAACGCCGGGGTGCCGAGGTTGCCGCCGGCCAATGCGGTGCGGCCGGCGGCTTGCAACATCGCCGTCACTAACATGGTCACGGTGGATTTGCCGTTGCTGCCGGTGATGGCGATGCACGGCGCCGCAGCGCTTTCGACGAATAATTCGATATCGCCGATAAGACGCTCACCCAGGCCCTCACCCAGGCCCTCGCCCAGGCCCTCACCCAGGCCCTCGCCCAGGCGTCCGCCGGCCGACAACCGCCCCAAATCCAACCCTGGGCTCACCACCACGCGCTCGAAATCGGCCCATGAATCCTCCGCCAAACCGCCGCTGATGATGTTGATGCGCGGATAACGCGCCCGCGTCACCTCCAAAAATGGCGCATTTGGGCGGGAATCGGCCACCGTGATGGCAGCGCCGCGCGCCGCTAAGTGTTGCACCACCGAATAGCCGGTTTTGCCGAGGCCTAGCACCAGCGTGGCCGGCGCCGCTGCGGTTTTGCGCCT
Source organism: Candidatus Poriferihabitaceae bacterium (assembly GCA_965243285.1). GTDB lineage: Bacteria > Pseudomonadota > Gammaproteobacteria > Arenicellales > Poriferihabitantaceae > JAHRAW01. The sequence continues at coordinate 1,610,197 of OZ251537.1, read as the reverse complement.
GGGTTTCATCCGGCGGCGGGAGTAGATTGGCGCGTCATAGTCATATATATGACAGCCATGTTTATGCCAGACATGACACTCATGGCGCTCAGCGCACCTTGAGGGTGGCCAGCCCAATTAGCACCAAAATCAGGCTGATGATCCAAAATCGCACGATGACGCGCGGTTCCGGCCAGCCTTTGAGTTCGAAGTGATGGTGCAACGGCGCCATGCGAAATAAGCGCCGCCCGACCAGTTTGTACGAGGCGACTTGCAAGATAACCGAGGCGGTTTCGATGACGAACACCCCGCCCATAATCGCTAATACGATTTCCTGGCGCACGATGACGGCGACGATGCCGATGGCGGCGCCCAGCGACAGCGCGCCGATGTCGCCCATAAACACTTGCGCCGGATAGGTGTTGAACCATAAAAACCCGAGCCCAGCGCCCACCAAGGCGGCGCAAAACACCAGCACCTCGCCGGCCCCGGCGATATAGGGAATGCCGAGATAGCTGGCGTAGATCATGTTGCCGGTGGCATACGCGAAAATGCCCAAGGCGCCGGCCACCATCACGCTGGGCATGATCGCCAGCCCGTCCAAGCCGTCGGTGAGGTTTACGGCGTTGCTGGAGCCGACGATGACGAACCAGGTGAGGGCCACGAAACCCCACCCCAACGGCAGCGCCACCTCCTTGAATAGCGGCACCAACAGCGCGGTTTCGGCCGGCGATTGGGCGCTGAAATACAAAAACAGCGCGGCCGCCATGGCGACCACGCTTTGGCTGAGAAATTTATTGCGCGCCCCCATGCCGCGCGGGTTTTTGTCGATTAATTTGCGGTAGTCATCGACCCAGCCGATGACCCCGAAGGCGGTGGTGGTGAGCAGAATCACCCACACGAAGCGATTGCCCAAATCCCCCCACAGCAAGGTGGAGACCACCACCGCCAGCAAGATCAAGCCGCCGCCCATGGTGGGCGTGCCGACTTTGTCGAAATGCGTCGGCGGGCCATCGGCGCGCACCGTCTGGCCGATTTGATAGCGATTCAACTGCCGAATCATGCGCGGCCCGAGCACGAAAAAAATCGAAATGGCGGTCAACACCCCGCAAATGCCGCGAAAAGTGAGGTAGTGGAAGACATTGAACGCCCCATGGTCGCGGGATAAATGCTCGAATAACCAAGTCAACATGGCGCGCCTCCGGCTTGAGCGGTGATTTCGGCGGCGGCCGGCTCGGCGGCAGCGGCTTCGACGGTCGGATTGGCCGGATTGGCCGAATTGGCGGCGGCTTCGGCCACCATCGACGGCGGCCGTAAGGCATGCGCTATGCGTTCCATGGCGGCGCGGCGCGAGCCTTTGATTAGCACCGCGACGCCGGCCGCCAGTTGCGGCGATAAGCGCGCCAGCAGGGCCTCGAGGGTGGCGAAATGTTGCGCCGTGGCGCCGAAGCCGTGGGCGTAAGCCGCTAAGTCGGGGGATTCTGCGGCGCCGAGACACATTAATTGGTGGATGCCGCATTGGCGGGCGTGGGCGCCGACTTCGCGGTGTAATTGCGCGCTGTGTTCGCCGAGCTCGGCCATGGCGCCGAAAATGGCGATGCGTTGGCCGGGGAAATCGGCCAGCACCTCTAACGCCGCCTGGCACGATGCCGGGTTGGCGTTATAGCTGTCGTCGATAAGCACGGCGCCGCCCGGCCCGGGCAATGGATTGAGGCGACCGGCGACGGCGCGCACGGCGGCCAGCCCGGCGACGATTTGCTGCGGCGCGATGGCGGCGGCATGGGCCGCGGCGGCCGCGGCCACCGCATTGGCGATGTTGTGGCGCCCCAGCAACGCCAACCGCGCCGCGATACTTCGACCATCGATAGTCAACTTAAAACGGCTGCCATGGCGGTCGCTGGCGAGGTCGCTGGCGCTCACCTCCACCGCCGATGCCGGTTGTGCTAAGCCAAAACTCACCACCTGGCGGTCGCCGGCGCGCTTTCGCCACTTCGGGTAAAACTCATCATCGGCGTTTAGTACCGCGATGCCGTCGGCCGCCAAACCGGCGAATATTTCCGCTTTGGCGGCCGCTATGCCAGGCAAATCGGTCAGCCCGGCCAAATGCGCGGCGGCGACCTGGGTGATGAGGGCGATGTTCGGCGCCGCCAGGCGACTTAAAGCCTCGATTTCACCGCGATGATTCATGCCCATCTCGATGACCGCATGGGTATGGCGCTGGCGCAGTCGCAACAGCGTCAGCGGCACCCCCCACTGGTTGTTGAAACTGCCGCGCGGCGCCAGACAAACGCCGCCGCTGGCATCGAAAATCGCCGCCAACATGGCGCACACCGTGGTTTTGCCACAGCTGCCGGTCACCGCCACTAGCGGCGCGGTGAAGCGCCGCCGCCAATACGCCCCCATCCGCCCGAGGGCTACGGTGGTGTCGCCCACCTCGATATGCGGCAAGCCGCCGCCGGGCCGGGGCGGATTCGCATCCGCATGGCGCCGTGAAATCGCCCGGTTTGACTGGTTTGACTGGTTTGACTGGTTTGACTGGTTTGACTGGTTTGACTGGTTTGACTGGTTTGACTGGTTTGACTGGTTTGACTGGTTTGACTGGTTTGACTGGTTTGACTGGTTTGACTGGTTTGACTGCTGGGCACCGCAAACCAGCGCCGCAGCGGCGCCTTGTTGCGCCGCCTGGGCGACGAAAGCGTGGCCATCGCGATGCGATTTGGCCCCTCCCGCATCGCGCCGCGCGCCGCCAATGGCGACGAACAAATCCCCGCGCTCGAGCTGCCGCGAATCGATGGCGACGCCGCTAAACCGGCGGTCGACGCCGCGCAATACGCCGCCGGTGACCGCCGCCGCTTGGGATAGCCGCATCACGCTCGCGCCTCCAGTGCCGACCTGGCGATTTCGCGGTCGTTCAGCGGTAGCGTGCGAGCGCCGATGGTTTGCGTGCTTTCATGCCCTTTGCCGGCGATTAGCACGATGTCTTCGGCCGCGGCGGCGGCGATAGCGGCGGCGATGGCGCGGCCGCGGTCGTGCATGACGGTGGCCGCGCCCGCGCTCATGCCGTCGATAATCTGCGCCACGATGCGCTGCGGGTTTTCGGCGCGCGGGTTGTCATCGGTGAGCAAGATGTGGTCGGCGCCGGCCGCCGCCGCTTGCCCCATGAGCGGGCGTTTGGCGGCGTCGCGCTCGCCGCCGCAGCCGAACACCAGCCACAATTCGCCGCCGCACAATTCGCGCAACGACGCGAGGGCGCGACGCAACGCGTCCGGGGTGTGGGCGTAATCCACCACCACCGCTGGCGCGCTGGCGCCGTAGTCCCCCCTCACGCATTCCATCCGCCCCGGCGGCGGCCGACAGCGCGCCAGGGCCGCGGCGATGGCGCGCAAATCATAGCCGCAAGCCAGCAAGGTGGCCACCGCGGCCAATACATTCGGTACATTAATGGCGCCGATTAAGGGCGAACAAATGCGCTCGAGGCGCCCGCCATAGTCCACATCGAAGGCAATATTGGCCTCGCCGGACTCGCCGCCGACGCCGACCCCATAAACCAAATTTCGTGGGCGTACATCGCCGCTGCGCAGGCCGTAGGTGAGGCTCGTCGCCGCCAGGCCGCGCGCCAACAGGCACCGCCCAAAGGGGTCGTCGGCGTTGATGACGGCGGCGCCGAGGCCATCGACATGAAACAATTTCTCCTTGGCGGCGGCGTACTGCGTCATGTCGCGGTGATAATCGAGGTGGTCTTGGCTCAAATTGGTGAACACCGCCACCTCGAAGGCGATGTGGTTCACCCGCCCTTGCGCCAGCCCGTGCGAAGAGGCTTCGAGGCAAGCCGCCACCGCCCCGTGGGCGCGCAACGCCGCCAAAGTGCGCTGCGTGCCGATGGCGTCGGCGGTGGTCAAGGCGGATTGCCAGGCCGCGGCTGGGGCGACAGTATCGGCGGTGGACTGGGTGATGCCGATGGCGGATGCGGTGGATTCAGCGGATTCAGCGGATTCAGTGGATTCAGCGGATTCAGCGGCGGTTAGGTCGCCGACCATGCCGGCGCCGAGGGTGCCCAGCACGCCGCAGCGCTGGCCGAGCGCATCTAAGGCTTGCGCCAGCAACCAAGCGCAGGTGGTTTTGCCGTTGGTGCCGGTGATGCCGATAACGCGCATGGCGGCTGACGGGTGGGCATAAAACCGCGCCGCGATAGCACCGACACCCTGTTGCAAATCGGCGATGGCGAACACCGGCGCATCACCGCGCACTGGACAACCCGCCGCATCACCTTCGCGCCGCGCTGGATTGTCGGCCCGGCTTTTGCGCTGCGCTGAATCGCCCGACGCATCGCTCTCGCAAAGCACCGCCGCGGCGCCGCGCGCCAGCGCTTGGCGAATATAATCCCGCCCGTCATGGCGCTCGCCGGGCACGGCGATGAACAAATCGCCGTCGCCAACCCGCCGGCTATCCAGGCACAAGCCAGTGATGTCGCGCTCATCGCGCGGCGCGACTTGCGCCAAGCCGGCGAGTAGTTTGGCAAGTGATGCTGGCAATTTCGGCCGTAAATTCGACGATTTCGCTGCCGCACTTCGCGCCAGAACGGTCGATGCGGGCGCTGAATCCGCCCTGGATATCAACCTGGATGGCGACTTCGATGGTGGCGCCGACCTTATCGCCCTTGCGCGCTGCGACATCACGGGTAAGCCGCTCATGTGTTTTGCGCCGCATCTGCCACGCCGTCCGGCTTGATGTTGTACAGCCGCAATAAATCGGACATTAATTGCGCGAATACCGGCGCCGCCACATCGCCGCCGTAATAAAACTGGCCGCGTGGGTCATCCACCGTCACCACCATGACGAAGCGCGGCTCGGTGAGCGGGGCGAGGCCGGCGAACACCGACACATAACGCTCGTTGAGATAACTGCCGTCCACCAGTTTGTGGGTGGTGCCGGTTTTGCCGCCGACGCGATAGCGCGGAATTTTGGCTTTCGGCGCGGTGCCGGCGGCGGTGGCGGCTTGTTCCAACATCAGGCGCAGGTCGCGCACGGTGTCGCGGCCAAACACGCGCTTGCCGGCGGCGCGATAGCCGCTGGCTTGACGGCGCAAGGTGAGCGGCAATAATTCGCCATCGGTGGCGAACACGGTGTAGGCGCGCGCCAACTGCAGCGCCGTGACCGACAGCCCATAGCCATAGGCGAGGGTGGCGTGCTCGATGGGCTTTTGGCGGCGTTTTAGGGCACCGGAAATCTCCCCCGGCAGGCCCCCGGCGCGCTGCCCGAAGCCGAGCTGGGCGAAAGTGTCGAACAGGTCGTCATACGGCAGGCCTAAGGCCAGTTTGGCGATGCCCACATTGCTCGAGCGCACCAGCACATCGAACACCGACAGGGCGCCGTAGTCGCCGGCATCGCGGATGTCGTGGCCGCCTACGTTATAAAGGCCGGGGGCGGTATCGATGATGGTGTCGGCGCCGATTTTGCCGCTCTCCAAGGCCATGGCCACGGTGAACGGCTTGACCGCGGAGCCGGGCTCGATAATATCGGTGACGCTGCGGTTTCGATACGCGTCGGCGGTCAGGGTGTTGCGGTCGTTGGGGTTGAACTGCGGCGAATTCACCATACCGAGAATTTCGCCGCTGGGGATGGCTAACACCACCACGCTGCCGCCGGCGGCGGCGTGTTTGCGCACCGCGGCCTCGAGATAATCGCCAGCCAAAGATTGTACGCGCTGGTCGATGCTGATGACGATATCTTCGCCGTGGCGCACTTGCTGGATGCTTTCCACGCTCTCGACCAGGTTGCCAGCGCGATCTTTGAGGGCGCGAATACGCCCGGCGGCGCCGGCGAGCCGCGCTTCGAAGGCGCGCTCCAGCCCTTCTTGGCCGACCTCGTCCACATCGGTAAAGCCGAGCAAATGCGCGCCGTCTGGGCCGCCCGGATAGTAGCGTTTGTATTCACGCTGAATGTCGACCCCTGGCACGCCCAATTGCATGGCGCGGTGCGCCAGCGCTGGCGCCATGCGGCGCGCAATGAACATGAAATCAGCATGCCGACGCCCCTCGCAACTCGCCCGCCAGCGCTGCGCCGGCGCTTTCAGTAGGCTAAGCAACGGCGGCCACCGCGCCGGCTGGGCGCAAAACACCGCCGGCTCGGCCCACAACGACTCCACCGGCGTGCTCACCGTCAATACCCGGCCATGGCGGTCGATGATGCGGCCGCGTTGCGCAGCCACCGCCAGCTCGCGCAGATGGCGGGCTTCGCCTTGCGCCCGCAAGCGCGCGTGCTCGGTGGTTTGCAGGTACACCACGCGCCAGCCGAGCAACAAGAAGGCCGCCAGCATGACCGCCAGCACCAGATGCTGGCGCCAGACGGGGGGGGTGATGAGGGCGCGACGCGACATGGATGCGGTGCGGCGTAGCCGCGGACGGCTATTCGCCGCCCCCCAGGTTGATGGTGATGATTTTGGCCGGCAAAGGCGCCGCCATCGCCCAGCGCGCCCGCGCCTCGTCGGCGATGTTGCGGCGGCGCGCCCAGGTCGCTTTTTCCAGCAGCAAGCGGCCGCGCTCGAATTGCAATTCGCGGTGCGCGGATTCGGCTTGGCGCCAGGCAATAAACGCCAGACGATTGTGGTGGCGCGCCGTCACCACCGCGATGGCGCTGGCCAATGTGAGCAGCCACAAGGCCAGCACCCAGCGGCGGAGGCGCCGGGCGCGGGCGGTAGCGGTGGCGGCGCGCATGGGCTCAGTGGCTCTAGGCCGCCGTGGCCAGTTTCTCGGCCACCCGCAGCACCGCGCTGCGGGCGCGACGGTTGGCGGCGATTTCCGCGCCCTCGGCGCGCTGCGGCTTGCCGACTAATTTCAGCGTCGGGCGTTTCATGGCCTCGGTTACGGCTAATTCGGGCGGGTACGGGTCGCCCTTCGCCTGGTCACGAAAAAACCGCTTCACCAGGCGGTCTTCTAAGGAATGAAAACTGATCATCACCAAGCGACCGCCGACCGCGAGGCCGTCTAAGGCCTGCGGCAATACCTTGCGCACTTCGCCGAGCTCGTCATTGATGGCGATGCGGATGGCTTGAAAGGTGCGCGTGGCCGGGTGTTTGCCGGGCTCGCGGGTGGGCATCGCCGCGGCCACCAATTCCGCCAACTCCACGGTGCTGGCGATGGGGCTACGCAACTGGGCGCGTTTGATGGCGGTGGCGATGCGGCGCGCAAAGCGCTCCTCGCCGAAGCGCCGCAACACATTTTGCAACTCGGCTTGGTCCACTTGCGCCAGCCATTGCGCGGCGGTTTGGCCGCTGGAAGAATCCATACGCATGTCCAGCGGGCCGCTGGTTTGGAAACTAAAACCGCGCTCGGGGCAATTCAATTGCGGCGATGACACGCCGAAATCGAACAGCATGGCGGCCACCCGACCGCCCAAATCGCGCTCCCGCAGCAAACGGCTGAGCTGGGAAAACGGCGCCTGGATGATGTCGACCCGGCCATCATCGCCACACTGCGCTCGGGCGCGCGCCACCGCGCTAGGGTCGCGGTCGATGGCGAGCAGGCGTCCGCCGGCGCCGAGCTGCGCCAAAATGGCGGCCGCATGACCGCCGCCGCCGTAGGTGGCATCCACCACCAGGGCATCCGCCGCCAGCCGCAGGGCGATTAGCGCTTGCTCGCGCAACACCGGCAAGTGCGCGGCGGGTGGCATGGCGGGTGGCATGGAAATATCGAAAAATCGGCGGTTATAAGGTGAGTTGTTGCATTTGCGGGGATAAGGCGGCGCCCTGGCCCCCCTGGGCCCCTTGTGCCTCCTGTTGCCACTGCGCGGATTCGGCGTTCCAGCGCGTTTGCTGCCAAATCTCGAATTTGTTGCCTTGGCCGAGCAAATAGAGTTGCTTGGTGATGGCGGCGAATTTTCGCAAGGTGGCCGGCAACAGCACGCGCCCATTGCGGTCCATTTCCACCTCCTCGGCTTGGCCGACGAAGCAGCGTTTGTGCCACCGATGCTCGCGTTGCAGGCTCGGCAGGCCTAACACCCGGCGCGCCACCGGCAGCCATTCATCAGCCGGATACATCCACAAGCAATTCTCTTGGTCGCCGGCCACCGTGACCACCAGTCGCCCGCCGCTATGCTCTCGCAAGCCCTCGCGATAACGACTGGGAATCGCCAGCCGCCCTTTGGCGTCTAAATTGAGTTCGTTTGCGCCTTGTAACATGCTCAAACCCTAGTTTTTTGGGAAAATTACCCACAACTACCCACTTTTCTACACTATACGGATGCAACGCTGGCATTGTCAAGAATAAAACGCGGTTGATGGGTGAATCCGGGGAAAGACGGCGCCGGCGCCGGCGGGGGTGAAGCCGAGATGGGGTGGTGAAGCGAGGTGGGGTGAATCAGGGGTAAATCGAGGTAACCCGCGGCGGCGGGCTTTGGCTTTGGCTTTGGCTTTTGATTTTGGCTTTTGATTTTGGCTTTTGATTTTGGCTTTTGATTTTGGCTTTGGCTTTTGGCTTTTGACTTGCTATTGATTTGCTTTTGACTTCGCTGTTGGTTTTTACATAGTCCCTCATTTGGGCTAATGAGTTGAAGATTTAAAGCCAAAAGCAAAAAGACCAACATCAACAGCCAACAGCAACAGCAACAGCCAAATCAAAAGCCAAAATCAACATCAACAGCCCCCCCACCAAGTCAGGCGATAGAGCCGCCTGATTTGGCTCCCCCCAGATGAAGCACGGGGGAGCAAAACGTTAAAAGCGAACAGCGAAAAGCCAAAAGCCAACAGCAAAAGCCAACAGCAAAAGCCAAAATCAAGCCCGCATCACGAAAAGTAGGAAACATGGCGGATTTGGTAACATTTTCGGCATCGCTTTTCGGCATCGCTTTCGGCATCGCTTTTGGCATCACTTTTCGGCATCACTTTTTGGCATCATTTTCGGCATGATTTTTCGGCGTGCCATAACCGCCGCCACCGGGAGTTTCGATGACGAACACGTCGTCGGGTTGTAGTTCAATCCGCCCGACGCCGGCCAGTTTGGTCACCCCGCCGTCGGGGTGTTCGACCCAGTTATTGCCTACCGCGCCGGGGCCGCCGCCGGCCAATCCATAGGGCGGCACGCGGCGATGGCCGGAGATGATATTGGCGGTCATGGGGGCGAGGAAGCGCACCCGGCGCGCCACGCCACGGCCGCCGCGATGCGCGCCGGCGCCGCCGGAATCGGCGCGGATGGCGAAGGATTCCAGCCGCACCGGAAAGCGCCATTCCAGCACTTCCGGGTCGGTTAGGCGGGAGTTGGTCATGTGGGTGTGCACGGCATCGGCGCCGGGCGCGGTCGCCGTGGCCCCGGCGCCGCCGCAGATGGTTTCGTAATACTGAAAATCGGCGTTGCCCCAGATGAAATTATTCATGGTGCCTTGGGAGGCGGCGGCGGTTTTCAGGGCGCCGAACAGAGCGTCCACCAAATATTGCGAGGTTTCCACATTGCCGGCGATAACCGCGGCCGGATAGCGCGGATTGATCATGGAATCCGCCGGAATGATGATGTCCATGGGCTTCAAGCAGCCCTCGTTTAGCGGGATATTGTCGTCCACCAAGCAGCGCAACACATACAACACGGCGGCGCGCGCCACCGCCGTCGGGGCGTTGAAATTGCCCGGGTGTTGCGCCGAGGTGCCGGTGAAATCCACCACCGCCCGCCGCGCCTTTTGGTCTACGCGAATGGCTGCGCAAATGCGGCTGCCGTCGTCCATTTCATAGCAAAATTCGCCATCGCCCAGCGCCCCCAACACGCGCCGCACCGCTTCCTCGGCGTTGTCTTGCACATGCGTCATGTAGGCGTGCACGGTGGCGATGCCGTAGCGCGCCGCCATACTCAACAACTCCTGCGCGCCTTTTTCGCAGGCCGCCAACTGCGCTTTGAAATCGGCGATATTCATGCGCGGGTTGCGCGCCGGCCAGCGCCCGGCGGTGAGCAATTTCCAGGCTTGCGCCTCGCGAAACTGACCATTTTTCACCAGCGTGAAGTTGTCGATAACCACGCCCTCTTGGTCGATAGTGGTGGAATCCGCCGGCGCCGAGCCCGGGGTGGTGCCGCCAATATCGGCGTGATGGCCGCGCGAGGCGACATAAAACAGCAATTCCCCGGCCGCGAACACCGGCTTTACGATGGTGACATCCGGCAGATGGGTGCCGCCGTTGTAGGGGGCGTTTAGCATGTAGGCATCGCCGTCGCAAATGCCGCCGCCGCGCTCGCGAATCACGGTTTTGATGCTCTCGCCCATGGAGCCCAAATGCACCGGCATGTGCGGCGCGTTGGCCACTAACGCCCCGTGGCGAGCAAAAATGGCGCATGAAAAATCCAGCCGTTCCTTGATATTGACCGAGGCCGCGGTGTTTTCCAGCACCGAGCCCATTTGCTCAGCGATGGACATAAACATGTTGTTGAATATCTCGAGCATGACCGGGTCCACCACGGTGCCGATGGCGGCGCGGCGTGCTCGTGGCTGGCGGCGCTCCAGCAGCAAATTATGCTCGGCGGTTAATTGCGCGAACCATTGCGGTTCGACCACGATGGCGCTGGTGGGGTCGAGAATCACCGCCGGGCCATCGATGGCGGCCTCCGCTTGCAGCGCGCTGCGCTGATAAAACGGCGTGTCGCGCCACTGCCCATCGAGATAACACCGGCGAATCGCGCTTGGTTTGGGCGTGGCGGCGGTGTTTTCGCGTTTTTTATGGATGACGGCGGCCGGGCGGGCCGGCTGGCGGGCTTCCACGGTGATGGATTCCACCACCAGCGGTTTTTCGGCGGCGATAAAACCGAACCGCATGCGATGCAGGGCCTCGAAATCGTCCACCACTTGCGTCCTATCGCCGTGGTGTATCACCAAAGCGGCGTCTGAATCTCGATAGCGGATGTGGAGTAAGCGTTTGATGATGGGGGCGGGTGAATCGAGGTCGGCGGCGGCGAAAGCGCCATCGCCGCCGCCAACACCATCGCCCCCGCCAATGCCCTGAGCGCGCAACTCATCCATAGCATCGCGCTGCAATTCATCCAACGAAGCCGCCAGCGTGCTCAGCAAATCGTCATCCAAGGTCGCTTCCACGGCGCGCTGGCACTCCACCACGGTGTCCGCCAGCCCCATGCCATAGGCCGACAACACGCCGGCGAACGGGTGCACAAAAATACGCCCCAAACCTAAGGCATCCGCCACTTGGCAGGCGTGCTGGCCGCCGGCGCCGCCAAAACAGCATAACGTGTAGTCGGAAATGTCATAACCTCGTTGCACCGAGATTTTTTTGATGGCGTTGGCCATGTTTTCCACGGCGATGGCGAGAAAACCCGCCGCCACCGCCTCACAAGCGCGTTTATCGCCGGATTCGGCGCAGATGCGCGCCGCCAATGCGGCGAATTTTTGCGCCGTGGCGGCGGCGTCCAACGGCTGCTTGCCATCGGCGCCGAACACTTGCGGGAATAAATCGGGCTGCAGTTTGCCCACCATCACATTGCAATCGGTAATGGTCAATGGACCGCCGTTTCGATAGCACGCCGGGCCCGGATGGGCGCCCGCGGAATCCGGCCCGACGCGATAACGAGCACCGTCAAAATGCAACAGCGAGCCACCGCCCGCCGCCACCGTATTGATGAGCAACATGGGGGCGCGCAAGCGCACGCCGGCGACTTCGGTTTCAAAGGCGCGTTCAAACTCGCCGTTGTAGTGGCTGACATCGGTGGAGGTGCCGCCCATATCGAAGCCGATGAGGCGCGCAAAACCCGCCGCCACCGCGGTTTTCGCCATGCCCACCACGCCGCCGGCGGGGCCGGATAACACCGCATCTTTGCCTTGGAAAAAACCGGCATCGGTCAGCCCGCCGCTGGAACGCATAAATTTCAAGCGCCCGCCACGGGCTGTGAACTCCGGCAGCCGCGCCGCGACCTGCTCCACATAACGCCGCAAAATCGGCGACAAATAAGCATCCACCACCGTGGTATCGCCGCGCGACACCAGTTTCATCAACGGGCTGACCAAATGGCTGACCGAGACTTGCGTAAACCCGACCTGACGGGCGAGGTCGGCCAGTTGGTTTTCGTGGGCGTGATGGCGGTAGCCGTGCATCAAAACGATGGCCGCGGCGCGATAGCCAGCGCGAAAAAAGCGCTGCAATTCCCGCCGCGCCGCGACCGCATCCAGCGCCGTGATGGTCTCCCCGGCGGCCGACACGCGCTCGTCCACCTCGAGAGTGTCGCCATACAACATCGGCCGCAGGGCAATATCCAGCGCGAACAAATCCGGCCGCGCTTGATAGCCGATTCGCAACGCGTCGCCAAAACCGCGCGTGATAACCAGCACGGTGCGCTCGCCACGGCGCTCCAGCAAGGCGTTGGTGGCCACGGTGGTGCCCATTTTCACCGCGCCGATGCGGTTGCTGGGTAATGTGCCGGGGGTGTTGTCGCCGCTTTTAGCGACAGCGCCATCGCCATCGTTAGTGACCCCGGCGCGGGCGAAAATATCGGCAATACCTTGAATCGCCGCATCCACATACTGCCCAGGATTCTCCGACAACAATTTATGCGTGATGACTTCGCCATTGGGCCGCCGCGCCACCACATCGGTAAAAGTCCCGCCGCGGTCGATCCAAAACTCCCATTTACCGGCATCTGCGGCCGGATTCGGATGCTTGCGAGCGGTCGGATTCATATCAGGCGGCGGATGGTCGGATTCATATCGGGCCGATGGATTCGCTAAAAATACCACCGCCATCGACCCAAAATCTCAAGTTACCGATATTACCGCCGGACACCGTGCGGTGAGGTCGGATTATCAGCAAAAACTCCGCCGCAATCGATAACCCCCCATCCCGCCGCCGGCGTACCGACTCCCCGCTCTGTGGGGTTGATTGCTCGTGCCGATTGCGGCGTGGCGCTAATGCCGTCCGGCGACGGGCCGGTTAGGGGCGAAACAGAGGGATTTATACCTAAATCTCCATTATTAAGCTGCTATTTGGCGGCCGGGCTGTTGTTGTTGCTGTTGATATTGCTGTTGATATTGCTGTTGCTTTGGCTGTTGCTGTTGCTGTTGCTTTGGCTGTTGCTTTGGCTTTGGCTTTGGCTTTGGCTTTGGCTTTGGCTTTTCGCTTTTAGTCTTTGCTCTCCCCCCTGCTTTTTCGGGAGGGGGAGCCAAAACTGGCGGTTTCATTGCCAGTTTTGGTGGGGGGGATATCTTTAGTGTTAGGTTTTACTCGACTTTTGACTTTTGATTGTTGCTTTCGCTGTTGCTGTTAATTTTAATGTGGCTTTTCACTCCACTTAACTGTTGAGGTGAGAAATTACAAGACATAAGACGAAATCAAAAGTCAAAGCGAAAAATAAAAGCCAAAAATCACAAGCCAAAAATCAAAAACCAAAGCCGAAAAGCAAAAGCAAAAGCAAAATCAAAAGCAAAAGCAAAGTCAAACGCACCCCCCACCAAAACTGGCGATGGAGCCGCCAGTTTTGGCTCCCCCCTAAAAAGATAGGGTGGAGCAAAGCCTTAACAGCAACAGCCACATCAAAAGCTAACAGCAACAGCCACATCAAAAGCTAACAGCAACAGCAAAAGCCCAAAAGCCAACAGCAACATCAAAAGCCAACAGCAACATCAAAAGCACCATCAACATCAACAGCAAAAGCAAAAAGATCAACATCAACAGCCCCCCACCAAATCAGGCGATAAGGCAGCCTGATTTGACTCCCCCCAGATGAAGAGGGTGTGCGAAAAGCCCTCGCGACAAGGAAAATGAAGGAAAAGTATCATTTTCAAAATTTAAACAATAAGCAATAGCAACACTTTCGCCTGTTTTTTTAACAACGCCAAGGTAAGTTTTAACCAATAATAGGGTTTTAGTACACCCTCTGAAGCAAGGGGGGAGTAAAACGTTAAAAGCCAAAGCCAAAAGCCAAAGCAACGGCCAAAAGCAACAGCAACAGCAACGGCCAAAAGCAACAGCAACAGCCAAATCAAAAGCAAGACCAAAATTAACTGCTCCGGATGAAAACGGGTGGCTGCGCGATGGACGGCGTCATCGATTGCCGAGTGGGGCGGGGGGGAATCAAAACTGCGGTATTTGTGATAAATAACACTTACATAGTGCCGCCGCTTGTATCAGTATGCGGGCTTAGGGTAAGTGATTAGCGCATGGACGCGCGCTTTAATAATGTAAGCAGTCATCGAAACCGCGTTAAAACCAACAATTAAGGGCGATTCAGCGATGAATCGCCCTTTTTTTGCGGGTTGTCGGCGGATTTTGCTAAATTTGATAAGGTGCGGTTGGTTTTTGATTTTGGCTTTGGCTTTGGCTTTTGATTTTGGCTGTTGATTTTGGCTGTTGATTTTGGCTTTGGCTTTTAACGTTTTACTCCCCCCCGTGCTTCATCTGGGGGGAGCCAAAACTGGCGGTTTCATTGCCAGTTTTGGTGGGGGGGATATCTTTAGTGTTAGGTTTTACTCGACTTTTGACTTTTGGTTGTTGCTTTCGCTGTTGCTGTTAATTTTAATGTGGCTTTTCACTCCACTTAACTGTTGAGGTGAGAAATTACAAGACATAAGACGAAATCAAAAGTCAAAGCGAAAAATAAAAGCCAAAAATCAAAAGCCAAAAATCAAAATCCCAAAAAAAATGGGGCGATTCATTGCTGAATCGCCCCCTTTTTGGGTTTTTAGCGCGCTTTTTGCGGCGCTTCCCTTGGGTTTTGGCTAAAACTGCATTTTTCCTTGTAGCAGGATGGTGGTGGATGCGGCGGTGGTTTGTTGGCGTTCGCCTACTAGGTTCAAGTGGAATTTGCCGGGGGTTTGCCAGTTGATGCCGAGGCGGTGGCGGTCGGCGGCGTCGGTTAGGGTGATTTCGCCGTACGGGGTTAGCATGCCGCCGTGGGTTTTTAGGGAGATGCCGTAGGCTAGGCGGGAATCCAGACGCGGGCGGTAGTTGGCGGGGTTGGCGGGGTCGGTAGCGGCGGTAGTGGCGGTAGTGGCGGTAGCGGCGTTATGGGGGGTGGCATGGTCGGCTGATTGCGACCCCGACCCCGACCCCGACCCCACCCCCGCCTGCCAGAGTTGCTGAATCTCGCTGTCGGTGCGGCCGTAGGCTGGGCTGATTTGTAGTGATAATCCTTGCCCGTCGGCGGCGGTGGCGATGGTTACGGTGCCTTGGATGCCCCATTCTCGGTAGGCGCCGGGGCGGGCGACTACGCGGAATTCGCCGTCGGCGGTGTGGCCGGCGCGGCTGCGATAGCGCAATCCGGCGCCGACTTCGGCGGCGGCGCCGGGGTTGCCATCGCCGCCGTCATAGCGCAGGCCGATTTCCAAAGTCGGCGCCAGCACCCCGCCGCCGGCGGTCTGACGGCGGTAGTCGGCTTCCAGGCTTAAGCGCAAACGGGTGGAGGCGGATTGCATGGCGACCAAATCGCCGCCGCCTTGCACGGCCAATTCGCTGCGCGAGAGTTCGCTTTTCAGGCGCAGGCGGGCGGCGGCGTTTTGCCACAGGGCGCCGCTGGCGCCGATGCCGGCGGCGCGCATGTCCACCTTGGCGGCGGCGCGCGCGGCGTCATCCGGGCTGATGTCCAAATCGCCCTCGCCGTAGCGCAAAGTGGCCCATAAATCCACGCCGCCGGCGTGCCAGCCGAGGTAGGGGCTGATGGTGGTTATGTCGAGGTCATGACTGCCGCCGGCGGCCGCCGCCGTGGCGCCGTAGTCGATGGCGCTGCGCAAGCGCGAGGCCGCCAGCCCCAGCAGCAAGCCGGGCCGCACTTGGGCATCGAGGCCGAGGTGGAAGCCGCTCAACTCGCCGCTCCATTCCAAGTCGTTTTGGCCGCCGTCGGCGCCGGACATTTCGCGGTATTCGCCGCTGCCCCAGAAGGTGATGGGGATGGATGAGCCGCCGGCGGAATCGGCCGATAATCCAGCGGCGTTCGCCGCCAGAGCGGATGCGGAATTGCCGGCGAGGTCGCCGGCCGTGCCGCCGGCATCAAATTCGGCGGTCGGCGCCAGAGATAGGTTGGCGCCGCCAGCGCCCGTATGGTTTTCGGTGGATGGGCTGAAGCCGCCGCCTGAATTTAGCGGGATGCTGAAACTGCTGCCGGCCAACATGGTTTTGGGGTCGGCTTTATCCACCAACATGGGGTTGCCGTGGGTGGCTAAGGCGGTGGCGACGGTGGTTTGGCCGCCGAGGGCGAAGGTGGCGGTTTGACCGCCCAATCCACCCGAATTCCCGCCGAATGCGGCTGAATTCCGGCCCAATCCACCCGAATTCACTCGCGAAATCCGCCGGCTGATGGCGAGATTGGCGCTGGCGGTAATGGCTCGGGCGACTTGGGGCAGAACCACCTGGTTTACGGCGGTCAAGGCGGCGGTGGCGTTGCCTATGGTGATGGTGAAGGCGTGCTCGGCGGCTGGGATGGATGGGTTGGTTGAGTCGGCGGCGATGTAGGTGAGCATGGTGGCGCCGGGTTCGGTGGGAGCGCCGTACAAAGATCGTGCCGGGATGGCGTCCATGTCAGCAGTGGCGGCGATGGCGGCGGCGGTGAAAGTCAAGCCCGGCGGCAAGCCGTTCATGCTGGCGGCGGCGCCGGTGGCGGCATAATCGCCGCTCAAAGTGTAGGAAATATCATCGCTGCCGAGGCCGAGGGCGATGGGGAAAGTCAGCGGGTCGATTTCGACGCCGGCGGAGTAGGTTCGACTGTCGGGCAGGGGCGGTTGGTCGGCGAATGCCAAGCCGATGGTGATGGTGAAGGTTTGGCTGGCGGAGTCGCCGGCGCCGCCGGCGCCGGCGAGAGTCACGGTGGCGTAGTAGGTGAGGGTGGCGGAAGCGGCGGCGGTGGGCGTGCCGACCAATTGGCCGCCGATGGCGACGCTGCCGGTGCCGGTGGCGCCGGCGCTGCCGGCGGTGGCGGCGGTGTTGGTGAAGGGGCCTTCGGTGGTGAAGGATAATCCGTCTGGCAAATTGCGGGCGGCGTCGATGGCGGTGGAAGCGCCGTCGGCGCCGACCAAGTTGTACGCCACCGAGGCCCCGGGGGCGATTTCGGCGGCCGGCAGGGGCCGATCCACCTCAACCCCGGCCGGCAAGGTCAAATTGACGATTGGGCGGTCGAATCTCGCCCAGCGGACGGCGGCGCTGTATTGCCTGGCGGCGCTGTCATCGCCGGCGGTGGCGGTGTAGGTCAAAGTTACCGCCCGGTCCGGGGCGTCCGGGGTGGCGGTGGCGGCGGTGGCGGCGGTGGCGGCGCCGCTCAAGGTGCGGTTGGTGGCATCGAAACTCAGGCCCGGCAAAGCCGAACTCGCGAAGCCGTCCACCGCCGATGGCATGCCGCCGCCGGCGCTGGCGGTCAACATGTACACCACCGTCACGCCGGCGGCGGCGCTCATGATTTCCGGCAGGGTTTGGTTGATGGTTTCGCCGACTAGGAAGTCGAATTCGGTGGAATCGCCTGGCAAGTCGATGAAGGTGGCCGCTGGATTCACCGTGGCGGGGAAGGTGGCGGTGGAAATTCGGGCGGCGCCGGCGGCGTCGGTATCCGTGGCGGTGTAGGTGAGGGCGAAATCGCCGGCGGCGCTCGGCATGCCGGTCAAGGTTCGGGCGGCGATGGCGGGGTCGGCGGAGTCGGCTTCGGGGTTGAAAGCCAGCCCGGCGGGTAGATTGCGGGCGGCGCCGGTGGCATTTCGGTCGCTGCCGGGGCCGGTTAGGTTATAGGTGATGGCGCCGCCGCCGTTATCGCCGGCTTCGGGCAATGTGAAGCCGACCATTTGCCCGACGAAGTAATTTTGCGGCACTGGCGGGATGAAAACTGGCCCGGCGATGGTGACGCTGAGCGGCACATCCTCCGAAGTATTGCCGAAGGCGTCGGCGGCTCGGTAGGTGAGCGAATAACTGCCAGCCAGCGTCGGCGTGCCGGTCAGGCGGCGGGCGAGGGCATCGAAGCCTAATCCGGGCGGCAAGCCATCGGCGGTGGTCGGGTGGTCGCCGGTTAAGGTGTAGACCAGCGTCGGGCGGGGCGGATTGGCCTCGGCGGTGGGGTCATGGGCTCTCGGCAAGACGATGGCGAGAGATTCGCTGATTGGCTGCCCGGCGGCGTAGGTTTGGTCGGCCAGGGGAATATCGGCGGGGTTTTCGGTATGGAAAAACGGGCGGACGATGCGCAAAGTGAACCTGGCATCGGCCACCGCCGGCGTGCTGGCGGAATCGGTGGCTCGGTAGGTGAGCGGGTAATCGCTGATGGTTTCCGGGGTGCCGGTCAAAACGCCGCCGGTGGAATTGGCGGTGAAAGTCAAGCCGGGCGGCAAGGCGTCATCGCCGGCCGAGGCGCCGGCCCCGAATAGGGTGTAGGAAATCGGTGAATCGCCGCCGGTGGCGGTGCCGAAAGTCAGCGCTAACGGCATGCGAACGGTGTAGCCATCGGCCGCCAAACTCGGGGCGAAAACGGAGAAATCAGTCACTGTTACAGTGAATGATGACACCGAGGAACCGACGCCGGCGTCGATGGCGTTGTAATTCAGGGTTACGCCGCCGGCGGCGGTCAATAGGATCGGCGTGCCGCTTAAAGTTCGGCTGGCGGCATTGAACATCAAGCCCAGCAGGCGGGAGTTGGTGCCAGTGGAGTCGATGGAGCCGCTATCGGAATCACGCAACACATAGGACGGCGAGCCACTGGCGGCCGGCAAAACCACCGCCGGGGCGATGGCTCGGTTTAGGATGAAGGTTTGGTCGATAGGCAGCGAGGTGAACACCGGGCCGGTGATGGTGATGGCGAACACCGCCGAGGTCACGCCGGGGCTGGCGCTGGGGTCGGTGGCGGTGGCGGTGGCGGTGTAGGTGAGCGAAACGGCGCCGGCGGCGGCTCGAAGGGGCGTGCCGCTTAAGGTACGGCTGGCGGCGTCGAAAATCAGGCCCGGGATGGGGCTGGTGGCGGCGGAATCGGTGGCGGCGGCGAAGGGATTGCCGGCGGAATCGGTCAAGGCATAAATCGGCGAGCCGGTGGCCGGGGACGCCACGGTGGCGGCCGGTAGGGCGATGGCGGTTATCGCCGAGCCACTGGGCAGACTCATGTCGGCGGGCAAGGCCGGCGTGGCGGCGAAAATCGGGCCGGATATGGTCAGGGCGAAGGTCGCCGCCGCCGTGTTCGCCATCGCCGGCGGGGTGATGTTGTCGCTCGCCGAGTAGGTGAGCGAGTGGCTGCCGCCTTGGTTTGGCGTGCCGGTCAGGGTTCGGGCGTCGGTATCGAAAGCCAGCCCGTCGGGCAAAGCGCCGCCGGAATCGCCGGTCAAGGTGTAGGAAATATCCTCAGCATCGGCGCCCAAAGCGGCCGGCAGTGACGGAAAATTCACCACCGCCGAGCCGGCGGCTGAAGCGCTCGGGATGGCGGGTAAATCGGCGGCGAAGTACAGCCCGGCCACGGTGATGGCGAACGGCGCCGACTCCACCATGTTCGGCGGCGATGAATCATCGGTCGCCCGATAGGTGAGGGTGTAACTGCCAGCCCGAGTGGGCGTGCCGGTCAAGGTTCGGGCGGCGATGGCGGGGGTGGCGCCGTCGGCGGCGATGGCGGTGGGGTTGAAAGTCAGCCCAGCCGGCAAAGCCGTGCCGCCGCTATATATTAATGAGTAAGTGGGATTATTCCCCGAAGAAGTGGGGAAAGTGATGGCATCGATGGCGTCGCCGGTGGCGAATTCATCGGCAATGGTGGGCAAAACGGCATCGAACGCCAAATCGACCACGCTTAAGGTAAAGGTGGCATCGGTCATCGCCGGCGGGTTGGCGGAATCGGTGGCGGTGTAGGTGAGCGAATAATCGCCGGTGGTGACCGGCGTGCCGGATAAGACGCCGGTGGGGTTGGCGGCGGGGTTGGCGGCGGCGGTGAAAGTCAAGCCGGCCGGCAAGGCGTCATCGCCGGCCGAGGCGCCGGCCCCGAATAGGGTGTAGGAAATCGGTGAATCGCCGCCGGTGGCGGTGCCGAAATCCAAAGAAAGCGGTACGCCGACGGTGTGACCGCTCGCCGCCAAATCAGCCGGCGCCGAGACCGAGAAGGCCGAGACCGTGACGGTGAAAAACAGCGAGGAGACGACGCCGTCGGCGTCGGTGGCGGTGTAGGTGAGCGAATAATCGCCGATGGCGGTTGGCGTGCCTTGTAAAAGTCGGGCGGAGTTATAAGTCATGCCCGGAATGGGGCCGCTGGTGGCGTCGCTGCCGACAGGGACGCCGTCCTCTAGCAAATCATAAGTCGCCACGCCAATGGTGGCGGGAAATTGGGGCGTGTTACTCGGTTCATCGACCAAGAAATTTTGGTCCGCCGGCGCTGGCTCACCCGAAGTGAAATTAAACACCGGCCCAGCAATGGAGATGGTGACAAACCCCATCGACACGCCTTGGTTGCTTCTGGCGGTGTAGGTGAGGGTGATGTCGGCGGCGATGGCTCTGCTCGGCGTGCCGGCAATCATGCGATTGCTGGAGTCGAAACTAAGCCCGGGGATGGGGTTATCGACGGCGGCGCCGAGGGCGTTGCCGGCCGAATCGGTTAACGACAAAGTCGACGGGAGGCCGCTGCCATCAACGGCGCCGGGAAGCGTTTCGGTGACTGCCAGACCGGCGGTGAGGTTTAAATCGATGGCGGTCGGCGACGCGCCATCAAAATCCGGGCCAATGATGTTCCCAGAGATGATGATGCGTCCCGTATTTGGTGGCGTGGCGAGGTCCGTCGCCGTATAGATCAAAGAAACAAGCAAATCGCCCTCCGTAGGCGTGCCGCTCAAGGTTCGGGCGTCGGGGTCGAAAGTCAGCCCGGGCAGCGCAGGACCGGTCAAGGTATAGGAAATATCATCCGCATCAGCGCCCAAAGCGAGGCGGGCGAAGCGGTATGGTGGGTTGATTTCCGTGCCGGCGGTGGCTCTGAAAACCGGCAAACCACCATTAAAATACAGCCCGCGCACATTCATGGTGAAAGTGCCATCGCGCATGTTGTCGGTGGCTGAATCATTCATCGCCCGATAGGTGAGCAGATAACTGCCGGCCCGAGTGGGCCTGCCGCTCAAGGTTCGGACATCGGGGTCGAACATAAGCCCCTCCGGCAACTCCTCGCCGTCGTTATAAGTCATCGAATACTGCACATTATTCCCGCTGAAAGTGGGGAAAGTGAGGGCCTCGATAGTGCTGCCGGTGGCGTAAGTGTCAGCAATATCCGGCAGCACAAAGTCGCTGCCGATGGTGAGCGTGAAAAATGCCGATGAGACGCCATCATCATCGCGCGCGGTGTAGGTGAGGCGGGTGCGGGCGACGGCGGTGGGGGTGCCGGTTAACCGCCGCGTGCCGCTTGTCCCGCCATCGAACGACAGCCCGGGCACTTCGGTGGCGAGGTTGGTGTCGCCGTTTGCTCCGGTGAGGTGGTAAGTGAGCGTGCCATTGCCCGTTGAGGCGGGAAATGTGAGGTCGGTTATCGGGCTATTCGCCGTGAAACTGCGGTCACTTGGCAGGCTGTGGAAAATCGGGCCGAGTACGGTGATTTCGAAGGATCTATTAATTCTGTTCATAGGGGTTGTGAGCGTAGTTGCCCGGTAGAAAAGTGTCTGCTCCGCTGAGCCGAGCAACGGCGTACCCGATAAAACGCGGGTGTTGGCATTAAAATTCAGCCCTGGTATGACACTGCCCACCCCGTCGCTAAGGGAACCTTGCGAGGTTACTTGATAAGTACGCTCATCCACCGCCATCGATAAAGTCAATGGGGTTATCGCCATACCCGCCCGGTAGGTTTGGGCAGGCGGGGCAACAAAACCGGGCACGGTGATGGTGAATTCGGCGAAGCGTGTCACACTGCTGGCATTCGCCCGATAGGTTAAGGAATATACGCCGGGGTTGTCTTCTACCTGGCCAACTAAACGGCGGGTTGTGCTATTGAAAGAGAGGTCTGGCGGCAAAGCGCCCACGATGGTATGCGCAAACGCATCGGGGTTGGTGTTGGTGGTTACGATGCGGGGGAAAAGGGCGTTTACGGTTTCATCGACCGCATAGGTGAGGTTGCCGGGGGTGGGCAGAGAGTGGCGAGGCTCCACTTCAACGGTGAAAAATGCGGATGCGACACCGGTGCTATTGCTGGCGGTGTAGGTGAGGTTTGTGGTGGCTGCGGTGGACGGGGTGCCGCTCAATTGCCGATTGCTGGGGTTGAAACTCAAGCCCGGGATGGCGTTGCCGGCGGCGGCGCCGACAACATTGCCGGCGGAATCCACCAGGGCATAAGTGGGCGAACCGGTGGCGGATGGCAAGAGCACCGGGCTGATGGCTTGGGTGCCGGGGAAGGTTTGATTGGATACTCTGGAGTTGAAACGCGGGCCGTTTACGGTGATGCGGAAGAAAGAAGTCGCTATTATGACACTCGGGAACTGCGGGTTATTAGGCACCATCCGGTGCGCTCGGTAGCTTGTTGCGAGTCCGGGATTTATGTTTCCTTGTCTCGGCGTGCCGGACAAAACGCGGGTGTTCCTATTAAAAGTTAGCCCCGGGTATTCATTTTCGAGAGATCTGCCTGTACCAGGGGCAATTTCGTAAAAATGGCCTGGCAGATGCCCGCTCCAGACCGGCATGGTTAGGTTGACTACCGTGCCGGCGGTGAAAGTTAGGTCGCTTATGTTGTCAAATGGATCTGGTGTTTGCGCCTGAGCCGTGCCCATCGCTCCGCAAAACAAGGCTATCGCCAGTAAAAACGATGAATATTTCATCGCTGGTCCCCCGATTTTTCGGGGGGGGGGGGGGGTAAATAATATAGTCATTTTGTTAGCCCAGTTGAGGAAATGCCGATGGAGTAGGGGGGATTTGGGGGGCAGGTTGAGCCACCTCGAATAAAGTGATGGGCGGATTATATGCCTAATCGATGGTGGGGATTCAAGAGCGCCCAAATTCAGATCCCCCTTGATGGAGTCAAACTTGATGGAGTCAAATCAGAACGAGCCTTTATGCTCGATAATATTGGGTCGGGGGGGGGATTTGGCTGTTGATTTTGGCTTTGGCTGTTGATTTTGGCTTTTAAGTTTCACTCCCCCCACGGGTGAAGTAAGATTTAAAAGCCAAAATCAACAGCCAAAATTAACATCAAAAGCAACCCCTCCCCACCAAAACTGGCGATGAGCCCGCCATTTTTGTGGCAATAGGTATATAAACCCCAAATTTTTGGAATTCATGCACCGGCCGCCTGAATCGCCGTTATTCGGTTGCTGTGTGGCGACCCGTCAGCCGGCCAAGGTGGCCACAACCCGTGCTCTCAGCACATTCAGCCTAAAACCGCCCTATTCCAGCATGGCGATGATGCGGTGGTGGTGGTCGGTGTTATCGAAGCGGCAGAGTTCTTGTAGGCCGGTGGGGCTGGTTACATTGACCTCGATTAGGTGCTCGCCGATGATGTCGATGCCGGCGAAGAAGATGCCTTGTTGCATTAAGCCGGGTTTGACGGCGGCGGCGATTTGCCTGTCTCGGGCGGTGAGGGCGAGGGGGTGGGCGGTGGCACCGGCGTCTAAATTGTTGAGTTCGGCGCCATCGGCATGCAGGCGCAGAATGCCGCCGAGTGGCTCGCCGTTTAGTAGCAGGATGCGTTTGTCGCCGTCGGCGGCTTGGTGCAGGTAGGCTTGGGCGATGACCCAGCGGCGGCCGTTTGCGGTGGCGGCGTGCAGGGCGGCTGGATCATCGCCGGGGCGATAAAACACGATGCCGTGGCCGCCGAAGCCGTCCATGGGCTTGATGGCGATGCGGCCCTGGCGGGCGGCGAAGGTTTGGATGCGGCGGATATCGCAGGCGACCACGGTGGGCGGGGTGTACTCGGGGAAAATCAGTGCTGCGAGTTTTTCGTTCCAATTACGCAAGCCGGCCGGGCGGTTTATCACCCGGGTGGCGGGCGGCAAGTGGTCTAACAGCAAGGTGGCGTAGAAATAACGGCGGTCGAAGGGCGGGTCGGTGCGAATCCAAACGACATCGACTTGGGATAAGGGGATGGTTTCGGTTTTGAGGGGGCGGAACGGGGATGGGGCTGATTCGGTTGATTCGGCGACATAGGGTTCGATGGCGAGCCATTGTACGGTGGCGTGTACTTGGTCGTGGGCTAGCCACAGGGCGGATGGGGGGATGAAACATACCTGGTGACCGCGTTGTGCGCATGCCAGCATTAGGAAGTAGGTGGTGTCTTTCCACGGCTTCACCGCAGATAGCGGGGACATGATGAAGGCGTGTTTCATGGGGGGGTTCGGGGGGTAGTGTTGGGTGGGGGTGGGGGTATTAAAAGCAACAGCAACAGCAACAGCAACGGCAACGGCAACAGCAACAGCAACAGCAACGGCAACGGCAACGGCAACGGCAACATCAACGGCAACATCAACATCAACGGCAACGGCAACGGCAACAGCAACGGCAACGGCAACGGCAACGGCAACGGCAACGGCAACGGCAACGGCAACAGCAACGGCAACGGCAACGGCAACGGCAACGGCAACGGCAACGGCAACGGCAACGGCAACGGCAACAGCAACGGCAACGGCAACAGCAACGGCAACGGCAAACGCACCCCCCACCAAAACTGGCTAAAAGACGCCAGTTTTGGCTCCCCCCTAAAAAGATAGGGTGGAGCGAAGCGTTAAAAAGACAGATCAAAAGCTAAATCAAAAGCCAAATCAAAAGCGACAGCGACAGCGACAGCAACAGCGGCAGGCAAAGGCAAAGGCAAAGGCGAACATCAAAATCAAAATCAACAGCGAACGGCAAAGGCAACAGCAAAGGCAAAATCAACAGCCCCACCAAATCAGGCGATAAAGTCGCCAGTTTTGACTCCCCCTACATTAAAGCGGGGAGTAAAGCGTTAAAAGCGAAAAGCGAAAGCGAAAATCAAGAGCGAAAATCAAGAGCCCCCACCAAATCAGGCGATGAAGCCGCCTGATTTGACTCCCCCCAGATGGAGGGTGTGCGAAAAGCCCATTCTTGATTAAAATTTCGGTTGGCGTTGTTAAAAAATCAGGCGAAAGTGTTGCTATTGCTTATTGTTTAAATTTTGAAAATGATACTTTTCCTTCATTTTCCTTAGTCAGAGAGGGCTTTTCGCACACCCTCAGATGAGGCGGGGGGAGTAAAACGTTAAAAGCCAAAGCCAAAAACCAAAAGCAAAAACCAGATCACCCCCATAACCTCCGAGACTCCCCTGTAACCCTCCAAAATTTAGGATTTTCCGCCGGCGTAGCCTAAGGTTTTCAGGGCGGTGGTGATTTCCTCCAAAATCACCGGGTCGTCGATGGTGGCGGGCATTTTCCAGGGGGTGGAGTCGGCGATTTTTTTCATGGTGGCGCGCAAAATTTTGCCGGAGCGGGTTTTGGGCAAGCGCGGCACGACCACGGCTTGTTTGAAGGCGGCGACCGGGCCGATTTGCTCGCGCACTAATTGCACCGCCTCTTTGATGATGGCGGATTCGCGGCGGGCGGTGCCGGCGTTTAGCACCAGCAGGCCGAGGGGGAGTTCGCCCTTGAGGGCGTCGGCGACGCCCATTACCGCGCATTCGGCCACTTGGGGGTGGCCCGCCAACACCTCTTCGATGGCGCCGGTGGAGAGGCGATGGCCGGCCACATTGATGACATCATCGGTGCGCGACATGACGAAAACATAGCCGTCTTCGTCGATATAGCCAGCGTCGCCGGTTTCATAATAGCCGGGAAATTTTTTCAAATAGGCGTCGAAATAACGCTGGCGGGCTTGCCATAGCGTGGGGAAGGTGCCCGGCGGCAGCGGCAGTTTTGCCACCAAGGCGCCGATGTCGCCCGCCGCCACCGCCTGACCGGCGGAATCCAAGGCCGCCAACTGCCAGCCGGGGGCCGGGCGGGCGGGGGAGCCGGCTTTGATGGGCAGCGCCTCGAGGCCGAGGCAATTTGCGCATATCGCCCAGCCGGTTTCGGTCTGCCACCAGTGGTCGATAACCGGCACGCCGAGTTTTTGCCGGGCCCAATTCAGGGTGTCGGAATCGGTGCGTTCACCGGCCAAAAACAGCGATTTTAGGCTGCTGAGGTCGTATTTCTTCAAGAATTCGCCGTTTGGGTCTTCCTTTTTGATGGCGCGAAAGGCGGTGGGGGCGGTGAATAAAACGCGCACCCGATGCTCGGCGACCACCCGCCAAAAGGCGCCTGGATCTGGCGTGCCCACTGGCTTGCCTTCGTACAATAATGTGGTGTTGCCGTTGAAAAGCGGCGCATACACGATGTAGGAATGCCCGACCACCCAGCCGACATCCGAGGCCGCCCAATAGACCTCGCCGGGGTCGGCGTTGTAGATGTTTTTCATACTCCATTTCAACGCCACGATGCTGCCGCCGGTGTCGCGCACCACGCCTTTGGGGGCGCCGGTGGTGCCGGAGGTGTACAGAATGTATAACGGGTCGGTGGCCGCTACGGGCACGCAATCGACCGTTTTGGCTTCCGATTCGGCAAGGCGCCAATCCACATCACGCGGCGCGGTGAGGGTGGCTTCGGCTTGGCTGCGCTGCAAGATGATGCAGGTTTGCGGGCTGTGTTGGGCCATGGTGATGGCTTTATCCAGCAGCGGTTTATATTCGATGACGCGCCCCGGCTCTAATCCGCACGAGGCGGCGACGATGACTTTCGGCCGGCAATCATCAATACGCACCGCCAATTCATGCGCCGCAAAGCCGCCGAACACCACCGAATGCACGGCGCCGATACGCGCGCATGCCAGCATGGCGATAATCGCCTCCGGCACCATGGGCATATAGATGATGACGCGCTCGCCCTTCTCCACCCCGCGCGCCGCCAACGCCCCGGCGAAATGCGCCACGCGGGTTTTCAGCGCGCCGTAAGTGATGGTTTGGCGGCTGTCGGTGAGCGGGCTGTCGTGGATGATTGCCGCTTGCCCGCCGCGCCCTTGGGCGACCTGCAAATCCACCGCGTTGTAACAGGCATTGAGTTCGCCGCCCACAAACCACCGATAAAACGGCGCGTCGGAATCATCTAACACGCGGCGCCACTTTTTATGCCAGTGCACGGCCTCGGCGGCCTCGCCCCAGAACCCTTCAGGGTCGGCAATGGAACGCTGGTAGATTGCGGCGAATGACTCGCTCATGGGGGTCGGTGGATGGATGTGGGGATGGTTGAAGGTCTGGGGTGAGGCCTAAGGCTGAGATTTCGTACGCTAAATGCGCATCTCGTATATTTTGTGGTGGGGGCATTTTAACGCACCCCAGCGGAGAGTGAAAAAGGGGGCTTTGGCTTTTGGCTTTTGGCTTTTGGCTTTTGGCTTTGGCTTTTGCTTTTGCTGTTGCTTTTGCTGTTGCTTTTGCTGTTGCTTTTGCTGTTGCTTTTGCTGTTGCTTTGGCTGTTGCTTTTGCTGTTGCTTTTGCTGTTGCTTTGGCTGTTGCTTTTGCTTTTGCTGTTCAAGGCTTTGTCCACCCTATCTTTTTAGGGGGGAGCCAAAACTGGCGGCTTCATCGCCAGTTTTGGTGGGGGGTGCGTTTGACTTTGACTTTGACTTTGATTTTCGCTGTTGCTGTAGCTTTCACTGTTGCTGTAGCTTTCGCTTTTGCTGTTGCTTTCGCTTTTCGCTTTTGAGGTTGCTTTGACTTTGATTTTTCTGTTGATGTTGTGTCTTTTAACGCATCATTTTGTGGCTGATGGGGTGAAAATTTAAAGGCAAAAACGAAAAGCAAAAATCAACAGCGATAATCGAAAATCAAAAGTCTAAGTAAAACCTAACATTAAAGATATCCCCCACCAAAACTGGCAAAAAGCCGCTAGTTTTGGCTCCCCCCTGAAAAGCAGGGTGGAGCAAAGCCTTAACAGCCAAAGCCAAAGCCAAAGCCAAAGCAAAAGCCAAAGCAAAAGCAGCCCCTAAATCAGCCGCTGACCTCAAAAAAACGCCAATCGAACTGCAGATTTAGGGTTATAAATCCCTTAATTTTGATCTTGCTTTTGCTTTTTGGCTTTGGCTGTTACGCTTTATTCCCCATGAGTCATCATGAGGGGGAGTCAAATCAGGCCGCCTTATCGCCTGATTTGGTGGGGGGGTGATTTCGCTTTTGATTTTGCTTTATGAATTTGCTTTATGATTTTTGCGGCGGCGGCGTTAAACGCAAGCGGAATGCACCGATTCTCTCGACTAAAATGCGCGCTTATTTCGGCAATAAGGCAGGGCTGCGATGGCAATGGCGCTGACATTAACCCCCCACCCACGCCATCCGCCGGCCAAAACTACGCCGAATACACATTATCGACGCGTTTTTGCCCGATTCCGCCGCATTTCGCCAAATTTTTACCGATTTTCGCCGCACTATCCCCATCCACCGACCCATTGAGGAATCTTAGCCCATGCCGTACACCCACATTCTGACCGAAACCCGCGGCCAGGTTGGCTTAATCACCCTCAATCGCCCGCAAGCGCTCAACGCCCTATGCTCGCCGATGATGCGCGAATTGGCGCTGGCATTAGCGGCTTTCGAGGCCGATGACGGCATCGGCGCCATGCTCATCACCGGCGGCGCCAAAGCCTTCGCCGCCGGCGCCGACATCGCCGAAATGAAGGACAAAACCTATGCCCAAGCGCACCGCGAAAACTTCATCACCGACCACTGGGAGGCGGTGCTGGGCTGCCGCAAGCCGGTCATCGCTGCGGTGAGTGGCTATGCCCTCGGCGGCGGCTGCGAATTGGCGATGATGTGCGATTTCATCATCGCCGCCGACACCGCGCAATTCGCCCAACCGGAAATCAACCTCGGCATCATCCCCGGCGCCGGCGGCACGCAGCGCTTGATTCGCGCCGTGGGCAAATCCAAGGCTATGGATTTATGCCTAACCGGACGCATGATGGGCGCCGAAGAAGCCGAACGCGCCGGCCTCGTAGCGCGCATCACCCCCGCCGACCGCCTGCTAGACGAAGCGCTGGAATGCGCCGCCGCCATCGCCGCCAAATCCATGCCGGCGCTGATGATGTGCAAAGAATCCATCAATCGCGCCCAGCAAACCCCGCTGACCGAAGGCCTGCTGTTCGAACGCCGCCAATTCCACGCCCTATTCGCCACCGCCGACCAAAAAGAAGGCATGGCCGCCTTCCTCGAAAAACGCAAACCGAAGTGGACCCATGAGTAATCTGGCGTAGCGGATTTTGTGAGGTTGTCGGGTGATTTGGCTTTTGGCTTTTGGCTTTTGGCTTTTGGCTTTTGGCTTTTGGCTTTTGGCTTTTGACTTTTGGCTTTTGGCTTTTGGCTTTTAACGTTTCACCCCCCCATGCTTCATCTGGGGGGGAGTGAAATCAGGCGGCTTTATCGCCTGATTTGGTGGGGGGGCCGTTGATGTTGGTCTTTTTGATTTTGCTGTTGCTTTTGCTTTTGACTTTGCTGTTGCTTTTCACTGTTGATTTTGACGGCCGTGACCGCCGCCCACCAAATCAAACCCAACCCGCCAGCACCCTGCATTAACATGTCTAAACTAATAATCCGCCAGTCACGGAATCGACTACCCGAACCGCAGCGCCCTCCGGCAACGCCATCCTAACGAGAGCTTTTTGAACTGATGAAAAATTCCCACTGGCGTGGTGTGTTGATGGTCATCATCGCCGGGTGCGCGATTTCCACCATCGGGTTTGGTATTCGAGCGGTTTTCGGGTTGTTTTTGGAGCCGATGACGGTGGCGCGGGACTGGCCGCGGGAGACCTTTGCCCTCGCCATGGCGTTGCAAAATCTGCTGTGGGGGCTGGCCTTGCCCTTTGCCGGGGCGTTAGCGGATAGGTTCGGGCCGGCGCGGGTTATCGCCCTCGGGGCGCTGATTTACGCAGCCGGTGTGTGGGGCATGGCTGGCGCGCAGAGCGGCCTGGCGCTGCACCTGACCGGCGGCGTGTTGACCGGCATCGGCATCGCGTTTTCTTCATTCACTATCGCCATGGCGGCCATGGCGAAGGTGGTGGGGGCGGCGCATCGTTCGCTGGTGTTCGGCTTGGGCACCGCCGCCGGGTCCTTCGGCCAGGTGCTGTTTTCGCCCATCTGCCAAGGCTTTATCGAGGCCTATGGCTGGCACGCCACCGTGCTGATTTTCGCCGCCACCACCTTGGCGCTGCTGCCGCTGGCGCTGGCATTGCCCAATAATCCGGCGCCCGCCGGCGAGGCGCACTACGCGCAAAGCATGGGCGAGGCGCTCACCGAAGCGTTGCGCCATCGCGGTTTCGTGCTGCTCACGGTCGGCTTTTTTGTGTGCGGCTTCCATGTCGCCTTCATCACCGTGCATTTTCCGGCCTATGTGCGCGATATCGGCCTGCCGCCGGCGGTGGGCGCCTATTGCATCGCCCTCATCGGCCTGATGAATATTATCGGCTCGGTGCTTTCCGGCCTGGCCGGGCAGCGCTGGAGCAAAAAATGCGGCCTCAGCGCCATTTACGCGGCCCGCACCGGCTGCATTTTGCTGCTGCTGGCGGCGCCGAAAACCGAACTCACGGTCTATCTATTCGCCGCCGCCATGGGGCTGCTGTGGCTCTCCACCGTGCCGCTGACCACCGGCATCGTGGCGCAAGTTTTCGGCCTGCGCTATATGGCCACGCTGTTCGCCATCGTGTTTTTAGGCCACCAACTCGGCAGTTTTATGGGGGTGTGGCTGGGCGGGCGAATCTATGACCAAACCGGCTCATATGACGGCATGTGGTGGGCTGGCGTCATCGCCGGCGTGTTGGCCGCCGTGGTGCATTTATCGATTAATGAAAAACCCCAGCCACGGTTGGCGGCCGGCGGACAAGCGGGCTGATTCGCCGATTCCATGATTCCCTTAGGCCATGTGGCGATAAAAACCAGCGGCGTATGCCGTTTTTGGCTGGATTCAGGCGGATTCAGGCGGATTCAGGCGGATTCAGGCTGGATTCGGACGAAATTCGGGCGCTTCACTCGGCGATGATGGCTTCCATGGCGGCTAAAAAATGCTTCACTTCATCCACCGAATTGTAGTGGCACATGGAGACGCGCACCGCAGCGGGTAAATTCAGCGGCGTGAGGATGTTGGCGGAAAAGTAGTCATTGTTGCGGATGTGCACGCGTACGCCGCGCTTATCCAACGCGGCGACTACTTCGGCTGCCGGGCGGGTGGCGACGGCGACGGATATCAGCCCTTCGCGGTTGGGGTTGTCGGCGCCGCCGATGATGGATACTGGCGCCATGGCGGCTAATCCGGTTTGGCCATCGGCGCCGTGCAGCATGGCATCCACCAGGTATTTTTCTTGGGCCGCGATGGCGGCGGCGGCGGCTTCGAGGCGCGCCCGGCGGTGGACCGATGGGGTGAAGTGGCGGCCGAGCCAGGCCAAATAATCCACCACATCGGTGAAGGTGGCATAGGCGGCGGCATCGCGGGTGCCGAGTTCCCAATGGGCTTGGGCGGCGCCGTCTAGGGCGTCATGGGGCAGAGCGGCGAGGCGTGGTGAGAGCCAGGCGAAGCCGTAGTTGTGGCGCGAAAAAACCTTGTAGCCGGAAACTGCGTACGCGTCTATCGGCGCGACGGCGACATCCACTGCGCCGTGCGGAGCGTGCTGGATGCCGTCTACGACGATGAAGCACTCCGGCGCGGTCTGGCGAATGGCGGCGGCGATGGCGGCGACATCCACCGCGGTGCCGGTGACCGGGCTGGTGTGGATGATGCTGGCTAAGCGGGTGTCGGCGGTGAGGTGTTGTTGGTAGTCCTGCGCCTGCACGGCGGCGGTGGCGCGGTGGTGGGCGACGGCGATATATTTTCGGCCAGTGCGCGCAGCCCATTGGCGGGCGGCGCTGGCGGTGGCCGGGTGTTCCAAAGTGCTGCCGATGACTTGCCCGCCGTCGGCGGCGGCCAATAGGCATGCGCGAATCACCCGAAACAGGCATTCGGTGCCGCTTTCGCCGATGAAAACGCGTCCGTATTGGGCTGGGCCGGGTGGGTTGTTCGAGTGGTCAGATTCGGTTGATTTGTTTGATTCGGGCGATTCGGGCGGTCCGGCGCCGAGGAAGCACATCATGTCGGCGCGGCCTGCGTCAATCAGGCGCATCATGGCCTGGGAGGCGGGGTTGTCGCGGCCCTGGTTGTCGGGGATGGCGGCCAGGCGGGCGGTGGTTTCGACCACCGACTTTAGCGTCAGCGAGCCGCCGGCGTTTTCGAAAAATATGCGCCGACCTTGGTACGGGCAGTCGTCGATATGGTGGAATTTATCGCGAATGTCGCGCAGTAGTTTGGCGTTGAACACGGGGCTGAGTGGGGGTGGTGGCGGGGGCGATGGCGGAGATGTGGGCGATTCGGATGATTTCGACCGGCGATTCGGGCGACTCAGCGCTGGATTCAGGCGATTTTGGCGGTTTTTACGAGTGATTCGGGCAATTCGGGTGATTTCGACCCGCGATTCAGGCGATTCGACCTGATCCAGAGCAACAGCGAAAAGCAAAAGCAACAGCCAAAGCAACAGCCAATTCACCCTCAAACATCACCCTCAAACATCACCCCCAAACATCACCCCCAAACATCACCCCCAAACATCACCCCCAAACATCACCCCCAAACATCACCCTCAAACATCACCCCAAAACATCACCCTCCAAAAAATCCCTAAACTCGCTTGAAAAACGCTCGATAAATGCTGGTTAGCAAAGTTAATGCACCGGCGATTAGCAGTGCTAGGGCGATGGGGCGGGCGATGAAACCGAGCCATTCAAAATGTAGCATTTGCATGGCTTGGGCGAAGGTTTGCTCGCCGATTTTGCCGAGAATCAGGCCCAATACGATGCCGGCCACCGAATAGCCCGAGCGGCGGAGGAAAAAACCGACCACGCCGGCGACGAACATGGCGATGATGTCGATGCTCAAACCGCGCACCGCATAAGCGCCGACGGTGGCAAGAAGCAAGATCATCGGCGCCAAAAACTGGAAGGGTATGCGCAATAAGTTGAGGATGATGCGGGTTTCCAAATAGTAACCCACCAGCAAAATGGACACATTGGCGAAAAACATGGCGGCGAATACCACCCACACCAAATCGGCGCTGTTGAGGAACACCAGCGGGCCTGGCTCCATATCGTGCATCTGAAACACGCCGACCATCATGGCGGTTAGGGCGCCGCCGGGCAGCCCCAACGCCAATAGTGGAATCATGGCGGCGCCGGTGGCGGCATTGTTGGCGGTCTCGGAGGCGATGACGCCTTCGAGTTTGCCGGTGCCGAATTCTTTCGGGGTTTTTGACCATCGCACCGCTTCGTTGTAGCCCATAAAGGCCGCCAGGGTGGCGCCGATGCCGGGCAATACGCCGCAAAAAAAGCCGATGACGATGGAGCGGATAATGGCGACTTTATGGGCGATGAGTTCCTTTAGGTTAAGGAAATTAACGCTCAATTTCGGCGCCTTATAGACCCCGGCGGCCTTTTTTTCGGCTTGAATGAAAATCTCCGAGACTGCGAAAAAACCTAAGATGGTGGGGATGAAGTGAATGCCGGCGAGCAGGTACGGCATGTTGAAATCATAGCGTTCGATGCCGCCCACGGGGTCTAACCCCACCACGGCGATGAGCAGGCCGGCTAAGATGGACAGCCAGCCCTTCCAAAAGGTTTTGGCGCCCACCGAGGCCGCCACCGCCAGCCCAAAAAACACCAGGGCGAATATTTCCGGCGGCCCGAAGGCGGAAATCGCCCACGCCGCTATCGGGGCGGTGGCGATCATCATCACCACGCATGAGATGACGCCGCCGATGGCTGAGCACATCACCGCCGCCCCGACCGCTTTGCCGGCTTTGCCTTGCAGCGTCATCGGGTAGCCGTCGAAGGCGGTGGGGGCGTTTTCCGGGGCCCCGGGAATGTTGAATAAAATCGCCGTGATGGCGCCGCCGTATACGCCAGTGCAGTAAATCACCGAGAACAACATGATGCCGTGTTGCGGCGACAGGTGGGCCGTGAACGGCAGCAAAATGGCCGCCAAAGTGAGCATGCTCACGCCGGGAATGGCGCCGAACAACATGCCGCCGAGCACGCCGCCGAAAAATATAAACACGCCCAACGGGTCGCTGAACAGCGCCGTGGTGCCGCCGATGAAATTAGCCAGAATTTCCATGACGGGGATTGGGAATGCGTGGGGGGATTGGGGCGGGGAATAATGCAGCGCGACGGCGATTTATTGCAGCAGCGTTACCACCGCAGCACCGAATTCATAAAAAGGGCTGAGATTGCCGAGCGGCAGGCCGACATACAACACCGACACGAACAGCAAAAATATCAAGCCGACGATGAGGGCCGCGACCTGCGCCATGGGGCGATAGCGGCGCTCGCCCATCAGGTACATCACGCCGAGCACGAACACCGGCGCAGTGGCATAAAAGCCGAAATCCTCCAGCAGGGCGCCGAAAAAAATCGGCAGTGCCAGCATGGCGCCGACCTGATGGCGGCGCGCCACCGCCACATAGGCCGCTATCAAAGCGCCGGCGCTGATGAGTTTTATGCCATGCAGGATGGTTTTATCGACGCCAAACCAGGCTTGCAACGCGCCCGGCAGAGTCATATATACAAACGGCAGCGCCAGCAGAAAGCAGACCGCCAGATGGGCGCGCATATTGATGCCGGCGGCTGGCACGGCCGGGGATTGGCTCGATACCGGGGAGTTGTCGGCCGAATCGGCGGCATTATCAGCGGAAGTGGCGAGGTTATTGGTCGGATTATCGACCGAATCAGCCGATTCAGCCGAATTATCCTGCCCGCCGCCGCGCCAGTGATAGGCCAACTGCCCAAGGGCGGCGATGGCGATCAAGGCCAAAATGGCGCGCGGCCAGGCCACGGCGCCGAAGCGATAAATTTCGATCTCGCGCTCGAATTGGAAGGAATAGGCGTATAAAAATGCCGCCAAGGCCAGCCATATGCCGGCCTCGACGACATGCCCTACTTTCAAATTGCGCATCGAAGCGCGCGCTTGTGGTGTGCGACGCGTGACTGCCGCTGCAGGTTTACTTGACCTCCAGCCCCATTTCCTTATACACGCCGCGATATTGGGCGATGGTGTCGGTGATCAACTCACGACTGCCGGCGGTGTCGCGAAAACTGTCGATGAGGTTCATATACTTCTTGTCGTTGAAGGCTTGATAACTGTCCTCGCAGAAGGCTTTTTGGAAAGCCCATTGCAGCCACGCCAGGCGCGCCGCCGGGACATCTTTGTGCGCGAAAAAGCCGCGGAAGCGGAACAACGGCTCAAAATCCAAGCCGGCGTCTACTAAGCCCGGCACCTCGGCGAAGGCCGACGGCGCTTTTTTCAACAAGGTGAGGATGGGTTTGAAGGTGCTGGAATCGAGGAATTTGCGCACATCCCCCGGCTGCTCGAACAACGCATCCACCTGACCGCCGACCAGCGCGCCGTAGCGGGGGGCGCCCTTGTCGAAGGAAATTTGCTGGATTTTCATGCCCGTGGCGTCGGTGATGAATTTCATCGACACCCGCTCCATAGAGCCCTCTTTGGAGACATTGGCGATGGTGGCTTTGCCGTTTCGCGCCTTCACCCAGCTGACGAAAGAATCCCAGTCATGGAAGCGCTCATCATTGGCGCGAATGTAGATCTGGCTGAAGGTGATTTGCGAGGTGACCAGCGGCACCAAATCGCTGGCCGGATTGGGGCGCGAGGAATCCAACGCATGGGCGCTGGAGGAATCATCGATATGCTCCAACACGGTGTAGCCATCGGTCGGCGCCGCCATGAATGCGGTCATGCCCACGGCGCCGGAGCCGCCCGGCTTGTGGTCGCGATTGATGGACACGCCGGTCAATTTAGTCACCGCCTGCGCCATGGCTTGCGCCACTTGGCCGGAGCCGCCGGCCGGGCCATACGGCACCACCATGGTCAAGGCGCGTTGCGGAAAGCCGTCAGGTTTGGGCTGCGATGCCGCCAGCCCATCGGTGGCGCAAGCCGCCAGCGCCACATGGGCCGATAGCGTCATGGCGAGCAACACCGATGCGGCTTGGGCCGCGGTTTGTTTCAGTTTAGCGGTAGTGAAAGTCATTGTTTGCTCCTCAGGTCAAGTGGGGAATTGGACGCAACAGCAATTACACTAAAACACGCACTAAAAACACGCACTAAAAACACCTACTAAAAACACCAGCGCACACTATATACATATACATGCGCTTAGAATCGAACGCCGGATGCGCCGCCGCCCGATATTCGCATGCCTAGCGAATATAAACACCACTTTGGCATGCATGTCCAGCGCCATTGCGCTCGACAAGCCGTTTCAAGGTTAGTCCGGATGGGTTTTTGGTCGCCTTATAAGCGCGGCGTTATGGCCAGTCGGCGTTATAGCAAGGCGGCGACCGCGGCGCGCTCGGCTTGCAGTTCTTGTTCGCTGACTTGCATTTTTTGGCGGCTGAAGGCGCTGATTTCCAGGCCGTCTACGATGCGGTAACCGCCATTTTCGCAGATGACCGGGTATGAGTACATCAACCCGGCTTCGATGCCGTAACTGCCATCGCTGGGAATGGCCATACTGACCCAATCACCGGCGGCGCTGCCCAGCGCCCAATCGCGCATGTGGTCTACGGCGGCCGCGGCCGCAGAAGCGGCGCTGGAGGCGCCGCGCGCTTGGATGATGGCGGCGCCGCGCTGCTGCACCTCGGGGATAAAACGCGTCTGCAGCCAATTTTGGCTGACCTCATCGGCGACGCCCCGCCCGCCGACCTCGACATGCGAGAGATCCGGATATTGGGTGGCCGAGTGGTTGCCCCAGATGGTCATTTTGCGGATGTCGGCGTGGTGCGCGCCGAGTTTGTCGCCGAGCATGGCGAGGGCGCGATTGTGGTCTAAGCGCGTCATGGCGGTGAATTGCGACGGCGCTAAATCGGGCGCGCAGGCGGCGGCGATGAGGGCGTTGGTATTGGCCGGATTGCCCACCACCAGCACCTTGACGGCAGCGGCGGCGTGTTGATTCAGGGCCCGCCCTTGGGTGGAGAATATTTTGCCGTTATCGGTTAGCAACTCGCTGCGTTCCATGCCAGGTCCGCGCGGTTTGGAGCCCACCAGCAGGGCGTAATCCACCCCCGCAAAAGCCTCGGCGGCCTCGCTCGAGGCGGTGATGCCGGCTAACAACGGAAAAGCGCAATCGCGCAATTCCATCACCACGCCATCCAACGCGGCGCGCGCCGGCGGAATTTCCAGCAATTGCAAGATGAGCGGCTGCTGCCGACCGAGCATGTCGCCGGCGGCGATACGAAACAACAACGCATAGGCGATATTGCCAGCGGCGCCGGTGACGGCGACGCGCACCGGCGGTTTCATCGACATGTCTTTCATAGTGGCCTCTTTTATGGGATGAAAACCGAACCAAAAACCGACATTCGAACCGACATGGGAGCCAGTTTTGGCGAGTATGGCAGGCCATGATAAGCCCGGCCGGCGAATGTGCTTAGGCGGCGGATGAAGGCGGCGATTGGTACGGAGAATGTCGGCGGCGATTTCCGCCCCACCTTATCAAAATGATTCATTTGAGTGGCGACTCATGTTAATGGTGATTTACATGGCGACGGAGTCACGACTCATGTTAATAGCGATGCTCGAAAGCGTTAGGCCGGCAGCGAATCACCGCCGTCGCAGCCAGCCTACGGCCCGCCCGTCGATTAACAACAAACCGGCGAAAATCAGCCCCATGCCGGCGACCGTTTGCGCTTGTAGGGTTTCGCCGAGGAAGAGTATGCCGAGGGCGATGGCGATTATCGGAATGACGAAGGTCACCAGCATCAGATTGGTCGCCCCGGCGGTGGCTAACAGGCGGAAATACACCAAATACGCGCCGGCCGTGCTAATGACGGCGATGCCGACCAGCGCCGCCCAAGCGCTTAGGCCGAAATCCAAACTCGGCGGGCGCGCCACGCTCAACATCAGCGGCAACATCAGCGCCGTGGAGCCGGTGAGCATGCCGGCGGCGGCGGTCAGCGGCGGCAGCGCCCGAAAGCGCTGGCCGAACAAGGCCGCGATGGCGTACGACACCGAGGCGCCTAACACCGCCAGTTGGCCGAGCGTGTACTCGCCCACGCTGGCGCCAGCCGTTAACATGTTGCCGAACGCTTGCGGCCCGACTAACGCCGCCACGCCCAACAAGCCGACCACCACGCCGCCGACGCGCGACCAACTCAAGCGCTCGTCGGTAGTGCAAAAATGCGCCAGCAGCACCGTGAACAGCGGCACCGTGGCGTTGCAAATCGCCGCCATGCCGCTGTCGATAGTCGCTTGGCCGTGCACGATGAGGAAAAACGGCAGCACATTATTGAAGCCCCCCATCACCACCAGCAGCCCCCACACCCGCCACCCCGGATTCACCCACCGCCGCCGCATCGCCACCACCGCCCACAAAACCGCGGCCGCGATGCTGACGCGCGCAAACACGATAGTCATCGGCGCCGCCTCGCGCAAGGCGATTTCAACCATAAAAAACGAACCGCCCCACAGCACCGAAAGCGCCAGCAGCAACAGCCACTGACCGGCGCTCATCGGCATGGATTTCATCGGCAAAATTTGCGGTTGGTGGAATGTAGTGATTTAAGACTGGCTTATGTTTGGACTTTTGATTTTGATGTTGATGTTGATTTTGATGTTGATTTTGATCTTGATGTTGATTTTCGCTTTGGCTTTTAGCTTTTAATCTTCACTCCCCCCGCTTCATCATGAGGGGGAGTCAAATCTGACCGAGCCGATAGGCGCGGGCTGATTTGGTGGGGGGACTTTGGCTTTTCGCTTTTGACTTCGCTTTTGGTTTTTACCTTGTCTCTCATTTCGGCTAATGAGTTGAAGATTTAAAGCCAAAAGCAAAAACACCAACATCAACAGCCCCCACCAAATCAGGCGATAAAGCCGCCTGATTTGACTCCCCCCAGAAAAAGCTAAGGTGGAGTAAAACGTTAAAAGCCAACAGCCAACAGCGAAAAGCCAAAGTCAAAATCAAAAGCCAAAAGCGACAATCAAAAGCCGAGTCAAAATCAAAGTCAAACCCACCGTGCAGATTTAGGTATATAAATCCCTTATATTTTGAGTCTACTTAGGTTTTTTGATTCGGCGGCAGCGACTACATCGCTTTAGGCGCATCGGTCGCTGACCACAGGCCGTGGAATTGGCGTTGGGATTCTAACCAACTGCGGTCGGCGCGCTCCAGATTCACCACCAAGCGCATGGCGCCGGCGGCATCTATGCGTTCCTCTAAGACTTCGCCGCGCTGGTACAACTGCGCGCGCAGAGCGCCGGCGGCGGGGTGTAAATCGAACACGCACCGGCGGCGGCGGCGACCGAGTAATTCGGCCAGCGCTTGGCGCAGTAAATCCACGCCTTGGCCGCTGTGCGCCGACAGCCATACGCTGTGGATGCGGCCATCGCGGCGGCGCTGGATTTTCGGGGCCTCGGCAGTTTGGTCGATTTTGTTGTTGACTTGGATGAGCGGCACCTCGCCGGCGCCGATTTCGCGCAGCGTGGCTTCGACCACAGCGCGGTATTCATCGCACCGCGAATCAGCGTAGTCGGACACCAACACCAGCGCCGCGGCGCTCGCCATCTCCTCCAGCGTGGAGTGAAAGGCGGCGATGAGCGGGTGCGGCAAATCGCGGATGAAGCCCACCGTGTCGGTCAGCACCGTGGCGCCGAAGCCGGGCAGGTTCAGCCGCCGCATGGTGGGGTCTAAGGTGGCGAACAATTGATCCGCGGCGCGCGCCTGGCCGCCGGTTAAACGGTTGAACAGCGATGATTTGCCGGCGTTGGTATAGCCGACTAGGGATACCACCGGCACCGCGGCGCGGCCGCGGGCGCGACGCCGCAAACGGCGCTGTGCTTCCACCTGCCCGAGGCTGCGGGTCAGGGATTTGATGCGTACGCCGAGCAAGCGGCGGTCGGTTTCTAACTGGGTTTCGCCGGGGCCGCGCAAGCCGATGCCGCCTTTTTGACGCTCAAGGTGGCTCCAGCCGCGCACCAGGCGGGTGGATAGGTGCCTCAACTGCGCCAATTCCACCTGCAACTTGCCCTCGCTGGAGGTCGCCCGCTGGGCAAAAATGTCGAGGATCAAACTAGTGCGGTCGAGCACCCGGCAGGCGATGATTTTCTCCAGATTGCGCTCTTGAATCGGCGCCACCGCGTGGTCGAAAATCACCAGCGTGGCGCCGTGGCAGCGCACTAACTCGGCCAGTTGTTCGGCTTTTCCTTTGCCGATGAAAGTCGCCGCCGCCGGTTGCCGACGATGCGCCACCAGATGCGCGCACACCACGGCCCCGGCGGCGCGCGCCAAGTCCGCCAATTCGCGCAACGGTTGCTCGGCCGGGTGTGGCCGGGCGGTGAGTTGCGTCGCCAATATGGCCCGCGGCGGGGGCCGTGAATTATCCCCCGGCGGCGGCTCGACGGCGGTGGAATCAGTCAGGCGCGGGCCTCCGATTCAGACCTGCATGTCCATGTAGGCGACCAGCCAGGCGATGCGCGCACCGGCCCGCCGCCGATGGCTGCTACTGATTGCCCGAGGGGCCGTCCTGATGCGGCTCGGGGTCGTGCTCATAGTCGTTGCCGGGCGCATCGTGACCAGACACGCCGCCATCGCGCGGGATGCGCACCGGGCGCGCCGGCACGATGGTGGAAATGGCGTGTTTGTAAATCATCTGGTTGACATTGTTGCGCAACAACACAACGAACGGGTCGAAGGACTCGATATGCCCTAACAATTTGATGCCGTTTACCAAAAAAATCGATACCGGCACTTTCTCCTTGCGGAGAACATTCAAGAAAGGGTCTTGTAGGGAGGTGCCTTTTTGTTGAATCATTTTCATGAGTTTGGTAGTCGATGAATGGTTAGTAGGGATGAGAAATTGTCGCGGCTTTATTGTATGGCTTAAGCTCGCCAAAATGCACGCATAACGAGCGCCGATGCGCAACAATCGGTTCATTTTTCGACCGCGATGACGGCGATGGTGTCGCCCAGACGCACCAGCCCGGGGTGGTGGCGGCCGAGCAACAGGCCGCTTATGTCAGCGTGATAGACCACCGGCGGCGCGCCGCAGCGCTGCGCTGCGTAGATGCGCGCCACCGGCTGTCCGGCGGCTAAGCGGTCGCCCGGGTCTATTAACATCTCCAGCAAGCCGGCGTGCTCGGCGGTGATAAAGCAACCACTTGCCGGCATCTCCAGGCGGACGCTGCGGCGCGGCCTCGGCGGCTGGCGGAGGATGGCGGCGTGGCTGAGAAAATTGCCGACCCCAGTGCGCGCGATTTCATTGCTGCGCACGGTGGTGGCGCCGCCGCCGCCGAGCTCCGTGGTCACGAACACCTTGCCTTGGGATTCCGCGGCGCGGTCGTACATGCCGCCGCCATCGAGCTCTGTCATCAGCACGCAGTACGGGGCGGCGAAGGCGCGCATGGCGGCCTCGCAGCGCGCTTGCTGGGCGACATCGGCGAGGCTGTGGACGGCCGCGAAGGGCAGGAATTGCAGGGTTTTTCCGCCCGAGTGCAGGTCTAATACATAGTCCGCCATGGGCAGCAAAACGCGCTGGAAATAGTCCGCGATGCGCTGCGTGGCGGAGCCGTCGACGCGCCCGGGAAAGACCCGGTTCAAGTCGCCGTGGTCGATGGGCGAGGTGCGCTGGCCGGCGCAAAATGCCGCGTAGTTCATCATCGGCACGATGATGATGCGGCCGCTGATTCGGTCGAGCGCGATGCGCCCGTCGGCGAAGCGGTTGCTCCACTCCAGCAGCGCCGTCGGGCCCTCGTATTCATCGCCGTGGCAGGCGCCGGTCAGCAAGGCGGTCGGGCCGGGGCCGTTTTTGACTACCGTAAACGGCGTCA
Source organism: Candidatus Poriferihabitaceae bacterium (assembly GCA_965243285.1). GTDB lineage: Bacteria > Pseudomonadota > Gammaproteobacteria > Arenicellales > Poriferihabitantaceae > JAHRAW01. Next base: position 1,568,473 of record OZ251537.1, on the reverse strand, counting down.
TAATCGCGCCCCAGGCCGATTGGTCGTCGGAATGCGGCAGCTTGAGGTAGCCGTGGCGGACGCCGTCGGCGTCGAAAGCCACGCTGGCGGTAATCGAGCTGGCGGTGGATTTAAGCATCGCCGGGTCGCCTTTGCCGGGCGCCGCCGGGCTGGAGTGTGGAAGCCATTTTTGCCGCCCTCAGCCCGATTTCACCAGCAACTGGCGCGGATAATCCGCCAAAGTCTCGCAGCCGGCGGCGGTTATCACCAAACTCTCGGTGATTTCGATGCCCCAGCGCTCGAACCACAACCCGGGCATGAAGTGGAAGGTCATGCCGGCTTCGAGCACAGTTTCGTCGGTAGCGCGGAAACTCATGGTGCGCTCGCCCCAATCCGGCGGATAGCTCAAGCCGATGGCGTAACCGCAGCGGCTGTTTTTCTCAAAGCCGTGGCCGGCGAAGGCCGCGAACAGCGCGGCGGCGATATCGCGGCACTGGTTGCCGGGTTTGGCGGCGCCCAGCCCGGCGGCGATGCCGGCTTGCAGGGCGGCCTCGGCGCGGCGGAATTTCGCCGGCGGTTCACCTAAATAAATGGTGCGCGACAGCGGGCAGTGATAGCGCCGATAAACCCCGGCGATTTCGAAAAAGGTGCCGGCGTGGTTCGGAATCGGGGCCTCGTCCCAAGTCAAATGCGGGGCGCTGGCGTCGGCGCCTGATGGCACGATGGGGACGATGGACGGATAGTCGCCGCCGTGACCGTCGGCGCCTTGAATCGCGCAGCGATAAATTTCCGCCACCAGATCATTCTTGCGCAAACCGGGCTCGATCATCTCAAAAGCGTGGCGGTGCATGCGCTCGACAATGCGGGCGGCGCGCTTCATATAGGTGATTTCAGCGCTCGACTTGACGGCGCGTTGCCAATTCACCAGCCCGGTCGCGTCCACCCAAGTGGCCGCCGGCAAGCCGGCCACCAAGGCGCGATAAGCCGCGGCGCTGAAATAGTAGTTGTCCATTTCGAGGCCGATGACGGCTGTGGACCAACCGCGCTCCTGCAGCATTGCGCTCAAATGATGCATCGCATGGCGCGGCGGATTTTGCACATAATGGTCTGGGTAGCTGAGAATGCGCTCGGACGACATATATACAGTGCGCCGGGCGCCGGCGGCATCCATTTCCCGCCCATACCACAGTGGCGCCCCCGGCAGCGGCACGAGGGCGCACTGCGGCACATAAAAAGACCAGCCGTCATAGCCGGTCAGCCACGCCATGTTGGACGGGTCGCTGAGCACCAGCAGCTCGATCTCGCGCCGCCGCATGGCGGCCTGGGTTTTGGCCAGGCGCGCCGCGTATTCCTGTTGGGAGAAATCGAAACCCATGGGGCGGTGTGGCGATAAAATGACGGTTTGGCGAGAAAACGGCCGCCAGGACGCGGTTTAAGGCTGCGCTTGCGCGCGCATCAGCGCTTCGGCGCGCAACCGCCGCCGCAGGACGCGCCGCACCTCCTGCCAGCGGAAGCGCACCGAATTGCGGATGATTTCCACATCCCGATTCTTCAATTCATCGGCCACCGGGGCCCAGTAAACCAACGCCTTGGGGCTGGCTGTGAAGGCCGACTCATCATCCCCATAGGCGGCGAAATCCACCGCCTCGAGGCGCGCGCCCAAGGCCTTGGCGGCGGCCGCGAAATCGACGCCAGCCTCGGGCGGGGCGCCGGCCTCGGCTAAGGCGCGCTCCGCCATTTGCGTAATCAGCGCCCGAATCGATGCCGTCGGCGCCGCCGTGCGCAAGCGCAGCAACACGCCGCTGTATACCGCCAAATCCGACAGGCACGCCAGCCACACCTGCCATTTGGCGATGTTGATGGAAGCCAGCATGGGCGCGTCCTCGAACAAAGAGGGAAAACTGGTGCCGGCGCGGGTTTTCATATAGCCGTACAGCGCCGTCTGCGCGATATGGCTGGCGCGTCCTTGCACAAAATCCCCTAACGTCGCCGAGCGGTCCAACCATCGCTCATCGCGGCGGCCGCGCCAGCCGGTATAGTCGCGCAGGGCGCGCCAGGAATCCCGCGAAAAAATGGCGGTGGGGGAAAACTTGATGAAATCGTTCATCGCCGCTGATTCCACCATGTTAATGTCATGTCGATGTTCGCTAACCTTAAATTTTGGCGCCGGGCGGCGCGAATGGCGCCCAAGTGTAGCGAAAAATCTCCCCGCAAACCGCCGCCGCGCTATCAATCCAGCCGCCAGCTTGGGCTAATGCAATGGCCACGCGCATGTGGTAGTTTGCCAGTGGCGCCGAGATGCGCCAGCGATTCATTTCACTAGTCAACATCCGTTACTACGAGGAATCAATATGACCGACACCACCAAACGCATCGAGCATTGGCAAAGAACCAAGCGCTTGATGATTATCACCCTCAGCCTGTGGTTCATTTTTTCATTCGCGGTGCACTGGTTCGCCAATGCGCTGAATGAATTTTCCTTTCTCGATTTTCCGCTCGGCTACTACATGGCGGCGCAAGGTTCCGAGATAATTTTCGTGATTCTCATCTTCTGGTTCGCCAGAGCCCAACACAACATCGACCGTAGCACCGGTTTCGACGAGGAGGCCTAAGCGCATGAAAGGCGATATGAAAAACAACTTTATCGACAACCTGCCGAAGATTTACGGCCTGTATACCGGCGGTTTCCTGCTGTTCGTCGCCTTGATGGCGGTGCTCGAGCAAATGGGCGTGCAGGCCGACACCATCGGCATTTTGTTCGTGCTGTTCACTATCGCGATATACGCCGGCATCGGCTGGCTGTCGCGCACCATGCAGGTGGATGCCTATTATGTCGCCGGGCGGCAAGTGCCAGCGGTGTTCAACGGCATGGCCACGGCCGCCGATTGGATGTCCGGGGCCTCGTTCGTGGCCCTGGCCGGCGGCATCTACTTCGGCGGCCATTCCTATCTGGCGTTAGTGGTCGGCTGGACTGGCGGCTATGTGCTGGTGTCATCGCTGATGGCGCCGTACTTGCGCAAATTCGGCTGCTACACCGTGCCCGATTTCATCGGCACCCGCTACGGCGGCAATCTGGCGCGATTTTGCGCCGTGGTGGTGCTGGCGGTGGCGTCGTTCACCTATGTGACCGCGCAAATCAACGCCACCGGCACCATCGCCGCGCGCGCCCTGCAGATTCCCTTCGAATTGGGGGTGTGGTTCGGTCTGCTCGGCATTTTGCTGTGCTCCATGTTGGGCGGCATGCGCGCCGTCACTTGGACTCAAGTAGCACAATACATCGTACTCATCATCGCCTACCTGGTGCCGGTGTTCTGGATGTCCAATGTGCAGGATTTCGGCATGATTCCGCAGTTCGCCTACGGCGACGCGGTGGTGCGCATCGGCGAGTTGGAGCAAACCTTAGGCGTCGGCACGGCCGCGGTGGAATCCGTACCGGGCTTGAAAATCCTCACCACGCCTCACAACGCGCCGCAAGACAGCCTGCTGTACTCGTGGAAATTCGTCACCCTGGTGCTGTGCATGATGGCCGGCACCGCCTCGTTGCCGCACATCCTGATGCGCTATTTCACCACGCCGTCGGTCAAAGCGGCGCGCCAGTCGGTAGCGTGGTCGCTGTTCTTCATCTTCCTGCTGTATTTCACCGCCCCGGCGTTGGCCACCTTCACCAAGCTGCAGTTGCTCGACCCCTCTTTGTCCACCAGCGTCATCGGCCAGACGATAGCCGATGTGCAGGCCATCGATTGGGTGCAAAAGTGGTCGGCGGTGAAAATGTTAGCGATCACCGACGGCAACGGCGACGGCATCTTGCAAATCAACGAGTTCTTCATGCGCCCCGACATCGTGGTGTTAGCGACTCCAGAGATCGCCGGGCTGCCCTATGTCATCTCCGGCCTGGTGGCCGCCGGCGGCATGGCGGCGGCGATGTCCACCGCCGATGGCTTGTTGTTGGCCATCGCCAACGCGCTGTCGCATGATTTGTATTACAAAATCATCGACCCCAAAGCCGACACCAAACACCGCCTGTTAGTGGCGCGTATTTTGTTGCTCGGCATCGGCGCCGCCGGCGCCTTCGTCGCCAGCCTCAAACTCACCGGCATTTTGGGCGCGGTGGTGTGGGCCTTCGACTTCGCGTGCTCGGGGCTGTTCTTCCCCATCGTATTAGGCATCTGGTGGAAACGCGCCAACCGCGCTGGCGCCATCGCCGGCATGGTGTGCGGCTTCGTCGCCGGCACCGCCTATCTGTATTGGGTGGCGCCGCAGTTCCTCGGCAACGACCCGTGGCTCGGTATCGACCACTTGCGCTTCGGTATGATCGGTATGCCGGTCAGCCTAATCGCCATGTTAGTGGTGTCGTGGATGACCGCCCCGCCAGACGCCGAGACGCAAGCGATGGTGGACGAAATCCGCGTGCCGCGCGGCGAGACTGTGTTGGGTTCAAGTCACTAAATCGGCTTAATCCAATGAGTGGTATCAAGCGGGGGCGGTGTATAGCCGCCCCCGTTTCTTAATCAACTCTACAATCGCCAAAAAAGCGGGAGAGTGAAATGTTTGGAGCAATTCTAAATAAATTAGAGCGCGCGACATTGAATCAAACCAGCGACTACTTCGTAGCATTGGCAAAGACGCTTGATGAAGGTCCCTTGTCTAAAACCGATGCGCAAAATATGTTCACCGTTAGGTAGTTTATCCGACACGCTGCACTGGCTAAAATATATGCGAATGAGTTGCCCAGTGAGCATCCGCAGAAACTGCATTTTGTGAGACTCGTAGCAAGCAATATACGAGGTACAAAAGTTGGCATACGACGAAAAAGAGACGTTCGAGCAGTTGATGGATCCATCATCAGGATTGTTTAAGTTGCTTTACAAAGTATACGGGTAATAAATACATTGCCGCAGAACGCGGCAATCCAGTCGCTAAGGAAAGCACCCAAAATGTTGCGCATCACAAGCACCCTTATAAATTTGCTATCATCAGCAACCCAAATCAAACCCGGGGGCAACCATGAAAATCAAAGTTATCATTCACGAAGAAGACGGCGGTTATTGGGCGGAAGTTCCAAGTATGCCCGGCTGTTTCACGCAAGGCGACACGCATGAAGAACTTATGTTTAACATTCGCGAGGCGATTGAAGGTTGGTTACTGGTGGATACCGAAATGAGAATGAAAGAAAAGGTCAAAGAGGAAAAAGAATACCAGAATATTAATTTGCAGGAAATCGTCGTGTGAAAACGGTATCCGGCAAAAGGTTTGCCCGCTTACTTAAAAAACGCGGCTGGTCGTTACTACGGGTAAATGGCAGTCATCACTACTACGGACATCCGCAAAAACGCGATTACATATCTTTACCAATCCACGGTGACCGTGATTTAAAAATTGGCGCACAAAAACACGCGATGAAAATCGCCGACATCCGCGAAAACGAACTATAACCATCGAAAAATGCTTGACGCCTTCCCCTTCTGGGTTCTCGCCCTGGACTATTTCCTCGGCATGATCATGTGGACCTTAATCGGGCGCTTTGCCATGGGCATTTTTCTGCCCCAAGACAGCTCGTTCTTTTTTATGCGGTTTTTCGTGCGTTGCACCGACCCCCTGCTCGCCCTATTCGCCCCCATCACCCCGAAATTCCTGATTCCGGCCCTGCGGCCGCTGTTCGTGGCGTGGTTTTTCTACATGATCCGCTTCTACCTAGTGCCATGGTGGCTCGGTTACTCGGTCATGGGCATGCTGTCCTTTCCCTTAGAGAGCGAATTCGCGCGCCAGATTTCCCAATTCATCGGCATTTTTTGGTAACCGATAGCCATGCTCGTTTTATCGGGCATGGCGAATCGCCGCTTTTGAGGTAGACCACCGACTTACACTTTAAAATCAAACACCTCCACCGCCGGGCTGGTGGTGGGCGGCCGGCGTTTTTAACTCCAGAATATGGGTTATTGAATTGCGTAGCCAGTTGCCGGTCCGTAGTCATGATGCTGGCGGCGCGCGCTTGCGCAATTCGCGTTTTGGCGATGTCAAAATAAGCGCGTGATTTTTCCACACCAATAAAGTGGCGGTTAGTTAATTTCGCGCTCACCCCGCAACTCCCTGAACCCATGGCGAAATCCAACACTGTATCGGAGGGTTTGCTGTAAGTCATAATCAAATAGTTCAAAAGATTGGTGGGCTTTTGGGTGGGATGCACGGTTTGTTGCGCCGAGAAGTTACGACCGGCGTGCAAAATACTTTTCGGATAGCGCGTGCCGGCATTCTTGGTAGCTAAAAAAACCTGGTTGCCAAAACCATACCCATGGGTGTTTCGCCCTGAGCCATAGCCGTTGATTTTATCTTTCGCTTGACGGCTATAGGCTTCGCCGGCTTCCATAATCGGTTGATAAAAGGCGCCGCCTTGTTGCGAAAAAACCATAATATTTTCATGCACTTTCTGCGGCCGATATTTGGCCAGCCCCGGCGAGCCGCATTTATTTTTATTCCAAATCAATTCATAGCGAAACCAAGTTAATTTGCTTACGATAAGCAAACTGCTAAACGGTTGACTGCCAAACACCAATATCGGCGTCGTGGGTTTGCATATCCGCGCAAGATGTTGCCACATCAACTTAAAATCAATCACCACATCCCATTCAATCGCGGTGGTGCCATACGGCGGATCGACGCAAACCAAATCCACCGAATCATCCGCCAACTCCGGGAAAACATCAAAGCACGATGCATGATGTAAATCGGCATGCTGTACATCGGATTGAATTGCTGGGGATTGCATGAGGGTAGTCGGCGTTGCCGTTAATCTTAACCTATAAACCCTTTTTAACTGCTTGAATTAACTCATTGAAAACTACGCAAAATAATTTGCGGCGGTACGATGCGCGGCGTGATGAGCGCGGATAAACTTAAGCCGCCAACTACGACCGAACCTAAGCCGCGCTATCACTCCGAGCCGGTGCCGGCAAACCAGACCGGCGACAGCCCAATACGCTGCTCGGTGTGGACATGAAAATCGGGCGAATGCGGTTTTGCGTGGCGCGTTGATATGCATCGCATGGCGACAGCGCCCAGATGCGGCAAAATGGTGGCCAGGGACAGAATCGAACTGCCGACACGAGGATTTTCAGTCCACTGCTCTACCGACTGAGCTACCTGGCCATTTTAAGGCATACGCGAAATTGCAAGCGGCGATTTTAGCCGCATTGGGTGGATTTTGGAAGTATCCGCCGCTCGGGCAAACTTGCTGGTCACTATTTTCACATAAATTTTCCCAAGCGGCTTTTATCGATGGTTTTTATCGACGATTTCGCTGCACACCCGCTTCCCCTTCGAGCCTTGCCCAGTCGAAACCCGGCCCGGGGTCGGTTTTGCGGTCCGGGGCGATGTCGCTGTGGCCGGTCACATTATCGGCCGCCACCGCTGGGCAGCACATCCGCAAAAATCGAATCAAACCGGCTAGCCTTTCATACTGCGCATCGGTAAATGAATCAGCGTCGCAGCCCTCTAACTCGATGCCGACGGAAAAATCATTGACACCGGCGCGACCGCGAAAATGCGACTCGCCGGCATGCCAGGCGCGCCGATGCAGCGGCACGAATTGCAGCAATTCCCCATCGCGTTTGACTAAAAAATGTGCCGACACGCGCACGCCAACTAATTTGGCAAAGTACGGATGCGCGCCCGTATCCAGTTTATTGGTGAACAAATCCTCGATAAACCTCCCGCCATAGCACCCCGGCGGCAGGCTGATGGCGTGAATCACCAGCACCTCGATAACCGCCGCATCGGGACGCGCATCGCAATTCGGCGAAGCCACAAAGCGCGCCGGCGACACCCGCCCGTCGCCGCCCGCCAAGGCAAAAACCGCTGTTCCCTTGTCGGAATTCATGTGGCATTCAGGCGCGCAAATTCCAGAGCACTCGGATTCATTTAAATTCCATGACCGCTAAATTCCCTGACCGCCATGCCATCCGTCACACCGACTCAACCCGCAGTTTGACGATAGCGCGGTCGGTTGCTTCCTCGACGATGAAGCGATAGCCCATCTCCACCACGCTTTCGCCGCGCTTTGGGATGTGACCGAGTTGCGCCATGACCAGCCCGCCGATGGTGTGCGAGACGCGGCTGTTGAGGTTGACCGCAAGCACATCGTTTACCTCCGATACCGAGGAGCGCGAATCGATCAAGTATTTGCCCTCGGCCACGCGTTCGATGATGCGCTTGGGGCGCGGCAGATATTCCTCGAAATCATAGCCCACATCGATATCGCCCACCACTTCCTCGACAATATCTTCCATAGTGATGATGCCGATGGCGGAGCCGAATTCATCCACCACCACCGCCATGTGGTCATCGCGCTGGCGCAACATCGGCAAGAGTTGATCGATGGTTTGGAATTGCAAAACATATAACGCCGGCGCGGTCAACTCGTCGAGTTTTTTGGTGAGCAAGGATTTATCCAGCAAATCCCAAGTGGTGAGGGTGACGATGCCAATGAGGTCGCTGATGTTGCCCTTATACACCGGCAGGCGGTTATAGCCATGCCGCCGCACCGTGGCGATGGCGCGCAAAATGCTGCTGGTGCGGTTGATGGCGGTGACTTCTGAGATGGGAATCATCGCTTCGCCCACCGTGGTTTCGCCGAAGCGAATCACGCGGCGAATGCGGCCGCGGTCGAAGGCATTTACCGCCGAAGTGCGCTCCGCCATATCCACCACCGAGCGAATCTGCTCGCGCGTCATGAACAAATTCTGCTCGACACGACCGCCGCCGAACATGCGCGCGCCCAATCGCGCCAGCCGTGAAAACACGAAGATGAGCGGATAAAAAATGATCGAAAAAACCCGCAGCGGGTAGATGGCGATAGGCGCGATGCGGTCGGATTTTTGCTGGAACACGCTTTTGGGTACGATTTCGCCGAATATCAACAGCAGCGGGGTGAGGGCCAAAAAGGCGTACCAATCGCCATGGGCGCCGAATAAATCGATGAATAAAATCGTGCACAGCGTGGTCAGCGCCACGGTGGCGATATTGACGCCGACCAAAGTGGTGCCGAGCAGCACATCCGGCTCTTTGGATAACTCCAGCACCTTTTTGGCGCCGTCATCGCCTTGGTGGGCGCGCGCGCTCAGTTTGATTTTGTCGGCGTTGACCAAGGCGATTTCCGAGCCGGAAAAAAACCCCTTAAGCAGTAGCAACGCCACCAGCAGTAGCACGATGCTCATGGCGATCATGATGGTTGACTCCGGCGCGTGGTTTTATCGACCTGGGGTTTATGGGCCTGGGGTTTAGGCGCCGAATTTTCATGGGCACCTTTTTTATAGCCCTCGGCCGGCGGACTTTCGCCGATGTCTTCAGGCATGTCTTCGGGTCTATCTTGGTCCGCGGCCGGGTAATGCTCACGGGCGTGTTCGCTGCGCGCCTCGCCGCTCGGCTGCCCGCTCAGTTCGCCAGCGCGCGCGAAATCCTCGTCATCCATGCCTTGGGCGACGCGCACCCGGGCGATGCGGTGCGCGTCCATCTCCAGCACCTGCAGTAAAATATCATCGGTGCGCACATAGTCGCCCTCCTTGGGCAATCTATCTAACAAGCGAAAAGCAACGCCGCCGATGGTGGTCATGCGCGGGTCTTCGATGCCGAAATTGGCCAGATTGTTGAAGTCGTTGAGTTTCATGTCGCCGGGCACTTCGTAAATATTGTTGTCCTTTTCGGCGTACAGGGCCGCGGTGGCGCGGCTGCCGCCACTCACATCGCCAAAAATAAAATTGATGACGCCGCGCATGGTGATGAAACCTTCGACCCCACCGAATTCATTCAAACAAGCGGCGGCGCGCACCTCGTTGCCCTGGAAAAAATCGAACATTTCATCCACCTTCTTGGTCAACGGCACCACCACCGGCGGGTGCATGATGTCTTCGGCCGCCAACTTTGCCAAATTTTCGCCATCCAACACCAACCGCAAGATATCCTCGGCGTGTACAAAACCTACTAAATTGTCGCGATGGGTTTTGAACACCGGAATGCGCGAATGCCGATAGGCGATGAATTTTTCCACCATCTCCGGCACGCTCATGTCCATATTCAAAAACGCCATGCGGGTGCGCGGCGTCATCATCTCGACGATCTCGGTGTCGCCGGCCTCTAACAAGTTGTAAATCAGCGCCCTTTCGGTGGCGTCGAGCACGCCTTCCTTGGCGACTTGCTCGACTAAGGTGAGGAATTCATCGACCTGCAGGATGTTGTCGGCGGCTTTGGCTTCGCCCACCAAGGCGGTGGTGATGCGCTCGGCGAGGCCGCGAATGGCCCACCGCAACGGCGCGATCAACCGCACCCAAAAACGCATGGGTTCGGCGACGATGCGCGTGCTATAACGCACCGGATTATGCACCGCGATGGTTTTCGGCGTCACTTCGCCCAGCAGCAACAGCAACGGCACCATCACCAAGAGGTTGATCCAGCCAGCGCTGGCGCCGCCGTACAGCGTGACCAATATCGACGCCATGTTGGCGGTGGCGGCGATATTGACTAACTCGTTGCCGCTTAATATGGAGATGATCAGCTTGCGCGGTTGGTCTAACAACTCATGGATGGTTTCGGCGCGCGGGTTTTTTTCTCGGCGCAGTTGCTGTAAATCCAGCCGCGATAGCGAAAACAGAGCGGTTTCAGAACTCGAGAAAAAGGCCGAACACACCAGCAACAACACCTGCAAACCAAGCCGCCACAGCATGCTCGGCTCCCACAACAATGCCGTATCGAAGGCGAACACCGACGCCATAGCGGCCGCGAGCGACTGCCAATACTGGCTGATGGATGACAGAATCTGTTCCATGGGCGCTGTGCCGGGCGTTCATCCAGACTGAGCTACCTCATAATTTTAAGCAGGCGCCGAGTATCGCTTAATGCGCGCCTCGATTTCAATCCACCGGCGATGGCCCGGCGATGGCCCGGCGATGGCCCGGCGATGGCCATGAGCGCCATGGGCGCGACAATTGTGGCGCTGCATTTCCAGCGCTCAATCGACATGCTCATGTCAACATGTTACATGTCATGCCGCATGCCTCAGATGGCATGTTACATGCCATGCGGCATGTTATTTTATGGAGACCATGGCTATCACTAAACCCAAACCGCAAACCACCGTCGTCAAGCCGCCGCCGACGCCGACGCCACCTAAGCCGTCGGCGCCGGCGGCGCCTCAGACAACCCCGCCCAGCGCCGCGCCCGGTGAAAAAAACGCTGCGCCGACGGCGGTGAACTTGGACCACCCATCGCTGTATCTCAATCGCGAATTAACTTGGCTGCGCTTCAACCGCCGCGTGCTGTGCGAGGCCACGGACGAGCGCACCCCCTTGTTAGAACGCCTGAAGTTTTTCGCCATTTTCGCCTCCAACATCGACGAATTTTTTATGAAGCGCATCGGCGGGCTTAAATTACAGGCCGCCGCCGGCGTTTTCGAGCTGTCCTTAGACGGGCGCACGCCGCAACAGCAAATCAGCGAAGCGCGCGCCGTGATCATGGACATCGAAAACGAACGCGACCGACAACTGCCGCGCTTGCTCGAGCGCTTGAGCGCGCACGGCATCCGCATCGTCCGCCATGGCCACCTCGATTCCGCGGTGCAAGAGGAACTGCGCCAGCACTACATCGACAACATTTTTCCACTGGTGACGCCCCAAGTTATCGACCCAGCGCATCCTTTTCCCTTCATTTCCAATCTGTCTTTGAACATTCTGGTCACCCTTCAATCGGGCGCCGATGACGAGCCCATGTTGGCGCGCGTCAAGGTTCCGGTGGGGCCAGAAATTCCGCGCTTTATCCGCGTCGGCGATAGCCATCACTTCGTACCCTTAGAAGATGTGATGGCCAATAATTTGGATTTATTGTTCCCCGGCGTGGACATCATCGCCCGCGATTTTTATTTCGTGGCGCGCAACGCGGCCGCCGAACGCTCGGAATCCGGCGCCAATGATTTAATGGAGATGATCGAGCTCGAGTTGCGCGACCGCCGCATCGCGCCCATCGTGCGCATGGTGGTAAACCCCGGCATGGATGACGACCGCAAGGGCATGTTGGCGGCCGAGCTCGGCCTCGATTTAGAGCGCGATGTGTTCACCCAAGACGGCTTGATGATGCAACGCGAACTCATGCAATTAGCCGCGCTGCCCATCGCCGACTTGCATTATCCGCCGCATGTGCCGGTGCACCATCATCGCTTGCAAGACCAGCAACGCAGCATTTTTTATCTGCTGCGCGAGGCCGATTCGATTCTGTTACAACACCCGTATGAATCCTTCGCCACTTCGGTGGTGCGCTTTCTGGCCGAAGCGGCGCGCGATAAAAAGGTGCGGGCGCTGAAAATGACGCTGTATCGCACCGACCGCCAAACCCGCATCGTAGACCTCTTGATCGAAGCGGCGCGCAACGGCAAACAGGTGGCGGTGGTGGTGGAATTGAAAGCCAAATTCGACGAAGCCGCGAATATCGAATGGGCCGAGCGCATGGAGCAAGCCGGCGTGCATGTCACCTACGGCGTCATCGGGCTGAAAACCCACTGCAAGGTATTGATGGCGGTGCGCCAAGATTACAGCGGCTTGCGGCGCTACACCCACATCGGCACCGGCAACTATCACGGCGGCACGGCGCGGCTATATACCGACCTCGGGCTGCTCAGCGTGGACGAAGACATTGGCCGCGATGTGACCGAGTTGTTCAATTACTTGACCACTGGCTGCGCGCCACGGCGTAGTTATCGCAAAATTATCCCGGCGCCTAAGCACCTTAAAAAAACCTTGTTAGCCAATATCGAACGGGAAATTGCCGCGCATCGCAAAGCGCAAAATACGCGCGCCGACGGCGGTGGGCTTAAGCGCGCCGGCGGCGATAAAACCGGCTTGATCCAAATCAAAACCAACGCCTTAGAAGACGGCGATTTGATCAAGGCGCTGTATCGAGCCTCCCAAGCCGGGGTCAAGGTGGAGCTCATCATCCGCGACACTTGCCGCTTGCGGCCCGGCATGGCCGGCATCTCCGACAACATCAGCGTCATCAGCATCGTCGGGCGCTTTCTCGAGCACAGCCGCATTTTTTATTTCCAAAACGGCGGGCAGGAGGAATACCTGATCGGCTCGGCCGATTTGATGAAGCGCAACCTCGAAAGCCGCGTCGAAGCGGTGGTGAAAATCACCCCGCCAGCCTTGAAAAACGAACTGCGTCTGGTGCTAAACACCCTGTTGGACGACACCGAAAACGCCTGGGAGATGCAAGCCGACGGTGCCTACCGCCGACGCCGCCCGGCCGGCCATGCCCTCCAGTCCGGCCCGGCCGGCCATGCCCTCCAGTCCGGCCCGGCCGGCCATGCCCTCCAGTCCGGCCCGGCCGGCCAGGCGACCCAAGTCGGTCGCGCCAGCCAACTGCAGCACATCGAATTCGCCCAAGCGCGCCTAAAAACCAAAAAACACAAAAAATTACTGCGCACCGGCCGCCAGCGCAGACGCAATTGCGGTTAAGCGATTGGCGACCGCGTCGGGCGAGAAAATATATCGCCAATGTGTTGCTAATGTGTTGCTAATGCTGCCAATCCGGCAGTTGTTCGCAAGCGATGCCGCGCGCCTCCAACATCACCGCGATATCGTCTTCGACCGGATACAAGGTGGTGCCATTGCGGGTGATTAACGCTTGCTGCAGATGGGCGGTGAGCGCCGCCCCGTCCATGGCATGGATTTTGCCGGCGTCGATCAACGCATTGACTTGCGCCAAGCGCGTCGCGCTCAACAGCGATAGCGGTTGTTTGGTGACCGGGCAGACCAGAATTTCCAGCAGTTTTTGCGCGATGGGCATGGGATGGTTTGGCGTGAATTAGTGGGGGGTTAGAGAATTACATACTTACTGCCACAGGAATTCCTTATAAAATTGGCCATGGAAGAACTTTTCAACTTCGCTTAGCGGCTTGTGGTCGATTTATTTCATCTCAATTTTCTTTCTTTGAGTTTGGCTACGAGATATTCCATAGACCGGTTCCCTTTTACGTTATTGCAGTTACCGCATAGCAACTGTAAATTTCCTATATGGTCGGTGCCACCCTTTGATTTTGCAACAACATGGTCGACATCAAGGTTAGTGTATGGAAGCCAAAGTTTACAACCGTTACACAAACCTTTTTGTTCTCCATACATATATCTTTTATTTTCAGGCGCATCGTATCGTTTTATTTTCCCCATGTCGGTGCGACGAGGAACATCATTTCTCGCAATCGGCTCGGTAATTACCTCACCTATTTCATCTTCAAGTCTCTCTACCACGAGGGTCTGCGCACGCGGAGATAGGTCGATGCCAATCCATTTTCTATGCCACTGCTCGGCTGAAACACACGCGGTGGCACAACCACGAGATTGGCGAAAGGGTTGGGTCAACACTTTATCCAGGCGCGCTTCTTGCGGCTCGCGATAATTCGGCTGGCCGAGTTGCATATCAGCGTGGCGGCCTTTGGGTTGGGCGACATAACTGCCGAACAGCCTATCCCAGATGGATAAATTGAAACCATAATTGGCGTTATATTGTTGCGCGCAGGTGGTGTGGTGCACGCGGTGCATGTCGGGGGTGACGATTGCGCAGCGCAGTAGGCTATCAGCCCATTTGGGTAGTTTGAGGTTGCTGTGGTTGAACATGGCGGCGGCGTTCAAAATGATTTCAAAGGCGATGACCGCCAACAGCGGCGCCGCGATGAGCACGATGACCGCGGCCTTGATCAGGATGGAGATGATTATCTCGAAGGGATGAAAACGCAGCGCGGTGGTTACATCGAATTCCACATCGGTGTGGTGCATGCGGTGCATGCGCCAAGCGAGGGGGATGGCGTGGAGCAGGCGGTGTTGCCCATAAATCGCTAAATCGAGAATCAATAACGCGATGATGATGGCCGGCCATAACGGCACTTCAAGCCACAGCAGCGCGCCGAATTGGTTGAAGATGGAAAACAATGCGGCGCCCACCGCGGTGATCGGCGCTAACGCCAACACCAGCATGTTGATGGCGCCGAGGCCGAGGTTTACCGGCCAGCGCGTGGCGCGCATCGGTGCGCGGCGGCGCGGCAGCACCCCTTCACCTAACATCAAAAGTCCTAAGATGGCGAAAAACACCGCCAGCCGCAGCTGGGTTTCCGGGGTCAGTAGGGTTTCAAGATTCATGTGAAATTTGGCGGAATTTGGCGGAATTCAGATGGGATTTATGCCGAAATCGATACGAAATTGGTGCGAAATCGATACCCCATCGCTACAAAATCGCACGCGAAATTTAACCCTCAAAACCACGCCAGGCTGGGATTCTCGCGTACAAATTTATCTAACATATCGCCATACAAGCGCATCGCCTGGCGCGTTAGTTCGCCGCCGCCAGCGGGGAATTCAAGGCGCGCGCCGTCTTGCAATTGCAGGCTAAGCGCCGGCATCACTTCACGCGTGGCGCTGGTGATAAAACATTCGGTAGCGCCCGGTAATTGCGCGCTATGCACGGCGCATTCCACCTCCGCGTGCCCTGCCGGGGCCAGCAAACCGACCAACGCCTGGCGCGTCAAGCCCAGCAAATTGCCGCCGGCCGGCGTGACCAGTTTGCCGTCCAGCACAAACCACACATTGCTGTTGGAGCACTCGCTCACCCAGCCGTCGGCGTCTAACATCACGCATTCATCGGCGCCCATGGCGCGCGCTTCGCCCAAGCCCAAAATGTTGTTGAGATAATTGCCGCCCTTGATATTCGGGTCTAAAGTGTTCACCGCATTGCGCCTCACCTGGGGAATCGCCAAGGCCACGCCGCGCGTATAAAAATCCGCATTCCACTGCGGAATTTGTTTGACCATGATGATGAGTCGGGTTTTCAACTTCGGGTTCGGGTATAAATCCACGCCGCCTTCGCCACGCGTGATTTGATAGCGCACATACACATCCTCGCCGCTGCGGGCGCCGCTGGCGGCCACCGTGCGCCGGATGGCATGGACGATGTCGGCCTCGCTTTGGCTGACTCGCATGGCCACCAAACGCGCCGAATTCATCAGGCGCTGATGATGCGCTTCGAACATAAAGGGAATGCCGGCGTAAGTGCGCACCACCTCATAAATCGAATCCCCGTATAAGAAACCGCGGTCGAGCACCGGCACGCGAATCTCATCCAGGGACGCGATTTTTCCGTCGATATAGCCAGTGGGGGTTAGCATGGTGGGATGGGAGTTCGACTTATATGTTCGATGTATATATTCAACTTAAAGAAGGGATTTATAGTCCTAAATTTGCAGTTCGATTGGCGTTTTTTTGAGGTCAGCGGCTGATTTAGAGGGGCTGTTTTTGATTTTTGCTTTGCTTTTGATTTTTCTGTTGATGTTGTATCTTTTAACGCATCTTTTGTGGCTGATGGGGGTGAAAAATTTAAAGGCCAAAAACGAAAATCAAAAGTCGAGTAAAACCTAACATTAAAGATATCCCCCACCAAAACCAAACCCAGCGTGCAGATTTAGATATATAAAACCCTTAAAAAAAACGATGCCATCATTCGCTATCGAGGGAATCGATGAGGTTTTTTTTCAAGGTTTGTTGGATATTTGCCGGCCATTTGAATGGTTTTTTGAGGCTTTTGGAGCGCATCAATCCGCCGCTGATGGCTTCGGCATGGAATGGCGCAAGCGGAATCAC
The DNA here is from genome assembly GCA_965243285.1 of Candidatus Poriferihabitaceae bacterium. Classification (GTDB taxonomy): domain Bacteria; phylum Pseudomonadota; class Gammaproteobacteria; order Arenicellales; family Poriferihabitantaceae; genus JAHRAW01. Next base: position 1,551,833 of record OZ251537.1, on the reverse strand, counting down.
AAAATATAGCGGCGCCAACAGCGGCGCGCCGTCTGGCGTCGAGGTGGTCAGATGATTGAGCGCCAACTCGCCGTCGGCATGCGCGTAATCGAAAGTAACCGCCATGGGTTGAAACAAGCCGCTGGGGAGGTCCACATCCACGCCATTGCGCGTGAGCAAATCGGCGACATCATCAAACCGCGCTTCGCCGCTGCCGCGCGCCACCCAAGCCGGCCACCCGGCCGATATATTGCCGCCTTGTACATCGCCGGAAAAGGAAAAATCCGCCTGCCGCGCATGCACCGCCGGGGCCTGCAAAGTGTCGCTCGATAGGTCGTAAGTCGCCGCCGGTATGCGCACAGTTGTGTGATTGCCGGCGTGGCGGGCCTCGCCGTCGAACTCGGCTATGGCGATTTGCCCGCTCGATAATGCGTACTCCGCCGTGGCGATGGACAGGCCGGCGGCGAGGCTATCGGCGGTGAATTCGAGGGCCACATCGCGCACTTGTACGGCCGCTGAATCGGCCGCCAAATGCACCGTGGCGGTCAGCGCCAGCGCCGCCGGCTCGGGCCAATCGCTGCTGTCTAGGTGCGCCGAGGCGCGCACTTGCAACGGCTGGCCGGGGCGCAATACACCGGTATCCAGCTGCAATTCGCTCACCTCGAGGCGGCGGCCGGCGACGGCATCGTCCCAGCGCACCCGCCCGTCGGTGATAGACACCCCCTGCGCCACCAGACCGGCCGCCAAACCGGCCGCCAGACCGGCCTCCGAAGTGGGGATTGTGCCGCCGTCATTTTTGCCGCCGCCATGGCGCGCCATGATGCGCTGCAAGTCGTCCCAGTTGGCGGTGCCGGCGGCGTTGCGCGCCAGGTTTATGCGCGGCGCTAACAGCCTGGCCGGGCCGACTTTAATCTGTTTTTTCAGCAGCGGCAGCAGTTCGATTTTAATCTCCGCAGCCTCCGCCGCCACCATCGGCGCGGCGCCGAATTGCGCGTGGTTGGATAACTCAAAGGCGCCGACGCGCACCCCTAACCACGGAAAAAACGCCACCTCGATATCGCCGGCGAGGCGCAACTCGCGCCCGGTTTTTTCCTGCACCCAGGCCGCCAAATCCGCCTTGTAATCATTCGCATCCACCACCGCCGCCACCAGCGCCACCGCGCCGACCGCCGACACCAGCGTCAGCGCGATAATCCACAACCCTATTTTCAGTACTATCATGTTGCCCTCGTCACAACCGCCGATGATGCCGCGGTATTTCTACCGCCCCCATCGGCCGACATCACCATGCGCATCGAAAAATCCCCACCGTCATCGCTCTCGCTCTGGTCCTCGCTCTGGCCCTCCACCAAACGCAGCGCTGCGGTGATAACTTCCACCCCAGCGCCTTTTTTGGCGCCGTGTTCGGCCAGATGCCGCCGCCAAATTTTCGCCCGCAGCTGGCCATGATACAAGCCGAGCAGGTGGCGCGTCATATGCCGCAGATAAACGCCGCCCGCCAGTTGCTGCTCGACATAGGGCAAATAGGCGGCGACCACGGCGGCGCGCGATGGCGGCGACGGCGCGGCGGCGGCGCGGAAAATTTGCGCATCCACCTCGCGCAGCAACCACGGATTTTGATAGGCGGCGCGCCCCAACATCACGCCATCGACGCGCCGCAGATGCGCTTGCGCTTGGGATAAAGTATCGATGCCGCCGTTTATGGTGAAGCGCAGCGCCGGAAAATCGCGGCGCAAACGATAGACGCGGGGATAATTCAGCGGCGGCAGCAGGCGATTTTGCTTCGGGCTCAGCCCGCGCAACCACGCCTTGCGGGCGTGCACGATAAAATGCGCGCAGCCGCCCTCGGACACCCGCGCCACGAATGCGGCCAGGTGTTGATAACTATCCATGTGGTCGATACCGATGCGAGTTTTCACCGTTATCGGGATGGCGACCGCATCGCGCATCGCCGCCACGCACTGCGCCACCAACTCCGGCTGCGCCATCAAGCAGGCGCCGAAACTACCGTTTTTCACCCGCGCGCTCGGGCAGCCCACATTGAGGTTGACCTCGTCATAACCGGCCTCCTCGGCCAGTCGCGCGCACTGCGCCAACGCCGCCGGCTGGCTGCCGCCGAGTTGAATCGCCAGCGGTCGTTCGCGCTCATCGAAGCCCAAAAACCGCGCCCGCTCGCCGTGTAGAATCGCGCCGCTCACCTTCATCTCGGTGTATAACATCATGCGCCGCGACAACAGACGCAACAGCATGCGGCAGTGGCGGTCGGTCACATCCAACATCGGCGCGACCGAAAACATGCCGGCAAAATCGCCGCGCGACGATGCGGACGATTGGTCGATAAAGACATCGCCAGCGACCGCTTGGGAAGTCATCGGGTGCAGGTCGTAGGACATGGTCGGCGATGGGGTGTCGATGCGTTGTCTGATGAGTTATCGATAGCGTGTTATCGAATCTTGCCATCAAAATACTCAAAGTTCGTATTGATATTATATTGATGCACCCCGCCACTTTATAAGCGCGACTTTATAAACTCACTATCATCCATTGAAAACTTGAAAAAACTGCAACAAACCCTCGAGTTGCTGCGCAAAAACGACCTCGAGCATCACCTCGGCGCCCTCAATCGCGGTCTCGAAAAAGAAAGTTTGCGCATCGATGCCGACGGCATGCTGGCGCAGACTCCGCATCCGCGCGCCCTCGGCTCGGCCCTCGCCCACGGCGCCATCACCACCGATTATTCCGAGGCGCTGCTGGAATTCGTCACGCCGATTCACCGCAGCGTGGACGACCTGCTACGCAATCTGTACGACATCCACCACTTCGCCTATCAACATTTGGGCGACGAAAAATTGTGGGCCAGCAGCATGCCGTGCGTGATGCGCGGCGAAGCGCACATTCCCATCGCCCGCTACGGCGCTTCCAATGTGGCCAAAATGAAGGAGGCCTATCGGCGCGGCTTGCGGTTGCGCTACGGCAGCCGCATGCAGACCATCGCCGGCATCCATTTTAATTTCTCCCTGCCGGAGGCCTTTTGGCAGCCCTATATCGAGGCCGGCGGGCAACGGCACGACGCCCCTGACGGCGATTTGCAGCAGCAAAAATCAGCGCATTATTTTGCCTTGATTCGCAACTTTCATCGCCATTCATGGTTGCCATGTTATCTGTTCGGCGCCTCGCCAGCGGTCTGCAAAACTTTTTTGGAGGGCCGCGAGCACGCTCTGGATGACTTCGATGCGCATAGTTTTTACGCCCCGCACGCCACCTCACTGCGCTTGAGCGGGCTCGGCTACGCCAGTAGCGCCCAAGCCGACATCGAGATTTGCTACAACAGCGTGGCCAGTTTCGTGGCCTCGTTGCGGCGCGCCATCCGCTCGCCATGGCCAGCCTATGCGCATTTCGGCGTCAAAGTGGACGGTGAATATCGGCAATTAAACGCCAATATGTTGCAAATCGAAAACGAGTTTTATTCGGTGATTCGCCCCAAGCGGGTGGCCGATTCCGGCGAAAGCCCGGCGCGGGCGCTGCTCGAGCGCGGCGTGCAGTATGTGGAAGTGCGCAGCGTCGACCTAAACCCGTACGCGCCCATCGGCATCGATGCCCACTGCGCGCGCTTCTTCGATTTGCTGCTGTTGTACTGCCTGTTCTCCCACAGCCCCAACATCGAGCGCGATGAATGGCGGCGCGCCGCCGACAATCGCCACCGCGTGGTCATGCGCGGCCGCCAGCCCGGCTTGATGTTAGGCCACGGCAAGCATGGGGCGGAGGCGCCATTGGCCGACCTCGCGGCCGAGTTATTGCGCAACATGCAACCCCTGGCGGCGCTGCTCGATGAGGTCGGCGGCGGCGGCGAATATCAAGCCACGCTGCAAGCCCAAATGGCAAAAGTGCGCCACCCGGCGCTGACCCCGGCGGCGCAAATCATCCAGCACATGTCGGCGCGCCGCCTCAGTTTTTACGAATTCGCCATGGATTTAGCGCGTAGCCACGAAGATGCATTCAAAGCCGCCCCCATGGCGCCACCCTTGCGCGAAAAAATGCGCGCCGAAGCAGCCCAATCCCACCGCGCCCAAAAGGACATCGAAAACCGCGATACCGGCGATTTCGATGCCTTCCTGGCCGACTATTTTCGCCGCCAGAATGCAGATGACGGCGGTGGGTGACCTAAATCGGGCTAAATCAGCCCACATCGAGATGAATCGAGATGAATCCATATGAATTCGCGGCGCTGGCGGGCTAAATCGCCGCCCAACATTCCCCTGTACATATATATGTATAAATGTACGCGTCGAGCACTATAAATCTGGGCGCGATGCCGGCCCACGGCGCCGCCGACGCACCCACGGCGACCGATAACGACGCCGGCGGCGGCGTCGACTACGACCTCCTCATCGTCGGCGGCGGCTTGGTCGGCGCCAGTTTGGCGGTGGCCTTGGCGCCGGCCGGGCTATCGCTGGCGGTGGTCGAGGCGGTCGCGGTGCCTGCTGGCGATAACAGCGGCGACAGCGATGCCGAGCGCGATAACGCCAGCATGGCAACCAGCGCCGCGCAAGCAACCGGCGAGCAAGCAACCAGCGCCGCGCAAGCAACCGGCGAGCAAGCAACCAGCGCCGAGCAGCAACCCAGTTTTGACGAACGCACCGTCGCCCTCACCTACAACGCGCGCCAAATCTACACCGCGCTCGGCGTATGGGAGCGGATGGCGCCACACGCGCAACCGATTCGCGAGATTCATGTGTCCGAGCGCGGACATTTCGGCATGACGCATTTGCGCGGCGCCGATGTCGGCCTGCCGGCGTTGGGGTATGTGCTGCCGGCGCGCGCCATGGGGCAAATATTGCACCGCCGGTTGCGCCGCAGCGCCGCGAAGATGTATTGCCCGGCCGCGGTGAAAAGCATCCGCGCGTGGCGCCGACATGCCGAGGTGACGCTCTCCGCCGCCGGCGGCAGCACCACGGTAACGGCGCGTCTGGTGGTGTTGGCGGACGGCGGGCGCTCCGCATTGGGCGCGGCGGTCGGCATCGCCACGCAGCCGGTGGACTATGCGCAAAGCGCCGTCGTCAGCATGGTGCGCACCGACCGCGCCCACCACGGCCGTGCCTATGAGCGCTTCACCGCGCACGGGCCATTGGCGTTGTTGCCGTACCGCGCCCAGCGCTACGCGGTGGCGTGGACCACCGCGCAATCCCAAACCGCGGCGCGCCTGGCGCGGTCGGATGCGGCCTTTATCGCCGACTTGCAAGCCACTTTTGGTGACCGCGCCGGCACCTTTAGCGCCCCCACCGCGCGCCGATGCTACCCGCTGGCGCGCGCCACCGCGACCTCGCCGGTGGCGGCGCGCGTGGTGGCCATCGGCGATGCCGCGCACCGTGCCCATCCGGTGGCCGGGCAAGGTTTCAACCTCGGGCTGCGCGATGTCGCGGCATTGGCGCAGCGCCTCCAACACGCCGCGCAACACGGCGCCGACTTAGGCGCGCCGACGCTGTTAGCCGACTACGCCGCCGCCCGCCGCCGCGAAACTCAGGCCGTCGGCGCCTTCACCGACGGCTTGGTCAAGATGTTTTGCCACCGCAACGCCGCCGTCGCCCTGGCGCGCAACCTCGCCCTGGCCGGCATCGAATACCTGCCGCCCGCCAAACGCCTGCTGCTGCGGCGTACTATGGGCATGGCCGGCCAGCACTCCGGCTTAGGCGCCGGGCAACCACTGCGGTGAACCGGGCGGCGGCGTATTATCGATTGGATGGTGATGGGTGGATTGCTTTTGATTTGGATTTGGATTTGGATTTGGATTTGGCTTTTGGCTTTTGGCTTTTCGCTGTGGCTGTTAACGTTTTACCCCCCCAGATGAAGCGGGGGGGAGTAAAGCGTTAAAAGCCAAACGCCAAAAGCAAAATCAAAAGCAAACATAGCCCCCTAAATCAGCCGCTGACCTCAAAAAAACGCCCATCGAACTGCAGATTTAGGACTATAAATCCCAAACAAAATCAAAAGCCCCATTTTTTAGACGATAAGTGCCCGAATCCAGGTAAATCCATGCCCCATCCCGCCCCCAACTCACCCCCCCGATGCTTCGATGTCGTGGTGGTCGGCGGCGGCCTAGTCGGGGCCACAAGTGCCTGCTTGTTCGCCCGCCAAGGGCTGAAAGTCGGGCTGGTCGAGGCGCGGTCGCTGGGTACGCCGCCAAACGCCGACGCCGACGCCGGACGCGTCAGCGCCATCAACCTAGCCGCGGTTAATGTATTCAAGGCGTTGGATGTGTGGCCGGCGCTGCCGCCAGCGACGGTCACCCCCTATCACGGCATGCGGGTGTGGGATTGCAACAGCGCCGCGAAAATTTCCTTTCGCGCCGCGGATATCGGCGCCCCATGCCTCGGCTATATCGTCGAAAACCGCGCCTTGCAAGATGCCATGGTGGAAAAATTGCGCCACAATTATCAGGTAACCCTGTTCGATGGCGCTGCCGTCACCGCCGTAGATCCCGCGCCGATAAACCGCGAGGCGCGGCTGGCGATTTCTTTATCTGATGCCCGCGATGGCGCCAATGGCGGCAACGGCGGCCGGACGCGGCGCATCGAAACGCAATTGCTGGTGGCGGCCGACGGCGGCGACTCACGGGTGCGGGATTTGTGCGGCATCGCCACGCAATTTACCGACTTCGAACAAGACGCCATCATCGCCACCACGCACCTTGGCGGTGCGCACCGCGACATCGCCCACCAGTGCTTTCTCGACACCGGGCCGGTGGCCATGTTGCCGCTGGCCGGGGGGCGCTGCGCGGTGGTGTGGTCATGCGACCGCGCCCTGGCCGATGAACTCATGGCGCTGGATGACGCGGCCTTTTGCGCCCGCCTGCAAGCGTTGTTTTTCCATGAACTCGGCGCGATTACCGCCGCCGCCACCGCCACCGGACGGCGGCGCTTCCCGCTGCGCCAGCATCACGTCAGCCGCTACATCGCCGCCGCCACGGCGCTGGTGGGCGACGCCGCGCACCTCACCCACCCCCTCGCCGGGCTCGGCGCCAATCTCGGCTTGATGGATGCCGCGGCCCTCGCCGAAGTGGTCGCCCAAGCAGCCGCCGCCGGCCGCGACCTCGGTCAACCCAGCGTATTGCGGCGCTATGAACGCTGGCGACGCGGCGATAACGCGTTAGCATTAGCGGCCATGACCGGCTTCAAAGAGGTGTTCGGCAGCCGCCGCCGAAGCGCCCAAATGGCGCGCGCCGCCGGCATGAATCTGGTCGCTTCCATCGCCCCGCTGAAAAATTTGGCGATGCAATTGGCCACCGGATTGCGCGGCGATCTGCCGGCAATAGGTCACGCAACTGCCCATGAATCAGATGCAGATTCCGCGGATTCGACGGCTGATTCGCCAGATTCAGCAGCGGATTCGGTGAATTTTGCGGATTTTGCGGATTTTGCGACAAATTCAGCAGCAAATTCGGCATCAACCTCACCACCCACCTCAACGTCGCCCCCAGCCGCGTCCATGCCATAATCCCCCGCCGATTCATCGCCATCTTTGCTTTTAGCTTTGGCTTTGGCTTTGGCTTTGGCTTTGGCTTTTAACGTTTTACTCCCCCCCTTGCTTCATCTGGGGGGAGTCAAATCAGGCGGCTTTATCGCCTGATTTGGTGGGGGGGCTGTCGATGTTGGTCTTTTGATTTCGCTTTTGGCTGTTAACGCTTTGCTCCACCCTATCTTTTTAGGGGGGAGCCAAAACTGGCGGCTTTATCGCCTGATTTGGTGGGGGGGCTGTCGATGTTGGTCTTTTGATTTCGCTTTTGGCTGTTAACGCTTTGCTCCACCCTATCTTTTTAGGGGGGAGCCAAAACTGGCGGCTTCATCGCCTGATTTGGTGGGGGGTGCTTTTGACTTTGACTTTGACTTGGCTTTGATTTGGCTTTCGATTTTCGCTGTACATTTTGATGTTGCTTTTGATGTTGCTTTCGCTTTTAGGCTTTCGCTTTTAGGCTTTCGCTTTTAGGCTTTCGCTTTTAGGCTTTGGCTTTTAGGCTTTGGCTTTTCGCCTTTAGTCTTCACTTCCCCCCTGCTTTTTTTGAGGGGGAGTCAAAACTGGCGTCTTGTTGCCAGTTTTGGTGGGGGGGATATCTTTAATGTTGAGTTTGACTCGACCTTCGCTTTCCCCTTCCCCACTCCCCCAGCCCCCCACTCCCGCGTATTTTTAGGCATTCCACCGACCATTTCCCCGCGCCGGCATTTCTGTGCCAAACATCCCCAATCTCAAGCAAGCCGGGCTGAAAACCACCCAACCGCGCCTTAAGGTGCTGGCAGTTTTTGAGAACGCCGCCGTACGCCACCTGGCGGCCGAGGATGTTTATCAAATTCTATTGGCCGATGCGCAGCCCATCGGGCTGGCCACGGTCTATCGCGTGCTCACCCAATTCGAGGAAGCCGGCATTCTCATCCGCCATCATTTTGAGGGCGAACGCGCCGTATACGAACTCAACGATGCCGCCCATCACGACCACATGGTGTGCTTCGAGTGCGGCGGCGTCACCGAGTTTGTCGATAAACGCATCGAGGCGCAGCAAGAAAAAGCCGCCAAACGCCACGGCTTCATCCTGCACGACCACGCCCTCACCCTATATGGCAAATGCGCAAGTTGCGCGCGCAAAACCGCCGCGGCCGATTCCGTCGCCTAATCCGCCAGAATCCACCAGAATCCACCAGAATCCACCAGAATCCACCAGAATCGGCTCGAATTCGCCCGAATCAGCTAGAATCCGCCCGAATCCGGCACCCTTTTTGCCCTTTTTTAACCTCCACCCATGCCCACCCTGATCACCGGCTCGTTCGCCTACGACACCATCATGGTGTTCGAAGACCAGTTCAAAAATCACATTCTTCCCGAGCAGACGCACATTTTAAATGTGTGTTTTTATGTGCCGCAGATGCGGCGTGAATTCGGCGGCTGCGCCGGCAACATCGCCTACAACTTGAAACTGCTCGGCGGCGACCCCCGCCCCATGGGCACGGTGGGCAAGGATTTCGCGCCCTATCGCCAGTGGCTTGCCCAACACCACATCGACCTCACCCATGTGACCGACATCCCGGCCGCCTTCACCGCCCAAGCGTTTGTGACCACCGACGCCGATGGCAATCAGATCACCGCCTTCCACCCCGGCGCCATGGATCGCGCCCATGAAAACCGCGTAGACCAAGCCGCCGACATCGATTTAGGCATCATTGCCCCGGATGGCCGCTGCGCCATGCTCCAACACGCTGCGCAATTCGCCGCCGCCGGCATCCCTTTTATTTTCGACCCCGGACAAGGTTTGCCCATGTTCAGCGGCGCCGAACTCAACGCATTCATCGCCCAAGCCACCTATGTGGTGGTCAATGATTATGAAGCCGCGCTGCTGCAAGAAAAAACCGGCCAAAATTTCACGCAAATCGCATCCCAAGTCGATGCGTTAGTGGTCACCCGTGGCGCCCGTGGCGCCGACATCCACCACCGCGGCGCCGCCATCCATGCGCCGGCGGTGAAAATCGCCGCCGCCGTCGACCCCACCGGCTGCGGCGACGCCTTCCGCGCCGGCTTGCTATACGGTCTGGCGCGCGGATGGGATTGGCCAACCAACGCCCAAATCGCCTCGCTCATGGGCGGCATCAAAATCGAACACCCCGGCACCCAAAACCACCACTTCACCCCCGCCGAATTCGCCGCCCGCTACCACGAAAATTTTGCCACGGACATAACCATAGGTTAAGGGTTTTGATTTTGGGCTGTTGATTTTGGCTTTTGCTTTTAGCTGTTGGGCTTTTTCTTGACTCCCCGCTGGGCGGGGAGTCAAAACTGGCATCTTTTAGCCAGTTTTGGTGGCGAGGGGTCGCTTTTGACTTTCGCTTTGGCTTTTCGCTTTTAGTCTTTGCTCCCCCTCATACCCACCCAACTTGGCGTAGTAACTCATGTTTGAGCAATTCTAAGGCTTGCACTTACCTATCTAATGGACGGTATTGCAAATATTGTACGCAAAGTAAGCCATTCATGGCCAAACAACACTTGTTTATTACCAAACACTACATTACTCGGCGTATTTTTTTGCTTTCTATCCGAGCGAAATCGAAGCGGTGGTGGAAGTCATAAGCAACATAGACGAGTGACGCGTTTAGTGACTTGCAGTAGCAACCTTGGCGTATACGGTGGTTGTTGCGCCTTCGGGGTTAGTTTTCCTTTATCGCATCCCATAAATTGTTTAAAAGTATTTTGCGCTCTAAAATAAAAGTTTGTACTTTAACTGCCATTTCCATCCTTTCTTTTTCGCCCACAGGGATAGGAATTTCCAGTTCATTAATTCTGTTACCTATGGTTTTGAGCGTGCTTTGGCTAAACACCCGTTGTCGTATTTGAAGTTTCACAACTTCGGTATTTAATAATGTCAGTAATAGAAATGGATTTATTTTTTTGGCGCGAATAATAAAAAAATGCCCCTGAAGCAATATTTGCAATTCCTCTTTATCGGTAAGAATCGCCGTCTCTCCTATCCTAAAATCCCCATCCTTTACAAAAAGAATGTCATTTATTTGCAAATTTTGCTGTCCCGAAAAGTTATTATAGGTTTCTAAAGAAACTTTTTTTTGTGTTTTTGGCGCTATTCCAAAATCACATATTTCAGAGGTGCGAACAAATCTAACCGCTCCGTCCAGTTCATAATTTTCCTCTTTTGCAGTACCAGACGCGCCTCTAATTTCTACTGTTCCATTATCTATTAACTTTTTAATGGATGTCATGTCTACCTTGCCTTCCAATTTTTTAATTTTGTTGGCAATGCGAGGGTCGTAATACTTCGGTACAAACACTCGCCCGCCCTTTAATTGGGTTTTATAAAACCCCAAATGGCGAGCGGTTTTTCCGTGAATAAAATTATCCGCGATAGCAGTAAAATCCTCACGGATACTGCCATCAGGGTTGTTTATTTGCTTTCCGCGCATGGTGTGACCGCAGTCTTCCGCTATCGCGAAAAATATTTTCTGCGAAGGGTCGCTTGCTGGAAATTTTTGTAGTATCAACACGCTGGTTTTTGTTCCAGTGTGCGGCATGAAAGTGGCGGTGGGGCAGTCAACCACTGCAAGCACCTTTGCCTTTGATTCTATCCATTGCCTAATATATTCATCCCCTGGATTACCAAGCAAACCATCGGGCAGAACTATCCCAAGTTTTCCACCTGGCTTGAGTAGTTTTACGCATAGTTCAATAAATAATATTTGAGGGGGGGTTTCTTTAATGGCATCGGTTTTCTCCCATTCTTGCATTCCTTTTGCCGGAGACCATTTATGCCCCAAGTCATAATTACGCAAAACATGCTCGTGATGAACTTTGATTTTAGAACCAAAGGGCGGGTTTGTAATAATCACATCAAATTGACGGCGCTCGCCATTTTTCAGTAATTTACTCCTTGCTAAATCATTCCACTCAGCCGGGCTTTTTAGGCTATCCGCAGTGACGATATTGCTTTTTCCATCGCCAATAATGCTCATGTGGGCGCGACATATTTTTGATAAATCAGATTCTTTATCAATACCATGCAAACAAGATTCGGCAATTCTTTTTTTATGCTCGCCGCTATCAATTCCTTTTGTAATATGGTTAAACGCGGCGATTAAAAACCCGCCGCTTCCACACGCTGGATCAAGAATTTTATCTTTTTTATTTGGATTAACCAGGCTGATTATCATATCAACGACTAATCTCGGGGTAAAAAATTGACCCTTTTCTCCAGCAAACTGACGCTCTGCAAAAATTTCAAAGGCATCGCCCACAACATCGCGAGAGGTATTTAGCAAACTATAATTCTGAAGTTTGCTTACTATTAATCTAAGAGAATAGTCATCTATTTCTATAGATTCATTATCAGAAAATATAGAATTGCCCACAAAACTAGTTCGTGTTTCTTCCCAAAGGGAAGTGATTTTTTTTCTAAATTTTGTGTCTGATTCGTTTATACCGACTTGAAAGCAGGGGCATCCATCACTATCGCGTATGTTGTATTCATCTGCTAATTTACAAAAAATTAGTCTGACCATTTCTGCCCCCTGCTTTTCGGTGCGGGCAAGATTGGTATTCGCGTACAGTAAATTATTAATGAGGCGAAAGGTATATTTCAGGTTGCTGGCTGGCTTTAAATCACTAAATTTATTAATGCTTATATCACTATGCCCGCATTTCGGAATCGTCATTGCTGGCTCAAATGTGATGCGACCAGATTTAATGTCTTTTACTGCGCATTGTTCTTCATTTCCATTCGTTAATAATCCCCATCGGCAAGTTGAGGTTGCGCTCATATAGCTTTCAAGCTGAGATTTACCACTGCTCTGCTTTGGCGCCTTTGTTTCAACTAGGCCAATTATGTGCTGTTTTTTATCGCTCTCATAAATAGCAATATCACAAAATTTAGTACTAGACCCCATTTGCACGGGAACATTGATGTCCATTTGGGTTTTTGAATACCCATAGTCGTTGTGTAGAATTTTTTCGATTTGTTGTCTCACAACTTCTTCTGGCATGGATAAATTCACATACTTGCCGGTTGCAAAATCTCGCTGTTTGTTTTTCATGATTCCTCCTGTGTGAAGTTTAAAGTGGAACTTTGCAAGAAAAATGAAAGCAACGTTATAACATTTATAAGGGATTTATATATCTAAATCTGCACGGTGGGTTTGATTTTGATGTTGCTGTTGCTGTTGCTGTTGCTGTTGCTGTTGCTGTTGATGTTGATGTTGATGTTGATGTTGGCTTTTGATTTTAGCTTTTGATTTGGCTTTTGTTTGACTCCCCCCAGAAAAAGCTAAGGTGGAGTCAAACGTTAAAAGCCAAAAGCCGAAAACAACCCTAAAAATGGTGCCGGAAAGAGGAATCGAACCTCCGACCTACTGATTACGAATCAGTTGCTCTACCGACTGAGCTATTCCGGCAAATGGGCGACAAAAGGGGGAAATAACGGAAAAATGCGGCAAATCGCAACAAACTAACCACCGCGAATTATACGGCCTAGGCCGCCGTGCCTGCGTTATTGCCGCAACTACACCGACACGTTATTGCCGCAACGGCGCTGGCGCATCACTTCCGCAACTGCGGCGGCAGCGAGAACACGATATTCTCCGCCGGGCCGGCCAAATTGACCACCCGGTCAGGCGCTAGGCCTAAGCCGGCGATGACTTCGGCCACCAACGCTTCGGGCGCCGAGGCCCCGGCGGTGATGCCGATGCGGGTTTTGCCGGCCACCCATTGCGGCTGAATGTCGGCCGCGCCGTCCACCAAATAAGCCGCCGCGCCTTGCAGTTGGGCGACCTCGCGCAAGCGGTTGGAGTTGGAACTATTGGGCGAGCCGACCACGAACACCACCTGGCACTGGCGGGCTAATTGTTTGACCGCGTCTTGGCGGTTTTGGGTGGCGTAACAGATGTCATCCTGGCGCGGCCCGCGAATGCCGGGGAAGCGCTGTTTGAGGGCATCGATGATGACCGCGGTATCGTCCATGGACAGCGTGGTTTGGCTAACAAAGGCCAATTTTTCCGCGGCGCGCACCTGTAAATTGGCGACATCATCGACATTTTCGACCAGCTGCACGCCGCCGGCGCACTGCCCCATGGTGCCCTCCACTTCGGGGTGGCCGGCGTGGCCGATGAGGATGATTTCCAGCCCCAATTTGCGGTATTGGGCGACCTCGGCATGGACTTTGGTCACCAGCGGGCAGGTGGCATCGAAGATGGTCAAGCCGCGCTGCGCCGCCGCTCGCCGCACCGCTTGCGAGACGCCGTGGGCGCTGAATATGATGATGGATTGGGGCGGAATTTCATCCAAATCATCGACAAAAACCGCGCCTTTTTCGCGCAAATCGGCCACCACGGAGCGGTTATGCACCACCTGATGGCGCACATAAATCGGCGCCCCGAATTTTTCCAACGCGCGCTCGACGATTTCGATGGCGCGCTCGACGCCGGCGCAAAATCCACGCGGATTGGCCAGCGTCACTTGCATAGACGCTTGGGGTTTGGTTGAGTGATTTACTTGCATGCTCACTTGACGATTCGATGAATGCTAATTGGCCGGCTTATGCTGCCGGCTTATGACCGCCTACCGCGACGCGGCCGAAAATTATCGATAACCAGCAACACCGCGCCGATGGAAATGGCGGCGTCGGCTAAATTGAAGGCCGGAAAATACCAGCCGCCATAGTGCAGCACGATGAAATCAATCACAAAACCATAGCTCACCCTATCGATGAGATTGCCCACCGCGCCGGCCAACACTAACGCCAGCGCGCAGCACAACAGCGCATTGCGGCCGCCGTCCCGCCACAGCCAGCCTGCCAGCGCCACCGACACCACCACCGCCACGGCGATGAAAAAACCATGCTGCCAGCCGCCGGCATCGCTTAAGAAACCAAACGCGGCGCCGCGATTGAACACCAGCGCCAGTTTGAAAATCGGCAAAATATCCATGCTGCGCGCCGACAAATACTCATAGGCCAGCAGTTTGGCGCTGAAATCCACGACCACCAGCGCCGCCGCCAACGCCAGATAGGCGAGGGATTTGGACGGCGATTTGGCCGGCGATGAATGGCCTGATTTAAGGCTCGATTGAGGTGCTTTGGACATGGATTTGGCCGGCGATTCGGCTGATTTTGGCCGGCGATTCGGCTGATTTGGGCGGCGATTCGGGCTGATTCGAGCGCCGATTGGGCTGATTTTGGAGCCGTCACCCGCCACCATGAGAGGCCGAATCGACGGCCATATTGCCAGCCCCATTGTCGCGCCGGGCATGATTGTCGGGCGCATACATGGCGTGTTTTTCGATGATTCCTTTGGCTAGGCGCGCATCTTGTTCGATTTGTTTGATCAACGCATCATAGGTGGCGAATTTTTCTTCGGCGCGGATTTTTTCGATGAACTCGACGCACACACGTTTGCCGTACGCATCGCCATGGTAATCGAATAGGTGCACTTCGAGCACATTTTTGGCGCCGCCGACGGTGGACTCCACGGTGGGACGCGTGCCGATGCTGGCCACCCCGGCCAGCGCATCGCCCGCATCGCCGGTCAAACCGAACACCCGCACCGCGAATATGCCGCCTAATGCCGGGCGGCGGCGCAGAGCGAGATTGATGGTGGGGAAACCCCACCGGCGGCCGCGTTTTTCGCCGTGCACCACCCGCCCCACATGGGCATAGCGCCGCCCCAGTAGCGCCGCCGCACGCGCCAAATCGCCGCTGCCGAGCAGTTCGCGAATCCAAGTGCTGCTCACGCGATTATCGCGGCGCTTCATGGTGTCAAATAATTCCACCCGGTAGCCATACTGCGGCGCCGCTTGGCGCAGCATGGAAAAATCCCCCCTACGGCGCGCGCCGAAGCGGAAATCATCGCCGATGAGCAGATATTTGATGGCCAAGCGCTCGACCAAATAATGGCGAATGAAATCCTCGGCGCTGGTTTGCGCCAAACCGCGCGCGAAGCGCAAACTCAACATCACATCAATACCGCATTCGCGCAGGGCGAAAAAACGCGTCGCGGTGGTGCTCAATCTCGCGGCCGGGGAATCAGCGCGAAAATACTCTTGCGGGTGCGGGTCGAAGGTCATCACCACCGCAGGTAAGCCGAGGCGGCCGGCTTGGGCGGTCAGCAGCGCCAATATTTTGCGATGCCCGATATGCACCGCATCGAAATTGCCGATGGTGAGCGCGCAACCGCCGGCCGGCAGGTGCGGCGAGGTGATGGAGCGCAGCAGTTTCATCGCAAAGTGGGGGGCGTCAATCCCATGGTGCGCGGGGTATGGAATGGTTTGGAATCTACGCCGCGGTTTTGCATCAAGATGGACGGTGGCCGGGTGTCGGCGGGGTTTTGGCGGATTCGGCGGATTCGGCGGATTTGGTGGATTCGGCGGATTTGGTGGATTCGGCGGATTCGGCCGCCGCTTGCCCATGATTCGGCGGCACCTCGGCTAACCGCATGGCGCGCGGTCGCAGCCCCATGGCGGCCAAGGCGGCGAAATAAACCCCGCCGCCCAGCCCAATCCACAGCAACAACATGGCCACCCGTCGCCACCGCCCCATGGCCAACCAGTCGGCGCTCTCGCCGCTACCTGATATCAGCAAAAGCCCCATGCCGGCCGCCGCCAGGCACACTTTAAGCAAAAACCCGCCCCACCCCGGCTGCGGTACATAGGCCCCGGATTTTTTCAGCGCTATCCCTAACAAAGCGGCGTTTACAAAGGCCGCCAGCGAGGTCGCCAGCGCCAAGCCGACATGTTGTAGCGGGTATACCAGCGCCAGACTGAAGGCGATGTTGGCGGCCATGGCGAGCATGCCGATGCGCACCGGGGTTGTGGTGTCCTTGCGGGCATAAAAGCCGGGCGCGAAAATTTTCACCAGCACGATGGCGCACAGCCCACACGCAAAGGCCACCAAACTGGCGGCCGCCATACGCACGCCGTGTTCGCTGAAATCCCCGTGAAAATAAATGCTGGCTATCATCGGCGTCGCCAACGCCATCAGCCCGACCGAGGCCGGAATGCAAATCAGGCACACCCAACGCGCCGCCCAATCCACGGTTTTGGAGAATGCTTCGGTGGCTGATTCGGCCTGCTGGCGCGCCAGATTCGGCAAAATCGCGGTACTTAAGGCGAGGCCGAACACGCCCACCGGAAATTCCATCAAACGGTCGGAATAATACAACCATGAAATGCTGCCGGTGGCCAGAAACGACGCCAGCAGCGTGTTTATCAGCACATTAACCTGGGCCACGGAGACGCCGAACAGCGCCGGCACGGTCAGCCGAAACACTTGACGCACCCCGGCCATGGCCACCGCATCGCCCGATTTTGCGCTGAGGCGCGGGCGGATGGTGAGTTTTTCGCGCCGCAAAAAGGGGATTTGGAAGGCCAACTGCGCCACCCCGGCCAGCAGCACGCCGACCCCCAAGGCCACCGCTGGCTGGGAAAAGTGCGGCGCCAGCACCAACGCCGCCGCTATCAGGCAGACATTCAGCAACATCGGCGTCGCCGCCGGGGCCGCGAATCGCCCGCAAGTGTTCAGCATGGCGGCCGCTAGCGCCACCAGCGAAATAAAAAATACATACGGAAAGGTGAGGCGAGTGACGCTGACCGCCAACTCAAAGCGCTCGGGGTGTTGTAGAAAGCCCGGCGCGATGGCGGCCACCAGCGCCGGCGCCGCGACCACGCCGAGCGCCGAGGCCAGCAACAAAATCAGCCCAAAGCGCCCCAGCAGCAACTGCAAAAAACGGCCGTTATCATCGCTGCTTTTGAACAAGCGATAGTCGGTGAAAACCGGCACAAAGGCGGCCGCAAACGCGCCCTCCCCGGAAATGCGACGGAAAAAATTGGGGATGCGAAAGGCCACGAAAAAAACATCGGCCGCGGCGCGATCGCCGAGCAGGTGGGCGAACACCACATCGCGCAACAAGCCGCTTAAGCGCGACAATAAGGTCATCGCGCCGATGGTGGAGGTGGCTTTGAGCAGTTGCTTCGACATCGCCGTCAGCGCTTGACTTTTAACCGCAGCCTAGCCATAATCGCGCGCCGTTTACGACCGACCTGCGGCGCATGCCGCTGCGAGGAATCCCGTTCTGAGGAATAATTGTGGCCAATTCAACCCAAGCTCGAAAACGCGCGCGACAAAACATCAACCGTCGCGCCCGCAACATGAGCCAGCGCTCGGCGCTGCGCACCTCCATCAAAAAATTCCTAAAACTGGTGGGTGAAAAAAAACACGATGCAGCCAGCGCCGCGTGCCGCAATGCCACTTCCAGCATCGACCGCGCCGCCTCCAAAGGCCTGCACCATAAAAACCGCGCCGCGCGCTTGAAAAAACGCCTCAATAATCGACTGAGAGCCATCGCGTCTTAGAGTCGGTTTGATGGTTGGTATACATGTCGGTTTGATGTCGGTTTTTTTGATTGGTATGTCGATGTACATGTCGATGTTGGTTTTTTTGCGCGGCGAATGGATGCTTGATCGATAGGCTTAATCGATAGGCTTAATCGATAGGTGCCGCCTACAATATGGCATCAAAACATGGCGATGCCAGCGCGGCGCTTGGCGCGTTTCAAGTTAGCGCAATGTTGTCGCGGTGGATGAGTTCTTCCTCGTAGGCATACCCCAAAATGGATTTTATCCGCGCGCTCGGTTGGCCGGCGATGCGCGCCGCGTCTTCGGCGTTGTAGTTGCACAGCCCGCGCGCCACTTCCTGGCCGCGCCCAGTTACGCAAGTGATGATGTCGCCGCGCCGAAACGCGCCGCATACGGCGGTGACGCCGATGGGCAGCAAACTTTTGCCGGCTTCGCGCAACACGCGCACCGCGCCATCATCTAACGCCACTTCGCCGTTGCCGCGCAGTTGGCCGGCCAGCCATTGCTTGCGCGCCGCCAGCCGCCCGGTGCCGGGGGCAAGCCAGGTGCCCACCGC
Source organism: Candidatus Poriferihabitaceae bacterium (assembly GCA_965243285.1). Classification (GTDB taxonomy): domain Bacteria; phylum Pseudomonadota; class Gammaproteobacteria; order Arenicellales; family Poriferihabitantaceae; genus JAHRAW01. Next base: position 1,533,418 of record OZ251537.1, on the reverse strand, counting down.
CTCCCCGGCGCGCAGCCGCAACAGGGTTTGCGGGTCGCGACCATCGGCGATGACGGTGGCGGCGCCGGAGCGGGCGGCTTTTTGCGCCGCTTGTACTTTGGTGCGCATGCCGCCGCGACCGAGCGCCCCGGCGCCGCCGGCGCGCGCCATCAAATTCGGGTCATCGGCGCGCCCCCAGGCGATCAACTCGGCATCGCTATGTTGCTGCGGGTCGCGACTATATAGCCCGGCGCGGTCGGTGAGGATGGCCAGCACTTCGGCCTCCACCAAATTGGCCACCAACGCCGCCAAGGTATCGTTGTCGCCGAACAAAATTTCATCATTCACCACCGCATCATTTTCGTTGACGATAGGGATGACGCCGAGCGCCAACAAGGCGCGCAGGGTGTTGCGGGCGTTTAAGTAGCGCACGCGGTCGGCGAGGTCGGCGTGGGTGAGCAACACTTGGCCGACCATCACGCCGAGTTCTTTGAAGGCCGATTCATAGCACTGCGCCAGCCCGATTTGCCCCACCGCCGCGGCCGCTTGAATGCGGTCGAGCTGCGCTGGGCGCTGCTTCCAGCCCATGCGCTGCATGCCTTCGACGATGCTGCCAGAGGACACCAGCACAATATCCATGCCGCCGCGCTTTAAGGTCGCCATTTGCGCCGCCAGGGCGGCGATGGCGGCGCGATTCAGCCCGGCGTGGGCGTCGGTCAACAACGAGGTGCCGACCTTGACCACCCAGCGCTTGGAATCGATGATTTTTTGGCGGTCGCTCATGCGGGGTTATCGGCCGCGGTTTTCGGCGCGATGATTATCGAGGTGCTCATTAATGTACATACTTAAATCATGTACATACTCATTTAAATGCGCATGTTGTAAGTAAATGTGTCGCCGCAGATTCGGTTGGCGTATCCACCGCTACTAACATTTGGAAGCGATGATTTTTTGCCGCGCGATGGGGGAGTCATCGCGGCGGCGATTGTCTACGCGATCATCGGTAGGCGCATTTAAGTGAGGCGCGTTAGTGGGATGTTTATCCGCAGAATCGCCCGGCGCATCGAGCGGCGCATCGACCGGCTCATCCATCTGCAGCAAGCGCTTCATTAAATCGTCCACCAGCGTTTTGCAGCCGGCGCCGGTGGCCGCCGATAGCGCATAAATGGGCGCCGAATCGCCGCGCATGGCGGCCAGTTCTCGGGTTAGGCGAGCCACCTCGTCGGCGCTGATTAGGTCGGTTTTATTCAGCGCCAGCCAGCGTTCTTTGTTCATTAAATCCGCGTCATAGGCGGCTAGTTCGCCCTCGATTTCCGCCGCCGCGCGTTGCAGCGCGAGCGCGCCGTCGGCCGCGCCGAGCGAAATATCCACCACATGCAGCAAAATGCGGTTGCGCGCCAAGTGCTGCAAAAACCGTACGCCGAGGCCGACGCCGCGCGCCGCGCCTTCGATCAAGCCCGGAATATCGGCCACCACAAAGCCATTGGCGGCGCCGACATCGACCACCCCCAGCTGCGGGTGCAAGGTGGTGAAGGGGTAGTCGGCGACTTTGGCGCGAGCCTGGGAGATGCGATTCAACAAGGTGGATTTGCCGGCGTTCGGCAGCCCGAGCAAGCCGACATCGGCCAGCACTTTGAGCTCCAGTTTGAGGTGGCGCTCATCGCCGGGCTGGCCGGCGGTGGTTTTGCGCGGCGTTTGATTGACGCTGGATTTGAAGCGCGCATTGCCACGCCCGCCGAGGCCGCCGCGCGCCACCAGCAACGGCGCCCCGGCGGCGGTCACATCGCCGATCAATTCGGCGCTGTGGGCGTCGGTGACCACGGTGCCCGCCGGCGTGCGCACGGTTAAATCCGCGCCGCCGCCGCCGAAACGGTCGCGCCCGGCGCCGCCGCCGCCATTGCCGGCGCGAAAAAGTCGGGTATAGCGAAAATCCGCCAGGGTGTTGAGGCCGCTATCGGCGACAAAATAAACGCTGCCGCCAGTGCCGCCATCGCCGCCATCCGGGCCGCCCTTAGGGCGGTGTTTTTCGCGCAGAAAACTCAGGCAACCATCGCCGCCGGCGCCGCCGAGCACGCGAATGGTAGCTTGGTCAACGAATTTCATAGGCGATTAAAAAACGCGCGAGACGCGGTGCGCAGGTGTTAAAAACCCCGCCGAAACGCGGGGTTTTGGTGGCGATGGGGGCGTAATTCGAGGCGCGTTATCGAAGCGCATCATCGCCCCCCTGGCTATCGCTTACTGCTCGGCGACCACGCTGACGGTGCGGCGTTTTTTCGGGCCTTTGATTGCGAACAATACCTTGCCCGGGGCGATGGCGAATAGGGTGAAATCCCGCCCGGTCATCACATTGCCGCCGGCGTGGAAGGAGTTACCGCGCTGACGCACGATGATGTTGCCCGACAGTACGCGCTCGCCGCCGAATTTTTTCACGCCGAGACGTTTGGAGACCGAATCGCGGCCGTTGCGGGAGCTGCCGCCAGCTTTTTTATGCGCCATTTTATGATGCCCTGTTGGGTTTAATCGGGTTGCGTTGGTCGGGTTGAACTTATCGGGGTGAGGTGGCGGGTTGAACTCAGCGGATTGACACAGCGCCGCCGGTTAGCCGACCGACACCGGCGGCGACTTAAGCCGCGTCGCTGGGGGTGGTTTTGCCGGCCGCTTTCGCCGCAGGTTTGGCAGCTGATTTGGATGCGGATTTGGGCGCGGCCGGTTTAGCGGCGGCCGGTTCGGTAGATGATTTTGCGGCTGGTTTGGCGGCTGATTTAGCGGACGATTGGGCGGATGATGAGTTAGCAATCTCCGCTTTAGCGCCGCTCGCCGCATCAACTGTCGACGTGTCTTTTGCTGCTTTCACCGCCGCCTTCGCCGCAGTTTTCGCCGCCACATGAGACTCCGCCTTATGCTCGCCGATAGCGGTGATTTTGATCTCGGTATACGCCTGGCGATGCCCCAAGGTACGCCGATAGTGCTTGCGGCGCTTCATCTTGAACACGCGGATTTTGGCGCCGAGCCCATGCCCGACCACGGTGGCGGAAACCGCCGTGTTGGCGAGCGCCGCGCCTAAGTTTATAGCGCCGCCATCAGCCACCATCAGCACCCGCTCTATCTGCACCGAGCCGCCCTTCTCCACGGCCAGTTTTTCCACTTTTAATTGCTCGCCGAGGGCAACCTTATATTGCTTGCCGCCGGTTTCGATGACTGCGTACATGGGAATTTGCCGGGGATATATTGATGGGGTGTTCGGGGGTGTTGACGGCGGCGGCAGATGCGGATGCAAACCATCGCGAAATTTAAACCATCGCGAAATTTAAACCATCGCCGGCCGCGCCTTGCGCGGTGTACTAAAAACGCCGCCGATTATAGCCAGGTAAGCGCGTCCAGTCAATCAGAATTTCACCCTAAATTCGCCCGCCAAACTACCCGCCAAACCGCCCCTCCAGCCCAGCCGAACTTAAGTCGACTACAATCACCCCCTCGATAACCCCGCCCGCCGCATGCCCAAATCCACCTCGTCGCGCGCCGTACCTACCGCCGCTGCGACTACTGCGGTCGCCAGCCAGCCCTCGCCACCGCCCGACCCTGGCGCCGGCCCGGCCGCCCTGCTGCACTCCGCCACCGCCTTGGTGGGCGCGGAAATGGCGCAAGTCAACGCCGCCATCGCGCAGCGCTTGGAATCCGACATCGCGCTGATTCGCACCCTCGGCGCCCACATCACCCGCAGCGGCGGCAAACGCCTGCGCCCGCTGATGCTGCTGCTGAGCGCCGGCGCCTGCGATTATCGCGGCCGCGATCACATCACCTTGGCGGCCGTTATCGAGTTCATCCACACCGCCACCTTGTTGCACGATGATGTGGTAGACGCCTCGCAACTGCGGCGCGGGCAAGCCACCGCCAACCAAAAATGGGGCAACGAAGCCAGCGTTTTGGTGGGCGATTTTCTCTACTCGCGCGCCTTCGAAATGATGTTAGAGACGCGCCACCTAGAAGCCATGCGCATACTGGCGGCGACCACCAACGCCATCGCCGAGGGCGAAGTTATCCAACTGCTAAACACCCGCGCGCCCGATACCAGCGAGCAAATTTACTTCGACACCATCGCCCGCAAAACCGGCAAGTTGTTCGAATCCGCGGCCCAATTAGGCGCCGTCATCGCCCACCGCAGCGCCGCCGACCACGCCGCGCTGGCGGCCTACGGCATCGCCCTCGGCACCGCCTTCCAACTCATCGACGACATCTTAGACTACCGCGCCGACAGCGCCCAAAGCGGTAAAAATATCGGCGACGATTTAGCCGAAGGCAAGCCCACCCTGCCGCTAATCCACGCCATGCGCGCCGGCAGCGCCGTCCAACGCCAGGCAGTGCGCCACGCCATCGAACACGGCAGCGGCGAAAATCTGGCGCAAATTGTAGCCATCGTTGAATCCACCGGCGCCCTCGCCTATACTGCCGCCCACGCGAAACGCCAATCCGCCGCCGCCATCGCCGCCCTATCCCCCATCACCGATTCCCCCTATAAAGAAGCGCTGATAAACCTCGCCGAATTTTCCGTAAGCCGCGGTTATTGATGATTAGCGATATGGTGATTAGCGATTTATCAGCAGTGAAAATTAGTCTCGGTTATGGCGATAATGCGCGGCAAATAGGTGCAGTAGTTTTAGGTATCAGCGTGCGTGAAATTCAGCAACCAAAAATAACGGGGTGTAGCTCAGCCTGGTAGAGCACTGCCTTCGGGAGGCAGGGGCCGGAGGTTCGAATCCTCTCACCCCGACCATGATTTGTGAGTCATGCGTCGCGTATGGTTGTTATTAGCCATCCATTCCAACTAAAGGCCCATGGGCAAACCACACATGAATCCGGATAACGCAAAAAAACTACTGGACAAATTGCTGTTGGTCGCCTCTGCCGACGAGATTGACCCAATATTGAGCGAATACAAATTTTCAACGGCTGACTGGAAACCTTACGGCGGTCGGCCAAAAAATTGGGATATTGTTTCTAATCAGCAAAGCAATGCTGTTGGGGCGTTAACCGAGATCATCACTAATTCCATCGATGCGGTGTTATCGAGAAAGGCTCATGAAGCAGGGATAGAGGATTTGTCCAGTGCTGAAGCGCCACAATCTATGCAGGAAGCTATCAAGAGGTTTTACAGCGTTATCGAAGGCAAGTTGTCCAGCTTAGAACCTAGAGAACTCACTAATTTGGCGGAAAAAAGCATTCTAATTGGCGTGAAACGCAATAGATCAAACAGTAAATTCCCCAACATCACGGTTATTGATTATGGTGAAGGGCAACACCCTAAAGATTTCGAAAAAACGCTGCTTAGTTTAAGCGAAACCAACAAAGAAGGAATCGCATTTGTGCAAGGGGAAATTTAATATGGGTTCCACCGGGTCTATTCGCTTTTGCACCAAGTCTGAAATTACTAGCAAACATTACAAACTCATCGCCAGCAAAAGACATGATGGGGATTTATGGGGTTGGACATTAATTAAAGTATCTGAAGTTAAGGAAGGGGAAAAACTACCTGTTGTTGAGTATTTAGTGCCTGGCGGAAATATTCTGTCCTTTCAAGCGCCACACATTAACACTTTTGGTGATGATGAAATTGGCAAAATAAACCAAGGTACGGTGGTGCGTCTTTTTGATTACGACATAGGGGATGGTGCGCACCAGGTGGACTTCGGTCTATATCATGCCTTAACGCTCAACCTCCTCAATTGTGCGTTACCGATAAGAATATATGACTTTAATGCAAAGCCTGCTGAAAAAGGCGAGTTACGCAAGCGTGGAATTGCCTCCAGAACATTTAGCGGCATGAGCGTCATGCTCAATAGAGAACTCTCGGAATTATCGAATCAAGACGCCGCAATTCCTACCGAAAAACCTGAGAAACGCACCACAGAATTCACCCATTTAGTGGCCGATTTGCGTGATGAAAAATTGGGTAGAATAAAAATCCTAGCCACTGGAATAAGTGAATTGCCAGATTTTATGAAGGGCAATAAAAAACGCGTTTTTTATACAATAAATGGACAAACACACGCTACTGAAAATGCTAGTTTTTTAAATCTTAAGAAAGTTCTGCTGGGCGATCTACAAAATCACTTGATTGTAGATGTACAGTGTGAAAATATGGATAAACTCGCATTGACCATTTTTATGGGTAACCGTGAGCAAAAGGTAAACAACGAATTATCAAGAAAGTTAGTTTATTTGGTACAAGAAAACTTAAAAAATGATTCTAAATTAAAACAATATCAAAATATTATTCGTCACCGCCGAGCATCGCAAATCATCGAAGAAGATGAGGAGACAAAAAAAATGCTCAATGATTTTGTCACCCAAGATCCCGCCATAAGAGAGTTGCTTGGGTTCGGTACTTTAATCAAAGCCCCTGCCCCAGCATCTGGGGGTGATAATAAGTTCGAAGGGAAGCAATTCCCTACATTTTTGAAGCCCTTGAATGTCAGCAAAGATGGCGATGCATTCCTTAAAGAATTGCCTATCGGAAGCACGCGAAAAATAATATGTGGCACTGATGCCGCTAACGACTATTTGTCAAGAACCAATTCCCCAGGCAGAATATTCACAAGCGAAAACATACCGGGCTCGGCTAGCTTGAACAATGGTTCTGCTGTTTTTACTTTTACCGCCCCATCCGACAAGAAAATCGGCGATGAAATCAATGCTGTTGTGGGTTTTGAGGATGATGGGCCTTTTCGCCCGGAACCTTTAACTTTTCCGCTTACTTTAAAAATCACACCTGCGGAAAAACCCAAAAATAGCGGTGGAAAACCGAACCCTGGGGTCAAGAAAAAACCGAAAGAATCTATTGCCGACCCCACGGTGTGGGTCACAAAAGATGAATGGGCTAGTTTTGACTTTAACGAAACATCGGGATCCGCTGTGCGCGAAACTGAAGATGGCATTAAGATTCATGTCAATAAAGATCATGAGCAATTGGCTGCCATGCGCATGAAAGAATCTGATGAAGCCACTAAAAAATTGGATGAATCTCGATTCAAAATTTGCCTCGGTCTTTTGACGCTGGCCATTTATAAATTTCACAGTAACAATAAGGAAAATGGGGAAGACTCCTTCCAAAAAGCCAGAGATTCATCAGACGCAATGGCTCCATATATCCTATCCCTAATAAAAACATTGAGCGGAGCAGAAAGAATATGAGGAATTTTGCTGTTGATTTGTTTTGCGGCGCTGGCGGCATGACCTGCGGACTTGCTCAAGCAGGGTATAAGGTTGTGGCCGGGGTAGATAAAGAAATTCGTTGCGCCGAAACATATACCAGCAATAATACAGAATCTAAGTTTTTGAGTTTGGATTTATTTCCCAAAACGAAAGATTACGCGCAAGGGCAGCAAAAGATAGCCATCGCAAAAATATTGGAAATTTTGCAAAGCCATAATTTTTCCAAGGAAAAAGGAGACCGTCTGTTGCTTGCGATATGCGCCCCGTGCCAGCCGTTCACAAAAATAACAAAAACCACATTATCCAGTCAACGAAAATTTAACCAAGCACGGGACAAAAATTTATTGCTAGCTTGCATCGGTATCATTACCAAGTTAATGCCAGACGCTATTATTTGCGAAAATGTTGAAGGTATTTCATCCGAAAATGGAGTATTAGAAGAATTTTCTCGTAAGTTAGATAAAAAAGGATTCTCTTTTGATGCAAAGGTAATCAATGCCGCAAATTTTGGCGTTCCACAGCGTCGCCGGCGCACAATAGGAATAGGTTACAACCGCAAGTCGACGGCGTGTACGCCCACCATCCCAACCAAAGACAACGCACTGGAAGGGTTTGCATCCGTACTAGAAACTATCGGCGAGCTGCCGAATTTAGCGGCGGGTGAAAGTAGCAATCAGATTAAAAACCACCGAGCGAGAGCATTAAGTGACATTAACCTCAAAAGAATTTCATGCGCTCGTCCAGGCGAATCAAATCACTATCTAAAAAATACCATCTATGGTGACTTATCATTGGACTGTCACCAGCGCATGTTAAAGCCATCGTTTAACGACACCTACACCCGCATGAGCCATGATAAATTGGCCCCGACAATAACCACTAAATTTTTATCAATAACCAATGGAAGATTTGGACACTACGACACCTCGCAAAACCGTGGGCTTTCGTTGAAGGAAGGGGCGCTACTGCAAACATTCCCTGACGAATACATTTTTCATACCAGTGGTGGCATGGCTTTTATGGCAGTGCTCATTGGTAATGCAGTTCCTCCCAAACTCGCTAATTTTTTCGGCACGCATATTAAAAAAGGCACGCATATTAAAAATAGGGGATGTTCCAGATAACATCAATTTATGTTATTATTACCATCATGAGAAAGAGCAGATTAAGCGGCTATAAACAGTAGCGATTGATCGAGCATTTTGTCGCCGGAACTACGGCGCGATGTGCAGCGGATTTGAGTGGTGTTAATATAAAGACCGCGGCGACTATTTCCTTCGGCTGCGGCAGATTATCACGCTGAATCTTGAAGCCGATTATACGCGTTATTTGAGCGGCGAAATAGAGGTTGATGAGTCGTATTTTGGCGGCGCCCGGCATAAGGCAAACGCGGTCGTGGCGCGGCGGGTGAAAGCCTTAGTTTTTGGCTTGTTAAACCGCGGCGGGCGAGTGGTTACGGTCATTATTGGGGATGCCAAAGCGCGAACATTGATGCCGATTATTAAAGAGCGCGTGCAGCCAGATAGCGTTGTTTATAGCGACTGCTGGCTAAGCCTATCATGCGCTCGATGTGGCGGGTTTTAAGCACTATCGAATCAACCACTCAAAATTGTTCGCCGCGCAAAAAAATCACATCAATGGTATTGAGAATTTTTGGAGCCATTTGAAGGAATGCGAGTGGCGTTTTAACAACCCCAAACCAACGGCGCAATTAACTCAGTTAAAACCATGGGTTAAGGCAGATTTTGGGTAGTTATCTGGTGCATCCCCTTCCCTTTTTTATGCCCAATTCCCGCGCCATTCCCCTAATCTGCCTAGTATCATCCATACTCATCGTCCTGTTTGGGCGGCGGATGGGCTGACTGTCGCGGGATTCAAGCCATAGGCGCCAGCCCCCCATCCACCCATAATTGCCCGGAGATGGCGGGGTTTTCTATCAATACGGTGGCGGCGGTGGCGATCTCATCCGGGGAAATTAATCGCCCTAAGGGGATTTGGGGTTTTATGCGGGTTTCGAAATGGCCGGCGGGTAGGTTGTCTAACATGGGTGTATCCACCATGCCGGGGTGGATGATTTTGGTCTGCACGCCGTAGGCCATGCCCTCGAGGTTGAGCGTGGTGGCGGCGGCATTGAGGGCGGATTTGGCGCAGGCATAGGAGATTTGGCCGCGGTTGCCGCGCGAGGACACCGAGCCGATGAGTACCACCGAGCCGCGAATCGGTTCGCTAGGCTGCCATTTTTGCGGGACTGGCGAATCTGCCCCCCCACCGCGTTCGGCGATTCCGGCCAGCATCTGCATGGCCCAATAGGTGGGATGCAGCAAATTCACCTCCAACACGCGGCGGAAAATATCGGCATCGTAAAGTTGCGCGCAGCCGCTTTCGCGGTCGATTTTCACCGCCAGGGCATCGCGCAAAATGCCGGCGGCGGGCACGCAAATTCGCACCACATCGCCGCATTGCGCCATGCGCGAAAATACCTCGGCGCGAAAATCGGCATCGCAAACATCGCCGCAAAAGGGCATCACCACGGTGCCGGCAGCCGCACCTACACCCGGGCCCACACCCACGCCCAATTCGCGATTGATGGTGGCGGCGGCCTCGGTGCAACGCGGCGATGAATCGCACGCCGCCACAGCGCGTGCGCCGCATTTCGCCAGCCGCCGCGCCACCGCGAAACCGATGCCGCCGGCGGCGCCGGTCACCACGGCCACTTTATCTTTGATGTTCATGGCGTTTAAATCATACGCAAAAGGGGTTAAAAATAGGGCTTTATATACTTAAATCTGCAGTTTGATTGTCGCTTTTGGCTTGGCTTTTGGCTTGGCTGTTGACTTGTTTTTGATTTGGCTGTTGGTTTTTACATAGTCCCTCATTTGGGCTAATGAGTTGAAGATTTAAAGGCAAAAGCAAAAAGACCAACATCAACAGCCCCCCACCAAATTAGGCGATAAAGCCGCCTGATTTGACTCCTCTGAAAAAGCTAAGGTGGAGTAGAACGTTAAAAGCCAAAGCGAAAGCCAAATCAAAAGCCAAATCAAAAGCAAAAATCAACAGCAAAGCAAAAATCAAAGGCAGCCCTTAAATCAGCCGCTGACCTCAAAAAAACGCCAATCGAACTGCAGATTTTGGTATATAAATCCCCGATAAATCCCCGATAAATCCCTAAAAATAGCGCCCGACAAACCTTAATCGAACCGTGGTTGATGTTGCATTTGGCATCGCCAATCACCATGGCCGCTGGCACCTTAATCTTTGATATTCACAGCGTTAAATCATGCTCGAAAGGGCTCGAAAATAGCGCCAAAATCACTGTGCCATCATCACGCAGGGCCGGCCGAACACGCTCACTTAAACCAGCCCACCGCCATGCCCACCGCCCGCCCCATCACCCGCCCCATTGCCGGCCCCATCACCGGCCCCATCACCGGCCCCATCACCGGCCCCATCGCCGGCCCCATTGCCCATGAAAAATAACGCCGTCGTGAGGGTGTTTTCGGCTGGCGTGCTGGCGGCGTTTGTCGGCTTTGCCAGTTCCTTCGCGATAGTCGTGCAGGGGTTATACGGCGCCGGGGCGAGCGCCGAGCAGGCGGCCTCGGGGTTGATGGCGGTGTCGATTTCCATGGGCTTGTGCGGCATTTTTTTGAGCCTGAAAAACGCCATGCCCATCAGCGCCGCTTGGTCCACGCCGGGGGCGGCATTTTTGGCCACTTTGGCGCCCTTCGAGGGCGGTTTTGCGGTGGCGGTCGGCGCCTTTATGGTCGCTGGCGCCATGACCGTGCTGGCCGGCTGTTGGCGGCGATTGGGGCGCGCCATCGCCGCCATTCCGGTGCCGTTGGCGAGCGCCATGTTGGCCGGGGTGTTGTGGCCGCTGTGCCTGGCGCCGGTGGAAGCGGTGTGGCGATTGCCGGCGCAGGGTTTGCCCATCGTGCTGGCGTGGGCCGTGGCGGCGCGTATCAACCGCGCCCTGGCGGTGCCGGCGGCAGTGCTGGCGGCGGCCGCTCTGCTCGCCATTCCCCGCTTCATCGGCGCTGAGGCTGCCGCCGTCGACTGGGCGTGGCGGCTGGCGACGCCGGTGGCGGTATTCCCGGAGTTTACTTTCGCGGCCGTCATCGGCATCGCCCTGCCGCTGTTTGTCATCACCATGGCGGCGCAAAACATCACCGGCATCGCGGTGCTACGCAGTTTCGGCTACCAGCCGCCGGCCGCTTCGCTGTTTCGCTGGACCGGGCTATTTAGCGTGGCCACCGCGCCGTTCGGCAGCCATGCGATAAACCTGGCCGCCGTCACCGCCGCGATTTGCGCCGGCGATGAGGCGCATCCGCAGCCGCGGCGCCGCTATTGGAGCGCGGTGGTCGCCGGCCTGGTGTATATCGGTTTCGGTTGCGCCGCCGGCGACGCCGTGGCCTTTATGGGCATGGCGCCGCCGCTGGTTATCGCCGCGGTGGCCGGCCTCGCCTTGCTCGGCGTGTTGGCCACCGCGCTACAAAATGCATTGGCGAATCCCGGCGATAGGGAAGCCGCCATCATCACCTTTTTGGTGAGCGTGTCGGGGGTGGATTGGTTGGGAATCAGCGCGATTTTTTGGGGGCTGCTGGCCGGCGGCGGATTGTATTGGTGGGATCACCGGCGGCTCGTTAGGCGGTGATTGGCGGCTTAGGCGATAAGGCGATTCGGCGGCTTAGGCGATAAGGCGCTGTGGCTCGAGGCGAGTGTCCATCGGCCTGGATTCGCCCCTCGCATGGCGCGCGGTTTTGCTATAATCCGCCGCCGACACCTATCTTATGGCGCTCGCCCGCCGGCGCCGCAGTGTTCAGCTACCCATGCTCATATATAACCACCCATACATATGACTCATATATATGAGTAGTTGCACATCCATCTGGCGATTCATGCCGGCTGCGCATGTTGCGCCGCATCGCCCAACATTAAATGCCCGGCCCATTTGCCCCTTTACATTTGCCCCTTTAAATGAATCGCCGCTTATATCGCTCAGCCAAAATGGCGGCGGCGCATGGCGGCGGCGAATATTCGCCTCGGGCAATGGAGTAGCGGCGACCGAATGCCTGTAACCCCATTGTCTAGGAGAATTAAACATGGTCGATGATAAAAAAGACCCAGCCGGCGGCGAGGTGGATAACCAGCGGCGGCGCTTGTTGACGGCGGCCACCACCGGCATGGGCTTGGCCGGCACCGCCGCCATGCTCACGCCATTCGCCGGCAGTATGCTGCCGAGCGAAAAAGCCAAAGCCGCCGGCGCCCCGGTGCAGGTGGATATCAGCGACCTTATGCCGGGCCAGCAAATCACCGTGGAGTGGCGCGGCAAGCCGGTGTGGATTATCGGCCGCTCGCAAGACGACTTGGATTTTTTGCCGTCTATGGACGATTCCCTGGCCGACCCCCATTCCGAAAGCGACCAACAGCCGGCCTACGCCCGCAATCAACATCGCTCCATCAAGCGCGAAGTGCTGGTGTTAGTGGGCATCTGCACCCACCTCGGCTGCTCGCCCAAATATCGCCCGGATTCATCGGCCGCGGTGGACGGGGCGTTTTTATGCGCCTGCCACGGCTCGCGTTTCGATCTCGCCGGGCGCGTCTATCGCAATGTGCCAGCGCCGACCAACATGGAGGTGCCGCCGCATAAATATTTGTCCGAGCAGGTGATTCTCATCGGCGAAGATCAAGCCGCAGATCAAGGAGCCGCATGATGGGCGAGCAAAACAAACGCAGTTCCGCTTCGGGCGCCGCCTCCAAGCCCGCCGCCGCGCATCGCTCGACCGGTTTTATCGATTGGATAGACGCGCGTTTTCCCGCCAGCCGGGTATTCAAGGAGCATTTTTCGCAATATTACGCGCCGAAAAATTTCAATTTTTGGTATTTCTTCGGCAGCCTGGCGGCGCTGATGTTAGTGTTGCAAATCATAACCGGCGTGCTGCTGGCCATGAACTACAAACCCGACGCCGCCAACGCTTTCGCCTCGGTGGAATACATCATGCGCGATGTGTGGGGCGGCTGGTTCGTGCGCTATATGCATTCCACCGGCTCGTCATTTTTCTTCATCGTGGTGTATCTGCACATGTTTCGCGGCTTGATGTACGGCTCCTATCAAAACCCGCGCGAATTGCTGTGGATTTTCGGCATGGTGATTTATGTCGCCATGATGGCCACCGCGTTTTTCGGCTACCTCTTGCCCTGGGGGCAGATGTCCTACTGGGGGGCGCAGGTTATCGTCAATTTGTTCGATGCCATTCCGTGGGTGGGGCCATGGCTGGCGGAGTGGATTCGCGGCGACTATGTCATCTCCGACATCACCTTAAACCGCTTCTACGCGCTGCATTATTTGGTGCCGTTTTTGCTCGTAGGGCTAGTCTATCTGCACATCGTGTCGCTGCACAAGGTCGGCTCCAACAACCCCGACGGCATCGAAATCAAAGACGGCCCCAAGGGCAATGCGTGGAGCAAAACCGCGCCGGCGGACGGCATCCCGTTCCACCCCTATTACACCGTCAAGGACACCTTCGGCATCGTGATATTTTTGGCGATTTTCTTCGCGGTGGTGTTTTTTATGCCGGAAATGGGCGGCTATTTCCTCGAACAACCCAATTTCGAGCCCGCCAATCCGCTCAAAACCCCCGAACACATCGCCCCGGTGTGGTATTTCACCCCGTATTATGCGATTTTGCGCGCCGTGCCGAGTTTCGCCGGCACCCAAGTGTGGGGCGTGTTAGCCATGTTCGCGGCGCTGTTGTTGTTCTTCTTTCTGCCGTGGTTAGACCGCAGCCCGGTAAAATCCGTGCGCTACAAAAGTTGGCAGTGCAAACTGGCGCTCGGCGTATTCGCGGTGTCCTTCGTGGCCCTGGGCTATCTCGGCACGCAGCCGCCGACGGCGCGCCTCACCTGGCTGTCGCAACTCTTCACGGTGCTGTATTTCGGCTATTTTTTGCTCATGCCCATCTACAGCAAACTCGGCCACAGCAAACCGCTGCCGCAGCGGGTGACATGATGCGCGCCGCCATGTTGAACATGTTAAATAGGCCGAATAGGCCGAATCTGGCGGCGCTGACGGCCATGCTCACGCTGGCTTTATCGCCCACCATCGCCCACGCCGCCGCCGCCGAGAAAATGACCATGGCAGCGTACACCGCCTCGCTGGCTGATAAACCGTCGCTGCAACACGGCGCCAAATTGTTCGTCAATTATTGCCTGTCATGCCACAGTGCCAAGTTCATGCGCTACAACCGCATGGCGCAAGATCTCGACATTCCGCCGGCGTTGGTGGAGCGCAGCATGATGTTCGCCGGCGAGAAAATCGGCGACCCCATGGAGACCACCATGCCGGCCGATTTGGCCGAACAATGGTTCGGCGTGGCGCCGCCGGATTTATCCCTAATCGCCCGCTTGCGCGGCCCGCAGTGGCTGTATAACTATTTTCGCGCCTTTTATCTGGACGAAAATTCCCCCAGCGGCTGGAATAATGTGATTTTCGAAAATGTCGCCATGCCGCACGCCATGCACGAATTGCAAGGGCTGCAGCGCGCCATTTTCAAGACCGAAATCGATGAAGACGGCGCCGAACGCGAAGTGCTGGATTATTTCGAGCCAGTCAGCGCCGGAAAAATGACGGTCGAGGAATACGACCAAGCGGCGCAGGATTTAACCAACTTTTTGGTATACCTCGGCGAGCCGGTGAAGATGACGCGCATTCGCTACGGCCTATGGGTGATGATTTTTCTGAGCCTATTCGCGGCCGTGGCCTATCAACTGAAAAAAGAATACTGGCGCGACATCCACTAACCCGCAACCGCTTGTTTTTCGGCTATCTTCCCCAAACTCCATGGCACTTCTCGAATCAAACCCCCACCACAACCCGTTGACCGCGCGGCACCCGAGCACCACCTTGTTATCGGGCCCGACCTGCGTGTTCAGCCATTGTTGCCGCATCATCCTGCAGGAAAAAGGCGTCGAGTGCCGCGTCGAATATATCGCCGCCGGCGACGACCCGGCGCGGCTCGGCGAGCTCAACCCCTATGGCGAGACGCCGATTCTGCAAGATCGAGACCTAGTCTTGCATAACGCCGCGGTTATCATCGAATATTTGGACGAGCGCTTTCCCCATCCGCCGCTGATGCCGGTGGAGCCCATCGCCCGTGCCAAGACGCGGCTGGCCATCTCACGGCTGAACAATGATTGGCTGCAGCCGATCAGCGCGCTCGAAGACGCCCACGCCGACCTCGCCGACGAATTGAAGCGCGAGATCCATGACGGCTTGTTGGCGCTGTCGCCTTTGTTCGCCGAAAATTTATTTTTCAGCGGCGCCGAATACACTTTGGCGGACGCGTATATCACGCCGTTGCTGTGGCGCTTGCCGGCGCTTGGCATCGAGTTGCCGCGGCGCCAGGCCGACGCGTTGTTGGGGTACGGCAAGCGTATGTTCACGCGGCGCGCCTTCTTGCGCAGCTTGAGCCCCCAGGAAATCGAGTTGCGGCGCAGTTGAGTTTAGCCGCGCCGCCTGCGTAACAAACATGGCCGCCAGTGCAAAACTCCCTCCGCAGGCGGAGGCGGTGACCACCAAGCCCTATCTGCTGCGGGCCATCTATCGGTGGGCGCTCGACCATCACTTAACCCCCCAATTACTGGTGGATGTCGGCGCTGAGGAAGTGGCGTTGCCCACCGCCATGCTCGAGGCTGGGCGCATTTCCTTGAGCATCGACCCGCAAGCCGTGCGGCGGCTGGAAATCGGCGATCACTATGTGCTGTTCTCAGCGCGCTTCGATGGCCAGACATTTGAGGTGTGCGTGCCGGTGCCGGCGGTGCTGGCGATCTACTGCCGCGAAAACGGCCAGGGCATTTTCTTCCACGCCGACGGCAGCGGTCGCGTGCCGCCGCCGAGTTTTGATTTCGCCGCCAAGCCTGAGCCCAAGCGCCCGGCGCCATCGCGGCCCAAACCGACGGCCAAGCCGCGACGGCGGACGGCAACCCACCTCACGCTGGTCAAATAAAGGTTGCCGTCGCCCAAGCGCAGCGTTAGCCGGCGGTCACCGCCCAAAAGCAGCGCGTCTGCGGATTAAATCAGCGCAAACTGCTCGCCGTTGCCATCGCCATCGCAGCCCTAGGCCTGGGTTGGGAAAAACGCCAGCGCCGCGGCTCCTCGAGCGCATTATTTCCCACAGAGCGCACCATGAAACCACTCAGAGGCACCACTATTTTGTCGGTGCGGCGCGGCAATCAGGTCGTCATCGGCGGCGATGGCCAAGCCACGGTCGGCGACACCATCATGAAGAGCAATGTGCGCAAGGTGCGGCGCCTGCACAACGGGCAAGTGCTGGCCGGTTTTGCCGGCAGCACCGCCGACGCCTTTGCGTTGTTCGAGCGCTTCGAGGGGCAGTTGGATAAACACCAAGGGCAATTAGTGCGCGCCGCCGTGGAAATGGCCAAGGACTGGCGCACCGACCGCATGCTGCGGCGGTTGGAGGCGCTGCTGACGGTGGCCGACCGCGAAGCCTCGCTCATCATTTCCGGCGTCGGCGATGTCATCGAGCCGGAACACGGCGTGATGGCGGTGGGCTCCGGCGGCGCCTACGCCAAAGCGGCGGCGCTGGCGTTGCTGGAAAACACCGAGCTGCAAGCCAGCGACATCGTCTCGAAAGGCCTCGGCATCGCCGGGCGAATCTGCATCTACACCAACGATCAACTCACCATCGAACAACTCGATTATTGAAAGCCGCCGCCATGACTGAAATGACTCCCAGGGAAATTGTCGAGGAACTCGACCAGCACATCATCGGGCAGCAAAAAGCCAAGCGCTCGGTCGCCATCGCGTTGCGGAATCGCTGGCGCCGCAGCCAAGTGGACGAAGCTTTGCGCGGTGAAATCACGCCGAAGAATATTTTGATGATCGGCCCCACCGGGGTCGGCAAGACCGAAATTTCCCGCCGTCTGGCGAAACTCGCCAACGCGCCGTTCATCAAAGTGGAAGCCACCAAGTTTACCGAGGTCGGTTATGTCGGGCGCGAGGTGGATTCCATCATCCGCGATTTGGCCGATATGGCGGTGGCCATGATGCGCCAAAGCGCGATGGAAAAAGTCCGCGCCCTGGCCGAGGACGCGGCCGAAGAGGAGGTGCTGGATTTGCTGCTGCCGCCGCCGCGCGGCGAGTCGCGCAAGGCCGATAAAACGCGGGAAAAAACCGACGGCGCGGCGCGTCAGCGCTTCCGCAAATTGCTGCGCGAGGGCAAATTGAAGGACAAAGAGGTGGAAATCGAGGTCGGCGCTTCATCGGTGGGCGTGGAAATTTTCGCGCCGCCGGGCATGGAGGAAATGACCAGCCAATTACAGGGCATGTTTCAGAGCATGGGTAGCCAGAAAACCCGCCAGCGCAAGGTTCGGGTCGCGGAGGCGCTGCGCCTGCTCACCGAGGAGGAGGCATCCAAACTCGTAAACGACGAAGATATCAAGCAATCCGCCATCGAACGCGTCGAGCAGCACGGCATTGTTTTCCTCGATGAGCTGGACAAAATAGTCGGCCGCCATGCCCACGGCAACGGCGGCGCCGATGTATCCCGCGAGGGCGTGCAGCGCGATTTGCTGCCGCTGGTGGAGGGCACCACCGTATCCACCAAGTACGGCGTGATAAAAACCGAGCACATTTTGTTCATCGCCGCCGGCGCCTTCCAACTCACCAAACCTTCCGACCTGATCCCTGAGTTACAAGGGCGGTTGCCCATCCGCGTCGAACTGGCGGCGTTGACCAGCGAGGATTTCGTGCGCATTTTGACCGAACCGAACGCCTCGTTGACCGAGCAATATCGAGCGCTGATGGCCACCGAAGGCGTGCGCCTAAAATTCACCGCCGGCGGCGTGCGGCGCATCGCCCAAGCGGCTTGGCAAGTGAACGAGCAAACCGAGAATATCGGCGCCCGCCGCTTGCACACCGTGATGGAGCGCCTGTTGGAATCCATTTCATTCGCGGCGGCCGATAAATCCGGGCAAAAAGTCGCGGTGGACGAGGCCTATGTGGACCAACATCTGCGCGATTTGGTGGAAGACCAAGATTTGTCGCGCTACATTCTTTAGTCGAGCCGATCGGACTAGTCGGCGCTGTTGCCGTCGGCAGGTCGTCATTGCCGCTCGCAAATCCGGCTCGTTATTCGATGCGCATAGCGCTCGGCATCATGCGTGTGGCGCTGGCGGCCGTGGTGGTCGCCCTCGGCGTGGTGATTTGCGCCGTGGCCGGGGCGCCGCATCAGCGCCGTTTCACGCACCTGGCCAGGCGCTGGCATGGCCTCACCGCGGCCGCCCTCGGCGTGCGCCTGCGCTATCGCGGCGCGGAGTTTGCGCCCGGCGCGTTGTTGCTGGCCAACCATGTGTCGTGGTTCGACGCGGTGGCCTTCGGGGCGCGCTGGCCGGTCAATTTTCTCGCCGACAGCGCCATCGCGCGCTGGCCGGTATTAGGGTGGATGTTCCGACGCTCCGGCATGCTGTTCATCGAGCGCGGTCGCGGCGGCGTTCGCGCGGTCGCCCAGCTCGGCGCGTGCTTGAAAAAAGGCCACGCCGTGGTGCTGTTTCCGGAGGGCAAAACCAGCGACGGTCGCGCCGTCGGCCGCTTTTGGCCGCGCCTGATTCAAGCCGCCATAGATGCCGACGCGGCGTTACAACCCGCCGCCATCCGCTACTTCGACGCCGCGGGAAACCGCGTGTCGCGCCATTCCTTCGCCGGCGATATCACTTTTTTACGCAGCCTATGGGCCACCGTGGCCGGGCCGCGCATCATCGCCGAAATCACCTTGCTCGAGGCGCGCCCCCCACACGCCGCCCGCGATGCATTAGCCGGCCAAGCGGAATGCATGGTGCGCGCGGTGCTCGAATCCCAAATCGCCGCCGAATAACGCCGCCCATCCGCGGCGCGGCGGCCAGCCCGGCTGGCTGCTACATCGATAGCGAGGTGCGCGATGGCGACGAAAGCAATCAAAAGTCATCCAAATTCACCCAAAGTCACCCAAAGTCGCCCAAAGTCGCCCCAAAATCCGCCACTGCACGGGATTTTTAGCACTCCACGCAAGAGAGTGCTAAAATAAGCGCACTTGCCATGTTTATTTCAACATGTTTATTTCGAAAGGGGGAAATCTCGATGAATCCAAGCGTCAATCCAAGCGTCAATCCATCCGCCGAGCAACGCACGGCGCTCGCCATCCGTCTGCCGGTTAGCGAAAATCTCGGCGCCTATATGCGCGCCGTCAATGCGGCGCCGATTCTGTCGGCGCAACAGGAGCGCGAGCTCGCGCTGCGCTATCGCAACGACTGCGACTTAGACGCGGCGCGAAAATTAGTGATGTCGCATCTGCGCCATGTGGTCAAGGTGGCGCGCGGTTTCATGGGCTACGGCTTGCCGCTGCCCGACCTGATTCAAGAAGGCAGCATCGGTTTGATGAAGGCGGTTAAAAGGTATGACCCGAATCGCGATGTACGCCTGGTGTCCTTCGCGGTGCACTGGGTGCGCGCCGAAATCTACGACTATGTGCTGCGCAACTGGCGCATGGTTCGCGTTGCCACCACCAAAGCGCAGCGCAAATTATTTTTCAACCTGCGCAAATCCCGCGCCCGCTTGGGGGGGATGAAAGACCACGAGGTCACGCAGCTGGCGGAAAAATTGCAGGTCGATGCGGCGGTGGTGCGGCAGATGGAATCGCGTATGAGCGGCGGCGATGTCGCTTTCGACCCCTTGGGCGAGCAAGATGACGAGGCCTCGGCGGCGCCGGCGCAATACCTCGGCGACAGCCGCTACGACCCCGCCATGGTGGTGGACAACGCGCGCCAGGGGCGTCGCGCCCGCCGACAATTAACCCAAGCGCTGGCGGAATTGGATGACCGCAGCCGCCATATCGTCGCCCGGCGCTGGCTCGGCGACGATAAGCCGACCTTGCGCAAATTGGCCGACCAATACGGCGTCTCGGCGGAAAGAATTCGCCAAATCGAAAAACGCGCCATGGAAAAAATGAAAGCGAGCATGGTCGCTTAAAGCATGGCCGCTTGCCGCATGGCGCTTGATGCCTAGTCGATGAATGGGGTGATTTCGTCGGCGCTGGTCGGGGCGCCATCTGAAGCACGGCGGGTTGGCCGCATGGCCTTGCGCAGCCATTCCGGCCATAATTCCGACAACAGATTCCCCCGACAATTCCCCCCGACCAATCCCCCGACCAATCCCCCAAATGGCCTTGCCAGCCGCCGCCGAGGCGCCGCTTTCACCCTAAAATAGTCCTTCGGATTTTGTTTTTTGGCCCGGCGGGGGCGAGGTGGCTTGCGGTTCGCTGCCCGCCAGATAGTATTCCCAGTAGCCGTCCGGGTCGTCCGGATAGGTGAGCAAACCAGTGGCGCGGTTGATGTGGCGGGTGGTGATGGCGGGCGGCGGAATGCTTGGCTGCTCGGGGTGGTCGCGCAACGCGGCGCGCATGTAGTCGATCCAAATGGGCAAGGCGGCGGCGGCGCCGGATTCCCGATAACCGAGGTGGGAGGGCTCGTCGAAGCCGACGAAAACCGTGCTGACGAGGTCTTGAGTGAATCCGGAAAACCACGCGTCGCGAAAATTGTTGGTGGTGCCGGTTTTGCCGGACAAGTCGCCGCGTTTTAGCGCCAGGGCGCGCCGCCCGGTGCCGGTGAGAATCACCTGCTGCAACAAATCCCGCATCAAAAAAGCGTTCGCCGCAGAAATCGCGCGCGGCGCTTCGATGGCGACCAACTCGGTTGCCGTGGCGCCGACAGCGGCGGGTTTGCAGTATTCGCATTCATCGGCGGACAGCGTCACTTGGGCACCGCTTGCCTCCACTATGCGTTCGATTAAATAGGGTTTGACACGCCGGCCGCCATTGGCGAACACCGCAAAGCCGGCCGCGACCTCCAAGGGAGTCATGCTGGCGCTGCCGAGGGCTAAGGAAAAACTGCGCGGCAGTCGGCTGCGGCGGAAGCCGAATTTCACCAAATGGTCGATGGTGGCGTCGATGCCGATAGCGCGCACCAAGCGCACCGCCACCAGATTGACAGACCTACTTAATGCTTCGCGAAGCCGCATCGGGCCGGGGAATTTCTTGCTGTAATTTTGCGGACGCCACACGCCTTCCAGTGGGTCTTCGATGACGATGGGCGCGGCGCTGACTAAGCTGGCTGGGGTGAAGCCGTGTTCCAACGCCGCCGAATAAATGAACGGCTTGATGTTCGAGCCCGGCTGGCGCAGCGCCTGGGTGGCGCGGTTGAACTTGCTGAGGTAATAATCGAAGCCGCCGCTGATGGCGATAATCGCCCCGCTGTTCGGGTCGAGGCTGACCAAGGCGCCGGACACTTCAGGCAGTTGGTCGAGCCGCCAAACGCGCTCGCCGCTCGCGCTCATCGTTTGCGACACATAGAGGATGTCGCCGGGCTGCGCCACCTGGCTGGCGGCGGTGGGCGTTTTGCCGACCGCGTTCGGCCTCAGGTAGGGTTTGGTTTGCTCGATTTGCGACCATGGAATGCGAATATTCTCGCCCGTCTGGGTGCGGGCATGGATGGCGCGCGGGCCGACTTTCAGCGCCACCGCCGGCTGAAATTCGCCGCTCTTTGGGTATTGCGCCAACACGCTGTCGATGGAGGCGCGGGATTCGCCGGCGGCATCGAGGGCCGGCGCGCCTTTTGCCGCATCCAAAACATAATCGTCTAAATCGATGCGCGCCACGGCGCCGCGAAAGCCGTGGCGGCGGTCGTAATCCAGCAAACCTTTTCGCAACGCTTTATCGGCGCGGGTTTGGTGTTTTCCGCGCACCGTTACGAACACTTTGTAGCCCAACTCATAGACGCGCTCGCCGAAATTGTCATGCATCATTTGGCGCGCGATTTCCGCCACATAGGGGGCATCGTTTTTCGTTTTGGCCAAGTGTCCGGTGGCGGTAATCGGCGCCAGGCGCGCTGTTTGATAGCTGAGCTGGTCAATCCACCCCAGGCTGTGCATGCGCTTTAGCACATAATTGCGGCGCTCATCGGCGCGTTTGGGGTTGGATATGGGGTTATCCCGAGACGGCGCCTTGGGCAAGCCGGCCAACATGGCGATTTCGGGGATGCTGAGATCTTCTAACGCGACGCCGTAATAAATCTGCGCCGCGGCGGCGAAACCATAAGCGCGATGGCCGAGAAAAATCTTGTTGAGGTATAATTCCAAGATCTCGTCCTTGGTGAGGGCGCGCTCCATGTTGAAGGCCAGCAAGATTTCCTTGAGCTTGCGGGTGTAGGTTTTTTTCGGCGTCAGGAAAAAATTTCGCGCCACCTGCATGGTGATGGTGCTGGCGCCCTGGGCGCGGGATTTGCTGCGCAAATTGTGCCAAAGGGCGCGCACCAAGCCGCGAAAATCGACCCCGTTATGGTTATAAAACCCGTGATCTTCGGTGGCCAGCACCGCATCGATAAGCAACTGCGGGGTTTTATCCAAAGAAACCGGAATGCGCCGCTCGCTGCCGTATTCGGCGATGAGCTGCTGCTCGTGGTTATAAATGCGCAGCGGAATGTTCAGCGGCACGCGCCGAATTTCCTCGATGGTCGGCAGCTCGGGCAGCAAGGCGGCGGCGTACAATCCCAGCCCGACGGCGGCGCTCACGGCCAGCGCGCACCCCGCAAAAGCGATTTTCAGGAATACTTTCAAGTGGCAAATGTCGGCTGGTTGGGCCTCGCCATCGCAGGCGTCGGATGAGGGCGGCGGCGGCTGAAAAATATTCCCGCAAGCCCAGTCTCGGATTATATTATAGCCCGAATGTTGCGGCGTCGATGGCGACTCTTAAAAACCGCCGCCGATATTTTTTCGAGGCACAGCATGTTGCTCAGCATGCCTATTTAATTAACACATGTTAATTAAGACATGCTTAATTAAGACCATGTTAATTTAAATGTTACGCATGTCGTCCATGGGAATCTCACTATGAAATGCAAATATTGCGGAAAGCCGGCCGGGTTTTTTAGCCTGAAACACGATGCATGCCAGGTCGCGTTTGTCGCCAAAATGAAGGCCATAAAAACCGCGCGCGGCGCTGTTATCGATGCGTTTGTAACTTGCGTTAAGTTAAATGGCGATGTTTCGAATCTGGTGCGAGAGGTCACAAAA
This sequence comes from Candidatus Poriferihabitaceae bacterium, assembly GCA_965243285.1. Taxonomy (GTDB): domain Bacteria; phylum Pseudomonadota; class Gammaproteobacteria; order Arenicellales; family Poriferihabitantaceae; genus JAHRAW01. The sequence continues at coordinate 1,510,119 of OZ251537.1, read as the reverse complement.
AAAGTAGCCGGCTGTGGAAATGATAGCGATGGCGTGTTGGTTGAAGGTTGGCAAAACGCGCTTAGCGTGGCGATGAAAGATGAGGTATTGAGCGCGGCCGAAGAGACCACCTTGACGGAAATGTTAACGCAGTTTGACCACTTTGGTTTGACTCAACATACCGTGGGCGAAGCAGCCTTTAGCAAACTTAACCAAGGCAGAATGTTGCGGGCGGTGTTGAATGGCGAAATGCCGACGGTGGATTTAAGCGGCGCGCACATCCCCTTTAATTTGCAAAAGAGCGAAAAACTTCTGTGGTTAGTGCCCGACACCGAATATTATAAAGAGATAACCCGAACCCATCGCGCCGGCGGTTCCCAAGGCGTGAGCGTGCGGATAATGCGAGGCGTTTATTATCGGGTGGGCGGGTTTAAGAGCCGCCCGGTGCATACCACCAGCACCGAACATTTGGATAGCGGATTGTTAGGCGTGACCACCAAACACCTCTATTTTTTTGGCGGCAGCAAAAGATTTCGCGTCGCCTATTCTAAGGTTGTGGCGTTCGAACATTTCAGCGATGGCATCGGCCTACAACGAGATTTAGTCTCCGCCAAACCGGAAACTTTCATCACCGGCGACGGGTGGTTTATTTGTAATTTAATCAGCAATCTAGCTAGCATCGACTTGCGATAATCGACAAAATTCGCTACCGCCATTTTAATTTAAGGTCACTTTAAAAAAATAACATAAGATAAGTATCGAGAAATTCAAATAGTCGAAATTATTGCCACCTAATCATCACCCGAACTAGTCACTCCCCAATATGCGCGTACCTCTATGCACGGCAATATCTATCTGGTCGGTTTAATGGCGGCCGGCAAGAGCACCGTCGGGCGCAAACTCGCCGAGCGGATGCGGCGCCCTTTTATCGATACCGACCAAGCGCTCGAGGAAAAAACCGGCGTATCGGTCAGCCGCATCTTCGCCATCGAAGGCGAAAGCGGCTTTCGCCTCCGGGAAGAAAAATTGCTGGCCGAGATAAGCGCGGTGGATGGCTCGCAAACCGCAACGGCGGCCAAGCCCGGCGCCATCGTCGCCACCGGCGGCGGCGTCATCTTGCGAGAAAGCAACCGCCTCGCCATGCGCCAATCCGGCGCCGTGGTCTACTTGCGCGTCGAGCTGGAGGCGCTGCGGGCGCGGCTGGCCGGCAGCGTAACCCGACCGCTTATGCAAGGGGCCGATCACAAAACCAAACTCGCCGAATTATGGCGCCAGCGCGATCCCTTGTATGCCGCGGCCGCGGATTTCGTAGTCGAGGTCGGCGCCGAATCCGTCGAACAAACGGCGCGGCGAATCCACGCCATGGTGCGCCCGCCGGCGATCTAGATGATTCATTATATATACGCACGCGGCGCAGCGCCGCCAGCGGCTGACGTCGCCGGTCGATGAAAAGCGTCGACATTGCGCTCGGCGCGCGCAGTTATCAGGTGCGTATTGGGCGCGGCTTGTTGTCGATGGCGGATGAGATGGTGCCGTGGATTCACGGCCGCCAAGTATGCGTGGTCACCGATGAGGTGGTGGCGCCGCTGTATCTGCGCGCGCTGCGCGCCGCGTTGTCCGGCAAACAGGTGGTGGAGTGCATTCTGCCCGGCGGCGAAGGCGGCAAGACGCTGGCCGGCGTGCATGGCATTTTCGATGCCATGTTAGGCGCGCATTGCGACCGCGAAACCACCGTGCTCGCCTTGGGCGGCGGCGTGGTGGGGGACATGGCGGGTTTCGCCGCCGCCTGCTACCAGCGCGGCGTGCCCTTCATCCAAGCGCCGACCTCCTTATTAGCGCAGGTCGATTCCTCGGTGGGCGGCAAAACCGGCGTAAACCACCCCGGCGGCAAAAATATGATCGGCGCCTTCCACCAACCGCGCCGCGTGCTGGCCGACACCGCCGCCTTGGATACCTTGCCGCCGCGACACTTATCCGCCGGCCTAGCCGAGGTCATCAAATACGGTCTCGTAAACGACCGCGATTTTTTTATCTGGCTGGAGGACAACATCGCCGCATGTCTGGCGCGCGACCCAGCGGCGCTCGAGTTCATCATCGAGCGTTCTTGCGCCGCCAAAGCCGCCATCATCGAACAAGACGAGCGCGAAAGCGGCGCCCGCGCCTTGCTGAATTTAGGCCACACTTTCGGCCACGCCATCGAAGCTGGCACCGGCTACGGACGCTGGCTGCACGGCGAAGCGGTGGCCACCGGCATGGCCATGGCGGCGCATATGTCCATGCTGATGGGCTGGTTGCCGGCGTCCGATGGCGCGCGCATCGACGCACTGCTAAAAGCCGCCGGATTGCCGCATCAACCCTTCGCCGGCATCGCCGCGCCGCGCCTATTGGAACTGATGCAAGTGGATAAAAAAGTGCGCCATGGTCAGTTACGGCTGATTTTGCTGCGCGGCATCGGCGGCGCCGAAATAGTCGCCGACTACCCGGCACCAGCGCTGACGCAATGCGTGGCGCATTTTGCGGCGGGATAATTTTCCGCCATTTGCCGCTTGGGTACGCCCATCGATATTTAACTATCGGCGGTAGACTTATCGACCTCGAACCATCCGCCCTAAACCACCGGCCATCGATATCCCAGCCACGCCTTATCCCATGCATCCAAAAAACCCACCTCGTCCAGCCGGGCCACCCGTCGCCGGGCAGAATCCCGCCGACAAACCCATCGATAAACCCATCGATAAACCCATCGATAAACCATGGGGCGGTCGTTTCACCGAAGCCACCGACGCGCTGATGCAGAAATTTTCCGCCTCCGTGGCCTATGACCAGCGGCTGGCGCCCTACGACCTGCGCGGCTCGCGCGCCCATGCGCGGATGTTAGCGCGCATCGGCGTGCTGAGTGCCGAGGAATTCGCCGCCATAGATGCCGCCCTCGCCACCCTCGGCGAACAAATTGAGCGCGGTAAATTTATCTGGCGCGAAGGGCTGGAAGATGTGCACATGAACATCGAAGCGCGGCTCACCGACATGCTCGGCGCGGCCGGTAAAAAACTGCACACCGCGCGCTCGCGCAACGACCAAGTGGTCACCGACATGCGCCTCTATCTGCGCGCGCAAATCGATGGAATTTGCCACCTATTGGGGGATTTGCAGCGCATCCTGGCGCGCCGCGCCGCGGACGAAGCGGCCACCATCATGCCCGGCTTCACGCATACCCAAATCGCCCAGCCGGTTACTTTCGGGCATCACTTGTTGGCCTGGAATGAGATGCTGCAGCGCGATTATGAACGCCTGCGCGAATGCCGGGCGCGGGTGAACATCTCGCCCCTCGGCAGCGCCGCGTTAGCCGGCAGCGGTTTCGCCATCGACCGCGACATGACCGCGGCCGAATTGGGTTTCGCACATGTCGGCGGCAATTCTTTGGACGGCGTATCCGACCGCGATTTCATCCTCGAATTCAATGCCGACGCCGCCTTATTGATGGTGCACCTCTCGCGGATGGCGGAGGAAATGGTGCTGTGGTCGTCCCAAGCCTTCGGTTTTATCGATTTGGGCGACGCGTTTTGCACCGGCTCGAGCATCATGCCGCAGAAAAAAAACCCCGACGCGGCCGAACTCATCCGCGGCAAATGCGGGCGCGTGAGCGGCAATCTGATGGCGGCGCTGATGCTGATGAAGGGGCAGCCGCTGGCCTATAATCGCGACAATCAGGAAGACAAAGAACCGTTGTTCGATAGCGTCGATACGGTGCTGGCGTGCTTGCAAGTGTTGTGCCAAATGTTGCCGCGCATGGGGGTGCATCGCCGCGCCATGCACGCCGCTGCGCAGCGCGGCTATTCCACCGCCACCGATTTGGCGGATTATTTGGCCGGCAAGCGCGTGCCCTTTCGCGATGCGCACGAAGCGGTGGGCAAGGCGGTGGGCTACGCGCTGAAAAAAGACCAGCGCTTGGCGCAATTAACCCTGCCCGAACTGCAACAATTCCACCCCGCCATCGCCCAAGATGTGTACGCCATTCTCACCGTGGAGGGCTCGGTGGCGGCCCGCGACCACCACGGCGGCACGGCGCCGAAGCAAGTGGCCGCGGCCGCCAAACGCGCCTTGGCACTGCTCGATTCCCGCCCGGCCGAAGGATGAAAATACGGCTGGCTGGGTTGATGGAAGCTGCGCAGTGGTCGGTGGATTCCAAGCCGGCGTTGCCTGGCGGCCCCGGCGGCACTGTGGCGATGCCTATGTTTACGGCGCGGCCGCTAGGTGGTGAATTTTTCGATACACAAACCACATGGCTATGAAAATACGGCTGGCAAATGTGGTGAAAACTTCGCGGTCGGTGGATTCCAAGCCGGCCTTGCCTGGCGGTGACTCCGGCGGCGCTTCGGCTGCGGTGATTACCGAGGCGACCGGAAAAGCGCGCCACGCCGCCGGGCGATGGCGCAGCGCATGGTTGGCGGTTGCGCTCGTCGCCGGGGTGGGCGGATTGAGCGCTTGCGGGCAATCCGGGGCGTTGTATTTGCCGCCTGCGGAGGCCAGTCTGCGCGCCACGGATTAAGGCGCGACGCCCCATCCGGCGCGATGCCGGCGGCGAGATTCCCGCTTCTCGCCATCGATTTCCAATCATCGCTGTCCCTGCCGCCGCTGCCGCCGCCATCGATTTCCCGCCGTCGCTCCGCCCGCCATCCGCCCGCTATCGCTCCGCCATCCGCCGGCCATCGCCTTTGCTTCCCGCCGCCATCGCCCCCGACCCACCCGCCAAACCCCGCCAATGGATGATTTTCACTACGTCGAGGGCGCTTTGCACGCCGAGCAAGTGGCCTTGGTCGATATCGCGGCGCGCTTTGGCACGCCTTGCTATGTCTATTCCCGGGCCGCGTTGGCGCGGCATTGGCGCGCCTTCGACGCCGCCTTCGGCGACCATCCGCATCGCATCTGCTACGCCGTCAAAGCCAACAGCAATTTGGCGGTGCTGAATGTGTTAGCCGGGCTCGGCAGCGATTTCGACATCGTCTCCGGCGGTGAATTACAGCGCGTCCTCAAAGCCGGCGGCGACGCCTCGCAAGTGGTCTTTTCCGGGGTCGGCAAACAAACCTGGGAGATCGACGCCGCCCTCGCCGCCGGCATCGGCTGCTTCAATATCGAATCGGTGAGCGAGTTGCGCCGCATCAGCGCCGCGGCGGCAAAATTGCGGCGCGTGGCCGCCATTTCGGTGCGCATAAACCCCGATGTGGACGCCAAAACCCACCCCTACATTTCCACCGGCCGGCGCGAAAATAAATTCGGTCTGAGCGCCGAGCGCGCCGTCGAGGTTTATCGCCAAGCCCAGACCGAGCCCGGCATTCGCGTCAGCGGCGTCGCTTGCCACATCGGTTCGCAACTGACCGATTTGGCGCCCTATCGCGAGGCCTTGCGCTGCGTGCTGGATTTCGTAGACCAACTCTTGAGCCTAGGCATCATCGTAGACCACCTCGATTTCGGCGGCGGTTTGGGGGTGCGTTATCGCGCCGAGAGGCCGCCTTCGCCGGCGCAGTACGGCGCCGAAATTGTCGCCCAAGTGCGCGCCCGCCAGCCGCAACTGGCCGTCGCCGTGGAGCCAGGCCGCGCTATCGTCGCCGCCGCCGGCGTGCTACTGACCCAAACCGTGGCCATCAAACGCGGTGAATCCGGCAATTTTTGCGTGGTGGATGCGGGCATGAACGATCTTCTTCGCCCGGCGCTGTATCAGGCCTACCACGACATCGTCGAAGTCGCGCCGCCGCCGGATTGCCCGGCCATGCAGTGCGATGTGGTCGGCCCGGTGTGCGAAAGCGCCGATTTCCTCGGCAAAAATCGCGCCCTAAAAGTGCGCGAATCCGACCTGCTGGCGGTGCGCACCGCCGGCGCGTACGGCGCCGCCATGGCCTCCAACTACAACACCCGCCCCCGCCCGGCCGAGGTCATGGTGGATGGCGCCGCCTGCCACTTGGTCAGAAAAAGAGAACGCATCGAAGATTTATATCGCGATGAATGCGTGCTGCCAAGATAAGCCGCCAAACATAAGGGATTTATATACCTAAATCTGCAGTTCGATTAGCGTTTTTGAGGTCAGCGGCTGATTTTGGCTTTTGATTTTGCTTTTGCTGTTGGCTTTTGCTGTTGGGCTTTTTCTTGACTCCCCCTCATGATGTACGCGGGGGAGTGAAGATTAAAAGCCAAAGCAAAAGGCAACATCAAAAGGCAATATCAAAGGGAATTATATGGTTGTAGACCCCAACAATAAAAAAACCGCTTGCATTACCCCAAAAAACCCATAAAAACCCTAACCAAACAACCTTCACGCAACGCTATAAAATCAGCGTGAAATAAGGCTTGAGTCAACAAGTATATAACTCCCAAAATTTACACATCTAACTAACTTTCTTTTGCCGGCGGATGCTCATGGGCGCTTTAAATTTAGGCGTGACATAACCGCTAAAAATCCCATGGAAATGGATTGAATTAGCGCGTGGCGATGGCCGCGGTGGCCATGCTGTTCCTTAACCTAATGCGCCCTGGCATTTAATACCGCATGATGAAATTAAATGCGCCATGGCATTAAATAATGTGTTATCGAATTAAATAATGCGTTATGGACATTTAAATAATTCATCACGCAATCACAACGGGTTGGCACGGGTTTAGCGTGTATTTTTCACCCTCGATTAATCAACCACCTATGAGGGTGAACATGACTAACTGCTATGATGATATTTTGCAATCCGCGATGGCGGATAACACGCGCAAGGCGTACCAAAACGGCTGGCAGTATTTTGCGAAATATTGCCGCCAGCGCGGCGAAGAGGCCTTTCCGGCGACGCCGGAACTGGTGATCGATTTTTTAATCGAGCACGCTACGCAGCCGGTGAGCGCCGCCGGCAAATATTTGGCCATGGGCACGGTGGCGTTGTTCCGCAGCGCCATCACCCACAAACACCTCGATGCCGGGCTGCCAGCGCCGACGCGCGACCCCAAAGTGGAGACCGTGTTTCGCGGCTTGATGCGCATTCGCGGTGGTGCCGTGCGCCAAGTGCGGGCGCTGCGCGAGGGGCACATTCGCGCCATGCTGCGGGCTTGCGGCACCACGCCCATCGGCCTGCGCGATGCCGCCATCATCGCCATCGGTTTCGCCGGCGCCTTGCGGCGCTCGGAGATTTGCAACCTGCGGGTGGAGGATGTGGAAATCGTCGAATTGGCCAGCCGCGGCGGCTCGCAACGCGCCGGCAAAATTCTGCTCAACATTCGCAAATCGAAAACCGACCAGCAAGGGCGCGGCCAGAAAATCGCCATCCCCAAAGGGCGGCGCATCAAACCCATCGCCCGGCTGCAAGCGTGGCTGGATTTCTCAGGTCTCGACACCGGGTATGTATTCCAGAGCATGCGGCGCGGCGGCCATGTGCGCGGCAACCCGCTGCACCATTCCGACATTGCGCGCATTCTCAAAGGCTATGCGACGCGCATTGGTTTGGACGCCAGCGAGATTGCCGGGCATTCCCTGCGCGCCGGCTTTATCACCAGCGCCGCTGCCCATCGCGCCAGTTTGGACAAGATTATGGAGATCACGCGGCATCGAAATCCGGCCACGGTGATGACCTACATTCGCAATGCGGATGTGTTCGTAAACCACGCTGGCGAGGCCTTTTTGTAGCGCCGCCGCGACTGGCCGGGCGGCGAAAATGCTCGGTCAGTCGCCGCCCATTCTTCAGCATTAATACGGCTGGACATTAAATACAGCCGGCATGGATGCGGCCGGGCAGTAAAACGGGCATGGATGCGGCGGCTTCCGGCGAGCGGTAAAAATCGGCCCGGGCGATGCGTTTTTCACCGCCGCTATTGTATAATCCGCCCGATTTTTTAGCCAAGCCTTATCTTATGTTGAATCAAACCGTGTGGTGGAAATACCTGCTGATCGCGCTGGTGTTGGTGGTCGGGTCTTTCTATGCGTTGCCGAATATTTTCGGCAATGCGGCCGGCGTGCAGGTTCGCGGCGCCCGTGGCGGCACTGTCGACGCGGCGGTGTTGGCGCAGGTGGAAACCGCGCTGGCGACGGCCGGAGTCGCGGCCGATGCGCTAACCCATGACGCCGATGGCATCAAACTGCGCTTCGGCGACAGCGAGAGCCAGCTCAAGGCGCGCGACGCCATCGAGGAGGAATTGGGCGATGGCTATACCACCGCCTTGACGCTGCTATCCGGCGCCCCGGCGTGGCTGACCAGGGCCGGCGCCCTGCCCATGTATCTGGGCTTGGATTTGCGCGGCGGGGTGCATTTTTTGCTGGAGGTGGACATGGAAAACGCCATCGACCGCGCCCGAGATCGCTATGTGGGGGACCTCAAAAGCGCCCTGCGAAACAGCAAATTGCACTATCGCAATGTGCGCGCCAATGCCGCCGACGACATCGAAATCACCTTGCGCGACGCCACGCAGCTCGAACAAGCGCGCGGCGTGGTCGAAGATGCCTTGCCGGAATTGCAGGTGCGAACCGACCCCGCGCGCCCCGGCGTGCTGGTGACCAGCCTGGATGCCGAGCAGCTCGACGAGATCAGGCAATTCGCCCTGCAACAAAACATGGCGGCGTTGCGAAACCGCATCGACCAGCTCGGCGTGGCCGAACCGGTGGTGCAGCAGCAGGGCGATGATCGGCTGGTGATTCAACTGCCCGGGGTGCAAGACACGGCGCGCGCCAAGCGCATTTTAGGCCGCGCCGCCACCCTGGAGATGCGCCTGGTGAATGAGGAGCGCAATGCCGAGGCGGTGGAATCCGGCCAAGCGCCGGCTGGTTCGCGGCTCTATAAATTCCGCGATGGGCGGCGTATTTTGCTGCTGAAACGCATCATTTATTCCGGCGACAACATCATCGATGCGGCCGCCAGCATCGACACCCAAACCGGCTCGCCCATCGTCAGCATCACCTTAGACGCCGCCGGCGCCCGCATTAACCAGCGCGTAACCGGCGAAAATGTGGGCAATCGCATGGCGGTGGCCTACCTCGAAACCACCTCGCAGTTGAAAAAAGACGCCGACGGCCAAGTGGTGCGCGATGCGCAAGGGCGGCCGATTCGCGTCAGCAGTAAAATCGAAGAGGTGCTGACGGCACCAGTGATTCGCGACCAATTGGGCAAACGTTTTCAGATAGAGGGCTTAGACAGCGTGACCGAAGCGCGTGATTTGGCGTTGATGCTGCGCTCAGGCGCGCTGGCGGCGCCGGTGGAGATTATCGAAGAACGCACCGTCGGCCCCAGCCTCGGGCAAGCCAACATCAGTCAGGGCTTCACCTCGGTGGCCGCTGGCTTTTTATTGGTACTGATATTTATGCTGGTTTATTATCGTTATTTCGGCATGACCGCGACCCTCGCGCTGACCATTAATCTGGTGCTGATGGTGGCGGTGCTGTCATTTTTTCAAGCCACCTTAACCTTGCCCGGGGTGGCCGGAATCGTGCTGACCGTGGGCATGGCGGTGGACGCCAATGTGCTGATTTTCGAGCGCATCCGCGAAGAATTGCGCAACGGCAATTCGCCCCAAGCCAGCATCCACAATGGCTATGACCGCGCCTTGTCCACCATCGTGGACGCCAATATCACCACCTTGATAGCCGCCATCGTGTTGTTCAATTTTGGCACCGGCCCCATCAAAGGTTTCGCCGTCACCTTAAGCATCGGCATCATCACTTCGATGTTCACCGCCATCATGGTCACGCGGGCGCTGAACAATTGGCGCTACGGCGGCAAAACCATCAAGGCCTTGTCCATCTGAAGCATCGCTACTCATGGAATTTTTCAAACAAAAAACCCGTTTTGATTTTCTCAGCCAGCGTAAATTGGCGCTGGCGGTGTCGGTGTTTTTGCTGGCGCTCAGCATCTCCTCGCTTACCTTTCGCGGTTTGAATTTCGGCATCGATTTCAGCGGCGGCACTTTGGTGGAAGTCGGCTATCAGCAGTCGGTGGACATCGAAGCGGTGCGCACCGCATTACGCGATGGCGATTTCGACGATGCCGTGGTGCAGCATTTCGGCACCGCCCGCGATGTGTTGGTGCGCTTGCCGATCATCGCCGCCAGCGTCAGCGGCGATTCTTCCGCGGCCGATAGCGACCCATCCGCCGCCGCCCGCAGCGCCGCGCAAATCAGCGACAGCGTTTTGCGCGCCCTGCGCACCGCCTATGGTGAGGAATTGGTGGATACCGAGCACGGCGGCGCCCAACAATGCGCCACCGATGACGGCGCCGCCGACTGCCAAGTGCAAATGCGCCGGGTGGAATTCGTCGGCCCGCAAGTGGGCGATGAACTCACCAATCAAGGCGGTTTGGCGATGTTGTACGCCCTCATCGGCATCCTGATTTATGTCACCTTCCGCTTCGAATGGCGGTTCGCGGTCGGTTCGGTGGTGGCGTTAGCGCATGATGTGATCATCACGGTCGGCGCTTTCTCGCTGTTTCAATTTGATTTCTCGTTGCCGGTGTTGGCCGCGGTGTTGGCGGTTATCGGTTATTCGCTCAACGACACCATCGTGGTATACGACCGCATCCGCGAGAATTTTCGCAAAATGCGAAAAAGCGACGCCACGGGCATCGTCAATCAAGCCATCAACCAAACCCTGCCGCGCACCGTGCTGACCTCGCTGACCACCATGATCGTGGTGCTCACCCTGCTGATTTTTGGCGGCGAGGTGATTCGCGGTTTTTCCATCGCCTTATTGGTCGGCGTCATCATCGGTACTTATTCGTCGATTTTCGTCGCCAGCCCGGCGGTGATTTTGCTCGGCATCACCCGCGAAGACATGTTGGCGCCGCCCAAAGAAGGCGCCGACGCCGCGCCGTAAATCCACGGGCGGGGCGGATTCCTTAATCCCCCACCTAGCCCGCAATACGCGTCATCGCGGCGGGCGGGCGCGGTCTGCGGACGGCGAACCGGGCGTTCGGCGTTAGAACATCGCCCACCGGCTATCGCCCATGGTGCAGGCCCATGGTGCAGGCACATGGTGCAGACCCAGAGCGCAGGTTAGCGGGCAGTGCCCCAGTTCAACAGCAAAACCGCGCCGCCGCCGAATCCCCCTTATGCGCACCACCCCAACCGCCGCCGAATCCACCGCCGCGGTCGCGAGCGCGGAATCACCCCCGCCGCCGGGCGAGGACGAACATTTCATGGCGATGGCGCTGCGGTTAGCGGCGCGCGGCGTAAACAGCACCCACCCCAACCCGCGAGTCGGTTGCGTGGTGGTCGCCGACGGCGAGGTGGCGGGGCAAGGCTGGCACCGCTTTGCCGGCGGCGAACACGCCGAAATCATCGCCTTAAAAGAAGCCGGCAAGCGCGCCCACGGCGCCACCATGTACTTAAACCTAGAGCCGTGCAGCCACCACGGCAAGACGCCGCCGTGCGTCAATGCGGTGCTAAAAGCCGGCCTCGGCCGCGTCGTCATCGCCGCGCCAGACCCCAACCCGCAGGTCGATGGGCGTGGCATCGAGATGTTGCGCGCCGCTGGCGTGGCCGTGACTTTGGGCATCGGCAAACAGCAAGCGCAGCAGTTGAATCGCGGCTTTATTAAGCGAATGGTGCATGGGCGGCCGTGGATAACGCTGAAAATGGCGGTAAGTTTGGACGGCAAAACCGCCATGGCCAGCGGCGAAAGCCAGTGGATAACCGGCCCAGCGGCGCGCCGCGATGCGCACAAACTGCGCGCCGCCAGCGCCGCCATTTTGACCGGCGTCGGCACCGTATTGCGCGATGACCCGCACATGACGGCGCGGCTCGATGGCATCGTGCGACAGCCATTGCGGATTATTCTCGACACCCACCTCAGCACGCCGCCGCGCGCGCGAATTTTGCAACCGCCCGGCGAGGTGTTGATCATCACCGCCGCCGCCGACCGGCCGCCGGCATTAATGCGCAAGCCGGGGGTCGAAATCGTGGTGTGTCGCCAACACGGCGGGCGCATCGACTTAGCACAAGTGATGGCATTGCTGGCTGAGCGCGAGATCAACGAATTGATGGTCGAATCCGGGCCTCGCCTCAGCGGCAGCATGCTGCGGCAAGGGCTGGTCGAGCAGGTGGTGGTGTACATGGCGCCGGATTTGCTCGGCGACGCCGCCCGCGGCATGTTCAGCCTCGGTCTGGAACGCCTGGCCGACAAACGCCCGCTGAAATTTCGCGAGGTACGCATGCTCGGTCGAGATTTGCGCTTGTCGTTGGATGTCGCCGCCGCCGACGCGGCCGCGGAGTAAACCAACTATGTTCACCGGCATCGTGCGCGCCATGGGCGTGGTGCGCAGCATCCGTCACCATGCCGGCGGCGGCGTGATGACGGTGCATTTGGCGGCCTTGGGCGAGGCCAATCCGCCGCTGCAAATCGGTGACAGCGTGGCCGTCAATGGCGCTTGCCTGACGCTGGCGGCGCTGCGCGATGGCGAGGCGCGCTTCGATGTTTCCCCAGAGACGCTGGCGCGGTGCTTGATGGGCGACTGGCAAGTCGGGCAACGTCTCAATCTCGAGCCGGCGCTGACGCTGGCGACGCCGTTGGGCGGCCACCTATCGGCCGGACACATCGACGGCATCGCCCGCTTACTCGAGCGCGCTCCGAGCGCCGATTTCACGCGCCTGCGCTTTGCGGTGCGGCGCCCGCTGGGTCGCCTGCTGGCACACAAAGGCTCGGTCGCCGTAGACGGCGTCAGCCTGACCATCAATGCGGTCTCCGATGTCGCCGACGAGACGCATTTCGAGGTCATGTTAGTGCCGCATACCCTGCGCGCCACCACCCTCGGCGCGCTGCAACCCGGCGCGCGCGCCCACCTCGAGGCGGATGCAGTGGCGCGTTATGTGCAGCGACTTTTCGATTCGCAACCCGGGCAACTCGCAGCGCCCGCAGATTCTCATGCATAAACCGGCTATGAATTCAAGCGCCATCGATTCCATCGACGACATCCTCGCCGACTTCCGACAAGGAAAAATGGTGATTTTGGTGGATGATGAAAATCGCGAAAATGAGGGCGATTTGCTGGTGGCGGCGGAATGCACCACCGCCGAGCACATCAACTTCATGGCGGCGCAAGGGCGCGGTTTGATTTGCCTGGCATTGAGCGAAGCGCGCTGCGCGCAACTCGAATTGCCAGCGATGGTGAGCCGCAACAGCGCGCGCTTCGCCACCAATTTCACGGTCTCGGTGGAGGCCGCAGTCGGCGTGACCACCGGCATTTCCGCGCATGATCGCGCCATCACGGTGCGCGCCGCGGTGAAAAAAAACGCCGTGCCGGATGATTTGGTCTCCCCCGGCCATATTTTCCCCATAAAAGCGCAGCCCGGCGGCGTGCTAACCCGCGCCGGCCACACCGAAGCCGGGGCTGATCTGGCGCGCCTCAGCGGTTTCGAGCCGGCCAGCGTGATTTGCGAGATTCTAAACCCGGACGGCGGCATGGCGCGGCTGCCGGATTTAATCGCCTTCGGTCGCCGCCACGGCATCCGCATCGGCGCCATCGCTGAGCTGATTCGCTATCGGCTGAAAAACGACCCCACCGTGCAACGCGTATCCACCGCCGAACTGCAGCTCGAACAAGGGCGCTTTCAGGCTTATATTTATCGCGACCGCGTCGAGGGCGGCGTACACATGGCGTTGGTGCGCGGCCTTATCGACGCGGCGCGCCCGACCCCGGTGCGGGTGCATGTGCATCGCGGCCTGTTAGATCGATTGCTGCCGACGGCGGCGGGCAGTTGGTCGCTTGCGAATGTGCTGGAGGCCATCGCGCAAGGCGACAGCGGCGTGGTGGTGTTATTGTCATACGCCGAATCCGCGGCCGAACTCGCCGCCCGCATCAGTTTGCCGGGCGCTGCCGCCAGGCCCGAGCAAAGCGCCACCGACAGCCCGGCCAATTTAAGAATGCTCGGCGCCGGCGGCCAAATTCTCGCCGATTTAGGGGTCGGCAAAGTACTCGCCCTGGGCCGCCAAAAACGCGCCCACGGGCTATCCGGTTTCGGGCTGGAAATCGTCGCCTACCTCGCCGACCGCCAAGCATTAACCCACTGGCAACGCCAGCATGACTGAAATCAACGAACGCTATGGCGTGGTGGTGGCGAGTTTTTATGCCGGCATCGCCCAAAATTTGCTCGCCGGCGCCCAAGCGGTTTTCGCCCGCCATAAGGGTGATTCGCCACTCGATGTTGTCGATGTACCCGGTGCTTTTGAGATTCCATGGGCGTGCCAAAAACTGCTGGCGACGAAAAAATACGCCGCCATCATCGCCTTGGGCGCGGTCATTCGCGGCCAAACCCCGCATTTTGATTATGTCGCTGGCGAATGCGCGCGCGCCATCGCCACCCTCAATTTGCGTGGGCAGGCGCCGATTATTTTCGGCGTGCTGACCACCGACACCTTGCGCCAAGCCGAATACCGCGCCGACCCAAAGCGCGGCGACAAAGGCGCCGCCGCCGCCATGGCCGCCATCAAGATGGCGGCGCTGCAGCAACGCCTTTAAGCCGAACATTTTTTGTAAACCGGCGCGCAAAAATGGCGAGAAACAGCAGGCGGCTGGCGCGGCGGTGCGCGGTGCAGGCGCTCTATCAATGGCGCATGACGGCCCAAGCGCCGGCGCAAATCGAAGCCACTTTCATCTGCAATGCCGACCTCGCCGGCCGCCATCGCGATTATTTTCTCGCCCTCATCCAGGCCATCCCGGCGCACATCGACACCATCGACGCCTTGATCGACGCCCACACCGAGCGCACGCCGCAGCAGTTGGATGTGGTCGAGCAAGCGATCTTGCGGCTGGGCGCTTTTGAGTTGCGCTACGCCCGCGACATCCCGCCCAAAGTGGTCATGAACGAAGCCATCGACCTCGCTAAATTATTCGGCGCGCAGCACGGCTATAAGTTCGTCAATGCCGTGCTCGATAAAATAGCGCGACAACTGGCGGATTCCGACGAACATGTCGCCATCGACGGCGGCGATGCGGCTGGCGACGCGGCCGGTGAACGAGATAGCGAGATGGCGGGCAAAATGGCCGGCAGGCGGCCAGCAAAAACTTAAGTAAATGAATCGATGCCGTGGTGGTGATTTTTCCGCCGCCCGCAACCGCCCATCAACCCGAGAATTCGCCTCAATCTAAGGTCGAGGCCGCCGATTAATCGGCATGCACCCGCCGGGTCGGATTTTTGGATGAGTTTGACGCCCAAACCGCCCATCAGCCCAAAAATCGACGCATGAATTCAGCCTCCAGACCGCCGGTTAGTCGGCGGCATTTATGCGCTGGGCCGAGGAATTTTTTAGCCTTCGGGTTTGGCGCCGGGCTGGCGCCGTGGGCGCCGGGCACGATGGGTTCGTTGGCGGCCGTGCCGTTTTTGCCGGCGCTGCATTTATTGCCGCCGGCATGGCATGGCGCGGCGCTGCTGGCGGCCTTTGTGGTGGGCATTAATGTGTGCGCCGCGGCCGCGAAATCTCTCGGCGTCCACGACCACCCGGCCATTGTTTGGGACGAGATGGTGGGGCTGTGGGTGACGCTGTGCTGGCTGCCGTTATCGCCGGCGACGGTGCTGCTCGGCTTCGTTTTGTTTCGCTTGTTCGACATCGTCAAGCCGTGGCCGATTAGCCTCATCGACCGCCGAGTCGGCGGCGGCAGCGGCATCATGTTAGACGATGTGCTGGCCGGGGTGTTTGCAAATCTGGCGTTGCGGGCGGCGCTGCCGTATTGGCCGCTGTGAATCCGCGGCGGTGAATCCATCGGACGACTCATTTCATCGATCAGGCCATCACCCATGCCATCGGCTAGCCCATCGACCAGCCCCCCGCCGCCATTATGATAAAGTTTCACGCTTAAATTTCGTACCCAATCCGCCATGTTGCCGCCCACTCAACCGATTTTGCGCACCGATGCCTCGGGCATGCCCTTGGAGTGGGTGGATTTCAAGCGCGCCGTCACCTTGCAGTGCCTCGGGCAGGTGGCGTATGTGTGCGGGGCGAATTCCATGCGCGTGCGCGGCGGTTTCAATCGCGCCAGCGGGCAGCGCAGCAGCATGGACATCAATTCCATCATCGCCACCTACGGCAATCATCTGGCGGTGATGAAAATGCGCGAGGCCTATGTGCCGCCGCTGCATAATCGCCCGTTGTTTCAGCGCGATGGGCATTTGTGTTTGTATTGCGGCGGGCAATTTTCGTGGCGGCGGCTGTCGCGCGACCATGTAACGCCGCTGCACCAAGGTGGCATGGATCATTGGAATAATGTGGTCACGGCCTGCGTGCGCTGCAACAATCACAAGGCCGGGCGCACCCCCCAAGAGGCCGGCATGGAATTGCTGGCGGTGCCATTCACCCCCACCCACGCCGAATACATTTACCTGCAGGGGCGTAAAATTCTCGCCGACCAGATGGAGTTTCTGCGCGCCCATTTTCCGCGCACCAGTCCGTTGCATGGGCGGGTTTAGCGCGTACTTTTGTCACTATTTTTGGCGCGTTTTTAAGTAACGCAGCGAATTTTTAGTCCTTTTGGCGGCCATTTTTCGGCGGCTATTTCCTCAAATCTCCCTAACCATCGAGTATTCAATATGCCTAAATTTCGCGCCTATAGAATCGCTCAAATTGACCACAAAATCGTGGCCGGTTTTGCGCAAATTGCCGTAGACGACCTCACTGACGGCGAGGTGGTGATCAAGCCCATGTGGTCGGGAATCAACTACAAAGACGCATTGGCGGCCACCGGTCGCGGCAAGATTCTGCGGCGCTTTCCGCTGAACGGCGGCATCGATTTATCCGGCGTGGTCACGCATTCCAAAGACCGCCGTTATCGCGAGGGGGATGAAGTGCTGGTGTGCGGCTGCGGGTTATCGGAGACCGCCGATGGCGGCTATTCGCAAGTGGCGCGGGTGGCGGCCGATAGCGTGGTGCCGCTGCCGCGCGGCCTGACTTTGCGCGAGGCCATGGCGCTCGGCACGGCCGGCTTGACCGCCGCGTTGGCGGTGGCGCGTATGGAGCAAAACGGCCAGCGCAAGGATAATGGGCCGGTGGTGGTCACCGGCGCCAGCGGCGGGGTGGGCAGCATCGCGGTGAATATCCTGGCCGCGAATGGCTATGAGGTGACCGCGTTCACCGGCAAAAAAACCCAGCACGACTACCTGCGCGCCCTCGGCGCCAGCGATTTTATCGACCGCCATAGCGTGGATAAGGGCAGCCGCCCGTTGGAAAAAGCACTCTGGGCCGGCGCCGTGGATAACGCCGGCGGCGAGACGCTGGCGTGGCTCACGCGCACGGTAAAATCGCACGGCAGCATCGCCAGCATCGGTTTGGTGGATGACTACAAACTCAACACCACGGTGATGCCGTTCATTTTGCGCGGCGTGTCGCTGCTCGGCATCAATTCCATCGACATACCGGCCGACATCTGCCACAACATTTGGGCGCGCTTAGGATCCGACCTCAAACCCACTCACCTAGACAGCATCGTCACCCGCGAGGTGGCGTTTGACGATTTACCGTCGGCCTTCGAGGGTTATTTCGATGGTTCGAATTGGGGGCGGGCGGTGGTGAAGATTCAAGATTGATGCCGGCAACATTAAATCTGACGGGATTAAAGCCGGCAACATTAAAGCCAGGATTAATGGCGGGCACTATTTCCACCGCCAGCGCCGCGCGCGGTGGAATTTTTTCAGCGCTTTGAGTGCCCATGGCGGGGCGTGCTCGCGTTTCCAGTTGCCGGCGAGGAATTTATTGGCTTCCATCCAAGTGGGGTAGGCGTGGATGGTTTGCAGGATTTTATTCAACCCCAAATTGTGGCGCATGGCGAGCACAAATTCGGCGATTAAATCACCCGCATGCGCGCCGACGATGGTGACGCCGAGGATTTTATCTCGGCCCGGCACGGTGAGCGCTTTTACGCAACCGGTGGCCTGGCCTTCGGTCAACGCGCGGTCGAGATTGGCTAAATCATAACGCGTGACCTCATAGGGTATGCCGCGCGCGACGGCCTCCAACTCGTTTAGACCGACGCGCGCCACTTCTGGGTCGGTGTAGGTCGCCCACGGCATCACGCGGTAATCGAGCTTGAATTTTTTGAACGGCGCGAACAACGCATTGACGGCCGCATACCACGCTTGATGCGCCGCCGCGTGGGTGAATTGGTACGGCCCGACCACATCGCCGCAGGCGTAAATGGAGGAGTAGCCGGCTTGCAAATACTCGTTGGTTTCGATGCTGCGGCCGGCGCCTACGGGGATGTCTAGGCGTTGCAAGCCATAGTTTTCCAAGCGCGCGGCGCGCCCGACGGCGACTAAAATTTCATCGAATTCGATGTCTACCGGGGCGGCTTCGGCGGACTTGCCGGGTTTGCTGGAATCGCCAGACTCGCCAGAATCCATTCGACGGCAACGCAACATTTTTCGCCCGCCGTCCACCATGACTTTTTCGGCGCGATGGCTGGTGCGCAAGTCGATGCCCTCGGCGATAAAACGCGCCGCGATGTCGGCGGCGATTTCCGGGTCTTCGCGAATCATAATTTGCGGCAACATTTCCACCATGGTTACGGCGCTGCCGAAACGCGCGAAACATTGTGCCAACTCGCAGCCGATGGGGCCGCCGCCCAACACCAACAATTTTTTCGGCAGCGTGCGCAGTTGCCAGATGTTGTCCGAGGTGAGGATGTCCACTTTATCCAGCCCCGGAATAGGCGGCACAAACGGCGCCCCGCCGGTGGCGATGATGATGCCGCGCGCGGTCAACTCGCGCTGCTCGCCATCGGCGGTGCGCACCATGACGCTGTGCGGCGAGGTGATTTCGGCGCGCCCTTTGTGCACTTCCACGCCGAGTTCGGTGTAGCGCTGCGCCGAATCATGCGGGGCGATGGCGGCGATGATGGCGTGCACACGTTGCATGACATCGGCGAAATCGAATTCCGCGGTGGCGGATTTGATGCCGTAATCCGCCGCGCGCTTGATTTGGTGCATAAATTTGGCCGAGGCGAGCAAGGATTTCGACGGCACGCATCCGGTATTCAAGCAGTCGCCGCCCATGTCGCTTTGTTCGATCAATATCACCCGGGCTTTGATCGCGGCGCCGATATAGGCGCTGACCAAACCGGCGCTACCGGCGCCGATGACGATTAAATTGGCATCGTAATGGCGAGGTTTCATGGCTAATGTTTGGGGGTGAGACGGGCGGCGATGAATTTCATGGCTAATGTTTGGGGGTGCGACGGGCGGCGATGAATCTTAAGGCATATTTTGCGGCATAGGGGAACACCGCCAACAACACGAATGAGGCGATGATTTGCGGCGACAACAAGCCGTTGACCGACTCCAATTTCGCCAGTTGGGTGCCGGCGTTTACGAACACCATACTCGGCGCCAACATGCCTAAAAACGAGGCCGCCATATAGGTGGTGGTTTTGATCGAGGTCAAACCCATGACCAAATTCACCACAAAAAACGGGAAGGCCGGCACCAAGCGGATGGAAAACAGATATAAGGCCCCTTCGACGCGAAATTTTTCGCGCACTTTGGTCAGGCGTTCGCCCATTTTATGCTGCACCCAATCGTCAAACAGATAGCGCGAAATCAAAAACGCGATGGTGGCGCCGGTGGTGGCGGAAATCGACACTAACAACGAACCGACCACAAAGCCGAATATCGCCCCGCCGGCGAGGGTCAGTATCAACGCCCCGGGAATCGAAGCAGCCGCCACCGTCACATACAGCGCCGTGAATATCAGCGCCGCCGCCAGCGGCTGGGCGTGCCGATATTCGATAACCCGCCCGAGCTGGGATTTAACATACTCGAGGTTGAGATACTGCTCCGGCCCGAAATACACCAGCGCCGCCGCCAGCAACAAGATGATCGAAAAAATGATGATTTTTTTCGCGGACATGGGGTTTTTGAGGTGAGTTGATGTTTATGGTCTGTGGCGTTGATTTGGTGGTGCTTATTTAATATCCCGAGGCCAAATATCGCAAATAATTGCCGCGAGTTCTTTGCTCCTTTCGTCTATTTCATCTACGCCCCATTTATCCTTATCGGCCAGCTGGCGAGTCATCTTTAGGTCGCATTTTGCCAACCGGTATTTTGTCCCGGCAGTGCTTGTCCAGCCGTCGGATTTTTTCAAATTTATCCCTTTGGATAGGGGTGTTAGGTTGCCGATAGTTTGGATTTTAATATCCACATTATCTTTTGCAAACTCCTTTAATGCTTCATGTTCTGATTTGTCAGCCCTTTCGAAATCATCTACCCACCCCGCTGTAGCACGCCATGCTTTTGGCATAATGTGATCAATAACCAGCTTTGATGAAGCGGGTATATCATCCATTTTGGCAGCGGTATGATGCAATATCCGATGGAATATGTATTTTTTCAGGTCGCTTTTATTGAAATTATTATTCAAGCAAGCACTGGAAATTTTTTCGTTGCTCGGAAACTTTCGAGTTTCACTTTCTTGTGAATCATTTAAGTGTTCAGCAAGTTTTTCATAACTCGGTTTGTGGCCGAACACCTTACAAATTCTAGACGCTTGTTTATTATAGTTTCCCGATGTCCAGTCACATAAGTGTCTACGAATCACATAAATCTCCAAAAGATAGAGCATATTTTGCTTGTCTTGGACTGAAGAATCGCATTTGGCGATCATGAAAATGACTGGATAAAAATCCATGCTCTTGCATGTTGCAAGCATGAAATAGCCGAAATCAAATTCATCGCCCAGCGGGTTTGTTTTGCTTTTCCCGACAAGATATTTATAGACATCGACATACTCGGAAATGGTTTTTGTTTCGGCACCTGTGTTTAAGCCCGAGGCCGCTTCATCAGCGGCAAATTTCTTATATTCCTTGAAAATGGAGTTGCGATTCAACAGAAAATCGCGTTGTGTTTTGGCCATTAGCATGCGGGCAATATAGGATTCGATATGCGAAATTTTATTGCTACGGCCAGGCGTTTCTTCCCAAAAAGTATCTTCAAATTGTTGCCATTCAGGGCTATTGAACAGATCCACATCATTCCCTGGAGACTCTTTGTCGGCACGATAAAAAATATTGTTGCGAATGAGATCGAATGTGGTTAATGGCAAGGCGGTGTTGTTTAAAGACTCAAATACTATTTGCGCTTCATCAGTTTCTTTGAGCTGAATCAATACCAACTCAAACCCTTCCAGAATGGTTTCTATTAGCATGTCAATGACCACCGCATTGCCCATGGAGATGTTGTTCTTGATGAATGTTTTAAATTTCTCCTTGAAAAAATTACACGACTGCACAATTTTAGATTTTTTCGCCTGGTCGCTATCATCCTTAGGTGCCCGTGACACCTCAAATGCGCTTGACAATAAATTTCTAAATTGGGCGCGATCGAAATTGGTGGGTACTAATTTCGGTTTCTCGCAAGACTCGGGTGTTGGGTCATTAAAAATATATTTCTCCAGTTTGTCTCGCGCTTCCGCCCGATAACCAAGCCCGCTGGCTGCACTAATGACGGCGAACAGCGCGACATTAAGCGTGGTCAGCCGTTGTTGCCCATCCACCACATCGTATTTTTGGATGCTTTGCGCGCTTCCCTCTTTGTACTCCACCAAGATGGCGCCAAAATAATGCGGGTCAACTTTCTGGCCATTCAAACGTTTTTTGGCTTGTTCATGCACCGTTTCCCAGAATAGTTGGGTGGGGCCAAATTCTTGTTCGGGATTCCACGCATAGTGACGCTGATAGACAGGGATGCGCCATTCATAATCCTCGGAGAGCCATTGGCCGACGGTTTTGCGATGGCTGTCGTTGTTGTTTTGACCGGACATGTAATGATTCTCCAAAGGAAGTCGTGGAATGTTGGGACTATTATAGTTTGCGCACTACGCGTTAATCTTATCGATCAAGGCATCGGCGAAACCGCTGGTGGAGACGGTTTGGGCGCCTTCCAGTTGGCGGGCGAAGTCGTAGGTTACGACTTTGTCGGCTAAGGTTTTGATGAAGGCATGGTTGATTAGCGTCGCCGCTTCATGCCAGCCGATATATTCCAGCATCATCACGCCGGAGAACATTAATGAGGACGGGTTGACCTTGTTTTGGTCGGTATACTTGGGGGCGGTGCCGTGGGTGGCTTCGAATACGGCGATGTGGTCGGCGATGTTGGCGCCGGGGGCGATGCCGACGCCGCCGACTTCGGCCGCCAGCGCATCGGATAGATAGTCGCCATTTAAATTGGTGGTGGCGATGACATCGAATTCCGCCGGGCGCAATTGCAGCAGTTGGAACATGATGTCGGCGATGCGGTCTTTGATGAGGATTTTGCCGGGCGGCATGGCGCCGTCGTGGTCATCCCACAATTCATCTTCGGTGATGATGGCTTCGCGAAATTCTTGGGTGGCGACCTCATAGCCCCAATTACGAAACGCGCCTTCGGTGTATTTCATAATGTTGCCTTTATGCACCAAAGTGACGCTGGCTTTGCCGCGTTCGATGGCGTATTCGATGGCCTTGCGCACCAGCCGTTTGCTGGCGTGGGCGCTGACCGGTTTTACCCCCAAGCCGGCGTCTTCGAAAAATTCGGCTTTTAACTCCTCGCGCAAAAACCGCGCCAGTTTTTTATTCTGTTCGCTGCCGCTGGGGTATTCGATGCCGGCATAAACATCTTCGGTATTTTCGCGGAAGATGACCACATCCACCTCCTCCGGCTTGCGCAACGGCGATGGCACGCCGGGGAAATAACGCACCGGGCGCACGCAGGCGTATAAATCCATCTGTTGGCGCAGCGATACATTCAGCGAGCGAAAGCCGCCGCCGATGGGCGTGGTCAGCGGGCCTTTGATGGAGACCACCAAATCTTTTATCGCCGCTAAAGTTTCAGCCGGGAAGTAATCGCCGGCGTAGATGCGGGCCGCTTTTTCGCCCATAAATAACTCGCACCAATGCACCAGCCGCCGCCCGCCATAGGCTTTTGCCACCGCCGCATTCCATACTCGCAATGATGCGGCGGTGATGTCGGCGCCAATGCCATCGCCCTCGACGAAGCCTAAAATGGGCTGCTCGGGCACGCGCAGTTTGTTATCGACGACTGATATTTTTTCCCCGTTAGGCGGCATTTTGATGTGTTGGTAGGTCATTTTGATTACTGCTCCTTAAGGGCTAAATGGATGGGCGCCGCCGCCGCTCTTTCGCCATGGCCGGCGTGGGCGGCGGCGTTGATTCTATCTTATCTTATCGATTGCGCACGCCAACCGAAAGCCGCCGCTCGCCGCCCTTATAATGGCGCGCAAAAATCTCGCCGTTGTCGATAGATTCCTCATAATTTTTGCCCTCCCCCGGCCTCAACCATCCCCATGAAAAGAATCTGCGTTTATTGCGGCTCGCGCCCCGGCAATCGCCCCGAGTATCTGCAAGCGGCCGATGATCTCGGCGCCGAACTGGCGCGCCAGGACATCGGCTTGGTGTACGGCGGGGCGAGCATCGGCTTGATGGGGCGCATCGCCGACCGCGTGGTGGATGACGGCGGCGAAGCCATCGGCATCATCCCGCGCGCGCTGATGCGCCGCGAGATCGTCCATGGGCGCTTAAGCGAATTGAAAGTGGTGGACTCCATGCACGAACGCAAAGCCATGATGGCGGATTTGGCGGACGGCTTCATCGCCCTGCCCGGCGGCCTCGGCACTTTGGAAGAATTGTTAGAAGCCCTGACTTGGGCGAAACTAAAAATCCACCGCAAGCCATGCGCGGCGCTTAATGTGGCCGGCTATTACGACAGCCTGGCCGCCACCTTAGACATGATCGTGGCGCAAGATTTCGCCAAACCGGCCGACCGCGCATTGATGATGATGGACGAGCAACCAGCGCGCTTGTTGCAACGCATGCGCGAATTTATCGGGCCCGGGTGAATCGTTTTGGCGAGGTCGCGAGTATTGGGCATCGCTCATGGCCCGATAAAAATGTTGGCGGGTGATTAATAATCGATACAAATCTCGTCTAAATTTTGGCGATTAGGGTAATTTTGCTAGCACCATCTCCGGCGACAAGTGATTTAGGCAATCGAGGTGGCCGAGCGGGCAGGTGCGCTGGAAGCACGGGCTGCAACCGAGATTTAGGTTGAGTAAATCGCGGCGAGGGGTGAGCGGCGGGGTGTACGCGGCGCTGGATGAGCCGTAAAGGGCGATGACATGGCAGCCGATGGCGGCCGCGATGTGCATCAAGCCAGAGTCGTTGCTGACCACATGCGTGGCCAGGGACATTAAATCCATGGCTTGGTCGAGGGTGGTGCGGCCGGTGAGGTCGGCGCAGCGCTGTTGGCACAGATGGTTGATTTGGGCGGCGATGGGCTGGTCGTTGGCCGAGCCGAATAGCCAAACTTGATGTCCGTGGCGTAACAGGTGGCGGGCGACGGCGGCAAAATGCTGCGCCGGCCATTGCTTGGCGGGGCCGTATTGTGCGCCTGGGCATAGGGCGATGATGGGCCGCGTGGCTTCTAAGGCGAAGCGCGCTGACGCCTGGGCGGCCTGCTCGGGTTGTACCGATAATGCTGGCGGCGGGATGTCGTCCAGTGTTATGTTCAGCGGGTGCTTCGATTTCGGCATGCCGAGCGCGGTTAGGCGCATGGCGTGCATAGGCATGACGGATTTGCGCAAGGGGCGAATGTCGGTCAGCAGCCCCCAGCGTTGCTCGCCGAGATAGCCGGTGCGCTGGGGGATTTTCGCAAACGCAGGCACCAGCGCCGACTTGAAAGAGCCGGGCAGGACGATGGCTTGGTCGAATTCCATGCCCCTTATCTCGCTGGCGAGGCGGCGGCGTACGCCGAGTTTGAGTTCGCCATGGCCGATGGGCATGCGGATGGCGGCGGCCACTTGCGGCATGCGCGCCAGCAACGGCAGGCTCCAAGACGGCGCCAGCACGGTGATGTCGGCGGCGGCTTGCGTGCCCTTGATGGTCTTGAACAAACTCTGCGCCATCACCATGTCGCCGACCCAGGAGGGGCCGATGATCAAAATTTTGCGCGCTTTGTCCATGCGGTGAATCTTAGAGCAGCCGTGGGGGATTTTGATTTTTGCTTTTGCTTTCGCTTTTGATTCTGGCTTTGGCTTTTATTTCACTCCCTTTGGCGACTTTTGAGGTGAAAAATTACAGGATAAAGACAAAAGCGAAAAGCGGAAGCGAAAAACAAAGCAAGAGCAACCCCCCCACCAAAACTAGCGATGAATCCTGCCAGTTTTGACTCCCCCTCATGATGAAGCGGGGGGGATCAAAACCCAAAACCCAAACCCAAAAACCACCCACCGCCAATCCAACTGCAGATTTAAATATACAAATCCAAACTCATCTTCGCGATTCATAGCCAAAACGGCTGCCCGCTGGGTTATGCGCCGGACTCCCCGACCTCGACAAACACATACACAGTGCCGCAATAGGGGCAAATTTCTTCGCCGCCGGGGGTGATGGGCAGGTACACCTTGGGGTGGGAATCCCATAGGCGCTTGCCCGGCATGGGGCAGTGCAACGGCATATCTGCGGCGGTGACCTCCACCCGTCGCGCCGCGTTTGGCTGGTCTGAGGTCGGCGGACTCATGCGCATTCAGACCAATTCATGCCAATTCATGCCAGTTCATACCCATTCATTTTCATTCAAACTGATTGCCACCGATTCACGCGTCAACATGGGTAAGCCAGTGGCGATGTTTGGCGCTGCGACCATGCGCGGCGGCGAAAAATTGGCGCTGGATTTGCTCGGTTATCGGGCCGCGGCCGCCGGCGCCGATGCGGCGATTATCGAGCTCGCGAATGGGCAGCACTTCGGCCGCGGTGCCGGTGAAAAAGGCTTCATCGCAGATATACACTTCGTCGCGGGTGATACGTTTTTCCACTACCTTAAAGCCGGCTTCGTCGAGTAATTGCAGCACTGTATTGCGCGTGATGCCGTCCAACGCCGAGGTTAAATCCGGCGTATAAACCACGCCATCGCGCACGATAAATAAATTTTCGCCGCTGCCTTCCATCACAAAGCCGCTGGTGTCTAACAGCAGCGCTTCGTCATAGCCGGTGTCCACTGCTTCTTGCAGGGCGAGCATGGAGTTGATGTAATGGCCGTTGGCTTTGGCGCGACACATGCTGACATTAACATGGTGGCGGGTGTAGGACGAGACGCGCACGCGAATGCCTTTTTCCATATTTTCCTCGCCCAGATAGGAGCCCCAATCCCAAGCGGCGATGGTGACGCGCACTTTTAAGTTGTCGGCGCGAATGCCCATACCATCGGCGCCGTAGAACGCCATGGGGCGGATATAGGCCGATGCCAGAGCGTTTTTTTTCACCACCTGGCGTTGCGCTTCCATCAACGCATCGGCGGTGTAGGGGATTTTCATATTGAGGATGTGCGCCGAGCGAAACATGCGCTCGGTGTGTTCGCGCAGGCGGAAAATCGCCGGCCCCCGCTGCGTGGCGTAGGCGCGCACCCCTTCAAAAACCCCCATGCCGTAGTGCAGGGTGTGGGTCAGCACATGCACCTGCGCCTCGCGCCAGGGCACGAACTCGCCGTCAAGCCAAATGACGCCGTCACGGTCGCTAAACGACATAGGGTGGTACTCCGAATCGATGCGGTGGGTGGAAATATAAGGGGGAAGCCCCGCCTGTTGCGGCGCCGCATTTTGCCTTATCGCCGGCGTGTTGGCAAATCGCTGCGGTTTTATCGCTACAAAAGTGTTTTCGAAGGTCGATAAAACATCGGCATTAACCCAACATTTAACATGCCAATCAAACCAGTCAATCAAACTAAACCCATTAAACTGATCATGAATCACCCGCCGCCGATTCTGGCAAGGCGTTTTGTAAAATTTCATCCAAAAACCAATAGCCTTGCGCGCTGCATTTGATGCGGCCGCCGGTGGTTTTTATCCAGCCGCGTTTTATCGCCGGGGCTAATAAATTCAGCGCGGTTTGCATGGCGCTTTCGGCGCAGGCAGCGCGTTGCGGCAGCAGTTCGGCGGCGAAGCCATCGCTCAGCCGCAAGCCGTTCATCAATAATTCGAACACCGCATCCGCGCCGTCGACGCGGGTGGTTTTGGCGGCGGCCGGGGTGCCGGCGGTGGCCACATAGCGGCTGGGGTGGCGTTGTTTCCAGTAGCGCGCGATGCCGTGGGCGGCGGTTATTTTGCCGTGGGCGCCGGCGCCGATGCCGAGATAATCACCGAACTGCCAGTAGTTTAAGTTGTGCCGACATGGCGCGCCGGGCTGCGCATAGGCCGACACCTCATAGCGCCCATAGCCGCGCGCCGCGGCCCGAGCGCGCAAGCGGCGTTGCATGTCCATGATGCGCGCATCGCCCGGCAATGTTGGCGGGCGGCGATAAAATTCGGTGCGCGGTTCGATGGTGAGTTGATACAACGACAAGTGGCGCGGCGCAAAATCTAGCGCGATGTCCAAATCACGCAGCGCCGCCGCCGGCGACTGCCCGGGCAAGCCGTGCATGAGATCTAAGTTGAAATTGACGAAGCCGGCATCTCGCGCGGCGCGAATCGCGAGCATGGATTCTGCGGCGCTATGAATGCGTCCGAGGTTTTTCAATTGCGCATCGTCAAAACTTTGCGCGCCCATGGATAATCGATTCACCCCGGCGGCGCGATAGGCGGCGAATTCATCGTGCTCGACGGCGCCGGGGTTGGCCTCCATGGTGATTTCGATGTCGGCGGCGAAGGTCAGTTGGACGGCAATTCCCTGCAGCAATTCACCGATGGCGGCGGCGCCGAATAAACTCGGCGTGCCGCCGCCCATGAATATCGACGACAGCGCGCGCGCCGACCCATAAACCTCGACATCGCGCGCCAAATCTTCCAACAATGCCGCGACATAACCACGCTGGTCGATGTCACCACGCCGAGTGTGGGAATTAAAATCGCAATACGGACATTTTTTCACGCACCATGGAAAATGTACATATAACGATAGAGGGATGGGGTGGTCGACGCCATGTTGTGCGGCGTCGGGGTGAGGAGGGGATGCCATTTTTTAGGATGTGTTATTTTTAGGATGTGTTGATTTTTGCTTTTGATTTTCGCTTTTGGCTTTTAACGCTTCACTCCCCCCGCTTTAATGCGGGGGAGTCAAAACTGGCGGTTTCATCGCCAGTTTTGGTGGGGGGTAATTTTGATTTTGTCCTTTGACTTGTCTTTTGACTTTCGCTTTTGATTGTCGCTTTTGATTTTGGCTTTTGGCTTTATTTTCATGCCATTTTGCTGTTGTTGGAGTGAAAATTTACAAGATAAAATCCAAAGCGAAAAATAACAGCAAAAAATAACAGCAACATCAAACGCATCCCCCACCAAATCAGCCCACGCCTGGCGGCTCGGGCAGATTTGACTCCCCCGCAAGATAAAGCGGGGGGAGTAAAACTTAAAAGCGACAGCGAAAAATCAAAATCAAAAGCCAATATCAAAATCAAAAGCCAATATCAAAATCAAAAGCCAATATCAAAATCAAAAGCCAATATCAAAGGAATTTACATGCCGATTGCCACAAAAATGGCGGACTCATCACCAGCGTTGGTGGAGGGCAGTTAATTTTGCCTTTGATTTTATTTTTGATGAATATTTAAGGGATAAAACTTACATGCCACAAGAGCGGCGCGAAATAATGCTGGAAATTACACCTGGGCAATAGATATATAAATCCCCAAATTTAGATATGCAAACCCTATAAATCCCATCGATAATTTCACCATCATAGCCGCCATCACCATCTCGCCACCATGCCCCCACCACCGTTTTTAACATGAAAGGCGCCATCGCCGCCGGTCACCGGCTGACGGCGGAAGCCGCCGCGGATATTTTGCGCAGCGGCGGCAATGCGTTTGACGCGGCTATCGGCGGTTTTTTCGCGGCGTGCGTGGCGGAGCCGGTGTTGGCTTCGTTGGGTGGCGGTGGGTTTTTGTTGGCGCAAGCGGGCGCTGGCGGCGAGCGGCAAGTGTTCGATTTTTTCGCCCATACGCCGAAAAATCGCCCGCCGGACGGCATGGACGGCGTGGATTTTCACCCGGTGCACGCCGATTTCGGCGCCACGCGGCAAGAGTTTCACATCGGGCTGGGCGCCTGCGCGACCCCCGGCACGGTGCGCGGCATGTTCAGCGTACATCGACATTTAGGCGCCATGCCTATGGCGGACTTGGTGGCCCCAGCGGTGGCGTTGGCGCGCGGCGGAGCGCCGGTCAATCGATTTCAAGCCGAATTGTTGGGCGTGGTGGCGCCGATATATCGTACCGAATCGGCGCGGCCGTTGTTCGCCAGTCGCCGCCAGCCGGGGGCGTTGTTGCAGCCCGGCGAAGTGTTTCATAACCCGGCGCTGGCCGAGGTATTGGAAGCGTTGGCGGCCGAGGGCGAGGCGTTGTTTTACGACGGCGAACTGGCGGCGCGGATGGTTGAGCAATGCGCCTACGGCGGCTGCTTGGGGCGCGCTGATTTTAGCGATTATGCGGTGCATCGCCGCGCCGCTTTGGACCTCGACTATCGCGACCATCGCTTGGCGACCAATCCACCGCCGAGCGCCGGCGGGCTGTTGATTGGCTTCGGTCTCGAGTGGCTGAAAGGCGTCGGCGGGGTTGATTTCAGGGGCGAATCGGCGGGCAATTTGGACGATGAATCGGTCGCTGATTTTGGCCCATCGGCAGGCGACGAGGTTGGCGAATCGACCAGCGAATCGACCGACAAATCGGCCGGCAAATTCGGCAGCGAAGCCCATGTGCGCGCCTTAATCGACACCATGCGCGCCACTTGCGATGCCCGTGGCCAGCATTTCGGCGCCGGCGCTAAGGCCGCTAAGTTGCGCCCCGAGTTGCTGGCGCAATACCGCCGGCAAGTGGCCGGGCGGCGGCGCGCCGCGCGCGGCACCACCCACCTCAGCATCATCGATGCCGCCGGCAACATCGCCGCGTTGACGGTATCGAACGGCGAGGGCTGCGGGCGCTTGTTGCCGGGCGCCGGCTTTATGCTGAACAACATGTTGGGCGAGGACGACATAAACCCCGGCGGGGTGGGAAATTGGCGCCCGAATCAGCGCTTGTCGTCCATGATGGCGCCCAGCATTTTGCGCTCGGCGGATGGCGTCGCCGCCATCGCCGCCCGGCGCGTGCATATCGAAAATGACGCGTTGAGTATGGAAGCGGGCTTGCCCGCCGCCACCGTGCAGGCGTTGCGGCAAGATTTCCCCGACTGCCGCGTGTTCGATAAACCGAACATGTTTTTCGGCGGCGTGCATATAGCGCAAATGAATCATCGCGGCCAATTATCCGCCAGCGGCGACCCGCGGCGCGACGGCGTCGGGGTGGTGGTTTGATTTTGCTTTGGCTTTGGCTTTTCGCTGTTACCGCTTTACTCCAGATTTAATGCGGGGGAGTCAAAACTGGCGGGCATTGTCGCCGGATTTGGTGGGCAGTTGATATAACTCCCCTTATTTTGAGGCTGAGGAAATCTTGCCCAAGTGGATGGTTTTTATAACCACCCCATCAACGCTATAAAAACGGCAGCGCGACGACTTCCGCCGCCACCGGCTTGCCATCTTTGCGCACCAATACGGAATCGCCGGGCGTCACTTCGCGCGCCAATAACCCGAAGCCGATGTTGCGATTCAGCCGATAAGACCATACGCCGCAAGTCATGTCGCCGACTTTGCGTCCCTGGGATTCCACGCTGAACCACACCGCGTGCGGCGGCGCCGGCGTCTCGCCGTCTAAAATCAAACCCACCTGATGGCGGGCGGCGCCGTGGCGGTGGATGCGGCGCAGGGCTTCGATGCCCACCACTTCATCGGGCACATTTAGGTCAACATATTTATCCATGCGCACTTCATACGGATTGGTGGCGTCATCGGTGTCGCCGCCCCAAGACAGCAGGCCGCTTTCGATGCGCTCGCTGGCGTTCGGGCAGCCGGCGGCGATGCTCCACGGCCTCCCTGCTTCGGCCACCAAATTCCATAGCGCCGTGCCATGCGCACGGTCCAACAGGTATAACTCAAAGCCGCCTTGCTTCGACCACCCGGAGCGCGCCAGCAGCACCTCGATGCCGGCGATTTCAGCGTGCTGGAAGCCAAAATATTTCAAGCCGCGCACCCAATCGCCGAACATCGAGGCGATAACATCGGTCGCCTTCGGACCTTGCACCGCCAGCGGCGAAACATCAGGTTCGCGCACGGTCACATTCAACCGCCGCTCGGCCGCGATAGCGCGCGCCCAAAAAACAATATTGGAATCGGCAATCGAAAGCCAATAACGCTGCGCATCCACCTTCAACAAAATGGGGTCGTTTACGATGCTGCCGGCGTGATTGCACAGCGCCACATACATCCCCTGCCCGACCGTGCTGCGCGAAAGATCACGCGGCGCCAACGCTTGGGCTAACCGCGCCGCATCCGGCCCGCGCAACTCCACCTGCCGCTGCGCACCCACATCCCACTGACTCACCCCCTGCAACAACCGCCAATACTCGCCCTCAACATCGCCAAAACCAGTGGGCAACAACATCTGATTATAAATAGTGAAATGCGTAACCCCAGCCGCCACCGTCGCCGCATAAAACGGCGACCGCCGCAGCCGACAACTCGACGAAATATGAGCCATTGATTTAAATGATGAAGTGTTTAGAAATAGATTTTTCGAGAAATGGCGAGCGCCGCATTTAGTTAAAAAACATGGGGCTACCATAGATAACTCGGATTTATGTTATCTAGACTAGCATGAGAAAGAGCAAATTGAGCCGCCCTAAACAGCGGCCATTAGTCGAGCATGAATCGAGCATTTTGTGGCCGCAGCGCCGGCGCGATGTGCGGCGGATTTGGTTGGCGTTAATGTGAATACTGCGTTCTATTATGTGGGATTTATATATCTAAATTTGCACGGTGGGTTTGGCTTTTGATGTTGGCTTTTGATGTTGGCTTTTGATGTTGGCTTTTGATTTCGCTTTGGCTTTTCGCTTTGGCTGTTATGCTTTACTCCCCCCCCGCTTCATCTGGGGGGAGTCAAATCTGACCGAGCCGATAGGCTCGGGCTGATTTGGTGGGGGGACTTTGGATTTTCGCTTTTGACTTGGCTTTTGCTTTTCGCTTTCGCTTTTGACTTAGCTTTTGGTTTCTACCTTGTCCCTCATTTGGGCTCATGAGTTGAAGATTTAAAGGCAAAAGCGAAAGACCAACATCAACAGCCCCCCCACCAAATCAGGCGATAAAGCCGCTTGATTTGACTCCCCCCTGAAAAAGCTAAGGTGGAGTAAAACGTTAAAAGCAAAAGCCAAATCAAACGCAGCCCCCCTAAGTCAGCCGCTGACCTCAAAAAACGCCAATCGAACTGCAGATTTAGGACTATGAATCCCTATTATTTCTATCGACTGCGGCATATATCTGCGCTGCAATTAGAAACCAGGGCGCGTTACGCGCACATTGCCATCATTAAAGACCACATGCTCAAACACCGCGCCCGATAGCGTGGTTTATAGCGATTGCTGGCTAAGCCTATCATGCGCTCGGTGTGGCGGGTTTTAAGCACTATCGAATCAACTACTCAAAATTGTTCGCCGCGCACAGAAATCACATCAATGGCATTGAGAATTTTTGGCGCCTAAGCGAAGCGACAATAGGATGCAAGTTCAGCGGCGTGCCGCGCGCGCAATGTCCGTATGTATTTGTAAGGAATGCGAGTGGGGTTTTTGGGGTAATGCAAGCGGTTTTTCTATTGTTGGGGCAATAAGTATATAAATCCCAAAAAAAGCGGTGACCAAATTTGTCTTCGCTATCTGCTGGCAATGGTCACCGCTTGGTTTTCCGAGTTAGGTTACTGTTTAGTAAACCGCTTCGGCAAAATTTCCGTCACCACGATCTTGTTGTAGCTCGGTTCTAGTTTCCGACGAACTTTTCGCTGAGCCAAATTTTTATACTGCAATTTAAGCCGGCCAATAAAACCTTCCAATTGCTCGGTCAGTTCCATTTGATACTGATGACCAGTGCCGTCTTGATTTTTGTCGAGGCCGTCCCTCCACCAAATACCTCCGAATAGCCAGCGGTCTGTGCCCTCGGCGTCAATCTGCATCATAGAAAATACGAATGGGCGATTGAACTCATCCTTCCCAGGATAATGTTCTTGCCATCCTTGCCATCTATTATCATCACCAAGCCAAACATCTAAAGGATTTTCATTCCTTTCGTTTTTGCAAGCAAGGTGAATTTTATAGTCATAGGGATTTTTAATATCCCATATGTCGCTTAACTTGATTATATCGGTCATCATAATAGCCCCTCCAGGCTGGATTAAAACGCACTGTCGAAAGTGAATATAGCAAAATCCCCGCCTGTTTTTCAAACGACGGAAACAGAAACGATCACGACATAAAAAGTCGCATGCTGAATTACAGTCAGACATATATGTCTGTCGGCCGGCTCTTGTTTTAGTACCTTTTCATAGTAAAAAGGTGTGGTTCATCAGATATGAAATCCCGTATCTGAAACTCCGAAAGGTATTTCTTAGAACCATTACTGCAATAGACATAAAACTGCAGATTGTTGATTGTACTGCGCTCTGAAAGGTCACCCCACTCAATTTTACCACAATAACTACTATCTCTCATAGTAGTTAAAGCGATAAGTTCTGCCATCTGTATCTTAAGCAGTTCAATCTCTTTTTCACGAGACCCAAACTTGCCTAAGGTTTTAAGGTACTGGTGTCTTGGTCTCCAAGTAGTCATAGCGCTGTCCCCAACATAAGGGCGAAACATTTTACCTACTTGCAGGTTTTCAGCCCCATACACCGAAAAACTAACTACAACAGCTAAAACACCGATTAGCGTTTTCATAATAAAGACCTCAATGTTATTAGCCCTCGCGGGCGTGGTGGTGGCCTCTCTGCCGGATTGCAGAGAGGCATATGCCTGCATGCCTAAAAGCAGTCTATGCCTGAACGCATCTCGCGTAGCGCGTCCTGCTCCTCTTGTTGCAGTGAGGTATAGATGCGCTCGACATTATCATACGATCTTTTTAATACGGCGGATTGCACTCGCGTACTTACACTGCGATGGTGGCTACGAAAATAACGGGTAAAGAAAAATTTCGGTATTTCATAGATAAATCCTCTAAGCGTGCAAAGGTGAGAGATTCCCGGCAGGTGCCGGGCCTTTGCACGCTCAAACAGATTATTGAGGTTCCCGCTATTTCCAAGACCGCCCGGGAGGGCAGCCCTTACAAATGGTATTTTATTAACGAGAGACCCGACTTGTCGGAATCTGTTTGAAGCGTGCAGGGCGGATGTTACAGGGCTTTTTCACCTAGGTCAAGCAAAAGCCCCCGCTGGTTTTTTCAACGGCGGGGGGGTCGCAGTCGCTGTGGATTAATTGACGATGGGCACCATCAGCGGCGCCGATTCGGGGGCATTTTGGGGGGATTTTGGGAGATTGATGGGTGTTTGTGGGTGTTTAGGGAAGATTCAGGTGAAATTTTGGGTGAAATGGCTTGTTTGCTTGTGTTTTGGGGGGGGTTAGGGGAAAAGATTTAAGAACATCTTTCGAAGATTTAAGTAAATCTTCCGATGATTAGTACTAATGTTTTGGTGCTTATGCCATCCATTTGGCTCGTGTTTTTTTACTCACTCCTATTGAGGCGGGGGATGGGCGGGGGGCGAACATCAATGTACCCCCCCCCTACCCCCGCATGCGTGCGGCCTTGGGGTCGTACATGGCGGTGAGACTCGCCTTCGATGGCACGCGTTCGCCGCCGATGTCGATTTCTAGGGCGGCGCTGTTTAGAAAATTTTGGTCTACGCCGTCGGGGTGGTGGACATAGCCTAAGCCGACGGCGCCGCCTAAGGTGTGGCCGTAGTTGCCGGAGGTGAGGTGGCCGACTATGTTGCCGTCGCGCAAAATGGGTTCGTGGTGATACAGCATGGCGGCGGCGTCTTGCAGCAGGAATTGCACCAGGCGTTTGCGTTTCCAGGCGCCGCTTTGTTGTTGTTGGGCGATGGCGTCGCGGCCGATGAAAGGGATGGATTTATGCATGGCGCAGACGAAGCCGCAGCCGCTTTCTAACGGCGTGTCTTCGTCGGCGACATCATGGCCGAAGTGCAGGAATTTCTTTTCGATGCGGCCGCTGTCTAGGGCGTGCAGTCCGGCCATTTTTAAGCCGTGGGGTTCGCCGATTCGGCACAAGTGGTCGAAGCCGTGGCGCGCCATATCCACCGGCAGATATAATTCCCAGCCCAGTTCGCCGACGAAAGAGACGCGCGCGGCGTGGCCGACGGCGCAGCCGAGTTCGATGGGTTGAATCGCGCCGAACGGGAAGGCGGCGGTGGACATATCGCAACCCAACGCCTCGGCGAGCAGGGCGCGACTGGCTGGGCCCATCACGCCGAGCACCGCCCATGAGTTGGTGACATCGGTGACGGTGCAGAAATCTTCATCGGCGATATGGCGGCGCAGCCAGTCCAAATCCTTGCCCACCGAGGCCGCGGCGCTGACTACCATAAATTCATGCTCGCCCAGGCGCGCCACGGTGAGGTCGGCTTCGATGCCGCCGCGTGGGTTCAGCCAGTGGGTGTAGGTTAGGCGGTTTACGGGCGAATCGATGTCGGCGCTGCAGATGCGCTGCAGCGCGCGGCAACTATCGCGCCCTTGCAGTAAATATTTGGCGAAACTGCTTTGGTCGAATAAGGCGACTCCGTCGCGGAAGGCGCGGTGTTCGGCGGCCGAATACTCAAACCAATTCTGCCGCCCAAAACTGTATTCATACCGCGGCGCGACGCCGGGCGGCGCAAACCAATTCGGGCGTTCCCAGCCGGCGGCTTCGCCAAAGCAGGCGCCGCGCGCCGCCAATCGCTCGTGCAGGGGGGAATGGCGCACATCGCGCGCGCTTTCCATCTGCCGAAAGGGGTAATGGTGGTCGTAGAGCAGGCCGAGGGTTTCGGCGACGCGGCTCTGCAGGTAGCGCTGGCTGCCTTGAAATGGGCGCATGCGGCGGATGTCGTTGCCCCATAAATCCATGGGCGGGTGGCCGTGCTGCATCCACTCCGCTAACGCCCGACCGAGCCCGCCGGAGGTTTGGATGCCCACCGAATTGAGGCCGGCGGCGATGTAGAAATTGCCCAACTCCGGGGCCTCGCCGATGTGGAATTGGTCGTCTGGGGTGAAACTTTCCGGGCCGCAGAAAAATTTGCGCCAGCCGGCGGTCGCTAATGCCGGCACGCGGCGCATGGCGTCTTCCAACGGCGGCATCAACTGCTCCATATGCCCTTCGAGTTCATCAAAACAAAAATCCCGCGGGATGCCGCTGCGCCCATGCACCGGCTGCCCCCAGGGAATCGCGTTCGGCTCAAAAATGCCCACCAGCAAACCGCCGGCATCGGGTTTGTAGTAGGCGTATTTGTCGTGGTCGCGCATCACCGGCAAATCGGCCGGCACATCGGCGAGTTTTTCGGTCACCGCGTAATAGTGTTCGCAGGCGTGCAGCGGCACATTAACACCAGCCATTTTGCCGATTTCCCGCGCCCATAAGCCGCCGCAATTGACCACATAATCGGTTTGAATCTCGGTTTCCTCGCCGCCATCGCCGTCATCGGTCAGGCGTACGCCCACCCCCGTCACCCGCCGGCCGGCCTGGCGGATGGCGGTCACCTCCACGCCCTCGAGGCACAACGCCCGGTGCCGGCGCGCGCCCTTGATGAACGCGGTGGCCACATCCACCGGGCTGGCGTAGCCGTCTTGCGCCACCCAACTGCCGCCGAGTAAATCGCCGGTCTCCAACAACGGGTAGCGCGCCAAAATTTCCGCCGGGCTGATGATGTCCACCCGCGTCACGCCGAAGGCGTTGTTCATCGCCGCCACGCGCTTGAGTTCCTCGAACCGCGCCGCGCTGTGGGCGATGGACAGCGAGCCCACTTGCCGAAAGCCGGTCGCCTGCCCGGTCTCGGCGGTCAACTCGGCTAACACCGACATCGAGTATTCGCACAACCGCGCTTGGCTTTCATTGGCGCGCATGGTGCCGACCAACCCGGCGGCATGCCAGGTCGTGCCGCACGCAAATTGCCGCCGCTCCAACAACACCACATCACTCCACCCCATCTTCGCCAAATGATAGGCAACGCTAGCGCCAATAACGCCACCACCGATAACCACCGCGCTAGCGCGTTGCGGGATTTTGGCAGCCGACGATGGGGTGGTGGATGCGGTCATGGGCATGGATTAATAGGTATGGATTGATAGGCCTGAATTATTAGGCATGGATTAATAGGCATGGATTATTAGGCCTGAATTATTAGGCATGAATTAATAGGCATGGATTAATGGGCATGAATTAATAGGCATGGATTAATGGCATGAATTAGCGGACATGATTAGAGCATCCCAAGCCCGCTGCAAGCCGCTTCATCGAGCGCCCCAGCACTTGGCGTAGACATAGGTCTTCCCTCGATACTGCGCTGTGCACGATGTCGAGTAGGGGTCAAAACCTTGGTTGGCGGCTTTGGTGAGCATGATTACGCCGTCTTCTTGTTGCGCAACGGTGCCGATGCCGAGCGCGATCATGACCCCTAACTCATACTTGGCTGGCAAGAATCCCTGTCCGGCGGATTGACGATGCCAGCGAAGAGCCTGCCGATAGTCTTTTGCCGTGCCCTCGCCATTTTCATACATGGTCGCCAGTTGGTATTGCGCTTCCGCATCGCCTTGCACGGCTTTTTGTTGGGTGGCTGAGAAATTGCTCGACCACGCTGGCGTCACGCGCTTGGGCGGCGGCGCTTTTTCGGCAAAATCGATAAACGGGACGCCGCAACCGATGAGCATGCTCGCTAGGGCGATTATTGCGCATATTTTGGTCGTAGTTTTCATCGCTGAATTCTCATGAGAAGTGAAATTGAAGAGCAACATCGCAATACTACAATCCATCGAATCAGCCGCGGAATCACTCTCGAATCACCCTCAAGATTCCGACCACCCTAGGCGATGCTGGCGATGCTGGCAAAGATGACGGGGATACATATCGATAACCACCGCAAGATACAACCACCCTTACGCCAGGCTGATGATGTCCAGCCGCGTCACGCCGAAGGCGTTATTCCTCGCCGCGACGCGCTATGGGCGATGGACCGCGAGCCGACTTGCCGGAAACCGGCTTCTTGGCCAGTCTCGGCGGTCAGTTCGCCGGCACTTGTTCGACAAAATCAGACGAACGGAATGTTGATGCAGCCGCTGAGCAGAATCACCACAGCGGTTATCGCACACATTTTGATGGTGGTTTTCATGGCTGGATTCTTCTTCATGGCTGGATTCTTCTTCATGGCTGAATTCTCATGATGAGTGGAAGTTAAAGGGCAACATCGCAATACTATAATCTATCGAATCACTTGCAGAATCACCATCGGCATCGGTATCAAGATTCCGACCAGCCAAGTGCGGCTATGCTAACAAAAATAACGATGGAGGCGACGATGCGGCGTTTGCCGGCGGGTTCTTTGAAGTAGTAGGCGCCGATTAGGGCGGCGATGATGACTGAGGTTTCGCGCAGGGCGGAGACGAGGGGGATGGGGGCTTGGGTCATGGCCCACACCACTATCCAGTAGGCGGCGGAGGATAATACGGCGCCTAATACGCTAATGCGCCAGGTGGATTTTAGGGCGCGCACGGCCTGCCATGAGCGGCGATATATCGCGTATAGCACCAGCGGTACGCCATCTAAGATGGACATCCACACCATATAGCCGGGGATGTTGGCCGAGAGGCGGCCGCCGACGCCGTCGGCCAGCGTGTAGGCGCCGATGAAGCCGGCGGTGGCTAACGCGCTCCACAATGCTTGGCGCTGATGGCGCGCGGCGCCCAAGCGGCGCGAGGCGAAAATCATGATGCCGCCGACCACGCCGGCGATGGCTAACAACTGCACGCCGCCGAGGGCTTCGTGCAGCACAAAAACGCCGACTAGGGTGACCAAAATCGGCGCGCTGCCTCGCGCTACCGGGTAGACCTGGGCGAAATCGCCATACCGATAGGCGCTCGCCAGGCACAGGTAATAGCCCAAATGCAGGGCCGCGGAGATGAGCAAATAGGGCCAACTGGCGGCGCTCGGCAGCCCCACCACGAGGGTGAGCGGCAGCACCAGCGCCACGCTGGCGATTTGTATGCCGGCGATGGACAGTAGTTTGTCGCCGCCGCTTTTTACTGCGGCATTCCATATCGCATGAAAAAACGCCGCCAGTAACACGATGAAGATGAGGTGGGTTGCCATCGGCTTTATGCTATGGATGGGGCTTAGGCGGTCCGCGAAACAGGCGCGCCCAAAGCGCGGTTGTTGCGGGATTCACCAGACGGCGGTGGTCTAAGGCAGTTTACCGGCGAATAGCACGAGCCTTGCCCGGCCGACCAAGCCGCGACGGACTCAGGAGATGCGCCTTTTTTGGTCGCCGGCGGCGATCAAATAGCGGCTTCTTTGTTCGGCGATTTTCAAGACCGCGGCATCATCCAAGCGCAAATCATAGTGAGTTTTCAGCGGCAAATTCAGCGCGCGGAGTATGCTATCGACGACGCTGTTCGGGCCCTTCATCACTTCGCATTCCCATACCGTGAGCACTTTCCAGCCGGCTTTTTTCAACGCCGCGTGGTTGGTTTTATCGCGGGCGCGATTGGCGCGCAGTTTGCTTTCCCAGTACGCCGTGTTGTTCGCTGGCATGCGCGCCCCTCGGCAGCCGGCGTGCATGTGCCAAAAACAGCCGTGCACAAAAATCACCGCGCCATGCTTGGGGCAAACGATATCGGGCTTGCCCGGCAAGCCGCGGCCGCCGATGCGAAAGCGCAAACCGCGCCGATGCAACAACATTCGCACTGCCACCTCCGGCTTGGTGTGCTGGCCGCGCACGCGGCTCATCACCCGCGAGCGCTGTGACTTCGATAGGGTGTCGAGCATAAAAAAAACGCCGCCGCTGATTGCTCGGCGGCGGCGTGTACTACCACCATCGATTATCGATGGCGGCGACTGCGGGCGCTATGACTTGCCGGAAGAAATGGCGAGGTGCAAGCCCGCGCCTAAGGCGGCGCCGATGATCCACCCAAAGCCCTGCAGGACGCCTAACGGCGGATACCACACCGTGGCCACCGCGAAAATGGCGGCGATGGCAAAGGCGATAAGGGCGCGGATATTCCAGCCGCTTTGGTAATAATATTTACCACCTGGCTCGGCGGAAAATAATTGCTGGATGTCGATTTCTTGTTTTTTGATGATGTAGTAATCCACCATCATGATTCCGTACACTGGCGCTAATACGGCGCCTAAGGTGTTGACGAAACCGAAGATGCCGATTTTGGAGATGACCGAAACCCACAGCACGGCCAAAATGACGCCGATGACGGCGGTGATCAAACCACCGATACGGAAGGTGATTTTGCTCGGCGCCAAGTTTGCCAAGTCATACGCTGGCGGCACGAAGTTCGCCACCATGTTGATGCCAACAGTGGCGGTGAAAAAGGCGAACGCGGCCACGATGGTGAGCCACAGGTTATCGACTTTATCCACCATTTCGGTGGGGTTGGTCAGCGCCTCGCCGAATACCACCACCGCGCCGGCGGTTATCATCAGCGCGATGAAGGAGAAGACCGCGATGTTCAGCGGCAAGCCGAGCAGGTTGCCTAAGCGCATTTGCGACTCGCTATTGACGAAGCGCGAGAAGTCACCGAAATTGATGACCACGGCGGCAAAATACGCCACCATAGTGCCAAATACGGTGAAAAATGCGATAACCCAGCCATCGTTGCTGCCGCCGCTGAAGATTTTGCCGGCTTCTGCCAACAACCCACCGCCGGCTTTGACCCAGATAACCACCATCAGCAAAATCATGACGGCGTATACCGCCGGGCCGGCGAAATTCAAGAAGCGGCGGATGAGGTCGATGCCGTTCCAAAATAGGTAGATTTGGAAGCCCGCCACCAACGCCAACGCCAGCAGGCCGGTCTCGGTCATGCCGAGAATCAGGTTGCCGCTGTTGATGTCGAGGAAGGATTTCAGCAGCAAATCCACCGCCGTGGAGGCGAAAAAGGTTTGCGCGCCATACCAAAAAATGGCCACCAGGCCGCGCACCATGGCCGGGAAATTGGCGCCGAACACGCCCATACTGAGGCGCGCGAACACGGGGTACGGGATGCCATGCTTGACGCTGGGCGCGCCCGATAGATTGACCAGCCACATGATGAAGAAGCCGGCCAAAATAATCGCGGCGAATACCGCCCAGCCATTTAAGCCGGCGGTCAAAAACAGCGATGCGGCGAGGGTGTAGCCGAACAAACTCTGCACATCATTCGCCCACACATTGAAAATTTCGAACCAGCCCCAATTTTTCGCCGCCGCCGGAGTGGGGGCGAGGTCATCGTTATACAGGCGTGGGTCGCGATTGGTGATTTCGGTCATGATGCAATGCCTCTGGTCGTAAGTTGGTGAATTAGTGAGATGTTCTAAGTAACCCGAGCAACCGCCGAGCGCTCGATGCTCTAAGCAACGCGGCGATTCTACTGCGGGCTTCGGGGCTATTGTAGCGGGTTTTACGGCCGCGGTTTTATGGGCGCGGCGGCGCTGAGCGGTGGGCTAAAATCATCGCGCCGTTGCCGTTAATCAACCCGCCGTAAGGGGCTGGCGCGATGAAATATTTGCCGTTGCACCATGATTTCACCGCCCGCCGCTGCTTGATTATCGGCGGCGGCAAGGTGGCCGCCAAACGCGCCCGGCAGGTGTTAGCGGCCGGCGGATGGGTGCATGTGATAGCGCCGGCGGTGGATACGGAACTGAGCGCATTGGTCGCTGAAAGCGGCGGGGGGATTAGCCGCCGGGCGTATGTGGCGGGGGATGTGGGCGAGGGGGGTGTCGGGGGGGATATTGGGCCGCATGTCGACCGCAATATCGACCAAAATATCGACACCCGCACCGCCGGCGACGGCGCTGATGGCGACGGTGATTTTGCCGGCGGTGGCGATGATAGCGCTGATGGCGACGGTGATTTTGCCGGCGGTGGCGATGGCGCTGATGGCGACGATGATTTTGCCGGCGATAACCGCGCTATCGACCGCAATATCGACCAGCGTATCGACCCAAATATCGACACCCGCACCGCCGGCGAGCGCACCGCCACCCCCTCCCCCTACGCCCTGGTAATCGCGGCCACCGATGATGCCGCATTAAACCGCCGCGTCGCCGCCGAAGCCCGCCGCGCCGGGGTGCTGGTCAATGTCGCCAGCGACGGCGCGTTGGGCGATGTGATATTTCCGCTCACCCTGGAGCGCGACCCGCTCACCATCAGCATCGCCAGCGCCGCCGCCGCGCCGACCGTGACGCGCTTACTCGGCCATCGCATCGATGCCATGGTGCCCACCGGCTACGGCGAACTGGCGCAGTTGGTCGGGCGTTTTCGCCACCGCGCCCGCGCCGCCATCCCCGATGTCACCGCGCGACGCCGATTTTGGGCGCATGTGCTGCAGGGCGCGGTGGCCGAGCGCGTTTTTTCCGGCGATATGGCGGGCGCGGAAAATTTACTGCGCGGCGCGCTGGAAGCCCCCCAAACCGCCCCGACCGGCGAGGTGTATCTCATCGGCGCCGGGCCCGGCGACCCGGATTTATTAACCCTGCGCGCC
Organism: Candidatus Poriferihabitaceae bacterium; assembly: GCA_965243285.1. Taxonomy (GTDB): domain Bacteria; phylum Pseudomonadota; class Gammaproteobacteria; order Arenicellales; family Poriferihabitantaceae; genus JAHRAW01. Next base: position 1,467,599 of record OZ251537.1, on the reverse strand, counting down.
TTTCGATTATTGCAGCAAGCCGAAGTGGTGTTGTACGACCGCCTGGTCGCCCGGCCCATTTTGGCGCGCATAAACCCGGCCGCGCAGCGCGTCTATGTGGGCAAGCGCCGCGCCGCACACGCCCACGCGCAGCAAGACATCAACCAAATGCTCATCGACTACGCACGCCAGGGCCGGCGCGTGGCGCGGCTCAAGGGCGGCGACCCGTTTGTGTTCGGTCGCGGCGGCGAGGAAATCGAGCGCCTGGCCGGCTGCGGCATTCCCTTTCAGGTGATTCCCGGCATCACCGCCGCCAGCGGCTGCGCTTGCTACGCCGGCATTCCGTTAACCCATCGCGAGCACGCCCAATCGGTGCGCTTCGTCACCGGCCAGTTGCAACACGGCGGGGTAAATCTCGACTGGTCATCTTTGGTCGCGCCCATGCAAACCTTGGTGTTTTATATGAGCCTGGCTGGCTTGCCCCTCATCTGCGAACAATTGCAGGGCGCGGGTTTAGCCGCCGATACGCCGGTGGCGTTAATCGAAAAAGGCACCACCTTGGCGCAGCGGGTTTATGTCAGCACTTTGTCCGCCATGCCCGCCACCCTGGCCGAAAACGACATTCACGCGCCGACCATTTTTATCGTCGGTCAGGTGGTGTCGCTGCATCAAAAATTGCGCTGGTTCGAGGGCGAACACGGTGGGCGTGCATTTAGCGGCGGGCGTGCATTTAAATGACTCATATATATGTATATGTACATGTACATGTTTTTTCGGGCGCTTTTGGCACTGCGCTTTTGACCGCACGGGGCGCTCCGGCGGCGCCAGCCAAAATATCGATAAAAACCTGTGGCCGAATCGATTGCTCCCCCTCACTGGTGGCGCTCGGCTAAAACGGCAGGCGCAGATTCGGGCGGGTGGCGCGCAATAAATCGCGAAAGCGCGCTTGAATCATCGCCAGTTGCTCATCGCTGCCGGCTTCGAAGCGAAAACTCACCGCCGGCGTGGTGTTCGAGGCGCGCACCAGCCCGAAGCCATCGGCAAAATCGGCGCGGATGCCGTCCAAGCGGCTAATCTCGGCATCGGCGAACAGGTCGGTGGCGGCCAGTTGGGCGCGCAATTCGTCTAGCACCACATGCTGCTCACCCTCGGCGGTCTCGGCTAACAATTCCGGGGTGTTTACGGTGTTCGGCAGCGCCGCGAATACTTCCGTCGGGGTGCGGCGTTCGCCAGCTAACAATTCGCACAAGCGCGCGGCGGCGTAAATGCCATCGTCAAAACCGCCCCAGCGGTCGTTGAAATACAGATGCCCGCTCATCTCGCCGGCGAAGGCGGCGCCGGTTTGGCGCAATTTATGTTTGATGAAGGAATGGCCGGTTTTGCACATGGTGGCCACGCCGCCTTGGGATTCGATGGCGCGGCGCAGGGTTTGCGAGCATTTCACATCGAAAATAATCTCGGCGCCGGGGCGCTGCGCCAAAATATCGCGCACGAATAAATGCATCTGCCTATCCGGCCATACGATGCTGCCATCGCCGGATACCACGCCGAGGCGATCGCCATCGCCATCGAAAGCCATGCCGAAATCGGCGCCGTGGTGGCGCACTGCGGCGATTAAATCTTGCAAGTTTTGCGGCTGGCTGGGGTCGGGGTGGTGATTGGGAAAAGTGCCGTCCACCTCGCAGAATAATTCGATGACCTGGCAGCCGATGGCGCGCAATAGGCTCGGCGCGGCGACGCCGGCGACGCCGTTGCCGCAATCGATAACCACTTTTAGGGCGCGGATGTCGGGGGTTTTTGCCAAGTTTATATCCGCCAAAAGCGCCGCGCCGTAGGCCGCCAATGCGTCTTCGCTGCGTAGCGCGCCGGCGCCGTGGACGACATCCCCATCAATGACGCGCGCCTTGAGGGCTTGGATGCCAGCGCCGAATATCGGCGTGCCGGCGAGCATCATTTTCAGCCCGTTGTACTGCGGTGGGTTGTGGCTGGCAGTGATTTGCGCGCCGCTGCCGCCGTGCTGGGCGGCGGCGAAATACAGCGTCGGCGTCGGCGCCATGCCGATGTCGATAACATCGCAGCCGCTGGCGCGCACGCCGTCAGCCACCGCAGCGGCCATGCGCGGCCCACTGACACGCCCATCGCGCCCGATAACAAACTCCCCACACCCATGCGCTAACGCCGCACTGCCCAAGGCTTGGCCGATGCGCTGCGCCAAATGTTCGCTCAAATTGGATGATGCGTCCGCGCTATCGACCACGCCGCGAATGTCGTACGCTTTGAAAATGGGGTGGGGGAAACTCATCGGGCGGCGAAAAACATGGGGAGTTCGAAGGGGATGATTCATTTAAATAGCGATTTATGGTATTTAAATTTCGCTGGGTTAATTTAAATGGCAAATTCAGTCATTTAAATTTCGATTGGCTAATTTAAATTGCCTAATTTAAATGCCTAATTTCGATTGGCTAATTTAAATAGCCTATCCATTTAAATTTTACTCGAGTCATTTAAATAGCCCTTCATCTCATTTAAATGTCGAGTACCGCGACGCTAGCGCATTCAAACCATGCGCATTCAAGCCATACACATTCAAGCATGGTTGCGATAGCGCGACAGGCCGGCGGCGAGGTCTTTTTTCAACTCATCGACATTTTCTAGCCCGATGTGCAGGCGAATTAACTGCGCATCTGAGGTCCACGGGGTGGCGGTGCGCCACGCCTTCGGCTCGGCGGGCAGCGCCAAACTATCGCATCCGCCCCAACTCGCGCCGATGGAAAATATCGCCAAGCCGTCTAAAAACGCCGCTAACGCCGCCGGGCTGCGACGCGCTACTTCGATGGAAAACAAACTGGCGGCGCCGGTGAAATCCCGCCGCCACAAATCATTGCCCGGCGCCGACGGCAGCGGCGGATACAGCACGCGGATGACATCGGGGTGATTTTGCAACCAGCGCGCTATCGCCATGGCGCTGCGCTGGTGGTGCTCTAAGCGCACGCTCAATGTTTTCGCGCCGCGCAGGGCGAGATAAATATCCTCCGGCGAGGCGCATTGCCCCAAGGCGGTGCGGCAAGCCCGCAGCGCCGAGTAATGCGCCGCATCGGCGACCATCAGCCCGAGCAACGCATCGCCATAGCCGAGTAAATATTTGGTGCCGGCGATGACCGACACATTCACGCCGTGCTGCAGCGGCTTGAAAAAATACGCGCTACCCCATGTGTTGTCCAAAATGGTGGTGATGTTTTTAGCCGTCGCCACGGCCGCGATGGCTGCGGCATCTTGCACCTCGAAGGTCAGCGAAGCCGGCGACTCCATAAAAATACAACGCGTATTGGGGCGCAACAACGCCGCGATGCCGGCGCCGATTTGCGGATCATAATAGGTGGTTTCGACACCCATGCGGCGCAACATGCCATCGCAGAATTTTCGCGTCGGCCAATACACCGCGTCGGTCATCAGCAGGTGGTCGCCGGCGCCGACAAAGGCGAGCAAGGCGGTGGTAACCGCCGCCAACCCAGAAGATACCGCCAGCCCGCCATAGCCGCCTTCCATTTCCGCCAGCAAATCCTCCAGCGCAAAGGTGGTCGGCGTGCCCATGGTGCCGTATATCAACGCGCCCTTAGTGCCATGTTCGTGGCGTGCCCGGTCGAATTCTTCGACGCTGGAAAAAGCCACCGTAGAGCCACGATGAATCGGCGTATTGAGCAGCCACCGCCGCGCATTCGGCATAGCGTGGGGGTTATGACGCGGCATGGTAGGCGAGCGGATGGGCGGGTTTCATGGGTGGATGGGCATGGGTGGGGATTTAAGCGAATCGAGAGAATCAGTCGATTTAGCAACGATTTAGCAATCATTTAACGGGCGAATCTAGTGCATCGCCCTCCAGCCGCATCATAACCACCGACGCATTCGCCGCATCTACTTTTTGGCTGATGGTTTGGGTGTTTTTAGCGCGTGGAGTTTATTAAAGCCCTTTTCAAATCGATCGTTGTTATCTTTATTGAAAAATGGCAAGCCAATCAATCGATATTGAGTATTTTCAAGGCGCAAAATATCTTCTTTGCTGCCATCGATACCATAGCGCTCTGTTATTTCTTCCAGAAAATTTTCCTTCCAACCTTCTTTGGCGTGTTTAAAAGATCCGTCTTTGTCCATCCATTGATTGCCTTTGGGCTCAATGTAAATTTGATAATGCATAGCAGGTCCGTTTTTCCCGGTAAGAAACAGCAGAAAATCGGGTTGAAAGCCAACGCCATCTTTAAAATTATAAATTTTATAAACCTCTTCATTACGCAGCAGATAAACATCGCGGTATATTTTTTTGAGTTCATCGACTTCGACACTGAAAAATTTTACAAACTCTTGCTCTTCGGAAGTGCCGACAAAATCATTCAATACATACCATGATTCTTCTTTCACTTGCTCGGCGATATGCCGGTTGTTTTCGTATACTGTCTTGTCAACCGTTTTTTCTTTTATGCCACCGAAAAAATCTTTGAATTTACCCTCTTCAAATTCACTACCTATTTTTTCCGGTATTTTGTCGTGTAATTCAGTCTCCAGTTTACGCAAAAATAACTTGGTGGCGATGAGTTTATGTTCAGCGGGAACATTTTGCATCGGATTTTCGCCAGCGCTATATTTTTCACCTATGCGTATTTTTAAATAACAATCATTGAGAACCGCCGATTTTTGGAAATCTTTCATAGTGCTGATGGAAAAGTGCTTTGACATGTTTTCAAAACGAAAAATTGAATTATTTTCTTGCGCCATTTGGTTGACGGCTTTTTGGAAAATATGTCGTTCAATATCTTTGCAAAACCATTTTACATTCTTGTAGTCTTCGGTAATTTTCAACCTTGCAGGTTGCGATTCATTGCTGTGCGAACTCAGCCCAAATTCCTCGACCAATTCCGCCGACGACACGGTGTATTCAACCGAAATATTCCAGTCACTTAGTTTTTTTGTTTTACGCTCAGTATTATCTTGTTGTTTGTTGTACCAAATTTTTGCGGTCTTGAAAAAATCCGTTTGCTTAAAATCATCTTTCAGATGAAATATTTGCGTTTGTTTTTCGTCATCGATATAACCATCTTCGCGCAATGCCTTTTTTAAATCGGCAATATATTCTGATTCTTTGTCGGAGTAATAAAACAATTCCTCCAGTATTCGCAATTCGTGGTCAAGATCATCGTCAAATTTACGTTTATTTTTTATTTTCTCAGCGTACGCAAACGGAAAATAGCGCACGCCGCGACCGATAAGTTGCTTTTCTTGCACCGTGGCGGGGGCTATTTTCTTGGTGCTGCCGCCAGAATTTTGCCCTGCACTGAGGCGCACGATGTCGAATAAATTTAAAACATCCCAGCCTTCGGTCAACCGCGCCACGGTGAAAATAGCGCGGATGTAGTTATTAGGGTGCTCCAAATTATTCAACAATGCTTCTTGAACATCGTCGGTTTGCTCTTTTTTAGTTTTGTTGGTTTTTGAATTGGTGATGATGGTATAGCGTTCGATGAAATTGGTTTGTATGAAATGGGCAATTTCATTGAATGAAATGTTTTCGCTTTTAATGTACTGCAATACTTGCTCGGTGCGTGATTTACCGCGTTCGTACAGACTCGATGTGGTGGCGATTCTTTTTTCGAATTCTTTTAAAAACTTGAAATCATCGGCTTTGACTTTTTCTGTAATCGCTAAAAAATCAGCATAATCTTGCTTAGATTCGACAATGGTTTTGCTACGAAAGAGAATCACCGGCTTGAAATTAGGAATACCGTGTTTGAAGGCGATTCTATGGCGATACCAGTTAAAAATCAGCGCTTGCAGAATGCGTTCCTTTTTTGTCAGGTTGGATGAAATTAGGTTGATTTGTTTGGTGTAGCCGGCGCGCAAAAATTCCTTGAGCGGAAACTCATAGATGATTTTATCGCGATATTTATTTTGCACCGCCGCATTGTCCGGGATGGTGGCGGTGAATTCCAACAACACATTTTTGTTTTTATGAGCTCCGGCGTTATTTTTATTCAGCAGCAGGGTTATGGTTGTGTGCTCCCATCCCCACCGTTCCGCTTCTTTTTCCGCGGTCTTGCCAGTAATTTCGCCGCCGGTAGAAGGTACTTTTTTTTGGTTTTTGATTTGGGTGTCGGCATTTAGATGGTGCGCTTCATCTGCCAGCAAGACTAAATCGCGCTTATGCAAATCATGTAAAGTGTTGCGATTTTCATGCGCCACATGAATATCATTGTGCAATTTTTGGATGCTGGTGAAATGAATTTCAATGCATCTTGGATTGTCGCTGAATGCTTGTACCGATTTGATAGGCACGGGTTTGCCGTGAATCATAATTGGCGCGGCAAAAAGATACTTGTTATGCGTGGCGTGTAGAAAATTATTCTCGGTTTTATCGACAATATTGTTGCGGTTGACGAAAAAAATAAAATGTCGATAGCCTTCATTATAGTAATGCAACATCAGCGCCGCCATCAGCAGCGTTTTGCCGCTGCCGGTCGCCATGTTGAATAGCAAGTGGGTGGGGGTATGGGCATGTTCCTTATCTTTGATTTCTTGATAGGACAAAAAATTGGTTAGCGCCCTTTCTTGCCATTCAAACAATTCATGACGGAGGTTGTCGGTTACATAATTCGGCACCTCAGGCTTGGTGATCCCAAACTCATAAGCTTTCGCGCCGATTTGATCGCAGAGCTTGCTATCGCCATGCCATATCGGGTTATTTTGTGGTGACATCGTCTATTCCTCCATGCCGTAAAAATCGATGGTGTACTTTTGGTCATTTTTGCTGATGCCGAAGCGCTTATCCGACATTTCACTGCGCGGTACATATAACTGATTTAAATCCAGCATTGCCGCAAATATTTCCTTTATTTTATCCAGTGGCAGATTGCGAAACTTCTCCTCTTTACAGATTTTTTCGCGAAACTCCGCTACGCGCATGTTGTAATGCAGGAAATATTCCTCGTCCATTTTGGCAAATAGTTTTTCCAGCGCTGGCAAGTCTTTACAGGCGACGATTTGTTGTTTGGCTTTTTCATTCCATTGCGCCAATTCGCAGTAAATGAAATTGCCGCCGTTTTTCCAGTCAACATCTTTAGAAATGCCCGAAGAGTCACCTTTGATAACGTTTTTCAATCTATCAATACTGCTTGCATCTTTATAATCAAGTTGTTCTATACCAATATATTGTCGCTTCATTTTGTGTGCCACTGCGCAAGAAGTGCCAGTCCCTAGAAAAAAATCTAAAACGATATCGCCCTCTATTGTGACCATGTCAATGATTCGTTTGATCAGCATTTCAGGTTTTTTTCCAAAACGAAGTTTTATTTCTTTGCCTCCCTCATGAAACACAGCATTAATTCTGATGTCCATCCAAATATCCCCAACAGCTTCGGCTGGACTCATTTTATTTTTAAAGGTTCTTATTTTTTGGGAACAAGGCGTCACCTCTCTACCATTTATAATTAGCGTATCATCAACTTTTATAAAAGTATCTTTCGGTTCCCTTGGGTAATTTTTACTCCTGTTTAAAGTCGTTTGGTAAATTTGTTCAGCATGTTTCATGTTAAATTTTTGAACAGCATCGGCATCTTCTGTATTTACACCGAATTTTTCATATGCTTGACGCAGGCTGATTTTACGCCATTTGCTTATATCATTTTGGCTATCAAGCTTATCGATAAATGATTTGCAGCTGTCCTTGAAAGCTTCATACCAACTTACCTGGATATATTGCGGCTTTATTCGTATTACATCTTGCGTTTTTGAATACATCAATATGTATTCTTTTAGTTTGGGGATTTTTTTCTCTTTGTGCGCCATTTTGGGGCCACTAAGATGAGACATTTTGACACATAGGTTCGTCTCAAAACAATCCTTGCCAAAAATCTCATCCATCAATACTTTTAAATATGCCTGCTCATTATCATCACACTGCACAAAAATAACGCCATCTCTTTTCAATAATTCCCTCGCCAATTCTAGCCGGTTTTTCATAAAGGTTAACCATGTAGAATGGTTGAAATTATCATTGTATTTGAATGAATCGCCGCCGGTGTTATACGGCGGGTCGATGTATATCAATTTAATTTTGCCGGTGAATTGCTGTTTTAGCGCATGCAATGCCAGCAAATTGTTGCCTTTGATGATTAAGTTTTCGCGAATTATGCCGCCTTCATCGCGTTTTATTTCACCCACTTCCTCTGCACCGGCTTGGGTATATCTCTTCCACTTCACCAGTGCTTTTTTATTAGTTAAGCGATCTATTTCATCATGCGCCAGGGTTTCGTTGAAGAAGATTTCCTTGCGGGGGGATTGATCAGATTCGTACTCGCCGTTTTTATTTTCATAATAAATGTCCTTGCCTTCGTCTGTGCTTTGGCCGCCGGCTAGCACGCAATCCTTATAGGGCCACGACAGCACCACATCTGGGCTATTTTCTATGAACTTATCTTGGGCGGTTAAGCCGATGCGGTTTTTATAAACGGTGAAGGAATTGTCCACCTTGTTTTCTTCTAAAAAGAAACGAAAATCTTTTGCTTTGAAAACGGTTGCGCCGCCGACTTCAATAAAGAACTGCTGTTTGCATGGCGGGTTTTTTAGCAATGCCGTAAAAATGGCTTCGGCGGTGTTAATATTTTCGTCGCCGCCTTGTTTGGCTGTGCGGACAATCTCACGATCATCCAATAGCGCGAACAGATGCGCGCGATCTAGATGATTATCCTCATCGAACAACTGCGGCGCGGCTTTGCGTAGCACGCCGAGCAGCGTTTCCGCGAGAAGTTTGTGGTCGCTGGGGGTGGACATGATAATTGGGGGTGGGGTATGGGTTGGGATATTTATCGAGGCGTTGGTGACATCGACTATTCCCCCTGTCCGTAAAAATCGATGGTGTACTTTTGGTCATTTTTGCTGATGCCGAAGCGCTTATCCGACATTTCACTGCGCGGTACATATAACTGATTTAAATCCAGCATTGCCGCAAATATTTCCTTTATTTTATCCAGTGGCAGATTGCGAAACTTCTCCTCTCGGCAGATTTTTTCGCGAAACTCCGCTACGCGCAAGTTGTAATGCAGGAAATATTCCTCGTCCATTTTGGCAAATAGTTTTTCTAGCGCTGGCAGGTCTTTGCAGGCGGCGATTTGTTGTTTGGCTTTTTCATTACATTGCGCCAATTCGCAGTAAATGAAATCAACTTGGCAACCGCTATGCTGAATCACTTTGGTGATTCGCTCTTGGCAAACCGCAATATGTTCAGCCAGCTGCTCCACTAAAATAAATTGGCGGCTACCGCCGTCTTCCTTGTTCAGTGCTAACACCGCATGGGCTGTGGTTCCACTCCCAGCGAAAAAATCTAGAATAATGTCGTCATGGTTGGTCATTATTTGTAGCGTATCTAATACCGTGTAAAGTGATTTTGGGTAGCTAAAATCTGACCTGTTCCCGAATATTTTTGTCAATAACTTTGTCCCATGCGAAGTCGCATCATATTTTTTTTCTGTCCATAGAGTCTTCACTGGTTGATTTTCTCTGACTTTTCTTAAAATATTTAAATTCCCATCATTATATTTTGCAAATACTTCCCCGCCCTGATAATTTTTTAAGAATGTTTCTTTCTTTTGATTCCATGTAACCTCTCTATTCGTAGATGAAATAGGAAATACTTCACTGTACCCTTCCTTTTTATTCAATGACAAATTAAGCAAATCTTTGCTGACATATATCGGATACCAATATTTTGGTTTTTTTGCTTTTGTAGCGTCTGGGTCAAAATCCCTCATAAATTTTTCTTCTTTATATCCACCTTTATCATCAGAGAACTCCTCGAATGTTTTTTTAACACTTTCATCCAAAGCAGGTTTATTAAAAAATGCCACCTTTTTTTCTTTTGCATATACGATTGCATAATCATTACTTGTGCTAAAAAATTTAGCAAATTGAACTCCGCCGGGTTTATGTGCAATTGATACAATTCCCAATCGACTTTCTCTTCCAAATATTTCGTCCGCCAACACACCCAAATAAAATAACTCAGAATGGTCGATAGCAATTACAATAAAACCATCGTTACGCAACAAACCATGGGCTATTTCCAAGCGGTTTTTCATGAATGTCATCCATGTCGAATGATTAAAAGTATTGTTATAGGTGAAGATGTTACCGTCGCCGCCCGTGTTATAAGGAGGGTCGATATAAATCAATTTAACCTTGCCTTCGAATTGCTGTTTTAGCGCATGCAATGCCAGCAGATTGTTGCCTTTGATGATTAAGTTTTCGCGGATTGTGCCGCCTTCGTCGCGGTTTATTTCGCCGACTTCCTCTGCGCCGGCTTGGGTATGTCTTTTCCAGTTCACCAATGCTTTTTTATTAGTTAAGCGGTTTATTTCATCATGCGCCAGGGTTTCATTGAAGAAAATTTCCTTGCGGGGTGATTTTTTTGCTTCGTATTCGTCATCTTTGTTGCATTCATAATAGGTATCCGTGCCTTCGTCTGTGCTTTGCCCGCCGGCTAGCACGCAATCCTTATAGGGCCAAGACAGCACCACATCTGGGCTATTTTCTATGAACTTATCTTGGGCGGTTAAGCCGATGCGGTTTTTATAAACGGTGAAGGAATTGTCTACCTTGTTTTCTTCTAAAAAAAAACGAAAATCTTTTGCTTTGAAAACGGTGGCACCACCGACTTCAACAAAGAACCGCTGTTTGCATGGCGGGTTTTTTAGCAATGCCTTAAAAATGGCTTCGGCGGTGTTAATATTTTCGTCGCCGCCTTGTTTGGCTGTGCGGACAATCTCACGATCATCCAATAGCGTGAACAGATGCGCGCGATCTAGATGATTATCCTCATCGAACAACTGCGGCGCGGCTTTGCGTAGCACGCCGAGCAGCGTTTCCGCGAGAAGTTTGTGGTCGCTGGGGGTGGACATGGCGGTTGGGCGGTTTATTGGGGGCGGGGGCGGGGTATTTTTGCGGGCGTATTATGTAGTAGCAGGGGGGCGTTTTCTATGCTTTTTTGGGTGAATAGTAGGCGGCCGTCGCACATGAAACCTATCCTCCCCCACTCTATTTGGTTGAGTTTGGCGGTGGCTTCGGCGACATCTATATTGGCTTTGGGAAGAGTGCCAAGACCGAGCCATCATAGGCGGTGGCGGGGTGGGTGAAAAAGGGTTTGGCGTGGCGGGTTTTGCAGTTGACATAGATTCTTGGGCCGGGGTTGGCGTGGTATTTGCGGCCCCATTGCCACCAGTTGCTGTCGTCAAAATGGCGGATGCGGCGGTGCAATAATGCGGCTTTATACGCATCGAGATAGGGGGTTTTTTGGTTGTAAATCATGCGTCTGGTGTTGCCGTGGCGGCGGGTGGCCGAGCATACAAAATCCACATTGCCATGTTTTTGGTGGGTGAAAATGCCATCGGCGCCGCTAACTGCCCCGACTTTGACTTCGAACTCATCGCCCAACCTTCCTTGGCTATCACTGCCGAACCAGATTTGCCCGTCTCGATAGCAAAAATCACCACCGGTTTTCATGTTGCGGTTTCGCCGCCCTTTTTGCCAACGCCATATCGCGCAATTTGGCGAATATCCATCGAATATTTTGCTATCGCCGAGTTCGTAATAATGGGTGAAACTGCCTTGGCTATGGAGGTTTTTATTGAGCAGGCGCGCACTAGTGGCTTTTAGAAAATCCCGCGGGGTGATGAAAATCAACTCGCCGCCATCGCCTAAGTGAGCCATGCATTTGGCGATGAAAAACAAATATAAATTACTGCGGCGGTCGAACCATTCCATCGGCAGGCGGGTTTTCGTGGCGTTATCTATATCCTGATAACGCACATAGGGCGGGTTGCCGATGATGGAAGCAAACCGATGGGCGGTGGGATAGGCAAAAAAATCACCCGCTATTAACCGATCATCGCCGGCCGCCACTACCACTTGGGGGTCGATTTCCAGCCCGATGGCAGCGGATTCTAGGCACGATAAAAATGCCCCAGCGCCAGCCGATGGCTCTAATATCGGCCCGGTTTTATGCTGACGCAGTGCCAGCATGCGGTGGACTATAGTCGGCGGGGTGAAAACTTGGCCGAGGTGGCGTACCTTGTAGTGGGCGGTGGGCGCCTGGCTCACAATTGCAGCAGCAAGCGCGCTGGATCCTCCAGGGATTCCTTGATGGCGACTAAAAATTGCACCGCGGTTTGGCCGTCGATGATGCGGTGGTCGTAGGTGAGCGCGAGGTACATCATCGGGCGGATGACCACTTGCCCATCTTCGGCTACCGGGCGTGGCTCGATTTTGTGCATGCCGAGGATGGCGCTTTGCGGCGGATTGACGATGGGGGTGGAGAGCAGCGAGCCGAAAACGCCGCCGTTGGTGATGGTGAAGGTGCCGCCGCTGAGATCATCCAACCCTAATTTGCCGGCTTGGGCGCGGCTGCCGAAGGCGCGGATTTGCGACTCGATGGCGGCGAAGCCCAGCGTCTGGCAATCGCGCAGCACCGGCACCACCAAACCGCGCCGCGACGAGACGGCGATGCCGATGTCGTGGTAATTCGGCGTGATTAAATCATCGCCATCGAGGCGCGCATTGACATGCGGGAATTTGCCTAACGCCGCGACGCTGGCGCGCACGAAGAACGACATGAAGCCGAGGCGGGCGCCGTGGGTTTGTTCGAATTCGTCGCGACAGCGAGCGCGCAAATCCATCACCGGCTGCATGTTGACCTGGTTTACGGTGGTGAGCAGGGCGGCGTTTTGCTGCGCCTGCACCAAGCGGGCGGCGATGGTGCGGCGCAGGCGGCTTAGGGGTTCGCGGCTTTCGGCGCGGCTGGCGGCGGCGCTGGCGGCTGAGCCGATGGCGGCCGATGGCGGCAGCGTGACTGCGGCGCTGGCGGGGGGTGATTTGGCTGATTCTGGCGTCGATTTGGCTGATTCAGGGGCTGATTCGGCTGATTCGGCTGATTCGGCTGATTCGGGCGGCGATGCGGGCGCTTCGGCCTCCAACGCAGCCGCGTCCGGCGTCACTTGGGCGGCGATGAAGGCGACCACATCTTCTTTGGTTACCCGCCCGTCGCGCCCGCTGCCGGCGATGCGCGTCGCATCCAAATCATATTCCGTCACTAGTTTACGCACCGCTGGGGTCAGCAATGGCGTGGCGGTTTGGGTGGTTGCCGGGTCGGTATTGGCGGCGACTTTTGCGTCGGCGTCGGCATCCACATCGACCTCCGACGACGCGGCGGATTTGTCGGCCGATTCCGCCCCGAGCATAAATTTCGCCAGCACTTCGCCGCCGGTGACGGTGGCGCCGGCGGCGGCGATTATCTCGACCAGCACGCCGCCTTGCGGCGCCACCACTTCGAGCACGATTTTGTCGGTCTCCACCTCCACCAAAACCTCATCGCGCGCCGCGTGTTCGCCGGCTTGTTTTTTCCACTCTAACAACACCCCGTCGGCGACGGATTCGGGCAAAACCGGGGCGGTGATGTCTAGGCTGTTATCGGTCATGGCGATGCTCGGTGGGCGATGGCGATGCTCGGTGAGTCAATTAGACGAGCGGCGGTGGTTAGCGCCATTTGCCGAAGGCCTGCGCTATCAGTTGCTGCTGTTGCTGCAGGTGCAGTTTATAGTATCCCACCGCCGGCGATGGCAGCGCCTCCCGCCCGGCGTAGCGCAGGCGCTGGCGGGCGCTCAAACAGGCCTGCAATTCATGGTTGATTTGATGCCAGGCGCCTTGATTTTTCGGCTCTTCCTGGCACCAAACCACCTCCTCGGCGCGCCGATATTTGGCTAGTTCAGCGGTTAAATCCGCGCGCGGAAAGGGATGCAATTGCTCGATTCGCACCACCGCCACATTGCCGCGTCGCTGCGCCAGCAAGTCGTAATAAACCTTGCCGCTGCACAGCACCACGCGGGTGGTTTTATTGGCTAATCCCGAGTCCGCATCACCGAGCACGGCGTAGAATTTGCCGCCGCTCAAATCGGCCGGCGTGGACACCGCCGATTTATGCCGCAGCAAACTTTTCGGCGTCATCACCACCAGCGGGCGGCGCAGCGGGCGCAACATTTGGCGGCGCAGCATATGGAACATCTGCGCCGGCGTGGTCGGCACGCACACCTGCATGTTCTGGTCGGCGCATAGTTGCAAAAAACGCTCGAGGCGCGCCGATGAATGCTCCGGCCCCTGACCCTCCATGCCGTGCGGCAAAAATAAAGTGAGGCCGCATACCCGCGCCCATTTGGATTGCCCGCTACTGATGAATTGATCCACCACCACTTGGGCGCCGTTTACAAAATCGCCAAATTGGGCTTCCCAAATCACCAGCGTGAGCGGGTCGGTGGTGGCGTAGCCGTATTCGAACGCCAGCACCGCTTCTTCGGATAATAGCGAGTTGATGACCAAATATTTGCCGCCGCGATGGTCTGGAATGTCGCCGCCGATGGCCTGCATGGGGATGTGGGTGCGCGCCTGGGATTGGTCGTGCAGAGTGACATGGCGGTGCGAAAAAGTGCCGCGACCGGCGTCCTGGCCGGATAGGCGAATGTTGTGTCCGTCTTCGAGCAAGGTGGCGTAGGCCAGCAACTCGGCGCAGCCCCAATCCATGGGCGCATCGCCGCTCGCCATGGCGATGCGGTCGCTCAACACTTTTGCCACGCGCGGATGTACCACGAAATCGGCCGGCGTTTGGCTCAATTTTTTGGCCAGTCGTGGCAGCGCCTCCGCCTTTACCGCAGTATCGATGTCGGCGTGCCAATCGGCGCTCAAGTAGGGCTTCCAATCCACCATGTCGCGCGCCTTATTGGGGTCGATAACTTGCCCCGCCACCACCTGCCCGACATCTAATTGGGCGCGATATTCATCCACCATGGCGCCGGCGGCGGCGGCGTCGATAACGCCATCGGCACTTAAGCGCGCTGCGTAAATGTGGCGGGCGGTTTTGCGCGCTTTGATTTTGCGATACATCATCGGCTGGGTGATGCTCGGCTCGTCGGCCTCGTTGTGGCCATGGCGGCGGTAGCACACGATGTCTAATATGGCGTCGCCGCCGAACTGCATGCGATATTCCAGCGCCAAGCGCGCCGCTTGCACGGTGGCCTCGGGGTCGTCACCATTGACATGAAAAATCGGCGCTTGCACCATTTTCGCCACTTCGGTGCAATACATGGTGGAGCGCGCGTCCAAAGTGTTGGTGGTAAAACCGATTTGGTTATTCAAAATAATGTGGATGGTGCCGCCGACGGAATAACCGCGCGTGCGCGCCATGTTCAGGGTTTCCATCACCACGCCTTGGCCGGCGAAGGCGGCGTCGCCGTGGATGAGAATGGGCACCACCAGGCGGCGGGCGGCATCGCCACGGCGCTCTTGGCGGGCGCGCACCGAGCCCTCGACCACGGCATCGATAATCTCCAGATGGGAGGGGTTGAAGGACAGCGCCAAATGCACGATGCCGCCGGGCGTCTCAATATCCGACGAGGCGCCTTGGTGATATTTCACATCGCCGGTTTGGTTGTCGGTCGGGTTTAATTGGTATTCGCCCTCGAACTCGCTGAACAAATCTTTGGGCGCCTTGCCGAGCAGGTTGATTAACACATTGAGGCGGCCGCGATGCGCCATGCCCACCACGATTTCTTGCACGCCGGCGGCGCCGAATTGCTGAATCATGTCCGACATCATGGGAATCAACACATCCCCGCCCTCCAACGAGAAGCGTTTTTGGCCCACATATTTGGTATGCAGGTATTTTTCCAAACCTTCGGCGGCGGTTAATTTGCGCAGCAGATTTAGGCGCTCTTCGGCGCCCAAAGTGGGGCGCACTGGGTTTGATTCGATGCGCGCCAGCAGCCATTGGCGCTGCTCGATGGAGGTGAGGTGGGCGATTTC
This sequence comes from Candidatus Poriferihabitaceae bacterium, assembly GCA_965243285.1. Taxonomy (GTDB): domain Bacteria; phylum Pseudomonadota; class Gammaproteobacteria; order Arenicellales; family Poriferihabitantaceae; genus JAHRAW01. The sequence goes on along the minus strand of OZ251537.1, from coordinate 1,451,738 downwards.
ATAGCCGATGGGGCCGCAATACACGGCGCGCAAATAGGCCAGCATGGCGCGCAGGGATTGGCCGGGGGCGCCGCCGGGGCTGGTGGCGGCGGGGCATAAATCGCCGGGGTCGAAGTCGGCGTCTAAATCGCGCTCATTTAAATCGAAGTGTTCGAGGTCGATTTCTCGCGCCTCGCCGCGCGGCATCACGCCGATGGGGTCGATGTCGGCTAACAGGTGGCCGAAGGCGCGATAGGAGGAAATCAAACTCGCCACTTGGGCCTGTTTGCGCGCCGAAATTTCCAGCCGGCGGCTGGCTGGGTCGGCGGCTGGGGCGGCGTGATTCGGGGTGAATGCAGCCGGGTGGCTCGGCAAGGCGGCGAAAATATCGCCCCATTCGCCCGCGCCGCCCTCGTCATACAAAGATTCGAGGTACGCCATGTTGCCGCCGTGCAGAAAGGCTAAATCGGCTAGAACTTTTTTCATCGCTATCGGGGCGCGGATTTCGCCATCGGGTTTAGGGGGGATTGGGCACTCGGGTGGCCGGTGCATTTAAATGAGTAATTACATTTAAATGGATGAATACATGCGGGCGGAACGAGGCCGGGCGGCGTGGCGGGGAATTTAACGGGGTTGGGGCGAATCGGGCCGGGGGCGACGCCATCATCAGCGGGCAACCTCAATAGACGCCATGCGCAAAGCGGTGTTTCGAGGGCGTTTGGGGGTGATTGAACGACTGGCGGCGGGGGCAGTCCGGGGGGCGGTTCGAATCTGCGGATGTGGCTCAAGGAATGGGGAAATTACGCGAATCGAAATTACGCGAATCGAGGAATCATAGGAATCATAGGAATCATAGGAATCATAGGAATCATAGGAATCATAGGAATCATAGGAATCTAGATAATCGCCATCACCGCGATTTTTCGTCTCAATTATCCGCTATTTCGCCGTCGGTTATCGCCCCTAACGAGGCCGAACTCACCAGGCGGGCGTATTTGGCCAGCACGCCGCGCCGATAGCGGGGTTTGGGCGGCTTCCAGGCGGCGGCGCGACGGCGGAATTCGGCCGCGGTGAGGTCGACATTGACCTCGCGCGTCGCGGCATCGATGGTGATGGCGTCGCCGTTTTTTAGCAGCGCGATGGGGCCGCCCACGGCCGCTTCGGGCGTCACATGCCCGACCACGAAGCCGTGCGAGCCGCCGGAAAAGCGCCCGTCGGTGATGAACGCCACCTCCTGCCCCAGCCCCTTGCCCATAATGGCGGCGGTGGGCGACAGCATTTCGCGCATGCCGGGGCCGCCTTTGGGGCCTTCATAGCGCACCACCACCACATCGCCCTTTTTCACGCCGCCATCTAAAATGGCCGCTAAGGCGCGCTCCTCGGAGGCGAAAACCCGCGCTTTGCCGCAGAATCGCAACCCCTCTTTGCCGGAAATTTTCGCCACCGCGCCATCTGGGGCGAGGTTGCCGCGCAAAATCACCAAGTGGCTGTCTTTTTTCAGCGGCGCATCCAGCGAGCGCACCACGCGCTGCTCTTTCGGGTAGGGTTTGACCGCCGCCAGATTGCGCGCCATGCTGTGGCCGGTGACGGTCATGCACTCGCCGTGCAATAATTTCGCGTCCAACAACATTTTCAGCAGCGGCGCGATGCCGCCGGCGTCGATTAACTCCGACATCATGGCGCGCCCGCTGGGGCGTAAATCGGCCAGCACCGGCACACGGCGGCCGATGCGCGCGAAGTCGTTGAGTTTGAGATTCACCCCCACCGCGGCCGCCATGGCCAGCAAGTGCAGCACCGCATTGGTGGAACCGCCCAGCGCGATGACCACGGTGATGGCGTTCTCAAAAGCCTTTTTGGTCATGATGTCGCGCGGGCGGATGTTGGCCGCTAACAATTTCACCACCGCTTGCCCGGCGGCGAAACAATCGGCGCTTTTATCGGCCGAGATCGCGGTTTGCGCCGAACTATTCGGCAAACTCATGCCCAACGCCTCGATGGCCGAGGCCATGGTGTTGGCGGTGTACATGCCGCTGCACGAGCCGGGCCCGGGAATCGCGGCGCGTTCGATGGCGGCGGCTTCCCGCGCGCTGATTTTATTGTCGGCGCGCGCCCCCACCGCTTCGAATACGGTGACGATGTCGATGGATTGACCGGCGTGGCGGCCCGGCAAAATGGTGCCGCCATAAACAAACACCGCCGGGCGATTCAGGCGCGCCAAACCCATGATGCAAGCCGGCATATTTTTATCGCAGCCACCGATGGCGACTAACCCATCGAAGCCCTGGCAAGCCGCCACCGCCTCGATGGAATCGGCGATGATCTCGCGCGACACCAGCGAATATTTCATGCCTTCGGTGCCCATGGAGATGCCGTCCGACACCGTGATGGTGTTGAAAATCACGGCTTTGGCGGCCGCCGCATCGGCGCCCTCGGCGGCTTTGCGCGCCAGTTTGTCGATGTGCATATTGCACGGCGTGACTTGACTCCAAGTGGAGGCGATGCCGATTTGCGGCTTCTTGAAATCGCCGTCATCGAAGCCCACGGCGCGCAGCATGGCACGGCTCGGGGCGCGCCCCGGGCCATCGACCACTTGGGCGGAAAAATGGCGGGGGGAAGGTTTGGCGGGCTTGGAAGTTGGCATATTTATCGAACCTTGTGGATAGGTTAACTCAACAACATTAAGCGCATTTTACACCGCGATTACATGCCCAGTTGACCATAAGACATAAGTGGTCACTTGCAACATGGCCATAAAAACCGCGACGATGGCGAAGGCGGCGCGCGATGGTATAAAGGCCACGGCGAGAAGTACCGGGAATAACACGGCGAGGAATCGTGGCACCGACCATACCGCATTCATATGCACGGAAAATGATAAGGCAATGGCGGCCAGCGACCACATGAATAATAAAGCGCCGATGTTTTTTCGCTGCCATAGCAAGAGCGCTAAAACACCGAGCGTCAGCCACGCGCTATAACCGTGTCCGAGCGTACCGCGATAAAGGGCAGTTAAATTAAACCCGCCGTCCCAACCGGACATAAACGCGGTGAATAAATAGCGGAAAGGATTGCCGCGTTCGCCCCGACTAGATTGCGCATCGACAAAGGCCCATGGGTTGCCCATTAAATACCATTCGGTGAACATAAATATCGCTAAGCCTGCTGGAATTAATCCAATCCATAACCAACGCCATTGCAGCGCCGCCAGCGCCCAAGTGCGCGGCGGCCAGCGCCAACCGCATTGACGCAAATATTCCAAAGTTAAAATCGGCGCCATTAGCACGCCGGTAAAACGCGTCAACACCGCGCCCATTGCGCATAAACCGGCCGCCCACCAGCACCGACGGCGCGCAAAATACCAAGCGCCGATAGTGCACGCGATAAACAAACTTTCGGTGAGCATGCATGCGAAAACATACGCCGTGGGAAATACAAATAAACACAACACCGCGCGGCGCGCGATGGCGGGATTATATTGTCGATAGGTAAATTGATATAACCAATAGGCGGCGACGATGATGGCGAGATTCGACACCACCAACATACCAGCATAAGCGCTGCCTAATGGCACGGCGAACAATCGCGACAGCCATGGGTATAAGGGAAACCATGCCCAGATGCCGCCATCGCTTAATTCATGCGTGGCCGCATAACCAAATTCAGTGATGTGGTAATACCATTTTGAATCCCACGCGGCCCACATATCCCACCATGCATGGCCGCTGATTTTGCCAAAGGAATTACCCCCCCCCCCCCCCGCGATTTTCGGCGCGATGAAGGCGCCGGCGGCGGTCAACACCAGTCGCGATAGCGCCCACAACATCAACACATAAGCCAGCGCCGAACGCCTGCTCGCGGCCGGCGATTGGCTAAATATTTGGTCTGTATCGGGGGGGCGATTTGCAGTACGATTTTTAGTGTTTTTTCGACTGCGTTGCGAGGCTTTGCGCGACATAAAACTAACTCCTATCAATTGACATTAATTAACATGATTAAATTTCTAGGGTATGAAACATAATCATGCGCGATTGACCATGCGCGATTCATCATGCATGATTGATAGCAAAAAAGTAACGCAACCACATCGATAAACTTACATCGATATACTTATCAATGGTCGGTTTGATGGCGACTCAGTGAAGGCGGCGCGTTCAACTTGCCAGTAGTTTCATCAACTCGATGTTGATGTAGTAATACTCGCGGCCGTGTTTTACGCGTTTTAGCAAGCCGATGGCGGTCATTTCATTGAGATAACTGGTGGCGGTGGCGCGCGCGCAGCCGAGTTCGCGCTCGACGATGCCGATTTTGCAGTATGGCCACTTGAATAAAATGTCGATAAAACCATCGCGCGCCGCGGCCTTGCTGCGACCGCGCGCGGTGCTGGAAAAATGCTCGGCGACGCGGCGTATCGCCTTGATTCTGACGGCGGTATCGCGGGAGGTGTGTTCGACCGCGCGCAGAATGTAAAGAATCCACTGCTGCCAGTGGCCGCGTTCGGTCACCTCGCGCAGGCCGTCATAATAATCGCCGCGATGTTCGATGAAAAATCGGCTGAGATAAAGCACCGGCGCGCTGAGCAAACCGCGCTGCATCAAATACAACAAATTAAGCACGCGACCGGTGCGGCCATTGCCATCGGTGAACGGATGAATGGCCTCGAATTGGTAGTGCATGACGGCCATTTTGATGATGGGGTCGATGCCGTCATCGTCATCGGCGGCGAACGCTTCGAGGTTGGCGAGCAATTTCGCCAAGGCGCGCCCGTCCGGCGGGGTGTAGGTGGCGTGGCCGCTGGCTGGGTCGCCGAGCCATACCTCATCGTCGCGCACCCGCACCTCAAAACCGCGAATGCACGAGCAAATGCGCTCGCACAGCGCTGTGGTCAAACCGGCCTGGCGGCGCATCTGATGCACCCCGACCCACAGCGCCTCGCGGTAGCGCAGCACCTCTTTGGCGCTGGGGTCGATGTTGGCGCTTTTGGAGGCCAGCGCCTGATACAACGCATCGCTGGTGGTGACGATATTTTCCACCGCGCTGCTGCTGCGCGCCTCTTGCAGCGGCAGGGCTTGAATCAGCATATCTTTATTCGGCAGCGTTTCCATCAGCGCATTGACGCCGGCCAATTCGGCGCGCGCGGTGATGCAAGCGCGCAGGATGGTGGGCGTGGCTAAATCCACCGCCGGCGGCAAGGGCGGCAATTCATTCCACGGCAAATCTCGGGTATTGGGGATTTGATGGGCTTCGGTCATCGGCCGGGCGGCAGTGGGGGTGGGTGGTGGCGAATAGGTATAATTTTAGGGATTTTTTATACATATAACGCGGAATATGGTTAAAACCTATACATGTTTCGCGCTATATGCGCAATTTTCGCTTATTATTATACATAATTTAAGCGAAATAATGGGCATAATTTTAGTGGTTTTTTATACCTATAATGCGGGACATGGTTAAAATTCATGCATGTTCTCCGCCATACGCGCAATTTTCAGCGATTATTATACACAATTTATTATGTTTTTTATACATATAAGCCAAAACCTAGACAATTCATGCGCATATCGGCCTCGATATGCTCGATTTTTCCTGTTTTTTATACCTATCACCGGGGTGGCGGTTTGGGGGTGGCAATTTTAGCGGCGGCACCGCTATCCGCCAGATGTTCGTGCAGGCTAGCGGCGCTTCGGCCAATGCGCCGACCATACACGCCATACATTAAATGCAGGCACGGCATCATTCGAACTTAGACCTCAGCGCGAGTGATTTATAGCGCCAGGCCGGTGGCCCAGTGGCATTTTCATGCCGCCGCCCGCCGCCCATGCCCAGCGTATAATCGCCGCCGCCCATGCCCCACTCCCCCACCATCGCCCTCGCGCAGCAGTTGCTTCGCCGCGAATCCATCACCCCCCAGGATGCCGGCTGCCAGGCAATATTGCGCGCCCGCCTGAGCCAAGCGGGGTTTGCCTGCGAGGCCATGAATTTCGCCGATGTGAGCAATTTGTGGGCCACCCACGGCGCCGCGAAACCCCTGCTGGTATTCGCCGGGCATACCGATGTGGTGCCCACCGGGCCGCGCCAGCAATGGCAGATCCCGCCCTTTGACGGCGCGGTGCGCGATGGCATGTTGCACGGCCGCGGCGCCGCCGATATGAAGGGCAGCGTGGCGAGTTTTGTGACCGCCTGCGAGCGTTTTGTCGCCCGCCGCCCGCGCCACGCCGGCGCCATCGGGTTGCTGATTACCAGCGACGAAGAAGGCCCGGCCCGCCACGGCACCCGCGAAGTGATGCGCGCCCTCGCCGCGCGCGGCCAGCGCATCGACTTCTGCCTAGTCGGCGAACCCTCCAGCGCCGCCACCTTGGGCGACACCATTAAAGTCGGGCGACGCGGCTCTTTGGGCGCGACGCTGCGCATCCGTGGCGTGCAAGGGCACATCGCCTACCCGCTGCGCAATCCCATCCACGATGCGGCCGAAGTTATCGCCGAATTACTGGCCGTAGAATGGGATGCGGGCGATGCCGACTTCCCGCCCACCTCGTTTCAGGTGTCGAATATCCACGCCGGCACCGGCGTCGGCAATGTCATCCCCGGCGAGACCACGCTGCAATTCAACCTGCGCTATGCCCCGCAAAGCACCGCCGCCGCCCTGCAAAAACGCATTGAAGCCGTTTTGGCGCGGCGAAAAATTGACTACGACATCGAGTGGAACTTAAGCGGCGAGCCCTTCGCCACCGCTGGCGGCGCGTTGTTGGATGCGGTGTCGAACAGCGTCGCCGCCGCCACCGGCGCCGCCCCGGTGCGCTCCACCGCCGGCGGCACCTCAGACGGTAGATTCATCGCCCCGCACGGCGCGCAGGTGGTCGAGTTAGGGCCAGTCAATGCCACCATCCACCAGATAGATGAGTGCGTTTCGGTCGCCGACTTAGAGCAACTCTCGCGCATTTATGAAGATATATTGGAGTGCTTGTTATGATTTTTTTATTGTATAATTGTTACTAGCAAAGAATATGCGCCATCCTTAGTTGTTTTATGCAGTATCACCTTTTTGTTATTTTCGACTAACTGATGGCAAAAATTAACGATTTGGATTTAAAAAAGTGGAAGGAATATGACGATATTCTGACCGATAGTTTGTGGCTGCTCGGCGGGCGCGATAAATCCGGGGCGCATAACAACGCCTATCACGGCAATTTTATTCCGCAAATTCCGCATCAAATGATGCGTAGATTCACGCAAGCAGGAGATGTGGTGTTGGATGCGTTTTTGGGCCACGGCACCACCTTGATTGAAGCGAAAAGATTGCGGCGACACGGCATCGGCATCGAATTAATGGCTGATGTGGCGGCCTCGGCGCGACACAACATCGCCCAACAAAGCACCTCCGAAGCATGCATCGAACAACAAATTATGCTAGCCGACAGTGCAGTCGAAACGCACATCAAAAATCAAATCGTGGTGGCCGACAGTGCTGCGCCACCAACTCGCCAGAAGGTTATCGATGCGCTCGAAAAAATCGGCAAAAAAACCATCGACTTGATTTTATTGCACCCACCGTATCACGACATCATTAAGTTCAGCGATGAACCAGCCGACTTAAGCAACCAAACCACAGTGGCTGAATTCACCGAAAAATTCGGCGATGTCATTGCGAATTTTTATGACTTGCTGGCACCTCATCATTATTTAGCCATCGTCATCGGCGATAAATACAGCGACAGCGAATGGGTTCCGCTCGGCTTTCGCCTAATGGAAGAAACCATTCGCCGCGCCCCGGGCTTGAAATTAAAAAGCATTCTAGTAAAAAACATGGCAAACAATCGCGCCAAATTGCAACAGGGCAACCTATGGCGTTATCGCGCCCTGCTCGGCGGTTTTTATATTTTCAAACATGAATATATCTTGGTTTTTAAGAAATCATGACGACTCATATTTTCATCGTTGATTCTCAAACTTTCAAGGTGCACTTGGAAAATCTATTTTGCGGCACAGGAGCGAAAAATCATGCTATTGATTTTAATGGTCGCGAAAATACTGAGCTTCATTCAACGGTTGAAGGAATGCTGGTTAGCATGATTGCTGATGGAGGGAGGATTAGAAAAAATGATCATATCATTTTCTACTTGCAACAAAATAGCCAGCAAAAAATTTATGAAGGGAAATTTTTTGGTATCTTCAAGTCAACAATGGATTGTTGTTGTTTAGATAACAATGATGAAAAGCAACATCTTTTTGGCAAATTAGGGAAATCTCTTACTTTTCGTACCTTAATAAATCCATATAGAATTTATGCAGAAGGCGTGACCGAATGGGAAGCGTTGGATGAAATTAAAGGGATTTGTTCGCCGAATCAAATGCTCTGGAGTTTGATTTACCGGAAACTTAAAGGGAACCGTGGCAACACATTGAACTAAAGGCTGTTGAAACTAGTCCTATTAACACAGTGCAAATAACAAAATATGTTAATTGGATAGAACAGTATTATATTCCAAATCATCAAAGTGACATTCAACCGATTCTATTAACACCACAGATGTCGGACAAAAATTCGGAGAATTACCGACTATTAATCGATAGTTTTAATGCGTTTAACCTCCAGCATCAAAAGATTTGCCTAAAGTTGCAGTATATTGAATTTCATATTGATTGCGACAACTTGCTGTTTGATTTAATTCCATATTAAACACAGCATTATTAAAACAAAATTGCTGGCGAGCGACCAACATCGCATTTGCGGTATACTCCGCCGCCGCTATGGCGCCACCCGCCATTTCGCATGCACATAAGATTAAATGATGCCTGCCCCTATAAAAAAAACGCCGCCCGCAGTCCCCAAATCCGGCGTTGAAAAAACCAACTTTATCGGCCAGCGCATCGATGCCGAATTAGCGGTCGCCGGCACCGACATCGTCACGCGGTTTCCGCCGGAGCCCAATGGCTATCTGCACATCGGCCACGCCAAATCCATCTGTTTGAATTTCGGCATCGCGGCACATTATCGCGGCCAATGCGCGTTGCGTTTTGACGACACCAACCCGGCCCGCGAGAGCGCCGAGTTTGTCGATGCCATTATCGAAGACATTCGCTGGTTAGGATTCGAGTGCAGCCGCCTCACCTACGCCTCGGATTATTTCGCCCAACTGCACGCCTACGCCATCGAGTTAATCGAACAAGGGCTGGCCTATGTGGACGACCAAAGCGCCGAGCAAATTCGCGCCAGCCGCGGCACTTTGACCACCCCGGGCACCGACAGCCCGCACCGCGCCCGCAGCGTGGCGGAAAATTTGGCGTTGTTCGCGGCCATGAAAAACGGCCAATTCGCCGATGGCGAAAAAGCCCTGCGCGCCAACATCGACATGGCGTCGCCCAATCTCAACCTGCGCGACCCGGTGCTGTATCGCATCCGCCACTGCCACCATCAGCGCACCAAAAATCAGTGGTGCATCTACCCGATGTACGATTTCACCCACGGCCAGAGCGATGCCATCGAAGGCGTAACCCATTCCTTATGCACCTTGGAATTCGAAGACCATCGCGCTTTGTATGACTGGTTTTTAGACCATCTTTCAACCCCATCACGCCCGCGACAAATCGAATTCTCACGCCTCAATTTAAATTACACGGTGATGAGCAAGCGCTTGTTAGCGCAACTGGTCGATGGCGGTGATGTGGACGGCTGGGACGACCCGCGCATGCCCACCTTGCGCGGTTTGCGCCGGCGCGGTTACACCGCCGCCGCCATCCGCCGCTTCATCGATTTAATCGGCGTCACCCGCAAGGTCAATATCATCGACATGGGCTTGCTGGAAAATTGCGCGCGCGAAGATTTAGACGCCGTCGCACCACGCGCCATGGCGGTATTAGACCCCTTGAAAGTCGTCATCGAAAATTACCCCGAGGGCGAATCAGAAGTGATACAAGCGCGCAACCATCCCGGCGATGCCGATATGGGCACCCGCCCGCTCACGCTGTCGCGCCACTTATATATAGAGCGCGATGATTTTATGGAGGAGCCGCCGAAAAAATTCCACCGCTTATCGCCGGGACAAGAAGTGCGGCTACGCTATGGATTCGTGGTGCGCTGCACCGAAGTGCGGCGCGATGCAGCCGGCCAACCGGTGGAATTGCGCTGCCAGTATGACGCCGCCACCCGCCACGGTGCCCAGCCCGAGGGGCGCCGCGTGCGCGGCATCATCCACTGGGTCAATGCGGCCGATGCGGTGGCGGCGCAGGTGCGGTTGTACGACCGCCTGTTTTCGGTGGCCAACCCGCTGCAGGACAAAAATGAAGATTTTCGCGCTGCGCTAAATGCGCGCTCCTTGGTGCGCAAGAACGCCCTGCTCGAAGCCTCCTTGGGCGATGCGGCGCCACAAACCCGCTACCAATTTGAACGCCTCGGCTACTTTATGTTGGACGCCGGCAGCCAGGCCGGCACACCGCAAGCCGACAAATCCCAGTCCGGAAAACTCGTGTTCAATCGCATCGTCACGCTGCGCGACAGTTGGGCGAAAATCGACCATCAACGGGCCACCGCCCCCTCATCCGCCTAAAAAACCATGCAGTTTCTCGCCGAATATGGGGTCTTCCTCGCCAAAGTCGTCACCCTCGTGGCCGCTATTTTGTTGCTCGCCGGCGGCTTGGCTGGGCTATCGCAACGGCGCAAAAAAAGCGCCGACAAAACCCTCGAAATCACCCATTTGAATGAGGAATACACGCGCATGGAGGAGGCGCTGTCCGCCGCCATGCTGTCGCCGGCGGAATTCCGCCACAAATCCAAAGCGGCCGCCAAAGCGAAAAAACGCGCCGCCAAAATCGCTGCTAAAACCGCTAAGCGCGCCACAAAAACTGCCAAAACCGCTGCCAAACACGCCGTCAAATCTGCCAAGACGGCGTCATCGGTCGCGCTGGCTGCGGATGACAATTCATCAACTGAGAATCCAGCGGCTACCAATCCAGTCGCCAAAAGTACCGCCGACAAAAGTCCATCAACTGAAAACCCGGCGGCAGCGAAACCCGGCAAGCGCTGCATCTATGTGCTGGATTTTGACGGCGACCTGCGCGCCACGGCGGTGGATTCACTACGCCAAGAAATCAGCGCCATTTTGAGCATGGTCGATAGGCCGGCTGATAAACCTATCGATGAACATGTTAATGGACATGTTAATGCGCCGGTCGATGGACCTGCTACTGAATCTATCGATGAACCTATCGATGAACCTATCGATGAACCTATCGATAAACATGCCGACGCCCCAGCCGACACGCCACCCGCGGTCGAAGTCGTAGTACGCCTCGAAAGCGGCGGCGGCGTGGTGCACGGCTATGGCTTGGCGGCCTCGCAATTGCAACGCATTCGCCAGCACGGCATCGCGCTCACCGTGGTGGTCGATAAGGTGGCCGCTAGCGGTGGCTATATGATGGCGTGCGTGGCCGATAAAATCATCGCCGCGCCGTTCGCCATCATCGGCTCCATCGGCGTGGTAACGCAAATCCCCAACTTGCATCGCTTGTTGAAAAAACATCAAGTCGATGTTGAGCAGTTATACGCCGGCGAATACAAACGCACCTTGACGCTGTTCGGCGAAAACACCGACCGCGCGCGCAAAAAAGTACAACAAGAGTTGGACGAAACCCATCACCTATTCAAGGGTTATGTAAAAACCCAGCGCCCGGATTTGGACATCGAAAAAGTCGCCACCGGCGAACATTGGTTCGGCGCCCAGGCGCTGGATTTAGGCCTGGTAGACCACCTGCAAACCTCGGACGACTACCTGATGGCGGCGCGCCATGAGGCCGAGTTGCTGCTGTTGCATTACACCAAAAAAGAAAAATTGGTCGACCGCTTATCTTCCATGCTGCGCTTGCATTGGCTCGGGCGGGGCGATGCCACCGACCACACGCCGCGCCCCTATTTGCTCTAACTATTCGCGCTAACTATTCGATTAGGCGCCCCCTTCCCATGCGCTACGCCCTGCCCGGCCGCACGCCGCAGATTCACCGCACCGCCTATGTCGCCCCCAGCGCCGACATCATCGGCTCGGTGGCGCTGGGCGAATACGCCAGCGTTTGGTTCGCCGCCGTATTGCGCGGCGACAACGATTGGATTCGTATCGGGGCGCGCTCCAATGTGCAAGACGGCACGGTATTGCATGTGGACTCCGGCGCGCCGCTCATCATCGGCGCGCAAGTCACCATCGGCCACGGCACCATGCTGCACGGCTGCCACATCGGCGATGGCTGCTTAGTCGGCATCGGCAGCCGCGTGCTAAACCACGCCCAAGTGGGCGAATACTGCATCATCGGCGCCAACACCTTGCTCACCGAGGGCAAGATTTTTCCGCCGCGTTGCATGATTATCGGCTCGCCGGGCAAGGTGGTGCGCGCATTAACCGACCACGAAATACAAAAATTACCCACCTACGCCGCAATCTATGTGGAAAAAATCGCCCGCTATCAAAACCTGACATCGATTTGAATGAACGGATTGGCGCTTAACTTACGCATCATAGGATCGATAAATTTGTTGCAATAACTTTTGCACGGTTTGGTCGCGCAAAACGCCGACTGCCACTTGGTCGCACTGATTAAAGGCCGCAAAAGTTTTAAGTTCGCGCGCTAATGCCTCGACTAATTCGGCCTTTTTATGCAGCGTTGCTTCGCTTACGAAGTTGCGAATCAGCAACGTGCGGGTAGCGCGCTGCGCCTTGCAATCCATGCGCGCCACCAATTTTCCGCCCCACAATATGGGCAAGGAAAAGTAGCCATATTTTCTGTTGGCCGCCGGCGTATAGCATTCGATTTGGTAGTCGAAAGCAAAAATATCGCGCATGCGCTGGCGCTGAATCAGTAAATTATCGAACGGCGATAGAATTTTCAGGCGCTTGCGCGACAGCGGCTGGTCGAGTAATTGCAACGCGCTCGGCTGCGCATAATAGGTGATGAGTTTGTCGCCATGGCCGCCGCCAGCCGCGGCCGGCGCCACCTGTATCGCCAGCACTTCCCGCCGCCGCGCCATGTCGGCCAAACAGCGCTCGACCATCGGCCGTGCGCCGCGTCGCAGGTAGGCGATTTCCGCCGCTTGGCCGAGTCCATGGCTGCGCAAAAAACTGCTGATGAGAAAGCGCGCGTATTCGCTTTCGCTCGGCGTAGTGGTATCGACGCCAGCCGGCAAAACGCGCTCGGCTAAATCATAAACCTTATGAAAACCCTGCCGGCGCGCCGTCATCAACTTGCCTTCCATCCATAATTGCTCGACGGCTTGCTTGGCCGGTTTCTGATTCCACATGCCGGGTTTGGCGCCCTTGGGGTCAGCAAAATCTTGCGCGCGCAAGGCGCCATCGACGCGAATCCGCGCCAACACTTTCGCCATCATTTTTTTATCCGGCGCATACCAATGGCGCTGCCCGGCGGCCAAGGCGCGCATGCGCGGCAGACTGTAACGATAGTCGTCCATGGGCAGATAGGCGGCCGCATGCGACCAGTATTCGAACACCTTTTTTTGCGCCAGCAGCGCATCCAAATGCGTCGGGCGATAACGGCGGGCGCGATTCATCAGCGTATGGTGATGGGCGCGCGCCACCACCGACAGGGTATCGATTTGAATGTAGCCGAGATGCCGCAGTGCCGCATGGGCATCGCCGGCCGCCGGCCCCGGCGCCTTGCACGGCACCGGCAAGCGCTGGCTCAACAACACCAGTTTTTGCGCCTCGGCGGTGGTTAGGGTGATGTTTTCGCGGCGCAATGGGTGGATTTTGTGGCGGTTTTGACGGATTCTGCGGCAGTTTTATGGATTTTGTGGATTTTGTGGCGGTTTTGATGGATTCTGCGGCAATTTTGCGGGCGACGCCTGCACTCAAGCGCCGCTGCGACGCGCCCGGCGCTGGCGTTTGACCTGTTTGGCGGCCTCGCGAGCCTCGCGGCTGATTGCCACCGCGGCCACTTCTTGCGCCATCATGGCTGGCGTTTCCAGGCACATTGGCCCGAAGGCACCGTGTCCATACTCGTGCAGAAAAAGTTTGGCGACGCGCTCCACATCGAGGCCGCCGCCGCGCCTCAAGCAGCCCCTTTGTTGACCGATGGCGGCCAGCGCCGCGTGCGCATCGGCCGGCGGTGATTCCAATTCCGCCCAGCCAAAGCGCTCGGCCAGGGCGCGCGGGTAAGCCCGCAGCAGATAATCCGCCAAAAAAATCGCCACCTCGATATGCGGCATGGCGGTGGCGCGAATCGCCCCGGTGGCGGCCAGCCGCATGCCGCTGTTGGGGTTCTCTAAGTTCGGCCACAGCACCCCCGGGGTGTCTAACAGCGCCAAATCGGCGCCCAATTCAACCTGCTGCGGGTGGCGGGTCATGGCCGGTTCATCGCCGGTTTTGGCGATGGCGCGTCCGGCCAGGGCGTTTATCAGCGTCGATTTGCCCACATTGGGGATGCCGGCCACCATCATGGTCAAGCGCTGGCGGCGGCGACCGCAGGCAGCGTAGGTTTGGCGGCACAGCGCGAGCAACTGGCGGATGGAAGACGGCTGGGTGGTGGAGGCGCGCGCCACCACGCCGCCGCCGGCGCGCAAATGCGCCAGCCAGATGTCGAGCGCCGCCGCGTCCGCGAGGTCGGATTTCGCCAGCACCGTGACCGCTGGTTTGTCGCCGCGCCAGTCCGCCAGCATGGGGTTTTGGCTGCTGAAGGGAATCCGCGCATCTAACATCTCGATGACCACATCCACCCGCGACAGCGCAGCGCCGATATCTTGGCGGGCCTTGTGCATGTGCCCGGGAAACCATTGAATTCGCATGGGGATGATTCACTTAGGCGGCTGGGGCGAAAATGGGGCGAAATTCGGTGGGAATTCGGCGAAAATTAGGCGGAATTCGGCGGAATTTGGCGAATTTCGGTGTAATTATGCGAAATTCGGCGGAATTCGTCGAATTTTCGCCGGAAATGGCAGCAATTGGTCGGATTTGGGCTAAAAGTGGCGCCGCTGGCGGGCGGCTTAGAGTCGCGCATTGTAACCGCCGAAATTGCGCCGCCCCCCCATGCCGCCGAGTGAAGTTGTCCGGTGATGCCGTCGGGTGATGCTGAATGCCGGACGGCGACCATGACGCTGACTCCCATGCTTTTAACAAATTTATGGGATTTATATACCTAAATCTGTACGGTGGGTTTGGGGGTTGATTTTTGCTTTTGCTTTTGGCTTTTGCTTTTGCTTTTGGCTTTTGCTTTTGGCTTTTGTTTCACCCCCCCCCTTGCTTCATCTGCGGGGAGTCAAATCTGTCCGAGCCGCCAGGCGCGGGCTGATTTGGTGGGGGGACTTTTGATTTTTCTTTTGATTTTGATTTTTCTTTCGCTTTTGATTTTCGCTTTTTCGTTTTTGTCTTTAAATTTCCACCCCCATTAGCCACAAAAGATGCGTTAAAAGCCATAACATCAAAGCGACCCCGCCAAAACTGGCAAAAAGACACCAGTTTTGACTCCCCCTCCAAAAGGGAATTATATGGTTGTTGCCCCAACAAAAAAATCGCTTGCATTACCCCAAAAACCCCATAAAAACCCTAACCTAAGCATACTTTTCGCCACGCTATAAAATCGGCGTGAAATAAGAATTGGGTCAACAATCATATAATTCCCCTCTAAAAAGCAAAGGCTAATGGGAGTGAGTACTAAAGGCAAAAAGCCAAAGCAAAAAGCCAAAGCCAACATCAAAATCAAAGCCAACATCAAAATCAAAGCCAACATCAAAATCAAAAGTCAAAACCAAAATCAAAAGTCAAAACCAAAATCAAAAGCCAACATCAACAGCCAACATCAACAGCCAACATCAACAGCCCCCCACCAAATCAGGCGATAAAACCGCCTGATTTGGCTACCCGCCGAAGCAGCCCTCGCCTGTCGGCGCGGCTCTGCTTTGACTCCCCCCAGATGAAGCACGGGGGGGAGTAAAACGTTAAAAGCCAAAGCCAAAGCCAAAGCCAAAACCAAAACCAAAAACCAAAGCCAAAAGCGAAAATCAAACCCAGCCCCCTAAATCAGCCGCTGACCTCAAAAAAACGTCAATCGAACTGCAGATTTATGACTATAAATCCCAAATTTATCGCCTAAATTCAGCCGATCATTCGGCCTAAATGGCCGGAAATCCAGCCCCAGCGACCGCCCATCCACCGCCTTATCGCCCGAATCCGGCCCGAAACCGAAATATCGCCCATCGGCCGCCATCGCCCGAGCTGATACATATATATGTGCATCATTTTTATCGCCGTGCGCCAACATCCGCGCTACCCGCTCATCATCGCCGCCAATCGCGATGAATTTCACGCCCGCCCGAGCGCGCCGCTGCACCGCTGGCGGGATTGTCCGGGCCTGTTGGCCGGGCGCGATAATCGCGCTGGGGGCGCCTGGTTCGGCGTGCACGCCAGTGGGCGCATCGCCGCCGTCACCAACCATCGCGCCGCTGGGCTGGCGGCCGGGGAGGCTGCGCAGCGGCAAAGTCGCGGTCGTTTGGTCGCTGAATTTTTAGCCGGCGACACCGCCGACACCGACACCGCCGCCACCGGCATCCATCCCCACACCGCCCGTTACACCGCCCGCTATACCGAATGCTTGCGCCGCGACCACGCCGCCTACCGCCCGTTCAATCTGCTCTATGGCGGCTTAGACGACCTATGGTGTTTCAGCAGCGCCGAGGCCATAGCGCGACCGTTCGGAGTCGGCTTCCACAGCCTAAGCAATGGCGACCCGCATGAAATTTGGCCGAAAATGTCGCGCGGCATCGAGTTGCTGAAAACCCACCTGGCGCGTGAAAATCACAGCCGCAATCTCAGCCAGACGCTCGCCGCCATGATGCGCGACCAGCGCCAGGCGGCCGACCATCTGCTGCCCGACACCGGCTTAAACCGCGCCCGCGAAAAACACCTATCGTCGATATTCATCACCGCCGCCGACTACGGCAGCCGCGCCACCACTTTGTTATTCGGCGACCAAAACGCCATCGAGTTATATGAATATAACTACGCGCCGGATGGCACAGAAAGTACGCGCCGGCATGCGGTGATGGAAATAAGCACCCAAAATAAGTCACCAAAATGAGCGAGCGTCATTAATGATGGCGATGATTCATGTACATATACATGATTTATGTACATACATGATGCGCCTGGATAATTCGAATTAAAAATATGCATTAATGTTGCTTGAAGCGACCTATTTTGACGCATTGGACGCGCATACTCGCCGCTCATTTATTGTTCGAGTGGTGATGATTATGGCAATACGGCACCAACGCAGTCGCAGAAGTCGCAGCACCGATTTGCAATTGGATTGGAAAACCGATGGCAGCGCCTTAATCGTCTTATGGATGTTGCGGTTGCTGGTGCCGTTGGGCGGGCATCATCGCTTCATCAAAAACCGCAGTTTCGGTGATATGGACGAGAGCGATCATGCGGTTGCGGTCACCTTAGGCTTGACCTCCAATGTGGTGGATGAAGACGGCGAGGCGGCGAAAAAATTCAGCGCCCGAGAATCTTGCAAGGAATTGGGCGCGCTGCATCGGCATCATGAAAAGAAAAGCCGCAACGGAAACCTGCCCGGCAACATCCGTCGCAATATGGATTTATTGGCCACCAAAATCGGCTTATCTGAAGTGGACTGTCGCATTTTGGAATTGGCCATTTGCCTCCATCATGTCAAGGTGTTGGCGGATACAGCGGATTTTTTGGGCGACTTATCCAGCGCCCAAGCGACCCATGTTTTGTCGGTGGCCTTAGATCTCCCCAAGGGCGAAGTTAGCGCCGCGCTCAAAAGCACGGCCTTATTAGCGAGCGCCGGGTTGGTGGAGTTGGATCGCGACAACAATTACCGACTGGGCTCCAAATTAGACATGCTGTCGGACGGCTTTGTCGAGAGCATGGTCGATTCGGATACCGACCCCATCTCCATGATGAAAGATTCTTTTTTCATCAGTGAAGCGCCGCATTTGTGTCTGGATGATTATCCCCATGTGCCGGAGTTGAAAGCGCTGCGCGCCTATGTGCAAGCGGCGGTCAAAGCCAAGCGCCGCGGCGTGAATATATTCATCTACGGCTACCCCGGCACCGGCAAAACCCAACTGGCGCGCGTGCTGGCTAAAGCATTGGCGTGCGAATTATATGAGGTCGGCAGCGAGCGCGCCGAGGGCGACTCATGCAGCCCGCAGGGCCGCATCAAGTCACTGCGATTGGCGCAACATCTGTTCGCCCGTAGCGACGCCATGTTGTTGTTCGATGAAGCCAGCGACATTTTTGACAGCAGCCTGGCGATGTCTCAGTCCCTGGTTTCTGGCAAAGCCAGCACCGCGCAAGCGCACAAAGCGGCCACCAATCGCATGCTCGAAGAGGGCGCGGTGGTCACGCTGTGGCTATCGAATTCCATACATGGATTAGACCCGGCCTTTGTTCGCCGCTTCGATATGGTGCTGGAGTTGCCCATTCCGCCGCGCCATCAGCGCCGCAAAATTCTCGAGCAATCTTGCCGAAATTTGTTGAGCCCCGAAGCCCTCGATCGCTTCGCCGCCGCCGAGCGATTGGCGCCGGCGGTGGTGACGCGCGCGGCCTCGGTGGTCGGCGCCATCAGCGGCAAATTAGGTAAAAAAGCAGCCGTCAACCACTTCGAGTTGATGCTCAACAACACCCTCAAGGCACAAGGCAACCGCCCCATTGCGGCCCACGACCCCAACGCCTTGCCGTCAGTTTATGACCCGGCCTTCATCAACTGCGATGGCGATGTAAAACACATCGCGGCCGGTTTGAAAAAATCCAAAAGCGGGCGCATGTGTTTATACGGCCCGCCCGGCACCGGCAAAACCGCCGCCGCGCGCTGGCTGGCGGAGTATCTAAAAATGCCGCTGTTGGTGAAGCGCTGCTCGGACATCGTGAGCTACTATGTGGGCGAGACCGAGCGCAATATTGCCGCCACCTTCGCCCAAGCGACCGTCGAAAAAAGCCTACTGCTCATCGACGAGATGGATAGTTTTCTCCAAGACCGCCGCCGCGCCCAGTGCAGTTGGGAGGTGACGGCAGTGAATGAAATGCTCACCCAAATGGAATCCTTTGACGGCATTTTTATCGCCTCCACCAACTTGATGGACGGTTTGGATCAAGCAGCCCTGCGGCGCTTCGATTTGAAACTGAAATTCGACTTCCTGCGCCCCGAGCAAGCGGAAAAATTATTCGCGCGCTATTGCGCCGAGTTCGGCCTAAAAGCACTGCCGGCAAAATCCGCGCCCGCCCTGCGGCGCTTGCGCAATGCAACCCCCGGTGATTTCGCCGCCATCGCCCGCCGCCACCGCTTCGCCGCCATCAACTGCGCCGATGCTTTGTTAGCGGCGCTGACCGATGAATGCGCGCAAAAAGAAAACCCATCCAGCCCGATCGGATTTGTTTAAGCGGCGCATCAATTACCGCTATGGAATCGATACGCCCGAGCGCTTATCCCCCATAACGAACTGGGCAGACCATTTGTCTAGTTTTTTATCCCGCGACATCCATCACAACCTTACCTTTATGAGGCATAAACATGAACTTCGGTCAATCCATAACCACATGCATGGGAAAGTATGCAACTTTTTCAGGCCGCGCATCACGCAGTGAACTTTGGTGGTTTTATCTCTTTACTGTTTTATTAATTTGGGGCGCCACTCTGGTGGGGGAATCCCAACGAGGAACTTTGGGAGATATGGCTGGCATAGCCAGTGGGATAGTGAACTTAGCACTGCTGCTTCCCACTCTGGCTGTTTGTGTAAGACGCTTGCACGACATCGGCAGAAGCGGCTGGTGGCTATTGTTAATGCTAACCATCATCGGCAACATTCCGGTTATTTACTGGCTAACCCGAGATAGTATGCAAGAAGATAACGAGTACGGCGCCTTTGTGGCTGCCCCGCCTTCCTAACCCCACCGCGATAAAATTCGCGAGTGGTTAGTACCAAAAAAGTCGCCTGCGATGATGCCGGCGACTTTTTTTATGGCTAACTGACAGACCGGCAATTGGATTTCAAGAAACTGATGAAACGCTCTTTGCCGGTTTTATTTTTGTAGGCCTTAGCGATTTTATTCCACCACCAGCGCGCCGGATACGGCGTATAGGTAACGTGTTCCTGTTTTATCCCGGGTGTGGGCAAAAACTCCAGAACTCCACCTTTTTTGGCATTTTCATATGCCTTTTTACTAACGAACACCACCGCATTTGGCGAGATGGCATCGACCACGCTTTGGAAAACCTGGCTGCTCACCTCAACATCACGCGGGCGAACTATGATCGAATCTTTGGGTTTTTCCGCCGGGCGTTGGAAAAATTCATCTAGGCGGCGCTTAAAAAGGGATGCCCATCCGCTGCATAAACCTCACTGTCGCGCAATGCTTTCGTGAGGTTGTTATATATAGTGTTCGAGCGCGATTTTCTGTTCCCCGACGCATAATTATCGACCATGCCACGCGTATTCATCCAGCCACTTTTCTGTATTCTGGATACATCGATGCCGTCATACCACTCCTCGATATTTAAATAACAAGTTTCGTCTTTATCCAGGTAATGGCTCTCCGCCACCAATAGCAACTTGAATTTTTCCGCCGTATAATTGCTGCCGACCCATGGGGTCAGCATTGGATATTTTTGATAGTGGTCGATTGCGCTAAACTTAGCATCATAGGATGCGTCAAAATTGCTCATGATCTTTGCTCTTATAGGTAGTTCGGATGGATAGTTCGAGTGCGGAATGCACCGAGGGCGTACCTATACACGATTATTTGGTAATAACCCACCGAATAAGTGCGAATCATATCCCGCCGCCATTTATCAGGCAATTATTTTTATGGATTTATATACTCAACCTCTTGCCGTTTGATTTTTTGTTTTGGCTTTTGGCTTTTGCTTTTGGCTGTTACGCTTTATTCCCCCCGCTTTAATGCGGGGGAGTCAAAACTGGTGTCTTTTTGCCAGTTTTGGTGGGGAGGGGGTTGCTTTTGATGTTGCTATTGGCTTTTGATTTGGCTGTTGCTGTTGGCTTTTGATGTTAAGGCTTCGCTCCACCCTATCTTTTTAGGGGGGAGCAAAGACTAAAGGCGAAAAGCCAAAAGCCAAAAGCCAACATCAAAAGCCAACATCAAAAGCCAAAGCCAAAAAGCGAAAATCAAAATCAAAACCCCAACCAAATTGAATAAAAACCAACACAACAAACCAAAATAGGTACGCAAATTTTCATACAATAACGCGTTGCAATAAAATCACAAACGCCTACAATCGCCCTTATGAATGACTGGCCGAAAAATCAACAGAGCGTATTGGGTGAGCCGCTTGAGGTTTGCTCTACCTCGCCGCTGACCGGGTTTACCCGCAATGGCTGTTGCGAAACCGGGACGGAGGATGTGGGCGCGCATACGGTTTGCATTGAGGCCACTGCGGAGTTTTTGAAATTCAGCAAACTTCGCGGCAATGATTTATCGACGCCCATGCCGCGCGCGCAATTCCCTGGCCTGATGGCCGGCGACCGCTGGTGCCTCTGCGCAGCGCGCTGGAAGGAGGCCTTGGCGGCCGGCGCGGCGCCCAAAGTGGTGATGCGCGCCACCCACGCCAGCGTGTTGGATGTGGTGAGTTTTGCTGAATTGAAGGCGCACGCCATCGACCTATCTTGATGCGTACGCGGCGCCGAGTGGTGGTTATCGGCGCCGGCATGGTCGGCGTTTGTTGCGCGCTGTGGTTGCAGCGCCGCGGGCATGAAGTGTGGCTGGTGGACGGCAACGCGCCCGGCATGGGCGCCTCGTGGGGCAACGCTTGCACCATCGCGGTGCACGGCTGCGTGCCGATCAATCGCCCGGGGGTGATGTGGCGCGCGCTGTCTTTGTTGCGCGCCAGCGGCCCGCTATCCATCGATGCGCGCTATGCCATCACCCATTGGCCGTGGTTTTTAAGTTTTATCCGCCACTGCACAGCGGGGCAAGTGGCCTCCATCACCGCCGCCCTCGGGCAGATTTTGCGCCAGGCGCACGCCGGCTTGACGCCGTTAATCGACCTGGCGCAATGCGCGCATTTGCTGCGCCGGCGCGGCTGTTTATACGCCTATGAAACGCAGCGGGAATATGCCGCCGAGGCGCACGATTTAGCGCTGCGACGCCGTCACGGCGTGCAATGCACCGAACTCAACGCCGATGAAATACGCGAATTAGAGCCGAATTTGAAGGTGAATTTCGCCCGCGGCGTGCTGTTTGACGAGGCCGCGCATGTGGTGAATCCACACGCTTTGGTGGGCGCTTTTTTCGAGTGTTTTCGCGCCGCCGGCGGCCACTGGCAGCCTTACGCCGCCGAGATTATCCACACCACTGCCGCCGGCATCGAAGTACGGTTAGCAAACCGCGAGCACTTGAGCGCCGACAAAGTGGTGCTCGCCGCCGGCGCGTTTTCCACGCAGCTCCCCGGCGCGGGCGCACACCATCTGCCGTTGGATGTGGAGCGTGGCTATCATGTGCAATTTGGCGGCCAACAACACTTGGCCAGTCGCCCGGTGTGCTGGGCTGGGCGCGGTTTCTACGCCACCCCCACCACCGACGGACTGCGATTCGCCGGCGGTGTGGAAATGGCCGGGCTGACGCCGCAAAAAAACCCGAAAATATTGGCTTATCTGACGCGCATGGCGCGGCGAATGTTTGCCCTGCCTGGCGAACCCGAGCAAACTTGGCTCGGCTATCGCCCTACCATGCCCGATGCATTACCGGTTATCGGCGCCGCCGCTCCGGCTAGCAACATTCTGTATGCTTTCGGCCACAACCATCTGGGCATCACTTTGGCCGGCATCACTGGCCAGTTGATCGCACAATTAATCGACGGCGAACCCACCGCCATCGACCTGGCGCCCTTTAGCGCGGCGCGATTTTCGCGATAATCCGCATCGCCATTAATCGCCGCCCCATCAGCCGATGCGTTCGAGCAGCGCCGGTACATGTTTTTCCCAGCCGATGGCCATTACATGGAGGCCGGCGCAATGGCCGCGTAGGTCGGCGGCGGTTTGCGCGGCGATGGCGAGGCTTTCATGCACCACGCGGTCGGCTTGTTCGGCCGCGGCGATGCGCGCGATGAGCGCCTCGGGGATGTCGATGCCGGGCACGCGTTGGTTCATGTAGGTCGCCATTTTTACCGACTTGATGGGGATGATACCGGCTAATAGGATGATGTTCTGGTCGCCCAATTTATCGCGAAAGGCATGCAGTTTGTCGACCTGATAAATGGCCTGGGTTTGAAAAAACCGCGCCCCGGCGTCGCGCTTGCGGCGGGTGTTTTCCACTTCCGCATTCAGGTCGGCGGCGCCGGGATTGCACACGCTGCCGATATAAAAATCGGTGACTCCATCGGTGGGATTGCCGGCGTAATCATGGCCGCCATTGAGGGCCGCTGCGGCTTCGATGATCTGCGAGGAAAATAAATCATTCACGCCGCTCGCTTGCGGGTGGTCGCCGATGTGCGGTGGGTCGCCGCCCATGATGACCAAATTAGGGATGCCCAATGCGGCCGCGCCCAACATGCCGCTCTGTAACGCCAATCGATTTTTATCGCGCGAGGTGACCTGCACGATGGGCTCGATATTCTGTGCCAACAAAGCGTGGCCGGCGACGGCCGGGTCCATGGTCATGCGCGCAGCGGCCGAATCGGTGAGATTGAAAGCATCTACTAAACCCCTTAGCCGCTGCGCTTTTTCCACCAGCCCGGCCAGGTTTACGCCTTTGGGCGGCGACAACTCGCAAGTGATGGCGAACTTGCCGCATTCAATCGCTGCTTTTAGCCTGCTCATCATGCGAAACCTCGGTTAGGGGGTGGGGTTGCTTTTTGCTTTCGCTTTTGCTTTTGCTTTTTGCTGTTGCTGTTGCTGTTGCTGTTGCTGTTGCTGTTGCTTTTGCTGTTGCTGTTGCTGTTGCTGTTGCTGTTAAGGCTTTGCTCCACCCTATCTTTTTAGGGGGGAGCCAAAACTGGCGGCTTCATCGCCAGTTTTGGTGGGGGGTGCGTTTGACTTTGATCTTGATTTTGATTTTGACTTTGATCTTGATTTTGATTTTGATTTTGATCTTGATTTTGATTTTGATCTTGATTTTGATCTTGATTTTGATTTTGATTTTGATTTTGATTTTGATTTTGATTTTGATCTTGATTTTGATTTTGATTTTGATATTGATATTGATTTTGATATTGATATTGATTTTGATATTGATATTGATTTTGATATTGATATTGATTTTGATATTGATCTTGATTTTGATTTTGACTCAGCTTTTGATTTTCGCTTTCGCTGTTAATTGTGATTTAGCTATTGATTTCGCTTTTGTCTTTATCTTGTAAATTTTCACCCCAACAGCCAATGGAGAGAAAAGCCACATCAAAATCAACAGCCAAAGCAACCCCCCCACCACAAACCCCACCACAAACCCCGCACCAAGACTTTAAGTGGATTGATACACCACCCCTCGATTTTCCAACAAACTCAATATCACCTCGGCATGCACGCCCATGCCCACATTCAAAAACTGGTGTTCAGTTTGCGCAGCGTTTTTATCATGC
Source organism: Candidatus Poriferihabitaceae bacterium (assembly GCA_965243285.1). GTDB lineage: Bacteria > Pseudomonadota > Gammaproteobacteria > Arenicellales > Poriferihabitantaceae > JAHRAW01. The sequence continues at coordinate 1,427,210 of OZ251537.1, read as the reverse complement.
CCACCGCCGGCCCCCGGCACCGGCGGGCTAAAGCCCAGCGGATGATGGCGAGTGTGCGACTGCAGCGCCCACACCGCGCCGTCGGCGTCCACGGTGGGCCCGCCGCTCTGCCCGACCAGCCCGGGCGAAGAAGTCTCGATAAATTTACCCACCTCGCCGCTTTTTTCCTGCCCCGGCATGGTCGCCGCCACCACCCGCGTGAAGATGCCATCGATGGGAAAAATCGGCAGCGGCACGGCCCCCGCCGGCAGCATGAAAGCATTCTTTTTTTCATCAAAAACCGGCGTAATACCGTGAAACGGAAAACCCAATTTACACAAACTGCGCCCCGGCGCGTAGCTGTCGTCCGGCGTCTTGAACACCGGATAATGCGCCACCGAGTCGCCGTCAAAGGGCTCGATGCGCCCCAGCGCCAAATCCGCCGCCGCCATCACCGCCACCTCGCACAACTGCGCGCCATCGCGCCCCCACCACACCGAGTGATTCGTGATGCCGCCTTTAGCCGGGCGGGCAATGCTGCGCACCTTGGTTTTGCGAAAGCGTTTATCGGCCACCGTATCTTGCTCCAACTGCCGCACGCCATCGCCGTAGGTTCCATAGCGCCCGACGCTTTCTTGCTGGCGCTGAATCTCGGCCATCAAATGCGCCGTGGTGAGCACCCACCCGCCGCGATTGACCACCACGCAAGCACCGATGGCGCTGTTGCACACGCCCTTATCGCTGCGACTGGAGATCACCACCGGCAGCGTAAAAGCACTGGCGACGGTGTAGGCTTTAGTAAACATAGGGCAACATTTGCAGATTGTTGATGGTGGATTGCTTTGGCTTTTCGCTTTGGCTTTTTGGCTTTGGCTTCTTGGCTTGCGCTTTTAACGTTTCACTCCCCCGTGCTTCATCTGGGGGAGTCAAAGCAGAGCCGCGCCGACCGGCGTGGGATGCTTCGGCGGGTAGCCAAATCAGGCGGCCTTATCGCTTGATTTGGTGGGGGGCCGTTGATGTTGGTCTTTTCGCTTTTTCATTTTTGGCTTTAACTTTTTCACCCCATCAGCCACAAAAGATGGGTTAAAAACCAGTATCAACATCAACATCAACATCAACAGAAAAATCAAAAGCCCCCTTACATAGCAACCTAATAATGGGGATTTAGATATATAACTCCCTTTTAAATCTTGCTCCCCAATGGGTGGGTAATGTTAATTTTGACTTTGACTTTGATTATTGTTGATGATCGATGGTTGATTTCACGATTCACTGCCGTAGCGAAATTTTTAATCCCGCGGATTTTAATCCCTAAAACATCACCCAAAAACCGCGCTAATTCATCCCCACCCCCAACATCCCCACTATGCCTTTCGCGGCTTCGCGACCTTCGTATACCGCCGTCACCACCAAATCGGCGCCGCGCACCATGTCGCCGCCGGCGAATATTTTCGGGTTGGCAGTCTGATACGGATGACGGGCGTGCTCGGTGCGCACGCGGCCAGCCGAATCGATGGCGATGCCGAAATCGGCGAACCATGGCTGCGGGCTGGGGCGGAAGCCGAAGGCGATGATGACGCGGTCGGCCGGGCAAATTTCGGCGCTATCGGCGATGATTTCGAGGGCGCGGTGACCGCTGGCGTCCGCAGCACCGAGGCGGCTGCGCGCCAAACGCACCGCCGTCACGCGGTTGCCGCCGCCGGCACCGGGCGGCTTGCCAGCGGCGCCACTATGCCCATTAACATGCGCATTAACATGCGCATTAACATACCCATCCCCCACCGCCCCAAGCACCGCCAGCGGCTGGCGATTCCATAGAAATTCCACGCCCTCGTCGCGCGCGTTGGCGACCTCGCGGCGCGAGCCGGGCATGGCGGCCTCATCGCGCCGATATACGCAAGTCACCGAAGCCGCCTGCTGGCGTATGGCGGTGCGCACGCAGTCCATCGCGGTGTCGCCGCCGCCCAACACCACCACCCGCTGGCCGCGCATGTTCATGTTAATGGTCATGTCATCGCCCGCTGATTCGGCCTTCTGGGCTCCGCCGTCTTGAGATTCGCCCGCTGATTCGGCCCGCAACACCGCCTCCACATTGGCGATCAAATACGGCAGCGCAGCGCACACGCCGGGCAAATCCTCGCCGGGAAAGCCGCCGCGCAGCGCGGTGTAGGCGCCCATGCCGAGGAATATGGCCGGATACTCCGCCATCAATTTGCCAAAGGTCGGCGCCACGCCCACCTCCGCATTCAGCACAAATCTCACCCCGGCATCTTCGAGCAAGCCGCGGCGGCGGCGCACGATGTCCTTCTCCAACTTAAACGGCGGGATGCCGTAAGTCAGCAAGCCGCCGACCTCCGCATAGCGGTCGTACACCACCGGCGTTATGCCGTTGCGCGACAGCACATCGGCGCACGCCAAGCCGGCCGGGCCGGCGCCGACGATGGCGACTTCGAGGCCGGTGGCGCGCACTTTAGATAAATCCGGCCGCCAGCCTTGCGCTAAGGCTTGGTCGGTGATGTATTTTTCAATGCCGCCGATAGTGACCGCGCCAAAGCCCTCATTGAGCGTGCAGGCGCCCTCGCACAACCGGTCTTGCGGGCAAATCCGCCCGCAGATTTCCGGCAGCGAATTGGTCTCATGGCACAACTCCACGGCCTCTATCAACCGCCCCTCCTCCACCAACTTCAACCAGTTGGGGATGTAATTATGCACCGGGCATTTCCACTCACAATAGGGATTGCCGCAATCCAAACACCGCCCAGCCTGCGCCGCCGCCTGCCCGCCCGCATAATGCCCATAAATTTCCCGCCACCCCCCCACCCGCGCCCGCACTGACTCCTCAGCCGGCGTTTGCCGCGGCAAATCCACGAACTGAAAATGATTGTGCGTCATCGCCTGGTCGGTGGCGGCGTCTTGCGCATGGTTGTTATGTGTATTGCCACAAGTTGTCGTTATGATGGTTTTTTATCGTGCCGGTGCATCATGCAAGTTTATGTCGGCACCGGGTAAACTTGCATCGCAACCTTGCATCGCAACCTTGCATCGCAACCTTGCATCGAAAACATGGCATCGAAAACATGGCATCGCAAAGCGCGCTTCGAAAAACCCCGGCGGCATTCCATCGATGCACACTCAACCGGCCTCAAGAATACGCCGCCGCGTTTGATTTTTCAATTTTCCGTCAAATTTATGGTATCCCAATTTACGCTATTATGGCGCTTTGATATAGATGGAATCGCGGCCGCCATGATTCATACCCACATTCATAGCCCCATTCATAGCCCATGAGAAACGCCAAACTGGCCGGCATTGCGCTATTTTTTATCGCGGTATTCGGCCTGGCGCCAGCGGCGATTCACCTCACCGAGCGCTGGGATATTTACTACACCCTCACTTCGGTGGCCTTGCTGTCCATCGCCAGCGCCGGCGTCTGGCTCACCTTTTATATCGGCCGCATCAACATCGGGCAAGGCGCTTATGCGCTGATGGGCGGTTATGTGTCGGCCATTTTAATCGTCGATTACGGCCTCTCATTCTGGCTGACATTGCCCCTCGCCGGGCTATTTTGCGCCGCCGCCAGCGTGCTTATCGGGCTGCCGATTCTGCGTTTGCGCGGCGTTTATTTCGCCATGACCACGCTGATTCTCACCGAGGTCGCCAAATTATCGGCCCTCGCCTTGCCGGTCACCCACGGCGCCTCGGGCATCGTCAATATTCCGCTGCCGGGGGCGGTGGAAGTATTCGGCCTCACCCTCATTCCGGATTTCTCGACGCTGGCGAATGTCAAGGCGGCGTTCTACTTTTTGTCGACCATTTTGATGGTGCTGTGCTTCGCCGGGCTGTACCGGCTGGTGTATTCGCGCATGGGGCGGCTGTGCCTCTCGTTGCAGCAAAATGAAGAACTGGCTTCGTCCATCGGCGTCAACATCACCTATTTGCGCCTCATTGCCTATGCCACTTCGTCCTTTCTCGGCGGCATCGGCGGGGCGATTTTCGCCACCATCTCGCAGTCCATCTACCCCTCCAGTTTCACCGTAGCCGATTCCATCAATTTTATGCTGAATTGTTTTCTCGGCGGTTTGGGGTATGTGTTGGGGCCCATGTTGGGTACTTTTGTGCTGTATTTCGGTTGGGATTGGCTGTTTCAAACCGGCCAATATCAACTGTTGATATTCTCGTCGGCGCTGATTGTGATGATGTTATTTTTGCCCAATGGCTTGCTGAGCATTCGCCTCGATTGGCGCAAAAAAATTGACTCAAAAAATCCGGGCTCGGCGAATGAGTGAACTGCTGCAAGTGATGGGCCTGACGCGGCGCTTCGGTGGCTTGACCGCGGTGGACCAAGTGTCCTTTGCGGTGCGCGAGCATGAAATTCTCTCCATCATCGGGCCCAACGGCGCCGGCAAATCCACCTTATTCAAACTCATCGCCTCATTCTTGAAACCCAGCGCCGGCGAGGTGAGATTTCGCGGGGCGCGCATCTCCGGTCTGGCGCCGCATTTGGTGGCGCGCCGGGGCGTGGTCAGAACCTTCCAAGAGAGCACCATTTTCAAGAGCATGAGCGTGCATGAAAACATCGTCATCGCTCACCACCTGCGTGCCCAAGCCAGCCTGCTCGGTTATTTTTTCGGCACCGCCAGCGCGCGCCGCGACGAGGAAAAATTTAACCATAGCGCGGATAAAATAGTCGCCGATTTAGACCTTGCAGCGGTGCAACACGAACTGGCCGGCAACCTGCCGCATGGCCACCTGCGCGCTTTGGGCATCGCCATCGGGCTGGCCACCGACCCTAAAATTTTGCTGCTCGATGAGCCCTTTGCGGGCATGAATCATGAGGAAACCAGGCGCGCCGTGGAGATGGTGCGCGGCGTGCGCAAGCGCGGCGTCACGGTGTTGCTGGTGGAACACGACATGCCGGCGGTGATGAAAATATCAGACCGCATTGTGGTGTTGAATTTCGGTCAAAAAATCGCCCAAGGCAGCCCGGCGGAAATACAAAACAACGCCGCCGTCATCGAAGCCTATTTGGGCCTCGAAGATGAAACCATCGGGCTGCAAGCATGAGCCAGTTACTTAAATTTACCGAGGTGCAACTTTATTATGCTCATGTACATGCATTGCGTGGCGTGTCGCTGCAAATCAACGAAAGCGAAACCGTGGCCCTCATCGGCGCCAATGGCGCCGGCAAGTCCTCCATTTTGCGCGCCATCACCGGCTTGCAAAAAATCAGCCATGGCGAGATTTTATTTCGCGGGCAAAAAATCCATGGGCTGGCGGCGGATAAAATCGTCAAGATGGGCATCTCCATGGTGCCTGAGGGGCGGCGCGTGTTTCCCTATATGTCGGTCAAGGATAATTTGCTGATGGGCGCGTTCACGCGCACCGACCGCGCCGACATTCGCGCCACTTTGGACCTGACGCTGGAGCGTTTTCCGCGCCTGCGCGAGCGCTATTCCCAAGCCGCCGGCACCATGAGCGGCGGCGAGCAGCAAATGTTAGTCATCGGTCGCGCCCTAATGGCAAAACCCAGCCTGCTGCTGTTAGACGAACCCTCCCTCGGACTGGCCCCCAAACTGGTGCAGGACATCGCGCAATCCATCGTCTCCATCAATCGCGATGAAAAAGTCAGCGTGCTGTTGGTCGAACAAAACTCGCGCATGGCATTGCGAATTTCCCATCGCGCTTATGCCTTGGCCACCGGCGGCGTCGCCATCAGCGGCGACTCCCCGGCGCTGTTGCGCGATGATCGCATCAAGCGCTTGTATCTGGGCGCCGAGGCTTAAGATTGACCCCAAGTAAATTGGCGAATTATATTTGTGAAGCATCGATAGCCATGCGCATTCTCATCATAAACCCCAACACCACGGCCTCGATGACCGCCAAAATCGAGGCCGCGGCGGTAGCGGCGGCTGGCGAATCCACCACCATCATCGCCACCCAGCCGCACGGCGGGCCGGCCAGCATCGAAGGGTATTATGACGAAGCCTTTGCGGTGCCGGGGGTGATTGCGCAAATCCGCGCCCACGCAAACGCCGATGCGGTCATCATCGCCTGTTTCGACGACACCGGCTTGGATGCGGCGCGCTGCATAACCGCGGCCCCGGTGCTCGGCATCGGCGAAGCGGCCTTCCACTTAGCCGCCATGGTGGCGAGCAAATTCAGCGTCATCACCACCTTGCCGCGCTGCATCGCCGCCCTCGAACATAATCTGCATAAATACGGGCTGGCCAGCCGCTGCGCCAAAGTGCGCGCCGCCGATGTGCCAGTGTTAGACCTCGAAGACCCGGCATCGGAGGCGCGCGCCCAAATTTCCGCGCAAATCCGCCGCGCCCTGGCCGAGGACGGCGCCGACGCCATCGTATTAGGCTGCGCCGGCATGGCGGATTTGGCGCAATCCCTCGGCCACGAGCACGGCGTGCCAGTATTGGACGGCGTCGCCTGCGCCGTGAAATTGGCCGAAAGTTTGGTGTCCTTGCGGCTCACCACATCGAAAGCCGGCGCCTATGCCTGGCCGCGGGAAAAACCCTATGTTGGCAACATGGCATCCTATGCGCCAGGCGCTTCCGGCGGCGAAAAATAATACCGGGCGAGCGCCGCCGCGCGCTTTTGCCGACGCGTCTTTTTTTCCGTATATTCATCCCCCTTCACCATCAACCAACCTTTGAGGAAATAAGCACCATGACCACCCAAAACTCAACCCGCAAATGCACCGCCGTCGGCGCTTTGGCAGCGCTGGCTTTAATGTTAGGCGCCAGCGCCGCCGTCGCGCAAAACAAGGTTCTCGATATCGGTTTTGTCGGCGTCACCAGCGGCCCGGCGGCCTCTTGGGGTATTTCCAACAAACGCTCTATGGAGGCGCGCGCGGCTTGGCTCAATGAAACCGGCGGCGTGAAAATCGGCGCTGTCACCTACGACATCAACATCGTTTCATTCGACGACCAAAAAGACCCCAAGCGCGCCATCGCCGGCATGGAAAAAATGGCGGCGCAAAATATTCATTATGTGGTCGGGCCGAATGTCGATGACGGCGCCGCCGCAGTGCGCCCGGTGGCCGAGAAAAACGGCATCATGTATTTCCCGTACGCCTTCCCCAAGGCGCTGTACCAAAAACCGGCCTCCAACGCCATCTTAGGCATGGTGGCGAACTACCAATCGGGCCCGGCCATCTACAAATACCTGCACGAAACTAAAGGCGTGCACAGCGTCGCCTTCGTCGCCGGCAATGAATCCGACCCGCTCAGCCAGCGCGATAGCGGCGTGGCGGCGGCGCGCGCCTTGGGGCTGGAAATTTTGGCGCAGCGCGACACCTACCAAATCGACACCCGCGATTTCACGCCGGTGCTCACCCCCATCGTCAAACTCCGCCCGGATCTGCTGGTGCTCTCCGGGGTCGCCCCGGGCAGCGCGCCGTTGCTCATTCGCTCGGCGCGTGAGTTGGGCTACGCCGGCATCATTTCCACCGAAACCGCCCAAGACGCCGGCGTGCTAGCCGAAGGCGCCGGCAAATTAGCCAACGGTTTTATCTCGGTGGGCGGGGCCTCCACGCCGGCCATTCGCTCGGCCGCGATGGAAGAATTCATCCGCCGCTACACCGCCATGTTCGGCGAGTACAACGATGAATCCAACACCAAGGTGTACGCTCTGGAATACATCATCGAAACCCTCAAAGCGAACCCGGCCGCCATCTCCGATGTGGATGAATTCAAGAAAACCATGGACACCTTTTCGGCCCCGAACATCTACATGAAGGGCGACCAAAAGTTGCGCTATGTGGGCCTCGAATCCTTCGGTCAAAAGCGCCAAATAGCCGTGCCGCTGGTGGTCAATGAATACCGCGACGGCAAATTTGTAACGCTGTTTGTGGCTGAAGTAGACTAATCGGTAGACGCCGGTTCGGCGTTGCCGCAATTAGGACATGGGGGCGGCGATATTTCATGGTCGTTTAGAAGTTTGACGACTGGCATAAATGTCGCCGCTCTTGATCTTTAAATCCGCGAATCCATTTTGATTAAGCGCTAAAAACCCGAGGCATTTATGGAACAAGTCATCGTAAACGGGCTCTACCTCGGCGCGCAGTACGCCCTCATCGCGTTAGGGCTGACGCTGATATTCGCGTTGATGAATATATTGAACTTCGCCCATGGCCAGTTGTATGTGCTCGGCGGCTTCGTCACCTACACCCTATACGGGCGCATGGAATTGCCGTTCGTAGTCGCCTTGCTGGCCACCGCGATAACGCTCGCCATAGTCGGCGCCCTGTTGGAGAAATACCTGTTTCGCACGGTGCTAAAAAGAAGCGTGCGCGACGACAGCACCATGTTGCTGGCGGCCGCCGTCGCCTTTTTTCTGGACGCCGTCATCCTGCTGATTTTTGGCGAAAAACAACGCGGCGTGCCGAAAATTATCGATGGGCTATTCAACTGGGATTTCCGCATCATCATGCCCTATGACCGCATCTTCATCGGCGTGCTGAGCCTCTTCATCATCGCCGCCTTTGTCATGTATATGCGCTATAGCAAGCCCGGCCGGGCCATGCGCGCCCTCGCCCAAGACCGCGTCGCGGCCCAACTGATGGGCGTGCAGGCCGATTATTACTCTATGGTCGGCTTCGCCTGCGGCTCCATGTTGGCCGGCGTGGTCGGCGGCTTGCTGGTCACCATCACCGGCGTCAGTTCCGGCATCGGCGGCCCCATCTCCATCAAAGCCTTTATCATGGTGATGATCGGCGGCGCCGGCGTCATCTCCGGCGCCATCGCCGGCGGCTTCATCTTAGGCATGATGGAATCGGTCGGTTTATCGGTATTGCATTCGTACGGCGACATCACCTACCTGGTGATATTTGTCAGCCTGATGATTTTCCTGTGTCTGCGCCCGCAAGGCTTGATGGGGAAGCCCTGGGGGTGAGTTTGGGGTTTGGGGTTTGGGGTTTGGCTGTGGCTGTGGCTTTGGCTTTGGCGTTTGGGTTTGGGTCTGGGGCTGGGTTTGGCTTTTGACTTTGACTTGGCTTTGACTTTGGCGTTTAGTCTTTGTTCCCCCCTGAAAAGATAGGGTGGAGCAAAGCCTTATCATCAAAAACGAAAGGCAACAGCAAAGGCGAAAAGCAACATCAAAAGCCAACAGCGAAAGGCACAAGCGAAAGGCACAAGCGAAAAGCACAAGCGAAAAGCACAAGCGAAAAGCAAAAGCGAAAAGCAAAAGCGAAAAGCAAAAGCAAAATCCGCCCGCCGCCAATATCACGCCGCTTGCAGTAAGGTATTCAACAATGCATCCAAATCCATGGCGCGGGGGCTTACTAGGTGGAAGCAGCGCGCCATGTCGTAGAAATTATCGAGCACGCGTTTGCCCTCGGCGCTGGCGGTCTCGGCTACATGTTCGGTGGCGAGTTCGTGTAGGAAGCCTAAATATTCTTCCATGCTTTCGGCGTGTAGGCGGTGGGTGTGCACTAGTTCGCGGTTGCAGCGCTCGGTGAAATCGCCGTGGGCGTCCATCACTAAGGCGATGCCGCCGGTCATGCCGGCGCCGAAGTTTATGCCGGTGCGGCCGAGCACCACGACTACACCGCCGGTCATGTATTCGCAGGCGTGATCGCCGACGCCTTCTACTACGGCTTGGGCGCCGCTGTTGCGCACGGCGAAGCGTTCGCCGGCGGCGCCGGCGGCATACAATTTGCCGCCGGTGGCGCCGTATAGGCATGTGTTGCCCATTATCGGCGTGTTGGCGGCCACCAAGCGCGATGCGCGCGGCGGGCGCACGGTGAGTTTGCCGCCGGCCATGCCTTTGCCGACATAATCATTGGCTTCGCCGACCAGATGTATGTGTAAGCCGCCGGCATTCCAGGCGCCGAAACTTTGGCCGGCGCTGCCGCGCAACTGCACCCGCAGCGGCTGGGTTTCCATGCCCTGATTGCCGTGCGTGCGGGCGATGAGGCCGGATAATCGCGCGCCGATAGCGCGGTCCACATTATTGACTTTATAGTTGGCGTCGAATTTTGTGGGGGTGGTGTCGACGGCCTCAGCCTCGGCCTCAGCCCCACCCCCAGCCATAATCAACGGCCCCAACTCCCGCTCCATCCGCGCCCCTAAGGTTGAATATTCCGGCGGCTCATTGCGCCGCGCCACGCCTAATTTCAACGGCGGCGATTTGTCCCCGCCCACCGCCTGCGCCCGCCCCAACAACGGCGATAAATCCAGCAAGGCGTGACGACTGCCGGCGGCCGGGCAAAATTCCAGCAGCTCGGTGCGCCCGATGATGTCCACCAAGCGCCGCGCCCCGAGTGCCGCCAGCAGCGCTCGCACCTCGCGCGCCACGAAGGTGAAAAAAGCGATGACGCGCTGCGGCGTGCCGTTGAAATGCAGTTTTCGCAGCACCTCATGCTGGGTGGCGACGCCGGTGGCGCAGTTGTTGAGGTGGCAGATGCGCAAATATTTGCAGCCCATGGCGATCATGGGCATGGTGCCGAAGCCGAAACTTTCGGCCCCCAAAATGGCCGCTTTTACCACATCCAAACCGGTCTTCAGCCCGCCATCGGCCTGCACCAAAATGCGCTCGCGCAGCCCGCTAGCGCACAGCGCTTGATGGGTTTCGGCCACCCCCATCTCCCACGGAATGCCGGCGTGTTTTACGGAAGTGAGCGGGCTGGCGCCAGTGCCGCCGTCATAGCCGGCGATGGTGACCAAATCGGCCTGACATTTTGCCACCCCCACGGCGATGGTGCCGACCCCGGCCGAGGCCACCAATTTCACCGACACCATGGCCGCCGGGCTCACCTGTTTTAAGTCATAAATGAGTTGCGCCAGGTCTTCAATGGAATAAATATCATGATGCGGCGGCGGTGAGATCAAGGCCACGCCGGGGCTGGAATAACGCATCTCGGCTATCATCGGGCCTACCTTGGCGCCCGGCAATTGCCCGCCTTCGCCCGGTTTGGCGCCTTGGGCGATTTTGATTTGGATGATGTCGGCACTGTTTAAGTAGGTGGGCGTTACGCCAAAGCGCCCCGAGGCAATCTGCTTGATGCGCGAGGCGCGCTCGGTGTTGTAGCGGCTGGGATGTTCGCCGCCCTCGCCCGAATTCGAGCGCCCGCCGATGGCGTTCATGGCCAAAGCCAGCGTCTCGTGGGCTTCCGGCGACAGCGCCCCGAGGGACATGCCAGCGCTATCGAAACGCCGCAAAATATCGGCTTCGGATTCTACTTCGGCAAGCGGTAGGGGCGATGCTGGCGGGAGATTTTGGGATTTTGATGTTGATGATGTTGATTTCGATTTCGATGACGATTTCGATGACGATTTCGATGACGGCAATACCGACGAATCTGCTGATGTTGATTTCGATTTTGAGGCCAATTTCGACGCTGGCAATGCCACCGAATCCGCCGATGTCGATGTTGATTTCGACGCTGCCAATACCGCCGAATCCGCCGCAGTCGATACCGAAGAATCCCCCCCCACCCGCAGCCGCAATAAATCGCGCAAGGTGGTGACCGGGCGCTGATTCACCGCCTCGGCATATTGCCGATAATCCGCATCATCGCCGCTGCCGACGGCGCGATGCAGGGTGTCGACCACATCCGGGTTACAGGCGTGATATTCGCCGCCATCCACATATTTCAACAACCCGCCCACCGCCGGTTTGGCGCGCGCATTCCATGCCGCCGCGCCCAAGGCCTTGAAATCCGCCTCCAGTTCATCGAAACCGAGTCCCTGCAAGCGCGACACCGCACCGCCGAAGCAGCGCTGTACCACCGTTTCATGCAAGCCGATGATCTCGAATAAACCGGCGGCGCGATAGCTGGCGATGGTGGAGATTCCCATGCGCGCCATGATTTTGAATAGGCCTAAGTTCACCCCCTGCCCGTATTTTCGCAAGGTGCGCGAGTTGGCCGGCAGCCGCCCGCGCGCCATCATGTCGGCGATGATGCGGTGCGCCAGCCACGGGCATACCGCCGTGGCGCCGAAGCCCAGCAAGGTGGCGATTTGATGCGAATCCCGCGCCCAGCCGGTGTCGGCGATGAGATTGGCATCGCCGCGAATGCCGGCCGCCATCAAATGCTGATGCACCGCGCCGACCGCCAACAAGGCGTGCACGCTCCATCGCCCGGGCTGCAAGTCGCGGTCCGATAGCAGCAAAATGGACACGCCGTGTTCGATGGCGCGCGTCGCCTGGCAGCAAATGTCGGCCAATGCATCGCTCAGGCTGATGTCTTTATCTACATTAAGTGAGATTGCGCGATGCCGATACAGCGGCTCGTCCAGGCGCTGCAATTGCTGCAGTTTGCCGCCGGATAGCAGCGGCGAACCGAGCACCAAACAGGCCGCATCGCGCGCCCCCTGCGCAAAAATATTGGACTTGCGCCCGACGCAGGTCTCCAGCGACATCACAATCTGCTCGCGCAAGGGGTCGATGGGCGGATTGGTCACCTGCGCGAATTGCTGGCGAAAAAAGTCGCACAAAGTGCGTGGCTGCACCGACAAGGCCGCCAGCGGCGTGTCATCGCCCATGGAGCCCACCGCTTCCTTGCCGTCGCCGGCGAGCACGCGAATCACCGCATCGCGCTCCTCGGCGCTAACTTGAAAATTCTTCTCCCACACCGCCAACTGCGCCGCCTCCGGCGCCGCTTCGATGCCGCTCAAATGCGATGGCGTATGCACGCGCTGTTGGCTGGCTTGCAGGTAGCGCCGCCACGGCCGCCGCGCCTTCAATTCGGCGCGAATGTCGGCCGCCGACAGCACCTCGCCGCGCATCGTATCCACCGCAAACACCTCGCCCGGCATCAGCCGCCCGCGCGCCACCACCCGCGCCGCGTCGGCATCCTCCACGCCGGCTTCGGAGGCCAGCGTCAGGCAGCGATCATCGGTCACCACATAGCGCGCCGGGCGTAAGCCGTTTCTGTCCATGGCGCAGGCCGCGTAGCGGCCATCGGTCAGCACCACGCCGGCCGGGCCGTCCCACGGCTCCAAGCGCGTCGAATGGTAGCGATAAAAGGCGCGCAAATCTTCGTCCATGGTCTCCGCGTTTTGCCACGCTGGCGGAATCATCATGCTGATGCCGGCCAGCAAATCCATGCCGCCGTGCCACAAATATTCGAGAAAATTATCCAGGCTGAGCGAATCCGAACCGGTGGCGCTGCCGAGCGGCCCCAGTTGCGCCATATCCGGCAGCAACGCATCCACCGCAAACTTGCGGCGCCGCGCATACGCCCAAGCGCGATTGGCGCCGATGGTGTTGATCTCGCCGTTGTGGGCGAGAAAGCGAAACGGCTGCGCCAACTTCCAACTCGGCTCGGTATTGGTCGAAAAGCGCTGATGAAAAATCGCCAGCGAGGATTCCATATCCGCGGCCGCCAAATCGGGATAAAAATCCGCCATCGCCTGGCCCAACATCATGCCCTTCCAACACACCACCCGCGCCGACAAACTGCAGATGAAAAATTCCCGCTCGGCGCTGGCTACTTGCTCCTCAGAATGGCGGCGCGCCATGAATAACCGGCGTTCGAAGTTCAGCGCGGCGGACTCGGCCGGGGTTTCTGATTCGGTTGTCGATTCTTGTTCGGGGGAATTTTCACCCACCTCATCGCCGGCAAAAATCTGCTCGATGCGCGGCATCAATCGCCGCCCTTGCTCGCCGAGCACCGTCGGGTCTATGGGCATCTCCCGCCAGCCGAGCACGCGGATTTGACGCCCCGCCAGTTGCGCTTCGAGGGCGCGTTTTTGCTGCGCGGCGAGACTCGGCAGGCGATCAAAAAACACCACCCCGGAGGCAAATCGCGGCGGCAAATCAAAGCCCTGTTCGGCCGCGACGCGCCGCAAAAACCGCTGCGGCGTCTTCAACAATAGCCCGCAGCCATCGCCGGTACGCGGGTCAGCGCCGACGCCGCCGCGATGGGATAGCCGCACCAAGGCCCGCATCGCCCGCGCCACCAAATCGCCGCTCGGCTGGTCATCCAAATGCACGATCAACCCAAAGCCGCAGCTGTCTTTTTCAAACTCGGCGCGATGCAGCGATGGCTCCTGCCCGTCCTTTCGCTCGTCCTGTCGCAAGCACGACGGTGCGCGCCCCCCGGCCGACCCCGCCCGCGCCGCACTCATTTAAATATGCTCAATTTGGATATGCTCATCGTACGATATGCTCATTAATATGTATGTTCAAACCCATAGTGCGCATTTGCCGCCGACCATTTCCCATCCCCGCGCCGACCCGCCGCGATAATCGGCAAATCCCTAGCCGACATAAGCATAACATGGGCGGCGATGTGCATTACAATCTACGCCATCGCGACCGCCAGCGCATTAAGCCAGCCGCGCAAATGATGGCGGCGTAATCAAAATTTTTTACTAAACCGTAGACCTTACGCCATGACTAAAAATCAGCCGGAAGAACTGGCGCGTTTCCGCATCAACAACAGTCTGGTTGCATTGGGATGGCGTCTCGATGCCAAAAATGGACAACCGGCCAATGTGCGCTTCGGCAGCGACCTTAAAAATTCAGACGACATGAAACTGCTGGGGCGTTTTCGTCCAGATTATGTGTTGTATGCAGATGATTCCGTTCTCCCCATCGGCCTCATCGAGGCCAAAAAACCTGGTCACAAAAATATGACCGGGGCCATGAAACAAGGGCTAGATTATGCGAAAAAACTAAAGACCTCAAACTTAGTTGTTTTTGCCTCAGACGGCAATAAAACGCTGTGCCGACATGCATCCGGCGTGATTCCAACCATAAACGGCGAAGGTGTTTATGATTTTTTATCCAAAGAATACACCGAGAAACTGGCTAACAATCCGGTGCTGGATTTAGGGGCAAAAATAAAAGCCATTCCGGACCTGGTTAGAATTTTTGAGGATGTTTCGGATAATTTACGCAAAGACGGCATTGAAGCCGGCATGGATTCGCTGAAAGAATTCTGCTTGATTCTGTTTGTGAAAATCATGTCCGAAAGAGGCGAAAAAAGAGCGATGGCGGGTTGTAAATGGGAGAGATTGACATGCGAACGAGGCGATGAGTTGCTGCTCGCCTACCAAGATATAGTGGGGCGGTATAAAAAAGTATACGGCGATATTTTCTCTGACATGCATATTAAAAATTCCACCACCCTCGAAAAAATAGTAACCAAAATAGATAGATTAAATTTCAGCACCTCGTCTTTGGATGTTAAGGGCGGCGCTTATGAATATTTTTTATCGCGTTACAGCGCGGGCAATAAAAGCGCGTTAGGTCAATATTTCACGCCGCGGCATATCACTAAAATGATGGCGCAGTTAATTGAGCTGGATAAAGACGACACCATTTATGATCCATTTTGCGGCACCGGCGGCATGTTAGTTGCGTGCTATGAGTTAATGCGCAATCAAATAGCAGATAATGACACGGCTGGGCTGGCCAAACTCAACAACCACACGCTATACGGCGGCGATATATCTCAATCGGCGTCAAAATTGGCGAAGATGAATATGGTTATTTTGGGTGATGGGCACAGCAATATAAAATGCGTTGATTCTGTGGCCGACAAGATATCGCACAAATATAAATGTGTGATCACTAATATCCCGTTCAATTTGCGTGATTTTGAAATCTCCGTGGCCGAAAATTATAAAACCAGCATAACCGATGCGAATAGTCTGTGCATAATTCATTGCTTAAAATCAATTAGCCGCGGTGGTCGGGCGGCTATTATCGCGCCGGAAACCATTGCTTACCAAAATGCGCGACAACCAATAAGGGATTTTATTAAAAACAATGCCACCATTCGCGCCGTCATCCGCTTGCCGAAAAGCGTTTTCACCACCTACACTTCGGCCAGAACATTGATACTGCTTTTAGATGATGTTTGGACTTCCCATACCACTGCCTTCCCGGTGGTTAATTTAAATAACGATGGATATAGTTCGGCGAAAAATCGCGAGCCCATACCGGACAATGACATCCCCGATATACTGGATCAATGTGATGAATTTTCCGAGCATCACCCGCAAACGGAGGCCACCGAGGACTTTTTGTTTTTTAGCCGAACCGACGGCCGGCAGAGTGCTGCTTTAAGCGCTGAAAACAGTTGGAAATTGGGTGAATTAATCGAAGTGGTGGTTAAAAAAACCCCTCTCGACCCGGACAAAACCTATTATATGCCGCGTTTGCATTCTCCAACCAACACCGTTTCCCCGCAAAAAAACCAACGCCTTGGCAGAAACATAAACGGCGACAAAGTGTTGACTAAACCTGGAGATTTGATCATCGCCACGCTGCATACTCAAGACGGTTTGTTTGCTTATTGCGATCAAGAATATGTCTCCACCAGTCAAATCGTCGCCCGGGTGGATGAACGACTAGTCAGCAAGGGCTATTTAAAATATGCATTGCGAATGGTGTTGCCCACCCTATCCAACAGCGATTTAGTCGGCCGGGAAACCTACAAGCCGCAAGAAATTTTAGAGCTTCGAATTCCCAAACCGACGCCAAAACTTGCCAAAGCCTTCCGTGATGCGGAGCAAGCGGCTGATAAGATAGAATCCGAATTAAAAACAATAATTAACGCAGAAGAAGAGTCCGGCCTATATTTCAGCGACTAATGTTGCAACTATAGATGAAGCATTTTAGTCATATATTTCGAATCTAAAACATCCATTATTAAAAATTTTTAGCTGCGCCGCATTTATGAACTAGCGCGGCTGAAAAACAAGCCGCGCCCAAATAAAATGGCGCACCCCTTTCACCAACATGGAGATAACTCATGAATCAACCATTGTCATTTTCATTGAAAGCCGCCTTCGTCGCGCTAGGCTTGGCGGCGCTTACCACCACCCACGCTGGACCCACCGCGTGGCAACAAATTAAAAACAACAACCACATTATCGAGGCGCAAAGGAGCGGCGCAGGGGACCCGTCGGCGTTGGGGGAAGTGACCATCGATTTTTATGGCCACGCGGCTTTCAAAATGACCTCGCCGGCCGGCATGACCTTGTTGTTCGATCCATGGCGCAATGATCCATCGGGCGCTTGGGGGTTGTGGTTCCCGGAGGAATTTCCGGAAATCGAGGTAGATGCCATCCTATCGACTCACGCCCACTTCGACCATGACGCCACCGAGCGCCCAAACGGGCAGATGATTCTCGACCGCATGACCGGCAATTATCAGTTCCGCGATGTCAAGCTCACCGGCTTGGCGGACAAGCACCAGTGCGAGGCCCCGGGCTGGTATCAATGGACCAACGCCATGCCGGAGTTCGGTCAGCCGCAATGCCCGCCGGACAATTATCATCACCTCGACAACAACATTTATCTGCTGCAGACCGGCGGCATGCGCATCGCGGTGTGGGGCGATAACCGACAAAATCCGCCGCCGCATATTTGGGCCGCCTTGACCGACATCGATGTGCTGGTTTTGCCGGTGGATGCATCGCAGCACATCTTAAGTTACGCCCAAGCGGACGCCATCGTCGCGCGCATCAAACCGCATGCCATCATCCCCGAGCACTACTTAACCAAGGGCGCGTCCATCACCTTGACCACCTTAGGCTCGGCTGCGGAGTGGACGCAAATGCAACCCAACCACACCATGCTCGATTCGGCGACGCTAAAACTCACCGCCGCGCAGGTGCGAAAGATGGACCGCCAGGTGTTGTATTTCGGCGACCATCACCTAAAAAAATAGCGCCGCGATTTATCGCGTTTGCCGCTCGCCCATCGACCGCTTCGCATGAATGTCAATCTCACCGCCTTAACCGCCCATCTCAAGAAGGGGCTGGCGCCGTTGTATCACCTGTTTGGCGCTGAGATTCTGTTGCTCGAAGAGGCCGCGGATGACATTCGGCGCGCGGCGCGTGGGCTGGGGTTTGGCGAGCGCATTCGCTACCATTTGGAGGCTGGTTTTGATTGGAATCAACTGCTGGCTAGCGGGCAGTCGAGGTCTTTGTTCGCTGATAAAAAAATCATCGAACTACGCATGCCGACGGGTAAGCCGGGCGATGCCGGCGCCAAAGCGCTGGCACGCTATGTGGATGGCATTGATGGCGGCGACACCGTGCTGTTGTTGCTGAGCGGCGCCATCGATAAACGCGCCCGCGGCGCCCGGTGGTTTCAGCAGGTGGAGGCGGCCGGCGTGGCGGTGGAGTGTCCGAGTGTGCAGGCGGCGCAACTGCCGGCGTGGATTGAGCGCCGCATGGCCGCCAAGGGGCTGCAATTCGCGGCCGACGCGCCGCCGCGGTTGGCGCAGTTGGTGGAGGGCAATTTGCTCGCCGCGGCGCAGGAAATCGACTTGCTGGCGCTGTTGTCGCCGCGCCAAAAAATCAACGCGGCGGCGGTGGCCAGCGCGGTCGCCGACCACGCGCGTTTTAATGTGTATGCGTTGGTCGATGCCTGCTTGGCCGGCGCCAGCGAGCGGTGTACGCGCATCTTGCATAGTTTGCGGCGCAATCAGGCCGAGCCGATAGTTATTTTATGGGCGCTGACGCGAGAATTTCGCACGCTGTGCAATGTGTCCGCCGCCATCGGAGCCGGCCGCAGCCGCCAACAATCGCTGCAGCAATACGGTGTGTGGAGCAGCCGCAGTAATCTGCTCGGCGCGGCGCTGCAACGGCTCACCTCAGCCCACTGGGAACACCTGCTGCGGCGCTTGGCGCTGTCGGATTTGATGCTAAAAGGGCAAGTGCCCATGCAACGCGAAAATATTTGGGAAGAAATCGAAAGCATCATTTTGAAAGCATGCGGGTTGCGGATTCGCTGATTTTTTATGGTGCTTGCGGTGCCGACTTATCGGGCAAACCCGGCGCCCTTTTCCACGCCATCGATGCGCCGTTAAATAAAATCGACCGCGAAAATTTAATACAATCAAATTTAATACCCTCGAATTTAAGGTATGTAATGTATGGGAATTATATACCTATTGCCACAAGAATTTAAGGTATGATGGCTAAATCGTATCTAACCTGTTGAGAATTGGTGGCATAGAAAGTGGATTGGCATCGACCTGTCACCGCGAGCGCAAAGTCTAGTGGTAGATCGACTTGATGATGAAATAGGTGGAACAATTACTACACCTATTATTAGAAATGACATTCCTCGCCGAACTGATATGGGGAAAATAAAGCGATACGATGCCCCCGAAAATAAAAGGTATTTATTTGGTGAGCAAAAAGCTTTGTGTAACGCCTGTTATTTAAATCTTCCCTACGACAATTTCCATATCGACCATGTTGTTGCCAAATCAAAGGGCGGCACAGACCACATAGAAAATTTACAGTTACTATGTGGCAACTGTAATGGCATAAAAGGAGATCGACCAATGGAATACCTGCTGGCTAAACTTAAAGCGAAAAAATCGAACCGTATTTAGTGCCGCCACTCGTCCACTTTTTTAGATTATGCGGGGTCAACCGGCATATAATTCCCTAATGTATGTAATGCATAGATGCATCGATACAACGCTGCGACATCCAACCCAAAAAATATCGCCCCGCCAACATACTGCGCATTCAACATTTATGATCAACATCAACATCAACATTCAATCATCGATACATAAATGCAACTGTCGATAATCCATAAAACTAACTTTCCCGAGCAGTAAAATACCCTGCTTGAATCGCCCGTATGTAATGAATCACCCTTAATTAATAATTCGCCATGCTCACCGCCGCGTCCACCCATCCCGCCAACATGTCCACCGACATCGCCGCCGATATGCGCCGCCTCGGGCAAGCCGCGCGCGCCGCGTCGGCGGCCCTCGCCAGCGCCACCGCCGATAAAAACGCCGCGCTGCAAGCCATCGCGCAACATTTGCTAGATAACCAAGCGGCGATTTTGGAAGCCAACGCCCAAGACCGGCGCGCTGGCGAACGCCATGGCCTCAGCGCGCCGTTGATGGAGCGCCTGACCCTCGACGCCGCGCGCGTAGCCGCCATGGCGGCCGGCTGCCGCCAAATCGCCGCCTTGCCCGACCCGGTCGGCGAGATCACCGACCTGGCATATCGCCCGAGCGGCATCCAGGTCGGCAAAATGCGCGTGCCGTTGGGGGTCATCGGCATCATCTATGAATCGCGCCCGAATGTGACCATAGACGCCGCCGCGTTGTGCATAAAGGCCGGCAATGCGGTGATTTTGCGCGGCGGCTCCGAGGCGCTGAATTCCAACCTCGCCATCGCCGCGGCCTTAGGCACTGGGTTAGCCGCCGCCGGGCTGCCGAGCACGTGCGCGCAACTGGTCGCCACCGCCGACCGCGCCGCCGTCGGCGCCTTGATTACCATGGCGGAATATGTCGATGTCATCGTGCCGCGCGGCGGCAAAAATTTAATCGCGCGCGTCAGCCGCGAGGCCACGGTGCCGGTCATCCGCCACCTCGACGGCGTGTGCCATGTGTATGTGGATGGCAGCGCCGATTTGGCGAAGGCCGCGGCGGTCGCCTTCAACGCCAAAACCCGGCGCTACGGCATCTGCGGCGCTATGGAAACCCTGTTGGTGGATGCGGCGATAGCGCCGGCGCTGCTGCCGGATTTGGCGCGGCGCTATATCGCGCACGGCGTGGAATTGCGCGGTTGCGAAAAATCCCGCGCCATCGCGCCGCCCATGAAAGCGGCCACGCAAGAGGATTGGGGGGCGGAATATTTAGCCGCGATTCTCGCCGTGCGGGTGGTGGATGGGGTCGCCGCCGCCATCGCCCACATCAACACCCACGGCTCGCACCACACCGATGCCATCATCACCGAAAACCTCGCCCACAGCCGCCAATTTTTGCGCCAGGTGGATTCCAGTTCGGTGATGGTGAACGCCTCGACGCAATTCGCCGACGGCTTCGAATACGGACTCGGCGCCGAAATCGGCATCAGCACCGACAAACTGCACGCCCGCGGCCCGGTGGGGTTAGAAGGCCTGACCTGCCAGAAGTACATCGTCATCGGCGATGGGCATGTTCGGGCGTGATGGGCGGATTGGGGGGAATTTGGCGGGGAATTTCGCCCTACCCTAACAACCAATCCGCCACCACCGCCGCCGCGGCCTCGATTCCCTGTCGTTTCACGGCCGAAAACAACTGTACCGATACCGTCGGCTGCGCGGCTACCGCAGCGCGGGTTTTCAGCAACGCAGCCGTGGCGGCGCCGCGTTTCAGTTTGTCGGCCTTGGTCAACAGAATATGCATCGGCAGGCCGACTTCGCGGCAATAGCGCAGCATGGTTTGGTCGAGTTCGGTCAGCGGGCGGCGAATATCCATGGGCACCACCAGCCCCTTCAAGCATGCGCGGCTGGTCACATAATCGCGCACAAACCACCCCCAGCGGCGGCGCAAATCCAGCGGCGCTTTGGCGTATCCATAGCCCGGCAAATCCACCAAACGATGCGCCTCATCCACATCGAAAAACACGATTTGCTGGGTGCGCCCCGGCGTTTTACTGGCGCGCGCCAAGCCACGGCGCTGCGTGATGGCGTTGATGGCACTGGATTTACCCACATTCGAGCGCCCGGCGAAGGCCACCTCGGCGCCCACATCGGTCGGCCACTGATGCCGCTCATGGGCCGCCAGCGCGTAGTTCGCGGCGCGGAGAGCGAGGCGCGGCGCTGCGCTGGGCGGCGGCGTTTTATCGGTCAATTTTGCTATACTGGGCGCAAGATTTTTCGCCGCCGCCGGATGAGCTGCTGATGACCCGCCGGCGAGCGCGGATTCATATATACATGTCATTTATATCCATGCCATTTTATAGGGATTTATATACCTAAATCTGCAGTTCGATTGGCGTTTTTGAGGTCAGCGGCTGAGTTATGGGGTTGCGTTTGATTTTTGCTTTGGCTTTGGCTTTTGGCTTTTGGCTTTTGGCTTTTCGCCTTTAGTCTTTGCTCCCCCCCTTGCTTTTTCGGGAGGGGGAGCCAAAACTGGCGGCTTCATTGCCAATTTTGGTGGGGGGATATCTTTAATGTTAGGTTTTACTCGACTTTTGATTTTCGATTGTCGCTTTTGCCTTTAAATTTTTACCCCATCAGCCTCAAAAGATGAGTTAAAAGATACAACATCAACATCAACATCAACATCAACATCAACATCAACATCAACAGAAAAATCAAAGTCAAAGCAACATCAAAAGCGAAAAGCAACAGCCACAGCGGAAATCAAACGCACCCCCCACCAAAACTGCCGATGAAGCCCGCCAGTTTTGGCTCCCCCCTAAAAAGATAGGGTGGAGCAAAGCCTTAACAGCAACAGCCAAATCAACAGCCAAATCAAAAGCCGACATCAACATCAAAAGCAACCCCTCCCCACCAAAACTGGCTGAGAAGATGCCAGTTTTGACTCCCCACCATGCGGGGAGTAAAGAAAAAGCCCAAAAGCCAACATCAACAGCAAAAGCAACATCAAGATCAAAGTCAAAAGCCCGCCAGTTTTGACTTATTCCGCATTAAAACCGGGAGTAAAGCGTAACAGCCAAAATCAAAAGCGTAACAGCAAAATCAAAAGCCAAAATCAAACCAAACCCACCGTGCAGATTTAGGTATATAAATCCCATTTTTATAGCCATGTCATTTATAGCCATATATGTATGCGCATATAGTATGCATATATATGTATGGCGCGGATGGCCGGCTAACCGCTAACCATTCCACCAGTTTGATGAGCATGGTGATGACAATTCCGATGACAAATTCGATGACAAATTCGATGAAAGGGGCGATGACAGGCGCGATGAGAAATTTGATGGCAAATTTGATGACCATGCTGGCGGCGCTGTTCGCCAGCATGATGTTGACTACTGCCTCGGCCGGCGATGTCGCCGCCGGCAAAGCGGCCGCGGCCACTTGCGCGGCCTGTCACGGCGCCGATGGCAACAGCGCCACCGACCAATTCCCCAACCTCGCCGGCCAGGCGCCCGGCTATATCGCCGCCCAACTCGCCAAATTCAAATCCGGGGCGCGCCCCGGCGCCATCATGGCCGGCATGGCGGCGGCTTTAAGCGACGCCGACATGGCGAATCTAGACGCCTATTACGCCAGCCGCGAAAGCCGCCGCGGCGCCATCACCCCGGCGCAAGAATCCGCCGCCTTAGCCGGCGGCAAAATCTACCGCGGCGGCTCCAAACCCTACGCCATCCCCGCTTGCATGAGTTGCCACGGCCCTTCCGGGCATGGCATTCCGCCGCATTTTCCGCGCTTGTCCGGCCAACACGCGGCCTACCTCGAGGCGCAACTGCTGGCGTTCAAATCCGGCGCCCGCGCCGACCCGATCATGAATCCGATCGCGTTTCCTTTGTCCGAACAGCAGATCAAAGATCTGGCACTGTATATCTCGGCTCTGTATTAATTTGCCTCTGAAAATAAGGGAATTTATGGGATTTATATACCTAAATCTGCAGTTCGATTGACGGTTTTTTGAGGTCAGCGGCTGATTTAGGGAGGCTGCGTTTGATTTTTGCTTTTGGCTTTTGCTTTTAATCTTTACTCCCCCCGCTTCATCATGAGGGGGAGTCAAAACTGGCGTCTTTTTCGCCAGTTTTGGTGGGGGGGTTTTGATCTGGCTTTGCTTTTCGCTTTCGCTTTTCGCTTTTAACGTTTTACTCCACTTAGCTTTTTCTGGGGGGAGTCAAATCAGGCGGCTTTATCGCCTGATTTGGTGGGGGGCTGTTGAGGTTGATCTTTTTGCTTTTGCCTTTAAATCTTCAACTCATTAGCCCAAATGAGGGACTAAGGTAGAAACCAAAAGCGAAAATCAAAAGCCGAGTCAAAAGCGAAAATCAAAGGCCAAAAGCCAAACCCACCGTGCAAATTTAGATATATAAATCCCGATAAATTCATCCCCAGCACCCAACCCATTAAAAACCGAGCACACGGCATTGCGTGATGCGGATTGTGTAATGCGGTAAGTTTTAAGGCGTCGCTTAAAAATGTTACGGATGCCGATTAAAACGGACGACTGTCGATAAAGTCACGGCGCGTCCCTCACAACCCCGGCGGAATCTCAATATCGTGCAGGCGACACGCCGCCAGCGCGGTGTTGCGCAGTAAACAGGCGATAGTCATCGGGCCGACGCCGCCTGGCACCGGGGTAATCGCGCCCGCCACCGCCTCGGCGGCCGCAAAATCCACATCGCCGACCAAACGCGCCCCGCCCTCGGTGTCGATGCGGTTGATGCCCACATCGATGACCGCGGCCCCGGGCTTTATCCAATCGCCACGCACCATTTCCGGCACGCCCACCGCCGCTATCAGAATATCGGCGCCGCGACACACCGCCGGCAAATCTTGGGTGCGCGAATGGGCGATGGTGACCGTGCAATGTTCGCGCAACAACAACATGGCCACCGGCTTGCCGACGATATTGGAGCGCCCAACCACCACCGCGGTTTTGCCCGAGAGGTCGCCGAGTTCACTTTTTAGCAACATCACGCAGCCGGCCGGCGTGCACGGCAACAAGGCCTCGGCGCCGCTGCACAATTTGCCCACATTCTCGACCTGGAAGCCGTCCACATCTTTATCCGTGGCGATGGCATAGGTCACCCGCGCTTCGTTGATGTGTTTGGGCAGCGGCAACTGCACCAAAATGCCGTGCACCGCCGGGTCGTTATTCAGCCGCGTCACTAACGCCAGCAAATCGGCCTGGCTAGTCGCCGCCGGCAGTTTATGGACGAAGGAATTCATGCCGGCGGCGCGGGTTTGCTTGCCCTTATTGCGCACATAAACCTCGCTGGCTGGATTCTCGCCCACCAAAACCACCGCCAACCCCGGCGTGATGCCCTGCCCCACCAACTCGGCCACCGCCGTCGCCACCCGCTGCCGCAAGCCGGCCGCAAAGGCCTTGCCATCGATAATTTTTGCCATTTTTCGTTCCGGTCTCGTCCCCGCTATGTCTGTTTAATGTTCATGGAAGGCTGTTCGGCGCCGCTGACCGAGCGCCGCTTCATCGGGCGCGGATTCGACCACAAATCAGCGCGCTGTTCAAGCCAGCGTATAAGCCCCATACATCCACCCCACATCGACCCGCCGGCCGTCAACATCATCAGCCCGGCCCATCGAATTTGTTAACATCCGCCACCATCGCCGCCCACCCACCTTAATTAAGACCTAACCCCATGCCCAATCCGCCAACCACCGCTTACCTTTTCCCCGGCCAAGGCGCCCAATATGTCGGCCTAGGCGCCGATTTGCACGACCGATTCGCCGTGGCGCGCGACACCTACGCCGAAGCCAGCGAAGCACTGGGCTATGACATCGCGGCGCTGTCTTTTCGCGACCCGGGCGGCGAGATCAACCTGACGCGCTATACCCAGCCGGTGCTGCTCACCCATTGCATCGCCTGCCTGCGGGTTTTTCAGCAGCACACGCAGTCGGCCGCGGCGACATTAGCGGCCGGGCATAGCCTCGGCGAGTATTGCGCGCTAGTCGCCGCCGGCGCGTTGACCTTTCCGGCGGCGCTGAAATTGGTGAAAAAACGCGGCGAATTGATGGGCGAATACGGACGCGGCGAAATGTTAGCGTTGATGTTAGAGCACGCCTCGGCGGCGGCGCTGGCCGGTCGGCATCGCTGCGCAATCGCCGCTTGCAATCTGCCCATGCAGACCGTGGTCGGCGGGCTGCGCGAAGATTTGGACGCACTGACGCTCAGCCTGGCGGCGCAATTCCCCCGCGCGCGCAGCGTCCACCTGAAAACCGAAGGCGCCTTCCACACCTATCATATGGTGGCCGCCGCCCAGCATTTCCGCGAGCCTCTGGCGCAAACCGCGCTCAAAGCGCCGCAGTTCGCGGTGTTATCCAACTTCAGCGGCGATTTTCACGAGCCCGACATCGAGGCCATCAAATCCCGCTTATTTCTGCAACTCTTCAACCCGGTGCTGTGGCACGCCAACCTGCAACGCGCCATCGCCGGCGCCGACCGCTTGCTCGAATTCGGCGGCGGCCTCGGCCGCGGCGCCACGGCGGCGGAAAAACACCCCAATTTGGCCAGCATGGTGAAAAAAGCGCTGGCCGATGCCCCCCCCGACTCTTCTAAATCCACTGGCGAATCCGCCCCCGCCTACCTGCCCATCATCAACGTCGAGACGCTGGAACAAGCGGTGGCGGCGATGGCTTGATGGGGTGGAAATGAGTTTTTTGGCGATAAAGTATGCGGCCATAAATTTTATCGCCGATAAAAACACCCGCCCCTCCGCCGCCACGGCCCGCCGCCCATAAACTCCCCGGTGATTAATATGCAACTCTCCCGCTTCGCCGACAGCATTTCCACTTCGCCGATTCTCACCATCGCCGCCGAAATCAACGCCCGCCAGCAACGCGGCGAGAGCTTGCACAATTTAACCGTGGGGGATTTTGATGCCGACATTTTTGCCATCCCCGAGGCGCTGACCTGCGCCGTAATCAAAGCCTATCGCGCCCATCAGACCAATTATCCCGGGGCCGCTGGGGTCGTGGCGCTGCGCAATGAAGCGGCGGCATTAGCGACGCGCCTGCATGGAGTCGAGTGCGCGGCCGATGAAATCATCATCGCCGGCGGTTCGCGGCCGCTGATTTACGCGCTGTATCGCACCGTGGTGAATCCCGGCGAGCGCGTGGTGTATCCGGTGCCGTCGTGGAATAACGAAGCCTACGCCGCCATGGTCGGCGCAGCTGGCGTAGGCGTGGACACCACGGCGCAAAATCACTTCATGCCGAGCGCCGAATCCCTGGCCGAGGCCATCGACGGCGCCGCCTTGCTGGCGTTATGTTCGCCGCAAAACCCCACCGGCACGGTGTTCGCCACCGCCGATTTACAAGCCATCGGCGAGCTCGTGGTGGCCGAAAACCGCCGTCGCGGCGCCGCCCGCCCGCTGTATGTGTTGTTCGATCAAGTCTACAGCGCGCTGACTTTCGGCGATGCCTTCCGCCACCCGCTCACCGTATGCCCGGCGCTACGCGAGTACGCGATTTTTATCGATGGCATGTCCAAGGCCTTCGCCGCCACCGGCGTGCGCGTCGGCTGGGCCGCCGGGCCGCCGCCGGTGGTGGCCAAAATGTCCTCGCTTATCGCCCACATCGGCGCCTGGGCGCCCAAACCTGAGCAGACCGCCGCGGCCCATTTTCTCGCCGACCATGCGGCCGTAGACCATTATTTGGCCCACTTCCGCGACCGCCTGGCGGCGCGTTTGCAGGGTTTTCACGCCGCCTTCATGGCGCTGAAAAACCGCGGCCATGCAGTGCATGCGATCGCCCCCCAAGGGGCCATTTATTTAAGCGTCCGCATCGACATCCAAGGCAAAAAAACCCCCGCCGGGGCAATATTAAACAACGCCGACGCAGTACAACGCTACCTCCTCGACGAAGCCCGCATCGGCCTCCTGCCATTCCCATGGTTCGGCGCCAAAAACCACGACAATTGGTTCCGCTTATCGGTCGGCGCCTGCCGCCGCGAACAAATCCCCGCCATCATGACGGGCTTAGAAGCGGCGCTGAACAAACTCCACTAACCGCCCTCGCCCGCCGCCCGCCGCCCGCCGCTGCGATAAAGCGAACGCCGCCGCCTCCCCACCCCGATAAAAACCATGCGCACCCCGATAAAACCCACCCTCGATTCAAGCCAAGCGCGCCTCAAAAAAGCGCTGGCGAATTTTGCGCGCGCCGAGTTGCAAGCCGGCGCCACCGCCGTGCTCGGCACTCTGGGTTACAGCAGCGAACGCGTGCAATCTTTGGGCGAGGTCGAAGATTTTCTGCACAACGCCGGTGCGGCGGAAAAACTCACCGAACGCCAGCATGGATGCCTGAAAAATTGGCGCAACCTCGCCATGATTTTCCAAATCACCCATGACGAAATCCGCCCGCAGCGCGATTCGCCTGGCACTTTTGATAATGGACGCGATAAATCTTTCCTCTTTATCGCGGTGGAGTTGGAATCCCAAGAGCACCGCCGTGCCGAGCTCGCCGATGCCACCCGCGCCGTCAATCGCTTGTTTGCCATGCCCACGCTGCTGCTGTTTCGGCACAAAGGGTGCGCCACTTTGTCGGTGATTCACCGCCGCGCCCATCGTCGTGATGAAAGCCGCACGGTGTTGGAAAAAGTCAGCCTGATAAAAGACATCGACTTAGAAAACCCGCACCGCGCGCACTTGGATATTCTCGCCGAGCTGTCCCTGCCGTCCCTATTAGCCAACAGCGACATCGATAATTTCCATGCCCTGCACGCGGCATGGGAAGGCGTTCTCGACCTGCGCGAGCTTAACCAAGCATTCTTCGACACCTTGAGCGAGTGGTGCGAAATCGCCATCGAAAAAACCATCTTCCCCGATGATGGGCAGGGCGATGGTAGCGACAGCGATCAACGCCATATCATCCGCCTCGTCACCCGCATGCTGTTTATTTGGTTTCTGCGCGAAAAAGGGCTGGTGCCGGCTAAATTTTTTGAGGAAGAATTCGCCAAACAGCACTTAAAAAACCATAGTCGCGATAACAATGAGTATTACTGCGCGGTTTTGCAGAATTTATTTTTTGCGACCTTGAATACAGAAATTGACAAGCGCCGATTTAGCAAAGAAAACAGCTCTACCCATCGCGACCCCAACCTGTATCGCTACCCAGATTTTTTGCAGGAACCGAATCAATTTAAAAATATGATGCGCGAAATTCCGTTCATCAACGGCGGCTTGTTCGACTGCTTGGATGATTTCGAGGGCGAAAAAAAAGGCGGAAAACGCATCGATGTGTTTACCGATTGGAAGCCCCATCGCCAGCAACTCAAAGTGCCCGCCAGCCTATTTTTCGACGAAAAATACGGCCTGTTCCCGCGCTTGGAAAAATATAAATTCACCGTCGAAGAATCCACCCCGCTGGATGTGGAAGTCGCCCTCGACCCGGAGCTGCTCGGCATGGTGTTCGAACGCTTGCTAGCGGCGCAAAACCCGGAACCCCAAAAGAGCACCCGCAAAACCACCGGCAGCTTCTACACGCCGCGCGCCATCGTCAGCTACATGGTGGACGAATCTTTAAAAGCGCACTTCAACAATCTACCCCCCCCCCCCCCCCCCCCCCCGAATTTTGGCAGCGAGGCGAATCTTGGCACCAGCGCCTAGACCATCTTTTCGCCCAAGCCACCCGTGGCGAATTGCGCGACCGCGACGGAATCCCCTTTGCGGATGCGCAGGAAACTCCGCATCTCATCGAAGCCATCGACAACCTAAAAATTCTCGACCCCGCCGTCGGCTCCGGTGCCTTTCCCATGGGCTGCCTGCAGCGCTTGGTGGAATTATTGGCGGTATTGGACCCGGACAACGAACGCTGGCAGCAGCAGCAACAGCGTCGCGCCCGCTTGCCAGAATTGAAAACCATCGCCGTCGACCAGCAAACCGCCGGCAAAATTGTCGATGACAAAGCCCGAAAAAAGGCCCAACAGGAACTCGACCAACGCGCCGCCGAGGTGAAACAAACCTTCGCCCACCACGCCGGCTACGCCCGCAAGTTATTCCTCATCGAAAACAACATTTTCGGCGTAGACATCCAACCCAGCGCCATCCAAATCGCCAAACTCCGCTTTTTTATCACCCTAACCATCGAACAAAAAATCGATAACACACACAAAAACCGCGGCATTCAGCCGTTGCCAAACTTAGAAACCAAACTCATCGTAGCCAATAGCCTAGTGGGGGTTAGGTCTCGAGACGGCAGCCCAATCGATAGTGAGAGGGGTACTGATGAGTTACAAAAAAAACTAAATGATACTCGCCAGCGACACTTCGCCGCCAAAACCCGCGCTACAAAAATGAAATGCCGGAAAGAAGATAAAAGAATTAGGGAAGAAATTGCCACTGTGCTAACGGATAAAAGTGCCATAGACCCAGACGCAAAAAAAATTGCTAATTGGGATCCATACAATCAAAACGCCACCGCCGACTGGTTTGATATGGAATACATGTTTGGAGTCGAAAAAGGTTTCGATATTGTTATCGGCAATCCGCCGTATGTGAAAACGGAGCATCTAGATATCGGTACCCGCAAAAAACTTAAACTGGCCTACCAATGGCAAGGTGATTTATATGATCACTTTATTTTCAAGGGACATGAACTCAACAAGCATGGGGCACTTCTATGCCTTATTACCAATGATAGTTTTATTCAACTTAGCAGTAAAAAAAGAATTCGAGAGATGTTTTTATGCAATCAGTTACTAAAACTCGTCAATGCACCGGCGCAAACTTTTCAGAAGCAAAGTATCTACACCGCTATTTTGTTGTTACACAAAGAAAAGCCAAACGAGAATCATTATTACCATTCCGGAAAAATAACAGCGCCTGATTTTGGGTTAGGGCCAATGACAAAAATCTTATACAACGATATTAGAACTATGCCTAATATTAAATTCCTGACCGAAAAAAATTTCATATCGAGACTTATCACAACATTGCCAACCCTCAGTAAATCCCTATTAATTCTCGATACAGGCATTCATTCTGGCAATGCTCGCCGCAAAATATTTTTTGCTGAACATGAATCTGGCCGTCACCGTTTGTTGCAAGGCAGACAGATAAACTCCTACGTATTGCAGTGGAATAGTGACAAGGCGAAATATCGTTGGTGTGACATTGCATACCAATCAAAGCCGATAAAAGGAATCGGGCGCGGCGGGAAACCGAGCACGAGAAATGAATACTGGCATTTTTGCGGCGATGTTAAGAACCACCACCAGCCGGTGCGTTTGCTAATGAGACAAACGGAGGATGATTTGGTTGTCGCGTATCACAATGAAAAGCAACATGGTCGCTTTTATACCGACAATACGCTGTTCACTATTTTTGCTAAAACCAACCAGGTTGATCTGAAGTTTGCCTTGGCATTATTGAACAGTCGCTTGATGAATGCGGCTTACCACTACATTTCTCAGGAACAAGGCAAGGCACAAGCGCAAGTTAAAACTCGAACGGTGGAAATTTTACCCTTTATTGTCCCCGATGCATTGCAACAACAAGCATTCATTAAATTGGCGGATAAAATACTCGCCGCCAAAACCCAAAATAAAAACGCTGATACTCTGGACATCGAAGCCGAAATTGATCGATTAACCTATCAACTCTATGATTTGACGGATAACGAAATTGCCGCTATTAATGCGGGCGGTTAAACATTCGCGCTGCAGATTTTTTATGCCATGACTCCGACTCTTGCCAACTTGCTTGCCGACCATGCGCGGTTGCGGCCGGGGCGGGTTGCCTTGGTGTTTGGCGGGCGGGAATACACTTTTGCCGAGTTTAATGCGGCGGTAGAGCGGCTCGCTGGGGCGTGGCTGGGCAGCGGGCTAAGCCCCGGCGATAAAGTCGCCACGGTGTTAGGCAATAGTTTCGAGCTGCTGGCGGCTTACTGGGCGGCGGCGGCAAGCGGCATCGTCATCGTGCCGTGCAGCCCGTTGTTGCGCGGCGGCGGGCTGCAGACGTTGCTACGCGATTCCCACAGCCGCATGGTCATCGCGCACCGCAGCCAGGCGAGCGCATTAGCCGAGATTCGCGAGGCCTGCCCGCGCCTCGAGCGCATCCTCCTCACCGCCTTGGCGGCCGATGAAGCGCCGCCCGCTGGCTGCGAAAATTACGCTGGTTTTATCGCCGCCGCCGACCATGCCGACCATGCCCACCGCCCGGCACCGCCCATCGACATCGATGGCGCCGAGCCGTACAACATCATGTATTCCAGCGGCACCACCGGCGCCCCCAAGGGCATCGTGCACAGCCACTTTGCGCGCGCCATGTATGGCGCCCTGTTCGCCAGCGCCTGGCGGATGACGCCCGAGAGCGTGGTGTTGCAAGCCGGGGCACTGGTTTTCAACGGCGCCATGTTGGGGCTGATGCCGTGGATGTACCTCGGCTGCCGCTACCTGCTGCACGCCGATTTTGACGCGCAGCGCTGCATCGCCGACATCGCCGCGCACCGCGTCACCCACATCATGTTAGTGCCGGCGCAGATTATCGCCATCGTCAATCACCCGCAATTCACGCCGGAAAAACTGGCCTCGTTGCAAGCCTTAGTCAGCCTCGGCGCGCCGCTGCATCTGGCTTATAAACAGCGCCTTTGCGCCGAATTGCCGGGGCGTTTTTATGAGTTATACGGCGTCACCGAGGGCTTTATGACCATCCTCGATAAAACCGACGCGGCGCGCAAATTAGAATCCGTCGGCGCCGCCGCCGCCTTCACGCAAGTTTGCATCCGCGATGCCGCCGACCAACCCTGCCGCGTCGGCGACCTCGGCGAGATTTGCGGGCGCGGGCCCTTGCTCATGGCGGGCTATTATCAGCAGCCGACATTGACCGCCCAAGCGCTGCGTGGCGGCTGGCTGCACTCCGGCGACCTCGGCTATATGGACGAGGACGGCTTCGTCTATCTGGTGGAGCGCCAAAAAGACATGATCATCAGCGGCGGCGTGAACATTTACCCCAAAGACATCGAAGAAGTCGCGGCGCGCCACCCGACGGTGACCGAGGTGGCGGTGTTCGGCGTGCCCAGCCGCAAATGGGGCGAAACGCCGGTGGCGGCGGTCACCTGCAGCGCCCCGCTGCCGGCCGAGGAATTAGCCGCGTGGATAAACCACCGCGTGGACGCCAAATTTCAACGCGTCTCATCGGCCATCGTGCTAACCGAATTCCCCCGCAATATCGCCGGCAAAATCCTCAAACGGGAATTGCGTAAGCGGTATGGCGGCGGGGTGAATGGGGGTGATTCTGGTGGTGGAGGTGATGGTGGTGATGGTGATGGTGGTGGTGGTGATGGTGACTACGGGGGCGAATCTCGTTGAATCGGGGGGGGATTTGAGGGGAATCCGGTTAAATTTGCTCGAATTGGACAAGAATGTGGCTGAATCTGGTCGAATCGACTGAAAATCGACTCAGAATCGAGGGGCTTGGGCTTTGGCTTTGGCTTTTAATCTTTACTCCTCCCGCTTTATCATGAGGGGGAGTCAAACGTTAAAAGCCAAAAACCAACATCAACAGCAACAGCAAAAGCCCCTCAAATAGCAACCTAATAATGGGGATTTAGATATATAACTCCCCTCAAATCAAATCACCACCCGCCCCAAAGCCACATCCAATGCCGCAATAATTTCATCCAAATCATCGGTGGTGCAAATTAGCGCTGGACTGAAGCACAAGGTGTTGTTGTATTGCGGAAAACTGCGGTTGGTGCGGGCGATCATCACGCCTTGGCGGAGGCAGTCGGCGACCACCGCCATGGCGACGGATTCGTCCACCGGGGCGCGGGTTTTGCGCTCGGCGACTAACTCGGCGCCGGCGAACAGCCCTTTGCCGCGCACATCGCCGATGATGGGGTGGCGGTCTTGGAGTTCTAGCAGCCGCTGCATGAGGTAGTCGCCCATTTTCACCACATTATCGAGCAGGTTTTCGGCCTCGATGATGCGTAGGTTTTCGAGGGCCGCGGCCGGGCCGGCGGTGCAGCCGCCGAAGGTACTCACATCGCGAAAATAGCCCATGCTGTCGTCCGGGCCGGCCAAAAATTGCTCGAAAAGTTGCTCGGTGGTGACGGTGACGGAAATCGCCGCATAGCCGCTGGCGATGCCTTTGGCCATGGTGACTAAATCCGGCTGCACGCCGAAATGTTGATAGCCGAACCATTTGCCGGTGCGCCCCAGCCCGCATACCACCTCGTCTAAGTGGATCAACACGCCGTATTTTCGGCAGATTTCGCTGATGGTTTCGAAGTAGCCGGGGGGCGGCACGATGACGCCGCCGCCAGCGGTTATCGGCTCCAACACCACCGAGCCGACCGTATCTGGCCCCTCGCGCAGGATGACTTTTTCCATCTCGCGAGCGGCCTGCACGCCGTAATCCGGGTCCTCGCCACGGGCATCGCGATAGGCCAGGCAATGCGGAAATTCCACAAAACCGGGGGTGAACGGCCCGTATTGCGCCTTGCGTTGCGCCTGACCGGTGGAAGATAACGCGGTGATGGTGGTGCCGTGGTAATCGCGCTCGCGATAGAGGATTTTGTATTTTTCGCCGTTGTATTTCAGCGCCGCCAGTTGGCGCACCAATTTATAGGCCTTTTCGTTGGCCTCGGAGCCCGAGCTGGAGTAATACACCCGCCCCATGCCAGGCATTTTGCTAAGCAATTTTTCGGCGAAGCGCGCCCCGGGAATGTTGCCGCCGGTTTGCGCGAAATAGCACATGCGCACCAGTTGCTCGCGCACCGCATCGGCGATGGATTCCCGCCCATAGCCCACATTCACGGTCCACAATCCGCCGGAAGTCGCGTCCAAATACTGCTTGCCGTTGATGTCGCGCACCCGCAGCCCGCAGCCCTCCACAATCATCAACGGGTCGGCGGTTTTCGCCGGCTGGTGGCTTAAGTGATGCCACACATTGGATTTATCGTCGGCGATAACTTGCCCGCTATCGATGGGGCTGTGGTCTAGGGAATGTGCCGCCAGCTCGGGTGATGTGGTCATGGTCATGGTCTCGATGGTCATCATTGGGGTGATTATCGGGCGAAATCGCCACCTCGGGCGGCGGAATCCGGCCGCGGAATCCGCCGTCGAAGCATGCCGCCGGACTCGTGCATATATAATGAATCATGGCCGCCAAGCATGCATATATAAATGAGTCGCGCCGCGAAAGTGGCGGTATTTTATGCTTATTTCGCCGCCGGGCTTATGGTTTCGCGCCCGCCGCCGGCGCCCATCGCCGGCCATTTATCGACCGCATCAGCGGCCATTTATCGCCCCAGTTACCGGCCGTCGGGCGTGAATCCGGCCACCATCCAGGCGCCGCAAAACCCTCGATAAATCGCCTCGCCAGCGGCCGCTCGAGCGATTAAATCGGTACGCCAGCAGCGCCGCGACGCATACAATCCGCGCATGGATGTTTCGCCTATTTTGAAGCCGCTGAATCCGGCCCAGCGCCAAGCGGTGACGGCGGCCGCCGGCCCGGCGTTAGTGTTGGCCGGCGCCGGCAGCGGCAAAACCCGCGTGCTGACCCATCGCATCGCCTGGCTGACCCAAACCGAGGGCGTCTCGCCGCTGCAGATTCTCGCCGTCACCTTCACCAACAAAGCGGCCCAAGAGATGCGCCGGCGCATCGAAACCCTGTTAGAGGCCCCGGTGGGTGGTATGTGGATGGGCACTTTTCACAGCCTGTGCCATCGCCTGTTGCGGCTGCATGCCGAGGCCGCCGGGCTGCCGAGCGGCTTCGAAATCATCGATAACGATGACCAATATCGCCTCATCCGCCGCACCCTGCGAGCGCAGAGTTTGGACGAGGCGCATTGGCCGCCGCGCTTGATCCAGCGCCAAATCAACAGCCACAAAGACGCCGCCCGGCGCCCAGAAGATTTGCCTACCCCCACCAATCCGCCGGCAAATGTGGTGCTGGCGGTGTATCACGCCTATGAGGAATCTTGCCGCCGCCTCGCCCTGGTGGATTTCGCCGAATTGCTATTGCGGGCGTGGGAATTACTGCGCAATAACCAAGCCATTCGCGAGCATTACCAGCGGCGTTTTTTGCATGTGTTGGTGGATGAATTCCAAGACACCAACGGCATCCAATACCAGTGGTTGCGCTTATTGAGCGGCCGCGGCAACCTGTTTGCGGTGGGCGATGACGACCAGTCGATTTACGGCTGGCGCGGCGCCCAGGTGGAGAATTTGCTGAGTTTTGAGAAGGATTTTCCCGGCGCCACCATCGTGCGCTTGGAGCAAAACTATCGCTCCAGCGGCAACATCCTCAAAGCCGCCAACGCCGTCATCGCCCGTAATTCGGCTCGCCTGGGCAAGGAATTATGGACCCAAGCCGCCGCCGGCGAACCGCTGCGCCTATACGCCGCCAGCAACGAGATGGACGAGGCGCGCTTTGTGGTCAGCAGCATCGCCCAAGCGGTGGAAAACGGCCTGCGGCGCAGCGACATCGCGGTGCTGTACCGCTCCAACGCCCAATCCCGCGCCCTGGAAGAAGAATTCATCACCGCCGCCATGCCCTATCGCGTATATGGCGGGCTGCGGTTTTTCGAGCGCGCCGAAATCAAAGACGCGCTGGCCTATCTGCGACTGCTGGCCCATCGGGATTCCGACCCGGCCTTTATGCGCATCGTAAACTTACCCGTGCGCGGCATCGGCGCCAAAACCTTAGAGCCGATTCGCGCCCGCGCCCAGCAAAAAAACATCTCCCTATGGCGCGCATCGCTGGACATTGTCGCCGCCGGCGCGTTATCGGCGCGCGCCGCCTCCGCCTTGCAGCATTTTCACGCGCTTATCGATGGCTTGGCGACGCACTGCGCCGACCTCGAATTGGGCGAGAGCACCGACCATGTGCTGACCCACAGCGGCCTGCTCGAGCACTTCCGCAGCATGCGCGGTGAACTGGCGCAAGGGCGGGTCGAAAACCTCGAAGAATTGGTCACCGCAGCGCGCAATTTCACCCCATCCCCCACCCCGCCGAGCGACGCCACCGCCCCGTCCACCGCCGAAGCGCCGCCAGAAGCGCTGACGCAATTCCTCGCCAACACCGCCTTAGACGCCGGCGACGGGCAAGCCGAGGCGTGGCAAGACAGCGTGCAATTGATGACCCTGCACGCCGCCAAGGGGCTGGAATTCCCGCTGGTGTTTTTATGCGGTATGGAAGAGGGGCTGTTCCCCCACCAGCGCTCCATCGAAGAGCCCGACCGCCTGCAAGAAGAGCGCCGCCTGTGCTATGTGGGCATGACGCGCGCCCAACAGCGGCTAGTCATCTGCTACGCCGAAGCCCGCCGCATGTACGGCCAAACCCGCTATGCCGCCGCCTCGCGATTTTTAGGCGAAATCCCCCCCGACTGCGTCGAAGAATTACGCTCGCCACGCATGACCCGCCCGCTGCTGCGCCCGGCATCCCCGCCATACCGCCCGCCGCACCCCCCATCATCCCCGTCACACCGCCCGGTCACCTCGGCCCAGCACGCCGCCCATCACGCCCATCAATCCGCCCAGCACACCGCCCATGGCAGCACCGCCCGTCAATCCGCCCGGCACGCCGCCCATGGTAATGCCGTCGGCGATTCCATCACCCCCGGCCGCCGCATCCGCCACCCCACCTTCGGCGAAGGCACCGTCACCCACATCGAAGGCCAAGGCGCTCAAGCCCGCATCCAAATCAATTTCGCCCGCGTCGGCAGCAAATGGCTGGTCAGCGGCTACGCCCCACTGGAATTGTTATAGCGACTGATGTGGTGGGGGATTTTGGAGATTTTGGGGGAATTTGGGGATTTGGAGATTTTGGGGGAATTTGGGGAATTTGGGGAATTTGGGGGATTTGGGATGGGTTGGGGGGATTCCGGCGGATTTTGGGAGATTTGGGAGGATTTGGGCGAAATTGGGCTGATTTGAGCTGATTTTGGGGGATTTGGGGAGGATTTGGAGGACTTTGGTGCGGAATTGGGCTGATTTGGGACGGTTGATTTGGTGAGGGGGTTTTGATTCTTGGCTTTGGTTTTTGGCTTTTCGCTTCCGCTTCCGCTTTTGATGTTGCTGTTACCGCTTTACTCCCCCCGCTTCACCATGAGGGGGAGTCAAAACTGGCATCATTTTCGCCAGTGTTGGTGGGGGGTGCTTACTTTTGATGTTGCTGTTGCTGTTGCTGTTGCTGTTGCTGTTGCTGTTGCTGTTGCTGTTGCTGTTGCTGTTGCTGTTGCTGTTGCTGTTAATGCTTCGCTCCACCCTATCTTTTTAGGGGGGAGCCAAAACTGGCGGCTTCATCGCCAGTTTTGGTGGGGGGTGCTTTTGATTTTAGCTTTGCTTTTGATTTTAGCTTTGCTTTTGATTTTAGCTTTGCTTTTGATTTTGGCTTTGCTTTTGATTTTGGCTGTTGCTGTGGCTTTTCGCTTTTGCTGTTGCTGTTGCTTTGACTTCGATTTTTCTATTGATGTTGTATCTTTTAACTCATCTTTTGTGACTGATGGGGTGAAAATTTAAAGGCAAAAACGACAATCGAAAATCAAAAGTCGAGTAAAACCTAACACTAAAGATATCCCCCCCGCCAAAACTGGCGATGAAGCCGCCAGTTTTGGCTCCCCCTCCCGAAAAGGCCGGGGGGGAGCAAAGACTAAAAGCGAAAAACCAAAAATTAAAAACCAAAAAGCAAAAGCCAAAAACCAAAGCGAAAAGCAAAAATCAACCCCACCCATCACCGAATCCGCTAACAATCAATCAAGTTGCAGGCGCCATCCTTGCAACATCGCGCCGACGGCATCCAAACCATGCGCCAGGGGTAAGGCATCTTGGTCGTACATCAGCGCGGCGATGCCGGGGAAAGGAGTCGCCAATTGCACGCCGTGCAACGGCGCTGGCACATCATCCCCCGCCACCGCGCCGCCCCACCCAGCACCCGCCGCGCATTGCCAAACCGGGCAAGTGAGATCGACAAACATCGGCGCTGTGCGCATGGGGTAATGGATGCCGACGCCTAAGGCCTTGCCGAAGGCTTCCTTGCGCGTCCAGCACGCCAACATGGCGCGCTCGCGCTGCGCCGCCGCCACCGCCCGCCACGCGCGCTGCTCGGGCGGCGCTAATTTGCGCTTTGCCAGCAATCGCGCATTGATGTGGCGCGGCCACACTTCCAGGTCGATGCCGAGGCGCCGATTCCAAGCGCAGGCATACAGCGCCCAGCCGCCGGATAAGGTGTAGTTAAAGCACAACTCGCCGTCGGGCAAGGGATTCAGCAGCCGCGGTTTGCCACGGCTGCCATAGCCAAAGCGCAACGCGTGGCCGGCCAGGCCGGTGTAGGCGCCGAGCAGAATCCGCAGCCCGACGCGACCGCCGAGATACTGCTCGCGGCGCCTCGGCGTGCGCAACCGCTCGGCGCGCGCCCACTCCGCCGGAGTCAATAATTTCAGCCGGGCGGAGTGCCGTACTGCCGCCATCTCCAGCGCCCACAGATGAATCTGCCCGACCGCCAACACCCCGCCCGCCGGTCGCCGCGCCCACCCCAACGCCCAAGATTCCACCGGCCAGCACTGTGCTACCGCAACGGCGGCGGATTTATCGCCTGACGCCATTTAACATGCCCACAGGCGGAAATTTACCGGGCTGATGTGGCGCAACCTTATCGATAGCGGCATCCAAGCCGCTCTTTTCGCCCAACGATGGCGCAAATCCGGTGTTTTTGACTGCAACGGCGGCACTTTCATCACCCAACGCCATTTACCATGCCGACCGGCGAAAATTTTACGCGGGTGACGGGTGATAGAGCGAAATTTCCTCCCCCTCCCGCATCCAAACCTGCGGTTTTCTCCCTATATGACGCAACCGGCGGCGTTTTTATCGCCGCATGCCATTTAGCGCGCGCCATTCACCACGCCCGCGGGCGAAAAACTGCTGATTTGCAGTAGCGCCGTCTCCTCGACGCTGGCATCCAAGCCGCGTTGTTTCTTTTCCAGAATGCGATGTTGCAAACCTTGTTTGTCGAATAGGTAGGTGGCGGTGCCGTGGCGCAATTCCACCACAAAGCCTTCGCCGGGCAGGTTGTAGATGCCGCCCAGGGCGGTTTTTTCGCTGAGATTAACTTGCATCGGTCTGGCTGGATAGCGGCATGTTCATGGGCTCGTCAGTTGGTCGCTTAAAGGGGTGATATGCGGATTAATATGTTCGGGGACGCCGTCGGGCGGGCGGCCGGCGGATAGACGCAGAATCTCGATGCGGTTGGCGCTGCGCCGTGCTCGATGGCGCCGTGAATGCCGCGTCGCCCGAAATTCGCGTCGCGGTGGCGGCGAAACCGCGCATCCGACCCGACGCGCACGATTTTAGCAAAAATCTTGCCTGACTTTCGGCCCTGCTCGCATCGGCGGCGCCGTTTTGTGGGGCAATCGCCCGTCGGGAGAATCCAGCTTTGGGCAACCTGCGCGCCGCCCATGAACTTGACGGAAGCCTATTGGGCGGCCGGTGTTTAGCGATGATTCCCGCGACCGTGCTGACTTAAATCAGACTCGCAGCCCAGGCGGTGCGCGCGTCGACAACGCGCCCCGGGCATCGCCCGCCCTTCCCGCCGTCGGGCAAGTTATCGGTTGTAGTATAATCGCGCCCGGTGGCTCGGCCGTCCACCACACCCGACTGGGCCGGTAATGATGTCACCCATCGCTCCATGCTCCGCAGCGCGACGCGCCATCGATGATGATTCCACTTCATGCCAACCGGCCCGCTGGCGCCTCGCGGCTGCCGGCGGCGGTGCCATGAAAGCCCAAGCCATGGATGTCGAGGCGGCGCGCGCCAACATGATCGCGCAACAAATTCGCCCGTGGCATGTGTTGGCCGAGCAAACCTTAGCCGCCCTGGCCGCCATTGCGCGCGAACATTTCGTGCCGGCCGCCTATCGAGATTTGGCCTTCGCCGATGTGCAGATTCCCCTCGGCGGCGCGGCGGTGATGCTCGAGCCCAAAGTCAGCGCGCGCATGCTCGAGGCGTTGCGCCTAAAACCGACCGACGCGGTGCTCGATATCGGCACCGGCAGCGGCTATGTGGCGGCGCTGCTGGCATCGCTTAGCCGCCATGTAACCACCGTGGAGATCGATGCGGCGTTGTTTGCCCAAGCGCAGAGCAATCTCGCCGCCGTGCCCAATGTGACCGCCGTGCGCGGCGATGCGCATGCCGGCTGGGGCGCAGCCGGGCAGTTTGACGCCGTTTTTATCAGCGGCTCGTTGCCGGCAATCGCCGATTCTTGGGGCACGGCACTCGCCGACGGCGGCCGCTTGGTCGGTATCGAGGGCAGGCTGCCCGCCATGGAAGTGGTGTTGCTGGAAAAATCCGGCGCCCGCATTACCAGACAATCGTTGTTCGAGACCGCGGCACCGCGCTTGCGGAATGTAACCGAGGCGGTGGAATTCGAATTTTAAGCGCGGCCGCCGACATCGACCCGCCAGCGAAGTGGCGGGCCGAATAGCCGGCGTACTTAAATGAGTCGCGATGCGCCGCCGGCTAATGTGGATTTGGACGCGCATGGAATTCGATGAATCGCGATAAAACACGCCACAGCACCGAATCTTCGGCACCGCCGGCGGTTTTTCGCGCTTAAACTGAAGGCGCAAGACCGCCATGGCCGCCGCCACACCGTGGGTCGGCGGAACTTAAGGGCGGGCCGGGCATGGCGGGCGATTCACCCGGCGCCCGGGCGCTGCTCGACAGCCCGCTGAATCCACCAGGGTATTTTGCGAGCGCCGATTCGTCCGCTACGCGTGAATTTTCGCTACCTGGCTGAATTCCCGATAAATGTGGATTAAACATGAGTGAAAACAATGAATTTCGATAAAACCAGCCGTACAAAATGCCGAATCTTCGGCCGTGGCTGCGGTTTTCTCGCCTGGCGGAAATCGCTGCTCGGCCTCGCCGCCGCCGTGCTGGCCGCCGGCGCGCCGGCGCGCGGCGATGATTTGTGGACGGTGTATCAAATCGCGCTGACCCAAGACGCGGTTTATCGCGCCGCCAGCCATACGCATGAAATCGCCCGCCGCGAGGTGCCACGGGCGCGCGCGGCGGTGTTGCCGGTGCTGTCGCTGAGCGCATCGGCGGCGCGCAATCGCCCGCCGGTCGCCACCGGCGCCGGCCAAGCGCAGGACGACAGCGAGCGCATCGACAACTACGCGGCACAAGCCAGCATGAAGGTGTTCGATGTCGCCGCCTTGGTCGGCATATCGCAAGCCAAACTGCGCCGCAGCGGGGCGCGATTGCGCTTCGCCGCGGCCGAGGAGGCCCTCATTTTGCGCGTCGCCACGGCCTATTTTCGGTTGCTGGCGGCCGACGACAGCCTGCAAGTGGCACTGCGCCAGCACGCCGCGATTAAACGCCAGATGGATTTCGCGCAACAACGGCTGGAGGTGGGTTTAGGCACGCGCACCGATTTATACGACGCCGAGGCGCGCCTGGCGCAAGCGACCGCGGATGTGCTCGCCGTCCATAACGCCATCGACAACGCCGCCCAAGCCCTCAAACAAATCACTGGCGGGCGGAGTGCTGGCGGGGGGATGGTCGACCGGGAAATCGTTCACGGGCAGATTATTGACGACAACATCGCCATCGCACAAACCGCCGACGGGGAAATCGGCGACGGCAAAGAAATTACCGCCGAACAAACCGCCGACGGGCAAATTATCGACCGAGAAATCGCCATCGCTCAAGTTATCGACAAAAAAACCGCCACCCCGCAAATCACTGACGAACAAATCGACAGCCATCGACAACCCACCATCGAACAAACCATCGCCCAACTCATCGCCGAACAAACCACTGCCGGCAAAATCACCTTCGGCGGACAAATCACCGTCCGCCAGCCGCCATACCCCCCGGCCCTAGCCGGCCAGCGCCATGTAACCGCCCGGTCGCTGACGCCGTTGGGCGATGATCTACCGTTGCAGTTGCCGCAGCCGCCGCAGTTAGAGGCGTGGGTGGCAGCCGCGCTGAACAACAACCTCGCCCTGGCCGCAGCGCGGCTGGAGGTACGCGCCGCCGCCAAAGAAATCACCAAACAACGCGCCGCGCGGTTGCCGAGCATCGAGGTGCAAGCCACCCGCCAGCGCCGCGATTACGCCCACACCCCCACCTACCACTCATCGGCCGCAGCCACATTAAACTGGCCGCTGGTGCGCGGCGGCGCCATCTTCCAGCAAAGCCGCCAAGCCAGCGCGCGCCTCCGCCTCGCCGAGCAAACCACCGAAGCCCTGCGCCGCCAGGTGGAAGCCGATGCGGTGTCGGCCTACCTCGCCATCGCCAGCGGGGTTAGCCAAGTGCAAGCCCTCGCCCACGCCGTGCGCGCCGGCGAAAACTCGCTGCAAGCCAAACAAGAAGGCTTCCGCGCCGGCCTCACCACCAACCTCGATGTGTTAGACGCCCAACGCGATTTATCGCGCTCGCGCACCGACCATTTACGCGCCCGCTACGATTACATTTTATCGACCCTGCGCTTACAACAAGCCGCCGGCGATTTAGACGCCGATGATGTAAAACGCATAAACGCCTGGCTTAGCCATTAAGTTGAGGAATAAAAAATGACCGATGTTCGCTGGAAACAACGCTATAGCAATTACATTAACTCGTTGGTGGAATTTAAAAAATTAGTCGACATTCCTTCTCAGCAAAAATTGTCGATAATAGAACGCACCGCGCTGATTAAGTTTTTTGAAATTTCCAACCAGTTGGCCATTGACTTAATGATGGATTATTTAAAAGATGACAGCCCTGGAAAAAGGTTTGCGAAAGAAGTTGC
This sequence comes from Candidatus Poriferihabitaceae bacterium, assembly GCA_965243285.1. Taxonomy (GTDB): domain Bacteria; phylum Pseudomonadota; class Gammaproteobacteria; order Arenicellales; family Poriferihabitantaceae; genus JAHRAW01. Next base: position 1,384,101 of record OZ251537.1, on the reverse strand, counting down.
TCGCGAGGCTTTTAAATTTGGAATAATTGCCGACGGCCAAGTTTGGATAGATATTATTGACGGCAGAAATGAAGCAGCACATGCGTACAACGAGGAAACAGCCAATACATTGGAGCGCGCTATCCGCACCAAATATTTCAGTGCTTTTCAGGCGCTCGCTGAATATTTTAGCCGCATTGATGAATCCTAATGCGGACCGAGCAATTTTTGGATACCCCAAAATATTTTTGAGGAATACAAAATGACCGATGTTCGCTGGAAACAACGCTTTGATAACTATGTGAAGACATGGCGTTTATTGCAAGAAATTTGCATTATTGAAGGCAAACCCACCGCAAGAGACCTATTAGCGATGGTGCAAGCATTTAAAATGTTATCAGAGCTGGGTTGGAAAGTAATGCGCGATTATCTTAAACACCATGCGCTTAGTAACAACAGTAGACCATTCGAAATTATACGCCAATCTTTTAATGAAGGATTTATCACCGAATTTATTCGATTTATCTGTTTTCGAGCAGTTAAACAGCGACAGCCTACGCGACCACATCGCCCGCCGCGGCAAAGTTTTTTATGACAAAACCACCCATGCACCAATTTCACCCCCCTAAAACAACCCCAAACATTAAAAAATGGCCGCCCATTCAAACAAAACATCCCAAGCCGCCACCTTAGGATTTGAAGCCAAATTATTCCAAGCCGCCGACTTGTTGCGCGGCAGTATGGATGCTAGCGACTACAAACATGTGGCGCTGGGGCTGGTGTTTCTCAAGTATATCTCCGATGCGTTTACTACCACCTATGAAAAGCTCAAAGCGCATGAACATGCCGATGAAGAACAGCCGGAAGAATACTTAGCAGAGCGTACCTTTTGGGTGCCACAAGAGGCGCGCTGGGGGCATCTACAAGCCCACGCCAAACAACCCACCATCGGCAAGCTGGTCGATGATGCGATGCTGGCGATTGAGAAATCCAACACCAGCCTAAAAGGTGTTTTGCCCACCAACTATGCGCGCGAAGCCCTCAACAAAACCATGTTGGGTGAGCTGATCGACCTGATTAGCACCATCGGCATGAATGAGGAAGGCGACAAATCCAAAGATATATTAGGCCGCGTTTATGAGTATTTTTTAGGTGGTTTTGCTGGCGCCGAAGGCAAGCGTGGCGGCGAATTTTATACGCCGCGTTCGGTGGTGCGAGTGCTGACCGAAATGTTAGAACCCTACAAGGGCCGCGTTTACGACCCCTGCTGTGGCTCCGGCGGCATGTTCGTGCAGTCGGAGAAATTCGTTATCGAACACGGCGGGCGCATTGGCGATATTCGCGTGTACGGGCAAGAGATGAATAACACCACCTGGCGACTCGCCAAAATGAATATGGCGGTGCGCAGCATCGACGCCGACATTAAATGGAACAACGAAGGCAGCTTTCACAAAGATGAACTGCCCGACATGAAAGCCGACTTCATCCTCGCCAACCCGCCCTTTAACATCAGCGATTGGGGCGGCGATAGATTGCGTGAAGATGTGCGCTGGAAATACGGCACGCCGCCCGCTGGCAACGCCAACTATGCGTGGCTGCAGCACATCATCCATCATCTGGCACCCAACGGCACGGCGGGCGTAGTGCTGGCCAATGGGGCGATGTCATCCAGCACCTCCAGCGAAGGCACTATTCGCCAAAGCATGGTTGAAAATGATTTGGTGGATTGCATGGTGGCGCTGCCGGGCGCGTTGTTTTACTCGACGCAAATCCCCGCATGCCTATGGTTTTTAGCCAAAAATAAAAACAATGGCGGCTTTAGAAATCGTAGCGGCGAAGTGCTGTTTATCGACGCCCGCAAACTCGGCGCATTGGTAGACCGCACGCGGCGTGAGTTGAGCGATGATGATATTGCCAAAATAGCCGACACCTACCACGCCTGGCGCGGCGAAAAAGACGCCATAAAACGCCGCGGTGTTTATGAAAACATCGCCGGCTTTAGTTTTTCGGCAACCCTGGCCGACATCAAAAAACATGGCTATGTGCTAACCCCCGGCCGCTTTGTCGGTGCAGAAGCCGAAGCCGACGATGGCATACCCTTTGAGGAAAAATTCACCGCATTAAAAACCGCGCTCTACCAACAAATGGACGAAGCCAAAAAACTGAACACCGCCATCCGCCAAAATTTAGGCACATTAGGGTAGATGAATAGCGGCAAAATCCAACTACCGAGGATTCCTCGGTAGTTCAAACCTCGCACAAACACACGCTTAAATCAGATAATTCGCCAAAATTCACCCAAATCATGGCAAATCATGAGCAAATAAAATGAAATTAGACCTAACCTCGCTAATCAACGTCGCTAATTCATTAAAATTGGCGTTAGATGAATTCGCTAAAACCCAAAATAGTTTTGTAAAAGATGCGTGCATTCAGCGTTTTGAATACACCTATGAACTGTCCCACAAACTACTAAAACGCCAATTAGAGATAATGTCGGCAAATCCAGACGCCATCGACCAACTCTCATTCCAAAACCTAATCCGCGAAGGCAGCGAAAAAGGCCTATTGCTAAACGGCTGGGAACAGTGGAAAATTTATCGCCAGCAAAGAGGCGCCATCAGCCACGCTTATAGCGAACCCAAGGCAGCCGAAGTATTCGCCATTATTCCCGATTTTTATGCCGAAACAAAATATTTATTGCAACAACTGCAAAAGCATAATGGTGACGACCAATGACCGCAAAAATCGACATTCGCCCCCAACACCTGTCTATCGTGCAAGGCATATTGCACGAGCACCTGCCCGACGCCACCAGCATTTATGTATTTGGCAGCCGTGCCACCGGTGAGGCAAAAACCTATTCAGACTTAGATCTGGCCCTGCTCAATAACAAAGCAGATACGGCGGCAGTTTCAGCACAAGTATTGTGCGATCTTCGCTATGCATTTGAAGATTCAGACCTGCCCTATAAAGTTGATATAGTCGATTTGTCGGGCGTAACCCCAGCATTTAGAACCATTGTGAACCAAAATAAAGTAGCGTTGCCGTTGGGTGGTGTAGACGACTTGCCGAGTGGGTGGCAAACACATCAAATTGGCGATGTTATTGAGATAAACCCAAAAATTAAGTTGAGTAAAAGAAAATCATATCCATTTGTGGAGATGAAAAATTTAGAACCCTCAATAAGGTTAGTATACCCCGCAGTGAATAAAGTATTTAAAGGTTCTGGGTCAAAATTCGAAACTGGCGACACATTACTAGCAAGAATAACCCCATGCCTAGAAAATGGAAAAACATCACAATACAAAGGTATATCTTCCTCGCCTGCATGGGGTTCAACTGAGTTCATTGTTCTTAGAGAGAAAAATGGCATATCAAATAATGATTTTATCTACTATTTTTCTCGATTACCTAAATTTCGAGAATACGCTATTCACCACATGGTCGGCACTTCTGGTAGACAACGAGTTCCAAATGACGCTATAGCAAATTTTACATTCAAATGCCCACCTCTAAAAGAACAAAAAGCCATAGCATCTGTATTAGGTGAACTTGACGACAAAATCGAACTCAACTACCAAATGAACGCTACGCTGGAGGAGATGACACGGGCGATATTCAAAAGCTGGTTTGTAGATTTCGACCCCGTCCATGCAAAAATGGCACTGCATAACCACCAACCATCTAATCAATCCCCCATAGAGCAGAGAGACGGCAAGTCAAGGGCAAAGGTCGCTGGCGAGCCAGTGGAAAGTGATTGGACGGTAGAACGTGCTAAACGATATTTAGCCCATATGGACACCGAAACCGCCGCACTATTTCCCAACACCTTTGGCGATGATGGCCTGCCGATGGGATTTGTCATAAGAACTCTGGGCGATTTTAATATCGAACTTGAATCTGGTAAGAGACCTAAAGGCGGAATAGATAAATCTTTAAGCGAAGGGATTCCGAGTATTGGAGCCGAAAGTTTATTGAAAATAGGTGAATTCGATTACTCAAAGTTGAAATTTGTAAAAAAAGAATTTGCAGAAAAAAGCTCTAAAGGCTGGGTCCAAAATTATGATGTTGCCATTTACAAAGATGGCGCCAATGTAGGTGATCCAACTAGGGTTAGCTTATTTGGTAATGGATTCCCATTTGAAAGGTTTATGGTGAATGAGCATGTTTTTTTGATCCGAAGCAAGGAACTTGGGCAGTCTTTTCTTTACTCGCTTTGCCAATTAGAAATACTCTCGCAACAGCTAAATTCAATGGGTACTAGCAAGGCCGCTCAACCTGGCTTGAATCAACAAGAGGTTTTATCATGCAAGTTTACAGCACCAACAAAAGCACTATCCGACACTTTTAATCTAACAATTACCCCACTAATAGATCAAAGGCTTGCTTTGGGAAAAGAAAACCAAACCCTCGCCGAATTACGTGATACCCTACTACCCCAGCTTATCAGTGGTAAGTTAAGTGTCCCCGAGGCAATGCTTGCAGTAGAAGCAGAATCGCAATAGAATATAAAACTCACCAAAGAAAATTTCACTTCATTAAAAAGCCAAAATTTAACGTATGAAAGCGAATGCAAAAGAATATTTAAAAGAGTTTGCAACCTCTCAATCTGACTGGTTAAAAGCTTTAATTTATGAAGCCATTGAAACCAATGGCAATATATCACATGAAAAATTAGAAACCGTATTTGAACATTTAATAAACGGTACTAGCTTAAGTATTACTGAGCCAAATATAAATACTGAATTATCTGAATCATCAGAATCAAGAATTTACATAACAGAACTTATACATAAAACTGGTGTTAATGCCTTAAAAGAAAATCAGCACATAAAATTTACTGATGATGTAACCATTTTATATGGTTTAAATGGCACTGGAAAAAGTAGTTATTTCAAGGTGCTAAATGAGATTGCAGGAGGCAACACAAGGAAAAACATATTATCAAATATTCATATTGAAACAAAAAAATCAATTGAAGTAGAGTTAAGTTTTAAAACAGAAGGACAAAGTGAAACAATTGATTGGAAGGGCAAACCTCGTTCTATTGCTCCACTAAACAAATGTAAAGTTTTTGATACATCATATTTGAATGATTTACTAGAAAAAAGGGAAGCAGACAGCACTCTTATCCAACCTTTAAGTTTACATCTTTTCAAATATTTAGCTGGATTAATGGATGGTTTTAACACAAAGATCGCTGATAAAGCAAAAGAAAAAAGAAGTGAAAAACCCATCTTAGAACCAACATATTTTAGAGAAGAAATTAAGTCATTATTTGAAGATCATACTATTTCTAATGAAACAAAAAAAATAATTGAATGTCGTTATTCTTTTTCACAAGAGGACGCTCTAAAGCTTTCAAATGCTAAAAAAGAGTTATCGAATCTAAAACAAGTTAATATTCAAGATAAAATTTCCCTGATCAACAGTAAAAAAAACGAGTTAGAACAAATAAAAGAACATATTGACAACACTTATACAAAAATTTCAAATTTAATACAAGAAGCAACAGGACTACTAGAATTATATTCAGCAAATAAAACAGCAAATCGACTAGCAAAAGAACAATTTGATATTTTAAAGAGCATCCCTGAAAGTAATTCAGCAGAATGGAAAGAATTTATTAAAGCAGGAGAAATCTACTCGTCAAAATTAAATACTAGTAAAGATACTTGTGCTTATTGTCGCCAACCTTTAGCAGGTGACTCTATCCAATTAGTTAAAGCATACGGAAATTTTCTTAGAGATGAATCCGAATCTAAGCTAAACACAACAATTCAGAATATTGAAACTCTGAAAAATAAACTTGAGCGGCTTTCAATTCAATACACTATCAAAGAAAACATTAAAGAAATATTAACTTCTACTGAGGTTGAAAGTTCTAATCAAACTCTTTCTCAATTGATAGCTGATACAAATACAAGTTTTGGTGACATCAAAAACAAGCTTCTGAAAATGCTAAAAGATAAAACAGCTAATGCTGATACGCCTAAGGTATATGATACAAAGGTTTTATCTGGTAAACTGTCAAGTATCATATCCAAGATGAAAGAAGAAGTTGATCAATTATCTGCTGATGACAAGAAGAAGAAGGAAAGTGTTGAAAAACTTGAAAACGAAATAAAAACCTTGTTAGAAAATGACTCTATCAGCAAACAAAAAAATAGCATTAAAAAATGGTTTGAGATTAATTCTGATGAAGAAAATTTAAAAAATAAAGCAAAGAAAATAAATACTAATAGCGTTAGCAGGCTATCAAAAAAAGTTCATAGCATTTTGATAACAGAAAATTTAAAAAATAATTTTTCAACTGAATTGTCAAATTTGTTGGAATACAACAATCTTGATGTTAGTATTGAAAACGCAAATAGTAAAAAAGGCACTTCAAGTACAAAATTAATTCTTACTAAAAATAACAATATTACAGAAATTTTAAGTGATGGAGAACAAAAAGCTGTTGGTTTAGCTCTTTTTTTAGCAGAGGTGAAAATTAAAAAAAGTAAAGATCCGATTATTTTAGATGACCCTGTTAATAGCCTTGATCATAAAATAGCGGCAAATTTTGCAAAATCACTTTTAAAACTAGAAAATCAAATTATTCTATTTACCCATAATAGACTATTCCTTGATGCATTTAGAGGAGTACAAAACAGTCATATTTGCAAAACAATTAACACTCATTGTGGCAAGGAACACAAGCATATTTATATTTATCAAGTAAATAGTGAAGGTAAAAATAGTAAAGGTGCTTTAATGCCGTATAAACAAAACAAAGCAGAAACACATATTAAAACAGCACAATGTTATTTGAATATATTACCATTTAAAAATTTTACTGAAGTTGCTTCCTTAATAAGAAAAACTGTTGAATGTTGCATTGATGAAAAGATTTTTAATGAACAAGTACCAACAAAATACACTGGTAATAAAAGTAATATTAATTGGGCAGGTTTAAATAATGTAGGTTGTGATAGTAATACTATTGATAATTTGAAAAGAATACATCATAGAGCTTCTGCAGTAATACATAATGGAATAGAAGATCAAGAGAACCCAATAGAAAGAGAAGAGTTCAAAGAAATGATAAAAACTCTTGAAGAGATTTTAAATATGACGGCGAATAATCAATGAAACTGTATAAATAAAACTCAAAAAGCAACAATAAACAAAGGCGAATTACTGCTATATCAAAACCTTGATGCCAATATCAAAATAAAATAATGTATAACACTCATTGATCAAAATTCATGAAAAACGAAGACATTCGCTGGCAGCAAAGACACCATAACTTTAATCGTGCCTTAACCTTATTACGAGAATTTGTTGAACACGAACAAGGGAAAGATATTCTCAGTCACTCCCCCATTGTTAAAGAAGGCATTATTCATAGATTTCAATTTACCTTTGAACTTTCGTGGAAAACGCTCAAAGATAAAATGGAATACGATGGCATTAAGTTAGATAAAATTGCCCCAAAAATCATATTCAAACAGGCTTTTCAAAGTAAGTATATTGATGATGTTGAAATATGGCTTAGAATGGCAGATGATCGCAATAGAATGAGCCATACTTATGATTATGCAGCTTTTGACCGAGTACTAACAAACATCCGCAATGATTATTTTTCACGATTGGATGAGCTGAATGACTATTTAATTGCAGAACAAATCCAATGAATCCCTTTGGTCTAACCTCTAAGCAAGCAAAGTTATTACAAGCATGTTTTGCAGAGTATTTAACAAGCGGTAGTGTTATTGTTTATGGGTCGCGTGCTAAGGGTAATTTCACACCGCGCAGTGATATTGATTTAGTAATCCGACACGCTAAAACAAATGATTACCGTTTATTGGCGTGCATACAAGACGAAATAGACGAATCTAATTTTCCTTATTTATGCGATATTCAATATTTTGAAAATATTAAAAATGCCAGTCTGATTTTCCATATTGAAAAAGTGGGTAAATTATTCTATCAAAAGTAAATCAAAAAAATGGCTGATTTTTTTATGAACCTCACTAAACCCAAACAGCAAAAATGAACAAAGGCGAAGTGTTGCTCTATCAAAATACTGATGGCAATATTAAAATAGATGTGCAGTTAGATGAAGATAGCGTTTGGCTTACGCAAGCACAAATGCAAGCACTATTTCAAAAATCTAAAGCCACCATTAGTTGGCACATTAGCAATATTTTTGAAGAGGGGGAATTGGACCAAAAAGTGGTTGTTCGGGATTCTCGAACAACCACTCAACATGGCGCAATACAAGGGAAAACACAAAATTCTCCAGTAAATTTATACCATTTAGATGTGGTCATATCCGTGGGGTACCGTGTCAAATCTGTACAGGGCACGCAATTCCGCATATGGGCGACTCAACGCCTAAAAGAGTACCTTATTAAGGGCTTTACTTTAAACGATGAGCACTTTAAATCTGGCAAGGGCATGAACTATTTCAATGAGTTGCAAGAACGCATTCGTGAAATACGCTTATCCGAAAGATTTTTTTATCAAAAGATTAAAGACATTTACACCACCAGCATTGATTACAACCCCAAGGATGAAAAAACCACTCATTTTTTTAAAGTGGTTCAAAACAAGTTACTTTGGGCTGTTAGTCAGCAAACGGCGGCCGAGTTGATACACAAACGCGCCGATGCTAATTTACCTTTAATGGGTATGCTTTCTTACGATAAGAAAAATACTATTTCCATCAAAAAGGCCGATGTCAATGTTGCTAAAAACTATCTAAATGAGGATGAAATTAAATTGTTAGGCTTATTGGTAGAGCAATATTTAGCCTTTGCCGATACTATGGCGCAACAACAAACGCCCATGTATATGCAAGATTGGATTCAAAGGTTAGATGGTGTTTTACAATTGAACGGTAGAGACCTCTTAACACACGCAGGCTCAATATCCCATAAGATGGCAATTGAGAAATCCAATGTTGAATTTAGACATTTTGAAATACAACAAAAAGCCATCGAGGCAGCGCAGAACTTAAAGGAACTTGAAACCGATTTAAAACGCCTCAAACCACCTAAAAAATGAAACTCACCGAAAACGATGTCGAAAATGCCTGCCTCGAATGGCTGGCGGTGCTCGGTTATAGCGTATTGCGCGGCGCGGATATTTCACCCGATGGCGATGCTCCCGAACGCGCATCCTATGATTCCACCCTATTAATCCAGCGCTTCAAAACCGCCTTCCATTCCATCAACCCGCATCTTGATGCTGATGCCTGCGGCCATGCCTTGCGCAAACTTCAACAAACCGATTTCCCCAGCCTGATTGAAGAAAACCGCCGCTTGCACCGCATGATGGTCGACGGCGTCGATGTAGAGGTGAGGCGCGACGATGGCACGCTCGGCGGCGATACCGCCCGGCTGATTGATTTTAACGACCCGGCTAATAATAATTGGGCGGTGGTTAATCAATTCACCGTTATCGAAGGCGGGCATACCCGCCGCGCCGATGTGGTGGTGTTTATCAATGGCTTGCCCATCGTTGTGTTTGAGTTGAAAAACCCCGCCGATGAAAACGCCACCATCGATGATGCGTACAATCAGCTGCAAACCTATAAGGATGAAATTCCGAGCTTATTTCGCACCAATGGGTTGCTGATAACCTCCGATGGATTGCAGGCGCGCGCCGGCTCGCTTACCGCCACTAGTGAACGCTTTATGGCGTGGCGCACGGTGGACGGCAAAAACATCGCGCGCAAAAATATGCCGGAGTTGGAAACACTGATCAATGGCGTGTTTGATAAAGCGCGGTTGCTATCGTTGCTGCGCGGCTTTGTGGTGTTTGAAAATACTGGCGATGGCATCATCAAAAAGATCGCCGGCTATCATCAATTTCATGCGGTGCGTTATGCGATTGCCTCCACCTTGCGCGCCATATTCCCGCAGCAGGGTAAGGGGACGCGGGAAAACCCCGCAAAATATAATTTGCCATCGGTGGCGGCACAAGATTACGGCGATAAACGAATCGGCATTATCTGGCATACCCAAGGCTCGGGCAAAAGTTTGCTGATGGTGTTTTATGCCGGGGCGATTATCGCGCACCCGCAAATGGCAAACCCGACGCTGGTGGTGTTGACCGACCGCAATGATTTAGATGATCAGTTATTTACCACCTTCGCCGGCTGTAAAGATCTCATCCGCCACACCCCGGTGCAGGCAAAAGACCGCGAAGATCTAAAAGCACACTTGCGCGTGGAATCTGGCGGCGTGATTTTCACCACCATCCAAAAGTTCGCGCCCGAGATAAGCGAAACCCACTACCCCATGCTAACCGAGCGGCGCAATGTGGTGGTTATCGCCGATGAGGCGCACCGCACCCAGTATGGCTTCAAATCCAAAATCGCCGCCGACAGCGGCAAAATATCCTATGGTTTTGCCAAGCATCTACGCGATGCGCTCCCCAATGCTTCGTTCATCGGTTTTACCGGCACGCCGATTGAAGCGGCTGATAAAAGCACACCCGCTGTGTTCGGCAACTACATCGACATTTATGATATCCAACGCGGCGTAGAAGATGGCACCACAGTGCCCATTTATTATGAAAGCCGACTGGCGCGCATCGAGTTAGATAAAAATGAAGTGGATAAACTTGATGAGGTAATCGATGAATTAGCCGAGGATGATGACCTCGCCGAAGAAGAACGCCGGAAAGGAAAGTGGGCGCGCATAGAAGCCTTAGTCGGCGCTGAAGATAGGTTAAAAATGGTGGCGGCGGATTTGGTTGCGCATTTTGAAGCGCGCACAGAAGCCATGGACGGCAAGGCGATGATTGTTTGCATGAGTCGCCGCATTTGCATCGCGCTATACGATGCGATTGTTGCCATTCGCCCGGCGTGGCATAGCGCCGATGACGCCAGCGGCAAAATTAAAGTGGTGATGAGCGGCTCGGCTGAAGATGGAACGGATTGGCAGCAACACATCGGCAATAAAGCAAGACGCGACCTGCTCGCCAAGCGCGCCAAAAAAGCCGATGATGCATTAAAAATAGTGATTGTGCGCGATATGTGGCTGACCGGTTTTGATGTGCCATCCATGCACACCATGTATGTGGATAAACCGATGAAAGGGCATGGTTTGATGCAAGCCATTGCGCGCGTGAATCGCGTATTCAAAGATAAACGCGGCGGCTTGGTGGTGGATTACATCGGCATCGGGCAGAGTTTGAAAAATGCCTTGGTCGACTATTCCAACAACGACCGCAAAAATGTCGGCATCGATCAAAAACAGGCGGTTGATGTAATGATGGAAAAATATCAAATCGTAAAAGATATGTTTTTTGGTTTTGATTATGCCGCCGGTTTGCACGGCCAGCCAAAAGCGCGTTTGGTGGTGTTGGCCGGCGCCATGGAATGGATATTGGAATCGCAGCGCCGGGCGGCCGAAAAAGAAAGCAGCGATAAAGCCAAAAAACAGGCGCACAAACGCTATTGCGATGCGGTGCTGAATTTAAGCCGCGCCTTTGCGCTCGCCGCATCCAGTGATGCTGCCCGCGACATCATCGATGAGGTCGGTTTTTTTCAAGCCATCCGTGCCGCTTTAGTCAAAAGCGTCGGCGGCGGTAAAAAAACCAAAGATGATGATTTTGCCGTGCAGCAGATTATCAACCGCGCGGTTATATCAACCGAGATTATCGATATCTTGCAAGCCGCCGGCATGCAGTCACCAGACATCTCCGTATTATCGGATGAGTTTCTTAATGAAATGCGCGGGATAGATAAGAAGAATTTGGCTATCGAGGCATTAAAAAAACTGCTCCATGGGGAAATTAAATCCAAACTAAGCACTCGCGTGGTTAAAACCAAAGCCTTTTCTGAAAGATTGACCGAAGCCATCAATCGCTACCACACCAATGCATTAACCACCGCCCAGGTCATCGAAGATCTCATCGATCTAGCCAAAGAAATACGCGCTGAAATAGAACAACGCGGCAAAGATGGTTTATCTGAAGATGAAATCGCCTTCTATGAAGCGCTGGCGGAAAACAACAGCGCCGTTGAGTTAATGGGTGATAAAAAACTTAAACTTATTGCCCATGAAGTTTTACAATCTGTACGCTCCAATGCAACTGTCGATTGGCACCACAGCGAAATGGCACGCGCCAAAATGCGTGTTGCCGTGCGGCGGATATTAAAAGCCCACGGCTACCCACCAGACCTACAACCCGAAGCAGTCCAAGTCGTCTTGCAGCAGGCTGAAGCTTTGGCTGATAAATGGAACAGCCCCTAAATAAATAACGGCTAAATAAGAAATGATGAAAATAGGACGGAATGATAAGTGTTGGTGTAATTCAGGGAAGAAATTTAAACATTGCCACTACGGACGCGATAAGGAAGCCCCACTCAGCAAAGGGGAGGTGATTGGCTACTTAAAGAAAAATAGCTTAAGAAAGATCTGCTATGTTCCCGATGAAATGAAACATGAATGCAGTAAAATGATTGTAAAATCGCATACTATATCGCAAAGTTTAGGGTTGCGTGAAATTGCTGATTCAAGCAATCATGTATTAGGTTTGAAAAAGATTTGTCGGGCATGTTCAGAAATGATGGTAAATCTAATCTTGAAAAATTAGGAATCAAGCAAGCATCCACCTTTTTCGGGTTCTGTTCGATACATGACAAATCTCTTTTTTCCTGCGTTGAAGACAGACCATTCATCGGTGATGAAGATCAATGTTTTGCCCTAATGTATCGCTCGGTGGCAAAAGAACTTTATGCCAAAGACGGTGTTGTTTTTACTTCTGAATTTTTTAAAAATATTGACAAAGGAAAGTCCTTTGCAGATCAAGTTTTAATTCAACAATTCGTAGGTGTTAATAAACTAGGTGCTGAAATATCTATTAAAGAGATTAAAAATTTTAAAACCATGCTTGCCGATCAGTTACTTGGCAATTCAACTAACATCATGAGCCATTTAATTATTGAATTTTCTTCACCAATACCTATTGCTGTTTCATCACTTACTGCTCCTTCTTTTGATTTTGAAGGGCGATTAATTCAAGATTTATGGGATTTGGATGTCGTTGCAGAATATTTGGTATTTAACTCATTTTCAAAGGACGGTATCGGATATGTAACATTTAGCTGGTTAAAAAATTCAAATAAAATTTTTGATTTTATTAATACACTTTTGCCCAAGAAAAAAACGGACATGTTTAGTGCGCTTGTTAGATTCTTTTTTGGTGTTGCCGAAAATATTTTTATTTCACCTGCATGGTGGAATGAGTTGAGTGCGTTACAAAAAAATAAAATTGAATCCCTTATTATGGTTGGGGTGCCGCCGACGGCTGATATATCCGGCTCATTCATGAATAATGATGGTGCTGAATTCCCCGGGTGGGAAATATATGCTATTAAGAAAGTAAATTTCTAATAAACAAAAGCAGTCACTGATTTTGGTTGAGCGTTATGTACAAATCAAAATTCTCGAGGTTACCCCCTAACTCCGCCAAAAAACTGGTGTGAATAGTAGTAGCAAGGTGAATAACTCCAGCCGACCGAGTAGCATGGTGAAGGTTAGGACGATTTTTCCCATGTCGGTTAGTGAGGCGTAGTTTTGTGCTACGGCGCCTAAGCCGGGGCCTAGGTTATTGAGGCAGGCGGCGACGGCGGAGAAGGCGGTTACGGCGTCGGCGCCGCTGGCTAACATGAGCATTAGCAGGGCGGCGTAGCTCAGGGTGTAGAGCGATAAAAAACCCCACACGGCGTTTATTACATTATCCGGCACCGCTTTTGCGCCGAGTTTTATCGGCATTAGGGCGTTGGGGTGCACCAGTTTTGAGATTTCGCGGGTGCCTTGTTTGTATAACAAAATGATGCGCACGATTTTCATGCCGCCGGCAGTGGAACCGGCGCAGCCGCCGGCGGCGCTGGCGAGTAGCAGCATAATGGGCAGGAAGGTCGGCCACTGCGAAAAATCGGTGGTGGTAAAACCAGTGGTGGTGGCGATGGAGATGACCTGCACGGCGCCGTGCATGAAATTATCGCCGGCGTGCTCGAATACCTGCTGGCGCATCAGCGTGACGATGGTGACCAAAAGCAACACCGCTAGCACCATGAAATACGCCTGCGCTTCCGGGTCGCGCGCATATACTTTGAGGTTGCGCGCCCGCCAGGCCGCAAAGTGCAAGGCGAAATTAAGCCCCGAGAGCAGCATGAACGCCATGGCGATGAGGTTTATCGCATCTGAGCGAAAATAGCCTAAGTTGGCATCATGGGTGGAGAATCCGCCGATGGAGATGGTGGAAAACCCATGCCCGATGGCATCGAACACGCTCATGCCGGCCAAATAATAGGCCGCTGCGCACGCCACGGTGAGGCCGAGGTAGATGAACCACAGGCCGCGCGCGGTTTCGGTGATGCGCGGCGTCATTTTGTTGCCATTCACCGCGCCCGGGGTTTCGGCGCGATACAGCTGCATGCCGCCGACGCCGAGCATGGGCATCACCGCCACCGCTAGCACCACGATGCCCATGCCGCCAAACCATTGCAGCTGCTGGCGATAATACAAAATCGACGGCGGCAAATCGTCTATGGCGGTGAGGATGGTGGCGCCGGTGGTGGTCAGCCCCGACATCGCCTCGAACAACGCGTCCACCACGCTGATGTCCGGCGCTTGCAGCAAGATAAACGGCACCGCCCCCAGCGCCGAGAGCACCGCCCAGAACAATGCCACCACCAAAAATCCATCGCGAAATCGCAATTTGCCCGAATCTCGCCGATGCGGCAGCCAGCACGCCAAACCGAGCCCCAAACTCAACGCGCATGCGGTCGCAAACACCATCAGCACGCCATCTTCGGTCGCCGCCGCCACCGCCATGGGCGGCAGCAGCGTGAGGCTGAACAACATGATGAGTACGCCGAGAATTTTTAGTACGGCTTTGTTTCGCATGGTGGGGGTTGTTGATGCGGGGCTTTTGGATTTTGATTTTGGCTTTTGATTTTGGCTTTTGACTTTGGCTTTTGACTTTGGCTTTTGACTTTGGCTTTTGACTTTGGCTTTTGATTTTGGCTTTTGACTTTGGCTTTTGACTTTGGCTTTTGACTTTGGCTTTTGACTTTGGCTTTTGACTTTGGCTTTTGACTTTGGCTTTTGACTTTGGCTTTTGACTTTTGATTTTGATTTTGGCTGTTAGGGCTTTGCTCCGCCCTATCTTTTTAGGGGGGAGCCAAAACTGGCGGCTTCATCGCCAGTTTTGGTGAGGCTTTTGATTTTGGCTTTTGACTTCGCTTTTGACTTCGCTTTTGACTTCGCTTTTGATTTTACTTTTCCCCTCATTTGGGTTAATGGGTTGAAGATTTAAAGCCAAAAGCAAAAAGACCAACATCGACAGCCCCCCCCACCAAATCAGGCGATAAAGCCGCCTGATTTAACTCCCCCAGATGAAGCGGGGGGGAGTAAAGCGTAACAGCCAACATCAACAGCCAACATCAAAAGCCAACATCAAAAGCAACCCCCGACCCATCAAAAAAAGGTTGCGGATACTTGAAAAAGTTTTTCCACCGCCGCGATGCTGTCTTTTTCGATGACGAAGATGATGACATGGTCGCCTTCTTGGATGACGCTGGCGCCGCCTAGGGGCAGTAGTTTGTCGGCGCGCATGATGGCGCCGATGGTGGCGCCCTTGGGCAGTTTGATGTCGCGCAGCGGGCGGCCGACTATCTTCGAGGTGGCGCGGTCGCCGTGGGCCACGGCTTCGATGGCTTCGGCGGCGCCGCGGCGCAACGAGTGCGCGGCTTTGACATCGCCGCGGCGAATATGCGACAACAACGCGCTGACCGTGGATAAGCGCGGCGAGATGGCGATGTCGAACATATTGCTTTCGATGAGGTCGATATAAGCGGCGCGATTGACGATGGCCATGGCGCGGTGGGCGCCGAGTCGTTTGGCTAACATGGCGGACAATATGTTGGTCTCGTCTTCGTTGGTCAGCGCGCAAAATAATTCCATAGCATCGATGTTTTCCACCTTCAGCAAATCTTCGTCGGCGGCGTCACCGCCCAACACCACGGTGTTTTCGAGTTGTTCCGAGACGCGTCGCGCCCGGCTCGGGTCGCGCTCGATCAATTTCACCTCAAAACCGGTCTCCTCCAACGCCTGCGCCAAGCGCACGCCGATATTGCCGGCGCCGGCTAGCATAATGTGCTTGCCCACTTCCTCCATGCTGCGCAACTCTTGCATCACCACGCGAATGTCGGCTTTGGTGGCGATAAAAAACACCTCGTCGCCGGGCTCGATGACGGTGTCGCCGGTGGGAATGATGGCGCTATCGTGGCGATAAATCGCCGCCACGCGGGTGTTCACCGACGGCAGATGGTCGGCCAACTCGCGCAACTGGTGGCCGACCAGCGCCCCGCCGTGATAGGCGCGCAACCCTACCAGACGAATTTTGCCAGCCGCGAAATCGATCACCTGCAAGGCCCCGGGGAATTCGATGAGCCGCAAGATTTGCTCGGTTACCACTTGCTCGGGGCTGATGATGACATCGATGGGAATCGACTCCTTGCAAAATAGCCGCGGATGCGAGAGGTAATCCGCCGAGCGCACGCGCGCGATTTTGGTGGGGGTATGGTACAGCGAATGCGCGATTTGGCACGCGATCATGTTGACTTCATCGCTGTCGGTCACCGCCAACACCAAATCCGCGTCTTTGATGCCGGCGGCCTCCAGCACCGTCGGCGCCGCCGCATGGCCGGGCACGCCGCGCACTTGGCAGCGCCCCTCCAACGCTTGCGTAGCCTCGATGTCGCGGTCGACCACCGTAATATGGTTGCCCTCTTTGGCGAGAATTTCGGCCATGGAGGCGCCCACTTGGCCGGCGCCTAAGATGATGATTCGCATGGGGGATGGGGTCGTTGTGTTAATCGGCGGGGTGAAGCGGCCGGCGGCTATATGGCGGCACCCACTTCACCGCCGCCGAGGATGGCGATTCGCATGGGCTGGGTGAATGAGGGGTTTTAGGCGAAACGGCGGGCAAAATCGACGCTGAATCTGAGGTAAATCGAGGTAAATCGGCGATGAATCAGGCTGAATCGGCAGTAAATCGACAGTAAATCGACGATGAATCGGCGAATCCCGCTTCGCCGACCGGCTACTACTCGGCTTTATTCAGCCGGCAATAATAAAAGCCGTCGCCGGCGTGCACCCCGGGCAAGCGCTGGCGGCCGAATTTTGTGGCCAAACCCAGCGTCTCCGCCAATGGCTCGATTTGCGCGCCGGCTTCGGCGGCCAAAAATGGCGCGATCACCCCATCGTTTTCGGCCGGCAAAATCGAGCAAGTCACATACAGCAAGGCGCCGCCCGGCGCCAGCAAGGCCCAAGCGGCGATTAGCAGATTCAACTGGCGCTGCGCGTAGCGGGCAATATCTTCGCGGCGGCGGTGGTGTTTGATATCCGGGTGGCGGCGAATCACGCCGCTGCCGCTGCACGGCACATCCAACATGATGCGGTGGAACAGGCCGCCGTCCCACCAAGTTTGCGGGGCGGTTAAATCCGCCGCCACCGCCTCGATTTCGACGCCCACTTCGCGTTCGCCGTGGAAATCCAGGCGCGCCAGATTTTGCGCCAGCGCCGTCATGCGGGCGGGGAAATCCACCGCCACCAGGGCCGCCAATTTGGGCTGGGATTCCACCAACAAGCCAGTTTTGCCGCCGGGCGCGGCGCAGCCGTCCAGCACGCGTTCGCCTGGTTGCGGCGCCAACGCCGCCAGCGTCAATTGCGCTGATTCATCTTGCACCGACGCCAGCCCCTCGGCAAAACCCGGCAAGCGCGCCAGCGGCATGGGGGCCTCCAGCGTTATGCCGAGCGCGCTGTGCGCCGTCGGCTGCGCCGCCACATCGGCTTGCGCCAACATATCTAAGTACTCATCGCGACTAATTTTGAGCCGATTGACGCGCAAGGTGAGCGGCGGCTTGGCGTTGCCGGCCTGCAAAATCTCGGCAAAATGCGCCGGCCAATGGGCGCGAAATTCATCGTACAACCATTGCGGGTGCGCCAGGCGCGCCGCTTCGGGGGTCAATTTTCGCTTCAATTCATCGCGCTGATTGAGAAATGCGCGCAACACGCCGTTCACAATTTTAGTCGCCCAATTAAAGCGCCCATCGCGCAGCGCCTCCACATTGCCGCTCAACACGGCGTGATCCGGCGCCCGCATATGCTCCAACTGATAGCACGCGTTTATGAGCACAAAATGCACCACCCGATCATGCGCCTTGAGCGGTTTTTTCAGCAGCAACGCCAAAATCCCATCAAAATAATGGTAGCGCCGGCAGCCGCCATAGCAAATCTCCTGAAACAACGCATGGCGATGCGGCTGCGCCACCTCGGCGTGCGCCGCCAACACATTATCCAACGCCCGCCCGCCATCCACCACCTCCATCACCGCCCGCGCCGCGTCCATATACAAATTCGGGCGCTTCGGTTTGAGCGACGGTTTGGTCGACGGTTTATAAGCGCGAATCATCGGGTGAATGATTGGGGGATTGGGTGGACTGGGTGGGGTTGATGTTGATGTTGACTTTCGCTTTTGATTTGACTTTTGATGTTGATGTTGACTTTCGCTTTTGATTTTGATTTCGCTTTTGATTTTGATTTCGCTTTCGCTTTTGCCTTTAATCTTCACTCCCCCGCGTACATCATGAGGGGGAGTCAAAGCAGAGCCGCGCCGACAGGCGTGGGCTGCTTCGGCGGGTAGCCAAAACTGGCGGATTTATCGCCAGTTTTGGTGGGGGGGTTTAGATCTTGCTTTTGATTTGGCTTTTGATTTTGATTTTGATCTTGCTTTTGATTTGGCTTTTGATTTGGCTTTTGATTTTGATTTTGATCTGGCTTTTGATTTCGCTTCCGCTTCCGCTCTCGCCTTAGCTGTTGATTTTCACCTCACCCACCCTCACCCGCCACCCTCACCCCCAACATCAAACCGCGACCCCACCACCGCCATGCCATTTTGCCAGGCTGCGGCCGACATCGCCGCCCGACCTGGCTTTTGCACTTCGATGAGCCGCAGGCCGCCGCCGCCGGTGGCCACGCATACGCCGCTTTTGTCGGCTGTATATATGACTCCGGGCGCGATTTTATCTAATCGAGCCGGGTCGGCGGCGAAATCCACCTCGGCGCGCAGAATTCTCAGCCGCACGCCGTCCACGGTGGCGTGCGCCATCGGTTTGGGGTTGAAGGCGCGGATTTGGCGCACCACGGTTGCGGCCTCGGCGCGCCAGTTCAGGCGTGCTTCGGCGGTGTGTATTTTGCGCGCATAGCAGGCCGCGGATTCGTCTTGCACCACCGCCGGCAGCGCAGCGCTGGCGAGGGCTGGCAGATGGGCGGCGAGGAATTCCCCGGCCTGGCGCGCCAATTTATCTTGCAGGCTGCCGGCGGTGTCTTGCGGCGCGATGGCGATGCGGCGGCGGGCGAATACGGCGCCAGCGTCCAGGCCGCATTCCATGCGCATTAAACTTAAGCCGGTGATGGCATCCCCGGCCTCGATGGCGCGTTGAATCGGCGCCGCGCCGCGCCATCTCGGCAGCAGCGAGGCGTGGATATTCACGCATCCTAATCGCGGCATGGCCAGCGCCGCCGCCGGCAGCAGCGCGCCATAGGCAACCACCACCAGCAAATCCGCGCGCAGATTTTTGAGTTCGGCGGTGGCATCATCGCCCCAAACATGCGGCTGAAACACTGGCACCGGGGCACTCTGATTCACCGCCGCCGCCTCGATTTGATTCCTGGCCCAGGCGCTTTGATTCGCCCCCTGGCTTCGATTCCCCGCCCAGGCACTCTGATTCGCCGCCGCCTCGATTTGATTCCTGGCCCAGGCGCTTTGATTCGCCACCTGGCTTCGATTCCCCGCCCAGGCGCTCTGATTCGCCGTCGCCGCCTCGATTTCATTCACCGGGACGCTTTGCTCCCCCACCGCGACGCTTTGATTCGCCACCTGGCTTTGATTCCCGGCCCGGGCGCCTTGATTCCCCGCCACCTGGCTTTGATTCCCCGCCCAGGCACTCTGATTCACCGCCGCCATGGCCTCTGACACCGCGCTTTGCCGCAGCCGTTTGCCGCGTCCGGCGCGGCGGTCGGGCTGCGTGAACACCCCCACCAGTTGCACCGTCGGCGCCGCCAGCAGCGCCGCTAAAGCCGGCACCGCAAAAGCCGGCGTGCCGGCGAACACCACGCGCACTAGATCACCTGGGTTTAGGCGGCGAGGCGACCGGCGGCCGGCGGAAACTCCTTCATGAGTTTTTTGCGAATCCGCCCCCGCTTCAGTCGCGACAGGTAATCGACGAACACCTTGCCGTTTAAATGGTCGACTTCGTGCTGGATGCAAATCGCCAGCATATCGGCGGCGCGCACCTCAAAATGCCGCCCATGCACATCCTGGGCGCGGATAGTCACCCGCTCGGCGCGCTGCACAACGGCGTACACCTCGGGCACCGACAAGCATCCTTCTTCGGATTCGGCGCTGCCGTCGGCGGCGGAAATTTGCGGGTTTATGAACACTTGCAGCTGATTTTTTTCCGCCGATAGGTCCATCACCACCACCCGCTGCGGAACATTCACCTGCACCGCCGCCAAACCGATGCCCGGCGCCGCGTACATAGTTTCCGCCATATCGGCCACCAAGCGCTGCAGTTGGTCATCAAACTTGCTCACCACCTCGGCGACGCGCCGCAAGCGCTGGTCGGGGTATACCAAAATATCGAGTTTAGCCATTGCCGTTTAGCCGTCGGTGCACCAATATTCCGCTTGAATCTTGAGAATTATAGTACACCACAGCCGCCCGCCCGATGCGGCGAAGCAGGCGAGGCGGTACAGCGGTGGGGGAGTGAAAAGTGGAAGGGTTTTTTATTGGAGATTTATATACCTAAATCCGCCCGGATAGTTTGGTTTATTGACATCACCCCTCCTCATCCACAGCGCTGGCAATAGCAGCGATGGCACAAAATTTTGGGATTTATATACCTAAATCCGCCCGGATATGTTTGGTTTGTTGCAACCGCACCTTATTATGTACATCAACTGCCCCCCACCAAAACTGGCGGTGAAGCCGCCTGATTTGACTTATGCCAAGGGGAACTTTTGGCTTTTGGCTTTTGGCTTTGGTTTTTGGTTTTTGGCTTTGTTAAAAAACAAACAAAAACGTTGGGGAATTATATACTTACTACCCCAAAAATAGAAAAACCGCTTGCCTTACCTCAAAAAACCTCAAAAACCCCCTAAAAACCCAACCAAAACAGACTTTGCGCAACGCTATAAAATCGGCGTGAAATAAGGACTGGGGCAATAAGTATATAAACCCCAAACGTTGCTATTGTTTGATTTTTGAATGTTGAAAATGAAACTTTTTCTTCATTTTCCTTGGGTCAGCAATGGCTTTTCGCACAGCCTCAGCCGCCATGGGTGGAGTGAAAACTTGCAGATTTAGGTATATAAATCCCCCCTTATAGCCCTTGAATCTCGCCTTGAATTAAGGCATAAAATTGCTTATCAGCGAGACCTGGGCAGCGCCGCTATTTTTCATCCGTAATTCGGGCGTAATTCGGGCGTGACTCAGGCCTCACTTCGGGCGTGACTATTTTTTGGTATTATCCGCCCGTACGGGTATATTATTTGCCCGCCCGACTGATTTACCCCCTTATTTATTTGCTGAGCTTATATTCCCACACTGGCAAATCAACCGGCTTATCCGCCCCATGAAGTTAATCACCCCGAAATTAATCACCCCCAGACTGGAGACAATTGCCATGAACTCCCATTCAATATCGTCCAAGTTATTGCCTAAATTCACAGCATTTTTACTCGCATGCGGATTAGGCCTCGGGCTGGTTTCCCACGCCAATGCGCAGACCTTGCCCACCATTTCAGACCAAGTATACACCGCCGGCGTGGAGATAGCCCCGCTAACGTTGCCGTTCGTGTCCAACCATGGCATGTGTAATTTTTATAGTTTGTACCTGCCAAATGGGAATGAGTTTCCGGAAAATCTTTCGGATTTAATCCCTGGGCTTACCTATGACAATTACCTCACGCCCAATACTGATGGTGAGGATGGTCAAAACGCGGATGGTGACAAACTTACCAATAGAGATGACGAACTCCGCGCCATCTTCATATCCGGCACGCCACTGCAAGGCAGCGCCGCCATCGAGATAGGCTACCAGAGCATACTTACCACGCGAAGCAGCCCGACTAGAGACTGCTCCACCACCACCGGTAGACAACTGGTGCGGGAAACCTTCACCATCACCGTGAACGGGCCGACATTCGCCACCACCACCATTGCCGACCAGGCTTATAGCGTCGGGCCGGCGATTACGGCGCTGGATTTGCCGACGGCGACCGTCTCAGGCGGCGGCGCTATCGGCTATGCCATAGACAACCAGCCCGCTGGCTTGAGCCTCACCACCGGCAGCCCGAATCAACTAACCGGCACGCCGACGACGGCCAGTGCCTACCAGACCACCTACACCGCCACCGCCAATGGCGTCACTTCGTCGATAATATTCAATATCAATGTGAGGAGTCAGGCGACTTTCTTTAGCACGCCTGCTCTAACCTATCTCGCCCGTCTACCGATAGGTGGTACAGGGGGAGCTCATGAATTGTCGGTCGCCCGCGCTAACAACGGCACCGGAGCCTCGCTGGGGGGTACCTACACCCTAACTGGCCCTGACGGCGCCGCCCTTGATTCTGTGTTGCCCGGAGTGACCCACACGGATAACGGATCAAGTGTCCAATTCTTGTCAGGCACGCCGGAGTATGTATCCGGCGGCGTGATGCTGACCTACACCGCCACCGATGTCGGCGAATTCGTCGATGCCACATTTAAATTCACCACGCCTTTTGTGGCGGAATTTTCCGACAACGTGGCTAACTTCAGCGTTTTCCTCAACCAACCAATCTCCATGATGACACTCCCGTCATCCACATCAGCACAGACCTTGATTTATTTGCTGAATGGCACCGGTGGCAATGGCTTCCATAGTCCGTTGATTGGCGATCGCATGCTGCCTCCCGGCTTGGATTTCAGCCGAAACTTACTGGGTAGCGACAATACCAGCTATGTAACCAACGACCGCTTTTTATCCGGCACCCCTACTGCGCTCGGCACTTACGCCATGACCTACTACGCCGTCGCCACGGATGTTGCCCTCGTTTGCCAAACCCCCCCGCCGCCCGGTGAGATTTGCATGTCGCCCGATAACCATGCCGCCCTGACTTTCAATATCACCGTCACTGGCGTGAGTCTCGCCGCACCCGACTTCCCAACCGTGCAGACTTATGCAGTGGGTGATGATGTCGACCTGACTCTTCCAATCGCCACTAGTAGCACTGCCGGCGACACCATCACCTATAACTTGCCGGTGTCGTCATCATCTGGGCTGACATTCAACGCCACCCCCACCCCCACTTTAACCGGCACGCTGCTGGAGGCTGGCACTTACAACCTGGTCTACGTCGCCACTAATAGCACTAGCACTGCCGGCGACACACTCGAATTCACCATCATCGCCAACGAGCTGACTTTCGATGAGCCAGCGGTGGCCGAGCAAAGCTACACGGTGGGTGTGGAAATCGACCAGCTGCTTCTGCCCATTGCCCGAGGTGTTGACGACATTGTCTACACCTTGACCGGCGACCCCACAAATACAGCGAACAACGGATTGCCGACCGGGCTGACATTCAACAACGGCGCTAACCCCACAGTGGACGGCACGCCGATAAGTGACACTGCTGGTACTTATATGCTGACCTACACCGCCACTGACACCACCGCCTCCACAGTCCCCATCGACACCACCTTCACCATCGTAGTCAGCATGCTGTCTTTCAATGGCACAGTGGATGATCAAACCTACACGCTGGGATCGTCAATCGCCCGGCTGCCCCTGCCCACTGCCAGCGGCAACTCCGTTACCTACACTTTGGTGTGCAATGACACAACTACCTGTAATAATAACGGAGTGCCACCGGGGCTGATATTTACCGCCGGTGCTAACCCCGCATTGACCGGCAGGCCGACATTTACCGGCATTTATATGCTAACCTACACCGCCGCCGGCGCTGGCCCCCCAGCCATCATCTACTTCACCGTCACTGTCAACCTGCTGGAGTTCGATGGCACTGATGTGGCGAATCAAACCTATGCACCCGGCACGGCAATTACCACGCTGAATCTGCCCACCGCCACCGGCTCTGGTGCTGGCGCCATCACCTACACCTTGGCTGGCACCGCCACCAATACGGCTAACTACGGATTGCCATCCGGGCTGGCATTCGACAGCAGCAACAACACCGTGACCGGCACACCCACCGAGACCGGCACTTATCCGCTGCTCTACACCGCCACCGACCTCATAACATCCTCCTCCATCGAGCAAACCTTCGACATCGTGGTTAGCCTGTCTTTCGGTGGTGAATCGGTGCTGGATCAATCCTATACGGTGGGTGTGGAAATCGACCAGCTGCCTCTGCCCATTGCCCGAGGTGTTGACATTGTCTACACCTTGACCGGCGACCCCACAGATACAGCGAACAACGGATTGCCGACCGGGCTGGCATTCAACAACCGCGCTAACCCCACAGTGGACGGCACGCCGATGATTGGCACTGCTGGTACTTATATGCTGACCTACACCGCCACTTTCGGTACCTCCAGCGCATCCGAGTCCAGCGCCACACTCAACTTCACCATCGTGGTCAGCGGCGACGGCAGCATGGTCGCCGACATGGTGAATCAAGTAGTGTTGCCGGAAATCGCCACCGCCATCACCGCCAGCGTCACCGGCGCCGTAACCCAACGCGTCGCCAGCGCCGCCTCGGGCTTGGGTGGGCGCTCGAGCAATTTCACCCTCGGCGGCCAAAACACCCTAGCCACCGCCCTCGGCGCCCACGGCCAAGCCGTGCTCGATGCTGAGCGCGACCCCAAAACTTGGCTGGCCGGCACTGGATTCACCCTGCCGCTCAATGGCGGCGGCGCTGCCATCGGCGCCGGCTCGGCCTTAGGCCTGGCGGCTAACGCCGACGCCGACGCTGGCTCCACCATCACCCTGTGGGGCAGCGGCGAATACCGCGAAATGTCCGGCGAAAGCGGCGCTTTAGACTGGGACGGCGATTTAAGCGGCTTCCACCTCGGTTTAGATAGCCAAATAAGCCGCAATGTGCTGGCCGGGCTGTCGGTATCCCGCCTGCAGAGCGCCATCGACTACCGCACCGCCGGCGACACCGGTCAGCATGAACTCGATATGACCAGCGTAAGCCCGTACCTCGGCTGGGGCGTCGGCGCCTTGGATTTATGGGCTGCCATCGGCTACGGCCAGGGCGAACTGGAAGTCACCCCCACCGGCCAAGACACCACCAGCAGCGACATCGACATGCGCTCCGCCAGTTTCGGCGGCAGCGGCGAAATTTGGGGCAACGACCACACCACCGTGCGCCTAAAGAGCGAAATCACCCGCAGCGATTTGGATGTGGCCGACGGCAACGTCGCCTTCGCCGCCATGTCGATATCGGCCCTGCAATTCCGCTTGGCGTTGGAAGCCAGCCGCCGCCACATCACAACCAATGGCAGTATCTTCGAGCCCTCGGCCGAACTCGGCTTGCGCTATGACGGCGGCGATGGCGAGACCGGCTCCGGGCTGGAAATCGGCGGCGGCTTGCGCTATCGCAGCGCCCACGGCTACACCGCCGAAGGCGGCATCCGCGCCCTGGTAACCCACGGCGGCGACCACAAGGAATGGGGCATTCACGGCAACCTGATATTCGACGCCGGCGCCGATGGGCAAGGTTTGGCGCTGCGCATAAGCCCGGCCTACGGCGACACCGGCAGCGGCATTCAGCAACTCTGGCGCCACGGTCTGCCAGCCGACAACACCGCCGCCAAACGCGACTACTCCGCGCAAATGGAAGCCCGCCTAGGCTTCGGCGTGCCGCTGAAAAACCACGGCGGCATGCTAACCCCCTACGGCGAAATGACCTTAGGCGACGCCAATATCTACCGCATGGGCATGAACTGGAAAACCTCCTCCAACTTCGACCTAAACCTATTAGGCGAACGCCGCGACAGCAGCCGCACCGCCCAACACACCATCCTCCTACAAGGCGAACTCCAGTTTTAGGAAAACCCACGCGGTAAAACCGCCATCCCCCCCCACATTCCCGGGCGATTCAGCAATGAATCGCCCTTTTTTTTAAGATTCCCAACAAATCTCCCCAAATTTGATGAGAGAGAGCGTTTGACTTTGCTTTTGCTTTTGGCTTTCGCTTTGGCTTTTGTTTTACTCCCCCCCGCTTCATCTGGGTGGAGTCAAATCTGACCGAGCCGATAGGCTCGGACTGATTTGGTGGGGGGACTTTGGCTTTTGGCTTTTGCTTTTGGCTTTTGTTTTTGCTTTTGGCTTTTGCTTTTGCTTTTGGCTTTTGGCTTTTGATTTTCGCTTTTGCTTTTGTTTCACTCCCCCCTTGCCTCATCTGGGGGGAGTCAAATCTGCCCGAGCCGCCAGGCGCGGGCAGATTTGGTGGGGGGACTTTTGCTTTCGCTTTGGCTTTTGCTTTTGCTTTCGCTTTGGCTTTTGTTTTACTCCCCCCGCTTCATGCGGGTGTGCGAAAAGCCCTCGCTGACTCAAGGAAAATGAAGGAAAAGTATCATTTCCAAAATTTAAACAATAAGCAATAGCAACACTTTCGCCTGCTTTTTTAACAACGCCAACCGAAATTTTAATCAAGAATATACTTTTCCTACACCCTCAAAGATAGGGTGGAGCAAAGCCTTAACAGCAACAGCAACAGCCAAATCAAAAGCCAAAACCAACATCAACGGCCCCCCTACCAAATCAGCCGACAAGCCGCCTGATTTGACTCCCCGCCCAGCGGGGAGTAAAGAAAAAGCCCAAAGGCAACAGCAACGGCAACATCAAAGTCAAAATTAACATTACTCCCACCAAAACTGGCGATGAAACCGCCAGTTTTGACCCCCCCAACCCCATGCACCCCCCCATGACCGCCGCCGAATTACGCGCCGTAACCACCCAAACCTTGCGCCATTACGACACCCACGCCGAAGATTTCCGCAATGGCACCTGGGGGCATGATGTGGAGCAGAACATCCAAGCGCTATTGACCGCGATAGGGCGACCGCCGCCGTGCCGCATCCTCGATTTCGGTTGCGGCCCGGGGCGGGATTTGGCGCGCTTCACCGCCCTCGGCCACGCCCCGGTAGGGCTGGACGGCTCAACCGCGTTAGTCGCCATGGCGCGCCAAGCCGCCGCCGGCGAAGTGCTATGCCAAGATTTTTTGGCGCTGGATTTACCGCCGGCGCATTTTCACGGCGTATTCGCCAACGCCTCGCTGTTTCATGTGCCCCAACAAGCGTTGCCTGAAGTATTGCGGGCGCTGTGGCACACCCTGGCGCCGGCCGGCATATTATTCGCCTCCAACCCCCACGGTGACTGCCAAGAAGGCTGGAGCGGCGAACGCTACGGCTGCTACCACAACCTCGCCCAATGGCGCCGCCTGCTCACCGCCGCCGACTTCAGCGAAATACGCCACTACTACCGCCCGCCGGGAAAACCTCGCCACCTACAACCATGGCTCGCCAGCCTATGGCAAAAACCGTCCGCCATCCAGCCACCGCCCCCCGCTGATTAGATTCCAGCCGTAAAAGTCATCCTGATTACAGCCGATTCCATCTGATTCCCTTGACATTCCACTCATAACATCCGCCAGGAATGTTTGGTTTATTAACATCAAAAATCCCTCACCAAATCCCGCTAAAAGATGCCAGTTTTGGCTTTTGATTTTGGCTGTTACGCTTTACTCCCCCCGCTTTAATGCGGGGGAGTCAAAACTGGCGTCTTTTAGCCAGTTTTGGTGGAGAGGGGTTGTTTTTGCTGTTGACTTTGCTTTTGTTGTTGCTGTTGCTTTCGCTATTGATGTTGCTGTTAAGGCTTTGCTCCACCCTATCTTTTTAGGGGGGAGCCAAAACTGGCGGCTTCATCGCCAGTTTTGGTGGGGGGGCGTTTGATTTTGCTTTGACTTTGATTTTGCTTTGATTTTGATGTTGCTTTTGCTGTTGATGTTGGCTTTTGATTTTGATGTTGCTTTTGCTTTTGCTGTTGATTTTGATGTTGCTTTTAGCGTTTGCTTTTGGCGTTTGCGTTTGCTTTTGGCGTTTGCTTTTGGCTTTTCGCTGTTGCTTTCGCTTTTCGCCTTTAATCTTCACTCCCACCGCTTTTGCTTTTTGGAGGGGGGGTTGCTTTGATGTTGAGTTCGACTTGGGTTTTAGATGTTGATTTTGACTTAAAGTCTTTGCGCTTTTGATGTTACATTGACTTTGATTTTTCTGTTGATCTTGATGTTGATGTTGATGTTGATGTTGATGCTGTCTTTTAACTCATCTTTTGTGGCTGATAGGGTGAAAAATTTAAAGACAAAAACGATAATCAAAATAAAAAGTCAAGTAAAACCTAACATTAAAGATATCCCCCCCCACCAAAACTGGCTAAAAGCCGCCAGTTTTGACTCCTCGCCCAGCGAGGAGTAAAGAAAAAGCCCAAACTCACCCCCGCTCTCACCCAATCCCCACCTCACCATCTTTCCCACAAAACACCCGAACCTCATCCCCGGGCGAGAATTTACCGCCGAGGATGGCTTCCGCTAACGGGTTTTCGACGGTGGTTTGGATGGCGCGTTTTAGCGGGCGAGCGCCGAATACCGGGTCGAAGCCGATGGCGGCGATTTTGTCCACGGCTTGCTCGGTGATGTCGAAGCGTAAATCCCGCAGCGCCAAGCGCTGGCGTAATAAATCCAACTGAATGTGGGCGATTTCGCGGATTTGCGCTTTTTCGAGGGGGTGGAACACCACCAAATCGTCTATGCGGTTGATGAATTCGGGGCGAAAATGCGCGCCTGCCACCTCCAGCACCATGGCTTTCATGGCCGCGTATTTCTCCGCCTCATCGCCGCCGCCGGCGCTCATCTCTTGAATCATCTGCGAGCCTAAGTTGGAGGTCATGATGATGACGGTGTTGCGAAAATCCACGGTGCGACCGTGGCCATCGGTCAGCCGCCCGTCGTCCAACACCTGCAGCAGCACATTGAAAACATCGGCGTGGGCTTTTTCCACCTCGTCCAACAGAATCACCGCATACGGGCGGCGGCGCACCGCTTCGGTCAAATAGCCACCCTCCTCATAGCCGACATAGCCCGGCGGGGCGCCGAGCAGCCGCGCCACCGAGTGCCGTTCCATGAACTCGGACATATCGATGCGAATCAAGGATTGCGCCGAGTCGAATAAAAACGCCGCCACGGCCTTGCACAATTCGGTTTTGCCGACCCCGGTGGGGCCGAGAAATAAAAACGAACCATAGGGCCGGTTGGGGTCGGATAGCCCGGCGCGCGAGCGGCGAATGGCGCCGGCCACGGCGGCGATGGCGGTGTGCTGCCCGACCACCCGGCGTTGCAGGTGTGCTTCCATGGTTAGCAATTTGTCTTTTTCGCCGGCTAACATTTTGCTCACCGGTATGCCGGTCCAACTGGAGACCACGGCGGCGATTTCATCTTCATCGACGCGATTTTTAAGCAGCGTCATTTCTTGCTGCTCGACCGCGCCAGCGGCCGCCAGTTGTTTTTCCAGGGCCGGAATTTCACCGTATTGCAGCTCCGACATGCGCGCCAAATCACCACCGCGATGTGCCGCATCTAATTCGATGCGGGCGCGGTCGAGTTGTTCTTTGATGTGCTGGCTGCCCTGCAGCGCCGATTTTTCCGCGCTCCAAATTTCATCCAAGTCGGCGTATTCGCGCTCGAGTTTGTCGATTTCCGCCTGCAAGTTTTTCAAGCGTTTGACCGAGGCGGCATCGCTTTCCTTGCGCAACGCCTCGCCCTCGATTTTAAGTTGAATCAGCCGCCGCTCGAGGCGATCCATCACCTCCGGTTTGGAGTCGATTTCCATGCGGATGCGGCTGGCCGCTTCATCCACCAAATCGATGGCTTTATCCGGCAGATTACGGTCGGTGATGTAGCGCTGCGACAGCGTGGCGGCGGCGACGATGGCCGGGTCGGTGATGTCGACCCCATGGTGCACTTCATAGCGCTCTTTGAGGCCGCGCAAAATGGCGATGGCGTCCTCCACGCTGGGCTCGCATACCAACACTTTTTGGAAGCGCCGCTCCAGCGCCGCGTCTTTTTCGATGTGCTTGCGATATTCGTCCAAGGTGGTGGCGCCGACGCAGTGCAACTCGCCGCGCGCCAGGGCCGGCTTTAGCATGTTGCCGGCGTCCATGGCGCCCTCGGCGGCGCCGGCGCCGACCATGGTGTGCAGTTCGTCGATGAATAAAATCACCCGCCCTTCCTGCCGGGCGAGATCATTGAGCACCGCCTTGAGCCGTTCTTCGAATTCGCCGCGATATTTGGCGCCGGCTAACAAAGCGCCCAAATCCAGCGCTAACACGCGCTTGTTTTTAACGCCGTCCGGCACTTCGCCGCGCACGATGCGCTGCGCCAAACCTTCGATGATGGCGGTTTTGCCCACCCCGGGCTGGCCGATCAACACCGGGTTATTTTTGGTGCGGCGCTGCAATACCTGAATGGCGCGACGAATTTCATCATCGCGCCCAATGACCGGGTCGAGCTTGCCTTGCTCGGCGCGCGCGGTCACATCCATGGTGTATTTTTCCAGCGTGCGGCGCTGCCCTTCCGACTCAGGGTCGTCCACCGCTTGCCCGTCGCGCAGCGCTTCGATGGCTTTTTCGATGGCGTTTTTCTCCGCCCCGGCGGCACGCAACAACCGCGCCAATTCACCCTTGCCGTCCACCGCCGCCAGCACGAATAATTCGCTGGCGATGTATCGGTCGTGGCGCTGCTGCGCCAGTTTGTCGGCGCGATTGATGGTTTTGGCGAGGTCGGCAGAGATATGCACATCGCCCTCATGGCTCTCGATACTCGGCATCCGCCCCAGTGCCTCATCCACATCACCGCGCAACCGTTCGACATTCACGCCGCTATTGCTCAGTAAATGCCGCACCCCGCCGCCGGCTTGGTCGAGCATGGCCGCCATCACATGCACCGCCTCGATAAACTGATGCCCCCGCCCCACCGCCAAACTTTGCGCCTCGGCTAACGCCTGTTGAAATTTTGCCGTCAATTTATCCAGTTGCATGGCATCGCTCCGAAGGGGGAGCCATCATTAATCGGGGCAACCCACTAAAAAACAAGGGGGCCCCCTCTCGCCTCTATGTATCCCCCATCTTCCCGTTTGATTCGCGGGGTTTGATTTTGCTTTTGATTTTGGCTTTTGATTTTGGCTTTGGCTTTGGTTTTGGCTTTTGCTTTTGCTGTTGCTGTTGCTGTTAAGGCTTTGCTCCACCCTATCTTTTTAGGGGGGAGCCAAAACTGGCGGCTTCATCGCCAGTTTTGGTGGGGGGTGCGTTTGACTTTGCTTTTGCTTTTGGCTTGGCTTTTGCTTTTGGCTTGGCTTTGGCTTTTGCTTTTGGCTTTTGGCTTTTGTTTGACTCCCCCCAGATGAAGCACGGGGGGAGTAAAACGTTAAAAGCCAAAGCCAACATTAAAATCAAAAGCCAACATCAAAAGCCAACATCAACATCAAAGCCAACATCAAAACCAACCCCACACCGCACATCCCCATGACTCCCTCACCCCTCCCCCGCTTCGCGTTTTTTCTCCATCCGTCGCACCCGACCTTCCTCTCGCATAGGAATACTCATTTCCCCAAACAACACTTGCTTCAAAAACCGGCAAGCGAACAAAAAAAGTTGGTCTTCATCGGCCATCATGGTGCTGCGTTCGGCGCCATCCACCTCGAACAATTCGGTAAACCCGGGGCTATCCAAAAAGGCGCGAAAATTATCCATGTCATAGCTGCACATATCGAACAACTGCAGCGAACGCGCGCTGGGCTTGCCCACGGTCGGCCCCGATGAGCGTTTTTTCAAAATAATGTCGCGCCATTCGCGATTCATGGCATCGTATTTCTCGATGCCCTGCTCTTGGCGATACTGCCCGACGGTCAGGCGGCGCGGCTCGTCATGCCCCTTGCAGTGAGATTCTTTGACCGCGAAATAAATATCTTCGACTTGGGCGCTGGCGGCTCGGCGCACGCCCATGGCGCCTAAGGCGTAATAGCGGCACGCCGTCGGGCGGTCCTCATACACCCCGCAGCCGGATTCTTCGAGCAACACGCACTCCGTGCTACCGGGCTTGGTGGCCATTTTCAGCCCCGGCATCTCGTGCGCGTCCATGGGGTAGGGCAGGGTGTGGCGCGCCACCCATTGCGATGAAGTGAGCCCGGCGCGGCGCTTCAGGCGCAGGATGTCGTACGGCATCAGGGTGATGTCGATATTCTTGCAGCAGGCGTTGAAGCACGATATGCCCTTGTGGCAATTGAACTGAATTTCGCTATCCAGGGTCAATTCCACCGGCTGCACCGGGCTTTGCCAGGGGATTTCGTGTTTGATTTTGTCGAGGTCGTCGGCGGCCATGATTTTCGAGCAAGCGCTCGCGTTGAGGGTTAAAATCAGCCACGCATCGTACCCCCATATTCGCCCGCTGGCGCAATTTCACCGCATTCTAAGCAACTTCGCCGCCCGCCGCCCCGTACAATCCGCCCCCGGTACAACATGAGTCGCCCGCCGACATGACCTTAGAGGCGATCATCCTGGCCGCCGGGGAAGGCACGCGCATGCGCTCGGCGCTGCCCAAACCCTTACACCCCATCGGCGGCAAGCCCATGCTGGCGCATGTTATCGTCGCCGCCGCGGCCTTAAAGCCGGCGAAAATCCATGTGGTGCTCGGCCACCACGCCGAGGTTGTACAAACCGCCACCGAAAGCGCCATGGCCGAGTTCCGGCGGGCTGAAAGATACGGAAATAGCGACGAAAGTGACGATAAATCCGCCGACGCTGGCGGCAAAAATGTCGACCGCAGCGGCGACCACATCGACCTCAACTGGATCATCCAGCGTTCGCAACTCGGCACCGGGCACGCCCTCTTGCAGGCCATGCCGGCGGTGCATGCGCGCGCCACGGTGCTGGTTTTGTACGGCGACACGCCGCTCATCCGGGCGCCGACTCTGCGTGCCTTGCTCGCCGCCGGGCGCGCCATCGAGCCGGGCGATGAAAATCTGGGCGATGAGCATTCGCCCCACCCGAATTGGTTCAATATATTGACCGCCGATATGGACGACCCGACCGGCTTGGGGCGGATTTTGCGCGATGCGGATGAGCGCGTGGTGGGCATCGTCGAGGAGCGCGATGCGAGCGCGCCACAACGCCGCATCCGCGAATGCAACACCGGTTTTATCGCCGCGCCAGCCGCCGTATTGCGGCGCGCGCTGGCAAAACTCGACAACCACAACGCGCAGCGCGAATTTTATCTCACCGACCTGCTCGGCCACGCCGCCGGCGCCGGCGCGCGCATCGAAGCCTGCCAGCCGGCGACCGCGCAAGAGACCTTCGGCGTCAATTCCCAAGTCGATTTGGCGCGCGTCGAGCGTATCCACCAACTGCGCTGCGCCCACGCCCTGCTCGAAAATGGCGTGCGGCTGTGCGACCCGGCGCGCTTCGAGGTGCGCGGATGGTGCCAATTCGGGCGCGATTGCGTGGTCGATGTCAATGTCATCCTCGAGGGGCGGGTAGTGGTCGGCGATGATTGCCGCATCGGCGCCGGCGCCATTATCCGCGACAGCGTCATCGGCGCCGGCAGCCTTATCGAGGCGCATTGCGTCATCGATGGCGCGGTAATCGGCGCCCGCTGCCGCATCGGGCCCTTCGCCCGCCTGCGACCACAATCCACTTTGGCCGAGGCGGCGCGCATCGGCAATTTTGTCGAGATAAAACAAAGCCACATCGGCCCCGG
Source organism: Candidatus Poriferihabitaceae bacterium (assembly GCA_965243285.1). Taxonomy (GTDB): domain Bacteria; phylum Pseudomonadota; class Gammaproteobacteria; order Arenicellales; family Poriferihabitantaceae; genus JAHRAW01. Next base: position 1,350,232 of record OZ251537.1, on the reverse strand, counting down.
CTCCAAAGTAAACCACTTGAGTTATGTGGGCGACAGCAGCGTCGGCACCGGCGTGAATATCGGCGCCGGGGTGATTACTTGCAACTACGACGGCGCGCGCAAACACCGCACCGTCATCGGCGATGATGTGTTCGTCGGCTCCAACAGCCAACTGGTGGCGCCGCTCGCCATCGGCGCCGGCGCCACCATCGGCGCCGGTTCCACCATCACCAAAAATGTCGCCGCCGCCACGCTCGCGCTCAGCCGCCCGAAACAAACCGCCATCGCCAACTGGTCGCGCCCGCGTAAAAAATCTCCGCCGGATGACGCGCAGTAGACATATATATGAGCAGCATAGATCGCCATGTACAATGCGTGACATATACATGGGCGGTGCGCGGATTTGGGTGGATTGGGCGTGAACCCGGCGGCCGATTTCGGCTGATTTTGGCGAATTCCGGCCGATTTGGGCGGATTTGGGTGAATTTCGACCGATTTGGGCGATAAATCGAAGATTCTGGCGGTGGGCGATGCTGACGATAAATTCGCCCAGCGCCATGAAAATTCATCCCATCGAAAAAATTTAGCGAGGGCATAACCATGTGCGGAATTGTCGGGGCGGTGGGCAAGGCCGACATCTTGCCGGTGTTGTTGGAAGGGTTGCGGCGGTTGGAATATCGCGGCTATGACTCGGCCGGCGTGGCCGTCATCGACGCCGCCGAGCCTAAGCCGGGGCAGCGACTGCGACGCATTCGGCGCGCCGGCAAAATTATCGAGTTAGAGCGCGCGCTGGCGGCGGCACCCACCTTGCGCGGCGCCACCGGCATCGCCCATACCCGCTGGGCGACCCACGGCCCGCCCACCGAGATAAACGCCCACCCGCATACCAGCGGCGATACGCTGGCGCTGGTGTGCAACGGCATCATCGAAAACCACGAAACCTTGCGCCGCCGGCAGCTGGCCGATGGCTTCGAATGCACCTCGCAAACCGACACCGAAGTGGTGGTCAATGAGGTGCGCCGCCACACCCGCGCCGGGCTGGATTTGCTGGCCGCGGTGCGCGCCACGGCGGCGGTGTTGGAGGGCGCGTACGCCATCGCGGTCATCAGCGCGGATGAGCCGCAGCGCTTGGTGGCGGCGCGGCGCGGCTCGCCGTTGGTGGTGGGTATCGGCCAGGGCGAGAGCCAGGGCGAGGCCTTCGTGGCCTCAGATATGGCGGCCTTGATTCAAGTGACGCGGCAGTTTTTTATCTTAGAGAATGGCGACATCGCTGATTTGAACGGCGGCGACATCGCCATCACCGACCACGCCGGCACGCCGCAAACCCGCCAGCCGCACACTTGCGCGCTATCGCCCGATGCTATCGAACTGGGCGAACATCGCCACTATATGCATAAGGAAATCCACGAACAAGGCGTCGCCATCGCCAACACTTTGGAGGGGCGCATCACCGGCACGCGCTTGCTGGAGGAGTGTTTCGGCGCCGAGGCGGCGGCCATTTTCGACCGCGTGCGCGCGGTGCGCATCATCGCCTGCGGCACCAGTTACCACGCCGGCATGGTGGCGAGTTATTGGTTCGAGCGCCGCGGCGTGCCCTGCCAGGCGGAAATTGCCAGCGAATTTCGCTCGCGCGAACACGCCGCGCCGGCCGATTGCTTGGTGGTGACGCTATCGCAATCGGGCGAGACCATAGACACCCTGGCGGCGCTGGAAGTCGCCCAAAAACAAGGTTTTGGACCCAGTTTAACCATCTGCAATTCCCCGGAAAGCGCCCTGGTGAGAGCCTCGAATCTGACTCTATTGACGCACGCCGGCATGGAAATCGGCGTCGCCTCCACCAAAGCCTTCACCACCCAATTAGTGGCGTTGCGCTTGTTGGTCATCGCCCTGGGGCGGCGTTTTAACATGGGCGCGGACGAAGAAGCGCGGCTAATCAAAGAACTGCGCGAATTGCCGGCCAAGGTGGACCAAGCCATCGCGCTGGAACCGGCGGTAGCCGCCATCGCCGAACAATTCGCCGATAAACAGCACGCCCTGTTTTTGGGTCGCGGCGCGCACTACCCCATCGCCTTGGAGGGCGCGCTCAAACTCAAGGAAATTTCCTACATCCACGCCGAGGCGTACCCGGCCGGCGAATTGAAGCACGGGCCCTTGGCGCTGGTGGATAGCGAAATGCCGGTGATTTCGGTCGCCCCCAACAATCGCCTGCTGAACAAACTCAAAGCCAACATCGAAGAAGTGCGCGCCCGTGGCGGTCGCCTCATCGTGTTCGCCGACCCGGCCGCCAACATCAGCCCACAAGATAATGTTCAAGTTATCGACATCGCCGCCGTGGATAGTTCCATGGCGCCCATCATCTACACCATCCCGCTGCAGTTGCTGGCGTACCATGTCGCCCTAATCAAAGGCACCGATGTGGATAAACCACGCAACCTGGCTAAATCGGTGACCGTCGAGTAGGCGCCGAACAAGCATCGAATCGCCCACCGACTGCCCAACCCTTAGCCGATGAGCGTCTATCAGCGAATCTACGCGGTGGTGCGCCGCATCCCGCGCGGCTCGGTGGCGAGTTACGGCCGCATCGCCCGCATGGTCGGCTGCCCGGCGCGCCAAGTGGGCTATGCCATGGCCGCCGCCTCGCCCGCGCAAGGCATTCCATGGCATCGCATCATCAACAGTCGTGGCGAAATCAGCGCCCGCAAAAATGGCGGCGGCGATGACGCGCAAAAACAAAAACTGCTGCGCGAAGGCGTGATATTTGCCCAAAACGGCCGCGTAGATTTCGCGCAGTTCGGGTGGATTGAAGATGTTGGTGTTGGTGTTGATGTTGGTGATGATGTTGATGTTGATGCAAACGATGCTAAGGCGGGTGATGTTGATGGCGGTGATGTTAATTAATTCGCGCTAGGTTAATTAATTGACCGGCATTGATTAATTTGAGATTTATATACCTAAATCTGCAGTCCGATTGGCATTTTTTGAGGTCAGCGAATGTTTTATGGAGACAGCGTTTGGCTTTTGGCTTTTGGCTTTGGCTTTGGCTTTGGCTTTGGCTTTGGCTTTGGCTTTTAACTTTTTACTCCACCTTAGCTTCATCTGGGGGGAGTAAAACAAAAGCCAAAGCCAAAATCAAAAACGACAATCAAAAGCCGATTCAACATCAAAATTAAAATTAAAATTAAAGTCAACATTACCCCCCACCAAAACTGGCGATGAAGCCGCCAGTTTTGGCTCCCACCTAAAAAGATAGGGTGGAGCGAAGCCTTAACAGCAAAATCAAAAACCAACCTCCCCGTACAAATTTAGATATACAAATCCCACTAATTTAGTTATCACTAATTTATCGAATGTATTAATAAATCAACCTTAATAAATTGCCGCATTGATATATCGATAACATAACTCCATGGCGCATAACACTTAACAACGCAGTGAGATGACAGAACCCACCACCACACCACGCATCATCATCAGCGTCGGCGAGCCAGCGGGAATCGGCCCCGACATCATGCTAAAGGCGGCCGCGAGCGGGCTGGCCGATGGCGTCGTTGCCATCGCCGACATCCACATGCTGACCGCGCGCGCCGAGAGTCTGGCGGCGCTGGGGACGGTGGTGACCGTGATCGAGGCCGGCGAATCCGGCGCCAGCGATAGCCCCACCACCCATCCCAAACTCAAACCCAAACCCGGGCCCAACCCCGGCCACCATCGCCCAGTATTGCCAGTGATTCACCACCCCTGCCCGGCGACTGTGACGCCAGGCAAACTGAACCCCGACAACAGCGGCTATGTGATCGCGTGCATCGAGAGGGCAGTGGATTTATGCCTCGCCGGCGCGTTCGATGCCATGGTCACCGCGCCGGTCAACAAAGCCATCATCAACCAAGCCGGCATCCCCTTTTGCGGCCACACCGAATGGATCGCGCGGCGTTGCAACGCGCCTTCGCCGGTGATGATGCTAAGCCACCCCTCCATGCGGCTATGCCTGCTGAGCAACCACATCCCGCTGGCGCAAGTGCCGGCCAGCGTCACCGCGGCGCGCCTCGAAGAAGTCATCGCCATCATCTTGGCCGACCTGCGTAGATTGTTCAAAATTCCGCGCCCAACACTCGGCGTATGCGGATTAAACCCTCACGCCGGCGAAGGCGGCTACATCGGCGCCGAGGAAGCCGACATCATCACCCCCACCTTAGACAAATTACGCGCCCAGGCCGGCCATGAGGCCCGCCTCATCGGCCCGATTTCGGCCGACACCGCCTACACCCCGGCGCGCTTAGCCGACCTCGATGCGGTGTTGGCGATGTATCACGACCAAGGCCTGCCGGCGATAAAATCCCGCGGCTTCGGCGAAACCGTGAACCTCACCCTCGGCTTGCCCATCATCCGCACCTCGGTGGACCACGGCACCGCCGCCGAATTGGCCGGCGCCTTCACCGCCTGCGAATCCAGCCTGCAAGCCGCCATCGCCATGGCCGCACAATTGGCTGCCCGGCCCGCTGAATAAATCAACTCGCCCCCATTGACTGAATCCAACCCCCCACCCACCGCTCCGGGCAATATTTTTGAGATTTATTACCGAAATCCGCTTACTTGATTGCTGTTGTTCGCTTTTCGCTTTTGATTTTGCTTTTGGCTTTTGGCTTTTAACGTTTTACTCCCCCCCGTGCTTCATCTGGGGGGAGTCAAATCAGGCGGCTTTATCGCCTGATTTGGTGGGGGGCTGTTGAGGTTGGTCTTTTTGCTTTTGCTTTTAAATCTTCAACTCATCAGCCCAAATGAGGGGAAAGGTAAAAACCAAAAGCCAAGTCTAAAGCCAAGTCAAAAGCCAAGTCTAAAGCGAAAAGCCAAAGTCCCCCCACCAAACCAATCCGATCCTATCGGCTCGACCTAATTTGACCACCCCCAGATGAAGCGGGGGGGGAGTAAAACAAAAACAAAAGCCAAAGCCAAAGCCAAAATCAAAAGTAACAATCAACATCAACATCAACATCAACATCAACATCAACATCAACATCAACATCAAAAGCGACCCCCCGCCGCCGCCGAATTGCCCTACCAGCCACCCCATCACCCCCCATTGACCACGCCAAACCACCGCCCGCGCAAGCGTTTCGGGCAACATTTTTTGACCGATGTGGCTATATTGCACCGCATCATCGCCGCGCTGGGGACCGCGGATGGGCGGCGCATCATCGAAATCGGGCCTGGCCTCGGCGCTTTGACCGAGGCCCTGGCGACCCGCGATTCGCCCCTCACCGTGGTGGAAATCGACCGCGATTTGGCGCACCGGCTAAAGCAACGCTATCCGCCGCATCAAGTGCGGGTGATTGAAGCGGACATTCTGCGCTTTGATTTAAGCACAGCCGCCGACCCCGCCGAGCGGCTGCGGGTGGTCGGCAATCTGCCGTACAACATCTCAACGCCGCTGATTTTCCATTTGCTGCGCCACATCGCGCGCATTGATGACATGCTGTTCATGCTGCAAAAGGAGGTGGCGCTGCGGCTGTGCGCGGCGCCAGGCGATAAAAACTACGGCCGACTCGGGGTGATGGCGGCCATGGCAGTGCGCTGCGAGGCTTTATTCGAAGTGCCACCCACCGCCTTCGAGCCGCCGCCCAAAGTGCGCTCCACGGTGCTGCGACTAACCCCCAAAAACCCACCGCTGCGCGCCCGCGACCCTAAAATACTCAACGCCGTGGTGACGGCGGCCTTCGGCCAACGCCGAAAAACCCTCGCCAACGCCCTCAAAAGTATCGCGCAACCCAGCCACTTCACCGCCGCCGACATCGACCCGACATTACGCGCCGAGATGTTATCGCCCACCCAATTTATCGCCCTGGCGGATGCCTTGGTTTAACAAAATATTCGAACATTCTGTTGAGAAATTTAATTACAAGTAAGCAAAGCTTTTATGCGTACTCACTTTTATCGTCAACAACCTATTCAGCGAACCAAAGTCAGGCGACATTGATCTAGTAAGTTCAATCACAAATTCGTGTGGTTTAGTGTGATTTTTTAAAATTGAGACAATATCCCCTGCCTTGCCGCTCCTTTTTATTATGTCACACTGCAAACGAAATTCCGATTTATTTTTATAATAATAAATTCGGATATGCTTATCTTTATGAGTTTTTCCATCAACCACAATAGTTGCAGTTGCGTACAACTGCGGGTAGCCGGCGCCAGAATCAGTATAAAACATTGGCCAGTTCCAAAAAGTCGGCATCATTTTTAATGCCGCAATTGGAATAAGAATAACCGGATCCGAGCTTTTTTCACTTACATCAAAATTCGAAAGAGTCATTGAGAATTTCTTACTTAATGATGGGGCTGTTGTATTAATTTCACTAGAAATTGACGGCACGGATTTACGCGGGTTTTTTCTATAAAAAGGTAAATCAATGGTTTTTTCAATAATTTCTCTGTAAGATGTATTCCCTTGATCAATTCCAGCGATAACAGATGTCGTTCCTCCGTCATCTGAAAATTTCAAAAGATCATTGTAGATCCTACCAATTCCAGAATTTTTAGAATATGCAACTGCAATTTTAAAATCTGAATACTTCCCGCTCAAGAGAGATCGGGAAATTTCCAGACCAACCATATTTTCATGCGTGAAAAGAGTTAATTCTATTACTCATTTCCGCCGCAAAACTAAAATAGATTCTGTGTTTATTGAATTTTTAGAGTGAATCATATAACTTTTTTGCACTGACATCGGAATTTTCTCAACTAACTGAAAATCATGTTTTTCTGCAATTAACCTAACAAAATCATCCGTAGGTACTTTTATATTTTCATTTCCTGCAGTTGTGCGATTATTTCCCACAACAAAAAATGCCAACTTACCCCGCTTTAATACTCGAGAAACTTCCCCAATCCCTCTGTACATATCCATAAAGTATTTATAGAACACAGCAGCTGTATTTTTCCTTCTAAATCCAACATCAGATTTTACATTAAGGAAAAATATTTTTTGCAATACAGCGACTACTTCATCCGGTAAAATGGAAGATTTGAAATTTTTTTGAAGTTCCGCATCAAGGGCTATACGGTTAACTTTTGTAATTTCCCTATTGCCAATTAGAGATTTTTCTAACTCTTTGAAACTGCTTTTGTCTGTATATCCAAAAGCAAACAAAGATAGCCTGTCCGTGTCGACATATGGCAAGGCTGTTGCATAAGGCGGCGAGGTAATAACAACATCTATTGAATTTTTTCCCAAATTTGCGCTTTTCAATAGGTTTCTAACATCACCTAAATAATTATTAACATGTGCGTTTATATCGAGACGATTTAACTCCTGAAATTTTTCAAGTCTTTCGACTTGATCATTCAAGTTTTTTTCAAATACATCGGCAAGATTATTCGGCGGGACATCTACCCTCCTCCGAGTTCGTAGTTGCGAAGGTTCTTGAAATGAAAAATCTTTCAATATATTACTCAGTACAACCCTTGAAAATAATTTCAATGGTTCAGTGGGAAGCGTAGCAATCCTATTCTGAATAAAAATAATTTTCTTGAGGTTGCATACGGGGAACCAACTCATCAAATATTCAATATCCAAATTATTGCTATGTTTTTCTAATTCAACTCCCTCCCAATCAGCATTACCTGCCAAGTTTGCAAACAACTTCCTCACTACCATAAGGTCTTTCTGTTGCAGAGTCAGGCTTTTTACTTTTGCCTTAGTGATCAAATAAGCAATCGGATTAATATCAACACCAATAGCATTTATGCCGAAAAGAAAACTCTCAACTAATGTGGTTCCACTTCCGCAAAAAGGATCAAGCACGGTGTCGCCAGCTTTGACACCCGCATAATTCAACAAAGATTTTGCAATCTGAGGATAAAATCTACCCTTATATTCATGAGCGGAGTGAGTTAAATAGCGAATATCACGCGCCCTTTTCGGCACTATATTTCCGAGTAAATTTGGTTGGCCTTTGTGGCAATTTTCAATCACCGTCTGGTCAGTTAAGATGTTCGCCGTTCTTACATGTCCATTGCGGTAGTTAAAATCGCTATAAAACGTAAGTTTTTTTAATTTATGCTCGCTAAGAAGCTTGTTTGTGGTGAACGAAATCCATCCATCAGTTACATTTTTTTCCTTGACCGACGGGAACTGCCCTTCAAACTCTTTTAAGGCGAGATCTTTTTCGTAACTTTTCAGTTTGTAGTTTGAAAAGTTGATTTGGTAATGAAACATATTCTATTTCCTATTTTCAAATACTACAATGTTTTCGGTCTTGATATTTCCAATTTTTGGGTTGAAGGACTTTCGGTTTAATTTTAAGTTTCGCGTATATTGAGTAACAAACCTGAATGGCGTACTTAAATCTGCTTTTTTTAGTATTTCATCATTCTTAATACTCCTTCCTTTTAAGATTGAATCACCAATCACGAAAACTAAATATCCATCTCTCTTAATTATGCTGCTTATGTTCAACAAGCATACCTCCATGTCTCTCATGAAGTCAAATTCGTTAGGTCCATTTTTTCTTGAATAGTCCGAATGCGCGCCAATTTCGGATTTCCGCAACTGGTGCGGATTCATTCCCAACCAAAATAATCTATATTTATGATAAAGGTGGTAATCGTACGCATTTGGATATGGTGGAGAAGTGACTGACAAGTCAGCTGAATTCTCCTCAAATATATTTTTCGTTCGAGTGTCATCGACTTTAAATATAGATTTCCCATTTTTAATAAAATCATTGGACGATATAATAATTTTTATTAATTTTTTGACTTGTCGGTAGAATTTATTGTATGTGGAAAAATGTTTAATTGTTTTTTGAACCCGTACATATCGTGTGTCACTGTCTTGTCTTGAAACATTAATAATTATTCCGGACAAAGATATATTGCATAAATAAATTGTTTTTTGATCATTAAGTTTTCCTATCTCGTCCTTGATTATAACAATCTCGTTTATTACAAATTCCTCGAACCACATGTTAAGGTTAACGATGTTTGGCTTCACTATATTATCATGTTTCCCTGAATATAGCAAATCAATACGGTTTTTTATTTTATACAACAAGCCATCAATCATTAATAATGTTTTATTTTTTATAGGCGTTGTCTTTACTTTTGAAATTAAAATCGCCAACTCATTAACATCATTCCCAATCGCATCGCGTCCTAAAATATTAGCCTCCACAGCAGTTGTGCTGCTACCTAGAAATGGGTCATATACTGTGTCCCCCTTGTTCGATAGTTGCTCAATAAATGCTCGTGGAATCTGAGGAATAAATTTAGCTGGATATGGATGCAGTGCATTTGTTGCATTATTCATCAATGCTTCCGCAAAATCCCAGTCAATTTCACCAAGACAGTGAAATCTATCTGTTTTTTCTTCAGTGCTTTTAATAGCATCTATTTTACTAGACATTGGCTCTACTGGTTTCTTTAATGGAGCATGCATGCTTCAATCGCGTTATGCCAGTTCGTCGGCCATGAATTTTTGGGCGCATGCGTAGTGCCAGTTGGTGTTGTAGTGAATTTGATATTTTTTCAAAGTGACCCCGGATGCTATCGGGGCGACTTTGGCGTTGTAGTAGACGATGCGTTCGCCGCTGTGATTTTGGGTTAACTCGCAAAACATGTTGAGGTAACTTTTGCCGCCGAAAAATATGATGCGCTCGGCGCTGTTCGGTAGCATTTGCCAATCTTCGTACTTATCTCGTGAGTGGCGGCGCTTATATTTATCGGCGCTGGGCGAAAAGGTGATGTCATAATTCGGCGTCAAAAAAGAAACCGCAATCAAGCCCCAGCCGGCGGATAAAATGTACACCCCATCGATGCCGTATTTTTCCACCAAGGCGGCATAGGTTTTATTGGTATACAACTGCCAGGCCGGCAACAGTCCCTCCGGGTTGGCGCCGTTTTGCTGGTACTGCTGGTTATATGCCAGCAACTTTGCGCGCGGGTTTTCGCCGCCGGCGCATTGGATGATGATTTTCATAGCGCTGATTGGGTGATGCGGCGTTCGAGGCTATCTAAAAACGCCGCATTATAGGTTTCATCCACATGGTTTTGATTCCACAGCCCGCTCATCCGTACTTTTTCGCGCTGGCAATGGCGGCCGAGCCAGTTTTGCGATGGCGGATCCAAGGGCGATTTATCGACATTACTCAATAAGGCGATGGCGCCGCGTTCGATTTCGCCGCGCGCGCTGTGCCGGCTGGGCGCGTCATCCACCGCCAGATGCAACACCGGCATGCGCCGCAGAATTTCGCTCACCCGCAGCCCACTGCCGCAGTGCGTCCGCCGCTCGCCTTCCTCGAAGAAAAAATACACGCCGCGCGCCGGCCAGCCATCGCCACCGCTGCATCTACCCAGCAAGCGCAGCCCGTGGGTGCGATGCGCGAGAGCATCCAACAAATCATAAAAACGCTCCAAGTCGTCACACCGATTTTGATTCGCATTGGCTTGATTCATGGTGTCTTGATTCATGGAGTATTGATTCATATTGTCTTGATTCATGTTGGCTTGATTGCATTTTACAATCCCCTATTTTTAGGATTTACATACCTAAATCTGCAAGTTTGATTGGCGTTTTTTTGATGCGGTTGGCGTCAACTAGCAACCTAATAATGGGGATTTAGGTATATAAATCTCATATATATGTGTCGCGCGTGACTTAAAGGGCGGAGAATTGCCGAGTGCATATATATTAATGAATCGACGCCGCCAGCCTGGAATCAGCGGGGTGATTTTTGCCCTGAGTTGGCGAATTTATCGATCAATCGATGCCTTCCGCCCTCAGTTTCAACCTAAATCGGCTCTGAATCCCGCCATAATTTTCGCCAAACTTGCCGTAGCGCTCAATTTACCCGGCCCAGCCCAACTCTTTACTTTTATTTTAACTATGTTTTATAATTATCTGTTTTTATTGATTGTTTTATATTGATTAGGTATATTATTCGGCCTGTTTTGGCTCAATTTCGTCCATTTCGATGCACTCACACCCCCTATTGTTGCGCCCCAGCAAAGACTGGAGCGTCCCGCCGCCCCTCTCCACCGCCCCGCCGCCACGCTGGCGTTGGCGCCTGGCGGGCGTCGCTTGCTTGACTATCGCCGCCGTTTATGCGTTGCGCACCGCGCCGCCCACCGCCTTCGAGGCCGCCTTCGAAGCCGATTTCGCGCTCGCCGCCGACCATCTCCCGGCCGATATTGTCGGCGCTGGGGCAACCGCGCCCATCGCCACCGCCGATAACGACCATAAACCGGTTGCCGCGGCGCTGACCGCGCCGGCCGCCCCGCCGCCAGATTGGGTGGCCGCCACGGTGCGGCGCGGCGACACTTTGTCGCATATTTTCGCGCGCCACGGGTTGCCGGCGGCGGATGCCTACGCCACCGCCCAATTGCCGGCCGCGGCGCCCTTGGGGCAAATTCACCCGCGCCAGAAAATTCATCTCGCGGCCGATGAAAACGGCGCGTTGACGGCGCTGCGCTACCCGCTGGATAGATTGTCCACCTTGTGGATAAATCGCATCGATGGCGTCTTGGCGGCAGAGGTGGTCACCCGCCGCCCGCAGATTAAACTGCGCGCCGAACAAGCCACCATCACCCACAGCCTGCTCGGTGCGGCGCGCGATGCCGGCATCGATTACGACGTGCTGTACGGGCTGGCGCAAATTTTCGGCTGGCAGGTGGATTTCACCCGCGACATCCGCCGTGGCGACCAATTTTCGGTCATTTTCGAACAACGCTATCTGGACGGCGAAAAAATCGGCAACGGCGACATCATCGCGGCGCAATTACGCGTCGGCGGCGAATCCCTGCGCGCCATCCGCCATCTCGATGCATCCTATGATGCGCAAAGCATCGACCACGGCCCGGCCGGCACCCGTCGCGGGCGGCTTTATTACGCCGCCAATGGCGATGGCATTCAGAGTTCATTTCTGCGCTCGCCGTTGGAGTTCGCGCGCGTCACTTCGGGCTTCACCCGCCGCCGCCTGCACCCCATCCATAAAACCTGGCGCGCCCACAAGGGCGTGGATTACGGCGCCCGGCGCGGCACCGCAGTGCGCACCACCAGCGATGGCGTGGTCACCCATATCGGCCGCAGCGGCGGTTATGGCAAGCGCATCGTGCTGCGTCATGGCTTGCGCTACACCACCTTATACGCCCACCTCAACCGCTACCGGGCGCGCCTGAAAATCGGCGCCCGCGTCGCCCAAGGCGACATCATCGGTTATGTGGGCAACACCGGCTGGGCCACCGGGCCGCATCTACACTATGAATTTCGCGTAGACGGCGCGCATCGCAACCCGCTCACCGTGGCCCTGCCCAAATCCCCGGCCATCGCCGCCGCCCACAAGCCGGCCTTTCTCGCCCAAGCGCAATCGTGGGTGGCCCAACTGGCGCAATTCGATGCCCTGGCGGCGGCGCGCATCGGCACCACGCCCTTTAACACCAGCGCGCAATCGGCCGGTTTAGACCTGGCGCAAATCGAGCCGCGTGACGACCAACTGGGCCGCGATGGCGCGCATTAGCGACGCAGATTATCCGGCCTTGGCCATGGGGCTGATGTCGGGCACTAGCGTCGATGGCATCGATGGCGCCTTGTTGGCGCTGACTTCGAGCGCGGAATTTCGCCTCGAAGCCAGCCTCAACATGCCGTATCCGGCGGCGCTGCGGGCCGCTATAGATGCCGTCATCGCCGCCCCCAAGCAAGTGGATTTAGACCGCCTCGGCGGCTTGCACATCGAGTTGGGGCGGTTGTACGCCCAAGCGGCGCGGGCGTTGTGGGAGGTTTATTGTCGACAAAATGAAGCTCGGCGAGGTGATTCTGCTGCTGATTCCCGGCAAAACGCGGGGGGGGGCGGTGATTCTGCCAATGAGCGCCAGCAAAATGGTCGCCGGCAAAACGCTCCCGCGGCGCGTACCTTGTCGCAAACGGTGGCGGTGCTCGGCTGCCACGGGCAGACCATCCGCCATCAGCCGGGCGGTGAATTTCCGTTCACCTGGCAGTTGGGCGATGGCGCCACCGTGGCGCAGTTGACCGGCGTACCGACCGTGACCGATTTTCGCGCCGCCGATATGGCGCTCGGCGGGCAGGGCGCGCCGCTGGCGCCGGCCTTTCATCGGGCGTTGTTTTCGGCCGCTGGGGCGGGCCTCGGCGGCGCGAAATTAGGCTGCGCCATCGTCAATTTGGGCGGCATCGCCAACATCACCCACCTGCCGGCGAGTGGCGGTGCGGTCACCGGCTTCGACACCGGACCGGCCAACACCTTGTTAGACGGCTGGTGTCAGCGCCGCTTCAACGCCCCCTTCGACCGCGCCGGCGCCATCGCCGCCGGCGGCGTGGTACAGCAAAAACTGCTCGAATCCTTGACCGCGGACGCCTATTTTGCGCTACCGCCGCCCAAAAGCACTGGGCGCGAATATTTCAATCAACCGTGGCTAGACCATGCCATCGCCGCGCACCCCCCGGCCGATGCCGCGGACCTATTAGCCACGCTGACGGCGCTCACCGCGGCCACCGTGGCCGCCCAAATCAACCGCCTGCAGCCACCAGTCGAGGCCGTATACGCTTGCGGCGGCGGCAGCCGCAACCGCACCTTGATGGCCATGTTGGGCGACCGTTGCCACGCCGCCCTCGCCACCACCGCCGATTTAGGGCTACCGCCGCAGTGGGTGGAAGCCGCCGCCTTCGCCTGGATGGCGCACCGCACCCTACATCGCGCCCCGACCACATTACCCTCGGTCACCGGCGCCGCCGCACCGACAATCGCCGGGGCGATTTATTGGCCGGGATGATTTGGTGGGGGGTAATGTTAATTTTGACTTTGATTTTGCTTTTCGCTTTGGCTTTTGCTTTGCTTTTGATTTTGGCTTTTGCTTTGCTTTTGATTTTGGCTTTAGCTTTTGATTTTGGCTTTGGCTTTGGCTTTGGCTTTGGCTTTTGCCGTTGCTTTTGATTTTGGCTTTGGCTTTTCGCCTTTAGTCTTTGCTCCCCCCCTGCTTTTTCGGGATGGGGAGCCAAAACTGGCGGCTTTTTTGCCAGTTTTGGTGGGGGGATATCTTTAATGTTAGGTTTGACTCGATTTTTGATTTTCGATTGTCGTTTTTGCCTTTAAATTTTCATCCCATCAGCCGCAAAAAATGAGTTAAAAGATAACATCAACATCAACATCAACAGAACAATCAAAGTCAAAGCAACATCAACAGCGAAAAGCCAAAAGCCAAAATCAAAAGCCACATCAAAAGCCAAAGCGAAAAACAACATCAACAGCAAAAGCCACATCAACAGCCCCCCACCAAATCATGCGATAAAGCCACTTGATTTGACTCCCCCCAGATGAAGCGGGGGGGAGTAAAGCGTTAAAAGCAAAAGCCAAAAGCAAAAGCCAAAAGCAAAAGCCAAATCAAAAACCAAATCAAAAACCAAATCAAAAACCAAATCAAAAGCTAACATCAAAAGCACCCCCCACCAAAACTGGCGATGTAGCCGCCAGTTTTGGCTCCCCCCTAAAAAGATAGGGTGGAGCAAAGCCTTAACAGCCAAATCAAAGCAAAACCAACATCAACAGCAACATCAACATCAAAAGCCAACATCAAAAGACAAAAACAAAATCACCCATCCTAAAATCGTACTCCCCCGGTTAGCAGTACTGATTTTTTGGCGGCGGTGTTTTCGGTGTGTTGGGTGCGTTCGCCGACTAGGTTTAGCGCCGTTTGGGCGCTGGGTTTCCAGTTTATGCCTACTCGGTAGTGGTCGCTTTCGGCCATGGATAATTCGCTATACGGCGATAATAATGAGCCGTCTTGCATGGTCACGCCATAACTTAAGCGGGCGTCTAGGCGGGGGGCGTAGGCGGATTCGGCGGCGGCCGAATCGGTGGCGCCGATTAGGCCTTGTTCCCATAATTGTTGGGCGGCGCTGGCGGTGTTGCCGTAGGACGGGCTGATTTTCACGCCTAACCCTTGCCCATCGGCGGCCGACTGCATCACTATCGTGCCTTGCACGCCCCACTCTTTGCGGTCTTTATTCTGCGCAATTAGGGTGCGAATGTTGCCCTCGGCGGTGAATCTTTTGGCTGCGTTTTGATAGCGTACTGTGCCGCCGACTTCCAAGCCGCCGCCGTGCTGACCATCGCCGCCGTCATGCAGCAAGCCGACCTCGACCGATGGCGCCAAGGTTTTTCCAGCGCCTAAGTTTCGCGGAAAACTCACCTCCAGCAAACTGCGAATGCGGGTGGTGGAGGTTTTCATGCCATTCCTTTTGCCACTGCCTTCCACATAAAAATCACTGCTCATCACCTCGCCCTTTAAATTCACATCGACGTTGTGGTTATTCAATACGCCCCGGCTTATTCCTAAGCCGAAGATGTTCATGGAGATATCACTGGATGATTTGTCGCCGCCGGCCGGTTTGATGGCGAGACCGCCCTTGCCATAGCCGACCATGGCCCATAAATCCAACTGTCCAGCGCTCCAGCCGAGGTACGGATTGATGCTGGTCATGCCGATGTCATAAATACCAGCGCCGTTTTCACCGATGGTGTAGTCGATGTCTATTGAAAAATCGGCTAGCGAAAGGCCTAACAATAAATCATTGCGAATATAGGAATCAAAACCGAGATGCCAACCCTTCATCGCACCCTGCCAGTCCACTCCCCTCCGCTCGCCGGCAAGATATGAATACTCCGCATTGCCCCAAAATACTCCGCCACTATCCAATCCACCATCGCCCAAATGCATGGAAAATCCTGTGCCTGATATTAATTCATCTACCTTATCGCCGCCGTCGGCAAGAGTCTTACCGTGATGTTTAACCATGCCGGCGAGGCTGTTTTGACCACCGAGACTGAATGTATTCACGGCCTTGTTTTTATGCGTTACCGCATTGCCCATCCGCCCGCCGATGGCGTTTAGCACACTGCTCGCCATCGCCGTTGCCACCTCGGGCAAGATTATCTCGTTGGTGATGTCGGATGATGGGGTAATCGTGATGGTGAATCGTCTCGACTCAACAGTAGTGCGATTAAATGCTTCTGTGGCCGTATAGGTTAGCCGATATTCCCCGGCCGTGATAGGCACGCCTGATAACACCTGAGTACTCCCAGTAAAGGTTAACCCGGACGGGACGCTTGGCTCTACATTATAATAAAAAATAAAATTTCCACTAGTGCCGCCGCTCACCACTTTCGGCAAGGTCGTATTTACCGCCGAACCCACGATAAAAGTCATATCATTAGGGGCAGGCAAGCGAGGGGTTACGGTCAGCGTAAAGGTCGTGCTGGCGACTTCCACACCACTACTCTGGCGGGCGGCGTAGGTCAGCGTATAGGTGCCGGCTAAGGTCGGCGTGCCGCTCAATACTCGACCCGTAAAACTTAACCCTGGCGGCACTAAACCCCTGATTGTATGCACCAAATTACCGCCGCCAATCATTTCGGGCAAGGTTATTGGTTCGATAGCCGTGTTTATTTCGTATGCCCGATCAGCAACGCTCCCAAGGGCGGAATATACAACCATCGTGAATACTATCTCATTGCTGTAGTTTCCGGGGGATCTTCTACCCGGGCCACCGCCAATAACGGTGACTTTATAGGTCATCGTGGTCTCTGAGATCTCTTCTGTCGGCATACCGCCCCATGTTCTATCCTCAGCATCGAACGATAACCCAGGGATGTTTGCGCCGATTAATTCGTAAGTAAACGAAGGAGGGATGCTATCCACTCTCGCCTCGGGTAAAGTGATTTCATAAGATTCCCCCACTGCATACGCTTGATTGGGGAATCTAGGATAAAAAGGAGGTGTGGCGGGGTTATCAAACCCGGGTTGCTGTATCGTTATCTCGAATTCCACCCTCGCCACCACATCAGCGCCTTGCGTAACTGCGTAGGTGTACGAGGTTGCAGGAAAAGAAATCAAAGGTCTTCCACTCATCACCCGAGTGGATGAGGTAAATGTCACTCCCTTAATCCCAATATCCTCGCTAAAATCTCCGGCATCATCTATAAACCCATAAGTTAAATTATCCCCGCCACCTAATACTTCAGGATAAGGCGATGGATTTATCTCGCCAAAATTAACTACGAAACCTGCGAGCCAATTTTCGCGTAAATTTTCATTTGTGAATCTCGGGAATGCGTGATTCACTTTAATCATAAAATCGGCGGTGGCCACAGTAACTCCACTACTATTTTCGGCGCTATAGGTCACTGGAAAATCCCCTGCCAGCATCGGCGCGCCAAAAAATGCGCGGCTATTACGATCATTGTTAAAACTCATGTCCATGGGCAAAACACTTAGCGAATAGACAAGTGACCCATCATCTCCTGATGCCAAAGGAAGGGTACCAACAGCAGCCGTCCCGGCCGCAAATGTTAAATCAGGTGTATCGGGGAATGCATGATTCACCTGCCCCCAACTATTCCCCACGCCCAAGCCGAACAATAGCAACGCGCTTAGGCTGATTTGCATGAGCCAATGGGGCGAAAAATTTCGCGGCGCTGATAAAACGCTGAGGATTTTTTTCGGGGGGGGAATTTTTCTCATGATGGGTATCTCTGGGGGGCCGGTGGCGCAAAAAGGTTTCAAGGAGGTGAAATTTTGCCCTACTCGCCTTTTTTGGGGGGATTTAAGTACAAATGGGCTGAGCCGCTGATGCGCTGGATTTAACACAAACCATGCTGGCATGTCAAGCCCATTATGTACGGTATGGATGTCCACGCCGATGAATCCACCGCCGGTGGCGATAATGCCACCGCTGACATCGCCCTGCCGACATCGGGCGAACATGGTTTAATCCGCTCGATTTAATGCACTGAGATTTAATCCCGCCGAGCACCACCCATCGACCAACCATGCCCCCAAAAACCCCCGCCGCTGACGGCAAAACCTGCATTCACACCGAGCGAGCGCCGGCTGCCATCGGCGTTTATTCCCAAGCCATCCGCGCTGGCGCCACGGTGTATATCTCCGGGCAGTTGCCGCTTGAGCCGACCACCATGACGCTGGTGGATGCCTCTTTCGAAGCGGCGGCGCATCAGGCTTTCCAAAATTTGGCGGCCGTGGCGGCGGCCGCCGGCGGCGATTTGAACGACGCCGTCAAGGTCAATATTTCGCTGACCGATTTGGCTAATTTTGCCGCCGTCAATACGGTGATGGCGCAATATTTTGCGGCCCCGTATCCGGCCCGAGCGGCGGTGGGCGTGGCGGCGCTGCCCAAGGACGCGCCCATCGAAATCGAAGCCATCTTGGTTATCGGCTCGGGGTAGGTGGGTGGAGGTGATGGTGGAGGGGTGTTTGATTTTGGGCTTTGGTTTTTGGGCTTTGGTTTTTGGGCTTCTTCTTTACTCCCCGCTGGGCGGGGAGTCAAAACTGGCCGGCTTCATCGCCAGTTTTGGTGGGGGGGGTTGACTTTGGCTTTTGCCTTTGGCTTTTGCCTTTTGCTGTCGCTTTTTTGCTTTCGTTTTTGGTTTTTGGTTTTTGGTTTTTGGCTTTTACCGCTTTACTCCCCCCGCTTTATCTTGCGGGGGAGTCAAAACTGGCGGCTTTATCGCCAGTTTTGGTGGGGGGTGCTTTTGATTTGGCTTTTGGTTTTTAAATCGTACTCCACCCATGGAGGGTGTGCTAAAAGCCCTCTCGATAAGGAAAATGAAGACAAAATGTCATTTCCAAAAATTTAAACAATGAGCAATAGCAACACTTCTGCCTGTTTTTTTAACAACGCCAACCGAAATTTTAATCAAGAATAGGCTTTTCCTACACCCCCCACCAAAACTGGCTAAAAGACGCCAGTTTTGACTCCCCCGCATTAAAGCGGGGGGAGTAAAGCATAACAGCGAAAATCAACAGCAACAGCAACAGCAACAGCAACAGCAACAGCAACAGCAACAGCAACAGCAACAGCAACAGCAAAATCAACAGCAACAGCAACAGCAAAATCAACAGCAACAGCAACAGCAAAATCAACAGCAAAATCAACAGCAAAATCAACCGCAAAATCAACAGCAAAATCAACAGCAAAATCAACAGCACCCCCCACCAAAACTGGCTAAAAGACGCCAGTTTTGACTCCCCCGCATTAAAGCGGGGGGAGTAAAGCATAACAGCGAAAATCAACAGCGAAAATCAACAGCCAAAGCGAAAGCCAAAGCGAAAGCCAAAGCCAAAATTAACCACACCCCCACTAAAACTGGCGATGAAACCGCCAGTTTTGGCTCCCCCTCAAGATAAAGCGTGGGGGGGGTAAATCTGCTCCGACCTCGCCCACCTCGCCCAAATCGCCACCATCGACTCACCCAAACGCGGCAAAAGTGC
Organism: Candidatus Poriferihabitaceae bacterium; assembly: GCA_965243285.1. Lineage (GTDB taxonomy): Bacteria > Pseudomonadota > Gammaproteobacteria > Arenicellales > Poriferihabitantaceae > JAHRAW01. The sequence continues at coordinate 1,330,966 of OZ251537.1, read as the reverse complement.
CCTGAATCACCCCCCCCACCCGCTGCAGCGGTTGTCGGGCGTCGGCCCGCGACTAGTCGCCAAACTGCGGCGAATCGGCATTCATCATCCGCGGGATTTGCTGTTCCATCTGCCGCATCGCTACCTGGACCGCACCCGCATAACCGCCATCGGCGCGTTGCCGGCCGGCGGCGAGGCGGTTATTTTGGGGCGCATCGAGCAGGTTAGCGCGCACTATGGGCGGCGACGCAGTTTGCTGGTGCGGGTAGCCGATGATAGCGGCGAGGTGGGGCTGCGGTTTTTTCATTTCAGCGCCGCCCAGCAGCGCGGTTTTCGCCCGATGGCGTGGATTTGCTGTTATGGCGAGGCGCGCCCCGGGCTCGGGCCGCGAGAGATGATTCACCCCGAATATCGCATCCACCCGCAGCGCCCGGATGATGCGGCGGTGACCGAAGCCGGGCTGACGCCGATTTACCCCAGCACCGAGGGCTTGAGCGCGTCTGTATTGCGGCGCCTGGTGGCCCAAGCCATGGCGGCGGAATTAGCGCAGTTGCCGGAATGCCTGCCGCCAGCGGTGCGCCAATCATTCGGCTTGAGGCCCATAAAGCAAGCCCTGCAAACCGCGCACTGCCCGCCGCCGGCCGAGGCCGAGGCCGCGGTGCGCGCCGCCACCACGCGCCTGGCGGTGGAGGAATTGCTGGCGCATCACTTGGCGTTGCGGCGGCAGCGCGACCAACATCGAAAGCGGCCGGCGCCGATATGCGGCGCCGAGCACCGCAGCTGGGAAAAACTGCGCCCCCGTCTCGGCTTTGCCTTGACCGCCGCCCAGGGCCGCGTCATCGAGGAGATTTTTGCCGATTTGCGCAGCCCCCACCCGGCCATGCGCTTGATTCAGGGCGATGTCGGCTGCGGCAAAACCGTGCTGGCGGCGGCCGCGGCGCTGTGCGCCATCGATGCCGGCTATCAAACGGCGCTGATGGCGCCCACCGAATTATTGTCCGAGCAACATCGGCAGACTTTTACCCGCTGGTTTGGCGGCCTCGACATCAGCGTGGAATGGCTGGCCGGCAAAATGCCCGCGTCCGAGCGCCGCGCCGCACTGGCACGCATCCAAAGCGGCGCAGCGCGGATGATTATCGGCACCCACGCGCTATTCCAAAAACAAGTGACTTTCCACCACCTCGGCTTGCTGATAGTGGACGAACAGCACCGCTTCGGCGTCGACCAGCGGCTGGCGCTGCGCAACAAGGGCGGCCGGGGAGGTGGTGTCGGTGGCAATGCGGTGGGCAGCATCGACGGCAATGCGACACCCGGCATCGACGGCAATGCGACACCCGGCATCGACGGCAATGCGACACCCGGCATCGACGGCAATGCGGTGGGGGATGTCGACGGCAATGTGACACCCGGCATCGACGGCAATGCGGCGGGCGGCGCGGCGCAAAATATCGACGGCGAAGCGGCGCACCAACTGATCATGAGCGCCACGCCGATTCCGCGCTCGCTGGCGATGATTTTCCACGCCGACCTCGATATTTCCAGCCTCGATGAACTGCCGCCGGGGCGCAAAGCGGTGCGCACCGTGGTGGTGCCGGCCAGCCGCCGGCTGGATGTCGCGCAGCGCGTCCGCCACATTTGCCGGCAGCGCCGCCAAGCCTATTGGGTATGCCCATTAATCGATGAATCCGACAAACTACAAGCGCAAGCGGCCACCGAAACCTTCGAATCCCTGCGTCGGTTGCTGCCGGAGCTGCGCATCGAGCTCATCCATGGCCGCATGAAATCCGCCCTCAAGGACGATCTCATGCGGCGTTTTCACGGCCGCGATATCGACTTGTTGGTGGCCACCACGGTCATCGAGGTGGGGGTGGATGTGCCGACCGCGAATCTGATGATTATCGACAACGCCGAGCGCCTGGGCTTAGCACAATTGCATCAGTTGCGCGGTCGCGTCGGGCGCGGCGCCGAGCAAGCCACATGCGTGTTGATGTATCAGCCGCCGCTGGGGAAAATCGCCAAACAACGTCTCGGCATCTTGCGCGCCACCACCGACGGCTTCGAAATCGCCCGCCAAGATTTAGCCCAACGCGGCGCCGGCGACCTACTGGGCACCCGCCAAGCCGGCCTGCAGCGCATGAAAATCGCCGATTTAGCCCGCGACCGCGCCCTACTCCCCACCATCGAAAAAATCGCCGCAGCCCTGCAACCCCACCCCGAAGCCGTCGATAGCATCATCCGCCGCTGGCTCAACACCCGCGAATCCTACGCCGAGGTGTGATTTTCGGGCCGCGGTGGGGGGTCTTTTGATTTTGATTTTGATTTTCGCTTTCGTTTTTCGCTGTTGCTTTGGCTTTTAATCTTCACTCCCCCCGCTTTACCATGAGGGGGAGTCAAAACTGGCGTCTTTTAGCCAGTTTTGGTGGGAGGGGTTGCTTTTGATGTTGATGTTGATTTGGCTGTTGCTGTTGGCTTTTGATGTTGGCTTTTGGCTTTTACGCTTTACTCCCCCCGCTTCATCTGGGGGGAGTCAAATCTGTCCGAGCCGCCAGGCGCGGGCTGATTTGGTGGGGGGCTTTTGATTTGGCGTTTGATGTTAGTTTTTCACTCCATTTTGTGACTTTTGAGGTGAAAAATTCAACGGTAGAAGCGAAAAGCGAGTCAAAATCAAAAACCGAGTCAAAGTCAAAGGCAAATTAAACGCACCCCCCACCAAAACTGGCGGAAAAGACGCCAGTTTTGACTTATTCCGCATTAAAGCGGGGGAGTAAAGCGTTAAAAGCCAACATCAAAAGCCAAATCAACAGATTGTAAGTCTATAAATCCCAAAATTTCACCCCCACCCCATCGCCCCGACCCTCTACCCCCGAACCTCCCGTGCCCAGCCCCAGCCCCACCCCCACCCCATCCACCGCCGACACTTGCCGTGCTTGCTGGCAACTGATGCGGCTGCACCGCCCGATTGGGGCGTTGTTGTTGTTATGGCCGACCTTATGGGCCTTGTGGCTGGCCGGGGATGGGCGACCGCCGCTGGATATGGTGGCGGTTTTCATCGCTGGGGTGTTTACTATGCGCGCCGCCGGCTGCGTGGTGAATGACTACGCCGACCGCCGCATCGACCCGCATGTGGCGCGCACCCGCGACCGCCCGTTGGCCAGCGGCGCGCTCGCCGGGCGGCATGCCCTCGGCGTGTTGGCGGCGCTGCTGGCGGTGGCGGCGGCATTAGCCCTGACGCTAAACCCCATGGCGCAGTGGCTGGCGGCGCTTGCGCTCGGCATCGCCGCCGCCTACCCGTACGCCAAACGCTTCACCCACCTGCCGCAACTGGCGCTCGGCATCGCTTTTTCCTGGGGCATACCGATGGCGTACGCGGCCTTGACCGAAGCCCTGCCGGCCGAAGCGTGGCTGCTGTTCGCCGCCAATTTCGCCTGGGTGGTGGCCTACGACACCCAATATGCGATGGCCGATCGCGAGGACGATATCCGCATCGGCGTAAAATCCACCGCCATCTTGTTTGGCCGCCACGACACCCGCATCATCGGCGCGCTGCATGTGGCAACCTTGGGCATGTTGGCGTTGCTCGGCTGGCAACGCGCCCTGGGTTGGCCTTTCCACTTCGGCCTCGCCCTGGCGCTGCTGTTCGCAGTCCACCAGTTGCGCTTGTGCAAAACCCGCGATTCGGCCCACTGCTTGCGCGCCTTTTACAACAACAACTGGTTTGGCGCTATGATTTTCGCCGGCTTGGCGCTGGCGTTGTGGGCCTAATTCGCAGCCCCGCTGGTGTTGCCAGGTCGATGTGGCGATGTCGATGTCGATGTCGATGTGGCGGCGTCGATTGGCGGTCGGCGGCACCGGTTGGCTGATAATCGCCGCCGCGGCCCACAATCCACCCCACCACCGCCGGTACTCACCCGCCACCTCGCCCCATGCAAGATTTAATCAAGCATTGCTGCCAATGCGGCGCCGGCGTCTCGTTGATGGTGCCGGCCGGGGACAACCGCGAGCGCCAGGTGTGTGATGTTTGCGGGCAGATTCACTATCAAAACCCCACGGTGGTGTGCGGTTGCCTGGCCGTTTGGGAGGAGCGTATTTTGCTGTGCAAGCGCGCCATCGAGCCGCGCCTGGGGCTGTGGACATTGCCGGCCGGTTTTATGGAAAACGGCGAAACCGTGCAACAAGGCGCCGCTCGGGAGACCATGGAGGAAGCGGGCGCGGCGCTAGCCGGGCAAACGCTATACGGCATCTACAACCTGCGGCGCGCCAATCAGGTGTATGTCATGTTTCGCGCCGCGTTGTTAGGCGAACACGCCTTCGCCGCCGGCGCGGAGAGCCTGGAGGCGCGACTGTTCGAGGCGCGTGAGATTCCATGGTCGAAAATCGCCTTCCGGGTGATCAGCGCAACGCTGCGGCGCTACCTCGCCGAACGCGAAACCGGAAATTTCTCGGTGCTGGTGGAGGATATCGAGTGACCGACGGCGGCCACGGATTCTTCGCCCAAAGCCATCGCCTGGCGAGCGTCGAGGTCGGCCGGCGGAGCATTGTCGGCGGGTTTTTTGCCCGCTGGCACGTTATTGGGCGACCAATTAGCGCGCCAGCGAGTCGCCATGCCAATATTGTCTGCATAAGGGGTTAGCGGGTGACAAACTACCGCCATGGCGGCGGAATCGGCGGCTTTTTGCGGCCGCCAACGCCGCCCATGGTCGGCTTACGCGATGCCTGCTGGGGTGGCGTGGGCCGCCTCTCGGCGGCGGCGGCGACGCCCCGACGCGGCCGCCTGGCATGAGCCATGTCGGCGCTCGATTTTGCCCTCCAAAATTGCCCATGGCGGCGCCCAATGGCGGTGTGTTTGGCGAATCATGGCGAGCGCGGCGCATGGGCTGAAATTTTTTTGCAATTTAGCCGAGACTACTATTTTAACGCCTCAAGTTATCGCCTTAACTTGTTGTTTTTATTGTATTTTATGTGGTTTGTTCAAAATCTAGGCAAGTGTGGATTTGGCCGCTGTATCGTTTGTAATGGCACACCCCCAGGGCATTTGTACACAGAGTTATCCACAGATTCTGTGAGTAACCCGCGCCTAGATTCCGCCCCTCGGCGGGACCTCATTTTCGCCTCGCCAGCGGGCGACTTTTGCCGCCGCGCGGCCCCTAAAAACGAGCAAAATCGCGCAAAACCGGCGCACCATCCGGCTCCAAATCCGGCCCAACATCGACTCTACTGCGGCCGCGAATTTGCCTCCGCACAGGTGCGCAGAAGCCGCCGAATCGCCATGATTTGCGCGTACACCGCGTCCGATTCGGGCCGCTTGGCCGACCGCGGCATGCGCGGCCCCCGAAGCCGCCGAATGCACCACTATTTTGGCCTCAATTGGGTGGATTTGCGCCTATTGTCGCCCCAATTGGCGTCCGCCTCAGTGCCCAAATCGGCGCCCGCCTCCATCCCCCCAGCGTCGCCGCATTGCCATGACCGATAACGCCAGCGAGGTGGTGCAAGTGGCGGTGGCGGTGCCGTTGCGACGCCTGTTTGATTATCGCTGCGACCGCATTTTGCCGCTCGGCACGCGGGTTAAAGTGCCCTTTGGCAAGCTCGCCTCGGCTTTTGGCGTGGTGGTCTCTCGGCACCCGCCGAGCACGACGCGCAAACTCAAAGCCATCACGGCGGTATTAGATAGCGACAGCGTGTTCGGCGATACCTTGCTCGCCCTGCTGCTGTGGGCGGCGCGCTACTACCACCACCCGCCGGGCGAGGTGTTGCGCGCCGCCTTGCCCACCGCGCTGCGAAAAGGCGAGGCGCTGACCGACCCATCCGTAACGCGCTGTATTCGCGCCGTGCTGCCTGGCGATGCGCCGTCCACGCTGCCCGATGCGCTGCGTCGGGCGTCAAAACAAGCCGACATTTATCGCCATCTGGTGGCCGCGCGCGGCGTCGATGACGGCTGGGTCGAGGCCGCGGTCCTGACCAGCCAATTCCCCCACAGCGCCGCTACGGTGCGCGCCCTGCTGAAAAAAGAATGCGTTGAATCGACCCAGCGCCGCTCGTCGCGGGCCTTTTTTACCGCCATGGAGGCGGCCGCGGATGCTGCGCCCGGCGGCGAGCACGGTGCCTCGAATCACCCCACCGAGGGCGCGGAATCCGCCGATGCGCCACGCGGCCAGGCCGATTCCGCCCATCACCATGAACATCACCATGAACGCGCTGCGAGCAGCAACCCACCTGCTGCGCATCAGCCCATCCACCTAAACCCCGAGCAGCAAGACGCGGTGCAGGCGGTGGCCGACTGCGCCGGCCGATTCGGCTCATTTTTGCTGCACGGCGTCACCGGCAGCGGCAAAACCGAGGTGTATCTGGAGGCCGCGCAGCGCCTGGCGGCGAGCGGCAAGCAGACGCTGATCTTGGTGCCGGAAATTGCCCTTACGCCGCAGTTGGTGGCGCGATTTTATGCGCGGCTCGGCGGTGGCGTGTGCGCGTTGCACTCCGGGCTTGCCAAGGCCGAGCGTTATCGCGCTTGGTGGCTGGCGCGTGAGGGGCGCGCGGCGGTGGTGTTAGGCACGCGTTCGGCGCTGTTTACGCCGCTCAAATCGCCGGGCTTGATCGTGGTGGATGAGGAGCACGATGCCTCCTATAAGCAGCGCGATAATTTGCAGCATCACGCTTTTCAGTATCACGCTCGAGATTTGGCGATAAAACGCGCCAGTTTGGAGGGCATTCCGGTGCTGTTGGGCTCGGCCACGCCGTCCATGGAAAGCCGCCATAACGCCCGCCCCGGCGGCCGCCATCGCTTGTTGACCATAAGCGCCCGCGCTGGCGCTGCGGCCTTGCCACGCGTCGCCTTTATAGACCTGGCGCAGCATCGGCCGGTGCATGGCTTGGCCATGCCCCTGCAGCACGCCATCGAAAAACGGCTGCGGCGGCGCGAGCAGAGCATCATATTTTTGAATCGGCGCGGCTTTTCGCCCACCGCGCACTGCCGCGCATGCGGCTGGAAGGCGGCCTGCCACCGCTGCGATGCGCGCCTCACCTACCATCGCCAGGGCGAGCGTTTTCAATGCCACCATTGCGGCCACTCCGCCGCCGCCGCCATGACTTGCCAGGCCTGCGAGGCGCCGCTGTTGTTGCTCGGCGCCGGCACCCAGCGCGTGGAACAGCGCCTGCGCGAAACCTTCCCTACGGCGCGCATCAGTCGCCTCGACCGCGACCAAATCAGCACGCAAAACCAACTCGAACGCGAATTGGAGGCCATTCGCCAGCGCCAAACCGACATCGTCATCGGCACGCAGTTGATCGCCAAGGGGCATGATTTTTCCGGGGTGACTTTGGTCGGGGTGATCGATTCCGACCACGGCTTGCACAGCGTGGATTTTCGCGCCGAGGAATATCTGTTTCAGCAACTAACCCAGGTGGCCGGGCGCGCCGGGCGCGGCGCCACCGCCGGCGAGGTTTTGATTCAAAGCGCGCACCCGCAGCACCGCCTGCTGCAATATATGCGCCGCCACGATGTGGACGGCTTCGCCGCCCATTGCCTAGCCGAACGCCGCGCCGCCCGCTACCCGCCGTTTAGCCATTTCGCGCTGTGGCGAGCGGAATCCACCGCGCCGGCCGCAGCACTGAACTTTCTACGCCATAGCGCCGACATCGGCCAGCGCCTGCTGTCGCAAACCGCCCGCACCGATGGCGCGCCGCGGCCACAAATCATGGACGCCGTGGCCTCGCCTATGGAAAAACTCGCCGACCGATACCGCGCCCAGCTCATGGTGCGCAGCCAGCGACGCGGCCCGCTGCATCAACTCTTAGCCGCCTGGATCAACGCCATCGAAACCGACCCGTCACCCCGACGCACCCGCTGGTCTATCGATGTAGACCCGATGGAGATGTTTTAGTCGCACGCAGTGGAAGCGGCAGATGTAGCTAGCGTTTGTCCAATGAAAACGATTCGCAACCCAAGGGGACAATATACTTAAATCTCTAAAGGTGGATGTACAAGCTCAAACACATTTGGCGTTCCATCGTAAGAGAATCACCATGCAAATCCACCATGTCGGATATCAGGTAACAGGGTTTTATCGCGTTGCCGCTTTAGGCAAGCTGTGGGATATGACTACCGCAGACGCCAGGCAACGGCTAAAAATCCTCACCTTTTTTGATAAGTACGGCGCGGCCGCAACTTGCGACGCTTTTAACATCAGCACCCGAACGCTGTACCGATGGCGCCGAGCGCTGCGCATCGCCGGCGATAATTCGGCGGTGCTCGCGATACGCTGGCCCCCCAAACGACGTCGGCAACGCACACGACCGCCATCGCTAGTGCGGGAAATCAAAACACTGCGCGCCCGCTTCTCCAATCTCGGCAAAGCGCGACTGCACATCTTGCTTATCCCATGGTGCCGCAAACACGCCATCGACCTGCCTAGCGTATCCACCATCGGCCGCATCATCGCCGCCGACCCGCGCAAAATGCGCCACCCACCCGACTCAACCGCCGCGGCCAAACCAAACCCCTCGCCCGCAAACGCCGCGCCCGCCAGCCCAAAGGCATCCGACACCCGCCGCTGGCCGTGTTCGCATGCGACACCATCGTGCGCATACCAGACGGCATCCGCCGCTACATCTTCACCTTCATCGCCCCCAACAGCCGTTTCGCCATCGCCATCGCCTTCGCCGCCGCCACACCATCCAGTCAACATGCCGCCATCGCCCTCGACTCCCTATGCCAACTGCTGCCCCATCCACCCCAATACATCCTCTCCGACAACGGCTCCGAATTCCTCGGCAAATTCCAAACTCAACTCGAACTACGCGGCATCAAACACTGGTGGACCTACCCCAGATCACCCAAAATGAACGCCCACGTCGAACGCTTCAACCGCACCATCCAAGAACAATTCATCGACTACCACGAACACCTGCTATTCACCGACCTCGCTGCCACTAACCAAAAACTCGCCGACTGGCTCATCGACTACAACACCATCCTCCGCACCACAGCCTCGGACTGAAAACACCACTGCAATACCTATCCCAACTGCAACCCGAACGCCATATGTATTGGACCAATATAGTAGATACCATAGACCGCATAAGTACGCTAGTATCCGGCAGAGCAATAAATGGACTGTCCTATGCGGAGCTAATTCATTGAGCGAGTGCAATGTAAAACCCAGCATTATTTTCGCCTTGGATAACCTTGTGGATTACCAACCCAACATACAAAAGACGATGCAAGTAGTGGTAGGTGTCGCGGGTGAATGCGGTAAAAATTCGCACAGTCGCCAAGTTAATGGCTCAAACAGATTTTCTATAACAATGAAAAATATCGACATCGCGGAGTTGTTCAGACGCATCAAATCGAATGGCTTGTTTACGCGTTCTGATACGCATGACAAAGTCTATGACAAGTTAATCGAAAATCCTGAAGGGGTTGATGGTGCCAAATTCATTGCGACTACAGGGGAACCAAAAGGGGAAAAGAATGTAGTGAATGTCGACAAATTTTGCCGGAGAACCAGTTCTCTTATTTTCAAACGCGCGTGAAAGGCGATGGCTCGCTTATGCGGTCAAACGCGTTATGCAAATCATGTAGCAAAAAACTAAACAGTGACAGAAAAAAGGTACTTGATGCTGAAGAAGATTCTATTCCCGAAAAGCCGAAACCTGGTGATATATGCCCGAACTGTAATCGGGAATGGCATGGAAATTGGCATCGACATCACGATTACAAAGACGGGAAATTTATCGTTTACATATGCGGCCAATGTAATATGGCATTTCACGATAGAAGAACACCGGAGCCAAAACTATGAAAACCAATCGGATAATATGCGGTGATGCAGTCGCTGAATTGAAAGCATTTGACGATGAGGTGTTTGACCTCACGGTATTTTCCCCGCCCTATGATAAGTTGCGGGACTACAATGGCTATGATGTTGACCTGCATGGGTTGGGTCAGCAGTTGTTTCGGGTGACTAAAAACGGCGGCATAGTGGTGATGGTGATACAAGACCAAACCACCGCTGGACGCAAAACATTAACATCATTTCGCACCATTTTAGATTGGTGTGACAACATCGGCTTCGGTTTATTCGAGTGTACTATCTATCAAAAGCAAGGCAAGGATGGCGCATGGTGGAAGCGGAGATTTCGCGTAGACCATGAGTACATGCCGATTTTTATCAAGGGCGATAAGCCGAATTACTTCAACAAAAATGATATAAAAATACCGTGTAAGCACGCTGGCAAAACCATGAACGGCGGTGCGAATCGAAACAAAGATGGGGTGACGGTGGACTCCAGGCTGATGATAATCAACCCCACTAAATGCCCCGGCACAATTTGGAACTATGCCAATGGCGGTGATAAGGTCGCATTGAAACGCCAGCACCCTGCGGCTTACCCCGATAAAATACCTTATGATTTCATCCGCGTATTCACTCGCCCTGGGGATGTGGTATTAGACCCGATGGTGGGTTCTGGTTCTACCGCCATAGCCGCGCACTTGCTCGGCAGAAAATATATCGGCATAGACATCAGCCAAACCTATTGCGATTTAGCCGTTGCGCGAATTAGCGGCAAGCAATCCAATATGGCGGCAGGCTTTAAGAACAGCCAACGACTGCGTCCACCCAAACCGAAACCATCGGTGGGCACGAAACCATTGGCGGGCGAGTGTATCGACGAAAATTTTCACGCGTAAATATTCGCCATCTCGGCCGCGCCTAAAAACGAAACCGATTGAAATAGCACGGATTTTAGAAGTGACGGGCATGGATTTAAGCCTAGAATTCCCCACTCAAACTCACCCGATGAGCTATCGATACCGAGCCGCTGGAGATGTTTTAGTCGCACCCGATGGGGCCGCCATGAGCGGCGATGCGTCATGACTCCACCGCCCCTCGAGCACGCCGGTTTCGATGGCCTGCTTCGATGGACATGTTCGATGATTTGTTCATAGACTATACTGCGCCGATGCGCGACACCTTGACCATCACCCAGCCGGACGACTGGCATGTGCATCTGCGCCAAGGCGCCATGCTCGCCGGTGCGGCGGCGCATACCGCGGCGCGGTTTGGCCGCGCCATGGTGATGCCGAATTTGTCGCCGCCGGTGACCACGGTCGCCCAGGCGCTGGCCTATCGCGCTGAAATTATCGCGGCGACGCCGGCCGGCAGCGCGTTTGTGCCGCTGATGTCGCTGTATCTTACTGACCAAACGCCGCTGGCCGAGGTCGCGGCGGCGGCGCGCCAAGCGCACATCATCGCTTTCAAACTCTATCCGGCCGGCGCCACCACCCACTCCGCGCGCGGCGTCACCCACCTAAATAAAGTGATGGCGGTGTTAGAGCGCATGGCGACGCATGGTTTGGTTTTGCAGATTCATGCCGAAAGCACCGACCCAGCGGTGGATGTTTATGACCGCGAGGCGGTGTATATCGAGCAGACCTTGGCGCCGCTGCACCGCGAAATCCCTGAGCTCAAAATCGTGTTAGAGCATGTCACCACCGCGCAGGGCGTGCACTTTGTGCAGCACGCTGGCGCGGGTGTCGCCGCTACCATCACCGCGCATCATTTGATGTTCAATCGCAATGAAATGTTTCGCGGCGGCCTGCGACCGCACGCCTATTGCTTACCGGTGCTCAAGCGCGAGCGCCACCGCCTGGCGTTATTGGCGGCCGCCACCGGCGGCGACCCTAAATTTTTTCTCGGCACCGACAGCGCCCCGCACAGCCGCCGCGCCAAAGAATCCGCGTGCGGCTGCGCCGGCATCTATTCGGCGCATGCGGCGGTGGAGTTATACGCCGAAGTGTTCGCGCAACAACAGGCGCTGCACAAACTCGAAGCCTTCGCCAGCCACCACGGCGCTGATTTTTATGGCGTGGCGCGCAATACGCGAAAAATCACCGTGCAAAAACGCCCGTGGCGGGTCGAATCCACCTATGCGGCCGGCGACGGGGATGAAATCGTACCCTTGCGCGCCGGCGAAGAAGTCGGCTGGGCGGTGACGGATTTGCGCTAAGTTGGCGCCGGTGGATAAGGGATGGGGCATCGCGGCGTGAATCACTGCCGGCTGGCAGTCGGGTTTTGCAGTTGCCCTTGATCGACCGATAATTTGGCTTGTTCGCGCAGGCTGGTGAGGAATTGTTTGAAAAAATCTTCGCCATCGCGCGCCAGTAATTGCGCCCGCAAACTGCTGCGCTGGTCTTCGTCCACGCTGTCGCCATCTCCGGCGAGCACTTCCTTCAGGGCATAGATAGCGTAGTCGCCATTGTCCAGGAGAACGCCGCCGTAGACGACCGCGCCGGCCGCTGGATGGGCATGCGAGAACACCGCCGCTTCGAGGGCGGTTAGGTCGGCGGACGCTTGGCCGCGTTGCGGGTCCAAAGTGGCGGCCTCCAGTTTTTGTTGCGCCAGAAAATCGTCCCAGGCGAGTGCCCCGCCGACCAACTCGGCGCTCAATTGGTCGCCGAGTTTCTCGGTCTGGCGGCGCGATTCTTGGGCCACCAAATCTTGCTCGATGGCATCGCGCACTTGGGTATACGGTTGCGGGTGGGCGGCTTCGTAATCGGCCTTGCGAATCGCCGCCAAGTGGTCAAGACTCAGCTCGATGGCGGCGCTGTTTACATCATCATCCACCACTTCTTCGCTGAAAGCGGCTTGGCGAATCTTATCTTCGCTCACCAACCCGCTCGCGTCATCGGCCTCGTCCGCGGCCCCGGCGGCGGTGAACCAATCGGTTTGTTTCACTTCGAGGCCGAGTTCCTCGGCGGCGACGGCCAGGCTATCCGGGAATTCGAACACTAGATTCGCGAACGATTCGCCCATTTCGGCGAACAAATTCTCAGCCTGATTTTTCTTCGCCTCGGCGATTACTTCGACGCGCACCTCGGTCAATGGCTTCTGCCGCTCGCCCTGCAGCTCGGTCAGTTTGATGATGTGATAGCCGAAGCGGGTTTTTATCGGGCCGCGAATCTCGCCCTCGGTCATGTCGAAAACCGCGTCCTCGAACGGCTTGACCATCTGCCCGCGCGCCACTACGCCGAGGTCGCCGCCCTTCTCCTTCGAGCCGGTGTCGCCGGAATGGAGTTTCGCCAACTCGGCGAAATCGTCGCCCGCCAGCGCTTGCGCCAGCACCGCTTCGGCTTGCGCCAGCGCCGCATCGCCGGCTGCATCGGCAACATCCCCATCCCCATCCTCATCCGCCGCTGGCTCGGCTGCGGCATCGTCGGCCTCGACGCTGAACAGAATGTGGCTGGCTTTGCGGGTTTCCGGTTGTTTGTGGCGCTCGATGGTTTGCCGGTAGAGATCTTCGACCTCATCGGCGGTGGGCTCGATGGTCGCCGCCAAGCCATCCACGCTGAGCTCGATATAATCCACCTTGATGCGCGCCGGATTCTCGTAAGCGGCTAAATTATCTTCGTATTGCTGTTCAATATCGGCGTCCTCGATGGCGATGTCGGCGGCGAAACGCTGCGCCGGCAACAGCGCATAGTCGGCTCGGCGCGTCTGCGCTTGCAACGCCAGCAAGCGGTCGATCTCAGCTTTGTCTACAAAGGCTGTGCCCACCACCGCCGCCGACAGCTGCCCGATAGCGGCATTTTGGCGCTCGGTGGTCTCGTAAAACTGCGCCGTCAAACCGTTGGAACGCAAGATATTGCGGTATAAATTCGGGTCGAATTTGCCCTCCTCGACAAACGATGGGTTGGATTCGATGCGCTGCCGCAATTCGCGGTCGGACACTTGGTAGCGGTTGTCGAGCACATATTGGTTGAGCAAGCGCTCGTCGATCATGGATTCCAGCGCCCGAGTTCGCATGTCGATGCTATCTAGCGAGGCCGGGTCGGCATTGCCGTTTTGCAGCATCGCCCGGCGCTGCCGCGATAGCTCGTTTTGGAAAGCATAAACCGAGATTTCCTCGCCGTTGACCGTGGCCACCGGACTTTCTGGAGAATTTTCGAAATACGACTGGATTCCCCACAGCGCGAACGGGATGGTGATCAAAATTACGATCACCCACGCCAGCCAGCCCGAAGCACGGGCGCGAATTTGCGTCAACATGATGAGTATCGAATGGTTGGGTTATTAGGGGCGGCGCGATGCGGCCGCCGGGCGCATTGTACCCCATCGCCAGGGTGCGGCCCAATGCACGACTTGGGCGCAAAAAAAATGCGAAACCTTGCGGTCTCGCATTTTTCTTATTTGGCGGAGCGGACGGGATTCGAACCCGCGACCCCCGGCGTGACAGGCCGGTATTCTAACCAGCTGAACTACCGCTCCTCAAAACATGGTGGGCGCTGCAGGGCTCGAACCTGCGACCTTCGCCTTGTAAGGGCGACGCTCTGCCAGCTGAGCTAAGCGCCCGCGGTTTAGACGGCGTTTAGTTGACCGCTTCCTTCAAACTTTTGCCGGGCTTGAATTTAGGCACGCAAGTGGCGGCGATGTTGATGGTTTCGCCGGTGCGCGGGTTGCGTCCGGTGCGCGCCGCGCGGTTGCTGGTGGAAAAGGTGCCGAAACCAATTAACGACACCGTGCCTTGGTTGGACAAGGTGCCGCTGATAGCGTCAAACACCGCGTCAACCGCGGCGGCGGCATCACTTTTGCTCAGGCTCGCGCGCGATGAAACCGCCTCTATCAGATCAGCTTTATTCATAATCAGAACTCCTCTACTGGGTTAATATGGTGAATTGTTGTAACGGGTGATTCGGAAAATGCATCGCTTCGAGTTTGGCAACGCGATTCCACTGACAGCCAGCAAGCCAGGCTTGCGAGGGAGGCAATCATAGTGAATGCATGGGGCAAAAAGCAAGAACCGACAGCCCCCATTTTTCGGCGACTCCGGCATGAATTCACCAGAGAATTGGATGAAAACGACTTGACGCGCGCGCTTTATCGGCTAGCAAACTAGGTGTTCGCGCTAGCCGGGGTTCAGTGCGCGATTACCCCCGAGTCAGATTCCTCCTTTTTTTTGCGGCGGATTTTTGCCGCGGTTTTTCCCAAGTCGGGCTTGTCGGCGCAGACCGGGTGCGGCATCGACTCTAGCGCCAAGTCGATGACCTCGTCTATCCACTTAACTGGCTTGATGTCCAACTCGCTGCGGATTTTTTCCGGTATTTCCTGCAGGTCGCGAATATTTTCATGCGGAACCAGCGCCGTCTTCAGTCCGGCGCGATGCGCCGCCAGCAATTTCTCCTTGAGTCCGCCCACCGGCAACACCTCGCCGCGCAGGGTGATTTCGCCGGTCATGGCGACATTGGAACGCGCCGCGATGCCGGTCAGCGCCGAGACGATGGCGATGCACATGCCGGTGCCGGCGCTGGGGCCGTCCTTCGGCGTGGCGCCTTCGGGCACATGGATGTGGATGTCTTGGTTTTGGTGAAAATCCGCGGCGATGCCCCACTGCACGCTGCGGCTGCGCACCACGCTGATGGCGGCGGTGATCGATTCTTGCATCACATTGCCCAGCTTGCCGGTGAATACATGCTTGCCCTTGCCGGGCATCACCACGCTCTCGATGCTTAGCAATTCGCCGCCCACTTCGGTCCACGCCAGACCGATTACTTGGCCGACCTTGTTTTGTTTTTCGATGCCGTTGCGGCGGAAGCGCTTTACGCCGAGATATTTTTCCAGCATTTTAGGGGCGATGCTGATCTTTTTCTTAGCCTTGTTGAGCAATAACTCCTTCACTACCTTGCGGAAGATTTTGGCGATTTCGCGCTCCAGATTGCGCACCCCGGCCTCGCGAGTCCAGGCCGCGATGATCTCCCGCACCGCTTGCTCGCTGAGATTGACTTCCGATTCCTTCAAGCCGTTGTTGCGGCGCTGTTTGGGCACCAAATAACGCATGGCGATCTCGTGTTTTTCCTCTTCGGTGTAGCCGGAGATGCGAATCACCTCCATGCGGTCGCGCAACGGGTCGGGAATGTTGAGGGTGTTGGCGGTGGCGATGAACATGACATCGGAGAGATCGTAATCGACCTCTAAATAATGGTCGCCGAAAGCATGATTTTGCTCCGGGTCGAGCACTTCGAGCAACGCCGACGACGGGTCGCCACGGAAATCCATAGACATTTTGTCCACTTCGTCTAACATAAACAGCGGGTTGCGCGTTTTCGCCTTGGCCATATTTTGAATGACCTTGCCCGGCATCGAGCCGATATAGGTGCGGCGGTGGCCGCGAATTTCCGCCTCATCGCGCACCCCGCCTAACGACATGCGTAGAAATTTACGGTTAGTGGCGCGCGCTATCGACTGCCCTAATGAGGTTTTGCCGACCCCGGGCGGGCCTACCAAGCACAAGATGGCGGCCTTGGATTTTTTCACCCGCAACCGCACCGCCAGATATTCGAGAATCCGCTCCTTGATCTTCGCCAGGCCGTAGTGGTCGTGGTCGAGTATTTTCTGCGCCTTCGCCAAATCCTTGGATACGCGGCTGTGTTTTTTCCACGGCACCGCCAACAACCAGTCGAGGTAATTCCGCACCACGGTCGCCTCGGCCGACATGGGCGACATCATCTTGAGTTTTTTCAACTCGCCATCGGCCTTGGCGCGCGCTTCGCCGGACATGCCGGATTCGGCAATTTTGCGCGCTAGATCGTCGTGTTCGTTGGGGATGCCGTCCAAATCGCCCAATTCCTTTTGGATGGCCTTGATCTGCTCGTTGAGATAATACTCGCGCTGACCTTTCTCCATTTGTTTTTTGACGCGGATGCGAATCCGTTTTTCCACCTGCAATAGATCGATTTCCGAATCC
This sequence comes from Candidatus Poriferihabitaceae bacterium, assembly GCA_965243285.1. Classification (GTDB taxonomy): domain Bacteria; phylum Pseudomonadota; class Gammaproteobacteria; order Arenicellales; family Poriferihabitantaceae; genus JAHRAW01. The sequence continues at coordinate 1,314,253 of OZ251537.1, read as the reverse complement.
ATCACGCCGAGAATTTGCTCCAGACGCTCGGCGACGACCAGTAACTCCAGAATTTTTTGTTTGGCGGCGTTTTTTAGATTGAGGTGGGCGGCCACGGTGTCGGCCACCCGCCCGGGGTTATCGACGCCAGCCAAAGCGGTGAGAATCTCCGGCGGAATTTTGGTGTTCAGCTTGATGTATTTCTCAAATTCGGCGGACACCGCGCGCACCAGCACATCGGTTTCCCGGGATGTTTCCGGCGCGTCATCGAGCAGCGCCACCCGGCAAGAGATGCTGGCGTCGGCATCCTTCAAATCATGAGTAAAGGCGGTTATGCGGGCGCGGCGCTCGCCCTCCACCAACACTTTGACGGTGTCATCCGGCATCTTCAGCAGCTGCAAAACAGAGGCCACGGTGCCCACCCGATAGAGCCCGTCCGGGGTCGGGGAATCTTGCGCCGCGTCTTTTTGCGCCACCAGCATAATATGCTTGCCGGTGGGCATCGCCATCTCCAGCGCCTTGATGGAGCGCGCCCGACCGACGAACAGCGGAATCACCATGTGCGGAAAAACCACCACATCGCGCAACGGCAACACCGGCAAATCGGCCCCGTCGACTACCGGCGCATCAGCCTTGGGGGGCGCCTTGGGGGGCGTCATGATGCGAGGCCCGCGGCGATTTGTTGTTGCGGCTGGTTTTCGCCGGCCGCGCCTTCGCTGCTGTCGCGGTAGACATACAGCGGCCGCGAACCCTGGTCGATAACCGATTCATCGACGATAACGCGGGCGATGCCAGCCATGGACGGCAACTCATACATGGTGTCCAGCAGGGCGGTTTCGAGAATCGAGCGCAAGCCGCGCGCGCCGCCCTTGCGCCGCATCGCTTTTTCGGCGATGCAACGCAATGCCTCGGGGCGAAACTCCAACTCCACGCCCTCGATTTTGAACAGCTTGGCGTACTGCTTGGTGAGCGCGTTGCGCGGCTCGGTGAGGATGCGAATCAAGGATTCCTGAGCCAATTCCTCCAGCACCGCCACCACCGGCAAGCGGCCGATGAACTCAGGAATCAAGCCGTATTTGATGAGATCTTCCGGCTCTAGCTCGCGCAGCAATTCATTGGCGCGATCGTCGGCGGATTTCTCCTTGATGTCGGCGCCGAAGCCGATGCCGGATTTTTCGGTGCGCTCTTGAATCACCTTTTCCATGCCGGCGAAGGCGCCGCCGCAGATGAACAAGATGTTGCGGGTATCGACCTGCAGAAACTCTTGCTGCGGATGTTTGCGCCCGCCCTGGGGCGGAATCGAAGCGATGGTGCCCTCGATCAATTTCAGCAAGGCCTGCTGCACGCCTTCGCCGGAGACATCGCGGGTGATGGAAGGGTTGGCGGATTTGCGCGAAATTTTGTCGATCTCGTCTATGTAGACGATGCCGAGTTGGGCTTTTTCGATGTCGTAATCGCAGGCTTGCAGCAACTTTTGGATGATGTTCTCGACATCCTCGCCCACATAGCCGGCCTCGGTGAGGGTGGTGGCGTCGGCGATGGTGAACGGCACTTCGAGTTGCCGGGCGAGGGTTTCCGCCAGCAATGTCTTGCCCGAGCCGGTGGGGCCGATCAACAAAATATTGCTTTTGGAGATGTCCACCTGGTCCGCCGCATCCTCGTTTTCCATGCGTTTGTAGTGGTTGTATACCGCCACCGCGAGGGTTTTTTTGGCGTTTTGCTGGCCGATGACATATTCATCGAGAATGGCGTGGATTTTCGGCGGGATGGGGAAGGTGGCGCGCCCGGCGTCATTGGCATCGCCATGGGCGCCGCCCTCGTCGCGGATGATGTCGTTGCATAGGTCTACGCATTCGTCGCACACGAACACCTGCGGGCCGGCGATCAGTTTGCGAACCTCATGCTGGTTTTTGCCGCAAAATGAGCAATACAACGGCTTTGGGGTTTTCAGATGCCTGTCTTCAGCCATTAGATGATGGATTGGTTCGGGAAGTAGGGGGGCCGGGGGCGGCGCAAATTGCCGCCGCTGGTTTTGCGGCGCCGAAGATTTATGTTTTTTTGGCATCCTCGCGCAGATTCAGCACTGAGTCGATAATGCCGTACTCGATGGCCTCATCGGCACTCAGAAAATAATCGCGGTCGGTGTCAGTTTGAATGCGCTCGATGGGTTGGCCGGTGTGCGCCACGAAAATTTGGTTGAGTTTTTCACGCATCCCCAAAATTTCGCGAGTGTGGATTTCAATGTCGGAGGCTTGGCCCTTGGAGCCGCCCATAGGCTGGTGAATCATCACCCGCGAGTGCGGCAGCGCGTGGCGTTTTTGCGGCGCCCCGCCGGCGAGAATCACCGCCCCCATGCTGGCCGCCTGACCGATGCAGACGGTGCTGACATCGGGGCGGATGAACTGCATGGTGTCGTAGATGGCCAAGCCGGAGGAGACGATTCCGCCGGGGCTGTTGATATACAGCGAGATGTCTTTTTCCGGATTTTCCGATTCGAGGAACAGCAATTGCGCAACGATGAGATTGGCCATCTGATCCTCAAACTGCCCGACCAAAAACACCACGCGCTCTTTTAGCAGCCGCGAATAGATGTCATAGGCGCGCTCGCCGCGACCGGTGGTTTCCACCACCATGGGGACCAGATTCAGGGCGGCGGCGGGCAAATTTTTCGAATAAGGCATGGCGGAGCGTGCTCGGTGCGGTGAGCCGGTGGCTGGGTTTATAACGGCCAAGTTTATGACTATGCGTTGATGGCGGCGGATGGATGAGAGTGCGTTTATGGCGTCGGCTTGGGGTTCATAAAATCTTGGAATGACACGGGTTTTTCGGTCACTTCGGCGGTCTCTAACATACGCGCAACCAGCTGCTCTTCTAACACCATGGCTTCGACGCGCGCCAGGCGGCTCGGCTCGGCGTAGTGCCAGTCGATCATGGCGGCGCCGTCATCATAACTGCCGGCCATTTCTTCGACCCGCGCCCGCACCGCGGCGGCCTCGGGTTGCATGTTTTCTTGGGCGATGATGTGGCGCGCGATTAAACCCAAAATCACCTGCCGACGGGCTTCTGCGGCGAAGGTTGCGCGCTCTTCGGTCGGCCGGGCGATGCCGGCGGCGGCGCCGAGGGATTTTTGGCGGGCCTCAGTTTGCGCTTTAATCGACGCTATGACGCGGTCGATTTCGGCTTCCACCAGCCCTTTGGGGGCCTCGATGGGGTTCGCCTGCAGCAGTTCGTGCATCACTCGGTCGCGCAATGTGGCGCGCATGCGCTGCGCTAATTCGCGTTGCAGGCTGGCGGCGATTTCGCTGCGCATTTTCGCCATGCCGCCGCTGGCGATGCCGAGTTTTTCGGCGAAGGCATCATCCAACGCCGGCCACTTCGGGCGCTGCACGGCGCGCACTTGCACCGCAAATTCCGCGGCCTTGCCGGCCACCTCGGCGGCCGGATAATCGGCCGGGAAGGTGATGGCGATGCGCTTGGAAGCACCACGCTTGACGCCCATCAAGGCGCTATCAAAGCCCGCCAACATACGCCCTTCGCCGAGCTCGAATTGATGCCCCTGGGCGCTGCCGCCGGCGAATGGTTTGTGCTCTATTTCGCCGGCAAAATCGATGGTTAGGCGGTCGCCCTTCTCCGCCGCCGCATCGGTGGCGTGGTAGTCGGCGTGGCGGGCGCGAATTTCTTGCAAGGTGCGCTCGATATCGACCTCGGCGACTTCGCACAGCGGTTTATCGATGGCGCGACCGGCCAAAGTGGGCGCCGGAATCGACGGGTATAACTCGATAGTGGCGACATACTGCAGGTCGGCGCCGGCGACGAAAGGTTGCGGCTCGATGGATAACAGCCCGGCGGGTTCGATGGCCTCCTGCCCTAACGCCGCTTGATAACTGGAGTGGATGGCGTCGCTTACCGCCTCGTTGGTCGCTTGCTCGCCATAGCGCTGGCGGATGAGATGGCGCGGCGCCTTGCCGGGGCGAAAACCATGAATGCGCGCCTGTCGCCCGGCTTTCGCCAAGCGTTTTTCGATGTCGCGGTCGACCTCGGCGGCCGGCACGCAAACCGTCAGCCGACGCTCGATAACGCCGGATTTTTCAACCGATACTTGCATGGCGCGCCACTCGCATCCGATTAATTAACATCGCCGATTCATTTAATGTACATGGTGGATGAAGGTCACGGGGTGGGGGACACGGATGGTGCGAAAGGAGAGACTCGAACTCTCACGCCTTGCGGCACTGGATCCTAAATCCAGCGCGTCTACCAATTCCGCCACTTTCGCGCTCGTTTGCTTGATTGATGATGTCCACCGGCGTTTGGTGGGCCGTGTAGGGCTCGAACCTACGACCCGCTGATTAAGAGTCAGCTGCTCTGCCAACTGAGCTAACGGCCCATGATTTGCCCATGAATTTGCTTGCGGCTTGTGCATAAAACGCGGCGAATTGGGGTGAACGATGGGACTCGAACCCACGACGACCGGAATCACAATCCGGGGCTCTACCAACTGAGCTACGCTCACCACAGATGATTCGCTCGCTGGCGATTTTATACCAGCGCCGAGGCGATTGGTATGGACCGCGCCGGCGCTGCGCTCATCAATATGTCGCTCATCGACATATAATCGACATATATATGAGACATGTTAATGTACCAGTGTGGCGTGGCGCGCCCGACAGGACTCGAACCTGTAACCTACGGCTTAGAAGGCCGTTGCTCTGTCCAGTTGAGCTACGGGCGCTGCGGCCAGCTCGCTTCATCGATCATAACGCCGCCCACGCCGGAAGATTTGACGCCGGAAGATTTGGTCGGGGTAGAGAGATTTGAACTCCCGACATCCTGCTCCCAAAGCAGGCGCGCTACCAGACTGCGCTATACCCCGAGCGACGATGCGCCGATGCGCCCTCTTGGGGCCAACCGGGCGCGCAGTGTACGCGCTATGCATGGCTGCCGTCAATGGGCCGGCGGCGGTGGCGTGGGCGCGGTTATTATCCGTCGCCGCCGCAAAACTGGCTTGAAAATCGCCGCCTCGCCCGCAACTATTCGATGGCGGTGGATTCTGCCCGGTGGCGACAAATTCACCCGCTTCAACAACCTCCCCGGCTTACGCCACATTCGCCCCGATTGACGACACTATTCGACCAGATTATCGCTATGAATGCCAGCAAAACTGATGCCTCCACCGCCCCGCCGGCGGCGCAGACCCACGCCTTTCAGACCGAAGTGCAGCAGTTGCTGCACCTCATCATCCACTCGCTATACAGCAACCGGGAGATTTTTCTGCGCGAGCTGATTTCCAACGCATCGGACGCCTGCGACCGCCTGCGGTTTTCCACCCTCACCGATGCCGCCATGCAAGAAAATGACGACCCCCTCGGCATTTGGCTGGAAGTCGATCCAACAGGAAAAACCTTGACCGTGCGCGACAACGGCATCGGCATGAATCGGGACGAAGTGATCGCCAACATCGGCACCATCGCGCACTCCGGCACGCGCCAATTCGTCGAGCAAATGGCCGATAAAGAGGCCAAAGATAGCGCCTTCATCGGCCAATTCGGGGTCGGGTTTTATTCGGCATTTTTGGTGGCGAAAGCGGTGACGGTGCGCACCCGGCGCGCTGGAGCGCCGCCGGCCGAGGGCGTGAAATGGCGCTCCGAAGGGCGCGGCGACTACACCACCGAAGCCATCGAGCGCCGCCAGTGCGGCACCGAAATCACCCTCGAATTACAGCCCAAGGCAGCGGAATTTCTGCAGCGCTACCGCCTGCGCGCCCTCATCGGCAAATATTCCGACCACATTTCGCTGCCGATTTATATGCGGGCGGAGGCGGAGGCGGGGGGTGATGTGGGGTCTATCGATGGCGGCAGCGATGGCCAGGTCGAGGGCAAGGGTGATAAAACCGTTGCCAAACCGGCCGCCGGGGAAACTAAATGGGAAACCGTAAACCAAGGTTCGGCGTTGTGGGCGCGGCCTAAATCCGCCGTCACCGCCGCCGAACACGCCGCCTTCTACACCGCCCTCACCTATGATCCCGAGCCGCCAGCGGCGGTGCTGCACAGCCGGGTGGAGGGCAAAATGGACTACATCTCACTGTTCTACATCCCGGCCAAAGCGCCGTTTGATTTATGGGACCGCGAGCAGCGGCGCGGCATCAAGCTGTATGTGCGGCGGATTTTCATCGCCGAAGACGCCAAACAATTGATGCCGAATTACCTGCGTTTTGTGCGCGGTTTGGTGGATTCCGCCGATTTGCCGCTGAATGTGTCGCGGGAATTTTTGCAGCACAACCAATCCATCGACAAAATTCGCGCCGCCTCGGTGAAAAAAGTACTCGCCGAGCTGAAAAAAATCGCCACCAAAACGCCCGAAAAATACGCCGATTTGTGGAAGGAATACGGTCGCGTCATCAAAGAAGGCGTTATCGAAGATTTTGACAATAAAACCGCCATCGCCGGCTTGCTACGTTTTTCATCGACCCATAACGAGGCAAAATCCGAGGCGAAAACTGAGGCGAAAACTGAGGCGAAAACTGAGGCGAAAACCGACGCATCGCGGTCCTCTTTGGACGACTACATCGCCCGCATGCCGGAAAAACAGAAGGCGATTTATTATGTGACCGCCGACAGCCACGCCAGCGCCACCGCATCGCCGCACCTCGAAGTATTCCGCAAAAATCACATCGAAGTGCTGCTTTTATCCGACCCGGTGGACGAATGGGTGGTCGGCCACCTCACCAGCCATCACGCCGGCGATAAAGATTGGCCGCTGCAATCCATCGCCAAGGGTGATTTAGATTTGGCCGAGTTGGCCGGCGAAAGCGCCGACGCCGACGCCGACGCCGAAAACGCCAACCAGCAAGCCACCCGCCTAAAACCCTTGCTCGACAAAATCAAAACCGCATTGGCGGACGAAGTAAAAGAGGTGCGCCTATCCACCCGCTTGGTGGATTCCCCGGCCTGCTTGGTGGCCGCCGACCACGATTTAGGCGGCAACATGCAACGCATCCTCCAAGCCGCCGGCCAAGATGCCCCAGCGACCCAACCCATCCTAGAAATCAACCCCACCCACCCCCTAATCACCCAACTCGACCCCACCGCCGCCGAGGCCGAAGACTGGGCCTGGGTACTATTCCACCAAGCCGCCTTAGCGGAAGGCACCGCCCCCAAAAACCCGGGCGATTATGTGAAGCGGGTGAATCGGTTGCTGGCGAAGGGGATGAAAATCGACGGGTGACGGCGTGCGTCGGGGGTAGCGAAAGCGTGAAGTCGGCTCGGTAAAATCTGACTCCCCCTTAGCGGGGGAGTCGGTGGGGGGAAGGGTTTACCGCCGCCAAATAACACGCCGGTCGCATGAAAAAACACCCATCAACCTGAATATTTATGTATGTGATTCCCTAAATTAGATATACAAGTCATACCCCTTGTGCATGGCATCTTCAAAACTACTGCGTGGGTTTTTCAGCTAAAACATCATCCCGTTGGTATAGGCATTCAAGCGCTGTCGTGGTGTGATGGGTGGATGAATTGAAATCGTACTCACCCAAACTAGCGATAATCTCCATCGGCTTAATGGCATCACGGTCAAGCCCACCGTCACCTTATGGTATACCAATGGCCAATTCCAGAATCCTTATTTGCCACATTCCAACCAGCAATGAAATCAGCCATCAATTCGGTGGGGGTGGGGCTGAATGGGTGGGGCTGAATGGGTCAAACTCAATTCCATACTTAAACTGCGCGATGTGGGTATATTCATGCGCCATTACCGCTTCAATTGCCGCACAGTTCGTCTGCGGCATCGGATACATCTTAAAAGTTAAATGAATAAAAAACCAACCATACCGAAACCCTCATGCATTTTACTGCACGGGGGCGGTGTCGGTTAGTTAACAATAGACCATCAGCGCCGGCGGCCAGGCATTTTGGCGGCCAGGCATTTTCGAATAAAGTTTGGGTGATGCTCGGGTCAGTTTTCGGCCGCGATGTAGGTGCCGGCTTCGATGGCTTTTAGTCGCCGCCGCGCTTCGGTTTCCGCGGCGCGTATTTCGGTTTTAGATAGATACATCAGCCACTCCGTGTTGCGCAAAACACCAGCGGCGATTTCATTACCGCCGGCTTTGGCCGTGGAATACCAGATGTACGCTTCCTGTTTATTTTCTATGGTGCCCTGGCCATTCCAATAGCAATGGCCCAAATTATTTTGCGCATTTGCTTCCCCCAGCGCCGCCGCTTTGCGATACCAGCGCGCCGCCTCGCGATGGTCTTGGGCTACGCCTTCGCCAATATCATAGGCTATGCCCAAATTAAATTGCGCGTTCAATGTCCCCAGCTGCGCCGCCTCGCGAAACCAGCGCACGGCCGCGCTACGGTCTTGGGCTACGCCCTTGCCCATCCAATAGGCTAATCCCAAATTATATTTCGCCCCGCCATGCTCAAGTTTCGCTGCTTCGCGATACCAGCGCACCGCCTGGCGATGGTTTTTAGCAACGCCCCGGCCAGCGTTGTACGCATTACCTAAATTATTTTTCGCATCGGCATCCCCTTGCTGCGCCGCTTTGCGAGTCCAGCGCACTGCCTCGCGATAGTCTTGGTCAACGCCTACACCTGAAGCATACACATCGCCCAAATCACATTGCGCCCCGGCATGCCCTTGGTTGGCTGATTTTAGAAGCCAGTGGATTGCCTTGCGCTGGTTTCTGGCAACGCCCTCACCATTTCGATAGGCGCAACCCATTTTATATTGCGCTTCTGCATGTCCGTTCTCCGCTGCGCTTCGATAGCGAATCATTTTTATCTCTGGTGCTGGTTAGTTTAATGTCTATGGCGACGACGATGAAAGCGACAAGGTAATGCCGTTGATTTAGTTTTCGGTGACGGTGTAGGCGCCGGCGTCGATGGCTTACAGCCGTCGGTGCTGCACATTATGCGTGTCGCCAACGCGACTCTGGCGATAAAACGAATCATTTTCTTACCTCATAAATTTGGTTGCTTGATTTGATTTATGGCGGTGGCGATTCAAAGCATCATCACCACCCGACATCACATGGCGACGAAATCACCCATCACCTACCACCATCGACCACCCCATCACCCGACAACACCCAGCACCCAAATCCACCAACATCACCCCTCCGCCAACCGTCGCGCTGCTTCTTTCGCGGCCGCCAGCCGCTCCGCGGGCGATAAATGGCGGTGCCAATTCAAGGTGCGTAGGGCATTGGCGGCGCCGGGATAGCCTTGGGCTTTGGCGATGGAGTACCAGATGTAGGCTTCTTTTTTGTCGGCGATGACGCCTTCGCCGCGCCAGTAGGCTAGACCGAGGTTGTTTTGCGCGCGGGGGTCGCCTAATTTGGCCGCCAGGTGATACCAGCGCACGGCTTCGCGGCGGTCTTGGGCTAAGCCGGTGCCGAGCCAATAGGCGTTGCCCAAGCTGTGTTGGGCCGCGGCGTGATTTTGCAGCGCGGCTTGGCGATACCAGCGCACCGCGGCGAGGGGGTTTTGGGCGACGCCGGCGCCGCGCATACGCAATACGCCCAAGCGATATTGCGCCGCCGCATGGCCTAACTGCGCCGAGCGGCGATACCATTCCAATCCTTGGCGCTTGTTTTTCTTTATGCCGACGCCGAACCAGTAGGATTTTGCCAGCCCATATTGCGCCGCCGCGTGGCCTTTTTCCGCCGCCTGCCGATACCAGCGCGCCGCCTGGCGCGGCTGTTGGGCGATGCCCTCGCCATTGGCATAGGCCACGCCAAGGTTGTATTGCGCCGCCGCGTTGCCTTTTTCCGCGGCACGGCGATACCAGCGCACCGCCTCGGCGCGGTCTTGGCCGACGCCGTGTCCGAACCAATAGGCCTTGCCGAGGTTGTTTTGCGCATCGGCGTGCCCCTGCTGCGCGGCGCGGCGAAACCACTGCACGGCGGCGACGCGGTCTTGGGCCACGCCGGCGCCCTGCCAATACACATAGCCGAGATTATTTTGCGCCCAGGCTTGCCCTTGCTCGGCCCAAGCGCGCCGTTTCTCCACTTCGGCGGCGGTAATTGGCGCGCCGATGGCAGCGCCCATCATCGCCACGGCGGCTAACGCCGCGATAATGCGCATTATGTTCATGTTCAATCTCCGGTCGGCGCCAATGGTGCTTGGCGGGTCAGTGGGTCGGTGAGTCGGTGGGTCGGTGGGTTATTTTACAAAACTCTACGGCGGATTCGGCCGCTTGGCCGGGTTGTGGAATGCGGCCGGATTCATCGCGATGGATACATATATATGCGCATCATTTAGATACATATATATGTTAATTTAAATGGCGGGCGGTGGCCGGGGATGTGTATGTCGATTCGGCGGCGGTGGCGGTGGTGGTCGGGCCGGGTCGGGCCGGGCCGGGATTTTAAGGTGGCTTTCGAGGATTCGGCGGATTCGGCGCTTGGCGATGTGGGTTTGGTGGATTGGGCGATGTCGGGGGTGGGTGTTTTCCAGTGCCGGGGCATTAATATGGCGCCCTCAATACGGACTCATTATATATGCGCGCTTAACCGCCGCCCAGTTGGCGATGGCGATGGCAGGATACGAGGTGGTCATTGACCATGCCGGCGGCTTGCATGAAGGCGTAGCAGATGGTGGCGCCGACGAAGGTGAAGCCGGCTTGTTTCAAATCACGGCTGAGTTGGGCCGATAGCGGCGTGGCAGCCGGCACTTGCGCCGATGAAATCCAGCGATTTTGTTGTGGCGCGCCGTCCACATAATTCCATAGGTACTGGTCTAAAGTGGCGCCGCCATCGAGCAAGTTGAGGTAGGCGGCGGCGTTTTTGATGAAGCCGTGCACTTTCAGGCGATTGCGCACGATGCCAGGGTCGCGCAACAAGGCGGCGATTTTTTCGGCGTCATAGCGGGCGATTTTGGCAGCCTCGAAATGCTCGAACACGCGGCGATAATGGGCGCGTTTTTTGAGGATGGTGAGCCAACTCAAGCCGGCTTGGGCGCCCTCGAGGCAGAGCAATTCGAACAATTGTCGGTCGTCATGCAACGGCGCGCCCCACTCTACATCGTGATAGTCGCAATACTGCGCATCGGCGCCGCACCAGTCGCATCGTTTTAGATTCGCCGGTGGTTTGGGGTGGTCTTTTTTAGGCTTGATGGACATGGTTTACCCATAGGGTTGATGGACATGATTGTTATAGTTTATAACCTGATTTTGGCGCATGATTTGTATGATTCATCGTCCGCCGGTGGCAAGCCGCCGCGAAAAAAAGGGCTTCGGCGTAAACCACCAAACCATTTTTTAAAAGAGTACAAGCATGTCCTTTTTAAGTTACGACCCAATATTCGCCACGCTGGCCATACTGGCAAGCGGCTACCTGGTTTATGACGCGCCCATTTGGCGTTTTTCAGGCCCCAAATATACCGGCTATGTTTTGTATTTCCGTATTCTCACATTCGGGTGGGGTTATTGTTTATTTGCGCTGTATTTTTAATTGGTATCAATCTTCTATGGTCTTATGATTCGGTGGAAAATGCGCCGTTTCTGGCCTTTGCCTTTGCCATGGTTGTTCGATTTATAACCTACCTTCGCTACCGCTTCGCTACCGCTTCGCTACTCAAGAGTGGAAAGATAAACTGCAATTGAAAGAACTCAGTGAACCAGGTTTCGACAAATTTATTTATGAAAAAATCACCGCTCGAAAAATGATATTGCTCACCCTAGACAACCATAAAGTCTATGCTGGGCTGCCTCTCGCCGTGCCACATGACGAACCTCAAAAGTGGCTTCGATTCGCCATACATTGGAGTGGTTTCCGTGATAAAAATCGCAAAATAGATATTAACGCCGACTATGCCAGTGAGTTAAATGACCAAGAAATGCTGCGCAACGCCATGCTCATCCCAGTAGAAAAAATCGCCTCCGTGCAACCTTTCGATATCGATATATTCCGCAACTTCAATCCACCGCCGGATTAATACCCACCGCCATTAACCGCATTCCCGCCATGCAAACATCGGCCATGAAAACCACCTATGACTCCCAAGGTTTTTTATCACCAGTGGATATTCTCAGCGCCGCCGAAGCATCGCAACATCGTCGCGCCTTGGAAAGCGCTGAGGAGCAACTCGGGGCAGTGCATTATTGGGCGAAAATGCACACCATTTTGCGCTCGCCGTATGAACTGGCGACGCACCCCAAAATGCTCGATGCGGTGGCGCAAATTATCGGGCCCGACATCCTGCTGTACAACACCACCTACATCATCAAGGAGCCGCACACGCCGACTCATGTGAGTTGGCATCAAGACCTCACCTACTGGGGGCTGGACGGCGATGCGCAGGTGTCGGCGTGGCTGGCGTTGTCGCGCGCCGACCGCCACAGCGGTTGCATGCAGATGATTCCCGGCAGCCACCTCGGCGGCGCGCAGGCGCATGATATTTCCGCCGCCGATGCGCACAATGTGCTGTATCAAAACCAACGCGTGCCCGATGTGGATGAAAGCCGCGCCGTGTATTGCCCGCTCGAGGCCGGCCAAGCCTCCTTCCATCACGGCTGGACGCTGCATTCCTCGCTGCCCAACGCCAGCGCCGAGCGCCGCATCGGCGTAAACATCCAATACATCGCCCCGCAAGTGCGCCAAACCAAACTGCCCGGCCACACCGCCCATCTGGTGCGCGGCGAAGACCGCTTCGGCCACTACCCACCAGAGACCCCGGCGCAGCGTGATTTAGACCCAGCGGCATTAGCCTGGCGCGACGCCCAAGAGGAACTGCATCGCCGCATCGCCGGCGGCGGTTGAAACCAGCCGTCGGCGCGGCCCAAACACCCCGCGCCCTGGCTCCAAGATTACCCGCAGATATCCGCCGCAGCCGATAGCAATAATAGAGATTTATAGTCCTAAATCCGCAGTGCGGTTGAGATTTTTTGAGGTCAGCCGCTGATTTAAGAGGTGTTTGATTTTGGCTTTGGCTTTTGATGTGGCTTTGGCTTTTCGCCTTTAGTCTTCAGCTCCCCCCCATGCTTTTTCGGGAGGGGGAGCCAAAACTGGCGGCTTCATCGCCAGTTTTGGTGGGGGGATATCTTTAATGTTAGGTTTTACTTGATGCTTTTGATTTTCGCTTTTTCGCTTTTGTCTTTAAATTCCCACCCCATCAGCCACAAAAGATGCGTTAAAAGATACAACATCAACATCAACATCAACATCAACAGAAAAATCAAAGTCAAAGCGACTGCGAAAGTGAAAGAATTCAAGTCAAACTCAGCCTCAAAGCAACCCCCCACCAAAACTGGCAAAAAGACGCCAGTTTTGACTCCCCCTCCAAAAAGCAAAGGCTAAGGGGAGTGAAGAATAACGGCAAAAAGCCAAAGCCAAAGCCACATCAAAACCAACAGCAAAAACCAACAGCAAAAACCAAACCCTCCGCGCAAATTTAGATATATAAATCCAAAATAATAGAACCCAGTATTCACATTAACGCCAACCAAATCTGCCGCCAGCGGCGGCACCCATGGAGAATATCGAAAAACCAGGCCTCGCTGCTCGCGTTTATCAACAACCCCGGTCGACCATTCATAACGATGGGCCCGGACCATCCACCGCGCCAACAATCCGGTGCCGCATTTTGGGCGGCGCGTATAATGCCGCCCCTTTCCGCCTAATTAGCCCATGCCCGACCTACTCCCCCCGGCTGCCGTGCAAGCGGCTCTCGCGCAACTCAATACAACCCGCCGCCGCGACCACGCCCCGTGGCAGTTGGTCGATGGAAAACTCCACAAAACCTTCGTTTTCCCAGATTTCGCGCGCGCCTTTGGTTTTATGACGCAAACCGCCTTGGCGGCGGAACGCATGAACCACCACCCCGAGTGGCGCAATGTTTATAAAACCGTGGCCGTGGATTTAACCACCCACGAATCCGGCGGCCTCACCTCACTCGACTTCGACTTAGCGCAGCGCATGGAAGATTTGCTACAGCCGGCCGCGTGATGGCCGCCGACCGCCCGGCGCAAACCATGCCCCCAAAAAACGCCTCCCAAACTGCTCCAACCCTCGTCGAACGCGTCGCCAGCGGCGAAATCGCCACCGTGGTCACCGCCACCGCGCCACTGGCGCGCGAGTTACAGCGGCAATTCGACCGCCATCAACGCGCCCACGGCGAGCATGCTTGGGAATCCGCAGACGCCCTGCCCTATGCCGATTGGCTGGCGCGTTTATGGCGCAGCGGCGATGACATTAACGCGGCGGCCGCGCCGCGCCCGCTGTTGTTGGGCGCCGTACAGCTGGCGGCGCTGTGGGAAGCCATCATCGGCGACGACATCGCCGACGCCGGCGCGGCGCCGTTATGGAACGTGCCGGCGACCGCCAAAACCGCCATCGACGCCTGGCGCGCGCTCAATGATTGGGATATCGAGCTCGCCGCATGCGCCGCCTCGCCGCACGAAGATCACCGCCGCTGGCATCGCTGGGCGCGGCAATTCCAACAACGCTGCGGCGCTCAAGGTTGGGTGGATTCCCACAGTTTGGCGCCACGCTTGCGCGCCCGCCTTGAGCACGCCGACGCCGCGCCGGCGGCTGGGAAAATCCTCTGGCTCGGTTTCGACCAACTATTGCCGCAACAACAAGCGCTGTTCGATGGCTTGACGCGTCGCGGCGCCGACCTCGAACTCGCGCCGCCGCCCGCCGCCCGTCGCGCGCCGCCGCAACTGCGCGAGTATGACGATGAATCCAGCCAATGGCTGGCCGCGGCGCGCTGGGCGCGCGCCAAATTGCTCGATGATCCGGCCGCCCGCATCGCCATCGTCGCCGCCAATGTGGACCGCGCCGCGGCCGCTTTGGAGTACGCCTTAAAGCAAATCTTAAGCCCGCAGCAGCTGCTCGTCCCCGGCGTCAGCGCGGCGTTGCCGTATCACATATCCACCGGCAAAAACTTGCTCGACTATGCGGTGGTCGGCGCCGCGGCGCTGGCGTTGACCGCATTGCGCGAGCAAGCGCTGCCCAGCGCGACCATCGGCGCCCTGCTCGGCTCGCCCTTCATTCGCGGCGCCGAGACCGAGGCCGCGGCGCGCAGTCAGCTGGATGTATGGCGCCGCCAAAAATTGCCCTATCAAGTAACGCTGCGGGATTTTGCAAAAAACTTGCCGCGCGCCAGCGCCGCCCCATCCGCGCCCAAACCGGCCGCCGAATCCACTGCCGAATCGGCCGCCGAGCCAGTACGCCGCGGCCCGCCGCCGTGCCCGATTCTCCGCCGTACGCTGGAGACAGCCGTGGCGAATCTGCCGCGCGACAGCGCCGCCAAAGCCGCCAGCCACTGGGCGCAATGCTTCGCGCAATGGCTGAAACATCTCGGCTGGCCTGGCCAGCGCGCCTTAGATAGCGATGAATTTCAAGCCGCCGAGGCCTTTCGCCGCGCGCTGCGTGATTTCGCCACCGCCGAGCTGACCAGCGCCCCCATGGGCCTCGGCGATGCTCTATCGCGGTTGCAGCGCCTGCTCGCCGAGCGCCCTTTTCAGCCCAAATCCAGCGCCGCGCCGGTGCAAGTTCTCGGCCTATTGGAAGCCGCCGGGCAGCGCTTCGATGCCTTGTGGTTCGGCGGTTTGGTGGAGTCGGATTGGCCGCCGGCGCAGCACATGAATCCCTTCATCAGCGCCGCCGTACAACACGCCGCCGGCGTGACTGAAGCGGATTTGACGCGCCTGCGCGGGCGCGCCGAGGGGCGACAACAGCGCTTGCTCGCGGCCGCCGATGAGGTGGTGCTGTCGCGCCCGAAAATGGTGGACAACATCGCCGCCGAGCCGAGCCCGCTGTTAGCCGCTTGCGCTGCTGTGCAAATCGATGCGGCCGAGGCCGCGTCGGCCGAGGCCGCCGCCGAGGCGCGTTTTCCCACCCCGGCGCAGCTGGTGCACGCCGCCAAACCACGCCTCGAGGCCTGGCAAGACCGGCGCGGCCCAGCGCACCCGCCAGGCCCGGCCCGAGGCGGCGCCAGCCTGGTCGAAAATCAAGCCAAGTGCCCCTTTCGCGCCTTTGCGACGCACCGTCTCGGGGCGCGCCAGGTGGACGAAAACGAGCCCGGACTCGGCCCCATGGAACGCGGCGGGCTGTTCCATCACGCCTTGCAAATTATTTGGGAAGGGCTGAAAACTTCGCAAAATTTACGCGCCCAGTCGGCCGATGAACGCGACCAAATGGTGACCGCTGCGGCCGCGCAAGCCGCCACGCGCTATCGATTCATCAGCGGCTGCGGCGAGAAATTTCACCAAACCTTGGTTACATCGGTGGCCGAAACCGTGACCGAATGGCTGCAAGGCGAGCTCGATCGCGAGGGCGAATTCACCGCCATTTCCATGGAAGAAAAGCTCGAGTTAAACCTCGCCGGCCTCGAATTGGAGTTGAAAATCGACCGCATCGATGAATCGGCGCGCGGCAAACTCACCCTCATCGACTACAAAACCGGCCAGCCGGATAAATCCCCGGCCTGGGTCGGGGCGCGCCCGACGGCGGTGCAACTGCCGCTATACGCCCTCGCCCAAACCGCGCCGGTGGCGGCGCTGGCCTATGGCCGCGTGAAAAAGGGCGAATGCGGTTTTAGCGGCCTGGCCGAAAATGCCGAAGCCGCGCCCGGCGGCGTGGCGGCGCTGGACAAAAGCCCCATCAAAGATGATTTCCCCAGCTGGGCCGATTTGCTCGCCCACTGGCGGGCCACGCTGCCGGCTTTGGCGGCGGAATTTTTGGCCGGCGAGGCGCGCGTCGACCCCGCCATCAACGCTTGCCAATACTGCGCCTTGCCGGGCTTATGTCGCGTCGGCGAGGCCGAAGACGCGGCGCGCACCGCGGCCGCCGAAGCCGCGCCATCGGCATCAGAATCCACCCCGCCGGCCGGCCATTAACATGTCTAAATTGCCCAGCGACCACGCCCGGCGCGCCCGCGCCTTGCACCCCGGCCAATCTTTCATCGTGCAAGCCCCGGCCGGCTCCGGCAAAACCGAATTGCTGGTGCGGCGCTATTTGTCGCTGTTAGCGGTGGTGGACCGGCCTGAAAAAATCCTCGCCATCACCTTCACCAAAAAGGCCTGCGCGGAAATGCGCGAGCGCATCGTCGACGCCTTGCGCGCCGCCGAGGCGCAACAAGACGCCGATAAAGATGACGAGTTTCGCGCCATCGCCCAAGCCGCCCTGGCCGCCGCGCAGCGTCACGACTGGCGCATCACCGAAAACACCCGCCGCTTGCAAGTGCAGACCATCGACTCATTTAGCAGCGCGTTGGTGCGGCGCATGCCGTGGTCGGCGCGTTTCGGCGCGGCGCCGAACATCGTCGAAAACCCGGCCGCGCTATACCGCCGGGCGGCGCATTTGGCGCTGCTTAACATCGAAGATTCATCCCCGCCAGGGGCTGATTTATCGGCCGCATGCCAGTCCCTGGCGGCGCTGGTGGAGGCCGATTGGGGCCAAGCCTGCGCCCTGCTGAGCGGCATGCTGGAGAAGCGCGATAAGTGGATGCGGCATGTCGGCGCCGCCAGCCAAACCTTAGGCCAGGACGACCGCGCCGCCTTAGAATCCATGTGGCGCGACGCGGTGGAGGCGGAATTACAGCGCATCGCGGCGCTGGTCGCGCCGCCGCAACAGGCCGAACTGGTGGCGTTGGCCGCCTTCGCGGCCGAAAATTTGCGCGCCGACGGCGTCGATTCCCCTATCACGGCGTTGCATGAGGTACGCGAATTTCCGACTGCGCGCTGCGCCGACCTCGCCCAATGGCGTGGCATGGCCGAGTTGGCGCTGACCAAGGGCGGGAGTTTAAGAAAAACCTTGACCAAACTCAGCGGGTTTCCTCCCGGTGCCTCTGGCGCGGATGAGAAAACCCGCATGTTGGCGGCGCTGGCGGCGCTGCGCGAATTGCCCGACATCGAAATCGCACTGCACGGCGTACGCGGCCTGCCCGGCGGCGAATTCAGCGATGCGCAATGGCAAACCTTGAGCGGCTTGCTGCGCTTGCTGCCGGTGGCAGTGGCGCAATTGCGCTTGCTATTCACCGCTGGCAACCAAGCCGATTTTATCGAAGTGACGCAACGCGCCGGGCAAGCGTTAGGGGATTTGGGCGCCGCCGGGCGCGGTGATAACCCCTCGGAGCTGGCGTTGGCGCTCGACTATCAGTTGTCTCACCTACTCATCGACGAATTCCAAGACACCTCCTTAGCCCACCTCGCGCTCATCCAAAAACTCACCTACGGCTGGCAGCCGGATGACGGGCGCACGCTGTTTTTGGTCGGCGACCCCATGCAATCGATTTACCGCTTCCGCGAGGCCGAGGTGGGCAATTTTTTGCAGGTGCGCGAGGCCGGATTAGGCGATTTACGCCCGGCCGCCATCACCTTAGAATCCAACTTCCGTTCGGCGCCAGGGCTGGTGGATTGGTTCAACCAAACCTTCCGCGCCGTGCTGCCGCGGCACGATGACATCGCCAATAGCGCGGTCCGCTACACCGCAGCCATCGCCCACACCGAAGCCGATGACGGGCGGGTTGAAGTACACGCCAGCGGCGACCCGAGCGCAGAAGCCGCCGCCATCGCCGCATGCATTCAAGATGCCTTAGCGGAAGATGGGCGCCAATCCATCGCCGTGCTGGGGCGGGCGCGCAGCCATTTGCATGCGGTGGCGGCGGCGTTGCGGCGCGGTGGCGTGGCCTTCCAAGCCGTGGATTTGGAAAAACTCGCGCAGCGCCCGGCCATCCGCGATTTAATCGCGCTAACCCTTGGCCTGGCGCAGCCGGCTGACCGCATCGCTTGGCTTTGCCTGCTGCGGGCGCCGTGGTGCGGTATGACCTTGCATGATTTGACCGCGCTGACCGCGGCCGCGGAAGAATCCGCCCAGCCATTGCCTAATCTGTGGCGGGATGAGGCGGCGTTAGCGGCCTTAGATGGCGTGCTATCCGCCGCCGGCCATACCCGCTTGACGCGCTTCGCCGCCGCTACTGCCTGTGCTGTGCGCCAGCGTGGACGCGATGGTTTGCGCCTCGGCGTCGAGGGGGCGTGGTTGGCGTTGGGCGGACCGGCGGTCATCGCCGCGGCGGACTTAGACGACTGCCAGCGTTATCTCGATTTACTCAGCCAGATGGAGGCCGACGACATCGACATAAATCCCGCCAGCCTGAAACTGGCCGCGGAAAATCTCTGGGCGCGGCCTGGCGTCGATGCGCGGGTGCAGTTGCTCACCATGCACGGCGCCAAAGGTTTGGAATTCGATGTGGTGCTGTTGCCGGGGCTTTCCCGCGGCGGCCGGCGCGATGAAAAAACCCTGTTGCGGTGGCAAGAATTGCCCGGCAAGTTGTTGTTGGCGCCGCTGCCGGGGCGCGCCGAGCAGGACGATTCCTTTTATCGCTACCTCGAATCTTTGGACAAAACCCGCGCCCAAAACGAGCAGCGCCGGCTGTTGTATGTGGCTTGCACCCGGGCGCGCCGCCGTTTGCATTTATTCGCGCCTATCGCGGCCGACAAAAAGGAGATTAAGCCAGCCGCGAACACCATGCTCGACGCGCTATGGCCGCAGGTGGGCGATGAATACCTCGCCGCGCATGCCGCAGCGGTGGCCGCCGCCAGCCCGGCGGCGGATGCCCCCGAGTCCGCGCCGCACCCGCTGCAGCGCCTGCCCGCTGCGTGGTCGCCGCCGCCGTTGCCGGAGCGCATGGCGGTGGCCAACATTTACGAAACCGAGCAGAGCGAAAACGGCGCCGCGCCTAAACCCATCGAATTTTCCTGGGCCGGGGAGACGGCGCGCATCGTCGGCATCGTCATGCACGATATTTTTCAACGCATCGACCACATCGGCTGGGAAAATTGGCGCAGCCAAAGCAGCGCCGAGCAACAACACGCCTGGCGCCAGCTGTTACGAGAAAACGGCATCGCCGCCGAACACCTCGAAACCGCGCTTGCCCAAATCACCCAAGCGGTGGACAACACCCGCGCCGACGCTAAGGCGGCGTGGATATTCTCGCCCCAACATCGCGCCATCAAAGCCGAGTGGCCGATCGCCGGCGTGTTGGACGGCACCGTGGCGCATTTAGTGGTGGACCGCGCCTTTATCGATGAGCACGGCGTGCGCTGGGTCATCGATTTCAAATCCAGCCGCCACGAAGGCGGCGATGCGGCGGCCTTTTTGGCTAGCGAGTGCGAGCGCCACCGCCCGCAACTGGCCCGCTACGCCACCCTCATCGAGCGCCTCGACCGCCGCCAGAACGCCGCCGCTGACATCAAACTCGGGCTGTACTTCCCCGCCATGCGCGGTTGGCGGGAAGTGTCTCGGTAATTATTGCGCGCTAATACACCATTTATCCCCCACCTCCCGCATTTTCGCCCGGCCGCCCATTGCTAAATAAAGAAAAAGCCACTTTTCTTTATTTATCGATTCGCTAAATCAAGCAGGCTTAACTTATTTTCCCGTAAATAAAGAAAAAGCCAATTTTCTTTATTTAGCACTGGGCTAAATAAAGCGGGCTTAACTTATTTTCTCGTAAATAAAATAAACTGCGTTTTTCTTTACTTAGCGATTCGCTAAATCAAGCGCCTTTTACTTATGGACGACATTGCCAGCGCGCGCGACACCGGGCGTCACATCACCATCACCACGCTCGGCGACAAAACCTTGCGTGCCTTTGTACCGACGCCGCTGCCGCCGAACCCGCCATTACGTTTGCGTCCGCTGTACCGACTGATGGAGGAAGCCAACCAAGCGCTCGGGCGGCTGGACGGCATGAGCGCCATTTTGCCCGCCCCTTTGCTGTTCGTTTATATGTATGTGCGCAAGGAGGCGGTGTTGTCAGCGCAAATCGAGGGCACGCAATCTTCTCTGACCGACCTGCTGCGTTTTGAGGCAAAAAACGAACCCGAGGCGCCCATGGACGACATTTTGGAGACCTCGTTGTATGTCCATGCGCTGGATTACGGGCTGGGCGAAGTGCGGCGCGGCATACCGCTCTCGGGGCGCTTATTTCGCGAGGTGCATGCGCGCCTAATGGCCGCCGGTCGCGGCCGCAATAAGCAGCCCGGCGAATTTCGTAGCGCGCAGAATTGGATTGGCAGCCCCGGCAATGTGCGCTATGTACCGCCGCCGCCGAACCAAGTGGCCGACTGCATGGCGGCGCTGGAAAAATTCATCCACCTAGAAAATCCGACCCTGCCGCTGCTGATACGGGCGGCCTTAGCGCATGTGCAATTCGAGAGCATCCACCCGTTTTTGGATGGCAACGGCCGCCTCGGCCGCCTGCTCATCACCTTTATGTTGTGCGCTGGCGGCGCCTTAGGCCAGCCCACTTTGTATTTGAGTTTGTACCTGAAAAACGAACGCGACCAATACTACGCACTGCTACAAAGCGTGCACGAACGCGGCGCGTGGGAAGAATGGGTCGAGTTTTTTCTCATCGGCGTGCGCGAAACCTCCGCCGCCGCCGTCGCCAGCGTACAACAAATGCTCGCTTTGTTTGCCGACGACCGCCAGCGCATCGAAACTTCCGGCCACGCCGCCGCCACAGCGCTGCGCGCCCACGACCACATGCAGCGCCACCCCTATATCACCGCCGCCGACTTGGCACAAGCGCTGGCCGTCTCGGTGCCCACCGCCCACGCCTGCATCGCCCGCATGGTGGATTTAGACATCATCCGCGAGATCACCGGCCGCCAGCGCCGCCGCGTATTCGCCTATCAAAAATACTTAGACATCCTCACCGAAGGCACGCAGCCGCTACCGCTCCGATAATGTTGAATTCCCAGACCGCCGACCTGGCGCGAGCAAATAATTCAACAATAATCCATAGGCCGGCAAAAAAAGCAGCGTGGCGATGATGATTTTGAACGCCAAATCCACGCTGGCGAGGTGCGCCCAGTGGGCGGCCATGAACGGGTCGGCGGTGCGATAAAAAGCGGCGGCGTAGAAAATATAGGTATCGATAATGTTGGCGACAACGGTGGATAGCAGCGGCGCCACCCACCAGCGGGCGCTGCGTTGGCGGATTTTTTGAAACACCGCGATGTCCAACAATTGGCCGCTCAAATAGGCCCCGCCGCTGGCTAAACCGATGCGCCAATTCGCCAGCCCGGCGCTGATGAGGATGGCCGGCAAATAAGCGACGGCGACGATGATGCGCGCCTGATGCGGGCCCGATAATCGCACCGTGAGGTCGGTGGCCAATATCACCAGCGGAAAAATAAATATCGCCCAGGTGAAATGGATGCCGCCGACCGTGGCGGTGAATTGCACCGCGTAGTTGGCCAGCGCCAGCACCGCAATGTGCGCACACGCCAGTTGGGCGATGCGGTTTTTATGGGTGAAATAATTTTTACGGTGATTTGGCACCAGATTTTTAGCGAGTAGTGGTTATTAATGGGGCGGTGGCGCATGGCGACGAGCGGCGACGACATGAACGGCTATGATAAGGTTTTGCGTGCGGTTATATATCATCGCTGACGCCTCATCGGCGCTAGTACAGCGATAAAAATCGCGCCCTGATAAATCCATTTAGAGGATGCGGCATGAAAACTAGAGCAGCAGTGGCGTGGCAAGCGGGCCGCGCCTTAGAGGTGGAGGAAGTCAGCGTAGACGGCCCAAAAGCCGGCGAAGTATTGATTCAAATCAAAGCCACCGGCGTGTGCCACACCGATGCCTTCACGCTCAGCGGTGCCGACCCCGAGGGCGTTTTTCCGGCCATTCTCGGGCATGAAGGCGCCGGCATCGTGGTCGAAGTCGGCACCGGCGTGACATCCGTAAAGCCCGGCGACCATGTCATCCCCCTGTACACCGCCGAATGCCGCCAATGCAAATTCTGCCGCTCCGGCAAGACCAATTTATGCTCCGCCGTGCGCGACACCCAAGGTCGGGGGCTTATGCCAGACGGCGGTCGCCGCTTTTGGGCGCAGCGCGAGGGCCAGCGCCAACCCATCTTCCACTACATGGGCACCAGCACCTTTGCCGAGTACACCGTGGTGGCCGAAGTGTCGGTGGCGGTGGTCAATAAGGCCGCGCCGTTCGAGCAAATCTGCTTGCTCGGCTGCGGCGTCACCACCGGTATCGGCGCGGTGAAAAACACCGCCGGAGTCGAGCCCGGGGCGAGCGTGGCGGTGTTCGGTTTGGGCGGCATCGGCTTGGCGGTGGTGCAAGGCGCGGTGATGGCGCGCGCCGGGCGGATTATCGGCATCGATGTAAACGCCGATAAATTCGCCCTAGCGCAAAAAATGGGCGCCACCGATTTCGTAAACCCCGCGCAACATAGCCAGCCGGTGCAAGAAGTTATCACCGACATGACCGATGGCGGCGTCGATTACGCCTTCGAATGCATCGGCTGCGTGGAGGTAATGCGCGCCGCGTTGGAATGCTGCCATAAGGGCTGGGGGGTGAGCGTGGTCATCGGCGTGGCCGGCGCCGGCCAAGAAATCAGCACCCGCCCCTTTCAGTTAGTGACCGGGCGGGTGTGGAAAGGCTCGGCCTTCGGCGGCGTAAAAGGGCGCACGCAATTGCCTGGCATGGTCGAGCAAGCCATGCGCGGCGACATCGATTTGCCACCGTTCATCACCCACACCATGGGTTTGGAAGACATCAACCGCGCCTTCGATTTAATGCACGCCGGCAAAAGCATCCGCTCGGTGATCATTTATTGAGCGCGAAGTCGGTGCCGCGGTACCGGCGCAAACCGATGGCATATAACACGCCGCCGCCACGGCCCGTTAATCTCCTGGAATATTGATGCGCCGCTGGTATAATCCCACAAATTGCCGCCTGCACCCCAACACCATGCCAGACAACGATAACAAACCACAGCAAACGGAATTTCTGCCGGCCGGGATCACCGCCGCCGAGTATGAAAAACAACTCGCATTGCACGATTTCGTCGGCAAAACCGTCGGCCAAAAATTAGATGAATTCGCCAAAATCCCGGACGACAAAGCCGAAAAAGGCGCGCAGTTTGAGAAATTAACCCAGTGGGCGTTGCCGTTAATTAAATCCCTAGAAATCGCCAGCGTCAAAAAACCCAAAGGCGGCGACATCGGCGTCGACTTCATCGCCACGCATAACGACGGCTACAAAATCGCCATCCAATGCAAGTTTTGGACTAGCAAAAATATTTATTGGGGCGACATCTCCACCTTCATCGGCGCCGCCAAACAGGCCGGCATAGAAGAAAAATGGTTGGTGTGCGGGGCAAAAGGTTTATCGTCGAATATCGATACCACCAAGCCCGGTGTTAGCGAAGTAAAAGTAATCGACATGCGGCAATTTTGCGACACCACTTTAACCACCGCGCCACGCGAACCCCGCCAGCCGCTACCCTTGCAACGAGACGCGATAGATGCGGTGGTAAACGGCTTACAAAACGCCAAACCGGGGGCCCACGGCGAGCGTCGCGGCACCTTAATCATGGCGTGCGGCAGCGGCAAAACCTTCACCGCGTTGCGCATCGCCGAGCACATCGCGGTGCCCGAAAACACCGCCGCCAACCTATTATTCATTGCCCCGTCCATCGCTTTAGTCGCCCAGGCGCGCCGTGAATGGCTGGAACACAGCGCCCGCCGCTTGCGTACCTTGGTCATTTGCTCCGATAACACCGCCGGCGATAGCGAAGACATCCAGCCCAATGAAATCGCCGGGCGGGTGAGCACCGACCCGCAAGAAATTGCCGCCCATTTAAGTAAAAAAATCCGCCCTGGCGAGGCGCGCGTAACTTTTTGCACCTATCAATCCCTGGATAAATTAATCGCCGCCCAACATGAGCACGGCGCGCCGACATTTGATTTAGCCATCGTCGATGAAGCGCATCGCACCGCCGGCGTATTGGAAAAACAACCCAGCGATGAAAAATTCACCTACGGGCAATTTTTGCGCATCCACGATGCCACCCAAATCCTGGCCGCGCGGCGTTTATATATGACCGCCACGCCGCGCATTTACGGCGCCAGCGCGACCAAGAAAAAAATTGACGAAGATTCCGATAAACAACTCGTCGACATGAGTAACCCGGTTTATTTCGGCGAGAAGTTTTATAACCTCACCTTTAAGCAAGCCGTGGACGCCGACATTTTGTGCGATTACCGCGTTATCGCGCTCGGCGTCACCGAATCGATAATTGGCGCGCAACTAACCGATCAATTGATTGCGCTGAATGACGAATTGGATAGCGACTTGAGCCGCAAATCACTCAAAGGCAAGCCGGCCGATGCGCAATCGGTGCTGGCGTTGGGTGCTATCGCGCTGGCCATCAATGGTTTTTTTCGCGGCCAAGATCACCCCGCATCCATCGCCCGCACCATCGCCTTCGCCAGCAATATCCGCCGCTCAAAATGGTTGAAAAAAGCCTTGCAGAATGCACATATGAAGGGCTGGGTAACCGGCAAAGGTCGGCGCGACGCCGCACACAGCGACCCGAACAACCCCGGTAAACCACGCAAAGCGCTCACCATAGATGCCGAGCATTTGGACGGCACCTCAAGCGCGGTGAACCGCCGCAGCGGATTAAACTGGTTGCGCGATGCAGAAGACAAAAGCCCGCGATTGATCACCAACGCACAATTATTCACCGAAGGCGTGGATGTGCCGGCATTAAACGCCATCGCATTTTTAGACCCGCGCAAAAGCAAAATAGACACCGTGCAGGCGGTGGGGCGAGTGATGCGGCGCGACCCCAACAACCCCGCCAAAATATTCGGCTATATCATCGTGCCGGTGATTATGCCGCCCGGCGCCAATTTATTAACCACCTTGCAAGAAAACAAGTCGCGATTTAAATCATTGGGTAATGTGCTGGGCGCGTTGCGCTCCCATGATGGCAATTTTGATACAGATTTACATGTGCTACTCGGTGAGGTGAAGCCGAACGATAATGGCGAATCACCGCCCACGCATGATGTAGACATTCAAGAATCCATATTGGATGACCACACCAAGCGCGCCATTTTCGCGCAGCTGGCAAAGGGCGCCGGCATCAGCGGCAATCCGGGCAAAAATGTGGCGGATGAAATTGCCAATGATGTAAACCGCGCCGCCGCCATTTTGCAAGACGCCGGGGCTGCCCACATCATCGCCAAAATCATCGGCACGCCGCTAGATAATGCGCAAGAAAGCTGCAAAACCGCAGCCTTGTTGCTCGTAAACGCCTGCATCATGCACAAGCGCTTGGACGCCACCGGCAAGTTGGACGGCCTCACCAAGATAGAAATCGCCAAAACCGCTGCCTGCCCGCCACAAGCACTGTACGAAGCGTGGCGTACCGTATTGAAAAAGGATTACAGCCCGATATTCCAAGACGCCGCTGTGTTGGTGAAAAAATTCGCCGAGTTATCGCAATGCCACCCGGCGATTCAAATATTAGCCGGTTGTGCGATGGATAAAGCGGCGCGCTTAAATGATCTCGGCTTCGACCATGCCGGGCCGTTGTATCACCGCATTTTGGGCTCGGCAAAAAGCGATGGCGCGTTTTATACCAAAAACTTATCGGCCTATTTATTAGCCGGCTTGGCATTTGACGATTCATTTGTCGACTGGACTAATAAAAATGCGGTTAAAAAATTACGCATTGCCGACCCAGCATGCGGCACCGGCACCTTGCTGATGGCGGCGCTAAAAGCCATCAAAGATAAAGCCGCCGCCGCGCAAAATTTGTCGGCCGATGAAAAAGAATTGCTGCATAAACATTTGGTGGAAGAAACGATTCATGGTTTTGATATCAATCAATACAGCATTCAATTGGCGGCCTGTAATTTAACCATCGGCGCGCCCAACACCGATTATCGGGGGATGAATTTGCATACCTTGCAGCATGGGCCACTGCCCGGCAGTGTTGACGATAGCGATATTCTGCAACGAGTGAAACCAGAAAATGTGCGCCACGGCACATTGGAAATATTATTTAGCAAAGCCGGTAAGGAATCATTGCAAGTACGCATCGCCGAGTTGGATGACCTAACGGTTTATGGCACCGACGCCGAAAAACACAAGAAAAAATTCCGCCCACCGCAAAATTTAGATGCAGTGATTTTTAATCCGCCGTTTACTGATACGCAATTGCAAAGTGGGAGATTTAACGACGCCACCAAAAAGGCGATGGATGAGCGATTAAAACAAATCCACCAACATGTAATTGACTACGAACCAGATACCGACAAGGTAATCGGCAAGCGAAGTATTGGCCCCTATTTCAACCCGGTGGCACACCGCCTAATCAATAAAAATAAAGGCGTACTTGCCAAAGTAATACCGTCAACTGCCTGTACTTCCGAAAATGGTAGAGACGAGCGACGATATTTGGCAAAGCATTTCCATATTGAAATGGTAGTCACTTCGCATGACCCCAAAAATATTAACTTTTCGGAAAACACTAACATCCACGAATGTTTGCTGGTCGCCCGGCGGTTTACCGGGTCACGCCCGCCGACGCGATTTATTCAACTCATCAAAAATCCACAAGATAGCGACAGCACCCACGCCAATAGATTAACCGCGACTGACAAATTGATCGAGGCAATTCAATCTGGCCAGCCAAGTCATTTATTTAACGAAATTAAATGGCAAGCCGACAAAGTGCAAGACGGCAATTGGTCACCGGTGCAATGGCATGAGCCGACACTTGCGCACATCGCTGATGAAATGAATAACTTGCAAAACTGCGTTACTGCCGGTGACATTTACGACATTGCCCATAACGAAGTGGCATTTCGTCTCAATTTTGATTATTCGCCGAGCGAAGACGGCAATGCATTTTGCACGATAGGCGGAAAAGTAATGCAAACGATAGAAGCCCATCCCGAAGCCAAGGCCACACCCAAACCGAGTAAAGAAAACCGCGCGAAAAACTTGTGGGAAAAAGCATCGCATTTGCTTATTACCAGCAGATTAAGCACAACCAGCACGCGCTTAACCGCGATATATAGCGACACCCCGGCATTGGGTAGTGCTTTTAATCCAATCGGCAATATAGATAAAAATACTGCCAAAGCATATTCGGCGTTTATGAATTCCTCGTTTGGCATTATTCAAATGCTTAATCGCCGAACCAGCAAATTAACCTACCCTACTTATGAATCGTCACACTTAAAAACCCTACAACTACCCGACCCGAAAAAGGTAGATTTATCGATACTGATCGAAGCTTTCGAAAAAGTAAAAAATATCCCCTTGGGAAGATTGCGTGATTGCGATGAGCATGCTACCCCCCCCCCCCCCCGCAAAATCCCTGGAAAATCCCCGCAAAATATTGGACCACGCCGTCGCCAAGTGCCTGGGAATCGACCCCGCCAAAACCGACCTATGGCGAAAACTCCTCGCCGCCGAACCCACCTTCACCGGCCCGGCGGTACTCGACCCACAAACCAAATGACAATCATGCATCCGATAAAACAACCGGCATTTTTATGGCACTGAACATCGCCGCCATCCGCCGCCATCTATTCATCCTTTATCTACTGCTCTTTTTTATTTCACAGCGCCAAAAAATAACTGGGCATAAAAGTTTAGATTTAATTTAATTCATCGAGTTTTATCGAACTTGTTTTATCGAGTCGGCGCCGCCGCCGCTTGGCGGCCAGCAACTCTAAGCTGGCGCGCACCGCCACCGCTAACATGATCAACGCGCCGCCGATGAGCGTCCAACGCGATGGCGCTTCGTCCATGGCCCACCACACCCAGAGCGGCCCGAGGGCGATTTCTAGCAGCATGAACAGCGTCACTTCGGCCGCGGCGAGATGGCGCGAGGCGTAGATGAAAAGCCAATTCGCCACCCCGGAAAGCACCCCGCCCCAGAAAAAGCACAGCGCCAGATCACGCGCTGAAATCACCAAATTTTCGGCTTGGGTGCTGGCGATGGCGACAATAAGGAGCGCGGCCACCAGCAGCGCCGGCACCATCTCCTGGTGCCGATTGAGGCGCAGCACCACCGCATAAGACGCAAACAGCAGCGCCGTCAACAAGGCGAACATATTGCCGAGACCTGAGCCGATGCCGATGCCTTCGAGCATCATCGCGCTAAGCCCAGCGGCGGCCGCCAGCATGGTCGCCATGGTCGCCCGGTTGAGTTTTTCGTGCAGCACGATGCGCGCCATGGCGGCCGCAAAAAACGGAATGGCGCCGAGGATGAACAGCGTGTTGGCCACCGTGGTACGGCTCAGCGCCTGCAAAAAAGCGATGCCGGCGAGGCCGAGAAACACCCCGCCGAGCACGCCGAGGGCGCCGATACCGCCGATGGCCGACCACGCCCGGCCGCGAAAACGAAAGGCGATATAGCCGCAAGTTACGCCGAATAACGCTATCGACCGATAAAAATTAATCTGCCACGGCCCGGCCGCCTCCATGGAGCGAATAATCAACCCGCCAAAACTGATCACCACCGAACTGATGACGACCAACCCCATGGCCAGCCCGCGATTCGATGCTACGGGCGGCAAGCCGGTGCGCACGGGGCCAATGGGCGATGGATTGTGCAGCGCGTTATCCGGCGGATTATCCGGCGGATGTTTCAGCGCTTTTTTCACGACGCGGCGTGTGCAGCGCGGTTCTTCATTCAATCGCCATTAGCGGCGACAAAACCGACGCGGCTTGATTTCGGCATCGTAGACATCGCAAACATCCTGCGACATCCCACCTGCGAATTCAGCCGTCATAAGCCTGGGGCAGGTAATAATCCACTTCGTCGGCGGCGTAGCCGATGAGGTCGATGAGCCGGCGGCGGCACTCGCGCATCGAGGCGCCGCGCGTCTTCCACAGCGGCACGCGCTTCACCAAGGTCTCGACGCGTTCGCGCGGGGTGATGATCCAGGTGTGTTGCGGCGTCTCGCCAAAGTGAAAATCGGCGCCGATGGTCGCCAACGCCTTGGGCTTCATATACATGGCTAAATTCAACACCGAAGCCGCACCGCTGTCGCCGATATAGCGGGTGAGGAATCGCATGGTGCCGCCTTCGTCGCCCAAATCATCCACCACCAACACGGTGCGACCGCTGACCGGAATCGAGATGCCGTGCTGCACGCGCGGTTTTTCATGGCGCTCGCCGGGGCCTTTGTAGAGCGACAAACCGATAGTGCCGAACTCGATTTTCGGGGTGTTGCGCCGCCCCTCCACCAAGTGGTCGTATAGAATCACGCTGGGCAGCAACCCGCCCATGGTCACCATCAAGGCGGCGGTGATTTGCGCATCGCGATTGGCTGGCGCGCTTTGATAGGCATGCACCTGTTTGGCGAGGTCAAAACAGGCCACCGCCAGCACCTCATCCGGCACCAATAAAAAACTCAAATCATCGTCCGGCACCACCACCCCCTCGGGCTTGCGCCAAAACGCCACATCGATTTCCCGCGCGCTGCGCCGGGAGGCGGTCGCCCGCCTAGATTTTATGGAAATCATCGCCCCGTCACTCCGGCTATGTCGGTCGGTTATTACGCACAATTTATCGCCCTCGGGCCGCGCCCTCGGCGCCTAAACAGCCCAGCCAATCGCCCGCATTATGCTATATTTTTTCGCGCCATGAAGATTCGGCCGCGGCCGCATGATCGCCATGCCGGCCGTGACCGCCGCCGCGCCACGGTGCCGATATGAACGCCACCGCCGGCCTGCTTTCGCTGTTTGTCGGCTCCATGCTGGCCTCCACCTTGCTGCCCGGCGGCGTCGAGATTTTATTGTACGCCATGTTCAAATTGGGCCACCACGCATCGCTGGTTTTGCTCGCCGTGGCCACCGTCGGCAACACTTTAGGCGGCCTCCTCACTTATGCCATCGGGCGGCTGTTGCAAGGTGCCATCACCGCCCCGAAGCCCGCTTGGCTGGCGCGCATCGGCCCCTATTTCACCCTCAAACCGGCCGCCCTGGGGCGCGTTCAGCGCTACGGCGCCGCGGCCCTGCTGCTGTCGTGGCTGCCCATCATCGGCGACCCGTTATGCCTCGCCGCCGGCTATCTTAAGCTGCCGTTTTGGCCTAGCGCGGTGATGATTGCCATCGGCAAATTCTTGCGTTACTGGGTGCTGCTGTGGCTGTTCGGCTGGCGTTGAAGCGGGGGCAAGCTGGTGAAATCCGGCGGAATCCGCCATCGAACCTAACCTCAAATCCGGCGTTAATTCCCCATAAACCAGCCGCCGTTCACTGCTGATAGGAGGTGTCATGTCGGTCTAAATCGCGGCGCAACGCAGCCCAAGTGCGGGTGACGAAATCCGCCGGGGCG
The DNA here is from genome assembly GCA_965243285.1 of Candidatus Poriferihabitaceae bacterium. Lineage (GTDB taxonomy): Bacteria > Pseudomonadota > Gammaproteobacteria > Arenicellales > Poriferihabitantaceae > JAHRAW01. Next base: position 1,283,144 of record OZ251537.1, on the reverse strand, counting down.
GCGGGCGGCGGGCGGCCGTAGTCGGCGATAGCGGCTTGAATCGCCGGCGGCGTGACGCTCACATCGGTGGCAGCGGCCATCACATCCACCTGTACTTTGCAGGCATTTTCCAAGGTGTAGAGGTGGTAGAAGGCTTCGGCTAGGCTGCGTCCGGCGGATAACAAGCCATGGTTGCGCATGATCATCAGCCATTTGTCGCCCAAATCCCGCCCCAGGCGGCGGCATTCGGCGGCGTTGTCGGCGGCGATGTCGTAATCGTGATAGCACACCAATTCGCGCACTTCGCAGGCCTGCTGGGTGAGCGGCAACAGCCCGCATTGCATGCATGAGACCGCCATGCCGGCGCGGGTGTGGCTATGCAGCACCGCGTTTAAGTCCGGGCGGGCTTGTAAAATGGCGGCGTGAATGGCGTGGCCGGCTTCGTTATACGGATAATCACCGGCGATTACTTGCCCATCAAAATCCACCTTAATGAGATTGGAGGCGGTGACTTCGGTAAACAGCAGCCCGTACGGGTTGATTAAATATTGCGCCGTCTGGCCGGGCACGCGGGCGCTCAAGTGGGTGAAAATGATGTCGCACCAGCCGAAGCGCGCGAACAAGCGATAACACGCCGCCAAATCTTGCCGCACCTGCCATTCGCGTTGCGCGGCGGTGTCCATGCCAGCGGCTGTGGTGGGTTGCGTGCGCGCCATGGTTGATTCCTCCGCTATCTGCTCGTGCTATCTGTTTTGGCGCTATCGGTTTGTCGCCGGCGGTCTAATTCCCGAGTCTGCGATGGCAACCGATAAGCGCCGCGGCGACGTTTTTAGCCTGGCGGACGCGCTTGGGCCGCCTGGCGCAAGGTATCGATGGCGTCATCCACGCGTTGCCGCAAGCCCTCCAGCCGCGCCTGGAATTTTTCGCGCTCGGGCGCGCCATCGCGCTCCGCCAGCAGTTGGTGGCTGATGTTCAGCCCGGCCATGATGGCGCAACGATCGACCCCCGGCAGTTGACTGCTGGTGGCGACGACGCGCATTTTTTCGTCCAGATAGGCCGCGGCGGCGGTCACCCCGGGGCTTTCCTGCGGCGTGCAAGCGACCGTGAACTCGCGCTGCATGATACGCACTGTCACGCTGTTTTTTTGCTGGCCCGGGTTTATTTGGCTGGGCGGTACTTGACCCGGGGTCATTTTCGCAGCGACTTTCGTCATGCTTCCAGGGATTTCAGGCGGGCGACGATTTGTTCGACTCGAGCATGCGCGATTTTGTTCTTCTCTTGCAAGGCTTGCAGCTCCTGACGCAGCAAGCGTTGCTCGTTGCGCAAGGCCGCGTTTTCACGCAACATGCTGTGCATCAATTTGAGCAGCTCGGCGACCCGCTGTTCGAGTTTTTCCAGGCTATCTTCCACGGCGTGAGTCCCGGCGCTTCGAGCGGGTTACTATAAGCGCTTCGAGGGGTGCCCTGCAACCGACCAAATCCGTCGCAAGTCGCCCCAAATCCGGCCGCCGGCGGGTGCATTGCACGGCCGGTAAGTTTTACAATAGCCGGTGATGTCCCTTGATTTACGCGCCCTCGACTTACACTTCGCGCGCCGCTTTTATCAAATTCCCCCATCCCTTATGGAGCCGCCAGCATGACCTATGTGGTTCTCGAATCCTGCATTCGCTGCAAATACACCGACTGCGTTGAAGTCTGCCCGGTGGATTGCTTCCACGAAGGCCCTAACTTCTTGGTCATAGACCCGGAGGAATGCATCGACTGCAGCCTGTGCGAACCCGAATGCCCGGTGGATGCCATCGTCTCCGAAGACGATCTGCCCGAATCTCAGCGCCATTTCTTGCAACTAAACGCCGACCTCAGCCAACATTGGCCGGTATTAGCGGAAATGAAAGCGGCGCCGCCAGACGCCGACGATTGGCGCGAAAAAAAGGATAAATTGCAGTATTTGGAGCGCTAAAACTGCCGCGTTAGAGTGCCGTTGGGCGGAAATCCGCGCGCCGGCGAGGGCCTTGGCAGTTTGGCGTGCGCGACGATAAGCGAGGTTAGGCGGGTGGTGATGGGCGGCCGCGCTTTGCATGCTCGCCCTTGGGCGGTGTTGACATGGAGCAATATTTGCTCGGCGGTGGCGATGATTTCACCCTCGCTGGTACTGGATTCGCCGCCGGCATACATCACATGGCATAAATGCAGGCGTTTTTCATCGCCGCCGAGCAGTTGGGTGGTGATGCGAAAAGGCTGGCCGGCGCCGGCTTCACGGCAAAAATTAAGGTGGGTTTGGACGCTGTAATAACTGTGGCCGGCGGCGCGATAGTCGGCATCCACGCCGAGATAGCAAAACAGCGCCTCGGTGGCCTCGCCGAAGGCTTGCAGGTAGCGGCTTTCGGTCATGTGGTTGTTGTAATCAAGCCACTGCGGCGCCACCACATCGCGGTGCAGCGCCAGGGGTTGGGAGATGTCGAGGTCGCTGGCGCTGGCTGCCAAACCGCTGGCGATATCGCTGGCGCGCGCCTCGGCGTACAATTTTTTCTCATAGTTTCGCTGGGTATTGCCGGCGGCGTAGCCGGTGGCGCGCAGCGCTTGTAGCACCGCCACCAAGCACTCATCGCGCTGCATTTCTAACTCGTGGATGCTCGAATCGCCGGCTTGGTGGTCCGATTGGCGGGCCAATTTATCGAGCAATTCGGCGCTCATGTCGGGGCCATCGAAACGCGTCCATGGCCACTTCAGGCTGGGCCCGAATTGCGCCATAAAATGCCGGAAGCCGCCTTCGCCGCCGGCTACGCGATAGACCATAAACGAGCCCATAAAGGACCACCGCAGGCCGGGGCCATAGCAGATCGCTTGGTCGATTTCGTCCACAGTGGCTACGCCTTCGTTCACCAAATGCAGCGCCTCACGCCACAGCGCCTCCATCATGCGGTCGGCCAAAAAGGCCTCTATTTCCTTGCGCACCTGCAGCGGGTGCAGGCCGATATTTTGATAAAAATCGCCGGCCGCCTGGCGCGCCATCGGGCTGGTTTGCCGCCCGCCGACGATTTCCACCAACGGCATTAAATACACCGGATTGAAGGGGTGGCCGACGATAACGCGCTGCGGGAAGCGCGCCGCGGCTTGCAAATCGCTCGGCAGCAAGCCGGAGGTCGAAGAAGCGACCACCACGGATTCGGCGGTGTGTTGGCAGGCTTCACCCAACAGCGCCTGTTTGAGATCGAGGCGTTCAGGGCCGCTTTCTTGCACAAAATCGGCGCCCTCCACCGCCGCCGCCACGGATTCGGCGAATTGCAGCCGCCCTTCGCGCGCCATGGGCGCGGCGTTGAGTTTTCGCACCGCGCGGCGCGCATTATCCACCACTTGGCGCAACCGTTTTTCCACTTGCGGCGCCGGATCTGCCACCGCCACATCGATCCCATTCAATAAGAAGCGCGCCGCCCAGCCAGCGCCGATAACGCCGCCGCCGAGCACCGCCACTCGTTTGATTTTTCTCATCCGCGCGGCCGCGCTTGGAGTCATACGGGTTGCCTGAGAGCCAGTTTTTGCCGCGCCTCGGCCGGCCCCATGATGGCCACATTCATGGCCGATAAAATGCCCGCGGCGCGTTCCACCAACTGCGCATTGCTGGCGAATACGCCTTTCTCCAAGTACAAATTATCCTCCAAACCGACCCGTACATGGCCGCCGGCCAGCGCCGCCATGGCCACATAGGGCAGTTGATTCCGCCCGATGGAAAAAGCCGAAAAAATCGCCCCGGCCGGCAGTTGATTGACCAGCGCCATGAGGGTGCTCGGGTCGTCCGGGGCGCCGTACGGGATGCCCATGCACAGCTGCACCATCAGCGGGGCGTCAAGTAACCCATCGGCTACCATTTCCTTGACCAATACCAAATGGCCGGTGTCGAACACTTCCAACTCCGGGCGCAGGCCCAATTCTTGCACCCGTCGCGCCATGGTTTTTAGCATGCCCGGGGTGTTGGTCATCACATAATTGCTGGCGGCGAAGTTCATGGTGCCGCAATCTAAGGTGCAGATTTCCGGCAACAATTCCTCGACATGCGCCAGGCGCTCCAAGGGACCTGCCATATCGGTGCCTTTTTCATCCAGCGGCAGGGGATTTTCGCCGTCGCCAAATACCATATCGCCGCCCATGCCGGCGGTGGTGTTGATGACCACATCGACTTCGGAATCGCGGATGCGGCGCACCACTTCGGCGAATAATTTAGGCTCGCGCGACGGCGCGCCAGTGTCTGGGTCGCGCACATGAATATGCACGATGGCGGCGCCGGCTTTTGCGGCATCGATGGCCGAGGCGGCAATCTGCGCCGGGGTGACCGGCATATTGGGGTGCTTACCGACGGTGTCGCCGGCGCCGGTGACGGCGCAGGTGATGAAAGCGTTGAAGTTCATTTTTTTCTCCTCACTTACCTAAGCCGGGGGGCGCGACATTAAAGATCGTCGAGCAAGGATTCGATATAGGCCAAGCGGCTGGCGACCTCTTCATGCAGCCGCCGCACCTCCTCCTTGATGAGTTGGGTTTGCACCACGGTAGCGCCCTTGGCGTCGATGATTTTATCGAGTTCGCGCACCGCTTTTTGTACGAAGGGCGAGATTTCATGCACCACTTCGGTTTTGCGGGTGCCGCTATCGGCGATGATGGTTTTGGCGGCGCGTCCGAAGCGAAAGCGCTTGCTGGCCGGCAACAACGAGCCCTTTTTGCGCTTGTAGACGATGCGGATGATGTCGGTGTTGTTGACCGTGTTGAGGGAAAAGCGCTCGATTTCCCCGGGGTTGTTGATGCCCATTTCGCGGAGGGTCGGGTAGGCGGTCATGGTGGTCATGGTGGTCTCTGGTTAGCGGTGGGGATTGGGGGATTGGGGGATTGGGGGCGGAGTTGGGCGGGGTTGATTGGCGGCTCGGCGGATGTTGGCGGATTTAGGCCGCGACTTGAATCTTACTCGGCCGCGACCGCGGCGGCGTGTTCGAGTTTCAAATTCAGCATGCGCACGGTGGCATCGATGCCGGCGAACACCTGGTTGGCGTTCACCCCGCGGGTGCGTAAATCCCGCCCCTGATCCCGCCAGGTGATCAAGCATTCCACCAAGGCGCTGGCGCTGCCGCCTTTGGGGATGCGCACTTGGTAATCGAGCAGTTGCGGGAAGTCGAATTTTCCGGCGGTGGCCGGCGCGGTATCGAGAATTTTCCGTATCGCCATCACAAACGCGTCGAAGCCGCCGTTGCCGGCGCCGCTGGATTTGTGGATTTCATCATACAAACGCACGCGGATGCTGACGATGGAATCGATATCGAGACCGCTGGTGACCGAGCAACCGAGCAACTCCAAATGGCGGACGCCGCCGCCCTCTAACACATCGGCGATGATGAACGGCAAATCATCCGCGGTGATGGTGGCTTTGGAATCGCCGAGTTTGACGATGCGCCGCAACACTTTGGCGCGCTCGTCGGCGGCCAAACTGATGCCCAACGCCTCGAGGTTTTTTTGCAGCGAGGCCTTGCCGCTCATTTTTCCCAGCGCATAGGAGCGCGAGCGATTGAAGCGCCGCGGGCTTAATTCGGATTCGTACAGCCCGCCCTTGCGGTCGCCGTCGGCGTGGATGCCAGCCGTTTGGGTGAACACATCGGCGCCGACCACCGGGGCGTTGTCGGCGACTTTTTTGCCGGAGAAATTTTCCACCATGCGGCTCAAGGTGTAGATTTCGCTCTCATCCACGGCCAATTCCAGGCCCATTTTGTCGCGTAAGGTCAGGCACACTTCGGCTAACGAGGCATTGCCGGCGCGCTCGCCTAAGCAGTTGATTGTGCAGTGGATGTCCGACACCCCGGCGCGCACCGCGGCCATGCAATTGGCGGTGCCTAAGCCGTAATCGTTGTGCGGGTGAAAATCGAAGCGGCACTCGCCGAAGCGGGCGCGCATATCCGACAAACTGGCGAACACCTCATCCGGCGCCAGCACGCCGAGGGTGTCCGGCAGCATGTAGTGCGCGATGGGCAAGCCTTGCAGCGCCGCCATCATGTCGTACACATAATCGCGGCTGCGGGCGTAGCCGTTCGACCAATCCTCCAAATAAATATTGACCCGCAAGCCGCGCTGCGCGGCGTAGTCCACGCTGCCGCGAATGTCGTCTAAATGCTGCGCCAGGCTGCGCCCCAACTGCTCGCGACAATGTTTTTCGCTGCCCTTGGCTAACAGGTTGATGACGCGGCCGCCGGCGCCGTGAATCCAATCCACGCTGCGCTTGCCGTCGATAAAACCCAGCGTCTCGACGCGCTCCAACATGCCGGCCTCCGCGGCCCACTCGCAGATTCGCGCCAGCGCCTCGCGCTCGCCTTCCGACACCCCGGCCGAGGCCACCTCGATGCGGTCCACTTTTAGCGCCCGCAACAGCGCCTTGGCGATGGTGACCTTCTCGGACTGCGAAAACGACACCCCTTGGGTTTGCTCGCCATCGCGCAAGGTCACATCCATCAACCGCACGCGCCGGCCGGCGGCCGGGTTAGTCGAGGTTTGCATGGTTGAAAAAACGGCTGGGGAATCTAAATGAAGGGCGACGCTGAGGGGTATCGAAACTTGCCGGGAATTATCGCTTGCCGCAGGCGTCGATGTCCACTTTTGGCGGCGTTGGGCGCTGGGCGACGAGCGGCGTTATTTCAGCCAGCTGCGTAGATAGCGGCAAATCCCAGCGGCGGCGATGGGCCATGATTCATGTTGTTCATGCGGCCGTTCACGCGCCGAAGGTGGGCTGACATCGACCCAGACGAGATTTTTTTGTTGGCGCATCCAGGTGAGTTGGCGCTTCGCCAGCTGGCGGGTGGCGGCCATGCTGCGCTCCACCATGGCGGCGTAGCTCAGGCGGCCGGCTAAATAATCGCGCACTTGGCGATAACCGACGGCGCGCCTGGCCGGGGCCGATGCGGGCGGTGATTCAGCCGCCAGGGCGCGCACTTCGTCCACCAGGCCGCGTTCTAACATGGCGCCGAATCGCGCTTCGATGCGGGCATGCAAGGCGCGGCGGTCGGCCATAAATAAGCCGATTTTGAGCACCGTATACGGCAACGGCGCGGCGGCCGACTGCGCCATCACCGCGCTCGGCCGGCGGGCGGTGAGGCGATGGATTTCCAGCGCGCGCAAAATGCGCTGGGCATCGGCGGCGGCGATGGCGGCGGCCAGTTTGGGGTCGATTCGCCGCAACTGGGCGTGCATGGCGGGCAAACCCAGTTGCGCGGTTTCGGCGCCGAGTTGGGCGCGCGCGGTTGCATCGGCCGGCGGCAAAACCGACAGCCCGTTTTCCAGCGCCGCGAAATAAAACATCGTCCCGCCGGTCAACACCGGCAATTTTCCGCGAGCGTGAATCTGGTCGATCACACGCCGCCCATCATCGCGAAATTGCGCCGCGCTATAGGCCTCGCTCGGCTCGCGAATGTCCACCAAATGATGCGGATATCGACGCAGAAATTCGCCATTCGGCTTGCCCGAGCCGATATTCATGCGGCGATACACCTGCGTGGCATCGACGCTCACCAACTCGACCTCCATTTGCTCGCACAAGCGCGCCGCCTGCGCGGTTTTTCCGCACGCCGTGGGCCCCATGAGGAAAACCACGGCCAAGTTTTTTTTATCTACCATCGGCCGTCGATAAATCAACCCGCACAGTCGACATTTTCATGCCATGAAAAACAAAATTCATACATCGTGAATTAAATTCACATATAGCGCATTAAATTCATCATTAACGAAGCAAACTTTGGGATTTATATATCTAAATCTGCACGGTGGGGAGTAAAGCGTTAAAAGCAAAAAGCAAACGCAGCCCCCTCTAAATCCGCCGCTTACCTAAAAAACGCCAATCGAACTGCAGATTTAGGACTATAAATCCCCAAACTTTTAACTAACATCATTAAATTCACCTATAGCAAATTAAATTAACGCCCGCGCATGAACCACTTGTCCATTTCCGCCAAGGATGCGCTCATCCATGTCGGGCGGCCGTGGTTGCATTGGCCGGCGCGTTCCACCTCCTCCATTTGCCGCAACAGGGCGTTCATTTCGGCCTGGGTGAGTTTTCGATTGGCGCGCACCGCGCCGTGGCAGGCGATGCTGGAGAGAATTTCGTGCTGCGCCGAGGCGATGCGCTCGCTGCGGCCGTATTCCAGCAGGTCGGACAGCGCATCGCGCACTAGGTTTTCGATATCGACTTGCAGCAGCAACTCGGGCACCGCGCGCACCGCCAACTGCTGCTCGCCGATGGCCCCTAAGTCGAAACCCAGGGCGGTGAACTCAGCGCCGAATTGCTCAGCCGCCTCGGCCTCGGGTTGGCTGACGAGCAGCGCCAGCGGCACTAACAACGGCTGGCTGCTGACGGCTTGCGCGGCCACTTGCCATTTCAAGGTTTCATAGGTGATGCGTTCGTGGGCGGCGTGCATGTCCACCATAATCAGCCCGTCGCGATTCTCGGCCAGAATGTAGATGCCCTTGAGTTGCGCTAAGGCATAGCCCAGCGGCGGAATCTCCGCTTCATCGGCATGGGCGGCATAGTCGGCATGGGCGGCCTCGGCGCCCATGGCGGCCGAGGCGAGGGCGTGATAGCCGGCCCCTTGCTCGGCCATGCGCATGTTGCGTTGCCCGACGCTCGACCCAAATCCCGCCCCGCCGCCGGGCCGGCCGCCGAAGCCGCGAAATTGCGCCGCCGCTTGCGGGGTGGGCAGGGGCACGCCGCCATCTTCGGGCGATAATTTGGCGATGACGCGATGCAAGGTGCGGTACAGATAATCGTGCACGGCGCGGCTGTCGCGAAAGCGCACCTCGCTTTTCGCCGGGTGCACATTGACATCCACCCATTGCGGCTGAATGTGGAAAAACAACACGAACGCCGGATGGCGGCCGTGATACAGCACATCGTGGTAGGCGCGGCGCACCGCGTGGGCGATTAAAGGGTCGCGCACCGGACGGTCGTTTACGAAAAAATACTGCAAATCCCGCTGGCTGCGCGAAAAAGTCGGCAAGCCCATCCAGCCGGCAAGCCGCATGCGCGCGCCGCCGGGCGCCACCTCGGCCTCCATGTCATCAAACCCATCTTCGAAATGCATGCTTTGTTGGGCGAACGGCGCTCCGCACAGGCTGGCCAAGCGCGCTTGCCGGGCGGCCGCATCCACCGCCGGCGCGACGCGCAATACTTCCCGCCCGTCGTGCACAAAACTGAGGTCGAGATAAAAACGGCTGAGCGCGATGCGGCGAATCACCTCGTCTAGGCGCTTCAATTCGGTTTTTTCGGCGCGCAAGAATTTGCGCCGCGCCGGGGTGTTATAGAACAGGTCGGCAGCCTCTACGGTGGTACCAAAATCGCACGCCGCCGGGCGTGGCGCGCTCGCCCGGCGGCCGTGGCAAGTCACCGTAAACCCGCGCTCGGCGGCGGCGGTGCGCGAGCTCAAACTCAGCCGCGAAACCGCGGCCATACTCGGCAGCGCTTCGCCGCGAAACCCTAGGCTGCCCACCTTAAACAGGTCTTCGACACAGGTTAATTTGCTGGTGGCGTGGCGCGATAAAGCCAGCCGCGCCTCGGCCTCGGCGATGCCGATGCCGTCATCGCGCACCGCGATGCGCTTGAGGCCGCCGCGCTCGGCATGCACCTGGATGCTCGCAGCGCCGGCATCGATGCTGTTTTCCAGCAATTCTTTTAGCAGCGAGGCCGGACGCTCGATAACCTCGCCGGCGGCGATTTGGTTGATGAGTTTATCGTCCAGCTGGACGATGGCGGCGCGCGCTTTAGGGCTCGGCATAGCGCCCGGCGTTGTTAGCGATATAGCCCTCGATGCCAGCGATGATGGCGGCCGCGACGCGCTCTTGATAAGCCGCGCTCATCAACTTTTTTTCATCCTCGGGGTTGGTGATAAAAGCGGTCTCGATCAAAACCGACGGAATGCTCAGCGACTTCAACACCGCAAAGCCGGCTTGCTGCACTTGCGGGCGGTTCAAGGCGCCGATTTTCCCCAGCTCCGTTAGCACCTGGTGCCCAAAACTGATGGATTCGTGGATGGTTTTATTCACCGCCAGGTCTAGCAACACTTGCGCCAGCACATGGTCTTTATCGACCAAACTCACGCCGCCCACCAAATCGGCGGCGTTTTCTTTATCGGCCAGGCGCCGCGCCGCCTCGTTGCTGCCGCCGGAAAGCGACAGCGCGTATACCGATGCGCCACGCGGACGCGGGCTGTCGAAACCATTGGCGTGCACCGAAATAAATAGGTCGGCCAGACGGCGGCGGGCGATGGCGGCGCGCTGGCGCAGGTGGATGTAGTAATCGCCACTGCGCGTCAACTCGGCGTGCAGGCGCGGGTGCTGGTCGATGGCGGCTTTGAGTTTTAGCGAGATTTGCAGCGCCACATCTTTTTCCACCGAGCGCTGCCCGCTGGCGCCGACATCTTCGCCGCCGTGTCCGGGGTCTATGACGATGAACACTTCGGCCGGTTTGATGGCTCGCGTCGGCGGTGCCGGTGGCGCATCGCGATGATGAAAATCCACCACCAGCCGATGCCCATACACCGCATTGGGCGGCAACATTTTGATGCTGTACTGCGCCGGCTGGCGTAAATCGAATACCAGTCGCGCCGTATTTCCGGGCTGCTTGCCATGCCGAATCGCCTCGATAAACTGCCCGCTATCGGCCGTCGGCAGGGTGCTGGCGAGGCCGGTATTGGCGATGTCTATCACCACCCTATCCGGCGCCGCCAGCTCGAAGGTGGTGAATGTGGCGCGCCTATCCATAGCGAAAACGACTTGCGAGCGCAGCGGCGCATGCCACATACGAATGTCGGCGATGGTCGCTGCCATGCCGTCTGGCGGGACGCCGTTAGGCGCCACCCCGCCGCAACCGGCCACCGCAGCCGCTAAGGCGCATGACGCCACAGCCCGCCAGCGGCGCTGGCCGGCGGGTGGCGGGCTACATTTGCGGCGCGGATTCATCCGTCATAGGGCCTCAACCTAGCCCCGGCAACTCCAGCCCGGCGGCGCTGACTTGCACCCGGCGGCCTAATGCGGGGCCGGTCGGGTCGCAAAAATCGATGGCGACTTCGATGCTCGGCGGCGGCAGGTGGCCGCGTCCCTTGTGCGGCCATTCGAGCAGCAAAATGGCGCGCCCATCCAGCATATCGCGCAGACCGATGGCATCCAGCTCGGCCGGATGATCGAGCCGATAAAGATCGCCATGAATCACCTCGAAATTCGGCAACGCGTAGCGCTCCAGCAGCGTGTAGGTGGGGCTGGTCACGGCGCCGTGGTGCCCCATGCCGCGCAAAATGCCGCGCGCCAAGGTGGTCTTGCCGGCGCCCAGAGCGCCGGCGAGAAACACCACGGCGCCGGCACCGAGTCGACCGGCCCAGCCCCGCCCCAACTCCAGCATGGCTTGCGCCGACGGAACCTCAAAGGATTGCATCTGGTGGGTCGCCCTCAGAAAATTTTGGGGAATTACATACATAAATCTGCTTATCTCTTTATTGTTTATCGCGACCGACCCCTTCTATGTACATCAACTGCCCCAAATCAGGCGGCTTTATCGCCGGTTTTGATGTGGGGGACTGTTGATGTTGGTCTTTTTGCTTGTTGCCGTTAAATTTTCAACCGCAACAAGCAAAATCACAATCAAACTGCAAATTTAGGTATATAAATCCCAAATTTTGCAATGCCCGGCGCGACCATAACACCGCAGACAGCCGCGAAAACGCCGGCTCATCGAGCACGAATGCTCGATTCCGCATCCTATCACCTGCAACAGCGGGCGCCGGCAACAGTGCCAGCTAAGGCTAGCAAAACGGCAAACGGCGGATAGGCGGGAAGCGGCTAACGGGTGACGGCCGAATCAGCAAGCCGCATCGACCGCGGGCGATGGCCACGATGCCCGGCGGCCCGACCGCCGTTACTACGCCTCCAGCGGCATGAAGATGAATGGCAAATGCGCAATCACATCCCGCGCCAGCAAACTGCGCTCGCCGACTGCGCGGGCGGCCGCATCGGCGGCAGCGCTGTGCAGCCAGACCGCGGTCGCCGCGCTACGCAACACGCTTGGAGCATCAGTTGACGCATCGCTTGACGCATCGCTTGACGCATCGCGCTGATAATCATGCGGGCGGCCATGCGGGCGCGCTGACGCTAACATGGCGCCGGCGATGCCCGACAAAACATCGCCCATGCCGGCGGTCGCCATGCCAGGATTGCCGCCCTCGCACACCAGCAGCGCGCCAGCGGCATCGGCGACCAGCGTGCCGGGGCCCTTTAGTACGCACACGGCGCCGAACCTGGCGGCGATTTCACGCGCCGCAGCCGGGCGGTCGGCTTGAATATCGGCGACGGCGCATTGCAGCAATCGCGCCGCTTCCCCGGGGTGGGGGGTTAGCGTCCAGCTCGGCTGTCGGGCGGCCGGGCTGGCCAATGGGGCACCTGCACGCGCCAGCCAGTTGAGGCCGTCGGCATCCACCACCAGGCGGCATTTGCTGCCGATAAAACGCTCGAACACCCGCTCGCTCCATGGCGATTGGCCGAGGCCGGGGCCGAGCACGACCACATCCGCCCGCGCCAGAAGGTCTGCCAGCGGCGCTCGCTGCGCCTCGACGCTCATCAATTCCGGGCAACGCAACGCCGGCCAGTCCAAGCACGCCTCGGCGACGGCCACCGTGACCACGCCGCCGCCGCAACGCAACGCCGCTTCTCCGGCCAGCAGCGCGGCCCCCAGCATGCCGCGGCTGCCGCCGACTATCAGCACCCGGCCGGCTTCGCCTTTGTGCATTTCGCGGCGGCGTTTTTCCAGCACCGGCGGCTGGATGATTCGCGCCGCTGGCGCAGCACGCCGCGCCGCAGCGGGAATGTTGAGGTCGGCGAGCACAATCTCACCCACCCGGCTGCGCCCTTGCCCGGTCAGCAGCCCCATTTTTAGGCCGATGAAGGTGACGGTAACGCTGGCGGTCACGCACTGGGCGAAGGCGCGCCCGGTGTCGCTATGCAGCCCGGAGGGCACATCCAACGCCAGCACCGGGCAACCGACTCGGTTCATGGCGGCGATGCATTCGGCCGCGGCGCCGGCCGGGGCGCGGCGCAACCCGAGGCCGAACAACCCATCGACCAGTAAATCCGCCGTTGCCAAAATGGCCAGGTCGTCGGTAACCGCGCCGCCGTCATGGTCGTATTCTCGGCGCGTCGCGGCCGCGGCGGCAGTGCGCGGTTCGGCCACCGCCAGCACGGTCACGCGGATGCCGATGCGGCGCGCGCAACCCGCCACCACATAGCCATCCCCGCCATTGTTGCCCGGCCCGCACACCACCACCAAATGCTCGAGGCGGCTATAGCGCGCCATCAGATGCTTGAACGCCGCCGCCCCGGCGCGACGCATCAAGACGAAGTCGGGCATACCATGCGCCGCGCCCGCCATCTGTTCGATGTCGCGAATCTGGCGCGTTCGGTAGACGGCTTCGGGCAGCATGTTCGAGATTATTTCAGATGAACGCGCAACAATGCCGGCGATTGCTTGCGGAATTTAGGCGCGTCGCGGCGATTTTAGCCATGCGCTCCGCCAGCCGCTCGATGGCGTGAATCCGGCGCGCGCACTAGACGACTTCGGGAAGTGGCGACTATCTCAGATGGGCGCGCAACAACGCCAGCGCACGCTCCCAGGCGCGCGCCGCATCGGGGGCGTCATAGCGCGCTGGTGGGGTTGGCGAAGGCGTGAGGGATTTATATATCTAAATCTGCACGGTGGGTTTGCTTTTGCTTTTGCTTTTGCTTTTGCTTTTGCTTTGGCTTTGGCTTTTAATCTTCACTCCCCCCGCTTCATCATGAGGGGGAGTCAAAACTGGCATCTTTTTCGCCAGTTTTGGTGGGGGGGTTTTGATCTGGCTTTTGCTTTTGCTTTTTCTTTTGCTTTTGACTTGCTTTTGGTTTTTACCTTGTCCCTCATTTGGGCTAATGAGTTGAAGATTTAACGGCAAAAGCAAAAAGACCAACATCAACAGCCCCCCACAGAACGGGAAGTCGATTCTTAACCGAGCATTGTCGGCTGATTTGGCCGCGGACAGTTGATGTGGACAAACCAAACCCGCCGCGGATTTAGGTATGTAACTCCTTGTTTTTTAGTCGCCCATGGTGGTTTGGGTAGCGGGGATGGCGGGGCTTTGGGGCTTGGTTGATGTTCGGCGCCTACACTTCCAGCACTTCCTTTTCCTTGTCGGTTACGATGCTTTCGATGGCGGCAATGTGGTGGTCGGTGAGGGTTTGCAGCGCGCTTTCGGCGGCTTTTTCTTGGTCTTGGCTGATTTCTTTTTCTTTTAACCATTCGCGCACGGTGTGAATCGCGTCGCGGCGAATGTTGCGAATCGCGACCTTGCCGTTTTCGCCTTCGCGCTTCACCAGTTTGCCGAGCTCGATGCGGCGCTGTTCGGTCATCGGCGGCAGCGGAATCCGCAATATGTTGCCGGCGAGCACCGGATTCAGACCGAGCTCGGATTCCAAAATGGCTTTTTCAATGACCGCCGCCATGTTTTTTTCCCACGGCTGCACGGTCAGCGCCCTGGCCTCGGCAACCGCCACGGTGGCCACTTGGTTGAGCGGCGTCGGGGTGCCGTAATACGGCACCGTGAGATGGTCTAACAAGGCGACGCTGGCGCGCCCGGTGCGGATGCGATTCAGGTCGTGGCGCGTTGCCGCGACCGTTTTGGCCATGCGCGCGGCGGCGTCTTGTTGGATGTCGGAAATCATGGTCGGCGCGATGGCGGCGATTAAGGCGCGGCGCCGGCTTGCGCCATGACTTCGGCGACGAAATCATCGCTGCGTTTTTCCAGCCCTTCGCCGACCTCGAAACGCGTCATTTCCTCGACCTCGACGCCGGCGGCTTTGGTTAAATCGGCCACGCTCTGCTCCGGATTTTTGACGAATGGCTGCCCCAACAAGGTGTTTTCCTTGAGAAATTTTCGCATGCGTCCGGCCACCATTTTTTCGGCGATGGCGGCGGGTTTGCCGCTTTCTTGCGCTTGCGCCATGAAAATCGCTTGCTCGGCGGTTAGCGTGGCGGCCGACATGTCTTCGGCGCGGATGCACAGCGGGCGGCTGGCGGCGATGTGCATGGCCACATCACGACCGAGCTCGGCCTGGCCGGTGGCGTTTATGCGCACCATCACGCCGATGCGGGCGCCGTGCAGATAGGCGCTGACGGCGCCACCGCCGGCTGGCATCACCTGGAAGCGACGCACGCTGATGTTCTCGCCGATTTTGGCGAGCAATGCTTGGCGCGCCGATTCCACGCTGCCGCCGCCGAGCGCCAGGGCCGCGAGGTTCTCCATGCGCGTCGCCGGGGCGGCCACAATGGCGGCCGCGACGGCGGCGGCGAAGTTGATGAACGAGGCATCTTTGGCGACGAAATCGGTTTCGCAGTTCACTTCCGCCAGCACCCCGAGGCGCGCATCTCCAGCGAATACGATGATGCCCTCGGCGGCGATCCGGCCGGCCTTTTTCTCGGCCGTGGCGATGCCTTTTTTGCGCAATGTTTCGATGGCGGCATCGATGTCGCCATGGTTTTCGAGCAGCGATTTTTTGCAATCCATCACGCCGGCGCCGGTGCGCTGGCGCAGTTCTTTGATCATTAACGCGGTAATCGCCATGGTCATTTTCTCCTGAAAATCAGATGAGGCGGCGGGTTGAAATGGCGTCTTGAATCACGCATCGCCAGCGGCTGCGGGGTTGGCCGGTTGGCTATCGGCTGGCTCGGCTTTGGCTGATTCGGCTTTGGCTGGCTCGGCTTTGGCTGGCTCGGCTTTGGCTGATTCGGCTTTGGCTGGCTCGGCTTTGGCTGGCTCGGCTTTGGCTGATTCGGCTTTGGCGGGCGGAGTCTGGGGGTTTTTAGCCGCTTGGCTTTCCTTATCCGCCGGCTTGACGACCAAGGTTTTTTTGCCTGCGGTTTTTTTGCCGCCGGTTTTCTTCACGGCAGTTTTTTTCACGACTGGCTCGGCCTCGCCGGCGGCTTTGGCCGGCCGCGCATCGGCCTGGCTACGCTCCGCTCCGTCGGCGTCGCCGGCCTCGCTTTTATCGGCCGGCGCCGCAGCGGCGCGCGCTTTCGGGGCAACGCTTTCGGCCGACTTGGCTTTGACCTTCGATGCGGCTCTTTTCGGCCTCGGCTTCACCACTTGGCCGCTTTCATCCACTTCGAGGTAGTCGTCGGCGGCCGCGACCACCGGGGCGGCGGCGGCGATGCGCGCCGCGATGATGCTGTCGGCGACCGCCTCGAGATAAAACGCGATGGCGCGGGATGAATCATCGTTGCCGGGGATGATGTAGTCGATGCCTTGCGGCGAGCAGTTGGTATCCACCACCGCCGCCACCGGAATTTTCAGCTTGACGGCTTCGGCGACGGCGATGTATTCCTCTTCGACATCGATGATGAACAACGCATCGGGCAGGCCATTCATGTCCTTGATGCCGGACAGCGTTTTGTCCAGTTTGGCGCGCTCGCGGTCCAAAGTGAGGGCTTCTTTTTTGTTGAGGTTGGCGGTCGCTCCGGATTCGATGCGCTGTTCTATAGCTTTGAGTCGGGCGACCGAATTTTTCACCGTTTTATAATTGGTGAGCATGCCGCCGAGCCAGCGGCAGTCCACATACGGCGAATTGCAGCGCAAGGCGTGTTCGCGCACCGCTTGGCCGGCCTGGCGCTTGGTGCCGACGAACAGCACTTTGCCGCCTTTGGCGGCCACCCCGCCGAGGTAGTTCATCGCCTGCTGCAACATGGGCAGGGTTTGCTCCAAGTCGATGATGTGGATTTTGTCGCGGTCGCCGAAAATATACGGCGCCATTTTGGGCGCCCAGTAGCGGGTTTGGTGTCCGAAGTGCGCGCCAACCTTCAACAGCTCGCGCATGGTGATTTCAGCCATGGGTAGTCTCCTATTGGGTGCGGGTTTGTGCCTCCACGGGTACTGCTCGCCGACCGCGCGGCGGCTGGGCTTGGTTAGGCGGTTTTGGGGGCTGATGGAACACCCCCGAAACCGCCCTACACCCAAAATTCAGCCACTGCGCGGCACCCGGACGAGCATAATCGCCGTGTGCGGATTGATGCCGGCGAACATGTGCGTAAGCCGGCGCTTAAGGCGGCGGATTCTACCCAAAAGCGGCGGCGGAATAAAGCCGAATTTGCGGCATAATGTTGCTTTTATCGTCGCTGGGCGGCGGCCTGGCGCTGGCTGGCGGAGTGCGCCGTCGGCGCGGAAATTTCGCCTCGGTTTTGAGTTTTGCCGCCGCCGACACCCATCGTCGCGCATCGCCGCCCATCGCCGCCGCCTACCGCCGAACTGATTCATCCACCGACCTCCAATCGATTCATTTGAACACGCCGCGTCTGCCCGACCTGCCCGACTCGCCCGACCCTCACCTATGCCCGTCACCATCAAAACCCCGCCCGAGGTGGAAAAAATGCGCCTAGCCGGTCGGCTGGCGGCCGAAGTGCTGGATATGGTCGGCGCGCATGTGCAGCCCGGCGCCACCACCGAGCAACTGGATCGCATTTGCCATGATTTCATCGTGCAGCGCCAGCGCGCCATCCCGGCGCCGCTCAATTATCGCGGCTTTCCTAAGTCGATATGCACCTCGATAAACCATGTGGTGTGCCACGGCATCCCGTCCGCCAAAAAACTCAAAAACGGCGACATCATCAACATCGATATCACCGTCATCAAGGATGAATTCCACGGCGATACCAGCCGCATGTTTATGGTCGGCGAGCCCTCCATCCGCGCCCGCCGCTTGTGCCAAATCAGCTACGAATGCATGCATTTGGGCATCGATTTAGTGCGCCCCGGGGCGCGCCTCGGCGACCTCGGCCATGTCATTCAGCAACATGCCGAAAAAAACGGCTTTTCGGTGGTGCGTGAATACTGCGGCCACGGCATCGGTCGCGGCTTTCACGAAGACCCCCAAGTGCTGCACTACGGCACGCCGGACACTGGGCTTGCCCTGCGCGCCGGCATGACCTTCACCATCGAGCCCATGCTAAACGCCGGCAAAAAAGCCACGCGGCTGTTGCCGGACGGCTGGACTGTGGTGACCCGAGACCACGCTTTATCGGCGCAATGGGAACACACCATTTTGGTCACCGATGATGGGCATGAGATTTTGACGCAATCCGGCCGATGACTGCTTGATGTGCATGCTTTGGGTGGATTTGGGCGCTGGGTGGTCGGCTCCGATGATGAATTTGGTTGATTAATTTAGCTGGTGAAATCGCCCGACGCCGCAACCCGTGAGCGGTCGATCCACCGCTTCCTCGCCGCCCAGCAGTGGGGCGATGCCGACCGCCAACCGTTGGCGCAGGATGCCTCCAGCCGCCGTTATGTGCGGTTGCGGCGCGGCGGCGAGCGCGTGTTGTTGATGGACGCGCCGCCGCCGGAAGACCCCGGCGCTTTCCTTCGCATCACCCGCCACCTCGACAAAATCGGCCTGCGGGCGCCGCGCATTTACGCCGCCGACCTCGCCGCTGGGCTGCTGTTGCTCGAAGATCTCGGCGACCATACCTTCACCCGGCTGTTAGCCGACGGCGCCGACGAGACGGCGCTGTATCGCCAAGCCATCGACCTTCTCGCCCACCTGCATGGCCACGGCGAGGCGACCGCCATCGACCTGCCGCCATACGATGCCGAACTGGCCTGCGGCGAGGCGGATTTATGGCTCGACTGGTATCTGCCGGCGCGCTTGCAGCGTCCGGTGACAGCGGCGGCGCGCAGCGAATTCCGTCGCCTCTGGCGCGCCACGCTAAACGCGCTGCCGCCGTGCGCGCCGGTGTTGGTGCTGCGCGATTACCACATCGACAACTTAATGGTGCGCCACGGCAAGTGCGCGGCGCTGGATTATCAAGATGCCGTGCTCGGCTCGCCAGCCTATGACCTGGCCTCGCTATTGGAGGATGCGCGCCGCGATGTCAGCGCGCCATTGGCCGCCGACATGCTGCGCCAATACGCCGCGCAAAACCCCGCCATAGATGCGGCGACGCTGCGCCAGCATTATGTGGTGTGGGCGGCGCAGCGCCATTGCAAGGTGGCCGGCATTTTTACCCGACTATGGTTGCGCGATGGCAAACCCGCCTACTTACAACACCTGCCACGGGTGCTGAAACTGCTGCAACGCCACCTCCATGAGCCGATTTTGGCACCCTTGCGTGATTGGTTAAGCGAGCACCTCGGCGCCGAATCCACCGCCATCGAACACCGCCCGTTTACCGCCCCGCCGGCAGCTTTGGCTCGGCATTGCGGGGGGAGTTAAATTAGGGATTTATAGTCCTAAATCTGCAGTTCGATGGGTGTTTTTGAGGTCAGCGGCTGATTTAGGTATATAACTCCCTTAAATTAGAAGCGATTTAATGATGGGCGCTTTTATTTTTGCTGGTTTTGAGTTTGGAAAATAACGCTTTATGAAACACAGTATTCAAACGTATTAACGCCATGCTAATACCAACAAAACCAGCAACAATTAAATATACGCGCCAATTTGACGGTAATTTTGTTACATCACCCGTAATGGCGACCTAGATAATTTCACCCGCCCCAAAAAATAACACGCCCATAAAAATAGTATCGGTTATGTCCTTACATGTTAGGAGTTTTGCGTCGTAAGGATCATACCGCCCAGATACAGAATCGTCACAGCGGAACATACTGCGATTTGTATCGTATCTATATCCGGCAGCATTTAGCCCATCCCTTTAGCCTTTAGCCCATCCCTTTAGCCTTTCGCCCAAGCACATTACCCACTACGGCGCCGACAATTGCGCCGACTGGGCCTGCCATGGCGGCGCCCAAAGCAGCCCCGCCAATCATGCCAACGGTCTCGGATGTCTCGCCAGATGGGTTCATCGCCACCGACGGCAATGGGCCATCGCATTTGTAGCACACATAATCTGCGCTATCTTGCTCGTCGGATAAATGACTGATGGTTTTGCATTTGGCACATTGATATCTCATTTCGCCCCCCGAAGTTGATGATGAATTTGCCAATAGCACTTTTTTTCGGGCTGGTTAGCGCCTGAAAATCACTCGTTTTTTCAGCTTCACCCGCTCTGGGTGTACGCTTCCGCATCATTCTGATTGGGTGCGGGGGTTTTGATTTTGGCTTTGGGAATTACCTACATAAATCTGCACGGTATGTTTGGTTTGTTGCAACCGGCGCCTTCTATGTACATCAACTGCACCCCTCATCAAATTTGGCGAAAATGGGTGGGGGATTCCGCTGCCCGCTAAAATCTCATCGATAAAATCCAGTCAGCAAAACTTCATCGATAAAATCGAGCCGACTATTCTATGGGCGATACAAATTCGGCTATGGCCGATAAAAACCCGGCGGAAATCTCTCTGGCCGATAAATATGCGCGGCACGACGGGCGCGCTTATTTGACCGGCATCGAGGCCTTGGTGCGGTTGCCGTTGGTGCAGCGGCGGCGGGATGTGGCGGCCGGGTTGAATACGGCCGGGTTTGTGTCTGGGTATCGGGGTTCGCCAGTGGGTACTTTAGACCAATCCATGTGGAAGGCCGAGGCGTGGCTGCGCCGCCATGAGGTGCGATTTCAGCCGGCGGTGAATGAGGATTTGGCGGCCACGGCGGTGTGGGGCAGTCAGCAGGCGCATTTGCTGCCCGGGGCGCGCTATGACGGCGTGTTTGCGATGTGGTACGGCAAGGGGCCAGGGCTGGACCGCAGCATGGACGCGATAAAACACGCCAACATTTTCGGCACCACGCGCCACGGCGGCGTGCTGGCGGTGGCCGGCGATGACCACGCTTGCAAATCCTCCACCGCGCCGCATCAAAGCGAGCATATGTTGGTCGGCGCCGCGGTGCCGGTGCTAAATCCGGCCAATGTGCAGGAGGTGCTGGATTACGGGCTGCTCGGCTGGGCCTTATCGCGCTATTGCGGCTGCTGGGTGGGGTTGAAGGCGATAACCGAGACCATGGACGCCGCCGCTGGGGTGGATTTGCGCATCGACCGCGTGGCGCTGAATGCGCCGGCGGATTTCGCTGTCCCAGCCGGCGGTTTGAACGCCCAATGGCCGACCACGCCGCTGGCGCAGGAGGCACTGCTGCATCAATATCGCATTCCCGCGGCGCGTGCCTTCGCTGATGTCAATGGAGTGAATCGGGTGACGCATGAAGCCACCGCGGCGCGTTTTGGCATCGTCACCTGCGGCAAAACCCATCTCGATGTGTTGGAGGCGCTGACCATGTTGGGGCTGGAGGCCGCCGAACTTTCGCGTATCGGCGTGCGCATCTATAAGGTGGGTATGAGTTGGCCGTTAGCGGCGGAATCCACCCGCCAATTCGCCCATGGCTTGGCCGAGATTCTGGTGGTCGAGGAAAAACGCGAGGTGCTCGAGAGCCAACTGGTGCGGCTGCTGTACGACTGGCCGGATGGGCAGCGGCCGAGGGTGGTGGGAAAATTGGACGAACATGGTCGGTGTTTGGTGAGCGAGCTGGGGGAGTTGACGCCGGCTGGGGTGGCGCGCGCCATCGGCCGCCGACTGATGGGGTTTGTGGAGGATGGGCTGGGGAGGGTATTGCGGCGACGGTTGGAATGGCTGGATGCGGGGGTGAAGCGGCGGATGGCGGGAGATTCTGTGGCGCCGGCGGCTGATTTTGTTATGCCGACGATGGATTCCACCCCGCTGGCGGCTGATTCTGCGATGTCGGTGGTTGATGCTGTGGCGGTGGCGGCTGATTTTGCTGCGTCGGCGGCTGATTCCACTACGCTGGCGGCTGTGGCCATGAATTCCACCCCGCCGGCGGCGCGAATCACATCCCCCGACACACCGGCAACCGAATCTGCGACACCAGCGATTGATTCCACCCCGCCGGCGATGGATTTCACTACGCCAGCGACGGATTCCACCCCGCCAGCGGCTTTGGCCATGAACCCCACCACGCCGACTAAGCGAATCACCTCCCCCGACACACCGGCGACTTCGCCATCACCCGCCGCCAATCCACCGACCGCTGATACCCCGACACGCACGCCTTATTTCTGCTCCGGCTGCCCGCATAACACCTCGACGCGAGTGCCGGACGGCAGCCTCGGCTTGGCCGGCATCGGCTGCCATTACATGGTCAAGTGGATGAACCGCAACACCGAAACCTTCACCCAAATGGGCGGCGAGGGCGCCTCGTGGATAGGCATGGCGCCGTTCACGCGCACCCCGCATGTGTTCCAAAATCTCGGCGACGGCACCTATTTCCACAGCGGCTTGCTGGCCATTCGCGCCGCCATCGCCGCCGGCGTCAACATCACCTATAAGCTGCTGTACAACGACGCCGTGGCCATGACCGGCGGCCAGCCGGTGGACGGGTCGCTGACGCTGGCGAAATTGGTGGCGCAACTGCGCGCCGAGGGCATCGTGCATCTGGCCGTGGTCGCCGAGGAGGTGAGCCGCGCCCGGCGGTGCTTGCGCGGGCTGGCGACGGCGGTGTATCCGCGCCGCGATTTCGACCGCTTGCAGCGCGAATTCCGCGCCCTGCCCGGCGCCAGCGTGCTCATCTACGACCAAACCTGCGCCGCGGAAAAACGCCGCCGCCGGCGTCGCGGCGAGCTGCCGCCAAGCCCGACTCGGGTGTTCATAAACGCCGCCGTGTGCGAGGGCTGCGGCGACTGCAGCGCCACCTCCAACTGCCTGTCGGTGCTGCCGAAAAACACCGAATTGGGGGTCAAACGCCGCATCGAGCAAAGCGCCTGTAATGCGGATTTCAGCTGCTTGGATGGATTTTGTCCGAGTTTTGTGACCGTCTCGGGGGCGACGGTGCGCACGCCGGGGTCGGGGCGTGGCCGAGGCGATGGCGGGGCCGACGACTCGGCGGCGATTCGGGCCGTCGATGGAGCAGTGATGCCGCCCACATTGCCGACCCCAACCCAACCCGACCTCGACCGCCCGTGGAATATCTTGCTGGCCGGGGTCGGCGGCAGCGGCGTGCTGACCGCCGGCGCGGTGCTGGCCATGGCGGCGCATATCGATGGCCATGGCTGCTCGACCCTAAACCAAACCGGGCTGGCGCAGAAATTCGGCGCCGTGGCCAGCCATGTACGCATCGCCCGCCGCCAGCGCGAGATTCACGCGGCGCGCATCCCCGAGGGCGCGGCCGATGTGTTGCTCGGCTGCGATTTGGTGGTCGCCGCCATGCCCGAGTCGCTGGCGCGGCTGGATGCGGGGCGCGCCCACGCCATCGTCAACAGCGCCGAAAACCCCACCGCGGATTTCATCCACGACCCCGACTACCGCTTCCCCGCGACGCGCCTGCGCCAGCGCATCGGTAGCTGTGTCGGCGCCGCCAAAACCACCTTCATCGATGCCACCCAGCTCGCCCAACAAACCCTCGGCGACGCCATCGGCGCCAACTTATTCCTGCTCGGTTTGGCTTGCCAACGCGGCTTGCTGCCGGTGAGCGTGGCGGCCGTAAATCAAGCCATAAAACTCAACGGCATCGCGGTGCAATTCAACAAAAAAGCGTTTTTATACGGGCGAATCGCGGCGGCCGGGGGTGCTTCGGCGGCAAATCCGGCGATAGGCATCGGCCTTATGGCAAACCCGACGGCCACGCCAGCGCCGCTGACCAATTTGGACGACATCATCGACTGGCGTTGGCGGGAATTGCTGGCCTACCAAAACCGCCGCTACGCCGACCGCTACCGCGCCGGCGTGGAACGCATCCGCCGCCTGGAGAACAGTCTCGATGTAGTCGATGGCGATGGCTTGCGCGATAACAGCAATGGCGGCGATGGCGGCGATGGCCACCCAAGCCCAGCAAAAACCCCGCTCGCCGAAGCCGTGGCGCGCCATTATTTCAAACTGCTGGCATACAAAGATGAATACGAAGTGGCGCGGTTGTATTCCAACGGCGCCTTCATCGCCCAATTAAAAAAACAATTCTCCGGCTCGTATACCTTGCATTTTCACCTCGCTCCGCCGTGGCTGGCGCGCACCGATGCGCTCACCGGTCAGCCGCGCAAACGCCGCTTCCCGGCCATCACCTTAAAATTTTTCGCCGTGCTGGCGCGCTTGAAATTCCTGCGCGGCGGCCCCTTGGATGTGTTCGCTCGCCACCCCGACCGCCGCTGCGAACGCCAACTCATCATCGACTACGAAACCGACCTAGCGCGCTTGCTACACACCACCGCCGCCACCTATTCGCTGGCCATCGCCCTCGCCAGCCTGCCGGCCATGATCAAAGGCTTCGGCCACATCAAACAAGCCAACATCGACCACTATCGCCAACAACGCGCCGCCTTGCTAAAAAAATTCCGCGCCACAACGCCAGACGCGACAGAATCTAAATGCACCCCCTTTAACCCCCAGGACGGCTAACCCCCATGGCGGCGTGTAAAATCCTAAACCCTAAAATAAATGCCACCAGAGGGTTCGACAATGCATGATTTGATGAGTTTTAAAGAGGCCGGCCTATGGGCCTCCCAACACCTTGGCAAAAATGTTACTGCATCGAATATTTCCTACCTCGTGCAATACGGACGCGTACCCAAACAGGGTAAAAATGGCCGAGTTGCGGTTACTAAACATGACTTGAAAAAATACTATGATGCGCATCATGAAAGCCAATCTGCGCGATGGAAAAAGCACTCAAGTGATGATTTAAATTGGACGCTGTCGTTTGCGGAATTCACGGAATCGGAAACCACCAAGCATGTGCACCGCTTGCATCCCTATAAGGGCAAATTTATTCCGCAGTTAGTCGAATATTTTTTGGATACGCACACCGATTACTTCAAAAAAGAGTCTTTTTTTCGCCGAGGGGATATTGTTTTAGATCCGTTTTGCGGCAGCGGCACCATGCTAGTGCAGGCAAGCGAGTTAGGGCTGCACGCCATCGGCATGGATGTGTCGGCTTTCAACGCATTTATCAGCAATGTGAAAATCGGCGCCTATGATGTGACGCAAGTTAAAAAAACCGCCGCGCAAATCACCTATGGACTCAAACAATTCCAGAGCAAAAACAACCATGGTGCTTTTGAAAAAGAATTGTCGGAAGCCTTGAAAAAATTCAATAAAGCATTTTTTCCCTCGCCCGCTTATAAATACGCGGTGCGACAAAACAAAATAGATGAAAAAACTTACGGCGCGCAAAAAGCCGATGAATTTTTGCGCCTCTACCTAGGTTTGGCGAAAAAATATGACATGCAAATACATACTTGCCAAGCCCATGCCAATCATAAACATGATGATAAAAAACATGCCGACCAAGCCCGGTCTTTTTCCGATAAATGGTTTTTGCCGGCGGTGCGCGATGAAATTGATTTTGTATTTGCGCGCATCCGCAAAATTACCGATGCCAGCGCCAAAAAACTGCTGGCATTGGCTTTGAGCCGCACCCTGCGTTCGTGTCGGGCGACCACGCACGCCGATTTAGGCACCCTAAAAACCCCCATGACGACATCTTATTATTGCAAAAAACACGGCAAAATATGCCGCCCGTTGTTCTCGATCTTGAGTTGGTGGGAAAGATACGCGCAAGATTCCATAACCCGAGTGGCGCAATTCGATGCACTTCGAACCGATGCACTCCAACACTGCTTGGTAGGCGACGCCCGAACCACCCACATCATTCACGCCGCCAAAAAAACCGCCGCGGGATTATCCGCCTTGATAGCAAAAAATAAAATCAACGGCATTTTTTCCAGCCCGCCTTATGTCGGCTTGATAGACTATCACGAGCAACATGCCTATGCCTATGATCTATTCGGCTTTGAAAGAAAAGACCAAGCGGAAATCGGCGCGCTGTATAACGGCCAAGGCATAAAAGCGCGGCAATCTTATGTCACCGGCGTGTCCGATGCACTAAACAACTGCAAACCCCATTTGAAAAAAAATTACGATGTATTTCTAGTCGCCAACGACAAATACAACCTATACCCCAAAATCGCCGAACTATCCGCCATGAAAATCGTCAACAAATACAAACGCCCAGTACTAAACCGCGTCGAAAAAGATCGCGGCGCCTATGCAGAAATTATTTTTCACATGAAGGCGTTATGACCATGGCACTAACAACAACCCAAACCGAGTCGATAAAAAACATCATTAGATCGAGCTTGCGAAATAAGTTCCGCCGTTATAGTCCGGAGGCCGCCGTTAAACCCTTTCATACCCGGCTTTTAGGGAAAGATCGTTATGCGTTATTTGGTTTCATTCATTCTCTAAACACCAATTTTGGCACGACAATATTTGAGCCGGTGGCGCTGGCGTTGGCGTCCGGCAGATTCAAAACGGCACAGCACCAAGTACAGCCCGGCACAAACATTAGCGAAGGCGCGCGGCAAGCCATACAACACATGGTAGATGACTTAAGGGCGGCGACCACGAAACCTGATAAAAATCGAGAAATCGAGCGCATTAGAGATGTATGTCGAAGCGGGAAAACCTACATCGTTAAGCCGACGAAAGTCGATGTTTATCTGCAGAGTCATAACGATGAAATTTATTTGTTTGACCTAAAAACGGCAAAACCAAACAACGGTGCATTTCAAGAATATAAAAGAACGCTGTTGGAGTGGGTTGCTGTAATACTGCGCAAAAATCCGCGCGCCGAAGTCAAAACCTTAATCGCAATTCCTTATAACCCGAATGAGCCAGCACCATACGCGCGATGGACTTTGGCGGGGATGCTCGACCTGCCAGAGGAGCTAAAAGTCGCGGAGGAGTTATGGGATTTTCTAGGCGGCGCCGGCGCTTACGCTGGGCTACTGCGTTGTTTTGAAGAAGTAGGCATCGAAATGAAAGATGAAATAGACGCGTACTTCACAAAATTCAAATAGCCGCAAGAGATGCGATGCGCCGCTATCGGGTACATCGGGTTTGCTAATAAATCGATATCGACGCCACATTTTTATTGTTGCGAGTCATCGCCAACCCACCACACGCCCATGAACACTCCCCCGACGCTGCGGCGGTTGCTCGATGCATTCGCCACCGGCGAGGCCAGTTGCGAGGCGACTACGGCGGCCGCGGTGGCGGCGGCGCAGCGCGCTGAGGGGGTGTTTACTCGGGTGAATCAGTCGGCCCTCGAGCACGCGGCGCGTATCGACCAGGCGCGGCGCAGTGGTGCGGCCATGGCGGCGTTGGCTGGGGCGCCTATCGCGCTCAAAGATTTGTTCGCGGTGCGCGGGCAGCGGACGCTGGCCGGGTCTATCGCGCTGCGCGGCGAGGCCGCGGTGGAGGCCGCGGATGCGGCGGTGGTGGGGCGGCTGCGACGCGCCGCGGCGGTGTTCATCGGGCGCGCCAACATGAGCGAATTCGCGTTCAGCGGCCTGGGCATAAACCCGCATTACGGCACGCCGCGCAGCGTTTGGCAGCGCGATGTCGGGCGCTTGCCGGGCGGTTCGTCTTCGGGTTGCGCGGTGGCGGTGGCGGAGGGCATCGTGCCGGCCAGTATCGGCTCGGATACCGCCGGCTCATGCCGGGTGCCGGCGGCCTTCAACGGCGTGGTCGGCGTCAAACCGAGCTTCGGGCGGCTGTCGCTGCGCGGCGTCTATCCGTTATCGCCAACCTCCGATGCGCCCGGCCCCATCGCCAGCGATGTAGACGGGTGCTTCTTGTTGGATCATGTAATGACCGGGCGCAGCGGCGGCGCGGCGTTGCCGGTGTTGCCAGCGGCGGCGCTTTCATCGTTTCGATTGCTGGCCCCCGAAGGGGTGGTGATGGAAGATTTGGATGCGATGGTGGCGCAATCTTTCGCGGATGCATTGGCGTGGTTGCGCGCTAGCGGCGTGGTTATCGAGCACAGCGCGTGGCCCTCCGTGGACGGCGCCGCGGCGTTGTTCGCCGAGGGCGCGGTGGCGGTGCGCGAAGCGTGGCAGGCGCATGCGGCGCGCTTGGCGCGACGCGGCGATGACTACGACCCCTTTGTGCGCTGGCGAATCAGCGCCGGCAAGGGCGTCAGCGCGGCGATGCAGCAAGCGCGCTATCGCCGCAAAGCCGAATTGACGGCGGCTTTCCACGCCCAACTGCGCGCCGCTGGGGGCGATGCGCTGGTCTACCCCACGGTGCAATGCGTGCCGCCCAAACTCGCCGAAACCGCGGTGTTCGCCGACCTGCCAGCGCTGAATCTCAAGTGCTTACGCAACACCGCGACGGTAAATAATGTCGATGCCTGCGCCATCACCCTGCCGTGCCATGCCCGCAGCCAGGCGCCGGTGGGGCTGATGTTAGTCGCCGCCCATGGCGCCGACCAGCGCCTATACGAAATCGCCGCCGCCGTCGAGACCGTGCTGGAGACGCATCGGGGAGCGTGAAATGTAGGGGGTTTTTCGCTGTTGCTTTTGGCTTTTGATGTTGCTTTTGATGTTGCTTTTGATGTTGGCTTTTGATGTTGGCTTTTGATGTTGGCTTTTAACGTTTTGCTCCCCCCGTGCTTCATCTGGGGGGAGTCAAATCAGGCGGCCTTATCGCATGATTTGGTGGGGGGCTTTTGATGTTGCTTTTGGCTTTTGATGTTGCTTTTGGCTTTTGATGTTGCTTTTGGCTTTTGATGTTGCTTTTGGCTTTTGATGTTGCTTTTGGCTTTTGATGTTGCTTTTGGCTTTTGATGTTGCTTTTGGGCTTTTTCTTACTCCCCGCTGGGCGGGGAGTCAAAACTGGCGGGTTTCATCGCCAGTTTTGGTGGGGATGGGTTGACTTTGACTTTGGCTTTTGACTTTGGCTTTTGCTCTTCACTCCCCCCGCGTACATCATGAGGGGGAGTCAAAGCAGAGCCGCGCCGACCGGCGTGGACTGCTTCGGCGGGTAGCCAAAACTGGCGGCTTACATGTCAGTTTTGGTGGCGAGGGGTTGCCTTTGCTGTTGCTTTTCGCTGTTGCTTTTCGCTTTGGCTTTTCGCTTTGGCTTTTGCTTTTCGCTTTGGCTTTTGCTTTTCGCTTTGGTTTTTGCTTTTCGCTTTGGCTTTTGATGTTCGCTTTTGATGTTGATGTTGATGTCGCTTTTCGCTGTTGCCTTTAATCTTCACTCCCCAATTTTCCACCCAATCCAACATGAAATTCGTCACCTACAACATCCAATACGGCCTCGGGCAAGATGGCGAGAATGATCTCGACCGCATCTGCGATGAAGTCGCCGGCGCCGATGTTATCGCGTTGCAGGAGGTGGAGCGGTTTTGGCCGCGCAGCGGAAATATCGACCAAGCGGCCGCCATCGCCATACGTTTGCGCGATTATTTTTGGGTCTATGGCGCCGGCGTGGATTTGCATATCGATGCGCCGGCGGACGCTAATCCGGCCGATGCATGGCGCGCAAATTCCGCCGCCGAGACTCCGAAAAATTCACCGCGCGTCGATTCCAGCAACCCGACTCCGCAAAATTCATCACCAAACACATCGCGCAACACCCGCCGCCAGTTCGGCAATATGTTGCTCTGTCGGCGGCCGATATTGAGCACACGCTGCCACCTGTTGCCGCAATACGGCACGCAGTGCAACGTTTGGCAGCGCGCCGCATTGGAGGCGGTCACGCAATGCGGCGGCCGCCGGCTGCGCCTATATTCCCTGCACCTCACCCATCTTTCCAGCGTCACGCGGCGGCCGCAAATCGAATCCTTGCTGGCGTTGCACGCCCATGCCGGCCGCGCCGGGGCACCGGTGTGCGGCGATTTGCGCGGCACCGATTGAGCCGATGCGGTGAGCGCGCAAGGGGTGCCGGATGAGGCGATTTTGTTAGGCGATTTCAACTTTCAGCCCGATTCCGCGGAGTACGACCTGCTGGCCGGGCCGCGCAGCGATTACGGCGGCCGCATCACCAACCCGCGCGGCTTAGTCGATGCCTGGCGCGCCGCTGGCCACGATGGCAGCGGCGCGCCAGGCGATGTGCGCGGCCAGCCAGCGCGCTTGGATTATGCTTTCGTCAGCAACGCCTTAGCGGCGCGCGTCACCGGCTGCCGAGTGGACGACGCCGCCACCGGCTCCGACCACTTGCCACTGTGGAGCGACATGGATTTGTAGCCGCTGAGGAGAAATTTCCCGCCGCGCCGACTTCGCCCCTTATAAAATCCCATCGATAAAACGCCGCGACCAAACCAACCCGGTCAGCCGATAAATTCCATCGCCATCGCCACCGCAACAAAACCACCGCCATAAACCCTAAGTCGCAACATCCCCATTCCCCGCATGAACAAAAACTTGCTGCTGGCGTTATGCACCACTTGCCTGGCGTTTTGCACGCTGTACACCCCGCAGCCGATTTTGCCGTTGTTGGCCAGCGAATTTGGCGTAAGCCGCACCGACGCCGCCTTGCTGACCACGCTGACGCTGGCGCCGTTGGGGGTGGCGCCCATCGTTTATGGCTATTTTCTGCAGGCCATTCCGGCGCGGTCCATGCTGCGCTGGGCGGTTTTTTTGTTAGCCGTCAATCAATTGGCATTCCTCGCCGCAGTGGAATTTTGGCATGTATTAGCGCTGCGCTTCGCCCAAGGGCTGTTGATGCCGGCCATCCTCACCGCCTTGATGACCTATTGCGCCACCATGGCGGCCCCCGGGCGGGTGCGGCTGACCATGGGGTTTTACATCGGCGCCACCATCTTCGGCGGCTTTCTCAGCCGCACTTTGGGCGGCGTGCTGGCGCAATGGCTCGGCTGGCAATGGGCCTTTGCGGCCTTGGGGCTGATGTTGCTGCCGCTGTGGGCGCTGCTGCGCCACCTCGATGCCGATGCGGAGATTAATTTCCAGCGCCTGAGCATTCACAGCATCAAACGGGTGCTGGCGAATCCGCTGTATCGGCATATTTATGTGGTGCTGTCGGTGGCCTTTTTGGTGTTCGGCGGGCTGCTCAATTTGCTGCCCTTTCGCCTCGCCGATTTAGACCCCAGCCTCGGCTCGGCGGCGATTTCCGCAGGTTACGCGGGCTATTTGGTCGGCATCCCGGCGGCCATTTTCGCCACCCGAGGGGTGCGCGCATGCGGCACTTTGCGGCACGCCATTCGTCTATCCCTCGGCCTCAGCATCGGCGCTTTGTTGGCGTACATGCTGCCGAGCGTCACCGTCATGATCGGTTTGATGTTCATACTCGCCGCCAGCATGTTTTTCGTGCACGCGGCCCTCTCCGGGGTGGTAAACGACCTCGCCACCGAGCACAAGGGCGTGGTCAATGGGCTGTATGTGTCGGTCTATTATCTCAGCAGCGCGCTCGGCTCCTGGCTGCTGGGCTTCGTCTATCTCGGCCTCGGCTGGCCGGTGTTTATGTTGTTAGCGGCGGCGGCGGTGGCGGCAGCAGCGCTGTATGCCGGGCGCATCAAAGTTTGAATCCGGCGGCGCGTTATACATGTTAATGCAGCGCTGGCGAGGTCGCTGCTCGATGGTCGATGGTCGATGGTCGATGGCGGTGGGGGTTTTATCGATTTCGGCAGCGACAACCGTCCCCCTCACCAAATCAGGTAAGTAGATTTAGGGATTTATATATCTAAATCTGCACGGTGGGTTTGGCTTTGGCTTTTGGCTTTTGGCTTTGGCTTTTGGCTTTTGGCTTTGGCTTTTCGCTTTGGCTGTTACGCTTTACTCCCCCGCTTTAATGCGGGGGAGTCAAAACTGGCATCTTTTCCGCCAGTTTTGGTGGGGGGCCTTTTTGATTTGGCTTTCGCTTTTGATTGTCGCTTTTGACTTGGCTTTTGACTTGGCTTTTGATTTCTACCTCGTCCCTCATTTGGGCGAATGAGTTGAAGATTTAAAGCCAAAAGCAAAAAGACCAACATCAACAGCCCCCCCCACCAAATCAGGCGATAAAGCCGCCTGATTTGACTCCCCCCAGAAAAAGCTAAGGTGGAGTAAAACGTTAAAAGCCAAAAGCCAAAAGCCAAAGCGAAAAGCCAAAAGCCAAAAGCCAAAAGCAAAAGCGACAGCAACAGCGAAAATCAAAGTCAAAATCGATATCAAACTCAACATTAAGGCAACCCCCCCCACCAAAACTGGCGATGAAGCCGCCAGTTTTGACTTATTTCTCAGTGGGGGGGTAAAGGGTAATAAACCAACATGGGGATTTAGGTATATAACCCCCGTAGGATTTACTTGGTTTATAGCCACGCGATATTAATGCCATCGATGGGGTGAAAACCAGCCGCCTTTCGCGGCCGGGGTTAGTTGCCGATGACGATAGCGATGGCGATGGCGTGCTGGTGTGCTATTACGCGGCTCCGGCCGGCGGCTCATAGTGCAAAATAAAATCCCGGTAGGTGGCGTATCGGGCCGGCGGAAAATTGTGTTTGTAGGTGGGTAAATTGGCGAAGATGGTGGCGTTGTCGGCGTCGAAATTGTGGCGTTGATAGACCGCCACTAACATGCCGGTGCGGCACACGCCTTGCTTGCAATGCACCAATATGGGGTGGTTTTTGGGGTCATCGCATAGCGCCATGAAGCGCGTCACTTGCGCCGCCTGTGGCGGCACCGATAGCGGCAAGGATATGGAGATGGCGTGGTGTTTTTCGATGATGGCGCGTTGGCGGGCAAATTTTGGCATGGCGGCAACATCGGCCTCGAGCAAATTAACCACATGGCGAATTTTATATTTACGAACAATATAACGCAGCGCGTGATTGGTTAAGATGCCGCTGCGATATAACTTATGGCTATCGACCACATCGAAGTGATAGCGCAAAACCTTATGGCGGTAAATTAAATAACCGACTACAGAACCAATCAAACAAGCGCATAAAAAACCGCCGACAAAGGCGCTGACTAAGAGGGGCAGCATTGCAATGAATTAAGTGGGGGCAGTGGGTGGTGGATGGATAGAAAAGAAAATTTTGTGTGGTCGATGGCATATTTAACAGCAGTTTTGGTGATGATGGCGTTTGATGTACATTTAATGAGGGGCGCGATTATAGCGGATTCGCGGTTTCTACCAGCGGCGGTTATGGAGTAGACTGCGCCCCCGCCCGACCGCCGCCGGGCGCCATAACCCCCCCATTCAACCCATGAGCCCTCGCCATTTTCGTGCCTATTCCCGCTCCCCCCGCTGACAGCGTGCGCCTTTATCGCCGGCTGCTTAAGCATGTGTGGCCCTATAAATGGGTGTTTGTGGCCGCCTTGGCCGGCATGGTGGTGGTGGCGGCCGGGGATGCGGCCATGGTGGCCATGCTCAAACCCATCATCGATCAAGGGTTCGTCGATAGGGACGCGGTGTTTATTCAATGGGTGCCGTGGGGGTTGTTAGGGCTGGCGACGGTGCGCGGCGTCGGCGCTTTTATCGATAACTATTGCATGACCTGGGTGGCGCGCCATGTGATTCAAGATTTGCGGCAGTTGATGTTCAAGCGCCTACTGCGCGCCCCGGTGCGCACTTATGATCAAACTTCCACCGCCAAATTGACCTCGCGGCTGATTTACGATGTGGAGCAAGTGGCGGCCGCCAGCAGCACCGCTTTTCGGGTGTTGTTTCGCGATGCGTTTAAGGCGCTGTTTTTATTGGGCTGGATGTTTTATATCAGTTGGAAATTATCGCTGCTGTTTATCCTCATCGTGCCGCTGGCGTACTTTATTTTTACCGTATCGCGGGTGCGTTTTCGCATGATTAGCCAGCGCATTCAAAAAAGCGTCGGCGGCATCATGCACATCGCCAAAGAAGCGCTGCAGGGGCATCGGCTGGTGAAAATTTTCAGCGCGTATGACTATCAACAGCAGGAATTTTTCAAGGTCAATAACCATCACCGCCAGCAGACCATGAAGCAGGCGACCATTTTATCGGTCAGCATGATGTTTATGGTGATGTTGTCCGGGGCCGGCGTGGCCGGGGTGATTTGGGTGGCGTTAGAGCAAAATATATCGCCCGGGGTGTTTTCGTCGTACATCGCTTCGATGATCATGCTCACCAAACCGGTGCGTAGTTTGGCGCGCACCAATTTGACCATCCAAGGCGGGCTGGCGGGGGCCGAATCCATCTTTCGGGTGATGGATTTGGAGCAGGAAATTGACCACGGCGACATCGAGATAAAAAACATGACCGCCGCCGTGCGTTTCGATGGCGTGTCCTTTCAATATCGCGACACCGACGGCCCGGCGCTTAGCGATATTTCCATGCAGATAGCGGCCGGCGCCACGGTGGCGTTAGTGGGGGTTTCGGGCAGCGGCAAATCCACCATCGCCTCGCTGCTGCTGCGGTTTTACACCCCGTCCAGCGGGCAAATCAGCATCGATGGCAAGCCGTTAGAGTCGGTCACGCTGCAATCCTTGCGCGCCAACACCGCCATCGTCACCCAAGAAATCATGTTGTTAGACGACACCATCCGCCGCAACATCGGCTACGGCGAAAAGGGCAAAATAGACGAGGCGCGGCTGCGCAAGGCCGCCGAAGCCGCCAATGTGATGGAGTTTGTGACCGCCATGCCGCGCGGTTTGGACACCATGGTCGGCGAGCAAGGCGTGCGCCTCTCCGGCGGCCAGCGCCAACGCATCGCCATCGCCCGGGCGCTATACCGCGACGCCCCGCTGCTGATTATGGACGAGGCAACCTCCTCTTTGGATTCCCAATCCGAGCAACACATTCGCGCCGCCATCGCCCGCTTGGTGAAAAATCGCACCTCGCTGATCATCGCCCACCGCCTGTCCACCATCGAAAACGCCGACTTAATCGTGGTGCTGGAGAAAGGGCGGATAGTACAGCGCGGGCGGCATGGTGATTTGTTGAAAGACACCGGGGCTGGCGGGGTGTACGCAAAATTGCATGCGGCGCAATATAACGCTGGCGTGGATGAGGTTTAACGGCGGTTTAATGGGGCGGTTAGGCGGCTTTATTCGGCGCGCCATTGTGCGCGGGTGGCAACGACCGCGTATCATTAATCGGCTGCTGTATCCGCTGGCGCTCGGCTATGACGGCGGCATGCGGGTGCGTCAGGCGCTGTATCGGCGGGGGATTTTGCGCAGCCGCCAGTTGCCGGTGCCGGTGGTGGTGGTGGGCAATCTCAGCCTCGGCGGAGTCGGCAAAACGCCGTTGGTTATCGCCCTGGTGGGGCA
Source organism: Candidatus Poriferihabitaceae bacterium (assembly GCA_965243285.1). Taxonomy (GTDB): domain Bacteria; phylum Pseudomonadota; class Gammaproteobacteria; order Arenicellales; family Poriferihabitantaceae; genus JAHRAW01. The sequence continues at coordinate 1,248,173 of OZ251537.1, read as the reverse complement.
TTTGCAAGGGCGGGGGATGCGCCCCGGCGTGGTGTCGCGCGGGTATGGGCGTGATGTCGGGCGAGGTGGCGCTGGCGTGGCGGGTTTTGGCGGGGTCGGCGCGGACGAGCCGGACGAGCCGGGCGATGGCGGGCGCGAGGTCGGCGCGGATTCCACCGCGGCGCAGGTCGGCGATGAGCCGCTGCTGATTTTTCGCCGCTGCCGGGCGCCGGTGATGGTCGGGGCAAACCGTTACCGCAACGCCCGCTGGCTCATCGCCAAGCGCGGCTGCGACATCATCATAAGCGACGATGGCTTCCAACACCTCAAACTGCGGCGCAATCTCGACATCGTGGTGGTGGACGGCGCGCGCCCGTTCGGCAATGGCTGGTGTTTGCCGGCCGGGCCGCTGCGTGAATCGCCCGCGGCCCTCAATCGGGCCGGGATGGTGGTGGCAAATGTTGCGGTGGCGGGGGATTCCATCGATGCGAGTGGTTTGGGCGATGCGGATGGCGGGGCGTCGGCGGATGGCCGGGCGGCAGATGATTTGGGCGGCAAGGGTGATTCGGGCGATGTGGCGGCGGATTCGGATGGCAGCGGCCATACCGACCGACATGAATCGGCGCCGCCTATCGGCGCATTCGTCATGCGGGCGCGGTTGCGGTATGCGCAGCGCCTCGGCCGGCAAGCTGGCGACCACGCCAGCGCCGAGCGGCGGGAATTGAGCGCCTTTGCCGGGAAATCGGTGCATGCGGTCGCCGGCATCGGCCATCCGCAGCGCTTTTTTCGGCATTTGGCGGCGCATGGCATCTCGGCGGCGGCGCACATCTACCCCGACCACCACCCCTTCACGGCGCCGGATTTCGCTTTCGCCGATGCCGCCACCACCGTGCTGATGACCGAAAAAGACGCGGTGAAATGCGAACCCCTGCTCGCCGCCGGCGCGCTTTGCGGCGAATATTGGGCGTTGCCGCTGGAGTTGACGCTAAGCCCGGGGCTTATGCCGGCGGTGTTCGAGCGGCTAGGTTTATCGGCTGGCGAGTAGTCGGCGACGGAAGCGCCCGCGCCTGGCCAGCCACCGAATTGCCAGCCACCCAACCGCCACCGGCCCGCGCCGCCCGCCCACCAAAAATCACCCGCCGCCACCAAAAATCACCCGCCCACATCGCCAATCGCCCGCATTTATTAACCTATTCGCCCCGCGCCGCCTTTTATTGCACATGTACATGTCACAATCGCCACAAGCGGCGAAATCGCATGCCATATATATGGGATTTATATATCTAAATCTGCAGTTCGATTGGCAGTTTTTGCGGACAGCGGCTGATTTAGGGAGGCTGCGGTTGTTTTTTGCTTTTGATTTGGCTTTGGCTTTGGCTTTTGGCTTTTGGCTTTTGGCTTTAAATCTTCAACCCATTAGCCAAATGAGGGGAAAGTAAAAACCAACAGCCAAGTCAAAAGCCAAAGCGAAAAGCAACAGTCCCCCCACCAAATCAGCCCGCGCCTATCGGCTCGGTCAGATTTGACTCCCCCCAGATGAAGCGGGGGAGAGTAAAACAAAAGCCAAAACCAAAGCGAAATCAAAAGCCAGGTCAAAACCCAAACCCAAACCCAAACCCACCCCAACCCCATCGTGCAGATTTAGGTATATAAATCCCATATATATGTCGGTACGGCGGCAATCGCCGAACTTGCCGCGCATCGAAAACCGCCGGCTCACATTAAACCCCCAATAAACCCAATAAACCCCCAATAAATCCCCAATAACATGCCTGCCGCTGCATTCCAGGTCGTTATTCCGGCGCGTTATGGCTCGAGCCGATTGCCCGGCAAGCCGTTGTTGGATATTGGCGGCAAGCCGATGATTCAGTGGGTGGTGGAAGGCGCGTCGCGCAGCGCCGCCGCAGCGGTGGTGGTGGCGACGGATTGCGCCGCCATTGCGAGCGCGGTGGAGGCCTTCGGCGGGGTGGCGGTGATGACTTCGGCGCGCCATCAGTGCGGCGCCGACCGCATCGTCGAAGCCATCGATAAATTGGGCTGGGCGGCGGGCGATGTGGTGGTTAATGTGCAGGGCGATGAGCCGCAGATGCCGCCGCCGCTTATCGACCAAGTGGCGGCGTTGGCAGCGCGCGGGGCGGCCATGGCCACCGCTTCGGCGCCGCTGCAACACGCCGCGCAATTGACCGACCCGGCGGTGGTTAAGGTGGTGGTCGACCGCGCCGGTCGGGCGCTGTATTTCAGCCGCGCGGCGATTCCGTGGCAGCGCGCTGGGTTGCCGCCGGGGCTGGCGACATCGGTCGAGGCGGTAGCGGAGGCTGCGGCTGAGGCGGCGACATCGGTCGAGGCAACGGCGGCGCGGCGGCATATCGGCATTTACGCCTATCGCTGCGATTATCTGCGGCGTTTCACCGGCTATGGCGTGTGCGCGTTGGAGGCCGCCGAGCGGCTGGAGCAATTGCGCGCGCTGTGGCACGGCGATCGCATCGCCTGCGCCGAGGCGGTGGACATTCCGCCGCCGGGGGTGGATACGCCGGCCGATTTGGCGCGGGTGCGGGCGGAGATGGGGGGCTAGACGGGTGGGGTGGTGGGCGGTGTGGGCAATCGCCCGGCTGCGTGGGGTGTCGCTGGTATGGGCGAATCGACCGCCCTGGACGGGAAAATTGCCGCCGCTATATCGAGAAAACCGGCGTGGCGAAAAAATCAGCATGGAGTGAAAAATATTTTTCGCTTGAATCGGCGGCGGCAGTCGAGTACTATCGCCGCCCTGCTGGCAGTGGCGGGGTTTTGTGGCACCGGCTCGCTTCGCTTAAGTCGACATTAACCCGATATTTGAGCGCATTGCCCTCTAATCGCCGCCGCCGCTTATCCAACGCCGACATTTAATCGAGTCACCGCTATTTAATCCCTCAAAGCCATTTACCCAAAGATTCAAGCATGAAAACATTTTCCGCCAACAAAGAGACCGTGCTGCGGCGCTGGTTTGTGGTCGATGCCGAGAATAAAGTGCTCGGGCGGCTGGCTTCGTCCATCGCCCATCGGCTGCGTGGCAAACACAAGCCGGAATACACCCCGCATGTGGATGGCGGCGATTACATCGTGGTGGTGAACGCCGGCAAAATCGCCGTCACCGGCGCTAAGGCCGACAACAAAACCTACCATCGCCACAGCGGCCACCCCGGCGGCATCAAAGAGGTTTCCTTTCGCGAGATGCTCGAAAAACACCCCACGCGGGTGTTGCAAAACGCCGTCAAGGGTATGTTGCCGAAAAACAAACTGGGGCGCGCCATGCTGAACAAACTCAAGGTGCATGCCGGCGCCGAACACAATCATCAGGCGCAACAGCCCGCCAAACTGGACCTTTAGGAGACGCCCATCATGCCCACCAAAACCGCCAAATCCGCCAAGCCCACCGCCAAATCCGCGGCCAAAGCGCCGCAAGTACACCGCGGCACCGGGCGCCGAAAATCCTCCACGGCGCGCGTTTACCTATCCCTCGGCAGCGGCAGCATCATCGTAAACAAGCAGCCATTGGAAGAATATTTTGGCCGCAAAACCGCCCACATGGTGGTGCGCCAGCCGTTGGAATTGGTGGATATGCTAAAAACCACCGACCTTGTGGTGTCGGTGGCCGGCGGCGGCAACAGCGGTCAAGCCGGCGCGATTCGCCACGGCATCGCTCGCGCCTTGATCAACTATGACGAAAACTTGCGCCCGGCATTGCGTAAGGCCGGCTTCGTAACCCGCGATTCCCGCGAGGTGGAGCGCAAAAAATTCGGCCTGCACAAAGCGCGCAAGCGGCCGCAATACTCCAAGCGTTGAGCGTTGTCGGATTGCGGCGGATGCTGTTGGATTGCGGTGGATTCTGGTGGATTCTGGTGGATTGCGGTGGATTGCGGTGGATTCTGCCCGATTTCGCCCGATTCCATGATGATGGCGGCGCGACGCTCGAGGTGGGGGATCGTCTAGCGGTAGGACTGCGGACTCTGACTCCGCCAGCGGGGGTTCGAATCCCTCTCCCCCAGCCACCTTACACCACCGCTCAATAGGTACGGCATAAGGTGCGGCGTGGATTTCTCGCCGCCAAACGCGGCCATAAATTCCGCCAAATTCGCCAAACTCCGTAAAACCAATGGCTATGGGCATGATTTCGATGATGAAACCTCACCTTTTTGAGCGCGCCGTCGCCGGCTTCGTCGGCGTGGTTTTGTCGGCCGCCATGTTTTTATCGACCTCGGCGAACGCGGCGGATTTCGAGCGCTTCATCGGCGCTTATTCGGGCTCGGCGCAAGTGGAAGGCCAGACCGGCGGCGAAAGCAGCCAGCGCGACATGAGCGTGCGCATCGCCGCCATCGATGAGGGCTTCGCGGTGCACTGGACTTCCATCAGCCACAAATCCGACGGCCGCCTCAAAGAAAAGGCCTACAGCGTGAATTTTCTGCCCACGCCGCGCGATGGCATTTATTCCTCAGCCATGGGGGTGAATGTATTCGGCAATCGCGTGCCACTAGATCCGATGAAGGGCGACCCGTATGTGTGGGGGCGCATCGGTGGCGACACGCTCACGGTGTTTTCGCTGCTGATAGACGACCGCGGTGGCTATGAAATGCAGGAATACAACCGCACGCTGACCGCCGGCGGGCTGGATTTGGAATACAAACGCGTGCGCAACGGCGAAAAACTCAAAAGCATCCGCGTGTTTTTGGAACAGCAGTGATTTTTGGGGGAGCGATGGGATCTACGGGATGTGGTTGGGGTTTAGTTGAAAATCGCCGCGGTATTGATGCCAATGTCGGTGGCACGGAAGGCCGGAAAATTTAGGAAAAAACGGCGGCATTAGGAAAAAACGGCGACATTTAAGACAATTCGGCGGGGTTTCGTCGATTCTGGGCTGGAATTTCGTTTATTTCGCTGGCCTATTTCACCCGCATGCCGGCGGTGGCGCCGGCGTCTGGACTCAATACAAAAATATCTTGTCCGCCGGGTCCGGCGGCTAACACCATGCCCTCGGATAGGCCGAATTTCATTTTTCGCGGCGCCAGGTTGGCGACCATCACGGTGTATCGCCCGAGCAAATCTTGCGCGGCATAGGCGGATTTAATGCCGGCGAAAACTTGGCGTTGTTGGTCGCCTAAATCCAGGGTCAAGCGCAATAATTTGTCGGCGCCGTCCACATACTCGGCGGCGACGATTTTGACGATTCGCAGGTCGATTTTGGCAAAATCATCCAGCGTAATTTGCGCGGCGATGGGTTCTGGTTGCATGGTTTGGTCGGTGGCCTGCTCGGTGGTTCGGTCGGCGCTGCTGGTGGTGGTTTTATCGCTGGCGGCGACGGCTGGGTTTTCGGCGGCATTTTCGGCCGCGTTATCAGCCAACATGGCTTCGATCTGGCGGTCTTCGACGCGCGTTATCAGCGCCGTGAATGTGCCGATGGCGTGGTCTGTCAGCGGCGTTTCGGCATCGCGCCAGCGCTGCGGTGGTAGCTGCAAAAAGGCCTCGGCGCGCGCCACCGTGCTGGGCAACACCGGTTTTAGATAAATCGCCAGCAGTCGAAACAAATTCAAGCCCATGGTGCAAATGCCGTGCGCCTCGGCGTGGCGTTGCGGGTTTTTGAGCAACACCCACGGCTGCGCCTCGGCCACATATTGGTTGGCGCGGTCGGCTAATCCCATGATGGCGCGCATGGCGCGGCTGTATCGGCGGCCCTCATAATCTTCGGCGATGGCGGCGCCGGCGGCGACGAATTCCGCAAACAGCGCCGGCTGCGGCAAGTGGTCAGCCAATTTTCCATCGAAATTGCGGCTGATAAAGCCGGCGCAGCGGCTGGCGATGTTCACCCATTTGCCCACCAAATCGGCGTTCACCCGGGCTTTGAAATCGTCTAAATTGAGGTCGATGTCGTCGATGCCGTCATCCAGTTTGGCGGCGAAGTAGTAGCGCAAATAGTCGGCCTCCAAATGGCGGGCATAGGCCGCGGCGGTGATGAAAGTGCCATGCCGCTTGGACATTTTTTGCCCGTTGACGGTGAGGAAGCCGTGGCAGAAAATCGCCGTCGGCGCGCGAAAACCGCCGCCGTGCAACTGCGCCGGCCAAAACAGCGTATGGAAGCGGGCGATGTCTTTGCCGATAAAATGGTACAACTCGCAGGCGCTGTCGGGCTTGAAAAACTCGTCGAAATCCGGCGCCGCAGTATCATTATCGCCATCATCGCTATGGTCAATCTCAGCCCGGCGGCGCTCGCAGAAATTTTGGAAACTGGCGAGGTAACCCACCGGGGCGTCCATCCACACATAAAAATATTTGCCCGGCTCGCCGGGAATTTCGAACCCCCAATACGGCGCGTTGCGGGAAATATCCCACTCGAATAACGGCTGCGCGAATAATTCTTTTTGCTTGTTGGCAATCTCAGATTGCATGTGGTCGCCGGCAAACCATTCGAGCAAAAAGGGGCGAAAATTCTCTAGCTTGAAAAATAATTGCTCGGTTTCGCGTTCCTCAGGACGGACGTCGGACACCACCGATACCGGATCTAGCAAATCGGTCGGCGCGTAGGTGCTGCCGCAGGCCTCGCAGTTATCGCCGTATTGAGCCGCGGCGCGACATACCGGACAGGCGCCGCGGATGAAGCGGTCGGGCAAAAACATGCCGCGCTGGGGGTCGAAAAATTGGGTGATGGCGCGCCGCGCGATGTGCCCGCCGGCGCAAAGTCGCGCGTAAATCAGCTCGGAAAAATGGCGGTTTTCATCCGAGTGCGTGCTGTGATAATTATCGAAGGCGATGGCAAAGGCGGCGAAATCACGGCGATGCTCGCGCCCCACGCGATCGATTAATTGCTGCGCGGTGATGCCCTCGGCCTCGGCCTTTAGCATAATTGGCGTGCCGTGCGCATCATCGGCGCACACGAAATAGCAAGTGTTGCCCATCATGCGCGAGAAGCGCGTCCAAATATCGACCTGAATATACTCGACCAAATGCCCGACATGAATCGGCCCGTTGGCATAGGGCAGGGCGCTGGTGACTAGGATTTTTCTCGGCGGCATGCGGCGTGCGGCGCGCGCTAAACGCATATTAATGCGTCGCGGGCGCGGAATCGATTAGGGTACACTATTATACTTTTATTTTCGGCGGCACTGGCGGCGGGCATGGATTCACGCCTGAGATTTGCGCTTGAATTCACGCCTGGATTTGCGCGCCGATTCAGCCATGAATTTGCGCCTCGATTCATCCATTTTTCTCTCATTCGGGTAGCCTAAATGACCACTATCAGCCGCGACGCGGTGGCGGAAAAAGTCGCCGAAATCATCGACCCCCATAGCGGCAAAAACTTAGGCGATGCGCGTGCCGTCAAGGATGTTTCGGTAACCGCCGGCCAAGTGAAAATCAACATCGTACTCGGCTATCCGGCGAAAAGTTGGCATGCGGAATTAGCCGCGTTGGCGACCGCGGCGGCGCGCGAAGTCTGCGGCGCCGATGGTGGCGAAGTCGCCGTCGATGTGCAATCCAACACCGTGGCGCACGAAGTGCAAGAAGGCGTGAAGCCGCTGCCGGGGGTGAAAAATATCATCGCCGTGGCCTCGGGCAAGGGCGGCGTCGGCAAATCCACGCTGTCGGTGAATCTGGCCCTGGCGCTATCGGCCGAAGGCGCGCGCGTCGGCATTTTGGACGCCGACATTTACGGCCCCAGCCAGCCGCGCATGCTCGGCATCAGCGGCAAACCGCAATCCAAAGACGGCAAAACCTTGCAGCCCATGCACAGTTATCACTTACAAGCCATGTCCATCGGCTTTTTGGTGGACGAAGAAGCGCCGATGATCTGGCGCGGCCCCATGGTGACCCAAGCGCTGGAGCAATTGCTAAAAGACACCTGCTGGGACGATGTGGATTACCTCATCGTCGACATGCCGCCGGGCACCGGCGACACCCAACTCACCTTAGCGCAAAAAGTGCCGGTGTCGGGCTCGGTCATCGTCACCACGCCGCAGGATATTGCCTTATTGGATGCGCGCAAGGCCTACAAAATGTTCGAGAAGGTGGAGATTCCGGTGCTCGGCGTGGTGGAAAATATGAGCAGTTATCTATGCCCGAAATGCGGCCATGAAGATGACATTTTTGGCACCGGCGGCGGCCTCGGCATGGCGCGGCAATACGGCCTGGAATTCCTCGGCGGCGTGCCGTTGCAACGCGCCATTCGCGAACACGCCGACGGCGGCCGCCCCACCGTGGTCGCCGAGCCGGACGGCGACATCGCCCGCGCCTACAAAGCCATCGCCCGCCGCACCTCGGCGCTGCTGGCGCTGCGCAAAAAAGATTTCAGCAGCAAATTCCCCAACATCGTTATTCAACAAAACTAGCCTCGCGGCGGTGTGGTTTAAGCGCCGGCGTCGTTTAAATCGACTCCATGGCATCGCTATAACCATGTTGCCGGGCTAGGTTGACTAAGGTTAGGTTGAATAAATCATGCTGAACAAACCATGAGCATCAAATCTGACCGCTGGATTCGACGCATGGCGGCCTCGCACCACATGATCGAGCCCTTCGTGGCCGGCCAAGTGCGCTCTACGGACAGCGGCACAGTCATCTCATGGGGTACTTCCAGCTACGGCTATGACATCCGTTGCTCGGACGAATTCAAAATTTTCACCAACATCAATTCCGCCATAGTGGACCCGAAAAATTTCGACGCCGATAGTTTCGTAGATTTCACCGGCGATGTCTGCATCATCCCGCCCAACTCATTCGCCTTGGCGCGCACCGTGGAATATTTTCGCATCCCGCGCAATGTCCTCACCATTTGCCTCGGCAAAAGCACCTATGCGCGCTGCGGCATCATCGTCAATGTCACCCCTTTCGAGCCCGAGTGGGAAGGCTTTGTAACCCTGGAATTTTCCAACACCACCCCCTTGCCGGCGAAAATTTATGCGCACGAGGGTGTCGCCCAAGTGTTGTTTTTCGAAGCCGACGAAGAATGCGAATCCTCCTACAAAGACCGCGGCGGAAAATACCAAGGCCAACGCGGCGTAACGCTGCCGAAGATGTGAAAAGCCAACCGTGAAAAAATTAACATTGCAAATTAACCAGCGTTACGGGCGATACAAAGTTCCAATTATTTTTTGAATCGCCACAAAACTTTGCATGGCGCGTTTTTCACTAGGGATATTCTTTTTCGAATGATGCATGACAGAGTTTCCGTTTTCAATCACGATTCCCATGCTGTCTTCAAGGTCGGGAAATGCGCATGACCACAAGCCGGCGAGTTTTCTGATGGGCAAGTTGTGTCCGTTGGCATTTTTAATATCTATTTTTTTGTCGAGGCGTTTTTCCAACGAAGATTTCCGTTCACTTAACGCGTACTCCAGCAGGCACCGAGATAAAGCGATAGATGCCATCCAGTGACCGAATACCATAGAGTAATAAATTTCATGGACGCGGTTTTGGATGTGCTGCGGTATTTTTTTCTGTTCGGTGGTAACGACTATGGGCGATAGTTTTTTTTCGTTTCCCACCCAGTCGTCAGGTTTGAAATAAGGTTTCCTAATAAATAAATTGCAAGCGCTTAAATCGTTGAAGGTTTCCCAGTATTCGATTTCTTCATGAGTGAAACCGTCCAAAAAATTTTCCTCTACGACCTCAAAACTATTCTCCATAGATTTTTTTATGGAAATAGGCGATTCATCAAAAATTTCTTCGTCAAAATTAATTTTCTCGACATTGATTCTTTTCACATCATGCCCCATCACTAATTGCATATCCGCCAAGTTTCCATTCGCTAATTCAATACGCTGATGTACTATTCCTTTAACCGCTTGATGGTACTTTTGTAGTTGCATTAACTTTTCATAAAAATCCATATATTGATCGATATCACTTTGCAAATACACCGTATGGGAAGTACAGTCTTCTCCGCCGTGCTCAGGTTTTTTGGAATGTACAATTGAAAGCTCAATCTGCTTTCGATTTAACGCCATCGACGCATGCAGCAAGCGACGCATTTTTTTACGAAATTCAGCGTACTCACCATAATAAAAATCAAAATCACCAGGCTCAGGTAACGACAGCATGGGCGCTGACAAATCCACCATCAATTTTTCCACATAGTATTCGCCATAACAAAAAACCGCCCATAGTTTGTCTTCCACATCATCCTTTATGTGTTGCGGTAGTTCATCCAAACTGCGCATGGCAAGCAAATGCGGCGCCGCTGCCAAAACATCGTCGACTTTTTCTCGCAACAATGCCAGCGCCCTTAAAATGCGCGACATATTCACGCCAGTATTGGCATTATTATCGTCAGCGCTCATATTTATACCACTGCCTCAATGCAACCGTCGCGGTTTCCCCAACATGGCGTCGAGATGAAATTGCGCGTCTTCGTCGCCTTGTTGGGCTGCTTTGCCTAGCCAGCGCAGCGCTTCGTTGTCGTCTTGGGGGGTGAGGTCGCCGTGTTTGTAGAGTAGGCCGAGGTGATATTGCGCGTCCACTTGGCCCTGTTGCGCGGCTTTGTGAAACCATTGCAGCGCGGCGCGGGCGTCTTCGGGCACGCCCACGCCCTGCAGATAGGCCTCGCCCAGATAGCATTGCGCTTCTTCATCGCCTTGCTCGGCCGATAGGTGAAACCATTGCGCCGCGGCGCGGGCGTCTTGCACCACGCCATCGCCGGCGGCGTATAACATGCCCAGCTCGCATTGCGCTTGCGGGTGGCGCTGTTTGGCGGCGCGGCGAAACCAGCGTCGCGCCTCAAAATAATCCTCGGGCACGCCGTCGCCGGTGATATACAACACGCCCAACTCGCACTGCGCATCGGCTAAGCCTTGTTCCGCCGCCAGCCGGTACCAGCGCGCCGCCTCGGCGAAATCTTGCACCGCCCCCCAGCCCATGCAATAGGCCACCCCCAGCTGATATTGCCCCTCGGCAAAACCTTGCGCCGCGGCTTGGCGGTACCACTCCATGGCGCGCGCCGCATCGGCCGTCATGCCGTGGCCTTGCCCGTGCAACCAGCCGAGCTCGCACTGCGCTTCGGGCATGCCGCTCGCCGCCGCCAGTTCGTACCACCGCGCCGCGCAGCCGTAATCTTGCGCCGTGCCCTCGCCCTGCGCGCACAACATGCCCAGCTGATACTGCGCTGCGGCATCGCCCTGCGCTGCGGCTCGCAAGAACCAGCGCGCCGCCCGCCGCCGGTCTTGCGCCACGCCGTCGCCGCGCTCGTATAAGGCGCCCAACGCATACTGCGCATCGACATGATCTTGCGCCGCCGCCAGTTCGTACCAGCGCGCCGCGCAGCCATAATCGACGCTGCCGCAGTCGCCGTATTCGGCCAAATAACCCAGGCTATATTGCGCCCCGGCATGGCCCTGCGCCGCCGCCAGTTCGTACCACCGCGTCGCGGCCGCATAATCTTGCGCCACGCCTTCGCCGCGCTCGTATAACTCCGCCAGGTAGCACTGCGCGCCGGCGTGCCCGGCGGCCGCGGCGCGCCCATACCAGTGCGCCGCTTGGGCGTGGTTTATCGGAAAATCCCAGCCGTGATAATGCGCCAGCCCGAGCTCGACTAACGCCGCCGGGCGGCCCGCAGCCACGGCCTCGAACGGGGGTTTCTTCATGGCGATAAGGGCAGCGGAATTGAGCAAATCAAGTTATTATTTTAGCAGGGTATGGGCTACCGATTAGCGCTTAAACGACCGCTGGGCGACCGGCAAGCAGCGGGCCGGCGGCGTATGGGCGGCATCGATTTTATGTTTTAGGTGGATGTTTTGGGTTGATGTTTTAGGTCGATATTTAGGTCGATGTCGAGATTAATGGCGGCGGTAATTTTAGGGTTAATATCTGCAGTGCCTGGCGGCGGATTTAAGTCGATGTTGTAAGTCGATGTTGTAAGTCTGATGTTGTAAGTCGATGTTGTAAGTCTGATGTTGTAAGTCGATGTTGATATTAATATCGAGGTCGATATCGATGCAAAAACCGTAGCCTAACCGCCCGGCGGCGACAACCCGCATCAAAAATCGGCCTGAATCCAGCCTGAATCCAGCCTAAATTAAGCCTGAATCCAACCCCCAATCCAGCCCCAATCCCCCATGACCGCCAGCGCGCATGATTTCCCGGCCGTGGTCGCGGCGGCAGCCCAACATGGCTTGCTGTTGCGCGGTGGTTTTATCGCAAGCGGGCAAGAGCAGGCGCCGGCGGTGCGCGCCGGGCGGGTGCGTGGGGCGGCGAAATATCTGCTGCTGTTTGGCAACGCCGGTGCCTCCATGTGGGCCGCGTTCAAGCGCTCGGCGGAATATCGCGAGCAGCGCCCGCACCCCCTCGACCGCTGGAGCGCGCGTTTAGGCGGCGCCCTGGCCGCCGAATTTTCGGCGCGCGCCGTGCTGCCCTTCGCCGGCCCGCCCTATCCACCCTTTTTGGCGTGGGCGAAACGCGCCGAGGGGCTGCATAATTCCCAACTCGGCATGCTGATGCACCCGCGCTTCGGGCTATGGCACGCCTATCGCTTCGCGCTGGTGTTCGCCGCCCCTCAACACTCCGCCAGCCGCCAAAGCAGCGCCGATTCATGGGCAAAGGTCGCTTTCGAATCGGCGGAATCGGCGGAATCGGCGGAATCCGTCGCCGAATCCCTCGAATCCATCGAATCCACCATCGCCGCCACCGCCGAATCCGCCGCCACCGAAGCCGCCGAAGCTGCGGTCGCCGCATTCGAATCCCCCCCCAAATCCCCCCCCAAATCCGCCGCCAAATCTCCCCCCGAATTCACCGCCACCGACCTCTGCGCCCGCTGCCGGCCCAAACCATGCCTCGCCGCATGCCCGGTGCGTGCCTTCACCCCCGCCGGCTATGACGCGCCGGCCTGCCATAGTTACCTCGCCGCGCATCCGCAATCGGCGTGCATGACCGGCGGCTGCCTGGCGCGCACCGCCTGCCCGGTCGGGGCCGCGCACCGCTACGCGCCGTCCCACGCCGCGTTCCACATGCGCGCCTTCCTTGCCTCGCGTCCGGTCGGCTAAGCCGGCCGGCGAATCATCCGCTGCGCGCTAAACCGCCGGTCCAACAATCACCCCGCGGGTGGGTTGCATGGATAAAGAAGCCCCGACTCCGCCAACACCATCGCCGCCTGCCCCCCAACCCATCACCCCCGAACATCCCAACACATGTCATACCAACTCGGAATCGACACCGGCGGCACCTACACCGATGCCGTCATCATCGATGCCGAGCGCCAGGTGGTGGCCAAAAACAAGAGCCTGACCACCCGCCACGAGCTCGCCATCGGCATCGCCGCCGCATTGGCGCATTTGCCCCAAGAATTGCTATCGGCGGTGAACTTGGTGGCCTTATCCACCACTTTATCGACCAATTCGGTGGTCGAGGGGCGGGGCGCGCCGATTTCCATTTTGTTGCCCGGGTATACCGAGCGGCAGGTGGAAAAAAGCGGGCTGCGCGGCATTATCGACGGCGATTTCATCATCCCTTTGGCCGGCGGGCATAGCGCCGTCGGCGCCGAGTTAGCCGCCCTGGATATAACCACCGCGGCGCAAAAAATCCGCCAGCATGATTCACAGGTCTCGGCTTTTGCGGTGTCTGGGCTGTTCGCCACGCGCAATTCCAGCCATGAATGCGTATTGCGGGATTTAATCGGCGAGTTGAGCGGCAAACCAGTGGCCTGCGGGCATGAATTGGCCACCAGCCTCGGGGCGCCGCGGCGCGCCCTGACCGCAGCCCTGAACGCGCGCATGATTCCCTATATCCAAACCTTAATCGATGCGGTCGAGGCGATGTTGCGCGAGCGCGGCCTCACCGCCCCGTTGATGGTGGTCAAGGGCGACGGCTCGCTGGTGAATGCGCGCACCGCCCGCCGCCAGCCGGTGGCCACGGTGCTGTCGGGGCCGGCGGCCAGCGTCATCGGGGCGTGCGCGTTGAGCCGGCTGCGCGACGCCATCGTGGTGGATATGGGCGGCACCACCACCGACATCGCCATGGTCGCCGACGGGCAGCCGGAGTTGTGCGAACACGGCGCCCGCATCGGCGATTGGCAGCCCATGGTGGAGGCGATTCGGGTGTTTTCCATCGGTTTGGGCGGCGACAGCGAGGTGCGCTTCGATGGGCGGATGAGCCTATCGGCGCGGCGCGTGGTGCCGCTCAGTTTATTGGCGCATCAATTCCCCGGCATTTTGCCGATGTTGGAACGCCAGTTGAGCGCCCCGCCCAGCCCGCGCAACAACCGCTTCGCCCTGCGATTGCAGAGCAACGAGGCGCTATTGGCGCGGTTGAATGCGGTGGAATTGGCCGCTTGGGAAGCGCTGAAAGCGGCCCCCATCGAACTCGAATCGTTGGTCGATAAAAACCGCCTGCGGCTGCGCGCCATCGCCAAAATGGAGCGCCTGGGGCTGGTGATTTACAGCGGCTTCACGCCCTCGGACGCCACCCATGTATTAGGCATGAGCGCCCATTGGAGCGCCCCGGCGGCGCGCCTGGCGGCGAAAATTTGGGCCCGCCAAATGCGCCATCTATACGGTTGCGGCGCCTGGCCGGCGGACGATGAAATCGCCCCATGCCGCCAAGTTTTCGCCCTCGTGGCGCGCAAAATCAGCGAAAAAATCATCCAAGCCGGCTTGAATCACCACGACAAATTGCCGCCCGCCCACGCCCGTGGCCTGACGCAATTATTGGCCGACATGGTGCTGGACGGCGGGCAAAATCAGCCCCGAATCGGCCGGCAAAAAGGTGGCTCGATGGGTGGCTCGATGGGCCGGCAAGTCGGCGGCGGAAGCGGCCGGCAAATTCATGCTGACGGGCAAAATCACGCCCAAATCGGCGAGGGAATCGGCGAGCAAATCCACGCCGGTGGCGAAAAGCGCGCTGAATCCGACCAAACCCACGTCGGCTTGCAAAATCGCGGGCAAACCCATCAAAATCACCCTGAATCCGACAACCCAACGCACGCCGCCGGCCACCCCCGCCGCCCCATCAACCCCCTGTTCCGCCTGCAATTCGCGGCCGACTATCCGTTGCTGGCGGTGGGCGGACCGGCGCGGGATTATTTCCCCGAAGTGGCGCGGTTGCTGGGCGTAAAACTGCATTTGCCGCCGAATGCGGAGATCGCCAACGCCGTCGGGGCGGCGTTAGGGGCGGTGGTGCAGGTCGCCCAGGTCACGGTTACGCAGCCGCAATTCGGCGTGTTCTACTTGTTTCACGGTCAGCAGCCGCTGCTCTTCGACAGCCTCGCCGCCGCCATGAAAAAAGCCCAACAAATCGCCACCCACGCCGCCGCCGCCCTGGCTGTATCGGCCGGCGCCGCCGACATCCAAACCCGCATTCAGCAAGCCGACAACCATGTAAAACACGACATAGACGGCGAATTATTCGTCAGCGCCACCATCACCGCCATCGCCACCGGCCGCCCAGCCAGCATCGCGGAAGTCGCCGAAGTCGATGGCCATTAATTAAGCGCTTAAGTGCTACCGTCGAAATAATCACTCCCCCGGGGGAGTGAAAAAGGGGAAGGTTTTTATTAAAAGCAACAAACCGCCATCATCGCCTGATTTGGTGGGGCTTTTGATTTTGGTTTTGATTTGGCTTTTGATTTTTGCTTTTGATTTTGGTTTTTGATTTGGTTTTTGATTTGGTTTTTGATTTTGGTTTTTGATTTTGGTTTTTGGCTTTTGGCTTTTCGCCTTTAGTCTTTGCTCCTCCCTGCCTTTTCGGGAGGGGGAGCCAAAACTGGCGGCTTTTTGCCAGTTTTGGTGGGGGGGATATCTTTAATGTTAGGTTTTACTCGACTTTTGATTTTGATTATTGCTTTTGATTTTCGGTTTTCGTTTTTGCCTTTAAATTTTTTTACCCCATCAGCCACAAAACAAAAGATGAGTTAAAAGATACAACATCAACAGAAAAATAAAAGCGAAAGCAACATCAAAAGCAAAAGCAACATCAAAAGCAAAAGCAAAAGCCAGCTCAAACCCCCCACCAAAACTGGCGAAAAAGACGCCAGTTTTGACTCCCCCTCATGGTGAAGCGGGGGGAGTGAAGATTAAAAGCCAAAGCAAAAGCCAAAGCAAAAATCAAAGCCAAAGCCAAAATCAAAAGCGAAAAGCAAAAGCGAAAAGCAAAAGCGAAAAGCAAAAGCAAAGTCAAAGTCAAAGTCAAAGTCAAACGCACCCCCCACCAAAACTGGCGATGAAGCCGCCAGTTTTGGCTCCCCCCTAAAAAGATAGGGTGGAGCAAAGCCTTGAACAGCCAAATCAATAGCAACAGCAACAGCAACAGCCAAATCAATAGCAACAGCAACAGCCAAATCAATAGCCAAATCAACAGCCAAATCAAAAGCCAAAAGCAACCCCCTAAATCAGCCGCTGACCTCAAAAAAACGCCAATCGAACTGCAGATTTAGGGCTATAAATCCCTAATTTTGACTTTGATTTTGATTTCGCTTTGGCTTTTGCTGTTGTCTTTTGCTATTGATTTTCGCTTTTCGCTGTTGGCTTTGGCTTTTGCTGTTGGCTTTTCGCTTTTCATTTTTGACTTCGCTGTTGATTTGGCTTTTGATTTGGCTGTTGGTTTTTACTTTCCCCTCATTTGGTCTAATGAGTTGAAGATTTAAAGCCAAAAGCAAAAAGACCAACATCGACAGCCCCCCACCAAATCAGGCGATAAAGCCGCCTAATTTGACTCCCCCCAGATGAAGAGGGTGTGCGAAAAGCCCTCGCTGACTAAGGAAAATGAAGGAAAAGTATCATTTTCAAAATTTAAACAATAAGCAATAGCAACACTTTCGCCTGCTTTTTTAACAACGCCAACCGAAATTTTAATCAAGAATGGCCTTTTCGCACACCCTCTGAAGCGGGGGGGAGTAAAAAGTTAAAAGCCAAAGCCAAAAGCGAAAGCCAAAAACGAAAGCCAAAAACCAAAGCCAAAAGCCAAAAGCGAAAGCCAAAAGCGAAAGCCAAAGCGAAAATCAAAATCAACTCAAAACCCACCCAAAACCACCCAAAAACCACCCAAAACCCAGCCAAAACCCATCCAAACCCATCCAAACCCCACCCAAACCATACCGCGGGAATCTCATGCTTTTGAGGCCTATTTGGAGTGCTAATGTGGTAGGTATACAGGATGAAATGTGGGCAAAATGATGACTCCGCCCATCATACCCAACACCGTCGACCCATCACCGTCGACCCAACACCGTCGACCCATCACCGCCCACCCACGCTTAGCTATCCCCGGCCCCAGCCGTACACCCCATGCCCCACCCAAGTAGGTACCTTGCTATGAGAATATCCCCAGCTCGTCTAACGCCGCGATTTTTGCCCCGTCCGGCCCGCCCGCAGCCCATGTTTGCCGCTCTGTTGGGGCTGGGGTTGTTGTTCGGCGTGTATGGGCCGGCCGGGGCGCAAGTTACTTTACCCACCCTCGGCAATCTCACTTATGCGGCCGGGGATGCGGTGGATGTCACCCTGCCCATGGCCACGGGCGGCGATGATCTCGTCTACACGCTGAGCGGGGCGGATGATCTGGCGCTGGCCGCCGCTGTGCCGGGGCTGACCTTCACGCCCGGCGATAGGCGTATGTTCGGCACCGTGCAGCGGGCCGGCACCACTCCTTTAACCTATGCCGCCGGGGGGGCATCGCGCATCTTCATGGTGCGCGTCACGGGCCCTAGATTGCTCGCCGGCTCGCCGGCGGATTGGAATGAGTACGCCGGCACGCTCATCGATATCGCCTGGCCAAGAGCCACCGGCGCCGCCCCGTTCACCTACGCCATGTTCGCCGCCGGCGAGGTGGATGCGTCCGATGCCGTGCCCGGCGTGGCGTTTACCCCGGCCTCGCGGCGCTGGTTCGGCGTCCCCACCCTAGCCGGCAGTTATGCTTTAACCTACCGCGCCACCGACCGCTACGGCAATGCGGTCACGGCTGATTTCAATATGATTGTGAGACCGCCGTTTTTTGTATTCTCCCTCAGCCATGTCCTGGATGCCCCAGCCGGCTCGGGTTATATTTATAGTATTGGCTCCTCACCAGCGCGAACGACTGCAAGGCCGGTGACAACACGCACCACCGGGCCGGGCGGCGTGGCGGTGGGCGAAGTCGTGCCCGGGCTGTCTTTTGTCGCCGACCCCGATGGAGGCTCGGGCGGAATACTGGCCGGCCGACCGACTAAGGAAGGCAGCAGTGAGTTATTCATTGGCGCCGTCGACCGCTTCGGCAATTTCGGCCGGCAAACGGCACAAAATGGCGCGAGGTCTGATGCTCCCGACAACATCTTTAACGTTTTTCCGCCGATGTTGGGGTATTTGGAGCGCACCTATCACTTTATCGAGGGTCGGCAAATCACCCCCATCACCTTGCCGGTGGCGACCGACACTTCCCCGGGAATTGTTGATGCATTCATTGGCGGCACCACCTTGAGCTACGCGTTAAGCGGCGCCGATAATGCCCCAGCCAGCGTTGCCTTGCCGCCTGGGCTCGCCTATGACGCCGCCAGCCGAGTGCTATCCGGCACGCCCACCGCCACCGGCCGTTTTGACTTAACCTATAGTGCCGATCCGTTTTTTCTTACTGCCATCCTAACCAGCACCGCCGACATCGTCCTGGTAGTCCGCCAGCCCTTGGCGCTGCCCGAGGTGACCGTCGCCGCCCCCTATCCGGCCGGCCAGGCGTTGACGCTGCCCTTGCCGCCGGCCAGCGGCGGCGCCGGGTCTCGCGCCTACACCTTGACCGGCCCCAATGACAGCGATTTAACCGAACTGCCGGGGTTGGTTTTCACCACCAGCGGCAACACTTCCACGCTGAGCGGCACGCCCACCAAGGCCGGTGATTTCATGCTCACCTACCGCGTCAGAAACGGCAGCGGGGCGCCGTACCCAGCCACCGCCGCCCAAATTTTCACGCTCCGGGTGACTGGACCTGAGTTTGATTTCGCCGCCACCGACCCATTGCGCCCCGGCGGACCCGGCATCTGGCAATTTCAACGCGCTCAGGCGGCCGCCGCCACCTTGCCGAGCGGCAGCGGCGCCGCCCCGCTGACCTACGCCTTAGACGGGCTCGCTGCCTTCGCTGATTTGAATTTCAACAACCCGCCGACGCCGCCAACCGTAACCGGCACGCCAGCCAGCGAGGCCGAAGCCGCCCTCACCTATCGGCTGACCGACACCCACGGCAATGTGGCCGAGTTGACCTTTACGGCATCGGTCTTAGACGAATTTTTGCCGGCCAGCGTCGACCTCACCTACGCCGCCGGCGCCGCCATCAGCCTCACCTTAGCCGAGGCGGTGGGTTTTACCGCCAACGGCTATGATTTGCTCGGGCCAGGCGGCAATACAACCGTGCCCAAACTGCCGGCCGGCTTGGTTTTTGACGACAGCAACCGCGTTTTGGAAGGCACGCCCACCGCCGCCGCCGCCACCGCCTTGGTGTACTCGGCCAGCGACGGCATAGCGGCGGTGATGGATATGTTCACCCTCACCATCACCGGCCCGGCGTTCACCGCCGCCGCCCGAGCGTTAGCGGAGAGGCCGCAAACCTACGCCGCCGGCGGCGAAATCACCCCGCTGACCTTGCCGCAGGCGGAATCCGGCTATGCCTCGCTGGATTACACCCTGACCGGGCCGAATTACGACGCCACCGACGCCCCGTCCGACCTAAAACTCCCCGCTGGGCTTGTGTTCAGCGACGCGCGAGAATTAAGCGGCGCCCCTAACGTCGCCGGCAGCGCCACCCTCACCTACACCGCCACCGACGCCGGCGGCAATTCCACCGAGGCCATGTTCGAGGTGGACATCACCCGTGTGTTGCCGGCGGTGGCGGACATGTCGGCCGCCGCCGGGGCGGTGCTCAGCCTCACCCTGCCGCCAGCCAACGGCGGCGGCGACCCCACCTACACCCTAACCGCCACGCCGGATTTGACCACCGCCTTGCCGGGCTTGTCGTTCATCGCCGCCGACCGCGTTTTATCCGGCACCCCCGGCGACCTCGATGCGGCCGAATTAACCTACGCCGTGGTCGATGGCACTGGCACGGCGGTGCAAACCACCTTCACCGTGCGCATCATCCGCGCTTTAGCGGCCCCAGATCCGGCCGCGAAAATCTACCCAGCCGGGGCCGCCATCGAGCCGCTCACCTTGGCCGCCGCCAGCGGTGGCGGGGCGCCGGCATACTCCCTGGCCGCGGCCGCCCAAACCCTGGCCGAAGCCCTGCCGGGGCTGACTTTCGATGTGCAAAACCGCGTGCTGCGAGGCACGCCCACCCGCCCGGTGGATGCGGTGACCCTCACCTACGCGGCCACCGATAATGCCGCCGATGGCGACGATGTCACCACCGCCACTTTTTCGGTGGCCGTCACCGGCCCGCGTTTCGAGGCGGCGGCGGCGGATTTAACCTATTTAGTCAGCCAAATGCTGCAAACCACCCTGCCGGCCGCCAGCGGGGCGATTAGTTACACCTTGACCGGGCCCAATGGCGTGGATTTAAGTCAGGTGGATGGCATCGACTTCACCGCCGCCCGCGTTTTGCGTGGCACGCCCACCGCCACCGCCGCCACACCGCTAACCTATTCCGCCATCGGCGGCCAAGCCACCCCAGGCACGGCTTCGGAGATTTTCACCCTGCGCATCAATAATCCCTTATCCCTACAAGCCCCCAATTCGCAAATCTACTCCGCCGGCGAAGCCATCACTCAAACATTGCGCGAAGCGAGCGGCGGCGTCGGCATGCGCGCCTACCGCCTGGTGGGTCCCAATGGGGTGGATTTAAGCGAGCTGCCGGGGCTTGCTTTCGACCCCCCAAGCCGCCTGATGAGCGGCATGATCGACCAAATCAGCGATGTCATGCTGAAGTACAGCGTATCCGACCCCAGCAATGTGGATGGGGTGGATTCCATGTTCAGGCTGCAAGTCACCGGCCCGACAGTGACGGCGCCGACGGATTTGAGCAACTACGCTGGGGTCGATTTTAACCATGCGTTTCCAGCCGCCACCGGCGCCGCCCCGTTTGAGTACGCCTTAACGGGTGCCGATGGCCAGGCTTTGGCGGAGGTGGCGCCGGGGCTGGGTTTTGACCAAACCAACCCGTTTTTGTTCGGTTTTGCCACCACCGCCGGCGTTTTCGACCTCCAATACAGCGCCACCGACCGCTTTGGCAACACCACTTCGGTGGATGTCACCGTGACCATTTTGGGGCCGGCTTTCAACTCCACTTTCAGATCCAGACCTCCATTGACGCACGCCGCCGGCTCGGCGCTCGATTTGTTCCACTACAGCGCAACTTTCGGCGCCAGACCCTTCACCTACTCCCTAACCGGCGCCGGTGGCATAGCGTTGGGCGAGGCCGTGCCAGGGCTGACCTATGCCCAAGCCAGCACCCCGACCGTCTCCAATGCCGGCCGAATAACCGGCACGCCCTATCGCGCCGGCGCCTATGTACTCACCTTCGGCGTCACCGATGCTTACGGCAATTTCACCGCCGAAATCATCCAACCCGCCGGCGGCGGCGATACCACCGAGACCCTTTTGACCATCACCGGGCCGGTTTTCGCTACTCTTCCGGGCGATATATCCTATGTGGTGGATACGGTGAAGACGGTAACCCTGCCGGCGGCCAGCGGGGCGGTGGGCTACGCTTTGACCACCTCGGGCGGCGGCAACCTGCCAAGCGGGCTGAATTTCAACGCCGGCAACCGCACTGTGAGCGGCTCGTCATCGGTCATCGCCACCACGGCGCTAACCTACGCCGCCACCGGCAGCGTCGACGCGGCCATCAGCCCCGCCATCCCCGTGGTGTCGGAATTTATCCGCCTGGTGGTGCAATCGCCGCTGGCTTTCACCACGACGCCGACGGTGGCGGCGGACGGCTATGCGGCCGGGGTGGCGGTGAGCCTCACCCTGCCCGATGCCGCCGGCGTCGGCTCGGTGGACATCTCATACACCCTCACCGGGCCGGATTACGATGCCACCGATGCCCCGGCCGACCTGAAACTGCCGTCCGGTCTGGTTTTCGACGCCACCGAGCGGATATTGAGCGGCACGCCGACGGCGGCGGCGGATACTTTGCTTACCTACACCGCCGAGGATGGCGGCGGCAACACGGCGGTGGCGATGCTGGACTTCATCGTAACCGGACCCATGTTTACCGCCGCCGACCGAGTGCTGGCGGAGACGGCACGAATTTACCCCGCCGGCGGCGCCATCGACCCATCGCTGACCTTGCCTGAGGCGGAATCTGGCTATGCCACGCTGGATTACACCCTGACCGGGCCGGGTTACGATGCCACCGATGCCCCGGCCGACCTGAAACTGCCCGCTGGGCTGGAATTCAACCCCGCCGGCCGAGTATTGAGCGGCACGCCGAGCACGCCGATGGCGGCCATGAACCTCACCTACACCGCCACCGACGGCGGCGGCAACGCTGGCGTGGCCATGTTCGCCATCACCATCACCCGCCTGGCTTTCAACGCCGTCGAGGCGGCGCTGCTGGTGGATAAAATCTATGCCGCCGGCGGCGCCATCGCCCCGCTGACCTTGCCGACGGCGGAATTCGGCTATGGGGCGCTGGAATACACCCTGACCGGGCCGGGCTTCGAATCCGCCGCCCCGGCCGACCTAAAACTGCCGGCCGGGCTTGCGTTCGATGCCGATGATCGGGTCTTGAGCGGCATCCCCACCGCCGCCGAGGCCACGCCGGTCACGCTGGTCTACACCGCCACCGACGCCGGCGGCAGCAGCGATACGGTGATGTTCAATGTGACCATCACCGGCCCAAATTTCACCACCGCCAATCGAACGCTGGCCGAGACCGCCCAAACCTACCCGGCCGGCGGATTAATCGACCCGCCGCTGACCTTGCCGGCGGCGGAATCTGGCTATGATTCGCTGCATTACACCCTGACCGGGCCTGGTTATAACGCCACCGAACCCACCGACCTAAAACTGCCGGCCGGGCTGGATTTCGATGCCGATAACCGAGAATTAAGCGGCACGCCGAGCGGCGAGGCGACGGTCACGCCCATCACGCTCACCTACACCGCCACCGACGCCGGCGATAACACCGTGACGGCGATGTTCACCGTAACCATCACCGGCCCAAATTTCACCACCGCCAATCGAACCCTGGCCGAGACCGCCCAAACCTACCCGGCCGGCGGCCAAATCACCCCGCCGCTGACCTTGCCGGAGGCGGAATCTGGCTATGATTCGCTGGAATACACCCTGACCGGGCCGGGCTATAACGCCACCGACGCCCCGTCCGACCTGAAACTGCCGGCCGGGCTGGATTTCGATGCTGACGAGCGAGTATTGGGCGGCACGCCGAGCGGCGAGGCCGGGGTGACCACGCTGACCTACACCGCCACCGACGCCGGCGATAACACCGTGACGGCGATGTTCACCGTAACCATCACCGGCCCTGATTTCACCACCGCCAATCGAACGCTGGCCGAGACCGCCCAAACCTACCCCGCCGGCGGATTAATCGACCCGCCGCTGACCTTGCCGGCGGCGGAATCTGGCTATGCTTCGCTGCATTACACCCTGACCGGGCCGGGCTATAACGCCACCGACGCCCCGGACGACCTAAAACTCCCCATCGGCCTGAATTTCGACGCCCAAAACCGCGTATTGAGCGGCACGCCACGCTACCCCCTCGCCGCCATCGCCCTGACCTACACCGCCGCCGACGCCGCCGGCAATACGACATCGGCCATGTTCGATATCGCCATCACCGGCCCGACTTTCGCCGCCGCCGATGTGCCGTTGGCCGGGCGGACTTACACCCTGCAAGTGGAAATTGACACCCTGACCTTGCCGGAAGTCGCCGCCGGCAGTAGCGTAGGCGATGTGACCTATAGCCTAGTCGGCCCCGGCGGCGATGCCACCGACCGCAAACTGCCGGCCGGGCTGGTTTTCACCGAAGCCGACCGAGAATTGAGCGGCGTGCCGACCACTGTGGCCACCACCGAACTCACCTACAGCGCCGAGGACGACAACGCCACCTCATCGGTGACCTTCAGCGTTCGGGTCAATTCATCCTTATCCATCGCCGCCATCGCCAACCCGCCCGACCACCCGGCTGGCATGGCGCTCGCCGCCATCATCCTGCCGACCGCCACCGGCGGCGATAGCGACGATGCCATCTACCGCCTGACCGGGCCTGATTTCGATGCCGCCACCGACCCGTCCGACCTGAAACTACCCGCCGGGCTGGTTTTCACCCCATCGAATCGGCAGTTGACCGGCACGCCGACGGCGGCGGCGGCGACCTTGCTCACCTACACCGCCACCGCCGGCGGCAACACGGCGATGACGATGTTCACCCTCACCGTAACCGGCCCCATGTTCACCGCCGACAATCGAACGCTGGCCGAGACGGCACGAATTTACCCGGCCGGCGGCGAAATCGACCCGCCGCTGATCTTGCCGGCGGCGGAATCTGGCTATGCTTCCCTGGATTACACCCTGACCGGGCCGGGCTATGTCGCCACCGATGACCCCATCGACCTAAAACTGCCCGCCGGGCTGGAATTCAACCCCGCCAGCCGAACATTGAGCGGCACACCGAGCACGCCCATGGCGGCCATGAACCTCACCTATACCGCCACCGATGCCGGCGGCAACTCGGTGACGGCGGAATTTCCCATCACCATCGCCGCCCTCGCCTTCACCGTCGCCGACCTGGCGCTGCTGGTGGATAAAATCTACCCGGCCGGCGGATTAATCGCCCCGTTGACCTTACCTACGGTGGAATTCGGCTATGCCTCGCTGGTTTATACGCTGACCGGGCCGGGCTATAACGCCACCACCGACCCCACCGACCTAAAACTCCCCGCCGGGCTGGATTTCGATGCTGACGAGCGAGTATTGAGCGGCACGCCGAGCGGCGAGGCCGGGGAGATGACGCTGACCTACACCGCCGCCGACGCCGGCGGCAACTCGGCGGCGGCGATGTTCGATGTAACCATCACCGGCCCGATGTTCGCCGATGCCGACCGAATGCTGGCGGAAATGGCACGAAATTACCCGGCCGGCGGCTTAATCAACCCGCCGCTGACCTTGCCGGAAGCGGAATCTGGCTATGATTCGCTGGATTACACCCTGACCGGGCCTGGCTATAACGCCACCGACGCCCCGTCCGACCTAAAACTGCCGGCCGGGCTGATGTTCGATGCCGACAACCGAGAATTAAGCGGCACGCCGAGCGGCGAGGCCGGGGAGATGACGCTGATTTACACCGCCGTCGATGCCGGCGGCAACTCGGTGGTGGCGATGTTCGATGTAACCATCACCGGCCCGATGTTCGCCGATGCCGACCGAATGCTGGCGGAAATGGCACGAAATTACCCGGCCGGCGGCTTAATCGACCCGCCGCTGACCTTGCCGGAAGCGGAATCTGGCTATGATTCGCTGGATTACACCCTGACCGGCCCCGGTTATAACGCCGCCGCCCCGTCCGACCTAAAACTGCCGGCCGGGCTGGATTTCGATGCCGATAACCGAGAATTAAGCGGCACGCCGAGCGGCGAGGCGACGGTCACGCCCATCACGCTCACCTACACCGCCACCGACGCCGGCGATAACACCGTGACGGCGATGTTCACCGTAACCATCACCGGCCCAAATTTCACCACCGCCAATCGAACCCTGGCGGAAATGGCACGAAATTACCCGGCCGGCGGCTTAATCGACCCGCCGCTGATCTTGCCGGAGGCGGAATCTGGCTATGATTCGCTGGATTACACCCTGACCGGGCCTGGTTATAACGCCGCCGACGCCCCGGCCGACCTAAAACTCCCCATCGGCCTGAATTTCGACGCCCAAAACCGCGTATTGGGCGGCACGCCGCTCTATCCCCTCGCCGCCATCGCCCTGACCTACACCGCCGCCGACGCCGCCGGCAATACGACATCGGCCATGTTCGATATCGCCATCACCGGCCCCACTTTCGCCGCCGCCGATGTGCCGTTGGCCGGGCGGACTTACACCCTGCAAGTAGAAATTGACACCCTGACCTTGCCGGAAGTCGCCGCCGGCAGCAGCGTAGGCGATGTGACCTATAGCCTAGTCGGCCCCGGCGGCGATGCCACCGACCGCAAACTGCCGGCCGGGCTGGTTTTCACCGAAGCCGACCGAGAATTGAGCGGCGTGCCGACCACTGTGGCCACCACCGAACTCACCTACAGCGCCGAGGACGACAACGCCATCTCATCGGTGACCTTCAGCGTTCGGGTCAATTCATCCTTATCCATAGCCGCCATCGCCAACCCGCCCGACCACCCGGCTGGCATGGCGCTCGCCGCCATCATCCTGCCGACCGCCACCGGCGGCGATAGCGACGATGCCATCTACCGCCTGACCGGGCCTGATTTCGAAGAATCCGACCCGTCCGACCTGAAACTACCCGCCGGGCTGGTTTTCACCCCATCGAATCGGCAGTTGACCGGCACGCCGACGACGGCGGCGGCGACCTTGCTCACCTACACCGCCACCGCCGGCGGCAACACGGCGATGACGATGTTCACCCTCACCGTAACCGGCCCCATGTTCACCGCCGACAATCGAACGCTGGCCGAGACGGCACGAATTTACCCGGCCGGCGGCGAAATCGACCCGCCGCTGACCTTGCCGGCGGCGGAATCTGGCTATGCTTCCCTGGATTACACCCTGACCGGGCCGGGCTATGTCGCCACCGATGACCCCATCGACCTAAAACTGCCCGCCGGGCTGGAATTCAACCCCGCCAGCCGAACATTGAGCGGCACACCGAGCACGCCCATGGCGGCCATGAACCTCACCTATACCGCCACCGATGCCGGCGGCAACTCGGTGACGGCGGAATTTCCCATCACCATCGCCGCCCTCGCCTTCACCGTCGCCGACCTGGCGCTGCTGGTGGATAAAATCTACCCGGCCGGCGGATTAATCGCCCCGTTGACCTTACCGGCGGTGGAATTCGGCTATGCCTCGCTGGTTTATACGCTGACCGGGCCGGGCTATGACGCCGCCACCGACCCGGCCGACCTAAAACTCCCCGCCGGGCTGGATTTCGATGCTGACGACCGAGTATTGAGCGGCACGCCCACCGCCGCCGCCACGCCCATCACGCTGATTTACACCGCCCAAGGCGGCGGCGCTAATTCGGCGGTGGCGATGTTCGATGTGACCATCACCGGTCCGATGTTCGCCGATGCCGACCGAATGCTGGCGGAAATGGCACGAAATTACCCGGCCGGCGGCGAAATCGACCCGCCGCTGATCTTGCCGGAGGCGGAATCTGGCTACGCCACGCTGGAATACACCCTGACCGGGCCCGGTTACGACGCCGCCGCCCCGGCCGACCTAAAACTGCCGGCCGGGCTGATGTTCGATGCCGACAACCGAGAATTAAGCGGCACGCCGAGCGGCGAGGCCGGGGAGATGACGCTGATTTACACCGCCGTCGATGCCGGCGGCAACTCGGTGGTGGCGATGTTCGATGTAACCATCACCGGCCCGATGTTCGCCGATGCCGACCGAATGCTGGCGGAAATGGCACGAAATTACCCGGCCGGCGGCTTAATCGACCCGCCGCTGACCTTGCCGGAAGCGGAATCTGGCTATGATTCGCTGGATTACACCCTGACCGGGCCTGGCTATAACGCCACCGACGCCCCGTCCGACCTAAAACTGCCGGCCGGGCTGGATTTCGATGCCGATAACCGAGAATTAAGCGGCACGCCGAGCGGCGAGGCGACGGTCACGCCCATCACGCTCACTTACACCGCCACCGACGCCGGCGATAACACCGTGACGGCGATGTTCACCGTAACCATCACCGGCCCGAATTTCACCACCGCCAATCGAACCCTGGCCGAGACCGCCCAAACCTACCCGGCCGGCGGCTTAATCGACCCGCCGCTGACCTTGCCGGAAGCGGAATCTGGCTATGATTCGCTGGATTACACCCTGACCGGCCCGAATTTCAATGAATCCACCCCGGCCGACCTAAAACTCCCCATCGGCCTGAATTTCGACGCCCAAAACCGCGTATTGAGCGGCACGCCACGCTACCCCCTCGCCGCCATCGCCCTGACCTACACCGCCGCCGACGCCGGCGGCAATACGACATCGGCCATGTTCGATATCGCCATCACCGGGCCCACTTTCGCCACCGAAGTGCCGACCGCCGAGCAGACCTACACCCTGCAAGTGGAAATTGAACCCTTGACCTTGCCGCTAGTGGCCGCCGGCAGCACAGGCGATGTGACCTATAGCCTAGTGGGTCCCGGCGGCGATGCCAGCGACCGCAAACTGCCGGCCGGGCTGGTTTTCACCGAAGCCGACCGAGAATTGAGCGGCGTGCCGACCACTGTGGCCACCACCGAACTCACCTACTCCATCCAAGACGCCAACGCCACCTCGTCGGCGACTTTTAGCGTGCGCGTCAACCCCACCTTAGCCCTGGCCGTCATCCCCACTCCGCCGGCTCACCCGGCCGGCATGGCGCTCGCCGCCATCGACCTGCCGCCCGCCACCGGCGGCGGTAGCGGCGCCGCCGTCTACCGACTGACCGGCCCGAATTTCGATGAATCCGACCCGACCGACCTGAAACTACCCGCCGGGCTGGTTTTCACCCCCTCGAATCGGCAGTTAAGCGGCACGCCGACGGCGGCGGCGGCGACCTTGCTCACCTACACCGCCACCGCCGGCGGCAACACGGCGATGACGATGTTCACCCTCACCGTAACCGGCCCCATGTTTACCGCCGAGAATTTGGCGTTAGCGGAGACCGACCAAACCTATGCCGCCGGCGGTGCCATCGACCCGCCGCTGACCTTGCCGGAGGCGGAATCTGGCTATGCCACGCTGGATTACACCCTGACCGGGCCGGGCTACACCGCCCCCGCCGACCAGCCCGACCTAAAACTCCCCATCGGACTGGTTTTCGATGTCGACAACCGCGTGTTGAGCGGCTCGCCCACCACCTCGGCGGCGGAAATGATGCTCACCTACACCGCCACCGACGCCGGCGGCAATGCGACCGTGGCCATGTTCGATGTAACCATCACCGGACCGAGATTCACCACCGCCGACCAAACGCTGGCCGAGACCGCCCAAATCTATCCCGCCGGCGGATTAATCGACCCGCCGCTGACCTTGCCGACGGCGGAATTCGATTACACCGGGCTGATTTATACCCTGACTGGCCCGGGCTACGATGCCACCGCCACCCCGGCCGACCTAAAACTCCCCGCCGGCCTGAATTTCGACCCATCGAACCGAGTATTAAGCGGCACCCCCACCACCTCGGCGGCGGCAGTCACCCTGACTTACTCGGTGACCGAGCCCAGCGCCGCCGCTAATGCCACCGCCATGTTCGCCGTCACCATCACCGGACCGAGATTCACCACCGCCGACCGAACGCTGGCGGAGACCGCCCAAATCTACCCGGCCGGCGGATTAATCGACCCGCCGCTGACCTTGCCGGCGGCGGAATTCGATTATGTCGGGCTGATTTATGCCTTGACTGGCCCGGGCTACGATGCCACCGCCACCCCGGCCGACCTAAAACTGCCCGCCGGCCTGGCATTCGACCCATCGAACCGCGTTTTGAGCGGCACCCCCACCACCTCGGCGGCGGCAATCACCCTGACTTACTCGGTGACCGAGCCCGGCGCCGCCGCTAACGCCACCGCCATGTTCGCCGTCACCATCACCGGCCCGGCATTCACCGCCGCCGACCAAACGCTGGCGGAAACCGCTCAAATCTATCCGGCCGGCGGATTAATCGACCCGCCGCTAACCTTGCCGGCGGCGGAATTCGATTACACCGGGCTGATTTATGCCTTGACTGGCCCGGGCTACGATGCCACCGCCACCCCGGCCGACCTAAAACTCCCCGCCGGCCTGAATTTCGACCCATCGAACCGAGTATTAAGCGGCACCCCCACCACCTCGGCGGCGGCAGTCACCCTGACTTACTCGGTGACCGAGCCCGGCGCCGCCGCTAACGCCACCGCCATGTTCGCCGTCACCATCACCGGCCCGAGGTTCACCACCGCCGACCGAACGCTGGCCGAGACCGCCCAAATCTACCCGGCCGGCGGATTAATCGACCCGCCGCTGACCTTGCCGACGGCGGAATTCGATTACACCGGGCTGATTTATACCCTGACCGGCCCCGGCTACGATGCCACCGCCACCCCGGCCGACCTAAAACTGCCCGCCGGCCTGAATTTCGACCCATCGAACCGCGTTTTGAGCGGCACCCCCACCACCTCGGCGGCGGCAGTCACCCTGACTTACTCGGTGACCGAGCCCGGCGCCGCCGCTAATGCCACCGCCATGTTCACCGTCACCATCACCGGCCCGAGATTCACCACCGCCGACCAAACGCTGGCCGAGACCGCTCAAATCTACCCGGCCGGCGGATTAATCGACCCGCCGCTGACCTTGCCGACGGCGGAATTCGATTACACCGGGCTGATTTATACCCTGACCGGCCCCGGCTACGATGCCACCGACGCCCCGGCCGACCTAAAACTGCCCGCCGGCCTGAATTTCGACCCATCGAACCGAGTATTAAGCGGCACCCCCACCACCTCGGCGGCGGCAATCACCCTGACTTACTCGGTGACCGAGCCCGGCGCCGCCGCTAATGCCACCGCCATGTTCACCGTCACCATCACCGGCCCGGCATTCACCACCGCCGACCGAACGCTGGCGGAAATGCCTCAAAATTACCCAGTGGGCGGCCAAATCGCCCCGCTGACGCTGCCGATGGCGGAATCCGGCTACGCCACGCTGGATTACACGCTGCTCGGCGAGAGCGGCGAGGCATTAGCGGCGGTGTTGCCGGGGCTGGCATTCAACGCCGATGGGCAACGCATTCTGCGTGGCACGCCGACGCGGGCGGTGCAAGCCGCAGCGCTGGTCTACACCGCCACCGACGACGGTGGCAACGCCGCCGATTTGACTTTTCGCGTCTCGGTGGGGCGGGTGTTCGTGGATGCCGACGGGCAGCCGGTGAGCGCCGGTTTCGAGTTGACTTTTGCCGCTGGGGATACCATCACCCACACCTTGCCCACCGCCAGCGGCGGCGGCAGCCCGTATTACCGGTTGCTCGGGGCGAATCTGGAGGCCATCGGCGACGCCGTCCCGGGGCTTACCTTCGATGATGACACTCTGATTTTATCCGGCACGCCGCGAACCGCCGAGGGCGTCAATGTGGTCTACAGCGTGGCCGAAGTGGCCACCGACGCCGGCAACCCCGAGGGCGAAGTGACGCTTAATTTCTCCATCCTCATCACCGGCCCGCAACTGGCGGCGCTGCCGGATTTGCGCCTGTCGGTGGGGCAGTCGGCGCCGCAAACCTTGCCGCCGGCGGCATCCGCAGCATTGCCGCTGACCTACGCCCTGACCGGGCCGGGTTACGCCGCCGCCGCCCCGGACGACCTCAAACTGCCGGCCGGGCTGGCATTCGATGCCGCCGAGCGCGTGCTGTCCGGCCGCCCGCAGGCGGAAGGCGTCACCGCCGTGCTTTACACCATCACCGACCGCTACGGCAATGTTTTCGAGGCGCAGTTCGATATTGATGTCACCGAGTTGGTGTTCGCCGGCGCCCCGCTCGAGGATAAAAATTACCCGGCCGGGGTGGCCATCATCGACCTCACCTTGCCGGCCGCCAGCGGCAATGTCGGCATTTTGAGTTATACCTTGTTCGGCCCCGGCGGCACCGTCGCGGCGCCCAATTTGCCGCCCGGCTTGGCCTTCGAGGCCCGCAGCCGCGTGCTTTCCGGCACCCCGCAAAGCGCCGTCGCCCGCCTCACCTACACCGCCGCCGATTCCATGAGCAGCATCTCGGCGATATTCACCCTAACCATCGTCGCGGCGCCGGTGTTCGCCGCCGATTTGCCATTGGCCAACCAAACCTATGTCGCCGGCGGATCAATCGACCCGCCGCTGACCTTGCCCATCGCCAGCGGCGCGCCGGATTACACATTAACGGCCGAGGGGGCGGAAGTGGACAGCGTGTTGGCCGGGCTGATGTTCGATGCCGCCAATCGAGTATTGAGCGGCACGCCCGCCGCCGCCATGGAGGCCGCTGTGACGCTGACCTATGTTGCCACCGACGCCCACGGCGCCACCGCCACCGCCATGTTCTCGGTGCTTATCAGGCGCGGGTTTTCGGAGGACTTGCCGTCCGCCGAGGCGACCGCATACACCCCCGGCCAGATGGTCGCGCTGACGCTGCCGCTAGCCACCGGCGGCGGTGACATCGAATACTCCTTGACCGGGCCGAACGGCACCGATTTGAGCGAGGCCGATGCGGCGCTGATTTTCGAGCCCAGCGACGACAACCGATTGGTTTTCGATGCCGCCGATCGCCGTTTGTCCGGCATGTTGGATAAGGCCGGCAGCATCAGGTTGACCTATCGCGCCGGCCCCGCCGCTGGTGGCGCTGGCGCATCTACCGCTGGGTTCGCCGCCGCTGGCGCCGGATTCGCGGCCGCCGCAAACGGCGGCTTGACCATCATCGGCACTATCGACATCACCGTAAACGGACCGGCGTTCACCACCGAGCAACTGGCGCAATTGCCGGCGAGCACCTACTACCCGGTGGATGTGGCCATCGACCCGCTGACGCTGCCGACCGCCAGCGCTGTCGACGGGCTTGCCTACCTCTACACATTAACCGGGCCGGGGAATGCGGCGGTGGGCGGCGCCGTGCCGGGGCTGTCTTTCGATGCCAGCAACCGAATATTGAGCGGCACGCCGAGCGCGCGCAATGTGCAGGCGATGCTGACCTACGCAGCCGCCGACCAATACGGCAATATGGCGAGCGCGAATTTTGAGGTGACCACCACCGCCGAAGCCGCCACCGCCACCGCCGCCGCCATCAATAAAATCCTCCTGCCGGAGGCGGCGCGCGTCATCGCCGATAGCGCCATCACCGCCGTCACCACGCGTCTGGCCGAGGCCGGCGGCGGCGCGCAATTCGCCATCGGCGGGCAAAGCAGCATGGCCGGGTTGCTGGCGAGGCACGGCGCCAGCGCCACGGCGGAGGATTTCGACTCCCGCAAAATGTTGGCCGGGTCGGCCTTTTCATGGTCGGGGAAAAACGACGCCGACGGCGGCGCGTCAGCCATCGCGCTGTGGGGGCGCGGCGAATATCGCGAAATGTCCGGCCAAAGCGCCGCCGTGAACTATCGCGGCACCTTGCGCGGCTTCCACTTGGGCGCCGATGCCAGGGTGCGTGATGGCGTGCGGGCCGGGGCCTCGGTATCGCAATTGCGCAGCGCCGTGGATTACACCGACGGCGGCGCCGGCTTAGGCGATGGCGCGCAGACCATCGACATGACCAGCGTGCACCCCTATCTCGGCTGGCGCGTCGCGGCGGTGGATTTATGGGCGTTGGTGGGGTTAGGCGAGGGCGAGGTGGAGACCACGCCAGCCGGCCAAGCGCGAGTGTCCAACCGCCTCGACATGCGCAGTATCAGCCTCGGCCTCGGCGGCGATTTGTGGCCCGAGCGGGCGCTGAATTTGCGCCTCAAGGGCGAAGCCAGCAGCAGCCGGCTTGAAGTCGCCGCCGATGACGCCATCGCCGCGCAAGTAGTGCAGACCTCGCGCGTACGCCTGGCGGTGGAGGCAAGCCAAACCATCGCCGTCGCCAGCGGCAGTATCGCCCCAGCGCTGGAAATCGGCCTCCACCACAGCGGCGGCGCCGGCGGTCGCGGCACCCTCACCGAATTCGGCGCCGGCCTGCGCTACCACAATCGCGCCGCCCACCTCGCGGCCCACGGTCGCGTGCGCGCCCTACTCGGCACCGACGGCAACTACCGCGAATGGGGCATCCAAGGCAGTTTGGGGCTGCAACCCGGCGCCGACGGGCAAGGTTTATCCATGAGACTGACCTCCGGCTACGGCGACTCAGGCAGCAGCGTGCAACAACTATGGCGCGCCCTGCCAGCCGCCAGCGTCAGTAGCGCCGCCGACAGCGCCGCCGGCAATGCCGCCGCTGAGCCAGCCAGCGCCGATTATCGCGCCCGCCTCGAGGCCCGCTTCGGCTACGGCTTATCCCTACGCCGCCACCCCGGCCTGCTCACCCCGTATAGCGAATTCACCATCGGCGAAACCCCCAGCCACCGCATCGGCATCCAATGGCGGCCGGATGACTCCCTTCTTACCTTCAACCTATTGGGCGAACACCGCGACCACACCACCGGCGCCGCCTCTGCCATAGTGTTCAAGGGCGAAGCGCGGTTTTGAGGGGGGTTTAATGCCGGGCAATTACCCGCCTAAATCCGCCTGGATTAGGGTGGATTAGCTAATTGTGGGGATTTATACCTAAACCGGCCAGCTAGTTTGGTTCATCCACATCAACCGCCCGGCCAAATCAGCCCTCGCAAGCCATCTCGGTCAGATTTGGCTTATTCCCCAAAGGGGAGTTATGGATGAGAATGGAATTTATAGTCCTAAATCTGCAGTTCGATTGGCGATTTTGAGGTCAGCGATTGATTTAGGGCGGCTGCGTTTGATTTTTGCTTTTGCTGTTGCTTTTGCTGTTGCTGTTGCTGTTGCTGTTGCTGTTAAGGCTTCGCTCCACCCTATCTTTTTAGGGGGGAACCAAAACTGGCGGCTACATCGCCAGTTTTGGTGGGGGGTGCTTTTGATGTTAGCTTTTGATGTTAGCTTTTGACTTGGCTTTTCGCTTTTGACTTGGCTTTTGACTTGGCTTTTGACTTGGCTTTTGACTTCGCTTTTGATTTTTACTTGCCCCTCATTTGGTCTAATGAGTTGAAGATTTAAAGGCAAAAGCAAAAAGACCAACATCAACAGCCCCCCACCAAATCAGACGATAAAACCGCCTGATTTGACTCCCCCCTGAAAAAGCTAAGGTGGAGTAAAACGTTAAAAGCCAAAAGCCAAAAGCCAAACCCATCGTGCAGATTTAGATATATAAATCCCATAAGAATTGTCGGGCTGGGGATGATTTGGCCGGGGCGATGGCGGCCGCCAAATAACCCCCCATCCGCATCAGGAAAACGCCAATCCAACCTGCGGATTTAGGTCGATAATTTCCTAATGTTGCCTGGCGGCGGGGTGGCGATGGTTTGGCGACTGGGCTAGGTCGAGTCGGCGGCGGCGATGGAAATCATGCAAGCGGATAAGCAGTCGCCATGAGGGGCAAGTTACAATCGCCGGCGCTGAATGTCAGCGACCAGTAGCCCAAGCCCCAACCGACTCCCCATCCCCAAACCCCCCCAAGCCCCCCCATGCATGAATCCGCTACCCCCGTAGTCATCGACAACCGAAGCCGCAAGGTGGGCGAAGCGCTGCGCGAACACATCACGCCGAATGCGACGCTCTCCATAGTGTCGGCGTGGTTTACCATTTATGCCTTCGGCGAATTGCGCGCCGCGTTAGAATCGATAAGCGCCGTGCGTTTTTTATACGGCGACCCACTGGCCATCGGCGAGGTTGACCCGACCACTAGCGCGTTCAAATTTTTTCGCCTAACCGACGACAACGGCATCGAACTCGCCCAAACGCTAACCCAAAAACCCTTAGCCGAAGCCTGCGCACAATGGATAAAACAAAAAGTAGAAATCCGCGCCATCACCCAAGCCGGATTCCTACACGGAAAATTATATTGCGTGCAACCGGCTGATAGCGCCAGCGCCGCCGACAGCGCCATCATCGGCAGTTCCAATTTCACCAAACGCGGCTTGGGGTGGGGCGCGGCACCCAACATCGAATTGAATATTGAGGTGCGCAACCCCGCCGAGCGCGCCGAATTACGTCAGTGGTTCGATGATTTATGGAATGACCAAACGCTCACAGAAGATGCCAAGCCGGCAGTGTTAGCCGCCCTCGAACGCCTCGGCGCACCCTGCTCGCCGCAATTCATTTACTACAAAACGCTGTTTCATATTTTCGAACGACAACGCATCGAGTACGACGATGGCGTCGACCAGTTCAGCAAAGACCTGCACCAAACCGCTATCTGGAAGGCGCTGTACGCATTCCAAAAACAAGGCGCGGTCAACATCATCAACCGCCTGCTAAAACATCGCGGCTGCATCCTCGCCGACAGCGTCGGCTTAGGAAAAACATGGACTGCATTAGCGGCGATAAAATATTTCGAAGACCGCAACGAACGCGTATTGGTGTTATGCCCGAAGCGCTTGAAGCAAAACTGGCAGCGCTACGCCGCTCACGCCGCCAGCCGCCACAACCCTTTTATCGACGACCGCTTCGCTTATACGATCTTATCGCGCATAAACTCTGCTTGGTAAGCACACGAGCGTAAATTGTACGGCGTTATGCCTTTATCCAATCGTTTTTCTATGGCTGGATAAAATTTATCTAAATGCTTTTTGATGGCTGGATAGTCATCAATATTGATGGGCGGAACAACGCTGTACCCGTTGTGTGAATCAATCACCCACAACTCCGCCCATTGCACTCGATAACGTTTGATGTCTTTGCCGCGCAAAATCGGCTTTAAGATGTCGCCGGAGCGCGAGTCTTCGGCAATTAGTGCATTTTTGGTTTCATTATCGATGATAAATGCCTCGTTGAAACCTGTGATTATTCCTCGATAAATGGATTTACCGATACCAATCAGTCAAACCAACAGCGGTTACATTGTTCTCCCTTAAATCAATCCATTTAGGAGAGTCTACATGACCACTTATACTCCAGCTGCTCACACACCCTCCCCATCCATCGAAGATAATTTTACTGAGCGTTTGTACGCCGCGGCTATGGCCGATAACACGCGGCGGGCTTATGCTGAAGGTTGGGCCGAGTTCGAGGGGTGGTGTGGGCGGCATGGCATTGTGGCCATGCGGGCGACGCCTACCGAAGTGCGGGATTTTTTTGTGTCGGTGGCTGGTCGGCGGCGGGTGGCCACCAATAAACCGTTGGCGTTTGGCACGCTGATGTTGTGGCGCTGCGCGATTCGGCGCGCGTTTGCGGATGCGAATCGCGCCTCGCCCACCCATCACCCGGAGGTGACTGCAGTGTTCAAGGGCTTGGCGCGTTTGCGCGGCACGCGGCAGCGGCAGGTGCATGCGTTGCGCGAAGATCAGTTGGCGGCGATTTTGGCGTTGTGTCCGAACACGCCCATTGGCATGCGCGATGCGGCGATGTTGGCGTTGGGGTTTGCGGCGGCACTGCGGCGCTCGGAGCTGTGCGGCTTGCAGATGGGCGATATCGAATGGACGCGCGGCGGCGGCGAGGCACTCGGCATCATCGTGCATGTGCGGCGCTCCAAGACCGACCAAGCCGGCGCCGGGCAACGCGTCGCCGTGCCTTTCGGCACCGGCATTCAACCGGTGGCGCGGTTGGAGCGCTGGCTCGGGGCGCGCGGCCGCCACGCCGGGCACTTGTTTCAATCACTGCGGCGTGATGGCAAACTCACCGGCAATCCATTGCACCACAGCGACATCCCGCGCTTGGTCAAGCGCTATGCGGCCGCCATCGGGCTGAATCCTAAAGAGTTTTCCGCGCATTCTTTGCGCGCCGGTTTCGTCACCAGCGCGGCCGCCCACCACGCCCGGCTGGATAAAATCATGGCCGTCACCCGCCACACCAGCACCACCACGCTGATGAAATATATTCGCGATGCCAATGCGTTTAGTGATCATGCGGGTGCTGGGTTTTTATGAGGGCGACTGGCGAATAAATCAGCCCGCCGGATGGCATGTCGATGGCGCGCGCCGACCCAAACATCGCCACGTTGTATTTAAATTCACATAGTATGAATTAAATTACCGCTGGCGAGCCATTTGATAATCACTCGATAATCGCCCGATAAATCGAATGGCGGCGACCTCGCCTTTAATCCATGGCCGTCAAAACGGCCATGCTGGCCGGGTTATGCCTAAATCTTATCCCCGCTGGCGGGGCGGCGCGATGGCGACCATAAGGCGGTTACATTATGGGCGGCGGGTGAGTTGATATTCGCGGCGGGCGATGAAAATGCCGCTGGCGACCACCAGCGCGGCGCCGAGCAGGGAGGCCGGCGACAGCACTTCGCCGTATAGCAAAAAGGCGAGGATGATCGCCCACACCAGCAGGAAGTAATTGAACGGTTGCAGGATAACCGCCGGCACTAATTGCAGCGCCTTGATGAGCAGCAAGTGGCCGATGATGGAGGTGACGCTGATGACCAGCAGCCACATGGCGTCGGCGGCGGCGACCGGGCGCCAGTAGAACGGCGCGATGAGTACGGCGCCGAGGAAGCCGATGACGCCGACATATAGTAGCGAGGTTTCGAAGGAATCGTGGCGGGAAACTTGGCGCGTTAGCAGGTTGTAGAGGGCGAACATGGCGGCCGCGAGCAGGGCGATGGCGGCCGCTGGTTGAAACACTTCATCGCCCGGGCGCAGGATGATGAGCGTGCCGAGAAAGCCGAAAAACACCGCCAGCCAGCGCCGCCAGCCCACGGATTCCCCCAAAATTGGCATGGATAGCGCGGTGACCAGCAAGGGAAAGCAGGCAAAAAGGGCGTGCATCTCCGCCAACCCGAGAAATTGGATGGCATAAGCGAAAATGATGATTTCGCCGGACACCAACAGCCCGCGCAACACTTGCAAGCCAGTCCGCCGCGAGCGAAACGCCGTCCGCACGCCGACCCGTCGCCCGACATACCACAACGCAAACAACGCGAAAAAGAAAAACCGCACCGCGACGATCTGCGAGGCCGCCAGGGTTTGCACCAAGTGCTTGGTGATGGCGTCTTGGGAGGCGAAAAACAACGTCGCCACCACCAACATGATGATGCCTTGGAGGGTCGGGTTAGCCCAGCGTTGCGTGCGCATAGTGTGGGGGTGATGGGCGGAAGCGGTGCGGGTGATGGATGTTTAGTGCATAAACGCGACGGATTGCGCGCCGGGGTGTTGCCTTTGTTTACGCATGGTTAGATCTAAAAGTATGCATCATCGGGCAAATTCAGCGCTCATCATGCGATAGATTTGGCGATGTATTAAGCGGCGGATGTTGCGGTGGTTTTTATGGGATTTATGTGCGGCTGGTGTATCTAAATCTGCGGTTTGGGTGTTGTTTGTCTTTGATTTTGTCTTTGATTTTGGTTTTGATTTTTGGTTTTTGGTGTTGATTTTTGTTTTGGCTTTGGCGGTTGATGTTGGCTGTTGATTTTTACCTTTGCGGTTGATGGGGGAAATTTATAAGGAGAAGGCGGAAGGCGGAAGGCGGAAGGGAAGTGGAATCAAAAGCGAAAATCAAAAGCGAAAAGCGAAAAGCAAAGTCAAAATCAAAATCAAAAGTACCCCCCACCAAAACTGGCGATGAAGCCGCCAGTTTTGACTCCCCCGCAAGATAAAGCGGGGGGAGTAAAGCGTAACAGCGAAAAGCGAAAAGCAAAAAGCGAAAAAGCAACAATCAAACTGTGCATTTAGGTATATAAATGCCAAATAAACCGCTCGCGATTTATACAATCGAGCACGCTGGCGGTGGGCGCCTATGCGGGTGCTTGGTCCCAATATCGGCCGTCTAATTCCCGGCCGGCGGCGGCTTTGCCCACCGCTAACAAGGTTTCGGCGCCGGTGTCGTGGCGGCGCGGGTTTTTTCGGCCGGCGAGGCGCGCCGTTGCCGCCGGCGCCCAATGCCCCCACTGCTTAAAATGAAAGGGCGTGGCGGTGGTTTGGCACAGCGTAGCCAATGATTTCAGCCAAAGCGGATTTGTCGGGCGCGCCTGGTGGCCGGATTCACCGCCGGCGATAACCCAGCCGAGGTCGGCTATCCACGGACTTAAATCCACCGCCCCCAACAGCGGCTCGCAAGATAAAAAGCGGATGGTGGCGGGGAATTTGAGTAGCAACGGGATGCGCTGATTAGCCCATTTTTGATTTTCCACTGTGGTGCCTAACCACACATTGCGCGGCCAGCGTGTTTTCCACGGCGCATAGGTGCCAATATTTTGCGGGCGTTTGGTGAGCAGCAGCCAATCCAAATCCGGCGTTTGCTCGATCAATCCCCACAAGCGCTCGCGATGCGGATTTAAATCCCCGCGGCGCTCGAACACATCCGCCATGGAGGCGCAAAATACTTTTTTTCGCACCCCCTGGCGCTGCGCTTGAATCTGCCACCGCAACGGCGCGCCCCAATGTTGCTCGCCAAAAAACCGCCGCGGTGACCGCGCTCCCCAATGCGCACCGCCCAACCGATGGTCGAAAGTTTGCGCATAACAATGTTTACACGCATGGGAAACCTTAACGCACCCCCACCATGGATTGAAGGTGTGGTCAGTCCATTCGATGGTTGAGTTATTTGCCATCGATGAGATGCTCGGTTGAGTTTATGATGGTGCGTGTAGCGATATCTTTGGCAAGTCTTATAGCAGCATCACTTGGACTGCCTACGCAAAAAATAAACTCAAACAAAGGAGCATTTTTTGAATTTTTCATAAACCTTCGTCCAAAAAGTTTT
Source organism: Candidatus Poriferihabitaceae bacterium (assembly GCA_965243285.1). GTDB lineage: Bacteria > Pseudomonadota > Gammaproteobacteria > Arenicellales > Poriferihabitantaceae > JAHRAW01. The sequence continues at coordinate 1,207,794 of OZ251537.1, read as the reverse complement.
TCCAAGTTTATTTTGTACAAGTCGACAATTTGTTTAGATCCGGAGGGGCGTTTTTTCCCAGAACATCCAAATAAATTTTGCTGCGAAATATTTTCATAAAAATGATTCCATTCAGTGTTGCCGAACACTCTATCTAAAATATTTTTCCAGAATATTTAACTTCTGAACAGTCCATGGCCCCCCAAATTCATCACTCATGTTGTGCTTCCTCAAAAATTTGATTATTGATTACAAGATACTATCACTTTATTTTCGGTGGTACTGAGCACTACACCGGCGATTCTATGGCGCGTTGTAATGTGGTTTTGGCGTGGTGGGTTTGTAGGGCTAGTTGAATCAGGTGGTCTATTAGTTCGGGGTAGGGGATGCCGGTGGCGGCCCATAGGCGGGGGTACATGCTGATGGGGGTGAAGCCGGGCAGGGTGTTGACTTCGTTCAAAGTTACTTCGGCGGTGGCGCGGTTTACGAAAAAATCCACGCGGGCTAGGCCGGCGCCGTCGATTTCGGTGAATGCTTGGATGGCTAATTGGCGGACGCGGTCGGCGGCGGCGGGGGGGATGTTGGCGGGGATGGCTAATTCGGTTTTGTCGTCTAGATATTTGGTGGTGTAGTCGTAGAATTCGGCGCCGGGGATGATTTCGCCGACCACCGAGGCGCGGGCGGCGGCTGGGTTGTGGGCCGAGTCATGGGCCGAGTCATTGGCCGAGTCGGTGACCGAGTTATTGGCCGAGTTATTGGCCGAGTTATTGGCCGAGTTATTGGCCGAGTTATGGCCGCCGGCGTTGCCGAGTACTGCGCATTCCACTTCGGCGCAGTTTTCCATAGATTCTTCGATGATGATTTTGTTGTCATAACGCAGCGCGCAGGTGATGGCGGCGCGGAGTTGGCGGCGGTCATGCGCTTTGGAGATGCCGACGCTGGAGCCGAGCGCGGCCGGTTTTACGAACAACGGATAGCCGAGTTGGGCTTCGCTGCGCGCGATGGCGTCATCTGGCGCGCTGCGCCATTGGGCGGCGGAGATGACGAGGTGCGCGGCTTGGGGGATGGCGGCGGCGGCGAATATTTTTTTCGCCAGGGCTTTGTCCATGGCTAAGGCCGAGGCCGCCACGCCGCAACCGACATAGGGAATGCCGGCCATTTCGAACACCCCTTGGATGGCGCCGTCTTCGCCGAAGGTGCCGTGCAAGGCCGGGAACAACACATCGACGGCGGGGATTGGCACGGCGGTGGAGGGCGTGAACGCGCCGACGGCGGATAAATTACCGTTTTTGTGCAGGGCGAGGGTGATGGGGGTGGCGGCCGCCGACGGATCGACCACACCCTCGCGCACCACTTGCTCGAAATCATCAGCCAGATACCAGCGACCGGATTTATCGATGGCGATTAAAGTTACGCGGTATTTCGCGCGGTCGATGGCGTGCAGAATCGAGCGCGCCGAGATGACCGATATTTCATGTTCGCAAGAACGGCCGCCGAACAATAACCCGATGTTTAATTTTTTCATGAGCGGCAAGCGGAAAAATAGCGGGCGAGAAACTCAGCAGCGTCGAAAACCAGCGGCATCGAAAAACCAGCGCGAAAAATTCCGGTATCGAAAATGTTGCGCGGAAAATTAGCGGTATTAAAAAGGGAATTATATGGTTGTTGACCCAACAATAAAAAAACCGCTTGCATTACCCCAAAAACCTCATAAAAACCCTAACCTAAACATACTTCACGCAACGCTATAAAATCGGCGTGAAATAAGGCTTGGGTCAACAAGTATATAATTCCCATTAAAAAACTAACGCCGCCAAAACCGGCCATGCGAAAAAATTAGCAGCGCCGAAAAACCAGCACTTAAGTTACACCGCGAAGCGCAAGATAACCTCATTGCACATGGCGATTAAGCCGCTTATCCACGGCAGGATGGCGACGATGATGAAGGCGTTGCATGACAGCAACAGTTTCATGTCCAGCGGGGCGTTTAAGGGGGGGTCGGCGGCGTCGTCCGGCGGGGCATCGAAATATATCAACTTGATGATGCGCAGGTAATAAAAAGCGCCGACCACCGCTAACAACACGGCGGCCACCGCCACCCACACCAATTCGGCGCGCACCAAGGCCTGGATGACGCTGAGTTTGGCGAAAAAGCCGGCCGTGGGGGGGATGCCGGCCATGGATAACATGAGAATCAACATCAATAACGCCAGCCACGGGCGGCTCTTGCTCAGGCCGGTGAGGTCGACCAAATTTTCGGCTTCAAAATCGGCGCGTGCCAAGCACAAAATAACGCCGAAGGCGCCGAGGCTCATCAACGCGTATACCAATACATAAAATAACGCGGCGCTATAGCCGTGGGCGCCGCCGCTGGCCATGCCGAATAGGAAAAAACCCATGTGCGAGATGGTGGAATACGCCAGCATGCGCTTGAGGTTGGTTTGCGCGATGGCGATGATGTTGCCGACCGTCACCGACAGTAGCGCGAGGATGATCAACATGGGTTGCCACATGGCGTGCAACTCTTCGAGGCCGCCGGCGAGCAGGCGCATGGCTAACGCGAAGGCGGCGATTTTTGGCGCCGCGCTTAAAAACGCGGTGGTGGAGGTGGGGGCACCGTGGTATACATCCGGCGCCCACATGTGAAACGGTGCCGCGCCTAATTTGAATGCGAGCGCCACGACGATGAAGACCACCGCCAAAATCAGTGCCGCGTTATCTTGTTGCGCGCCCACGGCGGCGGCGATGGCGGATAACTCCAGCGAGCCGACCAATCCATATAACAACGACATGCCATATAACAAAATGCTCGAGGCTAAGGCGCCGAGCACGAAATATTTCATGGCCGCTTCGGAGGCTAATTTGTCATCGCGGTAATAGGCGATCATCGCGTATAGGCATAGCGACATTAATTCCAGCCCGAGGTATAGGGTTAGCAAGTGGTTGGCGGATGACATCACCATCATGCCGAGCACCGCAAACAAGCCGAGCACATAATATTCGCAGGTGAAAATGCCGCGGTCATGGTTGTAGCGGCGGCTGTATAGGAAGGCCGCGGCGGATAATAGGCACACCGCGATGTTCAGCAATTTCGCCATCGGGTCGCCGATGAACATGTTGTTGAAGGCGGCGTGGTCGGCGGCCGGCGACGCCGCCAGCGGTATGGACAGGGCGGCCGATAAGCCGCTATGGGCGAGGGCTGCGGTGCACAACAACGCCGCGACGCCGAGCCAGCAGCCGAGGGCGCCGCCGTACTCGCGCTTGGCGTATACGCCGATGACGAGAATGCCGCAGGCCGCTATGGCGAGGAATATCTCCGGCAGCGCGGCGATGGCGTTCAGGGAGGCGTAAGTCATGGCAGTTTTGCGCGGCGGGTTGGGTTGTGGCGCGGGATTAAATCAAAGTTGTCGATATTTATATCGATATCAATATCGATATGGGCATTGTCATCGATATAAATATCAATATCGACATAAACATCGACATCGACATCAACATCAACATCGATATATCATCGATACATTATCGATAACATATCAACATCGATATCGATATCGATATCGATATAAATATAAACATACATATATAGGTATGTTGGCGGGTGACCATGTTAACTAGCAGCGTAAATTACAGCGCGGATTTACGGCAATTTGCTGAGCGCGACATGCGCTAAGAGGTTATCGATAGTGGCGTGCATGACTTCGAGTATGGGGTTCGGCCAGATACCGACTAACAACACCATGGCGGCCAACATGGACATGAAGGTGACTTCGCGCGCGCTTAAATCGGGCAAGGCGGCCACTTCATCGGATGGCGTTTTGCCGTAGATGACGCGCTTGACCATCCACAAGGTGTAGGCGGCGCCGAAAATTAGGGTGAGGGCGGCGGCGGCGGCCACCCAGGCATCGAATTGGAAGGCGCCGAGGATGACTAAAAATTCACCGACAAAACCCGAGGTGCCGGGCAGCCCGGAATTCGCCATGGCGAATAACACCATGAAGGCGGCGAACACCGGCATGGGTTTGGCGATGCCGCCGTAGCTATCCAACATGCGCGAGTGCATGCGGTCGTACAAGACGCCGACGCACAAAAACAACGCCGCGGAAATGAAGCCGTGCGAGATCATCTGCATCATCGCGCCCTCGGCGCCATGGGCGTTGAACACGAACAAGCCGAGGGTGACGAAGCCCATGTGCGAGATGGATGAATAGGCGATAAGTTTTTTCATGTCGCGCTGCGCTAAGGCCACTAACGCGATATACACCACCGCGACTAAGGACAGCGCGATCATCAGCCAGGCTAAATCGCGGCTGGCGTCCGGGGTGATGGGCAGGCTGAAACGCAGGAAGCCGTAGCCGCCCATTTTCAGCATGATGGCGGCGAGGATGACCGAGCCGCCGGTGGGCGCCTCCACATGCGCATCGGGCAGCCAAGTGTGCACCGGAAACATGGGCACCTTGACTGCGAAGGCGGCGAAGAAGGCGAAGAAGATTAGGGTTTGCGCCGCTAGATCCAGCGGTAGGGCGTGATAATCCAAAATGCTGAAACTGCCGCCGCTGGCGTGGCGTAAGTACAGCAGGGCGACCAACATCAGCAGCGAGCCTAACAGGGTGTAGAGGAAAAATTTGATGGTGGCGTAGATGCGATTCGGCCCGCCCCATATGCCGATGATTAAGAACATGGGGATCAACATGGATTCCCAAAAGAGATAAAACAGCACCGCATCGAGCGCCGCGAACACGCCGATCATCAACCCTTCCATAATCAAAAATGCCGCCATGTAATGCGCCACTCGTTGGGTGATGGCGCGGCGGCCGGCGATGATGACCACCACCGTCATCAGCGTGGTCAGCAAGATGAGCGGCATGGAGATGCCGTCTACGCCAAGCGCGTAGTGGATGTTGAAGGCCGGCACCCAACTTGCACGCTCGGTGAATTGCATGGCGGCGGTGGCGGCATCGAAGCGCGCATATAACGGCACGCTCAGCAAAAAAATCGCGATAGAAAAACCGAGCGCGAGATTTTTCGCCACGGCGGCGTGCTGACCCGTCGGCCCGCGTCCGCCGAGGCCGAGAATCACCGCGCCGGCGATAACCGGCAACCAAATTAACGCGCTGAGCAGATGATTTTCCATACCGCTACCACCACACGAAATAGGTGATCATACAAAACAGGCCAACGATCATCACGAATGCGTAGTGATAGGTGAGACCGGTTTGGATGGTGCGCATGGCGCCGGCGCATAGCCCCACCGCGCGCGCCGTGCCGTTTACGATGAAGCCATCCACCATGCCGCCATCGATACGCGCCGATAAAAAGTGCCCGAGCGCCACCGAGCCGCGCGCGAATAGCACTTGGTACAGGGCGTCGAATCCATACTTGTTTTTCAGCAGGTGATAGAGTGGCCCGGAGGCGGTTTTTACGCGCCCCGGCCAGGCCGGACTCTTGCAATAGCCATACCAGGCGCAGCCGATGCCAGCGGCCGCCAACCACAGCGGCGGCGCTAATACGCTGTGCAGTAAGGTGGCGAAGATCAACGCTATGCCATGTTTGTCTGGGTTTACGGCGGCGAGTTGCGCCATCACATCATGCTGCGGGGCGACGCGAATTGCATCGCCGAAAAAACTGCCATCGATAACGGCTTCGAAAAACATTCCGCCGACCAACAGCGAGGGGATGGCCAGCGCCACCAGCGGCCAGGTGACCACGCCCGGTGGTTCGCGCAACTGGCGGCGGATGTGCGGCGCCGAGCGATTTTTGCCGTGGAAGGTCATAAACAATAATCGAAATGCATATAAGGCGGTGACGAATACGCCGAGTAGCACCATGACATAGGCATAACCGGCGCCCCAGATGGCGCTGTGGCGGGTGGCTTCGATGATGGCGTCTTTGGAGAAAAAGCCGGCGAAGGGGGGGATGCCGGCCAGCGCCAAGGAGCCGACGGCGGCGGTTATATAAGTGACCGGCATCAGCGATTTAAGCCCGCCCATTTTTCGCATGTCTTGCTCATGATGCATGGCGATGATGACCGAGCCGGCGGCGAGGAACAGCAACGCCTTGAAAAAGGCGTGCGTGCCGAGATGAAAAATCGCCACCTGATAGGCCGATGCGCCTAACGCCACGGTCATATAGCCCAACTGCGATAAGGTGGAATACGCCACCACGCGCTTGATGTCGTTTTGCACTAAGCCCACCAACCCCATGAGCATGGCGGTAGTGGCGCCGATGATGAGCACCGCCGATAAAGCCGTCTCCGATAACTCGAACAACGGCGACATACGCGCCACCATATAGATGCCGGCGGTGACCATGGTGGCGGCGTGAATCAGCGCCGAGATGGGGGTGGGTCCCTCCATGGAATCCGGCAGCCATACATGCAACGGCGCTTGCGCCGATTTGCCCATGGCGCCGACGAATAACAATAGGCAGATGATGGTGATCCACTTCCACTCGCCGAACGGGGTGGCGACGGTCTGCTCGCGCATGCCGTCGGCGCCGGCGAACACCGCGGCGTAATCCAGCGAGCCGAATAATGCCATGACCGCGGCGATGCCGAGCAGGAAGCCAAAATCACCCACGCGGTTGACTAAAAATGCTTTGAGGTTGGCAAAAATAGCGCTGTCGCGTTCATACCAAAAACCAATTAATAGGTATGAAATTAAACCCACCGCCTCCCAGCCGAAAAACAACTGCATAAAATTGTTCGCCATCACCAACATCAACATGGCGAAAGTAAACAGCGAGATGTAGCAAAAAAAACGCTGATAGCCGGGGTCGCCAGCCATATAGCCGATGGTGTAGATGTGCACCATCAACGACACGAAAGTGACCACCACCATCATCATGGCGCTGAGTTGGTCGATCAAAAAACCGATATTCAGCGGCACATTGTCGCTCACCGCCCAGGTATAAATCACATCATTGAAATAATTGCCAGCGCGCACATCCACATACACCACCAGCGATAACACAAACGCCGCCGCCACCCCGGCGATGGCGATAGAATGCGCCCCAACACGCCCCATCCGCCGCCCAAACAGTCCGATGAGTATGGAAGAGACTAGGCAGATGAGGGGGATGGCGAGGTAGATGGTTTTCATGGGGATGGGGTGGAGGTTTGGGGGGGGATTTTAAGCAAAAAAAGCCCCGCCCGAATGGACGAGGCGGGGCGGTGGTGACCGAAAATGAGCACTTTCCGTTGGTGTATTAATGACTCCACCCGGTGCATTTTACTGCACGGGGCTTTATCGCCGGTTTTGCAACGGATGGATGCAGTGACTGCTTGATTTGCATTGGGTGGATATACTTTAAGCATAATCCTTACGAAAATTGCCGCATGTCTTTGGCGAGAATATGTACTGTATCTTGCAATACCTCTAGGTTCAATTCCTTAAAACACCCAGGCTTATGAATTGCCCGTTCAATATCTCTCTCGCCTTCAAGCAGCGTAACAATAGTTAAGTCGCATGAAAAATATGATTGCAAAGTTCGCGTTGAGTGACTGCCAAAAATTGGTTTAGTTAATTTTCTGTAATCGCCGCCAAGTTGACTTTCTAATTGAAATAAATAGCATAATAAATTCGGATACTGGGTTTTTAGCAAATCAAAATCGAGCAAAATTCTTTTGATCATGGCGTTTTCCGTAAATGCCTTGCATTCAATGCCAATGACAAATTCACCGTTGACAAAAACATGCTTATCAACTGATAATTTGTAAATATAGTTATCTATATTTTGGGCGATATGCTTCTTAACTTCGTCATCTTCGATTCGGTCAAGGTATTCTTCCTTAATAGGGATGGATATTTTTTTGCTGTTAATTTCTAACACCTCTGGGTCGCCACCTACAGAATTCCACGCAGCCATAATAAGCGATTCGGTGATGTGCTCCTGTAGTTTTCCTTTTACCTCACGAACAAAACCGCCGTACGCATGGTCTTCGCTTTCTTTGGCATCCTTATCAACGACTTTAACAACGGTGTTGTATTCGCCGATAATTTCGCGCAATTCTTGTTCTGTGTTCATTTAAAAATTCCTCCGTTATCGATAATTCTGTTTTCAGCGATTTTGCAATACTCAGATGATGTATCGATGCCAAGATATTTCCGTTGGAATTGATGCGCAACCGAAGTCGTTGTGCCTGCTCCATTGAAAGGGTCCAGCACAATGTCGCCTTGAAAACTAAACAATTTCAACGCTTGCATCACCAATTTCTCTGGAAACATGGCCGGGTGACCGTATTTTTTCATTTTGTGTTCGGGGGCAATCGACCATTTGGCATTCACCCACTTTTTAAACTCATCATCGGTAATGTCGATGTTGGCACGCTCGCCGGGTTTCTTTAAATCACCCTTGCAAAAAATTTCTAAGAATTCCCATGTGTATTTAAGGTATGGGCTGGACGGGCTTTTCCAACTGCCCCAAGCGGTGTATTTACAGTTGTAGTTATTTTTTTCCCACAAAATTTCACCTTTCCAAATCAACCCTTGATCAATAAAAAACTTGCTAACAAAATGATGCGTGGGAATGTAATCTGAAAATAGTGGCGAGACATTAACGATGATTCGCCCGCCATGTTTTACGACACGAATGCACTCAGCAAATACCAAGAAAAGTTTATCAAAATAAGCATGCCAAGTATCGGTGTCAACATGTTCGCTATAGTCTAAGCCGAAATTATACGGCGGCGAAGTCATCACTAAGTCAATGCAATTGGCGGGCAGTTTTTTTAATACTTGCGCACTATCGCCGGTGATAATTTTGTCGGTGAATTTTTGCGGCAGTGGATGATTTTCATTCGGAAAATCTTTGCTAAACGCCTCATAGCCCAAACGCTTTTGCTCTTTCGCTTTGCGGTTGCGAACCTTGCGTTCTGCGTTGAATCCTTCATACACTTTTTTGCCGCTACGCACCGCAAAACTGTGTTTCGCTGGAACGTGGTTGCTGGAGTCTTCAGCACTTGACTCGTTTAAGTCGGGATTGTTCATTGTGGGAATTGGTTGTTTGTTTAGGCGAAGTTTTAATATTATACACTCCCCGTTTGCTTGTCAACGGACGGCGATAAAGATGTCGATTAATTGACAATAGACATCATCAGCGGGGATGATTCTGGCCCTTTTTCGTTGCGGGTGTTTTGATACATCATTATCACCCAGCCGAATTTGCCGCTGGCGGCGTCCGTGGTGGCTCGGGAGTTTGCGGCGGCGGATTATGCACTTTTATGAGGGTTGGGAGGGAAATTTTGGGTGATTGAGGGGAATTTTAGGTGGAATGGCGTGTTTGCGTGGGTTTATGGGGGATTTATGGGGGGTTTGTTTTGGGGTGATGGACTAAGGATTTAGGGAAATCCATGCGAGGTTTAAGCGCGCTGGTCGGAATAAGTCAGTTTTGACTTAATTTATCCAGGTTAAGCGGGGAGGGTGAAGCGTAGCAGCGAAAAGCGAAAGCGGAGCGGAGAGAAAATCAACATCACCCTTCAACGAATCGAGTTCTTCCACATTGATGGGCGGCTGGGAATAGGGCGACGAGGCTAGGGTCGGGTGGAGCCGGCGGCGGATTGTTCGGTGGCGGGTTTGATGGGCTGTTTGGTGGGCGGATGGGCGGCGAGGTTGTCGGCGATGGCTTCTATCTCGAGTTGATTATCGGCCGGCGATTGCAACTCGATAGCCTTCCATGAACTCAAATAAGCCAATCGGTCGATGATGATGCCGATGTTGTTAACCTTATTCGACTTATCAGAATGCGCCAAAAATAGTAACAGCCCACCGAGGATGTTCGGGGCGCTGATAAAACTTCTTCCGGTATGCATTTTTTCAGCAAATACTCGATAATTAGACATATCCAATGCCGCCAACACTTGTGCAAAATCTAAGTTAATATCAGCGCTCTTATCATGTATGGACAGTCCATGCGCAGATAACTCATCCACGGGCATTTCATACCCAGCCATCTTATGCGCCCAATGCCATCGCCAATAAGTTCTCCCCAAAGGAAAATCATAGAAAATAATTCGATGCCCCCTTGCTTTCGAATTGCACATGGAGCGTAAAATTCTTCTAACGCAGTCGTCTACATTTTTCGGGGTGCCGGCGAGTGCATCATCTATGTGCGCATGCCCAGTCATGTTTTTGGTGGATGCTAAATCGCTGGGTTTTTCGATGGCACCGTTTTTCAGCATTTCTACGATGATATAGCCCCAAAATCCGCATGAAAATTTGGTTTCCTCATCCACCGCCTTGAAGCCATCCCAGATAATTTTTTGGGTATCTTTGGTGCTGATCAGGAAAAATTCATTTTCACTGAATTTGTACCGAAAAGGCACAACTTTTTGGCCAACGACAGCCCCTTTTTCATAGAGAAAATGGGTGTCCAAATAATCCAAAAAAGCCGCTTGACCATCTCGACATGCCTCCAAAAACTCTACTTGCTCACTGGATAAGTTTAGTTTGGCGACAGTGGGTAATAACCTTTTGCCAAAAGCCAACCACTTCGCCTCGTCAAATTTTTGATACTCAATCATTGTTCATCTCCATGGCGATAGCACGCACCGCATAAGGATTCATCACGGTGGCCGCCCAACTCGGGTCAAAATTTTCATTATTCCAATTCAAAGACGGATTTTTTTCAATCATGCTATCCAAGTGAGCATTTAACACGCCGCCCGATTTTTCCTCGGTGGATGATTTTTGTTCTTTGGCGGATAGTTTGTACATGTAGGCATACACTGCGCATAGTGCTTGGGTAATGATGGCGGAGCGTGCGGCTTCGACGGGGTTGGTGGGTGGTTTTTTTCCTGTGACTGATTGTAGATGCGAAAACACGCCTTCCCCGCAGAGCAAAGTCACCGGTATGTCGCCTTCGCCGGCTTGCTCATAAACGATAGTTTTCATTTCGCCTTCGGACAAGTTTGTATCGAGTTCGATCCTCATTAATGACGATAAGCCGCCGTCCGAAAATTGCAACACCTCGCCGACAGCGAGGCGCGCCAATGCGGGAACATCAAAACGCTCACCATGTTGCCAAAAACCGGTCAAGCCCGCAGCGTAGTCTACTACGATAGTTTGTGACTCCTTTAGCACGATGCTCGGCTTTATTTTCGGCGCATAGGAAAATTTCAACGGTATGGTTTGGATGGCGATTATCGAATCGCCGGCGAGTTCAAAATTTTTGCATAGACATATCTGCCGCTCTGAGCTATTTTGATAAACCAATAGAACCGAAAAAACTGCGCGCTTATCTTTTACCAAATTTTGTATGAAAGATGCGCCGCTTAACGTGTGCGTTATGTTAATATTTTTATCGTCTCGCACGGCGGTGACTTTATAATTTACACATTCATTAAAATCGCCGCTGTCGATATTCAGGACGGGGAAATCTAAAATTAGTTTCTCGGACATGGTCTCACACCTTTTTGAGTTCGCGTTTTTTTAAGCGAAAAGTTGACATCAGGGCGGTTTTCATATTGCCAATGCCTGCGGGCTTCATCACTTCAGCTTCGATTTCGGTGAGTTGGCCTGCATGCAAACCAGTTAGTTCAAGGGGCGTTGCTGGGGCGATTTTCCCCATGTCTTTGCTATTCACTGTGACTTTCCCAAGAGACAAAGGGGTTAGATTTGATGCACCGTCGGTGTCTTCGTTCAATGAGAAAAACAGATAAACATCGTCGTTAGATTTTTTGTCGGCGGGCATCGTGACATTCAAACGAACAATCCATTTATCGCCGATGTCAGTATATCGAGAAGCGGCTTTAACTGATAAATTGCGGTTCGGGATAGTCGGCACCAGACGCCCTGAAGTTTTTTGTTTGGTGCGCTGACCATGTCGAGGGTCACGCGGTCGACGAGTGGGCGTGGCAATGATGCTTTGCCCCGCACCACTACCGGTGCCGGTGGTGTGCGCCTGCTCGCGGTTGTGTACCCGAAACATCGGAAAATCAAAAGATTTGCGATTAACAGGAACTAAATGTAGTTTAATTTTCTCGCTGAGATCTTTCAGCAAACCTCTTAATTCATTTTTCTTGACTTTGCTAATCTCGGATGCTTCCAGTTTATTGTGATAGGCGCTTTCAGATCCTTTTACCAACTCAAACAACGGTTTCGCATCATGGACGGTAACATTGATAACCGCAGTGAACGGCTCGAATTTAGTATTGTTTCGTAATTGCATCATGTGATTTGACAACATGCAATCATGGCGAGCGACAACCATGCCACTGCGGACCAAAACAATGGTGGTGTCCGCATCGGAGTCTGTTTTTATGAAAACGTCTACCTTATTGTGGTCATCTAAGATAATTTCGTGACGGTTTTTGTCTTCCTTAACTGCCAGCCAAGCTTGATGTACGGCTTTGCCAGACAATATTGCATCTCCTTGCTTGTTGGGTTGATCTTTACGGCCCGCCACCAATTTATCGATATCGGTGCAAGATATGGTTTTACTGTCGTGATCTTTATGGATAGTCACATCTAAGCCGGCGTACTTGATGGCATGGAAATAGTTGCTGACGATGACGTATTCGGCATCTTCATCCCACGCATTATTTAGCCCCAATATGCATACCAAAGTACCGTGGTCTAACGACTGTATTTTGTCGGCGATAAATTCCATGCCAGACGGGGTGGTGGCAGGGTAGTTAAATTCAGGTGACTTTTCTTCTTCAGGTTTATTACGGAGGATGCACCCTTGCTTACCTCGGTCGAAGCCAAATTCATCTTTATGGCCAGCCAAAATCGGCGAACCCGTGAACAGCGTTTGTGTACGGCCGTTGTCTATATATTTGGTGGCATATAAAACATAACGCAACGCAGATAGTGCATAGCTTGATAAATGCCCAACACCCCTAGAGCCGACCGACCCTTCATCGCGCTTGATGCTCACGCCACGTAAAAACATGGCGTTTAGGCGGTTGGGCGGCATACCGACGCCGTTATCGGAAAAAAGCAACATGGGTTGTTCTTTGTTAGCCAGCGCACCTTTTATGGCCTCCACTTGTTGCGCCGTACTGGCGTTAAAACTTCCATCGTCATTAGTTTCGCTACGGTTTTTCGCTGTTGTTATGGCTTGTTGCAGTACTTTTTTGTACTCATCTAGGTGGGGAATTCTATCTGTGGCAATATTTTCAAGATAGATGTTGATTTTGCATGACTTTTCACCGGTTTCACGGACGGCGTCTATACTGTTTTGCAACAACTCGCGAATCGGGGTGGCAAACCCCCCTTTTTTATCGGCAGAATCCATAGCAGTGAAACCGTCCATTGGGCCTAATCTAAAATATAGTACTGACATGATTTAAGTTGTGATGTGGGTCGTTGGGTGGGGTGATCAGGATAAAAATCAATCCGTGCAGTTGCATGGAATGTAATTTTCATCTTCTAAAAACTCGGCTTTTAATGCATCGGTCGGCGAGTTGGTCTTTTGGGTTTGTTTTTTGATGCCAGCGTAAACGTGCTTCTGGGAGGCGCCGAAAAACCCGATGTACTTGATTTTATTCGATGATTTGACTGTGCGTTTTTCATCCACCAAATTGCGGCTATATTTTTGTTCCATTTTTACCCACCAGTTGATAGATGCGGGGGTGCCACGGGCGTTTATTTTGCCGCTTGATTCTTGTTTGGCGATTTGTAGTAATTTGGTTTTGCCCTTGAGTGGGCAGTATACGCAGTTGGAGAAGTCGCCGCTCTCGGGCAGGCGCAAATTAAAGGGTTGGCGGCGCCAGTATTCTGCCACCTGCAGTTTGGTTGTTTTGTTATCGACCAGGGGCGCTAACACTTGTTCACCCGGCGGCTGGCCGAACATAGAGCCGCCACGGGCGGTGGCGGCGGCGTGTATTCTATCTTGTATTTTGACCATGCGAATCTCTTCATCTTTGCGAATGCCGAGATAGGAAACATAGGAAATAGCGCGAGTGCCAAATAGCCGCCCTTTGCGGCCACTCACGCAGTGTTTGATTTCATTATTGCGAAAACACAAGCGCGCAGCGGTGAAATCTTGCCACATCGCCGCCGGGCGGATGAATGGCATCCCACGGGCGAATTGCCGTTTCTTGATTAGTATATTTGGCGGCACGCCACCGCCATTTTTTTGATGCGCTTCGATAAGTGTTGCATCGGTGAGTCTGGATGCGTCTCCAAAATGGCCCATGCGCTCGATGCCGCTTTTTTGCGCCAGCCAATCCGCCAAAAATGAATTGGTGATGAAGATTTTTAATGCGTGGGTGCAGGTGCGGCGTTGCATGTTCGGCAGATAACCGGACGCGGAAATTAATTCCTCAAACACTTCGCCTTTGCGGCGATAGCCATGAATATTTTTTTTGCTATACGGCGTATGGTTCACCAACCGATAGCTCGGCAAGCGCTGCCAGCCGTGCTTGCCGGCGTCTTCATAGGTTTGATATTCGACCCAAAAAAATGGAATGTTATATTTTTCCTCGGCTAATGATTTCATGCGGCGGGTGAACTCATAGGTGGCGGGGTGTTCCGCAGAAGTGTTGTTAAACACGATGACATCGCCACGCTTCGGCTCGAGTTTCCCGCCTTGCAACAATTCCATCAACATCATACCGGAAGAACGCCCGCCGGAAAACTTGACGATGCGCGGCGTGTTTGTCGCCACCATAGGCAATGCCACAGGCGATTTTAGGGGCGACTTCACAGGCGGTTTCACGACCACTCCATTACCCTTTAAGCGAATCGAGTTCTTCCACATTGATGGTGCGGCGGCTGCGGAATAGCACGATGAGGATGGCGAGGCCGATGGCGGCTTCGGCGGCGGCCACGGTTAGGATAAAAAACACAAATATTTGCCCGGCCGGGTCGGCTAAAAAATGCGAGAAGGCGACGAAATTCATATTCACCGCTAACAGCAGCAACTCCAGCGACATCAATAAGATGACCACATTTTTGCGGTTGAGAAAAATCCCCACCACGCTGATGGCGAACAGCGCCGCGCCGAGGGCGAGATAATAAGACAGAGGAATCATGGGTGGGCGGGGCGCGAGTTGACGGCGGGATTAGCGACGAGTTGGCAATGGATTAGCGGCACAAATTAACGGCGATTAGCGACATAAATTGCGATATAAATCAGCGGCGAATTAGTGGCGAGTTGGCTGCAGATTGGCTACAAGTCAGCCGCACAAATCAGCGGCGCGGGCGTTTTTTCGCGCGGTTGGCGGAGGCCATATTGACCAAGCGCACGCGCTCTTCGCGGCGGGTGCGGACTTGGGCGCCGGGGTCTATGCGTTTGCTGTCGGCGCGCGGGCGCATGGTCAAGGCGATGGCGGCGATGATGGCCACTAACAAGATGATGGCGGCGATTTCAAACGGGTAAATATAGGTGGTGTAGAGTTGCTCGCCGAGTTCGCGGGTGTTGCTGTGGTCGGCGGCGATGGGCGGCGGGGCGGCGAAGCGCGCTGGCGAAAACGAGCGCACTAACACCATCACGATTTCTAACACCAGCAGCGTGGCCACCACGCTGCCCACCGGCAGGTAGCGGGTGAAGCCGGCGCGCAATTCGGCCAGGTTGGTGTCTAACATCATCACCACGAATAAAAATAACACCATCACCGCGCCGACATAAACCAACACCAACACGATGGCGAGGAATTCCGCCTGCAGGGTGAGCCATACGCATGCGGCGCTGAAAAACGCCAGCACCAAAAATAGCGCCGCCTTGACCGGATTGCGCACCGTGACCACCATGGCGGCGGCAAACACCAAGGCGCCGGCGAAAAAATAAAAGGTGAATTCGAAGAAGGTCATGGAAGATTAGAGTGGGGTGTGGTTAGCGCCGATTAATGTAGACCAGGTTTAATAACATGATGGTAGAGGGGTTGATAAGTTCATCGAAACAATAGTAACCCAACACAATATTAATCCAAAAAACTTTTCTGGCGGGTGAGGTCTTCCTCATAGGGTTCTTCAAAATCCCCGTCATAGTCATAATCTTCATCCTCGGGGTCGGGTTCGCCGCTGATATCGCGACGCACGCGTTCGGCATGTTCTTCGTCAGTGAGCATGGATTTTATGTTGAATGGAAAATTAGCTGCCTCGCCGATGTGTTCGGCCGCCGCTTGCTCATAGGTAATCACTTTCGGGTGCGCGTGTTGCGGCAGGCCGGCTAAATCGGCCGCCGCTTCGGCTTCGCTGGCGTATAAAAACCCATAGGTGTGATGCGTGCCCCAGCAGTACTCAATATCATGCTCATGGTAGGGGTCGGTCACATAATACAAATAACTCACGATGGAATCGCCATCAGCGCGAATAAGATATTGGGTGGGGGAGGTGGGGGAGGTTGACATGGCTTTGGTGGTTTGTGGTGGGCGGGGATTGCAAGCGCGCATGTGATTTGCGCATCAAGTCCAAAGGTCGGGCTTGTTATGCCAATACGATTTAACTTTGTTGAATTCATTTACTCGCTCGGTGATTTTCAAAATTTCTTTTGGGTAAAATTCTTGCAATACATCACACAAAGAAAGCATCCAGGTTTTTCTAGATTGACCGTGACGAATAACAATGTTGTTGGAATTGGCGATTTGTATTTGCCCCCACCCAAGCGCCCCTACTGTGAGACAACTCCAATCCAAAAACTCTATAGGCAGAAAAATAACTTCATTAACTTGCATGCGGTTATCAATTATTTCGTACTTGATCATGAGAATAGAAAATACATTCATGTCATCTTCATAAAAACGCGCTAATCGCTTGACCGAAACGAGCGCAGGCATGTTGAATGTAGTGTCAAGTCGATGGGTTTTCACATCAACTATGCAATAAAAATCTTGGCTTATCCTCAAACCCAAATCGGCCATTGCTCGGCGCGCGAATGATGATGAATATTCAGCACACCAATCGCCGATGATGGACTCAAATTTTTTCTCCACCAGCGATTGCGTAGCATCGCCCACCGCGCGCGGGCTGTGGGCAGTTATGGCGGAAAGAAAAGTTGGTTCAGTGTTGCTGGCGGCCTGTATTTTTGCCGCGGCTTCGGCGCTGCGAGCGCCGTAGAAAAAAGAGGATTTCATAACAATTTTTTTTGCGTGGATGCGGCGCTTTTATGTTTGAGGTTGTGCGCCGTGTTCCTCTCCAAAAACACATTATTGGCGTAGCCTTGTATGGGGTCATCCGGCGAGGTTTGTTGCAAACGCTTCTGTCCCCAGCAGCAATATTCGCGGTTGAGTTCCACGCACACAAAGCGGCGGCGTAATTTTTTCGCGGTCACGGCGGTGCTGCCGCTGCCGGCGAAGGGGTCGAACACCATATCTCCCGGCCGGCTGCTGGCTAAGATTAATTTAGCTAACAATTTCTCCGGCTTTTGCGTTGGGTGGTCGGTGTTTTCCGGCATCGACCAGAACGGAATGGAGATGTCGGTCCAAATATTGGACGGATGGGTCAAGCGATAGTTGCCATCGCGCTCGATGCGCCAATCTTTGGGCAAGCCGTTGTGGCGATAAGGAGCCAGCACTTTTCTTTTGAGTTTAACCGCATCCACATTGAAAAAATACGCGTTGCCGGTTACGCAAAACCAAATGTCTTCTAAATTATTTTTCCAGTTGAGTTTGGCGCCGCGGCCTTTTTCGCGTTCCCAGGTGATGCGATTTTTTACTTGGAAATATTTTTCCAGCAGCGGCGCGATGATAATGGATGTTCGCCAATCGGCGCACACATACAACGACGCGTTGGGCTTTAGGGTGTGCATCACCGAGCGCAGCATGCTTTCGAACCACGCGGCATACTCGGGTTTTTCTTTCTCCAAAAACCGTTGCCCGTGGTAATTTTTGGTTAAGTTATACGGCGGGTCGATAATCAACAAATCGACGAACGCGGCCGGCAAATACTGCGCCGCGGCGAAAATATCTTGATGAATAATTTTGCCGTCGATGGCGTCGATGGCATGGCTGCCGACCGGCGCCGTCAGCGTAGTGAGGCGCGCGCCGAGTGCTGCGGCCTCCGCTGCGTCGCAATGCAAGGTGCGGTTGCGCGGCGCTCTCGCTTTGCTTTGAGTCGGGCGCGACGCGCAGGCGGCCGTGGCGATCGCCATCAGCGATAAGGCGCGTCTTGCTGGCGCGCCGCGGCGATTTGCGGTTCGTATTTATCGCCGATGGCGAGCAGGCGCGATTTGTCGATGATGCGTTGATGATTTTCATCCATGTGGAATTCGTGGATGTCGGTCATGACGATGGCATCCACCGGGCAGGCTTCCTCGCAGAAACCGCAATACACACACTTGAACAAGTCGATGTCGTAGCGCGTGGTGCGGCGCGTGCCGTCGGCGCGTTCTTCGGAGTCGATGGTGATGGCGAGCGCCGGGCAGACCGCCTCGCACAATTTGCACGCGATGCAGCGTTCCTCGCCGTTGGCGTAGCGGCGCAAGGCGTGCAGGCCGCGGAAGCGCGGCGATTTCGGCGTTTTTTCCAGTGGGTACATGAGGGTGATTTTGCGGCTGAATAGCCGCCGCCCGGTGAGCCACATGCCGCGCCGCAATTCCTTGAGGGTGAAGGTTTTGTAGAGTTGTTTGAAGTCTATGTACATGAGGGGGTTCCTAAAAAATTAGTCGCGCAACAGAATTACCAAAATCGGCCTCAAACCCATCATCAAAATCGGCACCAAAATCGGCACCAAAATCGGCCTCAAAATCAGCCTCGTAAGTCACGAAAAAAAGCCGCCGAATGGGGTATGAAATTTAGCAATGCCGATGACCACTATCCACACCAAGGTGATGGGAATCAGCACCTTCCAGCCGAGGCGCATGATTTGGTCATAGCGATAGCGCGGAAAGGTGGCGCGAAACCACAGAAAGAAAAACGCCACCAGCGAGGTTTTGAGGCCGAACCACATCACCGGCGGAACCCAAGTGAAATACACGGTCTCGAACGGTGGCAGCCAGCCGCCGAGGAACAGCAATACCGTAAGCGCCGCGATCAACAGCATGTTGGCGTATTCGGCCAAAAAGAAGACCGCAAAGGCCATGCCGGAATATTCCACATGAAAACCGGCGACGATTTCCGATTCGCCCTCGGCGACATCGAACGGCGAGCGATTGGTTTCCGCTACGCCGGAGATGAAATAAACCAAAAATAACGGCAGCAACGGCAGCCAGTGCCAGTGCAGCAAATTGCCGGATTGGCTCAACACGATGTCGCGCAAATTCAAACTGCCGGCCACCATCAGCACGCCCACCAAGGCGAACCCCATGGCGATTTCATACGCCACTATCTGCGCCGCCGAGCGCATGGCGCCCAAAAACGCGTATTTGGAATTCGACGCCCAGCCGGCGACGATAACCCCGTATACCCCCATGGAAGTGAGCGCCAACACATACAGCAGGCTGGCGTCGATGTCCGCCAGTACTAATGAATCGCTGAACGGCACCACGGCCCACGCCGCTAACGCCGGGGCCAGCGCCAGCGGCGGCGCCATCAAAAACAAGATTTTGTTGGCGCGATGGGGGATGATGATCTCCTTCATCATCAGTTTGAGGGCGTCGGCGATGGGCTGCAGCCAACCCCGGGGGCCGACGCGATTGGGGCCGACGCGGATTTGCATATAGCCGATCAACTTGCGCTCGGCGAAGGTGAAATAGGCCACGCACAGCATGAGCGGCGCCAAAATGGCGGCGATTTTGGCCAGCGTCCACAGCGCGATTTGCGCGTTGTGCGGCAGCCACGCGGTGAGGTTGAAAAACAAGGTTTCGATCATGCGGCGTCGATCATGCTGTCGCTCATGTGGTGTGGATTATGTTGTTTTCGCCGCGACCGGGCGCTGTGGATGGCGTTTGGTGGCGGCGTTTTTGGCGACGGTGATGTCCGCCAGCGGGGCGTCGCCGTCCTCGGGTTCGGAAGTCTGCGCCGCCGTCACCGTGACGCGGCCGCCGCCGCCGAGGGGCGCGGTGCGCGCAAACCCCGCCGGCACATAGACGCTGCCCTGCGGCACGCGCTCATCGACGCGCAACGGCAGGCGAACATGACGGTCTGGGATGGCCGTTTGGCGCACCACCACCGGCGCGCCGGCGCGCAGGCCGAGGCGGTCGATAGTGGCGCGGCTCATGTGCGCCGCCGGCGGCGGGCAGTCGGCGGTGCGCTGCAGGGCGGCCGCGTGGCGCACGGTTTGGTCGCCGCGATACATGGGCATATCGAGCAAGCGCGTGGCGTGGCCGACGGTAGATGCGGGGCGCGGCGGGGGGATTTTCGCATCGAGCGCCGCCGCGCCGGCATGCGCGCCGTCGGCATCGCCGGCTTCGGAGTGGAAGGCCTGGGACTGAGTCACCTGGGATTGCAGCCGCGCCGGGCGCACCCCAGCGCGTTCGATTTCCGCGCTCACTTGAGCAAGAGATACTTGCTCGAAACCCGGCCGGTCGAGGAAATTCGCCAGCACCCGCAGAATTTTCCACGCCGGGCGGGCCTCGCCCAACGGCACCGCGGCGGCCTCGGCGTGCTGCAGCCGACCTTCGCAATTGACGAAGTCGCCGGCGGTTTCGGTGAACGCTGCCATGGGCAACAATACATCGGCATAGCGCGCCGCATCATCATCTTTATAGGCGGTGATGCAGACTACGAAATCGGCGCCGGCTAAGGCCTCGCTGGCGCGCTGGCCGTCGGTGCTGTCTAAGGCCGGATCGCTGCCCAACAACAGGTAGGCGCGGCGCGGCTGCGCGAACATGGCGGCCGCATCGAGGCCGCATTGCGCCGCCGGCAGTTGGGCGGCGCGACCGCCGGCGGCGCGATGCGGCACGCAGCCGGCCAGCCAGGCCGCGGCGCCGTTGCCGGGCGGCAAAATCGCTAAGCGGCTGTCGGTGATGCGGCAAATCCACCGCGCCATGGTTTTGATGACGCTGGCCTCCGCATGTTGCTGCGCGATGGCGCCGAGAATCAGCACGCCATCGGCGCGCGCGGTCCATAAATCTTGCGCTATGGCAGCGGTGGCGATGGCGTGGTCGGCGGTGGTGGAAATTTCATCATTTCCGGCGGAATTTTGGGTGGATTTATCGACAGCATTTTCGGCCGGCGCGGCGATATTTTTGGCGGATTTATCGGCCGAATTTGCGAGGGAATCTGCAACCAGATTAGCGGCGGGATTTCCGGTCGGCGCGGCTTTTTGGGCGGAATTGGCGGCCGAATTGGCGGGATTCTCGACCTCGACCCACTGCGCGATGTCGTCCGGCAGGTCGACCTCAGCCAGGCGCGCGATGGCCGCGGCCACGGCGGCCAAGGCGGCCGGCAAATCAGCGCCCACTGCCAGGGCGTTTTGCTGGGTGAAATTTTGCGGATAGGCGAGGGGGTTTACGCTGCTGATGCGGGCTGCCGGCTGGTCGCCGCGCGCATAAACGCCGCCGGCGGCATGCACCGCAGCGCGTAATCGCAGCGCTAACAACGGCTGCTCCTTGCGGATGTTGGCGCCAAGCAGCAAGGCCGCTTTGAGGTTGCCGAAGTGGTCGATGGGCAATTCCGAGGCCGGAAAACTCGCCGCCCACCGATCATCGCGAAAATCTTGTTGCGTAGCGCGATGGTCGACATGATGGCTGCCCAAGGCGCGCGTCAATTTCGCCAGCAGGTAGTATTCCTGCAAGGTGGCGGCCGGCCCCGCCAGCGCCGCGAACTGCTCACCGCCACTGTGCTCGACGATGCGCCCGATGCCGTCGCAGGCGTAGCGCAATGCCTCCTCCCACGCGGCCGGCCGCCAGTGTTCGCGGTCTTTCAGCATGGGCGCGCTGAGGCGCTGCGCGCTGTTGACCGCTTGGTAACTATAGCGCTCGCGATCCGCTAACCAGCATTGATTCACCTCGGGGCGCTCGCGCGGCAACACGCGCTCGACCTGCCCGCGCAAGGTTTGGATTTTGAGGTTGGCGCCGACGCAATCATGCGGGCTAATGCCGCGATGGTCGCGCAGCTCCCAAGTGCGCGCCGCAAAACGATAGGGCTTCGAGGTCAGCGCCCCCACCGGACACAGGTCGATCATGTT
Source organism: Candidatus Poriferihabitaceae bacterium (assembly GCA_965243285.1). Lineage (GTDB taxonomy): Bacteria > Pseudomonadota > Gammaproteobacteria > Arenicellales > Poriferihabitantaceae > JAHRAW01. Next base: position 1,185,865 of record OZ251537.1, on the reverse strand, counting down.
GCCGGAGACTTCCGAATCCACCGAGCGGTTGAGAAAGGTGCCGATGTGGGCGTGTTCTCCGCGCCCTGGCATGCCCATTTCCATCACCCCGGCGATTTCCTCGCCAAAGCGCACGCATCGCGTGCAGTGGATGCAGCGCGTCATTTCGGTGGCCACCAGCGGCCCGATGTCATGGCTGGCGACGGCGCGCTTGCGCTCGCCAAAGCGCGAATCATCGCTGCCGTATTCCATGGCTTGGTCTTGCAACGGGCACTCGCCGCCTTGGTCGCACACCGGGCAGTCCAGCGGGTGGTTGATGAGCAAAAATTCGAGAGTGCCGCGCTGCGCCTCGCGCGCCTGTGCCGAGCGCGTGAACACTTTCATGCCAGCGACCACCGGCGTAGCACAAGCCGGCAACGGCTTAGGCGCGCCCTCCACCTCCACCAAACACATACGGCAATTAGCCGCGATGGATAGCGCCGGGTGATAACAAAACCGCGGAATATAGATCGCGGCGCGGTCAGTGGCCGCGATTAACATCTCCCCGGCCTCGGCCGGAATGTGGCATCCGTCTATTTCGAGGCTGAGGGAAGTCATGGTGGTTTAAAAAGTACCGTCGTTTATTTGAGCGGATTACTTGACAGGTTTTTCATCGGTTTATTCATCGCTAAAATGTCTTTGGCTTTTCCAAACAATGCCCCAGCGTAAGATTTATTATTTTTCAACATGGTTTCATTAAAGTATTTTTTTAGTTCGATATCATCTGGCATGTGAGAATCAGTGTTTGAAAACCGGGCTTGAAAAGCCCTCAATAAATTTGTGAAAAAATCATCTCACTGCACTTCAACATTACAGTTGAATAGCGTGTTTAATTTTTAAATCATCGACTTTCATAGTAACATCCGGTTACGAAATATGCGCAGATGGTTTGGCTTCGTCTTCGCGTTCTTTCTCCTCTCGCAGGCGTTTTTCATGGGCCGCGGGGCCTTCGGATATAAGCATATAAAGGGTACATAAAACAGCCGAAATCACAAACACCACGATGACATGCGGCGTGGTCGCCCCTTCAATAAATTGGTCGATAAAATTGTTCATTTTGGAAACCTCGTAGAGATGGTGAATAGAAACACGGCAAACCCTAACAACACCAACCCGACGCTGAAATTAGATAACCATGCGCGTAGAATCGAAAATTCGTTGTTGCGTTTGATAGCGGCGATCATGATTTTATTTTGGCTTCAAACTCAGGTCGAAAATGCTTGAGAAAACTCTGCACCGGCCAGGCGGCGGCGTCGCCTAAGGCGCAGATGGTGCGGCCTTCGATGCGGTTGGCGACTTGCAACAAGGTGTCTAAATCTTTGGCGGTGGCATCGCCGGCATTTACCCGCCGCAAAATGCGGTATAGCCAGCCGGTGCCTTCGCGGCACGGCGTGCATTGGCCGCATGATTCCTCGAAATAAAAGTACGCCAGGCGCTCTAACACCGCCGGCATATCGGTAGTTTCGTCCATGACGATGACCGAGCCGGCGCCCACCGCCGAGCCGAGTTTTGACAGCGAGTCGTAATCCATGGTGGCGGCCATGATGATGTCGGCCGGTAGCACCGGCACCGACGAACCGCCGGGAATCACCGCCTTTAAGCGCCGCCCTTTCCATACGCCGCCGGCCATGCTTAATAATTCGCTAAACGGCGTGCCCATGTTGATCTCGTAGTTGCCGGGTTTTTCCACATGGCCGGTGACCGAGAAGATTTTTACGCCGCCGGCATTTTCCACGCCGAGGCCGCGGAACCATTCGCCCTTCATCCACTGCCCGTCGCCGCGCATGATGGCCGGCACCGAGGCGAAGGTTTCGGTGTTGTTGATGGTGGTCGGCTTGCCGTATAAGCCAAAGGCCGCGGGGAACGGCGGTTTGAAGCGCGGCAGCCCCTTTTTGCCCTCGAGGGATTCTAACAAGGCGGTTTCTTCGCCGCAGATGTAGGCGCCGGCGCCTAAGTGGTTGTGCAACTCAAAATCAAACCCGGAATCGAATAAGTTTTCGCCCAATAAACCGGCCGCGCGGGCTTCCGCCAAGGCGGCTTCCATGCGCTGATAAGGCTCCCAGAATTCGCCGCGGATGTAGTTATAACCGACCGTGGCGCCCATGGCATAGCCGCCGATGACCATGCCCTCGATGAGGGCGTGCGGGTTGTAGCGCAGAATGTCGCGGTCTTTGCAGGTGCCGGGCTCGCCTTCGTCGGAGTTGCATACCAGGTATTTTTGCCCCGGCGCGGCGCGCGGCATGAAGCGCCATTTGATGCCCGGCGGGAAACCGGCGCCGCCGCGTCCGCGTAGATTGGAAATTTTCAGGGTATCGATGATGACCGCTGGGTGTACGCCGTCGCGCAATATTTTCTCGAGTGCCTGGTAGCCGCCGGCGCGGCGATAGGCGGCCAAAGTCCAGCAGTTATCGTGCGCGCTGGGCAGGCACACATCGCGACAGGCGCGCAAGGTGGCGAGGGCGGGGTCACTCATGTGCGGTGCGATGGCGCTCGGGTTTGGTCGACGGTTTGTTCGGTGATGTGATAGCCGATTTGCTCAGCCGATGTGATCGTGCTCGGCATTACAGCGCGTCCAAAATTTCATCGACGCGGCGCGGGGTTAGGTTCTCGAAATAATCGCGGTCCACTTGCATCATCGGCGCCCCGGCGCAGGCCGCCAGACACTCCACTTCCTTGAGGGTGAATTTGCCGTCGGCGGTGCTCTCGCCGAATTCAACGCCGAGTTTTTTTCGCAAGTGGTCGACGATTTCATCGCAACCGCGCAGCATGCAAGAGATATTGGTGCACACGCAGATTTTGTGCTTGCCCACCGGCTTGGTGTCGTACATCGAATAAAAAGTGGCCACCTCGTAAGCGCGCACCGCCGGCACGCCGATGATGTCGGTCACCAATTCGAGCAACGCGCCGCTCAGCCAACCATGCTCATCTTGGGCGATGCGCAACGCCGCTAACAACGCCGACTGCCGCTGCTGCGGCGGGTATTTGGCGGCCTCGCGCTCGATTTCGACTAGCGCGGCGGTGGAAAGATGCGGTGGTGATTGAATGGTAAACATGGCAAAGTAAGTTAGAGATTGTCGAGCATCAAACGGCATATTGGAATTAACCTAATTCTATTTCTCTGCGTTTGATTTTTAATTCCTTGCTTAATTGTACGACATAACCCACGCGATGGATGATGTCTTTCGTTTGTTTGTCAGTGTAATTGGTGATGCCAATTTCCATAAGCATGCGGACACTTATGCCAGGGTAGCCCAAGTCATAAGTCACTCGTTCAATATCAAAGTTGAGAAAGAAATTAAAAATGCAGAAAGGATGCATGCTGTTTTCATCCACCTCAATACCGGCAAGGGTGCTGGTGGCGTATGCGGGAGCCCCCAATAACGCTCGGTGATTTTTTAGCGATGCCTTGCCGGTCACTGGAATGATGGTCGTATTTTCCTTAAATAGATACGGTTTTTTATCTCTGACTGCGCGCTCTGTTAGTTTGTAGATACTTTCATCCAGGCAGTAATCGATGTGGGCTTTGGCGAGATCGGCAACCATTAGAATTGAGTGGACACCGCCAATCACATCGATGATTTTGGTTTTCGGAGATATATTCCCCGCCCCGCTTGTGATCTTTGCGATGTCGCCAAGCCTGAATTCGTTTTTCCGAATCAATAAATTGATGGTTTTAAATGGCGAGGGATAGTCGTTTGCAATAGGCTTTTCTGTTGCGCCAATATCATCCATTGCTTTGTCTATATCGTTCTCCCCGGGCAAGGCGACGCGGTATCCATCTTGGCTATATCCATCGTTTTTCACGCGGTAGTAGGGGTAGACGGCAATGGGTTTTTTCCGGCTAATCACCAGCGCCGCTGTTTGTTGTTCTGTATAGGGCTGGAAACATTTTGGGGATAATTCCACAATCCTTTCTATTGTCCAGTGTTTAAAAATGTGTTTGCGCTCTTGCGCCAGTTGTTCCTTATAGAGAAAGCCGATGGGAACAATGATAGCGGCTCGCGCGGATTTTGTATCCTTTAAACTTTCAAGACTATGTTGAACCCCGATGCTGTCGCCATTTTTAACGCCAGACGGCATCACCGGGTAACCTTCGTAACAATCTGTCTCTTGTGAGAATGGAATGTTGGTGATAACAATATCGTATTTGCGTTTGGCTTCGCCAAGCATGGCGTACGAGTTGCCTTGAGTGATATTGGAATGCCCGTCGCCGAACATAATCATGTTCATCATGGCGATTCTCGCCACGCTTGAATTGTCCCGGCCGAACACGGTCTTTTCTTTAAGTATTTTCTTATCGTCATCACTTTCTATATGTTGACTAATATATCGAAAACATTCAATCAACATCCCCCCGGTGCCACAGAAGGGGTCGTAGATTTTTTCACCGATTTGAGGTCTCAAAAAATGCACCATCATCCTGACAATGTGACGCGGGGTGAAATACTGCCCCAAATCATTTTTTGTTCCTCTTGTGTATGAATGTATAAAATGCTCAAAAGCAAGGCCTTTGATGTCGTGCTTAACTGAGGATAGGCGGAAGGAAAGCAGTTCAATTAATCGCTCCATATTTTTGGGGTTTTGCACCTTCGTCTGTTCAAACAAGTTGCAATATTCCCGGCGCAATTCCCTGAACATGGTTTTTATCGCATTTGTCAGAGTTACACCTTGTTTAGCCTCAATATCCGCCCATGAAAATCCCGCAATATCCGCCCCCCCCTCAATTAGGAGTTTTAAGAACATCAAATTTGCAAATTCCGAGAATCTTTCTATACCAGCGGAAAGTCCCTCGGTTTTTAATATGCTATTGGCTTTTTTGAATTTGGCGATTAGTGCATATTGATCTAATGCCACATCCTCGGAGAGGCTGCTGAAATTATTATTTTTGACAAATTCCTTTGTCATCTCAGGGCTGAACAATTCATCCACTTCACGGCCATCAATAAATAACGGTTCCCTACGCCCTATATGCCAAGTTTTGACACGCCACCCATCTGATGCGATTACAATAGGCGCATTAATTTTCTTAGCGTATCGATTAATCCCCTGCTTCAGCGCTTCCGACATTGATTTGCCGGGTTTTTTGGCTTCAATAACCAGCGTAGGTTTATTTGATTCGTTATAAGCATAAAGCACATAGTCTGGGTGCTTGCCACCGAGTGCTTTATTTTGCTCGGCAGTGCGCGCCCTTTGTTTGAAAACGTTGCGATCAAGCTGGCGAGGGTCTAATTGCCACCCGCAAGCGGTTAACTGAATATCAATTGCAACAACAGATTCGCTTTCGGTTATAGACATATCAGTGTCCTTTCACCGGGAACAACATTGATGGGCGGCCCGCATCCAACCAACTATTCGCCAATAACGCATAGTCAGGATTGACCTCCACCGCATGAAAATCCGCGCCCATTTTTTGCGCTACCACGCACTCCGAACCCGAGCCGGCGAAGGGGATTAGCACGGCGGGGCTTTGCGCATCAGCGGCGGCGATGAGTTTTTGCGTTAGCGCGGCTGGTTTTTGGGTGGGGTGTTGTACGATTTCATGGGCCTCATGCGCGCTGTTTTCCTTCGGCGAACATAGCGTCTGGCAGGTCTTACCATAAAACCACCGCTCGGCATAGCCGGCCCGGCCGGCCAAGGCCGGTACTTTGATGACATCGCGCGGCAAGGCGCCGTTGGGATGCGCGTTATACACCGTCTTTTTCCCCTTACGGCCATAGCGGCAATTGGAATCTTTGCGCGGCTTGCCGGCGGGACCATTTAGAAAGCCAGCGGTGTAATCCTCGCGCACTGCATCCACATTAAGGGTGGGGCGTTTGCCGCGCCACAAACACAAGATTGACTCGTGACTGCGTTGCCAAAATTTTGAGGTCGGCACCGTTTTATTGGTGTAATGCCACGCCAACCAGCGTTGATTTTCGATTGCGTAGCGCACCGCAATGTGCGCCAACACCTCGGCAAAACCATAGATATACACCGGCGCGCATGGCTTCACCAAGCGCAAACACTCACCAATCCAGTCATCACTCCATTTCAAATACGCCGACAATTCTTGGCGGTCGCTAGCATTGCCAAAATCTTTGCCGATGTTATACGGCGGGTCGGCGATGACTAAATCAAACCTGGCGTCGGTTTTTATTTCACGCAAGGATTGCAAAACATCGGCGCATTGCACGCGGTTTGTGCACGGTAAATTCGGTTTAGCCGTAGCGCGCGCGATGATGGAGGTATGCGAATGGGCCAAGGCCGGCGCGGAGTGCGCTGCTTGCGCGGCCCGAGTTGCCCGAGCTGCCCGGGCTGGCGCATCGTCTACCGCCATGGCTTTCGCAGTCACCGATCGATCTCCCCGAAGACGATGTCTTGCGAGCCGATGATGGCGACCATGTCGGCTAACATATGGCCTTGGGACATTTCGTTCAAAGCCGCCAGGTGGGCAAAGCCGGGGGCGCGAATTTTGCAACGATAGGGTTTGTTGGCGCCGTCTGAGACCAGGTAGATGCCGAATTCGCCCTTGGGGTGTTCGATGGCGGCATAGGCTTCGCCGGCCGGGATGCAGTAGCCCTCGGTGAATAATTTGAAGTGGTGAATCAGCGCCTCCATGTCGCCCTTCATGCGCTCGCGCGAGGGCGGCGCCAGTTTGCCGTCGGCGGTCATCACCGGCCCGGGGCCGCCGGCTTTTTGGGCGTCGGCGCGCAGCCAATCGACGCACTGGCGGATGATGCGGTTGGATTGGCGCATCTCTTCGACGCGCACCAAGTAGCGGTCATAGCAATCGCCATTGGCGCCGACGGGGATGGCGAAATCGAGGTCGTCATACACCGCGTACGGCTGCTTGCGGCGCAAATCCCACTCCACCCCGCAGCCGCGCAGCATGGGGCCGGTAAATCCTAACGCCTTGGCGCGCTGCGCGCTGACCACGCCGATATCCACGGTGCGCTGCTTCCAGATGCGGTTGTCGCTCAACAGGGTTTCGTATTCATCCACATAGCCGGGGAAGCGCGCCGTGAAGGCCTCGATAAAATCCAGCAGCGAGCCGTCGCGGTCTGCGTTGCGGGCGCGGGTTTCATCGGCGTCATGGCGGCGGGTGATGTCGTACTTCGGCATGGCGTCGGGCAAGTCGCGATAGACGCCGCCGGGGCGGTAATAGGTGGCGTGCATGCGCGCCCCGCTGACCGCCTCATAGCAGTCCATCAAATCTTCGCGCTCGCGAAAGCAATACAGAAACACCGTCATCGCGCCCACATCCAAGGCATGCGCGCCCAGCCACAAGCAGTGGTTGAGAATGCGCGTGATCTCATCGAACATCACGCGGATATATTGCGCCCGCACCGGCGCCGTGATGCCGAGTAGTTTTTCGATGGCGAGCACATAGGCGTGCTCGTTGCACATCATGGAAACATAATCGAGGCGATCCATATAACCGATATTTTGGTTATAGGGTTTGGATTCGGCGAGTTTTTCGGTGGCGCGGTGCAGCAGGCCGATGTGCGGGTCGCAGCGTTCGATCACCTCGCCGTCCATCTCCATGATCACGCGCAATACGCCGTGCGCGGCCGGGTGTTGCGGCCCGAAATTCATGGTGTAGTTGCGAATTTCAGCCATGGGGATGCGCCGGCGGATGCATGGTGTTGTTCATGTATTTGTTATTTATATAGTTGTCATTCATATATCGATTTATGTTTTGTTTCGATATTGATTCATCTATCGCGTTTATGAATCGAGCAATCAAGTTATCAGTCAGATTATGAAGATTCACTAGCTTGCATCCGGCAAATTATCCGGCAAACCCTCAGGCAAATTATCAACCGGCGAATCTTTGCCGATGGTGCGCGGCACTAAGGTGCGCGGCTCGATGGTGACCGGCTGATAGACGACGCGGCCGCGTGCTTCGTCATAGCGCATTTCCACCTCGCCGCTTAAGGGGAAATCCTTGCGGAACGGGTGGCCGATGAAGCCATAGTCGGTGAGCAGGCGGCGCAAATCCGGGTGGCCATGAAAAATAATGCCGAATAGGTCGAAGGCCTCGCGCTCATACCAATCGGCCGACGGCCATATTGTGGCCACCGAATGCACCGCCGGATTGTCCTCATCCAGGCATACCCGCAACCGCAGGCGCAGATTATGCTGCAGCGATAGCAGGTGATAGACCACCGCAAAGCGGCTGCCGTGGGGGTGGAGCGGGTGTTGGTCAGGCGGCGGGCTGGCCGGCGGGCTCGGATGGGTTTCGCCGACGCCGCCCCAATCGGCATAATCGACGCCGCATAAATCGAGCAGCGATTCAAACCGCATGCGCTTATCGTCGCGCAGTTTTTTGCCGACCTCTAAGATGCGTGTCGCGGCGATTTCGCAGGTGACTTCACCCAATTTCAGCGTTTGCGAGAGCAACGCCTCGCCAAGCAAATCCGGCAACCCGGCGATGAGTTGGGCTTGGTCGGTCATAGACTGGGCGTTAGGTGGATGGAGTTTCCATCGGCGCATCGATAAGCGCGTCTATGGGTGATTCACTGGGCGCTGCGCGGGGGGTATCGAGGCGGGCGATGGTGTTGGTTTGTTTGATTTTTTTTTGTAGTTGCAAGATGCCGTAAATCAGCGCTTCGGCGGTGGGCGGGCAGCCGGGCACATACACATCCACCGGCACGATGCGGTCGCAGCCGCGCACCACGGAGTAGGAATAATGGTAATAACCGCCGCCGTTGGCGCACGAGCCCATGGAGATAACCCAGCGCGGCTCGGGCATTTGGTCATACACCCGCCGCAGCGCCGGGGCCATTTTGTTGGTTAAGGTGCCGGCGACGATCATCACATCAGACTGCCGTGGGCTGGGGCGGAATAAGATGCCGAAGCGGTCGAGGTCGTAGCGCGCCGCGCCGGCTTGCATCATCTCCACGGCGCAACACGCCAGCCCGAACGACATGGGCCACATCGAGCCGGTGCGCGCCCAGTTGATGAGTTCGTCTAATTTCGCGGTGGCGAAGCCTTCGCGCAGGGTGCCTTCAAGCGCCATTTTTTATCACTCCCATTCGAGGGCGCCTTTTTTCCATTCGTAGATGAAGCCCACCACCAGCACGGCGAGAAAAATCATCATGGCCCAGAAGCCGAAGGCGCCGATTTTATCCAGCACGATGGCCCAGGGAAAAAGAAAGGCGATTTCGAGATCGAAAATAATGAATAGGATCGCCACCAGATAGTAGCGAACATCGAATTTCATGCGCGAATCCTCGAACGCTTCGAAGCCGCATTCATACGGGGATAGTTTGTCGGCGTACGGTTTGCTGGGCGCTAATGCCGCGCCGGCGCCGATGGCGATGACGCCGATGCAAAACCCGACCGCGATAAACATCAATATCGGGAAGTAGTTGTTTAGCATGGCGGTCGATGGGGGAGAATTATCGGACGACTAGCGGCCGCTTGATGAACATATACTTGATGCGCATATACATATACATATACATCACCATGCGCATGTTTATGCGCATGGTGATGAACCTGGCGCGCGGTTTTTTTGGCGGCGGTGGTCTAGGCTAAATGGCCCGGCGCCGGCGCGGCATAACACCAACAAGCCGCCGGCGATGGCGGCGTTTTTCAAAAATAAAATCTGTTGCATGTCGTGGTCGAAGTCGGCGTGAAACAGCAACGCCGCCAGCGCCGTAAACCCGGCCAGCGCCAAGGCGCACCACCGCGTTTGCCAGCCGATGATGAGTGCTACGCCGCCGATGATTTCCAGGGCGATGACGGCCGGCAATAACGCGCCCGGCACGCCGTGGATTTCCATATAACCTTGGGTGCCGAGGCTGCCGGCGAGATAGCCGCCGAGTTTACCGACGCCGCCGTATAGAAAAATCGCCGCCAGCCCCACGCGCCCGGCCAAATCCCCGTAGGGGCACAGCGCCCCGACCCATCGACATAGTGTTTGCATGGCGTTTTCGCCCCCCGGCGGTGTGAATTGGCGTGGGAATTTGCGACCTGAATTTGGCGCGGTAGCGGCGCAGTATATCAGCGCCGGGCGGCTGCGATGGACGTCGGCATGAGGGGGCCGGCGGCGCGGGTTTGGGGATGGCGAGGATAGGGCGGAAAACCATATTCGGGGAATGAATCATGGATTAAACCCGGAGATTCCCCCCCAAACTAAACCGCCCCATGGAATGATGGTGCCGAAGGCGGGACTCGAACCCGCACGGAGTTTCCTCCACTGCCCCCTCAAGACAGCGTGTCTACCAGTTCCACCACTTCGGCTAAAACGGATTGATTGCGGGCGATTATTCGGTGGGCGCCGCCGGCGCCGCCGGCACATCGGGGGCGGCGGGGTCGGCGATGGATTCCGCGGAATCCGGCGCCAGCGGCACCGCGTCGGCATCGCCGTTAGCGGCCGGCGCCGCATCCACCACCGAAGGCGTGGTGATGGTGCTGGCGGCGCGCTGGCCGTTATACAAATAGGCCAGGGTTAAACTGCTGACAAAAAACACCGTGACCAAAGTGGAGGTGGCGCGGCTCAAGAAGTTGGACGAGCCGCGCGCGCCGAATAGCGATTGCGATGAGCCGCCGCCGAACGCGGCGCCCATATCCGAGCCCTTGCCTTGCTGCAGCAGGGTGAGAATGACGATGGCGACGGCGACGATTAAATGTACGACTAACAGGATGTTGGTTAGCATGATGGCACTCCGATTTAGGGCGAATTCTATGGGGTGAATTCCAGGGAAAATGTATTCAAACGAATGGCGGGTGAATGGCGGTTAGGCGCCGTTGTGGCGGATGGCGCCGGCGGCGTGGCAGACGGCGATGAAATCAGCGGCCTTTAAGGCGGCGCCGCCGAGCAAGCCACCGTCTAGGTCGGGTTCGGCGAGCAGTTGCGCGGCGTTCGCGGGGTTCATGCTACCGCCGTACAACACCCGGCAGGTGGCGGCGAGGCGCGCATCGCGCGCCGCCAGGGTGGCGCGGATGAAGCGGTGCGCCCGTTGCGCTTGCTGTGGCGTGGCGGTGCGGCCGGTGCCGATGGCCCACACCGGCTCGTAGGCGAGCGCCATGCGTTCGATGGCCATGCGCTCGAATGCATTGCGGGCGCGAGGATGTGGCGCGCTGGCGGCGCTGTTATCAGAGACGGCGGGGTCAGCGGCGGCGGGGTGATTTTTATCGCCGATGTGGCTGCCGACGCCGAGTACATCCAGCACCGCATTCAACTGCCGGGCGAGGATTTGTTCGGTGTCGCCGGCTTCGCGCTCGGCCGCGGTTTCGCCGAGGCAGACGATGGCGGCGAGGCCGGCGTCCAGCGCCGCTTGCGCTTTATGGCCGACCACGGCATCGGTCTCATGACCCCCATCGGCATGGGCGCGGCGCTCGGAATGCCCGACGATGACATAGCGACAACCGCTATCGACCAACATGCTGGCCGATATTTGGCCGGTGAAGGCGCCGTCGCGGCGCGCATCTAAATCTTGGGCGCCGACCTGCACGGCGCTGCCGGCCAACGCCTCGACCGCCGGTGGAATCAAGATGTGCGGCGGGCATATCACCACTTCGGGCGCGTGTGTTTGCGCCGCATCGCCCGCCAGCGCGCGCGCCAGGTCGGCGCACAACGCCGCCGTCATGGCGCGGTCGCCGTTCATCTTCCAATTTCCCACCACCAAACTGCGTCGCACCGCAGGCCCCCGATGTGTTGTGAAACCAAAAAGCCGCCACCGGTCGATTCAAACCGACCGCTCTCATACCCTTGAACTTTGCTATAAACGCGCCGTGACCACCGCCCGCCAGCGCTTAAAAATGCGCCGCCGATGATACCCCACCTTAGCCGCCGAGGGCAACGCACTCGCCTAATCGAGGTCGAGGCGCAGGCGCAGGGCGAAGATGGCGGTGGCGCTGGCGTCCACGGAGTCGGTTTGTGACACGGGAATGTACAGCGCGTGGCTGAGTTCGGCGTTAGCGTGCAGCCAAGTGATGCCGACGCCGAGGCTGAGCGCCGCGCTGGTCCGCCACGGCGGGGTTGATTTCCACGCTTTTCAGCGCGGATTTGATGGCGCGATAGCGCCCCACCCAAGCGGCGCGATAGTCGGCGCTCAAGCCGTATGGCGAAGCGACGCCGAGGCCGTAGCGCCAGTGGACGCCCAAATCCGCGGTGTAGAAAAAGTTCGGCGCCAGCGACGCGGTGCCGCCAAAATATTTTAGGGGTTTATAGTCCTAAATCTGCAGTTCGGTTGGCGTTTTTTGAGGTCAGCGGCTGATTTAGGGAGGTTGGGTTTGATTTTTGCTTTGGCTTTGGCTTTCGCTTTGGCTTTGGCTTTGGCTTTTCGCTTTGGCTTTTGGCTTTTCGCTTTGGCTTTTCGCTTTGGCTTTTCGCTTTGGCTTTTGGCTTTTGGCTTTTGGCTTTTAACGTTTTACTCCACCTTAGCTTTTTCTGGGGGAGTCAAATCAGGCGGCTTTATCGCCTGATTTGGTGGGGGGCTGTTGAGGTTGGTCTTTTTGCTGTTGCCTTTAAATCTTCAACCCATCAGCCCAAATTAGGGGAAAAGTAAAAGCCAACAGCCAAGTCAAAATCAAGCCAACAGCCAAGTCAAAAGCGAAAAGCGAAAAGCGAAAAGCGAAAAATCAAAATCAAAGGCGAAAATCAAAATCAAAGGCGAAAATCAAAATCAAAGGCGAAAATCAAAATCAAAATCAAACGCACCCCCCACCAAAACTGGCAATGAAGCCGCCAGTTTTGGCTCCCCCCTAAAAAGATAGGGTGGAGCAAAGCATTAATAGCAACAGCAACAGCAACAGCAACAGCAACAGCAACAGCAACAGCAACAGCAACAGCAACAGCAACAGCAACAGCAAGATCAAAATCAATACCTCAAAATAGCACCCTAATAATGGGATTTTATGACTATAAACCCCACCATATTAGTAAACCAACCTGGGCAAGCGTCATTTTTTCAGCCTATATTTCAGCTTACATTCCAGCCCATTTTCTAGTAGCGTTTACGGCCGATTTTTCAACGCCGCCGCCCTATTCCGCTCGACCGAGCACCGACATTCTTTCACCTCATACGGAGCCCTCCCCCATGTCAAAAACCGTCGCGTTTTTCTTAATTTTCGCCCTCGCGGCATTAGGGTTTGCGGCCTCGGCCGCGGCCCAACAGCCGATTCCGAATTCCGCCGCCAATACCGGCGCCGCTGCCGCCGCCGGCACTTTGCAGTTATCGCAAACCAATGTTTTCTACTATTACGGCATCACCAGTGGGCGTAATTTGAGCCGCGCCACATCGAATAACGAAGCCGATACGGCCACCCTGACCTATACCTTGACCGGGCCGGGGTACGACGCCGCCACCGACGCCACCGACCTCAAACTGCCAGCCGGGGTCACTTTTCGCGCCGTCTCGCCGCGCATGATTTATGGCGACACCACCGCATTTGGCCGCACCCGGCTGACCTACACCGCCACCAATGCCGCCGGCGTCTCCGTCACCGCCCATTTTAACTTAACCATCGAGCGCTCGTGGTTCGACCCCATAGACCAACGCGAAGAATTCGCATTCCCGCAGCCCACCCATACCAACTATGTGCGCGGTTTCCCTATCATCCCCTTGACCATGCCGAGGCGCACCGGCGGCGGCAATATCACCGTGCGATTCACCGGCTTCGACCCGAGCAATCGCTTCAGCCGTACCCAAGAGCCGCTGCATGTGGCCATTCCCGGCTTGACTTTTGATTCCAGCACGCTGGTGGTATCCGGCACGCCGACGCGCACCGGCGCCTATACAGCGACCTATCAAGTTACTACCGAAGGTGCGCAGCGCACCAACAACATCAGCATCACCGTGCACGCCAACGCCGGCACATTAAGCCTGGCCACGCCCACCTACCTCGACTGGCGAATCGAGCAACAAAACAGCCAAGTTTTACCGCTCGCCACCGGCGCCGCCACGGGCACGCAAACCTACACCTTGCGTGGCCCCGATGCGACCCCGGCCGATGCGAATTTGCCGCCCGGCTTGAGTTTCGAGGCCGCCACTCGCACGCTGTCCGGCGCTCCCACCACCCAAGCCGCCAGCGTGTTGACCTACGGCGTAACCAACAGCACCAGCGCCGCGGCCCAAGCCACCGCCACGCTCGCCGTACGCCGCCAGTTGCCCGCCGTGGATAACCAAACCTACGCCGTGCAAGGCGCCGCCCCGGGCCTCATCACGCCGCTAACCTTAGGTGCCGCCAACGGCGCCGGCACGCCGGCCTACACCCTAACCGGGGAAAACAATACGCCCCTAGCCACCGCCATCCCGGGCTTGGCGTTCGATGCCACCGCCCGCGTGCTGAGCGGCCGCCCACAACGCATGACCGGCGATGTGGTTTTGGTGTACGGCGCGTTCGATGCCGGAGTCGATGCCGCCGCCGCCTCAGTGGCCAGCAATTTCACGGTAACCATCACCGGCCCGGCTTTCCTCACCGAGCCGCCGGAGGATAACCCGCCGTTACCCACCGACACCGATTTAACCTATAACACCGGCGTGCCTATCGCGGCCCTGACGCTGCCCGCCATCGGCGGCGAGAACAATGGCTACACCTTGTTAGTCGATGGCGGCGGCGCTTTGCCCGGCGGGCTGAATTTCAACCCAACCAGCCGCGTTTTGAGCGGCACGCCCACCGACTCCATCAGCGGCATCCGCACCTACGCTTGGGTGTACACCGCCACCGACCCCTTCGGCAATGCCATCACCCATGGTTTCGATGTGGTCATCACCGGGCTGACTTTTGACGGCGCCGTGACCGATATATCGCATCAAGTCGGTGCTGCGGTGGAGGCCACATTAAGTGTGGCCATGGATGGCGGCAACGATTCCGCCATCATCTCCTATGCGTTATACGGCACGGCGGCGGATGGCGTGGTCGACACCGCCAATGGCGCCAATTTACCGCCCGGGTTGAGTTTCGATAACGCCGCCGCCGTCCGCACCCTGACCGGCACGGCGCAAAGGGTCGGCGCTGCCACGCTCACTTATGTCGCCACCAGCACCGCCGGCGCTACCGCCACCGCCAATTTTGTGTTCACTGTGACCGGCGGCCCGGCGTTCGGCGGCGATGATGTGCCCATCGCCGATGAAGCCTATCCGATCGGCCTCGCCATCGCCGCCAAAGCGCTGCCGACGGCGAGCGGCTTCGGCGCGCTCACCTACACTTTGCGCGGCCAAGATGCCGATGAATCCAGCGATGATTTGCCGCCCGGGCTGATTTTCAACCCCACTTCCCGCGCTTTGGGCGGTCGCCCCAGCGTCCTCGCCGCCGCCGTCACCCTCACCTATGCGGCCGCCGACCGTTACGGCAATGCGGCCGAGGCCATGTTTGAGGTCGCCATCACCAGCCCGGTGTTCGAAGCCGCCCCGGGCGACCAAACCTTCGCTTCCGGCACCGCCATCGCGCCGCTCATCCTGCCCTTAGCCCGTGGCGCCGGCGTCTCATACGCCTTAGTCGGCGTCGGCGGCACCGCGGCCACCCCCAATTTGCCGCCCGGGCTGGTGTTCGCCGCCCATTCCCGCACCTTAAGCGGCACGCCGAGCAACCCGGCCGCCGCCGTACCGCTCGCCTACATCGCCACCGACAGTTTCGGCAACCCAACCACGCTCATGTTTATGGTCACCGTGGCCGGCCCGGTGTTCACCGCCCCGACGCCGGGGCCCCAGCAATACACCGCCGGCCGCCCCATCAGCGCCTTAGGTTTGTCGGCCGCGAACAGCACCGTGCCCGGGGACCTCACCTACACCCTAACCGGGCAAAACCCGGCCGCCGCCAATAACGGCTTGCCGCTCGGGCTGAGTTTCAACCCCATAGCCAGCGGCGCCATGGCGCGTACCTTGAGCGGCACGCCGTCCTATGTCGCCGACAACACCACCACCTCGCTGGTATACACCGCCACCGACGCCGACGGCGGCTTGGCACGGCAAACCTTCGCGGTGACGGTGATCCCCGGGCTGGCCTTCCCGCCGCCGGCCCTAGCCGCCGAATTCACCTATCCGGCCGGCGCCACCAGCACCCAAACCCTGCCCGAAGCCAGCGGCGGCATCGCGCCCCGCTTCCATGCCCTGTTCGGCCTCGGCGGCAGCCCTAACGCCCCGGCTTTGCCCGCTTGGCTGGATTTCGATCCCGCCACCCGCATCCTCACCGCCACGCCCAGCGTCATCGCCCAAATCCCGCTCATCTATCGCGCCACCGATTCCGAGAGTCCATCAGCCAATTTCACCGAGGTGGAATTCACCGCCATCGTCACCGGCCCGATTTTCGCCGCCGCCGCCTTGCCGTTGGCTGACCAAACTTACTCGGTAGGCGATGCTATCGCCCGCCTCACCCTGCCGATGGCGATGAGCAGCACCGATTCGGTGGTGTACTCACTAACCGGGACCAACGGTCAACCCTTGTCGACGGCCGTGCCTGGGCTGTCGTTCAACGCTGCCGTCGAGGCCCGTATTTTAAGCGGCACGCCGAGCGCCGCCGCCGCCGCTATCGATCTCACCTACCACGCCACCGACAATCACGGCAACGCCTCCGAGCCGGCGATTTTCAGCCTTACCATCGACCAAGTGTTGGTGGATGATGATGGCGAGGTGGTCTCGCCAGCCCGATTTCGCGAGATTTTTGCCGCTGTATTCCCCCTCGGCGACCGCGTCGATATAACGCTGCCGGCGGTGCGCGCCGACCCCAATGGCAATTATGTTTACGCCTTGGTCGGGGCGGGTCCTGACGATGCCACTCTGACCGTCGAGGTAGAAGAACTGGTGTCCGGATTGTCCTTTGACCCAGCCACGCGCGTTTTGTCCGGCACGCCGGAGGCGTCCGTGACCACCACGCTCACCTACACCGCCCGCCCGCCGGCGACCCCATCGACCACCGACGGCGGGGTGACCGTGGCCTACGCCTTCCCCTTCGTCGCCGACCTATTGTTTGCTGACGATGCACTTTTCAGCTACCAATTCTTGGTGGATGAGGAGGTCGATGCGACCTTGCCGGAAGTCAGCGGCGGCATCGGCGCTGTGGTCTACGCCCTGCTGGGGCCAGCGCCGGATAATGTGCCGATAGATAACGCCGAAAACAACGTGTTGCCCGGGCTGTCTTTTGACGAAACCAGCCGCATTTTATCCGGCACGCCGAGCGAGCCAGGCGCCGTCACCCTGACTTACCGGGTCACCGATTCCGCTCCCGCCCCCAACGTCATCGAAGAAGATATCGTCGTCACCGTCACCTCCGGCAGCGCCGCCCTGGCCGCCGTCAATGAAGTGCTGCTGCCGCAAGTCGCCATCGCCATGACCGCCAGCGCCACCGCCGCCATCACCACCCGCATCGAGCGCGCCAATGGCAGCGGCAACGGCTTCGCCCTCGGCGGCCAAACCAGCCTAGCGGCCGCCCTGGCCGCCCATGGCCAGCCAAAGGCGGCCGACCAACGCGACTCCAAAACCATGTTGGCTGGCACCTCATTCAGCCTCGCCCTAAATGGCGGCCATGGGGGCTATGGCGTGGCTGGTACCACCGCCGGTTACGCCGCCGGCGGCTCTGGCGGCACGGTGTTATGGGGCAGCGGCGAATACCGCGAAATGTCCGGCGATAGCGGCGGCGTGGATTGGGGCGGCGAGTTATACGGCTTCCACCTTGGCGTCGATACCCGCGTGCGTCATGATTTGCTGCTCGGCGTCGCCGTCTCTAAATTACAAAGCGACATCGACTATCGCGCCGCCGCCGCCGGCGCGCATGGCATGGACATGACCAGCGTAAATCCCTATCTCGGCTGGCAAGTCGGCGGCGTGGATTTATGGGCAACCATCGGCTACGGCCAGGGCGATTTGGAAATCACCCCCAGCGGCGGCGCGGCAGTCGAATCGGATGTAGCCCTGCGCGCCTTAGGGCTCGGCGGCAGCGGCGAAATCTGGCAACAATCCGCCACCACCTTGCGCTTGCGCGGCGAAATCTCCCGCAGCGAGTTGGAAGTGGAAGGCAACGCCGCCCTCGCCATGCAAACCGCCACCACCCGCGCCCGTTTTGGCCTCGAAGCCAGCGGTCGGCGTGCCTTAGGCGGCGGCGCGATTGAGCCGAGCGTGGAATTCGGTCTGCGCTATAACGGCGGCGATGGCGAAACCGGGACCGCGGCCCAAGTGGGCGCTGGCTTGCGCTTCAGCGGTGGGCGTTACAGCGCGCATGGTCGCATCCACGCCGTCATCATGCCCGGCGAATATTCGGAGTGGGGCGCGAGCGGCAGCATCGCCATGGCCGCCGGTGCCGATGGGCAAGGGTTTTCGCTGGAGTTGAGCCCCTCCTACGGGCCGGCGCAAAGCGACATGGCGCAACTCTGGCAGCGCGATTTACCGCCAGCGGCCACCGCCGCCAGTGCTGATTATCGTGCCAGCATGGAAGCCCGCCTCGCCTACGGCCTAGCGCTAAAAACCACCGCCGCCATGCTAACCCCGTATGGTGAAATGCGCTTAGGCAGCACCACCGCCCACCGCCTCGGCATAAACTGGCGCTCAGCCTCGCATGCCGGTTCGCACGCCACCTTAAACCTAGTAGGCGAACGCCGCCAAACCCCCGCCGCCGCCCACACCATCCTACTAAAAGGCGAACTGCAGTTTTAACGCATTCTGCTACCCCCCCCCCCAAACATTAAGGGCGATTCAAAAGAGTCGCCCTTTTTTTTGGGGATGTTGGATGGGGTAGGGATGTATAGACCTAAATTCGCTTGTTTGATTGAGGACTTTGCTTTTGATTTGGGATTTATAGTCCTAAATCTGCACGGTGGATTTTGCTTTTGATTTTGATTTTTGGTTTTTGATTTTGGCTTTGGCTTTGGCTTTTGTTTTACTCCCCCCCGCTTCATCTGGGGGGAGTCAAATCTGACCGAGCCGATAGGCTCGGGCTGATTTGGTGGGGGGACTTTTGACTTTTCGCTTTTGACTTGGCTTTTGACTTAGCTGTTGGTTTTTACTTTTCCATCATTTGGGCTGATGGGTTAAAGATTTAAAGGCAAAAGCAAAAAGACCAACATCAACAGCCCCCCACCAAATCAGGCGATAAAGCCGCCTGATTTGACTCCCCCAGATGAAGCAAGGGGGGGAGTAAAACGTTAAAAGCAAAAGCCAAAGCGAAAAATCAAACCCACCGTGCAGATTTAGATAGATAAATCCCACACAAATCCTTAATCGACCGGGTTTGTAGCGAAACCCTGTAGGGGAATAGCAGCTAATTTTTTCATCCCGTACGCTGCCGCCATCATCAGGCGTTATCTGCAGGGTGTGAATGTGGTACACATTTTTATTTCGCGGACTCATGTCTGCCATCATCGCCAAGCCCTTCCCATAACCCCGGGTCCGCAAACCCTGCATGGCCGCCGTTTAGTTTAAACACCCCGCCGGCCACCTCGCCTGATTTCTTATCGTTAGTGAGGCACACTCTGCTGGCCGCTTTAGACGAAATATTCGTGCTGCTGACTAAAAAAACACTTGTCATTGAGGGTATAAAACTCCGGATAGCACGCGCCGATACGCTCGACCACTTGCGGATTGTTTTCCTCCAAAACTAATGCCGTGGATATTCATGGGATTACCTCAAGGTCATGGTTGTGGCCGGATTTCGCGTTCATGCCGAAATCACTGGCGCAACTGGTGTTTTTATTGTCGTCGCCGCTCAGTGCGGTACAACGCATAACAACATTCGCGGCGCCAGCAGGCGACATTTCACATCGCCCATGGCCTTAGGCTATCGCTGCCCATCGCCCGAGACGCGTCCATCCCGCCCGCGTAAATCCGCCCGCCCCACCCACAGCCGCTCGCTATTCGCTATATTATTGCCCTCGTTTTCACCCATCATATTAACTGCCATGGCCACACCCACCGAACCCACCGCCGGCCGCAAACGCGGCGGCCGACGCGCCCGCCAAGCGGCTGGCGACGACACCGCCGCCGCGCCGGCCTACATCACCCGCGCCATTCCCGAGTATGAATTGTTGGGCGAGGAGGGGCTGGCACTCATCGAAAAAAATGCCGACACCATCTTGTCGGAAATCGGCATCGAGTTTCACTATCCGCTGGCGCTCAAACTCTTCCGCCAGGCCGGGGCCGACATAACCGGCGAGCGGGTGCGTTTCCCCACCGGCATGTGCCGCAAAATCATCCAACATTCGGCGCCTAAAATGTTCGAGCAAAAGGCCCGCAACCCGGCGCGCAACGTGATGATAGGCGGCAAGCACACGGTGTTCGCGCCGGTTTATGGCCCGCCCTTTGTGCGTGATTTAGAGGGCGGGCGGCGCTACGCCGTCATCGAAGATTTTCGCAATATCGTCAAACTCGCCTATTTGTTGCCGGCGTTGCATCATTCCGGCGGCACGGTGTGCGAGCCCACCGATTTGCCGGTCAACAAGCGCCATTTCGACATGGTGTATAGCCACATTAAATATAGCGACAAACCGTTCATGGGCTCGGTAACCCACCCCGAACGCGCCGAAGATACGGTGGCCATGTGCAAGCTGCTGTTCGGCGATCAATTTGTCGATGAAAACACCGTGCTGGTGAATTTAATCAACGCCAATTCGCCCATGACCTTCGACGAAACCATGCTCGGCGCATCGGAGGTATACGCCCGCCATAATCAAGCCAGCATCATCTCGCCGTTTATTTTAGCCGGCGCCATGTCGCCGGTCACCACCGCCGGCACGCTGGCGCAAATCCTCGCCGAGGCCATGGCCGGCATGGCCTTCACGCAGTTGGTGCGGCCCGGTTCGCCGGTGATTTTCGGCACCTTCGCCAGCTCCATCTCCATGCAATCCGGCGCTCCCACCTTCGGCACGCCGGAGCCGGCGCTGGTGCTAAACGGCGCCGCCTCCTTGGCGCGACGCCTCGGCGTGCCCTTTCGCAGCGGCGGCTCGTTATGCGGCTCCAAAGCCGCCGACGCGCAAGCGGCGTACGAAAGCGCCAACACTTTGCTGCCCACGGTCACCGCCGGGGTGAATTTTGTGCTGCACGCCGCCGGCTGGCTGGAAGGCGGCCTCGTCTCCTCCTATGAAAAACTCATCATGGACGCCGACCAACTCGGCATGATGCAAGTGTTCAGCGCCGGCTTCGACCTATCGGAAAACGGCCAAGCATTAAGCGCTATCCGCGAAGTCGGCCCCGGGGCCCACTTCCTCGGTTGCGAGCACACCCAAGACAATTTCAAAACCGCCTTCTACCGCTCCGCCATCGCCGACAACAACAGCTTCGAACAATGGCAAGCCGACGGCGCTCAAGACGCCGCCCAACGCGCCCACAAAATATGGAAAAAAATGTTGGCCGAATACACCCCGCCGCCGCTAGACCCGGGCATCGACGAATCATTGCTCGAATTTATGGCAAAGCGCAAAGCATCATTTGCGGATTCGGCTTATTGAATGTTGTGCGATTTTTTTGCTAACATGCCCGCCGCCCCGACATCATCCAACACAGCGTACGACCCAAAATACGACCATGGCTAAATTCATTTATGTAGATAACTCGAATGTATTCATCGAGGGGCAACGCGTGGCGGCGGTGGAAAGCGGCATTGCGTTGAACATTGACGATGCGACGCGCCGACAAATTTTCGCCCACGAATATCGCCTGGATTTCGGCAAATTATATAATTTTTTGGTCACAAACGGCGATACGACGGTCACGCGCGCCATGTTGTTTGGCTCGCGTCCGCCGCCTAACGATACCTTGTGGACGATTGCTAAAAATGCCGGCTTCGAACCGGTCATCAAAGACCGCAACTTTTCCAATAAAGAAAAGGGCATAGACACCGGCATCGTAGCGGCGATTCTTATGCACGCGTTCAAGGAAGCCGACCAGGAAAAAGACTCTTTCATACTGGTCGCTGGCGATAGCGACTATCTGCCTGCTGTGGACAGTTTGATTGAGTACGGCTTCAAAATAGATGTCGTATTTTGGGACCACGCATCGCGAGAATTACAATCGCACTGCACAAATTTTCGCTCCATGAATCCGGTCTTTGATAAACTTGCTCGATAAACTTGTCCGCGATAACCCTGCCCGCTAATTTTGTTCCCGCCGACTTTTTCGGCGGCGGCGGCCACCGGCCGCCGCGTTAGATTCATCCGCCATCGGCAGCGTCACTTCCTTTTTTAGATGGTCGTAGGGCGCGGTTTTGTGGGGGATGGCTAAGGCCGCTACAAAGTGGTCTTGGAATTTTGGCTCGACGGCGGTTTCGATTTTTTGTACGCGTTTGACCACATCCTCGATTTCCAGGCGGGCGGTTTGATCCAACAGGGCGATGATGGCGCCGGCGCCGGCGGCGTTGCCAGCGGCGGTTACATGGGCCAGCGGGCAGTCCGGAATCATCCCTAAAACCATGGCGTATTTCACATCGATGTGGGCGCCGAAGGCGCCGGCGAGGCGGATTCTGTCCACCTCCTCGATGCCGAGTTTATCCATCAGCAGGCGGGCGCCGGCATACAGCGCCGCTTTGGCTAATTGGATGGCGCGCACATCGGCTTGCGTGATTTCGATGCGTACGCCACCGCCGTCATGACCATCGCCGCCGCCGTCATGCAATAAATAGCGCCAGGTTTTGGCGTCCGGCTGCACGCGGGCGCTGCGCTTCGCTTGCGCGCCATCGATAACGCCATCCGCTTTAATCACCCCGGCGAGGTATAACTCGGCGATAACCTCGATGATGCCCGAGCCGCAGATGCCGGTGACACCCACCGCGGCCGAGGATTGCGCGAAGCCAGCCTCATCCGACCATAATTCGCAGCCGATAACGCGGAATTTGGGCTCCAATGTGTCGCGGTCGATACGCACGCGCTCGATGGCGCCGGGGGCGGCGCGCTGCCCGCCGCTGATTTGCGCGCCCTCGAAAGCCGGGCCGGTGGGACTGGAGGCAGCCACCATGGTGCGCTCGTTACCCAGCACGATTTCGGCGTTGGTGCCCACATCCACCACCAGCGTCATCTCCTGGCGCGCATAGGGCGCTTCGGAGAGCGTGACCGCCGCCGCATCAGCGCCCACATGCCCGGCGATGCATGGCAGCAGATAAAAGCGCGTGCCGGGGGCGGCGTGCAGGTCGATGTCTGCCGCCAGGCCGCGCACCGCTTGGTCGGTGGCTAAGGCGAACGGCGCGCCGCCCAATTCCACCGGGTTTATGCCCAGCAATAAGTGGTGCATGACCGGATTGCCCACCAGCGTGAGGTCGAGTACATCGGCGATGTCGATAGCCGCCGCGGCCGCCACTTCGGCCATCAATTCTTGCACCGCGTCGCGCACCGCGCGCGTCATGTCGGCCTCGCCGCCGGGGTTCATCATGGCGTAGGAGACGCGGCTCATCAGGTCTTCGCCGAAGCGAATTTGCGGGTTCATCCGCCCGGCGGCGGCCACCGCTTCGCCGCTGCTTAAATCGCACAAATGCGCCGCGATGGTGGTCGAACCCACATCCACCGCCATGCCATATACCGTGTTTTTCAGCCCCGGCCACAGCGCGATGATGCGCCCGCCGCTGCGTTGTTGCGCATCGCCGGCGGCATGATGCACTGCCGCCGTCACCTTCCATTCGCCAGCGCGCAACACCGCCTGCACCGCGCCCAACAGATGAAAATCACACCCCAACTCGCTCAAATCCCACTCAAATTCCAGCGCATCACACAAGCGCTGCAAGTCGCCGCTGGGGTCGTGCATATTCGGCTGCACCACTTCCACATAATACAGCCGCACCGCCGCATTGACCGTAATATCGCGCACTTCGGCGCGCTTGCGCACCACCTGTCGATGCGCCTGGCTCTGCGCCGGAATATCGATGACCGCATCGCCCAACAATTTGGCTTGGCAACCCAAGCGCCGCGTCGGCATGGCGACGGTATTGTCGCCATCGGCGGCATCGCCACCATCGTCGCCAGCGGCATTATCGAGCCCAAAAAACTCCCGTTCGGCGGCGCTGGGCGGCGATAAATTCCGCGCCCTGGATTTAATATTGAATTTCGCAAACTCGCCGACGCTTAGGTCCACCTGACACCGATCGCAGATCCCCCGCCCGCCGCACACCGTATCCAAATCCACCCCCAACTGCTGCGCCGCCGCCAACACCGATTTACCCACCGCCACCGCCCCCCGTTTGCCCGACGGGGTGAACACGATTTGCACGGTATCGCTGGATGGGGATTCAGTCATGTCAATGGTCATGTCAGTGTTTTAATATCGACTGCGAAAAATGTGCTTTGGCGTTTTCCATTCTCGATTGCGCAGCAACATATTGGCAACACGCCGCCTTTAAATTCGCGACGATTTTTCGTTGTTCAGACAACGCCGGCAGGGGGATTTTTAATTCCAAAATATCCTCTTCACTGTAATTTTCTCGGCCGGTAGTGTCTTCTTTTGACAAATGCGGCACCAGCCCATCCAGGGTATGGAATAAAAAATGGCGATCAACTTTCGTCTCATCAATGTTACAAACCAAATGCGTGCTAGTGCCATGAAAAATGTCGGCGCTATAAGCAAACAATCCATTTTGCGTGTGCAAGCGAGAAAAAACCAAATCACCTGGGTGAATTAATTTACGATTTTTAACTTTTACATTATAACCAAAGCGCTCTTCTTTGAGTGATATTTGATGATTTTTCCCGCTCATGCCGGGGTCGCGACACATCATATCGGCGGTGATTTTTATCGTTTCATTGCGCACCCTCACTAGCTCTCGCAACCGCGTGAATTTAAATGGGCTGGCAATCGATTTTTTAGGCGCTGCCTTGAATGTATAGCCATTTTTATGGGTGGCATCATGCCCACCCACTTCCGCATGGCGGGTTTCGATAACATCATCCAGATCATTTTTGCCTGGCAACGGGTCGCGTTTGGTATCGCGCGTATAGCCATCATTTTCAACCTTTATGTACGGTATGTGATAGCACTTATTAAGCACGTCGGATTCGCCTCGCCATAAGGCGTATATCACGCTGGTTTTGGCCGATGTAACGCCGCGAAACACCTCTCTTGGCAACGAGATAATGCGCCTAATGTCCCATTGCATAAGAATCTCGGCGCGCACATCCGCATAGTCATGTTGGTCGATAACTCTTTCCGGCACAATGATGCATACCCGGCCGCCGGGGCGCTGGGCGGCGGCGGAAAAACAATGCCGAATAAAGGCCTTTTCATCCGCTGACACAAAAGGAATATTGGTGATGACCACATCATACTCACCGCCATTATTTATCTTCAAACTGTCGGCTCGGGTGATGTTGCTGTGCCCATCGCCGGCCAAAATCATGTTCATTTTCGCGGCGCTGGCGCTGCGCGATATATCGGCGCCGAAAACCGAATGTTTCTGCAATCTATCTTGGTCTACCGCCCGCTTCGACTGCATGTTTTGTTTCAGGTAGCGAAAGGCTTCGATTAACATGCCGCCGGTGCCGCAAAATGGGTCGTACACCCGCTCGCCGAATTTGGGGTCGGCCAACCCCACCATCATCGCCACCACATGACGCGGCGTGAAATATTGCGCCAATTCATTTTTTTGCCGATTATATTGGCGCAAAAAATATTCATAGGCGTTGCCTTTAATATCTTCTTTGACTTCTAAAAAAGAATATTTTTTCAGTTGCGCGATAATTTTCTCAAGCGTCATCGGGTTTTTGATTTCCACTTGCACCGAAAACACCCCAGGATATTTACGGTTAAGATAAGTTAACGCCGCTTTGTATGATTCCAACAGGTGGCTGCCATAACAATTTTCAAGCTCGCCCCATCGAATATCCAAATTTTTCTCATGATTAAACACATCTATCTCGCTGACAATTTTGAAAAATAAAATTTGCGAAAATTCAGCGAACGCATCGATATTCACCATGCCTTCGGCGCGCAATAATTTGCTGGACGCATTGAAAATGGAAATCAATTTTTGGCTGCTTTTGATCACATCCTGGCGGTCCCATATCCGTGATTTTTCGAAATTGCGCAATACATCTTCAGATAAAAAATCCCGCACCTCCTCGTTGTTTATCATCAAGGCTTTCCCATCGGCCACATGCGCGGTCAAGGTCAACATCCCATCCGAAGCAAAGACCATATTACAGCCGAGTTTTTTCGCATAAGCGCGCCCCTGGCGCAAGGCCGCCGCCAAATCCCGCCCCGCTCTTTTCGCCTCCACCACCGCCATCGGTTGCTCGCTATCAGCGCGACACAACACATAATCCGGCCTCGCCCGGCCCAATTTATCTCGATAATAATCAACCGGCGCCGTCTCCCGCCAAATGCTCCGCCACCCCAACGCCTCCAACCGCCGGTCGATCAAAACCCGCGCCTCAGCCTCGCTCTTATGGTGGTTTGCCATGGGCTAATTTTGCGGGGTCAAAACGATAGGGGTTTATCAATAAAACCGTTCAAAATTCACGGATGATTTGGTAGTCGCTGGCGTCTTGGGCGTATAAATTGCCGGTGGTTTTTAGGTCGGTGGAGGTGTCTAAGGTGCCGGCCATGATGCTGATGGTGGCTTCGGTGGCGGTGGCGCCGTTGTGGGCTTGCCAGAATAAATTGCCGCCGCAGGTATGGCAAAAACCGCGGCGGGCGGCGGCGGATGAGTGATACCAAGTTAGCGTATCGTCGCGCTCGATGTGGAAATCGGTTAGCACGGCGCGCGCCGCGGCGACATGATGGCCGCTGGTTTTGCGGCATTGCCCGCAGTAGCAGTTGACGACATCGCGCAATGCGCCGGCGACGCGATAACGAACGCCGCCGCACAAGCAACCGCCGGTGGGGTCTTTACGGTGGGCCATTTTGGTGGTTTGGATAATGGTATGGAAAATGATACAAAAATAGTCACGGAAGCGGCGTGAAATTGGCGTGAACCAAGCGCACAGTTAGCACCAACATATTAAGTACGCCGCCGCCGCCGACCTTCCCGTCCGCCTCGGGCGCCGGCGCCTTCTGCGGCCGGTTGGCGGTATTTTTTTAGCCATTTGGCGCAGTTGTGGTCGTGGCCCATGACCACATTGGCGCCCATGACGGATTGCATGACTTCTTCGTGCATGGGGTTGGTGATGGCGGAGGTCATGCCGGCGGCGATGGCCATGCTGAGGAAGGTGGCGTCCATGCCTTTGCGGTTGGGGATGCCAAAACTGAAATTGGAGGCGCCGCAGGTGGTGTTGACTTTTAATTCCTCGCGCAGGCGCTTGACCAGGTGCAATACTTGGCGGCCGGCGCTGCCGACGGCGCCCACCGGCATCACCAGAGGGTCTACCACGATGTCGCTGTGGTGGATGCCGTAATCGGCGGCGCGCTGCACGATTTTTTTGGCCACATCGAAGCGTTCGTTCGGGTTTTCTGAGATGCCGGCTTCATCGTTGGAGATGGCGACCACGGCGGCGCCGTATTTTTTCACCAGCGGCAGCACCGCTTCGAGACGCTCGTCTTCGCCGGTGACGGAATTCAGCAGCGCCTTGCCTTGGTAGGCGGCCAAGCCGGCATCGAGGGCGGCGATGATGGATGAATCGATGGACAGCGGCACCTCGGTAACCGATTGCACCAGGCGGATGGCTTCGGCCAGGATGCGCGGCTCATCGGCCAGCGGGATGCCGGCGTTTATATCCAACATGCTGGCGCCGGCGGCGACTTGCGCCAGGGCATCGGCTTCGACGCGGCTGTAATCGCCGTTTTTCATTTCCTCGGCCAATATTTTGCGGCCGGTGGGGTTGATGCGCTCGCCGATGATGACGAACGGTTGTTCGAAGCCGATTTTTAGTTCGCGGCTGGCGGAACTGATGACGGTGTCGGTCATGATGGGATTTCCGTGGGGTTTCGGGGCGCCGATTTGGTGCGCGGATTCGATGTTGTTTTTGGTTTTTGGTTTTACATTTTTACTTGCTTTTGTGGCTGATGGGGAGACGCTTTAAAAGCGAAAGTGGATGGTAAAAATGAAAGCGAAAGCGAAAGCGAAAGCGAAAGCGAAAGCGAAAGCGAAAGCGAAAGCGAAAGCGAAAGCAACAGCAAAATCAAAGTCAAAATCAAAGTCAAAGGCAAAGTCAAAGGCAAAGGCAATATCAACCGCACCCCCCACCAAAACTGGCGATGAAGCCGCCAGTTTTGGCTCCCCCCTAAAAAGATAGGGTGGAGCAAAGCATTAACAGCCAAAAGCCAAAAGCCAAAAGCCAAAATCAAAAGCCAACAGCCAAAAGCCAAAATCAAAAGCCAACAGCGAAAAGCAAACTCAACTACATCGATACTAATCCCTCGCGACCGCCGCCACAGAATCCGTTGCAGAATCCACCGTAGAATCCGTAACAGAATCCGTAACAGAATCCGTCGCAGAATCTGCCGTCGAATCCGCATTCGCCTGCGGACGCCATGGCGCCCGTCCGCCTAACACGCCGGATTCGGCCACCATTTCGGCTACATGGCGCTCTTGTTTATACGCCATCACATGCACGCCAGCGACGCCCTCGATATCGCGCAATTGCTGCATCAGTTCGATGCAGATTTTGATGCCTTCGAGTTTGGGTTTGTCGGCGCCGGCTAAGCGCTTGATGATGGCATCGGGGATATGCACGCCGGGCACATGGTCGCGAATCCATCGCGCTGTGCGCGCCGAGGCTAACGGGCCGACGCCGGCGAGAATGAAAACCCGGCGGTGCAAGCCGAGGTCGCGCGCCTGTTGCATATAGCGTTCAAAAACCGGCACATCGAAACAATATTGGGTCTGCACAAAGCCGGCCCCGGCGGCGATTTTTTTCGCCAGCCTGGCGACGCGAAAAGCCCGCGGCGCGGCGAATGGATTGGCGGCGGCGCCGAGGAAAACTCGCGGCGCATCGCTCAACACCCGCCCGCTGCGCAGGCGGGATTGGTCGCGCATGGCGCGCGCGGTTTGCAGCAGCGAGATGCAGTCGAGGTCGAACACCGGCTTGGCGTCTGGGTGGTCGCCGGCCTGCACGCCGTCGCCGGTCAAGCACAAGATGTTGGAGACCCCCATGGCGGCGGCGCCGAGAATATCGCCTTGCATGGCGATGCGATTGCGGTCGCGGCACGAGATTTGCATGATGGTGGAGTAGCCGGCGCGGGTCAATAACGCGCACACCCCGACGCTGGACATATGGCAGTTGGCGCCAGAGCCATCGGTGGCGTTGATGGCGTCCACATAGCCGCAGAACATGCGCGCCTGCGCGTAAACCTCATCCGGGTTGGCGGAATCCGGCGGCGCCAGTTCGGCCGTCACCGCGAATTCGCCATCGCGCAGCACGCGCTCCAGCCGCCCGGGAGAAACATGACCGGGGCGAATGGGCAAGTGCTGCCCGGCGGCCGGTTCGTCGGTGTAATTCACCGCGACGCGGCGTCTGGCGTGGCGCCGGCGGCGAAATCCGAGCGCGTATCTTGGGAATCGGCCGAGGTGGTGGATGAATTTGGTGGTGTACTAAGTGAATCCGCCGAATCCATCGGCGCGCTTGGCGAAGTCGGCGACGTACTAGATGAATCCGATGAATTCAGCCTTGCCTTGGGCGAATTCTGCGAAACCGCCGGCGTACTCAGTGAATCCGCCGAATCCGATAAATCTGATGAATCCGCCGAATCCGCCGAATCCGCCGAATCCGCAGTGGCATGGAGCGCATCCGGCGCCAGTCCTTGCACCCGTCGCAGCCACGCCGAATCGCCCTGGGTCGACCAATCCACCGCCGCCTGCAGCGTCATGATGTCATCGCCACCGCGCATGGCGCGGCTGCCTTGGTAGGCTGCCACCCACACGCAGGGCATGTTCGGCTCAACTTCGCAATTGCCATCGGCGCGCACGCCGCCGCAGGGGCCGTTGCGCATTTGTTTGGGGCAATTCATCGGGCATGACATGCCGGTGGCGCCGAGCACGCAGTTGCCGCACATTTTGCAGTCGAACAGCAGCCCTTTTATGCCACGCTCGATGAAGGCGGTGGGTTTTTCCAGCCGCGCATAGCCGATGCGCCGCCACAGCGGCCGCGCCACGAACAACGCCGCTTCGAAGCGCCGATATAGCCACTCCAAGCCACGGGAATGGCGCGCCGACCATAATCTGATGATTTGCAAAATGGGGTTGGTTTTGGATTTTGATTTTTGGCTTTGGCTTTTGGCTTTGCTGTTGCTTTTTGCTGTTGCTTTTCGCTTTTAACGTTTTACTCCCCCCCGCCTCATCTGGGGGGAGTCAAATCAGGCGGCTTTATCGCCTGATTTGGTGGGGGGGCTGTCGATGTTGGTCTTTTTGCTTTTGCTTTTAAATCTTCAACCCATTGTCCTAAATGAGGGGAAAGGTAAAAACCAACAGCCAAGTCAACAGCAAAATCTAAAGCCAAGTCAAAAGCGAAAAGCAACAGCCCCCCCACCAAATCAGTCCGAGCCTATCGGCTCGGGCTAATTTGACTCCCCCCAGATGAAGCGGGGGGGAGTAAAACAAAAGCCAAAGCCAAAAGCGACAATCAAAAGCCGAGTCAAAGTCAAAATCAAAATCAAAGTCAAAATCAACAGACAACATCTACTGCCCCCCTCACCACATCTGGCGAAAAATAGCGGATTTAACGCTCTCTCATGGATGGGACACTCATATGAAAGATTAAAAATGGGGAGTTAGGATGCCGGTGGCGTGGCGGGATCATCCGTCGATTCGGCGGCGGCAGAATCGGCGACAGAATCGACGACAGGGGCGACGGTAGAATCGGCGGCCGGGGCGGCAGCAGAATCGGCGACCGGGGTGGCTGCAGAATCGGCGGCGGGGTCATCGCCTTTGTTGCGAATCAGCGTCAGTAGGCGCTCTTTGTCGTAATTTTGCTCGAATTGGTCGGCGGCGGCTTGGGCCGCGGCGCGTAAATCGGCGCCGCAGGGTTGGGAGACGCGCTTCCAATCCGCCAAATAGGCGTCCGAACTGCCTTTGCCGGCGCGCATGGCGGCGCGGTCGATGGCGTCCGCGAAGCGCTCGGACAATTTAACCTTGACGCTGTCGCGGCCGGCTTTGGCGATGATTTGCGCCGGAATGTCGCGCCAAAATACAGTGATGAGTTTCGCCATCGGGGTAGGTGGGCGGGTTTCGCCGGGTGATTTAACGAAGTGGGTGGTGTAACGAAAATGGGGCTAAACCGATGCGGTGGACTCGACGGCGGCGGGTTGCTCGACGGCGGTGATTGGGGCCACCGGCGCGGCGACAGCCAGGCTGGTCATGGCGGCCTCTAAGTGCCAGTCGCCGGTGCGGATGCGGTGGTATTCCAGACCCAAAGTGTCGGCCGCTCGGCGCGCCGCGGCATCGAGGGCGGCATCGTCGCGCTGCGCCAGATACGCCAGTTTTTTGTAACGGCTGAAATACACCGGCATAAGTTCCGGGAAGCGGTCGATGCCGAGCCCTTTGATGATCAAACGCTCGAAATGCCGCGCCAGAAAATCGGTGAGGTAGAAAGTGCCGAGTTCGGACTGGTGCAGGTGGTCGAAACGCGCCGCGCCGGCGAACATTTCATAGCAATGCGCGCCGGGCAGGCGCTCGACGCCTTCGGCTGCGAGCATTTTGTCCAGCAACCCGCCGGTGCCGCAATCGGAATACGCGGCGAACATCCGCGTATAGCGACTGCGGTTTTCGCGGATTTTGTCGCGCACCGCATGGGGGATGAGGTGCGGGGTGTTGTGCAGCTCGGCCGGCAGACACTGGATATCTAAGTGCGCCCAGCCGTTGATGCGTTTGACGCGCACCAAATCATGCGCCAGCGCCCCGCAGGCGATAAGCAACACGCGTGCGGCGGTCACCGGGCTATCCTTATTCTGGCGGGCGGCGGCTTGGGGATTTATGGCGGCTAAGCGAATCATAGCGGGCGAATCCTAGCGGGTGGGCGGATGGGGCGCATTCATTGGCAGCCGGCGCTTGCAATGTCGCTAATGTAGCCGACTATTCGCCGCCATGGGCATAAGCGAAAGGGGCGTAACCGGCATGGGCGTAACCGGCATGGGCCTAATCGAAATGGACATAATCGGCCTAGGCACCATCGAAATCGGCATTAAATAGGCATAACCGCCATGGGCGTAACCGCCATGGGCGTAACCGGCATGGGCATAACCGGCATGGGCATAACCGGCATGGGCATAACCGGCATAAATATAACCTGACTGGGCGGCATCGAAATCGGCATCGAAATCGCCACCGAAATCGGCATTAAATGGGCATAACCGCCATGGGCGTAACCGCCATGGGCATAACCAGCATAAATATAACCTGGCTGGGCGGCATCGAAACCGCCATCGAAATCGCCACCGAAATCGGCACCGAAATCGGCATTAAATGGGCATAACCGCCATGGGCGTAACCGGCATGGGCATAACCGGCATGGGCATAACCGGCATAAATATAACCTGACTGGGCGGCATCGAAACCGCCATCGAAATCGGCACCGAAATCGGCATTAAATGGGCATAACCGCCATGGGCATAACCGGCATGGGCGTAACCGGCATGGGCATAACCGGCATAAATATAACCTGACTGGGCGGCATCGAAACCGGCACCGAAATCGGCACCGAAATCGGCACCGAAATCGGCATTAAATGGGCATAACCGGCATAAATGTAACCTGGCTGGGCGGCATCGAAATCGCCATCGAAACCGGCATCGAAACCGCCATCGAAATCGGCACCGAAATCGGCACCGAAATCACCATCGAAACCGCCATCGAAGCCAGCATAGCCGTCATTAAAATAGCCGCCCGCCCTTCACGCGGCGCGTTTTTCGGCGATTTTGGCGCTGGCTATCTCCACCGCCACGGCGGCATCGCGGCAGTAGGCGTCGGCGCCGACGGCGAGCGAGAATTCCTCATTCACCGGCGCCCCGCCGACCAACACGATGTAGTCATCGCGGATGCCCTTTTCCACCAGGGTGTCCACCACCACCTTCATGTAGGGCATGGTGGTGGTCAGCAGCGCCGACATGCCGAGAATATCGGGCTGGTGTTCCTCTAACGCCGCGAGGTACTTTTCCACCGGATTGTCGATGCCTAAGTCGATAACCTCGAAGCCGGCGCCTTCCATCATCATCGCCACCAGGTTTTTGCCGATGTCGTGGATGTCGCCTTTAACCGTGCCGATGACCATTTTACCGATGGGTTGGGCGCCGGTTTCCGCCAGCAAGGGGCGCAAAATCTGCATGCCGCCCTTCATAGCGTTGGCCGACATCAGCACTTCGGGCACGAACAAAATGCCATCGCGGAAATCGATGCCGACGATGCGCATGCCTTCGACCAGCGCTTCGTCCAGAACTTTGCTGGCGCTCCAACCGCGCCCGAGCAGGATGTTGGTGCCCTCGATAATCTCTTCGCGCAGCCCGTCGTATAAATCATCGTGCATTTGCGCGGTCAATTCATCATCCGGCAAGGCGGCGAGGTCTAGATCTTCTTCGGTGTCATCTGCCATGGTGTTTTCTCGTAGTGAATCAGCCGCGCGGCGGCGTTTGAGGGGGATGGCGACCAGCGCCGGTTAGGCGGCGGCGCAACACATGTATAAGGTGGATAGTAACCGCGTAATTTACCCGAGCATAAAAATCGCGGCGATTCTATCTTAAATAAATCGTCGCGCTGTCAACCCCTTTTTGGCACTTTTTCGCAACCATGTTGCACCAAGAAGCGACCGCGATGGCAGCGAAATTTTGCTTAAAAAGACGCCGCCTAAGGGCGACCATCAAACCGGCGCGAACAACCGCCGCCGCCCAACTCCATTAACAGCCGCTTAACAGCCGCTCGCGACGCCGAAAACACGCTGAAAACCCCGGCAATTCCGCGCCAATGGTGGCTCTCGGCGCGACTATAGGCCGTTGTACCGCCTAGTTGGCCAGGGTTTGCAGAATTTTATGGATTTCCGGCTTATCACGGGCGATTTCCGCCGCCGACAAACCCTGAATTTCGTGCGGGAACACCAGCCACTCGTCGGTCTCGTGCAAGTAGTAATCCGGGGCGCGTGAGGTGGCGTTGCTGCGCGGCTTGAACCACGGCGTGGCCACTTTTATCGCCGCCGGGGTGTTGCGCCGGGTGCGCGCCGCCAGTTGGGTGAGCACGGCCTCGATGCTGCGCCCGGAATCGTACACATCGTCCACTATCAGCAGCGCGTTATCGGCGTTTAAGTTGCGCTCCAAATAGCCCAGCCCGTGCACGCGCACCGTGCCATCGGCCTCGCCGATGCGCCGATACAGCGAGGTGCGCACGCTGATGTGGTCGGTGGGAATATCAAAATGCTCCAACATCTCTTGCACCGCGATGCCCACCGGCGAACCGCCGCGCCAGATGCCGACAATGAAATCCGGGCGAAAGCCGCTGGCGATGATGCGCGCCCCCAAGCGGTAGGAATCTTCCAACAATTCTTGGGCGGTGATGAAGCGTTTGGGAATCATAGGCTGGTGGAGCCGTCCGGCGGGTGGGCGGATGGGGCGATGGAGCGGCGGCGGATGGTGCCCGGGGCCGGAATCGAACCGGCACGAAGTTTCCTTCGAGGGATTTTAAGTCCCTTGCGTCTACCTGTTCCGCCACCCGGGCTTGGGGGGTTGCAAATACATCGCCGAGCGGCACCGCAGCAGCGCTCTATTCACATTATCGAAAAATGGAGGCTGAGCCCGGAATCGAACCGAGGTCTACGGCTTTGCAGGCCGCTGCATAACCACTCTGCCACTCAGCCGTATCTTACCGCTACCCACTGAAAACATTCGCCGCAACCATACCACCAACCACGCCGCATACACGATTCTGCGGTCGCCAATCAGATAGTTTGAATTGAGAAAACTAGGGGAATTTGGCTTTTGATTTTTGGCTTTTGATTTTGGCTTTTGGATCTTGCTTTGGCTTTTGGCTTTGCTTTGGCTTTTAACGTTTTACTCCCCCCCGTGCTTCATCTGGGGGGAGTCAAATCAGGCGGCTCTATCGCCTGATTTGGTGGGGGGTTTTTGATGTTGCTTTTTGATGTTGCTTTTTGATGTTGATGTTGTCTTTTAATCCATATTTTGTGGCTGATAGGGTGAAAATTTAAAGACAAAATCGAAAGCGATAATCAAAATCAAAAATTGAGTAAAACCTAATATTGAAGATATCCCCCCCACCAAAGCAGCCCACGCTTGTCGGCGCGGCTCTGCTTTGACTCCCCCGCGTACGCGGTGGGTTCAGTTAAAGCCAACATCAAAAACAAACCCTCCCCACCAAAATTGGCAAAAAGACGCCAGTAAAAAAGACGCCAGTAAATCATGACATCGATGACACAGAATTTTTTTAAATCCTAAAAAACTTCCTTTTTTGCGCTGTTTTGTCGCTTATTTATGCTTTTTTGATGGGTTTTTCGTGTTTTTTATCAATTTTTATGTTTTTTGGCGCGTTTTTATATACCTTTACCCCCTCGAGAATTTTTCACCGCCGAGCATTGAAACCGCTGCTCATTAATATGTGCGCATTCCTTAAAAAATGTCTGCCGGCGATAGCGGGTATGTTGTTGCTGCTGTTGCTGGCGGGATGTGGCGGCGGGGGAGGTGGTGGGGGTGGGAGTACTCCGACTGACGGCGATAACGGCGATAACGGCGATAACGGCGATACCAGCGATACCAGCGATAACGGCGATAACGGCGATAACGGCGATACCGACGACCAAACCGATACCGACGACCAAACCGATACCGACGACCAGAACACGCCCGACGTACCGCCCGCCGAACCGCCCGTCACCGATACGCCGGACGACGATACCGACGACACCGACGACCAAACCGACACCGACGACACGCCGGTCGACGAACCACCTACACCCGACGAGCCGCTGCCGCCCGTCACCCCGCCTACGCCGCCGGTCGTCGTACCCACGCCACCAGAAGAACCCACCACCTCAGGCGGCATTCTCGACACCCTAATCCCCCCGCAAGGCGTCGGCGACAAAGACCCCTACTTCATGCCCGACGGCGATTATGGCGATGACGACATTCGCGAGGCCGCCGCCCTTGCCTACCCGGCCGGCCTCACCGCTTTCGGCCAGCGCGCGCAAAGCAGCGCTTCGGCCACCGAGTTGCGTGCGGTGTTGCCGCCGGCGGAGGTGCGCGCAGCGTGGCGCGACGGCTGGACTGGACAGGGCGTCAACATCCTCATTTATGATTTATTCGCGCCGTTCCCAGCCAGCAACTTCGGCCTCCATGGCTATGTGGTGACGGCGGCGGCGTTAGAAACCGCCCCGCACGCCAATTATTACGCCCTCGAGGGCGGCTATAGCGGCAGCCCGGCGAGCCATCTGAGCGGCGGGTTGCGCGCCCGGGATGATTCTGCCGCCGCCACCGATACCCCCATCCAGGTCATCAATTTCAGTTTCGCCCGACCGCCGATACGCTTAGACCCGCGGCCAAATCGGCGCCAAGCGGAGATCGATTCGGTGGGCATCAGCCCGATATATACCGATTTGCTCGACGGCGACTACCTCACCGTCACCGCCGACGCCGTCATCACCAAAGCGGCCGGAAATTTCAACAGACCGGCCGAACAATCCTGGGAAAACCTCTGGCTGACCACCAAAGCGGCCACCGAATCGCGGGTTTTAATCGTCGGCGGCTTGGATAAATACGCGCAAGCAGGTGGCGCGCGGTTAGATTCTCGATATAGCAATTACGCCGGCGCCGAGGCCGCCATCCAGCAGCGCTTTTTGGTGGAATACGGCGGCGCTCCGTACCGCGATACCTTTTATCTATGCACTGCCGCCTCGCCGTCCGACCATTGCGATAGCCCACAATTCCTACAATCGGGCGCCAGCGGCACCTCCTTCGCCGCCCCGAGAGTGGCCGGCCACGCCGCCTTGGTACGCCACAAATTCCCCGGCTTAACGGCCCCGCAGACCACCAAAATTCTGCTCGACACCGCCACCACGGTCGGGCTGATTTGCCACCCGAATTGCGATGTCGCCACTTACGGCCAGGGGCGAGTGCACCTCGGCGATGCGCTGTCGCCCATCGGCAAATTAAAGTGAACCGGCGGCTGGATTTTTGGCGGATTCGGGTGGATTCGGGTGGATTCTGACGGATTTAATGGGATTCATCGCCATGTGGCAGGCCGGCCACCGCCTAGTTGTCGCCGTCGGGCAGCGTAAATTCCAACATTAATATGACGAAAATGAACAACATACGCACTTTAATCAAAACTTGGCTGATAACGGCCAGCCTATTGGCGCTGCTGGCGGGATGCGGTGGGGGTGGTGGTGGAGGTGGGTCGCCGCCTGATGACACCGACACCAGCGACGATGACTCCGATACCGGCGACGATGACACCGGCGACGATGACTCCGATACCGGCGACGATGACACCGACACCGGCGACGATGACACCGATACCGGCGACGATGACACCGATACCGGCGACGATGACACCGATACCGGCGACGATGACACCGATACCGGCGACGATGACACCGACACCGGCGACGATGACACCGACACCGGCGACGATGACACCGATACCGGCGACGATGACACCGATACCGGCGACGATGACACCGATACCGGCGACGATGACACCGATACCGGAGACGATGACACCGATACCGGAGACGATGACACCGACACCGGCGACGATGACTCCGATACCGGCGACGATGACTCCGATACCGGCGACGATGACACCGGCGACGATGACTCCGATACCGGCGACGATGACACCGACACCGGCGATGACACCGATACCGGCGACGATGACACCGATACCGGCGATCAAACCGGCACCGACACCGACAACCAAAATCCGCCCGACAACCCCACATTTTCCGGCGGCATCCCAGACACCCTAATCCCCAGCGCAGGCATCGGCACCAAAGACCCGTACTTTATGCCCGGCGGCGGCTATGAAAACGGCGATAGCAACAACGATATTCGCGATGACACGCACGCCATCTACACCGCCGGCGTCACCACCTTCGGCAAACGTATCCAAGGCAGCGCCACCGCCGCCACGCTGAATGTACCCAACCCGCCGCGCGATGTTCGCACCGCCTGGCGCGACGGCTGGAGCGGCCAGGGGGTGAATGTTCTCATGGTCGATTCCTTCGACCTGCCCGGCGAAGCCGATACCTTGACCCACGGCTTCACGGTGCGGATGTCGGCGGCGGAAATCGCCCCGCACGCCAATTACTACGCCTATGATGCCGGCATCCCCCCACCGCCACCCCCATGCACCTTACTTCTATGCCCACCACCCCGGTCGCGCTATGAGCAAGGCGGCATAAACGGCGGCGTGCGCGACCGCGATAACACCAGCGTGGCCGCCGACACCAGAATCGATGTCATCAACATGAGTTTTGGCAGCAGGCCACTGAGTTTGGGGATAACTGCGGCGAGAATGGCCGAGGCGGTGGAGAGCTCCCGCACCAACCCACTGCTGATGGATGTGCTAACCGGCGGCCACCTCACCGGCGCCGCCGATGCCGTCCTCACCAAAGCGGCCGGCAATGATAGCCGCTCTTATTACCGCATTGATTCTGCTCGCTTGGCGGAACACCTCTTCATGCTGTCCGATGAAAGCATCGCGCAACGCATTTTAATCGTCGGCGCCTTGGACAAATACGCCCAACAAGGCGGCGCGCGCCGGGCTAATTACAGCAATGTCGCCGGCGCGCTGCCCGAACTGCAGCAGCGCTTTTTGGTGGAATACGGCGGCTCGCCATACAGCGCCACAGCCTATTTATGCGACGCCACCTCGCTGCCCGCCAGTTGCGCCAACCAGCAATCCCTCGGCGGCACAGGCATCGCCGGCACCTCCTTCGCCGCCCCGAGAGTGGCCGGCCACGCCGCCTTGGTACGCCACAAATTCCCTGGTCTGACCGCCCCGCAGACCACCAAAATCCTGCTCGACACCGCCACTTACGAGGGCCTGGCGTGCGCCACCACCTCGGCCGGTTGCGATGTCTACACCTTCGGCCAGGGCCGGGTACACATCACCGACGCCCTATCCCCCATCGGTAAATTGGAGTGAGTCGGCTGGATTTCGGCTGGATTCGGGTGGATTCAGGCGGATTTTGGCGGATTTATCGAGATTCACCGCCAAATGATGGCAGCCTTCAAAATGCTATAGCCTGGCAGGCTGTTATTCCAACAATCACCATAACTTGTAGATGAACACCATGCGCACTCTAATAAAAACCCTGCTGATGGTGGCGGGGATGTTGTTACTGGCCGGATGCGGCGGCGGTGGTGGCGGTGGCGGCGGCGGCAGTAGCGGCGGCGGCTCTTCGGGCGGAATTCCCAATACATTAATACCCACCGCCGGGCTCGGCGATAAAGACCCCTACTTTATGCCCGACGGCGGCTATGAAGATGGCGATAGCAGCCGCGATATTCGCAATGCCACCGATGCCGTATATCAAAACGGCGTCACCGCATTCGGCAAGCGCATCCAAGGCAGTTCTACCAGTGCCTCGCTGGATGTACCCACCCCGCCACGCGATGTTCGCACCGTCTGGCGAGAAGGATGGACCGGCAATGGCATCAATATTCTCCTCGTCGATTCATTTGGCACCGCCGGCATATTAGGCAATAATTCCAGCACGCATGGCTACTCGGTGTTGATGTCAGCGGCAGAGGTCGCCGTAAATGCCAATTACTACGCCTTCGATGCTGGCTTGGAAAACACCGGCTTGTCCTATCGCCAAGGTGGCATAAACGGCGGCTTGCGCAACATCAATAACGCGACCGTGTCCGCCAATACCAAAATCGATGTACTCAACATGAGTTTTGGCAGCGAACCAATACCTTTCGACATAACCGAGGCTGAATTGGAAGAGATTGCCATTGAAGTAGCCACTGACCCGCTGTTGAATGATGTGCTTGGCGGCGACCATCTGACCGGCGCCGCCGATGCCGTCCTCGTCAAGGCGGCGGGGAATGACGACGTTGATTCTCTTCGATTGCTGGAAAACACCGCCTTGGTGGTCGCTGATGTCACCAAAGCACGCGTTTTAATCATCGGCGCATTGGACAAATACGCCCAACAAGGCGGCGCGCGCCGGGCTGTCTACAGCAATTTTGCGGGCGCATTACCCGACCTGCAGCAACGCTTTTTGGTGGAATACGGCGGCTCGCCGTACAGTGATGTAGCCGGCTTGTGCGATGCCACATCGTCACCCGGCAGTTGCGACAGCGCGCATTTCATAGGCGATACGGACCTCGCCGGCACCTCCTTCGCCGCCCCGAGAGTGGCCGGCCACGCCGCTTTGGTACGCCACAAATTCCCCGGTTTGAGCGCCCCGCAGACCACCAAAATCTTGCTCGATACCGCCACCTACGAGGGCCTGGCGTGCCACACCACCTCGGCCGGTTGCCCTATCACCACCTACGGGCAAGGGCGAGTACACCTCGGCGACGCCCTATCGCCCAGCGGTAAATTGGAGTGATTCGGCGGCTAAATTTTGCTGGATTCAGGCGGATTCGGACGGATTCGGACGGATTCGGACGGAATTCTGACGGATTTTGGCGGATTTATCGAGATTCACCGCCAAATGGCCGGCAATCGCCTATTGGTCGCCGTCGGGCGGCGTAGATTCCAACATTAATATGTAGGAAATAACCAATATGCGCGCTTTAATCAAAACCTGGCTAATAACGGCCAGCCTAGTGGCGCTGTTGGCGGGATGCGGCGGTGGTGGGGGAGGCGGCGGCGGCGGCGGCGACCCCCCGGTAACCGACCCCCCGGTCACCGACCCCCCAGTCACCGACCCCCCAGTCACCGACCCCCCGGTAACCGAACCAACTTCGGGCGGAATCCCCAACACATTAATACCCACCGCTGGAATCGGCGATAAAGACCTCTATTTTATGCCCGGCGGCGGCTATGAGGATAGCGAGGGCAACAGCGATATTAGCGAGGTCGGCCTTCGGGTCTATGCCGCCGGCGCCACCATGTTCGGCCGCCGCACCCAAGGCAGCCCCGCCGACGCCGCGCTCAGTGTGCCTAATCCGCCGCGCGATGTGCGCACCGCCTGGCGCCAGGGGTGGACTGGCGATGGCGTCAATATTCTCATCGTCGATTCCTTCGCCGTCACGCACGGCCACGCCGTGAGTTTGTCGGCCGCGGAGGTCGCTCCGGGGGCCGCCCTGCACGCCCTCGAGGTCGGCTTCGGCGGCGGCTTCACCTTTCGCCAAGGCGGCGTGCGCGATGCCGCCAATGCGGTGGTGGCCACCGACGTCCGCATCGATGTACTCAACATGAGTTTCGGCACCAGCCCGCTTTCGCCCAACCTCAGCGCGGCCGAATGGGAAGAGCAATATCGCCGCTTCGACAATGACCAGCGTTATCCGCACCTGTTGCGCAGCGATGCGAGTTTGGGCGACTACCTCACCAATACCGCCGATGCCGTGCTGGTGAAAGCCGCCGGCAACAACCAAAATGATGCCGGTTTGGTGCCGGAAAACCGCTGGATGGCGACCCACAGCGAATACGGCCAGCGAGTTTTAATCGTCGGCGGATTGGACCAATACGCGCAACGCGGCGGCGCCAAATTGGCCGATAGTTACAGTAATTACGCCGGCGATCACCCCGTAGTACAGCAGCGGTTTTTGGTGGAATACGGCACCGCACCCTATCGCGGCGCCGCGTATTTATGCGATGCCGCCTCGCCGCCAGACGGCTGCGATCGCCAGGAGACCATCGTAGCCCCCGGCTATATCACCTTAGGCACCTCCCACGCCGCCCCGCGCGTGGCCGGCCACGCCGCCTTGGTGCGCCACAAATTCCCCGGCCTGACCGCCCCGCAGACCACCAAAATCCTGCTCGACACCGCCACCTACGAGGGCCTGATGTGCAACACCCCCTCGCCCGGTTGCGATATCGCCATCTACGGCCAGGGCCGCGTCCACATCGCCGACGCCCTATCGCCCATCGGTAAATTAGAGTGATTGCGGTTAACTGTCAGCAGATTCGGCTGGATTCCGACGAACTTGGGCGGGTTCGTCTGGATTCTGACGAATTTTGGTGGATTTCGGCGAATTTATCGCCGATTTGAGCGGATTTGAGTGGCTTTTTTGCTGTTGGCTGTTGCTTTGGTTTTTCATTTTCTTTTGCGTCTGTTGGGGGGGAGAAAGGAAAGCGAAAAGCAACAGCGAAAAGCAGCATCAAAAGCCAACAGCAACATCAAAAGCCAACGGCAACATCAAAAGCCAACGGCAACATCAAAAGCCAACGGCAACATCAACAGCCAACAGCAACAGCAACATCAAAAACAACATCAATAGCAACAGCAAAAACAAAAGCCAAACCCAACAGCAAGCCCCGACACCCATCAACCGCACCGACTCATGGCAAAATCAATGCAATACCGACATAAATCCATGGCCCTAATACCGCTCACCATCGCCCACTTCTAACATCGCCCACTTCCCCGACTAAACCAAAGTGAACCCGTCCCGACAATCCCTCGCCATGACGGCATGGGCAGCCCGCACCGTCATGGCAAGCCTGGCCGCCATAGCGGCCCTGGCCACCGGACTATCGCCCGCGCCGGCATGGGCGGCCGATAGCGGCGGCGATTTGGCGCGCCTCGCGGTGGCTGCCAGGCAACAAAACGCCGCCCCAAAACATCCATGGCTGACCCGCTTGCGCCTCGCCGGCGCCGCTGACGACATCTATTTAGCCGACGGCACGCGCCTGATGAGCCGCCCCGAGATAGTTTATTCCTACAACGAAACCACGCCGTACGATGTATCGCGCTTCTACCGCCCGAGCGCCATGCGCGCCAATTTAATGCTGCATTACGCCGGTCGCCGCGCCGGCGAAATCATATCCGTAGGCGTCGACAGCGGCTATTCCGCGGCCAAAATCCACATCGACCCGGCCCTATTCATCGGCTACACCCGCGCCTTCCAAGCGGCCGAAAACCTCACCATTGCCCTCGGCGCCGGCGGCTGGTTAGGCGGCGATATATCGGAAAAACCCTGCCGCGACGACTTTGACCGCGCCTATTATTGCCCGACGCTCACCGCCTGGAGCGCCTACCGCCGGCCCCGCCACCGCCTAAATCGCCGCGCCCACCTACTGCTCGCCTATGATTTTTAAGCGGCTGAGTTTTATATGTGATTGTGCGAATTGGGCTTTGCCGGATTAAATATGGCGCTGCTTTGGCGCTGCTTCACCAATAAATCGCCGTGGTTTCCATCTGT
Source organism: Candidatus Poriferihabitaceae bacterium (assembly GCA_965243285.1). Classification (GTDB taxonomy): domain Bacteria; phylum Pseudomonadota; class Gammaproteobacteria; order Arenicellales; family Poriferihabitantaceae; genus JAHRAW01. The sequence continues at coordinate 1,142,765 of OZ251537.1, read as the reverse complement.
TCGCTCCCGCCGCCGACACCCCCCAGATGTACCTGCCGTCTGAGCCGATAGGCGCGATTGATATACCTAGAGAGGCGCGGTTAGCCGCCAAATAGCGCCCGAATAATGCGGCTTTAGGTATATAAATCCCCGATAAATCCGGCCAGTTTTATGGTCGGCAAATTTAGGCTTTCACGCCGCCCAGCAAACTTTGCGCGCGCCGCCGGTAATCTTGGCGGTGCAAGAGCAAGTGCCAGCGCCGCCCGCCGAGTTGACGCCATAGCCAAGCGGCGCGGATGCCGGCGAACAAGGCGGTGCGCACGCGGTTTATGGTCAGCGGGTTTTCCAACTGCGCTTGGCTGCCGCGCACCATGATGCGCGGCGCCATGGCGCTCATGCTGCTGACATAGAGCGCCGCCAACTCGGCTTGCAACGCGCGGTCATGCTCTTGGCTCAGGTAATGCTCGATAAAACGCGCGCTGAGCGCGTCCAAACCGTCCTCGATAATTTTTTGGCTGGCGCGGTTTTGTCGCAGTTTGGCGCTCATATGATGCAACCCTAAGGCGTAGTGAAAAACCTCGCGCGCCGGCGCGCCGGCGGCGCCGCCACCGCCAAAGAACTTGAGCACGCCGTCCAACCCCATGCGCACGCCGCGCCCCGAGCCGAAAACTTCCGCCGCGGAAGCGGCGCGCAGCCGCAATAAACTATAAGTGGATTGATGCAACGCATCGCTGTCGTAATGCGCGGTGCGCGCCAACTGCCGCACCAACATGGCCGACTGCAACACGCCGGCGAAAGCGATGGTCAGGTTTTTATCGGGGGCGCGAGAAAAGGGCATGGCGAGACTCAAGGAGCAGCGCGGCGGCGGAAACATTAGCGGCTGGGTGGCAAGTGGCGCGCAAATTTTGGCGCGTTTATCGACGCGACGCTGGTTTTCGACGCCGATGATGCATACAGCGCTACTCCCGGCTGCGCCATCATGCCAATTTTGGCGCCGTTTTTAGCGCCGTGGCGGCTAACTGCCGGCGCGGATGATGCGGGCGTAAAAGGCCGCTTCGCGTTGCAGGGAATCTACCAGCGTCGGCAAGCGGCGGAAGCCGTGGCCTTCGTTTTCATATTCGATATATTCATAATCGAGGTCGTTTTTGGCCAGGGCGGCGGCCACCTCGCGCGACACCGCCGGCGGTACGACGCGGTCTTCCAACCCTTGAAATAGAATCAGCGGGCATGCCAGGCGCTGCAGATGGAAACTCGGCGAGCGCTGCACGAAGCGGCTGCTGGCTAAGGCGGAGCGCTCGGGGTCGAAAGTTTCGCCCAGCAAGCGGTCGGTGTAGCAGCCCTCGAAGCGATGCGTGAGGCGCGCCAAAGTGAGCAGATTGCCGATGCCGTAGTAGCAGGCGCCGCCGCTGAACATGGCCGGAAAACGCGTCAGCGCCCGCAGCACCGCATAGCCGCCAGCGCTGCCGCCGCGGATGAAAACCCGCTTCGCATCCGCCAAATTTTGCGCCAACGCGTACTGCACGCCATCGGCGATGTCATCGGCGTCCAACTCGCCCCACTGCCCGAGCAAGCGCTGCCGATAGGCGCGGCCGTAGCCGATGCTGCCGCGATGGTTGAGGTCCAACACCGCGTACCCCTGGGAGGCGAAAAATTGCTTCAGCGGATGCCACTGCGGCGTCGCCCGGCTGGTCGGGCCGCCGTGCACCACCACCAGCAACGGCGGCTTGGCGTCCTTGGGGCCGATGTAGCGACGGTTGCAAGGGGCGTAAAAATAGGCATAGGCGCAGGCGCCGTCGCGCGTCGGGTAGGTGAGCGGCTGCGGCCGGCTGTGGTCGTGCGCCGGGGCGGTGGGGCGCACTGGACGGGGGGCGGCGACAGGCGGGGCGTGACGGGCGGCGGTGGCGGCGGTGCGGGCGGGGTGATGAGCGGCTGACCGCGACTGGGCGGCATTATCGATGCCGGCGGTGGCGACATACAGGGCGCGAATGTCGGCGCCACGGTCGGCGTGATGGGCGACTAACAACACCTCGGTGGCGGATTCAGCGCTGGCTACGGATTCAGCGGCGGATTCAACGGTGGATTCAACGCCAGCGGCAGATTCAGCGACAAATTTACCGGTGGATGCGGCGTCCGCGCTAGATTCAGCGGCAGATTCATCGATTTCGGCAGATTCGATGGCGGCGGATTTGGCGGATTCGCCGGATTCGGCGGATTCATCGGATTCGGTGGCAGATTCGCCGGATTCGGCGGATTCACCGGATTCGGCGGATTCGGTAGATTCAGCGGCGGATTCACCGGATTCGGCGGATTCGATGGCGGCAAATTCGGCGCCGGCGGATTCGATGGCGGCGGATTCATCGGATTCGGTGGTGGATTCGCCGGATTCAGCGGCAAATTCGGCGCCGGCGGCGACCCCCACGCCATCGACATCATCGACGGCATGCAAATGGCAACACGCCGCGAAACCAGATTCCAACACCCGGCTGCGGCCGGTGGGAAGGCTGATTTCGCACAATTTATCGCCCTCATGAGCGCTGGCCACGGCGATAATTTTGGCTTCCCAGCCGGCCGTCGAGGCATGTTTTTTACCGGCCACGGCGACCCCGACGGCTTGCCAGCGGCGCTGGCCGAACAGCCAATGCGCCTCGCCGTATTCATGGCGGTCGGCGGTGAGTTGTTGGGTTTCACCGTCCCGCCAGCGAAAAAAATTCCAAAAATCGGCGCCGCCGCCATCGCTGACATACAGCAGGCTGTTGTCCTCCAAAAAACCAATCTGGCAGACGCTGCGCTCGGCTTCATCCACCAGCATCCGGCGGCCGCGAAGGCCGCCGGCGGCGGTCACCTCGGCGAGCGCCAAGCGGCTTTGATCCCACGGCATAAACGGGTTATCCCATTCCAGCCAGGCGAGGCGGGATTGGTCGGCGCACAACGCCGGGGCGGCGTAAAAATCACTGCCGGCGAGCAACACCACCGGCTGCGCGGCGCCGCATTGCCCAGCGCCCGATAGGTCTACGCGCACCACGCTATCGCGCGGCGCGGCGCCGGCGCTTTCTTGCACCGCGATGACGGCCTCGAGGCGCGGCGCCGGCGCCAGGTCGGCAAAACCTATCGACTGCGCCGGCGCGGTTATCGGGCGCGGTTGCGCGGCCGCGGTCAGCGCAAGGCGATACAGCCGCCCATCGCTGAAATTATTGAAAATGATGTCATCGCCGAGCCGGCAGAAGCACCGCCCGCCGTATTCGTGCACCGCGCTGCGTAGGTCGAAGTCCGTCGGCGTCAGGCATTCGACGCCATCGCCGCATTGCCGCATCAGCGCCATGCGCCCGCCTTGTTTTGCCTGCGCCTGCAGCCAGTGCAGCCGTCCGCGATGGCGAAACGGATACATCGGCGGCGCCGGCTGCGACAGCAAATCCTGCAGCCGCATCGGGCTTGGCCACAGCCCATACGGCATTTCCACCGCGCCCGGCGAATCTGCCGCCGCCATCACGGCAAAGTGTCCAGCGCCAGCCGCGCCACCCCGGCCGCCAACCCCTTTTCGGCGAAAAACCCGCGCCGCGCTTCCAACGCGTATTGAAATTTTTGCATCGGGCCGTACAAAGTGTCCTCGCCGGCCGCATAGGGCTGCATTTCCAGCACCTGAATAAGGATGCCGCGGGCGTCAAAAAACCCAATATCCAGCGCCGCATAGACATTACGCATGTGGAATTGACCGGCTATCGCCTTCGGGTAGCGAAACAACATGGCAGTGCGCGCGACCACCGCCGGGCAGATATGCTGATAGCCGCTGGCGCGCTCATTATCGTCATCGGCGATCAACGCCACTTGCGCGATGCGCCGCCCTTCGCCCAGCAACACGATGCGCGCGCTTTCCATCCGCGCCATGCCGGCGTTAGTCGGGCTGCAATCGGCCCACCCGGCGCCGCTGAACAGCCACGCCACCACGGCGCAGGCCAACGCGACGCGTGGCGACGCAATCGATGGCCGGATCGATGTCAATTTAATTAACCCCTTCATCATTCAATCGATATATTTAATTTAGGGATTTATAGTCCTAAATCTGCAGTTCGATTGGCGTTTTTTTGAGGTCATCGGCTGAATTAGGGAGGCTGCGTTTGATTTTTGCTTTGGCTTTTGACTTTTCGCTTTTTGCTTTTGATGTTGATGTTGGCTTTTGGCTTTGGCTTTTAACGTTTTACTCCACCTTAGCTTCATCTGGGGGGAGTCAAATCAGGCGGCTCTATCGCCTGATTTGGTGGGGGGCTGTTGATGTTGGTCTTTTTGCTTTTGTCTTTAAATCTTCAACTCATTAGCCCAAATGAGGGACTATGTAAAAACCAAAAATCAAAAGCCAACACCAAACCCACCGTGCAGATTTAGATATATAAATCCCTTAATTTAAATGGTCATATTCTTAATTTTTGCGGATGTTATTTTTGTGGATTTTCAGCGCTGCATTTTAGTGCCGAAAATGCCGCATGGCGGTGAACACCATGGCGATGTCGTGCGCATCGGCGGCGGCGATTACCGCGCCGTCGCGTAGCGCGCCGCCGGGCTGGATGATGGCGGCGATGCCGGCTTCGGCGGCGCTGTCTATGGCATCGCGGAATGGGAAAAACGCGTCCGATGCCAGCGCCGCGCCGCGCACCTCCAAGCCGGCGTGGTCGGCCTTGATGGCGGCGATGCGGGCCGCATTGATGCGGCTCATCTGCCCAGCGCCGATGCCGATGGTGGCTTGGCGGGCGGCGTACACGATGGCGTTGGACTTGACAAATTTGGCGATTTTCCAGGCGAACAGCAAATCCTCCATCTGCTTTGCATGCGGAGCGCGGGCGGTGACCACCTCGAGCGCGCCCACCAGCGCGTGGTCTGGCGACTGCGCCAACATGCCGCCGCTGACTCGTTTGTAGTCCAGCGCCGCGCCGCCGGCATTGGGCAATGCGCACTCAAGGAGGCGGATATTCGGTTTGGCGGCGAGCGCCCGGCGGGCCGCCGATGCGACCGCCGGGGCGATGATCACCTCGGCGAATTGCTGCTCGATGATGGCCGCGGCGGCGGCCGATTCTAGCGGCTGATTGAAGGCGATGATGCCGCCGAAAGCCGATTCCGCATCGGTGGCATAGGCGCGTCGATAGGCCGATTCTTGGGCCTCGGCCAGCGCCGCTCCGCATGGATTGGCGTGCTTGACGATGACGCAGGCGCAGTGGTCGGTGAATTGCGCCACGCAGGCATACGCCGCGTCAGCGTCGGCGATATTGTTGTATGACAATTCCTTGCCCTGCAATTGACGCGCCGCGCCCATGCCGCCGCCCTCGGTGTAAAAAGCGGCGCGCTGATGCGGGTTTTCGCCGTATCGCAAGTCCTGTTTTTTGCGGAAATGTAGATGCAAGGTGCGCGGCAAGGCGGCCTCGACGCTTGCATCGGCGTTCGAATCGGCGTTCGAATCGATATTTGGTACGCCGCGCGACGCGACGCCCAATCGAGCGCTCGCATCCACATTCGAATCGGCATCCGAATCGGCGTTCGAATCGATACTCGAATCGACCCCAAAATCACCCGCCGAAGCGCCGAGATAGTCGGCGATGGCGCCGTCATAACCGGCGCTGTGCGCGAACGCCTTGACCGCCAAATCAAAGCGCATGGCGGCCGTCACGCGGCATTGTTGGCGCTGCAATTGCGCCAGCACCGCGCCATAGTCGCCGCCATCCACCACCACGGTGACATCGCGATGGTTTTTGGCGGCGGCGCGCAGCATGGCCGAGCCGCCGATGTCGATATTCTCGATGGCTTGCTCGAAAGTGCAATCGGGGCGGGCGATGACGGCCTCGAAGGGATAGAGGTTCACCACCACCAAACCGATGGGCGCGATGCCATGGGCTGCCATGACCGCATCGTCTGTGCCGCGCCGACCCAGGATGCCGGCGTGGATTTTCGGGTGCATGGTTTTCACCCGACCGGCCATGATTTCCGGAAACCCGGTGTGCTGCGCCACTTCGGCGACCTCGATATCATGCTCGCGCAACTGCCTGGCGCTGCCGCCGGTGGACAAAATGCGAATGCCGAGGGCCGCCAACCCCCGGCAAAACTCCACCATGCCGCGCTTGTCGGCGACGCTGACCAGGGCCGTGGCCACCGGCGCAGCGTTCATCGGCCGGGGTGTGTCATCAGCGAAGCCGGCATGGCGGCTGGGGGCGCTCGGAATCGGGCGTATAACGAGGGCCGCGAGGCGGCAGCGCGCGGCGAAACGGAATCGGGCGATTTCAACCCATGTTGACGCAAGCGTCGCCGGCCGAGTGATTGCTGGAGCGCGCTCACTCGGTTAAATCATGCTGCTCGAGTTTTTTGCGTAGCGTGCTGCGGTTGATGCCGAGCGCCTTGGCGGCTTTGCTCTGGTTTTTATCGGCGTATTTCATCACCACTTCGAGCAACGGTTTTTCAATTTCGTTTAGCACCATTTGATAAACCGCGCGCGGCTCCTCGCCGTTCAAATCCTTGAAATACTGGGTGACCGAATTCTCCACGCACTGGCGCAACTCTCCATTTTGCGTCTTTTTCATGGCTGCCTATTGATGTGAGGGGGTGGATTTGAAGCGCTGCGGCGGGCGCGAGGGCGGATTTTAGCATCGAGCATGGACTGGCATCTTAACCGTTTTTAGCGGCCGCCAGACGCCGGCGCGATGCTCACCGCGAAACCGACCGCTTTTTCGTGCGGCCCGGCCAGGGCGAAACGCAACACGCCGAGCTCGCCGGAAGCCAACACAGCCGGCTGCCCAGCGGACAAATAAACCGCCGGCGGGTAGGTGCGACGGCCGACCACGCGGCCATCGCGGTCGGTCAAGGTCAGCAGCACATCAGGGTAGGGCTGGGCGAAAATCGCCTCATTGACCAGCTTGGCGGTCACCATCAGGGCCCCTGGCTGGCGCGGGTGGGGGGTAATTTTGGCGTGCGTCAGGGTGCACCGCGAGGCGTCTTGGCGCGGCGGCAGCTGGCAGCCGGCGAGCTTGCAAAAGCCGGCCAGATACGGGCGATAGCCGTCATGCTGCGCGTATTTTTCCACCACAAACAGCTTCGTCTGCCAGCCGAGCAACACCACCAACCCCAGCGCCGCGACCAACCAGGCTAGATTGCCCAGCGGATTCGAACGGGATTTGAAATAACGGGCGATGAAGTTTGATTTTTTACCGCCGCCGGGCCGGCTAATGGCGGTTTGCCCGCCGGCCGGCGGCGATGGCGGCGGCGCGGTATCCGGCTGGCGGGGCGCGCTCGCAACGGCCGTCCGCGCGTCGACATGGCCGCCGGGGCGGTCGGCGGGGCGGTCGCCGGGGCGGTCGCCGGGGCGGCCGGCGGGGCGCGGATGTTCGCTGAACTTAGTCAAAATATTGGGGGGTTATATATGGGATTTATATACCTAAATCTGCACGGTGAGTTTGGGGTTGGGTTGGGTTTGATTTGGCTTTTGATTTCGATTTCGCTTTCGCTTTTGACTTGGCTTTTGGTTTTTACCTTAGTCCCTCATTTGGGCTAATGAGTTGAAGATTTAAAGGCAAAAGCAAAAATCAAACGCAACCTTCCTAACTCAACCGCTGACCTCAAAGCGCCAATCGAACTGCAGATTCAGGTATATAAATCCCCTATAAATCCCAAATATTTAGCCGGCGGCGAGTTTCTTTTCCAGATAATGAATATCCAGCTCGCCTTGCATGAAGGCCGGGTCGGCGGTCAATCGGCGGTGCAGGGGCAAATTGGTTTTGATGCCATCCACCACCATTTCCTGCAGCGCCCCGCGCATGCGCGCCAACGCCTCGGCGCGGTGCATGCCGTGGGTGATGACCTTGGCCACCATGGAATCGTAGTACGGCTGCACCACATAGTTGCTGTATACATGGGAATCGACGCGCACCCCGGGGCCGCCGGCCATGTGGTATTGGGTGATTTTGCCCGGCGATGGCATGAAGGTGTCGGGGTCTTCGGCGTTTACGCGGCATTCGAAGGCGTGCCCGGTGAACCGCACATCGGCTTGGGCAAAGCGGAGTTTCTGCCCGTCGGCGATGCGAATCTGCTCTTGCAACAGGTCGATGCCGGTGATCATTTCGGTGACCGGGTGCTCGACTTGAATGCGGGTGTTCATTTCGATGAAAAAGAACTCGCCGTCTTGGTACAAAAACTCGAAGGTGCCGGCGCTGCGGTAGCCGAGGTTGCGGCACGCTTCCAGACAACGCGCGCCGATTTCCTCGCGCTGTTGCGCCGAGATGCCCGGCGCCGGGGCCTCCTCGATGACTTTTTGGTGACGCCGCTGCATGGAGCAATCGCGATGCCCGAGGTGGATGGCGTTGCCGTACGCATCGGCTAATACTTGGAACTCGACATGGCGCGGTTTTTCTAAAAAACGCTCCATATAGAGGGTGTCGTTGCCGAATGCCGCGGCCGCTTCCTGGCGCGTCATGGCGATGGCTTCGCGCAGCTGAGCGGCTTCGCGCACCACCCGCATGCCGCGCCCGCCGCCGCCGGCGGAGGCTTTGATCATCAGCGGATAACCGATGCCGGCGGCTATGCGCATGGCTTCATCGGAGTCGGCGGGCAAGGCGCCGTCGGAGCCCGGCACGCACGGCACGCCGGCTTCGCGCATGGCGCGCAGGGCGGATATTTTGTCGCCCATGATGCGGATAGTTTCGGGGCGGGGGCCTACGAAAACAAACCCGCTGTGCTCGACCTGCTCGGCGAAATCGGCGTTTTCCGACAAAAAACCATAGCCGGGGTGGATGGCGTTGGCGTCGGAAAGCTCGGTGGCGGCGATCACCGCGGCGCCGTTTAGGTAGCTGCGCGCCGCCGCCGCCGGGCCGATGCACACCGCTTCATCCGCCAGGCGCACATATTTGGCATCTCCATCCACTTGCGAATACAGCGCCACGGTGGGAATGCCCAACAGGCGGCAGGCGCGCAGAATGCGCAATGCGATTTCGCCGCGATTGGCGATGACCAGTTTTTTGATGGACTGCGGTTTGTCGGCGGATGGTTTGCCGGCGGATGGTTTGCCGGCGGATGGTTTGCCGGCGGATGGTTTGCCGGCGGATGGATTGCCGGCCCGGGGCCGACCAACGGGGTCGGCCGGGGCGGCGATATCACGCATCGCCGGCGCCGCCGGTGTCGATGACAAACAACGGTTCGCCGTATTCCACCGGGTCGCCGTTTTTTCTATGGATGACGGTGACCACGCCGGCGACTTCCGCATCCACGCGGTTAAAAGTCTTCATGGCTTCGACCAAGCACAGCGCGTCGCCTTTATTGACCCGCGAGCCGACCTCCACATAGGGCTTCTCGCCCGGCGACGGCGAACCGAAGAAGGTGCCCACCAAGGGCGATTTGACTAACTCTCCCGGCGGCGGCGCGTCGGCCGGCGCCGGCGCCAGCGCAACCGGCGGCGCTTCCTGGGGCAACGGCGACAACGCCAGCGGCGCGCGGGCGCTGGCGCGACTCAAGCGAATGGTGTTTTCGCCCTCGGTGATTTCCATTTCAACCAGCGCCGAGGCTTCAAATAGCTCGATGAGTTTTTTGATTTTTCGCAAATCCATGAGGCGGCTGGGCGGAATATAACGGGGCTCGGATGGGGCGCCGGCGGGGGGGGCCGTCAGGCGTCGCGGCGCGCCGTGGCTAGATAATCCTGCGCCGCGCGATAGGCGCATTCATAACCGGCCGCGCCTAAACCCGCGATCACGCCCACCGCCAGATCGGAAAAATAGGAGTGCCGCCGAAACCGCTCGCGGGCATGCACATTAGACAGATGCACCTCGATAAAGGGAATCGCCACCGCCGCCAAGGCGTCGCGCAGGGCGATGCTGGTGTGGGTGAACGCGGCCGGATTGATGAGGATGAAAACGATGCCGTCGGCGGCGGCCTGCTGCACCCAATCCACCAAAACGCTCTCCGAATTACTCTGCCGGCAAGCCAAATCGTCGCCGCCGGCGGCGGCTAATGCGGCCAGGCGGCGGTCGATGTCGGCCAGGCGCACATCGCCATACACCTGCGGTTCACGCGCCCCTAACAGGTTTAAGTTGGGGCCGTGCAACACCAAAATTTTCGCCATGGAGCGGGGCAATTGCGGGGAGTGGGGCGGGTTCGATAGCGTCATCTAAGCACTGGCATTGTACACCGCATGGCGGTGGATTTCATCCGGCCACGGAAACGGGGGTTAGGGGGTTTTATCGGGATTGGGCCGTTTATCGAGCGATTTTTGGCGGTTTTAGGCGGTTTTAGGCGGTTTTAGGCGGTTTTAGGCGGTTTTAGGCGGTTTTAGGGCGCAATTTTGCGGTTTTATCGCGATTTTAGGGCGATTTTAGGGCGATTTTAAGGTGCCGGCGGCGCGCTGCTTGCCGTTGCTCGGCGGCGACGCGCTTCGCCCGGGCTTAGATGCAAGGGGCGATAAATCTCGACGCGGTCTTGATCTTGCAGCGGCCAATCGAGGGGGTGCTCGAGGCCGAACACGCCCACCCTCACAGTCGCTAAATCGAGCGGCGGGCAACTTCGCCGCAGTTGCCAGGCGCGCAATGCATCGGCGATGGTGAGCGGCGGGCGGGCGATAATCTGCTCCACCAGCGGCCCTTCGGGGCGGGCGTATACCACCTCGACGCTGATTTTTCCCGGGGCATCGACCGGGGCATCGACCGCCGAGCCATACACGGCGGCGGCGCGTTTGACGAAGGAATCCACCAAAGAATCGGCGATGCGCGTAAACACCGGCCCCACCGCCGCCGCCGTCAGCGGGTTGGCGAACGCGAACTGCAAATTGAGCTCGACTCGGCAGGCCTCCGCGCGCAACGGCGTAAACGCCCAGCCGCCGGACAGGGCGCTGAACGGCCCCTCCACCAGGGTCATCTGTATGCCCGAAAAAGGCGTGAGCCGGTTGCGGGTGGTGAACGATTTACCAACCCCGCCGACGGCGATTCGCAGTTGCGCCAGCACCTCGCCAGCGCTGCGTTCGAGCACGCTGGAATGCTCGCACCACGGCAAAAACGCCGCATAGGAGTCGATGTCGTCGACCAACATGTACATGTCTTCGGCGCGGTGCGCGACCAGCGCCGAACGCGCCACCTTATACACGGGCTTGCCGCCGGCGGCTGGGCATGGGGGTGGGCGTGGGGGGTGATGGGGCGAGCGGCGACGCGATGACAAAAAGTCGCGCAATGATTATACTGCACACCACCGAAGCCCGCTGCGGCCTCACCGCCCCCCATGCCCCCATGGCCGCCAAAAAAAAACCGGATTCCTCCACCATCGCGCTGAATCGCAAGGCGCGCTTCGATTATTTTATCGAGCAGGAGTTCGAAGCCGGCCTGGTTCTGCAGGGCTGGGAAGTCAAAAGCCTGCGCGATGGGCGCGCCCAACTCAAGGAGAGCTATGTGGTGGTGTTGCGCGGCGAAATTTTCCTCATCGGCGCCCATGTATCGCCGTTGCGGTCGACTTCCACCCACATTCGCGCCGACCCGGTGCGCAGCCGCAAGCTGTTGCTGCATAAAAAGGAAATCAGCAAACTCATCGGCGCCAGCGAACGCGACGGCTACACCATCGTGGCCCTCAGCCTATATTGGCGCGGCGGGCGGGCGAAAGCCAAAATCGCCCTCGTCCGCGGCAAAAAACAATACGACAAACGCCACGTCATCAAACAACGCGAGTGGAATCGCGACAAACAGCGGCTGCTCAAGGTGGGCTGAAAGTCACGGCGGCCAGCTCGGTAAGCCCAGAATCTCGACCGGCAACGCGAACGCGTCGGGATGCGCAGATTTTTTTTCGTCGAGACATTGTGTTGTATTTCGCTCGTCCGTTTGCTATAGTCGCCACTCCATTGGGGGTGACTGGCTTCGACGTCGGTCGCGAAGCCATCGGAGCATGCCGAGGCGCAGATAACCTCGTAAATCCAGCTGCCAACCAATAGTTGCCAACGACGACAACTACGCGCTAGCTGCTTAAACCGGCTGGCCCTTATCCCCCGACTCGCCTTTAGGTTGGGCTATATAAGGTCAATTCATAAAGGCTCGCGCGCTGAGCATGCCCGTTGCTCAGTAGTTAAAAGTTATCGGGTTCGCCGCGGCGCGCGTCTGGTCTGCCTACTTGCGCTGCGGTCAAATCGAAGGCAGACTAAGCATGTAGTCGCCGATGTGTGTAGGATCTACGGACGCGGGTTCGATTCCCGCCACCTCCACCATTTTTCATGATGGCCGTCTACGGACGGCCATTATTTTGCATAGTGGCCTTGCGGTAGATTATTTTTACCCAAAAGCCGCTAAAATAGCGTAAAAGCGACTGGAAAAACCGCCAGAAATCTTTTACAATAAGCTCCGCTACAGATATGTTGTTGGCTATTTGGGTTGCTCTTCGTAATTATTACGCACGTTTCCACGAATTTCCTTTTCATTACCTGTACGCGCTTCGTTCCTTTTTTCAATCTTCTATGGTTAAGGTAAATTTATTATGGCTACAGGCACCGTAAAGTGGTTCAACGAATCCAAAGGTTTTGGGTTTATTTCTCAGGAAGACGGCGGCGCGGATGTGTTTGTGCATTTCCGCTCCATCGCCGGTACTGGCTTCAAAACTCTGCAAGAAGGTCAAGCAGTCACCTTTGATGTAGAGGAGGGTCCCAAAGGATTGCAGGCGAGTAATGTGGTTCCTGCTTAATCTGCCCTAGATTCATCCGCTCGCCCTGGCCCGTTAGACAATGTCGCTGAATTTAGCAATCTCACTCAGCGGTCTATGGGCTATGGGCGAGTTACCGGGCGCTGTCGGGCCGGCCTCCATGGTCTGAGCCCGACATCTCGATACTAACAATCTCGATCTGGCCGTGCTCTTTTCATGGGGCAGCAAGCGCCTGACCTAAATCCACACCACCAGAGAGCTTGAATTGAAAAAACTATTCGTCGGCAATTTGCCCCCCACCACCAAAGAACAAGATTTACTCGACGTGTTTGCCGAATTCGGCACGGTGCGTTCATCGAAACTCATCAAGGATGTGTTTTCCGGCAACTGCAAGGGCTTCGCTTTCCTGGAAATGGAAGGACACGAAGCGCGCGCCGCCATCGCCGGGCTAAATGGCCGCGATTTCAACGGCAAACCGCTGAAAGTGAATTTCGAATCCCCTAGGCCCGGCGGCGGCCGGCGGCGACGCTAATCACCCCCTAAACCACCCGCCCTTTCGCTCAAGGGCGGAATTCGGCGGCGTTATTGCCGCTGGCTTAGTCGATAGACTGGCGGATGGGTTGAATGAGCATCGCCCGTAGCCCCTCCCCTGAGTTAATTTAGGGACTCGCCCTCTCCCCGCTCATTTAGCGCTGCCGCCCAGCGGCGTTAGCCCCCATCCCCCGTTAGCGATGCCCCGGCAAAATCTTATGCGCCGAGGTAGCTGGCCATAGAATCATCCATCGCCTCGAGCCACGGCGTGTGATGAATCGGCTGCATATTGCCGGTCATCAACGAGCGATAGGCGTTGTTGCGAAACCCCATGATGTCTTCGTGCTTGTGATGCTCCCATTGCATGAAGGTTTTGTTCACGCCGTCTACATCGAAATTGGGGTAATCCGTGGCATCGATCAGTTCTTGCACATAGTCGCCCTGAAAGCAGATCATCTGCTCATCATTGGCGAGTTTTTCTTCGCGCGCCCGCCACGCCTGGCTATGGGCGCGCATGTCATCACGGTTTGGCAGGCGGATGCGTCCGAGCATAAAATCCCGCGCATACCAGGCCTGCGCGTCGAACATATTGAAGGTGTAAAACTGGTCTTGCATGCCGAGATACATCAATTTCGGGTTGTCCTCCCAAAACACCCCTTGGTATAGGTTCAGCGGCCAGAGACGATTGGTGGTTTTCAGGCGCAAATCATCCGGCAAAAAGGGAAAATGATGCAGGTAGCCGGTGCATAAAATGATGGCATCCACCGCCGCCGTGGCGCCGTCTTTGAAGGTCGCGGTGTTGCCGCGCACGCCGGTCAACAGCGGCTTCTCCTGCCAATTGCTCGGCCAGTGAAAACCCATGGGCGCGGTGCGATGGCTGCAGGTAATCGACCTGGCGCCGTATTTGTAGCACTGCGAGCCGATGTCCTCGGCCGAATAACTGGTGCCGATGATGAGAATGTCCTTATCCTTGAACTCTAACGCATCGCGAAAATCATGGGCGTGCAAAATGCGCCCACCGAAGCTCTCGAAGCCGTCAAAATGCGGCGCATTTGGGGTGGAAAAATGCCCGTTCGCGACCACCACATAGTCGAATTCCTCGGCGCAGATAGCATCGCGGCGGAGATCATGGGCGGTGACCGTGAATCGCTCCGAGGTCGCGCAATACGCCACATTGCGCACCGCCGTGTTGAAGCGGATGTGTTTGCGCACGCCAGATTTTTCGACCCGACCGCGAATATAGTCGGCCAGCACGGCGCGCGGCGGATAAGAAGCGATGGCGCGGCCAAAGTGTTGCTCGAAGGTGTAGTCGGCGAATTCCAGGCATTCCTTGGGGCCGTTCGACCACAAATAGCGATACATGCTGCCATGTACCGGCTCGCCGAATTCATCCATGCCGGTGCGCCAGGTGTAATTCCACAGCCCGCCTAGGTCGCTTTGTTTTTCATAGCAGACGATGTCCGGCGCATCGGCGGCGGCGGCGAAAGCGCGCAACTGGGAGGTGCCGCAGGGGCCGGCGCCGATGATGGCGACTCGAGTCATGGGGGTTTCTCCGCCTAATGGTTGATGGGGATGCGACATATCCGAACCTAGTCGACACGCCTAAGTTTACCCAAAAATCAGCGCTCGGCGAGCCGCTCTGGGGCTTCGGCTGCGGCGCTGCCTTAAATTAACACCCCAGCGCCCCATTTAAATGAGCCGGCCGCCCGAGCCGCCCGAGCCGCACTGGCGCCCATTAATCGATATAATTTCGCCCTGCCATTTCACCCTATCGCCCCCCGGGCCGGTTCCGCCGGCAAAATTTGCGAACCACTTTTTAGGAGAACACACTCATGTTAAGCAGCGCGGTTTTGATTTTTCTGCTGGTTATTGTCGGCCTCCTCACGCTGTATCTTGGCATCAAAATTGTGCCGCAGTCTGAGGTTTATGTGGTCGAGCGCTTTGGCAAATACACCAAAACGCTGGCCGCCGGGCTGTCCATCATCGTGCCGTATTTGGACCGCGTGGCGCACCGCATCTCAGTGTTGGAGCGTCAGCTGCCTGAACTCACCATTTCCGTCATCACCCGCGACAATGTGGAGGTGGATTTGGAAACCACGGTGTTTTACCGCGTGGTCGATGCCAGTCGCAGCGTCTATCGAATTCGCAATGTGGACGGCGCCATCCGCACCGCGGCCTCCTCCATCGTGCGCTCCGCCGCCGGCAAACTGGAGCTGGATGATTTGCAATCCAGCCGCGAGTCCATGAATCAAGAAATCGCCCATAACCTGCAAGACGCCGCGGAAATTTGGGGCATCGAAATCACCCGCACCGAAATAACCGACATCAAGGTCGACGCCCAAACCAAGGAAGCCCAGCGCCAACAACTCAACGCCGAACGCGAACGCCGCGCCGCCATCGCCCGCGCCGAAGGCGAAAAACGCGCCGTCGAATTGCGCGCCGAAGCCTCGCTCTATGAGGCCGAAAAGGTCGCCGACGCGGTGCGCCTCGAAGCCGACGCCGAGGCCTATGCGGTAAAAGTAAAGGCCAGCGCCGACGCCGAACAAACCCGCGTCATCGCCGACGCCATCGCCAACAACGGTCAAGCCGCCATCAATTTCGAAATCGTCAAACGGCAGGTCAGCGCGATTGGCGAATTGGCATCATCCGCCTCCGCCAAAACCGTGGTGTTGCCCACCGATGTGGTCGGCGCCTTGGGCTCGCTGGAGACCATCATGGGCTTTCTGCAACCCCGCGAAACCCCCAAAAAATGACCGCCGCGCTGGTCGCCGCTCTGCCACTCACCTAAGCGCCCCGACATGTCCCCCGCCATGGCAGCCTGGCTTGCGCAGCCGCTATTGCAGCCCGAAACCTGGCTCATCCTCGGGCTGATTTTGGTCGGTTTGGAAATTTTGGTAGACGGCAGTTGGGCAATTTTCCTGCCCCTCGGCGTCGCCTCCTTAGTAAACGGCGGCCTCATTTATGCGCACAACACCTGGCTGCCAGGCTGGATGCCAGGGCTGGCGCTGTTGGATAACTGGGCCGCCACGCTACTCTCGTACTTAGTATTAGCCGTCATCGCCACCATCGCCCTACGCTACTATGTTCGCCACCGAAAAATAGACAACACCCCCGACATCAATCAATATTAATGGTCAGTCTGCCCCTGATAACCACCCCATTTCCGTATTTAAATGATGAATAAAGCCAGAATTGAGAAAATTCTCGAAAAATTAAACGAGGACATCTATGAAAAAGATGAAATTATTGCAGTAGCACTATTAGGCGCATTAGCGGGCTTAAATACTTTCTTGTTAGGCCCCCCTGGCACCGCCAAAAGTCTGCTCGCTCGACGAATATCTTCCGTTTTTGAATCCAGTCATTATTTTGAGTTTTTGATGAACAAATTCAGCACCCCCGAGGAAGTTTTTGGGCCTATTAAAATCTCACAACTCAAGCAAGATAATTATGAGCGCAAAATTGACGGTTACTTGCCATCCGCAAATGTGGCTTTTTTAGATGAAATCTGGAAAGCCAACTCGGCTATCTTGAACTCATTATTAACCATCATCAATGAAAAGAAATTTCGTAATGGCGACGAAATACTTGATGTGCCGCTAAAAGTACTTATTTCGGCATCCAATGAAGTACCGCAAGCCAATCAAGGGTTAGATGCATTATATGATCGTTTTTTGATTAGATTGAATGTACTGCCCACGGAAGATTCGGAAAACTTTAACCTGGTTATCCAAAACACCCCGGCCAATTCAACTATAAAAATATCCGATAATGAAAAAATCACCAATGATGAGTTGGATATGTGGCAACTAAAGATTGATGAAGTTAAATTGTCCGATGAAACCATCAATATTATTAAACAAATTCGTATGGACATAGCAAAATATAATAAAAAAAATAAAAATCCAGAAATTTATATATCAGATAGACGCTGGCAAAAAGCCGCGCGTCTGCTTAAAGCGAGCGCTTTTTTCTGCGACCGCAAAGAAACCAACTTGGTGGATACCTTGTTATTACGGCACTGCCTGTGGTCAGATTTGAACAATCGAAAGCAATTAGAAACCATGGTTGAGGAATCAGTTCGAAATAATGGATTTGAAACTGGGATTAGTTTTTCCATCCTTGAAAAAAAGAGCAATGATTTAGACAATGAAATCCAAGAAGAGTTTTTCCACTCTAAAGATATATATGATTTTGATGAAATTGATGGGAAAAAGCATAGTAAACACCAAGTTAAATATGATGCAAATCACTATTCCGGTTACTATAGGGAGGCTGATAATGAACAGAAAACTTTTTATGTTTCTGTCGATAAGTCCACCACAGACGAAGATTTTCACCCTACGGATAAACATGGTAAGGATTTAGAAAAAATAGTATGTAATTTTCAAGGGCAAAGTAACATTTTTTCGGTGCAAGTTGAGAATGCAGGAATTTACCAACCCGACCGGAAATCTAATGATAGATTCGTCAAATCAGCCAATTTTAAATTTAATATTTTGTCTAATAAGGGATCTGTGAAGCAAGGAGTTAATCCGCGTTTATTCAATGAGCTAGAAAAAGATAATTCTAATTTGTTGGCTGAAATAAAGCAAACGCAAGCTGAAATTGAGGAAAGAAAATCAATACTCGAAAAACAGATAGAATCTCCCTTTGTCCCCCAAGAAATTAGAGAAATTGCCATTGCCAGTATAGATAAACAACTTATGCGTATTTCTGGTGTGGAATTTCGTTATCTATCTAGCGACGCAAAAATATCAACTGCTAAAAGAGCACAGTAATCAATGGCGCAAAATCAGATAGGAAAAACCGCCGATAAAATTCGGCAAGATTTAAAACAACAATACTGCATTGTTGAAGAAGCCGATATTCAAAAAAAAATCAATCGCGAACTGGCCGAGTGGGAGACTCAATCCCAACGCCGTTTGTTAGTGGATAATCCATTTTATGACCATAAATTAGTCTTAGATAAAGCACTAAAAGATTTCGACCATGGTATTCATTTTCTAACCGATATTGAAAATGACTTAAAAAACTATTCTGTTTTCAAGCAAAAAATAAACTCTCCGCTCGATGGTTTTTGGGGAGAACAGATACAAGAAATTAAGGCGGAAAATTCAGTGGATATTTCCAAATTACAAACAAAATTCAGCGCCACCCCATCCGACGCCAAAAAAACCAGGCTGGATCTTGAAAAACTAAAACGCAATGCAAAATCCAACCAATACAAATTACAAGGTTTGCGAGGTGCTTTATTAAAGCAAGGGCAAGCGGAGATCGAGCAATCCTATATTGAGTGGGAACTCACTAAACTTGAAGAGTTTAGACGAGAAATTTTTAAAAAATTAACCACTTGGCTAGATTTACTCCGCCAAATGTTTGATTTTCTCAATAGCCTTTCTTTGCAACCAGGCTTGCTATTGGATTTATCACCTAGTGAATTAACCGCCCAAGATGTTCAATACTTGAAAAAATGGGCCGATTACATTTCTCAAAATCAAAGCGTCAAAAATTTATGCGACATGATGGGACGTTTGCGACAAGTGGCGCAATCTTATCGCGAGAAATTAGTTAAAACGACAACAAAGATTATCGTTACCGTGCCCGACTTCAACTCCAAAGAAGAGATTACCAGCGTTATATTGGGCCGTGATATAGAAAACGCTATTCCGCAAGAAAAAGCATTATTGGCGGACCAAGACACTGCTGCACTTTTTTATTTAAAATATAGCGAAAAGCGCCTGTTGTGTTTTGAAAATCAAGGGTTCGCTGAAGTCGAAAAAAATATCGATGGCACTAAAAAAGCGCAAATAACCGAAAATGAAAAGATGGGCCCCATTATTATTTGCGTTGACACCAGCGGCTCAATGCATGGTTCTCCCGAAAATATTGCTAAATCTATGACACTTTATATGACAACTCGCGCCAAGCAGCAAAATAGAGCATGCTATTTAATCAATTTTTCCACGACCATTGAAACTATGGATTTCTCTGATGGCTTTGGGTTAAAAGAGTTGCTTAATTTTTTAAAAATGTCTTTCCATGGCGGCACAGATATGTGTCCGGCACTTGAGGAATCGGTGCGAAAAATACAAAAAGAACAGTATAAACGAGCCGATGTACTAGTCATATCCGATTTTGTGATGGCCGATTTGCCGATGAAAATAAAAAAGTCCATAGATGTTGTTAAAAAAAATAAAAATAAATTTTATTCGCTGTGCATTGGCAATGATTTTGCTCGTAATGCTAATTTTTTGAAATCCGTATTCGACCGATATTGGGTATACAACCCAAGCAGCGGTGGCGTAGATGAACTCATAAATTTTATAGAAAACCAAGTTAACATAAACTAAGTGGGTGTTCCAAATAACATCTTAAGTGGATGAGTGTTTTCCGGTTTGTAAAAGAAAATTTTATGCCATTGCTGTCATAACGCTTGCATATGGAATATGGCTTCTGCATAAGTCGAGCGATCTTTTTCGACGCGGTTTAGTACTGGGCGACGGTATTGGTTGACGATTTTCATGGCGGATTTCTCGGCGATTTTTGGGTATAGGTTGTATTTGTCGTTGGCGACTAAAAATACATCGTAATTTTCTTTCAAATATTGTGTTTTGCCGCACTGTGTATTTGTACGCCGGCGAGGGAAAAAATTCTTGGTTGAATTTTTTTAAAACTGCCGACAATTCTTTTTCAAACTCACTGTGGTTGTTTTGGCACTGGAATTGCCGCAGCCCAGCGGTGATTTGCGCGGCGGTTTTTTTAACGGCGGCGACATTATAAGCGCCGATTTTTACATTGGCGATGAAGGCGTTGAAAGCCGACACCTCCAGGCCGATGGCGTGCAGTCCCAACTCGCTTGCCTGCACTAAGGTGGTGCCGCAAAAGGGATCTAAAACAATATCGCCGGGGTGAAAAAACATTTTGTTTGAATGCATCGGTATGCGAATCCAAAAAATACTCGACCAACTGCGGAATAAATTTGCCCTTATAGGGATGCAGTCGATGCACATGTTTGGTGGTCTCCGATTCTTTGAATTCCGAAAAAGACAGCGTCCAATTTAAATCATCACCTAAGCGTTTTTTCCAGCGCGCTGATTGGCTTTCATGGTGGGCTGCATAATATTTTTCCAAATCCTCTTTGTTGACCGCCACTTGGCCATTTTTGCCCGGCTTAGGGATGCGTCCATATTGCACCAAATAGGAAATATTCGATGGGGTGACATTTTTGCCCAAGTGTTGGGATGCCCATACGCCGGCTTCCTTAAAACTCATCAAATCTTGCATTATTTAATTCTCCGTCAGTTTTGGTGGGCTCATGAGTTGAAGATTTAAAGGCAAAAGCGAAGAGACCAACATCGACAGCCCCCCACCAAATCAAGCGATAAAGCCGCCTGATTTGACTCCCCCCAGATGAAGAGGGGGGAGTAAAACAAAAGCCAAAGCCAAAGCCAAAAGCCAAAAGCAAAGTCAAAGCCAAAAGCAAAATCAAAGCCAAAAGCAAAATCAAAATCAAACGCACCCCCCACCAAAACTGGCGATGAAACCGCCAGTTTTGGCTCCCCCCTAAAAAGATAGGGTGGAGCAAAGCCTTAACAGCAAAAACAACGGCAAAAACAACGGCAAAAACAACGGCAAAAACAACGGCAAAAGCGAAAACAACGGCAAAAGCGAAAGCAACGGCAAAAGCGAAAGCGAAAAGCGAAAAGCGAAAAGCGAAAAGCGAAAAGCAAAAAGAAAAAAGCGACAATCCCCGCCTATCCATGAACCAGCCGGACCTAAAACTTCGCTTCGCCTTTTAGCAGAATCAAGTGTTCGGCGGAATTGCTGTTGCTGGTGCGGCGTTCGCCTAATAAATTCAGGGTGAATCTGGATGTTGGGCGCCAGTTTAGGCCGATGCGGTAGGTGTCGGTGGCGGCGGTGGTGATTTCAACATAGGGAGTCAGCGCGCCGTGGTTTTTTAGTGGGATGCCGTAGGCTAGGCGGGATTCTACGCGGGCGTGATAGTCATCGGCGGCGGCGTCATCCGTTGGCAGACCCTCGCGCCAGAGTTGGTCTACGCCGCTTATCACTGCGCCATATGACGGGCGGACACGCAGCGCAAACCCTTGCCCATCGGCGCCGGCATCGAGCACCACGCTGCCATGTACGCCCCACTCCTCGTAGCCGGATTTTAGCGCCACGCGAAACCCGCCTTCGGCGCTGTGGCCGCCGGCCGCATTGCGGTAGCGCAGGCCGCCGCCGATTTCCGCGCCCGTGCCGCTTACCCCATCGCCGCCGTCATAGCGCAAGCCAAATTCGACGGTGGGGGCGAACACGCCGCCGCCGGCGGTGACGCGGCTACGGCTGGCTTCGACGCCTAACCGCAAGCGCGTGGTGGCGGCCTCCATGGCGGCTAAATCGGCGCCGCCAGCGACTTTTAGCGCGGTGCGCACGGCTTCGCCACGCAGGCGGAAGGTGGTGGCGGCGTGTGGCCAGATTTCACCGCTGCCGCCCATGCTGATGGCGTTCATGTCGATGTCGCTGGATGCTTTGTCGCCATTATCCGGGCTGATTTCCAACTCGCCGCGGCCGTGGCTCAAGAATGCCCATAAATCCAGCCCGCCGGCGCGCCAGCCGAGATAGGGGTGGACGCTGGTCATGTCGATGTTGTGCGCGCCCTCGACCACGGCGGCGCCGCTGGCATCTTGGTAGTCGAGGGCACTGCGGGTTTGCGATGCCGCCAGCCCGACCAGCAAACCGGGACGCAGGCGGCTATCGACACCGACATGAAGGCCGCTGAGCGCGCCGTCCCACTCCACGCCGCTGCCGTCGCCGGACATCTCGCGGTATTCGCCGCTGCCCCACAGCGTGGTCGCCGCCGGAATGCCGCCGCCAGCGCTTTGACCGGCGTTGAGCGGCACGGTGAATTCGGAGCCGGCTAACAGCGTTTTGGCGTCGATATCATCCTCGGCCATGGGTTTGCCGTGGGCGCTGAGGGCGGCCGCCAGGCTAGTGCGCCCGCCGATGGCAAAACCAGCGGCAGCGCCGGCATTGGCGCGCTTGATGCGCCCGGCGACGGCGTCTACCACGCCAGCACTGATGGCGACCGCCGCTTGCGGCACGATGACCTCATTGACGGTGGCGAAAGCGACGTCGGCGGTGATGGTGAGGGTGAAGGTTGTAGCAACGACTTCCTGGCTACCCTCGGTGACGGTGTAGGTGAGCGTGAAATTGCCCGCCGTAGTGGCCGTGCCGGACAAAATCCGGAGGTCGGCATCGAATCTTAAGTCATCCGGCAAATTGGCGGCGCTGGCGCTCCCGCCGGAGCCGAACAAGGCGTACACCAGCGAGCCGCCGCCGGTGGTGGGCAACCTCAGCGTGATCTGCTCGCCGACCTCATAGGTGCGGTCCTTTATTCCCCGCCCATCCTCGCTGACTATGTCCTCGCCGCCGCTCAATTCGCGCCCTTCCACCGTTACCGTGAAGTTTGCAATGGCCGAGTTGCGGTAGTTATCTGTGGCGGTGTAGGTCAGATTGACGGCCTCGGCGATCACAGTCGGCGTGCCGGATAGGGCGCGGTTGTCGCTGTCGAAATTCAGCCCGGCGGGCAAATTGGGCGCGGCGTCGGGGCCGTCGGGGCCGGTTAGGGTGTAAGTCACCGAGCCGGTGCCGATGGCGGCTGGCAAGATAAGGGTCTCGTCGATGGGTTTTGCCACCTCATAGGTTTGATGCCCTGGCAAATCGCCGGCGAACACCGGCCCGGTGATGGTCACGGTGAATTCCGCCGTCGCCACCACCACGCCCGTTTGGGTGGCGGTGTAGGTCAGCGAGAATCCGACCTCAGTGGCCGCAGTGGGCGCCGTGCCGGATAAAACCCGGGTGCCGGCGGCGAAACTTAATCCGCTCGGCAAATTGGGCGCGTCGGCGGTGCCATCGCCGCCCCTCAAGGCGTATTCCACCGCCCCTTCGCCGCTCGCCGTGGGCAGCGTCAGGTCTACCGCCGCCCCAGCGACGAAACTTTGGTCGAAGATGGTGACATCGAACATCCGCGCTGGCGGCGTTTGGACGGTCACCGTGAAGGTGGCATCGGCGGTGGCGTTGTCGTACTTATCGGTGGCGTGATAGACCAGGGCAACATCGGCCGCCACTGTGCGCGGCGTGCCGGACAAAACCCGGCTGTCCACATCGAATAGTAGCCCCGGCACGGCCACAGCGAGGGTTTGCTCGTCCGCCCCGGCCAGCGCGTGAGTCCATGGCCCAGCATTCAAGTGGCCACCGGCGAGCGGCAAGATTAAATCATCGATGGTGACGCCGGCGGTGTAAATTTGCGGCGCTATGGGCAAGCCGGTGGCGAATGTCGGGCCGGTGATAGTAATGTTAAAGGTCGCTCTGGCGACTACTTCGCCGGCGCTCGTGGCGGCGGTGTACAGCAGCGTGGTTGCGCCGGCCATGGTCGGCGTGCCGCCCAGTACACGGCTGGCGGGGTTGCTGAAATTCAAGCCGGCCGGTAATTCGGTGGCTGGCAATACCGCGGTTAGGGCGTAATTCACGGCGCCGGCGATGGTGGATGCGGGCAGGGTGAGCGCAACCACCTCGCCGGCGGCGTAGGTTTCATTGCCGATGGGCGGAAATCCTTGTTGCACGGTGAGGGTGAAACTCGCCGTGGCGACGGTGGCGCCGCCCAGCACGGCGGTGTAGACCAGCGTGGTGGTCGCAGTCACCGCCGACGGAGCGCCTCGGATGGCGCGGTCGGCGGCGTCGAACCTCAACCCCACGGGCAAGGCGGCGCTCAAGGCATATCCCAAAGTACCACCGCCGATGGCTTCGGGTAGCGTCAAATCCACCTCATCGCCCACCGTAAAACTCTCATCGCCGATGGCCGGGAAGGCGTGGTTTACGGTGATGGTGAAGGCGCCGCGGCCGATGGTGACATCGCTGCGGGTGGCGATGTAGACCATGGAAAATGTGCCGGCGGCGGTCGGCGTGCCGCCCAAAACTCGGGTGCTTGCGGTGTAGTTCAAGCCGGTGGGCAAGGTGGCGGTGAAGCCGTATAGCACCGCGTCGTCATGGTCGGTGATTTGCGGCAGGGTGAGCGAAGTGTCGGCGGTGAGCAGCGTGCCGGCGGCATAGATTTGGGGGTCGATGGCAAGCGGCTCGACTTCTGCGGCGCCGATGGTGACGGTGAAATTTTCGCTAAGGTTTGCGTCACCGGCGGCGCTGCCCTGGCTGGCGGTATAGTCCAGCCGGAAGGTGCCGGGCGCGGTGGGCACGCCGGATAGCAGGCGGGCATCGGCGGTGGCGTCAAAAGTCAAGCCGGCCGGCAAGGCGGCGTTGTTTTCGCCGGTCAAGTCATAAATAAATGCATCGCCGCCGCCGATGGCCTCGGGCAAGGTGAGCGAAACCACCGAACCAGCGCTGAAGGACTGCGCGACCGGGTCTGGGGCCGGCAACACATGGTTTACGGTGATGGTGAAATTCCCGCTGGCGATGGTGATGTCGTTTCGGGTGGCGGTGTAGACCACCGGGAATACGCCAGCCACGGTCGGCGTGCCGCTCAAAGTTCGGGCTTCCGAGCCCAATCCTAAGCCTAAGCCGGCTGGCGCGCCGCTCAAGGCGTACACCAAAGTGCCGCCGCCGCTGGCTTGCGGGAGTTCGAGATTAGTGATAGCCGTGCCGGCCGGGTAGGCGGCGGGGTCTTGGATGTCGAAGTCCTGCAAATTCACGGCGCCGATGGTGACGGCGAAGGTCGCCGTGAGGGTGATGGCATCGGCGCTTCGGGTGGCGGTGTAGGCCAGCGAAACCGGGCTGGTGGTCTCCACGCTCGGCGTGCCGGCTAAGGCTCGATTGCCGGCATGGAAGGACATACCGGGCAGTACGCTGGCCACCGTGCCGATGCCGTCGGCCGCGGTTAGGGCGTAGGTGAATGCACCACCGCCGCCGAGGACTTGCGGCAGCGACTCATTCACGCTCGAACCAGCGGCGAAGGTCTGCGCGCCGGGGTTTGGTAGGGCGTGATTCACCGTCAGCGTGAAGGTCTCGCTGCCGACTTCGACGCCGGTGGCGGTGTAAGTCAGCGTGTAGGTGCCGGCGACCGTCGGGCTGCCGCCCAATAGGCGGGTGGCGGCGGTGAAAATCAAGCCGGCCGGCAAGGCGTTGCTGTCGGGGCCATAGGTGCCGGTCAGGGCGTAGGCCAAATCGCCGTCGGGGTCGCCGAGGGCGGTGGCCAAGGTCTCATTAACTGTCTCGCCGGCATCGTATTCTTGGTCGACCGGCTTCACCAACACATGGTTTACGGTGATGGTGAAGGTCGCCATGGCGATGGTGACGCCGCTGCGGGTGGCGGTGTAGATGACATCGAATTCGCCGGCCACGGTCGGCGTGCCGCTCAAAGTTCGGGCTTCCGAGCCCACTCCTAAGCCCAAGCCGGCTGGCGTGCCGCTCAAGGCGTACACCAAAGTGCCGCCGCCGGTGGCTTGCGGGAGTTCGAGATCAGTGATAGCCGTGCCGGCCGGGTAGGCGGCGGGGTCGGCGACGGTCAGCGTCTGCACGACCGCCGCGGTGATGGTGACCTCGAAGGTCGCCGTGAGGTTGATGGCATCGGGGGCGTTGCCTCGGGTGGCGGTGTAGTTCAGCGTGACTGCCGAGGCCTCGGTGGTCGGCACGCCGGATAACACGCGGGTGCCGGCGTCGAAACCTAATCCAGCGGGGAAAGTACTGCCGGCGGCGGCCGTCAAACCATAAACAAATGCATCGCCGCCGCCTACGACTTCATCCAAATTGAGCGACACCACCGAACCAGCGCTGTAAGACTGCGCGCCCGGATTCGGCAACACATGGTTTACGGTCACTGTAAAGGTGACGCTGGCCACTGCGTCCGTGCCGCCGACCAAGGTGGCGGCGTAGACCAGCGTGTAGATGCCGGCCACCATCGGCGTGCCGCCCAAGGTGCGACCATTCACGCCAGCCAAACTCAAACCGGCGGTATCGGGCGTGCCGCTCAAGGAATAGGCCAAGTCACCGCCGCCAGCGGCGGGGAGCAACGGCATGTTAATGAGCACGCCGGCATCGGC
This sequence comes from Candidatus Poriferihabitaceae bacterium, assembly GCA_965243285.1. Lineage (GTDB taxonomy): Bacteria > Pseudomonadota > Gammaproteobacteria > Arenicellales > Poriferihabitantaceae > JAHRAW01. The sequence goes on along the minus strand of OZ251537.1, from coordinate 1,116,585 downwards.
TGCAAAATCACCGATAGCATCCAGCGAATGCGTCACCGTCACCACCAGTTGCGTGCTGGCGACTTCGATGTCGTCGGCGCCGCCGACGCCGATGGTGCTGGCGGTGTAATTCAGCGTGAAGGTGCCAGCGGCGGTAGGCGTGCCGCTCAACACGCGGGCGCCGGCGACGCCAAACACCAAACCGGCCGGCAACTCATCGCTGTCATCGGCGGCGTTGCTCAGGGCGTAAGTCAAACTGCCGCCGCCGGCCGCTATGGGCAGGGTTAAATTGCCGATGGCGGCGCCGGCCGGATAAGTTGCGGGGGGAATGCTCGCCAGCACCTGGGTGATGGTCACGGTGACCATGGCGCTCGCTACCAAATCTTCACCTTCCATGGCGGTGTAACTCAGCCTGAATACGCCAGCTGCGGTGGGCGTGCCGCTCAACACGCGGACGCCGGCGGTGCCAAACTCCAACCCGGCGGGGAAAGTACTGCCGGTGACGGCGACTAAATCGTACGCCAACTCACCGTCGCCGGTGACCGCTGGCAGGGTGAGCGGCGGGTTAATGGCGCTGTTGACCGGGTAGGACGGGCTGGGGATGTCGGCGGCGAAGACGCGACCTACCGATACCGTGAAAGTGGCCGAATCATCGGTGGAATTGGGCCGGGTGGCGCTGTCGCGGGCGGTGTAGGTGAGGGTTAGGGAAATCACCGAGGTGGGCGTGCCGGCTAGGGCGCGACTGGCGGCATCGCCATCGAAGGATAGCCCGGCTATGACTTGATGTACCGGTAATCGGTCGACCCCGCCAGTCAAAAAGTAGGTGAAAGCGCCGACGCCATCGGTGGCCACCGGCAGGATGATGTCGGTGATGGGCATACCAGCCGGGAAGTTTCGGTCTCCCTCATTAAAATCAGCAAAACGCGGGCCGGTAATGGTGACGGTAAATTCCGCCGAGGCCACTTGCGTCTCAACCCCGGACACGGTCTGGCTGGCGGTGTAATTCAGCGTGAAGGTGCCGGCCGCGGTGGGCGCGCCACTCAAAACGCGGGCGGACACATCGCCAAACAGCAAACCAGCCGGCAAATCATCGGTGGCCGCGTCGGCGGTGCGCAAGGCGTACGCCAAAGTACCGCCGCCGGCGGCTGGCGGCAGGGTCAGGTTGTCGATAGCGCCGCCGAGCGCGTAGACTTGATCATCGATGCTCGGCGCGAAGGCGTGCGCGATGCTCAGCATGAATTCTTCGCTATCGAGGTCCACGCCGCCCTCGCTGGCGGTGTACAGCAGCGCTATCGGACTGGCCGTCGCCGTCGCCGGCGTGCCGCGCAAGGCGCGATTGTCCGCATCAAAAGTCAACTCGGTGGGCAAGGCGCCGCTTACGCCATACACCACATTAGCGCCGCCGCCGACTATCTCGGGCAAGGTCAGCGCCGCCAACACGCCAGCCGGCAGGGTTTGCTCAGCGATGGCCGGCAGCACGCGCCCCACCGTTACCGTGAATATCGCCGTGCCATCGGTGGCGTTGCCGCCGCCATCGGTGGCGATGTAGGTGAGCACGGCCGAGCCAGCCGCGCTCGGCCGGCCGAACAAGGCTCGGCTGGCGGCGGCGCCATTGAAACTAAGCCCCGGCAACGCCTCATTCAGGGGCTGCTCGTCCGGCCCGGTCACGGTGTAGGTGAAAGCGCCATAGCCATCGGTGGCCACGGGCAAGGCGAGGTCGGCGATGGCCACGCCCACCGAGTAAGCCAGGTCGCCCACATCGAAATTAGCGAACCGCGGGCCGGCGATGGTGACGCTGAATTCCGCCCTGGCCACTTCGCCGGCGGTGGCGCTAATGGGGTCGGTGTCGGTGACGATGTAGCTCAGCGTGAAGGTGCCGGCGGCGGTGGGCGTGCCGCTCAAAATGCGGGCGGCGACCGTGCCAAAAACCAAACCGCCCGGCAAATCATCGGTGGCCGCGTCGGCGTTTACCAAAGCATAGGACAAAGCGCCGCCGCCGACGGCTGGCGGCAGGGTGACACTGCCGATAGCATCGCCGGTGGTGTATGACTGCGCGGCCGGGGCCTCTAGTACATGAGTCACGGTAATGGTAAAGGCGCCGCTGGCGATGGTGACGCCGCTTCGCGCGGCGGTGTAGGTCACCGCGAATAGGCCGGCGACGGTGGGCGTGCCGCTCATCACTCGGCTGGCGGCGGTGAAAATCAAACCGGCCGGCAGGGCGTTCCTCGCGGCGCCATAGGTGCCGTCCAGGGCGTAGGTCACCGCGTCATCATGGTCGGTGATTTGCCCCAGGGTGAGGCTGGTGACGGCGGTGAGCGCGGCGCCGGCCGGGTAGGCGGCCGGGTCGGCGATATCAAGCGGCGCCACCACTGCGGCGGTGATGGTGACCTCGAAGGTGGCCGAAATGCTTAGGGCATCAACGCCGCTGCCGCTGGTGGCGGTGTACACCAGCGTGACCGCCGGGGACTCGGTGGTCGGCACGCCGGACCACTCTCGGCTGCCGGCGTCAAAAGCCAAACCGTCGGGAATGGAGCCAGTCACGCCATAAACGAACCCAGCGTCGCCGCCGACGGCCTCGAGAAAAGTGCGTGACACCACCGAACCAGCGCGCAAGGACTGCGCGCCCGGGTTCGGCAAGCCATAATTCACTGTAATGGTGAAATTCCCGCTGGCGATGAGGATGCCGCCTTGGGTGGCGGTGTAGGTCACCGCGAATAGGCCGGCGGCGGTGGGCGTGCCGCTCATCACTCGGCTGGCGGCGGTGAAAATCAAGCCGGCCGGCAGGGCGTTCCTCGCGGCGCCATAGGTGCCGTCCAGGGCGTAAGTCACCGCCGGATCAGGGTTGGTGATTTGCGGCAACGTGAGCGCCGTGTCGGCGGCAAGCGCCGTGCCGGCGACATAAACGGGGTCGGTGATGACAAAAGTTTGTAGATTCGCGGTGGCGATGGTGAAGGTGAATGGCTGGCTTAAGGTGACGCCGCCGGTGGCGGTGTACACCAGCGTGACCGGCGCCGCCGCTGGCCCTAAGGTGCCGGATAGCGCGCGATTGCCGGCGGTAAAAACCAAACCGGCCGGCAAGGCGGCGTTGTTTTCGCCGGCCAAGCCATACACAAACGCCAGCTCCGGGGTGCCGCCGGCGACGGCGGGCAGGGTGAGCGCAATCGTCGAACCAGCGGTGAAACTCTGCGGGCCGGGGTTGGGCAAGACGAAATTCACCGTTACCGTGAAATTCACCCGGCCGACTTCGACGCTGCTGTCGCCGCTGGCGTCGGTGGCGGTGTAGGTGAGCATGTAGGCGCCGGCCGTAGTCGGGCGGCCGTCCAACACGCGCGCCCCGCCGACGCCAAAGGCCAAGCCATCGGGCAAGGCATCGCCGGTGACGCCATAGGTGCCCATTAGGGCGTATACCAAAGCGCCGGTGCCGTCGGTGGGCTCGCCGAGGGCGGGATTCAGCCTCACGGCGACGCTCTCGCCCACATCGAAGGTCTCATCGCCCGGAGTCTCTAGTACATGACTCACCGTAATGGTAAATGCGCCGCGACCGATGGTGATGCCGCTGCGGGTGGCGGTGTAACTCAGCGAAAATACGCCAGCGGCGCTCGGCTCGCCGCCCAAAACTTGCTCGCTTGCGGTGTAAATCAAGCCGCCCGGCAGGGCGTTACCGGCGGCGCTATCGGTGCCGACCAGGGCGTAGGTCACGGTGTCGTCATGGTCGGTGGTTTGCGGCAGGGTGAGCGAGGTGGTGGCGGTGAGCGCCGTGCCGGCCTCATAGGCTTGGTCGGCGATGGTAAATATTTGCAGATTCACCGGCCCGATGGTCACGGTGAAGGTGGCGCTGGCCACTGCGACGCCGCCCTGGGTGGCGCTGTAGACCACCGTGACGGCTGAAGATTCGGCCCCCGGCAGGCCGGATAGGCGGCGCTCGCCGGCGGTGAAACCCAAGCCCTCGGGCAGCGGCGCGCCGGTCAATTCATACCCGAACACGCCGCCGCCGAGGGCGGCCGGCAAGGTCACATTCGCCACCGAACCCGAGGCGAAAGTTTGATTACCCGGATTGTGCAAGACGAAATTCACCGTCACCGTAAAAATTTGCCGCCCGACTTCGACTTCGACATCGCCGCTGGCGTCGGTGGCGGTGTAGGTGAGCATGTAGGCGCCGGCGGTATCAATGCGGCCGTCCAACACGCGCCCGCCGGCGTCGCCAAAGGCCAAGCCATCGGGCAAGGCATCGTCGGCGCCGCCATAGGTGCCGCTTAGGGCGTAGGCCAACTCGCCGTCGGGGTCGCCGATGGCTAAGGGCAGCGTCAGCGCAACGACTTCGCCGGCGTCGAAGGTTTCATCATCCGGCTTCGCTAATACATGATGTACGGTGATGGTAAACGCGCCGCTGGCGATGATGACGCCGGCGCGAGTGGTGCTGTAGACCACATCGTACCAACCGATGGCGGTGGGCGTGCCGCTCAAAACGCGCGCCGCCGGCCCCACGCCCAAACTCAGGCCGGCTGGCACCTCGCCGCTCAACGCATACACCAAAGCGCCGCCGCCTTCGGCCATGGGCAGGGTTAAATCGACGATAGCGGAGTGCACTGGGTAGGTTTGATTGGCGATTTCAAGCGGCGCCACTACCGCATCGCCGATGGTGATGGTGAAATTGACGCTGAGAATGGTGCCGCCTTGGGTGGCGGTGTAGACCAGCGGGTACGCTTCGGGCGTGGTTGGCAGGCCGGATAAAATGTTGTCGCGCAAGGTCGCCATGCCCACCGGGCGGTTGCCAGTCAAGCCGTACACAAACACGCCGCCGCCCTGGGCTAGCGGCAAGGTGAGCGATGCAGCGACCCCGGCCGGGAACTCCACCGCAGGCGGGGTCGGCAGGACGAGGTTTACGCTCAGCATGAAGATGCTGTTAGCCACTGCGTCAGCGCCGCCTACCAAGGTGGCGGCGTAGGTCAGCGTATAGGTGCCAGCGATGGTGGGCGTGCCGCCCAAAGTGCGCCCAGTCACACTCAAACCGGCCGCATTGGGCGTGCCGCTCACGCTATAAACCAAATCACCACCGCCGGCGGCTGGCGGCAATTCCAGGTCAATCGCCACCCCGGCATCGACGGCAAAGTCTACGATGGTGGGCAGGGAATGCGTCACCGTCACCACCAGTTGCGCGCTGGCGGCTGGTACGCTGGCGCCGTCAATGGTCTGGCTGGCGGTGTAATTGAGCGTGAATACGCCGGCCGTGGTGGGCGTGCCGCTTAAAACGCGGTCGCCGGCGATGCCAAAACTCAAACCGGCCGGCAAGGCAGCGGCGTCCGCATCGGCGTTGGTTAGGTTGTAAGTCAAACTGCCGCCGCCGGCGGCTTGGGGCAGGGTTACATTGTCGATGATGGCCTCGGCCGGAAAACTGCGGGGGGGTAAAGTAGGCAGCACATGGGTGATGGTCAGCGCGATGGCGGCGCGCGCGACCACGATGCCGTTTTCGCTGGCGGTGTAGTCCAGCGGATAAGTGCCGGCCACGGTGGGCGTGCCGCTTATGATGATGGCGCCGGTGGCCCCGGCGGCGGAACTCAAGCCGAGCGACAAGGCGCCGTTTAGGGCGTATACCAAAACGCCGCCGCCGGTGGCTACCGGCAAGGTGAGGTCGATGCGGCTATCGACCGAATAGGATGGGATGGGGATTCCGGCCGCGAAGGCGCGCCCCACCGTCACCTTGAAGGTGGCCGAATCATCGGTGACATTGGGTGGATTGGCGCTGTCGGCGGCGACGTAGGTGAGTATGGCCGAGCCGGCGACGCTCGGCGTGCCGGATAAAGCGCGGCTGGCGGCGTCGCCATCGAAAGACAACCCGGCCAGCGCCGTAGCGACGCTCTGGTTGTTCGGCGCCGTGGTCAAGTCGTAACTGAAATCGCCGAAGCCATCGGTGGCCGGCGGCAGCACGAGGCTATCGATGGACACCCCGAGCGGGTAGATTTGGTCGACCACATTGAAGGCCGCGAACCGCGGGCCGGTGAGAGTGACGGTGAATTCCGCCGTGGCCACTTCGGCGCCGCCGATGATGCTGGCGGTGTAATTCAGCCGAAATACCCCCGCCGCCGATGGCGTGCCGCTTAAAGTGCGGGCCGTGGCGAGGCCGTCAAAAATAAGCCCGGCCGGCAAATCATCGGTGTCCTCGGCGGCGTTGCTCAGGGCGTAGACCAGACTGCCGCCGCCGGCGGCTTCTGGCAGGGTTAGATTATCGATGAGGCTGCCCACCGGGTAAGTTTCGGCGTCGATGGCGGGCGGCAAGGCGTGCTCAATGGTCAGCATGAAGGTTTTCGCATCGATTAGCGGCCCGCCACCGCTGGCGTGGGCGGTGTAGCGCAGTGTTAGCGTCGTCGCCACCGCTGGCGTGCCGCTCAACACGCGGTCGCCGCCAGCGAACTCCAAATCGCCCGGCAAGCCGCTCACGGCGTACACCACATCATCGCCGCTGCCGACTATTTCGGGCAAGGTCAGCCTCCATAGCCGGCCGGCGGGGATGGTTTGGTCGGCGATGACCGGCAAAGTGCGGCCCACCATCACCATGAACATCTCCTCGCCAGCGGTGGCGTTGCCGCCGGCGTCGGTGGCGATGTAGACCAGCATGGCCGAGCCATCCTCGCTCGGCGTGCCAGACAAAATACGGCTATCGGCGGCGCCATCGAACAACAGCCCGGGCAAGGCCGCACCGAGGGGCTGGCCGCCTACCTCGAGCAAGGTGTAAGTGAAGGCGCCGAAGCCATCGGTGGCGGCGGGTAAGGTGAGGTCGGCGATGGTCACGCCGGGCGGGTAGATTTTATCCGCCAGCGTGAAAGTATCGAAGCGCGGGCCGGCGACGGTGACGATGAAGATCGCCCGCCCGACTTCGCCGAAAGTGTCGCTAGCCGGGTCGGTATCGGTGACTATGTAGGTCAGGCCGAATAGGCCGGCGGTTCTCGGCACGCCGGATAAAGTGCGGGCCGCGGTGACGGCGAAATTCAAGCCGGCCGGCAACGCCCCCGACGCGACGGTGCCGCGCACGGTGTAGGACAACGCCCCGCCGCCATGGACGACTGGCAACAGCACCGCGCCGATGTCGACGCCGGTGGTGTAATTTTGCGCCGCGATGGCGGCCGCAAAGACATGGTTTACGGTGATGGTGAAGGTGGTGCTGACCACTATTTGCGAGCCATCGGCGAGTACCGGACCATCGCTTGCGGTGTAGGTGAGGGTGAATACGCCGGCCGCGGTCGGCGTGCCGGATAAGGCGCGGGTGTCGTCGGCGAAAGCCAAGCCAGCCGGCAGGCCGCCATCGACGGCAGCGCCGTCGGTCAATCCATAGGTCAAATCACCGCCGCCGCTGGCCACGGGCAGGGTGAGGGCGGCGATAGCCGTGCCGGCGTCATGGGTTTGATGGCCGATGTCGGCCGCGAAAGCATGCACCACCGTCACCATAAAAGTGGCCATGGCGTCGGTGGCGTTGCCGGCCGCATCGGTGGCGAGGTAGGTCAGCACGACCGCAGCCGCGGCCGTGCTCGGCGTACCGGATAAGACCCGCGTGGCGGCATTGCCATCGCTATCTGGGCGGCCGGCGAACACCAGCCCCGGGGCCGCCGCGGCCAGGTCCTGCCCGCTGGCGCCGCTCAGGGTGTAAGTGAAAGCGCCGATGCCGTCGGTGGCCGGCGGCAGGGTGAGATTCATCACTGGCCTATCAGCCAAGTAGCTTTGCTCGCCGACCTCAAAAGCCGCGAAGCGCGGGCCGGTGATGGTCACGCTTAAGGCGGCGGCGGCCACTGCCGCGCTTATCCCGGCATTGCGCTGGCTGGCGCTGTAATTCAGCGTGACGGCGGCCGCCACCGTGCTCGGCGTGCCCTCCAAAACGCGCGTGGCCGGGGTGAACATCAAGCCATCGGGCAAGGCCGTGGCCGGCAAAACGGCGCCCAAGGCATAGGTTAACTCACCGCCGCCAATGGTCTCGGGCAGGGTAAGCGAGACCGTCGCGCCGACCGCGAAACTCTCGGCGACCAGGGTCGGGAACGCATCTTGGCTGATGGTTACGGTGAATTGGCCGCTGGCGACCTGCTCGCTGCCATCGACCGCTGGCCCGTCGCTGGCGGTGTAGGTGAGCGCCACCGTCGCCTGCGCCGCGCTCGGTACGCCGGATAAAACGCGCATCGTGGCGTCAAACCCTAAGCCGGCGGGCAAGGTGGGGGCGGTGGCCGGGTCGGCATCCAGATCAGCCCCCAGGGTATAGGTTAAATCACCGCCGCCGGTGGCTACTGGCAGGGTGAGTTCATCCAGCGCCACGCCCACCCGATAGCTTTGCGGCGCCGGCAGATTTTGCAATGCGTGGTTTACAGTGGCCGTGAATGTGGTCATGGCCACCACTTCGCCGCCCGCGTTTGCGGTGTAGGTGAGGGTGAACACCCCAACGGTGCCCGGCGTGCCGCTCAACGCTCGCCCGCCGGCAGCGAAAACCAAACCGGCCGGCAAATTGGGGGCGGTGGCGGCCGGCCCGGCGCCTAACAGGGCGTAACTTAGCGCGCCGCCGCCCACCGCTGGCGCCAAGGTGAGGGCGGTGATATCGACCTCGGCAAAATAGGTTTGGGGGCCCGGATTTGGCAGCGAATGGCGCACCGTCACCACCAAGGTGGCTCTGGCCACTTCGCTGCCGCCATCGCTGGCGGTGTAGATCAAGGTGAATGCGCCGGCTTCGGTGGGCGAGCCGGCCAAGGCGCGATTGGCGGCGGTGAACGCCAACCCGGCCGGCAAGGCGGCGCCTTGGCTGCCGACCAGGGCGTAATTCGCCGCGCCGCCGGCGGCGATTGGCGGCAGGGTGAGGGCCACCGTAGCGCCAGCGGTGTAGGTTTCATCACCGATCAAGCCGGCGAAGGCGCGGCCGACCAGCACGCCAAACATGACCTCGGCGGTGGCGTTGCCGTATTTATCGGTCGCGGTGTAGGTGAGGGCGGCGCTGCCATTTTGCGTCGGCGACCCGGATAACACGCCGCTAGCCACCTCGAAAGCCAGCCCCGGCAGCGCCTGGTCTACGGCCTGCCCGGCGCGGTCGGTTAATGCGTAGGTAAACGGCGCCGCCCCGACCCCGGCTGGTAGGGTTTCCGATACCGTATCCCCGATGGCGTACCTAAGCGCGGTCGGCTGCGCGGCCAGGGTGGGGGCCGGCACGATAATGTTGAAGGTCGTCTCGGTGAAGCGGATTGCATTGATCCCGACGCGGTACACCACGGTATAGACGCCGGCGCGGATGGGGGTGAAGGAGAGTTCGCGGGTGTTCACAGCGCCATCGAACACCGCCTCCGCAGCCGGCAAGGCCACCGCCAAAGTGCTCCGATTTAGCCCCCCCAACTCATAGGTGTACGAGACCGCTGGCGTGGCGCCGATGCCGTCCGGCAAGGTTACTGTGGTGGATTGGCCGATGGCGGCGGTGACATCAGCATGCTGCGCCAAATCTAGACTCATAGTGGAATCTAAGATGGTGATGGTGAACGGCACCTCCGTGTACGCCCCGATGGCGTCGGTGACGGTGTAGAGCAGCAGCGTATCGCCTATGCGGATGCGCACAAACCGCAACTCCCGCCTAGCTGCGGTGGCGGTGAAGGTGCCGGAGGGGATGGCATCGAACACCGTCTCGCCATGGCGGCCCGTCACCATGTAGGTGAGCGCCCCGCTGCCGCCGGTGGCGGCCGACAGCAGCAGTATTTGTTGCACCGCGGTAGTACTGGAGTTGTAGGTGCGCTGGTTGGGCGGATTGGTGATGACCGGGGCGCCAGTGATGCTGAGGCCGAAGGTGGCCTCGGTAACATTGGCGTAGCGGTCGGTGATGCGGTAGGTCATCTGGGTGTCGCCGCCGCGATACACGGCGCCGGATAAAACGCGGTCGGCGCTGAAGGCAAACCCCGGCGCCGCGGCCGCCAAATCTTGCTCGCCCGGGCCCACTAAGACGTAAGTGAGCGGCGCGGCGCCGCTTAATGCGGGCAAGGTGAGCGGCGTAATCGTCACCGCGGCGGCATAGGATTTATCGGCCAACGGCAACACCCCGGCGGCGAAGGCGGGGCCGGTGATGGCGAGGGCGAATTCCTCCATAGCCACTACCACGCCGCCATCGCTGGCGGTGTAGGTGAGCATGACCACGGCCGCAGTCGGCGGCGTGCCGGATAAAACTCGGCTGTCGCCATCAAAACTCAAACCGGCCGGTAAATTGGCCGCGGTGGCGGCCTCGCCGGCGAGCAACAGGGCGTAATTGGGCGCGCCATTAGCGCCGATGAGGGCCGGCAGGGTGAGGTCTACGGCGGCGCCGGCCACATAGGTTTGGTCGCTTATGTCGGCTAACGAGTACAAAATGGTCACGCCAAAGGCGGTTCGCGTCACTTCGCCGGCATCGTCATAGGCGATGTAGGTCAAGGTGGCGGCGCCGGCCTGGGTGGGCGTACCGCCCACAACCCGCGTATTGGCGGCGAAGGTCAAGCCGGCCGGCAAAAGCGCGCCGGCGGCGCCACTTAATGTGTAGCGCAATACCCCGCTGCCGCCCGGCGGCGGCAAGGTGAACGCCGCGACCTCCTCGCCGGCGGTGAAGGTTTGCGCCGCGATGGCGGTGGAGAAAACCCGCGTAACCTCGACCGCAAACGTCGCATTAGGGGTGTCATTGCCGTATTTATCGGCCGCGCCATAGGTGAGCAGCACGGTGCCGCTTTGCATGGGCGCGCCGCTCAACACGCGAGTATCCGCATCGAAGGACAGCCCCGGCAACGCGGTCGCCAGTGCCTCCGCTTGCGCCGCGGTTAGGGTGTAGGTAAACGGCGCTGCCCCGACCGCCGCCGGCAGGGTGAGCGACACCGTCTGGCCGAAGGTGTAGCGCACATTCTCCGGCGCGGCCAATGACGGCGGGCGCACGGTGAGGGAAAAAAAGCCCTCGGCGTAGATGCCGGTGGAAGTCACGGCGCGGTACCGCAAGGGAAATACGCCCGAGGTGGTGGGGGTGAATCGCAACCGGCGCTCGGAATCACCGACAAAATTCACCGCCCACGGCAACACATCAGCCAAATCTTCGCCATTTGCCCCGCTTAGCGTGTAGTGAGATACGGCATAGCCGCCATGGGCTAATGCGTGGTCAACATTTTGCTCGATAGCCACGCTGAGGTCGGGCTGATTTTGCACATCTTCGGGCAACAGGCCGGGGCTTAGGGTGATGAGCAGGTTGAAATCCGCGGAATCGGCGTTGCCTTCGGCATCTTGGACGCTATAGCGCAATAAAAATCGGCCCATGCGATTACGGCTGAACTTCAGCGTATTGCCGCTCGCATCCTCCTCAAATACCCCGTCTAACAACACTTCGCTCAGTGCTTGTCCGGCGCGACCGGTTACGCTGTAGGTGAGCGGGGCGACGCCGCCGGCGGCAAAGGGCAAGGCGCGCGAGTGCAGGCCGGCGGCGCTGGCCATGAGCGTTCCACTGCGGGGGGGATTGGCGGCAAAACTGGGCCCGCCGCTGATTTGCACGCTGAATATTGCCGCGCCGCTGTTGGCGTGGCGGTCGGCGACGCGATAGGTGAGCATGGCGGTGCTCGCCTGGGTTGCCTGGCCGCGCAAGATGCGGCTGGTGGCATTGAAGGACAGCCCCGGCAACACATCGCCCACCGCTTGGCCGGTGGGGCCAGTCAGGGTGTAGGTATACGACAGCGTGCCATCGCCCGGCGGCAAGGTGAGCGCCACCGCGGCGCTGATGTCATAACTGTAGACCGATGCAATCGTCGCGAAACTCGGCGTCGGCACGGTGACATTAAAAGTACTCTCGGCGAACAGGCCGTTGCCGATGGCGACCCGATAGGCCAACGGATACACCCCCGAACGGGTGGGTGTAAGGGTGAGTCGGCGGCGATTGGCGGCGGCGTCGAAGGCCACTTGCGCATCGGGCAGGGCGGTTGCCAAATCCTCGCCGCCGGCGCCGCGCAAGGTATAGGTGTACGAAGCCGCTGGGGTGTCGCCTATGCCATTGGGCAGCGTAAAGGTGCGATCTTGCTCCACCGCAACGGTGCGATTCACCACCTGCGACAAATTCAAATTGTCGTCGCCGATGACGATGGTGAAATTCACCGTGAAATACACTCCGCGGCTGTCGGTGACGGTGTAGGCCAGCGGAAAACTGCCCTGTTGGGTGCGTAGAAAGGACAACCGCCGCGCGCTGGAGGTGCTGGCGAAGGCGCCGCCGGGGATAACATCCGCCACCGCCTGGCCGCTGCGGCCGGTTACCGTATAGGTGTACGGCGCGATGCCGCCGGTGGCGGCCGACAGCAGCAGCACCTGCGGCGTGGCGCTGGTGCTGGCGTTGTAGGCGCGCCGGCTAGGCGGATTGGTGAAGGTCGGCCCGCCCCTGATTTGCAAATAAAAGGCATCCGTCCGCTGGGCTCGGTTGGCGTAGCGGTCGACTACGCGGTATGTGAGCCGCACATAGGGGCCGCTTTTGAGCGGCGTGCCGGAGAACCTGCGTATGTCGGCATCGAAAGTCAGATTCGGTATCGCCTCGCCTACGGGTTGTTCGTTTGGTCCCCATAGGCTGTAAGTGAGCGGCGGCGCGCTGCTGACCGCCAGCGGCAGCGTGCGAATGTTGACATCGGTGCCGCTGTGCGCCCAGAATCGGGTACCGGTACTGGGCACACCGTTCATCACCAGCACCGCGGGCGGCAACATCGGGCCGGTGACGGTGAGGTTGAAGGGATTGGTGGCGGCGCCGTCGACATTGCTGACGGTGTAGCGCATGGCGGTGCCGCTGGCGGCGGTGGTCGGCGTGCCGGACAAAACCCGAGTGGCGGCATCAAACGCCATGCCGGGCACCGCATTGTGTACCGCGGTGCCGCCGCGCCGCACTAAGGCGTACGTCACCTCGCCTTGCCTGGAGGCCTGCGGCAAGGTGACGGCATCGATCGCGGCGCCGGCTGGATAAGTCAAATCAGGCAGCGCCAGCGAATCGAAAATCGGGCCGGTGATGACGATATTGAAGCGCATCAGCCGGGAACTGCCGCTGCTATCGGTGGCGATGTACCGCAATGGATAAACGCCGGGCAAGCGCCGCGAAAAAGTCAATAGGCGCCGCCCGGCGCGCGCATCGAAGGCGCCGTCGGTAATGGTGTCCGCCAGCGTCTCGCCAGGACCGCCGGTCAAAGCGTAGGTGATGGCGCCGGAGCCGACAGCGGCCGGCAGCCGCAAAGTGCGCTCGCTGTTGAGGCCGGGATAGGTGCGATCCGGCTGCTGCGCGGCGAAAGTCGGGTCAAAATCCAAGGTGATGTTAAAACTCGCCGTGACCGATACGCCGTTGGCGTCGGTGGCGGTATAGCGCATGGGAAAAACCCCGGCGCGCCGCCCGCCGAAGGACAGATTGCGCGCCGCTGGGCTGGCGTCGAAAACGCCATCAGGGATGGAATCCCCTAACGCCAGAGCGTCGGCCCCGGTTACCGCATAGGTGATGACGCCGATGCCGCTAGCCGCTGGCAGTTGGGTGGTTAGGCTCGCGGCGGCGGTGCTATAGGTGAGGTCTGGCGGCGTGGCATCAAATGTGGGGCCGCCCTCGACTTCCACGGTGAAAAACACGGCGATGGCATTGCCGTGGAAATCCACCGCGCGATAGGTCAGCGCGACGCTGCCGCTGGTGCTCGGTGTGCCCGACAAAACGCGGCTAGCGGCCTCGAAAACCAGCCCCGGCACGGCCTCGGCTAAGGCTTGATTATCCGCCCCGGTGAGGGTGTAGCCCAGCGGTTGGGCGCCGTCAGCGGCCGCCGGCAGGGTGAGCGGCGCAATCGCGGACTGCCCCACATAGGTTTGCTCGGCTAAGGGAAAACCACTGCCGGTAAACGCCGGGCCGGTGATGACCACATTGAATTTAGTCTCCCTGATGTCGCCGGTGCCGTCGCTGGTGACGACGTAGGTCAACGGGTAGACGCCGACCGTAGAGGCCGCGAATGACACCCGACGCTCGTTTGGGGAGGCATCGAAACTGCCGTTCGGCAGGGAATCCACCACCGCCGCGTTATCCGGACCGGTTAGGGTGTAGGAGAACGGATAAAACCTCGAACTGCCGTTGCCAAAGGGCAGCTGAAAATTATGCCGCCGATTGGTCTCGGCGCGGTAGGTGCGGTCGGTTGGCACCGCGGACATACTCAAGGGACCCTCGATGGTGATGGTGAAGCGCAATGTGCTGGAGAAATCGCTGCTATCGGTGGCGATATAACGCAGCGGGTAGATGCCAGCGCGGTGGCGAAAAAAGGACAGAAAGGAACCCCCATTGAGGCGCCTAAAAACGCCGCCGGGGATGGCATCCGCTAAGGCTTCGCCGCGCTCGCCGCGCAACGTGTAGGTGATGGCGCCATTGCCGGTGGCCGAGGGCAGGTCTAAAATGCGGCGGGCTGAGTTGGTGCGGTAAGTGCGGTCGGACTGCGCCGAGGCGAATATCGGGCCGCCGGCGATGACCACATTAAAACGCGTGGCGACGCTTAACCCATGGCGGTCGGTGGCGGTGTACAAAAACGGAAAAACGCCGCCGCGCTGGCGCGAAAAATGCAACCGGCGGCGCTGCGGATTAGAATCAAAGGAGCCACCGGGGATGGAATCCCCCACCACCTCGCCCAACTCGCCGCTTACAGCATAGGTGATGAGCGCTTCGCCGTTAGCCTGCGGCAGGCTGATGCTGCCGGGCGTGTTCGAGGCGCTGAAAGTGCGGTCGGTCTGGATGATTGTGAATCTGGGGCCGCCGACGATGACGATGTTGAAGCGCGCGGTGCTGACATGCTGGTACTGGCTGTTATCGGTGACGGCGTATAGCACCGGATAAATGCCGGCCGTGGCGCGCGAAAAAGTCAGGCGGCGGGAATCCGCCTGGGCATTGAAAGTACCCCTGGGCAAGACATCCTCCAACGGCTCGCCGGCCAGCCCGGTCAAGGCGTACCTATAGGGTCCGGTGGAATTGCTGCCGCCCGGCAATTGCACGCTCTGATTGCGGTCGGCTACGCTGTAAGTGAGGTTTGGCGGGGCGCTCGCAAACTCAGGCCCGCCAATGATAGTGATGTTAAAAGTGACGGCGCGAGACAGCCCGGCGGCATTGGTGACGGTGTAGCGAAACCCAAAAGTGCCGGTTTGGCGGCGCGAAAAGGACATCACGCGCTGTCCAGGGCGGGGGTCGAAAGCGCCGCCGGGGATGTGATTGATCACCGCCTCGCCGTTTATGCCGCTCAAGGCGTAGGTGAAAACGCCGCTGCCGGCGGCCGCCACTAAGGTCAAATTTTGCGACTCCGTGTCGGCGCTGTGGGCCGCGCGGAAAGTGCGATTGGTCTGCACCGTCGCGAACACCGGCCCGCCATTTATGACGATACGAAACTCGGCCGTGGCGGCTAATCCAGCGCTGTCGGTGACGCGATACAACAGCGGATAGATGCCAGCGCGATGGCGGGAAAATGACACCTGGCGGGCTTGCGCCTCGGCCCCAGAGGTGGCATCGAGGCCAAAACCGCCGCTCGGCAAGGCGACCGATATCGGCTCGCCGCCGAGCCCGGTTAAGCCATAAGTAAACGGCGCCGCGCCGCTGGCTTGGGGCAAAAAGAAGGTGAAAATGTCGTCCGTGGCCGGATAGGTGCGATTGGCCGGCGCGGCCGCAAAGAGCGGCGCTGCGCCGCCGCTTACCACCACATTGAAACTTCGCGCAACGGAAAACCCATTGGTATCCGTGACGCTGTAGGTCAACCGCGACACGCCGCTGGCCGATGGCCTAAAACTCGCCTGCCGCGTGCTGGAATCAAAGCGCCCATCGTCTAAGGTATGCCCCAGTTCGGCGCCGCCGGGGCCGGTTAAGGCATAGGTGAACGGCGCTATGCCGGCCGCGCCCGGCAGCCCAAAACTGACCACATCGCTGGCGGTCGGGTAGGTGCGGTCTGGCGGCGCTAGGTCGATGCGCGGCCCGCCGCTTATGGTGATGGTGAATCTCGCCGCCCTGGATAAGCCGTTGCTATCAGTGACGCTATATTCAAAGGTGTAAACACCCACCGTTTGCCGCGAAAAGGTGATGCGGCGGGCCCCGCCGCTGGGGTCGAATTCACCACCGGGGATGGCATCCGCCACCGCTTCGCCGCGGCCGCCGACCAGGCTATAGGTGAGCGGCGCGCTGCCGGTGGCGGTGCTCAATTGGGAGGTGCGCAGCGCGCTATCGACCGCGAAAACCCGATTCGCCGGGGTTGTGACGAAGGTGGGGCCGCCGCTTATGACGATGCGGAAACTCGCCGTGACGGAAAGACCGGTGGCATCGCTTGCGACATATAAAAATGCATAAGTGCCCGCTTGGCGGCGCGAAAAGGACAGCCGGCGCGCGCTCGCGGCCGGGTCGAAATTGCCGCTGGGGATGAGGTCGCCCACGGCCTCGCCGTTTTGCCCGCTCAATGCGTAAGTGTATGGCGCCGTGCCGATGGCGAGCGGCAGTTGGAACGAGCGCATCTGGTCGATGACGGCGAAGGTGCGGTCGGCCGGCGCGCTGGTGAGCGTGGGTCCGCCGGTGACGGCAAACACAAACACCTCTTCATCCACATTGCCGTAGGTATCGATGGCGCGATAGGTGAGGTTTACGCTGCCGGTTTGCGTCGGCGTGCCGCCGAAGCGCAAGGTATCCGGGGCTGAGTTGAAGGTCATGCCGGGGGCGACCTCGCCCAACGGGCGCTCGTTCGGGCCCACGACGACATAAGTGAGCGGTTTGGCGGCGCTACGGGCCGCCGGCAGCAGTTGCGAGCGAACGGTGCCGGCGACATAAGTACGGTCGACCAGATTTTGCTCGAGGTCCGGGCCGGTGATGCGCATGGTGAAAAAGGTCTGCGAATAGCTGCCGTCGGGTTCGGTGATTCCGTAGGTTAAGCGCGCCGTCGTGGCGGTGGTCGGCACGCCGCCCAACACCCGCGTGTTGCGCTTGAAGGTGACCCCGGGCAACGCATCGGCCACCGCCTGGCCGCCGGCCGCGGTCAATGAGTAGGTAAGCGGGCGACGACCGACGCTAGCCGCCGGCAGCGTGACCGGCGCGATGGTGGCGCCGGCGGCGTGGCTGCGGTTGCGCGGGGTATCGGCGATAGCGAGGATGGGGCCGGTAATGGTGATGGTGAAGGTGGTCTCGATGCGGTAGCGCGTGGTCGCCGGCGAGGTGCTGGAGTCGACCCCGAGGATGCGATACACCAGCGGAAAAACGCCGGCGCGCGTGGGGGTGATGGATACCCGCCGCGCGCTCGGCGTGCCGTCGAAGGCCAGCCCGCCGCCGGGCATGGCGGCCGCCAAACTGCTGCCATAGGGCCCGGTCAATTCATAGCGCAACTCCTCGCCGGGCAGCGCCGTGCTCGCGGCCACGCCCACCGGTAACTGCCATGTGGTCAGTGGGATGTCTGGCTTGTAGGTGCGGTTGCCCGGCTGCGCGGAGAAACTGGGGCCGCCGGTGATGACCACATCAAACTGCGCTGTGGTGGAACGCCCGGCGCTGTCGGTGACGATATATATCAGCGGAAAAGTGCCCACCAAACCCAAATAGCCGCGTGTTCTCAGACTCACCCGGCGGGCGGTGCGGCCGGGGTCGAAATCCCCATGCGGTAGGGCTTGCGCCGGTGTTTCGCCATTGGGACCGGTGAGGGCGTAGGTGAACGGCCCCACGCCGCTGCCGACCGGCAGTTGAAAGCTGCGCGTCGAGCCGCCGCTGGTGGATGAATAGGTGCGGTCGGCCGGCGGATTGAGGATGGTCGGGCCGGCGGCGCCAGGCACTATGGTGAACTCAAAATCAGCACTGCCCACATTGCCGTAGGCGTCGGTGACGCTGTAGGTGAGCCGCGTGCTGCCGACTCGGGTCGGCGTGCCGCGTAAGCGGCGGATGCCGGCGCTGGCGTCGAAGGTCATGCCTGGAGCCACATCGGTGAGCGGCCGCCCGCCCGAGGCGGTTAAGGTGTAGGTGAACGGTGACTTGCTGATGGCCACCGGCAAGCGCACCGAGGACGCCACGCCGCTGGTGTAGGTGCGGTCGCTGATCGCGTGGGCGAAGCCCGGCGGCGGCACGACTAAGTTGAAAAATAACTCGGAAGCTCTGCCGGGGGGCGGGAAGACAGCTTCTGCGCGATAGGTTAAGCGCACCGTCACCGGTTTGTCGGGACGGCCGCGCAGGACCAGCCTTCGCGAACCGTTCTCGGGGTAAATCTGATCAACCCGTAGGCCGGACACGAGGCCGGCGAATGCCTTTTCATTGGGCCCGAGCAAAGTTAGGTTGGCGAGCGAGTTGTATCCGGATCCGGCTCTCGGCAATTCCCTATCCACGCTGGAATCGAGCGGTAAGGTTAAATCCGCCTGCGTGGGGGGGGAGTAATTCCACCACTGCACATCCATAGTGAAAAATAGGCGCTGGTTTACCCCACCGGCGGGGCTAGCCGAGTAGGTCATCCTGGTGCCACGCGTGTTCACCGCCAAGGGCTGGCCAAAAATTTGCGGCGTATTCGCCACTCCGCCGGAGGTGTTAAGGCCAAAACTCAGCCCCGGAAACAAACTCCCAATCGTTGCGTTGCCAGGCCCGGTGAGGGTGTAATTAGCGTTGCTTTGACCGCTCGCGACGCGCGGTAAATCCACGCTGGAAACCTCAAAGAGAATGAACCGCTGGTGCGCAATACTCGTACCCGGAGCAAAGGTCTGCCCATGCGCCATGCCCACCAGGCCCAATTGCGCCACCGCCACCGCCGCCACCATCAAAAACCGCGCCCATCGGGGCTGGCAAATCGCTGAAATCCTGCCAAACCACTGGCGGGGGCTTGTACCAGCCCGCAGTCTGGCGCCCATAAGCGCAATGCGCACAATGCGTCGAACTATCATGGTAAAAATAAAAGCAATCTGAATTTAAGCCAAATATACCCCAAAAGGCTACCGCTTTTCCCGCCCGCCATATCCTGCCGTCCACCCCAACTTTCCCCCCGCCCGCTCCCCGCTGCCTCATTCCCGCCACCCCACACCCCGCATTACGCCCCGCCATTTGGCGAAAACCACCAGTTTTGGTGGGGGTTGTTTTTGATTTGGCTTTTGATTTGGCTTTTGATTTTGATGTTGGCTTTGGCTTTGGCTTTGGCTTTTAACGTTTGGCTCCCCCCGTGCTTCATCTGGGGGGAGCCAAATCAGGCGGCCTTATCGCCTGATTTGGTGGGGGGGGGATATCTTTGATGTTAGGTTTTACTTGAGATTTTTGATTTTTTGCTTTTGTCTTTAAATTTCCACCACATCAGCGACAAAAGATGCGTTAAAAGACAACATCAACAGAAAAATCAAAATCAAAAGCCAACAGCAAAAGATCCCCCGTCAAAATTGAGCCTCCCCTTTCAACAAAATAGAGTTTGCGGACGAGGTGGCGGCGGGGGCGCGGCGTTCGGCGAGTAGGTTTAGGTCAAAATTTGGGATTAGGCGCCAGTTTAGGCCGATGCGGTGGCTGGGGGCTGCGCCGATGGTCATTTCGCCGTACGGGGTGAGGATGCCGTCGGCGTTTTTCAGCGCCATGCCGTAACCTAAGCGAACTTCGGCGCGCATGCGGTAGTCGGTGGCCGGGTCGGGGTCGGTGGCGGCGGTGGCGGTGGCGGCGGTGGCGGCGACGGGCGAGCGGTCGCGCCAGATTTGCTCGAGGCCGGTGTCGGCTTGGCCATAAGTCGGGGCGAGGGCGAAGGACCAGCCTTGGCCGTCGGCGCCGGGCGGCCGCGCCAAAGTGCCTTGCAGGCCCCATTCTTGGTAGCCGCCGAATAGGTCGGCCAGGCGCAGGCGACCGTCGGCGGTGAAGCGCGTGGCCGGGTTGTGGTAGCCCAGGCCGAAGCCGATTTCGGCGCTGCCGCCGCTTTTGCCATCGCCGGCAGCGTGGCGCAGGCCGGCTTCGAACAGCGGCGTGACCGCGCCGCCGCCGCTTAAAGTGTGGCGGTGGCTGGCTTCCATCGCTAGCCGCAGGCGGGTGGAGGCGGTTTGCATGGCGGCCAGGTCGGCGCTGCCGGCCACTTTCATGGCGTGGCGGATGGCTTCGCCGCGCAGGCGCATGGTGGTGGCGCCGTGTTGCCACAATTCGCCGCTGGCGCCGATTGCGGCCGCGGCCAGGTCGATATCGCTGACCGCTTTGGCGCCGCCGGTGGGGGTGATTGCCAACTCACCGCGGCCATAGCCGATGGTGGCCCATAAATCCAGCGGTCCGGCGCGCCAGCCGAGATAGGGGTACAAACTGGTCATATCGATGGCATGGGCGCCGCCTAAGCCGCCGCCGGCATCGCGATAATCGATCTCGCTGCGCATTTTGGAGAGCGCCAGCCCGGCCAGCAATTCGGCGCGCAACCGCGCATCGACACCGATGTGGAAGCCGCGCAACTCGCCATCCCAGTTCAAACCGCGGCTGACGCCGGACATTTTGCGGTACGCGCCGCTGCCCCAAAAGGCGACCGGAAAATGCGCCACGGCGGGTTTTTTGGCGGATAGGGCAAAAGCCGGGGCGGCGATATTGGCGATATTAGCGCCCTTGCCCGCGCCGCCATTTGGTGCATCGACGGAAGGAGAAGCCGCGCCATCAACCGCGCCGGCGACATGGACGCCGCCCTTGCCCGAATCACCATTCGGCGAATCGACGGAAGGAGAAGCCGCGCCGCCATTTGGCCAGCCGACGGAGGGGGAATTCGCGCCGCCGAACTCGCCAAACCGGCCCGATTCAGCGCTAAATCCGACCGCATGAGGCGTAGCGGCGATGATTGCGGCGCCATCATGGCGGCCGGCCGCGTTTAGCGGCAAGGTGAAGGCGGTGCCGGCGAGTAACTCTTTGGCTTTGCGTTCATCTTTTGCCATGGCCTGGCCGTGGGCGGCCAACATGCCGGCGAGGCTGGTTTGGTCGCCTAAAGCGAACTGGGGGCGGCTCGAGGTGTGGCGGCCGGCGCGATGGATGCGCGAGGTGATGGCGAACACGGCGCTGGCGCTCATGGCGCGCCCGACTCGCGGCACGATGATGCGGTTGACGGCGGCGAATCGCTGCCCGGTGATGGTTACAGTGAATTCACTGCTATAGAGGGTGCCAGCGGCGGTGGCGGTGTAGGTGAGGGTGAGGGCCGCCGCCGCGCTCGGCACACCGCCCAATACGCGCTCGGCGGCGGTGAAACTCAAGCCGGGCGGCAAATTCGGCGCCGAGGCCGAGTCCCCGGCGGCGAACAACGCGTAGGTAAACCCATCGCCGCCGCCGCCGGCGATTACCGGCAAAGTGAGCGCCACCTCCGCATTCACGGCAAAACTCATATCCGCGATGGCGGCCAGGACATGGGAGATTGTCAGCGTGAATTCCGCCCTATCGAATTCGCTGCCATTCCGGCTGGCGGTGTAGGTGAGCGGGTATGACCCGGCCGCGGCCATACCTTCCAACGTGCGGGTGGTGGCGGAAAATGCCAGCCCGCGGGGCAACATGGGGGCCGCCATGCTGCCGCCTTCGCCCCACAGGTCGTAGGCAAAGCCAAACTCTTCCGCACCAGCGGCGTTTTGAATGGGCCGCAAAACCTCAAGCACCGGGCGGCCGAATGGCTGGGATATATCGCCGATGGCGGAGAAGGCTAATTCACTTGCGCAGACCACGGCGCCGCTGCTGTTGTCGGCGACCGCGTTGTCGGCGGCGCACACCGTCAGGTTGAACTCGAGCGCCCCGAGTACGCGAGAAGTTCCGCTCGCGGCGTCATTTTCGCTCAGCCGATAGGTCAAGGCGCTGACGCCGAGCGCGGTGGGCGTGCCGCTCAAGACCACCGCTGGGGTCGCGCCGAAGGGCTCGGCGAACACCTCCAAGCCGCGCACTCGGGCTTGGCTAACGCCGTCGGCATCCACAATTTGATAGGTGAAATTGCCCTGCTCGGCGGGCGGAATGCCCAACGCCAGCGGCAACTGCAGCGCCGTGATGGCGCTTTGCGCCCGGTAATACAGGTTGATGACGGCCGTATTGGGCGTGGCGCCTACGCCGGCGGTGGCCGGAAATACCACGCCATCGCGCACCGACACGGTGAAGGTGGCTTCGGCGGTGGCATTGTCGGCGCCATCGACGCCGATGTAGGTCAGCGCCACCGCGTCCGTCGCCCTAGTCGGCCTACCAGACAACACCCGCGCGCCGCCGATGGTGCCATCGAAAGTAAGCCCCGGCACGGCCACATTCAGCGCCTGGCCGCCGGCTCCGGTCAATGAGTAACTGAAACTGCCGCCGCCGAGCACGCCCGGTAGGGTGATCTCGCCGATGCTCGCATGACGCGAGAAATCTCGGTTGCGCAAGGGCAAATCCGCGGCCGCAAAGGCCGCGCCCGCTACGCTGATGGTGAAATTATCGGTGTGGGCTACGCCATCGGCGGCGGTGGCGGTGTAGACCGCGGCTAGGCGGTCCACCGGCGCCCGCGGCGTGCCGGACAAAACGCGGCTGGCGGCCTCGAATTCCAGCCCGGCTGGCAAGCCGCCGGCCACCGCTAAGGCGTAGTTGGCGCCGTTCTGCTCGCCGCCGCCGTGGGTGATGAGCGCCGGCAAGGTTAAATTCACCGCCGCGGCGAGGAAATAGTTCTGGTCTGCGGTGGCCGCCTGCGCTTCGACCACCACCACATCAAACGGCGGGATGACTAGCAAGATGCGGCTGCCTAAATCGGTTACCGTCAAATCAGCGATAGTCACCCGCCCGATAACGCTGGGCGTGCCGCTTAAAGCGAATGCGAGATCGCCATTGTAGGTGACGCCCAAAGCGGCCGTTAAACGAAGCCATGAGTCCGGCGAAAGGGTATAACTCAAAGACGGGACTAGCCCGGTGCCGCCGCTCGCCATCTTCGGCAGCACAAACCCGGAGCTCGGCAACGCCATATCCTTGACCAGAATCACATCATCCAACACCGCGTGGCTAAGCGGCGTAAAAGCCGGCGCATCGCATGGCACTAGGCCGGAAACATGGCCGCCGCTCTCGCACACGGTGATGTCCACGGTCACCAAGTCCGGGCGCTTCTGGCCGGCACGCGGCGGGCCGTCGCGATGGATTAGATCGAACAAGCCATTGCCGTAATACACCCCGTACAACGCCGGGCCGACGCGGCTGTTGCCTACCCCGAAAGTGCCGGCTAGGCTCGGCGTGCCGGTCAAGGTCGGGGGGATGCTGCGGCCAATACGCACTCCACTGGCCCTGAAATTAAACCCGGTGTAGGCCACTCTCGTCTCTTGTCCCGCATCCACCTGACCTACATAGGTCGGCAATTCGAACGGCGTAATCTGCTGATTTATCGGATAGTACAACGTGAGTACATCCGTATTCGGCGTGGCGCCGGCCCCGATGGGGCTGGGCAAGAACACGCTTTTGACCAGCCGCGCCTCGAAGGTGGTCGCGACCACGACGGCGCCGTTGGCGCGCACGGCGGCGTAAGTCAGGGCCGGCGAGGTGTCTATGACGATTCTCTCCAGCCGACCGGACAATACGCGAGTGGCGGCGGTGTAGGTCATACCTGCCGGCAGGCTGCCCATCAAGTTGCTGTCACGGTCGCTAGTCAAGGTGTATGCATGCACGCCAGCGGCGGCGGTGGCCGGCAGGGTTAGCGGGGTGATGGTGTTGCCGAGGGCGAATTCTTGATCCGCCACCAGGAACGCGCCGACATACAGCCTAAATGTGAGCGCCATGGCGAGCGCGTTGCCGTAGCGGTCTGAGGCGCTGTAGGTCAAGCGCGCGCCGCGCAGATTCATGGTGTTCGGCGTGCCGGACAACACCCGGCTGGCGGCGTCGAAGGCCAGGCCCGGCACCGCATCGCCGATGGCTTGGCCGGCCGCGGTTAGGGCATAGGTCAGCGGCGCGGCGCCGATGGCGGGCGGCAGGGTGAGGGCGGCGATGGCCACATCGCGGGTGTATCGTTGGGCGCGCACAAGCGCCGCGGCGGCGAATGCCGGGGCGGTGACGGTGGCTTGGAATGTCGCGATAGCCACCGCGACCGCGGCTTCGCTGGCGATGTAGGTCAACAGCGTCGCGCCGGCCTCGGTGGGCGTGCCGGACAAAACACGGGCGCTCGCATCGAAGCCCAACCCGGGCGGCAATTTGGGCTCGACGGCGCTGCCGCCGGGGCCGACTAAGGCATACCTCGGGGCGCCGCCGGCTAGGCGCGGCAAGGTCAGCGACACCGCATCGCCGGCGGCGAATTGGACCTCATCGATGGCGGCCGCGAAGGCGCGCCCGACCGCAACCTTAAAAACCGCCGCGCCGTCGGTGGCCGCGCCCATGGCGTCAGTGGCGAGGTAGGTCAAGGTGGTCGCTGCCGCCACCGCAGTTGGTATGCCGGTGAGTACGCGGCTGTCGGCGGCGCCATCGAACACCAACCCGGGCGCCGCAGCGGCGAGCGGCTGGCCGTCGCGGCCAGTTAATGCGTACCCCAGCGGCGACGCGCCGCCCACCGCTGGCGGCAGGGTGAGCGGCGCAATGGCGACGCCCACCGCATACACTTTATCGGCCACATTAAAATCAGCAAAAGTCACGCCGCTGGTGATGGTTACGCTGAATTCCGTGGTCGCCACCTCGCCGCCGCCGAGCAAACTGGCAGCGTAGGTCAGCGTGACCGCAGCGGCCACCGTGGTGGGCTTGCCGGCCAGCACGCGCCCGGCGGTGAAACTCAAGCCCGGCGGCAAATTGGCGGCCGCCGCGGCGCCGTCCGGCCCGACTAGGGTATACGCCAAATCACCGCCGCCGATGGCGGCCGGCAAATTCAACGCCACGCGCTCGCCGAGGGCGAAACTCGCATCCTGCACCGCTGGCAAGCCATGTAGCACCGTCACCATGAATTCCATCACCCCGGCTAAGGCGCCGCTGCTATGGTTGTAGACGCGGTAGGTAAGC
Source organism: Candidatus Poriferihabitaceae bacterium (assembly GCA_965243285.1). GTDB lineage: Bacteria > Pseudomonadota > Gammaproteobacteria > Arenicellales > Poriferihabitantaceae > JAHRAW01. The sequence goes on along the minus strand of OZ251537.1, from coordinate 1,091,747 downwards.
GCCACCGCAGCGGCGGCGACGCTCGGCGTGCCGGACAAAATCAGCCCGCCGGAGAAACTCATGCCGGCTGGCACGGCGCCGGTCAATTCATGTCGGCCCAATATGCCGCCGCCGATTTGGGGCAGAACGGTGACCGCGGCGACCCCCGCGACATAGGTTTGAGCTTCGAACGGATCTAAAAATTCAACCCCCACGCTCAGTTTGAAGGTGGCCATGTTATCGGTGGCGTTGTCTCGGCTGTCGACCATGGCGTAGGTCAGCGTCGTCGCCGCCGCCACCGTGCTCAGCGTGCCAGACAGCACGCGGGCGTCGGCATCGAACACCAGCCCCGGCACGGCGGCGGCCAGGGCTTGGCCGTCGGGGCCGGTCACGGTGTACCTAAGCGGCGCGAAACCGCCGATGACGGCCGGCAGGGTGATGGGCGAGATGGTGGAGGTGCGGCGGTAGGATTTATCGCCCACCGCAAAGTAACTGAAATACGGCGCGATGATGGTCACGGTGAATTCCGCGCGCTCCACTTCAGCCCCGCCCATGCTGGCGATGTAGGTAAGCGCCGCCACCGCTGGCGCCGTGGCGGCCCCGGACAAAACGCGGCTGGCGGCGGCATACGCCCACCCGTCCGGCAAATTGGCCGCCGCGCTGCCGTCGGGGCCGACTAAGGCGTAGTCCAGCCCGCTGGCGGTGGTTTGCGGCAGCGTCAGCGCCACCGCCTCGCCCACCGCATAGGTTTGGTCAACCAGGCTGCCAAACCCCACTGCGGCCGCCATGGTCGGCATAAATTGCGCCGCCGCGACTTCTTGTACGGCGGCACCGTCGGCGGCCGCAGATTCAAAACCCTGCGCCTCGACCGGCCCGCTGGCCGCCGCCAGCATCAAAACAGCGATAAATTTCGAGTATTTATTCATGCGGATAGGCTAGGCGGGGGGGTAGGCGACGATGCCATCACCGACGCGCCTTTTTGACGCTCGATTGCGACCGTCAACTCGGGGCAGCGATAAGGGTACATCCTCGGTGGAATGGGCCTACCGCTGTTGGCATGCCCCGCCCTATCAACTATGCCCGAATTCGATTAAATCCAACAAACCAACCCAAATTGGGTGGATATAACGGATGTCAATCCAATTCATCGGCTTTTGAGGGCCCGACAATCCACCCACATCACCATCCCCCTGCCCCATCGACCCCCGGCTGCAAGATGGTCTCCGTCGCCACCGCATGGGCATGCGGGTAATCTTGCGTCATGTGCAAGCCGCGGCTTTCTTTGCGTAATTGGGCGCAGCGCACGGTGAGTTCGGCGACTTGTAGCAGGTTGCGCAATTCCAGCAAATCGCCGCTGATGCGGAAGTGGCTGTAAAACTCGCGAATCTCCTCTTGCAGCATGTGGATGCGGCGGGCAGCGCGGGTTAGGCGTAAGTCGGTGCGCGCGATGCCGACATAATTCCACATGCAGCGCCGCAACTCGTGCCAGTTGTGCGCTAATACGATGCGCTCATCGGCGTCGGTCACTTGGCTTTCATCCCACTTCGGCAGCGGCGGCGGGGTGTAGGGCGCGGCGCTTTGCGCGGCGATGTTGGCGGCCGCGGCTTGCGCGAACACCAAGCATTCCAGCAGTGAATTGCTGGCTAAGCGATTGGCGCCGTGCAAGCCGGTGTAACTGGTCTCGCCGATGGCATATAAATTGTGAATGTCGCTCTGCCCGTGCAGATTGGTCAGCACGCCGCCGCAGGTGTAGTGCGCCGCCGGCACCACCGGCAGCGGCTCGGCGGTGATGTCCAGCCCTAACGCCTGGCAGCGCCGCGCGATGGTGGGGAAATGCTGGCGGATGAAGGCCGCCGGCTGATGGCTGATGTCGAGGTAGACATTGTCGCAGCCGCGAATTTTCATCTCGATATCGATGGCGCGGGCGACAATATCGCGCGGCGCCAGTTCGCCACGGCGGTCGTATTTATGCATGAAACGCTCGCCGTCGGCGTGGGTTAATATGCCGCCCTCGCCGCGCACCGCCTCGGATATAAGGAAGGATTTGGCGCGCGGGTGATACAAACATGTGGGATGAAACTGCACAAATTCCATATTCGCCACCCGACAGCCAGCCCGCCACGCCATGGCGATGCCGTCGCCGGTGGAGGTGTCGGGGTTGCTGGTATACAGATACACCTTGCTGGCGCCGCCGGTGGCCAACGCCAAATGCCGACACGGCACGGCGATGACGCGCTGATGTTCGAGCGAAAAGGCATACACGCCGAGGCAGGTGTTGGGGGGGGATTTAGGGGTGGGTTTGCCGGCGGTTTGGTGTGGGTTTTGCGATGGGTGGGGGTGGTTTTGTGATGTATCGCCATGGTCGGGCGATGCGCGGCTGGATTCTGGCGGCGTAGCGCCATATTGTTGCGGTGTATGGTCATAATCGGGCGGTGTACCGCCGTGTTTGCCAGCGGTGTGGTCATGGTTGCGCGCCGGGCTGCTGTGGTCGGGGGAGGTACCGCCATGTTCATGGGATGTATGGCCATGGTCGGGCGATGCCCGGCCCGATTTTGCCGCGCCGCCGTGTTTGCGCGAGGTGATGAGGTCGATGGCGATGTGGTTTTCTAACAACGTGATGCGCGGATGCCGACGCGCCATTTGCTCGAGGGTGACCTCCACTTCGGCCCCAGTGGCGTCGGCGGCGTGCAACACGCGGCGATGGCTATGCCCGCCCTCGCGCGCGAGGTGAAATTCCCGCGCCTCGCTGGAATCCGCGTGCGCCTCGCCATGGGACCCGGCGGCGCGCAAACTGAAATTCACCCCGCGCTCCAGCAGCCACTGAATCGCCCCCGGGGCATGGCGAATCACAAATTCCACCGTCTCGCGCCGACACAACCCGCCGCCGGCCGCCACAGTGTCGTCAATGTGCGAGCCAAATGAGTCGTCAGCCCCCATCGCCGCCGCGATTCCCCCCTGCGCATACCGCGTCGAGCCCTCATCCAACCCCGATTTCGCCACGATAGTCACGCCGATGCCGCCCTCGGCCAACCGCAACGCCAGCGCCAACCCCGCCAACCCGCCGCCGATAACCACCACCGGATTGGCCGGCAAGGCATCGATGTCGGGGTGATTCATGGGCGGATTTACGACGGATTTACGGTGGATTTACGGTGGATTTGGGCGATTTATGGCAAGTTTGGCGGAGTTATGGCGAATTTGAGGTGAGTTTGGCGAATTTATGGCAGATTTGTGGAGGTTTGGTGATTTTGCTGGGTTTAGGGCTGATTAACGGCCAGTTTGGGGCTTTGGTTTTGGCTTTTAAATCTTACTCCACCCATGGGGGAGTCAAGAAAAGGGGAGTCAAGAAAAAGCCCACTAGCAAAAGCCCCCTCAAACCACCGCATAATTCAGCGGATAGTAGGCGGTGATTTCATCAAACGCGGTCAGCGCTTGTTGCAGGTCTTCGCCGGCGGCGAGGTGGTAGGCATCGATGCCGCAGCGCTCCATCAGCGGCAGGTTGTCGCGATGGGCGCCGAGGGCGCGGATTTCGCCGCCGAAAGCATGCTGCTGGCGCAATTGTACGGCTTGGGAATAGCCGCGGCCTTCGCCGAAACCGCCGAATTCGAGGGCGACTAGGGCGATGCGGTGCAGGTCGGCGGCGATGGCGTCGACACCCTCGCAGGCGGCCAATTTAACGCCGAGTCGCGGCGGTCGAGGCGCCGAGGAAAGGGGCGAGTCGAGGGCTTCCGCGGTCGACGACCGCGCCAGCCAGGTCGCCAGGGACAGGATGATTCGCGCGTCATGGCTTGAGTCGTCGGCCAGCTCGCCATCGCCTTCAAGCCGCCATACATTATCGATAATTTGGCGATTTTTGATGATTTTTTCCATAGCTTCGCTCGCTTAGGGGGTGGTGTGGCCGGGCGAATCCGCGCTTCATAACAACGCGCGAAACATCAACACGGCCGCAATGATTAGAAAAATGGCGCCGCCAAACATGCCCTTGTAGCGCAAAAAAACATCATGCCTAACGCTGCCGACATTTTTGCGAACATCACCGCGGCCGCGCTGTTGACCAGCCGCCCGCAGGTTTTCAGCATCAACCCAAAGGCCGTAACTTGCGCCCATGCAGGCGCCCGGCCGACAAAAACATAAAAAACGTCGCCCCATCCATAATCCGCCGCGACAAAATATCTATCCAATGACTCCTTATTCTTTCTCCAATACATCCTCGTTTAAATCTGCTCGGACATACTTTTTCAGGGGGAGTCAAAACTGGCCGGTTTTCCTCCCAGTTTTGGCTCCCCTCATGCCGCCAGGTGCTGCTCCCCCGCTTTGGCCTGATTTTCTTCATATACGCTGACGCGAAAGGGCTCGATGCCGAGGCGAATCACCGCCTCTAGAAAGGTTTCCTTATTCCGCCGCAGGTCTAGGTAGGTTTGCAGAATGCGGTCGATGCTGGCCGCGACTTGCGCGCGAGGCACGGCCGGGCCTAGGCGGGCGCCTAACCGGGTGTGGTTTTCGGCGCTGCCGCCGAGGGTGATTTGATACCACTCGCTGCCCTTTTTATCGACCCCAAGAATGCCGATGTGGCCGGCGTGGTGGTGGCCGCAGGCATTCATGCAGCCGGACATTTTGAGTTTGACTTCGCCGATGTGATACAGCCTATCCAGCGCCGCCAGCCGCGCGTTGATTTGCTCGGCGATGGGCACGGTGCCGGCGTTGGCGAGGGCGCAGTAGTCCAGCCCGGGGCAGCAAATCATGTCGGTGAGGGTGCCGATGTTGGCGGTGGCCAGCCCCAAGCGCTCCAACTCGCGCCACACCGCAAACAACTGCTCGCGCCGCACATAGGGCAGCAGCAGATTTTGCTCATGGCTTACGCGCAGTTCGTCGGCGCTGTAGGCGCGCGCCAGCGCCGCCAAGCCCTCCATTTGCGCGGCATCGATGTCGCCCGGCGGTTGCCCCGGCGCTTTCAGCGAGACATAAACGATGCGGCGGTTTTTATCGCGGTGGGCGAGGGTGTTGTGTTGCCGCCAGCGCAAAAATCGCGGGTTGGCGACCGGAATGACATCGCCGACACCGGCTGGTACATCGGCCGTAGCTTCGGCCTCGCCCGATGCATCGCCAGGCGGTGCAAAGCCAGGCGGCGCAAAGCCAGGCGGCGCAAAGCAGGCCCGCGCTTGGGCGATTTCGGCCGCGCTCACGCTCGGGGCGGCAGCGGCGGCAGCGCGCCATTCTTTTTCAACGCGCGCGCGAAAGACCTCGAGGCCGAGGTCATTCACCAGAATTTTGATGCGTGAGCGATAGCGATGGTCGCGGCGGCCGTATTGGTTATAGACCCGCAGAATGGCTTGCAGGTAGGCCAGCAAATCCGCTTGCGGCAAGTCCTTATGGATGATTTTGCCGATGACCGGGGTGCGCCCCATGCCGCCGCCGACATAGACGCAGATGCGGGTTTGGCCGCCATCATCATGAAACAGCCGCAGGCCGATGTCGTGTAGCTGAATCGCGGCGCGGTCGTTTTCGGCGCCGGTTACGGCGATTTTGAACTTGCGCGGCAGCCAGTTGAATTCGGGGTGCAGGGTCGACCACTGGCGGATTAATTCGCACCATGGGCGCGGGTCCTCGATTTCATCCACCGCGACCCCAGCCAGGTGGTCGCAGGTGATGTTGCGCATGCAACTGCCGCTGGTTTGGATGGCGTGCATGCCCACCTCGGCCAATGCCAGCAAAATGTCCGGCACCTCCTCCAGTTGCGGCCAATTAAATTGAATATTCTGGCGCGTGGTGAAGTGCCCATAGCCGCGGTCGAAGCGCCGCGAAATATCCGCCAGTTTTGCCAGTTGGGCGCTGTTTAGCACGCCATAGGGAATCGCCACCCGCAACATGTGGGCGTGCAGTTCTTTATACAGCCCGTTTCGTAGCCGCAACTGCTGAAATTTGTCAGCCTCTAACTCACCGTCGTGAAAGCGCCGCACTTGGTGTTTGAATTGGCGGGCGCGTTGCTGCAGTTGGGCGCTGCCGTTTGCGTCATAAGTGTGCATGGCGTGGGCACTCGGTGTTCAATCGGTGAGGGGGGCGATGGGGGGGGGGGGGGGGGGGGGAAATGGCCGCTTGGCGGTCAAGCCGGCGATGCGGCGGGTTTGCTGGTCGATTGTATATAAATTAATGCCATTTTCCACTAAAAATAGAATATAATGCTATATTTCCACCTATCCACCCAAATAAAGAGGTTATTTTATCTAAAATATGAAAAACAAAGAAAATAGTTCTATCGACATGACTGATAGAAGAATCTTGCACCATTTGCAACGCGATACCGACATGACCATCAAGGATATTGCGCAAAAGGTGCACCTCTCGCCCACTCCATGCTGGAAGCGCATTCAGCGTATGGAGGAAAATGGCATCATCCGCGCCCGCGTGGCGCTGTTGGACGCGGCCAAGGTGAATGCCGGCGTCACCGTGTTCATCGCCATCCGCACCGACCAGCACAACATCGAGTGGAGCAAGAAATTCGCCCGCGAGATGCACACCATCCCGGAGATTATGGAAATCTACCGCATGAGCGGCACGGTGGATTATTTGCTGCGCGTGGTGGTGCCGGATATCGCCGCCTTCGACCGCATCTACAAGACCATCATCGGCCGCATCGAGCTCTCCGATGTAACTTCCATGTTCGCTATGGAGCAGATGAAATACACCACCGCCCTGCCGGTGCTCGAAGGCGGGGGGCCCTAGGTCGGAGTCGGAGTCGGAGTCGGCGTCGTCGGCGCCACCGTCACCCGCCGCGACGCCAAAAAAAGGGAATTATATGGTTGTTGCCCCAACAAAAAAACCGCTTGCATTACCCCAAAAACCCCATAAAAACCCTAACCTAAGCATACTTCACGCCACACTATAAAATCGGCGTGAAATAAGGACTGGGTCAACTAAGTATATAATTCCCAAAAAAAAGCCGCCCCCCTCGAAAAAGGGGCGGCTTCTCATTGCGCCGCGAAACGGCGGTTAGGCGAGAATCACTTGAATTTTTTGATCTCGCCGCTTTCGATGCGCGCGAAATACGCGTTCATCTCTCTTTTCACTATCGGCGCGAGGAAATACAAGCCGAGGATATTGGGCACGCAAATCAAGAACACCAGCGCGTCCGAAATATCGAGAATCGGCCCCAGCTGCACCACGCAACCCAACACCACGAAGGCGCAGAACAACACTTTGTAGTTGGTCTGGCTGAATGTGCTTTCGCCGAACAAATAGGTCCACCCTTTGAGGCCGTAATAAGACCATGCGATCATGGTCGAGAAGGCGAACAACACGGCGGCGATGGCCAGCGGAATCGGGAACCAGGTGAATTCGCGTTCAAAGGCCGCCGATGTCATGGCCACGCCTTGCGCATCGCCGGCAAAATTCGGGTCGGCTACTTGAGCGGTACCGATGACCAAGGCAGTGATGGTACATATCACGATGGTGTCGATAAACGGCTCTAACAGCGAGACGATGCCCTCGGTCACCGGCTCTTTGGTGCGCACGGCGGCGTGGGCGATGGAAGCCGAGCCGATGCCGGCCTCGTTGGAAAACACCGCCCGCTGGAAGCCGATGACCAACACGCCGATAGCGCCGCCGGCCACGCCTTCGCCGGTAAACGCGCCGACAAAGATATTACTAATCGCCTGCGGCAGCACGGCGCTGTTGAGCAAAATCACCACCAGGGCGAACAGGCAGTAGAAAATCGCCATAAATGGCACGATTTTTTCGGTCACCCGGGCGATGGATTTGATGCCGCCGATGATGACCATAAAGACCACCGCCGCCATGATCAGGCCGACCAGCCAGCCGAGCCCGTCTAACCCGCCGCCGGCCACATGGTTGAGCTGCACATAGGCTTGGTTGGACTGGAACATATTGCCGATGCCCAACGCGCCGATGAAGATGCCGAGGGCGTAAAACGCGCCCATAAAGCGCCCGAAACCGTGCATGCCGCGGTCGGCGAAGCCCTTGCGCAGGTAGTACATCGGGCCGCCGGACACATGTCCATCGGGGAATTGCTCGCGATATTTAACGCCCAATGTGCACTCGACGAATTTGGTGGACATGCCCAAAAACCCAGCCACTATCAGCCAAAAAGTGGCCCCGGCGCCGCCGATGGCCACCGCCACCGCCACGCCGCCGATATTGCCGATGCCGACCGTGCCCGACACCGCCGTGGCTAACGCTTGGAAGTGCGACACCTCGCCCTGACTTTTGGGGTCGGAATAATCGCCGCGCACCAGTTCGATGGCGTGTTTGAAGCCGCGCAGGTTGATGAAACCCATATAAAAGGTGAAAAACACCGCGCCGATAACCAGCCATAAAACCACCACCGGCAATTGCGCACCGAACATGGGGATTTTGAAGAACACGATTTGGCCGAAGACGGCGGCGATGGGCGCCGTCATGTCGTTTACGGCGGTGTCGATGCCGTCAAACCACGCCAGCGGGTTGGAGCCGCCTTGCGCATGCGCGGTGGCGGTGATGAGAAAACCGATTAAGCCCAGCGCAATATTGCGCAACGATTTTTTATACATGCTGCATACCTCGTTAGTGATGATGGGAGACGCCATGCTTTGGCTCGCCGGTGGGCGGCGATGGGATGACCGATAAAATCGTCACAATCGTCACAATCGTCGATGAATCGTCGATAATCCTCCTAAAAGCACCCGTTAGGGGATGATGGTGACCGGCACCGAAGTGGTCTGCACCAAATTGCCGGCCACGCTGCCGAACAGCAGGTTTTTCAAACCGGAATCGCCAGTGCGACCGATGAAAATTTGCGACACTTTGTTGTCTTGCGCCACTTGATTCAAGATATCGGCCGGACTGCCGTGCCGCACTATGCCCTCGGCCTTGCATTTGGCGTGCGCCAGGGAATCCAACAAGGGCTGCAACACGCGCGCCCGCGCCATCTCGATTTCCTCCTCGCGGCGGCGGTGGCGGGTTTCGTTCTCCTGCGGCGTGTTGAAGGTGTACGGCGACCATTGAATCACATACACGACCAGCAGCGTCGCGTCTTGGGCGCTCGCCATGGCAGCGGCGAATTCCGCGGCGCGTTTGCCGGGCGCGCTGCCGTCTATCCCGACCAGTATGGTGTTAGTCATGGGCATACCTCGTTATTGATGTCGCATGGGTTGTGGGGGCGGCGGCCCGATGGGCGCGACTGACCTCGATAAAATGAAAATACCACGGGCGGCATTATAGTGACCAAACCCGCCGAAAAGCAAAACCCGCCGATTTGGGCGGCAAATAAAGCTCAATAAGGAATTGGCCGTGAGCATATACATCAACCTATAGGTGTAATAATTGAAACTCCACAAACTCGAAGAGGCTCAAAAATGACGACTGAATCTTGCGGAATCTGCAACCGAACCTACGAACACAGCGCGGCGGCGAAAGCCAACCCGGAGCAAAACACCGCGCGGCGGCGCAGCACCAAAGCGGCAACCCACATGGCGGCGATGAAATTAGACGGCGCGAGATTGCTAAACGCATGCAATGAATGCGCCATGGATCTAGTGGCGATGGCGCGCGCCAAACGCGCAAAATACGGCCGATAAACTTAGGCGGCGGCGTCAATCTCGGCACCGCCGGCCATAGATTGGCGACTCGATCATCCGCCCGCTCACCCGCCCGCCGCTTCAGTTTGCGCGCATATATATGTATGGGAATTATATACTTGTTGCCCCAAGCCTTATTTCACGCTAATTTTATAGCGTTGCGTGAAGTCTGTTTTGTTAGGGTTTTTATGGGTTTTTGAGGTAATGCAAGCGGTTTTTCTATTTTTGGGGCAACAGGTATATAAGCCCCATATGTATATATTCGGGATTTATAGACCTAAATCTGCACGGCTGGGTTTGGGTTTGATGTTGCTGTTGCTGTTGCTGTTGGCTGTTGGGCTTTTTCTTTGGGAGTTATATACCTAAATCAGCCGCTGACCTCAAAAAACGCTAATCGAACTGCAGCTTTGGATATATAACTCCCATATATTCAATGGTGCGCGCGCTCATGCGGATAAACCTGCCCGCCGCCATCCGCGCCCGGATAAATTATTGCCGCCTGGCCGACCGAAAATCCGCCGGCCCGTGATAAGGCGAAAATACGGCTATACTTCGCGCCTGTTAGCCCCCTTTACCTTCAGAGAATTGAATCATGTTTACCCATATCAAAGTATCTCGTTGTGCCGCGGCCGCTAAAATTGCTCGTGCCGCGGTGTTTACCTCGCTATTGGCGGGCCCGGTGTTGGCGCAAGATGACATCAAAATCGGCGTGATTTTGGGCTTCACCGGCCCCATCGAATCCCTCACCCCGCTCATGGCGCGCAGCGCCGAGCAAGCCATGCAAGAGGCCTCGGACTCCGGCTTATTGTTAGGCGGGTCGAAGTTGGTCGCGGTGCGCGCTGATTCCACCTGCGTGGATGCCGCCGCCGCCACCGCCGCCGCCGAGCGCCTGGTTTCATCCGAGCGCGTGGCCGCCATCATGGGCGCCGATTGTTCCGGCGTCACCACCGCCATCGCCAATAATGTCGCCATCCCCAACGGCGTGCCCATTGTGTCGCCGTCGGCAACCTCGCCGGCGTTGTCGAGCATCGACGATAACGGCTACTTTTTCCGCACCGCGCCTTCGGATGCCCGCCAGGGCGAGGTATTGGCCGCGGTGTTGAAAGATCGCGGCATCAAAAAAGTCGCCGTCACCTTCACCAACAACGATTACGGCAAGGGGTTATCCGAATCCTTCGCCACCGCTTTTGCGGCCGTGGGCGGCGCCATCCCCATCAGCGTGGCGCATGAGGACGGCAAAGCCGATTATTCGGCCGAAGTCGGCGCGCTAGCGGCCGCCGGGGCGCAATACTTGGCGGTGTTCGGTTATCTCGACCAAGGCGGCAAGGGCATCATCCAAGCCGCGCTCGACCAAGACGCCTTCGGCCACTTTATCCTCGCTGACGGCATGATCGGCCAAGCCTTAATCGACGCCATCGGCGATGGCTTGAGCGGCGCCATCGGCACCGTGCCCGGCGACACCGGCAAAGCGGCGGCCGGATTCATCGACTACGCGCAGAGCCATGATTTCGATGGCGATGGTCCCTTCCGTGGCAGTTCCTATGACGCCGCCGCCTTGATCATCCTGGCCATGCAAGCCGCCGGCTCGGCCGACCGTGCCGCGATTCAAGCCCAAATGATGACCGTGGCCAACGCCCCGGGCACCAAAATCGCGGTCGGCGAACTGGCCAAAGGGCTGCAGATTCTGGCCGATGGCGGGGCTGTGGACTATGTCGGCGCCACCGATGTGGAATTCAACGCCGTCGGCGAAGTGCTCGGCGCTTACAAAGAAATGGAAGTGCGCGCCGGCAAATTCGAGACCATTCGCATTCGCCGCTGAGACGACGGCGGGGGCTGGCTTTAAGGGTATGCGGTCTGGGGTCGTCATCGACTTCGACCTCGCCATCGTTCTGGTCCCTCGATTAGGAATCGTGATTTTCTAACCAGAAACACTGAAAATACCGATTTCGCGCCGAAATATCGACGCCTTGATACCCCCGGCGGCGCAAGCCCCGGGGGTTTTTTTTGGGATTTATAGACCTAAATCCCCCTTATTAGGGTGCTATTTGGCGGCGGACTGGCGGTGGGCGAGGGTGGCTGGCGCGACGCCGAATGCCGCATCCACTACCACCCCCTGTTGGCGCAAAATTAGCGCGATGAAGGCGAAGTGATGGCTGCTGTGGCTGTGCAAAAACCCTAATTCCCGACCCAGGCAGGATGGCATGGCGGGCCTGCAAGCCGGGCGAGGTTGCCCGGCGGTGGCGGTGGCAAAATTGCAACGCACCGCCACTGGCCGCCCCAAATCTTGCCCGTCCAACGCCGCTAACCCGGCGCACAGGGCGTGCATGCGGGCGGCGGCGTAGTGGCGGTCGGTGGCGATGCGCGGGTTGCGGGCGCGGTTGTCGTAATCCACTAACCCATTGCGCCAGCCGTCTAAAAATAACTGGTAGTGGTCTACGACATGGCGGAAATGTTCGCCGGCCGAATCCGCCGTCGCGGCGCGATGCGTGAAGGCGGCGGCGCTCATCTGCCCTACCACCGCCGCCGCCTGTTGCAAGGCCGCCACATTGCTGGCGACGGCATAAGCGGCGGCGAGGGGGTTGTCAGCGGGCAAAATATTAAGCACGGCGACAGCGGCGGGGTGGGGGTTGGGCGATTCGCGGGCCGCGTGAGAATCTCCCATGGCGGCCTTCAAATCAAGCCTGGCGGGGCGGTTTTTGCGGCGTGAATGGGGGTTTTTTCAGGCCGATGGTTGGCCGCCGGACAAGTTTTTTCGGGGCGCATTATCGCCGCCATTTTTATCGCGCTCAGTGGCTGGCGCCTAGCGAATCGCCCGCCGCATCACCCCTAAATTCACCGCCCCACCCGCCGTCGCGCCTCCGGCAATACGCCGCCGGGGCTGAAGCGCATCACCAACAACAACGCCAGCCCCATCAGGAACAGCCGCATGTGCTGGGAGCCGGCCATGAGGTGGATTCGCACGCCGTGCTGCTCGCCTAAGGGCGCGGTGGCGTGGTCTAACAGCCAGCGCCCGACCGGCTCGGCCTCGATCCACACGAACCAGATGAAGAAGCCGCCGAGCACCGCGCCGAGATTGTTGCCGGAGCCGCCGACGATGACCATCACCCAGATGAGAAAAGTGAAGCGCAAGGGGTTGTAAGCGGCCGGGGTGAATTGCCCGTCCAGCGTGACCAACATGGCGCCGGCGATGCCGACCACGGCTGAGCCTAAGATGAAAACTTGGCGGTGGCGGGCGACAATATCTTTGCCCATGGCGGCGGCCGCGGCCTCATTATCGCGAATGGCGCGCATCATCCGCCCCCAGGGGGAGTTCAGCGCGGCCACGCTCAAGCCCAGCAGCACCGCCAGGGTGGCCGCGAACAGCCCGGCGTAGCACAACTTAACGAACCAGCCCGAGGCTTCGATAACCTGCTGCGACAACGCCGCGGCGCGTTCGTCGGCGGTCAACGCCGCCAACATGTCGGCGTGCCATGCTTCCACCCGGTCGATAAACCACGCGCTACGCTGCAAATCGATCTCATACGGCACCGGGCGCGGCAGCCCGGTTACATTTTTTACGCCGCGCGTCAGCCAATCTTCGTTTTTGAGGAAGGCGATGATGATTTCCGATATGCCTAAGGTGGCGATGGCGAAATAATCCGAGCGCAGCCCGAGGGCGACCCGCCCGACCACCCACGCGGCGCCGGCGGCGAATGCCCCGCCCACTGCCCAGGAAAAAATCACCGGCCAGCCGAGGCCGCCGAGGTAGCCGTATTTGGCTGAGCGCACGGCTTCGATGGCGGCCACCGCCGGGGCGTAGAAATGGCGGGCGGCAAAATAGCCGGCAATCAGGCTGACCGCCACCGCCGCATTCCGCCACCGCCCGGCCGGCAAAATGCGGCGCGCGCCGATAATCACCCCGGCGGTCACCGCCACGCACGCCGCCGCCAGCAACAATCCATCGCCGCCGGCCGCCCACGCCCCGGGCACCGGCATTTTCGCCACCAACACCGGGGCCACGCCGCCGAGCGCCGCAAAGCCCATAATCCCCACATTAAACAGCCCGGCATAGCCCCACTGAATATTCACCCCCAACGCCATCACCGCCGAAATCAGGCATAAATTGAGAATCACCAGCGCTAACGACCACGACTGCCCGACCCCGACCACCGCCAGCAACCCCGCCATCAGGGCGAAAACCACCACCGCCCGAACCGCTGGGCGCGACCCCGGCGGCCGTGCCGGGTGGCTGTTAGGTGGCGCTTTTATCGCGGCTTGCATGTCGATAATTCACTCAAAAACGGGCTGAAATGCGCCGCAGTGGGGATGGAAAGTAGGATTTATTCGACTAATCGGGCGACCATTCACACCACCCGCCCGCGAAAAATGCCGGTGGGGCGGGCTAACAACACCACCACCAAAATCATAAAGGACACCGCGAATTTGTAGTCGGTGGATAGCAATTGCACCAAGCCGTGCGGCTCCCAAGCCGCCGGCAGCAGGTAGGCGAGGAATTTTTTATAGGCATAGGTGAGGGTGACTTCGGAAAACGCGATGACGAAGCCGCCGACCACGGCGCCCACCGGCTGGCCGATGCCACCGACGATGGCGGCCGCGAAAATCGGCAGCAACAACTGGAAATAGGTGAACGGCTTGAAGCTTTTGTCCAGCCCGTATAAGACGCCGGCGATGGTGGCCAACGCCGCCGCCAAAATCCAAGTCACCCGCACCACGCGCGCCGGGTCTATGCCCGACAGCAGCGCCAGCTCTTCATTATCGGAAAACGCCCGCATGGCTTTGCCGGTGCGAGTTTTTTGTAAGAACCAAAACAGCGCTAACACCAAAATCAGCACCAAAACTAGGCTGATTCCTTGGCTGGTTTTGATCGTCAGCCCCTCGGTCAAGCCAGTCATGTGCTTGAACTCCCGCGCCTTGATGATGAAGCGCTCGCCATCGGCAAAATACCTGTCGCCGGGGCCAATGATGAAACGCACGATGCCATTTAACATGAACATCACCCCCACCGAGGCGATAACGAACACCACCGGCGGGCTTTTTTGGCGGCGATAATGTTGGTATACGGCGCGGTCGGTGAGTACGCAAAACACGGCGGCGGCGGCGATGCCCACCGGTAGCGCCAGCAACGCCGTCGGCAACGGTCCCAGCCCGATGCCCACCGACTGCAGCCACCAGGTGACGAGGATGGTGACCATGGCGCCGAAGGCCATGGTGTCGCCATGGGCGAAATTGGAAAACCGCAGCACCGCGTAAACCAAAGTGACGCCCAACGCCCCGAGCGCCAACTGCGCGCCATAGGCGGCCGCTGGAATCAGCACAAAATTGGCGAACAACACCGCCGCATTCGCCACATCGGTGAAATAGGCGGGTAAATTCATGGGATTTATGGGGTTGATATCGACTCGGCTTCGCCGCCCTCAGCGGCCGAGAAAGGAGCGGCGAATTTGCGGGTTGGCGAGCAACTCGGCGCCGCTGCCGGTGTGGCGATTTTCGCCAATGACTAACACATAGCCACGGTCGGCGATGGTGAGCGCCTGGCGCGCATTTTGCTCCACCATGAGGATGGCGACGCCGGTTTTTCGCACTTCGAGGATGCGCTCGAAGAGTTCGTCCATCACCAGCGGCGAGACGCCGGCGGTGGGCTCGTCCAACATCAGCACCGCCGGCTTGGTCATCAGCGCCCGCCCCACCGCCACCTGCTGACGCTGGCCGCCGGACAGTTCGCCGGCTGGCTGGCGGCGTTTTTCCGCCAATACCGGGAATAATTCGAACACCTGCGCCATGGTGGCGGCGAAATCATCGCGCCGCAGGTAGGCGCCCATTTCCAAATTTTCCTGCACCGTGAGCGAGACAAACACATTGGCGGTTTGCGGCACGAATGCCATGCCGCGCGCCACTCGCGCCTGCGGGCTCAGCGCCGAGATGTCGGCGCCGTCCAACAGCACGCGGCCGCGGCGCAGTTTCAGCATGCCGAGCAGGGCTTTCATGGCGGTGGATTTGCCGGCGCCGTTGGGGCCGACGATCACGACGATTTCACCGCGCTCGACGCCGATGCTGCAGCCACGCAGGATGTCGGCGCCGTCATAGCCGCCGCTCATATTTTCGCCGCGCAAAAATTCCATGCGTTGCTTTTAGGCGGTCGGCGCGGGTTTAGGCGGCGCGTTTTTCAGCCCGCGCCCCAGATAGGCCTCGATAACGCGCTCATCGGCCTTGACTTGCGCCGCGCTGCCTTGGGTGAGCACCGCGCCTTGCGCCATGACGATGACCGGGTCGCACAAGCGGCTGATGAAATCCATATCGTGCTCGATCATACAAAAAGTGTAGCCGCGCTCGCGATTGAGGCGCAAAATCGCATCGCCGATGTCGCGCAACAAGGTGCGATTGACGCCGGCGCCGACCTCATCCAGCAGCACCACTTTGGCGTCCACCATCATGGTGCGCCCCAATTCGAGGAGTTTTTTCTGCCCGCCGGAGAGGTTGCCGGCCAGTTCATCAGCCAACGCCGACAGCCCTAAAAATTCCAGCACCGCTTCGGCGCGGTGGCGCAACTCCGCCTCTTGTCGCGCCATTTTTCGCCGCCCAAACCACGCCTCGGGCAAGCGCTCGCCGGCCTGTGCCGCTGGCACCACCATGAAATTCTCCAACACGGTCAATTTGGCGAATTCATGGGCCAGTTGAAAGGTGCGCAACAACCCCTTGGCGAATAATCGATGCGGGGCTAAGCCGGTGATGTCTTCGCCGTCCAAACGAATGCGCCCGGCGCTCGGGCGATGGGCCCCGGCGATGATGTTGAACAGCGTGGTTTTGCCGGCGCCGTTGGGCCCGATCAAGCCGGTGATGGCGCCGGTTTTTATCCCCAAAGTGGCCTCATGCACCGCCCGCACGCCGCCAAAATGCTTGGAAACCGCGTCTATTTGAATCATGGCGGGGCCGGGTGGATGGGGCGGTGGCGAATTTGTCGCCGACCGGCGGCGAGCCGGCGATGACGGTATATATGGATGTTCAAGGGGCGATGTTGCGGGGCGTGCCAGCGTGAATTATGCCGCATGGCGGACAAAGCCGCGACCGCGGGCGATTCACAGCACATAGGCCGCCAGCGCCTGGCGGCTGTCGGGCGTCACCTGGGCTGGGGGAATCGCGAGGGCGGCGGCCACCGGCATGAATTCCACCGCCGCCACCTCGGCCGGCTGCAGCCTAAATGGCCCATCGTGCGCGCATGAAAAAACCCGCCCCCAGCTGCGCGTCGGCGCCGCATGCGCGGCCTCATCGGTGTCCTCGGCGTCCTCGAACCACAAGTCGAAACATGCGGTCAGCGGCGGCGTCACGCCCAATTCCTCGTGTAATTCCCGGGCAGCGGAAGCGGCGTAACTCTCGCCGGCCTGCACCACGCCGCCGGCGGCGAAATCCAGCCGCCCGGGATACCAATCCTTATCCGCCGTGCGGCGCTGCACCAGCACCTCGCCGCCGGCGCTGAACACTAAGATGTAAGTAACGCGATGAATCACCTGCCGACGCCGCATCTCGGCGCGTGGCATGGCGGCGGTGATGGCATCCGAGGAATCGACGATGCTGACCATTTCCGTGGACATATCCGTCGTATCCGTAGTCATATCCGTCGCCATAAAATATAGGGAATTTATATACCTAAATCTGCCCTTTGATTGGCGTTTTTTTAAGGTCAGCGGCTGATTTATGGGGGCTGCTTTTGATTTTTGCTTTTGATTTTGGGCTTTTCGCTTTGGCTTTTAACGTTTTACTCCCGCTTTATCTGGGGGGAGTAAAATCAGGCGGCTCTATCGCCTGATTTGGTGGGGCGCCTGATTTGGTGGGGGGCTGTTGCTGTTGCTCTTTTTGCTTTTGGCTTTAAATCTTCAACCCATCAGCCCAAATGATGGACCAGGTAGAAGTCAAAAGCGAAGTCAAAAGCGAAAAGCGAAGTCAAAAGCCAAAAGCCAAAAGCCAAACCCAGCCGTGCAGATTTAGATATATAAATCCCAACTAGGGTGATTGAAACGATTGCGGGGGAGGTCGGCGGCAGTGGCTGAAATCACCGCCGTGAATGCGGGCGCCGGGCGCACGATAATTGGTATTTACCGCATCGTACCGAGTCGGCTATCATAGCGTCGCCCATGCGGTTGCGCACCAGGCCGCCTGCCAGCTCGGCGAAGGCTCGAATTATCGGCCTGTCGGCGGCGGCTAGCGACAAAATCGGCGGCGGCTTAGCGGCCGTCAGCAACAGAGTCGGCGACGGATTATCGCCATCGGCAGAATCCGCGCCATCGGCGGATTTATCGACAGAATCACCGGCGAATTATCGCCCACGGTGGATATGCGACAGAATCAGCGACCGATAGGCGCCGGCGGCGGCTTAGCGACAGAATCAGCGCCAGAATCGATGCCAAATCAGCGCCATCGACAGAATCACCGCCAAAATCACCCCCCTTCCAACCCCCAGCACTGAGGAAATTCAATGCTAGTAGGCATCCCCAAAGAGATCAAAAACCACGAATACCGCGTCGGCTTAGCGCCCACCAGCGTCCGCGAATTAGTCAAACACGGCCATGAGGTGTTAGTCGAAACCAACGCCGGCGCCGGCATCGGCGCTGCCGACAGCGAGTACACCGCCGTCGGCGCCCGCATCGCCGCCACTGCGGCCGACATATTCGCCACCGCCGACATGGTCGTCAAAGTCAAGGAACCGCAGGCCGGGGAACGCGCCATGCTGCGCGCCGGGCAACTGCTCTACACCTACCTACACCTCGCCCCCGACCCCGAGCAAACTGCGGATTTGGTCGCCAGCGGCGCCACCTGCATCGCCTATGAAACCGTCACCTCAGCCCTCGGCGGGCTGCCGCTGTTGGCGCCGATGTCCAAAGTCGCTGGGCGCATGTCCATCCAAGCCGGCGCCTATTGCTTGGAGCAACCGCACGGCGGGCTGGGCATGTTGCTCGGCGGCGTGCCCGGCGTAGACCCGGCTAAGGTGGTGATTTTGGGCGCCGGCGTGGTCGGCACCCACGCCACCCACATCGCCGTGGGCATGGGCGGCGATGTGTGGATTATCGACAACAATTCGGCCGCCTTAGACCGCCACTGGGCGCAATTCGGCCGCAACACCAATTCGGTTTTCTCCACCGAGGACGCCCTCGAACGCCATATTCGCGATGCCGATTTAGTCATCGGCGGGGTGCTGATTCCCGGCGCCGAAGCGCCCAAATTAATCACCGCCGCCATGGTTGCAAACATGAAACCCGGCTCGGTCATCGTCGATGTCGCCATCGACCAAGGCGGCTGCTGCGAAACCTCGCACGCCACCACCCACGCCGACCCCACCTATGTGGTAGACGGCGTGGTGCATTACTGCGTCGCCAACATGCCCGGCGGCGTGCCACGCACCTCCACTTACGCCCTCAACAACGCCACCTTGCCCTACGCCCTAGCGCTGGCAAATAAAGGCGCCAAACAAGCCATGTTAGACGACCCCCACCTGCGCGCCGGCTTGAATGTACACGCCGGCCGAGTAACCCACCGCAAAGTAGCCGAAGACTTAGGCTACGATTATGTGGATGCCAAAACGGCGTTGCAGGGGTGATGTATTGATGACTCATCCTTAAGGGTGAAAAATGGCCATCATTCCCCTCCGTAGCGAGCAAGATGCCCGCCAAATAATCGAAAACCTGCTGGCCAATGCTGGCTGGGCTGCCGATGCCATTGCCCGTGAAGTTCCGAAATACGATGAGCAGAAAAAAGCGCTGGGGAATTTACGCCCCGATTGGTTGCTATACAGCGCCGATAGCCGTGTGCCGGTGGCGGTTGTGGAGGCGAAAAAACCCCAAAAAAATCAAAAAAACTTGCTCGCCGCCCTGGAGCAAGGCGCGAACTACGCTAAAAAATTGGCTTGCCCGCTGGTATTTTCCTGCGATGGCGATGTGGTGATGACGCGACACATGTCCAACGGCGCCGCGCTGTTTATTGGCGACCGTGAGGTGTCAACCATTTTGTCACCGCTACAGATGCAGAAATTCTTACAGTCAAATGTGTGGCATCGCGGCCAGAGTTTTTCCGAAAGCGGGGCGCTTGTTAAGCTTTTCAATTCAGCCAAACGCGCCCTCAATAGAGAAGGCATTGCCAAAATGGACGCGTTCAACGAGTTCGCTAAATTATTATTCGTCAAAATATTGACTGAACTTCACGATAGCGGCGATGCCATGTTCGGCGGCATTCCGGCGCGATGGGATGACTTTGCCAACCGTGCCGGTCACGGTCTGTTAGAGGCTTATTCCGCCGTGTTGACCAAGCTGGATGCCGAATATCATGGCGGTTTTTCGCAAAGTCAAATGCGCTTGCCGGCCACGCTAGAAAAGTTGGTAGGGCTTGTCACCCCACATTCTTTTATCGATACCGAAGAGGATGTCAAAGGGCGTGCTTATGAATATTTTTTACGAGACTACACTAAAGATAAAGATGAATTAAACCGTTACTTTACGCCGCGCCATATCGTAGAAGCGATGGTCAAGATGGTGCGGGTGCGTCCCGGTGAGAAGGTTTATGATCCATTTTGCGGCACCGGCGGCATGTTAATAGAATCCTTTCGACAAGCGCGGCGATTGCTATCGCCACTAGGCACGGCCGGGCGAAAAAAAGAGATAGATAACTTACGCCACAATTGCTTTTTTGGTGGCGATATTTCCGACGCGGCCTATATCGCCAAAATGAATATGGTACTTTCTGGCGATGGTCATAGCAACATCGAGCGCGGTGATTCGTTGTCGCATGAATCGCGCATGAAACACCGTGGTAAATATAACATCGTACTAACCAACATTCCCTTTTCACAACGGCATGAGGCGGCCTACATCAATCATTGTTTAGATTCGATTCGCGGGCGTGTTGGTAGTCGCGCCGCCATCATTGTGCCTGAACGCGTCATCAACGAACATGGATACGATAGCCTGCGGCGCGGCATGTTGGCGGAATTTTATTTAGAGCGCGTGGTCTCGTTGCCCAAAGATGTTTTTGCCGAATACACTAATGCTAAAACTTGTGTTCTAGTTTTAAGTTTTCGCGCCACCCATAAGCGTCAAGAAACATTTGATTTTTTTGCCATCACTAGCGATGGCCACGAAGGGAAAACGCGCCGCCGCCCGTCCTTTGAAGCGATGAATGATTTAGCCGACATGATAAGCGGTAAATTGCTCCCAACAAAAATAAATTTACGCGACAACCATTTTCTTTTTTCGCCGAACGAAAAATTAATCGTAAAAGCGAAAAACAATTATAAGATGGTAAAAATGGGTGAAGTAATCAAACTCGCGCCGCGCCCTTTCTCGATAACGCCTGGCATCGTTTGTCTGGAGCCGGGTTTTGTTGCCAAAGATCACACAATTTTCATCAACAAGCGTAAAAGTTTTTCGGAAGTGGCGGCAAGCGGCAGGACGCGGTCTTTAATCAAGAAGGGCGATCTGGTGGTTTCGATGATGCATACCCAAAATGGACTAGTCGCGCTTTATGACGGAGAAGATGACTTGCACGCGACCTCCACCCATCGCGCATTTACCATTAACGAATCACTAGCAGACCGCCGTTATATTTTTTGGACGCTACGCGAACTAGTTATGAAATTGAAAAAAGACGATACCACCGGACGCGAAAATTACCGCCCACACGACATTTTGGAACTAGATTTGCCCTTGCCGCCCCTGCCAAAACAACGAGAAATCGCTGTTGCGATGGATCAAGCACGGCAAAAAATTCGCGATGCTGAACAATCATTAAAAACTGTCGAGAAAAATTTTCAAATCTCCGGCGAGAAATACCTACCATTTAAATTAACCAAAATCAGAACATAGAATAAATGAAATAACCCAAGCAGCAAAATAAAAGTGAAATACTGCGGCTTTTTATTCCCTTAAATTAAATGCAACCAGAAATTAAGGCCATGACAAAGATAATCACCCCGGCAGAATTTTGTGATGCTTGGCGGGCAAAATGGGATAGCCTAAGCGAACAAACCAAGCAAAAAGAATTCGCGGATGAATTTGCAAAATCGCCTAACACGCCTTGGACTAAAAAAATGCTTGGGCCGACTGGAGGTGAGTACGACTCTTTTTTAGAGTGCGTGGTGAGAGAACTGAATGCCAATGCCAACATCGAATACGAGGGCGGACTTAGAGTGGACATGCGAGTCGTCGGCGATAAAAAAATCAACCACCCCAACCTAGGCTATCCGCTGTTGTTGGATATTCTTATCGAGCATGAAAATGGTCAAGATGTGGAAAATGAAATGTGGAAACTGATTTTTTTGCGCTCGCCGTTGAAAGTCATTATCTTTTATTCCCACGAACCCAAAGACAAATTAGACGAGTGCTGGCAAATGCTCGACAAAGCCAATGCCGCTTTTCCGGAAAACCCCGACACGCGTTATCTGTTTATCATCGGCAACCTGCTCGGCGATACCCCGCCATACACAATGCAATGGCGCTGGTCATCCGATAAAGAACCAATGCCGCAATTTTTATGCGGGGAGCAGAGTTCCACCTAACCCATCAACTTAAACCTACCCTTTCGAGAGAAATTATCATGCCTAACATGACAAAGATAATCACCCCGGCAGAATTTTGTGATGCTTGGCGGGCAAAATGGGATAGCCTAAGCGAACAAACCAAGCAAACAGAATTCGCGGATGAATTTGCAAAATCGCCTAACACGCCTTGGACTAAAAAAATGCTTGGGCCGGCTGGAGGTGAGTACGACTCTTTTTTAGAGTGCGTGGTGAGAGAACTGAATGCCAATGCCAACATCGAATACGAGGGCGGACTTAGAGTGGACATGCGAGTCGTCGGCGATAAAAAAATCAACCACCCCAACCTAGGCTATCCGCTGTTGTTGGATATTCTTATCGAGCATGAAAATGGTCAAGATGTGGAAAATGAAATGTGGAAACTGATTTTTTTGCGCTCGCCGTTGAAAGTCATTATCTTTTATTCCCACGAACCCAAAGACAAATTAGGCGAGTGCTGGCAAATGCTCGACAAAGCCAATGCCGCTTTTCCGGAAAACCCCGACACGCGTTATCTGTTTATCATCGGCAACCTGCTCGGCGATACCCCGCCATACACAATGCAATGGCGCTGGTCATCCGATAAAGAACCAATGCCGCAATTTTTATGCGGGGAGCAGAGTTCCACCTAACCCATCAACTTAAACCTACCCTTTCGAGAGAAATTATCATGCCTAAAATGACTCCGTCTGAAGCCTTTGTTGAAACTATGGCCGCCAATGGCGTGACCGATATTTTCGGCATTATGGGTTCGGCCTTTATGGATGCGATGGACATTTTCGCGCCGGCGGGCATTCGGCTGGTGCCGGTGGTACACGAGCAAGGCGCTGGCCACATGGCGGACGGCTATGCTCGGGTGAGCGGCCGGCACGGCGTGGTTATCGGGCAAAACGGGCCCGGCATCAGCAACTGCGTCACCGCCATCGCGGCCGCTTATTGGGCGCATTCGCCGGTGGTGATGATTACCCCGGAAAGCGGCACCATGGGGCAGGGGCTGGGCGGTTTTCAAGAGGCCAATCAGTTGCCGATGTTCCAAGAGTTCGTTAAATATCAGGGGCATGTGAATAATCCCAAGCGCATCGCCGAATACACCGCGCGATGTTTCGACCGCGCGCATTCTGAGCTGGGGCCGACGCAGTTGAACATTCCGCGCGATTATTTTTACGGTGAATTGGATATCGATGTGCCGCAGCCCATGCGCCTCGACCGCGGGCCGGGCGGCGATGCAACCTTAAACGACGCGGCGCAACTGCTGGCGGCGGCGAAATTTCCGGTCATTATCTCCGGCGGCGGCGTGGTGATGGGCGATGCGGTGCCGGCCTGCGTGGCGTTGGCGGAGTTGCTTGGCGCGCCAGTGGTGAATAGTTACCTGCATAACGATTCCTTCCCCGCCAGCCACCCGTTGTGGTGCGGGCCGCTGGGCTATCACGGCTCCAAGGCGGCGATGAAAATTCTCGGCCAAGCGGATGTGGTGTTGGCACTCGGCTCGCGCCTCGGGCCCTTCGGCACCTTGCCGCAATACGGCATCGACTACTGGCCTGCCGATGCGAAAATCATTCAAGTGGACGCCGACCACAAAATGCTCGGCTTGGTGAAAAAAATCACCACCGGAATTTGCGGCGACGCCGGCGCGGCGGCGCAATCTTTGCGCGCCCGCCTCGGCGGTATGAAATTGGCATGCGCTGACAATCGCGAACAACGCGGCGCGACAATCGCGTCAGAAAAATCCGCTTGGGAGAGCGAACTGGACGGCTGGCTGCACGAAACTGACGAGTACAGCCTAGATATGATCGCGCAACAAAAAGAGGAATCCGACAGCTGGCTGCATCCGCGCCAAGTGTTGCGCGAGCTGGAAAAAGCCATGCCGCAAGACGCCATGGTCTCCACCGACATCGGCAATATCAGCGCCATCGCCAACAGCTATCTGCGCTTCGAAACCCCGCGCAGTTTTCTCGCCCCCATGAGTTGGGGCAATTGCGGCTACGCCCTGCCCACCGTCATCGGCGCCAAATGCGCCACCCTCGCCGCCGGCAAGCCGCGCCCGGCCATCGCCTATTCCGGTGACGGCGCCTGGACCATGAGCATGACCGAAATTATGACCGCCGTGCGCCATAACATTGCGGTGACCGGGGTGGTGTTCAACAATCGCCAATGGGGCGCCGAGAAGAAAAATCAGGTGGATTTTTATGGCCGCCGCTTCATCGCCGCCGACCTGGAAAACCAAAGTTTCGCCGCCATGGGGCGCGCCATGGGCGCCGAAGGCATCACTGTTGACCAACTCGACGAAGTCGGTCCGGCGCTGCGCAAGGCCGTGGATATGCAGATGAATCACGGCAAAAGCACGGTGCTGGAAATCATGTGCACGCGCGAGCTCGGCGACCCGTTCCGCCGCGATGCGCTGTCAACGCCGGTGCGGAATCTGGCCAAATACCATGATTATGTGTAGCCGGCGGATGGGTGACTGGCGGGCCGGCGGCGCTGGCTGAGTCGGCGGCGGCGGCTAAATCGGCCTAGCAGACGGCGCTGGCTAGCGCTGGCGGCAGCGCTGACCGCCGGCGGTTGCGCCACCTATCAGGTGCCCGGCGGGCGCAACTTCCGCCCTCCCCAAACAGAAAATCCAGCCTTGACCCCTTCGAAAATCACCCCAGCGGCGACCATGCGAACGGCCACGCCGAGCGCTGACGGTGGCGTCGCCGCCCATCCGGTGACCGGCGGGGTGGCCGGCGGCGGCCAAATCCCGCCCATTGTCATGGCCGCAGGAAGCGTGCGTTGATTCACCTTCGTCCATCACCCGGCCGGCGGCGCTGGCTAGCCCTCGCAGCCCTGCTGGCGGCGGCGCTGGCGGTCGGCGGTTGCGCCACCAATCCGGTGACCGGCAAGCGCGAGCTCTCGCTCATCTCCACCGAGGCGGAAATCAAACTCGGGCAGCAACACTACGCCTCAGCGCAGCAAGCCGGCGGCGGAATCTACGCGGTGGAGCAGGCGTTGGGCGATTATGTGGCCGCGGTCGGGCAGCGGCTGGCCGCGGTGAGCGACCGCGAATTGCCCTATGAATTCGTGCTATTGAACAGCGCCGCGCCCAATGCCTGGGCCTTGCCCGGCGGCAAAATCGCCGTCAATCGCGGCCTGTTAGCGGCGCTGGAAAACGAAGCCGAATTAGCGGCCGTGCTCGGCCATGAAATTGTGCACGCCGCGGCCAAACACGGCGCCCAATCTCAACAGCGCGGTTTAATCTCCCAAGTTCTGCAGCTCGGCGTGGCCATCGCCGGCCGCGATTCCGAGTACGCCGACCAAATCGTCGGCGCCGCCGCCGTGTCGCTGCAGCTCATCGGCCAACAATACAGTCGCGCCGCCGAGACCACCTCGGACTACCACGGCATGAAATATATGCGCGCCGCCGGCTACGACACCCGCGCCGCCGTCACCTTGCAGCAAAAATTCCTGGCCTTATCGGAGGGTCGAAAAAGCGACTGGATCAGCGGCTTGTTCGCCAGCCACCCGCCATCGGCGGCGCGCGTCCGCCGCAATCGCGAAACATTGGCGGATTTTCCGGCCGGCGGCGAGCTCGGGCGGGCGCGTTATCAGCAACAATTGGCATTGCTCGCCAGCCGTCAGGAGGCCTATGAAAAAGCCGAGCGCGCCCGGGATTTGCTCGCCACCGATACCGCCGCGGCCCTCGTCGCCATCGATGCCGCCATCGCCCAAGTGCAACAAGAGCCCGCATTTCACGGCATCCGTGGGCAAATTCTCGCCGCCCAAGGCCGCCCCGAACAAGCGCTGCGCGCCTACAACGCCGCCATCGCGCGCGATTCCCCGCCCGGCTACTACGCGCATTTTCTCGGCCGCGGCCTCGCTTACCAAGCCACCGGCCAGCGCCAATTAGCGCGCGCCGACCTCGCGCGCAGCCACCAACTGCTGCCCACCGCCGTGGCCGCTTACCAACTCGGCAACATCGCGCTTACCCTTGGCCAACGCGGCGCCGCCAAGGGTTTTTTCAAGAGCGCCGGCGCCGCGCAAGGCCAACTCGGCGTCGATGCCCGCGCCGCCTTTACCCGGCTGGATGTCGCCGATGCGCCAGCGAAATATGTGCGCGCCCAAGCCGTACTCGGCGCCGGCCAGGTGCTAATCGAGCTCAAAAACACCTCCCCGGTGGCGTTGCGTGATGTGGTGGTGCGCGCCCGCATCAGCATCGATGGCGAAATCACCGCGCGCCAACTATCCCACCCTCGCCTCGCCGCCCACGCCACCGCCCGCATACCCAGCGGATTGCGCTACCGAGAAGGCGCCGCGGTGGCGGCCGACATCGCGGTGGTACGGGCCGAAGTGGCGCACTAAGGCACGCGTGTTGGCGGCCTAAATCGCCGATTTTTTTACGGATAAGGATGGTGCCGAAATGGCGGCGCCGACCGCCTGGCATCGGTATCTGCGGCAGCGATAGATTTTCCCAAAGCCAGCGATTGTCGATGTTGTTGATGCCGATGTCGTCGATAATGTTGATGTTACTAATATTGATGTTGTTACTAATATCGATGTCGTCGATAATGTTAATAATGTCGGTGTCGTAGATGATATCGATGTCGTAGATGTCGCCAATGATATTAATAATGTTAATGGTGATATTGATGCCGATGTCGTCAATCATGTTAATGATGTTAATAATATTGATATGGTCGATGATGTTGCATCACCACGCCCTCATTTCACATACCCTCATCACCGTGATAAAGCGGAAGCGACGCCCTCGCCACCGCCGCCATAAAATCCGCCATCCACCTCGCCAAACCACCCATGCCCCCCGACAGCCCTCCCAAAACCGGCTCTATTTTAACCTCCATGGCGGCCTTCGTCATCGTCGTCGGCGGCATGAAAATCGCCGCGCCGCTGCTGGTGCCGTTGTTGCTGGCGTTGTTTATCGCCATTTTAATCGCCTCGCCCTATGCCTGGCTGCACGGCCGTGGCGTGCCGCGAGCGTTAGCATTGCTCGGCGTATTGCTGATTTTTTTCGGCGCGGTTTTTTTGGTGGGCTCGTTGATAGGCTCATCAGCGCAAGAATTTTCGGCGCGCTTTGGGCTCTATCAAGAACGCCTGCGGGACATGACCGCGGCCGCCTCGGGTTGGCTAAACCACGTCGGCATCAACATCGCCAGCGAGCACATCGGCGACTACTTCGACCCCGGCAAGGTGATGAACCTCGCCGCCCTGCTGTTCAGCGGCATACAAAACCTGCTCGCCAACAGTTTTCTCATCATGATTACGGTGGTTTTTATCCTCCTGGAGGCGCCGACCATCCCCGACAAATGGCGCGCCGCCCACGCCCATCGCGGCGACCACCGCGTCGACCAATCCTTACAACGCTTCCGCGCCGCGGCGCGCAATGTGAATCGCTACATGGCCATCAAAACCCTCACCAGCGTACTCACCGGCGCCCTCATCGCGCTCGCGTTGTGGCTCATCGGCGTGGATTATCCGCTGCTGTGGGGGGTGATGGCGTTCTTGCTGAATTTCATCCCCAACATCGGCTCCATCATCGCCGCCATCCCGGTGGTGTTGTTAGCGCTGGTGCAACTCGGCCCCAGCGCCGCTATCCTTGCCGCCGCCGCCTATCTGGCCGTCAACACCGCCATCGGCAACGCGCTCGAGCCGCGCATGATGGGCAACGGCCTCGGCCTCTCCACGCTGGTGGTTTTCATGTCGCTAATTTTATGGGGCTGGGTGCTCGGCATAGTCGGCATGCTGCTATCGGTGCCACTAACCCTAGCCATGAAAATCGCCCTAGACAGCCATCAAGACACCCGCTGGATGGCGATCATGCTCGGGCCCTCGCCGCCTGCGCAATCGCAAAACCCATCAAACCATCGCTCATAAGATTTTATCAAGCATGATTTAATCATTGTGATGGCGTCCGTTGCTGTGAAGTATGCGCTGTACTTCTATCAACGCGCA
Organism: Candidatus Poriferihabitaceae bacterium; assembly: GCA_965243285.1. Classification (GTDB taxonomy): domain Bacteria; phylum Pseudomonadota; class Gammaproteobacteria; order Arenicellales; family Poriferihabitantaceae; genus JAHRAW01. The sequence continues at coordinate 1,063,703 of OZ251537.1, read as the reverse complement.
TTAATGAGTGTTATCGAAAGATAAAGTTTGTTGTTTGATTTTTTTGAGTGGCACTACCGTATGATGCGCATCGCTTGCTTAATGATTTTTTAAGTAATTGGCGGCCGCAGCTTCACTTTCTTCTATGGCAATTTCCACGGCGCGTTCAGCAGCTTCAAACAATCGCTTTGATTCTGCTTGCAACTGCAATGCTGTGGATACTTTTTCTTGTATTTGCGTTTGAATTGAATCCGAAAGAATCGGAATTACAGTATCGCTAACTTGTTCCACCCGCCAATGCAAAATAACCGAGCCGCTAACATCACGGTTCATTTGTGCTTTCACATACCGTGAATTTAGCACCAACAATAAATACTCATTATTAACTTTGCTGTTTTTGTTTTTAAGGCGCAAAATACCACTTGACGGAATCATTTTTTTAGGGTCTTCGCTCAAATAATGCGCGATTCCCGGAGTCGCATCCTTGCTAAATAGAATCTCTCCTTGTCCCGGCTGATGCTCTTTAATTTGATTGTAAAGTTGCTCGGAGATATATTTTTCTTCCGTTATTTCCATGGAGTTAAGATTGCTAACCCGTACAAACGGTATGCCTTGTGCAAGATATTCATCGCTGCCCACTTCAACGCTTTTATTGATCTCCACTAAATTACCCAGCCTATCCCAACCACTCGCACAAGATTTTATCAGACTTACAATCTTTTCATATTTCGGTTGAAAATATTCAGCGTCCAGACGCGCAACTTTATCAATATCAAAATAAGTTTTTTCAAAATAGTTTACCTGCTTGGTTGTGAATTTATTTTGCGTGGGTTTGTCATCTTGCCAAAAAGACAGCCCTTCCTTGCCCGCCCATTGTGCAAATGCTTCGGCGATTCCATCGGGGGTTTGGTGGTCGTGATTATGCAAATCGTGATGCACGATGAGATGCCCGTTGCGGTCTAATTTATCAATGCCGTTATCGCATTTGCGATAAATATAATCACCCGAATTATTTTTACCGCCGCACTCTGATACCGCAAAAAATATCGGGTAGTTATCGCATATCGGACAAATTTCATCATCCCACTTTTGCACAAATAATACGCTGGTTTTGGTGCCGGTGTGCGGCTTAAAAGTGTTGCCGTGCAAACCAACCACTGCCAAAATTCTTGCGCGCGCCGAGACAAATTTACGAATACTTGTATCAGATGAATTAAATCTACCTTGCGGCAACACAATCGCCATTCGTCCACCGGGTTTTAATAAATCCAAATTGCGTTCAATAAACAAAACATCACGCGCAACCCGCCCACGGGAGCGTCTATTATTACCAATCCCGACGCTAAATTGATGCAACATTCTCGGCTCTTTTATGTCGCCAGCAAAGGGGGGATTTGCCATAACAATGTCAAAATTAAATTGTTTATTGTCGTTTTTGTTAGCGCGTAATTTAACCAACCGTTTAAATCCTTTGCCATACGCCTCCAGCCACTCCTGGTCGGTGGTTTTGTCATCCCACTGCGTGAAATCCAAACTATTTAATGCCATCACATTGGTTTCGCCGTCGCCGGCGATTAGATTCAAAGTACGGGCAACACGCACCGCCTTATCATCAAAATCTATACCGAATACTTTGCTCGCCGCTAATTTTGCGCGCCCTGGTGGGGCCGAGTTGCTAAATAAATTACCGGTTAAATGAAAAATAGTGTGCACTGGAAAACCGCAACTCCCGGCCGCCGGATCAATCATATATTCGTGCAACTTCGGATTCAACATTTTCACGCACATATCAATTACATGTCGCGGCGTGAAATATTGTCCTTTTTCGCCTTTGGCGGATTTGTTAATTAAATACTCAAACGCCTCATCCACTACCTGTAAATTGGAATTAAAAAGTTTTACATCTTGCAAACTGGCAACGCATACCGCCAAGTGACTCTCGGTTAATTCAATCCCATCACCTGCTTGAAATACACCAGGCCATTTCTCTTGCGCGCGTTCAAATAAATTTTGGATTTTGGATTTTAATTCAGCGTCGGTTTGTCCGCTGTTGCGAAATTCCAACAACCGGAAATTATCATCGTTTACTTTTTTAATTTCCACCGATAAGGTTTGATAATTTTTCCCTCCATAATATTCTGGCGGCTTGGGTTCATTAATTTGCAATGCAACACTTTGAATTTGGTGGTTGATAATTTTTTTGTCATCTAAACTGAGATATTCATCATACAGTTTGGTGAATATCAGCTTAAAAGATTCCTCAAAAACATCTTTGCCGGCATTTGCCAAAACCTCGTCTTCCATCTCCAGCACAATGTCTTTTAATGTTTTTCGTTCGTTGGCAAGTTTATCTTTAAGCAACAGATTTTTTAGCGTAAAGCGTTCGCTAACCAAATCACTCAACTTCTGCTTTGCATTGGGAATGTCGGTTAAATCCTCAAAATAATTTGGATCTTTACGGTGGTAGTGCGAAATCTGCTCGCCGTTAGTCCATACACCAATAGGCGCGCCAGCAGCATTGCAGTAAGATTTTAATTGTGCTTTGCCATCTTTGAGTTTTGGTTTTTTAACCTCAACCACCATAAAAATCACATCCGGGCGATCCTTATCAAAAATAACAATGTCAGCACGTTTGGTTTCACGCCCAAAAGTGATTGGATGCTCTACGGACAATCGCTTGCGAGGATAACCATAATGATTTAATAAACGCGCCGCGTACATTTGCCGAACAATTTCTTCGGGCTTGAGTTGAACTTCACATTCACGCACAACACAGCGTATTTTTGCTTTGTCAACACCATGTACAGCATCCATTATTATTCTCTCTTGAAGACGATGGATTTCGTCTTGAGAAAACAACGACAAATTATGCCCGCTAGCGCGCAAAATGCGTTGAATGATGTCGGTTTTGTCCATGGCGATTACCTTAGTTATTTTTGACATTAAACTCGCTTATTTAATCAGAGCCGCATAGGTTAGCCGCGTGCTCGCCAATCAAACGATCATATAGTGGGCTAATGGCGGTTATTATTCATAGCGCCGACGACGGTGTCAACCCCCCGTAGCCGCAAAATAATGGTCGACAATCAGCGTGATGATTAAGCCGCCTCCGATTCAAACATTGGCCGGTGCAGTGTCCACGCTGGCGACCAGCAGAGCGGCGAATGTCATTAAATCTGCGCTATGGGTTGTGATGACTTGTTCTACTAATTGCTAGTCGATGTTGCCATATTGGTGGGTTATGGTGTTTCTAAACCCACTCATTGCGATTAATTTTTCTTCTAGATCCATGTCTATGAAACCTGCATTGCGCAACAAGGTAAAACTTCCCGTGTTTTTTTTAGAGCATTCAATTTTTTCAACTGGAAAAAATATTTCGCCATAGCCAACGTTTCTTGACATGCTTGCTGCAAATTTAAAACTATGATGTCTTGTTTGTCGTAATCTTCCGCAAACCTTAGGTGGGATGGCTTTTGCCAAGTACTTTGAACACGTTTCAAATGGTGTTCGATGTTTTGTTGTTTGGCTATCAACACTTCGCTCATGACGCTAACTCTCTGGCGCTACGAATAATGTCGGCTTCGATGGCGGCGCGTTGTTGATTCAAATCTTGATGCACTGATTATGAAACTCAAAAACCACTGTCCCTGCTCCGCCGAATTTTGGAAGCCAGTAGCAACCCAGGTGACCTGGTGCTTGACCCGTTTTGCGGATGTGCGACTACTTGTATGGCGGCGGCAGAGTTAGACCGGCAATGGATTGGCATAGACCAAAATGAAATAGCTATCGAGATATTTCACGATCGATTAGAGGCAAGCCCATTCGATAACTATCGCTTTGATACCAACAAACCCGCCAAAGCTAAAGTCAAAAAAGTAACCCCACTGCCTAAACGGGCGGATGAATTGGGATATAAAAAAGTGTCTATGAAGGATGCTAAATTGAATCTATTGCAAGAATTTTATCGTAACGGTAAGCCGCTTATCTGCAAGGGTGTTTAGAACAAAAAACTGAAGATAGTTTAGAAGTCGACCATAAATTGGCCAAAGCCAGAGGCGGACGAGATGTGATGGACAATCTGCAGTTGCTGTGCCGAACTTGCAATAGCAAAAAAGGGAAAAATGATATGCCATTTTTATGGGGGGAGTTAGATGAAGAACAACAACGCCGCCGCCAAGATATTCTTAATGAAGAGCATGCCAAGTGGGAAAAGGCGGCAAATAATACGCCGCCCACCGCCCGAATTATAAGGAATTTCTGTGGCAATTTTTCTCTTGTTTTTTCATAGGTGTTTTACCTCGTAGCGATGGCGTTTGTGGAGAAGGTGGCTGACATACTGGCGGTGGCAATCATTGTGGTCGGCTTCAAAGCATGTTAATGCGACCCGGCGTTTGGTGTTGATTTCATTTTTTAGTGATGTTAACCCTTTCTTTTTATGCGGCAGGGCGCGATTATATTCAGCGAATAGCTCAGCATAATCTTCGCGGGAATTTAAATGTTTTCTTTTTTGCGATGCGATTCCAAGTTCTGGAAAATGCGCATAGTCAATGCTTAAATTCAACAATACTGTCGACAATATTTTCAGTGAAAAACCAAATTTTCGACTCCATGGATTGCGCCTTACATCGTTGGTGAGTTTTATCACCATGACATTAGCAGGTGCGGAGCAGCAAACTTCGGCTTCGAAAGCCACCGTGATTTAGCCATAAACATCATGCCCGATGAGCAAATATCTTACTCGATTGGGCGGTGGGATTGTAGTGCTCATGGGTGCGGTATACTTTTGCGATGACTTTTTGAGAGGTTAGGTCGACCATGCCATCGCAGGATTTTTTGAGGGATATTTTTGCGCGCGCTGGGCGCTGTCGGCGACGGATTGTGTTGGCCGAGGGCGGCGATGCGCGGGTGGCGGCGGCGGCGGCGCGGGCCGCGGCGTTAGGGGTGGCGGAGGTGGTGTTAGTCGGCGCTGGCGATGAAACGACGGCGGCGGGGAAAGCGGCCGGGGTGGATTTGCCGCCGGCTGGTTTGCCGCCGGCGGGAGCGGCGAAAATCGAGGTAGTCGATTGTCTGCGCGATGCGCGGGCGGAAAAATACGCGGCGGTGTTATGGCAAGCGCGGCGGCCTAAGGGGATGACGCTGGTGCAGGCACGGGCGGCCATTCGCCAGCCGCTGATATGGGCGGTTTGCATGGTGCGCTGCGGGGATGCGGACGGCTGCGTGGCTGGCGCAGCGCATACCACCGCCGAGGTGGTGCGGGCGGCGCTGCAGGTGGTCGGCGCGAAATCGGCGGCGGAGTATGGTCAAGAGCATGGGGTAAGTGATGAGCCGGGTGATGGGCTGGATGATGGACATGGTTATAAACATGGTGGCGGCAGCGACCGTGAACATGTTAGTCGCGATGATGCGCATGACGATGCCGATAATCTTAATCCTAAAAAAAATCATGCGCCCGCGCATAAAAATAGTTTGGTATCGAGTTTTTTTGTGATGCAACACGGCTTGGCGCATCAGGCGCTTCGCGGGCCGGCGGTGTTTGCCGATTGCGCGTTGGTGGTGGCGCCGAGCGCCGAGCAGTTGGCGCGCATAGCGATGGATTGTTGCGATAGCGCGGCGACGTTGTTGGGGCTAAAACCGCGGGTGGCGTTGTTGTCGTTTTCCACCGCCGGCAGCGCCCGCCACCCGTATGTGGATAAGGTGCGCGCGGCTGGGGCGATCATCGCGCGGCGGCGACCGCATCTCGAATTGATGGCCGAGGTGCAGTTCGATGCGGCTGTGATGCCGGATATTTTGCGCCGCAAAGCGCCCGACATCACTATCGCGGCGCCGGCGAATGTGTTTATTTTCCCTGACTTACAGTCCGCGAACATCGGCTATAAAATCGCCGAACGCATCGGCCGGGTGACCGCGGTGGGGCCAATTCTGCAAGGGCTTAATCGGCCGGTGAATGACTTGTCTCGCGGCTGCGCGGTGGAAGATATCGTGGCGCTGACGGCGGTGACGGCGGTGCAGGCGCAAGCGCAGCGCGCCGGATTGGTTTCGTCTTAAAGTTAATAGTATTCAATCCATTGAATCGAGTTTGCTATCGATTATTCGCGCAGCTGAGTGCGTCGGCCGATATGTTTTATGCGCTGTTTTATTCACGATATCTAAATTTTATGGCTGCGGTTTATACTTGAAGTTTTGGCGATGAATTTTTATGCCTGAGGTTTTATCGATGCAGCTCGGTTTTCGCATTATTCATTTGCGCAAGCGCTTTGCGCTGGCGATTAGTCGCGGGGTAAGCAGCGGCTCGGAGAATTTGTTCGTATCGGTCACCGCCGATGGCGTGACCGGGTGGGGGGAAATGGCGCCCGGCATCGGCGAAAATGCGGTGCGCGCGGCCGATGGGCGGGCCGCGTTGACGGCCTTTTTCACGCCCAAGGTGGCGGCGCTGTCGATCACCGAGATTCATGATCGCGGGCGCGAAGTTCTGCCGCCGTGCGTGCAGGCGGCACTCGACATCGCCCTATGGGACCACGCCGCGCGCCGCGCCAAACTACCCTTGCGCGTGTTGTTGGGGCTGCCGGCGCCGCGCGCCCCGACCTCGATTACCATCGGCATTAATCGGCCCGAAGTGGTGCGCGAGCGCATCCCACTGCTGCTGGCTGGGCGCGGCATTCGGGCGTTGAAAATCAAACTCGGGGCGCCGGCCGGCATCGAAACCGACCAAGCGATGTTCGCGCAAACCGCCGCCAGCGCCAAACCCTATGGGGTAAGTTTGCGCGTGGACGCCAACGGCGGCTGGGGCGTGGATGAGGCGTTAGTGATGATGAAGTGGCTGGCGCAGCGCGGCGTCGAATATGTTGAGCAGCCGCTGGCCGAGGGTTGCGAGGACGAGTTGCCGGCGCTGTTTGCGCGCCGGCCGCTGCCGATTTTTGTCGATGAATCTTGCCGCTTCGCCACCGACTTGCCGCGCTGGGCGCATGCGGTGGACGGCGTCAATATCAAACTGATGAAGTGCGGCGGCATCACCGGCGCATTGCGAATCATGGCAACGGCGCATGCGCATGGCCTACAGACCATGATCGGCTGCATGAGCGAATCTTCGCTGTCGATTTCCGCCGCTGCGGCGTTGGGCGGCGCGTTGGATTACATCGACTTAGACTCGGCCTTGAATTTAGCGCCGGACCCATGCAGCGGCGCGCGCTTGGTGGATGGCGTGATGATGCCCAGCGACCGGCCCGGTCACGGCGCAGCCATCATCGAGGGTGATGTCATCGACAATGATGTAGACCTCGACACCCCACATTAACCGCGCGCCAAAAAATCGCTATCTAGAGGATATTAATTTTCGCTTTTAGATTAGCAAACTATTAATTTGAATGGATTAATCTAAGCAAGGCCTAAAAGTTAACGACTTCATCGACATTAATATCGACATAAACATAAACATCGAACCCATGTTAAACCCGCAACAAAAAATCGCCATTTATATGGAGGATAACCTCGATAGCGATTACGGCAAAATGGGTTTCGGGGTGATGCGATATAGCGAAAATCCGATTTGTTGCGTGGTCGATTCGACGCACGCCGGCATGCGCGTCGACCAAGCTTGCGCGTTGCCGTTCGATTATCCGGTGGTGGCGAGTATCAAAGATGCGGCGGCGTTAGGGGCCGAGGTGTTGGTGCTCGGCACGGCGCCGTCCGGCGGGCAGGCGCCGGCGCAGTGGGATGCGCCGCTGCGCGAATGCCTGGCGCTCGGCATGTGCGTGGTAAACGGGCTGCACGATAATTTGCGCGACCGCTTTGGGCACCTGCTAACCGCCGGGCAATGGATTTGGGATGTGCGCCAGCCGGCGTTCACGCCCGCCATCGCCAGCGGGCGGGCCGCGGCGCTGCGCAATCGGCGGGTGTTGATGGTGGGCACCGACATGGCGGTGGGCAAGATGTCGGCTGGTTTAGAAATTCACCGCTGGCTGCGCGCCCGCGGGCAAGACGCGGCCTTTCTCGCCACCGGACAAATCGGCATCACCCTCACCGGGCGCGGTATCCCGCTGGACGCGTTCAAGGTCGACCACGCGTGCGGCGCGGTGGAAAAAATGGTAATGGATGCCGCAGCGCATGCCACCGTGTTTATCGAGGGCCAAGGCTCGCTGCTGCACCCCGGCAGCAGCGCCACGCTGGCGTTGATGCGCGGCAGTTGCGCCACCGATTTGATTATGTGCCATCGCGCCCGCATGACGCACTTGCGCGCGCCGCACAATGTTACGGTGCCGCCGTTGAAGGCGTTTATTAAATTGAATGAGGCGTTGGCGACGGCATGTGGCGCGTTGACGCCGGCGCGAGTGCTCGGTGTGGCGCTCAACACTGCGCAGCTAAGTGATGATGAAGCGACTGCAGAGATTAAAAAACTTGAGCGCGAAGTTGAATTGCCGGTGGCGGATGTGGTGCGCGGTGATGCGGGCAAACTCGGTCGGTTGTTGGAGGGGGATGGTTGAGTCGTCGGCCAAAAATAAAACCTCCATGTCTACGCCAATCCATGTCTAAACCAAAAACCAAGCGCTCCATCGGCATCACTGCCTTGCTGTCCGGCGCCATTGCCGGATTAGTGTTGCTGTCGGTCGGCTTGGCGCTAACACTGTCGTCGCTGACGGCGTGGCGCAACACCTTTGAGTTGCTGAACTCTCAAGCCGCGTGGGCGATGAGTTCCATTGAAGCGGAGATTCGCGCCCATGTTCAACCAGCGATGGAAATTTCCCGCTACCTTCGCGCCCAGGTGGACGCCGGGGAAATTCATCCCGACAATTCCGACGAGTTGATCGCCGCATTTCGCGGCGCCTTGGCGGCGGCGCCGCAAATCGCCGGCGTGGTGTTGTGGGGCAAGGACAACAGCCAACTCGGCGTCATGCGCGGCGCCGGCGACGCCGCGACGGTGTTCCGCGAAGCGCCGACCACGCCACCACCAGTGCAGGCGCGGCTGGTCGCCCTTAGCCGACACTTCAGGCGGCCGGTATGGGGGCCGCCCGACGAAGGCAGCGCCACCGCCAATTATATTTACACCATCGCCCCGCTGGACTATCGCGGCGAGGAGTGGGGCGTGTTAGCGACCGGCGTCACCATCAGCAACCTGTCATCAATCATAAAGCGCATCGGCGCTCAACTCGGCATGACCGCCTTCATACTTTACAACGTTAAGGTGCTCGGACATCCCGTCTTTGAAACGCTGCAGCCGACCATCCGCGACGGCAAGGCGCGCTTGCCGACCATTGACCAGCTCGGCGACCCCATCGTCTCGCAGTTTTACGCCAGCGAAGTGTTGAATCAGAACAGCGGCAACGACTTTGAACTGCGCGAAATAACCCATCCCGATGACGGCCAGGATTATGTGGTGCTATCGCGAAGCAATAACGAGTTCGGCGGGCAGCCGTGGCAGATCGGTGTCTATGGTCCGGCGGCGACCTTCGGCAAGCAGATAGACCGCTTGGTCGGCTCCGCCATGGCCGGCCTTGGCGTGCTGGCGCTGGCGCTGTTGTGCGCGTTGTGGATTGCGCGCAGAATTTCCCGCCCGATTCGCAACCTGGCCGATTCTGCCGAACACATCGGTAGGCTTGAACTGGATCGAGTCGGCGACATTCCCCATGCGGGCATCCAGGAGTTGGACGATCAAGCCGGCGCCTTCAACCGCATGGTCTATGGGCTACGCTGGTTTGAGACTTATGTTCCCAAGCGGTTGGTGCGTCAACTCATTCACGAACGCGGCGGCGATGCATCTATCGCCTCAAAGGAAGTGGAGTTGACGGTGATGTTCACCGACATCATCGGCTTCACCGCGACTTCGCAAGCGATGCCGCCAGCGGAAGTCGGCGCAATGCTGAACGCGCACTTTGAGATTATCGCGAGTTGCATTGAAGCCGAGGGCGGCACGCTGGATAAGTTTATCGGCGACGCGGTGATGGCGTTTTGGGGCGCGCCGGAGGAGCAGACCGACCACGCCGCGCGCGCTTGCCGCGCCGCTCTCGCGCTCGCCGCCGCACTGCAAGAACCGCTCGGCGCCGAGCGCCACTCGCCGCTCAGAATCAAGGTAGCGATTCACAGCGGGCCGCTACTGGTCGGCAATATCGGCGCGACTTCGCGCATGAACTACACCGTCATCGGCGACACGGTAAACACCTGCAGCCGCATTGAATCGCTATGCGCCAAGTTCGACGACGGTGCCGCCTCGGTCATCTTGGTCAGCGCTGCCACCGCGACCTTGGCCAGCGACGATTCGACACTAAAATTTGAGGAAGTCGGCGGCCATCAGGTCAAGGGACGCAGCGCGGAAGTGCGCCTCAGTCGATTGCGAGCGGCCGACGCATAACGCCAATCACCCGGCCGCTTTTGCCTGCCGGCGATGGGCGTGCAACACCGCTTCGGTGTAGCCATTGGCGGCTTCGCGACCGCAAAATACCAACTCCAACGCGGCTTTGTAGGCGATGCCGTCATAGCCCGGTGCCATGTTTTGATAGGCCGGGTCGCGGTCATTTTGGCGGTCGACCACGGCCGCCATTTTTTCGAAGGTGGTGAGGACTTGGCGGCGCGAGACCAAGCCGTGATGCAACCAGTTGGCGATGTGCTGGCTGGAGATGCGCAGCGTGGCGCGGTCTTCCATCAACGGCGTGTCGAAAATATCCGGCACCTTGGAGCAGCCGATGCCTTGGTCAATCCAGCGCACCACATAGCCGAGAATGCTCTGCGCGTTGTTCTCTAATTCGCGCGCCACTTCGCCATCGCTCAAGGCATGCATCTGGCGGCGGCTGGCCAAAATGGGCAAGGTTAATATGTCGGCTAAGGCGTCGGCGCTATCGTTTTCGGCGCGCGCCGCGGCCAACTGCTGCTGGCGCACCGGCACATTAACATGATGATAATGCAGCGCGTGCAAGGTTGCCGCCAGTGGCGACGGCACCCAAGCGGTGTTGGCGCCGGCTCTGGGGTGGGCGAACTTTTGCTCCATCATGGCTGCCATATTATCCGGCGCGGCCCACATGCCCTTGCCGATTTGCGCCCGCCCGGGCAAGCCGGCGGCTAAGCCCACATCCACATTCCAATCCTCATAAGCCAGCAACCACGGCTGCAGTTTGATTTCGTTTTTCGGCAACGCCGCGCCGGCTTCCATGAAGGTGTGGATTTCATCGCCGGTGCGATCGAGAAAACCGGTATTGATGAACACCACGCGCTGCGCAGCGGCGCTGATGCAGGCGCGTAGGTTCACCGTGGTGCGGCGCTCTTCATCCATAATGCCGATTTTGATGGTGTTGGCCGCCATGCCGAGGGCCGCCTCGACGCGCCCGAATAACTCCACCGCAGCGGCCACCTCTTGGGCGCCGTGCATCTTCGGTTTGACCACATACATGCTGCCGGTGAGGCTATTGCGGCGCTGTTCATCGCTCACCTCGGCGGCGCGCAAATCATGCAGCGCCGCTAATGCGGAGACCATGGCATCCAAAAAGGTCTCGGGTATTTCCGCGCCATTGCAGGTGACCGCATCGGTATACATGTGGGCGCCCACATGGCGTATGAACATCAAACTGCGCCCGCGCAAGCGCTGCCGTTCGCCATTTGCGCCGATGTATTTTTTATCAGCCGCTAACACGCGCTCGATGGTCTCATCGCCTTTGCGCACGCTGCATTTTAAATCGCCGCGCATCAAGCCGAGCCAATGTCGATAGACGCCGATTTTATCCGCAGCATCCACCGCGGCCACCGAATCTTCGCAATCCATGATGGTGGTGATAGCGGATTCCAGCCGCACATCGTACACCCCAGCGAGGTCGCCGCGACCGATGTAATAACCTTCGCCGATTAAAATTTCGATATGTAAATTATTGTGTTTTAGCACGATGCTAACCGGCGCTTGCGGCGCTCCGGTGTAGCCGACAAAACATTCGCGCCAGCCGAGTTCGGTCTCGCTGCCATCGCCCATCACCACGATCAATTTACCGCCGCGCACTTTATAACGCACCGCATAACTATGGCTGCCCACCGCCAACGGCACGGCGTGATCGAGAAAATCCCGGGCGTATTGAATCACCCGCGCGCCGCGCACCGGATTGTATTTGGCGGTGCGCTTGCAGCCTTCCACTTCGGCGATGACATCGCTGCCGTATAGCGCGTCGTATAAACTGCCCCAGCGCGCGTTAGCGGCGTTTACGGCGTAGCGCGCGTTGTCCAATGGCACCACCAATTGCGGCCCGGCGATGCGCGCGATTTCGTCATCCACATCGCGCGTCTGCGCTCGCGGCCGGGGCGGTGCATCAGCCTTTTCCGCGACTTGTAGGTAGCCGATATCGATGAGAAATTGTTGATAAGCGGCGGCCGGCGGCGGGCCCGGAGTGGCCACATGCCAGGCGTCTATTTGTTGCTGCAGCGCATCGCGTTTTTCTAATAAGGCGCGATTTTTACCGGCCAAATCACGCGCGATGTCGGCCAAACCGCGCCAAAAATCGGCCGCTTCGAGGCCGCTGCCGGGGATGATTTCAGCGTCGATAAAATCGTGCAGCGCGCTATCTACGCTAAGCTCGCCGAGTTGGATTCTGGTTGGGTTATTCATCGTCAATTAATGTCGGGGAGTTGTGGGGTTGGCTGACATATTAATACGCATGTTGATGCACATGTTAATGAACATATTAATGCGCATGGTTATGCGTATGGTTATGCGCATGGTTATGCGCGCGTCGATTCATTTGCGGCTGTCATTTTCCGCAACAATATTTGATTTTTAATCCGCCGCTTGTGGTCGGGGTCTGGCGTCGATTGCACCGCGTCGATGGCGGCGATATAGGCCGCGGGGAAATTCAAACACTCGGCGCCGCGCACCACCAGCTGCTTATACCAGTGAAAGGGTTGCGCGCTCGGGTCGATATATTGGCGCTGCGCGAAATAGGTGAAGCAAGTATACGGCTGGCGGCAGCGCATTTCGACCGCGGCTGCGTAATAGCCGTGTTCGAATTCATCCAGCGCGGGTTTATGTTCAGGGCGCATGGCATACAGCGCGCCATGGATCGAATCGGCCGCGGCGCCAGTGTCGGTTAAGCAACATTTGCCGGAGCCGTCGGGGCTGATTTTGTGGAACGCGAGACGATGCCCGGGCAACTCCACAGCACCGATAAAGACCGCGGGAATGCGCCCCGCCAAGCGCAGCGGATGCAAATTGGAACCATAGGCGAGGTAATACAGCATGTTGAAATTTTATCAAACCGGCGCTTACGCGCCAAGCGCGAGCCGTTGCGCCGCCAAACCGCGCTACCTTATAATAGGGAAGATTAAAGGATGGAACATCGCCCCGCCGCGACGCGGATATTAGTACGAATATTTTAGTGCCGGCTAAGCGCCGAAAATATCATGATGAAATTAAACATGTGGAATTTACGCCCATGGAATTTACGCCCATGGATTTAAAACATGTGGATTTGAGCCACGCCGGGCTGAAAGCGCGTCAACGCGCCGAGCGCGAGCAGTATCCTGAGCATATTGGCTTGCGAATCCATCGCGCGCTGAGTTGGCTGGGGCGCGCCGATGACTGCGATGCGGCGGACGATGACGCGCGCTTTATGTTTCTGTGGATTGCTTTCAACGCCGCCTACGCCAATCGGATGAACGACTATGAAACCCTCACCGCGCAGAAAATATTCGGCAAATTTATCGAAAAACTAGTCAACCTCGACCGCCGCCGCCTGCTCTCCGACCTCGTTTGGGATGAATTCTCCAGCAGCATCCGCATCTTGCTGCATAATAAATATGTGTTCGGGCCCTTCTGGGGCCGCATGGGCGAACACGGCAGCGGTGAGGATTGGCAGACGAAATTCGCCGCCGCGCGCCACGCCGCCAACAAGGCGATAGCGACCAACAACACCCGAGCGGTGTTAGGCATCGTGTTTTCGCGTTTGTATGTGTTGCGCAACCAGCTCATGCACGGCGGCGCCACCTACAGCAGCCGCGTGAACCGCGACCAAGTGCGCGACTGCACCAACCTCATGGGCAAAGCGGTGCCGGCTATCATCTCGATTATGATGGACAACACCCGGGAAATTTGGGGTCAGCCTTATTATCCGGTGGAGCAATAAGCGCGGCTGTAATGATTCGTATATCGATGGTTTTTATCGATGATGGTTAGCGATGCTTCCCCCGCATTAATTTGTATATCGATGATTAATATGGGAATTATATACTTGTTGACCCAAGCCTTATTTTCACGCTGATTTTATAGCGTTGCGTGAAGTATGCTTAGGTTAGGGTTTTTATGGGGTTTTTGGGGTAATGCAAGCGGTTTTTTTATTGTTGAGTCAACAACCATATAATTCCCATTAATATAGTGTTCATTAATAGGGATTTATATATCTAAATCTGCACGGTGAGTTTGGTTTTGCTGTTGGCTTTTACCTTGCTCCCTCATTTGGGCTAATGAGTTGAAGATTTAAAGGCAACAATCAACCGCAGCCCCCTAAATCAGCCGCTGACCTCAAAAACCGCCAATCGAACTGCACATTGTAAGACTATAAATTCCCATTAATATCTTGCCCATCAATACAGCGCTGCTTTTATAGCGCCACTGTTATCGCGCAATTAAACCCCTTCCACCCCATCGTATTTTTTCTCATGCTTATCGACAGCCCGGTATGCGACTTCAATTGGAAGGCGCCTGATTTCACCTTGCCGGATTTGGACGGCACCATGGTATCCATTGAAAAAAGTTACGGCACCAACGGTTTGCTCATTGCGTTTATCTGCAACCATTGCCCCTATGTGCAAGCCATCATCGCGCGCTTGGCGGCCGATGCGCGCGCTTTGTACGCCGATGGCGTAAACACCGTGGCCATTATGCCCAACGATTTTGCCGCCTACCCGCAAGACAATCCGGCCGCCATGAAAATCTTCGCGCAGCAACACCGCCTGCCTTTTCCCTATCTGTTGGATGAAAGCCAAGCCGTCGCGCGCGCCTACCGGGCGGTATGCACGCCGGATTTTTTTGGCTTCAACCGCCACGGCGGGCTGCACTATCGCGGTCGTTTAGACGACATTAAAATGAATGGCGGTCACGACGATTGCACCGCGCGCGGCGCCGAATTGCTGACCGCCATGCGTCGCATCGCCGGCGCCGATGCCGGGCCGGAAGTACAGACGCCGAGCATGGGCTGTTCCATCAAATGGCGGGAATAACATGACAGCGATAAGGTTAAATCTCCGCTGTCGATCAACATAAGTCGATAAACATTAATACTGAAATTTCATTTTATAAAATTCCATCTAACGGTGCAATCCAAACCTCGCCTTGAATGTCGATTTCTTGTAAGTTGTTGCCGGGACCGGCGCGGTCTATCACAAAAAAATCGCGTTGTTTTTCAAGCACGATGTGGGTGTGATGCCACACATTTTTATACAAATTTATGCCCTGGCGGCCGTTGCTGATAAACAGCGACAAGCGCGCCGGGGTGATGGTGGCGGCATCTGTGGCGACGAGAATGAGGAAGGGAATTTCATCCATCGGCAGGAAGGCTTGGCTGCCCAAGGGGTGGCGCTCTAATTTTTGCGGGCGGTGCGGCAGCGCCAAGGGCGCGCTGCGAAAAATACTGAGGATAGGACGGCCATGGCCGTCGCCGGCATCGATGGTGAAGAGGTCGTGAAAGCGGGTGGTGATGCCGTTATTGATGGCGATTTGCGCCGCGCCTTCGGTTTCGATCACTTCGCCGAAGGCGGCGAACGCGGCTTTGCTGAGCGGCTGCGGAGTTAGGTTGATCATGTGGCGGCGGCGGTGGCCTGCAGCGTCACTTCGCCGAACATGCGCACGCGGCTTACGCCGCCGTCCGGGTAAATGTTCAGGCGGATGTGGGTGATGGGGCCAAGGTCGGTGATTTCGTTATGGAAATGATGTATTTGATCGGCGTCGAGTTTGTTGGGCGGCATGAGTTCGCGCCATTGCGCGCTTTGCTTAGGTAAATCGCTCACCACCACCTCGCTCAGCCGGGCGGCTTGCACGCTGCAGCGGTCCGGGTAATTGCCCTTGAAGTGGGCGGTATCGATGTCGATTTTTTTGATGATGCCGAGGTGAGCCAGGGCGATGACCACCCAATCATGGCCCGGGGTGCGGCGGCGGCGGGTTTCCCAGCCATCGCCCATGTTTTCGCCGCGGCCGGGGTTGAGCAAATTGCGGATGGCGCCGAAATGCTCATCGTTGCAGCACAGCGCGACGGCGCCGTTCAAAGCCGCCGCCAGGTCGGTTAATTCGTCATTTTTCGCCCGCGCCGCCCAATCCACTTGCGGCGCGCCATACACGCGCAGGCGGGCGACGCCGCCATCCGGGAAGATGTTCAGGCGCACATGGGTGTAGGTTTGCGCGGCGTTGCTCTCGATGGCGTAACGATGCGCGCAGTCGCCGCTGAGTTTTTGTTGCGCCAGCACCGGCTGCCACTGCGCGCCCTCAGCAGGCGCATCGCCGTCAACATGGCACGCCTCTAAGGACGCCGCTGGCGGATAATTGCCGGTGAAATGCGTGGTATCGATTTCAACGCCGCGCAACACCGCCGGCGCCGCCAACTTCACCACGCACCAGTCATGCCCGGGGCCGCGTTTGCGGCGGCTTTCCCAGCCATCCATCCACTTGCCGCGCGTGTCGTATTTGCCGTCTATGAACACCGCCGCGTGGTCGCCCAACATGCGCCCCATGTCGGCGAAAAAATCATCGCTACAGGCCACCGCCACGGCGCCGAGTTTGTGCGAGGTTAAATTGACCCAACGCTGGGAAAATTCAGGGGTTGAAATGTTAGTCATCGATTGATTTTATGCGGGTGGTTTTTAGGCGCGTGAATTAACTCGGTTTAATTCGAATTAACATGCTCTACATTAAATTCCATACATTAAATTCCATACCTTGAATTTTAGGGAGTTATATACCTAAATCGGCATTCTCAGGTTGCTATTTGGCCGCTGTTGATTTTGGCTTTTGGATTTTGGCTTTTGGCTTTTGGCTGTTGATTTTGGATTTTGGCTTTTGGCCTTTAGTCTTCACTCCCCCCTGCTTTTCTCGAGGGGGAGTCAAAACTGGCGGCTCTTTGCCAGTTTTGGTGGGAGGGATATCTTTAATGTTGGGTTTTACTTGATACTTTTGATTATTGCTTTTGATTTTTGCTTTTGATTTTCGCTTTTTCGTTTTTGTCTTTAAATTTCCACCCCATCAGCCACAAAATATGCGTTAAAAGACAACATCAACATTAGCATTAACAGAAAAATAAAAATCAAAATAACATTAAAAGCGAACAGCAAAAGCAAAAGCCAAAGCCAAAGCCAAAGCCAAAGCAAAAGCAAAAGCCAAATCAACCTCCCGACATAGCAACCTGATAATGGGGATTTAGATATATAACTCCCGAATGTTAATCCGCGTTATGCGGAAAGTGTTGCCGCCAATGGCGCGCGATGTCGACGCGACGCGCCATCCATACCTGCGAGTGCTTTTGCGCATAATCGAGAAAACGCGCCAGCGCCGCGGCGCGCCCGGGGCGACCGACCAACCGGCAGTGCAACCCCACCGACATCATTTTCGGGCGCGTCTCGCCCTCGGCGTATAGCACATCAAAAGTGTCTTTGAGGTAATCGAAAAACTGCGCGCCGGCGTTGAAACCTTGCGGCGTGGCGAAGCGCATGTCGTTAGCGTCCAGCGTGTAGGGCACCATCAGCAGCGGCTTGGCGTGTTGCGTCATCCAATAGGGCAGTTCATCGGCATAACTATCTGCGCTATAAATAAAATTGCCATGCTCGGCGGTTAGGCGATGGGTATTAGGGCTGGTGCGACCGAGATAAAAACCGGCCGGCGCATGGCCGGTGGCGGCGCGATGAATCTCCACGGCGCGCTGCATGTGTTCCAACTCCACCTGCTCTGCCACATGCTGATAATCGATCCAGCGATAGCCATGGCTGGCGATTTCCCAATCGGCTTTTAGCATGGCTTCCACAACTTTGGGGTGGCGCTGCATGGCCATGGCCACGGCGAACACCGTGACCGCAATGTCGCGCTCGGTAAACATGCGATGCAAGCGCCAAAACCCGGCGCGCGAGCCGTATTCATACATGGATTCCATATTGAAGTGACGCACCTTCGGGTACGGCTGCGCGCCGACTATCTCCGACAAAAACGCCTCGGAGGCCGGGTCGCCGTGCAGGATATTATTTTCGCCGCCCTCTTCGTAATTAATCACGAACTGCAGGGCGATTCGAGCGCCGCCCGGCCAGTTAGCGGCTGGCGGCTGGGCGCCGTAACCGATCATGTCGCGTGGGTAGGTCATGCGGATTCTAGGGGGTTGTGATTGGTGTTGTATTTTGTATGGCGGCTTGTATGGGCAACAGCGCGCCGCGCATCACTCGCCCGAAGCGGCCGTCAGCGCGTGATACCAGGCCGCGATTAGCCGCCGTTCGGCCTCGGTCATGGCGGTTATGTTGCCCAGCGGCATGGTTTTGGTGACCGTGGTGGCGGTGAAGATGCGCGCCGCATGCAATTCCATGGCGGCGGTGGATTCCAGCGCCAAACCGGCCGGCGGCGCGGAAAAACCGGGCTGGGCTGGGGCTTTGGCGTGGCATCCGACGCATCTGGATTGGATGATGGGCGCGATTTGCGCGGTGTCGATGGTAGCTACGATATCGACTGACGCGACTTTGCCGGCGTTGACTTGTTCGCCGACTGGCGCGTCGTCTGGCGCGGCACTTGGCGCCGACGATTGCGACGATTGCGACGATGATTCCAGCGCCGATTGCGCCGACAATTTCGTCCCCCCCGGCGTCGTCACCCACGCCAGCGCCAGCATCAGCGCAAACGCCGCCGGCAACAAAAAAACAGCGGCGCGGCTGGCATGGCGGGCATTGAAATAATGGCGCGCCAGCCAGCCGGCGATGGAGATTGCGGCCAATATCGCCCAATTCCACGCGTGCCCATAAGTGCTGGGAAAATGCGCGCTTACCATAATGAACAGCACCGGCAGGGTCAGATAATTATTGTGGCGCGAGCGCAGCAGCCCATTTTGACCATGCCGCGGGTCGGGGCGGCGTTTTTCCGCCAGCGCCGCGACCATTTCTTGTTGCGCCGGGATGATGACGAAAAACACATTGCCCACCATCATCGTGCCCATGGCGGCGCCGATGTGCATATACGCGCCGCGCCCGCTGAAAACCGCCGATAGCGCCCAGGCCAGAATCACCAAGCCGCCGAATATCGCAGCCGCCAGCCACGCCGGCGCGCGCCGCAGCGGCGAACAACACAGCCCATGGTACGCAAACCACGACCCCAGCACTGCCGCCACCCCCACCGCAATGCCGAGCTGCGGGCTTAAATCCGCCGCCGGCGCGAGCAAAAACAGCCGCGCATTGAAATAATACACCACCACCAGCAGGGCAAAACCTGACGCCCAAGTGGCGTACGCCTCCCACTTGAACCAGTGCAGCGCCGCCGGCAATTCGGCCGGGCCGGTGCGGTATTTTTTCAGGTGATAAAAGCCGCCGCCGTGAATCGCCCACAACCGACCGGCGATGCCATCGCCATCATCGCCATCGCCAGGCTTCACCCTGCGGTCGAGATTATTTTCCAGCCAGTTGAAATAAAACGAGGCGCCAATCCAGGCTGTGCCGACGATGAAATGTATCCACCGCAGCAGCAGATGCAGCCATTCATGGAGGTGGCTTTCCATCAGTGGCGGCGTTTTTTAGTGCGCCACATAACTATCGACTTCCGCTAACAAACTCTGGCGGCGCTCATCCGTGGCGAATGAAGCGCTGATGCTGTTGCGCGCCAACTGCGCCAGGGTTGCATGCTCTAAGTCGAAAGCCTCGGCGACGGCGCAATAGTTTTCATCCATATAGCCGCCGAAATAGGCCGGGTCATCTGAATTAATGGTGACGCGCAGGCCGAAATCAAGCATTTTTTTGAGCGGGTGGGCGGTCATTTTATCGATAACGCGCAGCTTCAAATTAGCTAGCGGACACATCGTCAGCGCCACTTCGTTAGCCGCCAGCCGGCGCATCAGTGCATCATCTTCCATAGCGCTGTTGCCGTGGTCGATGCGCTCAACTTTTAGCGCGTCCAGCGCGCCGTGAATGTACGCCGGCGGTCCCTCTTCGCCGGCGTGGGCAACGCAGCGATAACCTTGGGCGCGCGCTTGCGCAAACACTTGCGCGAATTTTTCCGGCGGATGGCCGAGCTCGCTGGAGTCCAATCCCACGGCGGTGATTTTATCGCGGTGCGGGCGCGCCGCCTCCAACATCTCGAAGGCCTCGCGTTGCTCGAGGTGGCGTAGAAAACACATGATCAAGCAGTACGAAAAATCGAACTCCCGCCGCGCCTTTTGCAGCGCCGAATCCATGCCGCGCACCACCGCCGCAAAGGCCACCCCGCGGCACACATGCGCTTGCGGGTCGAAAAATAATTCCGCATGGCGAATGTTTTGCGCCCGCGCTTTTTTCAAGTAGGCCCAGGTTAAATCATAAAAATCTTGCTCGGTGCGCAACACCGCCATACCTTGATAATAAAGGGTTAGAAAATCTTCCAAACATTCAAATTGGTACGCATCGCGCAACGCTTGCACCGAGCCGTGCGCCAAGGTCACCCCATTGCGCGCCGCCAATTCAAACGCCAACTCCGGCTCTAACGCGCCTTCGATGTGGCAATGCAACTCGGCCTTGGGCAAGCCGGCGATGAAGCGGTGCGTCGCATCTGTTATCGAATTTGGCATGGAATCATCCAAAAAAGAGAAATTATATGATCGTTGACCCAGCCCTTATTTCACGCCGATTTTATAGCGTGGCGAAAAGTATGCTTAGGTTAAGGTTTTTATGGGGTTTTTATGGGGTTTTTATGGGGTTTTTATGGGGTTTTTGGGGTAATGCAATCGGTTTTTTTATTGTTGGGGTCTACAACCATATAATTCCATTTGATTTTGGTTTTGGCTTTTGGTTTTGGCTTTTGCCTTTTGCCTTTTGCCTTTTGATTTTGGTTTTGCCTTTGGCTTTTGCCTTTGCTGTTGCCTTTAAATTACTCCCGCGTACGCGGAGGAGTAATTTAAAAGCCCTCGCTACGGCAAAAAAAAGGGATTTATATACCTAAATCTGCACGGCGGGTTTGATTTTGGCTTTTGCTCTTCACTCCCCTTAGCTTTTGCTTTTTGGAGGGGGAGTGAATACTAAAGGCGAAAAACCAAATCAAAATCCACCCCCTAAATCAGCCGCTGACCTCAAAAACATCCATCAAACTGCAGCTTTAGGTATATAAATCCCAAAAAAAAACGCCGGGATTAGCGGCGCTTAATGATTCTGTTTGCGGCTGGATTCGGGACCTGATGCGAATCATGCACGAACCTTAAGCCGCCCAATTTACTTCGGCAACTGCCCGACCACGCCTTCCACATACCAGTCCATGCCTAATAACGCGCCGTCATCCAACGACTCGCCTTTGGCCACCGCTAAGTCACCGTTTTGGCGCTTAACCGGGCCGGCGAAGGGATGCAGCGAGCCATCGATGATGGCTTCGCGCACCGCATCGGCGTCTTGGCGCGCCGCGTCGGTCACCGCATCGCCGTAGGGCGCCATTTCCACCATGCCGCTTGCCAATCCGCCCCAAGTGTCTTGGGATTCCCAGCTGCCGTCTTGGGCTGCTTTGACGCGCGACACATAGTAGTTGTCCCAGTTGTCGATGATGGCGGTGAGTTGCGCTTTGGGGGCGAATGCGCTCATATCCGAGGCTTGGCCGAAGGCGTATACCCCGCGTTGCTCGGCGACTTTGAGCGGCGCCGGCGAATCAGTGTGCTGGGCGATGATATCCACCCCGCCGTCGATTAGCGCCTTGGCGGCGTCGCCTTCTTTGCCCGGGTCGTACCACGAATTGACCCACACCACCTTGACCGTGGCTTTAGGGTTGACCTTGCGCATGGCGATGGTGAAGGCGTTGATGCCGCGCACCACTTCGGGGATGGGGAATGAGGCGATGTAGCCCACTTGGCCGGTCTTGCTCATGTGGCCGGCGATAGTGCCGAGCACCGCCCGCCCTTCATAAAACCGCCCCGAATAGGTGCTGACATTGTCGGCGCGTTTGTAGCCGGTGGCGTGTTCGAATTTCACATTCGGGAATTTCTCGGCCACTTTCAGGGTCGGATTCATATAGCCGAACGAGGTGGTGAAGATGACATCGCTGCCGGTGGAGGCCAGTTTGCGGATGACGCGCTCGGCATCGGCGCCTTCGCTCACGCTCTCCACAAAAGTGGTTTTGACATCGCGCGCTTTTTCCACCGCTTGGCGGCCGATGTCATGGCGAAAAGACCAGCCGTGGTCGCCCACCGGGCCGACATAAACGAAACCGATGTTATCCACTTCGGAGGTGTTTACATACGCATACGGCGAATCTTGTTGCTGCATAACATAAACGCCGCCGATGACTAACACCACCAGCGCCGCGATGCCTGCGATAAGGGTTTTTTTGTTCATGGGGGTTTTTACTCCGGAATTTAATCCTGCGAAAAGTCAAGGGGAGGGAGAGGGGTGAATCAGTTGCAGCCGCTTATGAAGCCGGCGTCGATTGCCAAAAACCGCGCTGAAAAACGCATGCTGAAAAAGGATGACCGGCGCGGGAAAAGGCGCGCTAGTGTAGCAAAAATCATGCGGTCGGATGGAACGGGCGGCCGATGCAGGCCGGGGCGTTGAGTTTGATTTTATTGCGGTCGCGGGAAATTAGTACCAGCACGAAAATGGTGGCGAGATAGGGCAACATGGACATCACTTGCGACGGCACGCCGACCCCCCAGGTTTGCGCGTGCAGTTGCAAAATGGTGAGGCCGCCGAATAAATACGCGCCGACCAAGGCCCTCCCCGGTCGCCAGGTGGCGAACACCACTAACGCCAGCGCAATCCAACCGCGACCGGCGCTCATGTTTTCGCCCCACAACGGCGAGTACGCCAGCGATAGGTAGGCGCCGGCTAAGCCCGCCATGCCGCCGCCAAACACTATCGCCGCCAAGCGGATGCGGATGACCGCATAGCCCATGGCGTGGGCGGCGTGGTGGGAGTCGCCCACGGCGCGCAAAATCAGCCCGCCGCGCGTGTGGTTGAGGAACCACGGCAGCGCCGCCGCCAGCAGGAACGAGCCGTATACCAAGATGTCGTGGTTGAACAACAACGCGCCGATAATGGGCACATCCACCAGTAACGGAATGGGCAATTTCGGCAGGCCGTCATAGGCGATGCCGACCAAATCTTGCCCCAGCAAGGCGCTCAACCCGACGCCGAAAATGGTCAGCGCCAGCCCGGTGGCCACTTGGCTGGCTTGGAAGCCCAGCGCCAACGCCGCGAATATCAGCGACAACCCGGCGCCGCCCAGCAAGCCAGCGGTGATGCCCAAGGTGGCGCTGCCGGTGAGGTGCACGGCGGCGAAACCGCATACCGCGCCGAGCAGAATCATGCCCTCGAGGCCCAGATTCAACACCCCGGATTTTTCCGCCACCAACTCGCCTAAGGCGGCGTATAACAACGGCGTGGCGGCGGTGATGATGGTGAGTATGGCCGCTTCCATGGGGATTGTCGGGGTGGTTGATGGGGTGGATTTAGGGTGAAACTGGGCGGATTTGGGTGGATTACGGCGAATTTCGATGGGTTTTGGCGGATTTTCGGTGAATTTTCGGCGAAATCTCAGTCGCCGGCGGCGGCCGGGATTCGCGCCCGGCGGCGGATGGAATAATGAATCAACACATCGCACGCCAGCAGAAAAAACAGCAGCATACCCTGGAAAACGCCGGTCGCCGCCAGCGGCAGATTGAGGGTGATTTGCGCGCTTTCGCCGCCCAAGTATGACAGCGCCAGCAGCAGCCCGGCGAACAATACGCCCAGCGGATGCAAGCGCCCGACGAAGGCCACGATGATCGCGGTAAAACCATAACCGGGCGAAATGGTGGGCAATAATTGGCCGATGGGGCCGGCCACTTCGATGATTCCCGCCAACCCAGCGGCGCCGCCAGCCAGCGCAAAACAAAACCACACCATGCGGTTCAGCCCGAAGCCAGCATAGCGCCCGGCCGCCGGCGCCTGCCCGATAACCATGGCTTGGAAGCCGATGATGGTGCGCGCCATCATCGCCCAAATCAGCCCGACCAACGCCAGGGCGAGCACGGCGCCGAGGTGTAAGCGGGTGTTTTCCATAAGGATGGGCAGGGTGGCCGAAGTGCTGAAAACGCGCGATTCGGGGAAATTAAAGCCGTCCGGATCTCGCCACGGGCCGTGCACCAGCAGGCTCAAAAACAAGGTGGCGACATAAGTCAACATCAGGCTGGTCAAAATCTCGTTGGCGTTGAAGCGGGTTTTGAGGAAGGCCGGCAGCGCCGCCCACGCCATGCCGCCGCCGATGCCGCCCAACAAAATGAGCGGCAACACCCACGCCGAATCCACCCGATATAGCCACAGGGCGATGCCGCCGCCGCAAATCGCCCCCAAAGTCAACTGCCCCTCGGCGCCGATATTCCACACCCCGGCACGAAACCCCACCGACAACGCCACCGCAATCAACACCAACGGCGTCGCCTTCACCCCCAACTCGGCCCAGCCATAAACGGAAGTCAGCGGCTCGACAAAAAACGCGAATAACGCCGCCCCGGGGTGCACGCCCAAGGCCCAAAACATCACCACCCCCACCGCCAGCGTAATCCCAAACGCCAGCACTGGCGAAAGATACACCATGTTTTTAGAGGGTGCTGGGCGCTTGACTAGTTCGATGAACATTATGGGTGAGTGATGGGGTTTGGGTTTGGGTTTGGGTTTGGGTTTTGGCTTCGGGTTTGGGTTTGGCTTTTGGCTTTGGCTTTTAACGTTTTACTCCCCCCCTTGCTTCGAGGGTGTGCGAAAAGCCCTCGCTGACTAAGGAAAATGAAGGAAAAGTATCATTTTCAAAATTTAAACAATAAGCAATAGCAACACTTTCGCCTGCTTTTTTAACAACGCGAACCGAAATTTTAATCAAGAATGGCCTTTTCGCACACCCTCTGAAGCGGGGGGGAGTAAAACAAAAGCCAAAGCCAAAGCCAAAGCAAAAGCGAAAAGCAACAGCCAAAAGCAACAGCCAAAACCAACAGCCAAATCAAAAGCCAACAGCCAAAGCCAAAACCCAAACCCACCGTACAAATTTAGATATATAAATCTCTAATTAAATCAACGAGTATGTCGATAGGCAAATCAACCAACCTCATCCGCCGCCAGTCGATAAACATGCCACACCGTTCGACGACTTAAGTCTCCCTTAACCAATTCGACAAACACCATTTGCGCACCGCCAGGCCCATTAACTCGCCGGCAGTATGCGCATTAACATGTATGTGGATACGCGCATCGCTTGCCATCAGCCGCCACCTTAACCATTAGCACGCGCATCACCCAACCCATCGCCGCGCGCGCCGGCCATCAGCAGCCCAATTTTTTCGACGGTCAACTCCAGCGTCGGGCTCGGCGCCGACAACGCCCCAGCGCAAATCGCGGCGATGCGGTCGGCTAACGCCATCAGTTCATCCAAATCTTGCGAGATAACCACGATGGCCACGCCATGGTCGGCCATTTCCCGCAGCGCCAGGCGAATGGTTTGCGCCGCGCCCGCATCCACGCCCCAAGTGGGCTGGGCGACCACTAACAAACTCGGGCGCTGGCAAATTTCCCGCCCGACGATGAATTTTTGCAAATTGCCGCCCGATAAACTGGCCGCAGCAGCGTCCACCCCGGCCGATTTAACCCCGAATCGCGCCACCACCTCATCCGCAAAACGCCGGCTGCGAGATGGGCGAATCACGCCGTTTTTAACCAAGCCAAGGCGCTCAAACGCCGTCAGCAAACCATTTTCCACCAGGCTCATATCCGGCGCCGCGCCATGCCCCAGCCGTTGCGCCGGAATGCTAGCCAAGCCGAGCCGCCGCCGCGCATTGATGCCGGCGCGCCCGCACGCCTGGCCGCCGATGGCGATGGTGTCGGCGCATTTGACCGGCGTCTCGCCGCTCAACGCCGCCAGCAATTCGTCCTGCCCGTTGCCGGCCACCCCGGCGATGCCGATAATCTCGCCGCCGCGCACCGTCAGGTTGATATTTTTCAGGCTAACGCCGACCTCAGCCGGCGCCTCAAGCCCATCGACGCGCAACATCACCGGCCCAGCAGCGGCGCGACCGCGAAAATCCGCCGCCGGCAATTCCTCGCCCATCATCTTGGCCGCCAGCGCGCCGGCGCTGTGCTGCGCCACTTCCACCACATCCACCATCCGCCCGCCGCGCAAAATCGTCGCATGCTGGCACAGCGTTTTAATTTCGTCCAACTTATGGCTGATATACAAAATCGCCAACCCCTCGGCCGCTAATTGTTTTAAGGTGGCGAACAACCGCGCCACCTCTTGCGGCGTCAGCACCGAAGTCGGCTCATCCATCACCAACAATTTCGGCTGCTGCAACAGGCAGCGGATAATCTCGATGCGCTGCCGCTCGCCCACCGACATGGTGTAGACATGGCGGTCGGCCTCCAGCGGCAACCCATAACGCGCCGACAATTCGCCCAGCCGAGTTTTGATGGCGCCGCGCCCCTCCCCCGGCCCCAGCCCTAAGGCGATATTCTCCACCACCGACAGCGAATCAAACAACGAAAAATGCTGAAACACCATGGCGATTCCTAACCGCCGAGCGGTCGCCGGGTCGCGAATATTAACCTCTTCCCCACGCCATTCCATACGCCCGGCATCGGCCCGCAACACCCCATAAATCATCTTAACCAAGGTAGATTTCCCAGCCCCATTCTCCCCCAACAACGCATGAATCTCCCCCCCCCGCACCGCCAAATCCACCCCCGAGCAAGCCACCACCCCCGGAAAGGTTTTAGTAATGCCATGCAACGCCAACAACGGCGCCGATGAGTTTGGCTGTATGGATTCAGACATGGCGAAATAGAATTATTCGACTAGCGTTCAATACTTGTTTGGCCGGTATTCAAATGTGAACTTTCCGGTGAATTTTGATTTATAAAATCCGCGGTGAATTTTGTTAAAAATCATCTCGTCAATGGGTGTCTTTAATGAAAAATTTCCAGTATTTATTCCGCGAAGTAACGCTGTGATATACATGGCTTTTGCGTAACGATAAAATACATAACTATCCCTTTTAATAAAAGAATGATCGTCGGCTCGTAAAATGCAAGCCGTGTCATCTTGTTCGTTTTTGCAAGAAGTGATGGGCACCAACAATATATACCAGTCTGCTGTCGGATTGCACATGACTTATGTGTAAATGTTTTTGTGAGCTATCTTTTTGTGGACCGGACGGAACTAAAATAGTATCTCTGGCTTTAATTTCGACCTCTGGCTTTAATTTCGACGATGGCCATCACACAAAATTCAACATCATATATTTCTGCGCTTGAAATTCCTTTGCTTGCGTCTGGGCTTGGTGTTTTTCCATGCCGAGTGCGATGAAAATATCCACCGAGTTAATCGGCATAACACTCTTTCCGCACTCTTCCGGGTTTTTCCATTCCGCACAATGCTCATGGGTATAATCGCACAATTCCCATCGGTTCATTTTGCCAAATTTTTTCCAAACGGAATCCAAAATATCCCAATCCGCCTCACTAATTCGATCGAGGTCACAGCGCTTAAATTCACGCCGCAATACCACCATGTGCTTCGCGCGATTAGAAATCCAACTATCCCAAATTTTCCCTTGCTCATCACCCATCATTCCATTGATAAAATTTAAAGTGCCCGACAACACCGGGCCATATCGCATAGCCAAAACATCATCCAATGAAATCGGATGCCCATAAAGCCGCATGGATTCGCGGTCGGCAAGATACATTAATTTCACCAACTTCAACACGCTGATTCTGACATTAGATTCAGCGGCAATAAAAAACGCCGCCATCTGCGCAACGGTATGGGCTGGGAACATGGGCTTTAAGATTTTAATTAATGTGGATGTCCGTTGGCAATAGATAGGGCTGTTCCAAACAACCTGAATGTATGCTACCTGCACAACCCAGCCAACAATACCCCAAATAGCACCCAAATTGCCGCAAGTACGAAAAACGTCGGCGCCGAAAAATAGCCAGATGAAGCCGCCTGCAAAGTGGTATGTGCAATTTTTGCACATACCACTCGATGCGGCGTGTTTATTGGGAAAATCCGCCAACACACCGCAGACGGCCATGAATTTTGGTCGACCCGAGATTTGCAAGCGGCACTTGGTTATAACACCTGGGACAAGTTTTTACGCGTCATCACCAAGGCTGTTGCCGCATGTGAAGGTTCCGGTCACTCGACCGAGTACCATTTTTCCCACTTGGGAAAAATGGTCGAAATCGGCTCCGGCGCCCGTCGCACCACCCAAGATTACCGGCTTTCGCGCTATGCCTGCTATCTCATCGTACAAAACGGCGACCCATCAAAACCCATCATTGCCAATGGCCAAACCTACTTCGCCCTACAAACCCGCCGCCAAGAGTTGCAAGATGATGCAACATTCCAACAACTCAACGAAAACCAAAAACGCGTGCTGTTGCGCGATGAATTAACCCAACACAATAAACAACTCGCCGCCACCGCGCAAACCGACGACAAACTACGCCGCGACAACATCAAAGAAAAACACCACGCCAACCAAGCCCACCAAGAAGTCGGCGCCAAAGTACGAAAAACCATCGCCGACCTCGGCGGTACCATGCCCGAACAATTACCAACTCCCAAAACCGACATAAAAGCCCTAACCAACCAACATAAAAAAGTTGCCGTTAATAACAAAGTGGCGACGCACTGAGTAGGTGCTACGGCAACTATCTCGCCACCAGAGTGGTATGTGCAATTTTTGCACATACCACTCGAAGTGGCATGTTTATTGGGGAAAAGCGCGCTAATCGTCAAAAAAAGCCCCTGCCAGACCATTTTGTTCCCCCCACAAAATGGTAGAAATTCGGCATTGGTTTCATCCATGATTATTTGTCGGATTTAATGCCGTTGCATGTGCCGCATAGCAACTGACAATTTGCTTGATTTGTTTCGCCATCTTTTGACCATGGTCTTATGTGATCGCCGTGCATTTCTCTGGGCTCAAATGGTTTTTTACAGCGTGCGCATTTGCCATTTTGCTTATTATAGGCGACTTCTTTCATGTGGTCGGGGAAACCGCGTATGGTTAAATACTTTTTTTCTCTTGTGAGAATGTACGGGTAAATTCCAGATGTCTTTTTCTCTATACAATTATCGGCCATTATATTTTGTATTTGGCGTTCTATATCGGCGGCATCAAGTACATCGCCTTTATGCTCTGCATAAAGTTTGCCCCAATTAACACCCTGCATGATTTTCGGTCGCTTTACGGTGAATATAAATTCCACCCATTCGACCACATCCTCAAAATATTTTATGAGTTCGGTGGCATCTGTTTTGTTTTTTCTGCTATCGGACATATAGCACGCGATGTCTGTATTGGCCGGAAAACAAGCCCATTTGATAGCAACCTCAAGGAATTCCTGGCGGTCGACTCTCCCTTTCATATATTGGCTTGCTCGCTGATCTGCTCCATAATTTTTCCGACTAAAATATTTTTTGGCGGCAGTTAGCCATTCCCCATGGTATATGGCATTCAATAACTCCTGATTGGTGAGTTCTAGCCCCGCTAAATTGATTATTTTAAACCAATCCAATTTATCTTCATCATCCGCATCACAAATATATACATTTAGTTCGTAATCGAGAATGCTTTCTATAGTGCGACCCGGTAGCCGGTCGTAATATGTCGGATTCCCTTTGTAGGGCACAGAAAATCCATTCGGCTGCCGATACTGGCAGATAGAGACGGTGCGCTGTTGCCCGTCTAACACCTCATAGCCGCCGCCTTGCTTCTGCGCCCAATACATCGCATTCAAAGGGTAACCTTTCAACACTGAATTGATAACCGATGTTTTTCGCTGGTCGTTATAAATAAAAGCACGTTGATAGGGCGGACGTATATCTAACTTGCCGCCGTAGCCGACTACGCCATCATCTCCATTGTCACTATAACCCTCAACCAGAGCACGGATAGTTACGGGTTTATGGACAATTTTCATTTGCCTACTCATGACTTCACCTTTTTATTACGGACAAGAATTCTCATATATGGATATTTCCCATTTACAGCCAAATCCCTATCATCATCACCCTTACGAAATTTTATAATTTCGAATTGATTTGGATTATGTTTGCTTAAAAAGGAAAGGGGAACGCCCATTGCTCCGCCATAATCACATGGGATATCTTTGACCTGACTAACTTCGATGGCATCGTAGTTATCGTATTTTTGATATTCATCTGGGGTGTACTTGGCTACCAGAAATAACTCATCATTGCGGCGCGAATTATGCAAATTCGTATACCAAATGATGTTACCAAATTTTTTTGTGTCGCCGTTGGGCTGTAAAAATCCCTTTGGAGTAGTAACGCCTTGCCAAACCTTGTTGCTTTTGATGAAGGGGAAAATTTCCTTATAAGCAACCGCATTCACATTTCCTATAATGATAAATTTTTTGCCATGTTCTACGAGTTGTGCAAAATATTCGCGGAATAATGAGAACGGCGGATTGGTAATTACGATATCGGACATATCGAGCAATTCTATTAATTCAGGTTTGCGAAAATCACCATCGCAATCCAATGGATGACATTTAATGTCATCCATATTAGGGCGGCGGTCATCACGGCGGTAACCGTCGTACTCCCACCACACCGCCTTTTCATCCGTATGCTTGCTTACTAAATCATGCTGGCTATTCTTATAGCAAGAACCGATGAGTTTTTTAATGCCTAATTCTGGAAATTTTTGCAAAAAATAGTATGCGAATTTACTCACAACAGGATCATCACAATTACAATAAATCACCTTGCCCACAAAATGGCTTGCATAATGTTGCAATTCATTCTCGATGTCTTCCAACCGAGTATAATGTTCGTCGTTTTTAGTTCGCTTTGCTGTATGCAAACTCACATTTTTTCTAGCCATAACACACCCCATCAGTAGCAAATTGTTAATAATTGCCGATGCTACCGGCCTTTTGTAGGTTAAATTCGCCCCTTTACTAAAAACATCAGCATTTAATGCTCGTAAGGGCGTATTATACCTACGAAATCCCCCGCCCCACCAAAACGCGGGTGGATACAGAAATTTCTAACTGGTAGATTCTAACCTTCCTACCAATCTCGCCCGAAAATTTTGCCCTAAATAACTAATGATTGCAAAATAGTCGCTACACTGGCAAAAATTGTTGCTTTGTCCCCTCGTTTTGGCATGGGGAACAAACGGCTGACCTACCGAGAAAACCACAATGAAAAACCAAAATTTGTTGGCCGCTAAACAGGCTAAAAAAGACGAGTTCTACACACAACTCGAAGATATTTCTGCGGAGTTAAGGCACTACAAAAAGCACTTTGCTGGCAAGACTGTGTATTGCAACTGCGATGACCCACGGGTGAGCAAATTCTTTCATTTTTTCTCCCATCAATTTAATGAGTATAAACTCAAGCGATTGACTACCACATGCTATAAAAATCAAGACAGCACGATATTTAGTGATCACTCATCCGACAAAGCTGTCTATTTACAATACGATGGTTTTAAGAGCGGTGACAATGTACCATCTGCTGAAGAGGTTGGGGTAAATCACCTTAAGGGCGATGGCGATTTTCGTAGCGAGGAATGTATCGAGTTGCTAAAGCAAGCGGACATAGTGGTAACTAATCCGCCGTTCTCATTGTTCAGCAAGTATGTCACGCAGTTGATGGAGCACAATAAAAAATTCCTTATTTTAGGCAATATGAATGCTATCCCTCACCCGAAGATTTTTCCCTTTATCAAGGATGGTAAAATCTGGCTGGGGGTAAATAATGGTGGAGAGAAGTGGTTTGGTGTTAATGCCAATTATGATATAGCAACAGAATCGAGAAAGAAGGTAGAAAACGGGAAAAAATTTTTCAGCATGGGTAATGTGTTTTGGTTTACAAATTTAGATTTTGCTAAACGCCATGAAGAAATGGTGCTTTATGAGACATATAGCCCAGAGAAATATCCAAAATATGACAACTACGATGCTATTGAAGTTCAGTATAAAAAAACAATCCCGATGGATTATGCTGGCGTGATGGGCGTGCCAACCACCTTTATGGAAGTATATTGTCCCTCCCAATTTGAGATTTTGGGAATAGATAAAGACCTAGTGAAAGCCAGAACGGGTAAGCAAAGCCGTTTTATATTGAATGGTAACACCCGCTATGCGCGAATTGCTATCAGAAACAAAACGCTATGAACATCGATCTACTTGAAATCACGGTTAGGGAATTAATCGCTGACTACGAGGATTCCGAAGAGAACGGCGTGTTCGGCTATGGCGGCAAGTTAGATATTCGCCCGCCATTCCAGCGTGAGTTTGTGTATAGCGAAAAACAACAAGATGAGGTCATTAAAACCGTCATCAATGGCTTTCCACTGAATATAATGTATTGGTCTGTCCGAGCGGATGGAGGCTATGAAATTCTTGACGGGCAACAACGCACCGTCTCAATTTGCAGGTTTGTTGCTTCCGTTTTTTCTATAAATATAGACGGCAAAGCCAATTTATATTTCACCAACCTGTCGCATAAGAGAAAAGAACAAATTTTGGATTACCAATTAACAGTGTATGTGTGCGATGGAGATAATGATGAAAAAATCAAGTGGTTTGAGGTCATTAATATCGCGGGTGAAAGCCTTACCAACCAAGAATTGCTGAATGCGATTTATGCGGGGTCGTGGGCATCCGATGCAAAAAGATATTTTAGTAAAAATAAGGCGGGGGCTGAAATTGGTAAAAAATATATTAAGGGAAACCCCGACCGCCAAGAATATCTGGAAAGGGCAATTCAGTGGATAATAAAATCTACGGGCGATAATGATGTGTCTATGTATATGGGTAAGCACCAGCACGACCAAGATGCCAAAGCGTTATGGGAGTATTTTCAGAAGGTTATTAATTGGGTAAAAGGCACGTTTACTTACAAAGATAATTTATCAAATATGAAGGGGCGTGCATGGGGTCGCCTATACCACACCCATAAGGATGATGATTTGGATATACCGAAAATTAAAAAACAGACCGAAGAACTGCTTACTGATTATGAGGTAAAAGAGAAAGGGGGGATTTATGAATACATACTAACGAAGGATCAACGGCACTTGACCATTCGTTCATTCGAAGACAGTATAAAAATACCAAAATACATGGAGCAAGAAGGTAAATGTGCTCACTGCAAAAATGAATTTAAAATCAAAGAAATGCACGCTGACCACATAAAGCCATGGAGCAAGGGCGGTAAAACTATCTCCGACAACTGCCAAATGCTCTGCGCAAAATGCAATCAAACAAAATCCAGCAGGTATTGAGCTGCATAACTAGGGGTTCGCTTGAGGAAATAGGCGCTTGGGATGAAGTGGTAAGTTGGTTTGAAAAAATAGATGAACTATATAAAAAGGGATAGTACATTGTTTTTTCCGCCGATGGATGAGATTGTCGGGCGGGCGTTGCGGATAGCAAAATTCCGAGACCATCCTTGATGCCGGAAAGCATGCACAGTTTTAACTACTCCGGAGAATCCATCACTTTTGGGGTGATTTATTCTCGGCGGCGGTCTTTGGGGATTACGGTGTCGCCGGGGCGGGGGGTTTTGGTGCGGGCGCCGCAGGGGGCGGATTGGGCGGTGGTGGAGCAGTTTGTGCACCAGCATGCGCGGTGGATTCATCGGCAGTTGCGGTATTTTGCGCAGTTTGAGCCGCGGGCGGTGCGGCGGCGGTATGTGGGCGGGGAGAGCCATTTATATCTTGGGCGGCAGTATCGGCTGAAAATTATGGCGGCGGATAAGGTGCGAGATGGCAATGCGGCGAATGGCGGCGTGGTGGGTGGAAATGCGATGAATGGCACTGTGTGGGATAGCAATGCAACGGCCGGCGGTGCGAATGGCGGGGCGGATATTGCTGCGGCGGGCGGGACGGGGCGTGCTGCGGCGGCCGGCAAATCGCACGGTGGCGGGGTGGTGTTGGCGGATGGGTTTTTTTATATCTCGGCGGTTGATGTGGCGGCGGCGCATGTCGAAAAATTGTTGGACGGGTGGTATCGGCGGCGCGCTGCGGTGTACTTTGCGGATGCGGTGGAGGCGTGCTGGCAGCGCTATCGATTTGCCGATATTGCGTCGGCGAAGCCAGCCCTTAAAATTCGCCGCATGAAAACTCGGTGGGGGAGTTTAAGCACGCGCGGCAGCATGACGCTGAACCTCGAGTTGATAAAAGCGCCGCCGGAATGCATCGATTATGTGGTGGTGCATGAATTGTGCCACCTGCTGCACCACAATCACGGCAAAGGTTTTTATGGCTTGCTGGAAAGCAAGATGCCGGATTGGAAACAGCGTAAATTTCGCTTGGAAAAAACACTGGCTTAATGATGAAGCGCATAAAATCGCATACTTAAATTATCGACCGGCTGCCTATTTGTCCGGTGCGGTCGGTAGGGCTTTTGATGTTGGGGAAATAATCGCGATGGCGGTTGTTTTATTAGCGCGATGGATGGCCGATGGGCGATGCCTTAGCGCCCCATTGATGGCGCTGTATTAATATGAATCGCCGCCATAAAATAGATGATATGAATAGATGCATGGCGACCTATCCGGCGGGCGAATTTGCTAAACTTTTTAATGTTTAGAATGATTGGCGGCGGCGATGTTAATGACGCGTGATGATGACGGCGCATGATTCGATTTTTGCTTAATCGGCAAGCGGTCGAGCTGGCGGACGCGCCGGCGGATTTGACGGCGCTGGACTACTTGCGCGCGCATTGCGGCAAGCGCGGCACCAAGGAAGGCTGCGCTTCGGGTGATTGCGGGGCGTGCACGGTAGTGGTGGCGACGGCGCGCGATGGGCGGCTCGATTATCGCGCCGTGAATAGTTGCATCACCTATGTGGGCGCGCTGCATGGCAAGCAGTTGCTCACGGTGGAAGATTTGGCCGATGGCGAGGCGCTGCACCCGGTGCAGCAGGCTATGGTCGCGCAGCACGGCTCGCAATGCGGTTTTTGCACGCCGGGGTTTGTGATGTCGATGTTCGCGTTGTATAAAAATGGCGCTGCGCCCGGCGCCGTGTCGCGCGCCATGGTGTGCGATTATTTGGGCGGAAATTTATGCCGTTGCACCGGCTATCGGCCGATTATCGATGCCGCCTTGCAAGCGGCGCGCCGCGTCGCTCCCGATCAATTCAGCCGCCAGGCGGATGAATGCATGGCGCGCTTGGCCGCCATGGCGCTGCAACCGCCGCGCGCGCCGCGCTTTCATCACCCCACCTCGGCGCAGCAGGTAGCGGCGTTGCAGCGGCGTTATCCATCAGCAAAATTGCTCGCCGGCGGCACTGATTTGGCGCTGCAAACCACCCAGCAGTTACAACCCATCGACGACATCATCTACCTCGGCCAGGTGGCGGAACTTATCGCCATCACGCCAGCCGCCGAGGTCGTCCAGTCCGCCCAATCCACCCGACACACCGCCGCCGGCCCCGATGTTCGACCCAGCCCGGCCACCGCGCCGGCAGCAGCTCTAGAAATCGGCGCCGCGGTGCCATTAGTCGACTGCGCGGCGGCGCTGCTGGCCGAGTATCCAGAGTTGGCGGAATTACTGCACCGCTTCGGCTCGCGGCAGGTGCGAAACCACGCCACCCTCGGCGGCAACATCGCCAATGCCTCGCCCATCGCCGATTTACCGCCGGCGCTCATCGCCTTAGGCGCCCGCATCACGCTGCAACAAGATAACCAACTACGCAGCATGATGTTAGAAAATTATTTTATCGACTATAAAAAAACCGCCCTCGCGATAAGCGAATTTATCCGCAGCGTAACCGTGCCACCGGCCGCGCCGGAGACGGACGGCCGCGTCCAAAAAATCCGCGCTTATAAAATCAGCAAGCGTCTGGATGATGATATTTCCGCCGTATGCGCGGTGTTTAATGTCACCTTGCACGACACCGTTATCGAAAAAGTATGCATCGCTTTCGGCGGCATGGCGGCGACTCCAAAACGCGCCGCGCACAGCGAACGCGCCTTGCTCGATAAAACTTTTGATGCGGATGTGTTGACTCAAGCCCAACATGCATTGCGCGAAGATTTCCAACCCATCAGCGACGCCCGCGCCAGCGCCGACTACCGCATACGCGTCGCGCAAAATTTATTACAACGATTCTTTATCGAAATTTTTGATTCCAAAGCCGCCACGCGTGTAAACGATGCCTGAATCCCAACCCGCCATCGGCCAGCCCCTCGCCCACGATAGCGCGCGCAAACATGTAACCGGCGCGGCGCGTTATGTGGATGACCGCGTCGATGTCGCTGGACAGTTGTACGCTTGCGCCGGCGGCAGCGCCATCGCCCATGGGCGGGTGGCAAGCATGGATTTATCGCAAGTGTGGGCGGCGCCGGGCGTGGTGGATGTGGTGACGGCGGCCGATGTGCCGGGCGAGTTGGACCTCGGGCCGGTGTTTCCCGGCGACCCGTTGTTGGCAAGCGATGCAATCGAATATGTCGGGCAGCCGTTGTTTGCGGTGGCGGCGACGGATTCCGCCAGCGCCCGGCGGGCGGCGAAATTAGCGCGCATCGAATACCACGAATTACCGCCGGTGTTAGATTTAGCCGCCGCCATCGAGCAACAATTTTATGTGCGCCCACCGCATCGAATGCAACGCGGCGATGCCGATGCGGCGCTGGCGGCTGCGGCGCATCGTTTGTGCGGCGAATTACGCATCGGCGGGCAGGAGCATTTTTATCTCGAAGGGCAAGTTTCCACCGCCATTCCAGAGGAGGACGGCGGCGTCACCATCCATAGCTCCAATCAAAACCCCACCGAGACGCAAAAATTAGTGGCGCAAGTTTTGGGGTTGCCGATGAGCAAAGTGGTGCTGGCGACGCGGCGCATGGGCGGCGGTTTTGGCGGCAAGGAAACCCACGCCGGGCCGTGGGCGTGCTTGGCGGCGCTGTTCGCGGTGCGCTGCGGGCGCGCCGTGGTGTGCCGGCTGGCGCGGCGCGATGACATGGTGATGACCGGCAAGCGCCACCCCTTTGTCAATCGCTATGAGGTCGGCTTCGATGACGCCGGCCTCATCACCGCCATCAAGTACACCTTGGCCGGGCAATGCGGCAACTCGCCGGATTTATCGGACGCCATCGTCGACCGCGCCATGTTTCATTGCGACAACTGCTATTACCTGCCGAATGTAACCATCGACGGATTGCGCTGCAAAACTCACACGGTATCGAACACCGCCTTTCGCGGCTTCGGCGGCCCGCAAGGCATGCTGGCGATGGAGGCGGTGATCGATGAAATCGCCTATGCGTTAGGCAAGGATGCATTGAGTATTCGCAAGATTAATTTATATGATGAGGGTGGCGATGGTGGTGGTGTTAATGTCGATGATGTTAATGGTGTTGATATCGATGTCGATGGTGACAATAATGTCGATGTTAATAATGTTAATGCCGACGATAATGCGCATGATATTAATATCGATGTTGCCGACGGTATCGATGGTATCGATAAAGTCGATAATGTTAACACTATCGATAACCCCACCGCGACGCCGCGCAACATCACGCCCTATCATCAAACGGTCACCGACTTCACGGCCCCGGCCATCATCCGCCAACTCGAAACCGAAGCCGACTATTGGCCGCGCCGCGCGCAAATCAAGCACTTCAACGCCACCCATACCACGCTCAAAAAAGGCCTAGCGCTGACGCCGGTGAAGTTCGGCATCTCGTTCACCGCCGCGCATTTGAATCAAGCCGGCGCGTTGTTGCATGTGTATACCGACGGCAGCATTTTGGTGAATCACGGCGGCACCGAAATGGGGCAAGGGCTGATGATTAAAATCGCGCAAATCGTCGCCGCCGAATTGGGCGTGCATGCCGGGCGCGTCACGGTGTCGGCCACGCGCACCGACAAAGTGCCCAACACCGCCCCCACCGCCGCCTCCAGCGGCGCCGACATCAACGGCATGGCGGCCCGCCGCGCCGCGCGCGCCATCAAGCAACGCCTGACTGCGCACTTGTGCGCGCAGCATGGCGCCGCCGAATCCCAAGTGGTGTTCGCCGATGATGCAATCACCGTCGCCGGCCGCCGCCTCTCGCTGCGCGAAGTCGCCACCTCGGCATGGCTGGCGCGAGTGCCGTTGTCGGCGCGCGGTTTTTATAAAACGCCGAAGATTCATTATTGCCGCGAAACGGCAACCGGGCGGCCGTTTTTTTATTACGCCTGCGGCGCCGCGGTGTCCGAGGTGGTTATCGACACCTTGAGCGGCGAATACAAACTGCTGCGCGCCGACATCATTCACGATGTCGGACGCTCGATAAACCCGGCCGTGGACCTCGGGCAAATCGAAGGCGGCTATATCCAAGGAGTCGGCTGGCTGACCTGCGAAGAACTAAAATGGGACGCGCGCGGCCGCTTGCTGACCGATGGCCCCGCAACCTATAAAATCCCCGCCATCGCCGATGCCCCGCC
This sequence comes from Candidatus Poriferihabitaceae bacterium, assembly GCA_965243285.1. Taxonomy (GTDB): domain Bacteria; phylum Pseudomonadota; class Gammaproteobacteria; order Arenicellales; family Poriferihabitantaceae; genus JAHRAW01. The sequence goes on along the minus strand of OZ251537.1, from coordinate 1,025,152 downwards.
CATCTTCAACGCCCGCCTGCTGGAAAACTCACCGAACGCCGAAGCCACCATTTTTCAATCCAAGGCGGTCGGCGAACCGCCGCTGATGTTAGCCATTTCCGCCTGGTGCGCCATCCGCGACGCCATCGCCTCGTTAGCCGATTATAAAATTTGCCCAAGCCTACACGCCCCCGCCACCCCCGAAGAGATTCTAAACGCGGTGGATGCGATTAAAATTAGATAGCGTGAATTTAAATCACGCGACCCTGTTTGTGGTTGATGAAAATCCCCCCTCCACGACCATAATGAAATTATATAAGGCCATAACTGCGATTAACATTAGGGCGTTATATTCCTACCCCCTCATTATTAAGTTGCTATTTACTTGGAAGTGAAATCTGATCGAGCCGTTAGGCGCTAGCTGATTTGGCTTTTGCTGTTGGCTTTTTGCTTTTGCTGTTGGCTTTTGGCTGTTGCTTTTGCTGTTGGCTTTTGGCTTTTGCTGTTGCTTTTGATGTTGGCTTTTGATGTTGGCTTTTGATGTTGGCTTTTGATGTTGGCTTTTGATGTTGGCTTTTGATGTTGATGTTGATGTTGAGGTTGATGTTGTGTCTTTTAACGCATATTTTGTGGCTGATGGGGTGAAAATTTAAAGACAAAAACGAAACAGCGAAAATCAAAAATCTAAGTAAAACCTAATATTAAAGATATCCCCCCACCAAAGCAGCCCACGCCTGTCGGCGCGGCTCTGCTTTGGCTCCCCCTCCCGAAAAAGCATGGGGGGAGCGAACACTAAAGGCGAAAAGCAACATCAACATCAACATCAAAACCAAACCCACCATACAAATTTAGATATATAGATCCCTAAAATTAAATGACACCCCTACATTTAATGTCTACAACTTAGCTGCCGCAAACATGATACTCGCCTTATGTCACCACCACCACCATACCCGCCCATGAAATGGCTTGACGCCACCGCCCGGCTGGCGCGTGACAACACCGGCTTCGTCTTGATCACGGTGCTCGATACCGAAGGCTCGGCGCCGCGGGATGCGGCCGCCAAAATGGTGCTCGGCGGCGGTGAAAGTTACGATTCCATCGGCGGCGGGCAACTCGAATACCAGGCGCTCGACATCGCCGCGCAATTGCTCGTTGCCGGGCGCGCCGTCACCGAGTGCCGCCCTTTTTCGTTGGGCAAGGATGTCGCGCAATGTTGCGGCGGGCGGGTGGTTTTGTTGTTCGAATGCTTTCCGCCGTGCGCGTTTAATGTGGTGTTGTTCGGCGCTGGGCATGTGGGGCGGGCGCTGGCGAGCATTTTATCGGCGCTGCCGTGCCGGGTGGCGTGGCTGGATTCGCGCCGCGACACCCTCACCGGCGCCCGCGCCCTGCTGCCCGAGGCCAGCAACATCCACACCACATGTATACAAAACCCGGTGACGGCGGTGGAAAACTGCCCGCCCGGGGCCTATTACTTAATTATGACGCACCGCCATGATGATGATTTCGAATTATGCGAGGCCATTCTCAGCCGCCGCGACAGCGCGTATTGCGGTTTGATCGGCTCGCGTTCCAAAGCCGCCAAATTTCGCAGCCGCCTGCGAAAAAAGGGCTTCACCGAGACCGAACTGGCCAGCCTCACCTGCCCCATCGGCTTGCCCGCCATCCCCGGCAAAGCCCCGATGGAAGTCGCGGTATCGGTCGCCGGCCAATTATTGGCGCTGCGCCATGCAGCACAACCCTGCACCCAACCCAGCGCCCAGCCCGCCCCATCCACACCCACATAACCGAATCGCGCCGACAAAATCACCCCGCCTTTTCGCCCATCACCCACACCCCGCCGATGGCGCGCTCGTCGCCCAACATCAATAGCGCGAATAATTTCTCCGCTAAATTTTTGCAGGTCGCTAGCCTAAATTCGAGCAACGGCGTGGCGCGATAGTCGAGGGTGATGAAATCCGCCTCCTTACCCACTGCGAAATTGCCGATGTGATGGTGCAAGTCGAGGGCGCGGGCGCCGCCGAGGGTGGCGAGGTACAAGGCGCGCAACGGCGACAAATTGTTGCCCTGTAATTGTTGTACTTTGTACGCTTCGTTTACCGTGCGCAGCATGGAGAATGAATCGCCGCCGCCCACATCGGTGCCTAAACCGACGCGCACGCCATGCGCATCGGCGCGCGCCAACGCAAACAAACCGCTGCCGATGAATAAATTCGAAGTCGGGCAAAAGGCGATGTTGCTGCCGCTGGCCGCTAACGCCGACCATTCGCGCGCGCACAGATGGATGCCGTGGGCGAACACGGCGCGCCGACCGAGCAAGCCGTGGCGCTCATAAACATCTAGATAATCTCGGCTATGCGGAAACAATTCCGCCACCCATTCGCATTCGCGGGTGTTTTCGGCGAGGTGGGTGTGCAAGTGCACGCCGGGGTGTTGCGCCAATAATTCGCCGGCCAACTGCAGCTGGCGCGAGGACGAAGTCGGCGCGAAGCGCGGCGTCACCGCATAGCCGAGCCGCCCGGCGCCGTGCCAGCGCTCGATGAGCGCGGCGCTATCGTCAAAACTCGATTGCGGCGTGTCGCACAAGGCCGGCGGGGCGTTGCGATCCATCATCACCTTGCCGCAGATCATGCGCAAATTGCGCGCTTGGGCGGCGGCGAAAAACGCCTCCACCGAGGTCGCGTGGCTGGTGGCAAACACCATGGCTGTGGTGGTGCCGCAGCGCAGCAATTCATCCAAAAAAAATGCCGCCACGCGCTCGGCGTGGGCGCGCTCGCCAAATCGCGCTTCAGCCGGATAAGTGTGTTGCTCCAACCAAGTCAGCAGTTGCGCGCCGTAGGCCGCGATGACCTCGCACTGCGGGTAGTGCACATGGGTATCGATGAGCCCGGGCACGAGCAAGCAGTGTGGATGGGCCAGCGGCGCGGCCCCGGGCCAGCGCGGCAACACCTCGGCCGCCGCGCCGCACGCGGCCACCCGCCCGCGCTCCACCACCAACACGCCGTCTGGGAAATATTGCCACGCGGTCGCGGCGGTGGCGTCGGCGGCGGCGTCAATTTGGTCGCCCGGGTCATCGAGAAAATGCAGAATTTCCCCGCGATGCGCAGTGATGGTCATGCCGTGATGGGGTTGCTGATGGCTACGGGGGTGGGGTGGCGATTATAAGCCGCGGGCGACTTTTCGCCAGATTTGGGGGGAGGGTTGATGTACATAGCGCGGCGCAGTGGCCAGCTGGCAAACCCATCAACCCAAATGATCAGCAGCACAATGTGCTTGACCGAGTGGGTAGATTTTTTTAACCATGACGCGATGAATGCTCTGGATGATTTTAACCGCGCCGATGCCGCCGATGCCGGCGCTTGGATAGCGCGGTGTTGCGCCAGCACGCAGTGGCGGGCGCGGATGGTGGCCGGGCGACCTTATGAATCTGCGGCGCAACTGCTGACTGCGGCCGATTCCCATTGGCGGGCGCTGGTCGAGGCGGATTTTCTCGAGGCCTTTCGCGGCCACCCGAAAATCGGTCAGCCGCCGCCGGTGGAGGCCGATGTACGCGCCGATTCGAACGCTGATTCGGCGAATTCCACAAATTCGGCCGCGCTTTGCGCGCCTAACGCCACCGCCTTGGCCAGCGATGAACAGGCCGGCGCCACGGCGGCGTCGGCGCCGGTGAGCGCGGCGCTGGCGCGCGGCAATGCGCGATACGAAAGCAAATTCGGCTTCATTTTCATCGTCTGCGCGAGCGGTAAAGGCGGCGGCGAAATGCTGGAATTGCTGCAAGGGCGGCTCGACCATGACCGCGCCACAGAAATCAAAGCCGCGGCCGAGGAACAGCGTAAAATCACCGCATTGCGAATTCATAAATTGCTGGCTGGGGATGATTAGATTTTTCGGCGATAAATGGCCGTGAATCCGGCCGCCGCCATTTTTTAATCACCACCGAGCCGCTACGCCGGCCCCACTACGCTAAACCATGAGCCAAATTACCACGCACATTTTGGATACCTCACGCGGGGCGCCGGCGGCTGGAGTGGCGGTGGCGCTGGCGGCGCAGGTTGCGCGTGAATCTGGCGACTTTTCCCCCGACCGGGCGTGGCGTGAATGCGGTCGCGGCCGCACCGATGGCGATGGGCGATGCGCAAACCTATGCGGCGCAGACAAGTTGGCGGGCGGGGTTTATCGGCTGATTTTTGACACCGGCGGCTACTTCGCGGCGCGCGGCGTGGCGTGTTTTTACCCGCAGGTGTCGGTGGTGTTTGCCATCGCCGACGATGGCCAGCACTACCATGTGCCGTTGCTGCTCAATCCGTTCGGCTACTCCACCTATCGCGGCAGTTAGCGGTGCGGGCAAGATTTAGCGAGCGGATTCTAAACGCCATGGTTGCCTCGCAGCTGCTGGCGGCGATTTTCGCAACCACTCCGCCACAACATAAAGGCGGCGGCCATATCGCCCCGCATTTCACGACAATACCCCCCGCATGAACGCTGATTGGCATTATCCCACCGAAATTCGCGCCGGCGTCGGGCGGGTTGGCGAGTTGGCGGCGGTGTGTGATGAGTTAGGAATCACGGCGCCGCTGCTGGTCACCGACCCCGGGCTGGTGCGGCTCGGCACGCCCGCGCCGCTCGTCAAAAATTGCGCCGCCGCGGGTTTGCGGGTCGAGGTTTTCAGCGATATTAAGGCGAATCCGAATGGCGATAATGTCGCCGCTGGCATGGCCGCCTACCGTCGTGGCGGCCATGACGGCGTTATCGCCTTAGGCGGCGGCAGCGCTCTGGATGTGGGCAAAACCATCGCCGTGGCGGCGCATCAAACTTGCGCGATTTGGGATTTGGAAGATGTTGGCGACAACTGGCGGCGCGCCGATGCTGCCCGTATCGCGCCGACCATCGCGCTGCCCACCACCGCCGGCACTGGCTCCGAAGTCGGGCGGGCGGCGCTCATCGTGCATGCCGCCGAGGGGCGCAAAGTCATCATTTTTCACCCGAAAATGCTGCCCGCTTGCGTGCTATTGGACGCGCAACTGACCGTCGGTCTGCCGCCGAATCTGACCGCCGCCACCGGCATGGACGCGCTTTCGCATAATCTGGAGGCCTATTGCTCGCCGGCCTACCACCCCCTGGCCGAGGGCATCGCCATCGAGGGCATGCGGCTGATTAAAAACCATTTGCCGACGGCGGTGCAAAACGGCGCCGACCTCGCCGCGCGCAGCGCCATGCTCACCGCCTCGACCATGGGGGCGACCGCGTTTCAACGCGGGCTGGGGGCGATGCACGCCTTGGCGCATCCGTTGGGCGCAATTTACGACGCCCATCACGGCACCCTCAACGCCGTTCTCATGCCCTATGTTTTGCGCAAAAACCGACCCGTTATCGAAGCCCGCATCGCCCGGCTGGCGCGCTATCTGGACTTGCCGCCAAATTTTGACGGATTTTTAGCGTGGACGCTGACTTTACGCCGCCGCATCGGCATCCCCCATGATTTATCCCAATTAGGCATCGACACCGCGCGCGTCGACGAAATCGGCGCCATGGCGGCCGTGGACCCATGCGCCGCCACCAATCCCCAACCCTTAGACGCCATAGCCTATCGAGATTTGCTCATCCATGCTATCGAAGGGAATCTCGATTCAGTGGATTAAAGCACCTGCCTTAGCAAATTTGGCCGAAAACCGATAGATTTGGTGAGCGGCTTTGGCTTTGGCTTTGGCTTTGGCTTTGGCTTTGGCTGTTGGCTTTGGCTTTGGCTTTGGCTTTTGGCTTTGGCTTTGGCTTTGGCTTTTAGTCTTCACTCCCCTTAGCTTTTGCTTTTTGGAGGGGGAGTCAAAACTGGCGGCTTCATCGCCAGTTTTGCCTCCCCCCTAAAAAGGAGGGTGTGCGAAAAGGCCATTCTTGATTAAAATTTCGGTTGGCGTTGTTAAAAAATCAGGCGAAAGTGTTGCTATTGCTTATTGTTTAAATTTTGAAAATGATACTTTTCCTTCATTTTCCTTAGTCAGCGAGGGCTTTTCGCACACCCTCAAAGATAGGGTGGAGCAAATCCTTAAAACAGCAAAAATCAACATCAAAATCAACAGCAAACAACGCCAAGCAGATTTAAATATATAACCCTCTAAAAATAGGGGTTTTTGAATACCCAAACCCCAAAAAAAAGGGCGGCGCTGGGTTTATCGAGAGGCGAACCCCTCGATAACCTAGCGCCGCCCGCTAAAGCGGCGACTTTTACTTGCCGTGCTCTTTTTCGGCGCTTTTTTCGGCGCACAGGGCGACCGCTAATGGCACCAGGCACAGGGCGACCATGACCCAAAACCAAAGCATCGAGCCGCTGCTGCCGGCCCAGTTAAAAAACGCGCCAGCTCCTTCCCAAGTGGCGATAGGGCTAGAATTAAACATGGGTATACCCTCCTAAGAGTGTGGGTTGATGGGGTTATTTGAGTTCCGGATAGGCGGTGTTTTCAATCTCCACATCCATACCGGCTAACTGCACGCCGTCGCTGGCACGCAAGATGCCGAACAGCTTGAAGATATACGACAGCACAAAGCCCGGCACAAAGCCGATGAGCATCATCACCACCATGCCCTTGGCTTGACCGCCAAAACTGATGGGCGGGATGCCTTCGGCGTGGGTGGGGTAGCCGCCCATGAAGATGCCAACGGCGAGCAAGCCCCACATGCCGCATACGCCGTGCACTGCCACGGCGCCGACGGCATCGTCGATTTTCAGTTTATCGAGGGCTTGGGCGGCCAGCGGGCCGATGATGCCGCCGGCGAAACCGACTACGAAGGCCAGGCTCGGGTCCCAAATATCCAACCCGGCGGCGGCGGAAATAACCCCGCACAAAGCGCCGGACATCATCCAGAACGGGTCGCGAGTTTTGCAGTAGGCGCCGATGATGCCGCCGGCTACGCCCATTAAAATGTTGAAGGCGAAGGCCGATAGCGTGGTGGGGCCGCCGTAGATATTTTGCCACTGCCCAATGCCGCTAGCGCCATCGAAAACGCCGTAGCCGCCGTAAATCAGGCAGGCGGCGAAGAAGCCGAAGAAGCCAGTGACGATGAGCATAAGCCCAGCCATGGTCATGGGCAGGCTGTGGCCGCGAATGCGATTGGCGCTGCCGTCGGCGTTGTATTTGCCGATGCGCGGGCCGAGGTTTATCAATACCCCTAAGGCGAAGAAGCCGGAGATGATATGCACTACGCCGGAGGCACCGACATCATGGTAGCCCCATTTAGTGACCATCCAGCCGCCGGAATGCCAGCCCCATGAGGCCGACAACACCCACGCCACCGAGCCCAACACTACCGCCAGCACGATGAAGGCCGCCATGCGGATGCGCTCGATGACGGCGCCGGACATAATCGAGGCGGTGGTACAGGCGAACAAGGTGAACGCCGCCCAAAACACGCCGGTGGCGTTATCGCCCAAATTGGGACCCATGGAATCCCCCCATGGCACGCCACCGGCGGCGGCGGCGAAATCCGGCACGAAGCCATTGGGCATGGCGAGGTAGATCCACCACCCGAACATATAGAAGGTGGGGACCATAAAGGCGAAGGCGAGGATGTTTTTGGTGCCGGAGGCGAGGGTGTGTTTGACCCGCGAGGCGCCCATTTCATACATCAAAAAGCCAGCGTGGATCAAAAGCATGATCGCCGTGGCCCAAAAATAATAAATTTCGAGATTTAAGGTGTTGGCCCAAGTCAGCGCCGCTTCGAGTTCTTCAGGTGTCATGATATTTATCTCCGGTGGTGGGGGTTGATGCCGCCGACTGCGAAGCCGGCGGCGTACTAACTATGAAATTGTCGACAAAACTAACACCAACATGGACTAAAAGCGCACCGTGCCGGATAGCACGACGGCATTTTCATCGGTGTTGCCGTAGCGGCGTTCGCCGAGCAGGTTTAAGTCGAGATGCGCGGCCGGCTGCCAGTTCATGCCGACGCGATAGCTATCGACGGCGCCTAATGTCATCTCGCCATAGGGCTGCAGCAAGGCACCATTGCGCAACGGTGCGCCATAACCTAGGCGCATGTCCAGCCGAGCGCGGTAATCGGCGGCGGCGGCATTATCCGTCACGCCGTCGCGCCATAGCTGCGTCGCGGTGCTTTGCGCTTCGCCGTAGCCGGGGCTTAAGTTCAGCGATAGGCCTTGCCCGTCGGCGCCGGGATTTAAGGTGATGGTGCCTTGAATGCCCCATTCCTCCTGCTCGCCGCTATGCTCCAGCAAGGTGCGGATGCGGCCCTCGGCGGAAAAACGCGCCGACGGATTGTGGTAGCGCAAACTGCCGCCGACCTCGAACCCGCTGCCGGTCTGGCCATCGCCGCCGTCATGGCGGAGGCCGATTTCCACCGCCGGCGCCAACGCTGCGCCGTTCTTCGCCAGCTGGCGTGGCCAGCTGGCCTCCATGGAGGCGCGGATGCGGGTGGCGGCGACGCTCATGTCATCCAACCCAAAATCGCCGTCCACCTCTAAATCGCTATGCACTATCTCGCTCTTGAAACGCATGTCGGCGGCGCTTTGCTGCCACATTTCGCTGCTTATGCCAAACCCCACGGTTTGCAGGATGAGGCCGGCGGTGCGCTCATCATCATTATCCGGCTTGGCTAACAAATCACCTTTGCCGTAGCCGACCGAGGCCCATAAATCCACCATGCCGGCGCGCCAGCCGATGTAGGGGTGCAGGCTGGTCATGTCGATTTCATAGTCGCCCTGGGTGATGGCGGCGGTGGCGCCTTGGTACTCCAAATCGCTCGACAGGCGGGATACGGACACGCCGAGCAGCAGATTGTCGCGCACTTGGGCGTCGGCGCCGACATGGAAGCCGACCAACTCGCCGTCCCAATCCACCTCGGCGCTGTCGCCGGACAACTCGGCGTATTCGCCGCTGGCCCAGAACACCGCCCGGCCGCCGCCATCGCCGCCATCACCGCTCAGGGGCATGGAGAATTCGCTGCCGGCGAGTAGTTTTTTGAGGTCGCCGCCGTCTTCGAGCATTTCCTTGCCACGGGCGCCGAGGGTGGCGGCCAGGGTGTCATGCCCGCTTAGGCTGAAACTGGGGACATCACCGGCGCGCGAAGCGGAGCGCCCGATGCGGTCGGTGATGGCGGACATGGCGCTGTGGGAAATCTCCCGCATCACTTCCGGCAGGATGACCTCGTTGATGTCGTTGACCGGGCTGGCGATGGTTAGGGTGAAAACTACCGGCTCTGGGACATATAACCTGTTGCCCGGGTCGGCGGTTGCGGTGGCGGTATAGGTGAGACGGAATGCACCGACTTCGGTGGGCATGCCGGATAACTGGCGGGTGAGTGGCATGAATGCCATGCCGGGCACGATGGTGTCATCAAAATCATCGCCATTGCTAGTCAACGTGTAAGCCACATTGTCGCCATCGTTGGCGGTGTCGATGACTGCCGGCAGTTTCTCATCATCACCCAGTAGCACATTGACCGGATAGATGAGATTGGTGGGCATATTGCCCTGCGCGAACACTCGGTTGACGCCGATGGTGTAGATTACCGGCTTTGCGCTGAGGTTGCCGCAACCATCGGTGACCGTGTACTTCAATACGAATTCTCCGCCCTCGGTCGGCTCGCCTTCCATGATGCCAGTGCTTGGGGAAACTTGATTCACCCCGGTCGGCCTTTGCCCTTCCAAAAGGTAGACAATTTCTTCGCCGAATTCATTTTTGCCCATGCACTTCTCGCCGATTGCCGCTTCTAACAACTGTACTTGCCCGATGTCAGTACCGGTATCGAACGATAGGGTTTCAACCAAAGTTCCCGGAAACTCCGGTCCGGGAATCGTCACATTGTAAACAGCGACATTTACTAGGGTAGTGCTGTCATAAGCACTGTAGACCAGCGATATCAACTCATTCATTTTTGTCGCTTTGGTCACCCAACCTTTCAAGGTGCGTTCGATGGGATCGAATGACAGATTAGCAAACCCGTCGAGATCCGTCACCGGATCCTCGTTATTCGGACCCATCAACTTGTAGGTGTAGCTGCCGTTGCCATCCGCCGCCGGCAAGGTGATGTCTACCGGCATGCCGGCACGGGGCATTCCCATGTCCAGCGCTTCGGGTTGCGGTTGCGAAAAATCAGCGGCGATGCGGATGACGAAGGGCAACATTGCGGAGTTGCCGTAGGTATCCCGCACCCGATAGTTCACATCGTAAGACCCCACGGCGCTCGGCGTGCCGGACAAAGTGAGGGGAACATCATCCGTGCCATCATCCGTGCCATCATCCGTGCCATCATCCGTGCCATCATCCGTGCCATCATCCGTGCCGCCGGCGGTGGAAAGCCCAGCCGGCAAGGCGCCGACCAAATCATAAGTGAGCGGACCGGCTTCGCTGCTGGCTCTGGGCATAAAAGTCAGCATGCTGCTGATTTCCTCGCCCACCGTGTATTTGCGGTCGAGGGGGGCGAGGGGCTCGGTGTCGAACAGCGGGCCGGTTACGGTGATGGTGAAGAGGTCGTTATTGAAGTTGGCGGTGAAATCGGGGGTGTCGATGTCTACGCCTTTGTAGGTCAGGGCGAATCTATTTGCCAAAAACGGCGTGCCGGACAGCACATGGCGGCCGTTATCTAGTCGGGTGATGTCGATTCCATTGGGTATTTGGCCGAGCACTTCGGTTTCCACCTGGAAGCCGCCGACCGGGGCCGCCGACGGCAGGGTGACATCAATCGCCACGCCGGCCGGATAGGGGCCTAAATTCGCCACCTCGGGCAGCGGCGGGTACACCGACATGTTGAAAACCTCGCTGACGGTGCCTTCGGTATCCGTGATGTTATAGGTGAACTCTGTCGTGATGGGCTCATCCACCTCACCCACCACGCCACGGACTATTCCTGATAGGGGGCTGGGGCCACTGCCTCTGTTGCTGTAAACCCCGTATAAGGGGTGGCTGGACTCCGCCGCCGAGGTCACCGTGAAGGAAATGGTGCTGCCGGTACCGGTCGCCGCCGGAAATTTCGCATCGTATGAAGCCGATTGGCTGATAAATGTCAAATCTTGCGGCGCCGCCAGCGTTGGGCCGGTGATGGTGATGGTGAAGGTATCGCTGGCGGTGGCGAGGTCGTCGGTGGCCTGATAGGTGAGCGTATAGAGGCCTGCTCGGGTCGGCGTGCCGGTGATGTCTCGGGTGGTTGAGTTATAGGTCAAACCCGGCGGGAATTCGGCCGTGATGGTGCCGTCCGGGGCGGTGCGTATTGAGTTCAAGCGGTAACTTACGCCACCGGTGACACCGGTGGCATCGGCCAGGGCCAAGGTGGTGATGGCGGCGCCGCCGGCATAGGTTTGGTCATCCGGCGCCACGATGCTCGGGCCTTGTACGGTGATGGTGAAAGTGGCTCTGACCACATTGCCGAACTCATCGGTGACGCTATACACCATCGCAAAATCGCCAGCCACGCTCGGCGTGCCGGAGAGTAGGCGGAAGCCGCTGGCGGCATTAAAAGTCAGCCCCGGCACTTCCACATCGACAGTGTTGCCATTGGGACCGACCAAGGTATAGGTGTAGTCCACATTCTCATTGGGGATGGCGGCTGGAAATGATTGCCCGGGTATCTCGGTGTTGAGGATATAGTCGAGGATATAGTCTGGCGGAGCCGGGGCGGCTAAGGTCGCTTTAGGTACGCTGAAAGCGGTGACCAGCGTACTCACCGTGTCGCCGCCGGCGGTGTAGGTGGCCTCGTTGCCGTGCCGGTCGGTGGCTCGGTAGGTCAAGCCGTTGTCGCCGGAATAGTCGCCGGGGAGTTCCAACTGGCCGCTGAATCGACGGCTGCCGGCATCAAAATCCATGCCCGGCACGAGGGCGTTTGCCAGTTCGCCATTCGGCCCCAGCAAGGTGTAGGTAAAGGGCCCGCTGCCGGCCGCCGTCGGCAAAACCTGCGCTACGTCCTCGCCGATGATACCGACAACAGCCCCGCTGAAGGGGAAGATGCCCGCATCATAAGCGAGCGCCGGCCCGACTACGGTGATGGTGAATTCCTCGTTGTCCCTGGTCGCTACTGGGTTTGGGAGAATGCCATCGGTGACGATGTAGTTCAGCGTGGTTTCGGCCACCGGCGTGTTGGGCGGCGCCGTGCCGGTCAGCATGCGGGTGGCGGCATCGAAAGTGAGCCACGGCAAGGCGCTGGTGTCCAGTATGTAGCGCACATTGGCGACCGAAGCATTGCTGGTGACCAGCGGCGGCAACTCAACCGAGAGATACTCGCCCAGATAAAGCACATGGTCGGCCGGCTTGGGTAGCTCATGGATGCTGGCGGCATTATTCACTGTCACCGTCACTGTGGTTGTTACAGAGTTTCCGCTGGCGAAATCGGTCGCCGTGTAGTGCAGCGTGCCGGTGAAGCCGGTGTTGAGTTCGCGTTTCAAGGTGCGCGTGGCGGCGTTAAAAGAAACCCCATTAATATCAATAGCGCCGCCGCCGGTGGCAGTCACTGTATAGGATATTTGCGGATCATCGCCAGTGCCGCCGCGCGCCATCGGCAGGATGACATCACTCGTCACAGCATACCGATAGACCACCTCCGGCACCTCCAAAACCAGCGGCTGGTAGTTCGGCGGGGCGCATTCCGTGGCGCCGATGACGTCTTGCAAGCCAGTGTTTACGCCGCCGCTATCGCAGATGAAAAAGCGTAGGCTTTGCGACAGGGCACTCAAAACAGCGCCGTTGGCGAGGGTGATTTCGGCCAGATAGGTGCCTTCGAATTTAGCGCCGCCGCTTGCCAAATAGGGGCTGCCGGCCAAAATCGGCGTGCCGCTTAAAGTGCGGGTGCCGGCATCAAAAGCAAGCCCGAGGTCGGCTAAATTCAGCCCCGATGTGCTGTACACCGATGCTTGAATCGAGCCATTGCGAGGCGGGGTGACCGCTGGAAAGATCAGCGCGTCGATAGCCTCGCCGTGCGTGAAGTACAAATCAATGCTGTCGTTGGCATTGGCGCCAATGCCGGGGTCGGCGGGAAAACTCTGCGCATCGGCTGGGGATGCCAGCCCGAACACCATGCTGCAAGTCAATAAAGCGGCGGCAAAACGAGCGGCGGCTGGCCACGGGGCGTTGTTTTTCATCAGCGGGTTACCTCGTATGGTGAATGGTGAATGGTGAATGGTGAATATGAGGGCGGAGGATGCGGCCGGCATCTTTTGGCGGCATTTTTTAATGGGGCTGGAAACTCGCCCGAAAAATACTGGGAATGTGGCCAGCGCCCAGCCAGGGAACAAGCGCGCTGGGGCATAAGCGGGGTTAGATGCGTAATCGGTCGACCACTGCGCCGCCGAGCAGATGCTGCTCGATAATCTCGTCGATGTCATCTCGACCCGCGTACTTATACCACACCGCTTCCGGATATATCACCAGCACCGGCCCGGCGGCGCACCGATCGAGACACCCGCTGCGATTCACCCGCACCTGCCCCCGCCCATGAAACCCCGCCGCCTGCACCCGTTTTTTCGCGTAATCCCGCCAGCCATCAGCATCAAAATCCGCGCAACACCGCTTACCATCGCGTTGATTGGCGCAAAAAAACACATGGCGAAGATAGTAATCGGACATTTTATCGAGGATGTTTGTCGGGGGATTTTATCGGGGATTTGTTGGGGATTTGTCGACGCCGAAGGTCACGACGGGCGGCTTGCGGGGAAACTAGTCGGTAGCTCGGGGTTTGGGGGAGCCAGTCGGGGCGATTGTAGCACTGCGCAGACGACACCTTCGGGGGGGTTTGGCTTTTGATGTTGGCTTTTGATGTTGGCTTTTGATGTTGGCTTTTTCTTTTCTTTTGCGGCTGTTGGGGGGGTGAAGATTAAAAGCAACAGCAACGGCAACAGCAACAGCAACGGCGACAGCAACATCAACGGCAACATCAACGGCAACATCAACGGCAACATCAACGGCCCCCCCACCAAAGCAACCCACGCCTGTCGGCGCGGCTCTGCTTTGACTCCCCCTCATGTATATACGCGGGGGGAGTGAAGATTAAAGGCCAACAGCCAAAGCCACATCAAAAGCCAAAGCGAAAAGCAAAATCAAAAGCAACCCCCACCCCGACAATTCATAGCAACAACTCGACCCAGTGCGCCACCGGCTGCGGGAAATCCATGCTGAGATGGGCTTGGCAGCCCACATTGGCGGTGCACACTAATGCCGGGCGCTCGGCCAGCAAGGCGACTTGTTTGGCGCGCCGCAAACGGGTGGCGATTTTTGGCTGTAACAGCGAATAAGTGCCGGCCGAGCCGCAGCACAAATGCGCCTCGCGCACCGCGCACATGGCATAGCCGGCGCGGCTTAAAATGCCCTGCACCGTCGCCGTGATGCGTTGCCCGTGGTGCAATGTACACGGGGCGTGGAAGGCGACTTTGGGCCGCTCGGGCGATGGCTTGGGCGGCGCGTTGCGCGGCGAGTTGTGCAGCGGATTTGGCCATGGGTGGTTCGATGGCTTGGGCGGCGCGTTGCGCGGCCGCTCGGGCGATGGGGTGGTTCCCAGGCGGCGCCAGGTCGGCTGATAGTCGGGCGGCAATTCGCGCGCCAATAATTCGCATAAATCCACGGTTTTTTCGCTGATGCGGCGGGCTTTTTCGGCATATTGCGGGTCATCTGCGAACCATTGCGCATACTCCTTCACCGCCAGCCCGCAGCCGCTGGCAGTCATGACGATGGCTTCGACTTGTGGCGCCGGCCGCGGCCCGCCATCGGGCTGTTTTGCGTGGGGATGTTGGGTATCGATAGGCTGGGAATCGGCCGCGGATAACGCATCGCCGGCCGCATCATCGGTCGCATCATCGGTCGCATCATCGGTCGCATCATCGGTCGCCAAATAGGGCCACCAGCAGTCCATTAAGGCGCGCGCCGCCGCCCGGCCAGCGGCCTCGCCACGCGTATGCCGCTGCGCCGAGCCGCAACACCGCGCCCCGACCTCGAGCAAGGAAATACCCAGCCGGTCGAGCACTATGGCCGCGGCCACATTGGTGCACGGCGCCAGTGCCGGCTGCACGCACCCGGCCAACGCCAACATCCGCCGAGAATGCCGCGGCGGCGGCCATTTAAGCGCCCCGGCGTGGGGTTTGGTGGAGTCGACAGCGGATTTGGTGGATGATTTGGCCCGTAGGCTGGCGATGACCCCGAACCGCGATTTGGATGGCGATTTGGTGGGCGATTCGGCTCTCGATTCGAGCCGCGATTCGGCGGATGATTCGCCCGTCGATTCGCCCGTCGATTCGCCCGTCGATTGCGCCGTCGACTCCGCCGATAAACCCGCCACAAACCCAGCCGACACTCCCCCCGATGCCGCCACCGGCGTCCGCAACACCCGCCTCCAAACCGCCGGCATCACCCATGGCGCTAACGCCGCCACCCGCCGTCCGCACCACAACAAGCCGCCGAACAGGGCGCGGCGGGCGATCAATCCGCCGAGCGCGCCCCGCCGTAGGCGCGCCCCGAGACGGCGCGGAAATTGCTCGTCTAACACCGCTTGGCTCAAGTCAAACAGGCCGCTGTATTCCACCCCGGATGGGCACGTGCTCTCGCAACTGCGACACAGCAAGCAGCGGTCGAGATGGCGGCGCACCTCGCCCGCAGCGCGCGCGCCGTCAATCCGCCCCTCAAAAATCTGCTTCATCTGATAGATGCGCCCGCGCGGCCCGTCCAACTCATCGCCCAACAACTCATAAGTCGGGCAAGTGGCGTTGCAAAACCCGCAATGCACGCACTTACGCAGAATATCCGCCGCCCGCGCGCCGCTGCGCGTGTGCTTAAATTCGGCGGCGAGGGTGGTATGCATGGCGGGAGGGAGGCTTTGACTTTGGCTTTGGCTTTGGCTTTGGCTTTGACTTTTAACGTTTCACTCCCCCCCGTGCTTCATCTGGGGGAGCAAGACGTTAAAAGCCAACATCAAAAGCAACAGCAAAATATCAAAAGCAACAGAAAAATCACCCCAAATACAACCTAATAATGGGGATTTAGATATATAACTCCCGAAGAAAAAGCCCAACACCAAACAACACTCAATCAAACAAATTTTGCCGGGCAATCCGCTTTCAAAAATCTGCGTACATACGCCCTGGGTTAAGAATGCCGGCGGGGTCGAAGGCGTGTTTCAGTCGCCGGTGTAGGGCCGCCAAATTCGGCGCCAAGGGCGGAAAAACTTCGCCGCATTCGCCAAATTTGCCCGCTTTACTCGATTCATCCGATGCCTTAGATGCACCCGTATGGCGGGCGGCATGGCCGATGCCCCCATCGCAACCGCGAAAATAAGTGAGATGACCACCGACCGCGCGCACGGCGGCGGTGAGGGCGTTTAGATCCACCTCGTCCGCCGCGACCCAGCGCTGGGCGCCGCCCCAATCTAAGAATTGAGCGGCCTCGCTGAGTACGGCCAGCGACACCTCCGCCGCCGGCGGTAGCGATACGCGCAATAGCGGCCGGCGGGCGTGAAAAAACGGCAATCCATGGTCGCGCAACCGCCGCCAAAAATGCCGCCCGCCCGAATCCACCTCGCCGCCGATGATGTTCGCGGCGCTAGCCACCTCGCCGCCATCGGCACTGAGGCGAATGCGCGTCTCGCCATCTTGCCACGCCGCCGCCGACACTGGCAGCGGACGCTGCGCCAGCCGCCGCCAGTAAGCCAGCGCATCGGCCGACCGCGCATGCGCCAAAACCAGCGTTTTTTCCGCCGCCGGACGCGGCGCCACGCGCATCGATACCTCGAGCAAAACACCGAGCGCGCCCATGGCGCCGGCCATCAAGCGCGCGATGTCGAAACCGGCCACATTCTTCATCACCTGGCCGCCGAAATGCAGAATATCGCCGCTGCCGTTCATCATTTTCACCCCTAATATGAAATCGCGCACGCCGCCGGCATAGGGGCGGCGCGGGCCAGCCAAGCCGGCCGCCACCGCGCCGCCAAGGGTGGCCGCGGCGCTGAATTGCGGCGGTTCGAAGCCCACCATCTGCTTCTCCGCGGCCAGCAATTTCGCCAAGTCGGCCAGGCGCATGCCGGCGCGCGCCGTGACCACCAACTCGGCCGCGTCATAGCGCACCACGCCGCTATGGTCGCGCAAATGGACTTCATCGCCGCGCGCGGTGCGCCCGTAAAACGACTTGCTGCCGCCACCGACCATGCACAGCGCCCGGCCATGCCGCGCCGCCGAACGCACGCGTTGCTGTAACTGCGCCTCGAACTCGGTGGCGGCGTCGGTGGCCGCATCGGCATCGATGTCGATGCGGGGAGTGTCAGTGCTTTTATCGCTATTTTTATCGCTATTTTTATCGACGGTTTTATCGATGGCGGTGGTGCCGCCGGCAGTTTTATCGCCATTGGTTGCAGCCGTCATGGGCTGTGCCTCTCGTCCATGATGGCGCCGCATTCGAGCGCCCGCCGGGCGTGCATTCCGCCGAATTTTGCATTTTGCGCGCGGTGCATTATCGAATTAATGCGCAACGGTAGTGCTGGCGGGGCAGCGGCCGGCGTGCCGAGAAAATCATCCGGCGCTGATGGCGATTCCGGCGACTTCGGCGAATCAACCAACGATTCCGGCCAATCCACCGACGATTCCAGCGAATCAACCGACGATTCCAGCCAATCCACCGACGATTCCGGCGAATCAACCGACGATTCCAGCGAATCCACCGACGCGACCAGCGAATCACCCATAATCCCGCCACCGGCCCGCCATATTCCGCCGCGCATCGACCTAAAAACGCTCGAGGTCGGGGAAGGGCAGGGCGCCGCCGTGCACATGCATGGCGTTGTGTTCGGCGCAGCGCGCCAGGGTGGGAATGGCTTTGCCGGGGTTGAGCAGACGCATCGGGTCGAAGGCGTCGCGCACGGCGTGAAATTGGCTGAGCTCGGCGGCCTTGAATTGGGCGCACATGCCGCCGATTTTTTCCATGCCGACGCCGTGTTCGCCGGTGATGGTGCCGCCGGCGCGCAGGCATAACTCGAGGATTTCGCCGCCCATGGCTTCGGTTTTTGGTAGGTCGCCGGGGCGGCTGGCATCGTACAAAATCAGCGGGTGCAAGTTGCCATCGCCGGCGTGGAAAACATTGGCCACGCGCAACCCATAAGCGGCCGATAGGCGCTGGATGTGGGCTAACACGCCGGCCACGGCGCGGCGCGGAATGGTGCCATCGATGCAGTAATAATCCGGCGAAATGCGCCCGATGGCGGGGAATGCGCCCTTACGCCCGGACCACAATAAGGCGCGCTCGGCGGCGCTGTGGGCGGCGCGAATGGATACGGCGCCACCGCGTTTTAGGCCGCGCTGCGCGGCGCGCGCCTGGCGGCTCACCGAGTCGGCGGCGCCGTCTAATTCGCACAGCAAAATGGCCGCGGCCTGGCGCGGGTAGCCGGCGGCGGCGAAATCTTCGGCCGCGCACAGCGCCGGGTTGTCCATCATCTCCACCGCGGCCGGAATGATGCCGGCTTGGATGATGGCGGCGACGCTGTCGGCGGCGGCGGCCACGCAATCGAACGCCGCCAGCAATAAGGTGGCGGATTCGGGCTGCGGGATGAGTTTCAGCACCGCCTCGACCACCACGCCGAGCATGCCTTCGGAGCCGACCAGCAGCGCCAGCACATCAAAACCGGGGGCATCTAACGCGCCGCCGCCGAGGGTGATGAGTTCGCCGTCGATGGTGGCGATAGTCGCGCCGAGCACATTATGCACCGTGAGCCCGTATTTGAGGCAATGCGCGCCGCCGGCGTTTTCCGCGATATTGCCGCCGATGGTGCAGGCGATTTGCGACGACGGGTCGGGGGCGTAGAACAGCCCCAGATGAGCGACCGCCTCGGATACGGCGAGGTTGCGCACCCCCGGCTGCACCCGCGCGGTGCGCCCGGCGGCGTCTATGGCCAGCACTTTGTTCATTTTTGCCAAGCTCAGCACGATGCCCTCGGCATGCGGCAGCGCCCCGCCGGACAAGCCGGTGCCAGCGCCGCGGCTGACCACCGGCACGCCCAATTCATTGCACACCCGCAACGCTTGGCGCACCTGCGCCACCGTCTCCGGCAACACCACCAGCTGCGGCGTCTGCCGATAGGCGCTCAAGCCATCGCATTCATAAGCGCGCAACGAGCCCGGCTGGTCGATAACCGAAGCGGCCGGCAAAAATTCGCGAAACCGCTGGCTGAGAGACTGACGGCGGATGGGCATAGGCTGGATTGGGTGAATTTGGCGGCGGCGGATGATGTACATACAATAAGCGTGGGTTTGATGTACATATATATGAGTCGGTTTGGGTTGCAATTTGGCGGCGGGAACCGCGACCACCCCCATTAATATGTGCCTTGCGGCGCTGCGCCTTGCGGCGGCATAATCCACTGCCATATCCACCGATATCTGCCATGGAACAACGCCAGTACACCGCCGTAGACCGCCTGATTATCGGCGCATCGACGGTGTTGGGTAGGCTGAGTGGCCTGGGCGGCACCCCGGTGGCGAGGCGGGATTTTCCGGCGCGCAGCGGTGATGAAAATTTAAGCGCGGCCGATAAACGGCGCGCCGGGCGCTATATGCGCGTCAATCATGTCGGCGAAATCTGCGCCCAGGCGCTGTATCACAGCCAAGGAATGACGGCGCGCGATGCCGATGTGGCGGCGCGCATGCGCCAAGCGGCGGCCGAGGAAAACGACCATTTGGCGTGGTGCGAGCAGCGCTTGAATGAACTCGGGGGGCGCAAAAGTTGGCTCAATCCGCTGTGGGGGCTGGGCGCCTTCGCAGCTGGCGCTGCAGCCGGGCTAGCCGGGGATAAGTGGAATTTGGGCTTTGTCGCCGAAACCGAGCGCCAAGTGGCGGCGCACTTGGAAACCCACCTCGGCAAACTACCGGCCGCCGACACCCGCTCACGCGAAGTAGTCGCGCAAATGAAAACCGACGAACGCGCCCACGCCGCCGCCGCCATCCAAGCCGGCGCCGCCCCCCTGCCGCCGCCAGTGCGCGCGCTGATGAAATTAGCCGCCAAAACCATGACCTCGACCGCGCATTGGATTTGAGTGGCTGGAATAAGTCAAATCTGGCGCTTTATCGCCAGTTGTGGTGAGGGGGTTTTGATTTTAACGGCGGTGACAGCCCCCCACCAATTCCCTAACCAATAACCGACCGCTAAGCCGCACCACTCAAATACTGCAGCGCGTTGCGAATTAAATCTTCGCGGTGGGCGCTTTTGCCTTCCACGGCGCGCACCGCTTGGTTGGCGTCGGCGATTTTGTAGCCCAGGGCAAGCAAGGCGCCGATGGCGTCTTGGGTGGGGTTTATCTCGGTGGCGTGGTGGCCGGCGGCGACGCCGAGCGTGTCGATGCGGTCGCGCAAATCTAAAATCATGCGCGCTGCGGTTTTTTTGCCGATGCCAGGCACGCGCGCGATGGCAGCGGCGTCTTCGGCGCGAATGCAGGCGATAAATTGCTCGGCGCTCAAGGTGGAAAGCGTCGCTAACGCCACCCGCGGCCCGACGCCGTTGACCTTCAACAGGCTGCGAAATAACGCGCGCTGCCCAGGGTCGGAGAACCCATACAATAATTGCGCGTCTTCGCGCACCACCATATGCACGAATAATGAAACCGAGCGCTGCTCTTGCGGCAAGTCGTAAAAAGTGCTCATCGGCGCTTCCAATTCATAGCCGACGCCGCCCACATCCAACAATAAAAATGGCGGCTGGCGTTGCAGCAAGGTGCCGCTGAGATATCCGATCATTTTGTTTTTAATGCGTGCAGTTTGGTGTATGAAAGCAAACCAAGCTATAAAAATGGGAGTTATATACCTAAATCCCCATTATTAGGTTGCTATTTGGGGGGCTGATTTGGCGGGGGGCTGTTAAATCCCAACATCAACCACGAAAATCAACAGCAAAATCAAAGTCAACATTAACCGTACCCCCCACCAAAATTGGCGGCAAAGCGGCCAGATTTGACTTATTCCTCGGTGGATGGAGTAAAAAGTGTGAATAAACCAAACTAGCCTGGGGATTTAGATATATAAATCCCATAAAAATCCCAAATATTAAGGATTGGGATTTTATTCGATTTATTGCTCGACTAAAACGGTGGCCACCATGGTGGCGCCTACTTTAAATACACTTTTTGCAAAATTCGGCGGCGCATCAAATGTAATTTGTGTTTCATCACCATAGAAAACATGATGAACATAACGCTCGCTTATGTCGTGATCGCGAAGCGTTGTGCGCACAATCACATTTGAGTTCAAGCTGCATAGTTGTGAACCTGCGGGGATTCTAATCATGGTTGTTTTCCTTAGAAATCACCGCCTTACCATGCCAAAACAGGTTCACGCCTAAATAAATAAGGGATTTATATACCCATTGCCACCGGTGCAATTTCTGGCATTATTTCGCGCCGATTTTGTGGCATGTAAGTTTGTGGCATGTAAGTTTCACCCCTTAATCTTCATGTTGTGGGATAAGTCAAAACTGACGCTTTTAAATCTTACTCCACTCATGTGCGGGGGGAGTGAAACGGTAAAGCCAAAAACGAAAGCGAAAGCCAACATCAAAGGCAAAAGGCAACATCAAAGGCAACATACAACATCAAAGGCAAAAACCAACATCAACATCAACTTCAACATCAAAAAGCCAACCTTAGAATCAAAAGCCCCTCACCAAATCAGTCCGATCCTAACGGATTAGGTCAGATTTGATTTATTCCGCGAAGGGGGGGTGAAAAAATAAAAGCGACAACAAAAGCAAAAGCGAAAATCAACATCAAAGTCAAAATTAACGGCACCCCCGCCAAAACTGGAGATGAGCCCGCCATTTTTGTGGCAATAGGTATATAAATCCCACAAATAACGCGCGTAAATAGTGCGCATGGCGGCAGGTGATGGAATCTAAGCGCGGTACGAAGCGCGACGCAGTTTTTCGGCTAGTTGCAGGGTGTGGAGGTGGCAGATGGCGCATGCTAACGCGTCCGCTTCATCCGCTTGCGGGGCGGCGGTTAGGCCGAGCAAGATGCGCACCATGTGCTGCACTTGTTCTTTTTGGGCGCCGCCGGCGCCGACCACGGCGCACTTGATTTGCCGCGCGCTGTATTCCGCCACCGCGCACCCGGCCACCGCCGCCGCGCACATCGCGCTGCCGCTGGCCTTGCCCAGGGTGATAGCCGAATGCGCATTATTGGAGACGAACACTTGCTCGATGGCCACCGCATGCGGGCGGTGCGCGTCGATCATCCGCGCCACGCCGTGAAAAATTTTCGCCAAACGCGCGCTTAAATCCCCGGCCCCTAAGCGCAGGCATTCATGCGCCACCAGTTGCACACCATCGCGCCCGCCGACCACCACGCCAAGACCGGTTTGGCGCGAGCCCGGGTCTATGCCCAGAACGCGCATGGCGCGGCGCGCTTATGCCTCTTCATGCTTCGCCCGAATCCGCCTCGACAAACTGCGCATTGGTGAATACATTTTGCACATCGTCCAATTGCTCCAAGGCGTCGATCAGGTGCGTGGCTTGCTCGGCGGCGGCGCCGCTCACCGCGGCGTGGCTGTTGGGGCGTTGAATCAACTCCGACATCTGCGGCGCCAGCCCGGCCTCGATGAAGGCGCGCTCCACCGCTAAGTAATCCGCCGCTGCCGTCACCACTTCGACCACGCCGTCTTCGCTGTCCACATCGTCGGCCCCGGCGTTTAGCGCGATGTCCATAATGCGCTCTTCGTCGGCGGCGGCGGCGAATACCAGCGAGCCGATTTTCTCGAATAAATACGCCACCGAGCCATCGGTGCCGAGGTTGCCGCCGTGCTTGGCGAACGCGTGGCGCACTTCGCTGACGGCGCGATTGCGGTTGTCGGTGGCGCATTCCACCAGCACCGCCATGCCGCCGGGGCCATAGCCCTCATAGCGAATTTCCTCGAAATCGGCGCCGGCGGCATCGCCGCTGCCGCGTTTGACGGCGCGCTCGACGGTATCGCGAGTCATGTTCGCCGCTAAGGCTTTATCCACCGCCGAGCGCAGGCGGGAATTGGCCTCCACATCGCCGCCGCCGAGCCGCGCCGCCACGGTGATTTCCTTGATGAGTTTGCCGAAAATTTTGCCGCGCTTGGCATCTTGGGCGGCCTTGCGGAATTTGATATTAGCCCATTTGCTGTGTCCGGCCATGCGCTTTTAGTCCAGGGTCTAAGATGAAAGTAGGGGTGAAAATACGCTTAGAATGCGCACTCGCGGCCGAAAAAAGGGGCGAAATCGGGGCGATGATGGGGCGGTGATAGCGCCACAATAGTGCCGCAATAGCGCCGCAATAGCACCGCGACCATCGCCCGAATCGCCGCCAGATGACTATAACCCATTGCGCCATCAGCGGCTTTGCGTTATGGTGCGCGCCCTCCCCCGCAGCCGCCCCGCCCGCTTGCGGCTACGTAGCTCAGTCCGGTTAGAGCGCATCACTCATAATGATGAGGTCCCCTGTTCGATCCAGGGCGTAGCCACCACTCGGTTTTTGCCCGAGATTCAGGCGGATTCATGTGGATTCATGTGGATTCATGTGGATTTCGGCGAATTTCGGCGGATTCATGCCAGATTCAAGCGGATTTCGGCGGATTCATGCCAGATTCAGGCCGTTTGCGGCCCGCCTCAGGCCCGCGCCGCGGCCCAAATGCTGATGGTCTCCGCGCCGGCGGCTCGCAAGGCTCGGGCCGCGGCGTTCACCGTGCTGCCGCTGGTGACCACATCATCCACCACAGCGATATGCCGATATTGGCTGGCGGCGGCATAAAACGCGCCTTGCACATTGCGCTGCCGCGCCGTTTTGCTGAGGCTGACTTGCGGCGTGGTGTTTTTGATGCGCGCCATGGATGAATGGCACACCTCGATGCCTAATCGCCGCCCCATGCAGCGCGCGATTTCCAGTGCCTGATTGTAGCCGCGTTGCCGCAAGCGGCGCGGGTGCAACGGCACCGGCGCCAACGCATCCGGGCGCGGCGTTAGCGCGGCGCGTTCGCAAATCATCGCCCCGAGGGCATCGGCAAACCGCAACTGCTGGTGATATTTCAGGGCGCGGATGTGCTCGGCCACCGGCGGCAAATACTTGAACGGAATCACCGCGTGGTCGTAATAGGGCGGCTGCGCCAGGCAAGCGCCGCATACCCTCGCCGACTGGCCGGCTAGCCAGGCTTGCTCGGTTTGTTCGCTCTGCTCGGCGTGCCAGGCGACATCCTGGGGTGGAAGTTCCGCGCCGCAAGTTTGGCAGGCGGCGGTTATCCACGGCAACAACGGCCGGCAATGGCCGCAAAACCCGCTACTCACCGGCGCCGCGCACAGCGGACACCGCTTGGGCAGCCAGGCGCTAAACCATGCATCCAAGCGCGTCGCCGGCCGCATTTTCACCACCTTGGTAGTTGCCGTTGTCATTTATTTTGGATTTGTATACTTAACGTTGTTTGGCTTTGGGCTTTTTGGAGGGGGTTGCCTTGATGTTGAGGTTGACTTAATGCTTTTCGCCGTTGCTTTGATTTTTCTGTTAGCTGGGGAGTAAAGAAGAAGCCCAAAAGCCAAAAGCAAAAAGCGAAAATCAAAGTCAAACGCACCCCCCACCAAAACTGACGATGAAGCCGCCAGTTTTGGCTCCCCCCTAAAAAGATAGGGTGGAGCAAAACCTTAACAGCAACAGCAACAGCAACAGCCACAGCAAAAGCGAAAACCAAAAGCCAAATCAAAATCACCCGTCCACACCATGCCCCTCATCCAGCCCCTAACAAAAGGGAATTATATGGTTGTTGACCCAACAATAAAAAAACCGCTTGCATTACCCCAAAACCCCATAAAAACCCTAACAAAACCCGGCGGTGGTCAAAAGATTAATCTCATTTTCGCCTAACTCAGCGCGATGGAATTAGACATTAAGCAAATTTCCGCTACCAAAGCGCGGTGGAAACACCACGCCGGCGGGCTGGATTATTTACTCGCCCGGGTGCGCGGCGCGCTGCAAACGCGCTGGACGATGCACCAGTCGGCCACCGCCAGCGGCGAAAACACCGCGCCAGCACCCCATGAATTCCCGCCTAAATCGACCCATGAATCGACCCATGAATCGCCCCATAAATCACCTAATGAATCACCGCATGAATCACCGCATAAATCGACTAATGAATCACCCCATGAATCGCCGCGCTTGTTGTTGATCGATTTCGCTGGCGCGCAGTGGGATTTGGCGGCGACCATCACCCACCTTTCGCTGCTGGAATCTTCGCCGGCGGGCGACACCGACCGCGATGCCGATTTCGACGCCGTCATCATCTGCCTACAGCCGGCGTGGTTGGATTTGGATGGATTGTGGGCCGCGGCGTTGCAAAAATTGCGCCCCGGCGGCGTGTTATTGCTGTGCACCTTCGGCCCCGATACGCTGCAAGAAGTGCGCTGGGCGTGGAGTCGCGTGGACGATTTGCCGCATGTGCATCCGTTCATCGATATGCATTTAATCGGCGACCAACTGCTGCATTGCGGCTTCGTCGGCCCGATTATGGACATGGACTGCATCACGGTGACCTACCCGCGCGCCGCATTGCTCTACGCCGACCTACGCCGCGAGGGCTTCACCAATATCTTGGCATCGCGGCGTAAAACCCTCACCGGCCGGGCGCGCTGGCGCGGCTATTGCGCGGCGCTGGAGAGTTTGCGCGCCGCCGGCGAACCACTGGCGATCACCTACGAACTCATCTATGGCATCGCCACGGCGCCGGCCGCAACCCACTCGGCCCAAGTTCGAATCGCGCCGCCGCACATGCCGGGGCGGTGAAAATACGCCGATTAATTCGCGAAACATCGCTCCCGCGACATGCTGATTCGCCGGAATTCGACTGAATTTGCCGGAATTCGCCGGAATTCGCCGGAATTCGCCTAAATTCCCCTGAATTTGCCTAAATTTGGCGGCTAATCACCTGGAACCTCCCAGCACTCTTTCGCCATCACCATCCGCGCATCAAAATCCGCGCCATCAAAATCCTTGTTGTTGCTTGATGATTTCTTCGATTTGGCTGAGCCGCGCGGTGATGCTGTGGTGCAGATAGCCGCCGGCATCGGCTTCGCGCAGCGCCAGTTTTAGCGATGAAACGGCGGCATTGTACTCGCCCAAGGCGGCGTAAAACTCGGCGTTGGCTTGGTGCGCTTCGGCTTGTAAGCCGAGTTTGACATTGCTGCGCGACAATAAGGGATAAAAAACAAACATATCTTTGTGGCGGCGTAATTGGCGGCGGATGACGCGCTTGGCAGCCGCCGGGTCGCCGCTTTCGATGAGCGAGGCGGCGAGGTAACGGGTCAAATAAGGCCGCTGCGGGTGCGCCTCCACCAGCCGCTGATGGCGGGCAGCGGCCGCGGCCGGGTTGCCACTCGCCAAGTCGATGTCGGCGCGCGCCAGCTGAAAGGCGACCTCGTGCGGATGGGCTGCGAGCAACGGCGCCAAGGTGGCGGCGGCTTCGGCGAAGCGATGCTGTTTTTTATGCGCTAGGGCGAGGCCGTAGAGGGCGGCGTCGCGCGCATCGCCGGTGGCCGCAGCGGCGTTCTCAAAATATTCCACCACCTCCGCGGCCCGCCCGCCGTAGAGGGCGCGGATTTTCGCCTGCGCGAGGTAGAAGGCGCGCGCCGAGGTATAAATTTGCGGCGGATAGGCGGCGGCGCGGCTCTCGGCCTCGGCGATGCGGGCGTACGACAGCGGGTGGGTGCGCAAAAATTCCGGAGCGCCGCCGTCATCCAATTTATCGAAAAAACGCACCAGGGCGGATGGGTCAAAACCGGCTTGCGCCAGCAATTTGATGCCGATGGCATCGGCCTCGCGCTCGAAATCCCGGGTGTAGGCGAGTTGATTGGACAGCAACGCGGCGTTGGCGACGGTAAACCCGATAAGCCCAGCTTGGCCGCCGACCAGCAACGACGCCAACAACGCCGCCGCGGCCGGAAACTGGCTGGCTTGCGCCTTGGCCAACATGCGCGGCAGGTGGCGCTGGGAAACATGGGCGGTTTCATGGCCGACCACGGCGGCCAATTCATGCTCATCTTCGGCCGCCAAAATGAGCCCGCTGTGCAATACGATGTGGCCGCCGGGCACGGCGAAGGCGTTCAGCGCCGAGTCATCCACCAAGTGCAGCATGGGCGGCTCGCGCATGGCGGCCGGGGCGGCCACCGCAGCGCCGAGTTGCTCGAGATATCTGTTCAAATGCGGGTCGCCGATATAGTCGGGATGGCGCAATAATCGCCGCAAAAATTGCTGCCCGAGCTGCTTTTCTTGCTTCGGCGACAACACCTGGGCGGCGCTGTCACCCAATTCCGGCAGCGCTTCGTTGGTTTCGGCGGTCTCGGCGGCGCCATCGGCGGCTTCATCGGCGGCCGGCGACGAGGCCGACAACGCCGCCGTGAGCAGCGCCACGGGCAGCAGCGAAAAAAAGCGATTTGGCATAATCGATATATATATGTGATGTGCGCGGGGCGGTAGTTTATGCCCAACGGCGCCTTATTATCCGCGATGGGGCCGCGATGGGCGATAATTTACCGCCTGCCGAGGCGCCTGGTTACGATTTTGGGTTACGATTTTGTAGCCATCAGCGGCGGCGCTCGGTGGTTGGCCGACACTCCCCTCATCCCCCCGATGCTTGCCAAAATCATGCCCGATACCACCGACCAGGCCGCCGACCAGGCCGCCGACCGCGAACTCGATGCGCGCGGCTTAAATTGCCCGCTGCCGGTGTTGCGCGCCAAACAAGCCCTGCGCGACATGGCCGCCGGCGAAGTGCTTGCCATGGTCTGCACCGACCCCGGCTCAGCGCCGGATTTGGCTGCCTTGTGCGCCCAAACCGGCCATCAATTGCTGGCCTCGTTTATCGCCGGCGATGAATTTCATTTTCGCCTCAAAAAAAGTTAGGGCTAGTTACGGCTGGCTGCAGGAAAAATTAGGAAAACTGGCGACTAACCGCCGAGCAAGTCATTCGACGCTGAATCCGTCGCTACATTCGGCGTTGCATCTGCCGCAATCGCGCTATCGACATTCACTTCAACATTGCGCTTCGAAATATCGCGCTTGCGAGATACTTCACCGCAACACTTCGAGGCCGGATTCGCCGCCCAATAGCAATATGTCGGCGCCGCGCAATGCGAATAAACCGACCGATACCACGCCGGGGATTTGATTGAGTCGGCGTTCCATGTCCACCGGGTTTTCGAGCTTGAGATGGCGCGCATCGATGATGATATTGCCGTTGTCGGTGGTGAATCCAG
This sequence comes from Candidatus Poriferihabitaceae bacterium, assembly GCA_965243285.1. Taxonomy (GTDB): domain Bacteria; phylum Pseudomonadota; class Gammaproteobacteria; order Arenicellales; family Poriferihabitantaceae; genus JAHRAW01. Next base: position 996,971 of record OZ251537.1, on the reverse strand, counting down.
GGCGCAGGCTGGGCTGGGCGCCGAGGGCGGCGAGGGCGCGGCCAACCAAACTTTGCGCCATAGGGATAACCTCTAGGGGCAGCGGAAATTCCCCCAACACCGCCACCAATTTGCTGCGCTCGGCGATGCAGATGAATTTTTCACTGGCTTGGGCGACGATTTTTTCGCGCGTCAAGGCGCCGCCGCCGCCCTTGATGAGGTGCAAATGTTTGGTGGCTTGGTCGGCGCCATCGACATAAATCGGCAGTATGCCGACGCGATTTAAATCAAACACCGGCACGCCATGGGCGCGCAGCCGCTCGGCGCTGGCTTCGGAGCTGGCCACGGCGCCGTCTATTTTATGCTTGATTTTGGCGAGCCCATCGATGAAAAAATTGGCGGCGCTGCCGGTGCCGACGCCGACCACATCGCCGCCCTCGATATACCCCAGGGCGGCCTCGGCGACGGCGCGTTTGTACGCATCGCCGGCTAAATTGTTAAGCATGTTGTTGGCGGATTTATGCATGCCATGTTAATGGCGGGTTGATTTATAGCGGCCCTCAAAACAACGAGGCGCCCAGTTCGTTGACCGCCATCAGCATGTCGGGGTCGTCGGTCAGGGCTTCGGAAATGGCGCCGCGACAGGCGCTGCGCGGCTCGATGCCGGTGGTCATAAGTTGGGCCGCGTGCACCAGCAGGCGGGTGCTGGCGCCCTCTTCGAGGCCGCTGCCCTTGAGGTTGCGGGTCATGGCGGCGTATTTGACCAGTTTCGCCGCCGCCGAGCGGTCGATGCCGGATTCACGGACCACAATATCGGCCTCGAGAGCGGCCCTCGGATAGTCGAATTCGATGGCGACAAAGCGCTGGCGGGTGCTTTGCTTTAGGTCTTTTAGCACGCTCTGGTAGCCGGGGTTATAGGAAATAGCGAGGCAGAATTGCGCCGGCGCGCGCAGCAATTCGCCGGTTTTCTCGATGGGCAAAACCCGGCGATCGTCGGCTAACGGGTGGATGACCACAGTGGTGTCCTTGCGCGCCTCGACTATTTCATCGAGGTAACAGATGCCGCCGCCGCGCACGGCGCGCGCTAGCGGGCCATCCACCCAACGCGTTTCGCCGCCGATGAGCAAATAGCGCCCGACCAAATCCGCGGCGGTGAGATCATCATGACATGACACCGTGACCAGCGGTCGCCGCAGCCGCCATGCCAGATGCTCGATGAAGCGCGTTTTGCCGCAACCGGTGGGGCCTTTTAGCAGCACCGGTATGCGATTTTGATAGGCCGCGCAGAACAACTCAATTTCGTTGCCCTGCGCAGCGTAAAAGGGCTCATCTTCGATGAGATATTGTTTCAGCGGCGGTGGTTCGCGCATAACGCTTACGGCATACTTGCAATAAAGTGGCGGCTGGCGATTGTAGCGCTGGATTAAATAGGGCGGATGAATCCGCGAAACTTAGCGATGAACAGAATCAAACCAACCACTCGGCAATCACAACTATTCGAGTGCATGCATTTGGCAACATTTTCGGCCTCGGTGAACATCTATGACGATGTCATAAGCATGAGCGCCGCCGCTTGACATTAATAGCCTTGACATTAATAGTATTGTGTTCTACCTTTTAATCTGTAATATCCAGCGTCTGAAGATAGCACGATGGGGCCGGGAATTAAAACCCTAACCATCGCTCATGATGAATCCAGACACGAACCATTTTTCCATGACGACCGTGAGGTAATCACCAATGGCAAAGAAAAAGAAGTCCACCTCCAAAAAGCGCAAAATGAGCGCTAAGAAGATTTCCAAGAAGAAATCTTCTAAGAAGAAGTCTTCCAAGAAGAAGGTCAGCAAGAAAACTTCGAAGAAGAAGACTTCGAAAAAGAAATCCTCCAAAAAGAAGACCTCTAAAAAGAAGGTCTCCAAAAAGAAATCTTCTAAGAAGAAGGCTTCGAAAAAGAAGCACTCTAAAAAGAAGGCTTCTAAGAAGAAATCTTCTAAGAAGAAAGCCTCCAAGAAAAAGGTTTCGAAGAAAAAACGCGGTCGCCCTCCCAAAAACGGCCGCCGAAAAAAAGCCGGGTTTAGCATTCCCATGCCTAAATAACTCGGCGGCGTATATGCGTTGCAAAATAGTAGCAACGCATAAACCGCCCGACAAAACCCTGCGCTGGCATCCGCCTCGCAGGGTTTTTTTATGCGTTAGGTAACTAAACCGACAACCGCGGATAGATTTTTGCTGATGGCGGTGGTTTTTATACGCCGCTGCGCTAAGTTAATCCATCAACCAAACTACCTCGGCGCTAGCCGCCGATATACGACATCTCCACTTTTTGCGCGCCAGTGGGCATGGCCGGCGCGCCGCGCCATCTTTCCACGGAGTATTGGTCGCGCCGGTTGTGCCAGATGGCGCTGATTTGCGCGGCTATTTCGGCCGCCGTGGCGCCGGTGCGCAATGGTTTTCTGAGGTCGGCGCCGGCGGTGGCGAACAGACATGTATACAGCTCGCCCACGGCCGACAATCGCGCCCGCGCGCAGGCGCCGCAAAAGGGTTGGGTGATGGAGGAGATGATGCCGACCTCGCCGGCGCCATCGCGGTAGCGCCAGCGGCGGGCGACCTCGCCGCGATAATTGGCGTCCAGCGCTTCGAGGGGGTATTCGGCCTCGAGCATGGCGATAATTTCGCGCGCCGTAAACACTTGCGCCAGCGACCAGCGGTTGTGGTTGCCCACATCCATAAACTCGATGAAGCGCAAAATCGCCCCGCTGCCGCGAAAATAACGCGCCATGGGGATAATTTCATCCACATTCACGCCTTTTTGCACCACCATGTTGATTTTGACCGAGGCAAAACCGGCGCTTAAGGCGTGGTCGATGCCGCGCAAAATATCCGCGATGGGCGCGCCCACCGGATTTATGCGCTGCAGGATTTTCGGCGCCATGGCATCGAGGCTGATGTTCATGCGGCGGATGCCGGCGCTGCGCAAGGCCTGCGCCCGCTGCTGCGTCAATACCGAGGCGTTGGTGGTCATGGCCAAATCGTCCAAGTTATCGAGCCGCGCCAGCCGTGCCACGAGGGCTTCTAAATCATGCCGCAGCAGCGGTTCGCCGCCGGTGAGGCGGACTTTCCTGACCCCGAGGCTGACAAATATTCGCACCAAAGTCTCGATTTCTCGATAACTCAGCAACTGGCTTTTCGGCAAAAATCGATGCTCGCGGCCGAACACATCGCGCGGCATGCAATAGCCGCAACGAAAATTGCAGCGGTCGGTAACCGACACCCGCAAGTCGCGCAGCGCCCGTCCGCGTTGGTCGGCAGCGGCGAGCGGGGGGTTTTGGGAGGCGGGCATGGCACTAAAAGGCGGGGCGGAAGGCGTGCGGATGGAGTCGAAAAAATAAACGGAATCCACCGAAAATTTACCGGAATTTTGCCGGAATTTTGCCGGAATTTTGCCGGAATTTTGCCGAAAACTGGTGGCGGCGGCGACCGACATGGGCCCTCGCGTGATAATAATCCACGCTCGGCGGTGGGCATCGCGGGCTGCGAACTAGCCCTGTCAGCGGCTATTGTCGACCCATGTTCAGCCCATGTTTGGCCGCTTATCGCGCCTTTTTCGCCTGGCGCGCCACTTCGACCTAAGCGCCATCACCCGCCTTGAATCGACGGCCATACCGCCATCACATCGCCATCTTGCAGCGGCGTGTGGTGCGCCTCCGGCGGCAAAAATTCGCCGTTTATCATCACTATCTTGATTTCCGCGCGCGGCAGGCGGTGTTGCTCGATAAGCATGCGCGGGGTGAGCGGCGGCGGCGCGCAAATTTCGATGGCGTTGCCGTCGGCGCCAGCGGGCAAATAATCGCTAAGCCCGGCAAATAATTTCAGGGTAATTTTCATGGTGCGCGGCCGGCGGGCGGCTAATTTGGCACATAAATGCGGCGCTAAATCGAGGGATACATCGACAATACATCGACCTTAAATCAACCGGATTTAGATCAACCGGATTTAAATTAACCCTGGGTCGCCGCCAAATAGGCTTCCATCAGCAGCAACGGATTCGCCATGAGTCGGCGCTTCCATTTACCCAATGCAAAGCGCCCTTGGATCAAGCCGCGGATGACGCCGATGTGCTGCGTCAGCCCCAAGGTGTTGGCTCCGACCAGGCGATCATCGGCGAAACGTAGGCGGATGTAACGGAAGCGGCGCGCGTCTAGCCGCTCGCAACTGTCGCCGCCGTCGACGCCGGCCCACAAGCCGTACGAAGCCGAGATCAAACCGATGGTGTCGAGCACATTCATGGGCACCGCGCCGTGGTGTTTTATCGACCTGCTGCGGTGCATATTGTGCGCCGCGATGCGCGCGTGTTCCACGGCGGTGGGTTGAATCGCCTGCACGCTGTAGCCGCCGCTGGAAAAATCTTTGCCGCACGCGACATCGCCGGCGGCGAATATATCGGCTTGCGATGCGGCCATAAATTCATCCACGCGCACTGCGCCATTTTCCAGCCGCACGCCGCTGCCTTGCAAAAAATCCGCGGCCGGGCGCACGCCGACCGCGCTGATGACGAAATCCGCCATCACCACATCGCCGCCTTCCATGCGCACCGCGAGCCGCTGGCCGGCTTTATCGCCATCGCTATCGGCATCGCTATCGGCATCGATGGACGCGACCACCGAAGCGGTGCGCACCGCGATACCCTTTTGCTCGCACCAGGTTTGCAACAGCGCGCCGCAGGTTTCATCCAACATGCGCACCACCATGCGTTCGCCCATCTCGATAACCGTGATTTTCGCGCCGATGGATGCTAACGCCTCGAGGATGATGCAGCCGATGAAGCCAGCGCCGATTAACACCACCGACGCGCCCGGTGCAACCCCGGCGGCGATGGCGCGGGCGTCTTGCAGCGTCCAGCAGGTGCGTACTTTGGGGTGCTCGAGGCCGGGGATGGGCGGCGTTATCGGGCGCGCGCCGGTGGCGATGAGCAGTTTGTCGTAGGCGAAACTTGCCCCGCTCGACAGCCGCGCTTGTTTCGATTGGGCCTCGACGGACACGGCACGGTCTACGCGCACATCGATGTTTTGCGCGGCGAAATAGTCCTGGCGCTTGCGCAGGTAGGTGCCGCGCTCGTCGATGTCATCGCGCAGCAAATAGGGAATCGCCATACGCGAATACGGCGGCTCCGCCTCATCGCCTACTAGGGTGATGGCAGCGCTCGGATCCAATTTTCGCAGCGTTTCCGCCGCCACCACGCCCGCCGGACCAGCGCCAAGAATGAGGTGTTTCATGCGCGTATGTTAATGGGGCCGTGGGTGGGTTTGCTGTTGGCTTTGGTTTTGGTTTTGGTTTTGGTTTTGGTTTTGGCTGTTAAGGCTTTGCTCCACCCTATCTTTTTAGGGGGGAGCCAAAACTGGCGGCCTCATCGCCAGTTTTGGTGGGGGGTGCGTTTGATTTTGATCTTGATGTTGCTTTTCGCTATTGATGTTGGCTTTTGACTTTGATTTTTCTGTTGATGTTGATGTTGATGTTGATGTTGATTTTTAACTCATCATTTTGTGGCAGCTAGGGTGGAAATTTAAAGAAAAAACGAAAAATCAAAAATCTCAAGTAAAACCTAACAGTAAAGATATCCCCCCCACCAAAACTGGCGATGAAACTGCCAGTTTTGGCTCCCCCTCCCGAAAAAGCAAGGGGGGGAGCTAAAGACTAAAGGCGAAAAGCCAAAGCCAAAGCCAAATCAAAAGCCACAGCCAAAATCAAAATCAAAATCAACCACCGGCGGCCGCTGCATTGTCGGTTTTGGCCGCCCAGGCGCGCATTTTATCCAGCCCGGTGGCGTCGGCGTCGAGGTAGGTGATGGCGGCGGTGGGGCAGGCCTTGGCGCATGCTGGGTCGCCGCCGCAGAGGTCGCATTTGATGACCTTGCCGCTGTCTTGGTTGTAATTCACGGTGCCGAACGGACAGGCGATGGTGCACACCTTGCAGCCGACGCAGGTGGCCTCATTCACTTCCATGGCGCCGGTTTGTTTGTTCATGGTGATGGCGTCCACCGGGCAGGCCGACATGCACCACGCTTCATCGCATTGCGTGCAGGTATACGGCACGAAGCGCCCTTCGTCATGAAATGTGAATACCTTAATGCGCGATTTGGCCGGGTTGAACACGCCCTCTTGCTCATACGAGCATGCCATTTCGCATTGCAGGCAGCCGGTGCATTTATCGGCGTCCATGTAAAGAGATCGTTGCATGGTCAATTCCTCACTTGTGACTCGGGATGGGTGGTGGGCTATAACATGATTAGCGAACGCCATGGTGTTAAAAAAACATGGCGCGTAATTAAGCATGGCCATTAAAAAACATGATCATCAATATTGTTACTATCGATAGTTAATTAACGATTAATGCGTTTGGTTTATTGAACATATTAATTAACACCCATTAGCAAACTCTCATTAGCATCATAAAAATTGGCGAACAATCATAACCCCAATCATAACCCCCATGGCGCTGGCTGATTTTAATACCAATACCACGCATTATCAAGCGCCGGCTGCACCGCCCACATGCGCCCAGGCGAGGTAGGCGCGTTGATGCATAAACGGCGCGTGGGTGCGGATGATGTCCACGCCTTGTTGGCACAGCGCCAACGATATGCCGAGGGTTTCCAAATCGCGTTGCGGCGGCCGGCGGGCGGCGCTCATGGCGGCCATAAAGGATTTGCGCGAATGCCCGACTGCGAGGCGCAGCCCGACGGCGCGTAAATCTCGGCAATGCGCTAGCAGGTGCAGGGCTTGCGTGGCGCTTTTGCCGAAGCCGATGCCGGGGTCTAAGATGATGCGGTTGAGGTCGAGGCCGGCGCGCGCCCAGCCCTCCATTTTTTGCTCAGCCCAGCGCCGCAGTTGGGTGGTGGCATCCGCATCATCGACCGCGGCTGGCAGGTTTAGGGCCGCATTCACCGGCGCGCTCATGCTATGCATGGCGACCACTTGGCAGCCGCTGGCGCGCGCCACGGCTATCATTTCCGGGTCGGCGAGGCCGCTTACATCGTTGATAATATCGAGGCCATAGGGCAGTGCTTTATCGATGATGGCGGCGCGGCGGCTATCTATCGACAGCCATGGTTTGATGTGGTGGCCAGCCAGCTGCGCGGCGATGCGCGCCAATGCGGGCTGTAATCGCGACCACTCGTCGGCGGCGCTCAATGTTTCGCCGCCGGGGCGGGTGGATTCGGCGCCGACATCTATTATCTGCACATTGCGGGCGATTAATTTGCCCACATAGGCGTCCAATTCGTCCAGGTTGCGCCAACTATTGCCGTCGGAGAAGGAATCCGGGGTGAGATTGATAATCGCCATCCACAGCGGAATCGGGCCGATGGTTTGGGTGCGGGCGAAGGCGGTCTCGCCAGGCGCGCCGAGGGGCAGATTCGGCTGCAGGTGCATGAGCGGCGTTAGCACAAAATCGCGACGGCTTTCATCGGCATGCGGCAGGGTAAGTTTGGCGGAATTTAGCCGTAGGTCATGCCAACGCAGCAGGTCGATGTCGATGGTGCGCGGCGACCACTTCTGGCCGGGGCGGCGGCCTAAATCTCGCTCGATGCGCTTGACGATGGCCAAGCCCTCCTCGGGCTGCCAGGGGGCATCGCCGGCCACCGCCAAATTCAAGTACGGTTTATGCCAGCTGGGGTCGGCATGCGGCGGCAGCAGGGCGGGGGATTCCACCAGCGGCGAGACTTTTTGTAGCGCAAATCCGGCGGCGACTAAGGCCTCGATAGCGCGCTCTAAATTGCGCGTGCGCGGGTCGGCGGGGGGGGTGTCCGGCGTGGCGCTGCTGCCAGCCGGGGGGGCCGGTTGCGAATCATCGGCGGCGTTGGCGCCGAGGCCGAGGTAGATGGTCACGGTGCTATTTTTGGCTGCATTGTTGATATTGATATTGATATTGGTGGTATTAAAATTGACATTATTAATATCGATAGTTTCGATATTGCCATTTTTAATATTGGAATTATTAACATCGATATTATCAATATTGACATTATTAATATCGATAGTTTCGATATTGCCATTTTTAATATTGGCATCATCGACATCGGCATTATCAACATCAATATCACCACCATCAAAATTATCGACATCATTTTCAATATCAATATCGGAATTTTCAACACCGACATCACCACATCCACCCTCACGGCAATGAATCGATCAAGTCGCCAATAAATTTTTCCCCAGCCGCCAACTGCGATAAATCCACATACTCATCGGCCTTATGCGCTTGCTCGATGGAGCCGGGCCCGCAAATCACCGTCGGCACCCCAGCGCGCTGAAACCGCCCGCCTTCGGTGCCATAACTCACCTTGCCGGCGCCGCCGGCAGCGCCAGACTGGCCACCGCCGCCGCCCTCCAACAGCGCCGACACCATGCCCACCACCGCATCGCCGGGCGGCGTATCCATGCCGGGATAATCCGAAGCAGTGTGCCAATCAAAACCGGTTTGCGGACACACCGCATGCATTTTCGGCAGCAAATTTTCGCCCACATAGGCCTCCACCTCAGCAAACAACGCCAGCGGTTCATGGTTTGGCAAATTGCGAATCTCAAAACTAAATTCGCACTTATCGGGGATGATGTTATTGACCGTGCCGCCGTGAATCACCCCAGCGTGCAAGGTGGTATACGGCGGCGTAAAGCCAGCATCGAAGGGACCATCGCTTGCCATGCGCTGCGCCAAGCGGCTGATAAAACTAATCGTCTCGGCCGCCATGGCCACCGCATTCACCCCCTGATGCACCAGCGATGAATGCGCCGCGCGCCCGCGCACGCAACAGCGCTTGGACAGCATGCCCTTATGCGCGCGCACCACGCCCATGCTGGTCGGCTCGCCGATGATGCAGGCATAAGGTTGCACCTCGCGCTTGGCTAATGCGGCCAGCAACTCCTGCACGCCAACGCAACCGACCTCCTCATCATACGAAAACGCAAAGTGAATCGGCGTCTTTAATTTAGCCGCCAAAATGGCATCGATTTTGCCCAGGCAGATGGCGATAAAACCCTTCATATCGCAACTGCCGCGCCCGTATAACCGCCCGCCAGCGATGCGCACCGCAAATGGATCGCTGCGCCACGCCTGCCCGGCCACCGGCACCACATCCGTATGCCCGGATAACACCACCCCGGGACCCTCCGCGCCGCCCAAAGTGGCAAACAAATTCGCCTTATTGCGCTGCGCATCGTAAGTCAATTCATAATCGATAGCGCGGTCATCCAACAGCGCCCCTATATAATGAATCAAGGCCAAATTAGAATCGCAACTCGTAGTGTCAAACCCAATCAAGTCGCTCAGAATACGCGTGGTGTCGGTCGCTTTCATACAAATCCCCTCGCCCAAAAATGGATTACAGCATAAAGCAATTTCCCCGTCATAGGGAATGAGTCAAGGTAGTAGTTTTGGCTTTTGTTTTGGCTGTTGCTGTTGCTGTTGTTTTTGATTCTGCTTTTGATTTTGACTTTCGCTTTTGATTTTGATTTTGATGTTTCTTTTGCTGTTCAAGGCTTTGCTCCACCCATGGGGGGAGCCAAAACTGGCGTCTTCTCAGCCAGTTTTGGTGGGGGGGCGTTTGATTTTGATCTTGATTTTGACTTTGATTTTGCCTTTGATTTTTGATTTTTACCTTTTCCCCATTTGGGCTGATGGGTTGAAGAATTAAAGGCAAAAAACAAAATCACCCCCAACTAGCAACCTAATAATGGGGATTTAGATAGATAACCCCCTGTCTTATTAACTAAAAAAGTGAACCTTACACATGGGAATTATATACTTGTTGCCCCAATCCTTATTTCACGCCGATTTTATAGCGTTGCGTGAAGTATGCTTGGTTAGGGTTTTTGGGGTAATGCAAGCGGTTTTTTATTGTTGGGTCAACAACCATATAATTCCCAAAGGAAAATACGACAAAGGCGGTATGATAGTGGATGTGGAAAACGAAATCGCCGAAATATCCACCTATGTACCAACCTACAAATATTTAGTGGGTTGTCCGGGTAGCAGAAACCCGGTTGCCGACGGTTTTGAGTTCGGTTGGTTTATGCATAGCCAATGCAAAAACCTGGATATGGCGTCAGCGATTTTTGTAATTATTGACAGCAATCTGGTTGCTGAAGAAAAGCAGCGGATGATTCGCTTGCTTGAGAGTTATGTTATGCGGCGCGCAGTGTGTGGGTTGACCGATAAAAGTTTCAACAAAGGCTAATCACCTACCATTTGCAAAGTACTCGGCAAAACTCCCGATTACAGTAAATTGAAAAAATATTTGCATGACCTGAAAAGTACGGCTGCTGTGTTCCCCAAAAACAGCGATGTTAAAGAGGGTTGCTTGAGCCATCCGATTTTTAAATCGCAACAGAAGAAATACCTCATCTACATCTTTGATGCGTTGGCATTGAAATTAGCCGACCCTGATGATGAAGTCACTGGTATTGGCAAATTGACCGCAGACCACATCATTCCGCAAGGTTGGAAGGGAACAACTTGGCAGAAATATCTTAACGACAAAAATTTCTCGGACGATGTCGTGGCTAGCCGACTGCATACCATCGGCAATTTAACCCCCATGTCCGTCAGGCGTAATTCCAGCAAATCCAACAACCCGTGGGTTGGCGAAAAAGGTGATGGCGCAAAGGATCATTTGCGGCGCTGCAATTTAACCATGACCGAAAACATCGGCCAGGAAAACATGGAGTGGGATATCGACAATGTCACCGCCCGCAGCAAAAGTATTGCAAAAACCATTTGCGCTATCTGGCCGGACGACATTGGAAGTTAAAGCCAAGCGGCAACGGCGGGCGGTGACGAAGGTTGCCGCCCCGTTTTTTTAATCGCCAAATCAACATGCCTACCAAAAAACACCGCGATTTTGATGTGGGTGCTAAGTTTGCATCACCCCTTCTTGGTCGAAAAGCACAATATCCCGCACCTCCACCGACAAACAACCTTCCACTGCTTCATTCAGATTGATAGTTCATCGTATGAATCGCCTTGGGTCACGCAACCGGGAATAGAAGGCACCTCGGTCCAATAGCCGCCCTCTTGTGCTTTATGCACCACTGCTATAATTTTTATAAATATTTACCTGGCTGGTTTTCGGTTTTATCGATTATGCGCATGATGCGAACTTAAAAATTAGATCTTTTCAACCTAGCCAATATATCATCGAATTTCTCAAATATAGCGATTAATGCTTCGTTCATGGGGTGTGATTAGCGCTGGCGTTGGTTTGTGGAACTATCTTTTCCTGATAGCGGCATTGGGTAATGGGGAAGCGCGAACATCCCCAAAACTTGCCGTACACACTGGCCTTTTCAAGCAAAATGCCGGCCCGGCATCGTGGGCAAATTCTGGATGGATGTCCGCATTCGCATTGATAGGTATCTGCATGTTGTACCCCGGTCAAATCGATGGCGGCGTCGCAATTTTCATTAGCGCACCTGGGCAATACGCCTTTGCAAGCGGGAAAATGCGCGCAAGCGTAGAAAAATTTATCGCCGTTTATGAATTTTTTTCGAATCGTTTGCCCCTTGCACTCGGGGCAAAAAAGCGGCGTTGAATGCGCATGTTTTTCAGCCTCCACAAACAGACTATAATCAATCACCTGCGCATCTGTTTTTTGATTAAGATTTTGATTCAGCGGCGGGCAAATTTCACGAATGAAGGTGGATGCTTGTCCGCTCGGCGCTAATAAAAAAACACCGCGCTTGGTGCGTGTAATCGCCACATAAAAAAGCCGCCGTTCTTCAGCATTAGGAAAATGCTCCATCTCCGGTTGCGCCATTTTCAGCACCGGGTCATTTTGCGTATTGGCTGGAAAATTATGACCTTTCAGCGCTGATTTATTTTCCACAACGATAACCCAATCGGCTTCCGAGCCTTTGGATTTATGAATGGTGCTGAACTCCATATCAATGGCTTTTAATTTTGCATAGCGCGCTAGCTCTTGCCAAGCATCCGGTTTGTTGTGATTATAACGCCCCAAAACAAAACATTTTTGCCTCCCATCGCGCGCTTGGTCAGCAATCACATCGATAATTTTTGTTAATTTTTCGCGTTGGTTTTTCTCATCGTGGTAGATGATTTTTATCGGTCTTTCTTCTTCAGCGGAAGCAATTTGCGAGTGAATTTGTTTTTTGAGTTGGGCCGGGTTTTGGGTAACAAAAATACTACTAAAATCGCTGATTTTTTGGCTATAACGAAAGGTTTGATCTAAATCGGTGCGTTGCATGGCGCTAACATAATTTTCAAAGTGGGTAATCAGCTCGACGTTTGCGCCTTGGAATTGATAAATAGATTGCCAATCATCGCCCACGCAAAATATTCGGCAGTCTGTTACTTGACGTTGCATAGCGCGCAAAAATTCCAACCGCACTTTGGTTATATCTTGATATTCATCCACCAAAATATATTTATAGCCGGATTGATACTGCCCATTTTCCACATACTTCGCGCCGCGCACGATCATATCGGTGAAATCAATTTCGGCATTTTCCGCCAGCGTTTTTTCATAGTGATTTCTAAATAAACCAAATAAAGCCAAAAATGCCCAATCTCTGGCGGATGTTGCGCGCTTGCCTAATATTTGTTCGCTGAGTTTATTTTCCTTAGCAATGGCAAGAAATTGCTTTACCATCTTTACAAAATTAGATTCTGGCTTAAAACTTGTCTCCACCAACTTATCTATTCCTTTATCTGTAACGGGGCCTTTTTTGACGCCATATTCGGTTAATTTTTTGTCTAATGCCGCTGGCAAACCGCCCGGCGATTTTGCTTCATGGCTGTAAGTTTCAACCAGTTTGGTTTCATTTTCGGCGTGCACGCTACGCTTCCATTTCATTGTTTCATTATATTTTTCTTTATCGACTCCAGGTGCAGTATTGCCATTTTCATCGATGCCAAAGTGTTCAATCCACAAATCATAATCCGGCAAATAAAAATCCGGTTTATGTTGTTTTTTGCTTTTATTGTGCGGGTAGTCCCTTTCATACTCCCAGTTTATGCCGTTCAAAATCAACCAGTTGGCTATCTGAACTTCTTCATGGCTTTTAAGTTGTTCGCCATTGAGGCTTCGCATTTCCACATAGCTAATTTTTAGCAAATACTCCTCTTGGGTTTTAATGCCTTCTTTTGGATCTCCTTCCACATAGTGCGTAGAAAAAAACTCCACAAAAAAATCAATGGTAGCGCGTTTTTTTAGCAATCGGCGTACCATGTCGGACAAAAAATGCCCTAAACTTTTATCGTCCGTGGCAAGTTTGCTGATATTAACGCGCTCGCTTTCAACCTGTTTTATAATTTTCAGCCCCAGCGAGTGGAAGGTTGACACGGTAATATCCGCATGGATTTTTTCGATTTTTTTACTAATTTCTTGTTCGGTTCTTTTGTTATAAACCGCAATCAAAATTTCCGCCGGGCCGGCCAAGCCATGGGCGATGATATATTCAACTTTGCTGAGTATGGTGCGTGTTTTACCGGCCCCGGCGCCGGCGTTTATTAGGTTGGCGTCTTCGTCGCGCACCACGGCCAGGCGTTGCGCATCGGTCAACTCTAATTTTTCGAACAAGTCGCTGGATTCAAGCAAGCGCCTGGCGACAAATTGTTGGTTGAGTGTGTTTATTGAATCGCGGTCGCTTACCGAAATGCCGGCTTCATAAATGCCAGCATCCTCTTCAACCCTATATTCCTTATGCTCCCCACCATCCCCACCATCCATTGAGTACGGGTTGTCTCTGCTCGCAAAAAACCGCTTTGCCTTCGACCAATTCAGGTATTCACCGCCCGCAATACGCGCCAGCGCATGCGCTAATGCTTCTTGTTTTGCTTGCTCCTTTTGCTGTATGTGAAAAGTGATGCCTATCGCCACAACCGCTGCCACCAACACAACTGCAACCAACCCCTCAAGCATGGTGATACCTTAATGTTTGTGCCGTGCAAACCACGGCGCCATTTTTATGGGAATTACATACATAAATCTGCAGTTGATTGACGCTTTTCTTATGATGGCCTTCAAACCGACACTTCCACAACCTTATCTTTGCCGGAGAGTACAATTTCTTGTAGCTCCACCGACAAACAACCTTCAATTGCCTGGTCAATATTTTCGAACAATTCTTCGGTTGAATCGCCCTGGGTCATGCAACCAGGAATAGAAGGCACTTCGGCCCAATAGCCACCTTCTTCCGCTTCATGCACCACTACTTTAATTTTCATAACATTCACCTGGCTGGTTTCAATGATGCCTGAATTTTTCTATCCCGAGGTCTTTGCATATCTTGCGGGCTAAATCGTCGGCAATTTCTCCATGTCGGGGTATTGAGGTGGTGTATTTTTTATTTTTGTTTCTATAAATACTGTGTTTGCCCCCTTCCCGTAAAAATTTGCAACCATTTTGCTCGATATAGTCAATAAGGGCGCGTCTTTTCAAACTGCTATACGGCCGAATTCCTCCTTGATTACATGCGGTCGGTTTTTTATTTCTTGTTCCGTAAGTTCGCGGTTCGCTTGAATCACCATCTCGATGGCTTCGCGCAAATTGGCTCTTGTTTCGGTGAGCGTTTTGCCTTGAGTGTTGGCGCCCGGCAACTCTTTAACATAGCCAATATATCCATACTCGCATTTCTCAAATACGGCGGTTAGTGCTTCGTTCATGGTAATGCCTCCAATTTTGGTAGGTGAATCTTACGGTGCGCATCAACATACATGCGGCACCGTTCTGTTGTCGCAGTCTTACTTCCGCCGCGCGATTTCTTCTAGTTTTTTGGCGCGGATGACTTGGCCGTCTAGGCCGGCTTGTTTGGCGGTGTCGCCGTAGGCTACCGACATGAGTTGGCTGTAATAGACCACCGGCATGGCGAATTTGGTGCCGTAGGTTTTGTTGATGTTGTCTTGATACACCTCGACATTCATCTGGCACACCGGGCAGGGGGTTACGATGATGTCGGCGCTGTGGTCGTAGGCGGATTCGACGATGTCTTTGATTTGCGCTTGGCTTTTTTCGGGCTCGGAGAAGGCTAATGCGCCACCGCAACAGGTTACTTTTTGCTCGTATTTTTCGAGTGGTTCGGCACCCATGACTTCGACCATTTTGTCGAGGTATTTGGGGTTTTCGAAGGATTCGCCATCGATGCCGAACGGGCGATTGGTCTGGCAGCCGACATAGCCGGCCACCTTGATGCCCTCCAACGGTTTTTTCACCGGCGCCGCCAGTTCGTCATAGCCGAAATCTTCGATCAACACCTCCACCATGTGGCGCACGCCGCTGGCGGTTTGCTCGTTTATGTCCACCTTCAAACCGACCTCAGCGAGGATGTTTTGCGTATCCGCCAACAGTTGTTCGGATTTGGACAGGCGCTCCACCGATTCCTTGGCGCCCAACCAGCAGGCGGCGCAGGTGGCGACGATGTCTTGGCCGCGATTGTGCTGCTGCGATAAGGCGATGTTGCGCGCGTTCATCACATGGCGCGGTAGTTCGCCGCCGTCGGCGTAGCCGATGGAAGCGCCGCAACAATTCCAATCCGGAATCTCGTTGAGTTTGATGTCCAATGTTTTGCACATGGAGTTCACCGACACCATGTAATTCGAGGCCGATGATTTGCGCTCCGAAGAGCAGCCGGGATAAAACGAATATTCTTTTCTTGCCATGGGGTTAGCCTCGCGCGATTATTGTTCGCGTTGATGGTTGGGATGATGGGTGTGGTGATGATGTTCGCAAAATCATGGTTACAAAATCATACTCATAAATCATACTCATAAATCATACTCATAAATCATACTCATAAATCATACTCATAAAAGCGGGGCGATCGACTAGGCCGGAGGCTTGTCAAAACCTTTGCGCGCGTCTTCTATTTGGTAGGCTTTGGCGAGCATTTTTTGCAGCTCAGTTTGCCTCGCGATGCCGCCGGCGCGCACTAAAGCAAAGGGATTCAAGCGCCCGGTTCTCAACATACCTAAGCCGACATTGCGCATGGCGTAAGCGCGTTTTACGCCGCTGATGAAACCGTCCATAAAGTATAATTTTAGCGATAGCCGAGTTTCATTAACCCGCCCGGTGACGCTGATGTTATCCCAGAAAATTTTGGCGAAGCGCTTGGTGGGGTTCATTTTCGGCGCCAAGCCTAATCGATTGGCGTAATTTGCCAAGCCGTGCATGATGTGCGTTATCGGCAGCCCGCGCGGGCAACGGGTGATGCAACTGTAGCACGAGGTGCACATCCACATGGATTCCGAACGCAGCACTTCGTCGCGCTTGCCGGCGCGAATCATCATAAACAATTCTTGCGGCGGATGCGCCCACGCATTGCCTAAGGGACACGAGCCCGAACACACCCCGCACTGCATGCACATCTTCACCCACTCGCCTTCCTCGACCTGGGCTTCGACCTCACGCAAGAAATTATTGCGATATTTTTCGACGGCTTCGATGTTGGCGGTTTGATTCATAATGGCGGCTTTATGAAAATTGTGATATTGCCAATTTGTTTTGTTTAGGCGTTAATTTACGCCTACTCGATTCGATGTTCGATTCAAATCTTGGCGATTTGATCCTCACCATCAAAAACCCTTAAACGGATTCATGCCGATTTCGTCTATCTTGGCGGCGTAGTCGTTGATGAGTTGAGGGGCGCGCATGATGTCGGTGATTTCCACCTCATAGGTTTGCACGCGTTCGGGTTCTAGTTGGAGTTGATTCAGGGTGTCGTCTATTTTGCTCATGCGCTCATGGGCTAAGGCCGAGCCGGTGACGAAATGGCATTGGTAGTCATCGCCTTTTTTGCAGCCCATCATCATAATGCCATCGAAGCCGGCGCTCAATGCATCGGTCACCCAGATGAGATTTACCGAGCCCAAGCACCGCACCGGCAGCACGCGCACGAAGGCGTTATAGGGGATGCGGTTGTGCGCCGCCATATCGAGCGCCGGGTAGGCGTCGTTTTCGCATGCCAACACCAGAATGCGCGGTTTTTCGTCGAATTCATCCGGCATGTCGACCGCTTTGATTTGCTGGCCGACGGTGTCCACCGAATAATTATCGAAGGAAATCACCCGCACCGGGCACGCGCCCATGCAAGTACCGCAGCGTCGGCAGCGGGATTCGTTGAACACCGGGTAGCCGGCTTCATCTTCATCGATGGCGCCGAACGGGCATTCCACGGTGCAGCGTTTGCACTGCGTGCAGCCTTCGCGGCGGAAACTGGGGTAGGACAAATCCCCCGAACGCGGATGCGCGGCGCGCCCCATGCTGGCGCCCTCCACCGCTTGAATCGCCTTCATGGCGGCGCCGGTGGCGTCCTCGATGGATTGCTGAATGTCCATGGGGCGGCGCACCGGCCCGCAGGCGTAGATGCCGGTGCGGCGGCTCTCATAGGGGAAGCAGATGAAGTGGGAATCGCTGAAGCCGTGCTTCAAATGCGGCATATCCGCGCCTTGGCGGTAGTCGAGGTTGAGAATCGACTCCACGGAGACCATGGCTTGGCCACGCGCGGCGGGGGGATTTGGGGAATCGGCGCTAGTTTTGGTTGAATCGGCTGAATCGGCCGAATCTGCGCTGCTTTTCACCGAATCGGCGGTAGATTTGGCTGAATCCGCGGCAGATTTCGCCGATTCCGCAGAATCTGCGCTGGGTTTGGCGGAATCCACCGCATCCGCCGGCGCTGAAATATCCACCCCGGAATTCGGCACCTGCCCGGTGGCAAGCACCACCAAATCCGCGGCCACGGCGGCGTCTTCGTCCAAAATGGCGTCGTGGAAATGCACCACAAGCCCGCCGGTCGCTACCTCGACGGCGCTGACCACGCCGTTGGTGAACGCCACGCCCATATCTTGGGCGGCGCGATAAAAATCTTCGAGATTGCCCGGGGCGCGCAAATCAGTGTAGATGATGTTGACCTCGATAGCCGGGTTTTGCGCCTTGAAATACATCGCTTGCTTGATGCTCACGCCGCAGCAATAGCCCGAGCAATAGGGCAGATGGCCAGGTTTTTCCGAGCGCTGGCCGGCGCATTGCACGAACACCACGCTGCGTACTTCGCTGCCGTCCGAGGGCCGCGCGATGGCGACATTTTCGGCCGCGGCGGCGCTCGCTAAGGCCTCCAATTCGGTTTGATCCACCACATCCGGCGTTTTGCCATAGGCGAATTCCGGTAATTGGGCCGCATCGTAGCGGCTAAATCCGCTGGCTTGGACGATGGCGCCGATGTTTTCGGTGGCGATGGTGGCAGCGTCGGCGTCGCCGCCGGTGGCGCCGCTGGCGGTGGCTATATCCACCGTAAACTGCCCCGGGGCGCCGCTGGTGCGCGCCACCTTGGCCTTCAAAAACACCGTGATGCCGGTCTCCTTTTCCACCCGCGCGATGAGCGCCGCCAGGTCGTTGGGTTCAGGCTGCGCATACGGCTCACGGCGCGGCATGCGGCGGTGAAAGAAACGCGCCCAGCCGCCCAATGCGGCGCTTTTTTCCACCAGCAACACTTCGTACCCGGCGCCAGCGCTCGCTAATGCCGCGGTAAGGCCGCTGACGCCGCCGCCGACCACCAAAATGCGCTTATTGCCGCCGCGCTCCGCGCTCGGCTGCGGAGCGCGCATGAATTTCGCCTCGACGCAGCCCATGCGGATGTAGTCGTCCGCCATGTCTTGGGTGACGGCGGCGTGCTCGGCGGAATCTGGCTGGCTCCAAATCACCCCTTCGCGCAGATTGGCGCGCGCCACGGCGACATCTTCGAAATCGAAGGCCTCGGTTTTGGCGCGCCGCGAGCAAGCGCCGATGACCACATGCGTCACCCCGCCCTGCTCGATGTCGTCGCGGATGGCCGCGACGCCATCGGCGCTGCACAGATAGGCGTGCTGGCGGGTGATTTCGGCGCCGCCTTCGGTGGCCAACTGCGCCAGGCGGTCGATATCCAGCCGCTCGCCCAAGCCGCAGCCCTGGCATAAATACGCGCCGATTTTGTCGGGCGCCGGTTTGGCCGCCTCGCCAGCGGTGGGTGTGGTTTCAAGCATGCGGTTTATTCATCAATTTGTGCGCCGGCGTTAGCCGTGAATTTCACTAAGCGCTGCTAATTCCATGCCCTCGGTTGCGCGCCGATTCGCCTTGCGCAGGCGACGGTTGTATTTAAGTTTGATTCGTTTTGCGACACCCAGACCGAAGCGGCAGTGCTTCCGCGCTGAGGTAAGCGCATCATACTCATCGCCGCTTATCAGTTTGATTCGTTTCATGGCGCGCCCTCGTCATATTCCGCATCAATCATACATATATATGTACATGTAGGTGGCGCCGATTATCGACCCTACCCGGCGCGAAAATTTGCCACATTCGTCCGTAAACCACCATTAAACCGAGCGACAAACCCCCTAACCCGCCCGCGACACCCGATTCACCACCGAAATGGCGCGTAACGCCGCCGCCGTGGCGCCTTGCACCGAGCGATTGACATCCAACGCATTGCTGGCGCAGCCGGCGCCGAACACGCCCTGCTCGCTATCGCCCATGCCATCGGCCGGCTCCACCTCGATAAAACCACTGGCATCGACGCCGACGCCGCCGCGCGCATCCTCGGCGATGATGGCGGCGACATTCACGCTCGGCTGCATGCCCACCGCTAACACCGCCAAATCATGGGCGTTGGCGTAACGCTGGTAGCCGTGGGTATCGACGCCGTGCAGCACCGGATTTTGCGTGGCCGGGTCTTGGGCGATATTAGCGACTTTGGATTTGATGAAATGCACGCTTTTATCCTGGCGCACGCGGCGCTCGAAATCTTCGAAGCGGTCGATGGTGCGGATGTCGATATAGTAGATGGTGGATTTCGCGCCCGCGTCATCGCCGTACATTTCGCTCACATATTGGGTTTGCTTCAGCGATGCCATGCAGCAGATGCGCGAGCAATGCGCCAGGTGATTTTTATCGCGCGAGCCGGCGCATTGGATGAAGGCGATGTCCTTGGCCGCTTTGCCATCCGAGGGGCGCAGTAATTTGCCGCCGGTGGGACCGGTGGGGTCCAACATGCGCTCGAATTCCATGCTGGTGATCACATTGGCATACCGAGAATAACCATAGGGGTCGATTTTGGCGGCGTCATAAGGCCGCCAGCCGGTGGCGAACACCACCGCGCCGCAGCGAATCTGCAGCGTCTGTTCGCGCATGTCGAGGTCGATAGCATCGTAGCGGCATGCGGCTTTGGCTTTTTCGCCCTCATCGCCCTGCGCGCCGCCGACTATGGATGGATCCAACACATAGCGCTGCGGGTAAGCCATGTTGTGCGGCAAATACGCGGCACGGATTTTGCGCATGCCGTAGTTGTGCGGGTCGTCAATCTCGGCGCTCACGGCGCGCCCGCAATCGCCGCAGGCGGTGCAGTTTTCGGTGACAAACCGCGGCGCGATTTTTACCGTGGCGGTGTAATCGCCGGCGCCGCCGCGCAGGGTTTCGATACGCGCCATGGTGATGACGCGCAGGCCCTTACAGGATTTAATGCGACGCTGATTGATCTCTTGCCCGCAACTCGGGCGGCACATTTTGGGGAAATATTGATGCAACTGCGCCACCCGCCCGCCGAGCGCCGGGTTGCGCTCGATGAGAATCACCTCCTTGCCGCATTCCGCCGCCTCTAACGCCGTAGTCATACCGCTGATGCCGCCACCGATGACGAGGATGGTTTCACTGCTGGCGATGGAATCGGTCATGGCGGCGGGCGATACGAATGGCGAGGGCGGAGAGGGGCACTTTGGGCGGCGGACCAGAAACCGGCCGCATTTGGGCGACAACGGCGTGCACTATACGGTGTACGCGACGGCTATGCCAGTGGACCGGCCTGGGGCGTGGCCGCTAGCGCGTTTTCCTAAGGCGGCGGTGAACGATGGCTAGCACGGCGCGGGTTGGCGACGTGCGGTGATTTTTGCCGGCCGTCGACATCCAGCCGCTCACCCAAACCGCAACTTTTGCGCTACTAGGCGCCGATTTTCGCTTCATTAGTCATCGCATCATCCGTTCAACTCACATTCAGTGCCAATAAAAACTAACCAGGTCGCCCAATGATCTTATTTTTTCAGGGGCTACTTGATAATTATATACTTGCTTGCCTGGAGGCCCTGTCATCCGCTGCGGCGCTTTGCTGATGTCTTCGATAGTATTCCAACCCACAATATTCACTCGCATATCGACTTCAATTTTATCGGGAGTGATGCACCAAATTACCATGTCGGCCTTTTCTTGCAGGGATTTGAATTGTCCTACAGCAATGCATCGGCCCATCTCATTCCAGTATTTTTGGTTCCACGTTTTGACTTCAAGCCGTACTTTTGGCTCACTTCCGATGATAATGTCAGCACACTTCATCTCCCCAATATCCTTGAACGCAGCGTGACATTCACTTTTTTGATTTTTTAACCAGAGCATACAAGCCATTTCCCCTATTTTGCCACGCAGATGCGAGTTGGGCGTATTTCTGTAATAGCCTTCTATGTTTTCGAAAACTCGGTGTGTTGCGGACGACAACTCTCCAGATTTACGGTAAGCGGCTTCGTCTATGCATACGGATGTCGTTGGGTTTTTCATGATTGCACTCATCTGGTGAAATAATTTTGATTATATAAGGGGCTACCATAGATAACTCGGATTTATGTTATCTATACTAGCATGAGAAAGAGCAAATTGAGCCGCCCTAAACAGCGGCCATTAGTCGAGCATGAATCGAGCATTTTGTTGCTGCAGCGACGGCGCGATGTGCGGCGGATTTGGTTGGCGTTAATGTGCATACTGCGTTCTATTATTTGGGATTTATATATCTAAATCTGCACGGTGGGTTTGGTTTTTGATGTTGGCTTTTGGCTTTCGCTTTTGATTTTGACTCGGCTTTTGCTTTTCGCTTTTGACTTGGCTTTTGACTTGGCTTTTGGTTTCTACCTTTCCCCTCATTTGGGCTAATGAGTTGGAGATTTAAAGGCAAAAGCAAAAAGACCAACCTCGACAGCCCCCCACCAAATCAGGCGATAAAGCCGCCTGATTTGACTCCCCCCAGATGAAGCTAAGGGGAGTAAAACGTTAAAAGCCAAAGCCCAAAGCCAAAAGCCAAATAAAAAGCAAAGCAAAAATCAACCGCAGTCCCCTAAATCAGCCGCTGATCTCAAAAACCGCCAACCGAACTGCAGATTTAGATATATAAATCCCTATTATTTCTATCGACTGCGGCATATATCTGCGCTGCAATTAGAAACCATGGCGCGTTATTTGAGCGGCGAAATAGAAGTTGATGAGTCGTATTTTGGCGGCGCCCGGCATAAGGCAAACGCGGGCGCGACGTAGCGGGCAAAATTTTTAGTTTTTGGCTTGTTACAGCGCGGCGGGCGGTGTTGCGGTCATTATTGCGGACGCCAAAGCGCGCACATTGCCATCATTAAAGACCACATGTTCAAACACCGCACCCGATAGCGTGGTTTATAGCGACTGCTTACCGAGCCTATCATGCGCTCGATGTGGCGGGTTTTAAGCGCTATCGAATCAACCATTCAAAATCGTTCGCCGCGCACAGAAATCACATCAATGGCATTGAGAATTTTTGGAGCCTAAGCGAAGCGACAATAGGATGTAAGTTCAGCGGCGTGCCGCGCGCGCAATTTCCGTATGTATTTGTAAGGAATGCGAGTGGCGTTTTAACAACCCCAAACCAACGGCGCAATTAGCCCAGTTAAAACCATGGGTTAAGGCGGATTTGGCCTAGTTATCTAGGGCAGCCCCTTATATACCGGTTGCCACAGGGGCTATTTTCAGACCTTATTTCGCGCCGATTTTGTGGCGATTTGTTCATGCCGCTTCTGTTGGGGGTTTTAGGTGCGGTTACGGGCTTGTATTTAGCCGTCATGACGGCAGTTTCACGCCCATTTTTTCGGGCCAACTTCCTTATCCATGCCCGCTCATTTTTTGTGGCAACCGGTATATAAACCCCTATTTTGGGGATATATTCCTAAGCCGAATCTATTCCTAAACCCACTTTGCTATTGATGTCGGGCCACGCTACTTCGAATCCACGCATGCGTCGCGAGGCTGCGCCTTGACCCCAAGCCGCGGCCGCGCCGAACCCCCGGCCGCGCCCAGTTTGCTGGCGGATTTGCCCGATGCGGCGCGGGCGAACATCCTGCGCGAATGCGAGACGCGGTGCTATGCCCAAGGGGCGCAGATCATTCGCCAGAATTTGAATGATGCCAACATCTATTTCATCGCGCGCGGCGCGGTGCGGGTGACGCTGTTTTCCAGCAATGGCCGCGAGGTTAGTTTTATCGATTTGGCCGGCGGGGCGAATTTCGGCGAGCTGGCGGCGCTCGATGGCCAGCCGCGCTCGGCCAATGTCATCGCCCTGCGCGAGACCCACCTCATCATCATGCCGCCGCAGGTTTTTCGGCGCATGTTGGCGGCGCACCCGGCGGTGGCCGAAGCGCTGTTACGGCAACTCACCGCCATCATCCGCCGCTTGTGCGAACGCATTTTTGAATACGCCACCAGCGGCGTGCATGCGCGCATTCATGCCGAATTGTTGCGCCTCGCCCGCGCCCATCTCGACCTAGACGGCGTCGCCCGCATCCCCCGTCCGCCTACCCACGCCCACCTCGCCAGCCGCGTCAGTTGCCACCGCGAAGCCGTCAGCCGCGAACTAAAATCTCTGCAGAACGCCGGTTTAATCACCCGCGAAAAAGGCCGACTGGTGGTGCCGAACCTGCAGCGACTGCAAGATTTAGCGAACTCCACGGGCGCTGAAAAATAAGGGAATCACCTACTTAAATCCCCAACCTGGTTTATTCACATCAACCGCCCGCCCCGGCTCGGCCGTGGGCGGCGGGGTGATGCGCGCAAATTTCGGCGATATACCCGGTTAATTCGCCCATTTCACGCCCGGCTGCGCCCGGCCCGCCATCGGCCTCCATTTATGGCGCTAAAATCCGCGCTTTGCAACTAGCCACTCACTGGAATCTCGAGTTTGACTACCCAAGCACATTGCTACGACAAAAACGCCTTGCTGGCGTGCGGGCATGGCCGCTTGTTCGGGCCGGGAAACGCGCGCCTGCCGTTGCCGGACATGCTGATGTTCGACCGCATCGTGCGCATCGATGATGACGGCGGCACGCACCGCAAGGGCGTAGTGGTGGCGGAGCTCGACATCACCCCGGATATGTGGTTTTTCAAGTGCCACTTCGCCGGCGACCCGGTCATGCCGGGCTGCCTCGGCGTCGATGCGCTGTGGCAGCTGGTGGGGTTTTCCCTCGGCTGGCGCGGCGGTCTGGGACATGGACGCGCCTTAGGCGCCGGCGAGATAAAATTCATCGGGCAAATTTCCCCGAACAATCGCAAGGTGACCTACCGCATCGATTTCAAACGCGTCATCATGCGAAAATTAATCATGGGCATCGCCGACGGCACGGTGGTGACCGACGACCAACTGGTGTATTCCTGCAAAGATTTGCGCGTCGGCTTGTTCCAAAATAGGACGGCGCCAGTCGACCACCATGCTAACGCTTGATTGAATGATAGATGAACGCTGAATCGCCGGTCGGAGTGGGGGGGACGAGCCTATTTTCGCGTAAGTTTTCGGATAAACCGCTGGCAATATTGGGCATGTTATTGCGCAAATCGTCGCGCTTGTGGCCGGTCGGGCGACCATGAAGCGCGTCGTCATCACCGGCTACGGCATCGTCTCCAGCCTCGGCAACAACAAAACCGAGGTGCTGGAAGCGCTGAAAACAGGGCGCAGCGGCATCGTCGCCAGCCCCGAATACGCGCAATTGGGCATGCGCAGCCAAGTGCATGGCGCCCTCAACATCGATGCTAAAGCGTTGATCGAGCGCAAGTTGTACCGCTTTATGGGCGATGCCGCCGCCTACAGCCATATCGCCATGGACGAGGCCATCGCCCACGCCGCATTGGACGCCAGCATGGTCTCGAACCAGCGCACCGGGCTGTTGTTAGGCACCGGCGGCGCCTCGCCGGCCAACATCGTGGCCGCGGCCGACACCCTGCGCCAGCGCGGCATCCGCCGTGTCGGGCCCTACATGGTGACCAAAACCATGGCCAGCACCGCCACCGCCTGCGTTGGCACCGCCTTCAAGATCAAGGGCGTCTCCTACTCCATCAGTTCGGCCTGCGCCACCAGCGCGCACTGCATCGGCCACGGCGCTGAACTCATTCAAATGGGCAAACAAGATGTGGTGTTCGCCGGCGGCGGCGAGGAGTTGCACTGGACGCTGTCGCTGTTGTTCGATGGCATGGGCGCGATGTCGTCGCGCTTCAACGATACGCCGGCGGCGGCCTCCCGCCCTTTCGACCGCGACCGCGACGGCTTTGTGATTTCCGGCGGCGCCGGCGTGGTGGCGTTGGAATCCCTCGACCACGCCGAACAGCGCGGCGCCCGCATCATCGCCGAATTGGTCGGCTACGGCGCCACCTCGGACGGTTTCGACATGGTCGCGCCGTCCGGCGAAGGCGCGGCGCGCTGCATGCGCCAAGCGTTAGCGCAACAGGCGCAACATCACGCCGACGCCGACGCCGGCGCGCCATCACCGGTGCAATATATCAACGCCCACGGCACCAGCACGCCGGTCGGCGATGCCCGCGAGTTAGACGCCATCGCCGAAGTGTTCGGCGCGCAGCGCCCCTTTCTCAGCTCCACCAAATCCTTGAGCGGCCACGCCTTAGGCGCCGCCGGCGCCCATGAAACCATCTACACCTTGTTGATGATGGAGGCCGGTTTCATCGCCGCATCCGCCAACATCGATAACCCCGCGGCCGAAGCCGCCGACCACCCGCTAGTGACCGAACCCCGCGAACTAGACCTGCAAGTGGCGATGAGCAACAGCTTCGGCTTCGGCGGCGCCAACAGCTCGCTGATATTCGAGCGCTGGGCGGGGTGACATGAGTCGGCCGGGGGTGTTGGGTTGATTTGGGCTTTTGGCTTTTAGCTTTTGGCTTTTGGCTTTTGGCTTTTGGCTTTTGGCTTTAGCTTTTGGCTTTGGCTTTTGGCTTTGGCTTTTGGCTTTAGCTTTTGGCTTTGGCTTTTGGCTTTGGCTTTTGGCCTTTAAGTTTCACTCCCCCCGCTTTTTTGAGGGGGAGTCAAATCAGGCGGCTTCATCACCTGATTTGGTGGGGGGCTTTTGCTTTTAATCTTGATTTTGCTGTTGCTGTTGCTGTTAAGGCTTTGCTCCACCCTATCTTTTTAGGGGGGAGCCAAAACTGGCGGCTTCATCGCCAGTTTTGGTGGGGGGTGCAGTTGATTTTGACTTTGCTTTTGGTTTTGGCTTTTGACTTGGCTTTTGACTTGGCTTTTGACTTGGCTTTTGACTTTTACCTCATCCCTCATTTGCGCCAATGAGTTGAAGATTTAAAGGCAAAAGCCAAAAGACCAACATCAACAGTCCCCCCACCAAATCAGGTGATGAAGCCGCCTGATTTGACTCCCTCATGATAACGCGTGGGGAGTGAAGATTAAAAGCCAAAGCCAACAGCAAAATCAACAACAAAAACGAAAATCAACAGCCAAAGCCAACATCAAAAGCCAACAGCAAAATCAAAAGTACCCACCAAATCTGCCCGTGACTATTGGCTCGGACTGATTTGACTTCCCCTCGGTGGATGGGAAGCGGCAGAATCACTTGCGAATCAAATCATCCGCGGTTCAAATCACTCCGGATTCTTTGAGCGCCGCCACTTCATCGGCGCCGTAGCCGAGGGTTTGGCGCAGAATTTCCTCGGTATGCTCGCCGAGCAACGGCGACCGCATCACTTGCACTGCGGAGTCGGAAAGTTTGATCGGGCAGCCCACCGATAAGTAGGCGCCGCGTTGCGGGTGGTCTACCTCGACCACGGCGCCGCTGGCGCGCAGGGAGGGCTCGGCGGCGAGTTCTTGCATGGATAAAATCGGTCCCACAGGGATATTGAGCGGCGTGCAGATGTCCATAACCTCGAATTTGGTTTTGCTCATGGTCCATTGTTCGATGGCGGCGAAAATGGCGTTCATGCGTGGCAGGCGCTGCGCCGGGGTGGCGTATTCGGGGTCGGTTTTCCACTGCGGTTGGCCGATGACATCGCACACCGCGCCCCACACCGCGGCCTGGGTGATGAAATAGGTGTAGGCGTTGGGGTCGCTCTCCCAGCCACGGCATTTGAGGATGCGCCCCGGCTGCCCGCCGCCGGAATCGTTGCCGGCGCGCGGCGTGGTGGCGCCGAAATCATCGCCGGCGCGATAGTGGGAATATTCGGTGAGCGGGCCGCGCGCCAAGCGCTGTTGGTCGCGCAACTTGACGCGGCATAAATTCAGCACGCCGTCTTGCATGGCGGCTTGCACGCGCTGCCCGCGACCGCTTTTTTCGCGCTGGAATAACGCCGCGACGATGCCGAGGGCGAGGTTTATGCCAGTGCCGGAATCGCCGATTTGGGCGCTGCTTATCATGGGCAAGCCGTCCGCAAAACCGGTGGTCGAGGCCGCCCCGCCGGCGCATTGGGCGACATTTTCATACACCTTGCACTCGGCGTACGGCCCCGGCCCGAAGCCCTTGATCGAGGCCATAATCATGCGCGGATTTAAATCTTGGACGCGCGGCCAAGAGAAGCCCATGCGCTCTAACGCCCCGGGCGCGAAATTCTCCACTAACACATCGCAGGATTTTATCAAGCGCTGCAGCAGCCGCTTGCCGGCGGCGCTTTTGGCGTCCAAAGTCAGCGAGCGCTTGTTGTGGTTGAGCATGGTGAAATACAGCGAATCGACGCCCTCCACATCCACCAGCTGCCGACGCGTGGCGTCGCCGACTCCGGGGCGCTCGATTTTGATGACATCGGCGCCGAGCCAGGCCAGCAACTGCGTGCAGGTCGGGCCCGATTGCACATGGGTGAAATCGAGTATTTTGATGCCGTCTAAGGCTGTCATGGGCGAGTTCCGGGGTGGCTTTTAGGGGCTGGTTTTATCGGATTCCGCCGCCCGACGCGCCATTTGGGCCTATTTCTCATGGCTGGCCGCGAACATCGACCCTCCCCGGCCCAACCTGGCGCCTAAAAATCGCGCATTTTGAGGCCGCCGAGCGCTTTGATGGGCGATTTTTATGCCTTGTCCGCCCACCCTTTAGCTCCTGCCGCATCGCCCGACCATTACCCATCCGCGCCGGCCGGTTTATCGGCGCAACGCCTCGACCACGCGCGCGCCTATGGATACCGGCGATTCCACCACCTGCGCGCCGGCCGCCGCCAGCGCCCGCATTTTCTCCGCGGCCGTTCCCAGGCCGTTTTCGACGATGGCGCCGGCGTGGCCCATGCGGGTGTCGGCCGGGGCGCTGAGGCCGGCCACATAGGCTATCACCGGCTTGCCGTAGGCGGACTTTTGCAGATAATCGGCCGCTCGATTCTCCTCAGAACCGCCGATTTCGCCGATTAACACCACCGCTTCGGTCTCGGTGTCATGTTTGAATAATTCCAAACATTCGCAAAATCCCAAACCATGTACGGCGTCGCCGCCGATGCCTACGCAGGTGGATTGGCCAAGCCCGGCGGCCGTGGTCTGGGCGATGGCTTCGTAAGTTAAGGTGCTGGAGCGCGATACGATGCCGACGCCGCCGCGGCGGAAAATATCGCCCGGCATGATGCCGATGCGACATTCCCCCGGGGTGATGATGCCCGGCGTGTTCGGCCCGATGAGTTGCGCGCCGCTGTCCTCTAAGGCCTCGATGACGCGCAGCATATCGAGTGCCGGAATATGTTCGGTGATGCACACGATGAGCTCGATGCCGGCCTCGATGGCCTCGATAATGGCGGCCGCCGCGGTGGTGTTAGGCACGAAAATCACCGCGGCATTGGCCTCGGTCTCGGCGCGCGCTTGGGCCACCGTATCGAACACCGGCAACCCTAAATGGCTGCTGCCGCCCTTGCCCGGGCGCACCCCGGCGACCATTTGCGTGCCAAAGGAAATGGCGCGCTCGACATAAAAACTCGCTTGATGCCCGGTGATGCCCTGACACAGCAGCCGCGTGTTTTTATCGACCAATATGGACATGGGGATTCTCCGGCGGTGGGGGTGGGTTTAAGCGGATTTAGGGGGATTTAGGTGAAAATCAACAGAAAAAGCGAAAGCGAAAAGCGAAAAGCGAAAGCCAAGTCTAAAACGAAAAGCAACAGTCCCCCCACCAAATCAGGCGATATAGCCGCCTGATTTGGCTACCCGCCGAAGCAGCCCACGCCTGTCGGCGCGGCTCTGCTTTGACTCCCCCTCATGATGTGAGCGGGGGAGTGAAGATTAAAAGCCAAAAGCCAAAAGCCAAAAGCCAAAAGCAACATCAAAGTCAAAAGCAAAGTCAACCCCTCCCCACCAAAACTGGCGATGAAACCGCCAGTTTTGACTCCCCGCCCAGCGGGGAGTCAGAAAAAGCCCAAAAGCAAAAGCAACATCAAAAGCCAAAAGCAAAAGCCAAAAATCAAACGCAGCCACCTATATCAGCAGGTGACTTCAAAAAACGCCCATCGAACTGTATGTTTAGGACTATAAATCCCCAAATTTAAGCAGATTCGAGCAAATTCAAGTCAAATTTAGGCAATTCGGTGGAATTTCACACCGACATTCATGTCGACATTTCATGCCGACACCCATACTCGACATCAAACGGCGCGCCGGCCAAGGCCTAGCATACCCAGCCATTTTGTTGCCCGCGAGCCAGCGGAGGCTGGGGCGCGCGCGGCACTGCCCCCCTTGCTGGCGGCCACCGCGTGGGCTGCGGCATCCGCCAAGTTGGCGGCTAAAAAAATCTCTGGCGCGCTTTCTTTGAGGCGGCGATTCGCCAGCGCCGCGTTGGTGCCGGCCAGCCGCACCGTGGCCGGGATTTTCAGCGGCTGACGGCGGCGCGCTAACAAAATGGCGTCGGCTATCGCGTCGCAGCGCATGATTCCGCCGCCGAATACATTGATGAGCAGGCTGCGGGCGCCGCGGCGCGCCAGCAACGCTTGTAATGCGCTGAGGATGCGATTGACCTTCGCATCCGGCGGTACATTGAGGAAATTGGCCGCCCGACCGCCGCCGTGGTGCACCGCATCTAAGGTGGCCATGGCAAGCCCGGCGCCCACCGCCAAGCACGCGATGTCGCCGCCTAAGGGGATGTAGTTGAAGCCCTCCAAGGCGGCCAATTGGGAGTCGGCATCGAGCGCCTCCTGCATGGTGCGCAGCGCCGGTTGGCGAAATAGGGCGTGGTTGTCGAAGGTCATTTTCGCGTCTAACGCCAGCACGGCGCCGTCGACCACCGCCAGCGGGTTGATTTCTATCGAACTGGCGTCGCGCTCGCGAAATAGGCGGATGAGATGGGCGATGATGTCGCGCAACTGGTCTTGCAGGGCTGCGGTGAGGTCGAGGGCGGTCAAACTTATGCCCAGTTGCGCCTGGTCGGCGGCCCCGTCGGCATCGATGGATACGGTATGCACCGTTTGCGGCGTGGCGGCGGCATCTTCTATGCCCATGCCGCCGTGTTCGAATAACATGACGACCAGGCGCCGGCGGCCTTCGTCGATGCGTAGGGCGATGGCCAATTCGCGCTCGATGCGCACCGCTTGTTCCACATAAACCCGCTTGACCACCTGCCCGGCGGCGTCGGTTTGCGCGGTTATCAGCGCGCCGCCTAACATGGCGGCGGCGTGGGCGTGAATTTCATCCACGCTGGCGGCACTGCGAATGCCGCCGCGATGATGTTTCGCGCCGTCGCCGACGAATCGACCCGAGCGCGATTTTCCCCCGCCGCCATCAGCTTCGCCCGGCCCGGCCCCGGCAAATTCTCCAGCCCCGCGGCCGCCGGCGGGTATTTGCGCTTTCACCATCCAGCGCTCGCCGGCCAACTCGGCGCCGAGGTCTCGCGCTTGCTCGGCGCTGGCGGCGACCGCGCCGGCGGGCACGGCGATGCCGTAATCGCGCAACATTTCTTTGGCTTGGAATTCTTCGATGTTCATGCGCAGCCGAACCTCCGCCGTGTCATTTGCCTTAAGGTCAGTTTAGTTTAATGTAACATGATTTGCCGCAGTGATTTGCCGCAGTCGGATTCTCGCCGCCCGCCACTGCAGCCCATCCGCCCGCCGCATCGCGATCTATCCGCCATCTGAACCGCCGCCCGAGCCGCCGCCTACATATTACATGGCAACCGCCGGAAACCTATGACTCCCTTCGTATTATTGTAGGCCATGATGTTCATCCCTCGAATGAGATTGCTATGTTGCCTAAAAAACTCGATCAAGCGCAAGCGATAGCCGGTCGCGCGCCTGAAGAGTTGGTATTAGACAAGGCTTACCTGGCTCGCGTCGTTGTTAAATTGGCGAAAAAGCGCGGCATAAAAGTTCGCTGCCCTGAGAAAATCTGCGGTGTTTTTGATAAAAGAAATTTTATTTTTGACGAGCAGAGCAATAGTTATACATGCCTTGCTGGCCATCGACTTATAGAGACCTATAGAGAAGCAAACAGAGTCAGATACGCGAGTAAAAGTTGTGGCGCTTGCGCGCTGAAATCGAAGTGCACTACATCAAAAACAGGTCGTGTTATATATCGCTATCATGGCGATGCGGAAATGGCTGTTTGGAGGGCAAGCATGGCAGGAGAAGACCCGCGGAAATATTCCAACTTACGCGCTGCATCAGTTGAGACAGTATATTCAATGATACGCGGCGTGCAGCAGTTGAATAGATTTAGGCGGCGTGGATTAGCCGCGGTGGGTCTTGAATTTGGCATGCACGCGGTGGCTTATAATGTCAATCGGTTAATAGCGCTATCGCAGCCAAAAATGATCTAAAAACATGTTTTTTAGCCACATAAAAGAATGTAATAACGATTTACTTGTTGTAATAGCCATTTATTTTGCATACTTTAGTTAACTATAAAGAAAAATTATTAATAAATTATTGATAAATTATTGATATGTGATATTCCTCACTTTTTTTTCAATAATCACCCGCAGAAAAATCAAAATACAGCATTTTACTTTGCGATATTAAAATAATCAAAATCGAGTTTTAGAACACCCTCATTAGAGCGGGGGAGTAAAGCGTAACAGCCAAAGCAAAAATCAACAGCAAAAATCAAAAGCCAAAGCCAATAATCAAACGCAACCTCCCCTAAATCATCCGCTGACCTCAAAACCCGCCCATCGAACTGCAGATTTAGAACGATAAACCCCAAAATTTAACTCCCCGAACCCTGCTGGTATAAAACTCACCCCATGAAAATCATCGATGCCACAACTTGGGTGGTGGCCAACCCGCCGCCGGGTTTCGGCGGGCGCTATTTCATCTTCATCAAACTGACCACCGACTGTGGCATAACCGGCATCGGCGAGGTGTATGCCGCCACTTTCGGACCCGCCGCCATAGTGGCGATGATCGAAGATGTGTGCGCGCGTTTTGTCATCGATGCCGACCCCTTTCGCATCGAAAACTTGTGGCGCAATGTATACGGCAGCGGCTACAACCTGCGCCCCGATGTCTCCTTGATGGGCGTGCTGAGCGGCATCGAAATCGCCTGCTGGGATATCGTCGGCAAGGCCGTGGGGCGGCCGATATACGACCTGTTAGGCGGACGGGTGCATGACAAATTGCGCAGTTACACCTATCTATATCCGGCGGCGGATGACCCCGGCGGCATCGGTGGCGATGCGGTATATACCGACCCCGATGTGGCCGCCAAACGCGCTGCCGAGTGTGTCGCGCAAGGGTTTAGCGCGGTGAAATTCGACCCGGCCGGGCCGTACACAGTGTATGACGGCCGCCAGCCGAGCATGGCGGATTTGGCGCGCTCGGCGTTGTTCGTGCAGCGCCTGCGCGAGGCCGTGGGCGATAGCGCGGATTTATTGTTCGGCACCCATGGCCAGTTCACCGCCGCCGGCGCCATCCGCCTGGCGCGTCGCCTCGAGCGCTGGGATCCGCTGTGGCTAGAGGAGCCTACGCCGCCGGAAAACCCTCGCGAAATGGCGCGGGTGGCGCGCCAAACCAGCATTCCCATCGCCACCGGCGAGCGCCTGACCACAAAGTACGAATTCGCGCGGGTGTTGGAGCATGGGGCGGCGGCGATTTTGCAGCCGGCTTTAGGGCGGGTCGGCGGCATTTTGGAAGCCAAAAAAATCGCATCCATGGCGGAAACCTATTACGCGCAAATCGCCCCGCACCTGTATTGCGGCCCCATCGAAGGCGCCGCCAATATCCAACTCGCCACCTGCACGCCGAACTTTTTGCTGCTCGAAGGCATCCAAACCTGGGGCGGATTCCACGCCGCCATCCTCAAAAAACCCATCCGCTGGGAAGGGGGCTATGTCATCCCCCCCACCGAACCGGGTTTGGGCGTGGAGTTAGACGAACAAGTCGCCGCGGCCCACCCCTACACCGAAAATCGCCTGCACCTGGAGATGGGCAGTCGCCCGGTGTGATGGATTGCGGTGTGATGGATTTGGGCGATGGGTTTAATGCAGACCGATTTGTTACGCTGAATCAAACACCTCCACCGCCGGGCTGGTGGTGAGCGACCGGCGTTTTTAACTCCAGAATATGGGTTATTGAATTGCGTAGCCAGTTGCCGGTCCGTAGTCGTGATGCTGGCGGCGCGCGCTTGCGCAATTCGCGTTTTGGCGATGTCAAAATAAGCGCGTGATTTTTCCACACCAATAAAGTGGCGGTTAGTTAATTTCGCGCTCACCCCGCAACTCCCTGAACCCATGGCGAAATCCAACACTGTATCGGAGGGTTTGCTGTAAGTCATAATCAAATAGTTCAAAAGATTGGTGGGCTTTTGGGTGGGATGCACGGTTTGTTGCGCCGAGAAGTTACGACCGGCGTGCAAAATACTTTTCGGATAGCGCGTGCCGGCATTCTTGGTAGCTAAAAAAACCTGGTTGCCAAAACCATACCCATGGGTGTTTCGCCCTGAGCCATAGCCGTTGATTTTATCTTTCGCTTGACGGCTATAGGCTTCGCCGGCTTCCATAATCGGTTGATAAAAGGCGCCGCCTTGTTGCGAAAAAACCATAATATTTTCATGCACTTTCTGCGGCCGATATTTGGCCAGCCCCGGCGAGCCGCATTTATTTTTATTCCAAATCAATTCATAGCGAAACCAAGTTAATTTGCTTACGATAAGCAAACTGCTAAACGGTTGACTGCCAAACACCAATATCGGCGTCGTGGGTTTGCATATCCGCGCAAGATGTTGCCACATCAACTTAAAATCAATCACCACATCCCATTCAATCGCGGTGGTGCCATACGGCGGATCGACGCAAACCAAATCCACCGAATCATCCGCCAACTCCGGGAAAACATCAAAGCACGATGCATGATGTAAATCGGCATGCTGTACATCGGATTGAATTGCTGGGGATTGCATGGGGTTATTCGGTGTTGCCGTTGATCTTAACCTATAAACCAATTTTAACCGCTTGAAAACTACGCAAAATAATTTGCGGTTACTTTAATATCGCCAGATTCAACCATTTCGTTATCGGGGCATGGGTTTAATTCACCCCAGCCAACACTTTGTCGACCTCCCCCATCAAGCGATGGGTTTCGGTTAGGGCGATGATGATTTTTTGATAGTGGACGATTTCTGTGGTGGTGAGGGTTCGCCCTTTGCGATCTTTTAGCCATTTTTGCGCCGGCTGGTAGCCGCCGATGTAAAAATTCCACGCTATTTCTGGCACGCCGTCAAAAAATTGCGCTTGGTTGATGCGCACTTTGCCGAGTTTTGCTACTGGGTCGGTGCTTTTATACTGAGGTTTGGTGACCATGTGGTCGCCGCTTGCGGGGTAGGCGGTGATGAGGGTGTCTAGGGTTGGGCTTTGCATTAAATGCAGTGCGCGTAATTCAGCGCCGAGTTTACCGAGTCGGTAAAATTGATTCGCGTCGGTGGGGTAAGGCACACGCGGAAAATCTATTTTGAGGAATTCCTTATATTTTTCGCGGTAGGCGGGGGCGTGCAATACCGCATAGATATAATCCAATAAATCAATCGGGGCGAAGGTGGTTTTGTTAGCGGATTCTTTCTCGGGAGTGAATGACAAGCCGAGACCAGCGGCGATTTGTTGTACGATTTCCTTGTCAAGGTTTGGTTCTCTGGTGGTTTTGCCGTGTACCGTTTTTTGTTTGGTTTCGGGGTAACAATAAAGTGGGAATACATAATTATTATCCAGCGCCGAAATGGTAGTTCCCCCGTTAATCAAAGAATCGGTAACGAAAACCTCTTTCCACGATTGGCTACTTCTCGATCTTCTAATCGTGACAAAGCCAACATTTTCACCTGCGAGAAAGTGACGCATAACTTTCGTAACCGGCCATCCAATGAAACCGCGTGTGCATCCAGTGTACACAATTCTGCGTGTATCAAATAGACGATAAGTAATTTTTTGCACAAGTTTATCGCTGATGCCAAATTTAGCAATGTCATCTTTCGCCCACTCATAGCGCCAATCTCTTACATCTATTGGAAGGCTGTATTTATGGTAGAAGGCATCTTTATCCATATTCAATATATCTTTTGCGGCTTGCAGAGCATTTTCGGTTTTGTGGTGGATGGCAAGATTATCTCTTTTCGTGACGATGCCGCTACCCCGTATCTCAAATAGATCGTTCACCGAAAACCCTTGTTCATATTCCGCCAGCAATTCGTAATCCTTTTGCACGAAAAAATAATTCGGCGCATGAAGTTGCAAGGGTTGAAATTCAACATCCAATAAATCGTTATCCCATAAAAATTGATATTTGCTTTCGCGCGTACCAAATAAATCATGGTGAAAAACTTTTGCCAATTCATCGACTTTTTTGGCGCCGGTTTTAACAAATAAACTAATGGCAACGCCCTGCTGAATATCAAATACATTTTTATCCGCTGAACCGTCCGGCGCGGTTTCTTTTTTCTTGGAGTTGCCATGCAAATCCAAAATATAAATCGCATCAAAACTGCGCAACAAACTCCATCGCATACCGCGAAAAGTTGGGTTATCCAAGAAACTATGGTTGGTGATATAAGCCAAGATGCCTTCGCCGGTTTTATCTACAAAATGTTGCCCGCAACGGATGAATTTTGCATAGTCATCGTTCAGCCATTTGGAGTTTTTCTCTTGCAATTTTCCGCCGCCAGGTTCTTGTTTGTAGTCGCGCATCAATTTGCTAATCCATTCGCTTTTATTAGCGGATTCTCCGCTATACGGCGGATTGCCAATCACCACCATCACCGGCATATCGCGTTTGATGAAATTTGCCTCGCGAGATTCATCCGATAACCATTGCGCAAATAAACCGCCTTGGTCGGTGTGATGTTCTTCCAATGAGTTGGTTAAGAAAATGCGCAAGCGCTCGTCGCCCAGTTTGCAAGCCGTGTTCTGAAATTCCATTTGCATTTTGGTGTGCGCCACGGCGTAAGACGCCATGAGAATTTCAAACCCATTGAGGCGGGGGATGAGTTGGTTTTTTACATAGTCATCCCACATGCCTTTTTGGCTGGCGAATTGGCGGTGAATGTGACGCACGATGTGGGCCAGGAAGGTGCCAGTGCCGGTGGCCGGGTCTAAAATCTGCACGCGGTGCAGTTCTTGTGTGCTATCGCCAATGGAGAGAGTGGTTGTGCTGCAATCGGCAAGCCCAGCGGCTAATCCGAATTCATTGCGCAAGATTTCATGCACCGCGCGCACGATAAAATCCACCACCGGTTCGGGGGTGTAATAAACGCCGCGACTTTTGCGTAAAGCCGGATTATAGGCGCCGAGAAAGGTTTCGTAAAAATGTAAAAATGGATCGGTTTGTTGGGTTGTTTTGCCATAGTCTTTCATCAACTCGGCAACATCGGCGGCGCGAAAAATATCGGCCAGGTCGTCTACCACCCACTGCAACCGAGAATCAAAATCATAGCCTGCGATGTGTTGGAAAAATTTTCGCAAAAAAGGGTTGTTAACCGGAATGCGTTCGGCCGCCTCTTTGCGCGAGAAGGTCGGCAAAGTGGAATCATGCAAGCGCGCCGAAAACATGCCGTAGGCGATGGTTTGCGCATACATATCGGCGAATTGATGGGGCGATATGTCATGCACCAAATGTTTTTTGAAAATTTGAAATTGATTTTTGAGTTCTTGATCTTTTTCTTCGATTTTATCGCTCGGCGGCGTGTCTTGGGTGAGCGCTTGGTCGATGATATTAGCCAACAGCCGCGCCTTCATGGCCATGCGCTCGGCTAAATCATCCGGGCTGGTGATGGTCTGCCCGCGATAATCGGCGAAGGCGGTTAACAAATCACCCAGGGCTGCGAAATTTTGCGGCTTCGATTCAACCCGCCGGCCGATGAGTTCGGCGATTTTCACCACCGCCACTTGTTTGCCATCGCGAAACAAGCGGAACTCCAGATAGTCGGTGAAAATCAGATTATTTAATGCACTTTTGTAGCGCTCGAATTGATCTTTATAAGTCGCATCGTCTAAATTTTTGCCGAGGTCTTTGGCTTCGATATAACCGAAGGGAATTTTTTTGCGCGTCAACAGATAATCCGGCGCCCCGCAGTCGATATGTTTCGGCTCATTGGTAATGACCAGGTCGGCCTCGCCCAACGCCGCTTCCAGATAATTTTGCAGCGTCGGTCGATAGGTATGTTCGGTGGCGTTGCCACTGCCATGCTGCTCAGCGATTTTCCCAATGTAGTCTGTTAACTTCATACCATCGTGCTCGGTTTTAGGTTGCATTCACCCCTTTATCCACTCCATCTTATCGATTTGGGCGTTGATTTGGGCGTTGATTTTGGGCGACTATACGCTAAAATTTGTGGCCATAAAGATCGCATTCATGTTGATTAACCCACCTGATGTTTCCGCCTTAAAAACCACCCTAAAACCACCCTAAAAACTGCCATGAACACCGCCATGAAAATAGGCTTCATCGGCCTCGGCAATGTCGGCGGCAAACTGGCTGGCAGCCTGTTGCGCAATGGTTTCGATCTCATGGTGCGCGACCTCGAGCGCGCCGTCGCCGCCGATTTGCTTAGCCGCGGCGCGCAGTGGGCAGATTCGCCCGCCGCCATGGCCGAGGCGGTGGATGTGGTCATCACCTGTCTGCCGTCGCCGGCCGCCAGCGCCGCGGTGATGGAAGCCGAGGACGGCGTATTGGCTGGATTATCCGCATCGACCAGCGCATCGACCAGCAAAAAAGTGTGGCTGGAAATGAGCACCACCGACGAAGCCGAGGTGCGGCGTTTGGGCGCAAAAGCGGAAGCCGCCGGGGCCTGGCCCATGGATGCGCCGGTATCCGGCGGCTGCCATCGCGCCGCCACCGGCAACATCGCCATCTTCGCCGGCGGCCAGCGCGCCGCCTTCGAAAAAGCGTTGCCGGTGCTCGCCGTCATGGGGCGGCAAATTCTGCACACCGGCGACCTCGGCTCGGCCTCCATCTTAAAGGTGGTGACCAACTATTTGGCGAGCGCCAACTTGGTGTCGTTGTGCGAGGCGCTGACCACCTCGAAAGCGGCCGGCATGGACCTCAACATCGCCTATGAAGCCATCCGCATTTCATCCGGCAATTCCTTCGTGCATGAGACCGAAAGCCAGGTAATTTTGAACGGCAGCCGCGACATCAACTTCACCATGGATTTGGTGCGCAAAGATCTCGGCTTATTTATCGCCGTGGCGCAGCGCGGCGGCGTGCCGCTGGAATTGGCGCCGGTGTTAGACGCGGTGTTCGATGACGCCGAGCAAAAATACGGCGGCCGCGAAGGGTCGCCCAACATCATCCGCCGCTTAGAGGAATCTTGCGGCTTAGACATCCGCGCCCCGGGCTTCCCGGCCGCCATGGTGGATGATGAGCCGGAAGCCGCCGGCGCGGAGGTTTTTATCGCCCTAACCGCGGCCGAAAAACGATAAAAATCGCCAGCGCCGCCAGCGCCGCCAGCCACGCCAAACTCCACGCTGGCATGCTCAAGCCCAGCCATGTCCAGTGGGTTTGCGCGCATTCCCCAGAGCCGCGAAAAATCAACTCCAGCGCCTGGGTGTAGGGCAGCGTCTCGAACATAAAGCCCAGCCCCGGCCCGCATTCCGGCACCTGCTCGGGCGGCAAATTCTGCAGCCACACATGCCGCCCGGCCACCGCCGCCCCGCCCACCGCCGCCAGCCCAGCGAGGCCGCCATACACCCGCGGCCCAATCCCCCGCGGCCCATGCACCGCCGCCACCAAAAACACCCCGCCGACCACCATAAACGCCACCCGCTGCAAAATACACAACGGACACGGCTGCAAATAGGCCGCATATTGAAAATAAAAGGCCACCGCCAACAACCCGGCGCAGGCTAAAAAACCGCTGAGAAACAACTGGCGAGTGCTCATATTGATGGTCGAAATGGGAAGGGTGTGAGGGGGCTTGCTCAGCGCTGAAAAATACGCCTATCGACGGCCACATCAACGCGCCGCCCGCGGAACATTATATCGATAAGGGGTTTGTATACTTAAATTCTCCGCAGACATGCTCGGACTGATTTGGCTTTTGATTTGCTTTTGATTTGCTTTGGCTTTTGGCTGTTAAGGCTTTGCTCCACCCTGCTTTTCAGGGGGAAGCCAAAACTGGCGGCATCATCGCCAGTTTTGGTGGGGGGTGCGTTTGATTTTGATTTTGATTTTGATTTTGATTGTCGCTTTTGTTTTTGGCTTTGGCTTTTGTTTTACTCCCCCCCCCCCGCTTCATCTGGGGGGAGTCAAATCTGTCCGAGCCGATAGGCTCGGGCTGATTTGGTGGGGACTTTGGACTTTTGCTTTTCGCTTTTGCTTTTCGCTTTTGCTTTTCGCTTTTGACTTGGCTTTTGGTTTCTACCTCATCCCTCATTTTAACTAATGAGTTGAAGATTTAAAGGCAAAAGAAATAAAGACCAACATCAACAGCCCCCCACCAAATCAGGCGATAAAGCCGCCTGATTTGACTCCCCCCCAGAAAAAACTAAGGTGGAGTAAAACGTTAAAAGCCAAAAGCCAAAAGCGAAAAGCGAAAATCACAAGCAAAAGCAACCCCCCCCACCAAAACTGGCAAAAAGACGCCAGTTTTGACTCCCCCTCCAAAAAGCAAAAGCTAAGGGGAGTGAAGACTAAAAGCGAAAAGCAACATCAACATCAACATCAACCCCTCCCCACCAAAACGAGCAATAGCGTGCCCGATGCGTTTGAACTGATACAAAAATCTTAACCGACGCGGATTAATCGGCGCACATGGGCACTTGCCCGCCCATTGTTACACCGGTGGCGGTGTGGCGGATGCGCACCGCCATGATTTCCACGCCGTTTTCGCGGGCGCGGCACAAGGCGGCGGCGTAGGCCGGATCGATGTCGGCGGCGGCGGCGACGCACTCGCCCTCGGGGCGGTTGGCGGCGAAAATCAGCGCCGCGCGATGGCCGCAGTGGACCGCGTGTTGGAGTAAATCCAAGTGTTTTTTGCCGCGCGTGGTGACGGCATCGGGGAATTGCAGGCGACCACCGAGCAGCAAGGTGGTGTTCTTTATTTCCACATAACACGGCGGCGCGGCGGCGCGGGTGAGCAGCAAATCGAAGCGCGATGGGGGGTGGCCGGCGGCGCGATATGTCGGCTCTTTTTGCACGGCGTAGCCGCGCAACAGCGGAATTTCGCCGCCGGTGATGAAGGCCGCGATGATGTGATTTGTGCGATGGGTGTTGACGCCGACCCAGCCGCAGCCCATATCGACGCGCTCCAGAGTCCATTTCAATTTGCGCTTGGGATTATCCGCGGCGCTGATTTGCGCGGCCGCCCCGGGCGCCCAGCAGCCCGTCATGGCGCCGGTGTTCGGGCAATGCGCGGTGACGATTGCGCCGTCGTCAAGTTCGATATCGGCAAAAAATCGCTTATAGCGGGCGCGGATTTTGCCGTCCACAAGCGGTGGGAATTGCATGGTCCAGATGACGGACGGTTGAATTAGACGGAAAAAATACGGCGGGCGGGTGATGGTGTTGCGCAATCCTTAGAAAAGGGATTTATATATCTACATCTGCACGGTGGGTTTGATGTTGATTTTGATTTTGGCTTTTGGCTGTTGCTTTTGGCTTTGGCTGTTAACGTTTTACTCCCCCCCGCTTCAGAGGGTGTACTAAAACCCTATTATTGGTTAAAACTTACCTTGGCGTTGTTAAAAAAACAGGCGAAAGTGTTGCTATTGCTTATTGTTTAAATTTTGAAAATGACATTTTTTCTTCATTTTCCTTTGGGCGAGGGCTTTTCGCACACCCTCTTCATCTGGGGGGAGTCAAATCTGTCCGAGCCGATAGGCTCGGGCTGATTTGGTGGGGGGACTGTGGCTTTTCGCTTTTGACTTCGCTGTTGGTTTCGCTGTTGGTTTCTACCTAGTCCCTCATTTCGGCTAATGAATTAAAGATTTAAAACCAAAAGCAAAAAAACCAACATCAACAGCCCCCCCACCAAATCAGGCGATAAAGCCGCCTGATTTGACTCCCCCCAGAAAAAGCTAAGGTGGAGTAAAACGTTAACAGCCAAAAATCAAACGCAGCCCCCTAAATCAGCCGCTGACCTCAAAAAACATCAATCGAACTGCAGATTTAGGACTATAAATCCCCTTGAAAAGGCCGAGAACATCATCGTCAGGCGGGCGGATGGCAGGCGGGGCGGCGAGGAAAAAACAGCCCTTGCTGGCGAAACTTTTTAGCGTCACCAGGAGCCGCCCTAAGCGGGGCAGTAGTGCTCAATTAGCGGCAAATTGCGGCGAATCAGCCGCGAATCAGCGGCACATTGCGGCGAATTTCGACCACCGCCCACATCAACCGTAACGCCGCGAAAAATAATGCTATCATTTTCTAACCCCCAGCCCTTCCGTCCCCAGCCCTTCCGTCGCCCGCCATCGCCCACCATGAACAAAAATCAACCTTGCCATTCCATTTTTCTGCGTCTGGGGCGTTTTGCGCGCCTGCATCGGCGGCGCTTTTGTCGTGCGCTGTTGGCCGGCTGCATGGTCGCCGTCAGCGGTTGTGGCGGGCTGGGTTTTTCCGCCAAACAAGCCCCGGCACACTCCGCCACGCAAGCCGCCGCGCCGGCCGATGAGCAGTCGCCAGCCTCGCCCGCGACGCCATCGGCTGCCGCCAACCGCCACGGCGACCCCATGGAAGGAGCCAACCGCGCGGTGCTGAAATTCAACCTACAAGTGGACCGATTGTTGCTGAAACCCGCGGCCCGCGCCTATCGCAAACTGCCGGCCCCGGCGCGCAACGGGACGCGCAATTTCTTTGCCAATTTATGGATGCCGAGCACCATCGTAAACAATGTGTTGCAGGGCAAATTCGCCGATGCTGGGCGCGGCCTCGGGCGTTTTGCCATAAACAGCGTGCTCGGTTTTTTCGGCCTGATGGACCCGGCCACGGAGATGGGCTTGCCCGAGCGCCGCGAGGATTTCGGGCAAACGCTGGCGGTGTGGGGCGTGCCGTCTGGC
The DNA here is from genome assembly GCA_965243285.1 of Candidatus Poriferihabitaceae bacterium. Lineage (GTDB taxonomy): Bacteria > Pseudomonadota > Gammaproteobacteria > Arenicellales > Poriferihabitantaceae > JAHRAW01. The sequence goes on along the minus strand of OZ251537.1, from coordinate 954,533 downwards.
CCCTATTTGATGCTGCCGTTTTTGGGCCCCAGCAATTTGCGCGATGCGGTCGCCCTGGCGCCGCAAAACGCCGCCGACCCGGTCTCGGCGCTGCCCACGCCTGAGGCCGAAGTGGGCACTGGGCTGCGGGCGGTGCAAACCCGCGCTGGGCTGCTGAATTTGGACGCCGCCCTGGCCCTGCAGCCGGATAAATATTTGTTCATCCGCGAAGGCTATCGGCAAATACGCCAGCAGCAAATTTACGATGGCGAGGCACCGGCGGACGCGGCGTTAGAGGACGAATTATTAGACGAAGCACTGCTGGATTAGGATGCCACGGCGGCGATTCATCCGCAATAACCGCCCACCGCCACCGCCATCGCCATGGCGATTTACGCGCTCGGTGACTTACAGGGCTGCGTGTCGCCCTTGGAGGAGATGTTAGACATCCTGCGCTTCGACCCGGCGCAAGATCAACTATGGCTGGCCGGGGATTTGGTCAATCGCGGGCCGGATTCCTTAGCCACTTTGCGGTTGATTAAAAGCCTCGGCGACAGCGCCATCGCGATATTGGGCAATCATGATTTGCACCTGTTGGCGGTCGCCGACGGCGCCGCCCAAGCCCGCGATGGCGACACCATCGAGCCCATTTTGCAGTGCCATGACCGCGAAGAATTGCTGCGCTGGTTACGCCACCGCCCGCTGGCTCACTGCGATGCCGACCTCAAAATAATGATGGTGCACGCCGGCGTCTACCCCGGCTGGCGGCGCAAATCAGCCGCCCACTACGCCGCCGAAATCGCCCAATTGCTCCGCGGCGCGCACTATCCGCGATTCCTGCGCCGCATGTATGGCCGCCACCCAAACCGCTGGAGCGCCGATTTGGAAAAATGGCCGCGGGCGCGCTTCATCACCAATGTTTTCACCCGCATGCGCTACTGCGCGCAAACCGCCGCCGCCCCGCGCTTGGATTTTGACTGCAGCCTCGCCCCGGGCGAGCAGCCGCCGGGTTTGGTGCCGTGGTTTGCCCATCCGGCCATGAAATTCAAGCGCTGGCGCATCGTGTTTGGCCATTGGTCGTCATTGGGATTCATGCGCCGAAAAAATGTCATCGGCCTCGACAGCGGCTGCGTATGGGGCGGCGCCCTGACCGCGATTTGCCTGCACGGCGAACAACCCGGCAAAATTTGGCGGCTGCCATGTAAAAAACAACCCTGATGCAAGGTGGTAAATTTGGCCTCGCGTTGTGGGATTGCGTTATGGGATTTGGATTATGAAATTGGCGGTATTGGATTGGTGTTATCGAATTTACATTGTGACATTCGCGTTATGAAATTAAAGTGATTTATATAGCTAAATCTGCACGGGGGGTTGGTTTTGATGTTGCTTTTGATGTTGCTTTTGATGTTGCTGTTGGCTTTTGCTTTTGATGTTGCTTTTGATGTTGCTGTTGGCTTTTGCTTTTGATGTTGCTGTTGGCTTTTGCTTTTGATGTTGCTTTTGATGTTGCTGTTGGCTTTTGCTTTTGATGTTGCTGTTGGCTTTTGCTTTTGATGTTGCTGTTGGCTTTTGCTTTTGGCTTTTGCTTTTGGCTTTTGCTGTTGGCTTTTGCTGTTGGCTTTTAACGTTTTACTCCCCCCCTTGCTTCATCTGGGGGGAGTCAAATCAGGCAGCCTTATCGCCTGATTTGGTGGGTGGCTGTTGATGTTGGTCTTTTGATTTTGCTTTGATGCTGAGTTTGACTTAATGCTTTTCGCTGTTGAGTTTGACTTAAGAGTCTTTCACCCTTTCGCCATTGCTTTGACTTTAGATTTTTCTGTTGATGTTGATGTTGATACTATCTTTTAACTCATCTTTTGTGGCTGATGAGGGGAAAACTTAAAGACAAAAACGAAAATCTCAAGTAAAACCTAACATTAAAGATATCCCCCCCACCAAATCAGGCGATGAAACTGCCTGATTTGACTCCACCCAGATGAAGCAAGGGGGGGAGTAAAACGTTAAAAGCAAAAGCAAAAGCAAAAGCCAACATCAACCGCCAAAAGCCAAAAGCCCAACAGCAAAAGCCAAAATCCAAACCCAGCCTCCCAAGCCCATGACAACCGTCGCCCGGCCCATCCATGCATTGTTGCGTTTCATAGACGCCTCGCCGACGCCCTTCCATGCGGTGGAAAACATCGCGGCGCGATTGCGCACCGCCGGCTATGTGACGGTGCACGAAGGCGACGCCTGGCAACACGCGCCGGGCAAATACTATTTCACCCGCAATGCGTCGTCGTTGGTGGCGGTGCATTTGGCGCGCCCGCCGGCCGAGCATGGTTATCGCCTGGTGGGGGCGCACACCGACAGCCCCTGCCTCAAGGTCAAGCCGCGCGCCATCGCGGTCAATCACGGCTACGCCAAACTGGCGCTGGAGGTATACGGCGGGGCGTTGTTGAACCCGTGGTTTGACCGCGGCTTGGGGCTGGCCGGGCGGGTCACCGGGCTGGAGCAAAGCGGCAAATTAATAAGCGCGCTGCTCAACATCGCCCGCCCCATCGCCTTCATCCCCAGCCTGGCGATTCACCTTGACCGCGACGTCAACGAGCGCCGCTGCATCAACCGCCAGACCGACTTACCGGCGGTGCTGTGTCGCGTCGGCGGCGGGGCCGGCGGCGGCGCCGGCGCAGCGACCTTGGATTTCGATCAATTCCTCATAACATCCTTGAAAACCCAGCATCCCGACCTCGACATCGACAAAATTCTCGCCTTCGAATTGTCTTTGTATGATTGCCAAGCGGCCGAAGTGGTGGGCCTGGAAAACGAGTTCATCGCCGCCGCCCGCCTCGATAATTTGGCCAGTTGCTATGCCGGCATGGAGGCGCTGTTGGCGGCGAAAACCGACGCCAATTTGGTGTTGGCGCTGAACGACCACGAGGAAGTCGGCAGCGCCTCGCACAGCGGCGCCGAGGGGCCATTTTTGCAATCCACCTTACGCCGCTGCTGCCCCGACCACGCCGCGTACGCCCGCGCCATCAGCCGTTCCATGCTGGTATCGGCCGACAACGCGCACGGCGTGCACCCCAATTTCCCGCAGCATCACGAGCCGGCCCACCAGCCGCTGCTAAACGCCGGCCCGGTCATCAAAATCAACAGCAACCAGCGCTACGCCACCGACAGCGAAACCGCGGCGCTGTTTCGCCACGCCTGCGAGCGCCGCGGCTTGCCGGTGCAATGCATCGTGGCGCGCACCGATAAAAGTTGCGGCTCCACCATCGGCCCCATCACCGCGGCCAAACTCGGCGTGCGCACGGTGGACATCGGCGTGCCCCAACTCGGCATGCATTCCATCCGCGAACTCGCCGGGGTGGCCGATCAAGCGACCTTAATCGCCGCCTTGCAAGCCTTTTATGAGATTGAGGATTGGCCCTTTTGATGGGGGTGATTGTGGTGGATTTGTGGTGGATTTGCGGTGGATTTGCGGTGGATGTGTATCGGCAAACTTTCGACCGGGTTATGTCAGTTTGATGCCGGCGACGCGGTTTCGACCAGGTTATGTCGATAAGTGGATAGCGGTGATTTTGTAGCCGTACTTTTATATCGATATTTTTTCGAAGACGGCGAAGCGGCTTCGACGGTTTTCTATTGATGGGTTGCAGCCGGTGATTTTATAGCCGTACTTTGATGTTGCTTTGCTAGCAGCGATTTATGTCAATAAAATTTCGACGGGTTTATGTCGATGGGGTGATGCCAGTTTGATGCCCGTTTGATACCGGCGCCGATTCAGCGTCTATCGAGCACCACCAACTCCAGTTGGTCGGCGCCGCCGGCGCCGGGCTGCACCTCGATATAGCCGCCGGGCACGCCGAAACTCACCAGCCAGCCGCGCAGTTGACGCGCCCAAATCTGCCCCGGGTCGCCGCCCGGATAGCGAATGATGACGGCGATTTTTTCATCCTCGACGAAGCGCCGCAAGGTTTCGCGCACCGCCGCCAAGGTCAGCACATTTTGCCCGCTGGCGTGCGCCGGCCACTGCGCGCGCGGCAAAATTTGTTCATAGACCTCGAAGGCCATGGCGTGCTGGGGCGCAACTAAGCCCATGCATAGCGCGATGAGCGCCGCCCGAGTACGACGGCATGGTCGCGGCGGCGGTTTTTTTGCGGCGGCGGTTTGCGCGCGCTCGCCCGGCGTGGCGGGGGATTCCAAAGCGGCCAAAATGTCGGTCGCCGGTGCGTTGGCGGGCTGCGGCGGCGAGTAATTCATTATATTAATGGCGAGGACATGTTGAGGATTGCGGGCGCGATGGGGCGGGCGCGTGTTGCGTCGGTCGGCGGATTCATCGACCTTATAAATTCGGCGTCGGCTGTTTAGTTACGTTAAAAAACCGGTTGCGAAGGCAAGTATTCGACCATTAAAAATCCCATTGGAAAATAGGGCGGAAAAATCAGCCCATCGGCCGTGGCGGCGACCAGAAAATCAGCCGATAACGCATAAAAACAGGGCTTGGCGATAACGCCATCGACACGCAGCGCTATCGTCATTGCCGCCGCCGATTCCATGCGGATGCGATGATTCACCGCCCCGAAGCGGCCGCGAAGGCGCGCAACAGCCGCCAAGTTTCCCACATCGGCAACCCCACGGCGCCGCTGTAACTGCCGTTTATGCACCGCACAAAGCCGCCGGCGGCGCCTTGAATGCCGTAGCCGCCGGCTTTGTCGAACGGCTCGGTGGTGCGGCAATAGGCCTCCACCTGCGGCTGCTCGAGATGATGAAAGGTGACCTCGGTGGCGCTCATACAGCCCATCCGCCGTCCGGCCGCCGCCACCGCCACCGCCGAAAAAACCGTATGCGTATGGCCGGATAGCCGCATAAGCATAGCAATCGCATGCGCCGCATCGCGCGGCTTGCCAAAAATTTCATCGCCGATAGCCACCGCCGTATCGCCGCCCAACACCACCAGCGCCGCAGCGCCACCCGAACTCGCCGCCACCTCTCTGCCAGACGAGCCCATCGCCGCCGTAGAATCGCTCATCGCCGCCAGCCGCCCCAACACCGTTTGCGCCTTCAACGCCGCCAGCCGCATGGTCATATCGCGCGGCGCTTCGCGACCTAACCGCGTTTCATCCACATCCGCCGCCTGCACCCGACACATCACCCCCAGCCGCATCAACATCTCCCGCCGCCGGGGCGATGCGGAAGCCAACACTACTGAATTCAACGCCGCTTCACCATGAGGGGGAGTGAATTTACGCTTTCGCATACTATGGGCATAACATAAATTCGAGTTATCTAGGGCAGCCCCTTGTTGTATATTGGTTACCGTAATTTCTCGATGATTTTATAAATTTTTTCTTCCGCATGCGTTAAAACTCTAAATTCCACCCGCTGGGAAGCGAGTTTGTTCTCTTTGCCATCGCTTTGCTTAATCAATTTTGCGAACGACATACCGTTAGCGCGAAAAACACCCTCGAGCCATTTTTTATCCGCCGCTCGGGTGATTCCATAGGTGTATTCCAATACATTTTTTGCCCTGGCTTGGGATAGTGCCATATTTTTCACATACGACACTTGCCGAGATGCATCCAGCCAGTGCGACGAAGTATGCCCTTCCACCCGCACCTCGTTAATTTTATCTTTATAGATTCGGTTGGTTAAAATATTCAAATATCGCGGGAAAAAATCATCGAGTATGTTTTTGAATTTAGATTTTATCACCGGGCTGCCAGTGGCGAACAAAATATCCGGAGATTTAAATCGCACGATATTATCCGGCAGTATTGCTGCATCCCACTTCTCCAACTCATCCTTAAATTCGGCGTGTAAATCCTTATTAAGTTTGTTTTTTTATGTTTATGTAGTTTTCAGCGATGTCTTTTATCACCGCCTGTTCTTTTTGTATCTCATTCATAAACAACACGGCAATAAATAAAAACACCATCATCAACCCGGCCATCATGTCGGATATATTTATTCATTCTCGGTTAACTTGCATGGCGATTTACTCCGTGGTTTTGTATTTGGTTAAAAATTCTTTGTAACCAGGTAAATTTTTCATATGTTGGTGGTTATGCTCTTCGGCATGGCAGCCGATACAGAGTACTTTTAAATTGCTAGTCGAGTTGTTATATTGAAGTGAATTCATGTGGTGACAATGTTTGTTTTGATTTGATTTAAGATAGTGATTTCATCGGTGGCGTTACTTCCACTATTACTTGTAGTACCTTGCAATATTGAGAGACCAACCGCAAAGGCCATGCCGACAATAGAGGTTAGAAAGGCAAATTTGAGCCCCTCCAATAATTGCGGCACGCTATGGGAGATATTTGCCGTATCAAACCCCAATAAACCGATGAAAATACCCACAAAAGTACCCAATACACCGAAACTGACGATGGTTGATTTAAAATCTTTGTGTTCGCCATCGCCGTAGTAAGTTTTTATGTCGCCAAAAAACAGGCCGAACATAACTATGACAAAAGAGTAAATGAGAATATTCATAACTAGTAATCTCTTGTTTCTGCGTTGATTTTATTGTCGCTTTTGGGTTTTAGCAGCGCGCTTAGGTTTACATCCCATAGGCCCTCTAAGTCATAGTGGGCGCGGGTTTGGGCGCGCATGATGTGCACGACTAGATCGACAAAATCCACTAACACCCAATCTCGGGCTTCGATGCCTTCGACGCCTAATTTTTGCCAGCCGGCGTGACGCATTTTTTCGATGACGCTATCGGCTAAGGCTTTTACATGGCGGTCTGAGGTGGCGGTGGCGATTAGCATGCAGTCGGTGATGTCGGTCAGAGCGCGTACCTCGAGGGCGATGATGTTTTCGCCTTTGGCATCATCCAATGCGGTCATCGCCACCTCGCGCATGCGCTCGAAGTCATGGGTCGACTCCGACGGTGGCGCGATGGCGTGATGGGTGTCGGCGGGGGTGGTTTCAGTGTTCTTAATGTCGGCTGCCGCGGTTGCGGTGTTTATAGTTTCGGTCGGCATGGTTTCGCTAGGTATGTTGTCAATGGGCATGATTTTAACCGGCTTAGGTTGCGGTTTGGTTTCAATTTATTGGGCTTAGATTTAATCCGCGCCCAGCGTGATGTCGACTTCGAATCACGCCGCAGCCCGATAGAGGCCATGGGCGCGAATGTAGTCGCCGACGCCGCGCGGCAGCCAGTCGCCGACCTCTTCGCTGGCGCTTAAGCGGGCGCGCACTTCGGTGGCGGAAATCGGCGAGGGCGCGGTATGCGAAAACAGAATTTTGCCGGCGCGCGCGCGATGCAGTTCGGCGCTGGATTCCACCTCGGCGGCTTGCCACCACGCTGGCGGCTGCGGCGCTTGCACGCCAGGCCGGGCGATGGCGATGATGTGCGCGCTTAGCCTAAGCGCCTGCCAGCGATGCCAATTTTCCAACCCGAGCAGGGCATCTAGCCCGAGAATCAGCGCATAGCGCCGGCGCGGATTTTGCCGCTGCAAGGCGTGCACGGTGTCGATGGTATAGGAGCGGCCGCGGCGCTTTAATTCGAGGTCGCATACGCTAAAGCGCGGCTCGGCGGCGGTGGCGATGCGCGCCATCTCGAGGCGATGCGCAGCGGCGGCGTGCGGCGGCCGGCGATGCGGCGGACGGGCTGCGGGCAGGTAAGTTATCGCGCCTAAATCAGCGCACTGCAACGCCGCATAAGCCACCGCCAAATGGCCGCCGTGAATGGGGTCGAAAGTGCCGCCAAACAGGCCGTGTAACTGGTCGTTGTCGGGCATTGTTATCGTGCATCGTTATTGACTATATCACCGCACGCCAGCGCCGCCGGCGAGTTGGTGGGCGACCCGAATTCAACCCCGAATTCCATCGCCCAAATCCATCACCCAAGTCCATCGCCCAATTCCATCACCCAATTCCATCGCTTAATACCAACCATCGCGAATCGACATCACCCCAAAACCCGCACGAGTCGCCCAATTCGACCTAGCAAATTAACCCACCCCACGCCCGCAAAAATCCCCCTTAACTACGCGTGGCGGTGATGCGATATTGCCAGCGTAGGGTGCCGGTGGCGGCGGCGCGGAAAAATAAATTACGCGAAATGTCGCGCGATTGGCGCGGCGGAATCTGCACATTAAAGCGCTCGGCGGCTTGCCCGATAACCACGCAACTGGCGGCGCTCGGGCTGCTCGCCATATGGCTTAATTGGTCATCCACTTGGCCCGCAACATCGCCCGGACAATCTAACATGGTGATGCTTATCGTAACCTCGCGCAGCGTTCGCGATGGGTTTTTATTAGCCAGTCGGGCATACAATTGATGGCTGCCGCCATAGGCCGGCGTCATCACCGCGTTGCTGATGTCCACATCCGCCACCGGCAATTTTTGGCGCCCCAGCGCCGCCTCGTCATGCGTGGTAAATACGATAACCACGGCCGCCAGCGTCAAGGCGCCGAGAATGCCGAACGCTGTTTTCGGGTAGCGGGTGGACAGCGCCAACAAGGCGATGGCGACCACGGCCAATAAAATCCACTGCATAAACGCGCCTGATGAGTCGATGGGTTGAAGCCGATACCATAGCCGGCCGCCGCCGCTTTGGCAACTCGGCTTACCTTTGGTGACTTGAAACAGCGCCGCGGGCCGATGGTGATGGGGAAAATTCCGTCAGCCATGTTTGGGTCGAATATAACGGCGTGATTTTAATGTCGACATGGTCGTTTTCTGGTATTAAAATCGACGCTTCGTTTTTATGATTATCGAATGAACATCGCCGCCATGTTTAGGGCCGGCATGGCGGCGCAATTAATGTCGACATGGTGGTTTGCGGGCCTTAAAATCAGCCTATAAAATTGCGGCCACATTAACCACGCCAACAACATTACCGGCGCGCATTAACCCGATGAACAACGCCCAATTTTCCATACCGCAATCCCAAGCGGCGCGCATTAAAAAATTGGCGGCGCAGGCCTGGGATGCGCACTCGCCCGACTTGAGCGGCGCGCAAACCGCGGCCATCAAGGCCTCGATAAAGCGCCGCATGAAAGCGCAAAATGCGGTGCTGGTGGCGCATTATTATGTCGCTGGCGCGCTGCAAGATTTGGCCGATGAGAGCGGTGGCTGCGTCGCCGATTCACTGGAAATGGCGCGCTTCGGCTACCAGCATGCGGGCGATGCCGTTATCGTCGCCGGGGTGCGTTTCATGGGCGAGACGGCGAAAATCCTCAGCCCGCAAAAGCGCGTGTTGATGGTCGAAAGCGGCGCCGAATGCTCGCTGGATTTAGCCTGCCCGGCGGCCGAATTCGCGCAATTTTGCGACCAACACCCCGACCGCCGGGTGGTGGTTTACGCCAACACCAGCGCCGCCGTCAAAGCGCGCGCCGATTGGGTGGTCACCTCGTCCATCGCGCTGAAAGTCATCGCCCACCTGCACGCCCAAGGCGAGCGCATACTGTGGGCGCCGGACAAATATCTCGGCGGCTATATTCAGCGCATCACCCGCGCCGATATGCTGTTGTGGCAAGGCTCGTGCGTAGTGCACGAGGAATTCAAAGCCACCGCGCTGCAGGGTTTGATGGCGCAACACCCGGAGGCCGAGGTGCTGGTGCACCCGGAATCCCCGGCTGAAGTTATCGCGCTGGCACATTTAGTCGGCTCGACCAGCCAGATTATCCAAGCGGCGCAACAATCGGCGGCGCGCAAATTCATCGTCGCCACCGAAGCCGGCATCTTCCACAAAATGCGCCAAGCCGCGCCCGGCAAAACTTTCCTCGAAGCCCCCACCGCCGGCGCCGGCGCCACCTGCGAAAGTTGCGCCATGTGCCCGTGGATGAAAATGAACGACCTACAACGCTTAGACAACACGCTGGCCAGCGGCGGCCACGAAATTCACATCGACGAGACCATCCGCCTGCCCGCAGCGCGCGCCTTGCGCCGTATGGTGGAGTTTGGGCCGCCATAATATACTGTAAATTTATTCGATGATTTTGATATCGACGGTTTTTAATATCGATGACTCCATTCGCCATTAAATTAAGGGGGTTATAGTCCTAAATCCCCATTATTAGATTGCTATTTGGGGAGGGTTGATTTTGGCTTTTGGCTTTTGGCTTTTGGTTTTTGGCTTTTCGCCTTTAGTCTTTGCTCCCCCCGGCCTTTTCGGGAGGGGGAGCCAAAACTGGCGATAAAACCGCCAGCTTTGACTCCCCCTCATGGTGAAGCGGGGGGGTGAAGATTGAAAGCCAAAAGCCAAATCAAAAGCCGAAACCACCGTGCAGATTTAGATATATAAATCCCAAAATAAAACACCCAGTATAAGACCATACGACCGAACATGATCGACCTCGGCGGCGGCTGGCGGTACTGTTGATTCAGCGGATTGATTCCGTGACTTGATTCAGCATTTTAATATCGACGCATCGTGCGCTTGATTGAATCAATGCCAATTTAATTTTCGCCACATCGAACTCCAGATTGAATCAATGCGATTTAATTTTCGATATATCGAATGTTTGATTTAATCGATAACGATAAAAACCCGCGTCGACATCGATTTAATAAGAATGAATCGAACATTTGTTCGAATCAGTCCCCATTTAATTTTTGCCACATCGAATAGTTGCTCGACTCAACAGCGCCTCGACCACCCCAACATAGCCCCGACTCACCGCGCCGGCGGCTGCGCCTCAGATCCCGCCGCTTGCGGTCCACTTTCACCACAGGTCGCCCCCGCCGTCGCAGATTTCCCCATTCGCCGCCGAAATTCCCCCCCAGCCGCCACTCCACCCGCCGCTATGCCCGCCACCATTCGCCCGCCGACGGCCTTCGATGTAGCGCGCCTGTTATTAGTCGGCGCGATTTGGGGGGCCTCATTTCCGGTGATTGCGGTGGCCTTGCAGGGCTTCGGGCCGTTGTCGATTTCGGCGCTGCGGGTGTCCATGGGCGGCGCGCTGCTGCTGGCGCTCGGCCTATTGGTCGGCCAAGTGCCGCGCATGACGGGCGGCGAGTGGCGGCTGGCGGCGACCATCGGGCTGCTCAACAGCGCGGCGCCATTTTTTTTGATCAGTTGGGGGCAACAATTCATCAGCAGCGCCGAATCTGCCCTGTTGATGGCCACCGGCACCTTCTGCGCATTGCTGTTTTCACATTTCAGCACCCGCGATGAGCGCGTCAACTGGGCGCGCGGCCTCGGCACGGTGGTCGGCTTCGGCGGCGTGGCGGTGTTGGTTATCGTCGAATTGCTGGCAAGCGGGCTCGGCGGCATCAAAGGGCAAATCGCGGTGATGCTCGCCGGCGCCTGCTACGCCGCCTCCTCGGTGTTGGCGCGCCGCGTCGGCCACTTGCCCACCATCGCCACCTCGGCCGCCATCATGCTCACCGCCGCCATTTATATGTTGCCGTCGGCGATGCTGTTCGAGGGGTTGCTCGCAGCGCGCCCGGGCTGGGCGCCGGCGCTGGCCATGGCGTTCCTCGGCGTGGTCGCCACCGCCTTCGCCTTCTCGGTGCGCTTCACCATCATCCGCGACAACGGCGCCGTTTTTATGTCCCAAGTGGGCTATTTGGTGCCACTTTTCGGAGTAATTTGGGGCTGGCTATTGTTCGCCGAGGAGGTGGCGGTACAAACCTGGGCCGCCCTCGCCTTGATTCTACTCGGCCTCGCCATCGCCCGCCACGGCACGCCCAAAATTCCGCCGCCAGCGCGTTAACTGCATGGTGGTGATAAATAAAATCACGCAACGCCGCATGGGGCTGATCGCATGGGCTGATGTTTAAGTGAGCGGGTACAACCTAGTCTGATTGGTTCCGACTATCTTCCAGAGCATCGGGTTCACTTTTGGCGACTAAGTCATCGGGCAAACTCTTCTTCGCTTTTGCGCCGAGTGCTTTTAACTTGTCGATACGACCTACGATATTGCCTTTGCCAGTCGATAGTTTGTTGCAGGCGGCCTCCAACGACTTTTGACTCGTTTCCAAAGTACTCCCGACTTTGTCCAAGTCTTTCACAAACCCAACGAACTTGTCATGGAGAGCACCTGCTTGTTTAGCAATCTCTTGCGCGTTGCTATTTTGCTCTTGATGACGCCATAAATTTTTTATGGTTCGCAATGTCACCATCAGTGTACTGGGGCTAGCGATAATCACCCCGAGGTCATAGGCATCGCGCATCATATGTTGATCCTCGCCCAACGCCAGCATAACGGCTGCCTCAACGGGAACAAACATCAGAACAAAATCGAGGCTGTTAATCCCCTCGAGTTTCTCATAGTCTTTACCGCTCAGGTCTGTGATGTGCTTTTGAAAAGATACAAGGTGTTGCGTAAGGAATCCCACCTTAGCCTTATGATCTTCGGCGCCAAAATAGCGATCATAGGCGACCAAACTAACCTTGGAATCAATCACAACATCGCGATTCTCTGGCAAATGCACAATCACATCTGGCCGGTTGGAGTTGCCGACGTCATCTTTTAATGAAACCTGAGTTTCGTACTCGCGGCCATTGGTAAGACCTGAATCTTCCAGTAACTTCTCAAGTACAAACTCACCCCAATCACCCTGGGCTTTATTATCACTGCGTAGCGCATTAGCCAGGCTCACTGCATCAGCGGACACTTGAAGTGTCTGCTTTTGAAATTCGCTGATTTGGCCGGCTAACTTATTGCGGTCAGCATTCTCTTTCTCGTAAGCATCCCGAACCTGCTTGCGGAACACTTCAATATCCTGCCGCAGAGGGCTCAGGGAAACATTCAACGCCTCTTTGCTCTGAGTCGAAAATTTGGCTTGCTTGTCATCAAAGATGCGGTTGGCGAGATTCTCAAACTCTTGGACCAATGTCTGCTTGGCTTCTTGCAGAGTTTTTAACTGAGCTTCGAGAACCTTATTTGATGTCACCAACTCCATCATCTCAGCCTGCCCTTTATGGCCACTTCGTAAGTGCGCTAACACCAAGCCGACGAAAATACCAATAGCGATGCATCCGATGGCTACTAGCAGTAAACCAATGTCGATAGAAAATTGCATAAAGGGTTTCCCGATTGTTTATGGAAAGTGTATTATATCACCTTACTCTAAAGTTTCGAAACAAAATCCTTTCGGCGGCGGCATAAATACTCCTAGGAGATTATCTATAATCGCAGTGCGTACCGTTGCCCGGCATACTAAGTTTTGGGATTTATAGTCCTAAATCTGCAGTTCGGTGGGCGTTTTTTTGGGGGTTTATATACCTAAATCTGCAGTTCGATGGGCGTTTTTTTGAGGTCAGCGACTGATTTAGGGCGGCTGCGTTTGATTTTTGCTTTTGATTTTGCTTTTTGCTTTTGGCGTTTGATTTTGATTTTGCTGTTGCTGTTAATGCTTCGCTCCACCCTATCTTTTTAGGGGGGAGCCAAAACTGGCGGCTTCATCGCCAGTTTTGGTGGGGGGCTGTTGATGTTGGTCTTTTTTGCTTTTGCCTTTAAATCTTCAACTCATTAGACCAAATGAGGAACAAGGTAAAATCAAAAACAAATCAAAAACAAATCAAAAGCCAAGTCTAAAGCCAAGTCTAAAGCCAAGTCTAAAGCGAAAAGCAACAGCAACAGCAACAGCAACATCAACATCAACATCAACAGCAACATCAAAATCAACATCAACAGCAACATCAAAATCAACATCAACAGCAACATCAACAGCAAGATCAAAATCAAACCCACCGTGCAAATTTAGATATATAAATCCCTAAGTGTTACCCCCGACTGCACACCCCGATTTCACCACCTAATTCCCCCGACTTCGCCCATGCCCGCCATCGTTGTTTGCGCGTTGTATAAATTCACGCCGTTGGATGATCTCGGCGCATTGCGGCAGCAGTTGTTGACGGTGATGCGCGCAAACGGCGTGCGCGGTACTTTTTTGCTGGCGGCCGAGGGTATCAATGGCACCATGGCCGGGACGCGCCGGGGGGTGGATGGCGTGCTGGCAGCGCTGGCGCGACAGCCGGGGCTGGGCGGCATCATGCCTAAGGAGGCGTTCGCCGACGCGCCGCCCTTTCGGCGCGCGCGGGTCAAAATTCGCCGCGAAATCGTCACTTTGGGGGTGGCCGGCGTGGCTCCGGCCGCGGTCGCCGATGGGCAGCGTGGCGTGGCGGTGACGCCGCATGAGTGGCATGCGTTGTTGGATGATGATGCTACGCTGGTGGTGGATGTGCGCAACGCTTATGAGGTCGCCATCGGTTCCTTCGGCGGCGCGGTGAACCCCGACACCGCCACTTTTCGTGATTTTCCGGCCTTCGTCGATGCGCATTTGAAGGGCCGTGAACACCGCAAAATCGCCATGTTTTGCACCGGCGGCGTGCGCTGCGAAAAAGCCACGGTGTATCTCAAACAACGCGGTTTTGATGAAGTTTTTCAACTGCGCGGCGGCATTTTGGGCTACTTAAATGCCACGCCGCCGGCCGCATCTCGTTGGCAGGGCGAGTGCTTCGTTTTCGATGACCGCGTGGCCGTCGATGGCCATCTAAAAGCGGGCAATTACGCCCAATGCCACGCCTGCCGCGCGCCGCTTTCCGCCGCCGACCGCGCCCACCCGCACTACGCCCGCGGCGCCAGTTGCCCGCACTGCCACGCCCACATCTCGGCGGCCGACCGCGCGCGGTTTTTGCAGCGCGAAAAACAGATGGATTTGGCGGCGCAACGCGGCCAGCCGCATTTGGGGCCGGCGGCGCAGCCGCAGTTGGTTGCTGCGGGCGATGGGGATGATGCGGCCGCTGACTCGGCGGTAAATTAGTGACCCGAGGTCGCGCCGCGGGGGATTTGCTTGGTGGAATCCATGCAATCGATAGAATCGAATCGAGGTCGATAAAATCAATAACCATATAATCAATAGCGATAAAACTACTATCGATAATTCCACTATCGATAAAATCAATAGCGCTAAATTCACTAGCGATAAAATCAATAGCGCTAAATTCACTAGCGATAAATTCACTCGATGGAATCGAATCCATGCCACCAACATGTTGAGTTACAGCATGGCACCCGAAAACCTATGGCCGCGCCACGCTCGCAGCGCCAGACATGACTGACCCAGCCGACGGTTTGGAGGTGTATTTGGTCGGCGGGGCGGTGCGCGATGGGCTGTTAGGCATCGCGGTGCGCGACCGCGATTGGGTGGTGGTCGGGGCGACCCCGGCGGCCATGTTGCGGCGGGGGTTTCGCGCCGTGGGCGATGATTTTCCGGTGTTTTTGCATCCGCGCAGCGCCGAGCAATACGCCCTCGCCCGGCGCGAACGCAAAACCGCGCGCGGCTATCGCGGCTTCGCCGTTATCAGCGACCCGAGCGTCACTTTAGAACAAGATCTGCAGCGGCGGGATTTGACCATAAACGCCATCGCCATGGATGCCGACGGGGGTTTGGTCGACCCGTTCGGCGGGCGCGCCGACCTCGATCGGCGGGTGTTGCGCCATGTTTCGCCGGCCTTTAGCGAAGACCCGGTGCGGGTGTTGCGCACCGCTCGATTTGCGGCGCGATTCGCGGCTTTGGGGTTTGCGGTGCACGCCGACAGCCGCGCCTTGATGGCGGAAATGGTCGCCGTCGGCGAGGTGGATGCGCTGCAGCCGGAGCGCGTGTGGCAGGAATTGCACGCCGCCATGCGCGGCCCGGCGAGCGCGCGTTTTATCGAGGAATTGCGCGCTTGCGGCGCCTTGGCGCGGATTTTGCCGGAGGTGGATGCGCTGTTCGGCGTGCCGCAAACGCCGCAATATCACCCGGAAATCGACACCGGCGCGCATGTGTTGTTGGCGCTGACGGCGGCGCATGCATTGAGCGATGAGCCGCGGGTTATTTTCGCGGTGCTGACGCATGACCTCGGCAAGGCACTGACGCCGCGCCATGCCTGGCCGGCGCATCGCGGTCATGAGCGCGCCGGCCTCGCCCCCATCGCCGCGCTGTGCGAGCGCCTGCGCGCGCCGCAAAAGTACCGCCAGTTGGCACTTAAAGTTTGCGAATATCATCTGCATCACCACCGCATGGCGGCGCTAAAACCTGCCACCGTGCTCACCCTAGTGGAGCAATTGGATGCCTTTCGCCAGCCGCAAAACGCCCGTTTGTTCAGCCTGGCGTGCGTGGCGGATTTGCGCGGTCGCGCCGGCTGCGCTGATGCGCACTGCCCGCAGGCGGATTTATTCCGCCGCTATCATGACGCCGCCGCTGCGGTGGATGCGGCCGCCGTGGCTCGCCAAATCGCCGCCGAGCAAGATGATGCGCCCACCGGCCGCCAACACGGCGAAAAAATCAAACGCGAACTACGCCAGCGGCGGGTGCAAGCGATTGCGGTGGTGAAGGCCGGGTACGAAATCGAATCCACATAAATCAAATCCACATAAGCCGAATCTACATGATATAAATCGATGAAAAATTCACTCGAATCCATCGCCATAACGCCATCGCCATAACGCCATGAAAAAATCTCAAAGAAACGCCGCTAACGATGTCGATGCCGATACATTCGCCCACATCGCCACCCTCGATGCCGTAAACATGGGACATCTGTTAGCCGGATTCGGCATCAACCTAGTGGTGCGCAGCATCGATAAAACCGCCAGATTTATGCGCGATGTGCTGCAATTTCGCGTGCTGCGTCAGCACACCGATTACGCCGTGCTCGTCCATCGCGGCCAGTTATACCAACTGCACACCGACTCCACCTACAGCGCGCATCCGTTGCCGGCGCTGTTGGCCGAAGCCGGGCCGCGCGGCGGCGGCATCGAGTTGCGGCTGTATCAAGTAGACCCCGACCAAGCGGAAGCGCGCGCGCGTAGCCACGGCGGCGAAATCTTGCAACCCAGCGCCGACAAACCCCATGGCCTGCGCGAATGTTTTTTGTTAGACCCAGACGGCTATTGCTGGGTGCCATCGAGCAAAATACCGCGCACATAACAACCCCATCAAACATCGCAATAGCCGCCGCGCATGACCACGCCATAGATCATGCTGGTGCGTAACTTCAACGCCCCGTTGGTGGATGCGAATGCGGTTTTTTGCCAATCATTGTGCAGCAATAATTTTTGAATGGCGGGCTTTTCTTTATGAATCAACACGCCATAGCCGCGCCGATGGGGCAACGCTTCGAAGTTTTTATACGCGCGCATGCCGGTAAAACATGTCGAGGGTAGATAGACATCGCATTTATGCAGCATGTTTTTATTGCGCGCGGAAGCCGGCGTGCCGCCGTCCGATAACGAAAACACTGCGATGAAATTCTTGCATGTTGCGGCGCGCTCGAGGTTGATTTTATGCGGGCCTACTTTCGACCACACTTGGAATATCGCTGCCACATCCACCGCCGTGCCGTCTGGATAACAAAACTATCGGCGGCAAAATAAAACCGACCAGGTCGGCAACCGCATGGGAATGATTGATGAACTGCAGCGCCAAATGCCCGCGCAACCCGAACCGCGGATTGCCGATAATCACATACCGCCCGCTTATTTTCGGGGCAGCCCAAGTTAAATAATCTTGCCGAATTATTCCGTCCCCGAGCGGATCGATATCCATTCCTATACGCCTATTTTTTGGGAGGAGACTATAAAACGCGCCGCCGCCGGCAGCCGGCTCGATAAAGGTATAGCGCTCTAAATCCACGCCGAGTTGTTTGGCAACCGCATAGAATTTATCCAAACAAAATTGCGCCACGCGCGGGCCGGTATAAAACTGCTCGCCCGCCGCCGGCCGCCACCGACACCCCCAGCAAGCGCGCAAAATCCATACGATATTGCGGCGACGCGCTATTGCGGTCGAGCCACCGCTGCACGGTGTTCGGATGCAGCCCCAATTGATGCGCAATATCGCCGCGCGAATATTGATTCAACAACTGCATGAATAAATCATCGCTGTGAATGGGTACGGATGCACTCTTTGCAAGCATTGGCGGCGCGGACTCGATGCATAAAAATTGCGTTGTGTGATTAAATTTCTGTTATTAACTATGAATAGTTTAACTTAATGGTTTGATCTCTTCGCTGTCGATGATGATTTCATCGCCGGCGATGTTTCTGATTTTCATTTTGAATTTGGCGGTATCGAGCAGGTAAATGGCTTTGATTTTATCTTTGATACCGGCACGGTCTTCTAACGCTGGATTGCTGCGCCATATTTTCTTGCATGTGGTGTCAAATTGCACGGCTTCGATCATCTCCAATCCGGCTTCGCTTATTTCCACAGCAAGACTTAAATTTTGTTGGAGTGTGCCGCTTTTGGTTTTCTTATCGTTGTAGGATTGCAGTTTTTTGAATAAATAGGGACTGTGGAATTTTTTAATTTCCACTCGGTATTGGCGGTCGTGTTTTTTTATTTCGATGATTGCGTTGTCTGGCATAAAAAAAGCATCGCGTTTTTCCGCCAACAATTCATCTAGTGAGACCAGCGTTACCGCCAGTTCAGTTTTCGCCGCCTTATGCAGCGCTTGCTCCACATAAGATTGGGTAACTTTCGATTCGGCGTGCGCATAAATAATTTTAATCCCCACTGCGTTGCCGCCGCTGTTTTCCAATTGATAAATTTCCTCTAGATAAATATCCAGCAACTCGCGGCTGAGAACATCGTGAATGCCGGAAAATTTTACCGGCGTGTAACTGCCGCTTGGGTGGGCAATGCCGCCGTTCCAGAATGAATTCAAATCAATTTCCGCGGCCGGTTTGAAGCCGTCTATGAGGCTGAACATTTTGGCGGCGGTTTGTTGCGGATTACGAAACAGACGCAAGCCATCTTGAATTTTCAGCACATCAAACGCCGCTCCCGCTTGGGCTAAGCGGTCGCGAGTGGTTTGCACGGCGTTTATGCCGATATCGCAAGCGATAAATTTGCGGTTTAAATCATGCGCAACTTTGGCGGTGGTGCCGGAGCCTGAAAAGAAGTCGGCGACTATCATGCCTTCGTCACTCGCGATTTCCAATAATAGTTCCAATAAACCTGAAGGCTTTTGGGTATTGTAATCGCACCTCTCTTTCGACATATTAAGTACCGGACGCGTGGAATATTCTTTGATGCTATCGTCTGGTAATACTCTATTAATAACGCCAAATAATGTGTCCGTTAAAAGTGTGTCCACATAATATTTTCCTTGCTCATCTATTTTACTGCCCATAAAGGGCTTTTCAAGATATTGTCGTTCTTTAATGGAGTTAATTTTAAATTTTTCGGCACGATTAGAATAAAAATATATTGCATCATGTTTTCTTGCAATTGATGTTGTCTTGGAAGCTCCCCCACTTCTGTAGCTCCAAACAATTTCATTAACAAAATTTTCTTCCCCAAATATTTCATCCATCAACACTTTCACATAGTGACCAATGTGCCAATCCAAATGCACATAAATGCTCGCCGTGTCACTCATCACTTGCCTAATCATCAGCAAGCGTTCGTACAGCCAGTTTAGATAATCTTCTTTTTGCCAGATATCGCCATACATCACTTCTTCGCCGATGCTGCTATCGGTGGCGAGGGCCGATTTGCCGCCGTTGCGTAAGTGTACTTGCTTGGCGTAATTAGCGCCGCTGGCGAACGGCGGGTCGATATAAACCAGATCTACCTTGATGTTTTGGGATTTTAAATAGGCGCACGCCGAGAGGCAGTCGCCTTGCAGCAGCAGGTTGCTAAAATCGGCGTTTAAATCACGCTCTTTGTCTTCGATAAGCGGCTTGCTGGTTTTTTTGGCGCGTACTTCCTCGCGCAAGGTCGCTTCGAATACGGTGACGGCATCCGGAAAACGCCGCCCCTGAAAACTGAGCAGCGCCTGACCTCTGGCCGGCGTGATGGTGTATTCCCTGATTTTTTTAGCCATCATTAAAACCCTGCCAATAGTTGCCGGAAGGCATGGAGATGCCGGGTAAAATCGTTTTTGTCATCATCCACAAAACAATGATAGGTGAAATGCGGGTTATGGCGTAAAAAATCACCTTTGATGAACTGTTCCTTGGCTTTGAATTCCTCGTTGTAATAGGGTTTGCCTTTGGTTTCGATGATGATGACTTTTTCGATGGCGGTGGCGCCACCTTTGGCGTATTTTTTGCCATGTTGGCGTTTCAGTACCAAAAAATCCGGCGTATAACGACCGCGTGGCGTTTGTATCCAAAAGGATTCTAGGCGCGCGTCTTTGTAGCCGTTGAAATACACCTCAAGATTTTCTAACTCGCTGAGTTTTAGCATTTCACCTAAGGCGTTTTGCTCGAAGGCGCTGTCCATTTTATACGGCGCGTAGTTATAACTCATGTCTTGAGGGTCTGCGTTGTTGTCATGGCTAAAATTGTCGTCTAAGAAATCTTGTGGATGGCGCTGATAGAGATGCGCCTCTTGTTTGTCGAATTTCGGCATGAATTTATAAACCGCGCCGTTGGGGGATTTAAGCGTCAACGCATGTTCGCCGCCTTGCCACTCCAGCAGGTCTATTTCGGTTTCGTGTTGAATAACCTCTTTGGCGTACTCTACTCTATTCATAAAACTGGCGGCGATGTTGCGCACAATATCCTCGCCGTCGAGGTGCGGGTTTAGCATCAGCCACTGCGCATTGGATTCCATGCTCTGGTGAATTTGGTTGAGTTCCATGGAAAATTCGCCCATCAGTTCGCTTTCATTGAGCAAACCATAACAGTGCTGCACCAACAAATGCAAAAACTCCGCAAAAGAAAAAAACTCGCCCGGCCTTCTTGGTGAATAAGGAGCAACGATCTCAGCGGTCAAGCCCCCTTTGCCGATTTTACCGACAACGACATTATCGTCATAGGCATAATCATTTTTGTAGTTGGAAAAATCAAACTGCCGCAGTGCATTTTTTATTTGCGGCGTGATTTTTTTAACGATTTTGTAGCGCGCGCTAATTTGCTTATATTTTAGTTTGCCTAACGCTGGCTTGCGAACATGCACTTTGATGGCGGGTTCTTTTTCACCCGTCAAGTCGGCGATGGAAATTTGATAATGTTGTTTTAATTCTCGGTCGAGGGTGTCGTAATTATCGCGCGACAAATAGATGAGGGCGTTTTCTGTTGCTGCATCATCTACCTCTCGCAAGCAGCGACAGGTGGTTTGTAACACGAAGTTTTTAGTGGTTTCTTTTCTCGGCAACACCACCGAAGTGAGGCTGCGGCAATCCCAACCTTCGGCGCCGATGGCCACTAACAATATCACCCGTTTTTTGGAGTACGGTTTATCTAAGTTGTTGAACACCGCCAAACTGTCTTTGGGTAATGCATATTTCTTACTATCTGTTGTCGATTTGGAATAATAGCGAAAAATTTCATCTTCGTGGCCAGGACGATGCTCGCCATACCACGCCAATATCACCGGCAGAATTTCAGTATTCAAATTTTCGATGGAGGGACAATAAAAGGCGATTTTGGAGGCTGCGCCATTGGCGTATTGCTTGTCGTAATGGCCAAAAAAATCACTCAACGCGTGTTTTAAAAAGGCGCTTTCTTTGGCTTCCATGCCCTTTATTTGCGGCGTTTTTAGAAATTTGCCGAGGCCTTCGTTCAGCCGGTAGTGGTAGACGATATCTTGTATTTGGCGCATGCGAATGGAGCCGCCGCCGGCCTCTACGGTGGTGGTGACATAGGGCGTGCCGGATAAACCTAACACCGAGTTTACATGGCCGTGCTGGTTTAAGATGTTGACCGCGCGCCGTAATTTTTTCTCATGTGCCTGATTGCTGGCGTAGGCGTGGTGCACCTCATCGAGAATCACCATCAGTTGCGGCAGGTTGGATAACGCCGCCCTGAGTGCATTGGTTTTTTTCACCTCATCCGCTTTTTTAGGATTATGAAAAATGCGTTCGGCATCCAGATACTCGGCCTCGCGGTCGCTGTATTTTTCTAGTATGACTTTTTCAGCGTTGGTGATGAACACCATTGCGAAATTTTTGCTTTGCGTTAGGCGGTTGATTTTTTCCAGATTGGGGTTGTTGCCATGTAATTTATCTTTTCGGAGTGTGGCGAGGCTGTCCAATATTTCAATGTTGATAATTTGTTTGAGTTTTTTGGCTTCACTGGCGGGCAATATCCATTCGGGATTGAAATCCTTGATGGTGGTAAGCGACGGCATGATGGCGGTTTTGCTGGATGTGGGGGCGAACACTACAAAATTATGCGCAAAGCGCTTATCTTTGCCAAATAGGGTTGCAAAATAGAGGTCGATATAAATGAAACATGCCATTAAAAATGTTTTACCGGCCCCCATGGGCAGGCTATAAAGATAGTTGGGGTAAGCGAAGTCGTGCAGCAATTCTTCGAGCAATTCATACCAGTTTGTTTCAGCGCCATTCGGGTCATCTAATAGTTTTTTCTGCAGTTTAGGCTGCGCGTTATCTTGGAAAAATTGATTGAGAAATTGGGTGACATAATTGCCGCTAAAAACCCGATGGTATTCATATCCTTGCGCGTTTTCTTCATCGTGCAACAAACCACTCGCCACTATCTCGACCAGTTTTTTATTGTCGCCGACGAATTTTATCCATAGGTAGGTTTCAATGGCCAGGCGTTGTGGCGGGCGTAGTTTGCCGGCGCTTTCGATGTGCGCAAGCAGGTTTTTTATTAGCGACTGGTTATGGTTTTTTTGTTGCGCAACCCAGGCGGCGACGGCGATGGTTATTTGATTGTGGATGGTGTGCATGGGTTTATGCCGATTGCTATTGCGACTGTAAATGTTGTAGGCCGGTGGTTGGTTTGGTTTGGGTGGTTTGGTTTGGGTGGTTTGTAGGTCGGCTGGGCGGGTTTGTTCTTTTTGTATGATGGTGGCGGGGGCTTTGGTGATGAAGTTTTGATTGACTAGTTTGCTTGGCGGCGCCGATTCGGTATTTATTAGAAAACCCGTGGCCTCGACAGTCATTAGTTAACGGGTTTGGGCGGGGTGAATTCAGGTTGCAAAGTATGGGCTATGGCGGCCCCGAATGGGCTAAAAAACCCCATGTTTTTGGCCATAAATAGTGTTGTTTGTTGGCCAATGGCATAGAGCGTAAAATAATTGCAATACCGTCCAGTAGAGCTTCAAAAGCAAGCATTAGATATTGCAAAATATAGGTTACGCCGCTGTTTTAAGTGGAGTTAGGCGGGGTTAGTGCCCACATGTTCAATTGCAAAGGGTTTATTTTCAAGTTTAGCGGGGTTCGGTGGTGGTGCAAAGGGTTGCACTTGCACATCTAATCGACGGAGTTACAATTTAGAACGCCGTTTGGCCTCACTTGCAGGATGGTTGTAGCGCTAAATATGGACGCGCCATGTTATTTTGGCGGCGATGCAAGCAGCGCATTGCGGCGCCTCAACCCACCGCCCATCGAGCGGTGATAATGTCGCCTCATCGCGGTCACTTTTCCGCCACTCACCCATCACTCATCATCACCACTCACCCACGCGCTAATTCCCCCATGCCTGCCATCAAAGGTATTTTGTTCGATAAGGACGGCACTTTGCTGAATTATAATCTCACCTGGTTGGTGCCCTATCGGCGGGCGGCGGCGTATTTGCAGGGGCGCTTCGGGGCGCGCGCCGAGGCCGGAATGTTGCTGGAGCGCGGCGGGTTTATCGCGACAACGGAGACTTGGCAGGCCGATTCGGTGTTGGCGTCGGCGTGCAATCGCGACATTATCGCGCTGTGGGAGGGCGTTATCGGCGCCGCCCTCGCGGGCGCTGATTTGCGCGCCATCGATGAGATTTTTGCCCGGCCGCGGCACGCCCCGGCGGTGGATAACCTAAAACCGCTGCTGGCCGAGTTGCGCCGTGGCGCGGCATTGGGGATAGCAACCATGGACACCGCAGCCGCCGCCCACGCCCTGCTGCGCTGCATCGATGCCGAATCGCTGTTTGATTTTGTGTGCGGCGAAGACAGCGGTTTCGCCCTAAAGCCCGAGCCCGACATGGCGCTGGCCTTTTGCCGGGCGGTGAATTTGCGCCCGGCCGACATCGCCATGGTGGGCGACAGCCCGAAGGATATGAACATGGGGCGGGCCGCCGGCGCGCGACTGAATGTGGCGGTGCTGACCGGCGCCCACAGGTCAGCCGATTTGACGCCGCTCGCGGATGTGGTGCTGGCCAGCATCGCCGACTTGCCGGCGGCGTTAGCGCGCTGCGGCACGGGCGCGCCGGCCTAAGCGGCCGGCGCGTGGCGCGATAATTGCCGCTAAAATAGCCGCCTCACTCGCCCACTCATCCACCGGCCACAAACCGCAAAGCCCATGCCCGTCAGCGCCGAAAAACCCGCCTACGCCAAGCCATCGGACGATGAATTGCGCGCCCGGCTGACGCCGTTGGCCTATCGCGTGACGCAATGCGAGGCCACCGAGCCGCCCTTCGATAATGAATATGATGGTGAACAACGCGCTGGCATTTATGTCGATGCGGTCAGCGGCGAGCCGTTGTTTTCGTCGCGCCATAAGTTTGATTCGGGCACCGGCTGGCCGAGTTTCACGCAGCCCTTGGTGGCCGACAATGTGGTGGAAAAAACCGATTTCAAACTGCTGTGGCCGCGCACCGAAGTGCGCAGTCGGCATGGCGAATCCCACTTAGGGCATGTGTTCAAAGACGGCCCGGCGCCTGGTGGATTGCGCTATTGCATGAACTCGGCGGCGCTGCGTTTTATCGCCAAAGCGGACTTAGAAGAGCACGGCTACGGCGAATATTTGCAAGCATTTGAATGAGTTTTGGCGACGCGATTTTGGCGGCGCGATTGTTTTAATTAACATAATCTTAATGGATGGATTTATCTATCTAAATCTGCACAAGTGGGTTTGGGTTTGGCTTTGGCTTTGGCTTTAGTCTTCACTCCCCCTCCCGAAAAAGCAGGGGGGGAGCAAAGACTAAAGGCGAAAAGCCAAAGCAAAAGCCAACAGCAAAAATCAACAGCAAAAAACAAAAATCAACAGCAAAAATCAACAGCAAAATCAACAGCAAAATCGACCTATCACCGGCCGACTCCATCACCCAGATGGCACCCATTGCCCGCCCATTAACCCACCTCGATAACCACCATGACCCGCACCTTACCCGCCATCCTCGCCCTAACTTTGGCGTACGCCACCGCCGCCACCGCCGCCGACGCCGCGCCTGAACTCACCCTCACCAGCCATGAATTCCAGACGCCGTTAGTCGAGTTGTACACCTCCGAAGGCTGCAGCAGTTGCCCGCGGGCCGATGATTGGCTGCGGCAGTTGGGGGCCTCATTGGACGCGCGCTTCCACGCCGTGCCGCTGGCGTTTCATGTCGATTATTGGAATTATCTCGGCTGGGAAGACCCGTATTCCAAGGCCGATTTCACCGCCCGCCAGCGCGAGGCCGCGGCCTACAACCGCCAGCGCAACATCTATACCCCGGAATTTATGGTAAACGGGCGCGAGCAGCGCGGCGGGCCGGCGGTGGTGCAAGCCATCCACAGCGCCAACGCGCAGCCGGCGCAGGCGCGCATTGAAGTACGCATCACGCGCCTCGATGGCGGGCATATTCGGGCGCGTCTCGAGGTGGAAACCCATGCGCCACAAGGCGCGCCGCGAGCCTATGTGGCGGTGTATGAAAACAATATCGAGCGCAAAATCAGCGGCGGCGAAAATCGCGGCCGCACCCTAAAACACGATTTCGTGGTGCGCCATTGGAGCAAACCCATCGCCCTAAAACGCGGCCTGAACAACGCCAACAGCGACCTCCACGCGCTCGATATCTCCATCCCCGAGGCGTGGCGCAAACCCCATCTTGGGTTCGCGGTGGTGGTGGACGATGGCGCCGGCGCCACCTTGCAAAGCGTCAGCGCGTCGCTGGCGTCGCTGTTTGCGGGTTAATGTTATGGCTTTGCGTTTATAAGTTTATGTTTGCAGTCGAGGTTAATGTTTATGAATTTATATTTACCGAGCGAGATTCGAATTCAACGCGTATGAATCCATCGCGACATTATCGCTAGCGAGATTATCGATAGCACAACTATCGCTAGCGAGATTATCGATAGCACAATTATCTACGCGCAAATTATCGATGCCACAATCGCCGCCCATGGATGCCGCCCCCCGCCCCCCGCTCACCCACCTGAACGCGCGCGGCGAAGCCCGCATGGTGGATGTGAGCGACAAACCGGCCACCGCGCGCCTGGCCGTGGCCGAGGGCTGGATTAACATGCGCGCCGCTACGCTTTCGATGATTCGCAATGGCAACCACCCCAAGGGCGAGGTGCTCGCCATCGCCCGCATCGCCGGCATCATGGCCGCCAAACGCACCGCCGAATTGGTGCCGCTGTGCCACCCGTTGGCACTCACCCGCGTGGCGGTGGATTTCACTTATCACGGCGACGCCGTGCATTGCACCGCCACCACCGCTACCACCGAACGCACCGGCGTGGAAATGGAAGCCCTGACCGCGGTGCAAATCGCGCTGCTGACCATCTACGACATGTGCAAGGCGGCCGACCGCGGCATGGAAATCAACCACATCCGTTTGCTGAGTAAATCCGGCGGCCAATCCGGCGATTGGAAGCGTCCGCCCAGCGGCGCTGCATAAGCCCGGGCGTCGATTCGCCGATAAAACAAACTTCGTTGTACGATAAAACCTTAGCTCTCTATCCGCCCGGCGACTGGTCGATAAAAAATGGCGAAAAATGCTGGGGCGGCGACTCGCCGATGACAAATACGCGAACACCGCCGCCGGCGGCAAACTTCCAGGCCGACTCCGGCCTCGACTCCGGCCTCGAATCCACCGCCGCCGCCGTCGATTGCGATGTCGACTCCGCCGCCATCAGCGCCGAGCGCGCGCATCGACTCATCGCCCAAACGGTGACGCCGGTAACACAAATCGAGCGCGTGGCGGTGCGCGCCGCGCAGGGGCGGGTGGCCGCCGCCGACCTCAAAAGCCGGCTGCGCGTGCCCAATCACACCAATTCGGCCATGGACGGCTACGCCCTCGCCGGGCAAGACTTGCCGCGCCACGGCGGCAAAAAATTCCGCGTACTCGGCGCCGCCAGCGCTGGCCACGCCTTCGCCGACGCCATCGGTGAAAACCAATGCGTACGCATCATGACCGGCGCGGCGCTGCCGCCCGGCGCCGACAGCGTGGTCGCCCAAGAGCGCATCGAGCGCCGCGGCGACGCCATCACCGTGCCAGCCGGGGAGACGCCGGGCGCCAATGTGCGCCACGCTGGCGAAGATTTGGCGCGCGGCGCGGTGGCCATCCGCGCCGGCCAGCGCTTGGGCGCGGCCCACCTCGGGCTGGCGGCATCCTTAGGGGTTAGCGAATTGTCGGTGTGGCGGCGGCCGCGCGTGGCCTTTTTCTCCACCGGCGATGAATTGCGCGCCGTGGGCGAGCCGCTGGCGGTGGGCGAGGTGTACGATTCAAACCGCTACACTTTGTACGGCATGTTGGCGGAATCGGGCGTGGACATGGTGGATTTAGGCATCGTGGCCGACGATGCCGATGCGGTGGCTGCCGCCTTCTCGCAGGCCGCCGCTTGCGCCGATTTAGTCATCACCTCGGCCGGCGCCTCGGTGGGCGAGGCCGATTACATCAAACAAACTTTGGCGCGCTTGGGTGAGGTGGTGTTTTGGAAGGTGGCGATAAAGCCCGGCCGACCGTTAGCCTTCGGGCGCTTGTTCGACAGCGCGGGCGGGGCGGGCGGCGGGCGGCCGAGCCTGTTTTTCGGCCTGCCCGGCAATCCGGTGTCGGTGATGGCCACCTTCGAGATGTTCGTAAAACCAGCGCTGCGCCGGCTCGCCGGCGAAACCGCCACCGCCCCCCTGCGGCTCATGGCCACCACCCAATCGGCGCTGAAAAAACGCCCCGGGCGCACCGAATACCAGCGCGGGGTGTTGTCCGCCGACGCCGCCGGGGCCTCGGTGCGCACCACCGGCGAGCAAGGCTCCGGCATTTTAAGCTCCATGGGCGCGGCCAATTGCTTCATCCTCTTAGCGGCCGAATGCAGCGGTGCGGCGGCCGGCGACCGGGTGGAAGTGCAGCCGCTTTCGCTGCTGTGCTGAGGGCGGCTTGACGGCGATTTAGGGCTATGACGGCCACGCTCATCTATGCGCATGACCCCATGTGCAGTTGGTGCTGGGGATTCAGCGCATCCTGGCAGCGCTTGAGCGCGGCCTTGCCGCGCCACATTGGCGTGCGTAGATTGCTCGGCGGGCTGGCGGCGGATTCGTGCGCGCCGATGGCGGCCGATATGCAACGCCACTTACAAGGCGTGTGGCGCACCATCGAAGCGAACATTCCCGGCGCGCATTTCAACCACGATTTCTGGCGGCTGTGCCAGCCACGCCGTGCCACTTACCCGGCCTGCCGCGCCGTCATCGCCGCCCGCCAGCAAGGCGCGCACCACGACGCCGCCATGACCGCCGCCATCCAGCGCGGCTATTATCTCGAGGCGCGAAATCCTTCGGACGCCGCCGTGTTGCTCGAATTCGCCGCCGCCTTGGGCTTGGATTCTGCTCAGTTCGAAAGCGCGTTGCACGCCGCCAGCACCCAGCAACAACTCGAACAAGAAATCGCCACCACCCGCGACCTCGGCGTGCATGGTTTTCCAGCGCTGTTGCTCATCGACGGCACCCACCCCAACGCCGCCGCAACCGCCACCCAGATTGCGGTGAATTACACCGACCCCGACGCCATGTTAACGCGTATTTTGGCGGTAGCGGGTAGTCCCATCGGGTAAATTCGACGCTGGCGGCAATGCTTTTAGAGTGCTAAGTAAATATACGGCGATGTTCGGCGGTGGATTTTTGCCCTTAGGTAGTCCATGGGGCGGTCGCCTTTTATGCTGTTGCAGTTGCCGCATAGTAGTTGCAGGTTTTCCAATGCCCAGGGTCCGTTTAATTTTTTTGGGATGATGGGGTCGATGTGAAAGTGACTGACTGCCGATGGGGGCTTTATAAATGCGCTTGGAATTAAATGGCGGATCTAGATAAATTAAATCCACCGAAGCTGAATTTAAACCGACCATCACCTGCAAATTATCGGCGATGAATAATTTATTTTTAGAGATGGGCATGGTTAGAGATGGGCATGGGATGAATTAAATTCAGCAATAGGGAGTTTATATAAAATCATGGCGCGAACAACCGTCGATAAACATGCGTTTGCGGTCATGTTTTTGTCATCTTTAGCATGCTATCGATTAATGACTCTAGAGGTAAGTTTTGTTCGCTGCCGTCGGCGCGGTTGCGATATTCCACCACGCCGTTTTTCAGGCTGCGTTGGCCGATAGTTAGGCGGTGCGGGGCGCCGATGAGTTCGGCGTCGGCGAACATCACGCCGGGGCGTTCGTCGCGGTCGTCTAATAATACTGCGCAGCCGGCGGCGGTTAATTTATCGTGTAAATCCAGCGCCGTTTGTTTAACGCTTGCCGTGCGGTGGAAGCCGATAGGCACCATGGCGATGTCGTACGGGGCGATGGCCGGCGGCCAGATGATGCCTTTTTCGTCATGGTGTTGCTCGATGGCGGCGGCGATGACGCGCGTAACGCCGATGCCGTAGCAGCCCATTTCCAGCGCCACCGCTTGGCCCTTTTCGTCTAACACGGTGGCCGCCATGGCGTGGCTGTATTTGGCGCCGAGTTGAAAAATATGCCCGACCTCGATGCCGCGCACGATGCGCAACTTGCCTTTGCCGTCCGCGCTAAGGTCGCCGTTTTCCACATTGCGGAGGTCGGCGACTTCCGGCAGCGGCGCATCGCGCAACCAGTTGATGCCGAAATAGTGTTTGCCGTCGATGTTGGCGCCGGCGCCGAAATCCGACATCACCGCCACCGCTTGATCTGCGATCACCGGGATGGGCACATTAACCGGCCCCAGCGAGCCCGGCCCGGCGCCCATGGCGGCGCGAATCTCGGCCTCGTCCGCCATGCGCAAGGGGCTGGCCACTTGCGGCAAGCGCGCCGCTTTGACCGCGTTTAGCGTGTGGTCGCCGCGCACCAGCAAGGCCAGCAGCGGGCTGGCTTGGTCGGCGGCGGCCGCCACTATCAGGGTTTTGATGGTTTTTTCCACCGCCAATCCGAACCCATCCACCAAATCGGCGATGGTTTTTACCGCCGGGGTGGCGGTTAGCCGCATGTCTTCGGCTGGGGCGGCGCGCTCGGCGGTCGGCACTGGCGCCGCGGCCATTTCCAAATTAGTGGCGTAGTCGCCGCTTTCGGAAAAAACGATGGCGTCTTCACCGGACTCGGCTAACACATGAAATTCGTGGGAAGTGTGGCCGCCGATGCTGCCAGAATCCGCCACCACGGCGCGATAATCCAGCCCCAAGCGGGTAAAAATCACGCCATAGGCGCTTCGCATGCGTTGGTATGATGCGCGCAGTCCGGCGCGGTCGGTATCGAAAGAATAGGCGTCTTTCATGATGAATTCCCGGCCGCGCATGACGCCGAAGCGCGGGCGAATTTCATCGCGAAATTTGGTTTGAATCTGATAAAAATTGGCGGGTAATTGGCGATAACTGCGCACTTCGTTTTTCACTAAGGTGGTGATGATTTCCTCGTGAGTAGGACCTAAGCAAAATTCCCGTCCATGGCGGTCTGCGAAGCGCAGCAACTCGGCGCCGTATTCCTCCCAACGCTCGGATTGGCGCCACAATTCGGCCGGCTGCACCGCCGGCAACAACACCTCTTGGGCGCCGGCGCGGTTCATTTCCTGGCGGATGATGCCTTCAACTTTTCGCAGCACGCGCACGCCGGTGGGCAGCCAATCGTAGATTCCCGCGGCCACGCGACGAATCAAACCGGCGCGCAACATGAGCCGGTGGCTTGCGATTTCGGCGTCCGCCGGATCTTCTTTTAAGGTGCCGAGCAGGCGTTGGGAGGCAAACATAGCGGGCTTATGGGATGAGAAAAATGAGGCGTTGAGTTTATGTTGTTTTATACTGCTGTGGCGTATGTTGTGGGCGGCATTCTGGCGCGATTTTTAAGCGTAACATTCGAGTGCAAACTTCATTCATACCATCGATAAAGTCGATAAGGCGATATCGATTCCCGCAAACTTTTACTCTCAACATTAATGCGCAATGATTGCTGACCAAGATAGCCCGGTATTGGTGGAAATTTGGCGCGGCGATGCGGTGGAATCCCAGCATCGCGGCATCGCGGTGGCGGTGGATGTTGAGGGGCGCGTGGTGTTTGCGGCCGGGGATGCGCAGCGGGTGGTGTATCCGCGCTCGGCGCTCAAATTTTTTCAGTCGATTCCGCTGTTAGAGAGCGGGGCGGCGGATTTTTTCAACCTGACGGCGGCCGAAATCGCGCTCGCTTGCGCCTCTCACGGGGCCGAAGATTTGCACTTGCGCGCGCTGCATGGCTGGCTGGCGCGCTTGAACTTGGGCGTGGATGATTTGGAGTGCGGCGCGGATATGCCGTTGATACAGAGCGTCGCCCATGACCTCATCCGCAGCGGCGATGAACCGACTCGCGCCCATCAAAACTGCTCCGGCAAGCACGCCGCCATGCTGACTTTGGCGCGTTTTATGGAAGCCGATTTGCCCGGCTACAGCGACTATCATCACCCGGTGCAGCGCGCTTGGATGACCACTTTGTCTGAGTTAATCGAGGCCGATGTGCGCGCCATGCCGTGGGAGCGCGACGGCTGCGGCATGCCGGCGGTGCGCATGCCGTTGCAGCAGTTGGCGGCGGCATTTGCGCGCTACGCCGATGGCAAGCTGGCGCAACCGGGCGCGCGCGGCGCGGCCATGGCGCGCATTCTGGCCGCGCTGCGGGCGCATCCGCGCATGCTCGCCGGCGCCGAGCAGTGTGGCACCGATGTGATTCTCGCCACCCAGGGTCGAGTGCTGGTGAAAGCCGGCGCCGAGGGCGTGTACGGCGGCGTGATTCCGCACCTCGGCATGGGCTTCGCGCTGAAAGTGGATGACGGCGCCGGTCGCGCTCAGTCGGCCGCCCTCGGCGGTATGTTAGCCAAACTCGGCGCGCTGGATAACGCCGCGAAAACTCGGCTGGCGCGCCATTTCGAGCCGCGAATCGTTAATTCTCAGGGGTATGATACTGGACGGATTGCAGCGGCCAGGTGGTGGACGGCGGGGTAGGGGGGGAGTGTGACCGGGGGATTTGTCGGGGGAAATTGGCGCTGACGGCGCTTGCGGGACATTTATACGCCGAGTATAAAAGCAAAATCGCCGGCGAAGCGGCCAGGGATACTGCGGCTATTTCGGCGCGATGACCATGTCGATCATGCGTTCGTTGGTGAGTGCTTCCCTGGTGTGCAAGGCGGTGCTCTTTTTCGCGTGCTTGACGGGCCAGATGTTCGTCTTCCTTTCGCTCTTGGCGGCGCTCATCCCATATGGCCATATGGCCATATGGCGAGGAGCATGGCGGATGTCATGACCGCCTGCGCAGTGATCAACATGCCAGCAAGCATTAGCAATTCTTTATCCATAGCCAGACCATCGCTTAGAGCTACGATAATTATCCAGCCATTGGCTGACCTAAGATGTCACCAGCATGACAATGCCAATGCTGGCGACGATGATGCCGGTGGTGCTTTGCCCCTCTAAAAAAACCGATAGTGCCGGCGACTAACGACAGCACGCCACCGCTGCGTAAATCGGAGCGAATGGCGTGCTCGACGGACACAACCGGCTCAACATCGCGCCCGCCGACATTTTTAGCAGCACCCTTTTCATACACGGCGCAGGTGGCGGGCGATGCATCTGGCTTTGGGCTGTCGGCTTTATCCTTTTCCAGGGCGAAAATCTCCTGATGGCGGGGCATCACCCGCATTTGCCGCGGCTGCTTTTTATCCCTAATTAATCATGGATTATAGCGCCGTCAGCGCCGCCGCTGCGCGCTACAAACGAACCGTCGCTATCTATTTTCCCGCAAAAATTCGGCGATGATGCGCGTGCTATCGCGGATATTTTGCGCGCTGATGTGGCGATGCGTGACCAAGCGGGCGATGCGCGGGGAGACCCGCGACCCCAACAATAAGCCGCGATTTTTGGCGTAGGCGCGCAAGGCCTCGAAGCCGGATGTCGGCGGCGCCGTAGCGGCGTCGCCGGCGGCGGTGGCGGCCATACCGTAGGCCCCATCGCCATCCACCGAATCACCATCCACCGAATCACCATCCACCTCCCCCGGCAACGCAATAAACACCATGTTGGTATGCGCTCTGCCATCGAGCACTTCCATGCCGTCGAGTTGCATCAAGGCCGCCGCTAATTCCTGCGCGCGCGCGTGGTCTTCGGCTAAGCGGTGGATGTTGTGCTCGAGCGCGTAAATCCCAGCGGCGGCGAGCACGCCGGCCTGGCGCATACCGCCGCCGACCATCTTGCGCCAGCGCCGAGCGCGGTGGATGAAATCGCCGCCGGCGCACAGCACCGAACCCACCGGCGCCGACAACCCCTTCGACAAACACACTGACGCCGAATCGAACAGCCCGGTGATGGCGGCCACATCCACCCCCAACGCCAGCGCCGCGTTGAACACCCGCGCCCCGTCTAGATGTAGGGCGAGGCCGCGCCGCCGCGCCAGCGACTGGGCGGCGCGCATGTAATCCAGCGACAACGCCTTGCCGCCGATGGTGTTTTCCAGCGCCAGCAAACGCGTTTTGGCGAAGTGAAAATCGTCTAATTTGATGGCGTCTTCGATGGCGGATAACGGCATGGCGCCGCTCGCATCGCACTCCAACGGCTGCGGCTGAATGCTGCCCAACACCGCCGCCCCGCCCGCTTCGTAGCGATAGGTGTGCGCCTCTTGGGCGACGATATACTCATCGCCACGCTGGCAATGGCATAACAACGCCACCAAATTACTCTGCGTGCCGGAGGGGAAAAACAAGGCCGATTCGAAGCCGGTCAGCGCCGCGGTTTTGGCTTCCAACGCCGCCACCGTCGGGTCTTCGCCGTATACATCGTCACCCACTTCGGCCGCCGCCATGGCACGGCGCATGCCGTCGCATGGCATGGTGATGGTGTCGCTGCGGAGGTCTATCATGAGGTTAATTTAGGCACTGTGGGCACTGGAATATAGGTTGTCGTATTATAATCGGCAGGCTGAGCGCAGCGCGGCCATCGGCACCTTATCGATAGCGATGCGAGGTTCTAAGTTTGATACGAAAAAAATCAATTCCTATGATGGCTTCAAACATCGGCATCGACAAAACGAGCGCGGGGAAAACGGCTGTCGCCGACGCCGCCGACGGGGCTATTCATCATGGCGCTATTCATCATGGCGATTGCATCGAAGTGATGCGCACCTTAGCCGGCCAAATCCGCACAGTTAATTTTCGCTGACCCGCCCTATAACTTGCAACTTAAAAATGAATTATATCGCCCGAATCAGAACACGGTGGATGAAGCAATTAAATGAGGGCAAGCAGATGACTTCGGTATGGCGGATTCCACTTGGCACCGGGCGGGAACGAATCAAGGGCGCGGATGGCAAGAAAGCGCACTCGACGCAAAAGCCCGAGGCGTTATTGGCGCGGGTTAGCATGGCGTAATTACTGCAACACAATTACCTGCGCGAAAACCAGCAAATTCATTCCAAAAACAAACAACACTCGGCCACCCTATTGGCCGATGGCAACATCCAAAACGGCGCCGCGTATGGCTCGATACATTAAATATCCGCACAACTCAAAAACGCCGCGCGCTGCAACGGCTGGCTATATTGGTATTATGAAGACCGCGACGCATTGAAATCCATCGATGCCTTGCGCGACGATTATCGACAGCAAAAACCGCAAGCCCATGTAGATTAATTTACCTATTTAAAAATGTTACTCAATTTTTTTCAATGTTTATAAAAGCCCCGGCCGCCGAAAATCAATAACCAGTCAATAAAATACTTCATAGCCATAGAATTTAATTATCCCACCCTTTGATGCCACCCAACCCATCGCCCCAAGAACTCGCCATGTCCATGCCCAGACTTATAACCTTCCCCAACGGCGATAAACCGCGCCCGACTTTTTCGGCTGGCGAGATGCAGAATCGCCTCGCCAAATTGCGCGCGGAAATGGCGCGGTTAAAAATCGATGCGGTGTTGTTTTCGTCTTATCACAACATTAATTATTACGCGGATTTTTTGTATTGCGCATTCGGCAGGGCCTATGGTTTGGTGGTGAATTTTGACACCCAGACCACCATTTCCGCCAACATAGATGGCGGCCAACCGGCGCGACGCACCTTCGGTGATAACCTCATCTACACCGATTGGCAGCGCGACAATTATTTGGCCGCCGTGCAAAAATTAATCGGCCACGACAACAAAACCCAAACCATCGGGGTCGAATTCGACCACCTAACCGCGCGCAATTTAGCGAACTTACAAGCCGCCTTGCCGGCGTGTAAATTTATCGACATCGCCGACCCCGCCATGGCGGCGCGCATGAGCAAATCGGCTGAGGAAATCGCCCACATCACCGCCATGGCACGCATCGCCGACGCAGGCGGCGCGGCCTGCGTCGAAGCCATCGCGCCCGGCGTCGCCGAGCACGAAGTCGCCCTGCACGCCACCGCCGCCATGGTGCGAGAAATCGCCCGCGTTTGGCCGCACGCCGAGTTGATGGATACCTGGACTTGGCTGCAATCCGGCGTAAACACCGACGGCGCGCACAACCCGGTCACCTCCCGCCGCATCGAAGCCGGCGACATATTAAGCCTGAATTGTTTCCCCATGGTCGCCGGCTATTATGTGGCGCTGGAACGCACCTTGTTTTGCCAACACGCCAGCGATGAACACCTGCGCCTGTGGGATATCAACTGCCAAGTGCACGATGCCGGCCGCGCCCTCATCAAGCCCGGCGCCCGCTGTGGCGACATCGCCGCCGCGCTCAACGACATTTACGCCGCGCACGGTTTGCTGGCGCGCCGCACCTTCGGCTACGGCCATTCCTTCGGCGTTTTATGTCATTACTATGGTCGCGAAGCAGCCCTCGAATTGCGCGAAGATGTGGACACCATCTTAGCCCCCAACATGGTCGTCTCCATGGAGCCGATGATCGTTATTCCAGAAGGCCAGCCCGGCGCCGGCGGCTATCGCGAGCACGATATTTTGGTAGTGACCGAAGAGGGTCACCGCAACCTCACCGGCTTCCCCTACGGCGCCGCGCACAACATCATCGGCGCCGCCGCGTAACATCCATCGCGTTGATTTAAATTCATCTATATGAATTAAATTCGCCTAGTTGGAATTAAATTCACAATATCAACATTAAACCAAACCACCGCCATGCAACCCTCCACCTTGAACATCCTCGCGCATCGTTTCTTAGGCAACAGCCCGACTTGGTATAAACAACTCCTGTTCGCCTTCTTACTGATAAACCCGGTGCTGTTGTACACCGCCGGCCCCTTCATCACTGGCTGGGTCATCATCGCGCAATTCATCTTCACCTTAGCCATGGCGTTGAAGTGTTATCCGCTGCAGGCCGGCGGCCTCATCGCCCTAGAAGTCGTGCTGCTGGGCATGACCAGCCCGCAAGCGGTATACGCCGAAGTAAACTCCAATTTAGAAGTGATTCTGCTGCTGGTTTTCATGGTCGCCGGCATTTACTTTATGAAACCGTTGTTGATGTATATCTTCAGCAAAGTGTTCGTACGCATTAAATCCAAAATCATATTGTCGATGTTGTTTTGTTTTATCTCGGCATTTTTATCGGCCTTTCTCGATGCGTTGACCGTCACCGCTGTACTCATCAGCGTGGCGGCCGGTTTTTATGGCGTCTATCACCGCATCCACTCCGGCAAAACCGACTATGACCACAGCGGCACCGCCGACCGCCAAGAATTAGGCGGCGAAACCCTCGAACAATTTCGCATGTTTTTGCGCGGCTTGGTGATGCACGGCGCCGTCGGCACCGCCTTGGGCGGCGTCTGCACCTTGGTCGGCGAGCCGCAAAATTTACTCATCGCGGCCAAAATGGATTGGACCTTCATGGAATTCTTCTGGAAAATGGCGCCCATCACCATGCCCACTTTGGTGTGCGGATTGCTCACCTGCTATGTGTTGGAAAAATATAAATGGTTCGGCTTCGGCGCCGCCCTGCCGGACGATGTGCGCATCATTTTGGAAGAATACGCCGCCGAGCAAGACGCCACCCGCACCGCGCCGCAAATGTACGACATCAAAATACAAGCCGCGGCCGGCATTTTTCTCATCATCGCGCTGGCCTTTCACCTCGCGCCGGTGGGCTTAATCGGCCTCGCCGTCATCGTCCTACAAACCGCCTTCACTGGTCTTACCGATGAGCATCAAATCGGCCACGCCTTCGAAGAAGCGCTGCCATTCACCGCCTTGTTAGTGGTGTTTTTCGTCATCGTGGCCATGATTCACGACGCCCACCTATTCAGCCCCATCATCCACGGCGCTTTAGCCATGCCGCAAGCCATCCAACCGGCGATTTTCTTCATCGCCAACGGCGTGCTTTCCATGTTGAGCGACAATGTTTTCGTCGCCACCGTGTATATCAACGAACTCAAAACCGTGTTCGACAACGGCGCCATCTCCCGCCCGCACTTCGACAACCTCGCCATCGCCATCAATGTGGGCACCAACCTGCCCAGCGTCGCCACCCCCAACGGTCAAGCCGCGTTTTTATTCTTACTAACCTCATCGCTGGCGCCGCTCATCCGCCTCTCCTACGGCGCCATGGTGTGGATGGCGGTGCCGTATACTTTGGTATTGGGCAGCGTCGGCCTGCTGTGCGTGATGCTGTTTTTGTGATGTTTGTAATGCGCGCTTATATAATGTGTTGTAACGCATGTTTGATGCGCTATCGATAATCGATAGTCGATACCACCTTGCATCATGCCATCCCCCGACGACCATCGCGCGCATTTCCCTTATGGGTTGAACATCACCACGCGATGGTCGGATTTCGACATGATGATGCACTTAAACAATGTGCAGTACTATCGTTTTTTCGAGGCCGTGGTGATCGACTATCTAACCCGCATCGGCGTCGATTTACAACGCGATGCAATCATCCCATACGCCGTGGAAAGCGGCTGCCGCTTCATCAAACCCATAGAATCCACACCCGAAGTTTACGCCGCCTTACGAGTCGCCCACCTCGGCAATTCCAGCGTGCAGTATGAAATCGCCCTATTCGCCGGCAATAATACCGCCCCCGCCGCCAGCGGCCGCCTCGCCCAAGTATTCGTCCACCGCCACAGCCAAAAACCCACCCCCATCCCACCACCCATCCGCCAGGGATTAGAAAAAATCCGCCAACGGCACTGCTGAGGAAAATGGCGGGGGATTAACATTCCATGATTAAAGTTTTAAGATTTAAATACCTAAATCTGCATGGTTGATTATTGATTTTAGCTTTGGCTTTTGGGCTTTTTCTTTACTCCCCACGCGGGTGAATAAGTCAAAGCAGGCCACGCTGATAGGCGGTGACTGATTTGGTGGGGGCTGTTATTTTTTGATTTTGATGTGACTTTTGCGTTCGCTTTTGCTGTTGACTTATGCCTT
The DNA here is from genome assembly GCA_965243285.1 of Candidatus Poriferihabitaceae bacterium. Lineage (GTDB taxonomy): Bacteria > Pseudomonadota > Gammaproteobacteria > Arenicellales > Poriferihabitantaceae > JAHRAW01. The sequence goes on along the minus strand of OZ251537.1, from coordinate 916,202 downwards.
CTACTCTCCCGCCGCACCTTGTGGGGGAGTCAAAACTGGCGGCTCCATCGCCAGTTTAGGTGGGGGGGGTTTGATTGGGAATTTGGAATAATGTAGGCCCATCATTAATGGAATCATCTAAACTACTTTTTCTTCGTTCGCGATCATTTAGCACTTTTTGCATTTTTTCTATGGGTATTATTTTAAGATGTGGATATAACTCTTGATCGAATTTGTGGGTAAATTCAAATTCTTGAATTTGGAAATTCATTGCAGGAACATCGATATATCCTCTGTTGTCATGATCAACTAGCCACTGAAAAATATGTATTAAATAACTTAATTCTGGCATATTTAAGTGATATTGACAATTTAGTGGTGGAATGGAGATGTTCGGTAATTTCTGTATGCGTTTAATGAACGCGAGTCGAATATCTTTATTAAATGTATCTGTACTTTTGGAAACTTGAATTAAAAGTTGAACACCAATTGATATTTTGAATCCTTCATCTTCCACAAGTTTATTAAGCCCACTTGCAAAATTTCCTTGCTGAATTTGCTCTTGCGTTTTTTGTATTTGTTCACGGGTGTCGTGGGTGCGGAAGCACCAAAGGGAAATCAAAACCAATGATGAAAGAATAAAAATTTCTATCGAATCCCCTACACTTTTCGTTTGAGAGAAAATGCATCTAATGAACGCATTCGAAAAATACCACGCACCGAAGCCGGCAGCCGCCGCCACCACTAATGTGGCAAAACGGCATATAGGATTGTCAAGGATGCAGTTAAGGATGCAGTTAATGCAATTCTTAAGTTGGTTTTTCATCTCAATTCTCGGTCAGTTAAATCGTAAATGGGATGTAAAAAATCCGCCCGCATTTCTGCGAGCGGATGGTAGGGATAGTTATGGATATTTCAGCGACTGTGCTGTTGGCGCACACTCACTAGTTGTCAAACTCGACTTTTTCAATGACGACATCAATTTCTTCCGCAGTGGCATAAGTATCAAAAGCATCTACCAAAACGTCTCGAGCGTCATAGGGGCCACCATTGATGTAAATATAGCCGCCTTCTCTCGCTTCGTGCGGCATGCGATGTACTGGGTCTTCGTAATTCTCATAAAACCAATCGAGCATTAATTCAATTCTATCCTCGCTGGTCATAATCTTCAAAATCGAAATAATCGCTATCGCCGATAGTAATTTTACTTTTCATGGTTAATACCTATTTGGTTTATCAAAAAAAACCGCCGCCATTTCTGGCGGCGGCATTATTGAAAGAGTTAATGCACTGTTTTGATGCCTCTATCTCGTTCACCTCTCTCCCATAGCCTCGCTGATTCCTCAGTGCAAGCAATACCAACGACCACCAAACGCGTATTAGCGTGTTCAGGTTCGCGTTGGTGTTGCTTTTCACGACGCTCTGGATTTGTAGTAATACCTGCATAGACAATTTTATTGCGTACTTTAAGGTAGTACTTATAAGTATCTCGAATGCTCATAACATAACCCTCCACGGTTTACCGATAACAGTCCGTATCGGTTTCGGGTCGCCAAACTAGCGAACACGGGCTTACACCACAACCATGCCAAAAAATTCAAGCCGTATAGTGCCAACAAACCCCGCTTGCATTTCTGCGCTCGGGTTGGGTTGACTTGCTGGGTGCGTAATCACGGCCCGCTTTGGTTATTGTATAACCATTTCTGTCACCTAAATGCTCTACAAGTTGCTCATCAACCAAAGAATCTAGAATTCCTCTGGCTATAGAATCATTCATAGATTCACCTACAAACAATTTCAAACCGTTGCTGATACCTCTTGCGGTCTGATTTCTATTATCTGAAAGATAATCTAAAACGGCTTCTTGCAAAATTTGCACACCAATCTCTGCCAATTTTTCAGTTTTCATAATCACTTACCTCACATTGTGGTTACCGATAAAAAACGGCACCGGCGAAATTTGCCGATACCACGAAAATGCTAAATTGCCACATCCGGCCTGAAATATCAAAATTCACAGCCAACCCCAACCTCCCGCTGGTTTGTCAACCGGCGGGGGTTTTTCGGGGTCGCGGTGGGGTGATGGGCGATGGATGCCATCGGCGGCGAAATGGGCAAGAATTATGCTTATTTTTGGCCTAAACCAAGGTATTTAGGGGCATAAATCAATGGCGGTGGGGGGTTTATGGTGAATGTCACCGTTGTGAGGTTTAAAAAATAGGCTTATATATTCAACTGCAAGGCCTTGCAGTTGGCGCGCAAAGGGTCGGTTTTGCTCTAAAAAATGACGATTCAGTGCTGCGTGCGGTGAGATGAATCTATTCTTCGGACGGATGGGGGATGGGCAACATCAAAAGCGAAAGCAAAATCAAAAGGCTGCCGGCGAAAGGTGGGATAGACGCTAAAAATCATGCCGCCGACGGCGACTCTGCTGTGGTGTTGGTATGTATTTCGGCGCTGGTGGGCGGGGGTTGTTATACTTTCCAGCTCATTTACCGTCCACGGAAAACATACTTATGAAAAATTCACTTATAAGAAATCATCGCCACCTCAGTGCCAAAACTTTGGCGCTATCGGCAGCCTTTGCCGCCACTTTTTTGACCGCGCCAGTTTATGCGGCGCAGTGCGACACCGTGCGTTTTTCCGATGTCGGCTGGACTGACATCACCGCCACTACGGCCGCCACTTCGGTGGTGTTGCAGGGGCTTGGCTACCGCGCTGATGTTAAGGTTTTATCGGTGCCGGTCACTTATAAATCCATGGCCAATAACGACATCGATATATTTTTAGGCAATTGGATGCCGACTATGGAGGCCGACATTGCGCCCTATCGCGAGGCTGGCAGTGTGGATACCGTGCGCGATAATTTACAGGGCGCGAAGTACACGCTGGCGGTGCTCGACTCTACGGCGCAAAAAGGGCTGCGTAGTTTTGCCGACATCGCAAAATTTCGCGATGCATTGGACGGCAAAATTTACGGCATCGAGCCCGGCAACGATGGCAATCGCATCATCTTAGATATGATCGAATCCGACGCCTTCGGCCTAGCGGGTTTTGAGGTGGTGGAATCATCCGAAGCCGGCATGTTGGCGCAGGTGACGCGCACCGTGCGGCAACAAGGCGATGTGGTGTTTTTGGGCTGGGAGCCGCACCCGATGAACGCCAACTTCGCCATGGCTTATTTGAGCGGCGGCGATGATTATTTCGGGCCTAACTTGGGCGGCGCCACGGTATACACCAACACCCGCGCCGGCTATGTGGATGAATGCCCGAATATCGGCAAATTGTTGAAGAATTTAACCTTCTCCCTGGCCATGGAAAACGAGATTATGGGGGCGATTTTGAATGATGGCACCGATCAAAATGTCGCCGCTACTAATTGGCTCAAAGCCAACCCGGCTGTTTTGGATGGCTGGTTGGCTGGCGTTACCACCAAAGACGGCGGCGCTGGTTTGGCGGCGGTTAAAAAATCGCTGGGAATATAACCTATGAGTCGATGGGCTAGGTTGATGTAACTTGATCGATGTAGCCCATCGATATAGTTTGTTGATAGTGCATGTAGATATCGCATAACTTATAAACATTGCACACAAAAGCAGGCGCGGCTATCATCCTAATGCGAATTTACAATGTGCATTCAGGCGTTACTGATTTTCTAACCGGTGTTTTTATATGTTAGAAGAACTCACCACTTGGTTAGGCGCGCATAAGTTACCCATTGGTCGCGCCGCTAAACAGACAATCGATTTTTTAACGCTGCACGCGGCTACCTTTTTTGATGGTATAGCCGCGCTATTGCAGTCGGTGATTGATGCGTTGTTAGCAGCGCTGCAGTTTATGTCGCCGCCGCTGATGGTGTTGGCGTTGGCCGCCATCACCTACCTTGTGCATCGTAAAATTTCTCTGGCGGCGTTTGTCGCGCTCGGTTTTTTGCTGATCATCAATCAGGGTTATTGGGCGCAAACTATCAGCACTTTGGCGCTGGTGTTGGCGTCCGCTGGGCTGTGTATGGCGGTGGGCGTGCCGCTCGGCATCGCCGCTGCGCACCGCCCATGGCTGTATATCGCCATGCGTCCGCTGCTGGATTTAATGCAAACCATCCCCACCTTTGTTTATTTAATTCCGGCGTTGGTGTTGTTTGGTTTGGGCGAAGTGCCGGGGCTGGTGGCCACCGTTATTTTCGCCATCGCGGCGCCGATTCGCTTAACCCATTTGGGTGTATCTTCCACCCCGCAAACTTTAATCGAAGCCGGCCTGGCATTCGGCTGCACCAAGCGTCAACTATTGGCTAAGGTGGAATTGCCTTATGCATTGCCGCAAATTTTGGCTGGTTTTACCCAAGCGATTATGTTGTCTTTATCGATGGTGGTCATCGCCGCTATGGTCGGCGCGCCGGGTTTGGGGGTGCCGATTTTGCGCGCCATCAACTCGGTGAACATCGCCCAGGGTTTCGAAGCCGGCTTGGCCATCGTTATCATCGCCATCGTGTTAGACCGCGTTTTTCGCCCGCCGACCAAACGCGCGGCGGCGGCAAAAAATCGCCGCGCTGATGATGAAAAACATGATGAATAACCATGTTAAATAACCATGTTAAATGAACATGTTAAATGAACATGATCAATAAAATCATGACTTATCCGGCGATTGAATTAAATTCCGTATCTATTGTTTTTGGCGCTAACCCGCAGCGCGCCTTGCCGCAGATGGATGCCGGGCAAAGCCGCGAGCAAATTCAAGCGACAAGCGGACAAATTTTGGGCGTGCATGATTGCTCATTACAAGTACAACGCGGTGAAATTGTCGTGCTGATGGGGCTATCGGGTTCCGGCAAATCCACCTTATTGCGCGCCGTAAATGGCCTAAACCGCGTGGTGCGCGGCAGCGTGAAGGTGGACGACGGCGAACAACTGGTGGATATCTCCTGCAGCCACGCCGAACTGCGTCGCCGCGCCATAAAAGGCGATGGCGGGACTAAAAATGTGGCGGCGGGTGCCGCTAAAGCCATCAACCGCACCGCGGCGGATGCAAAAACCTTGCGATTTTTTCGCACCCACCGCATCGCCATGGTGTTCCAGCAATTCGGCCTATTGCCGTGGCGCTCGGTGGCGGACAACATCGCCTTGGGGCTGGAGATCGCCGGCGTCGAGGCAAAAAAACGCCGCGATTTAGTCGCCCAACAATTGGCCATGGTGAAGCTGGCCGGCTGGGGGGATTGCCGCGTGAATGAACTCTCCGGCGGCATGCAACAACGCGTAGGATTAGCGCGCGCCTTCGCCACCGCGGCGCCGATTTTGCTGATGGATGAACCGTTCTCGGCCTTAGACCCGTTAATCCGCGTGCGCTTGCAAGATGAATTGTTAGGCTTGCAAAAAAACTTACGCCGCACTATTTTATTCGTCAGCCACGACTTAGACGAAGCGCTCAAAATCGGCAACCGCATCGTAATGATGGACGGCGGGCGCATCGTACAAATCGGCACGCCGCAACAAATCACAACCCAGCCGGCGAATGATTATGTGGCCGAATTCGTCGCCCACATGAACCCGCTAAAAACACTCATCGCATCATCCATCATGCGCGCCGAGACCACGCCGCCGCCAGGCAAACACGCCACCATCGATGCCGCCATGTCACTGCGCGAAGTACTGCGCCTAAAAACCACCAGCGACGCATCGATAATCCAAGTACAAAAAAACAAAAAATGCATCGGCATCATAGAAGATGCAGATATTTATCGCGCGTTGTTGCAGGGGAAGTAAACGCTTGCCGTTGGCGTATTAATGGCACCACCCCGTGCATTTTACTGCACCGGGCTTTGTCGGTTAATGGATAGAATCAATCACGCGCTGTTTTGCTTCTGCGAAACTATCATGGTCTGTAAGTTCGGCCACTTTTTGGCCATTACTATGGCGTACGCAATCTGCAGGAAACACCATATATTGCCCAAGATATTGAGCCTCTGATTTATGGCGAATAAACATAACCACTTTCCCCTCATGTTCCACTAACACTGTCGTGTTTTCTGCAATATTTTGCGTTGCTTTTAGGTTTTCGATATCCATAATGTTGCCCTCGCGGGCGAGTTAACAAAAATGGCCTACACGCAAAACCATACTTATTTTGCATGGATTAATGCGATGTCGGTTAATCAACACTGGCATTATCACCGTGCGACGTTTAGTTGCAATATACTTTAACTACAATTCTTCAAAATATCTGCCAATATGACGACTAGATACGAGCAACATCACATTTTTAGTGTTTTTTGTGATGTGTATGTTGATTTGGCGATTAAAAAAAGCGGCAAGCGGGGTTAGCGTTTATGCTGCATCCAGGTGTAAGTGTTGGTTGGGAGTTCCAACACCAATTCAAAATGCCGTTTATCCTCCATTAACACGGATTTTAACAATCTTCCTGACTCTTGCCATGCAGCATAAGTTGGATTAGGAGAGCCGTTGCGTTTATTTCCGTTGAAATAACGAAGTTTGAATAGATTAAACATGGTGATATTTTCAATTAAAAAGTGAAAATGGAATATAGCAAAACCCCCGCCCGATTTTTAACGCCCCATCGCCGCATCAATCTTTTTTAGGCGCTTTTTGGCTTCGGTTGTCGCGGCGCGTAGGTCTGCTGGGGATAGATAATCTTGCCAGTTGAGATTGCGTAAATTCTTAGCCGCGTCTCCATCGCCAAATACTTTGGCGATGGAAAACCAGATGTACGCTTCCTTTTCGTCCGCTATGACACCTTCGCCATTCCAGTAGGCATAGCCCAAATTATATTGCGCATCCGCATCCCCTTGCTCAGCCGCTTTGCGATACCAACGCACCGCCTCGCGCTTGTCTTGGGTGATGCCTTCGCCATTATCATAGGCCACGCCCAAATTATTTTGCGCAGTCGCATTCCCTTGTTCCGCCGCTTTGCGATACCAGCGCACTGCCTCGCGCTGGTCTTGGGTGATGCCTTCGCCAGTATCATAGGCTACGCCCAAATTATATTGCGCAGCCGCATACCCTTGTTCCGCCGCTTTGCGATACCAGCGCACTGCCTCGCGCTGGTCTTGGGCAATGCCTTCGCCATAATCATAGGCTACGCCCAAATTATATTGCGCATCCGCATCCCCTTGCTCAGCCGCTTTGCGATACCAACGCACCGCCTCGCGCTTGTCTTGGGTGATGCCTTCGCCATTATCATAGGCTACGCCCAAATTATATTGCGCCGACGCATACCCTTGTTCCGCCGCTTTGCGATACCAGCGCACTGCCTCGCGCTGGTCTTGGGTGATGCCTTCGCCATTATAATAGGCATAGCCCAAATTATTTTGCGCCCACGCCTCTCCCTGCTCCGCCGCTTTGCGATACCAGCGCACCGCCTCGCGCTTGTCTTGGGTAACTCCCTCGCCATTTGAATAGGCTAGGCCCAAATTATATTGCGCATCCGCATCCCCTTGCTCAGCCGATTTGCGATACCAGCGCACCGCCTCGCGCTTGTCTTGGGCAATGCCTTCGCCAGTAGCGTAGGCCACGCCCAAATTATATTGCGCCGACGCATACCCTTGCTCGGCCGCTTTGCGATACCAGCGCACTGCCTCGCGCTGGTCTTGGGTGATGCCTTCGCCATTATCATAGGCTACGCCCAAATTATATTGCGCCGACGCATACCCTTGCTCGGCCGCTTTGCGATACCAGCGCACTGCCTCGCGCTGGTCTTGGGTAACTCCCTCGCCATTTGAATAGGCTAAGCCCAAATTATATTGCGCATCCGCATCCCCTTGCTCAGCCGCTTTGCGATACCAACGCACCGCCTCGCGCTTGTCTTGGGTGATGCCTTCGCCAGTAGCGTAGGCCACGCCCAAATTATATTGCGCGACCGCATACCCTTGTTCCGCCGCTTTGCGATACCAGCGCACTGCCTCGCGCTGGTCTTGGGTGATGCCTTCGCCAGTATCATAGGCATAGCCCAAATTAGTTTGCGCCCACGCATCTCCCTGCTCCGCAGAAATGCGCCATTCGGCTACTTCATCAGCCGTGGATTGAGCACTTGCTACAGCGCACATCATCAGTGCCAGTAGCACGATTTTTGCGATAAATCGAAACATTTTCTTACCCTTTAGTTGATGGGTTGTTGATTTAATCCAGACGACCATGCCGGCAGCGAATATAGCAAAAAATCCTAGTCTGCTTTAACCCCCCATCGACGCTTCAATCTTTTCCAGGAGCTTTTTGGCTTCGGTTTTCGCGGCGCGTAGGTCTGCTGGGGATAGATAATCTTGCCAGTTGGTATTGCGTAAACTCTGAGCCGCGACTTCATTGCCAAATACTTTGGCGATGGAAAACCAGATGTACGCTTCCTTTTCGTCCGTTATGACACCTTCGCCATTCAGGTAGGCATAGCCCAAATTATATTGCGCAGCCGCTTCCCCTTGTGCAGCCACTTTGCGATACCAGCGCACTGCCTCGCGCTTGTCTTGGGTGATGCCTTCGCCCTTATAATAGCCAGAGCCCCAATTATATTGCGCAGTCGCAACCCCTTGTTCCACCGCTTTGCGATACCAGCGCACTGCCTCGCGCAGGTCTTGGGTGATGCCTTCGCCAGTAGCGTAGGCCACGCCCAAATTATTTTGCGCAGTCGCATTCCCTTGTTCCGCCGCTTTGCGATACCAGCGCACTGCCTCGCGCTTGTCTTGGGTGATGCCTTCGCCCTTATCATAGGCATGGCCCAAATTATATTGCGCAGCCGCATCTCCCTGCTCCGCAGAAATGCGCCATTCGGCTACTTCGTCAGCCGTGGATTGATCACATGATGCTACAGCGCACATCATCAGCGCCATTAGCACTATTTTTGCGATAAATCGAAACATTTTCTTATCTCTTAATGTTGATGGGTTGTTGATTTAATCTAGGCGACAATGTCAGCGGCGTATATAGCAAAAACCCCGCCGGTAAGGGCGGGGTGGGCAATGGTGATCGAAATCACCGACGGTTATTGCCGCCGGACTTAACTTCTAATGTCGTCCGGCCAGATTTCGCAAATGGTTTTTGCAATCTCTTCGCTACGAGCGGTGACATTGTCGATATCCCAATCCGTATTTTCCTCGCCAATTTTTTTGGTCATGGTTAACTTGCAATCCAGCAAGTGATCGCGCGCGCCATCGCTGTTTTCGCCTGCCCACGGATTGTTGGATTTGCTGGCATTACGCTTGCCAGACATGGGGGTTAAATTGCCGATGGTATGCAAGCGGCTATCGACGACATCCTCTGTAAACCTTCTCTCGTCGAGGTATTTCTGCCAAGGTGTATCCTTCCAACCTTGCGGAATGATGTGGCCTACGGTCAATTTGCCAATACCAGTGACTTCATCATCAGGGTCGGCTAATTTCAATGCCAACGCATCAAAGATGTAGCGGAGGTATTTCTTTTTCGATGTGAAAATTGGGTGGCTCACGCAACCCTCTTTAACATTGCTGTTTTTGGGAAACACAGCAGTTGTACCATTCAGCGAATGCAAATAATCGCGCAACTTGTCATAGTCCGGATTGTTGTCAAGTACTTTGCAAATGGACGGCGATTGGTTGTTGTTATATGTGCCATCTGGTAGACCACACACTGCCCGTCGCATAACATAACTTTCCAGCAAATGAATCATCCGCTGCTTTTCTTTCGGATTCTGTTTGCTGGCAATAATTACAAAAATCGCTGACGCCATATCCAGGTTTTTGCATTGGCTATGCATAAACCAACCGAACTCAAAACCGTCGGCAACCGGGTTTCTGCTACCCGGGCAATCCACTAAATATTTGTAGGTTGGTACATAGGTGGATATTTCGGCGATTTCAGTCTTAACGTTCGCCGTCATATCGTTTTCTTTGGCGTATTTCTCTTTATACGCCTTGACGATGGAATTGCGGTTCAGGTTGATATATTTGCCCTCTTTTGCCATCAGCATGCGGGCGATATACATTTCTATATGCGTGGTACCGTCATCGCGTGCGCCGGGATACCTCTCCCAAAAAGGATCTTCTAATACTTGCCATTGTTCGGAATGGAACAAATCCTCGTCCAACCCGGTCTCTTCTTCATCCGCGCGCTCAAATACACTGTTGCGAATAATGTCGAAAGTGGTGAGCGGTTTGCCGGTGGTGTTCATGGTTTCAAACACCTTTTGCGCTTTGTCCTCATTGGTCAATTCAATCAACACGAATTCAAAGCCGTCCAAAATGGCATCGCGCAAGGCATTAATTCCTTCATGGCAAGGGCGGTCTTTCGCAACGCATTCTGTTTTGATGAAATCTATAGATTTCTCAAAGAGAAAATTAGTCGCAAACACAACTTTAGATTTGTCAAAGTTGTCGCGATTTTCCCATTGGTCTTGCACGCTGTCACGATAAGCGTAGTTCAACAATTTTAAGAATTTGTCGTGGTCGAAATTGGTAGGGCGAACCTTGGTTCGATCAGCCCTTGATTCACTAGGGCTGGATGGTAAAAACAGATAGTTTTCCAACTCTTGTTTTAGTTCATCGGCATCACCAAACTTTTTGGCCGCGCCGATGAGCGCAAACAGCGCCACGCTCAATGTGGTCAGGCGCTGTTGCCCATCCACCACATCGTAATTTATGTGGGTGTCGGTTGGTTCCTTCTCATTCACCAAAATAGCGCCAAAATAATGTGGTGTTGAGCGTTGTTTTTCTAACCGGGAAATTGCTTGGGATTTAACTGTCTCAAAAAACATTTGCGGCGCGCCAAAATCTTCTCTGGCATCCCATGCATAGTGGCGCTGATACACCGGAATTTTCCATTGGATATCCATGGAAAGCCATTCACGAACGGATTTGCGGTGGTCTTGGGGGTTGGTTTCACTCATTGTGGTCGCCTATGATAGTTAATATGAGAGAACGCCGAAGCGCATAACTAGATGCGGACGATGTATATTATACAGCAACCCCGACAGTTTGTCAACCAGCGGGGATTTACGGTGTGCCGATTAATTGACTATTGAGTAGCCGGACGATTAGCCGACAAAGATTCAAGAGCCCTTATTAATCGTTCTTGACGTGCGATGGCTTCGCGTTCCATTTTCTCGGCTTTATTGCGCGCCACTTGTTGTTGCCGTGCATTTTTCATTGATGTTCCCATATTAAGCAGAGAGGTACCTACATTCGTAGACGGTTCTTGTAGGCCCTTCGATGCGGCCAACAGCACATCAGCCCATGACATTTTTTCTGCCGCATAATTTACGCCAATGAGCGGGGTGTAAAAAGTGTCGGCATGGCTAACCGATATCAAACCTAAAAACAGACCTAAAACTGCTAAAACGAGTGAATATTTCATCGAAAATTTCTCAATATTGATTGCGGTGGTTGGGTATTTCCGCCGCAGGTGCAGCAGGGACTTTTCGCTAAAAAAGCGAATATAGCAAAAACCCCCGCTGGTTGGTCGACTGGCGGGGGATTTTTTCGGAGTCGTGGTGGGCTTTTTTTGCCGTCGCGAGGGCTTTTAACTGAACCCACCGCATACGCGGTAAGTTAAAGCCAACATCAACAGCCAAATCAAAAGCAACATCAAAATCAAACCCAACCGTGCAAATTTAGATAGATAAAACCCTTAATCTTCGGTGGTGTAGGTGCCGGCTTCGATGGCTTTTAGGCGGCGGCGTACTTCGCTTTTCGCAGCGCGTATTTCCGCTGATGTTAGAAAATCCAGCCAATTGTTAATGCGCAAATTCTCAGCCGCGCCTTCGTTGCCTAATGCTTTGGCCGTGGAATACCAAATGTATGCTTCCTTTACATTCCTTATAACGCCTTCGCCCCTTGCATAAGTGCTCCCTAAATTATTTTGCGCCTCATCATTCCCCAGCGCCGCTGCTTTGCGATACCAGCGCACCGCTTTACAATGATCTTGATCGATTCCTTCACCGGTTGAATAGGCATAGCCCAATTTAGATTGCGCCTGCGAATGCCCCTGCTCCGCCGCTTTGCGATACCAGCGCACTGCTTTACCATGATCTTGGTCGATTCCTTCACCGGTTGAATAGGCATAGCCCAATTTAGCTTGCGCGTACGAATGCCCATGCTTCGCCGCTTTGCGATACCAGCGCACCGCTTTATAATGATCTTGGTCGATTCCTTCACCGGTTGAATAGGCATCTCCCAAATTAGCTTGCGCCTGCGAATGCCCATACTTCGCCGCTTTGCGGTACCAGCGCACCGCTTTATAATGATCTTGGTCGATTCCTTCACCGGTTGAATAGGCATCTCCCAACATAAATTGCGCCCGCGGATGCCCATACTTCGCCGCTTTGCGATGCCAGCGCACCGCCTCACGATAGTCTTGGGCGACGCCCAAGCCAAAATAATAAGCATAGCCCAAATTATTTAGCGCAGTCGCATCGCCTTGCTGCGCCGCCTTGCCATACCAGCGCACCGCCTCGCGATGATCTTGCGCTACGCCTTCGCCATTACCATAAGCATAGCCCACATTATTTTGCGCTTCCGCATCGCCTTGCTGCGCCGCTTTGCGGTACCAGCGCACTGCTTCGCGATGATTTTTGGCGACGCCCTCACCATCATCATAGGCCTCGCCCAGTTTTAATTGCGCATTCATATTTCCTTGCTGCGCCGCTTTGCGATACCAGCGCACCGCCTCGCGATGATCTTGGGCTATGCCGTCGCCCCCTGCATAAGCGACCGCTAAATTATGTTGCGCATCGCTATTCCCTAACGCCGCCGCCTTGCGATACCAACGCACCGCGGCGCGAGGGTCATGGTCGATTCCTTCACCGGTTGTATAGGCATAGCCCACCATACCCAGCGCATTCGGATGCTCCTGCTTCGCTGCTTTGCCATACCAGCGCGCTGCCTCGCGATAGTCTTGGGCAACGCCCAAGCCATGATAATAAGCATGTCCTAAATTATTTTGCGCATTCGCATCTCCTTGCTGCGCCGCCTTGCCATACCAGCGCGCTGCCTCGTGATGATCTTGCGCTATGCCTTCGCCATGAGCATAAGCATAGCCCAAATTATTTTGCGCTTCCGCATCGCCTTGCTGCGCCGCTTTGCCATACCAGCGCACGGCCTCGCGATGATCTTGCGCTATGCCTTCGCCATAATCATAGGCATCGCCCATTTTCAGTTGCGCATTCGCATCTCCTTGCAGCGCCGATTTGCGGTACCAGCGCACCGCCTCGCGCCTATCTTGCACAACGCCGTCGCCAAACCAATAGCTCGCGCCCACATTATATTGTGCATGCATATCCCCCTGCTGCGCCGCTTTGCGATACCAGCGCATCGCTTCGCGCCTATCTTTATCAATGCCCGCGCCGATGGTATAAGCGACGCCTAAATTAAATTGCGCATCCTTATTTCCCTGCGCCGCTGCTTTTTGAGACCAACGCACCGCCTCGCGATGATCTTGGGCTATCCCGATACCATTCGCATACGCCACGCTTAACTCAAATTGCGCAGCCGCATTTCCATGCTGCGCCGATTTTTGATACCAGCGAACTGCGGTGCGATTATTTTTAGCAACCCCGATGCCATTTGCATAGCACAACCCAATCTCGTATTGCAAGAGCGCATTGCCATGTTCCGCCACGATGCGTAACTCGGCGACTTCGGCAGCAATGGCTTCGGGGTGTTCGGCGGCTTGCCGCTTCATCTCCGATAGCGTGATTTTTTTAGTCAATCCAAACATTGTTTTGGCTCTTAATGTTGATGCGTTGATTTTAATCTAGGGCGGCGATGTAAAACATCGACGGCGATTTTAACGGGTTAGTCGATACATTAATTAAGGGAATTATATACTTATTGCCCCAATCCTTATTTCATGCCGATTTTATAGCACTGCGTGAAGTATGCTTGGTTAGGGTTTTTTATGGGGTTTTGGGGTAATGCAAGCGGTTTTTTATTGTTGGGTCAACAACCATATAATTCCCAAATAAAACACCCAGTATAAAACTCACCAGCGAAAAATTGACGGCAGATTCAATATGAATTTTAGTGATGCAACGATTTTAGCGATTTAATATCGATATAGCGAATTTATCATGACCTCGCTTTAATGACCCCAATCGAGGATTCAATATTTATGAATCGATAGGTAGGCATCAATATATATGAAGCGCTCGCTGCTTTTTGAATCCACATCCCCCCGACCGGCAAATTCCGCCGCCAAATTACCGCACCGGCGGCGCTATACTCGCGGCCGCGGATTTCCCCGGCCAGCGGCTTCCTTGCTCGCCACCCGCCGCCATGCCCGCCACCATTCGCCCGCCGACGGCCTTCGATGTGGCGCGCCTGTTATTAGTCGGCGCGATTTGGGGGGCCTCATTTCCGGTGATTGCGGTGGCCTTGCAGGGCTTCGGGCCGTTGTCGATTTCGGCGCTGCGGGTGTCCATGGGCGGCGCGCTGCTGTTGGCGCTCGGCCTATTGGTCGGCCAGACGCCGCGCATGACGGGCGGCGAGTGGCGGCTGGCGGCGACCATCGGGCTGCTCAACAGCGCGGCGCCATTTTTTTTGATCAGTTGGGGGCAACAATTCATCAGCAGCGCCGAATCTGCCCTGTTGATGGCCACCGGCACCTTCTGCGCATTGCTGTTTTCACATTTCAGCACCCGCGATGAACGCGTCAACTGGGCGCGCGGCCTCGGCACGGTGGTCGGCTTCGGCGGCGTGGCGGTGTTGGTTATCGTCGAATTGCTGGCAAGCGGGCTCGGCGGCATCAAAGGGCAAATCGCGGTGATGCTCGCCGGCGCCTGCTACGCCGCCTCCTCGGTGTTGGCGCGCCGCGTCGGCCATCTACCCACCATCGCCACCTCGGCCGCCATCATGCTCACCGCCGCCATTTATATGTTGCCGTCGGCGATGCTGTTCGAGGGGTTGCTCGCAGCGCGCCCGGGCTGGGCGCCGGCGCTGGCCATGCTATTCCTCGGCGTGGTCGCCACCGCCTTCGCCTTCTCGGTGCGCTTCACCATCATCCGCGACAACGGCGCCGTTTTTATGTCCCAAGTGGGCTATTTGGTGCCACTTTTCGGAGTAATTTGGGGCTGGCTATTTAGGGGTGGCGGCAAAAGCGGCGGCAAAAGCAAACCCGCCGTGCAAATTTAGATAGATAAAACCCTTAATCTTCGGTGGTGTAGGTGCCGGCTTCGATGGCTTTTAGGCGGCGGCGTACTTCGCTTTTCGCAGCGCGTATCTCCGCTGGTGTTAAAAAATTCAGCCAATTGTTAATGCGCAAATTCTCAGCCGCGCCTTCGTTGCCTAATGCTTTGGCCGTGGAATACCAAATGTATGCTTCCTTTACATTCTTTATAACGCCTTCGCCCCTTGCATAAGTGATCCCTAAATTATTTTGCGCCTCATCATCCCCCTGCTCCGCTGCTTTGCGATGCCAGCGCAATGCCTCGCGATAGTCTTGGGCAAGGCCCAAGCCATGATAATAAGCATGTCCCAAATTATTTTGCGCAGCCACATTTCCCTGCTGCGCCGATTTTTGATACCAGCGAAATGCGGGGTGATTATTTTTAGTAACTCCTACGCTATTTTCATAGCACAACCCCATATCGTACTGCGCGCCCGCATGGCCGCGGTGCGCCACGATGCGTACCTCGGCGACTTCCGCAGCAATGGCTTCGGGGTATGGCGGCTTGCCGCTTCATCTCCGATAGCGGGATTTTTTAGTCAATCCAAACATTGTTTTGGTTCTTAATGTTGATGCGTTGATTTTAATCTAGGGCGGCGATGCAAAACATCGTCGTGATTTTAACGGTTAGTCGATACATTAATTAACCACTCCCCCCTACCCAGGCCCCTACCCAGCCACCACCCTCCCGCCATCGATGTTTAGCACTTGGCCGGTGATAAAGCCGGCTTCGGTGAGTAGAAATCGTACCGCTTTGGCGATGTCGTCCGGCTCGCCGGCGCGTTTTAGCGGCGTGCGTTCGAGTAGGCGGCGTTGTGCTTCCTTTTCGGCCGGCGAGGTGTGGGCGCCACCGCCAGCAGTAGCGCCGCCGCCCTTTTCCGGCCACAAAATCACCCCCGGGGCGATGGCGTTGACGCGAATTTCGGGGCCCAACTCATGCGCTAAGGATTGGGTTAGCGACCACAGCCCGGCTTTGGAGGCGCAGTAGATAGCATGCTCGGCGAGCGGGTGGCGGGCGTACAGGTCGGTGATGTTGACGATGGCGCCGGCGGTTTTTTTCAAGTGCGGCGCCGCCGCTTGGCTGATAAAAAACGGCGCCTTTAAGTTGGTATTCATCAACCCATCCCACTGCGCCTCGTTAGCATTATCTAAGGGTGTGGGGAAAAAAACCGAGGCATTATTGATGAGCGCGTCCAACCGCCCGAGGTGCGCGATGCATTGCGCCACCACATCTTGCGCTCGCCCCACCTGACTGACATCACCGCGCACCAAGCACGCCGAGCCGGCGCGTTGCTCGACTAATTCGGCGCACAGCGCCGCGGCTTCGTCGCTACTATTGCGATAGTGAATCGCTACCGTCATGCCGACTCCATGCAACATGCGCGCCACGCACGCCCCAATCCGCCGCCCGCCACCGGTGATGAGTGCCACCTTGCCGTGTAAATTCGCCATAACACCCTCCTCAAAAAAGTTATCACTATGGCCGATTAAAACCAGCCGCCGAAAAATTTTGCCCTAGATAGCCGATTCATATCATCGATAAAAATAACGCATCGCCATATTGTAATTAATGGGATTTATATATCTAAATCTGCACGGTGGGGGGTCTTTTGATTTTGATTTTGGCTTGGCTTTTAACTTGGCTTTTGGTTTTTACCTCATCCCTCACTTGGGCTAATGAGTTGAAGATTTAAAGGCAAAAGCAAAATCAAAAGCAAAGAAAAAATCAAAAGCAACCCCCTAAATCAGCCGCTGACCTCAAAAACCGCCAATCGAACTGCAGCTTTAGGTATATAAATCCCTAATTAATATAGTTGATATAAACATGTTGCAGTGTATCTTGCTATTAACATATTGCTATTAACATAAATTGCGATAAACATATTGCTAGTAACATACTGCGATGCATGTTGCGATAAATTTATCGCCCATGCGCATTTTTTATTACCCACCTCGGCCACTTAATTAAAAACCCATGCTGCCCGAACCGGCGCCGGCATTAAAAACCCACAGCCATACATTGAGCGCCGACATCGCGCGTCGCATCACCGCCCACGGCGGCTGGCTCGGCTTCGATGAGTACATGAACTGCGCGCTATACGCCGCCGCCGGCTACTATCGCGGCGGCTTGGTGAAATTCGGCGGCGGCGGCGATTTTATAACCGCGCCGGCCTTAGGGGCTACGCTCGGGCGCTGCCTGGGGCGACAATGCGCTGAGATTTTGGCGCAAACCGGCGGCGATATTATCGAATTTGGCGCCGGCGATGGCCGCCTGGCGGCCGACTTGTTGCTCGCTCTGGATGAATTCGGGCAACTGCCGACGCGTTATTTGATTATGGAAACCAGCGCCGAGTTGCGCGCCCGCCAAGCGGCCACCATCGCCCGCCGCGGCCCGCCATTACGCGCCCGCGTACGCTGGCTGCGGCAACTGCCGGCCGGCGGTTTCAGCGGCGTCGCCCTCGCCAACGAAGTGTTAGACGCCATGCCGGTCACGCGCTTTGAGGTGGACGCCGACGGCGTGCCGCGCCTCCTTGGCGTGGCGCTGGCGGATGAAAGCGGCGCGAATTCCCCCCCCACATTCCGCTGGCAAGCCGGCCCGCCCTTGCCCGACGCCCTCCGCCGCCGCCTGCCCGCTTTACCCCCCGGCTACCGCAGCGAAATCGCCCAAGCCGCCGAAGCGTGGACGCGCACCGTCGCCGCCGCCCTCAACCACGGCGCGCTGCTGCTCATCGATTACGGCTTCCCGCGCGCTGAGTTTTATCACCCCGAACGCCGCGATGGCACCTTGATGTGCCACTATCGCCACCGTGCCCACGCCGACCCGTTTTTCCACCCCGGCTTACAAGACATCTCCACCCATCTCGATTTCACCGCCATTGCCGAGGCCGCCGTCCACGCCGAATTAGCCCCGGCCGGCTTCGCCTCCCAAGCCGCCTTTTTGCTCGCCCTCGGCGCCTTAGACGACCTCGCGGCCGCGCAAACATTGGCCGAGGCCGGCGCCGAGGCCGAGTCGGCGCGAAAAATGGCACAACAAATCAAAACCTTAACCCTGCCCCATGAAATGGGCGAACTCTTCAAGGTCGCCGCCTTCACCCGCCGCTACGCCGAACCCTTGCGCGGTTTTTCCCTGCAAGATCGCCGCGCCGCCATCGCCGTGGCCGCCGACTCCGCTACCGACTAACCGAGCAACTAAAGGGCGGTTTTTTATCGATAAATGTGGATTGTACGCACCATCATCCGGCGCAACAACATGTAGACTGTCCACCTCGAGCAAAAAGTACCACTGCCTCGTTTTATTTCGATATATGGAATTCGTCGACTCCGTCAACTCCACCGCCGCGATGCATCTTTATGGCTTATTCGGTTTTATGATGTGCTGCTGTATGATTTGCGCACGGCCGATTTCGCGACCGCCGCGATAACCCCACGCCAGCCTAAGAATCCCCCCACCAAATGACCGAGTTTTTTCAGGCTTTTTGGCTGGCGGCGTTGCAAGGGCTGACCGAGTTTTTACCCATTTCCAGTTCCGGGCATCTAGCCTTGGCGCCGCGATTGCTCGGCTGGCCGGATCAGGGCCTGGCTTTCGATGTGGCGACGCATTTTGGCACTTTGTTAGCGGTGCTGGGGTATTTTCGCGCCGATGTGGGCGCGCTAATCACGGCGTGGTGCGGCCGTTTGGCCGGGCGGCCGGCGACCGCGCACACTCGCCTGGCGTGGTCGATTTTGTACGCCACCGCGTTGGTCGGCGCCACCGGGCTGCTGTTCGGCGAGGCGGTGCAGAACACCTGGCGCGCCCCGCTGCCGGTGGCGGCCGCCACCTTGCTATTTGGCGCTTTATTGGGCGCGGCCGACCATTGGGCGCCGAAAGAACGCCCGCTGGCCCAACTCAACTGGCGGGATGTGCTAATTATCGGCGCCGCGCAGACGCTGGCGCTGGCGCCGGGGGTGTCGCGCGCCGGCATCACCCTATCGGCCGCGCGGTTGATGGGTTTCACCCGCACCGCGGCGGCGCGCTTCTCGTTTTTGCTGGCGATTCCGGTGATAGCCATGGCCAGCGCGTGGCAAGCGCGCGCCCTGCTTATCCAACCGGCAACCACCAACTGGGGCCTATTGCTGTTTGCCACCGCGGTGGCGGCGGTGGTGGCGTGGCTTTGTATCCACTGGTTTTTAGGCTTTGTGCAGCGCCATAGTTTGTTGCCGTTTGCGCTCTATCGCGTGGCGCTCGGCGCGCTGCTGCTGTGGGTTTTTTGGTGAATGTGGCGTGAATTGGCGTATGGCGGATTCGCATTGCGTAAGTTGCGTACAATCGCGCCGATTTTGAATGTCGCCATCGCGACCGGCAAAATCGCCCCGCCGATTCACTGCCTAATTCGCCCGACTCGATAAAAATTCGTCGACAAACCGCCGATAAAAACCCACCGACCGCACCCGTCACCCCCCGCAAAAATCACTCGCAAAAATCACTCGCGATGAAAACCACCCCCGATAAATTTCGGCGCTGGCCGAATAAAGCCGTCACTTTATTAGGTATGTCCGGGGTCGGCAAAACCACCCTGGCGCACATTCCGCCGAGCAGCCAGTGGTTTCATTATTCCGGCGATTACCGCATCGGCACGCGTTATTTGAACGAGCCGATTCGCGATTTCATCAAGTGCAAGGCCATGGAACAGGAGTTTTTTCGCGATTTATTCCGCCGCGATTTGGTGTACTTGCGGCACAATATTTCCATCAACAACTTGAGCATCATCGCGCACTTCCTCGGCAAAATCGGCAATCCAGCGCTCGGGGGTTTAAGCGTCGAGGAATTCAAGCGCCGCCAGCGCTTGCTGCGCTGTGCCGAACTCGCCGCCATGCGCGATGTCGGCGAGTTCCTCGATAAAGCGCGGCAAATTTACGGCTACCCGAATTTCGTAAACGATGCCGGCGGCAGCGTATGCCAGTTGAGCGATGCCGAATGCTGGCACGCGCTGTCGGAAAAAACCGTGGTGCTGTACTTGCGCACTGACGAGGATATGGAGCAAACCCTCATCGAACGCGCCGCTCGCGCCCCCAAACCGATGTACTACGGCGAGCGCTTTTTAGACCAACATTTGGCGAAATATTTGGCCGCCAGCGACCTCAAGTCTAGCGACGAAATCGTGCCGGATGAATTCGTGCAATGGATGTTTCCGCGCCTAATCGCGCTGCGCAAACCGCTGTATCAAAGCCTTGCCGACCGCCACGGCCACACCATCGACGCCAAACGCGTGTTCGAACTACGCGACGAAGCGGATTTTATCGATATGATATGCGATGCGGCTGACGGGGCATGAATTCGCCGGATTTCGCGCCCCATTCCATCGCCCCATGCCGCTAATCGCCCATTCCAACCTACCCAGTTTCGCCCGCCTGCAGCAAGAGGGGCAGGAGGTTTTGGCGTTGCGCCGCGCGCGCAAACAAGACCTCCGCGAGTTGCACATCGGCTTTCTCAACATGATGCCGGATGCGGCGCTGCAAGCCACCGAGCGCCAGTTTTTGCGGCTGGTCGGGTCGTGCAATCGCATCGCGCAGTTTTATGTGTACCCGTTTACCTTCGCGCAAATTCCCCGCGGACGCGAAGCGCGCGCGCATATCCATGCACATTATTTTGATTTTGCCGAGTTGGCGCGCCAGGGTTTGGACGCGCTGATTATCTCCGGCGCCAACCCAGCGCAAGCCGACATCACCGCCGAGCCCTTTTGGCCGCCGTTAGCGGAAGTGACGCAATGGGCGAGCGAAAATGTGTGCTCGGTGATGTGCTCGTGCTTGGCCACCCACGCCATCGTGCAGCAGCGCTGGGGCATTGCGCGCTACCGGCTGGCGCACAAGCGCTGGGGGGTGTATTCCAACCGCGTCACCGCGAGCCACCACCCGCTAACCGCCGGCATCAACAGCCGTTTTGAGGCCCCGCATTCGCGCCTGTATGAGGTCAGCGCCGAGCAATTTCGCGCCGCCGGATTAGCCGCGTTAGCGTGCGGCGAGCAGTCGGATTTGCACTTAGGGGTCAGCCCAGACGGCCTGCGCTTCGTGTTTTTTCAAGGCCACCCGGAATACGATAAAGTCAGTTTATTCAAAGAATACCGCCGCGAAATCGGGCGGTTTTTGGCCGCGCAGCGCCCCGACTATCCGCCCTTGCCGGAGAATTATTTCCACGGCGCCGCGCCGCAGTTGCTGCGCGATTTCCAACAGCGCGCCATGGCCGCGCGCAAAACCACCACCCTCGCCGACTTCCCCGAGGCGCAAGCCGCCCACTGGATAGACAACACCTGGACCGACACCGGCAAAGCCATAGTCGGCAACTGGCTCGGCCTAATCTATCAAGTCGCCCACCGCGCCCGCGGCCGGGTTTTTATGGAGGGTGTCGACGCCGATGATCCCTTGCAGTTGAAGTCGGGTTGATGGCGCTGGGTGGCGATGAAATTTACCCCTTGCCGACTACGCAGGGCCCTGCTACCGAGGGCATTAAATACACCGGCTCAAAACTTAAATAGACGCGATTAGACATGAAATCGAGGCCTTAAATCTGGATGAAATCACCAACAGCGTGGCGCTTACGAGCTTGATTTTGGCGATGGATTCGGTAGACAGCACATTGGTGCATTATGTTTCTTATCTAAAAGATTGGTCGCCTCGTTCCTTCAACGATTTATGCTTGCGCGTGCCAAAATTATGGCCGAACACGGCGGCAAATATCGTGCTAAACGGCGATATTTTTGACTCGATTAATAAGGTGTCGGCCGAGCTGGCCTACTATGACCCGCCCTATGGCTCAAGCAATGAAAAAATGCCGCCATCGCGCGTGCGCTATGCGTCTTATTATCACCTTTGGACTACCATTTGTAATCATGACAAGCCCGAATTGTTTGGAAAAGCATCGCGTCGGGTGGATACTTCAGGCCCGGTGGCGGCCTCCGCGTTCGAGGATTTTCGCCGCAATGAAACTGGTCAGTTTGTCGTGCTCGAAGTGCTCGCTCGTCTATTAAAAGCGACCCCTTGCGAGTGGATAGTGTTGTCTTACAGTTTCGGCGGCGGCGCCACGGCAAAAGATTTAGGCGAGGTGATAAGAGACAATGGCGCGTTGATTAAAACCATGCAGATAGATTGTAAAAAAAATGTCATGTCCACCATGAAGTGGACCACTCAGTGGGCGCAAAAACCCACCGCGCCGAATACCGAATTTTTATTTTTGATTAAGAAATAATCGCACCGCTGTATATCGGACCAAAATATTCCGCCAACCAACCCGAGGTCATAAAAAAAGGGATTTATATGGTTGTAGACCCCAACAATAAAAAACCGCTTGCATTACCCCAAAACCTCCATAAAAACCCTAACCAAGCAACCTTCACGCAACGCTATAAAATCAGCGTGAAATAAGGCTTGGGGCAACAAGTATATAAATCCCATAAAAAAAGGGGGCTGGATTGCCCCCTTTCTGCGGCCGTTGTGGCCGCTTGGTTGATGGAATCGGCGCCGCATTCAACCGTCGTCGCTGGCCCCGCCATGGCTGGCGGCGGCTTTGCCCACCGGCGGGTTGGCCGCCATTTCCTCGGTCAAGGTGGCTACGCCGCTACCGATGGCTCCGTAGCGCTTGATGTCGAGCAGGGTTTTTTCGCCGATACCGGGCACTGCCAGCAGGTCGTCCATCACCTTGAAACCGCCGGTTTGCTCGCGTAACAACACGATGTCGGCGGATTTTCCGGGGCCGATGCCGGGAATATACTGCAGGGTGTCGGCATCGGCGGCGTTTAGGTCGATTTTCTCCGCCAGCGCGGCGCTGGAAAAACCGCCCACTAGCAAAATCGCCAGCGCGCCGGATATCACTTTGCCCAAAAGATGGCGGCCAAAAAAACGCCGCGTGCCACGGTTTTGGACGGCGCTGCACGCCAGGTGGTGCATTGCATTGCTCTGCTTCATGATGAATCTCCTTGAATACTCCGTGTGAAAAATGACGCCGCGGTCCATAAAACGGCCGGCGACGCCGCAGCAGCGCTGGCCGCAAACTCCGCTGCCGCGCTGTGGGCGCACTATGGCGCCATGCGGGGCGCCTGGTTTGTGACTTTTCTCACAAATGCCGCGCTTTTTATCGCCGCCGCTTTGATGTGAAACCGGCGTGAACCGGCGTGAATCGCGTAAATCGGCGGGAATGCCCTCGATTAAAATGAACCGAGTAGCAAAAATCGCCAAAATCCGCCAAAAATCCACCCACATACACCTGAATCACGGCACATGCGGGCGCGCCAAATAATCGGCTGAACTCATTTCGCGCAGGCGGCTGGCGGCGCGCTCGAAGGGCTGTTTTAGGCCGCGGCCGCGATATAAATCACCCGGCCGGGCGGCCGCTGAGACCAGCAAATTCACGCCGCGGTCGTATAATTCGTCCACCAACTCCAGCAAGCGGCGGGCGGCGTCATCTTGCTCGGCGGTAAGATACGGAATATCGGCGAGAATCACGCTGTGGAAGCGCTTGGCGAGCTCGATGTAATCCACCTTGGAGCGCCGCGCGCCGCACAGGGTGGCGAAATCAAACCACACCACGCCGCGCCCGACTTGCACCGCCGCCACTTCGCGCCCGGCTAGCCGCAGCATACTCGGCGCCGGTGTTGAATCCGCCGAAACCGCCGCATCGAGATGCGCGAAACTTGCTCTTAGGGCGCGCATGGCGCGCTGGTCATGCGGCACATGGTACAAAGCATCCAGGCGCAGCTTGGCCAGGCGATAATCGCTGCCGCCATCGACACAAATGACGCGAGTATGCGCTTGGATGAGGGCGATGGCGGGCAAAAAACGCTGCCGCTGCAAACCATTTAGATACAGCTGCTGCGGATGGGTGTTGGAGGTGGTGACCAGCGCCACGCCATGCGCAAACAGCTCGCGCAGCAGCCCCGATAGCAGCATGGCATCGGTGATGTCGCCGACCGAAAATTCATCCAAACACAGCGCGCGATGCCGCGCCGCCAGCTGCGCGGCGATAATGGCCAACGGGTCGCGGCGCTCGGGCAAGTCGCGCAGCGCCTCGTGCACCGCGAGCATGAAGCGATGAAAATGAACGCGCCGCGCCACCCCGGCCGGCAAGGCGTGATAAAAAATATCCATCATTAAGGTTTTGCCGGTGCCCACCCCGCCCCATAAATACAGCCCGCGCAGCGCCGGCCGCGGCCCTAATGCGCGCCGCCAGTTACGCCACCCGGGGCGTTGATGGTGGCGCAACATAGCGCGGTGCAATGCATTCAGCCGCCGCATCGCCGCCAGCTGGGCGCGGTCGGCGCGCAATTCGCCGGCGCCGACGCGCTGCTGGTAGCTGGCCAGGGGCGAGGCGGTCGCGGCGCTGAATTTTTGGCGCCGCCATGCTGGTGGCAACATCATCATAATTATGAGCCCTTGTATGAGACGCATGTATGAGACGCGTGTATGACAAAGCGCGCCCCTAAAAAATCTTGCACTGGGCGGCGCGCTATTTATATTGCGGATTTATATATCTAAATCCCCTTATTATCATCGTTATGAAATATCGGTTATGAAATATGCTTGCGCCAACCATAGAACTAATGACGACATCGATATGCAAAAACTATTAGCGCAGGTGATTGACATCGCCATCGCCGCCGGCCGAGAAATTCTCGAGGTTTATAGCGGGGATTTTGCGGTCGAGACCAAGTCCGATGGCTCGCCGCTGACCGCCGCCGACCGTCGCGCGCACGAGTTAATCTGCGCGCGTTTGCAGCAGGTGGCGCCGAGCATTGCGTTGTTATCCGAGGAATCCGAGGCCAGCGTGTTCGCCCAGCGTCGCCGCTGGCGCCGGTTTTGGTTGATAGACCCGCTGGACGGCACCAAAGGCTTCGTCCGTCGCAACGATGAATTCACCGTCAACATCGCTTTGGTCGAAGACCGCCGAGCGGTGCTGGGGGTGGTGTACGCGCCGGTCGGCGGCGCTTGTTATTACGCCGCCGAGGGTCTTGGTGCCTTCAAATCGACCGCGCCTCGGGCGGCCTCGGCAGCCGCGCCGGCGCGCATTGGGGCGCCGATTCAAGCGCGAAAACTCAACCCGCAAAGGGTCGTTATGGTCGCCAGCCGCGCCCACCCCAGCCCAGCCGTGCGCGCCTATCATCAACGCCTGGCGGCCAAAACCGCCAGCGTGGAAATCACCCCCATGGGCAGCTCGCTGAAAATTTGCCGGGTGGCGGAAGGGCGCGCCGACATCTACCCCCGCCTCGGCCCCACCTCGGAGTGGGACACCGCAGCCGCCCACTGCGTGCTGACCGCCGCCGGCGGCGCCCTCACCGCAGCCGATGGCGCTGCGCTGCTTTACAACAAGGAAAATATTCTAAACCCATGGTTCCTCGCCGCCGGCGATAGCGCCTTCGACTGGGTGGCCTTAGCGCAGGGGTTGAATCCCGCGCATTAAATTACCGTCATCCCAATCAAATTAACTTAACGCCTAGTGATTCAGTCCATTAAATCGACCCATGGAATCCCAACTTAACCCTCGGCTATGGCATTTTCATGCCGCAGCGATTTAATTGGGCGCGATAGCGTTTGGCTTGGGTAGAGACGCGCGCCGCCACCGTGAGCAGCCATTTTTTTTGCTGGTAGGTGCGGCGTTTGTAGCCGCCCCAGCCCTCGTGGTAGGCGAGGTAGTGGCGATAGCCGTCGCGGCGGTCGATTTTCAGCTGGCGGCGATTTTGCGCCAAATACCAGCCGATGAAATCCATGGCATCGGCGAAATTATCGCGCCGCGCGAAGCGCCGTTTGGCCTTTTTTTTATATAGCCGCCAGGTGCTGTCTAAGGCTTGGGAATAGCCGAAGGCCGATGACGGCCGCCGCCATGGAATGCCGAGAAAACGCCGCCGGCGCGGTTTGGCGTTGGCGTCGAAGGCCGATTCCTGCTTCATAATGGCCAACATCACGGCGCCATCGGCGCGCCATTTGGCGGCCGCGCGACGGGTGGGTTTGAGCCAGTGCGGGGCTTGGGCGAAAATCGCGCAGGCATCGGCTTGGCGGGTCGGCGGCGGCGTGGCGCAACCCACCACGGCCATGGCCATGGCGAGCAGCCCGGCCAGCATCATCATGCCGCCAGGCCGACGCCAAATGCTAGGCTGGCGCGGTTTTAGGGTGGGGGAAGCCACCGGCAAAACTGCAATGGACCGGGATTTATGCATGTTCTCGATTTAATCTGGATGGTTTAATCGCCATCACTGCACCTCGGGCGAATTTAATCGCCCAAACTTCCCAACCAACCATGCCACCAATCAAAACCGCCGCCATCGTCCACCGTCGCCAAAAATCGCCCGAAAAATCGCCGGAAATCACCCAAAAATCACCAAAACTCGCCAAAACTCGCCGGAAATCACCAACCCCCTAAACCCCCGCCACCTGGGCCGCCGCCGGCGCCTTCCTCGGCAACGCCAGCGCCACTGCGCACAACATGGCGGCGACTACGGCCAGCAGCAAAAACACCCACAGCAATTGCCCGGTGCGCTGATTGATGGCCGACACCAACAATATCGCCGCCGGGCCGGTGATGAAAAACAGCACGAACTTCAAGCCGAACACCAAGCCGTAGCGATGGCTCGGCGTGTAGCGCGCCAGCAGCATGTTTTCGGCTGGCAGGGCGCCGGCGCCTAAGGCCGATGCGGCGCACAAAACCATCACCAGCCCCAAGCCGCCGGCGTATGCCGCCGCCAGCAATAGCAACCCGTGGGCGAAAAATTGGCACACATAGACCATCTTTAGGTTATAGCGGTCGGCCAACGCCCCGCCGATGAACTGAAACAGCCCGGCGGCGACATAAATCAGCGCCACATAGCCGCCCACCACCGTCAAATCAGCGCCTTGGGCGAGGCGCAGCGAGAGGGCTTTGGGCATGGCCGTCTGCATGGCGTGATAGATGACTCCGGCGGCGGTGAGGCAAAACAACAATACCAACAACGGCGCGAATCGCCCGCCCGAGGTTGCCGCCGCCGCCGGCATGGGCGGCGCTTCGGGGCCCGGGGCGGCGCGCATAAGCCCCACCCACATGGCGATGCCGGTCAGCGTCACCACCGCCCCGGGCAATACAAAGGCCAGATAACTGCCGCCCCAATCGGCCAGAAAACCGGTCACCACGCCGGCCATGGCGGCGCCGAGGCTGCCGAAGGCGCCGTTTAGCGCCAGCGCCTTGCCCTGATTGACGCCGCTATTGCGAATCACCAGCGGAATGCCCACCGGATGGTAAATAGCGCCGAACAAACCGATGCCGGATAACGCCAGCACCAACCCCAGCGGCCCGCCGGCATACCCGGCGGCCACCGAACTCAACCCCATACCGATGAAAAACACCACCAGCATGCCGCTCGGGCTCCAGCGGTCGCCCAGCCAGCCGGCCAACACCGCCAACACCCCGACCAGCGCCGCCCCTAAGGTCCACAATTCGATCAACTCGTGGTACGGCCGCCGCCACTCCACCTCCAGCGACAACACGATGACGAAATAAAAGGCCGTAAACATATGGAAATAGGCGTGGCCGACCGCCGAATACGCCATCACCGCCCGTTTTGACATCGCTTTGTTCATGGGTTATGAATTACTCATGGTTTTATTGGGTTTTATTGGGTTTTATTGGGTTTTATTGGGTTTTATTGGGTTTTATTGCTGTTTTCGCCGATTTTACCGAAAATTAGCAGATTTTGTAGCGCTATAACCACCAAACAACCTAACCCTTTGAGTGGCGCTCGGCATTTTATCGCCCACGCCACCCGCTTAAGCGCTTAAGTAAAGGGATTTATATACCTAAATCTGCACGGTGGCTTTGGCTTTTGTTTTACTCCCCCCCGCTTCATCTGGGGGGAGTCAAATCTGTCCGAGCCGATAGGCTCGGGCTGATTTGGTGGGGGGCTTTGGCTTTTCGCTTTGGCTTTTGACTTGCTTTTGACTCGGCTGTTGGTTTTTACATAGTCCCTAATTTGGTCTAATGAGTTGAAGATTTAAAGCCAAAAGCAAAAAGCAACATCAAAAGCTAACATCAAAAGCACCCCCCACCAAAACTGGCGATGTAGCCGCCAGTTTTGGCTCCCCCCTAAAAAGATAGGGTGGAGCGAAGCCTTAACAGCAACAGCAACAGCAAAAGCAAAAAGCAAAAGCAAAAATCAAACGCAGCCGCCCTAAATCAGTCGCTGACCTCAAAAAAACGCCAATCGAACTGCAGATTTAGGTATATAACCCCCTAAGTAAGGGAATTATATGGTTGTTGACCCAACAATAAAAAAACCGCTTGCATTACCCCAAAACCCCATAAAACCCTAACCAAGCATATAATTCCCCTAAGTAAAGCCCGCTTTACTTACCGAATCCGTTAGTAAAGAAAATGCCGTTTTATTTTACTTAGCGATTTTTCTCATGCCATCAGCTAGGCCGAACTACGCCAGCAACCCAATATGTAGACATGTTACATGCCATCGATAGCGCATCCGCCGCCACCGGACTGGCCATAATCCACTCGGTGGACGCTGATTCGGGGTTTAACCTATCATGGCGATGGTCGCGCCCCGACTCACGCCCGTGTGATGAAAATATTTGGGATTTATATATCTAAATCTGCACGGCTGGGTTTGATTTTGATGTTGATCTTGATGTTGATGTTGCTTTTGATGTTGGCTTTTGGGCTTTTTCTTTGGGATTTATATACCTAAATCTGCACGGTGGGTTTGGCTGTTACGCTTTACTTCCCCCGTTTTAATGCGGAATAAGTCAAAACTGGTGGTTTCATCGCCAGTTTTGGTGGTGGGGGGCTTTGGCTTTCCGTTTTTGATTTGCTTTTGACTTGGCTTTTGATTTGGCTGTTGGTTTTTACCTCATTCCTCATTTGGGCTAATGGGTTGAAGATTTAAAGGCAAAAGCAAAAAGACCAACATCAACAGCCCCCCACCAAATCAGGCGATAAAGCCGGCTGATTTGACTCCCCCCAGATGAAGCGGGTGTGCGAAAAGCCCATTCTTGATTAAAATTTCGGTTGGCGTTGTTAAAAAAGCAGGCGAAAGTGTTGCTATTGCTTATTGTTTAAATTTTGAAAATGATACTTTTCCTTCATTTTCCTTAGTCAGCGAGGGCTTTTCGCACACCCTCTGAAGCGGGGGGGAGTAAAACGTTAAAAGCCAAAAGCCAAAAGCAAAAACCAAAGCCAAAGCAGCCCCCCTAAATCAGTCGCTGACCTCAAAAAAACGCCAATCGAACTGCAGATTTAGGTATATAACTCCCTTTTCTTTACTCCCCGCTGAGTGGGGAGTCAAAACTGACGGCTTCATCGCCAGTTTTGGTGGGGGGTGCGTTTGATTTCCGCTGTGGTTGTGCCTGTTGCTTTTCGCTGTTGCTTTTCGCTTTCGCTGTTGCTTTGACTTTGATTTTTCTGTTGATGTTGATGTTGATGTTGATGTTGTATCTTTTAACTCATCTTTTGTGGCTGATGGGGTGAAAATTTAAAGGCGAAAAGCCAAATCAAAAGCCAAATCAAACGCAGCCCCCAAACTCAGCCGCTGCCCTCAAAAAACCGCCAATCGAACTGCAGATTTAGATATATAACCCCCAAATATTTAGTGTAGATGCCATGATTCGCCGTTTTCGCCTCTTTGCCGTGCTCTGGGCGGCATGTTGCGCGCTGGGATTTGCGAGCGGCGCAGCGCAAGCGACATGGCCGCCAGATGCGCAGGCGGCGCCGGTGCCCAGCCTGGCGCCCATGTTGGAGACCATCGACGGCGCCGTGGTCAATCTTTCGGTGGCCTCGCCGGTGCCATCGGCCGCTTCACCATGGGCGCGACAGCCGTTTTTTCGCCGTTATTTCGAGGCGCCGCCGCAACGCCGGCGCGGCGCGCGCGGTTCCGGGGTGATTGTCGATGCTGCTCGAGGCTATGTGATTACCAACCATCACATCATCCAAGGTGGCGGCGAAATTACCGTCACCACCCAAGACGGGCGCGTTTTTGCAACCGAATTGACTGGCTCGGATGCCAACAGCGACATCGCGGTGCTGAAAATCGCCGCCGCCGAGTTGCCCGCCATGCCGCTTGCCGAAATCCCCCTCGGACGCTCGGCAAACTTGCGCGTGGGTGATTTCGTGGTCGCCATCGGCAACCCATACGGTTTGGGCCAGACCGTCACCTCCGGCATCGTCAGCGCCCTCGGCCGCAGCGGCTTAGGGATAGAGGATTACGAGGATTTCATCCAGACCGACGCCGCCATCAACCCCGGCAATTCCGGCGGCGCGCTGGTGGATTTGCGTGGCCGACTCATCGGCATCAACACCGCTATTTTTTCCCGCCACGGCGGCAGCGTCGGCATCGGTTTCGCCATTCCCATCGACATGGCGCGGCGGGTGATGAATCAACTCATCGAGCACGGCAATATCCGCCGCGGCCTGCTGGGGGTGACCATGCAAGACCTGACCCCGGCGCTGGCCGAGGCCTCCGGGGCGCGCGATGCGCGCGGCGCGGTGGTGACGCGAGTGATGCCCGGCTCGGCGGCGGACGAAGCCGGTCTGGCGGTAAACGACATCATCATCGGCGTAAACGACACCGCGGTCGCCGACGGCGCCGATTTACGCAACGCTATCGGCCTGCTGCGCACCGGCGCGCAAGCCCGGGTGCGCTTTTACCGCGATGGCGAGCCGCGCACCGTTGCCGCCCGCATCAAAAGCGCCGCGCCGGCCGCGCCGCCGGCCGGCAATTTGCTCGACCGCCTGCAAGGCGCCCGCCTGCGCGCCACAACCTCGCCCGCCGCGCCCGGCCTTGAAGTACTGGCGGTGCTCCCTGCCAGCCCGGCGGCGCGCGCCGGCTTAATGCCCAAAGACCGCATCCTTAGCGCCAACCGGCGGACCGTGCGCAGCCTGGATGAACTCCGCCGCATCGCCGCCACCGCCGATTCGCTGTTGTCGCTCAAAATTTTGCGCGGCCAGCGCGCGCTGTTGCTGGTGATTCGGTGATGGTTGTGCCGAACGGGGCGAAATCGAGCCGCGATGCGGCCAAAAATCCAGCAAATCCAGCCAAATCCAGCCAAATCCAGCCAAATTCAACCAAATTCGGCGAATTAATCGGCGTTTTGCGCTGTTAGGGCGTTTAATTCCTCGACGAGCGGCGCTAGGGCGGCGGCCGGGTCGAGAAACCAGTCGATGCTCGCTATGCGGCGTATTCTCCAGCCCAGGCGCTCGAGGATTCTCCGGCGATGGAGGTCGCGGTCGCGCACCGATGATGCCGCGTGGCCGGAGCCGCCATCGCCCTCGATGCCCAGCAAAAAGCGCTGCGGGTTGCCGGGGTCGGCGACCGCGGCGGCGATGAAAAAACCAGCCACGCCGACTTGCAACTGGCATTCGAAGCCGTGGCTGCGCAGCGCCCGGGCGACTGCGATTTCGAAATCTCCGGGCCCCGGGCGGGCCGCCATGGGCCGACTTGCGGGCGCGCTATTGGCCGCCGGGTCCGGCAACACGCCGCTCTCGCAAAAACTCAAAAAATCACGCAGCGCGCGCACCCCGCGTCCGGCCGTGGCGACCGAAATATCGGTTGATTTCATCGAGCTGAAAACATGCATGCGTTTTTTGGCGCGGGTGAATAACACATTCAAGCGCCGCCAGCCGCCGGGCGTATTGATGGGGCCGAAATGCCGAAACACCGCGCCGCCGGGGGTTTTCGGGCCATAAGTCATGGAAATATAGAGCACATCGCGCTCATCGCCTTGAATGTTTTCGAGGTTTTTGATGAACAAGCGTTGCTCGTCGCCCGCCGCCGCGTTGTTATCAAGCCGCGCTTGAAATTCGGCGTCGCCTCGCGCCAGCGCATCGATGGCGGCTTCGATGCGCAGCCGTTGCTGGGCGTTCATGGCCACCACGCCCAAAGATTCGGCGCGCTGCGCCATAAAATGCGCGCGCACCGCCGCGGCGATGAGGTCGGCCTCGGCGATGTTTTGGTGGTTTGTGAAGCATCCGGATACGGCCTTGAATTTGATGCCGTAGTCGGCGTGATGGCGCGGATACGGCGACGGAAACAGGATTAAATCGTTGTCGTAGAAGGAATGATTCGAAAACTCGATGAGTTGCGGGTGCTGCGAGCGATAGTGCCAGCGCAGCCGCCGCTTGTGCGGCAACACCGCCTGGGCGGCGTCCAATATGCTCTCGAATTCCTCCCATGCGGCGTCTTTTTCATCCTCATCCGTGGCATTGCGCTTGAAAAAATTGCTCGGCGGCAGCTGCGCCGGGTCGCCGACCACCACCAGTTGCGCGCCGCGCGCCACCGCGCCTAACGCATCTTCGGGTTTGATTTGCGAGGCCTCGTCCATGACCACCAAATCGAATTTCAGCCGCCCGGGGGCCAAATATTGCGCCACCGACATCGGCCCCATCATAAAACAGGGCTTCAGCGCCGACAGCGCCGGCCCGGCCCTCAGCAACAACTGGCGGATGGAAGTGCGCGGACGGGTTAGGCCACACTCATGCGCGAGCAACGCTTGTTCGGTGTAATCGCCGACGCGCTCGGTTTCATCGCCGGCCGGCACGCGCGCCAGGTGGTCTATTTGCCAGGCGATTTTTTCGCGCTGCAGTTTTTTGAGCTGCGCATCGCAAGCCGCCAACTCCTCGCGCCAGGTGGCTTGGGCGCGCCCGGTGAAGCGCGCCAACTGCGGTTGTTCGCGCAATATTTCTTGGGCTAGGCCATCGAAAATCCCGGCCAGACGCGCCTCATGGGCGTGCTTTATATCCACCTCGCCTTGTTCTATGCATGCCAGCTGGCCGCCAAACCCTTGCTCTTTGAGAGCCTCGCGAGCGCGCAAGTACTCCAGCCAATTGGCGAACGCCGTGTTGCTGTGCATGGCGCGGGCGTTGCGCCGGCGCAGTGTATGCAAATTATCGCCGCAGGTTTTTTGCCACTGCGCGAGCCGCAGCTCGGTCAATTGCGCAAAACCGGCCAATTTATCGCGGTGGGTTTGCACGGATTTTTCTAAGTTCGCGGCCAATGCCGCCAGTGCGGCGAAGGTTTCGGCCTCGGGTTGGGCGTAAAGGCGTTGCTGCAGATGCGGATTAGTCACCTGCTGGCCGACATAAGCCGCCAGGCGCAAGGTGCCGCGCAGCACCACCAGCGCGGCGGCGTTATCGGCGCGCAAGCCGACTTGCAGCGCAAAGCGGCCATGGAATAAATGCTTATCGAGGCCGACGCGCCGCCATTCGCGCAACGCGATGCGCAGCGTCTCCAACGAGGCGGCGCGATTGCACAGCGTGGCGACGCGCATCGCGTCGTCCGCCGCCAGCGGCCGGCATGCCCCCAGGGCGCTTTCCAGCGGCCTCAATAGTTGCAAGATGGCGCCGTCGGCGCCGTCCAGACGGGTGTTTTTCAGCCCGGCGGCGGCTGGCGCGAAGATTTTTTTGAGCTCGACCCAGCCCGCCAACGCCGTTTTCAGCACGGCTTGTTCGGCCACGGCGTGCATCTCTCGCGCCAGCTCGGGTTTTAAGTTGCGCGCCGCATCGGCCATGGGCGAATCAGCGCCATAGCGGTCGTGGATTTTTTGATACCAGCGGCGCAAGCTTTGCAGTTCCGCGAAATCGGTATCTAAGCCGCGCATGCGGTCGCCTAAGGTGGCGGCATAGCGCCGGTTGCGCAGCAAGTGGTGGCGGCGGGCAACAAAATCCGCGGCTTTTTCCAGCAACTCGGCGCGTCGGGCGGCGGCATAGCGGCCGATACTTTTGGCCAGCGCGAATTTGCCGCGCAGACCGGCCGCATAGCCGAAGGTTGTGCGGTGCGCGGCGCGCCAATCGCGCGAGAACCAGCAAAAAGTGCCGCCGTCATGCAACACCTTGCGCAAGCGCAATAATTCATGTCGGCTGGGCAAACTATCCAGATTGAACACCCCGCCGAGCTCCTTGCGCAGCGCTTGCAACGGCACAAGCTCTTTGCGCAAGGCTGGCAACAGCGCATCTAACGCCGGGTTTTCGAACCTGGCATGGCGGCGCTGCCAATAGCGCAACGGCAGCGCCGCCGCCAGCTCGACGAAAGCCGATAATTCAACCAAACCGCCCTCGGTGAGCGACAACCGGGCGGCGACCTTTTCATCCAGCGCCGCGCCCAGGCGCCGCTGCGGCGCCGCGAGCTCGGCGAGTTGTCGGCGCAATGCATCCAACCCGGCCGCGGCCGCCGTCAACCGCCCCCAGGTGACATTTTCATCGACTAATCGATGTAGTTTTTCCGCGCCGCTGAGGAAGCCGTCCACTCGCGACCAATCTTGCACGATTTTCGCCCCCACCTGCTGCGCGAGCGTGGCGTAGCGCGCCTGAATATCGTCGAATAAATCCAGCCCCTGTTGCGCCCGCTGCAAATCGGCGCCGCGCCAGCTCGGCAAATGCGCCAGCCAGGCATTTTCGCGAGCCTCGGGCAAATGCTTAATCTCCGCCAGTAGCGTCTCTAGGCCGCTGATGGAGTCCGGCGTTTCGTCGGGCTGGCAATGCAGCGCCGCGGCGATTGCCGGCCGCGTCGCGTCCAGCTGGCGCAGCGCTTGGCTCCAGTCGGCTAAGGCCGCTGCCACCGGGGCGAAATCGGCGCGTCGCAAGGCGGCGTTGCGCACCCCATGCCAAGCATGCTGGCGCAGCGCGAATTTTTCGCCGGCGACGACGCGGTAAATCTCACAGAAGCGCTCGAATTGCGCCGCCGCGCGCCGCGCCGCGCTCGCATCCCAGCGTTCGCCGTTGCAGCCGCGTGGATGCAGCTCGCCGAGGTTATCGACGGCAATGGTTTGGGCGTGGCGGGTGGCCGCCATGAAAATATCGCGCGGCGTGTGGCCGGTGTTTTTCCACGGTTGATGGAGGCGCTCGACACCGCGCCGCAGCTGGGTTTTTTTCTCCTCATAGGCCTCGATGGCGGCCTCGAGGCCGGTCGGGCGGGGGTAGCCATGGCGCTTGTCCAAGCGTTTTTTCACCTCGGCGAGCAGTTGTCGGCGGGCCGCTTTGCGGCTGTGCAAGTGCAAACAAAAATCGCCTAATCCGGCGGCGCGCAGCCGCCGTTGCACCACCTGCAGCGCGGCCAGTTTTTCGGCCACGAACAGCACTTTTTTGCCGCTCGCCATGGCCGCCGCTATCAGGTTGGTGATGGTTTGCGATTTGCCGGTGCCCGGCGGCCCCTCGATGATTAAATTCTTACCGCGGACGGCATCGATGACGGCGCTGTATTGGGCCCGGTCGGCATCGTCCGCCAGCGGGTAGCGGGCGTGCAGGCCGGCGATGTCATCCACCGCATAATCGGCGCGCCACGGCCGCTTAGTGGCCTGGGCGGCCGTCGCCGGAGCCGCCCAGGCGGCGCTGGCGGCGGCCAACAGTCGCCTCGCCACCGGATGGGCGGCGACGCCCTGTTGCGGCGGCCAGCGCGCCGGGTCTAAATCGAGATACATCAATAATGTGCTGAAATTCAGCAGCGCCAACGCCATATGGGGGCGCACTCGCCAGCCCGGCTGGGTTTTTGCCACCACCGCCTGCACTTGCGCCAAATAATCCTGCGCCGCGGCATTTTCATCCCACTGCGGCAGTTCGAGGCCGAAATCGGCGGCCAATTTTTCCCGCAATGATAGGTTGGGGATGGGGTCTTCGCCGGAATATTTGAGGGTATACGGGGCGCCGCCGCCGGGCCGATTGGCGCGCCCTTTTCGCAACCGCACCGGCACCATAAACAAGGGGGCGAGGCGGGTTTCGGCGGCGCCGGCGTCTTGCCACTGCAAAAAACCCACCGCCACATAGAGGATGTTCACGCCCATTTCTTGGATGGCGGATTCAGCCCGCTGCCGCAAGGCGCGCAGGCGCGGCTCCAATTCATCGGCGTATAACAGCGTCTGAATCGCGTTATTGTCGGGCTGGGCGGGGGCTTCGGCGGCCGGCGGGACTGAATCGACCGGCGGTGTTGCGGAATCGGCGGATAACGCGGTGGAATCGGCGGTCAGCCCAGCGGAGTCGCCCAATAATCCCAAATATTGCGCCCACTGCGCGGCGCCGGGGCGATGTTGCGCGAACTTGGCGGCGTGACTCGACGCGCCAACGGCGGTGGGCGGCGCCGCTGCGCTGAGCTCGGCTGGGGTCGGCGCAGGCACCGCCAACATCCGCATTTCGGTCTCCGCCAACAACTTTTCGACCAAGTTGTCCGGCGACCACTGAGCGATGCGCAGGCTGCCGCCTTTAAGATGCCGAAAATTGAGCAAGGGATTGCGCCCGCTGAGGTCCAACAACCGCTTGCGCAACGCCTGCAGCGTGTTTTCCGCTGTTTTTTGATGGGGCGATGGTGACATTTAGCGGTCTTTCGCGGTTTTATGGGTTCGCGGCCGGGGCACTGGGGCCGCCGCCGCAGGTCCGTCCGCTGCGCATTAACAATGACTGCCGCCGTCGATGGCGCGCATTGTAATATACGCGCCATGCCCCTTAAATCTTAACCGCGTCGCCCTCAAGCCAGCGCCAAAATCGGTGAAAATCAAGGGCGAATCGGCTACGCTGATATCGAATCGCCCCGATAATCGACGCTGATATCGAATCGACCCCGATAATCGACCCCGACAATCGACTCCGATAATCGACCATGCCCGAGCGCCTTATCGCCCCTTCGATTCTCGCCGCCGACCTAGCTCGGCTGGGCGAGGAAGTGCGCCAAGTACTCGCCGCCGGCGCCGATATGGTGCACCTCGATGTAATGGACAACCATTATGTGCCGAATTTGACCTTCGGCCCGCCGATATGCGCGGCGCTGCGCCGCTGCGGCATCATCGCGCCCATCGATGTGCATTTGATGGTGGCGCCGGTGGATCGCATCATCCCCGATTTCGCCGCCGCCGGCGCCACCTACATCACCTTTCACCCCGAAGCCTCGCCCCATGTACACCGCTCGTTACGCCTAATTCGCGAGCACGGCTGCGCCCCCGGCTTGGCCTTCAATCCCGCCAGCGGGCTGGAGGCGCTGCGCTATGTTATCGACCAGGTGGACATGATCTTGCTGATGTCGGTAAACCCCGGTTTCGGCGGCCAGCGCTTTATCGACGCCACTTTGGGCAAATTAGCCGAAGCCCGCCGCCTTATCGACGCCAGCGGCCGCGATATTCGCTTGAGCGTGGACGGCGGTGTCGGGCTGGGAAATATCGCCGCCATCGCCGCCGCCGGGGCCGACACTTTTGTCGCCGGCAGCGCCATTTTCGGCGCGTCTAAGGCCGCCGATGCGCATGGTTACGACAGCGTAGTAGCCGCCTTGCGCGCGGAATTGTCGAGGTGATGGTCGGGGTTGGCTTTTGGCTTTTGCTTTTGCTTTTGGCTTTTGCTTTTGGCTTTTGCTTTTGGCTTTTGCTTTTGGCTTTTGCTTTTGGCTTTTGACTTGCTTTTGACTTGGCTGTTGGTTTTTACATAGTCCCTCATTTGGACTAATGGGTTGAAAATTTAAAGCCAAAAGCGAAAAGACCAACATCAACAGCCCCCCCACCAAATCAGGCGATAAAGCCGCCTGATTTGACTCCCCCCAGATGAAGCACGGGGGGGAGCAAAACCTTAAAAGCCAAAATCAAAATCAAAATCAAAACCCAAAGCCAACATCAAAATCACGCAACATTCACCTAAAACCTCGCCGCAATCGGCATTAAAACCCCCAGCCCGCGCTAAAACCTTGTCAACTCCTGCCCACCTCAGCCAAGCGCAGTTCAATCGCTACGCCGCGCAGGGGTATAACTGCATTCCGCTGGTGCGGCAGGTGTTGGCGGATTTGGAGACGCCGCTTTCCGCGTATTTGAAACTGGCGGCGGCGCCCTATAGTTATTTGCTGGAATCGGTGCAGGGCGGCGAAAAGTGGGGGCGATATTCCACCATCGGGCTGCCGTGCCGGCGGCGTATCGAGGTGCGCGGCGATTGTTGGCGCGAGATTGAACGGCGCGATGGCGGCGATGTGGTCACCCGCGAGGTGGCGCGCGCTGACCCGCTGCACGAGGTGCGCGCCCATCAAAAACGCCGGCGGGCGCCGGAAATCGCCGCCATGCCGCGCTTTTGCGGCGGGCTGGTGGGTTTTTTCGGCTATGACGCGGTGCGCTATATCGAGCCGCACCTCGGCGCCAATCCCACCCCCGACCCGGTGGGCGCGCCGGATATTCTGCTGCTGGTATCGGACGAAGTGGTGGTGTTCGATAATTTGAGCGGGCGCTTGCAGATCATCGTGCATGTCGACCCTGGCTTGGCCGGCGCTGGCGCCGCCGACGCCTGGCAAGCGACGCAGTTTCGACTGCAGGCGTTAGTCGACCAACTCGCGGCGCCAGCGCCGGCCTCGGCGACCTCGGCCGGGCGACGCGGCGCCAGGTCGGTCGCCGCCGGTCGCCCGATGGCTGAATCCATCAAATCCGCCGGCGAATCCACCGATAAACCGGCTGAATCCCCCCAATATGGCGGCAAATCCGCCGAATTTCGGGCTGAATCTACCGAATCTGGCGCGCAATCCGCTGAATCCGCCAAATCTGCCAGCGAATCTGCCGAATCTGGCGCGCAATCCGCGAACTCGACCAAACCTGCCGCCGAAGCCGCCGCCGAAGCCGCCGAAGCCGCCGAAGCCGACTTCCCCTCCTCCTTCCCGCGCCCGCAATTCGAGGCGGCGGTGGAAAAATGCCGCGACTACATTGCCGCCGGCGATGTCTTCCAAGTGGTCATCTCGCAGCGCATTTCATTGCCGTACACCGCCCCGCCGCTGGATTTATACCGCGCCCTGCGCACCTTAAATCCATCGCCTTATATGTATTATTTGGATTTGGGCGATTTTCACATCGCCGGCGCCTCGCCGGAAATTCTGGTGCGCTTGGAAGGCGATGAAGTGACGCTGCGCCCCATCGCCGGCACGCGCCGGCGCGGCGCGAATGCGGCCGAAGACGCCGCGCTGGCGGCGGATTTGCTCGCCGACCCCAAGGAACTGGCCGAACATTTGATGCTGGTGGATTTGGGGCGCAACGATGTCGGGCGGGTGGCGCGCATCGGCAGCGTGGCGGTCACCGAAAAAATGCTGGTGGAAAAATACTCGCATGTGATGCACATCGTCTCGAATGTAAGCGGGCGCATCGCGGCCGGTTTGGACGCCATCGATGTGCTCAAAGCCGCCTTCCCGGCCGGCACGCTTTCCGGCGCGCCCAAGGTGCGGGCACTGGAAATCATCGAGGAATTGGAGCCCGACAAACGCGGCATTTACTCCGGCGCCATCGGCTACATCGGCTGGAACGGCAACCTGGACGCCGCCATCGCCATCCGCACCGCCCTCATCAAAGACCGCGTGGTATACATCCAAACTGGCGGCGGCATCGTCGCCGATTCCACTCCGGCCGGCGAGTGGGCTGAAGCCATGAACAAGGGTCGCGCGGTGTATCGGGCGGTGGCCATGGCGGAGGCGGGGTTGGTGGATTTGGGGAATTCGGGGGATTCGGGGGATTCGGGGGATGCGGGGGATTCGGGGGATGCGGGGGATTCGGGGGATGCGGGGGATTTGGCGCCCGATTTAGCCGATTCGACCGGAGATTCGGTGTCAGATTCGATGGAATCAGCGAAGTTGGCGGATTCGGCGAGGAATCGATGATGGATTCGATGGGTTTCGTGGATTTCGCGGCTTTGGCGGTGGATTCTGTGCCAGATTCGATAGATTCGGCCGTAGGTTCCGTGGATTTCGTGGATTTATCGATACATTCGGCGCTGGTTTCTGCAACTTCAGCGATGGATTCGCTATATCGCATGGGTTTCGTGGATTTCGCGGCTTTGGCGGTGGATTCTGTGCCAGATTCGATAGATTCGGCCGTAGGTTCCGTGGATTTCGTGGATTTATCGATACATTCGGCGCTGGTTTCTGCAACTTCAGCGATGGATTCGCTATATCGCGTGGGTTTCGTGGGTTTCACGGCTTTGGCGGTGGATTCTGTACCAGATTCGGCGAATCAAGCGGATTTGGGAGATTTTGGGGTGGATTCAATGCCAGATTCTGCGGATTCCGTGAATTCGACAGCAGTTTCGGCGTTGGATTCGACAGCTTCGCTCGATTCGGCCGATGGCGTGGTTTTCCCTGCGGATTCAGCGAGGAGTCGGTGATGGATTCGATAACTTGCGTGGCTTCACGGCCAAATTCGCCGCCGGATTCCACCGCTTCGACCGCCGGTTCGACCGCCGATTCGACCATGTTGGCGCTCATCGACAACTACGATTCCTTCACCTATAACTTGGTGCAGTATTTCGGCGAACTCGGCGCGATGGCGGCGGTGATTCGCAACGACCAGCGCAGCGTGGATGACATCGAGGCCTTAGCGCCGCGGTATTTGGCGATTTCGCCGGGGCCGTGCACGCCCGATGAGGCCGGCGTTTCGGTGGCGGCGGTGACGCGCTTCGCTGGGCGTATTCCGGTGCTGGGGGTGTGCCTCGGGCATCAGTGCATCGGCCAAGCCTTCGGCGCCCGGGTGGTGCGCGCGCGGCGCTTGATGCACGGCAAAATCTCGCGCATCCACCATGGCGGCGAGGGACTTTTTCGCGGCCTGCCCTCGCCCTTTCGCGCCACCCGCTACCACTCGCTGGCGTTACAAGCGGCCTCGCTGCCGGCTTGCCTCGCCGTCACCGCCTGGACTGAGGATGACGAAATCATGGCCATCGAACATCGCGACAGCGCCACCGTCGGCGTGCAATTCCACCCCGAATCCCTACTCACCGAACACGGCCACGCGTTATTACGGAATTTTTTGGCGATGGGGGAGGATTTTGGCGAGGAATCTGGGGAATCTAACGGCGAATCCAGTGAACATAAGGAATAGGGCAGTTTTCGCCTGATTTAGGAGGCTTTTGATCTGGCTTTTGGCTTTTGGCTTTTGGCTTTTGGCTTTTGGCTTTTAACTTTTTACTCCCCCCGTGCTTCATCTGGGGGGAGTTAAATCTGTCCGAGCCGATAGGCGCGGGCTGATTTGGTGGGGGGGCTTTTGATTTAGCTTTTGCTTTTGATTTAGCTTTTGCTGTTGCTGTTGCTGTTGATTTTACTGTTGATTTTGCTTTTGCTTTTGCTGTTGATATTGGCTTTTGCTTTTGCTGTTGATGTTGGCTTTTGCTTTTGCTTTTGCTTTTGCTTTGGCTTTTCGCCTTTAGTCTTCGCTCCCCCTCATAGATGTACGCGGGGGAGTGAAGATCAAAAGCCAACACCAAAATTCAACAAACCACCCCACCATGCCCAACCCCTCCCCACCACCAGACCTCCTCAGCCAAATTCTCGCCACCAAAGCGGCCGAAGTTGCGCACCGCGCGGCGACAAAACCACTGGCAGAATTACGCGCGCGAATCGAATCAGCGCCGCCGCCGCGCGGCTTTGCCGATGCCATCGAAAGCGCCATCGCTGACGGCCGGCCCGCGGTCATCGCAGAAATCAAAAAGGCCTCACCGAGTCGCGGCGTGATTCGCGCCGATTTTCACCCCGAGGCGTTGGCGCGCGATTTTGCCGCCCATGGCGCGGCCTGTTTGTCGGTGCTCACCGATGAAACCTATTTTCAGGGCTGCGATGACCATCTGCGCACGGCGCGGGCGGCGTGTGAGTTGCCGGTTATTCGCAAGGATTTCATCCTAGACCCCTATCAAATTTACGAATCAAGGCTGCTGGGGGCGGATGCGGTGTTGCTGATTGTCGCGGCCTTGGGCGACCCAGCATTGGGGGAATTGGCCGAGTTGGCGCACGCTTTAGGTTTGGATGTGTTGGTGGAGGCGCACAACGCCGCCGAGTTGGCGCGGGCGTTAGCGCTGCCGTGCCGGCTCATCGGCATCAACAATCGCAATTTACGCACCTTCGAAACCCGCCTCGACACCACGCTGGACTTGCTCGCCGACATCCCGCGCAACCGCATCGTGGTGACCGAAAGCGGCCTGCATCGCCGCGCCGACATCGACCGCATGCGCCGCCATCATGTACATGCGTTTTTGGCCGGCGAAGCGCTGATGCGCGCCGCCGAGCCGGGGGCGGAATTGCAGGCGTTGTTTGGGTTGTGAGGTTTTTTTAAGGTGGGGAATCTGACCAGGTAATTGATGGTGGCTGAAAAATCGACCGAGCGCGCGCTGATTTTGGATGTGGCGCAGGGCTCAAAGGCGTGGCATGCGGCTCGCTTGGGGATTCCCACGGCCTCGAATTTCAACCGCATCGTAACCGGCGCCGGGTATTTTTCGGCCGCTTCGGCGCGCTATATGGATGACCTCATGGAGGAGTGGCGCAGCCGCGAACGGCGACAATTTGAAGCCACATTTTGGATGCAACGCGGCCTCGAAATGGAGCCGCAGGCACGCGCCGCTTATGC
Organism: Candidatus Poriferihabitaceae bacterium; assembly: GCA_965243285.1. GTDB lineage: Bacteria > Pseudomonadota > Gammaproteobacteria > Arenicellales > Poriferihabitantaceae > JAHRAW01. The sequence goes on along the minus strand of OZ251537.1, from coordinate 873,786 downwards.
CGTGCAAACCGGCCACGCGGTGGCTGAAGTGGGGTTGGTTTATCTCAACGCGCAGCGGCTGGTGGCAGCCAGCCCAGACGGCATGGTGGGCGATGATGGCTTGCTGGAAATCAAATGCCCCATGCCGGCCATCCACGCCGCCCATGTGCGCGGCGCCAAACTGCCGGGGCCGTATATCCCGCAAGTGCAGGGGCAATTATGGGTCAGCCAGCGAAAATGGTGCGATTTTTTCTCCTACCACCCCGATTCCGCCGAGCAATTATTGCTGCGCGTCTATCGCGATGAGCCGTACATTGAAAAACTACGCTGCGCGGTGGGACTTTTTGTACACAAGATGTTAGAACAGCGACGGGCGGATTCGGCGGCGGGTATTCCGCCTGCGTGAAGGACGTTTGCGGGTTGGTTTTTGATTTTTGTTTTGGCTTTTAAAGTTTCACTCCCCGCTTCATCTTGATGGAGTGAAACAAAAGCCAGACTTACACCGTACAGATTTAGGTATATAAACCTCTAAATTTAAATGAAAATTACCTACACTCATCTCCATTAAATGTTTTAAATTTAATTATGTTAATTTAATTACATTTTTGATTAGAAAAATTTAACCATACCCCATAACTTCCGCCCATAAAAAACCACCATGAAAGCCCACCTAAAACACCTCGGCAAACTCTGCTTCGAAGCAGTCGCCGACAGCGGCCACGCCGTGCTGATGGACGGCGCGCCGGAGTTGGGCGGCGCCGACCGCGGCGCGCGCCCTATGGAGATGGTGTTGATGGGATTGGGCGGCTGCAGCGGCATCGATGTGATGTTGATTCTCGCCAAAAGCCGCCAGCACGCCAGCGCTTGCGAGATAGACATCAGCGCCGAACGCGCCGCTGGCGTGCCGAGCGTATTTACGCGCATTCATTTACACTATCGCATCAGCGGCGCGGCGTTGGACGCCAAAAAAGTGGCGCGCGCCGCGGCCTTATCCATGGAAAAATATTGCTCGGTGACGCGTATGTTAGAGAGCACAGTGACCATCACCCACAGCGTCGAAACCATTGCCGCCGAAAGTAGCGCCGCTGATTAATCCCCGGCCCATTTTTATCACCCCCTAATCGCCCATGCAGCGCATCGCCCGTTGGTTCAAGCAACAAATCGCCAACCCGCAGGTGGTGTATCTCGCGGCCGTGCTTATCGGCGCGTTTGTGGTCATCACCTATGCCGGCAATATGTTGGCGCCGGTGCTGGCCGGCATCGTCATCGCCTATCTATTGGACGGCCCCACCGCAAAACTCACCCGCGCCCGCGTGCCGCGCGCGGTGGCGGTGTGGCTGGTGTTTTTGGCCTTTATGTTGTTCGTGGTGATGGTGGTGTTCGGCCTGCTGCCCACCTTATATACCCAACTCACCGAGATGGTGTCGCAGATTCCCGCCATGTTGGGGCGCGGCCAGGCAACGCTGATGACGCTGCCGGAAAAATACCCGGAATTACTCTCGGCGGCGCAGGTGCAGGAGATCATCAGCGGCGCGCGCGAGCAGTTGACCGCTTTGGGCCAAGCGGTAGTGGCGGCCTCCTTATCCAGCGCCGCGGACATCATCACCGTGTTGGTATATTTGATTTTAATGCCCATTCTCATCTTCTTTTTTCTGCGCGATAAGCGCCGCATTCTCGATTGGTGCATTAATTTACTGCCCCAAGAGAGCGGTTTGGCGACCCAAGTGTGGGGCGATGTGGACGCGCAAATCGGCAACTACATTCGCGGCAAGGTGTGGGAGATTTTCATCGTGTGGGCGGTCACTTTCGCGTGCTTCGCGTATTTTGGGCTGCAGTTTTCCATGCTATTAGCGGCGTTGGTGGGCGTCTCGGTGCTCATCCCCTATGTGGGCGCCGCGGTGGTGACCATCCCGGTGGTGCTAATCGCGTGGTTTCAATGGGGCTGGAGCAACGATTTCATCTATGTGGTCGCGGCCTATCTTGCCATCCAAGCGTTAGACGGCAATTTGTTAGTGCCGCTGTTGTTCTCCGAGGTGGTCAACATTCACCCGGTGGCGATTATCGTCGCGGTGCTATTTTTCGGCGGGCTGTGGGGGGTGTGGGGGGTGTTTTTCGCCATTCCCTTGGCCACCCTGGTGCGCGCCGTTATTGTCGCCTGGCCGAAGGCGGCGGCGGCGGCGGACGATGCGCCATCGGCATAACGCCATTGGCATAAAGTCATCGCGCCGACCGCCGACCGCCGCCCATGCAGTGCGTATATACCGCCGAATCCCTAATCGACGGGCAAATGGTGATGGATTTATTGAGCCAAGCCGGCGTGCCATGCCTGCTATTCAACCAGAACGCCGTCGGCGGCTTCGGCGACCTACCGGTAACCTACCCCGAGGTATGGATAAAACGCGACCTCGACCTAGAAAAAGCCCGCCGCACCATCGATGAATTCGAAAACTGCCCGACCCCACCGACCAACCTAAAATGCAAAACTTGCGGCGAAAAAAACCCCGCCACCTTCGAAATCTGCTGGCGCTGCAGCGCAGGATTGGAAGGGTAGGGGGTTAGTCTGATGGAAAAACAATCGAAACATGAAAACTATGAAATCCTTAATTTAATTGGTTATGGGTTAGCCAAATTTAATATGGATTTTGTAAAACATTTCGGCTTCCAAACAAAAACTGCTTTTTATGAATATATCGTGCGGTTAAAAATTGCCGACACAATCGGCACCGTAAAAAATCGGCAAGATTTATTCGATCATTTTTTCGATAATGGCCGGAAGGGTTGGTGGCAAAAAGGAAATACGTACATTCATCGAAAAATTTTGATTGATTCACTTTTCGAATCCTTAACCGCACAGGAATTCGCCTCCATAGTGCAGTTTTATATTCAAGGCGATTCAAATGTCGTCGCCCATGTGGATGTGGCGGTTAGCCCGCTGATGCAAACCAAATTTCGGCAAATGCAAGTTACCGGCCAGGCGGCTGAGTTGTTTTTTATGAATAATTTCAATACGGTCGATTTTTTCCGCGGCGGCATTTTAGAAGATGCTAGAAATTTTGGCGATGGCTATGATTTTCAAATAGAACGCCAACAACATTTTTTCCTGGCTGAAATAAAAGGCATGCGCGCCGCCAGCGGCAGTATTAGGATGACCGAAAAAGAATTCCATAAAGCCAAAGAATATAAAAACAACTACGCCCTAGTGGTGGTGAGTAAGTTAGAAGATGTGCCAAACATGAATGTTATTTTCAACCCCACACAAAAGGTGGGATTCACTCGACGCATCGTGGAATCCGATCAAGTCACCTATCATTCCCAATCCCTGCACTGGCCATAAAACCCATGAATTCCCACCCCACCCACCGCCTGGCAAATTCCCATAACGCACCGGTAGCGAAAAACTCCCCAACCTCTTCGGATTTTGCCGGCGATATAGCGCTGGGCCGGCCGCCTCGGGAGATAGAAAACTACAACACCCACACCGGCCCCCATGGCGATTTATTGAATGAATTCGACGAGCGGCTGGAAGATCTCGGTGATGTGGTTTTGAATAGGGAGTATTGGGATTGCGATTGTGATCGTGGCTATATCCACCCCATCGCCCTAACAACATGCGCAGTTTGCGGCCGCGCGCAAGAAGAATGCCCGGCCAGCCGCGAATCGGAAGTGCAGCAATATATACGGCGTTTCACCGCTGATAAATCACCGTGATATTTTTAGGGGATAATATACTTTTTGAATGCATCTTCAACCGAAACTAATTTCCACCGAACCTTCTCTTTCTTTTGGCGCAAAATATCACTACACGCTTCTCCGATTTTTTTAATAAGTAACTCGCGACAATTTCCTGATTCTTTAAATAAATTAGCCATTGTGTGTTTTTCTTCCGCTTTAAATCGACTGGTTGTAGAGTTGTAGAGTTGACATGCAGTCACCGTATTTAGTTCATCAATTTTCTTTACTAAATCATTCTTTTCACCCTCCGTGTACGCCTGAAAATTAGCATCGACTAGTCTGTTTATATCTATTGGCGCGTTTTTATCTTTTCGATAACCGCCATCAGATCTTCCAATCAAATGCTCCACCGTTAACTGCCGCCAAAATTTAGAACCCGCCGATAACCCGCCAGCGCCGCAAAGTTGGCATTGCCACTTACACCGCTTATGCGTGGCGGCGGCATACCCAAATAACGATTGGCAGTTTTTATGGTTGTATTTCTTAATCATGTTTTTATACCGCCATTATTCCAATATTTTGGTTTGAATTTTAGCGATTTTGTTTGCCTATTCTCAATGTATCGCGTAGATCATTAAGTGGTATCCATCTAGTTTCACCCGGTCGTTGCACTTGCCAATATAACCAGCCATTTAGGCTGACATCATTCCCTGAGGTTTTTTTAACGGCGAAAGTGGTAGCACCCGATGGTGTCGTAAAAGTTTCCCCCTCCACATCCCATTTACCATGCCGAATGCAGCCTGTGACAACTATGTATGACGGATGCTCAAAACGCAGCATGGTGCCTTCCGGCAACTCCACACCCTTACCTCGCCAAGAGTTGATGTTGGAGGAAGTTCCTCGATGCATCCCCAAATCTTCAGCCACCTTCTGATATGAATCCACACTCGGTACGGGGTTGGCTGGCGCTTTGGGTAAATTTAATAACCGCCGCAACACAGTGTTTTCGCTTTCATTAAAGCCGCGCCGATGAGCCTCGATGATTCGATGCACATCAAGATCGATGGTGATGGTTTTCTTATCCATAACAGGTAAGTTTTATTGAAAAGTAGGCAATACAGCTGATGTGAATTATAAAACCGCACTAGGCAGTGTGGATAATATAAGTTATGTTATCTAAAAACAACCTCTTCGGTTTGGTTATTTAGAATAAACCCAATATTTTTTACTTGCAAATCATGGCTAAAACCACCCAAACCACCACCATCTACCACAACCCGCGCTGTTCTAAATCTCGGGCGGTGTTGGCGTTGCTAGCAGAAAGCGGCGCGGCGTTAGAGGTGGTGGAGTACCTAAAAACGCCGCCGGATGCGGTGACATTGGGGCGGATTGTGACGATGTTGGGGGGGTCGGTGGCTGATATTATGCGCGCTGGGGAGGCGGTTTATCGGGAGTTGGGGCTGGCCGGGCGGGTTAGGTCGGTGGCGGAGGGGTGCGAGATTATCGCGGCGCAGCCGATTTTGTTGCAGTGACCGATAGTGGTGCATGGCGGGCGGGCGGTGGTGGGGCGGCGGCTGGATAAGGGTGTTAGATTTACTATAAAATAGCGGTAAGTTGTTGTTTTTATTGTTTATTTATGGTTTTTTGCTAAATTTAGTGATAAATTTAACGATATATTTGCTGGAAATCCACTAACCACTTCCCACCTGCATTTATGGCGATGAAAAAACCCAGAGAGACCGTCGATTTCACCCGTATGGCGGACGGCAGCGCCGAGGAGTACGCCTTTTTGCATCGCCATGAGCAGGCCTATGTGCGCGAGTTGCCGGCGCGGTTGTTGGCGGCGTTAGCGGGGTTGGAAAATTCCTTCAACGGCTATCAGGTATCGCGCTTGCAGCATTCCTTACAATCCGCCAGCCGTGCTGTTGCGGCCGGTGAGGATGAGGAGATGGTGGCGGCGGCGCTGTTGCACGATATCGGCGATGGTTTGGCGCCGTTGGCACATGGCGAGATGGCGGCGGCGATTTTGCGCCCCTATGTGGCGGCGCGCATTTATTGGATTGTGAAGCACCATGGAGTGTTTCAGATGGCGTATTACGCCCATCACTTAGGCGGCGACCGTGAGGCGCGGCAACAATTCCGCGGTCATGTTTGGTATCAGGATGGCGTGGATTTTTGCGAACACTATGACCAGAATTGTTTTGACCCGGATTATCCTAACAAACCGCTGGCGTTTTTCGCGCCCTTGCTGCAGCGGGTGTTCGCCAAACCGCGCGCGGATTTTGGCGACTAATTCGGTCGCATTTGTGGCCGCCTTCTGGTGGTGGTGGCTTATGAGTTAGCGGCTTATTTTCGCGGCTTATTGGCGCCATTTATTGGCTACTTATTGACCACCCATCAGCCGCCTATCGCCCCACTCGCTACACATCCAAATTCGCCACCGCGAAGGCGTTTTGTTCGATGAATTCCCGCCGCGGCTCCACTTGGTCGCCCATTAAGGTGGTGAAGGTTTCATCCGTAGTAAAGGCGTTTTCGATGGTGACTTTGAGTAGCCGTCGCACGGTGGGGTCCATGGTGGTCTCCCAGAGTTGCTCCGGATTCATCTCCCCCAACCCTTTATAGCGCTGCAGGCTAACGCCCTTTTTCACTTGGGTGAAAATCCACCCCACGGCGTCTTCGAAATTCTCGACTTGCGCTTCGACCTCGCCCCAGGCGACGCGCAACGAGCCGGTTTGCATGGCGCGGAGTTGCTTTACCCAGGCCACCATAGCGCGGTATTCCGGGCTGGTGAAAAACCCCTCGCCGAGCAAAAAATCGTCGCTCAACCCATATTGATGGCGGGTGACCGCCACGCCACCGGCCTCCGCCGCCACCGAATAACGCAGCACATCGGATTGCGCAGTGTTGAGCGCGGCTTCTAAATCGGCGGCGATGCCTTGCATGGCGGTGGGGTCGGCCAAATCATCCGCCGATACCGCGTCCATAGTGAGCAGGGCGTTGAGCGTGGCGTGGTTATAGCGCCGCGCCAGGCGCGCGATGCTGGCCTCGATGGATTGAAATTCAGCCACCACCGCCGACAGCGTGGCGCCGGCTAACTCCCGGCCATTGTGTAGCGTGATGCGCGCGCGAGCGGCCGCTTGGGCGAGTAAATAGGCCGCCATTTCCGCATCATCCTTAACATACTTTTCCTTTTTTTTCACCGTCATTTTGTATAGCGGCGGCTGGGCGATATAGATGTGGCCGCGCTCTAACAATTCCGGCATTTGGCGGAAGAAAAAAGTCAGCAACAAGGTGCGGATGTGAGAACCATCCACATCCGCATCGGTCATTAGAATGATGCGGTGGTAGCGCAATTTGCTGACATCGAAATCATTAGGCCCGATGCCGGTGCCGAGGGCGGTGATTAGGGTGGTGACTTCCTCGGATGAGAGCATTTTGTCGAACCGCGCCTTTTCCACATTGAGGATCTTGCCCTTCAGCGGCAGAATGGCTTGAAATTCGCGATCACGCGCTTGTTTGGCGCTGCCACCGGCGGAATCGCCCTCGACTAAGTAAATCTCGCACAGCGCCGGGTCTTTTTCTTGGCAATCCGCCAGTTTACCTGGCAGGCCGCTTAAATCCAGAGCATTTTTGCGCCGCGTCATATCCCGCGCCTTGCGCGCCGCCTCGCGCGCGCGCGCCGATTCGACGATGCGATGGGCGATGGCTTTGGCTTCCGCTGGGTGTTCTAACAAAAACTCGCCCAGTCGTTCCGCCACTTGGGATTCCACCGCGCCCTTGACCTCCGATGACACCAATTTATCTTTGGTCTGCGAGGAGAATTTTGGATCCGCCAATTTAATAGACAGCACCGCGGTCAGCCCTTCGCGGCAATCATCGCCGCTCAAAACAACTTTTTCTTTTTTCGCTAGGCCGAGTTGGTTTACATAGCCATTGAGGGTGCGCGTCATGGCGCCGCGCAAGCCGGCCAAATGGGCGCCGCCATCCACCTGTGGAATATTGTTGGTGTAGCAGAAGGTGTTTTCCTGATAGGAATCATTCCACTGCATGGCTAATTCAACATGCACGCCGTCCTTTTCACCATCCATGCCGAAAACCGTGGGGTGCAGTGGGTTTTTTTTGCGGTTTAGGTGGCTGACAAAAGCGATGATGCCGCCCTCGTATTCGAACACCTCATGCTGCTCGGTGCGGGCATCTTGTAACTCGATGCGCACCCCGGAGTTGAGAAAAGAGAGCTCGCGCAGGCGTTTGGCGAGGATGTCGTAGTGGAATTTCACCACGCCGAATACTTTTGGGTCGGCGTGGAAGGTGAGGTGAGTGCCGCTGCGTTCGGTGTCGCCGACTATGGCTAACGGCGCTTCTGGGTCGCCACTGCGGTAATGCTGGCGGTAAATTTTGCCATCGCGATAGATTTCCAGCAGTAAATGCTCGGACAACGCATTGACCACAGAAACCCCCACGCCGTGCAGCCCGCCGGATACTTTGTAGGCGTTTTGGTCGAATTTTCCGCCGGCGTGCAGCACCGTCATAATCACTTCAGCCGCGCTTTTGCCGCCCTCTTCAGCCAAGGCGCCGGTGGGGATGCCGCGCCCGTCATCGGTGACGGATATAGACTCATCAGCGCCAATAACCACTTGAATGCCGCTACAATACCCGGCCAACGCTTCGTCTATGGCGTTATCCACCACCTCGAACACCATGTGGTGCAAGCCGGTGCCATCATCGGTGTCGCCGATATACATACCCGGCCGCTTACGGACTGCATCCAATCCTTTGAGAACCTTAATGCTACTGGAGTCGTATTCTATTTCCATATCACTATTGGCTGGGGGTAATTAGGTTGGATTATACGATAAATTTACCGGTGATTTATACGCCAACCGGTCGCTTATTATTGACCTCGATGTTTCATATGAAACATTAAAACCACTATAAAGTGGTTTTACCACTGGTAAATATTGGGAATTATATGGTTGTTGACCCAACAATAAAAAACCGCTTGTATTACCCCAAATCCCCCATAAAACCCTAACCAAGCAACCTTCACGCAACGCTATAAAATCGGCGTGAAATAAGAATTGGGTCAATAATTATATAAATCCTAAAAATTAGGGTGCTTGGATTTAACGCAAAAAAAAGCGATTGCCGTTTTACCGACAATCGCTTATATGCTACTGACTTTATTTACCTATTATGGTGGGGCGTAATGTTTCATATGAAACATATTTTACCAATTGCCCGCCATTTATTATCGCCGCATTAAATCCGCATAGGCATAATCAGCCAAATGGTGCGCTCATCGCCGGGCTGTTTGATGATGCAGATTCCATCCTCGGAACGCAGGTGAATCTCCACTTGTTCAGAGGTGGCGGCGCGCGCCGCGTCGATCAAATACGCCACATTGTAGCCAGTTTCATTGGGTTCGCCGCTGTATTCCACCGCCAACTCCTCCACCGCCTCTTCTTGCTCCATATTTCGGGCGGTGACGCGCATGACGCCGCTATCCAAGCCGATTTTAATGCCGCGAAAGCGATCGCTGGAGGTGGTAAGCACCGCCACCCGATTGAGGGTATCGATGAGTGGCGCGCGGTCGACGCTGACCATAATATCCGGCTTTTTTTCCAATACGCCCTTGAACTCCGGGAATTTTCCGTCGATGAGTTTGGTAATCAACACCGTGCCGCCCTTGGTGAGTTTTAGGTGGTTGGGGTTAATTTCCACCACCATATCGCCATCCTCATCATCGCCGCCGATAAAACGGCTAATTTCCGCCACCGCCTTGCGCGGCACGATTAATTCGCGGGGGTCGGTTATTTTAAGGTCGATATCCACATCAGCCTGCGCCAGGCGATGCCCGTCGGTGGCGATGGCGCGCAATTGCTTGCTGGAAATCTCAAACAACACGCCATTGAGGTAGTAGCGCACATCTTGCACTGCCATGGTAAAGGCGGTTTTATCCAGTAAATCTTTGAGCACCGATTGTTTGATTTTAAAGCGCTCATCCCACTTGCCGGCTTCGATGCGGGGGAATTCCTCCGCCGGCAGGGTTTTTAAGGTGTAGCGACTGCGCGCTGAGGTGACCAACGCCTTGTCTTTCTCTACCTTGATGGTGATGGACGCGTTTTTAGGCAGCATGCGCGTGATGTCGAGGATTTTCTGCGTCGGCAAAGTAACCATGCCGTCCTTGCCGTCGATATTGTCGATGGTCTCGGATATTTCGACTTCCAAATCCGTGCCGATAATGGTCAATTTCTTGCCCTTCAGCGCGAAATGGAGGTTGCCCAAAATAGGCACAGTTTGGCGTTTTTCCACCACACTGCTAACCAAATTGAGTGTCGGGAGAATGTTTTCACGGTCTACTTTTATGTTCATGTACTTAAAAAATAGTAGTGGTAGTAGGGGGGGATGGGAATGGTGGATAAAGTAAATTTATCTTGTAATTTCAATTAGTTATAATGGTTTATGGTGTGAAGAATGGGGCTGTTAATGGCTGGGTTTGGTTATGGATGAATTGTGGATAAAAAAATATCCACAAAATAGTCCAACAAAAAGGCGAGTTATCCACATAAAAACCACAGGTTATACACCGCCCGCCACTGCCGCCAAAAGAGTCATCCGCCAAACAACCGGCGCAAATTACGGTGGTCGATTTGGATTTTAGCGTCGGTTTTGAGTAACTCATTAATTTTACGGCAGGCGTGGATCACTGTGGAGTGATCTCGGCCGCCAAAACGCTCGCCGATTTGCGGCAGGCTAAGGTTGGTGTACTCTTTGGCGAAATACATGGCTAATTGGCGTGGGCGGGCGATGTTGCGCGAGCGTTTTTTCGACAGCATATCCGCCATACGCAGTTTATGGTATTCCGCCACGGTCTGCTGAATATTTTCGATGCTAGTTTGACGCTGCTGATGCGCCAATCGGTCGCGCAGCGCTTGTTGCGCCAATTCAGTATCGATGTCCCGCCCGGTGAAGCGCGCATTGGCGAGAATGCTATGCAACGCGCCCTCCAACTCGCGTACATTCGAGCGAATCACCCCGGCCACGAACTGCGCGACTTCGTCCGGCAGTTCTATTTTTTGCTCGCGCGCTTTATTTTTCAAAATCGCCACGCGGGTTTCCATCTCCGGCGGCTCGATGCCGATGGTGAGGCCGGCGCTAAAACGCGACACCAGCCGCGGGTCCACATCGGTGATGGCTTGCGGGGTGCGGTCGCTGGTGATGATGATTTGTTGCCGCCCCTCAATTAAGGTGTTAAAGGTGTGAAAAAACTCCTCCTGAGATTGGGTTTTGCGGGCAAAAAACTGAATATCGTCGATCAACAGCGCCCCCGGCGAGCGGTAATGACGCTTGAAATCATGCATGGCCTTGCTACTTAACGCCTTGATCATGTCATTCACAAACAACTCCGAGCGCACATAAATCACCCGCGCACCCGGATCGTTGTGCAGCATTAAATGCCCGGATGCTTGCATAAGATGGGTTTTACCAAGCCCGACTTCGCCATAAATAAACAGCGGGTTGAAGTTGCCGGCGCCGCCTGGTTTGTTACCCACTTGCAGCGCCGCGGCGCGCGCTAAGGCGTTGGATTCGCCCTCAATGTGCTTCGCGAAAGTGTAGTTGGAATCCATAGCGCCGGCGGCGTATCGCGTGGCGGCAGTTTTGGTTTTGCCGGCCATGTTTTTACCCACGCCGCTTTTACCACCACTTCCACCACCAACATGCCCCACGCTGTGCCCGCCGATCTCCACCTGCACCGATTTTATGCCGCTATCCATGGCGGCGAGAATTTCCGTGATCAAGTGGCTGAAATTTTTATTGACATAATCCAACACATAGCGATTCGGCGCCAATAATTTCAAGGTGTCGTCGCGCCGCACCGGGTGCAGCGGCGCCACCCAGGTGTTGAGGTCCACCGCCGAAACACGGGTTTTTAATTGGTCGATGCAATCAACCCAAACTTGCGGCATGGCGTTAGAATCACTCAATTTTCCAAGCATTAAGAGGTGGCAAAATGAACATTAATATAACCAATGCAATAATCGCGGGGTGCGGTCCACGGCTGCTATCTTAATATAAACACAACCGATTTATCCACAGTGACCGCCCTTTATTATGCGTAAAAAGCGCAGCCCATGGCGGATGTTAAGGGCCCCGGCTTTGGCGGCTAATATCGGTGCTACTATGGCGAGCCGACGGTGGCATAGCGTCCATTGTCGGCCCACTTCCAGTCTATTTTCGCCGCAATTACGGCAATTCCCCCCGACTTTATTTAAATGAGCGCCCACCGCCCCATTGAAATCAAGCTCAACCAAAAAACCCGCGCCATAACAGTGTCGTTCGAGGGCGGCGAGGTGTTTGAAATGAGTTGCGAGTATTTGCGGGTGCATTCGCCATCAGCGGAAGTACGAGGGCATGGGCCGGGACAAGGGGTGCTGCAAGTCGGCAAGGAGGCGGTGAATATCGAGCGCCTCGAGGCGGTGGGCAATTATGCGGTCAAACCGGTTTTTGATGATGGGCATGACAGCGGAATCTACTCCTGGGACACGCTGTATGCGTTAGGTAAAAATCAAACCGAAAATTGGCGGCATTACCTGGCGCAGTTGCGCCAGGCTGGGCATGCGCGAAGCGTCGATTAGCTAATATATTAGGGATTTTATAGTCCTAAATCTGCACGCTGGGGCTACTTTTGACTTTTGACTTTTAAGATTCACTCCATCCGCTTTAATGTGGGGGGGTTATTTTGATTTTGGCTTTGGTTTTTACCTTATTCCTCATTTGGGTTAATGCGTTGAAGATTTAAAGGCAAACGCAAAAAGACCAACATCGACAGCCCCCCACCAAATCATGCGATAAAGCCGCCTGATTTAACTCCCCCCAGAAAAAGCTAAGGTGGAGTAAAACGTTAAAAGCGAAAAGCCAAAAGCGAAAAGCTAAATCAAACGCACCCCCCACCAAAACTGGCGATGAAGCCGCCAGTTTTGGCTCCCCCCTAAAAAGATAGGGTGGAGCAAAGCCTTAACAGCAACAACAAAAGCAACAGCAACAGCAACATCAAAAGCAACAGCAAGATCAAAATCAAAAGCAAATCCAGCCGTGTAGATTTAGGTATATAAATCCCTATTTAATGGGAATTATATGGTTGTTGACCCAACAATAAAAAAACCGCTTGCATTACCCCAAATCCCCCATAAAACCCTAACCAAGCAACCTTCACGCAACGCTATAAAATCGGCGTGAAATAAGAATTGGGTCAACAATCATATAAATCCCTATTTAATGTAGGGGGTCAATTTTCCTTCCAATCTCGCTAATTCGGTTTAATGTTTATCCATGACAACGGCCGCTGAGCACAAAACGCATTTTGGGTTTCGCGCGGTGGATGAGGGCGACAAAGCCGGGCTGGTGGGAGCGGTTTTTCGCTCGGTTGCCGGGCGTTATGATTTAATGAATGACCTAATGTCATTCGGCGCGCATCGATTATGGAAGCGGTTTGCGGCCTCGCAAAGCGGCTTGCGGCGCGGCGGCTGGGCGCTGGATGTGGCCGCCGGCAGCGGTGATATGGCGCGGCGCTTGGCGCGTCAGGTGGGGGTCGGCGGGGTGGTGATGCTAACCGATATCAACCCGGCCATGTTAGAGGCGGGCAAAAACAACATGCTCGACGCCGGCTTGGCCGGCTATGTGGACACCAGCGGCGCCGCTCTCGATAGCCATGCGGCCCACGCCGCCATCGGCTACGCCTTGGCCGATGCCGAGAAATTATGCTTCGCCGAGGCGCAATTTCACTGCGTTTGCATCGCCTTCGGGCTGCGCAATGTCACCCGCCAGCAAGATGCATTGGCCTCGATGTATCGGGTCATTCGGCCCGGCGGGCGGCTTGTGGTGTTGGAATTTTCCAAGCCGGTGTTGCCGCTTTTAGGGCGCGCCTATGATTTTTATTCATTCAACGCCATCCCCAAACTCGGCAAACTGGTCGCCGGCGATGAGGCGAGTTACCGTTATCTGGTCGAATCCATCCGCCGCCACCCCAACCAGCAAACCCTAAAAACCATGTTGCAACACGCCGGATTCGACGATATTCGCATCCACAATCTCAGCGGTGGCATCGTCGCCGTCCACATCGGGCTGAAATATTGAAGCCCTCCCCCGACCCATCAGCCGCATCAACCCCAGCGGTATTGCAAGCGGTATTTTTGGAGGGGCTAAACGCCGCCGCTGGCGCTTGCCTGGCGCTCGATGCGGAGGGTCAGCAAAAATTAGCGCCACTACACGGCGCGGTGTTTTGCCTGGAAATCACCGCCCCGGCGGTCACGCTGTACCTGTGCCCGAGCGCGTGCGGCATGGAATTTCGCGCCGATTCCGCCACCGCGCCGGCGGTCACATTGACCGGTTCGGCGCTGGCGTTCGCGCAGTTAAGTCGCCCCGGCGGCGGCCGGGCTTACGCCAAAATCAGCATTAGCGGCGATGCCGAACTCGGGCGCGAGCTGCAACAAATCCTCATGCAACTCGATATTGATTGGGAGGAGGGCGTGGCGCGCATTCTCGGTGACGCCACGGCGCGCCAGGCCGGCAATGTGGCGCGCGGCCTGGCCGGCTGGGCGGCGCGAGCGGCCGAGCTGACACGAGTCAACGCGACCGATTTTCTCACCGAGGAAAAACGCCTGGTGGTCGGCGATGCGGCCATGACGCGCTTCGCCGGCGCGGTACACCACACCCGCGCCGATGTGGATCGATTGACGCTGCGGGTGGCCAGACTGCAGAAAATAATGGGCCGGGAAAATACCAAAACGCGCGCTGTGGACGAGGCCCGTGAAATTCAGCCGCCGCCATCGCCGCACAATCCCCCGCCAGATTAATGAGCGAGGAATTCCTTTAATTAACGGGAAACCGGCCGCCGCCCAACCACAACCACGCGCTTCCGCCTGAGTCACCCCCAAAACACCATGTGGGCGACCAACTGCCCGCAAATACTTAAGGTTCACAAATCCCCCCCATTCATCCAAACCCCACGAGCGCCACATTAATTGGGCAAAAATTTCTTCCATTTGCTGCGCATTGCCCGCGTGCTGAGCAAGCATGGGCTGGATGAATTCATCAGCGCGGCGCACTTTTATCGCCCCTATGCCTGGGCGCTTAAAATCACCTCGCGCAGCTGGCGGCGCGCCGCCAAATTACCGCGTGGGCAACGCTTGCGCCAAGCGCTGCAAGAATTGGGGCCGGTGTTCGTTAAATTCGGCCAAGCGCTGTCCACCCGCCCGGACATGCTGCCGGCCGATATCGCGGCCGAACTGGTCAAACTACAAGACGATGTGCCGCCATTTTCCGCGGCGCAAGCGCGGGAGATTATCGAGCGCGCCTATGGTGATTCATTGGAGGCGCATTTTCGCGCTTTCACGCCCGAGGCCGCGGCCTCCGCTTCCATCGCGCAGGTGCATTACGCTGAATTGTTGAGCGGCGAGCAAGTGGTGGTCAAGGTGTTGCGCCCGCAAGTGCATAAAATCATCGCCCGCGACCTGGCGTTGTTGCGCGCCTTGGCGGATTTGACGCACCGCCATTGGCCGGCGGCGCGGCGCCTAAAACCGCGCGAATTGGTCGCCGATTATCACAAAACCATCCACAACGAGCTGGATTTAATGCGCGAGGCCGCCAGCGCCAGCCAACTAAAAGCCAATTTTGCCGATTCGGATTTAATCTATGTGCCGCAAGTGCATTGGCCGCACACGCGGCGCAATGTGATGGTGATGGAGCGCATCCACGGCATTCCGATTCGCGATATCGAGGCCATTGATGCGGCCGGCATCGACCGCAAAAAACTCGCCCACGATGGTGTGGAAATATTTTTCACCCAAGCCTTTCGCGATGGATTTTTTCACGCCGACATGCACCCCGGCAATATTTTCGTCTCCCCCCAGGGGCAATATCGCGCCGTGGATTTCGGCATCATGGGTACTTTAAGCGCCGCCGACAAGCGCTATCTGGCGGAAAACCTGCTGGCCTTTTTTCATCGCGATTACCGCCGCGTCGCCGAAGCGCACATTCGCGCCGGCTGGGTGCCGCCGGCCACCTCGGCCGAAGATTTCGAGGCCGCCATCCGCACCGTGTGCGAGCCGATTTTTGCCCGCCCGATTAGCGAAATTTCCTTCGGCGGATTCCTCATCGATTTATTCCGCGTCGCCCATCGCTTCGACATGCCGGTGCAGCCGCAACTGGCGCTGCTGCAAAAAACCTTGCTGAATATCGAGGGCTTGGGGCGACAATTGTATCCGCAGTTGGATTTATGGCAGACCGCCAAACCCTTTTTGGAGAAATGGACGCGCCAGCAAATCGGCCCGCGCGCCCTGCTGCGCGCCCTAGGTAAGGAATGGCCGAATGTACTTACCCTAACGCCGGAATTGCCCGGTTTAGCGCAGCAAATCATGCAGCGGCTGAAAAACGACGCGCTGCTGGCGCCGACTCGCGACCAAGAAATCACCGCGCTGAAACACAGCCTGGCCGCCGGCCAGCGCCGTATCTCACGCGCTATCGCCGGCCTCGGATTAGCCCTCGGCGGGCTGCTGTGCGGGTTGATATACGGGCTAATGGCGGCGGATGTGGTCGGACGCGTGGGCGCGGCGCCGCCGGTGGTGTTGCTGTGGGGCGGCGGCGTGGCGCTGGCGCTGGGGGTCGGCGGATTGTTGTCGGCGGCGTTCGGTCGGCGAAACCATAGCCATACACATTAATGTATATGCCCATTTAATGTGCATCCCCAGCCGACCATGATGCCCAGCACGCAACGGCGATGAAACCAGTCGACCCAACCCCAACCCAGCCGGCGGCGCTGCGCATCATGCGGGTGTTGATTTTCGGCGTCGCGGTCGGCGCGGTCGCCTCGCTGGCCGCTATCGCCTTCACCGACCTCATCAAGTGGCTGAACGATTTATTGTTCATCACCTTTCGCAGTCGACAAGGTTTGGCCGGGGATTCCGCCGCGCGCGCGCTCTTGTTTATCGTCCCGGCCATCGGCGGGCTGCTGGTCGGAGCCCTAATGATCTTAATGCCGCAGCGGCGGGCGCATAATCCGGCCGAGGTCATCGAGGCGGCGCAATTACGCCGCGCGGTGCCGCTCAAAAGCGGGCTGATAAATGCCGCAGCCGCCTTGTTGGGACTCGGTAGCGGCGCTTCGGTGGGGCAGTACGGGCCGTTGACCCACTTAGGCGCCACGCTCGGCTCGGCGGTCTCGCGGTTGGGCCGGGTGGAGCCGGCGCTCGGCATCGGCTGCGGCGTGGCGGCGGCCATTTCCACCGCCTTTTCGGCCCCCATCGCCGGCATCATCTTCGCCCACGAGGTGGTATTGCGGCATTACTCGCTGCGCGCCTTCGCGCCGATTACGGTGGCCTCATCCACCGGTTTATTCATCGCCCATGAGGTTTTTCAGCGCCCGGCGTTGTTCGAGGTGTCGGTGGTGCGCGGCGTATTCGCGCCGGAATTTTTAGCCTTCGGCGCCATCGGCGTCGGCGGCGCGGTGTTGGCGGTGGTTTTCATGCGGGCAATATTTGCAGCGCGTCGGCTGGCTGATGGGTTGGCGGCGCCGAGCTGGCTAAAGCCGGCCATCGCCGGGCTCGGCATCGGTCTGGCGGCGCAATGGATTCCGGAAATATTAGGCAGCGGGCGGGAAACCCTGCGCTTCGCCATCACCGCCGATGCGTACGGCGTGGCCGAATTATGCATAACCATGAGCGCGAAAATTATCGCCACGGCGTTGTGCTTAGGGTTCGGTTTCGCTGGCGGGGTGTTCAGCCCGGCGCTGCTCATCGGCATTTTATTCGGCGCTGCGGTGGGCGGCGGCGCCGAGGCGCTATACCCGCAGCACTACGCCGGCCTCGAATTTTATGCGATATGCGGCATGGCGGCGGTGGCCAGCCCGGTCATCGGCGCGCCGCTCACCACTATCCTCATCATCTTCGAACTCACCCGCAATTATGAATTGAGCACCGCGGTGATGGTCAGCGTGGTGTTTTCCAATTTGGTGGCGTATAGATTATTCGGGCGTTCGTTGTTCGATATGCAATTGTTTAAGCGCGGCTTCGATTTATCCATGGGGCGCGATAAAGTGATGTTGTCGCAAATTTCGGTGCGCGATTGCTTGGCCGCTAATTTCGTACGCGGCGGCGCCGACGATGCGTTATCGACAGTGCGCCGGGCGTTGTTGGCGGCCGGGCAAAACGAAGCGTATATCGTCGAAGGGTCAGGAAAATACCTCGGCATGATTACCCTCAATCAAATCGTCGCGCGCGAGCAAGGCAAGGCCGGCGAACATGACGAATTAGCGAAACACCATGCGCGCGCCGATGCGCTTTGTTTCAACGATAAAATGTCAGTATGGGAGGCGATGGAAGCAATGGCCGGCTTCGTCGGCGAAAGCATTGCGGTGTTGGATGAAAGCGGGCGGCTGTTAGGTGTGGTGCATGAAGCGGCGGTGGTTCATGCGCATTTACAAATGGCGCGTGAATTGCGCGCTGAAGAACACGCGGCGCACTAAATTTTTACAGTGAATTTTAATATTAAAAAATTAATATTAATGGGCATGGTTAATTTCAATATATTAGTTTCAATATATTAGTTTCAATTAGGTTGATTTCCATAGGTGAATTTTAATAGGTAATTTCAATAGACTAATGTTAGCAACTTTTTTTGCCGTAGCCAAGGATTTTAACTTACTCCACCGCGTACGCGGGGGCGTAATTTAAAGGCAACAGCAAAACCAACATCAAAAACCAACATCAAAAGCGAAAAGCAAAAAGTCAAAAGCAAAGGGAACTATATGGTTGTAGACCCCAACTTAAAAAACAGCTTGCATTACCCCAAAAACGCCATAAAAACCCTAACCTAAGCATACTTTTCGCCACGCTATAAAATCGGCGTGAAATAAGGCATGGGTCAACAATCATATAATTCCCTTATTTAATACCAATCCCCAAATTTTAATCGTAACCTTATCATCGCGCGCCAAATTCACCCCCAAACCCATCCCCATAAAACCACCATGCCCACGCCCGCATTCCAATGGGATGACCCATTCGATTTAGAATCTCAGCTCAGCGCGGAAGAAAAACTAGCGCGCGACAGCGCCGGGGAATTTTGCGCGCGCGAGCTCATGCCGGGCATCGTCGCCGCCAATCGCAACGAAACCTTCGACCCTAAGTTGATGCGGAAATTCGGTGAAGTAGGTATGTTGGGCGCCACCTTGCCGGAAAAATACGGTGGCGCCGGCTTAAGCCATGTGGGCTACGGGTTGGTGGCGCGGGAAATCGAGCGCGTCGATAGCGGCTACCGCTCCTGCGTCAGCGTGCAGTCATCGTTGGTCATGCACCCGCTGCACGCCTACGGCAGCGCCGCGCAACAACAAACATACCTGCCAAAATTAGCGTGCGGCGAACTCATCGGCTGCTTCGGTCTCACCGAACCGGATCACGGCTCAGACCCCGGCGGCATGCAAACCCGCGCCCGCAAAGTCGCCGGCGGCTACCAAATCAGCGGCCACAAAACTTGGATAACCAACGCCCCAATAGCCGATTTAGCGATTGTGTGGGCTAAAGTCAGCGATGATTCGGCGGATGAAGTCGGCGCTGGCGATGATTCTGGCGATGAATCCGGCGGCGACCAATCCAGCGCCGCCAAACCTGGCGCCGAATCGATTCGCGGTTTTATCGTCGAACGCGGCATGCGCGGTTTTTCGACGCCCACCATCAGCGGCAAAATGAGCCTGCGCGCCTCCACCACCGGCGCCTTGGTACTCGATAAAGTATTCGTGCCTGATGACCACTTATTACCCGGCGCGCATGGCTTGGCCGGCCCGTTCGGTTGCCTCAATAAAGCGCGCTACGGAATCGCCTGGGGCGCTCTCGGCGCCGCGGAATTTTGCTGGCACGCCGCCCGCCAATACGCCCTATCGCGGCGCCAATTTAACCGCCCGTTAGCCGCCACCCAACTGGTGCAAAAAAAACTCGCCGACATGCAAACCGACATCACCTTAGGTCTGCAAGCATGCTTGCGCGTCGGCAGATTGTTAGACGAAGGCCGTTGCCCACCGCAAAACATCTCCCTAATCAAACGTAACAACAGCGGCAAAGCCCTAGAAATCGCCCGCCAATCTCGCGACATCCACGGCGCCAACGGCATCGCCGACGAATTCCACATCATGCGCCACCTGGTAAATTTAGAAACCGTCAACACCTACGAAGGCACCCACGACATCCACGCCCTAATTTTAGGCCGCGCCCAAACCGGCCTACAAGCATTTTTTTGAGGGTTGCCAACAGCATGGATTAATGGCTATAGATTAAAGACGAGAGATAAATCCATGGCGAATAAACTACCGGCGCCTAAAAATAATGTTTATCCAACGATAAAAACCATACCCGCCGCGTTGCATGAGCATGGCTGGCTGCGCATACCCGCCGCCGGCGCGCAAAAATTCATCGAGTTTGCGGCCTTGTTGGGTGAGGTGATTCATCAAACCGAAGTGATGATTAAACCAAAAAGTCGCGGGCTGGTTACTTCAGCCCAGCCGTTGGATTTCCATACCGACCACAGCAAAGCGGACTATGTCGCTTGGTTGTGTGAAAAACCCGCCACAGAAGGCGGCGAGACCCTATTGGCGGACGCCAGGGAGGCGTTTTTACTGTTGGATAAGCATGAGCGAAAAACCCTTGAAGCCGTCATGCTAAAAGAGCATCGAATGTTTGCAGGCGACCCGTTATGTTCGCCGTTGGTGTCGAATAACAGCGGGCGAATCAGATTCTACTATTCGTTTTGGCTGGCGGATAAAGAGATGCCGAGGCAACAAAGGCAAGCTTTTGATGCTTTTCGCCGCGCTCTGGCCACCATTCCCTATTATGAATTTAAACTTCAACAAGACGATATTTTAATCGTTGATAATTCGTTTATCTTGCACGGCAGACGTGCTATAAAAGATTCAAGTCGTCAATTAAGACGATTTTGGATTCGTTCCACCCATAAAAATCAACCCACCGGAGAAAACCATGCAACTGCAAACCACCCACGCTGACAACATCGGCGGCGCTGTTTTTAAATTTCACCCAACCCCGAAATACGCAATGGAAATGCCGTCGCCAATCAGCGTGACGCGTCAAAAATTCTTGATGCAAAAAGGCATTGACCGCGACATATCTGAGATTGATTTGGAAATGGTCAAGATGAAACTTGGCGAACCCAAAGAAGGCATTGGTTGGAATCAAGCACAGTGCGAGGATGCGGAAATCGAGTACAAGCGTTATCTAATGCTGTGCAGAAAATTTCCTTATCCGCATTATTCAATTGTGCCGAACAAGATAATGGACACAATATGGCACTATCATATTTTGGATACGCGCGCCTATTGTCGCGACAGCGAGAAATTATTTGGGGGTTATTTTCACCACTTCCCTTATTTCGGTTTACGCGGCGAGGAAGATGAACAGCAGTTAAAGGAGTCCTTCGAGAAAACCAAAGGGCTTTACGAGGCGACTTTCAGCGAGTCCATGGTGCGCGGCGATGGAGCTGATTGCTGGCATGATTGTCAAGACCGCTGTCACAATGCGTGCAGCAATGACAATGATTAGCGAGTTCGCTTAATCGTTACATGGAAACTGCAATTTGATGGACTAAGGTTTGATGGCCGGGGCGGTGCCATCACATCGCCCCGGCATGTTTTCTGGAGTGTTTAATGCACAGTAAGCCATAAAAACCGGGGCTGGATTATTCCGCGAATGGTAAGCGTTGTTCAGCCCAGATTTCCCTCGAACGCCGAGCGGTAGCCGAATAGCGCGGCGGTGCCGCCGGTGTGCAGAAACACCACATTGTCGGTGGCGGCGAAGGCGCCGGTGCGGACTAAATCGATAAGCCCGGCCATGCCTTTGCCGGAATACACCGGGTCTAACAAAATGCCTTCGAGGCGCGCTAGTAGGGATATCGCTTCGCGCATGCCGTCGGTGGGCAGGCCGTAGCCGGCGCCGACATAGTCGCCATTTGCCACCACGCGGTGGCGCGGTAATTCGACGCTGAGGCCGAGCTGCGCGGCGGTGGCGCGCGCCAGGGCGAATACTTTTTCCTCCTGTTGCTGGCGCGGCAGTCGCACGCCGATGCCGAGCACCGGGTACGGCCAGTCCATGGCATGGCAACCGGCGACCAAACCGGCCTGGGTGCCGGCGCTGCCGGTGGCGTGCACCACGCTGTGGATGGCGAGCTCCATATCCGCGGCTTGGCGTGCCAATTCCAGCGCGCAGTTGGCGTAGCCCATGGCGCCGATGGCATCGGAGCCACCGCCGGCGATGGTGTAGGGTTTTTTGCCGGCGGCGCGCAAGGCCTCGGCGCGGCTTGCCATGGCGGCCTCCATATCGGCGTCTTTGGGGTAATCGTGGCGCGCCGCGCCGAGCAAGCGGGTGAGCAAGACATTGCCCGAGGTAGCGTAATCTTCATCCGCGCCGGCCACGCGGTGTTCGTATAACACCTCGCAATGCATGCCCGCCATGGCGGCGGCGGCGGCGGTTTGGCGCACATGGTTGGACTGCACCGCGCCGTGGGTGATGACCGCGTCGGCGCCCTGGGCGATGGCGTCGCCGAGCAAAAACTCGAGCTTGCGCGCCTTGTTGCCGCCGGTGGCGAGGCCGGTGCAGTCATCGCGCTTGAGCCACAAATTCGGCCCGCCGAGATGGGCGCTTAAGCGCGTCAGCGGCGCCAACGGCGTCGGCAAATGCGCGCAGGAGAAACGCGGCGCCCGGGCCAGCGCGGCGGCCAAAAAGGCGGTGGATTTTTCAGCGGCGGCGGCCATAAAAATTCGCTGGATTAGGGTTTAGGGAATATCATGGGATAAGCGGCACAAGTTACTCTAGTTATATTGGTGGGGTTTTGATAGGGGATTTAGGTATATAAATCCCCTATAAATCGCTATTTTTATGGGCAAAATTCCGTGGCGCTTTATTCGGCATCGCGGTTTTTTCTTAATGTATATTGAGCGCTAAATCTCTTGCTCATCAACCAGGCGGAACTCCCCATGCCCGAAACCCTGCTTGGCAAGTGTCACT
Organism: Candidatus Poriferihabitaceae bacterium; assembly: GCA_965243285.1. Classification (GTDB taxonomy): domain Bacteria; phylum Pseudomonadota; class Gammaproteobacteria; order Arenicellales; family Poriferihabitantaceae; genus JAHRAW01. The sequence continues at coordinate 851,077 of OZ251537.1, read as the reverse complement.
GCGGCGCCGTTGAATTCACCCTCACCCTAAAACACGGCTGGCAAAATTTGCGGCGCTGCAATTGCTCGCTGTGTCGCCGCCGTGGCGCCATCATGGGCGGCGTGCCGCTGCACGCATTGCGCGTAACCCGCGGCGCCGACAACCTCGCGTTGTATCAATGGAACACCCGCACCGCTCGCCATTATTTCTGCAAAACTTGCGGCATCTACACCCATCACGCCAGGCGCAGCAATCCGGATGAATACGGCGTGAACATCGGCTGTTTGGATGCGGTGGATACGGCCACTTTGGGGGAAATTCCCACTGGCGATGGTCGGGTGATGAGTTTGGCGGCGGATTTGGCTTGATGGGAATTTAAAGGCGAAAGCGAAAATCAAACCGCACTCCACACCAACCCCGCCGATTAGACGCCCAGCGTATCCACAATCGCGCCGCGAACGGCCTCGACAATATCGTCCAAAATGTCGTGTTCGGTGGTAAGCGGCGGGGCGATGCAGATTAATTCGCCGCGCACTCGGGTGTATAAACCGCGCGCCAACATCGCCTGGGTGAGTTTGGCGGTGAGTCCGAAATCGGCCTCGAACCATTGCTTGGTGGATTTGTCGGCGACTATTTCCACCCCCGCCATCAAGCCCTGGCCGCGAATATTGCCCACATGGGGATGCTCGCCCAGCGTGGCGCGTAGGTTTTTCAGCAGATAATCGCCCTTACTGGCCGCTTGGGCCGGCAAATCTTCATTTTCGATGATGTCCAAAGTCGCTAACGCCACGGCGCAGGTGGTGGGGTGGCCGCTGTAGGTGTAGGCGTGCATCCACGGTTTTTTGGCGGCGGTGATGGTCTCGGCAATTTTCGCGCTGATGCCGATGCCGCCCAAAGGCAGCGCGCCGGAGGTGATGGATTTGGCGAACTGGATGAGATCCGGGGTCACGCCGTAGTGTTGTAAGCCGAACATTTTGCCGGTGCGGCCAAAGCCAGTGATGACTTCATCCGAGACCAGCAACACTTCGTATTGATCGCAAATTTCGCGAATGCGGGGGAAATAATCCGCTGGCGGCACGATCACCCCGCCGGCGCCTTGCACCGGCTCGGCGATGAACATGGCTACCGTGTCGGCGCCCTGTTTGAGGATTTCCCGCTCCAACTCGTTAGCGGCGGCGAGGCCGATGGAGGAGCCGTCCGCTGGGGCCGGATAATGGTACGGATCCGGCGCCGGAATGTGGCTAAAGCCCGGAATCAGCGGTCCAAAATTCGCCCAGTAGCCGCTGATGCCGGTGGCGCACATGGCGCCGAAAGTCACGCCGTGATAGCCCCATTGGCGACCGATGACCTTGGTTTTATCCGCCCGCCCGAGGGTTTTCCAGTAATAGCGCGCCAATTTGATGTTGCTGTCGGTGGCTTCGCCGCCGCCGCTGGTGAAGTAGAAATTATCGATGCCGGGATAGGTGATTTTCGCCAACCGCGCCGCCAATTCGATAGCCGGGCGGTTCGAGCCGCCGGCATAACTGGAGCAAAACGCCAGTTCGCGCATCTGCGCCGCCGCCGCCGCCGCCAACTCGGCGCGGCCATGCCCGGCGCTGACATTCCACAAACACGACAGCCCATCGATAAACCGCCCGCCATCGGCATCATACAAATACGCCCCCTCGCCGCGCACCCAAACCCGCCCATCGGCATGGCTGGCGGTGTGGTGCAGCGGGTGAATCAAGTGCTGGCGGTCGGCGCTCAGCAAATCGGCATTGGCGACATTTCCGGCATTCATAAGCGCGTCTCAAGGGTGGTTATACGGGTGAAATTTGCGCGTGAATCAACCCAACAAGCGGCGGATTCAATCACATGATTATCCCCGCCATTGGAGTGCATGGCAAGCGGGCGGCGGGGGCGGTTATGGTAATATATTGTTTATATCGGCTTGAGTTAAATGATGGCGGCAACCATTCGCGCCCTATTTTTGAGGAATTACCTACATAAATCTGCTTATTTGGGTTGGCGTTTTCCGTATGCGGAATGTATGTTATTTGGCGATGGCAACCGCCCCACCGGCCGGCCTACGGCGTGTCGACTCCCCCGGGGAGTTAGGAAGATGCCCAGTGCAATCATCGCCAAACGTGCTAATAAACATGACATCACCAATGCTTCTTTCCAATCACCCCCCTTGAGGGGGAATCAAATCTAGCGGCTTTTCGCCAGATTTGATGGGGGGCGGTTGATATAAATAAACCAAACTAGGCAAGCAGATTTGGTATAAATTTCTTTTCAAACGCGGTTCATCTTTTAGTAGATAATGCGTACCATAGGGGCTTAGTTCCCCTGATACACATTCTCCCCATGAGCATAGTGGAATCAGTCTAGCGAATTACCCAGGTGAACAGCATCGACATCCCGAGAGACGATTCACGCCGACTGGAAGCCGCGTCCAACCCAGTGGCGACCTCGGGATGCGTCGAACGAGTAAAAACGAGAGTGCAATCGGCTATGACGACCATTTAAATCGTTTTAACGAGCCGTTCTCACGCTTTATTGCCGCGAAATTACCATCGTGCTCAATATGCTCTATATCGTTGCCAGCCAACATCTTCACATCCCCACACCATTTGTGTGATTGACTGATGTCGTACGCCTTTTTGCGGTGGCTGTTGCTGTCCAGATTGCCGCCGGAAACCGCTCATGACCTCGCCATAAAACGCTTGGCGTGGGTGTCGCGTAAACGGTTACTGACCAAACTGTTGCGAAAACGCCACCGTGACCGACTGTCGCCGTTGCCGCGCACCGTCATGGGCATCGAATTCCCCAATCCGGTGGGTTTAGCCGCTGGCGTCGACAAGCAATGCCAAGCCTGCAACGCACTGCACGCCTTGGGCTTTGGTTGGGTCGAGCTCGGCACGGTCACGCCTTTACTACAACATGGCAACCAAGAGCCGCGCTTATTCTGGTTGCCCGAGCACCACGCCGCCATCAACCGAATGGGCTTTAACAGCGTTGGGCTGGATCGTTTCGTCAAAAATTTAGAAAGCACCTCGCCGGACATCATCAAGGGCATCAACATCGGCAAGAACACCACCACGCTCGATGCCCTCGCCGATTATCTCGTCTGCCTGGAAGCCGTGCACGATCACGCCGATTATGTCGCCATCAATATTTCCTCGCCGAACACCCGCGGCTTGCGGGATTTACAGCGCGAAGATGCCCTCGGGCCGTTGCTCGCCGGCCTCGATAGCAAACGCATGGAGTTGGCGGAAAAAAGCGGGCGGCGCTTGCCGCTGGTGCTAAAAATCTCGCCGGATTTGGATGCCGCCGCCCTCGACCACATCGTCGCCATGGCACGCCGTCACCATATGGACGGCATCGCCGCCACCAACACCACGCTGTCTCGCGATGGTGTCCGCAACCACCTTCATGCTGGTGAGGCCGGCGGCTTGAGCGGCCCGCCATTAGCCGCCCGTGCCACCGAAGCCATCGCCTATCTGCATCGCAATCTGCAAGGCGAAATCCCCCTCATCGGCATCGGCGGCATCGACTCGGTCGCCGCCGCCGTGGAAAAATTCCAAGCCGGCGCCGAATTAGTGCAAATCTGCACCGGTTTCACCCATCACGGCCCGAAACTTATCGGCGATATTATCGATGGCTTGCGTGACGGCATAAACGGCTCGTGACAAGCCCGTTTGCAGTATTTTTATTCAAACACAAAACCACTATGCCAAATTTTTATCAATTTGAAAGATTCCTAATATATTTTTTGGCTGGGGAAATGTGCGATGAGTAAGCGTCACAAGAAATACATAATCTGCCAGATACCCAAAAAGTACAAGTCGTCAAACATAAAACTTCAAACGAAATAGTACTATTTTTGCGAAGATGTAGAGAATCGCTAAACCGCCACTTCCAGGAAGGCGGATCTTTTATTGCATCAGATAACAACCGAGATGGAAAAGACCTTTATGAAGTCAACTCAAGCACGGAAATAGAGATCAAAAGTGGAAAATTTATAACCGACGGGAACTGCGGATTAAAAATCGTATCTTGGGCGCTCGGCGATGAAACAGATTTTATAAAGTCGAACATGATCAATGGAATGAAAGAAAGAAGAAATATTTTTATAAACGGAGGAACCGAAGATGACATCGAAAATCATAAAAACAAACAAATGGATTCGCTAACTGATTTTTTAAAGCACAAAGTACTGGGCGACCCTAACCCCCGGCTACCGATTTTTTTAGAAACATTGCAAAAGGAATTACAAAAGGCGATGAGATTATAAAAACTTATGCCCAGAAGCGGCCTGACAAATTTCCATTGATGTTAATGTGCGACTGGAAAAACGGTTTAATTCCATACGACAAATGTTTTCTAGAAGATGAATCTATATTAATTTATAAAGTTGAAAAAACCAAAAAACGTGCACAGCTATGCGTGGTCGGCGAACAATCCAGAATTATTGGAAAACTTTATCCAAATTACAAAAATAGTTTTAAATTGGCTGGCGGGGGCAAAATACCAGCGGCGAATTGGGTGCAAACGGCATGCTTTCATGTTTGGGTTAATTAACGTCGAGATTAAACATTCATTGGCACAAAATAATTCCATTCACTGGCGGAGAGTTGGGTGTTGCCTGTTATCGATGCGGCACTTTTTACAAATTTAGGCGTATTAATTTTATCGAATAACTCCTCGATGCTGATTTTTTGCGACGCAGTAACATGGGGTTGGATAACATTGAGATGATTTTCGGCAGCGAATACACATCCGTCTTCGACCAGCGCGCATTTTATGCGACCTTGGCCAACAGCGCCGATGATTCGATTAACCACAATGGCTTTGCCGGTGAATAATTTATCTGTTTTTATATATTGCGGTCGCCGACTATCATGGGAAAAACCAATTTTATTATCGACAATATTTCTGGCGTAAAGCAGCGGCACATTGCCTTTGTTTTTTTTATGGGTTAATTGATGTTTGTGCTGATTCCAAACCAGTGTGCCAGTCACTGCTTGGAAACCTAGGCTATGCAAAGATGAATGATGCGCGAATTTTTTTCGCATCATTTAAATTTTGCGTCAATAGCGTCAACTTCTTGCCCGATGAAACATCATGGATGAGATGGGAATGCACCGAATTCCCAGGGCCTTTTTTCACCACGATAATTTGCACCGCCGTTTGCGCACCGTTGAAAAAATTCGTTTTCTCGAATATTTTCAGATGCGTTACATGGTTATTTTGGGTAATAAATTGGCGCAAATTTTCGAAATAGGCCCCAGCGTTCATGGATGGCGGCACGATATAAGCCAGCCGCCCACCTGGCTTCAAGGCATCAATTCCCACCTTAAAAAACAGTGCGAAAATGTTAGGTCGACCGCCAATAACCTCTTTGAATATGGATTTTTCTGGTGCGCTTAATTTCAGTTGAAAATAAGGCGGGTTGCCGATAACAAAATCATATTTGTTTTTTTCCGGCATCAGCAACGAAGAACAGCGCCGCAATTTTGCTGATGGTGCTAATTGTGTGGCATAACTTAATATAGTGTCATCCACATCCCAGCCGTATAATTTTGCGCCCCGGCAGATACTTCTGACATCGTTCAAAAACTCACCGGTGCCCACTGCCGGGTCTAAAACTTTGTCGCCATTTTTGATCTTCAGTTGCGCTAATAAATAGCGCCGCAATGGTTTTGGCGACATAAATTGCCCGAAGACTTTTTTACCCGCCGCCGTGGTGCTCGCCATCCAATTTGTTGTCGTCGGGGAGAAATCATCCACGCATTCTTTACTGCCTCCGACATGCTTATATAACGGCGCTGCTTGGCGAAAAGTTGCCGTACTATGGCTTCGGCATTTTGTATCCGCCGACCGACTGGTACGCGCACTCTTTTGGTTCAAATTCATAGATTCGATTAGCGCTGCAAAATTACAATAAGCAAATTTATGTAGGTAATTCCCTTAAAACTACGCCGGCACAAAAGCGTGACGGCACGATTTTACGACAATAATCATCAAAATGGCTCGCTAAAAGCATTTAAATGGTTGCCGTAGATTGCGCTTATTCTCGCCGATTTAATGGCCATAAATAATCGCCGCATGATTTGTTAAAACGACTCATGCGGCTGCAAAAATCGCCATTGACCGCTGGCCAGTGTGCCGAGTTCGATGGCGCCGATGCGGGTGCGGGTTAGGCGGGTGACGCGCAATTCTACATGTTCACACATGCGGCGGATTTGGCGTTTGCGGCCTTCGGTGAGGGTGAATTTTAGGCGGCCGTGGCCGGGCAGTTGCTCGATTTTCGCTGGGCGTAGGGGTTTGTCGTCTAGGGCGATGCCGTGGCGTAGTAGGGCAAGTTTTTGCGGGGTGATGGTGCCGGTTACGCGCACCCAATATTCCTTTTCGATGCGGCTTTCGGGGCTGATTAGGTGGCGGGCGATGCGCCCGTCTTGGGTGAAAACCAGCAAGCCCATGGAGTCGATGTCGAGCCGCCCGGCGGGGGCTAAGCCGTGGCGATTGGGCGTGCGATGGGCGGATTCGGCGAGTGCAGCGGATTCGACAGGTTTGCGGTCGCTGGATTCAGCGGATTCGGTGGATTTATCGGCTTCATCGCCGGACTCGAGCCGCACCGGCCAGCGGCGGGCGGTGGTCACCAGCAGCACCGCCGCGCGATAGCCCTTTTCCGGCGTGCCGGATACATAGCCGACCGGTTTGTTGAGCAAAACCGTGGCCAGCCGGTGTTGCTGGCGGTGGGCGGCGGCCGCTAGGGTGATGGTTTGGTGCGCGAAAACGCGGCTGCCTAAGGTGGTCACGGCGGCGCCATCCACCTGCACCAGCCCTTGCTCGATAAAGCGGTCGGCCTCGCGGCGCGAGCAGATTCCGCGCCTGGACATCAACTTAGACAAGCGCAAGGTGGCGGAATCCGCCGGCGAATCGGATGGTGAATCGGGCGAGTTCACAGCGGTGGACAAGGCTCGATAAAAGGGCTGGAGTCGCGGCGCATGACCATTAATATGAACGAGCGCGACGCCGGGGGAAGCGGCGGGAAATCGGCCTGTTGGCGGCGGAAATCAGCAAGAAATCCAGCGAAGCAAATCCAGCATATTCACTCCGCCGAATCGCCCACGCCGTGCGCAGCCTCGGCGGCGAAACCGATGTAGGTGGCCGGGGTCAGCGCCAGCAGGCGGCGTTTGGCGGGCGCGGGAATGGCTAAATCGGCGATGAAGGCGTGCACGGTTGCGCGGTCGATGCGCTCGGCGCCGCGGGTCAGGGCTTTGAGTTTTTCATAGGGCTGGGCGATTCCATAGCGCCGCATCACGGTTTGGATGGGCTCCGCCAGCACTTCCCAGCAGTGTTCCAAATCTTGGCGCAAGCGCGCCGGATTTAACGCCAATTTAGCCAAACCGCGTTGCGTGGAGTGCGCCGCCAGCAGGCCGTGGCCGATGGCGACGCCGAGATTGCGCAGCACGGTGGAATCGCTTAAATCCCGTTGCCAGCGGCTGACCGGCAGTTTGGCGGCGAAATGGGTGAGCAGGGCGTTTGCGAGGCCGAGGTTGCCTTCGGCGTTTTCGAAGTCGATAGGGTTTATTTTGTGTGGCATGGCGGATGAGCCGACCTCGCCTGGCGCGGTTTTTTGCCGAAAATAGCCGAGTGAAACATAGCCCCAGGCATCGCGGTTCAAATCCAGCAAAATGGTGTTGATGCGGCACAGCCCATGGCACATCTGCGCGATGAAATCATGCGCCTCGATTTGCGTGCTCATGGGCTGATAAACCAGCCCCAACTGCTCGACAAACTCGCGCGCCATGGTCGGCCAATCGAGGTTTGGATAAGCCGCCAAATGGGCGTTGAAATTGCCGCTGGCGCCGTTGAACTTGCCCAACATGCGCATATCGGCGAGGTCGGCGGCGGCATTGTCGAGGCGATGCGCGAAAATCGCCAACTCCTTGCCCATGGTGGTGGGGCTGGCCGGCTGGCCGTGGGTGCGCGCTAACATGGGCGCGGCGGCGTGGGCGCGCGCTAAATCCCGCAACTGGGCGATGACGGCGCGCAGCGGCGGCATGATTTGCTCAGGCAAAGCGCGTTTCAGCAGCAAGGCGCAGGCGAGATTGTTGATGTCCTCGGAAGTGCAGGCGAAGTGCACGAATTCGGCGCTGGCGGCCAGATTAGGGCGGTCTTGCAGCCGCTCTTTGATGAAATATTCCACCGCCTTGACATCATGGCGAGTGCTCGCCTCGATGGTTTTGATGCGCTGCGCACAGCTAAGCGAAAAAGCGCCACTCAATTCACGCAGGAATTTTTCATCCTCGGCGGCCAGCGCCGGCGCCTCGCCGATGTCGGCGTGTTGGCTGAGATAAATCAGCCATTCCACCTCGACGTCGAGGCGCGCGCGCTGCACCGCAAACTCGCTGAAATAGGCGCGCAGCGGTGCGGTGTGGTGGTGATAACGCCCGTCCAGCGGCGAAACCGCGGTGAGCGCGTTCAACGGCAGGGAATCAGTAGCCACGATTATCGGGCGGTATGGGTCCGGCGATTCATCATAGCGCTGGCGATGTTTGGCGGCCGGGGGTTGATGTTGGTTTTGATTTTGATTTTTTGACTTGGCTTTTGTTTCACTCCCCGCAGAAAAAGCTAAGGCGGAGTAAAACGTTAAAAGCTAAAGCCAACATCAAAATCACGCCGTTGCCGAGCCGCAAATCACGCCGCCGCCGAGGCATAAGTCGTGCTGATAAAAAACGATGGATTGGCCCGGCGCGACCGCCCATTGCGGGCTTTCGAATTCGATGCGCGTCGGGTTGGAGGCGATGACCACGCAGTTTTGATCCGGTTGCTGAGAGCGGATTTTGGCGGCGCAACGCAGCGGCAGGGTGGGCGGCGACGCTATCCAATGCAAATTTTCGGCGAACGCGATGCGTTTTAGCAGCGCCGGGTGCTCGCGCCCTTGGGCCGCGTATACGATGTTGCGCGCCATGTCTTTATCGGCCACATACCACGCCTCGCCGCGCCCGCCGAGGCCGAGGCCGCGACGCTGGCCGATGGTGTAATAAAACGCGCCGCGATGTTGGCCGATGGTTTCGCCGTCGATGGATTTTATCAAGCCATGGCGCGGCGGCAAATATTGTGCCAAAAAGTCGTCAAAACGCCGTTCGCCGATGAAGCAGATGCCGGTGCTGTCTTTTTTGTCGCAGGTGGGCAGGCCGAGGTCGCGCGCGGTTTGCCGCACTTGCGATTTGTCCATATCGCCGAGCGGAAAACAGGCGTGGCGCAACGCCCGCTGACCGATAGTGTGCAGAAAATAACTCTGATCTTTGGCGCGGTCGCGACCTTTTTCCAAGCCATAGCCGGCGTCGCTGCGCACCCGTCGCGCATAGTGGCCGGTGGCGATGTGGTCGGCGCCAAGGTGACGCGCCCAATCGAGAAATTCCTTGAATTTAATCTCCTTATTGCACGCCACATCCGGATTCGGCGTGCGCCCGCGACGATATTCCGCTAAAAAATCGCGAAACACCCGTTGCCAATATTCATGGGAAAAATTAACCGTGCGCAACTCAATGCCGAGTTGCTTGCACACCGCTTGCGCATCGGCTAAATCAGCGGCGGCGGCGCAGTGTTCGGCGTCATCCTCCTCCCAGTTTTTCATAAACAAACCGGTGACGGATAGGCCTTGCGCTACCAATTTAGCCGCCGCCACGGAGGAATCCACCCCGCCCGACATGCCCACCATCACGCGCCCCATCGCCGGATTTGTCGCTCAGGTTAGCAGCGACTGGGGCTTCGCCGGCGCGCCATCGTCGGCGTGCCATCGCCGCCGAAGCACCGCTATTGTGGCCGCGATTGGCGCCGCCAGCAGGCCGACCATGACACCGTCGCCACCATCAATCACCAAGTCGCGCTTTCGAATTTTTGCACATGTTCGTCCTGTGAATTATCCACCACGGCGGTCAGCAGGCCGATGCTCTCCCAGCCACGGCTGTCTTGCACGATGGGTAAATAGCCGTTCGGATCAAACCATGAATCGACCACGAAGCGCCGCTCGCTTTTTTTCTCGCGGATTTGCCCGGCCCAGTGTTGGTCGACCCACGAGCGCCGATACGCCGCACGGTGCACCACATGATGCTTTAGCAAACCTTGTTGCGCGAACAATCGCAAATAGGCGGTGGTATTGACCGCCTCGTCTATGCAATCTAATTGCCCGGGAAAAATCCCCTCGCCGCCGCGCGCCGGCAGGTCTAAGGCGAGGTCTTTGTGGGTCGGCGTGTGCCGCCCGACCACCGTCTCCATCCAGCCGATGGCGCGCTTTATTTGCTCGCGCTCCAGCGCCGGCGTGCTCGCCGCCGGGGCAAACCAGTCGGCCACGCTGCGCCATTCTTCGGTCGACAAATTAACCGCGACGCGGCGCTTGCAGCCGAAGTCGTAGCACACCGGTATCGCCTGCAGCGATACCTCGCCAACTTCCGGCAGGTCGTCGCGCCCGGCCCAAGCGACACCGTCGCCGATTACCAGCAAAGGCGCAAGGAGTAACGCGGTTAATACTTTCATGATGATGGTATAAGGTGAGTTTGCCGAGTGACTTAAGGTGGATTATAGCAACTAATCCAGGTGCTGAATCTTGCCCGACACCGCCCAGCGCGTCAAATAGTCGGCGCAACTTCGCGCAATTTGACAGCGTGGCGAGTGGCGAAATTTACTGTAATTGGGCGGTAATTTAGCCCCGCGACCGGCGACGGAATTACCTGCTTGCGCCGCAACGATTCCACCATCACCATCGTTATCGTCATAAATCCCAACAAGATCGTCAAACCCCCATGGGCAAGTTGTTTTCCGCTAGGGCTAGCTAAGTCTTCGATGGTATTGCCGACGCGGCCTGGCCTGGTGCTGGCCATCCAGCCGCGGTCGCGGATGTTCTTCAGGTCGGAAATCAGCGTCTGTTGGGTATAAATTTTGGGAGTTAAGTATATAACCCCCTTTTAATGAATGCGGCGCTGATTCGTTTTAGCGTCGCCGGGCGGGCCGGGATTGGCGGGGTTCTAAATGGCGTTGTGCCGGCTATCGCGGCGTCGGTTTCCACGCTTCCGGCATGACGATGCCGTCGCCGAACAACCACGCTTCCATTTGCGCGGCCAGGTAGCGTTTGTGGTCGGCGTCCAAAGGGCTTAATTTATATTCGTTGATGAGAATGGTTTGCTGACGCAGCCAGTCTTGCCACGCCTCCTTGGAGATGTCGGCGTAAATGCGCTGCCCGAGTTCGCCGGGCCAGGGGGCGGAATCCAAGCCCTCGGCTTGGCGTTTGAGTTTAACGCAGTGGATGGCGCGGCCGGCGGGGTTGGGTTTCATAAGAGTTTGTTCGGTTGAAGTATGGTTGTGGGCCGACCGCGCACCCGCCTGGCGGCATGTCAGGCCGGTGAGTAGCCTACCCCGGGCTGCCATGACAAGGCCATGTGGCGAGGGGCTTGAGCGCGGCGCGAGATGGCGAGATGCACCCACCGCCCGGCTTCCATGATGAGCTGGTCGTAAGGCGGCGCGGCGGCGTAGTAGAGGCGAATCTCCTCGAATATTTGGCTGGGGGGGCCGAATGATGGGGAGACGAAGTCGATGGCCCGGCCTTCGCAGTGAGCGGAGTTGGGCGTGCCGCCGAGCGCCTTATTGAGGGCCTCGCAGCGGTAGCCGCTGGTCACCACGATAGGCTGGGCGAAGTGTTTGCGGATGTCGTCCATAATGGCGAGCAAGCGCAAAAGATTGCCGAGATGTTGTGGGCTTTGCAGCGAGTTGTCTATGTCCAGCCGGTCGGCGGTGTCGCTTTTAATCATCTCCTGGTAGGAAAAGTATTCTGCGATGGGGGGCATATTGATCATGGCGATGCGCGAGTGAGTCGAGGTGAATGGAGGAGCCAATGCGGTCCATGATTTTTTGCTCTAGGGTCAGCCGAAGTTATGCGCTTAAAATTTTGCGGAGCGGAATTCGGCGCGCTTCATCATTGTAATTAAAGGGGCGGTCCCATTTAACTCGAATTTATGTTATTGATACTAGCATGAGAAAGCGCAAATTGAGTAGCCCTAAACAGCGGCCATTAGTCGAGCATGAATCGAGCATTTTGTCGCCGTGGCGCCGGCGCGATGTGCGGCGGATTTGATTGGCGTTAATGTAAATACTGCGTTCTATTATGTGGGATTTATATATCTAAATCTGCACGGTGGGGTTGGCTTTTGATGTTGGCTTTTGATTTGTTTTTGACTTGGCTTTTGGTTTTTACCTTCCCCCTCATTAATGCTAATGAGTTAAAGATTTAAAACCAAAAACAAAAAGACCAACATCGACAGCCCCCCACCAAAACTGGCGATGAAACCGCCAGTTTTGACTTATTCCGCATTAAAGCGGGGGGAGTAAAGCGTAACAGCAAAAGCGAAAACCAACATCAAGCCAAAGACGCAATTAGCCCAGTTAAACCAAGGGGTTAAGGCGTATTTGGCATGGTTATCTAGGGCCGCCCCTAATTAAATCCGGGTAGGCCAGTGGCCGATTTGGCGAGGCTGGGCTTCACTGCGTCTCGTCGGCCTTAAAGCATGCTCAGAATGCGGCTGACGGCGGTGGGCAAGCCGATGCGCGGCGGGCAGTTCGGGTTGTACCAAAGATGCCGCGCCGCGTCCATTGCCGACTCGGCCTCGCCGGGTGGCCGGGGTGAGTCGGCGGCCGCCAATACGGCTGGCCAGGGCCGTATATCGAGGTCGAAGTGGGTGAAGGAGTGGGTGAACATCGGCCACGGCGCGCCGCATTGGATGGCGAGGCCGAGGTGTTGTTCGCACCATTTTTCCACGGCGCGTCCATGGGCGTCATGCTGGGTTAAACCATGCGCCGCCGGGCCTGGCTCGGCGTCGGCGGCTGAAAAATAACGCCCGGCCGCGTCTTGCATCGTCCATGAGGCCGGATTAGGCCCGCCCGGGCCTTCGGGCAACGACCACAGCCCGCCCCAGATGCCGCATGGCGGGCGTTTTATCAGCAACAATTCGGCGCGGCGGTTGCGCACGATGAGCATGGTTACGGCGCGGCGGCGGCGGGCCGGTTGGGCTGATTTAGAGGGGCGACCGGGGAAGGCGGCTGGCTCGCCGCGCAAATGCGCCTGGCAGTCGGCCGCCACTGGGCAGCGGTGGCATTGCGGGCGCGAACGGCGGCAGACGGTGGCGCCCAAATCCATGCTCGCTTGGGCGTAATGGTCGGGGCGGGCGGCCGGGGTGAGGCGCTCGGCCAGGCGCCACAATTCGGCTTGCAGCCGGGCGCCGTTGCCATCGACGGCGCGATGGCGGCTCAGCACGCGGCGCACATTGCCGTCCAAAATCGCCCGCCGCTGCCCCCAGGCGAAGGCCGCAATGGCGCCGGCGGTGGAGCGCCCGATGCCCGGCAGCGCCAGCGCTTGCTCGAATTGACGCGGAAATTCGCCGCCGTGACGGTCGATAATTTGCCGCGCTGCGGCGTGCAAATTCCGCGCCCGCGCGTAGTAGCCGAGCCCCGACCACAAGTGCAGCAACTCATCCGCATCGCAACCCGCCAACGCCGCCAGCGTGGGCAAGCGCGCCATAAAGCGCTCGAAATAGGGGATCACCGTGCGCACTTGGGTCTGCTGCAGCATAATTTCCGCCACCCAGATTCGGTACGGGTCGCGGTCGCGTTGCCACGGCAGCGATTTGCGGCCGTGCACATCGAACCAACGCAGCAAGCGGTCGGCAAAATCGGTGCAATCGGGCATTGGCGGCTTAGATAGGGGATTTATAGAGCTAAATCCCAGGCTAGTTTGGTTTATTACCCTTAGTCACTCCCCCCGAGGAATAAATCAAAACTGGCGGGTTTTGGTCGGTTTTGGTGGGGGGTCCTTTTGATTTAATTTGGCTTTTAGTCTTCACTCCCCCCGATTCATCATGAGGGGGAGTCAAAACTGGCGGCTTTTTGCCAGTTTTGGTGGGGGGAGGGGGGGGGTTGATCTGGCTTTCGCTTTTGGATTTTCGCTGTTGCCTTTAGTCGGTAAATTTTCACCCCATAGCCACAAAATGGCGTGAAAAACCAACATCAAACACCACATCAAACACCAACATCAACCCCCCAATAGCAAGCAAATAATGGGGATTTAGGTATATAACTCCCCTATATAGGTAGGAAGCGAATTTCGCTGCTCGAGGCCGCGAATCTTGCCGTCGCCCAGCCCAGCCATCGCCCCAAGTCGCGGCCCAATCATAAGTATAATCGCGCCGCACCGCCGGCCAAAACCGCCGCGTCACATTCAGCCCCGAACCGCCCCGATTCCGCCACGCCCGATGCCGTCATGACCAAAAACATGAACCCCCTAACCGCCGATACGCCGGCCGCCATGCCCGCTGATGACTCGTCACTCGCCCGGCCGGTCGCCCGCATCCTGGCCGCCCGCACCCTCGCTGCCCGTGCCGCCACCGCCGTCGCCGTCGCCGCCGTGTTGTGGTCGGCGACGGCGCCGGCCGACATCGTCAAAAAGTGGGCGATCGCCGAATTTGGCGAGCCGCTGTATGCGGCTGGTATCGACCACCTGCCCTATGCCGACCCCAATGCCCCCAAAGGCGGGCGCGTCGTGCTCGGCGCGTTTGGTTCCTTCGAAACCCTCAATTTTTATGTGCAAAAGGGCGAGTGGCCGAGCAGCATCGGCGCCGTGTACGACAACTTAATGGTCGGTTCGCTGGATGAAATCGACGGACTGTATGGCCTCATCGCCGAATATGTGGAGTATCCGGCCGACAAAAGTTGGGCCATATTTCACTTGCGCGACGAAGCCGTGTACCACGATGGCATGCCCATCATCGCCGCCGATTTCGTGCACACCTTCGATACTATCCGCGCCCACGGCCGGCCCTTCGTGCAGTCATTTTATGAAAATGTGACCAGCGCCGAGGCGCTATCGGCGAAGCGCCTGAAATTCACCTTTGCCACCACCGGCAGCATGAAGCCGATAGCCGTGGCCGCCGGCATGTCGCCGCTGCCGCTGCATTATTGGCGCGATAAAGATGTGACCGAGGCCACGCTCACGCCGCCGCTGACCAGCGGCCCCTATCGGGTGAGTGATGTAGATCCCGGGCGCTCCATCACCTACCAGCGGGTGGCGGATTATTGGGCGCGGGATTTGCCCATCAAACGCGGCCTGCATAATATCGATGAATTGCGCTATGAATATTATCGAGATTTGAGCGTCGAATTCGAAGCCTTCAAGGCCGGCAAGTTGGATTTTCGCGGCGAGGGCAGCGCCAAGCGCTGGGTGAATGAATACAATTTGGCGCAGATAGATTCCGGCGACATCATCAAAGCGGCGGTGCCGAGCAGGCGACCGCGCGGCATGGGCGGGTACTTTTTCAACCTGAAAAAGGCAAAATTCGCCGACCGCCGCGTGCGCGAAGCGCTGATGTTGCTATACGACTTCGAAGCCATCCAGCGCACCTTGTTATACGGCGAATATCAGCGCATCGATAGTTATTTTCCGCAGACCGAATACGGCGCCAGCGGCCCGCCTGGTTCCGCGGAAAAAGCCGTGTTGGCGGATTTCACCGGCGCTGAATTTGCCGATTATTTGCCGGTCGAAGCGCTGCGAGAGGCATTTACACCGCCGCAAACCGACGGCAGCGGGCGCGACCGTCGCCACAAACGCGCCGCCTTGGCGCTGTTCGCGCAAGCCGGCTGGCGCCTCGACGGCGGGCGCTTGGTGTCGGCCAGCGGCGAGCAATTGCAGGTGGAGTTGATGACCGGCTATCCGGAATCCCAGCGCTTGGCGTTGCCCTATGTGGCGGTGCTGAAAAAAGTCGGCATCGAGGCCTCCATCCGCTTCGTAGACCCGTCGCAGTGGCGGGTGAGAATTCATGATTCGGATTTCGATTTATGGGTCGGCGCCTTGAATTTTTTCCCGCCGCCGGGCACCGAACTGCGCAGTTTTTTCGGCCGCGAATCAGCCGACATCCGCGGCGGCAATTCCGGCGGCATCAAAAACCCGGTAGTGGATGCGTTGATCGAGCGCATCGTCGCCGCCGAGGATCTCGCCACCTTGCAAACCACCACCCAAGCGTTAGACCGCGTATTGTTATGGAATCATTATGTGGTGCCAACTTATATGAATCAATTTTCATGGATAGCCTATTGGAATCGCTTCGATCATCCAGCCCGTCGCCCGATATATCGCTTAGGCTTCCCCAGCGCGTGGTGGGTGGACGCCGAAAAAGACGCGCGCCTGCAGCGCTGAGGCGGGATGTTTTACGCGGGTGAATTTTCAATGTTATAAATTTCCGTCATAAAAACCAACGCGGCAATAAAAACTGGGATTTATATACCTAAAGCTGCAGTTCGATTGGTGTTTTTTTGAGGTCAGCGGCTGATTTTAGGGAGGTTGCGTTTGATTTTCGCTTTCGCTTTTGGCTTTTAGCTTTTAATCTTCACTCCCCCCGCTTTAGCATGAGGGGGAGTCAAGCGTAACAGCCAAAGCTAAAAGCCAAAGCGAAAAATAAAAATCAAAACCAAATCCACCGTGCAGATTAAGATATATAAATCTCATATCTTATTACCACAGCAATACAGTACAATAGCCAAAGTTTAGGTTATCCGGATTGGCTCATAATTCCGCATAAAACCCTCATGCCAATCATCAGAGAACCCACATTCAACGCTAAATTAGCGGAAATTTTGCGCAGTAAAAACCCGCGATGGCGTACCGGGAATGTCGTGCTTGCTGAGGCGGGCAGGGCATTGGACGGCGGTAAAACTCCTGATATTTTAATCAACACCGTTGCCGCCATGCCTATTGTGGTGGAATCCGAGTTTATGCCGGCGAATACGGTGGAAGAGGGTGCGACTTCTAGACTCCGTGAAGTTGTGCGTGACACTAATAAAGCCATTGAGCAGGCTATTGCACTGCGAATTCCTGCGGTTGTAAGGAATGTATCTCCTGATAAGTTGTCGGATTGTATCGGCCAAAGTGAGTTTGAGTATTGTCTTTTTTCCGCTTATGAAGACGGACACTTGCCCACTCGCTGGCCTGAAAAAGGATGGTTGAAGGGGGGCGTGGACGAGTTAACTACGTTGATTGAAAACGCACTTATATCAGAAAATGTAATCGCCTCGGGATTGGCGATTTTAGATGGCGGCATCACCTCGGCCGCCGCTGTTTTGATAAATGGCACTCTTGATAAGCCCGATGTGAGTAAAAATATTGCCGCATTGTTGCATCAGTCTGACGGTAAGCAGACCATGCGAATGGCGATGGCGATTACACTTAATGCATTGACTTTTCATTATATTTTGGCCGGGAGTCATGAAATAAAAAGCATACATGAACTGCGGCATATAGCGGGAGGTGAATTACTTCGTGCTGATTTGTTGCGTGAGTGGCAGAGCATTGTGGATGATATTAATTACTACCCCATTTTCGATATTGCGCAGCGTATTGTTGAGTTGTTTCCTGATAGCAATGACGTTGCAACTAATATTATGGAGATTTTGGAAGAAGTGGCGAATAAACTTGTAGCAAAGAAAATTACTGCCTCGCATGATTTGTATGGGCGGATGTTCCAGCGGTTAGTTACTGATCGGAAATATCTGGCCACTTTCTACACCATGCCTGAATCGGCCATTTTGTTGGCCGAGATTGCGGTGCGTAAGATGGGGCTGCAGTTTACCGAACACACCGCACCTTCGCTTCGGGTAGCGGATTTTGCTTGCGGCACAGGAACATTATTAGCCGCCGCTTATCATGCAGTGCTGACTCGGCACCGTCGTGCGGGCTATGATGATGCGAAAATTCACAAAAAGATGATGGAAGATGCGTTGATCGGTACCGACATCATGCCGGCCGGCGTGCATATGACAGTAGCCGTGTTGTCCAATGTTCATCCGACAATTACCTTCAATGGAACTAAGGTTCACACCCTGCCGTATGGAACGGATAAATTATTTTTGGGGGCATTAGATTTGTTACACAGTCACTCGTCTCATGACTTACTGTCAACACGGACGCAAATGGGGGGAGATCAGACGAAGGAACTTGCAGGTACGATGGCAAAATCCGACGCATTCGCATTGGAGCATAAAAGTTGTGATTTGGTGATTATGAATCCTCCATTTACACGCCCTACAAATCATAAAATAACGGATAAGCCCATACCTTCGTTCGCTGGATTTGCGACCAGTGATGATGAGCAACGGGCGATGTCTAAACGAGCGAAAGAAATTTTCAACAAAATTCCAGACCATGCGAGTAACGGTTATGCCGGACTGGGGTCTAATTTTATTGACATCGCGCATCAAAAACTCAAAGCAGGGGGAATAATGGCTTTGGTAATACCCTTCACTTTTGCCTCAGGTGCGGGGTGGGCGCGAAGTCGAAAGTTGTTTGATTTATATTATGATGATGTGACGGTAGTGTCGATGGCTGCAAGCGGCGAAAAATCTACTTGTTTTTCCGCTGATACTGGCATGGCAGAGGTCTTAGTGGTTGCTAAAAAGCGCGCCGCCCGCCGTAAAGCAGGGCATGCAAAGGTGAAGTTTGTCTCGTTACGAAAACGCCCTGGAAATTCAGCACAAGCGGCGGCAGTGGCGGAGATAATCGATAAATCAGATTCTACAATGTACGCTGGCGGAGATTATATCGGTGGAATATTCGATGGTAATTTAATGGACGGTGGGGTGGCCGGGGTTTTCGACCTTGCTTTGATTAAAACTGTAACGGCGTTGCAAGGCAGTGCTCTAAAATTGCCGGGAAATCCGAACGCTTATGCATTGCCTATTACAAAATTAGGCGACATTGCTAATAGAGGATTAGTGCATCGGTTAATCAATCATAAAAGCATAAAAACTGGTGAGCCACTTGGCCCCTTTGATATTGAGACACTTAGAGGCATTCCAACATATCCATGTTTATGGGGACATGATTACACCATAGAAAAATCTTTTGTGGTGCAACCTGATAGCCAAGGAAGTGTACGAAAAGGCATGCAAAAAGATGCCGATAGAGTGTGGGCTACTCGGAGTACATTGCATTTCAATTTGGATTTTGGATTAGCTTCACAAAGCATTTCGGCATGCATAACTCCGATGCCAACAATAGGTGGTCGCGCGTGGCCAAATGTTCTGCCAATAGAATCCACCCATGAGCCAGCAATTATGTTGTGGGCTAATTCTACGCTCGGCTTATTGATGCGGTGGCATTCTGCTTCTAGACAACAACCTGGTCGAGCCATTACCACTATCAGTAGATTGCCCAAGCTGCAAGTTTTAGACACCCGCAAATTAACCACAGCACAGCATAAGAAGGCGGCCAAAATTTTCAACCGCCTAAAAACCAAACACTTCCGGCCTGCGAATGAAGCATGGCACGACCCAGTACGCATCGAACTCGACCGAGCATTATTGGTCGAACTACTTGGCTTACCAGAAACGGTAATGGAATCAATGGAGTTATTACGCCGCAAATGGTGCTTTGAACCCAGCGTACACGGCGGAAAATCAACCCGTCTGATGGAAGCGGACAGTTAGATTTTATTGGGCTAAGTACGCGTTGGAATATGTATGTAATTCCCAAATAATTATAGGTGAGGGAGAAATGCTAAACAATAAGATAGGGCGGCTGGTTATGACCAGATTGCTATCAAAGATGTAAAAATGATTTTAGTTCAGCGTGATTATGACAAGCATCGATATGTTGTATGTAAGGGTTGCTTTGAAATAACTCTCGAAAAAATATACAGGTCGACAAATTCATAAAATCCACCGCTTTCCATAACCTCCCATGTCAGCCTACATCTTCCGTCGATTATTGTTAGTGATTCCGACTTTGTTCGGCGTCATGCTGTTGAACTTCGCCATCGTACAATTCGCCCCGGGCGGGCCGGTGGAGCAAGCCATCGCGCAATGGCAGGGCGCCGGCGTGGAGGCCACGCGGCGCTTTGCCGGCGCCGGCGATGATGTGCAAGGCGCGTCGAGCGGCGCTGGGGCAGGCGATTCGGGCCCCAGCAAATATCGCGGCGCGCAAGGCTTGCGCCCCGACATCATCGCCAAAATCGAACAACAATACGGCTTCGATCAACCGGCGTACATCCGTTTTTTTCGCATGATGCGCGACTATGCGCGTTTTGATTTCGGCGAAAGTTATTTCAGCGAGCGGCGGGTGGTGGATTTACTCATCGACAAAATGCCGGTGTCCATCTCGCTCGGCTTATGGACCACGCTCATCGTTTACCTGGTCGCCATCCCCTTAGGCATTCGCAAGGCGGTGCGCGTCGATAGCCGTTTCGATGCCTGGAGCAGCGGCCTCATCATCGCCGGCTATGCCATCCCCAGTTTTTTGTTTGCCATATTTCTCATTGTGATGTTTTCCGGCGGGCGCTATTTCGATTGGTTTCCGTTGCGTGGCTTAACCTCCGAGGGCTGGGAGGATTGGCCATGGTGGCGCCAACTCGGCGATTATTTTTGGCACATCACCTTGCCGGTGTTATCCATGGTGGTGGGCGGTTTTGCCGGCCTCGCCATGCTCACCAAAAATTCCTTTCTCGATCAAATCAAATTGCAATATGTGCAAACCGCGCGCGCCAAAGGGCTGTCGGAAAACCGCGTGCTATACGGGCATGTTTTTAGAAACGCCATGCTCATCGTCATCGCCGGTTTTCCGGCCTTGTTCATCGGTATTTTATTCACCGGGGCATTGCTCATCGAGGTGATTTTTTCATTAGACGGGCTTGGGCTTTTGGGGTTTGAAGCCGCCATCAATCGCGATTATCCGGTGATGTTTGCCACGCTATATTTATTTACGTTGTTAGGCATGGTGATGCAAATCTTGCGCGATGTGATGTACACCATCGTAGACCCGCGCATCGACTTCGAATCCCAAGCCAGCCGATGATGCGCAGTCAATCCGTCGCCGAGCGCTCAGTCGATGCGCCAGCCGTAGCCGCGCCGACCTTTTTCGGCGTCAAACCCTCGCCGCTCAACGCCATGCGGTGGCAAAATTTCAAGGAAAACCGCCGCGGTTATTGGTCGCTATGGATTTTTTTGGCGTTGTTTATGGTCACCCTATGTGCCGAGATGATCGCCAACGATAAACCGGCGTTGGTGCGCTATGACGGCGCCTTTTACGCGCCGATTTTTTTCACCTACGCCGAAACCCGCTTCGGCGGTGAATTCGAATTCGAAGCGGATTATCGCGAGCCGTATATGCGCGATTTAATCGAGCAAAAGGGCTGGATAGTGTGGCCGCCGATTCCCTATTCTCACCACACCATCGACTACGAATTAACCACGCCGTCGCCGGCGCCGCCCTCAGCCCGTCACTGGTTAGGCACCGATGATCAGGCGCGCGATGTATTGGCGCGGGTTATTTACGGCTTTCGTATTTCCATTTTGTTCGGCCTGGCGCTCACCTTATTGAGTTCCATAGTCGGCATCGCCGCCGGCGCCGTGCAAGGTTATTTCGGCGGGCTAACCGATTTATTGATGCAGCGCTTTATCGAAATATGGGAAGGGTTGCCGGTGCTGTACCTGCTCATCATCATGGCCGCGGTCATCACGCCGGGTTTTTATAGTTTGCTAATTTTAATGTTGTTGTTTTCATGGCCGGGCTTAGTGGCGGTGGTGCGCGCTGAATTTTTGCGGGCGCGAAATTTTGAATATATCCGCGCCGCGCGCGCCTTAGGCGTGAGCGACTCGCGCATCATGTTTCGCCACATTTTGCCAAACGCCATGGTGGCCACCATCACCTTTATGCCCTTTATCATGAGCGGCTCGGTCACCACTTTAACCGGCCTCGATTTTCTCGGCTTCGGCTTGCCGGCCGGGGCGCCGTCCTTGGGCGAACTGCTCAACCAAGGCAAAAATAATCTGCAAGCGCCGTGGCTCGGCATCACCGGTTTTATGGTCATCGGCGTGATGTTGTCGCTATTGGTGCTGATAGGCGAAGCGGTGCGCGACGCCTTCGACCCGCGCCGTGCGTTTCAGTGAGCCGACGCGATGGCCATGCGCATGTTTCGATGAACTTAGCGCAAAGCAAACAAGCGGCGGCCCCGGCGCCGTTGCTGACGGTGAAAAATCTAGCGGTGAGTTTTCGCCGGCGCCTCCATGGGCGGGAAATCATCGCCGAGGCGGTGCGCGGCATAAGTTTTGACTTAGCCCAAGGGGAAACCTTGGCGCTGGTGGGGGAATCCGGCTGCGGCAAGTCGCTGACCGCGTTGTCGCTTATGCAATTGCTGCCGCGCCCGCAAGCCTTCCACCCCAGCGGCTCGATTCGCTATCGCGGCGTCGAATTGGCGGGCGCCGACGAAGCGGCCTTGCAACGCATTCGCGGCAACAAGATGTCGATGATTTTTCAAGAGCCCATGGCGGCGTTAAATCCGCTGCATGTCATCGAAAAACAAATCGGCGAATCGTTGGCGCTGCATCAAGGTTTACAGGGAGCGGTAGCCACGGCGCGCATCATCGCGCTGCTAGAACGGGTCGGCATCGATAATCCGCCGACGCGGTTGCGCGCCTATCCGCATCAGTTATCCGGCGGCCAGCGCCAGCGCGTGATGATCGCCATGGCGTTAGCCAATGCGCCAGAAATTCTGTTAGCCGACGAGCCCACCACGGCCCTGGATGTAACCGTGCAAGCGCGCATTTTGGCCTTGCTGAAAGACCTGCAGCGCAGCGCGGGTTTGAGCGTACTGCTCATCACCCACGACCTCAACATGGTGCGAAAAATCGCCGACCGCGTGCTGGTGATGAAAGGCGGACGCATCATCGAAGGCGGCACGGCTGCGCAAATTTTCACCGCCGCGCAACACCCCTACACCCAGCAACTGTTAGCCGCCGAGCCGGCGCCTCGGCAATCGCTACCTGCGGTCGGCGAAGTGGCGCTGGAAGTACATGACATGAAGGCGTGGTTTCCGATACGCCGTGGGCTGTTGCGCCGCGCCGTCGGGCATATCAAAGCCGTGGACGGCGTTTCGCTAACCTTAGCGCGCGGCCGCAGCCTCGGCGTGGTGGGGGAATCCGGCTGCGGCAAAACCACCTTGGCGCTGGCGGTGTTACGGCTGCTGAAATCAACCGGGCGCATCGTGTTCGCCGGGCAGCGCATCGATGCATTATCCGGCTCACGCTTAAAACCGCTGCGGCGGCAGATGCAAATCGTCTTCCAAGACCCGTTCGGCTCGTTGTCGCCGCGCATGTCGGTGGGCGAAATTATCAGCGAAGGGTTGGATGCGCATGGCTTGGTCAAAAATGCGGCGCAACGCGAGCAGCGCGTGAGCGATATCCTCGGCGAAGTCGAGATAGATGCCGCGGCCCGATTCCGTTATCCGCATGAATTTTCCGGCGGCCAGCGCCAGCGCATCGCCATCGCCCGCGCCCTGATTATGGCGCCGAAAGTGTTGTTTCTGGATGAGCCGACCTCAGCCCTGGACCGCAATGTGCAAGCCCAAGTGTTAGCGCTGCTAAACCGCATCCAACGCCAGCATGGCCTCGCCTATGTTTTCATCTCCCACGACCTCGCCGTGGTGCGCGCCTTAGCCGACGAACTGGTGGTCATGCGCGCCGGCCGCGTGGTCGAACACGGCGCCGCGGCCGCCATTTTCGCCGCCCCGCAACATCCCTATACCCGCGAATTGTTAGACGCGGCTTTTGGGTGATTTAATTAAAAAAGTCCAAACCAAATACCAAAGCCATGCATTATGCCGAGGGGGGAAGCACCCTGCTATTAAAAAAAGGGAGTTATATATCTAAACCCCCATTATTAAGTTGCTATTTGGCGGGCTTCATCGCCAGTTTTGGCTCCCCCCTAAAAAGATAGGGTGGAGCGAAGCCTTAACAGCAACAGCAAAAGCAAAAATCAAAATCAAAATCAAACGCCAAAAGCAAAAAGCAAAAAGCAAAAGCAAAAGCCAAAAGCAAAAGCAAAAATCAAACGCAGCCGCCCTAAATCAGTCGCTGACCTCAAAAAAACGCCAATCGAACTGCAGATTTAGGTATATAACCCCCTAATTAAAAGCATCAAGTAAAACCTAATATTAAAGATATCCCCCCGCCAAAGCAGCCCACGCCTGTCGGCGCGGCTCTGCTTTGACTCTCCCGCGTCCGCGGTGGAGTAAGTTAAAGCAACAGCAAAAGCAAAAGCCAAAATCAAAAGCCAACATCAAAAGATATCACCCCCACCCAGCCGAATCTGCCGGCATCGGCAACACCCCTATACCCAGGAGTTGTTGCGCGGCGGCTTTTGGGTGAGGGGGGTAGTCAGTCGGGCTGAGGGGTTGTCGGCAAATACACCGATAAATCCGCGCTCGAGCGTCGATTCAACCCGAGGCGTTCGGCGAATCCATCGGGATGTGCTCGCAAATGAGTGCTGTGGCGGGTTTTTCTAGCACCGAATACAGTGCCGAATTCGCCAGCGACTCATTCACATAACGCGGCGCCTTGCGCAGCAGGCGGAGGTGAGTTAATTCAGCGCCTTGGGCGGTGGCGGCGGTGATGCCGGTTTCTTGCCAGCGGGCAATTTCAGTGCTGGTGGCTAGGTGGCCGGCGCGCAGCGCGTGGGTCTTGATGCTGATGAGCGCCGGGCGCGACCATTCCTCGCCGAAGCGGTCGACCATGGCCAACGCTTGCTCGGCGGCTCGGCGGGCGCCGCCGAAATCGCCCATAGCCAAACGCGCTTCCGCCAATACGCCGCGAAAATACGGCAAAAACAGCATGCCGTAATGGTTTTCATAGCATTTCAGGTTGCGCTCGATACAGCCGGTGCCGGCGGCTGGGGCATGGCGCGCCGCCTGGCAGAAAGCGAGGAATATGTTGGCGGCGGCGAGCAGCCCGTCGAAGCCATGTTTTTTCGCTAAGTCCGCGGCCTCTTCGGCGTGCCCCCGCAGCTGGCGTAAATCGCCGGCGATTTGCTGGTACATAGCCGCCACCCGCAAGGTTTCCGCCACCGTGTAGGGGTGGCCGACGGCGCGCGCCGCCGCCAACGAGCGCTCCAGCTCGGCGCGCGCCGCGGCGGCATTGTTGCGCAGTAATTGATTGACCGCGGCCAAGCCGCGAATGGTGACATACGGGTCTTGCCCGTAGCGCATGCCGATATGGCGGTCGCGGTGGCGGTCGTGCATGGCCGCCGCTTGGTCGTAGAAGCGCTGCGCCAAACCCAATTTTCCGGTCACCATGCGCGTCATGCCTTGCAGCCCGTAGGCCGCCATCATCAGTTTCGGGTCGCGGGATTTTTCGCTCAATGATTTGAGTTTCATGGCCACGCGCAGCGATTTGGAGAACTCGGCGCGCGACGCCAAACAACGCCAGCACCCGTATAACGCGGTCCAAGTTTGTTGCGCGTTGCCCACCGCCTCGGTCAGCGTCAGGGCGCGTTGATAGGCCTCGGTTACGCGGTCGTCGTGATAGCCGGCGCGGGCCGTGAGGGCGACGCCGATAGTTAATTGCAGTGCCAATTCGCGGCGCCGATGGGCATCTTTATCGCTAGCGGCCTCGGCATGGACTTCGACCGGCGCTAGCTCGGCGTTGAGTTTCAAGCCGCAGGTGAGGTGTTGCAGCGCTTCGTCGATGGCGGATTGCGCGATCGCCCGTTGGCCGGCGCGCAGCCATAAATCCACGGCGCGGTCGATGCGCTCGCTGCGACTGTAATGATAGGCGAGCTGCGCTGGGCGCTGGTGCTCGATGTCGGGATTCTCTCGCCGCAGCAGTTCGGCGATTTGCGCGTGGTAGCGCTGGCGGGTTTTCTTGAGCAAGGAGTGGTACGCCGCATCCTGAAACAGCGCATGGCGGAACGCGTAGCGGTCTTCGGTCTGATCAGGCATGACCGCCAGTAGCCCGGTCTCGAGCAAGGCGTCCATGCCGGCGTCGGCGTCGATGCCGTGGCGCGCCGCCAGCTGGCGAATCAACGAATAGCGAAAATCGCTGCCGAAGGCGGCCGCCAGCTGCGCGAAATCTTTGGTTTCGCCGAGCTGGTCTAAGCGCGCGTTTAAGGAATCTTGCAAAGTGTCGGGAACCGCGAAGCGGCCGTACAAAGGGGCCTCGTCGGTATCGCGAATTTGCCCGTGAATTTGCCCGGGCTCGAGGTCCGCCGGGCGCTCATGGTCGCGCCGCAGTCGGTCGAGCAGGTAGCGGCTGGTCTCCTCCAGAAACAGCGGCACGCCGGCGCTTTTGCGGATGAGGGTTTGTGCGACCGCGGCCGGCAGCGGCTGGGCCTCGAACAGCGAAGCGATCAAGCGCTCGGATTCATGCGCGTTCAGCCCGCCGAGGCTAAGCTCGGTCAGTGCCTCGCTCGGCGGCCACGGCGGACAAAAGCCGGTGCGCGAAGTCAACACCGCAAAGAGTTTTTCCTCGGCCGCTTGGGAAATAATGCTTTCGAGCACCTGCAGCGTGGACGAGTCAGCCCAATGCAAATCCTCGACCACCAGCAACAGCGGCCTCTTTCGCGATAATTTGATGACGAAAGCGGCCAAGGCGCGCACCGTGCGGCGGTGTTTTTCTTGCGCGCCGAGAGCCAGATAGGTTTGTCCGGGCGGCATGGGGATGTCCAGCAGCTCGTTGAACAAGGCGTGCTCGTCGGTGTCGTCCAGGGCGATGGCGAGCATGGCGGCGCGGATATTTTCGCGTCGCGCCGCCGGCGGGTGCTCGGCGTCAATTTGCAGCCAGCGATGGGTTTCATCGACGATGGGCTTGAACGAGCTGCCGCAAAAATACGGCGAGCAAGTGATGCGCAAGCGATGCAAGTCTTGCTTGCGCAAGGTTTTTTCGAACACGCGGATGAGGCGGGATTTGCCGATGCCGGCTTCGCCAGTCAAGTGGATGACGCGACCGCGACCGCGCACCGCAGCGGCGTGGCCATCGCGCAGGCGCTGTAATTCGGCCGCGCGGCTGACAAAATTCGCCACGCCGCGCTTGACCGAGGTTGCGGCGTGGTTTGGCCGGGCGCGCGCGCCCAAGACTTGCCATGCGCTCACCGGCTGCTCGAAGCCCTTGACGCGATGTTCGCCGAGATCGCGAAATTTGAACGCGCTGCCCACCAAGCGGCGGGTTCGCAGCGCCGCAACCACGGTGTTCGGGGCTGCCAAATCTTGCATGCGCGCCGCCAGATTGGGCGCCTGGCCGAAAATCAACTCGTCCTGTTCGCGCCCGACGCCGTGCTCGCCCACCACCACCAAGCCGGTGGCGATGCCGACGCGAATGCGCAGCGGGGCGCGCCGGCGCCATTGTTCGGAGGCGTTGTTGCGCGCCATGCGTTCGACCATGCCTAAGCCGGCGCGCACCGCGTGCTCGGGGTCGAATTCGCTGGCATAGGGGTGGCCGAACAACACCAAAATGCCATCGCCAAGAAAGCTGACCACGCGGCCGTGATACTGCGCGGCGATGGCGACGCACAAGGTTTGGAACACGCCGATGTCGTCGGCCAAATCTTCCGGGTCTTGCGCCACCGAGCGCGAGGTGTAGTCGGCGACATCGCAAAACAGCACCGTTACCTGCTTGCGAGCCGGCGAGGCGCGAGCTTCTGCGCTCATGAAAACGGCGACCGGGACAACGGCGGCGGGGGCGGCAACGGGAATAACGGCAGGCGGCAACCGGGGCAACGGCGGGGATGGCGGCGACAGCGGCTGACCAGGCTTAGCGCCGGCCGCCTAGGTGGTCAGCCGGCCGGCGCCGGCCGGGCGTTCAGCCGGCGCTGCGGTCGCGGGCGTCGCCGACCCAGCCGAGTTCGCTGCTGCCGTCCATGGGCGCGCCTTCGCGGTCCACACAAGCGCGGCCGAACACCACGGCTTCGAAAATAGCGCCGTGCGGGCGTACCAAAGTGTGCTCAAACAAGATGCTGCGATGCACTTTGGCGCCGCCGCGCAAATGGCAGCCGTGGGAAATCCAAGTGGGCCCGTGAATTTCGCAGCCGCCTTCGATACGCGAGTTGGCGCCGATGTACACCGGCCCCTCGATGAGCACATCGTCCCAATCCACATGCACATTCAGCCCAGTCCATACCTGCGGCAAGACTTCGGCGCCGGGCATATCGAGGCCGCGCAGGCTGCCGCGCATCAAGCGCTGGCTGGCACTCCAATAATCGCTCAAACGACCGATATCCACCCAGTGAAAGGGCATTTCGATGGCCTGGAAGGGGATTTTTTTGTCGATTAATGTCGGCAGCAGCTGGGTGCCTAAATCGTACGCCTGGCCGCTGGGAATGTGCGCCAGAATGTCGGGCTCGAAGATGCAGATGCCGGTGTTGACCAAGGTGGATTTGGCGTCTTTGACGGCGGGTTTTTCCTGGAATGAGGTGACGCGGCCGCGCTCGTCATGCGCCACCACGCCGTAATTCGATAGCCGTGAGTCCGCCACGCGTTTGACCACCACGCTGGCGACGGCGCCGGATTGCCAGTGACGCCGCAGCGCCGAGGTTAAATCGAGGTCGAAAATGGCGTCGCCGCATACCACCAGGAAGGTGTCGTCGAAAAACCCGCCGAATTCGTGGATGCGTTTGATGCCGCCGGCGGAACCGAGTGGTTCGCTGACCACCTGCCCTTTTTCCATGCGCCCTTCGAAGGAATAGCCGATATTGACTCCCCAGCGCCGCCCATCGCCAAAATAATTCTCGATGAATTGCGGCAGATGGCTGACATTCACCATGATGTCGCTAAAACTATGCGCCGCTAACTGCTCGACCAAATACTCCATCACCGGCTTGCCGAGCAGGGGAATCATCGGCTTGGGCAACTCGTGGGTCAGCGGCGCTAAGCGCGAGCCGCGCCCGGCCGCCAAAATCATGGCTTTCATGCGGCGGTGGCGCCGGGCTGGCGGGGCGTCATCCGTGACGCCCGAGTGAACAGCAACCCGCTTGGGAATCTAAACGGGCAAAATGGGGGGCGCTCGGTTAGTCGTCGCCGCCGCCGAAAAGGCCGAAAATATGCAGCAAACTCATAAACAAGTTGTAGATGGTGATGTACAAAGTGACGGTGGCCATGATGTAATTGGTTTCGCCGCCGCGCACGATTTGGCTGGTTTGGAACAAAATCAAGCCCGACATCAGTAATACGAACATGGCCGACACCGCCAACGACAACGCCGGAATGGAGAATATCGCCGCCGCCAGGCCGGCGAGGAAAGCCATCAAAATGCCCACCATCAGCATGCCGCCGATAAAGGTGAAATCTTTTTTGGTGACCAGTACATAGGCCGATAAAGCGACGAAAATAACGCCGGTGGCGCCGAGGGCGGTCAGCACCGTCTGCCCGCCATTGGCGGCGCTCAAATAGAGTTGCACGATGGGGCCGATAGTGAACCCCATAAAGCCGGTGAACGCGAACACGAACACCAGCCCGAGGCTAGAATCGCGAAATTTGGTGGTCAAAAACAACAACCCGAACCAGCCGACCAGGGTGACGATCATCCCCATAGGCCGCACATTCATCGCCATGGCCAGCCCGGCCATCGCCGCGCTGAACAGCAGCGTCATGGCTAGCAACATGTAGGTGTTTTTCAACACCTGATTGATTTCCACGCCGCCGGAGCGGGCGCGGGCTAGAGTGTTGTCTAATGCGGACATTTTTATCGCCTCATAGGTTGTGTTTAAGCCAGCGGCGCTGCTCGAGCGCCGATTTGCGACAGCAGTATAACAGCCCCAGCGCCGCAACATCGCACACATTGTAGTGCATATTGCCAGCCATATACGGATTCAGCCAAAATTTCACCGCAAATTATTGCCCCAAACTTCGCCCGCCACCCCATCACCCTTTTATTCCAAAAAACGACTCCCCGCTCCGAGGGAGGGATTTATTTTTGGGATTTGTATACCTAAATCTGCACGGTGGGTTTGATTTGGCTTTTGTTTTGGCTTTTGGCTTTTGATTTTGGCTTTTCGCTTTTAGTCTTTGCTCCCCCCTTGCTTTTTCGGGAGGGGGAGCCAAAACTGGCGGCTTCATTGCCAGTTTTGGTGGGGGGGATATCTTTAATGTTAGGTTTTACTCGACTTTTGATTTTCGATTGTCGTTTTTGCCTTTAAATTTTCACCCCATCAGCCACATAAAGAGAATTAAAAGATACAACATCAACAGAAAAATCAAAGTCAAAGCAACAGCCACAGCAATAGCAACAGCCACAGCAATAGCCACAGCAATAGCCACAGCAATAGCCACAGCCACAGCAATAGCAACAGCGGAAATCAAAAGCAAAGCCAAAGTCAAACGCACCCCCCACCAAAACTGGCGAAAAAGATGCCAGTTTTGACTCCCCCTCATGATAAGAGGGTGTGCGAAAAGCCCATTCTTGATTAAAATTTCGGTTGGCGTTGTTAAAAAAGCAGGCGAAAGTGTTGCTATTGCTTATTGTTTAAATTTTGAAACTGATACTTTTCCTTCATTTTCCTTAGTCAGCGAGGGCTTTTCGCACACCCTCATAAAGCGGGGGGAGTGAAGATTAAAAGCCAAAACCAAATCAAAAACCAAATCAAAAACCAAAAGCCAAAAGCCAAAAGCAAAGCGAAAATCAAACGCAGCCTCCATAAATCAGCCGCTGACCTCAAAAAACGCCAATCGAACTGCAGATTTAGGTATATAAACCCCTTATTTTCGCGCCCCGCCCGACGCTATTCGATTACACCGCCTGCCGCGCCGAACTCACCGCCCGCGCGGCCCAAGTTTTCGCTGCGGCGCGCTGCGGCGCCATTAAAATCAGCATCAACCAAACCGCCTGGTTGGCGGAGGTCGCCGCCGCCCATCGGGCGCTGGAAAACCGTCGCACTACGGGGGCCACGGTGTTATTGCCGTAAATGCGGCGCCGGGCGGAGGGGTTATGCGCCGCAGGGCGCTCGGGCGGGGGATTCGGCGGGCATTTTCGGCGCGGCGAGACATCGCGCCACGCGACGTTGCGCCATGGCGACATAATCAGGGTTTTGTTCGATGCCGAGCCATTTTCGAGCGTGGCGTTGGGCCGATTCGGCGGTGGTGCCGCTGCCTAGGAAGGGGTCGACAATCAAATCCCCCGGGCGGCTGCTGGCGAGTAGTAGGTGGTTTACGAGGGCGAGGGGTTTTTGCGCCGGGTGGCCGATTTTTTCTTTTGATTGGCCTTTTAGCGACGGCACGCGCAGGATGTTGGTGGCGTATTTGCCTTTGTTTAGGTGGGTTTCGCGCGCGGTTTTGTCGCGATAGCGGCTGTCGCGCAGGTAGGTTTGGATTTTTTCGGGGGAATAGGGCGCGCGCACCGCGTCTTTGTTGAAATAGGGTTTGGCGGTGGGCGAGGCGCGCAGGACGAGGATCATTTCATACTGCGGGGTGAAGGAATCGCCGCGCTCGTTGTAGCCGACGGCGCGGTCCCAGATGAGCATGTCGTGGAATTGCATCTGGCGCGCTAATTGTGAGCAGGCGTGCAGCCAAATGTGCTCGCGCTTGCCCAGTTGGCCGAACACATACAGCAGCCCATCGGGGCGCAAAACGCGCTGGCACTCGCCCACCCAGCGGCGGGTGAAATCCAAATAATCGTCTTGGCTGAGCCAGGTGTTGTCCCACTCCGCATCCAATACCTGAAAATACGGCGGGTCGGCGATGATGGTTTGGGCCGATTCGGCGGGCAGAGTGGGCAGAATTTGCAGCGCATCGCCTGCGTGGATGACGCCATCGCCGATGGGGATTTTTTTTAGCAAAGGAGGTCACGGGAGGGATTTATTAGGGGGGATGGGCGGATTGCGCGGAATTCATGCCGAATTGGGCCGGATTTGGCCGAATCATGTCGATTTATGTCGATTTATGTCGAATTTTACTGAATCCGGCGGATTTATTTGAATTTCGCAGCCCGAGTCAATTTCCGCCATCGCCAATCGAATTACGCTCGAATCGGCCGATTCAGGCCGATTTATCGCAAATTCAGCCAAAATCAGGCCGATTCACGCCGATTCACGCCGAATCGGGCCGGATTTATGCCGGATTCATGCCAAATTTTGGCGAATCTAGCCCATGATTTCCATCAGCCGCGCCGCATGCCATCGAATTTCGCCTTCGCCTTACGCGGCTTTTGACCGCCGCCATTGTCGCCGCCGCCATTGTCGCCGCCGCCACTGCCATCGCCACCACCTCCATCACCCAACGCCGCCATGCGGTTGTGGGCGTACAGCGCGGCGATTTTGTACGCTTCCGCCAAGGTAGGGTAATTGAAGGCGTTTTCGAGGAAATAATCGATGGTGCCTTTCAGGGTTAGCACCGCTTGGCCGATGTGAATTAACTCCGTGGCGCCCTCGCCGACGATATGCACGCCTAACAGGCGGCGAGTTTTGGTGGAGAAAATCGCCTTCAACAGGCCGGATTCCAGCCCCATCACCTTGCCTCGGGAGGTTTCGCGCAGCGGCGTGATGCCCACTTCATGGGGGATTTTGCGGGCGATGGTCTCCTCTTCGGTCATGCCGACGGTGGACATTTCCGGCACCGCGTAAATGCCGTACGGGAAGAATTTCGGCGCCTTGTGCACCGCCTCGCCCAAGGCGTGCAGGGCCGCGATGCGCCCTTGCTCGATGGAGGTGGAGGCCAGGCTGGGGAAGCCGATGACATCGCCGGCGGCGTACACCTGCGGCACGCAAGTTTGGAAGGCCTCGCCCACTTTTAGGCGGCTGCGATGGTCCACTTCGAGGCCGATTTTATCCAGCCCGAGGCCGTCGGTGGCGCCGACGCGGCCGGCGGCGAACAGCACCATTTGCGAGGAGAAGGCGCGGCCGCTCTCGAGGCGCACCACGCAGGCGCCGTCGGCGCGGGTTTCGATGCTGGTCACCGGCTGGCCGAATTGCAGGCGCACGCCGGCGTCCACGATGGCGTGGCGAAAATCCATGAGAATTTCCTTATCGATAAAATCGAGCATGGTTTGGCGCGGCTCAATCAGCGTTACATTCACATCCAACACTTTGAAAATGGTGGCGTATTCCACCCCAACCACGCCGGCGCCGATGACCGTGAGCGAGCGCGGTAGCGTCGTCATGCGCGTCACTTCATCGCTGTCGATGACGCTGGTGCCATTGAACGGCACATAGTCCGGGCGATAGGTGCGGGTGCCGACGGCGATGATGTAGCACGCGGCGGTGAGGGTGATGACATCGCCGCCGGCGGCGCGTACTTCCAGTGTGCGGGGGTCTACAAAACAGCCGTGGCCGTAGATGATGTCGACATTATTGCGCAGCAGTTGGTCTTCTAAAATATCCACTTCGCGTTTCAGCGTCATGCGCAGGCGCTGCATCAAATCTTGCGCCGTGATGTCTTGTTTGACGCGGTACGAGCGCCCGTAAAAACCGCGCTCGCGCCAGCCGGTGAGGTTTAGCACCGTTTCGCGCATGGTTTTGCTGGGGATGGTGCCGGTGTGCACGCACACCCCGCCGACTTGCGCCATGCCATCGATGATGGCCACCCGGCGCCCCAATTTCGCTGCTTGAATGGCGGCGGTTTTGCCGGCTGGGCCGCTGCCGATGACCACCATGTCGTAATTTTGCATAAAGGTTTTTTCGGGAATCAAAAAAATCATTGTAGGGGATTTTTGGGCTGGCGGCGGGCCGGCTGGCGTGGCGTAAAATGGCGGTGGGGGGGGGGTTGGTGATGGGGGGCTTGGTGATGGGGGGCTTGGTGGTGGGGGGCTTGGTGGTGAATTGGGTAGAAATTTGGCGGGAATTTGGTGGAAATTCGTCGAAATTCGCTCAAAAATCATGGGCAAAATATGGCGTGGAAGCATGCACATATATATGTCCATATATATGTCCATATATATGGATGGGATTTATAGTCCTAAATCTGCACGGTGGCTTTGGCTTTTGCTTTTCGCTGTTGATTTGCTTTTCGCTGTTGATTTGCTTTTGACTTCGCTGTTGGTTTTTACCTTTTTCCTCATTTGGGCTAATGCGTTGAAGATTTAAAAGCAAAAGCAAAAAGACCAACCTCGACAGCCCCCCCACCAAATCAGCCCAAATCTCCCGACATGAATCCATCCACCCGCCGCAGCGACCAAACCGCACAGCGCATGCTGGCGAAATTGGCGGCTAGTGCCATCGGCATCGACACCCGCTATCGGCTGGTGGGGGGGGGGGAAACGCGGCGCATTTATCTCGATAGCACCGCCAGTACGCTGGCGTTAGGCGTGGTCGGGGCGGTTATTGCGCAGTATCTGCCGTATTACGCCAATACCCACAGCAACGCGCATTTCAGCGCCAAAATCTCGTCGCGGGAATTGGCTTGGGCGCACGCCACGCTGGTGGATTTTGTCGGCGCTGATGCGGCCGCCTATACCGGGTTTTTTGTCGGCAGCGGCGCCACCGGCGGCCTCAATCGCGTGGCGCGCACCTTGGCGCGCAAATGGCCGCGGCGCGATGTGGTCATCACCACGCGCATGGAACATCACTCCAACGACCTGCCGCATCGCCAGCATTTCGCTAAGGTTGTGCATACGCCGATGGCGGCCACCGCCGATGGCTTCGGCGGCGCCGATGCAGCCAGCATCGAGCGGGCGCTCATCGAGCACGCCGGGCGGGTGAATTATGTCGCCATCACCGGCGCCTCGAATGTGACCGGCATCGTAAACCCGATTCACGACATCGCTGAATTAGCGCACCGCCACGGCGCCGTGGTGGTGGTGGATGCGGCGCAATTGGGCGCCCATGTGCCCATTAACATGAGCGGCCACGCCAACCCGGCGCGCGGCCTCGATATCGTCTGCCTATCGGGGCATAAAATTTACGCCCCCGGCTCGCCGGGCGCGGTTATCACGCGCCGCGATTTATTTGCCGAGGTGGCCCCCGATGAGGTCGGCGGCGGCATGGTCACGGAGGTGTATCTCGACCGCTACACCCCCACCGCGCAATTCCCCGACCGCGAAGAGGCCGGCACGCCGAATATCGTCGGCGCCATCGCCTTGGCGACCGCCATGGCGGCGTTGAATAAAGTCGGCATGGCGTATATCCAAGCGACCGAATCCGCCTTGCTCGAGGGCGCCATCGCGCGCTTAGCGAAAATCGACGATGTGGTGGTATATGGCGACACCGACCGCCGCCGCAGCCGGCGCGCCGGGGCTTTTTCGTTCAACATTCGCGATATGCATCACGCCCTGACGGCGGCCATTGTCAATGATTATTTCAATATCGCGGTGCGCAACGCCTGCTTTTGCGCGCACCCTTATGTGCGCGAGATGATTGCCGCCGATTTGGGCGAACGCCTGGATGAGCTCAGCGACCAAGAGCTGGAAGCCCAAGCCGACCTGCATCGCGGCATGGTGCGTGCCAGTTTCGGGCTGTATAACACTCAGGCGGATGTGGACGCCTTGGTCGCCGCCGTGGCGCATATTGCCGCGCATAAAGATGAATATCGCGCGCAATATCAACGCGTTGAAGTCGCCGATGGCTATGATTATGCGCACAATACCTTTGCTTTCGATGCGGCGCGCACTTTTTCCGCCGCCGCTGCGCTGCAGCGCTGGTTCGAGGCCGATTAGCCGGCCGCCGCCGGCGCACGGTGATTCGATACTGCGGGCGATATTGCTATACTGCCGGCACAACCACTTTCGCGAGGTGTCGCCATGAATCACACTATCGGGGAGATTCTGGAAAGCCGCAGCAGCAGCATTTGGAGCGTGCGCTCGCAGCAATCAGTGTTAGACGCGATTCGCCTGATGGCGGAAAAAAGCATCGGCGCGGTGCCGGTTATCGATGATGAGCGCCTGGTCGGCATTTTCAGCGAGCGCGATTACGCGCGCAAAGTGGTGCTGGAAAATCGCTCCTCCGACGACACCCCGGTGGCCGACATCATGACCAAAAAGGTGACCACGGTGCGCCGCGACAGCAGCATCGCCGAGTGCATGGCGATGATGACGCAGCAGCATTTTCGCCATCTGCCGGTGGTGGAACGCCGCCGCGTGCTGGGCATTATCTCCATCGGCGATCTGGTTAAAGCGGTCATCAAACAACAGCAATTCACCATCGACCAACTGCAGCAGTACATCGCCAGCTGAGCCAGATAGCGCTCACCAGTCACCCGTCGTCGCCCCCCGTCGCGGACCGTCGGCGCTGAGTTTGCGCCGCATGTTGCCCATTTATTGCCGCCAATCGCCCGCATACCGCCTGCGTACCGCCCGCCAAATGGGCGATTCCACGCAAGCGGCGCCGGTGTGTTGCCATTTGCCAATAAATAGGGTTACAATCGGCAACAGTGGCAGTTCGCCATTCGTTTATGCGACGGTTTGA
This sequence comes from Candidatus Poriferihabitaceae bacterium, assembly GCA_965243285.1. Classification (GTDB taxonomy): domain Bacteria; phylum Pseudomonadota; class Gammaproteobacteria; order Arenicellales; family Poriferihabitantaceae; genus JAHRAW01. The sequence goes on along the minus strand of OZ251537.1, from coordinate 814,926 downwards.
TTCACAAACCCGGTCACTCAAAAGTCATCATGCTTTTGTCATCCTGTTTTTCAACCACCACAATATGAGGAATTTCCATCTCATCATGAGTACTCGAAATAAAACCATCCAAAAACTCGCCGTCCGGGCAGCCACGGCGGCGCTTGCCGCCACCATGACCTCCTCGGTGTTGGCCGATATCAATGTGGCTTTCTTCTTGGAATGGGCTACCCCCAACCAGATAGCCAAAGTCGAAAAGGCTTACGACGAAGCGTTGGGCGAGACCGTCAACTGGACCAACTTTGACGCTGGCACCGAGATGACCGAGGCCATGCTGGCTGGCGACATCGATATTTCCTACAGCCAAGGCCTGGCGCCGTTTGTAACCGGCGTTAAAGCCCGCGCGCCGATCAAAACGGTGGCCATTGCGGTGGTCTATCCGCCCAATCCATGCATAGTGCGCAACGGCGCCGGCATCACCCATGACAACGCCAGCGAACTCGAAGGCCAGGCGGTCGCGGTGCCGCTAAATACCATGGCCGACTATTCGTTTCAGCAACAAATGCTGCACTTGGGCGTGGATATATCCAAAATCCAGGTGGTGGACCAAGTGCCGGCGGATGGCGCGGTTTCCTTGGCTGACGGCAATGTCGTGATGGCCTGCCTGTTCGGCGGCAACAGCATCACCAAAGCCAGCGAACACGGCACCAAGTTGATGACCGACGCCGAGACCAAAGCGGCCGGCTTCGGCGCTTTTGATGTGGTTTCGGTCACCGAGAAATTCGCGCAGGAGAATCCTGACGCGCTTCGCACCTTCCTCGAAGTTACCCACGAAGCCAACGCCGCGTTTGCTAATGACCAGTCCAAAATCGGCGTTATCGCCAAAGACGCTGGCATGACGGTGGACGGCGCGCGCGGGCAGATGGATGGCTTCATTTTCCCGACCCCGCAAGAACAGCTGAGCAAATTCTTCAGCAGCGGCGGTCAAGCGGTTGCCGCGTTTAAGTCTCTCGGCGCCCCGCTGGATTCCATCGACGCCTCTTTTTTGAAGTAAGCGCCATGAAACTGGCGGGCTGTTTCCGCGTGAAGCAGTCCGCCGCTTTTACAACCACGCGCGCGTCTCATTTGGCCGCGCAGGGAAAATTCCCTGAAAAATCCCCATGAAAAATCCCCATGAGTGATTTGGTCGCCGACAATGTCAACATGGTGTTCGCCATGTCGTCCGGCGAGGGCGTGCACGCCCTAAAAGATGTCAGTTTCACCCTAAAGCAGGGCGAATTGCTGTCGGTGCTGGGGCCTTCGGGGTGCGGTAAAACCACCCTGTTGAACATCGTCGCCGGCTTTTTACTGCCCACCGGCGGAGAATGCTCATTAGGCGGCCATGAAATCGACGGCCCCGGCGTAGACCGCGGCATGATATTCCAGCAAGGAGCGCTGTTTGAGTGGCTCACGGTGTCGGAAAATGTCAATTTCGGCCTGCGCATGAAAAAAGCCAATGCGGCGCAAACCGCCCGCAAGGTCGAGGAATGGCTGGAGATAGTCGGCCTACAGGGATTTGGCGACACCCCGACCTACCAACTCTCCGGCGGCATGCAGCAACGCGTGGCGTTGGCCAGATGCCTCATCAACGACCCGGATTTAATCTTGATGGACGAACCACTGGGCGCCTTGGATGCCCTGACGCGGGAAAAAATGCAAGCGTTGGTGCTGAAAATTTGGAAAGAGACCGGCAAAACCATCATGATCATCACCCATTCGGTGGAAGAAGCGTTGCTGTTGGGCGAGCGGCTGTTTGTGATGGCGCCGCGACCGGGCCGGCTGCATAAGGAGTACCAACTGCCGTTCGCCGAATTGGGGCTCAATGCGGATACCCGGGAAATCAAAAACGGCCAGGATTTTGTCGCAACCCGCGAAGAAATATTGACCATGATTTGGGATATGGAGGAAGAAATCATGGGCAAAACCGAGAATTCATAATGATAGTCGGCAGCCTGTTTATCGCCCTCATCGTCCTGCTGACGGCCTCGATCGCTTATGGACGCCGCCTCATCCGCACCGAAAAAACCGATGCGGTATTCGGCAACCCGGTGCGCGCCCTCGGCGGCTGGCATTGGGTCATCGCCGGCGTGTGCAGCATATTCATCGTGTGGTTTTATTTTTCCTGGGATGTGGCGCGCGCTTATTTCCCCCAGGCCGGCAATGAATTGTGCCAAGTGGCGAAATTAACCCGCGCCGCCCGCCCGATTCGCGCCTCCTTCCCCTTAGACCAACGCCTGCTGAACGGCACCGCTTTATTGCAGCGGGATTACGCGCAGATTGCCTCGTTAGAAGCGCAAGTGGCGCAGGCCGGCTTCATCAACGCCGCCGAAGGCGCCGAATTACAAACTGTCATCGCGCAGATGCGCGCCGTGTTGGCCGCCCAGGCTAATCCCGCCGTCATCGATGCCGACATCAAAGACCGCTTCGCCGCCATCGCCACGCGCATCGCCCAGCTAACCCAGCGCATGGCTTCGCCGGGCTATCCGGGCGCCGTCGATGAGAGCGCACACGCCGCCGCCTTAGCGCAACCGGCGTGGGGCGAGACCGGCATCGAGTTGCCGCCCTTGCCGCAGACCGAGCGCGGCCGTATTTTTGACGCCGCCAGCGTCGCCATGGAGGAAATTGCCGTTGACTACGCCGCCATTCGCAACAATGGCGGCGCCATCACCGCGCAACTTGCCGCCCTGCAAGCGCGTTATAAAAAATTCCCGGTAGACGATGGCGCCGACCCCAATGCGGTGGCGCGGCGCCGAGAATTGCTAAAACAAATCGACAAAATTTACAAGCGGGTGGACGACGGGCGAATTTTCCCGCCGGCGATTACCGAGGTGGTCGAGGTGGCGCTAATCGCCCTCGACAAACAGCAAAAACGCCTGCAAGGCAGCCTGCGTTTTATCGATATTTTGGCCATGCCGGGCGGCGACATTCTGGCCGGCAATCGCGCCTGCTCAGAACAAGGCTCGGGGCGCTGGCTGCCCAAGCCATCCGACACTTTGCGCACCTTCGCGCACATGGCGCAGCCGGATGTGGGCTACAAGGGCATTCCCTTGCTATGGTATAAGATGAAACCGATTGCCGAGATGGTCGGCTTTCTGACGCCGGATTGGATAGCCGACCTGGTGCCTGGCGAATATCCCCGCCACGACAACGCCGGCAACATTTCCAGCAACTTCAAGAGCCGGGTGTACAACTTTGTCACCGGCAATTATGTGTCCTATGCGTTGCCCATTCCCACTGGGCATGTTTGGGATTCCATCCTGCGGGTGTTGTCCGGTTTATTTTTAGGCATTGCGCTCGGCGTGCCGTTGGGGTTGTTTATGGGGCTGTCGCGCTTCGCCAAGGGCTATTTCGACCCGCTCATCGAGTTATATCGACCGATTCCGCCGCTCGCCTGGGCGCCGCTGGTGCTGACCATTTTCGGCATTCAAGATGACGGCAAAATATTCTTACTGTTTATGGTGGCGTTCGCCATCATGGTGATTTCCGCGCGCACCGGCGCCACCGGCACGCAAATATCCAAAATACACGCCGCCCACTCCCTCGGCGCCAGCAAAAAACAAATCATCTGGAAGGTCATTCTGCCGAACTCATTGCCGGAAATTCTCACCGGCATCCGCATCGCCATCGGCGTGTGCTGGGGCACCTTAGTGGCGGCGGAAATGTTAGCCGGCACCACCGGCATCGGCTTCGTCGAGAATGTCGCGCGCAAGCAATCCGATTATGAAATCATTTGGATGACCATCTTATTGCTCGGCATGCTCGGGCTGATGTTCGATCTCATCATGCGCTGGGTGATTCGCCACGCCATTCCGTGGCGCGGCAAGGGATAGGCCCGGGTAGGCACCGGGTTAGGCAAGGTAGCCCGGGGGCGGCGTTAGTCGGGCAATAGGCGGATGAGAATCGTCTCGCTGCTGCCCAGTGCCACGGAGATCATCTGCCATTTGGGCTTGCGCGCCCAGTTAGTCGGCGTCACCCACGAATGCGATTATCCACCCTCGGTTGCGGCGTTGCCGAAGGTGACCACCACGCTGATTCCCAGCGATGCATCGAGTCGCGATATCGACCAACTAGTACGCGAGCGGCTGACCGATAGCAACGCGCTTTACTCTTTGAACATGGAAGCGCTCGAGGCGGCGCGCCCGGATTTAATCGTCACCCAAGCGTTGTGCAATGTGTGCGCGGTCGCCGAGCAAGAGGTCAGCGCCGCCGCCAGCAGACTGCCGAGCCGACCGCAAGTCATCAACCTAGAACCCATGTGTCTGGGTGATGTGTTGGACACCGTGACGCTGCTCGGCCGCGCCACGGATAACACCGAACTCGCGGTGCAAAAAGTGGCCGCGCTGCGCGCCCGCATCGCCGCCGTGCAAAATCACGGGCGCGCATTGTCGGCGGCGCAAAAACCCAAAGTGGCTTTTCTCGAATGGATTGACCCGCCGTTCAACGCCGGGCACTGGACCCCGGAAATCATCGAACTAGCCGGCGGCATCGATTGCTTAGGCAACAAGGGCCAGCCGTCCACCGCCATGGCGTGGCAAAAAATCACCGCCGCCGAACCCGAGGTGTTGTTCATCGCCTTGTGCGGCTTTAATGTGGCGCGCACCAGGCGCGACATTCCCCTGCTCGAAAGCCATCCCGGCTGGGGCGAGCTCCCATGCGCGCGCCAGCGCCGCGTCTACATCACCGACGGCAGCGCCTATTTCAGCCGTTCCGGCCCGCGATTGGTGGATAGCCTGGAAATCATGGCGCATGCCCTGCACCCCGATATTCACCCGCTGCCAGCCGGCTTGCCGGCCGCGACGCGGCTATAAAGGGCGATAAGTTTGCAGTGGTGATGTATCGGCTGGGCGAATTTATCGCTACTGGGCAGTATTCAATCGCGCGCCAGAGTACCGCGGCGTACTTGATCGATGGCTTCGCACAGACCGCGAATGCCGAAAATCATGCGCGCCGTGTGGCGGTGCATCACCGCGCCATCGACCAACACCACCCCATCGCGCCGGATAGCGGACATGGAAGTCCACTTTCGCCACCGCGCTAGTTGCGCCTCGCCGCCGGTTTTGCTGGTGATGATGAGGTCCGGGTTGGCTTGAAGCACCGCCTCGATGCCGACCCGCGGCGCGATGATGGGCAAGTGCGCGAACACATTGCGCGCCCCGCAAAATTCCAGCGCCTGGCTCAACAAATGCTCGCCGTTTATGGTAATCAGCGGCTCGCCCCACACTTGATAAAAAGCCGTGAGCGGCGTTTTATCTTGAAAACGCGCCCGCACTGCCGTCAATTCGTCGCGCAAGCGGGTGATTTTCGCCGCCATGCGGTCGCCGCGACCGCTTAACCGCGCCATATCCTGGATGTTGTCGATGATGGCGGCGAAATCTCGCGGCTCGGAATAATAGAGCGGATAGCCGAGTTGGGCGATTTTTCGCAAGGCGGTGCGGTTGCCGGCGGTCTCCCAGGCCACCACCAAATCCGGCGCTAACGCCACCACCGCCTCCAGATTCACTTGCGCATGGTTGCCGACGATGGGCAGATTCAGTGCCCCGGGCGGGTATTTCCCCGGCGCCACCACCGCCACCACGTGCGCCCCGGCACCGACAAAAAATAAATTTTCCGTGATATGCGGGGCTAGGCTGATGATGCGTTCAGCCGGCGCGCGAAGGGTGACGATACGGTCAAAATCATCCACAACCGTGATGGCGGCGAGCGCGGCGCTGGGTTGCCACGCCAACGCCGCGGCCGCGGCCGCCGCAAAAACCGCTAATCCGTGCCGCATGGAATCAGGGCAAATAGCGCAAGGTGGCCAAATAATTGCGCCGATCTTGAGGGTAGTACGCGATGGATTCGTATTTTCGGTCGAACAGGTTGTTGATTTTCACCCCTAACGCCCAGTGCCGGGCGAGGCGATATTCACCCCGCGCATCGAGCACGGTGAAGGCGTCAATTCGCCGGGTGTTGGCGGGGTTATCGAAGGTCGCGCTTTGGCTGCGCCAGGCGAAGCCGACCGAATGGCGGCCGAATGGGCGCGCCGCATCCAGATGCATGACGCGCTGGGCGCGGCGGGCTAACAAATTGCCATCGTCGGCGCCGCCGCTGGCGTTTTTCGGGTTTTGTAGGGCCAGATTCGCGTTCAGCTTCCATGCCCCGGCCTCGATGTTGGCGGACAATTCGAGACCGCTTATTTCGGCCCGGCTGGTATTGACCGGGCTGAATTGCGGATTCAACACGATCAAATCGTCGATTTTGGTGCGGTAATAATTAAACGACCAGCCACCGCCGTCGCCGTCATAGGTCAAGCCAAAATCAAAACTTGTCGAACTTTCCGGCGCCAGGTCGGGATTGCCGCTGTTTGGATAATACAAATCATTAAAGGTGGGCGCCGCATGCGCCGTGCCATAGGAGGCGGTTATGCGAAAACCATCGCCCAAAGCGCGCCCCCAGCCGATGCCGCCGGTGCTTTTGTCGCCGAATTGCTGGTTGTCGTCGGCGCGCAGCGATACCTCAAAATCATCGTCGCCCACCGCCGAGCGCCAAGCAACGAATACGCCGACATTGTCGCGCTCGTCCACAGCATAGGCTGTGGCGGCGCTGACTTGATCGTTGTGATAATCGATCCCCCATAGGATGCGATTGTTTTGCGAGGCGCGAAAATCGTTTGTCAAGGAAAGTTGTTCGCGTTTGGTGTTGAATGAATCGCGCTTCAACACGCCCGCGACGCGCTCGGGGTTACCGGTTATCGGGTTGTTAGTCGAGCATGGCTCAAAACTCGCCGGATTGGCTTGCGCATCGCAATCGAGCAAGGTTTCTGATTCATCGCGATGTTGGCCCAGCAAAAGGCTGCTCTGCCAATTAGCGGATACGCGAAAAGTGGCTTTGACGGAAGCGGTGCGATTCACAGTTTCCGACTGGTTGCCATAGGCGCCGTCATACTCGGTGGCGCTGGCCGAATTGAGAAAATTGCCCTCGATATCGAGAAAATCGGCAACCGCGACGCCGCCGCGCGCGGAAAGCGCGGTGTTTTCATGCCCGTCGCGGTCGCGCTCCAGCGCATTTTCGGCGACGAAACAACCGGCGAATGGATTGGCGCTGCCGCGGCAGGCATTGAAGCCATCGGTTTCATAGGCCGACAGCGATAGGTTGTACCAGCCGGCGTCATCGCCGCCGGACACGCCGGCATTGAAGCGCCGAGCATTATGGCTGCCGGCGCTGACGCTAAACGCCGGACGCGTCGCGCCGCCGCCGCGACGGGTGAAAATTTGAATCACCCCGCCGATGGCTTCGGAGCCGTACAGACTCGAGCGCGGCCCGCGCACCACCTCGATTTTTTCGATTTGGTCCAGCGGCAGATGCTGAAAGGGCGTGCTGCCGAAGGTGGCGTTGCCGATTTTTACGCCGTCTATCAGCACCAGCACATGGTTGGATTCGGTGCCGCGCAAAAACAACGAGGTTAATTTGCCGGCGCCGCCGCTGTTGGCTAGCGTGATGCCGGGCACGGCGCGCAACACCTCCTCCACCGTGGTTGCCTGTTGCTCCTCGATGTCGGCGCGGGTAATGACCGTGACCGGGGATAAGGTTTCATCCACCGTCTCCGCAAAACGTGAGGCCGAGATGATGATGGTCAGTGGCTCATCAGATTTCGCTTCATCTGAATCACCTGACGACTGCGCCAAGGCGGCCGAAAAGGGCAGCCCCAGCCCGCACATGGCGATAAAAACACCGCGAGCATTCCATGAGCGCAGCAATGCATACAGTGAACACAGCAAAAAACCCATCGACCGGACGGCCGACGACAGTGGAAATTTCATGATAGCCCCCGTGGCGCGCACCCGCGCAGAGAGAGTGTGAGCGACCCTCCCTAAGGGTCGCAAAAATCTCCAGGCCGGTCTCCGGACTCATGAACTGCGGCAACCTTCTCAAGCGATTGCCGCGTCGCCAATCTTGCGCCTTCCCATGCCAGTGGCACAGTGGCTTAGTGCAAGCGGCGTTTCATTCACCGTTGCGGGGGCAGTGTCGGGTTAACGGCGATTAGTTTCCTAAGCGCCACCGACTTCCCGTTTCACTCCCCGATATCTGATATCAATGTGGATATCGGGGTAGCACCTGAACATTGCACCCGAGCACAATCACTCGAGATGACAGCATTGCACATCAATCCCGCGGCGTTGTCAAGGGGTAAATTAAGATTTGGGGCGGACCTAGATAACCATGCCAAATACGCCTTAACCCCCTTGTTTTAGCTGGGCTAATTGCGTCGTTGGCTTGATGTTGATTTTCGCTTTGGCTGTTACGCTTTACTCCCCCCGTTTTAATGCGGAATAAGTCAAAACTGGCGGTTTCATCGCCTGATTTGGTGGGGGGGCTGTTGATGTTGGTCTTTTTGTTTTTGGCTTTAAATCTTTAACTCATTAGCATTAATGAGGGGGAAGGTAAAAACCAAAAGCTAAGTCAAAAGCCAATCAAAAACAAATCAAAAGCGAAAAGCCAAAGTCCCCCCACCAAAACGAGCAAAAAGTCGCCCGTTTTGACTCCCCCGCGTACGCGGTGGAGTAAGTTAAAGCCAACATCAAAAGCCAACATCAAAAGCCAACATCAAAAGCCAAACCCGCCGGGCAGATTTAGATATATAAATCCCACATAATAGAACGCAGTATTCACATTAACGGCAACCAAATTCGCCGCCTGCGCTGGCGCTGCGGCCACAAAATGCGCGATTCATGCTCGACAAATGGCCGCTGTTTATGGCTGCTCAATTTGCTTTTCTCATGCTAGTATCAATAACATAAATTCGAGTTAGATGGGGCAGCTCCTAAGATTTTTATCGACAAAAAACCGCCAGCGCTGTTAATTTAAGCACTGGCGGTCAAAAAACACCGAAAAATCAGCAGTGATGCTGGCGAAACATGAGGGGATTCGCTTACATTGATGTGGTGACGACAGTGCCGACATCGGCGCCACGGCGGGCACTACTTAATCTTCCCCTCCTTATACAGCACATGTTTGCGCACCACCGGGTCGTACTTTTTGAGTGCCATTTTTCCGGTGGCGGTGCGCTTGTTTTTGGTGGTGGTGTAGAAATGGCCGGTGCCGGCACTGGACACTAGTTTGATTTTCTCTCGCATGGTCGATGTCACTCGCTATGGGCGGGGCGATATGGGGCGGGGCGGCGATATGGGGCGTGCTTAAACGCGCTGGCCGCGTTCGCGCAGGGTGCGCAACACTTCATCGATGCCTTTTTTATCGATGATGCGCAGGCCGGCGGCGGAAATTCGCATTCGCACCCAACGATTTTCGCTCTCCACCCAAAAACGGCGGTGGTGCAGGTTCGGCAGAAATTTGCGGCGGGTTTTGTTGTGCGCGTGCGACACATTGTTACCGCTTAATGTCCGCTTGCCGGTGATTTCGCAAATTCTGGCCATGGTCTTAACGACTGCCGGTGGGGTGGAAAAGGGCGCGCAGTGTAGCATAAAAAGCACACAAGGCAGCGCCGCGAAAAGCGCCAGTGCGCCGGGGTGGAGTTTTAGGCCTTTTGGCGGCGTTCGATAATCACGCCGACATCGCCGGCGCCGCGCACCGCGCCGAATTTATTGACGCGCACGCGACACCATTTGAGGTGAAATTCGGCCAACAAGAGCGCCGCAATTTCCGCCGCCAATTTTTCCACCAGGGCGAATTGGGCGGCGCGCGCAAATTCCGCGACCCGTTTTGACACCTCCTTATAGCTCAAGGTTTTCTCCAAGGAATCGCTGGCGGCGGCGGCGGCGATGTCAAAACCCAAATCGAGGTCGATGGTGATGCTTTGCTTGATGCGGCGCTCCCACTCCCACACGCCGATGACGCACTCGACTTTTAAGCCGTGCAAATAAATAATATCCATGAGTATTGAGTATCGGTGGTTGATGGGGCGGTTTGGCGGTGGATTTCAGCCATGCGGTTGGGCGATGTCGGCAGGCGAAGTCGGCGGTGGATTTTATGCCCCCGCCGGCCAATATAGCGCGATTAAAAGGCGATATTGATGCGATATTCACGCGGTACTTAATGCACAAGTCGCATTATTGAAGCAAATTCAACATCAAATCCAAGGCTCACGCTGGTGGATTACGCCGATAATAGGCGCATGGAATTTTCGCCGGTTATCGCCCCGATTCCCGCCTGCCAGTTCGGATAACCCCCGCCGTCGGCTGCTCGTTGCCTGATTCGGCAGCCAATTTTAAGCGCGCAACCTCCCGTTAGCGCCAATAACCCCACAAAATTGCGTGTTGTTAATATGTCGTTGCTCGATATCGCGTTGCCGCCGCTGGCGTATTTGTTCGGCTCCATTTCCAGCGCGGTTTTGGTCAGCCGCGCCATGCGCCTGCCAGACCCGCGCGCCGGCGGCTCGAAAAATCCCGGGGCGACCAATGTGCTGCGCCTCGGCGGTAAAAAAGCCGCCGCCATCACCCTTGCCGGGGACGCCCTCAAAGGTTTCATGCCAACGCTGGCGGCCAGCGCGCTGAGCGACAATACGGTGACCCTGGCCGCGGTCGGCGGCGGCGCCTTTCTTGGCCATCTTTATCCGCTATTTTTCGGTTTCCGCGGCGGCAAAGGCGTGGCCACCGCGGCCGGCGTGTTCGCCGCGCTCAGCGCCCCCTTACTGGCGGCGTTAGCCGGGGTGTGGTTGCTCGCGGCGCTGGCGTTTCGTTATTCATCGGTGGCCGCGTTGTTGGCCGCCGCCGCCGCGCCGCCGCTGGCGTTGTGGTTGCTGCCGAGGCCTGGTTATTTTGTGATGTCGACCGCCATCGCCGCCCTATTATTCTGGCGACATCGCGCCAATCTTCGCCGCTTGGCGGCCGGTGAGGAGGGCAAACTGGCCGCCGCGGGTAAACAGTAAACCGACCATGGCGGCGTTTTGACCGCTCAATCAACCGCTGCCATTCACCTTGGCCATCGCTCAAATATCCTCGATGCTCCAGCGCGGGCGAATGTCGAAGGCGCCGTTGTCGATGGATTTATCGGCGCAGTTTCCGCTCGAGTGACCGCCCGATTCGGCCTGCGCCGCCATCATCAATCGTCGGTAGCCGGCGTAGGCGATCATGGCGCCGTTGTCGGTGCACAACTCGGGCGGCGGATAAAACACCTCGGCGCCCAAGGCGGCCGCGGCTTGACGCAGGCGCAGGCGCAACCGCGCGTTGGCGCCGACGCCGCCGGACACCACCAAGCGGCGGCGGCCGGTTTGGCGCAATGCGCGCTGGCATTTGATGACCAAAGTTTCCACCACCGCGGTCTCGAAGGCGAGGGCAATATCGGCGATGGCTTGGCGGTCGAGGCGGGTTTGCCCGGCGACCACGCGCACTTGGGTTTTTAGCCCGCTGAAACTGAAATCGAGGCCGGCGCGATTGGTCATGGGGCGTGGCAGCACAAAGCGCTCGGCGCGACCATGCCGGGCGGCGCAGGCGATGGCGGCGCCGCCGGAAAAGCCGCCGGATAAGTCGGCTAAATCAGCCGCATTGGCCAAATTGGCCGAATCGCCAGACTCGCCGCTGCCCGCCCCACCAGCCCCATCACCGACCTCGCCGCCGGGCATCGCAGCCCTCGCCGGTCCCAACCCCAGCAATTTGGCGGTTTTATCGAAGGCTTCGCCGGCCGCATCGTCCACCGATTGGCCGAGAATTCGATAGTCGCCCACCGCCTCGGCCTGCACCAACATGGTATGCCCGCCGGATACCAGCAACGCCAGCAGCGGAAAATCAGGCGCCCGCTCGGCCAGCATGGTGGCCAACAAATGCCCTTCCATATGATGCACGCCCACCGCCGGCACGCCCCAAGATTGCGCCAAACTCTTGCCCACCGCGGCCCCCACCAATAACGCCCCGGCCAGCCCCGGCCCGGCGGTATAGGCGATGGCGTCCGGCTTGGCTGCCGGCGCCGAGGCAAAAGCCTCGCTTAATACATGGTCTATGAGCGGCAGCAAGGTGCGAATGTGGTCGCGCGCCGCCAATTCCGGCACCACGCCGCCGTACGGCAAATGCACCGCCACCTGCGTGGCTAACCGATTCGCCAGCACCCCGGCGACGCTGTCGTACACCGCCACGCCGGTGTCATCGCAAGAGGTTTCGATACCCAAAACTCGCATAGGAATATTCTACATCACCCGCCGCGCGCGCTTTTCTCGATAATAATGATGATTATTCGCCGTTGCAGCACTCGATAAAATGCTTAAAAATCGGCAGTTTCTCGCCGCCAATGCGCCTAACGACGATTTCCCGCCGCTGGCGTGCGCGACTGCGGAAGGCTTGCTGGCGGTGGGCGGGGATTTGAGCGCGGCGCGGTTGGTGGCGGCCTATCGGCGCGGCATATTTCCGTGGCCGGTGGCCGGGTTGCCCATGTTGTGGTGGTCGCCGGACCCGCGTACGGTGATTTTTCCGCGCCGCTTCCGCGCCGCGCGTAGTTTAGGTAAATCCATTCGGCGGCAAGGTTTCGAATTTACCCTGGATGTCGCCTTCGACCGCGTGATTGCGCAGTGCGCGGCGCGGCGCGTCGGCGGCACCTGGCTGACCGCCGAGATGCGAAGCGCCTACTGCGGCTTGCATCGCGCCGGCATCGCCCATAGCGCGGAAATATGGCAAGGCCAGCGCTTGGTCGGCGGGTTGTACGGTATCGCCATCGGCGGCGTGTTTTTCGGCGAGAGTATGTTCAGCCGCGCTACCGATGCCTCGAAAGCGGCGCTGGCGATGTTGGTCGCGCAGTTGCTGACATGGGATTTTCGCCTCATCGACTGCCAGGTGCGCTCGGCGCATTTGACCAGCCTCGGCGCCGAAGAAATCCCCCGTAGCGAATTCATCCAGCATTTGCAAGCCGCCATCGACTTACCCGGCAAAGCCGGCCCTTGGCGGGAGTCATCATAAGGATGCGGCGTTAGCGGTTTCGGCGATGGCACCATCCACCATGGTGACGATGCGGCCGAGTTTGCGCGCCAAGTTTGAATCATGCGTCGCCACCACCAGACTAGTGCCGAAGGTTTGGTTGAGTTCGAGCAGTAAATCGTGGATGGCGGCGGCGGTTTTGGTGTCGAGGTTGCCAGTGGGTTCATCGGCTAACAGGCAAGTGGGGCGCGCTGCCATGGCGCGGGCGACAGCGGCGCGTTGGCGTTCACCGCCGGATAATTCGGCCGGTTTGTGGGCCAGGCGATGGCCAAGGCCGACGCGCGCCAAAATATCGGCCGCTTGCGCCAGGGCCTCGGCGCGAGGTACGCGGCGAATCAACAGCGCCATGGCGACATTTTCCTGGGCCGTGAATTCCATCAGCAAATGGTGAAATTGATAGACGAAACCCAGCGCGCGGTTGCGTAAATCCCCGGCGGCGCGCGCGCTGAGGCGGTTGATGTCCTGCCCGGCCACCTTCACCACGCCAGCGGATGGCTGCGCCAAAGCGCCGAGAATATGCAGCAAGGTGGATTTGCCCGAGCCCGAAGCGCCGACGATGGCCAAGCGCTCGCCGCCGCCGACTTTGAGGTTGATGTCGGTCAGCGCCGCGACGCGCAACTGGCCTTGGGCGAAAATTTTCGACACCCCATGGCATTCCAGCGCCGAGTCCGGCGGTGCCGGGGGAGTCGGCGGGTTATGGTCGAAGTCGTACATGCGCGGCTTCATTCGTGGCGCAGCGCGTCGGCGGGCAGCACGCGGGAGGCGCGCCAGGCCGGATACAAAGTAGCGAAGAAACTCATCAGCAACGCCGCGCAGATGATGCGCACCACATCCGCCCAGCGCATTTGCGCCGGAAAATCGGTAATCACATAAACATCCACCGGAAATAATTCGGTGTTGAAAAAATTCTCCAGCGCCGGAATTAAGGTATCCACATTAATCGCCGTGAGCACCCCCAACGCGCCGCCTACCACCGTGCCCACCACGCCGATGACGGTGCCTTGCACCATAAAAATTTGCATCACCCCGGATGGGCTTAGCCCCAAGGTTCGTAAAATGGCGATGTCGGATTGTTTGTCGGTGACGATCATCACCAGCGTGGACACGATGTTGAACGCCGCCACCGCGATGATGAGCAACAACACGATAAAGACGACGCGTTTTTCGATCTCCAAAGCGCGAAAAAAATTGGCGTGTTCCATAGTCCAGTCGCGCATGGCGTAGGCGCCGTCGAATTGCGCGTTTAATTGGCGGCGTACTTCGCGGGAGCGCTCCACATCGCGCAATTTTATGCGCAGCCCGCTGACCGCATCGGCTAACCCGAACACCCGCGCCGCATCATCCATATGGATGAGGGCGATGCCGTTGTCATAAGGCTGCATGTCGATGCGAAACAAGCCGACCACGGTGAAGCGCTTCAAACGCGGCAACAAACCGGCCGGCGTTACCCGGCCCTTGGGGGCGATTAAGGTGACGCGCTCGCCCAAGTCCACGCCCAATGCGCGCGCCAAAGAAGCGCCGAGGATGAGGCCGAACTCGCCGGATTTCAACGCCGCCGCATCGCCTTCGACAATGTGTTGCAACAGCGCCGACACTTCGCCCTCATGGGCTGGGGAGATGCCGCGAATCAACGCCCCGGTGGCGACGCCGCCTTTGGTCAACATGCCCTGCCCCAAAATATACGGCGCCGTGGCTTGCACTTGGCGGTGCGCAGCGACGGCGCTCGATGTGGCTTGCCAATTGTCCAGCAAGCCATCGTAGCCGCTCAGCGTTACATGCGATACCACGAACAAAATTCGATCGCGCAAATCTTGATGAAAGCCGTTCATAATCGACATCACCGTAATCAACGCCCACACCCCCAACGCCACCCCGGCCATAGAGGTCATGGAGATAAACGAAATAAACTGATTGCCCCGCTGCGCGCGGGTGTAACGCCAGCCGATAAAAAACTCCAACGGTAATTTCATCGGGGGTTTATGCGCGGTGTGATGTTATTTTGCAGCATGGCGCGGAGGTAGCGATATTTTAATTAGCATAGTGTTAATTAATACCATTTCAATGGCGACCGTGTTAATGATGGCAATGCACGCTACGGCGATGAGGTGGCGCCTAATCTAAATTTTCGCGGCGCATGTGGGGGAATAGCAATACATCGCGGATGGAGGGGCTGTCGGTTAATAGCATGACGAGGCGGTCGATGCCGATGCCTTCGCCGGCGGTGGGCGGCATGCCGTATTCTAAGGCGCGGATGTAGTCGGCATCGAAATGCATGGCTTCGTCATCGCCGGCCGCGGCCGCGGCGAGTTGGCGGCGGAAGCGCGCCGCTTGGTCTTCGGGGTCGTTTAGTTCGGAGAAGCCGTTGGCGATTTCGCGGCCGGCGATGAATAATTCGAAGCGGTCGCTGATTTCCGGTTGGCTATCGTTGCGACGAGACAGCGGCGATACTTCCACCGGGTATTCGGTGATGAAGGTGGGGGCGATTAATTGATCTTCCACGGTTTTTTCGAACAACGCCAGTTGCAGTTTGCCGATACCATCATCGGCGGTGAATTTAATGTGGTGTTGCTGCGCCAATTTCACCAGTGATGGGCGCTGTTCGAGTTGCTGCGCGGTGATTTTCGGATGGTGATGTAGGATGGATTCGAGCAAGGTCATGCGCGCAAAGGGCGGCGTAAAATCTAACGCTTGCCCTTGATAGTCGATGCGCAAAGCGCCGCTGGTGGCGCGACATAAACTGCACAGCATGTCTTCGGTCAAATCCATCATGGCGCGGTAATCGGCATACGCCCAATAAAATTCCAGCATGGTGAATTCGGGGTTGTGGCGGGTGCTGACACCCTCGTTGCGAAAATTGCGGTTTATCTCGAACACGCGCTCGAAACCGCCGACCACCAGTCTTTTTAGATATAACTCCGGGGCGACGCGCAAAAACAGCGGCATGTCGAGGGCGTTGTGATGGGTGGCAAAGGGGCGCGCCGTCGCGCCGCCGGGGATGGGGTGCATCATCGGTGTTTCCACCTCGAGAAAGCCGCGCGCGGCGAGAAATTCGCGCATGCCGCGCATCACCTCGGCGCGGATGCGAAAGGTGCGGCGGGTGGTGGCGCTCATGATCAAATCCAGATAACGCTGGCGATATTTGATCTCGGCGTCGGCTAAACCGTGGTGTTTTTCCGGCAGCGGGCGCAGGGATTTGGTCAGCAGGCGAATGGCATCGACGCGCACGCTGAGTTCGCCGGTTTTGGTGTAGAACAACTCGCCGTGGGCGCCGATGATGTCGCCGATGTCGTATTGTTTGACCGCCTCATACACGCCATCGGGCAGTGCGCTGGCGCGGCAAAACAACTGGATGCGGCCGCTCATATCTTGGAGGTGGGCGAAGCACACTTTGCCCATCAGGCGTTGCGACACCAGCCGCCCGGCCACTGCAACGCGCTGTGGTTGGTCCCCCAGCGCCGCCGCATCGGGGAATGCGCTAAGCAAATCCGCGGCCAGAGAGTCGCGCCGGAAGTCGTTGGGATAGGCCTCGCCCTGGGCGCGCAACGCCGCGAGTTTCTCGCGTCGCAAGCGGCGTTGTTCGTTGTCGTCGATCATCGGCTAAGCGGGTCGGTTCATAAACTTAAAACGGCGCTCTAAGGTGGCGGGCGGGTGGCGGCGGGCGGGTGGCGATGGCTCAGAGACCAGCCTTTAGGCTCGCTTCGATAAAGGGCATAAGGGCGCCGTCCAAAACTGCTTGGGTGTTGCCGCTCTCGACCCCGGTGCGCAAATCTTTGATGCGCGATTGATCCAGCACATAGGAGCGAATTTGGCTGCCCCAGCCGATGCTGGCCTTGCTGTCTTCCTCGCTCTGCTGGCGTTCGCGGCGCTTTTTCATCTCGGCTTCGAATAATTTTGATTTCAGCATGGCCATGGCTTCGGCGCGATTGCGGTGTTGCGAGCGATCATTTTGGCATTGCGCGACGATGCCGGACGGCAGATGGGTGATGCGCACCGCCGAATCGGTGCGGTTGACATGCTGCCCGCCGGCGCCGCTGGCGCGATAGGTATCGACGCGCAATTCGGCCGGGTTTACCTCGATGGCGAAACTATCGTCAATTTCTGGATACACATACACCGAGGCGAAGGAGGTGTGGCGACGGTTGCCGGAATCGAACGGGCTCTTGCGCACCAAGCGATGCACGCCGCTTTCGGTGCGCATGTGGCCATAGGCGAATTCGCCGTGCATTTTGATGGTGGCGCTTTTGATGCCGGCGACATCGCCGGGCGATTTTGCCGCCACCTCGATGCGATAGCCGTGCGCCTCGCCCCATCGCAAGTACATCCGCAGCAGCATTTCCGCCCAATGTTGCGCTTCGGTGCCGCCGGAGCCGGATTGGATGTCGACAAAAGTGTTGCAGGCGTCGGCCTCGCCGCTGAACATGCGCCGAAATTCCATCTTGCCCGCCGCCGCCGCCACCGCCTCCGCCTCGCTTTCGAGGTCGGCGAGCGCGCCCTGCTCGCCCTCGGCGCGCGCCAACTCCAGCAACTCCAGACAATCGTCGATGCGACGCGTCAAGTCATCCAAGCCGTGCACCGTGTCTTGCAGCCGCGCCCGCTCCCGCCCCAACGCCTGCGCCTCATCGGCGCGCTGCCACACCGCCGGGTCTTCGAGCCGCAGGGCTACTTCCTCCAAGCGTTCCTTTTTGTCGGCATAGTCAAAGAAACCCCCTGAGCGCCGCCACCCGCTGCGCCGACGAACGCAGAGATTCCAGCACCTCGTTGAAATTTTCCATGGGGGTGAAAGGTGATTGAAAATAAGCGTAACTTTAAGCGCAGACTACATTTTACACCCCGAGCACGATTAATGTTTATGCCACGCTCGTATAGGTAAGCGGTTTATGCGGGGGGATTTTGGTCGAAAGGGCGCCTAAAATTAACGAAATAACCCGACATAACCCGAATTAATCAAAAACAACCCTTGACAATATCAATATAGCGGTAAATAATCCCAATTAGTCGGGTGCTCTTGATGAGCTCGATATGGTTCGCCCAGACTAACTTCACCCCCCTCTTTATTCTCCTCGTTTTACCCCCGCTTCATTCTCACTGGTTAGTCTTTGTTCACGCGGTTTTGGATGGCAGCGAAGACGACATCGAATTTAGACGATTGTGGCCATATTTTTAATCCGGCCAGCCTGTCGGGCTGGTGCGCATGCCGAGAAATGTTGGGCAATAATTCTAACAAATAAGGGTAGCCGGCTTTGGCGTACTTTAATGTATGGTAGAAAATGTAGGCCACGAGGTCGGCCAATTGCACGCCAGGCGAGAGTTCGCTGGGAACAAAAAACGGATATTCAACTACATTTCTAAAATCCATATTGCGATTGCCGATTTTTAGAAAGCGCGCATGCATCAAAGCCAGACTCATCGATATAAAAAAAGTACATTTAGCACTCCATTTTGTGGTTTGTCGCATCCTGCCGGAGGGCGGGTGGTGAATTGACAGCGCTGGAATTAATCGGTAGATTCCGCGTGCATTTTCTGCGCCGAGGTGGCGGAATCGGTAGACGCGCTAGCTTCAGGTGCTAGTGGGGGCAACCCCGTGGAGGTTCAAGTCCTCTCCTCGGTACCACGGTCGAGACGCCGGCGGATGATGGTGGGCGATAGTGGCGGATGAATCGAGCGCAGGAATTGGTCGATGAAATCGAAGGAATCGAATGAGTTGAATGAGTTGAATGAGTCGATGGAATCGACCTACCAATCGGCCTGCGCATCGACCGGCCGCGCTCAAAACCAGCGCACCATGCCGATGATGGCGGCGGCGGCGTAGAAAATCTGCAACAACAACATTCCGCGGTGGCGGCATAATTGCGCCCACACGCCGAGCAAGGCGGCGGACAGCAGTAGCAGCGAAAAGCCGATGAATTCGGCACCGATATTGGCGGCGATGAGCAGCGAGTAGACGATGGCGACGCCGACGCCTAACCATTCCAGGGTTTTATGGTGGGTTTTGACGACGCGCATGGCGCTGGTTATATCGACTGGCGGGCGGCTCGGGTTTGTCGGGCTGCGCGGCTGATGACGCTTGCCGTTTAGGGCGATTGGCGGAGGAAGGGGTAGCCTTCGTGGGTGAGCAGCCAAGATTTGCGCGCCGTGCCGCCGGCGTAGCCGCGCAAGGCGCCATCGGCGCCGATAACGCGGTGGCACGGGATGACGATGGCGATGGGATTGCGCGCGCAGGCCGCGGCGACGGCGCGCGCCGCATTGGGGCGGCGAATGAGGCGCGCCAGTTTCACATAAGAAAGCGTCTTACCGGTGCGGATGATGTGCAAGCCACGCCATACCGCGCGCTGAAAATCACTGCCATCGGTGCACAGCGGCTGCGCCGCGAAGGCGTCCCATTGGCCGGCGAAATAGCGCGTTACCCGCTCGCGCACTGGGTTTAAATCCGCTGCGGCGATGGAAAAAGCGCCGTAGCGGGCGGTCAGCAGTTTTTTCTGGCGCGCCGCGTTGTCGGCAAAATCCAAATAACATAAATTGTCGTCACCATCGACTAACAGCGTCAGCTCGCCGATAGGGCTGGGGCAGCGGGCGGATTTAAGGTGTTTCATGGCGGCGGCGGGCGGGTTTTGTTATGGCGGCGGAGTCGGCGATAAGGAATCATAAGGCGGCGGCGTTTAAGTCGATAAATCCGCCGGGCGCACCTGGCAGCGCTGGTTGCGCGCAGCCGTCACTCGATTCCCGGCACCGGATACCGCTTGCAGAAGGCCTGCACTTCGCGGTGCAATTGCGCTAGCGCGGCCTCATCATCGCGCGCCGCGACTGCCGACAGCATGAACGCGGTCAGTTGCTCCATCTCCGCTTCTTGCATGCCGCGCGAGGTGACCGCCGGCGTGCCGAGGCGGATGCCGGAGGGGTCCATGGGTTTGCGCGGGTCGTCGGCGATGACATTTTTATTCAAGGTGATGCCGATGCGGTCGAATAAATCTTCCGTTTGCTGGCCGGTGAGATTCCACGATTGCACGCAGTCGAGCAACAGCAAATGATTGTCGGTGCCGCCGGTGATGAGGCGGGCGCCGCTGGCCATAAAGCGCGCCGCCATGCGTTTGGCGTTGGCGATGATTTGGTCGGCGTAGTCGGCGAATTCCGGGCGCTGTGCCTCACGAAATGCCACCGCTTTGGCGGCCACCATTTGCATGATCGGCCCGCCCTGAAAGCCGGGGAACACCGCCTTATCGATTTTTTTACCTAACGCCGCCTGGCGACATAAAATCAACCCGCCACGCGGCCCGCGCAAGGATTTATGGGTGGTGCTCACGATGACATCGAAGCCATCGGCGAATGGGCTGCGCACCGCCCGCCCGGCGATCAAGCCGGCGATATGCGCCATATCGGCCACCGCATAAGCGCCGACTTCATCGGCGATGGCTTTCATTTTGGCGTAATCCAACTCGCGCGGATAGGCCGAAAACCCGGCCAAAATCATCTGCGGTTTTTCACGCAACGCCACGGCGCGCATCTCGTCATAATCGATTTCGCCGGTGTCCACATCCTTCATTTTGTAGCGCACGAAATTGAATATTTTGGTCAGATAAGTGACCGGATGGCCGTGCGTGAGGTGGCCGCCGTGGCTCAAATCCATGCCCAATACGGTGTCGCCGGGTTGCAGCAGGGCAAAATAGGTGGCCACATTGGCCGGCGCCCCGGCATGCGGCTGCACATTGGCATGCCCGGCCTCGAACAACTGGCAAGCGCGCTCGATGGCGAGGCCTTCGATTTGGTCGGTGTAAGTTTGGCCGCCGTAATAGCGCCGCCCCGGATACCCTTCCGAATATTTGTTATTGAAAACCGTCGCCATGGTCTCCATCACTGCGGTGGAGATGTAGTTCTCCGACGGTATCAATTCCACGCCCTCGACCTGGCGCTGCATCTCGCCGATAACGGCGGCATAAATGTCGGGATCTTGCTGCTGTAATGCGGGGTAGGTGGGCATGGTCGGCTCCATAAGTAAGATTAAAGAGTGGGTTTTGGTCGCCGCTGCAAGGGTAATCTAATGACTCATCATCGGCGGCGACAGTAGCGAAATATACACAATTTTTAAGTGACAATAATGGGTGGCGTAAGCGCATGATTGCGCGCCATTGGCATGGTGGTATGCTAGGCGATGCATCAATGATTTATTGAGGATAGTGCGATGAAAATGCATCCAAAAAGAGACCATGGTAATAACCGAGAAAGCCTCGTTGCGAGACATGCCAGCCGACTGGAAGAAGTGGACGCTGGAAAAGTAGACGCTGGAAAGTTGGACGCTAATGGCTGGCCCCCCGGCCGGGCTCCTAATGCTAAAACTCTAAAAGATAAGCATGATGAGGAGTCCGGCCTTGGAATAACAAACTATTCCAGTTTAGAGGAATACTTAAAACATCATGGATGACTCTCAGGTTAGAACTATCTTTATCGGGTAGGTATAAGAAAGATGTGAATAGGGCAAAACTTAGAGGGTGGGATATTAATGAACTCAATGTCGTTATCGCAAAACTCGTCCGCGGAGAAATTCTGCCCGCTGCATTACAAGATCATGCGCTGAAAGGTAATTGGATTGGATACCGAGAACTCCATGTTAAACCTGATTGGCTATTGCTCTACCAAATTAAAGGGAATTATATGGTTGTAGACCCCAACAATAAAAAAACCGCTTGCATTACTCCAAAACTCCATAAAAACCCTAACCTAAGCAACCTTCACGCAACGCTATGAAATCGGCGTGAAATAAGGCTTGGGTCAACTAAGTATATAATTCCCAAATTAAAGATAGCGGTAAGACACTACGATTGTCTTACACTGGCACGCATTCAGATTTATTTAATTAATGAATAAGCGTTGATTTTATGGCTGATGAAAAGGAAGTTGGCGAAACCGCGATTCGCTATTATTTGTATTGATGATGTTGCGCGCCGGGCGAACCATGGCGGGCGGCGGTGATTCACCCCGCAAAATCCACCCCAAATTCAGCCGCGAGGGCGGCGAAAGTATCTTCTTCCAACGCTTGGCGGATGCGCCGCATCAAATCTTGGAAATAATGCACATTATGCAGCGAGCATAAGCGGGCGCCGAGAATTTCATGGGTTTGGTGTAGGTGGCGCAGGTAAGCGCGCGAGAAATGTTGGCAGGTGTGGCAGGCGCAAGTGGGGTCTGGCGGGGCGGTGTCGGCGCGATGGACGGCGTGGCGGATTTTGATGATGCCCTCGCCTGCGGGCGCAGCGGCGCTGGTGTTGTCGCCGCCACCGCTGCTGCTGGATTCGCCATTGCCGCGGATGTCGCCATCGCCCCGGTCGCGGCTATTATCGGCGCCGTGGCGAACATACAGCCAGCCGTTGCGGGCGTTGCGGGTGGGCAGCACGCAATCGAACATATCGATGCCGGCGGCGACGCCGTGTACTAAATCTTGCGGCGTGCCGACGCCCATGAGATAGCGCGGTCGGCTGGCCGGCATGTGGTGCGCCACGGAGCCCAGCACGCGGCGCATGTCCGCTTTCGGCTCGCCCACCGACAGGCCGCCTATGGCGTAGCCGTCGAAGCCGATATCTACCAAGCCCTGCAGCGATTCCAGCCGCAAGTCGGTGTGCATGCCGCCTTGCACGATGCCGAATAAGGCGCCGCGCCCGGCGTGGCTGTGGCGACAGCGCTGCGCCCAGCGCTGGGATAATTGCATGGATTTGCGCGCCTCGTCGGGCGTCGCTGGGTAGGCCGTGCATTCGTCAAACGCCATGACGATATCGGAGCCGAGCGCGCCTTGCACCGCCATGGATTCCTCGGGGCCGAGAAATACTTCGCGGCCATCGAAGGGCGAGCGAAAGGTTACCCCGGCTTCGCTCAGGCGGCGCAATTTGGCCAGGCTCCATACCTGAAAACCGCCGGAATCGGTCAAAATGGGGCCCGGCCAGCCGATAAAATCGTGCAAGGTGCCGTGTTTTTCGACCACCTCGATGCCGGGCCGCAACATTAAGTGAAAGGTGTTGCCGAGGATCATCTGCGCGCCGCTGGCCGCGACCTCTTGCGGGCTCAATGATTTAACCGCGCCGCTGGTGCCTACCGGCATGAAGGCCGGGGTATCCACTACGCCGCGCGCAAAGCGCAGTTGTCCGCGTCGGGCGTGACCGCGAGTGTGGTGGAGGTCGAATTGCATGGTTTCAGTCGATTAATTTCGCGCAATTTCGTTCACATCGCGGCCGATTTCAGCACGAATTTGGGTCGCCGAATCGGCGCTGCGTTCGACAAACATCGCGTCGCCATAACCATAAAAACGCAGGCCGTGTTCGGGCGAGTCCGCGAGTGGTGAAGTTCGAATTGCGCCTGGTTAATGTCGTTCAATCGCGCTCGATTTCAGCGCGAATTTGCTTAGCCGATGCAGCGCTGCGTTCGATAAACATCGCGTCGCCATAACTATAAAAACGCATGCCACGCGCCACGGCGCTGCGATAAGCGCGCATGATTTTTTCATGCCCAGCGAAGGCGCACACCATCATCAATAAGGTCGAGCGCGGCAAGTGAAAATTGGTGATGAGGGCATCCACGGCGCGGAAGCGGTGCCCGGGCAGGATGAATAAGTCGGTGTCGCCGCAAAATGGCGCGAGTGGGTCGATGGGCTCGGTTGCCGGGCCGGTTTGGCGGCTCGCTTGGGCGGCGCTTTCGAGGGCGCGCACCACGGTGGTGCCCACCGCGACGACGCGCCCGCCGCGACGCCGGGTTTGCGTGATTTGGTCGCAAGTGCGCGCATCGACCCGCACCCACTCGCGGTGCATGCGATGCTCGCGGGCGTCGGTGGCGCGCACCGGCGAAAAGGTGCCGGCGCCGATATGCAAAGTCACCGTCGCCCAGTGGATGCCGGCGGCGGCTAATTCAGCCAGTAGCGCGTGGTCAAAATGCAGCCCGGCGGTGGGCGCCGCCACCGCGCCGTCGGCGCGCGAATACACGGTTTGGTAGCGCGCGCTATCGGCCGCGGTGGCGGCGCGCGCGATATACGGCGGCAAGGGCGTGTCGCCGTGGGCGTGAAACAGCATCGTGGCGTCGCCGGTAGCGCATTCGAGCACGAAAAAATTGTCGCGGCGCGCCGTCGCCAGCAGTTTGTACGCCCCGACCAGTAAAATTTGCGGCGGACGAATCGGCTTGTTGGCGCGCAGCTGCACCACCGCCGTGCCGTCGCCGGCCAGGCGTTCGAGCATAATTTCGACCCCGCCGCCGCTGGGTTTTCGCGCCCGCACTCGCGCCGGCAGCACGCGGGTGTCGTTGCCCACCAAGAGGTCGCCGGGGTGCAGCAAGCGGCCGAGCTCGGCGAAACGAAGGTGCGCGAAATCGGTCGCGTCATCGCCGGCCCCGGCCGGCACCACCACCAAGCGGCTGGCGGTGCGCTGCGGCGCCGGAAACTGCGCGATTAAATCCGCCGGCAGCGCGTAGTCGAAGCGAGCCGTGTCCATGTCGATGTTAGTGAGCCAAAAATCGGCGGATGGCGCGCATGCGCGATTCGATGGCTAGTGCGGTCATGGCGAATTTTGTCCCTAACGGTCCTTCCAGCGCCGCCGGCAGCCTGGTAATCCACCATGCGGCCAAGCCGGTCGGTTGCATCCGGCGGTAAAAATGTTTATCTTATGCGCGCTGTGCCGGGGTGGCGAAATTGGTAGACGCGCCAGATTCAAAATCTGGTTGGGGCAACCCAGTGTCGGTTCGAGTCCGACCCTCGGTACCAGTTCGGCGGCCGGCGCTAGGGCTGGTTTAATGTGTGGCCGGTTTAATGCTGGTTTAATGATTTTTTAAGGCCGTTTCAGGCGCTGGAGCGGCTGAATTCTAAGCCGGATGTTACATGGATGCCCCCACGCCTTAATATCGCCCCGCCGTTTGCGACCATTGACCGGTCGCCATCCGCCCAAAATCCGCCCAAGCCAGGGGCCCAACCAACCAGCCGACCGATTACGCGGCTGATGGACGCGCCACTATCTTCCGGCCGCCGCCGTCTCCACCACGGCCGCGAGTTGCCGAGTCAAGTCATCCACCTGCGATTCCTTTTCGCCCTCGACCATCACCCGCACCACCGGTTCAGTGCCCGAAGCGCGTAGCACCACGCGGCCGGTGGCGTCGAGTTCGGCTTGTGCTTGTTTGACGGCGGCGACCACGCCGGCCTGCGCGACAATTTTTTCACCGCCACCGGCACCGCCAGCCACCGGCACATTGCGCACGCGTTGCGGGTAGATGCGTAAATCGGCCACCAATTCATGCAGCGGGCGGCCGCTTTCGAGCACCGCGGCCAGCGCTTCTAAGGCGGCGATGATGCCGTCGCCGGCGGTGCTTTTGTCGGCGCAGATGATGTGCCCGGAAGGTTCGCCGCCGAGCCGCCAGCCGCGCCCGAGCAGCGCCTCATGTACATGTCGGTCGCCCACGGCGGCGCGCGCGAAGGGAATATCCTGCGCCGCGAAGGCCAATTCCAGCCCCAAATTGCTCATGATGGTGCCCACCACGCCGCCGCCAAGGGCGCCGTGCCGCCGCCGCCGCATGGCTAACGCGTACAAGATTTGGTCGCCGTCCACGGCCTGGCCGCGGGCATCCACCAGCAGCACGCGGTCGGCGTCGCCGTCTAAGGCGAGGCCGAGGTCGGCGCCGTGTTCGGTCACCGCCGCCGCCAGGGGTTCTAGGCAAGTCGAGCCGCATGCTTGGTTGATGTTGAAGCCGTCCGGCTGATTGCCGATGGCGATGACCTCGGCGCCCATTTCCGAAAATACGCTCGGCGCGACTTCGTACGCGGCGCCATGGGCGCAGTCGATGACGACTTTAAGCCCGGCCAGGCTGCGCGTGGACGGCAAGGTGGCCTTGCAGAATTCGATATATCGACCTTGCGCGTCTTTGAGACGCTCGGCCTTGCCGAGTAATCTGGAATCGACGCAAGTCATCGGCTGCGCCATCTTGGCGTCGATTTGAGCGGCCACTTCGGCGCTCAATTTCATGCCGGCGGCGGAAAAAATCTTGATGCCGTTATCGAAATACGGGTTGTGCGAGGCGCTGATGACCACCCCGGCGCAGGCGCGCGCGGTGCGCGTGAGATAAGCGATGCCGGGCGTGGGCAGCGGGCCTAAAAAGCACACATGCACGCCGGCGGCGGAGAAACCGGCCTCCAACGCCGCCTCTAACAAATATCCGGATACGCGGGTATCTTTGCCGATGAGGACTTTGTCGCCGGCCCCGGCGGTGGCGAATACCTGGCCGGCGGCCCAGCCGAGCTTCATCACCGTCTGCGGCGTGATGGGCTCTTCGCCGACGCGACCGCGCACGCCGTCGGTGCCGAAAAGGGAGGGCGACACGGCGGGGTGGACGGGGCGGGGTGGACGGGGCGGGGTGGGTGGAATCGAGGTGAATCGAGGTAAATCGACCGGTGAATCGAGGTAAATCGACCGGCCAATCGAAGCGACGCGAATCGAGAGGCGAATTCGCCGCCGACCGTACGCCGGCGGTCAAATCTACGCCGGCGCGGACGGATTTAAATCGAGGTCGGCGTCCAACGATGGTTTTTTCGGTTTTTTGCGCCGGGCGCGGGTTTTCGGGCCGCTTTTGCGGCCCTCGGAAGCGGCCTTCGGCGGCGACGGTTTGTCACCGCGCATGATTTCATCTACCTGCCCGGCGTCCAAGGTTTCCCATTCCAGCAAGGCGGCCGCCATCACCTCGATTGTGGCGCGATTATCTTCGAGGATTTGCCGCGCCCGCGCGTATTGCTCCTTGACGATGCGCGAGATTTCCATCTCCACTTTTTCCGCGGTGGCCGGGCTTAAATTGCGATGCGAGGCCATCTCGCGGCCCAAAAACACCTCGCTGGTATTTTCGCCGTACACGCGCGGCCCCATGGCATCGCTCATGCCCCATCGCGACACCATATTCTGCGCCATTTCGGTGGCTTGCTCGAAGTCGTTGGCGGCGCCGGTGGTCATTTGGTCCATAAAAATCTCCTCGGCGATGCGCCCGCCCATCAGCACCGCGATGCGCGCCAGCAAATAATTGCGGTTGTGGCTGTAGCGGTCTTCGGTGGGCAATTGCATGGTGACCCCCAAGGCGCGGCCGCGCGGGATGATGGTCACCTTATGCACCGGGTCGGTGTATTCCTGCAGCGCTTTGGCCACCACAGTGTGCCCGGATTCGTGATAGGCGGTGTTTTTGCGCTCGTCCTCGGACATGACGATGGAGCGCCGTTCGACCCCCATCAACACCTTGTCCTTGGCCTTTTCGAATTGCGCCATGGCGACCAATTTACGCCCCTGGCGGGCCGCGAACAGCGCCGCCTCGTTGATTAAATTCGCCAAATCGGCGCCGGAAAAGCCCGGCGTGCCGCGCGCTATCACCGCCGGGTCGATGTCGCGATCCAGCGGCACTTTGCGCATGTGTACTTTGAGAATCGCCTCGCGACCGCGAATATCCGGCAGCGGCACATGCACTTGGCGATCGAAGCGCCCGGGCCGCAACAGCGCCGGATCCAACACATCGGGGCGATTGGTGGCGGCGATGACGATGACGCCCTCGCTGGCATCGAAGCCGTCCATCTCCACCAATAGTTGGTTTAAGGTTTGCTCGCGCTCGTCGTGACCGCCGCCTAAGCCAGCGCCGCGCTGGCGGCCGACGGCGTCTATTTCGTCGATGAAAATGATGCACGGCGCGGTTTTTTTCGCCTGCTCGAACATATCGCGCACCCGCGAAGCGCCGACGCCGACGAACATTTCGACGAAATCCGACCCGGAAATGATGAAAAACGGCACCTTGGCTTCGCCGGCGATGGCTTTGGCCAGCAAGGTTTTGCCGGTGCCGGGGCTGCCGGTCATCAACACGCCGCGCGGAATGCGCCCGCCGAGTTTTTGGAAACGCGCCGGCTCGCTCAAAAATTCGACCAATTCGCCGACCTCTTCTTTGGCTTCGTCCACGCCGGCGACATCATCGAAAGTGATGTGGTTTTTGTCTTCCGTGAGCATGCGCGCCTTGCTTTTGCCGAAACTAAAGGCGCCGCCACGGCCGCCGCCTTGCATCTGCCGCATAAAGAAAATCCACACCCCGACCAGCAGCAGAATCGGGAATGAGCTGATCAGTAGATGCACCAGCAAAGAAGTCTCCTCTTCCTTTTTGGCGGTGATTTTCACGCCGTTGGTGAATAGGTCGTCCACCAGTTTCGGGTCGTTGGGGGCGTAGGTGATGAACAGCTCGCCGCTGTGGGTGGCGCCGCGAATCGAGGTTTCGTCTATTTCCACCTGCGCGACATTGCCCTGTTGCACATGGGTCAAAAAGGTGGAGTAATCGATCTCGTTTCGCGAGCCGCCGCGGGAACCGGTGAAGTTGTTGAAAACTAGCACCAGCGCCATGGCGAGCACCGTCCAAAGCAAGATATTTTTTGTCATGTCAGCAATTCTCAAGCGATTCTCAGGGTGTAAGTTTGGGGCGCCCAAAGGTGGAGTATAAATCATGCGGCGGCGGCGGATGGGGGGCGATAACCTTGGCCGAGCAGGTAGAGTTCTTTGGATGCGGCGCGTGATGCGTCGGGTTTGATGGCGCGGGTGCGGGCAAAACAGGCCTCGATTTGGGCGCGTGAGACGGCGGCCGATTCACCGGCGAATATTTTGATCAACAGCGCCCCGCCGGGCTGCAGACCTTGGTGGCAAAAATTCAGCGCCGCTTGTACCAAGCGCTCGGCGCCGGCTTGGTCGGCGATGCTGATACCACTGAGATTGGGGGCCATATCCGATAAAACAAGGTGCGCCGCCCGCCCCGCTTGCAGCGCGATAATCTGCCGCCGCACCGTCTCCTCGGTGAAATCGCCACGCACGAAATGCACTTTGTCGACGGCTGCCATGAGAAGCAAATCCACGGCGATAATCTGCCCATCGCCGCGCACCCGGGCGGCGGCATACTGCGACCAACTACCGGGCGCGGCGCCGAGGTCTACGAGCAACGAATCGGCCTGAATTAAGCGATATTTAGCGTCGATTTGCGCCAGTTTGTAAACCGACCGCGCCCGAAACCCCGCCGGCCGAGCCTGCTTCACATACGAATCGCGATTCTGCCGCCGCGCCCACTCGCTGGTTTTGCCGCGGCGTTTATTGGGCATGGCCTATCGCATCTAAAGTTGTGATTCGGCCTCCAGACCGCGGTCCAATAATTCCATGCAGGTGAAGTGGATAGTGGCGTCAAAACGTCGCTCCGGGCTCAATAAACGCGCCCCGCCGCCCAATATAATTTCACCCAACACCGCTTTTGTCAAAATCGGTTCGGCGAGTCGGGAATGGCGCATATAGGGGTGCGTAGTGACCGCGCTCAACGCCAGCGCTTTATCGGTTTGATTTCCCAGCGCCATACCTTTGTAGATGGCATGAATATCCACCCGGCCTTTGGTGTGCAAGTCATATAAGCACCGCAACATGCGCGCGCATTCCCGCATGGCGCGCGACGGTTTTTTTGACGATGGGGGCGACTCGCCAGCACGCTCGATGAATGCTTTGCATACCGCGAAATCAGACCATACAAACACATCGAAGCAATTGTCGGCTAAAAAGGGGGTTTTTCCTTGGGTTTTCCATATCGGATGAATCAAAAAAGGGTTCTGTTTGGGGTGGAAGGTTTTCAGATATTTCTGCAGGCAGTTAATGATGTCGGCTTTGATGGAAAATATTTCGTCGGCGTGATTCCAATCCTGAACTTGTGCCGATAGCGGTTCTATAATCGCCCTGGCATCGGCATTTTCACCAATGCTGCGATAAATATTCAGCGCCGCATACGAAGAAGTGACCGGGCGGATGACCAACTCGCTGCTCCAGTTGCTTTGGTCAGCATGCTTATGCGTTGTCTGGTCTGGAACCACGGTCAGTTTCACTTCCAAGGGGCGCAGAAAATGCGCGCCACAAGCGGATTTTGTTACCAAATCAATTCGGTCTAATTTGTCGTATAAGAATGTTTGAAAGGGTGCGAAATCCGTTTCGAACTCGAAGCGCACATCGGCGCCGACATGGGGCGTCCCGAATACCTCGTCAAATGATATTTCTCGCGCGGTTGCGCGATGCGAAAAATCACCGTTTACGGCGATGTATACCGGCGGTATTTTCTGCTCGCGCATGTAACAGCACAAGGCAATGGGGAATGCGCTGTTGAACTGATTTTTTCCCCACAAGTCGCGATTTTTGCGGTTGGAATTGGCGAGTCCGTAAAGCGATGGCTTCATGGCATCGCCGCCATAATCGCATGGCCGACAAATTTCCCCAATTCCACTGGCACCGCATTGCCGATCATTTGCTCAACGCTGGTTTTGTTGCCTTGCCAAGCCCATGTCTTTGGGAAAGTTTGAATGCGAGAACGCTCGAAAGTGGTGAGCGGCCGCGCTTGGCTGATGGCTGCGGCATCGAGATGGTGGCCGGGATAATTCGGCGGGATGGGGCGGTTTACGCCGCGAATCGTCGCCGACGGTTCGTCAGTGGAATAAATGGCGCGGCGCGCATAACTGCGTGGAGGTCGATAATAAAACTCGAGGTCGATTTCATGTTGCAGATAATCGGCCACGCTAAGCGGCTTGCTGGTTTGCGCATCGGACAAACTTTCGCAAAACGAGCGCTCGGGCATATCTTGCGCGCCGATGCAAAAAAAACGTTTGCGCCTTTGTGGAACACCGCAGCGACTGGCATCCAGTACCATCTCGGTCAAGCCATATCCGGCCGCATGGAACACTTCTCGGGCTTGCGTATAAGATGCGCTCGCTTTTGCCCGCGCCACATTTTCCATGACAAATAATCGCGGCTTGACGAGCGATATTATGTGCGCGAAAGACAGCGTTAAGTTGGCGTTTTTTCCTTCTTGTCGCTTGCCGGCGCTGGAGAAATCCTGGCACGGCGGGCCGCCGATGATTAAATCTGGGGCGTATGGGGCTATGTGCTCGGCCGCTGAATCCTCGCAGGACAAATCAAACCGATGCACCGGACAATCCAAGTTTTCGCTATGCACCACGCATGCTTTATCCCAAATTTCATAAGCCGCTTGCACGGTAAAGCCGGATTGTTCAAACCCCAGCCCCAGCCCGCCGACTCCAGCGAATAAATCGACTAACTTTGCCATTTTTTGATCTCGTCAGTTCAAGGGTGAATCGATAAACGGCTACCGCCAGCCGACCGATGGATGGTAAGCGACCGCGCGCGCATTTTTATAACATACATATTAATGGTGATGGATGCGGCGGGTTTTTGGCGGTCGGCTATGGACATTGGCGGATTCATCCCCATATTGTGCGGTCAAACTTCATGCCTATGAGCGCGATTTATTGGTGATGCCCAAACAAGACCAGTCGCCGGCCGCTTCCGCGGTCGCCAAAAGCGCCGAGATTGCGCGCCCCGAAGATATTTTGCCGGGGGCGATTTGCCTGCTGCCGTTGGAGCAGAAGCCGTTTTTTCCCGGGCAGTTGTTGCCGCTGGTGTTGGGCGGGCGGCAATGGGGCAAAACCTTAGAGCGGGCGCATCGCGGCGGGCGGGCGCTCGGCGTGGTGTTTACTGGCGTGGACCCGGATGAGGTGGCCTATGGGGATTTTCGCGCCATGGGCACGGTGTGCAAAATCCATCAAATCGAGCAGCACGACGAGCGCTTGCATGTGGTGTTGGGTGGCTTGCAGCGCTTTCGCATCGACCACTGGGTGTCCAAAAAACGCCCGTTTCGCGCCCGCGTGAGTTATTTCCCCGAAACCAGCCCGGTGGAGACCGTGGAAATCAAGGCGTACACCACCGCCATCGTCAATATCATCAAGGAATTATTGCCGCTGAACCCCATGTATGGCGAGGAGTTGAAGGTGTTTCTAAACCATGTCGGCGCCAGCGAGCCGTCGCGGCTGGCCGATTTCGGCGCCAGTTTGACCACCGCCGCCGCGGCTGAAATGCAGGAGATTTTGGAGACCGTGGAACTGCTGCCGCGCATGAAAAAAACCCTGGTGCTGCTGCGAAAGGAGGTGGAAATTGCCACGGCGCAGACCGACATTCGCCAGCATGTGGAAGGTGAATTAAACCAGCGTCAACGCGAGATGTTTTTGCGCGAGCAACTCAAGTTTATTCAGTCTGAGCTCGGCCTTTCCAAAGACGGCCGGCAGAGCGAGATCGAAGCGCTGCGAAAAAAAATCGCCGATTGCGAGGTGCCGAGCCAAGCCGCCGAACGCATCGACCAAGAGATGGAGAAGATGGCGGTGTTGGAGCGCGGCTCGCAGGAATACGCGGTTACGCGCAATTATCTCGACTGGCTGTGCAGCGTGCCGTGGGGCCTTTTCAGCGCTGATTCCCTGGATTTAGATCGCGCCGAGCAAATTTTGAATGCCGACCACGAGGGTTTGGATGAGGTGAAGCAGCGCATCCTCGAATTCATCGCCGTGGGCGCCATGAAGGGCAAAATCGCCGGTTCGATCTTGCTGTTGGTGGGCCCGCCGGGGGTGGGTAAAACCTCATTGGGGCGCTCGGTGGCGGCGGCTTTGGGGCGGGAATTTTTCCGCTTCTCGGTCGGCGGCATGCACGATGAGGCGGAAATCAAAGGCCATCGGCGCACTTATGTGGGCGCCATGCCGGGCAAATTTATCCAAGCGCTGCGCGAATGCCGCACTGCCAATCCGGTCATTATGTTGGATGAAATCGACAAAATCGGCGCCTCCTATCGCGGCGATCCGGCATCGGCGTTGTTGGAGGTGTTAGATCCCGAGCAAAATCGCGATTTTCTCGACCATTATCTCGATGTACGGGTGGATTTATCCAATGTGCTGTTCATTTGCACCGCCAATCAACTCAGCATCGGCGGCGCGTTGTTAGACCGCATGGAAGTGGTGCGGTTATCCGGTTACCTGACGGCGGAAAAAGTCACCATCGCTCGGCGCCATTTATGGCCGCGACAATTGCGTCGCGCCGGGCTGAAACAGCGCGGACAGTTGCGCATCGACACCGCGGCTTTGAAAAAAATCGCCGAGGAATACGCCCGCGAAGCCGGCGTGCGTAAACTGGAGAAAATGTTAGGCGCCATCGCCCGCAAGGCGGTGATGCAATTGTTGCGCCCGGGCCGGAAAACATCGGCCAAAGGGCGCGCCGTAGCGAAAAAATCGGCGGCCAACTGGGCAAAATCGGTGAAATTGGCGAAAACGGGACAAAAATCAGCAAAATCGGCGAACAATCCCGTCATAAAACCGACCGCGCCGATACACATCACCGCCGACAACCTGGCGGATTACCTCGGCAAGCCGCTGTTTCGCGCCGACCAGCGCATTCACGGCGTCGGCGTGGTCACCGGCCTGGCGTGGACTGCCTTAGGCGGCGCCACCCTCGAGGTGGAGGCCCAGGTGGCCCATGATTTCAATCGCGGCTTTCAACTCACCGGCCAACTGGGCGAGGTGATGAAAGAATCCGCGCACCTCGCCTACAGTTATGTGCTCGGCAACGCGGTATCTCTGGGGGTGCGGCAAGCCTTCTTCGAAAAAGCCATGATTCATCTGCATGTGCCGGCCGGGGCCACCCCTAAGGACGGCCCGAGCGCCGGCATCACCATGGTCGCGGCGCTGGTGTCGTTGGCTCGGCGGCGGCGGGTCAAAAAATCCCTCGCCATGAGCGGCGAAATCTCGCTCACCGGCCAAGTGCTGCCGGTCGGCGGCGTCAAAGAAAAAGTCATCGCGGCGCGCCGCGTGAAAATTCGCCGCCTGCTGCTGCCGCAAGCCAATCGCGGCGATTACGAGGA
The DNA here is from genome assembly GCA_965243285.1 of Candidatus Poriferihabitaceae bacterium. GTDB lineage: Bacteria > Pseudomonadota > Gammaproteobacteria > Arenicellales > Poriferihabitantaceae > JAHRAW01. Next base: position 781,291 of record OZ251537.1, on the reverse strand, counting down.
ATTGCCGCCGTATATCACCACCGGGCTGACGGTGAATTTTATCGCCAGCGTGGAAGAAGCCCTGCCGCATTTGTTTTAGCGCAGTTTCGCGCATCGGGCGCATCGGGCGCATCGGGCGCATCGGCGGCGTATTGACAAAGCGGTGGGTGTTTGGTAGCGTCCAGTGGCTTACGCGATATAAGGCGAGTGCGCGGGGTTCACGCCGCGATGCTCGATAGGCAACCTGGCGCGGCTACATTTGGCGGCGAGTTGTCCGCGACGGGTTGTCCCCGTGGTTTATGTCGTCCACCTTCACCATCGGAGCACATAAGAAATGCGCACATTAGAAACATTAACCAGGCTGCTCTCCGAGCAGCGCATCAGCCGGCGGGATTTCATCCAAAGAGCGACCGCGTTAGGTCTGGCGGCAGCGATTCCGTCGGCCATATTGAGCGAGCAAGCACTCGCCGCCGCGCCTAAATCCGGCGGCAAATTCATCATCGGCACCGCCCACGGCTCGACCACCGATTCACTCGACCCCGGCACTTGGGAAAACGACTTCATCAGCGGCGCCGGCTATGCGCGCTACAACTACCTGACGGAAATCGACTCCTCGGGCAATTTGATCGGCGAATTGGCGGAAAAATGGGCCCCGTCGGCGGATCTCAAAACCTGGACCTTCGAGCTGCGCGACGGCGTTGAATTCCACAACGGCAAGCCACTAAACGCGCAGGATGTGGTCGATTCCATCAACCACCACCGTGGCGAGGCATCCACTTCCGCCGCCAAGCCGCTGCTCGATGGCGTGGCCGACATCAAAGCCAGCGGCAATTCGGTGGTGATCACGACCACAGACGCCAACGGTGATTTCCCGTTTTTGATGAGCGACTACCACCTGCCGATTATGCCGAGCAAAGACGGCCAATCGGACTGGATGTCGGGTATCGGCACCGGCCCGTATGCCCTAACCGACATCAACATGGGGGTCAGTTTCAACGCTGCTCGCAATCCCAATTACTGGAAAGCCGGGCGCGCCCATTTTGATGAAATCGAAATGCTCGCCATCGCCGATGTGGCGGCGCGCACCAGCGCTTTGACCACCGGCAGCATCCATCACATGGATCGCTGCGACATCAAAACCGTGCATCTGCTGGAGCGCAATTCCGACATTAAGGTCGAGGAGCAAGAGGGTTTTGGGCATTATTCCATCCCCATGCGCACCCATCTGGCGCCGTTCGATGACAACAACATCCGCCTGGCGCTGAAATACGCCCTCGACCGCGAGGCCTTGCTGCAAACGGTGTTGCGTGGCCATGGCTATGTCGGCAACGACCATCCCATCAGCAAATCGAATCGCTATTTCGCGGCCGATTTGCCGCAAAAATCCTATGACCCGGATAAGGCGCGGTTTTATCTCGACCAAGCCGGGCTGAGCGAATTGACGGTGGATTTGAGCGCTGCGGATGCGGCCTTCGGCGGCGCCGTGGATGCCGCCGTGCTGTTTAAGGAGCACGCCGCCAAAGCCGGCATTACCATCAATGTGATGCGCGAGCCGAACGACGGCTATTGGGCCGATGTATGGAACAGCGACAACCGCAAGTGGAGCATGTGTTTTTGGAACGGCCGACCGACCGAAGACCAAATGTTCACCACCGCCTACGCCGCCGATGCGCCGTGGAATGATTCCAACTGGAAGCACGCGGAATTCAACCGCCTGCTGGTGACGGCGCGCGGCCTGCTGGACAGCCCCGAGCGGCGGGCGATGTATGTGGAAATGCAGCGCCTGGTGAGCGACGAAGGCGGGGTGATGGTGCCGCTCTTCAACAACTACATCCACGCCATCTCCAGCAAAATCACCCACGAAGATAAATTGTCTTCGAATTGGCCGAACGACGGCCATCGCTACACGGAAAGATGGTGGTTCGCGTAAGCGTTTTTCCCCGCACCATAAGGCGTAAAGCGGGCTGACGCCGACCGACCGCCCCCCACGTCGTCGCCGGTTCGCCGCTGGCGGCTAGTGCCGACGTGGGTTTTTCGGCCATTTTGTCGCCCGCGCTTTATTATTAGCGGCCCACGGTCGCGTCTTGCCGGACGGCTCGCCCCCAATCATCCATGAACGACATCATCCGAATGTTAGCGCAGCGCTTGTCGTTGGGCGTGCTCACGTTGTTCGTGGTGTCGTTGCTCATCTTCCTCGGCGTCAGCCTGCTGCCGGGGGACGCCGCCCAAGCCATGCTCGGGCAATCCGCCACCCCGGAGACGGTGGCCGCATTGCGCATCCAAATGGGGCTCGACCAGCCGGCGCATTTGCGTTATATCGGCTGGCTTGGCGGTATTTTGCAGGGCGATTTCGGCACTTCCATCGCCAATAATCGCGAAATATCCGAACTTTTAGGCGGGCGCTTCGCCAACACCATGTTTTTGGCGCTGATGGCGGCGATTATCGCCGTGCCCATCGCCCTCACCCTCGGCATTCTGGCGGCCTTATATCGCAATAGTTTTTACGACCGCGCCGTGAATGCGGTCACGCTGTCGTCCATTTCCACGCCAGAGTTTTTCGTCGCTTACATTTTGATTCTGGTGTTCGCGGTTACTTTCGGCTGGTTTCCGAGCCTCGCCAATGTCGGCCCGGATACGCCGTTTTTCAGCCGCGTGTACGCCTGCATTTTGCCCGCCACCACCCTCACGCTGGTGGTGGTCGCCCACATGATGCGCATGACGCGCGCCGCCATCATCAACCTGTTAGCCAGCCCGTATATCGAGATGGCGGCCCTAAAAGGCATGACGCGACGGCGGATAATCGTCCGCCATGCCCTGCCCAACGCCTGGGCGCCGATCATCAATGTCATCGTCATCAATCTGGCCTATTTGGTGGTCGGCGTGGTGGTGGTCGAGGTGGTGTTCGTCTATCCCGGCCTCGGGCAACTGCTGGTGGATTCGGTGCAACGCCGAGATTTGCCGGTGGTGCAGGCGTGCAGTTTGGTGTTCGCCGCCACCTATGTGTTGCTCAACCTGAGCGCCGATATATTGTCCATCCTCACTAACCCGAGGCTGTTGCACCCCAAATGAGCGCGCCATCGGGCGCCCTGCCGGCGCGTCGCCCAGTGGGCAAAATGACGGCCGCCTGGCGGGAGGTCAAAAAAGCGCCGTTGACCGCGCAATTCGGCTTGTTGGTCATTGTGGTCTATGGTTTCGTCGCCGCCCTGGCGCCGGCGCTGGCGCCATACGGCGAATCGGAAATAGTCGGCTTCGAATTCGCGCCGTGGAGCGTGAATTTCCCCCTCGGCACCGACAATTTAGGGCGCGATATGCTTACCCGCCTCATCTACGGCGCCCGCAACACGGTCGGCATCGCCTTGGTCACCACCCTGCTGGCGTTTTTTCTCGGCGGCGGCGGCGGCATCATGGCGGCGGTGCTCGGCGGGTGGTATGACCAAGCCACCAGCCGCGTAGTGGATGTGCTGATGGCCATCCCGGCGCTCATCTTCGCCATGTTGCTGCTGACCATTTTCGGCACCTCCATCCCGACCCTGGTGCTGGTCATCGGCGTGCTCGATTCCACCCGCGTGTTCCGCATCGCCCGCGCCGTCAGCGTCAATGTGGTGGTGATGGATTACATCGAGGCGGCGCGTTTGCGCGGCGAAGGCGTGGTCTGGATCACCGTGCATGAAGTGCTGCCCAACATCATGCCGCCGCTGGTGGCCGAGTTCGGGCTGCGGTTTTGCTTTGTGTTCCTCACCATCAGCGCCTTGAGTTTTCTCGGTCTCGGCCTGCAGCCGCCGACCGCGGATTGGGGCTCTATGGTGCGCGACAATGCCACCCTCATCACCTATGGCGACATCACCCCGTTATTGCCGGCGGTGGCCATTGCGCTGCTGACCATCGGCGTCAATTTCGTGGTCGATTGGTTCCTGCACAAAACCAGCGGCTTGAAAGATGAGTACTGAGTGCAAAAATTCGCCGCCGCCGCTGGCGCGGCCGCTGCTGGAAATCAAGGGCTTGCGTATCGAGGGCTTCAGCGATGACGCCTGGCACCAAATCGTACGCGGCGTCGATGTCACCCTGCATCGCGGTCAGGTGTTGGGTTTGATCGGAGAATCCGGCGCCGGTAAATCCACCATCGGCATCGCCGCCATGGGCTACGCCAAGCCCGGTTGCCGCATCAACGGCGGCAGTATCGTTTTTGACGGCATCGATTTAGTGACCGCCTCGGAGGAGGAAAAACGCCGCTTGCGCGGCTCGCGCATCGCCTATGTGGCGCAAAGCGCGGCCGCCTCGTTCAATCCGGCGCACAAGCTCATCGACCAATTCGCCGAGGCGGTGGTGGAACACGGCATTGCCGATCGCAACACGGCGTACGCCGACGCGTGCGCGCTATACGCCAAAATAAAAATGCCGAATCCGAACCAAATCGGCTTCCGCTACCCGCATCAGGTCTCCGGCGGGCAATTGCAGCGCGCCATGACCGCCATGGCACTGGCGTGCCGCCCGGATTTGCTGATTTTCGACGAACCGACCACGGCGTTAGATGTCACCACCCAAATCGAAGTGCTGGTGACCATGCGCGATATCGTCGAGCAGTTCAATTGCGCCGCAATTTACATCACCCACGACCTCGCTGTGGTGGCGCAGATGGCCGACCACATCAAGGTGCTGCGCCACGGCGAGACCGTCGAGGACGCCGACACCCGCACCATGTTATCGGCCCCGCAGCAGGCCTATACCAAATCATTGTGGGCCGTGCGCTCGTTCAAAAAACAAGCACCGCCGCCGCCGCCGCAAAAAACGCCGCTGATTCGGGTGCGCAATGTCACCGCCGCTTATGGCCCGGTGCGGGTGTTGCACGAGGTTGATTTTGTGGTGCATCGCGGCCATACCGTGGCTGTGGTCGGCGAATCCGGCAGCGGCAAAAGCACCGTGGCGCGCGTTATCACCGGCTTGCTGCCGCCCCAACATGGCGATGTCTATTATGACGGCGAGCGCTATCCGCGCGATTACCGCAAACGCAGCAAGGAGCAACTGCGCCACGCGCAAATGATCTACCAAATGGCCGATACGGCGGTCAACCCGCGCCAAAAAATCCGCGACATCGTCGGTCGTCCGTTGACTTTTTATCTCGGCCTGGAGGGCGATGCAAAAGAGCGGCGGCTGCGCGAATTGATGGATATGATCGAGATGGAGGCCGATGTTTTTCTCGACCGCCTGCCGGGGGAGTTGTCCGGCGGCCAAAAACAGCGCATCTGCATCGCCCGGGCGTTAGCCGCCGAGCCGTCCTTCATCATCTGCGATGAAGTCACTTCGGCGCTGGACCAACTGGTCGCCGAGGGCATCCTAAAACTGCTCGACCGCTTGCAGCAAGAACTCAATTTGGCGTACATGTTCATCACCCACGACCTAGCCACGGTCAATGCCATCGCCGACGAAGTTATCGTTATGCTGCAGGGGCGCATCGTCGAGCAAGGCGCGAAGGACGAGATTTTCACCCCGCCTTTTCACGAATACACCGACCTGTTGCTATCGTCGGTGCCGGAGATGGACCCGGATTGGATGGACGGCGTGCTCGCCAAACGACGCGCCAAAGGCGGCTTGGCGGCGGCGGGGAATTGACGCCGGGCGGTTAGTTTTATCGCGGACGAGTGAGTTTGCGGCGGGTTTTATCGATAAATCGCTCGGTTTGGCGATGGCTTGCTCGATTTATGGGCCCGATTTATGGGTCCGATTTATGGGCCCGATGGTTTGCCGGCACCGATGTTCAAATCAAAAATATTCGGTCGCCGATAGATGCTGCCGGGCTCGCCTTTGGAGATAACCAGTTGCCATAGATGCAAATCCCGCGCCCGAAAAGCGCCGGCGCACATGCGCAAATAGTAACTCCACACGCGCAGAAATTGCTCCGGCATGCGGCCTTGCAGGCGTGGCCAAGCGGCTTGGAAATTATGCAGCCACGCCATCAGGGTTTTGTCGTAATCGGCGCCGAAATTGTGCAAATCTTCGATAATCATCAGCGATTCCAAAGAGGCCGAAATATATTTCAGCGAGGGGATTTCGCCGTTAGGGAAAATATATTTGCCAATCCATGGGTCTACGCCTAAGCGGGAATTATTTTTGCCGATGGTGTGCAGCAAAAACCGGCCATTTTGTTTCAGGCAACGCCACGCCGCGCGCATATAGGCGCGATGATTTTTATGCCCGACATGCTCGAACATACCGAGCGAGGCGATGGCATCGAATTGGCCGGTTATATCGCGATAATCCAGCAATTTTATCTGCACCGGCAGATGGCGACAGCGTTCGGCGGCGAGTTTCACTTGCTCGCCGGAAATGGTTACCCCGACCACTTCGACGCCGTGATTTTCCGCCGCGTAGTGGGCGAAACTGCCCCAGCCGCAGCCAATATCCAGCACCCGCATGCCCGGTTTCAGATCCAGTTTACGGCAGCTCATCTCCAGTTTTTGCTGCTGCGCGTGGTCGAGATTATCCACCCCCGCCCAGTAGCCGCAGGTATACGCCATGCGTTTGTCCAGCATGGCGGCGTATAAATCGTTGCTGATGTCGTAGTGGGCTTCGCCGACCTGAAAGGCGCGAGTTTTTTTCTGCAAATTGGTGAGCAAATTACGCAGATAGGGAATAGCGTAAGCAATGAAGGCGTAATTGATGATGCGCGGCGAACGCAACAGGCGGCAGAACATCTCGTCCAATTGCTCGCACTGCCACCAGCCGTCGACATAGGATTCCCCTAACCCTAGCGAGCCGCCGAACAACACCCGGCGGTAGAACGCCGGGTGGTTGATTTGCGGGTCCCATGCATTGGGTCCATTGATTTCCACGCCGTTGCCGGCCAGCATTTTTCGCACCACACGCTCGGCGATGCCAGCGCTGCCGGGCGGCGCCGGGGAGGGCGGCGGAGATTGCGGGGCGGATTCGGGCATGACCAGTGACCTCATCAATACGACCATAGGGGAGGCGGCATTTTGCCTCAATCAGCGGTTAATTGGCAAATTACCGTTGGGTTGTTGCATAGGTATTGTAGGGGAGTTTTCTGCAAGTTTTGGCGAGGATTAATTCCCGCTTTTGTTGTTTTAATTTTGCAGCGCGTGAGCCCACAGATTTTTCTCGCCATAAAGCGCATCTTGCAAACAATCGAGGCATTGATTCTCGTCGAACAATGGATATTGTTTTGCCGAGATGCCGGGGAACTCTTTGCTGTGCAAAACATACTTATCAAAGCCACCATATTCCGGATTGAAATCTTTTTGGCATTGGGCGCATTTATCATGCCCGACTGACTTTACTGGGTTTTTTTGCATTTGGTAATTAAGCTGGGTTTCACTCTCTTTTCCCCGCCAAAGCGATAATATTTCCCAGTGCCATCCGGCTCAATAACGAATGCAGAATGGTAATCGCCGTTTTCAAAATTTTGATCAAAATCCCATCGGTGACTGAGACCTTGTTGTTGATAATGGGTTTCTTTTGTGATGCCGCTGGCCTTTATCTCGCCAACCTCGCTATTGCCATAAACCCATACGCTGATAATGATTTTGGAATTTCCACCTTCCACAAGCGATGCAATACGGTCCTGGCAAGCCCAAGCCGCAGTAACTTGGCCATAAGTTTGCGCATGAGCATTACCGGCAATAAGGCCTAAGCCCAGCAACATGGCAAGGTAGATTGATTTATGCATTTTGCATGGTTATCCGCACATAGTTATCCGCAACAGGGCGGTTTGTTTTACCACAATCGACGACCAGCATGGCCATTGAAACTACGCAGTGGCAATCTCTGTTTGTTGAGGGGATTTCGCGCCGGCCCGTGGCGGAGTGAGATTCTTAAAGCCATGCACTAGATTAGATTGCATGGATGCGATTCGCTGTTGCGCTAGTTGGCAATAGGCTGGGCTTAGGTCGATGCCAACATAGTTGCGTTGTAGCAGATGGGCGGCGATGGCGGTGGAGCCGGAGCCTAACATTGGGTCCAATACCCAGTCGCCCGGGCGGGTAAAAACCTGCACGAAATCATAGGGAATTTTATCCGGGAAGGCGGCCGGATGCGCCCGCTTCATATGCACCTTATCGCCGCCATTGGCGTAATTCCAAATCGTGCCGGGGCATTTTGTTGGGTTGATAATCATCGGCAGTGAATGGACGGTGAGGCCATCTTTATTACGATTCGCCCCGCCATTCATGCTTTTGCCGGCGTGCTTGCACGGAATTTTCACCGCATCTTTATTGAAGTGATTCGGCTTATCACCTTTGATAAAAATCGGCATATATTCGTGGTCAACGCGGAATCGTTTTGTCCACCACGCCCCATCCTTGCCCTGCTTTTGGTAAATGTTGCATTCAAACAAACCGAAACCGATGGCATCGCACCAATCCACAATGGTGCGAAATGAAGTCAAGGTTTTTTTGCCGGCCACGGTCTGATCTTGAATCACCATCACCACCACGCCGCCGGGTTTAGTCACGCGAAAAAGTTGCGCACCCAACGCATGCAAATCTAATGCATAGCCGTTGTAATCACGCAAATTATCATACGGCGGTGAAAACACCGTGAGATCAAAAAACCCTGGCGGCAATTGCTGCAAACTGGCAACCGCATCACCACAAATAATTTCGCTTTTTTTAGGGGTTTTCATGTGCGCGATTTTTTAAGTTTTGGTCGGTTTGGGTGAGGATTTTTAGCGGTTGGAATAAGGCGGTTTAGGCGGTGGGGTTGTTACACAATCAGCGGCGGTTGGAGTCAATAGATAAGGGGGTTGCTGTTGATTTTGATTTTTGGCTTTTGATTTGGCTTTGGCTTTTCGCCTTTAGTCTTTGCTCCCCCCTGCCTTTGCGGGAGGGGGAGCAAAACTGGCGGCTTTTTGCCAGTTTTGGTGGGGGGGATATCTTTAATGTTAGGTTTTATTCGATTTTTGATTTTCCGTTTTGCCTTTAAATTTTTTTACCCTATCAGCTACAAAAGATGAGTTAAAAGACAACATCAACATCAACATCAACATCAACAGAAAAATAAAAGTCAAAGCTACGGCGAAAGCGAAAGACTTTAAGTCAAACTCAACAGTGAAAGACTTCAAGTCAAACTTAACATCAAAGCAACCCCCCCACCAAAACTGACGATGAAGCCGTCAGTTTTGGCTCCCCCCTAAAAAGATAGGGTGGAGCAAAGCCTTAACAGCAACAGCAAAAGCAAAAGCAAAAGCAAAAGCAAAAGCAACAGCAACAGCAAAAGCAAAAGCAAAAGCAACAGCAACAGCAAAAGCAACAGCAACAGCAAAAGCAAAAGCAACAGCAACAGCAAAAGCCAACATCAAAAGCCAACATCAAAACCAAAACCACCGTGCAGATTTAGATATATAAATCCATTTAGTTTCATACTCATTCAATGCGCCTCTTTCCAATTATGGCCGATGCCGGTGTCGGCGACTAAGGGCACCTTTAGCGTGGCGACTTTGCACATCAACTCGGCGGTGTGTTTTGCCACCTGCTCGGCTTGTGCTGCCGCCACCTCTAACACCAGTTCATCGTGCACTTGCATGATGATTTTGGCGCTGCTGCCGCTATCCATAATCCAGCGGTCTACCGCTAACATGGCGAGTTTGATTAAATCGGCGGCCGAGCCCTGCATGGGGGCGTTGATGGCGGTGCGTTCGGCGTAGTGGCGGCGGGCGGTGTTTTTGGAGTGGATTTCCGGCAAATTCAGGCGGCGGCCGTAGAGGGTTTCCACATAGCCGTGTTCGCGGGCGCGGCTTTTGGTGTCTTCCATGTAGCGTTTTACGCCCGGGTAGCGGTCAAAATAAATCTCGATATACTGGCGCGCTTGTTTTTGCTCGAGGTTGAGTTGCCGCGCTAAGCCGTAGGCCGACATGCCGTAAATCAGCCCGAAATTGATGGCTTTGGCGCGCCGCCGCTGCTCCTCATCCACGGCCTCGGCAGCGATGCCGAACACCTCGGCGGCGGTGGCGGCGTGTACATCCAGGCCGTGCTCGAAGGCCGTTATCAGCCCGGCGTCGGCGGATAAATGCGCCATGATTCGCAGCTCGATTTGCGAATAATCCGCCGCCACCAGCAGGTAGCCCGGAGCGGCGATAAAGGCCTCGCGAATGCGCCGACCATCGGCGCTGCGAATCGGAATATTCTGTAAATTCGGGTCGCTCGACGACAGCCGCCCGGTGGCCGCCACGGCTTGGTGGTAGGAGGTGTGAATGCGCCCGGTGCGGGGGTTTACCAGCGCCGGCAGGGTGTCGGTGTAGCCGCCCTTGAGTTTGGCGAGGCTGCGATGCTCGAGAATCAAGCGCGGCAATTCATGCTGCCGAGCCAATTCTTGCAGCACATTTTCGGCTGTGGAGGGTTGCCCCTTGGGGGTTTTTCGCGATACCGTGAGGCCGAGTTTGTGGTACAAAATCAGCTGAATTTGTTTCGGCGAGGCGATGTTGAAACGCTCGCCGGCGGCGGCGTGCGCCTCTGCTTCGAGGCGCGTTAAGCGGGTGGCGATGCTGGTGCTGAGTTGGCGCAACATGTCTACATCGATGCGCACGCCATGGCGCTCGATGCGCGCCAATACCTCGATAAGCGGCATTTCAAGGTCGCGAAACAAGGCCGCCGGCGCGGGGTTTTTTTCCAGTCGCGGGCTAAGAACATGGTGTATCTGTAAGGTGAGGTCGGCATCCTCGGCGGCGTAATCGGTGGCCGCCACCACCGGCACTTGGTCGAAAGTCAGTTGATTTTTGCCGTGCCCGGCCACTTGCGCGAAGGAAATCGTGCCACGCCCGAGGTGTTTGCGCGCCAGGGTGTCCAAATCATGGCGAAAATGGCCGGCGTCCAACAAATACGACATCAACATGGTGTCGTGGCTGATGCCGCGCAAATCAATGCCGCAGCGCGCCAACACGGCGAGGTCGTACTTCAAGTTTTGGCCGGTTTTGGGTTGATTTTCATCCTCCAATATCGGCCGCAGTTGGGCCATGGCATCATCGAACGGCAGCTGCGTCGGCGCCCCGGCGTAACTATGGCGCAATGGTAAATAGGCCGCCTCGTGTGGCGTGATGGCGAAGGATATGCCCACCAACTCGGCGCGCTGGGGGTCTAATGAGGTGGTTTCGGTGTCGATGGCGAACAGCTCGGCGGCGCGGAGTTTGTTCAGCCAGTGGGTTAGGGTCGGCTGGTCGAGGATGGTTTGATACTGCGGCGATATTTCGGCGTCGGTGGCGGACTTGGTCGCGGATTGGCCACCTGAGTTATCGCCAGATTCGTCGCCAGCCGCATCCAATTGTTTCAGCAGCGAGTTAAATTCCAACTCTTGATATAAGGCGCGCAATTTGTCGACATCCGGCGGCGCCAGGCGCATGTCGTTTAACTCGATGCCCAGCTCGAGGTCAAGTTTGAGGGTGGCCAAGCGTTTCGACAATTCCAACTGCTCGATATGGGCGCGCAATGATTCCCCAACCTTGCCGCCGATCTCATCGGCGCGCGCTATGATTTGCTCGACGCTGCCGAATTCATCGAGCCATTTCACTGCGGTTTTCGGCCCCACTTTGGGCACCCCGGGGATATTGTCCGATGCATCGCCCATCAAGCCCAGGAGGTCTACGATTTTCTCCGGCGGCACGCCGAATTTTGCGCGCACGCCGTCGCTATCGAGGCGCACATTCTTCATGGTGTCTACCATCACCACGCGCGGCCCCACCAACTGCGCCAGATCTTTGTCGCTGCTTGCCACCACCACCTGCAAGCCGCGCGCGCTGGCCTGTTGCGCCAAAACGCCGATGACATCATCGGCCTCGACCCCCGGCTGCGCCACCAACTTCAGCCCCAGGGCCGGAATAACTTCATTCACATAGCCCAACTGGGCGCGCAAATCATCCGGCATGGGCGGGCGCTGGGCTTTGTATTGCGGATACATGCGGTGCCGAAAAGTTTTGCCTTTGGCATCCATTACCACCGCCAGATACTGCGGCGGCACGCCATCGGTCAAACTGCCGCGCGCCACATTACGCAGCATATTAATGGCGCCGAGTATGGCGTGCGTGGTTTGCCCCTTCGAGGTCGTCAACGGCTCGCGAATCGCGTGATAAGCGCGAAACAAAAAGGACGAGCCGTCGACCAAAATGATGTGTTGTTCGGGTGCCATGCTTATCAAATGACCTCGGCTGACCTCAGCAAATCCTTATCATTTACGGCAAGAATTGGCGCCGGCGAAAATGGGTGACATCGCCGCCGCCCTCGCCACGCGTTTGGCGGCAGATTCGAGAGCGTCAATAATGGTACCATTGCCGCACCCATCGGCTGAGGCGACTACCATGAATCGAGCAAACAAGCATCGCGCAAATGATAAGCGCGCCGGCAAGGGCGGGAAAAATCGTGCGCCAGCCCCCGACCGGCGACATTCGCCACTGGCGGAGTCGGACCTACGCATCCCAAATATCAGCGGTGCATGGCGGAGATTGGCGCTGAAATTATCCGCCGCCAAATTGTGCATGGCCAGGTTGTGCATGGCGATGGTGGCGCTGTTGATGTTGTCGCCGCCGGCTTTGGCCGCCGAGGCCGCCGAGACCACTGAGTCCACTGAGTCGACCCAATCCACCCAACCACCCGCCGCCCAACAGGCCGCCGCCACGCCCGCCGCCGCCGAAAAGCTCGCCATCAGTTATAACGAGTATCGCGTCGCCGACCGCCTCGAGCGCATCGCCATCGTTCGCGAGCGCGGTTTCTCGGAATCCTATCGCAACAAGCGCCCCGACACCCTGTGGTCAGCCGAGGAAAACGAGCTCGGCGATGTGCCGAACAAACGCCAGTGGATTATCAGCGTTTGGTAGGTTGCTGCTGGGGATTCCGATGTCAGCCGCCGGCTGGACCGCCGGCGGCATTAATCCCGCAATAAAGAGGCGAAAAATAAGCGTATTGGTCGCAATTTAGCGAAAAAACACGCCATCCACCGCCGTCACCTAAGCGGCGTGCGTTATTTTTCGCATCGCCGCCTAATTAGCGGGCCGCCACCGGCCGAACCTGCCGACCACCGGTCGACCACGGGGTCGCCCCAACGACAAAACCCGCCACTCCCCAACCCCCCGATGCGATGAAATTCGTCGACCTCGCGGCTCAATTCGAGCGCCTCGAGCCGCAAATCCGCGCCGCCATGGACGAGGTGTTGCGGCATGGACAATTCATCATGGGCCCGGAAGTCCAAGCCCTAGAGGAGGAATTGGCGGATTATTGCGGCGTGGCGCATGTCATCTCCGCCGCCAGCGGCACCGATGCCTTGCTGATGGCGCTGATGGCGCAGCAAATCGGCCCCGGCGATGCCGTCATCGCGCCGCCGTTCACTTTTGTGGCCACGGCCGAAGTGATTCAACTTTTGGGTGCGACCACGGTGTTCGTGGATGTGGACGAGCGCACCTACAACCTAGATCCGGTGCAATTAGCGGCCACCATCACCCGCATCCGCCGCCAAGGAAAATTAAATCTGCGCGGCATTATTGCGGTGGATTTATTCGGCTTGCCGGCGAATTACGCCGCCATCGCGCCCATCGCGGCCGAACACCGGCTGTTTTTACTCGCCGACGCGGCGCAAAGTTTCGGTGCCTCGGCGCATGGCACCAAGGCCGGCGCCTTCGGCGATCTCGCCGCCACCAGTTTTTTCCCGGCCAAACCGCTCGGCTGTTATGGCGACGGCGGCGCGGTGTTTACCGATGATGACGAACTCGCCGCCGTGGCGCGCTCCATTCGCGTGCACGGCATGGGCGCCAATCAATACGACAATGTGCGCACCGGCATCACCGGCCGCTTAGATACCTTACAAGCCGCGGTGTTGCGCTGCAAATTGCGGGTTTTTGATGACGAACTGCGCGCCCGCCGGCGCATCGCGCAAACCTACACCAGCGAACTCGCCGCCGTAGTGCAAACCCCGCCGCCCACCCCGGACTATGAGAGCGCCTGGGCGCAATACACCGTGCGCGCCGACAACCGCGACGCCATCCGCGCCCATTTGCAGGCCGCCGGCATCCCATCGGCGGTCTACTACCCCTGCCCGCTGCACTTACAACCCGCCTTCAGCCAAGCCGACGGCGCCGGCGTGCGCATGCCGGTATCAGAAAAATTAGCGCGGCAAGTGTTCAGCCTGCCCATCCACCCCTACCTCAGCGAAGATGCGCAAATGCAAGTAGTGGCGGCGGTAAAGGCGGCGGTGGGTAGGGGGCTGAGCGGACGGCAGGGGGATGTATATCGGTAGTTGCCGATTTTTGATGTGAGGTCGGCGGCTGTAGGTCGCTTTCGGCGTATATATCTATGCGCATAGTGATGTTCAAGTCAGCGGATGGCGGGCGCGACGTGGCAATCGACTAGGGCGATTTCGAATTAATCACTGCACCGGCTGCGCGAATTTCGGCCGAAATTCCCCCCACCGCCACTAATCGCCAATTTCGGTGAAATTTCGGTGAATTCCGCTGAATTTCGATGAAATTCCGCCGTTGACTCGCCCGGCTACGCCTACGCCACCGCCACCGCCATGCAACAAACCGCGCCCGCATCCATAACCCGGCCCACCCGAAGCGGCGGACAAATGTTGGTGGATGGCTTGGTCGCGTACGGCGTGCGGCATGTGTTTTGCGTACCCGGCGAGAGTTATTTGGCGGTGCTGGACGCGTTTTATGGGCGCCAGTCGGCGGTGCAATTGGTGGTGTGTCGCCAAGAGGGCGGGGCGGCGTATATGGCCGAGGCGTACGCGAAATTGCGCGGCGCGCCGGGGGTGTGTTTCGTCTCGCGCGGGCCGGGAGCGGCCAATGCCATGGTGGGCGTGCATACCGCGTTTCAGGATTCCACGCCGCTGTTGTTGTTGGTCGGTCAGGTGCCGCGCCATGAGCGCGGGCGGGAGGCCTTTCAGGCGTTGGATTATCGGCAAGTGTATGGCGGCGTCGCCAAGGCGGTGGTGCGTATCGAGGCGGCGGCGGAAGTGCCGGCGGGGCTGTGTTCGGCTTGGGCGGCCGCGATTTGCGGGCGGCCGGGGCCGGTGGTGGTGGAATTGCCCGAAGACATGCTGCGCGAAACCGCGGCCGCCGCTGATGTGGCTAAACCGGTGCGCCCCACCCCGCCACCGGCGGCGGCCGATATGGCGCAATTCGGCGAATTATTGGCCGCCGCGGCGCGCCCGGTGGTGATTTTCGGCGGCGCGGCGTGGACGCCGGCGGCCAATCAACTGCTGGCGGATTTTTGCGCCCGCCACCGTATGCCGGCGGTGTGCGCCTTCCGCCGCCAAGATATGTGCGACAACACCGACCCGCATTACATCGGCGAACTCGGCATCAACCCCAACCCGGCGGTGGTGGCTTTGGTCAAGGATGCGGATTTGGTCATCGCCCTAGGCCCACGCCTCGGCGAGATGACCAGCGGCGGTTATACGCACTTCGATGTGCCGCAATTCGACGCCACCGGGCACCGCAAACTGGCGCATATTTTCGCTGATGCGGCGGAGTTGAATGCGGTATATCGCGCCGATTTTGGGTTGGTATGCGAGGCCGAAACCTTTTTGCGCGCCGCGGCGGGGCTGGCGGCGCGGGGTGGGGGTGGTGGCGATTCTGGCGTCGAAGGGGGCGAATCCACCGAATCCACGACCGATTCCGCCGCCAAATTTAGCCAATCCGCCGAATCCGTCGAATCCGCCGCCGAAGGGGGTGAACCGGTCGCCCATGGCGCTGATTCCGGCGCCGAATCCACCAAATCCGCCGCCTATGGCGTTGATTCAGCCGTCGGTCATGGCGCTGATTCGCTCGGCGGTCAGGCTGGCGTGTCGAGTGTATTTCATGGCGCTGATTCGCCGGTCGGCCATACCGCCCATACCGCCCATACCGCCCATACCGCCCATACCGCCCAGCCCGCCCATACCGCCCATACCGCCGATTCCGTCGCCGAATTTAGCGAATCTGCGACACTTAATACCGAATCCGTCGATTCTGCCGCCCAGCCCGCCGCCCTCACCCCAGAACACCGCATCGCCACCGCCCGAGCGGCCTATCTGGCGTGGACAACCCAGCCCAGGCACCTCGATTGCCCGCTCCGCATGGATAAAATCATGGCGTATTTACGGCAGCGCTTAGCCCCGGATAGCGTCATCGCCGCCGGCGCCGGCAATTACACCGTGTGGCCGCAGCGCCACTACCAATTTCGCCAGCCAAACACCCAACTGGCGTGCACCAACGGCTCCATGGGCTATGGCGTGCCGGCCGCCATCGCCGCCAAATTGGCGCGCCCGGATTCCATCGTCGTATCGTTCTCCGGCGACGGCTGTTTTTTGATGAATGGCCAAGAATTGGCCACCGCGGTGCAATACCGCCTCGCCGTCATCTTCATCATCGTAAACAACCACTGCTACGGCACCATCCAATCCCACCAACGGCGGCATTTTCCCGGCCGCCCCATCGCCACCGCGCTCAACAACCCCGATTTCGCCGCCTTAGCGCAAGCGTACGGCGCCGCCGCCGCCCGCATCACCCACACCGCCCAATTCGCCCCCGCCTTCGAACAAGCGCTAAACGCCCACCGCCCCACAGTCATCGAGATTCAGTTCGATGGGTGACTTTTGAGTGGCGGTTTTTTGAGGTCAGCGGCTAATTTAGGAGGGCTGTGTTTGATTTTTGCTTTTGATTTTGGCTTTTCGCTTTTGACTTTTGGCTGTTAACGTTTTACTCCACTTTAGCTTTTTCTGGGGAGTCAAATCAGGCGGCTTTATCGCCTGATTTGGTGGGGGGTTGTTAATGTTGGTCTTTTTGCTTTTGCCTTTAAATCTTCAACCCATTAGCCCAAAATGCGGGGAAAGGTAAAAACCAACAGCGAAGTCAAAAGCCAAGTCAAAAGCCAAGCCTAAAGCCAAGCCTAAAGCCAAGCCTAAAGCCAAGCCTAAAGCGAAAAGCCAAAGCCAGATCAAACCCCCCCACCCAAACTGGCTAAAAGATGCCAGTTTTGACTCCCCCTTATGATGAAGCGGGGGGAGTGAAGATTAAAAACCAAAGCCAAAACCAAACCCACCGTGCAGATTTAGATATATAAATCCCTTTGATTGGCCTATAACCCCTACTGCTAAAAATAAATCATGCTGAAAAACAAAATTGCGGTTATCACCGGCGCCGCGCAAGGCATCGGACTGGCGTGCGCGCAGCGTTTTGTCAAAGAAGGCGCCGCGGTGGTGCTGTCGGATGTGCTCGATAGCGCCGGCGAAAACGCCGCCGAAAAACTACGCGCTGGCGGCGGCGATACGCGCTACCAACATTGCGATGTGACCGAGCCGGCGCAAGTGCAAGCGCTTATGGATTTCGCGGCGCAGCGCTATGGGCGCATCGACACCGTCATCGCCAACGCTGGCATCGTGCACATCGCCGACCCGCTGGACTTGGCGGTGGAAGATTTCGACCGCGTGTTAGCGGTGAATTTGCGCGGCGTATTCCTCACCGGCCAACGCGCGGCGCGGCACATGGCGACGCAAGCGCCGGATGCGGACGGCAGCTGCGGCGTCATCATCAATATGTCATCGATAAACGCCATCCTCGCGATTCCTGCGGTGGCGCCGTATATCGTCGCCAAAGGCGGCGTCAATCAATGGACCAAGTGCCTCGCCATTCGCATGGCGGCGGCGGGCGTGCGCGTCAATGGCATCGGGCCGGGCTCGATTAACACCGCCATGTTCCGCGCCATCGCCAACGACCCGCAAAAACTGCACGATGTACTAGCGCGCACCCCTATGGGTCGGCCCGGTGAGACCGACGAAATCGCTAAAGTCGCGGTCTTTTTGGCCAGCGATTATTCGAGTTACCTGACCGGCGAAACCGTATACGCCGACGGCGGCCGCCTCGGGCTAAATTATCTCGTGCCGGTGGCGGAATGAGGGCGCATGAAGTTGTCGGCGAGGCGCCCGACGCGAGCACGCCGTGAAATTCATCACCGGCATCGCCCGCATGGCCCGCCCGAGGCTCGACATCGCCGCTTTGGCATCGCGTTTGGTATGACGGATTGGTTTGTATATCTGCTGCGCTGCGCCGATGGCTCGCTGTATGCCGGCATCACCACCGACCTGGCGCGGCGCGTGGCCGAACACAACGCCGGCGCAGCGGCGGCGCGCTACACCCGCACGCGACGCCCGGTGGCGCTGGCTTATCACGAGCGCCACGCCGACCGCTCGACTGCCAGCCGCCGCGAACATTGGCTAAAAGGGCTTAGCAAGGCTGAAAAAGAACGCTTGGCGAGGGGCTGAAAAAATCTCGTCGCGCTGGCCGAGAAATTTCCTCACCGGCGGGCAATTTTCGGTGGGGCAATTTTTTGGGATTTATATACCTAAATCTGCAGTTCGATTGGCGGGTTTTGAGGTCAACGGCTGATTTAGGAGGGCTGCGTTTGATTTTTGCTTTGGCTTTGGCTTTTGGCTTTGGCTTTTAATCTTCACTCCACCCGCTTTATCATGAGGGGGAGTCAAATCAGGCGGCCTTATCGCCTGATTTGGTGGGGGGGATATCTTTAATGTTAGGTTTTACTCGAATGTTAGGTTTTACTCGACTTTTGATTTTGATTATCGCTTTTGATTTTTCGATTGTCGTTTTTGCCTTTAAATTTTCACCCTATCAGCCACAAAAGAGAATTAAAAGATACAACATCAAAGAGAATTAAAAGATACAACATCAACAGAAAAATCAAAGTCAAAGCAACAGCAACAGCAACAGCAACAGCGAAAATCAAAAGCGAAAATCAACCGCACCCCCCACCAAAACTGGCGATGAAGCCGCCAGTTTTGGCTCCCCCCTAAAAAGATAGGGTGGAGCAAAGCCTTGAACAGCCAAAGCAACAGCCAACATCAACATCAAAAGCCAAAGCAAAAGCAAAAGCCAAATCAAAAGCAAAAATCAAAAGCAGCCTCTCTAATTCAGCCGCTGACCGCAAAAAAACGCCAATCGAACTGCAGATTTAGGTATATAAATCTCAATCTTTTCGCGGCAATCACCTCGCCGCCGGGTTGTCGCCCCAATCGCGGCTAAGTTATTCGCGGCGTAACCAGTCACGCAGTTGACCGGCCAGCGTCGCGGCGTGCTCTATGGGCGCCAGGTGGCGGTGACCGGGGTTTATGATGAGTTGGGCGTTGGGCAAAGCGCGGCACAAGGCGCGCGCCATGGCCGGCCGCGAGCCGACATCGCCGCCGCCGGTGATGACCAGCGCCGGGCAAGTGATGGCGGCGGCCGGATAGCGGCGCATCTGCGCCTCGACATGGGCGAATAAATGATAGGCCTTGAGGTAGCCGTCATCGGTGTGGCGCGCGAAAATCCGCCGAATATCGGCCATCACCTCGGCCTGCTCGCGTCGATAGTCGGCCGAAAACCAGCGCTCGATGGCGGCCTCGACGCCGGCGCTGGGGCCCTGCTGGCGGGCGATGTGATAACGCTCGCGCACACTGCGGCATTGCGCCGCGGTGCGGCGGTATACGCTGTGCAACAGGGCGAGATGGGTCAAGCGCGATGGCTGTTGGGCGGCGTAGGCTTGGGCGATTAACGCCCCCATGGAAAACCCGACCACGGCGCACCGCCTCACCTTGAGGTGCTCGAGCAGGGCCTGCAATTGGGCGACGAAATCGGCCATCGTGCGCGTCCCGACTGGGTTGTGGCTGCCGCCATGGCCGAGTAAATCGTAAGTCAGAACGCCGAATTCGCGGCGCAACGATGCCGCCGCCGGGCGCCACATGGTTTGCTCTAGGCCGACGCCGTGAATCAGCGCCACCAGCGGCCGCCGGGCGCCGACCAGCCGATAGCAAGTGCCAAACGCGCGCGGCATGACTTGGGGTAGGCAAGGGTGAGGGTGCAGGATGTGCCGCCACCGGTGACCGCTGCCGGCGCGCCGCTCAGCCGCTAACAAGCGCCAAACGCGCGCGACGACATGGCGTGGGGGGGGTAATGGTGGGGCGTGCAGGATTCGAACCTGCGACCACCTGATTAAAAGTCAGATGCTCTACCAACTGAGCTAACGCCCCGATAACGAACCTAGCGAGAGCCTGCGGGGGAACGGGATTATCCCGATGGCGGGCGGTTTCGTCAATCCGCCGAGGGCGCGCTGGCGCCGATTATTGCGTGTTGCGCTCGATGCGATTGAGGCGGATTTTCGCCGGGGTGGCCACCTCATGGTCGGGGAATTTCGCCAGCACCTCGCGAAAAATCTCCGCCGCCTCCGCGTAGGCGCCAATATCATTTTTGATGGAGCCCATCTTCAGCATTGCATGGGGGGTTCGTTTGCTTTCCGGATAGCGCTGCGCGACGATCTTGAAGCCGTCCAGAGCGGCTTGATATTCGCGGTTCACGCGCTGCGCCTCGGCCACCCAATAATAGGCATCGGCCGCCAGCTGGCCATCAGGCCACGCATCGGTGAACGCTTGAAACTGCAAAATGGCCTCCGCAAAGCGGCTCTGTTTGAGTAAATTGAAGGCCTGGTTGTAGGCTTGCTCCTCCTGTAACGACACCGCGCGGCGCACTTCGGCGACCGTGGTCACCGACGGCGGCGCGGCGCCATCGGCGGCGGTGGTTGCAGGCTCGACCGGGCGCGGCACCGGTCGCCCAGTGTTCGACTGCCCGCCGATGCCGGAGGCCCCGGCGCCGGCTAGTGGCGCGTCAGTCGGGGTGATGGATGGCGTCGCGGTCGGCGCCGCCAGCGGCGTTTGGGTTGGAAGCCCGGTCGGCGACAGCAGGCGCTGGGCGCGCTCTAAAGCCAGCAAGCGGCGGTCTAAATCTTGGGACAGATTTTGCTGGCGGCGTTTGGCGTTGTCGGCGTTGAATTCCAATTCCTCGAGCGCATTGCGGATTTTTTTCAGGTCTTCCTTGATGTCGATCATCTGCGCCAAGGCTTGCAGTGTTTCGGTGCTAGCCAGCGCCGATGGCGCCGCCGCTGGGGGCGTCGCTTGGGTGACCGGCGCCGTTCTTTGCAGAGCCTGGGGCGGCACGCAAGCGCCGAGCGCCAACACCGCCGGCAAGCCTAGCCATCGATAAATCTTCATGTTTGATCTCCGCTGTGGGCGACGCCAGCCGCGCCTGGGTGGGCCTAAGCCATTCGACGCCATCATCTAGATAAGGGACATCGCTGCCATCGCTGCAAAATTCATCTATACAAATGAAGCGCTACAAAAGCCATCAATACAAAATTTCGACGCGGCGATTCATGCGCCAAGCGGTCTCGTTGTGGCCGAAAGCCAGCGGCCGTTCTTCGCCGAAGGACACGGCTTTGATGCGCCCGCGGTTGATGCCGTAGGCCTGCATCACCTGGGCGACCGCGTTGGCGCGGTTTTCCGCCAGGGCGAGGTTATATTCCCGCGTGCCGCGCTCGTCGGCGTGCCCTTCGAGGACGATTCGGGCCACGGTGTTGGCCACCAAACGCTGCGCGTGGGCGTGCACCACGGCCTCGCCCTCGACGCTGAGAAGGCTGCTGTCATAGGCGAAATAAACCACTCGGTTGGCGGCTGGGTCGGGCTCGCCGACCAGCGTGGCGTCGGCCAGGCTCGATTCATCGTCGTCGATGCCGGTGATGCTGACATTATCGGTGAAGCCGATTTCGCCCTCGAACACATCCTCGACTATCGCATCCGGTGTGTATCCCGCTTGACCGCCGCACCCGCTGGCGCCAATCACGCCGGCTAACGCAACGCACGATACAACACAAGACGGCAATCTACGCATCATCTGTTCCTCATCTATGTTGGGGCTTGATGTTGGGGTCTGCGACGGCGTCGCCGGGCCGCGCTTAGCGCCCGACAACCGACGGATTGAATGGCGACCACGCCGGCTCGCGCACCGCGTCGCCCGGCTGGCGCAGAATTTGCTGCACGCGACCGTCCGGGGAAACCGCCGCTAACACATTGCGCCCGCCGGATTGAGTAGCGTACATGATCATCTCGTCGTTGGGCGCGAAGGTGGGCGATTCATCCTGGGTGGTGCGAGTGAGCACGCGCACCGCGCGGTCGCGCGTCGAGTATAGCCCAACTCGGAATCCCTCGCCCTGATTGGTGATTAGGGCGATGGATTCGCCGTCGTTGGAATAACTGGCGCCGGCGTTGTATTTGCCGTCGAAAGTCAGCCGCTGGGCGGTGCCGCCGGCCGCTGCCACGCGGTAGATTTGCGGCGTGCCGGAGCGATTCGAGGTAAACGCGATGGCGCTGCCGTCCGGCGACCAGGCCGGCTCGGTGTCGATGGCGGTGTGGCGGGTGAGGCGCCGCAAGGCCGCGCTGTCGAGGTCGTAGATGTAGATTTCCGGGTTGCCGTCCTTGGAGAGCGTCAGCGCCAGCCGCCGCCCCATGGGCGCCCAGGCCGGGGCGCTGTTGATGCCGTCATGCTCGGCGATGCGCCGGCGTTCGCCGCTTTTCAAGGCTTGGACATAAACCATCGAGCGCCTTTTCTCGAAGGACACATAGGCCAGTTGGGCGCCGTCCGGCGACCACGCCGGCGAGATGATCGGCTGGCTGGATTTGAGGATGGTCTTAGGATTGGCGCCGTCCGAATCCGCCACCTGCAACAAAAACCGGCGGCGCGCCGAAGCGTCTTCGACCGCGACATAGGCGATGCGGGTGTCGAAACTACCGGCGGTGCCGAGCAGTTGTTGGTAGATGAGATCGCTTATCTGGTGAGCGGTTTTGCGCAGGCCGGTCGCCGGCACCACGAATTTCTGCCCGGTCAGTTGTTTTTGCCGAAACACATCGAGCAAGCGGAAGCGCACCTCGTAGCGGTCTGGGCCGGCCGCCGTCACCTCGCCGACCACCAACGCCTCGACTTTCAGCAAGCGCCAATCTTTGTATTGCACCTCGCTTAAAGCGTGCGGTTGGCTGATGAAATCAACCCGCGGCAAGGCTGCGAAGCGCCCGCTGCGCACCAGATTGGCCTCGATAATGTCGGCCGGCAGGTCGTCGGCGAGGTCGACCTTGGCGCCGTCCAGGCCGCGCAACCCGAACGGCACGATGGCGATGGCGATGGCGGCGTCGGTGCTTTGCGTCACCTCGATGGTCAGCGCCGCCGCCGGCGCCGCCAGCGTCGCGCCGAGCACCGCCAAACCGAGGACGCCGCGACGCCAAGCCGCGCTTATGTTCATATACATGCACCTAATACAGATATGCGCATGCGGGCACTAGGTTTCATCGGGGTCGAACTTGAAATTGAACTCGTTGATGTATTCATAATACGCTGGATTGGTGGGGAACGGCAACGGCGAGGCCTTGCGCACCGCCAACTCGGCGGATTCATCAAAAAAACGGTCGCCGCTGCTTGTTAGCACTTGGGCGCGCAAAACTTGCCCGTCTGGCGCCACTGTAACCCGAATCAAGACCACCAAACCGGCGCGACTGGCCGGCGGCCGTCGCCAGGTGCGCTCCACCGCCGCGCTGATGCGGTCGACTAACGCGCTTAAGGCGTCGCCGGCGTCATGTTGTGTTTTTACCTGCTCGGCTTCGATTTGCTGGCGTAATTCCTCGGCCGCGGCCTGCCGCGCTTGTTGTTCGGCGATGCGTTTTTCTGCGGCTACTCGTTTTTCCTCCACCGCTCGCTGTTGTTCGGCGAGTCGTTTTTTCTCGGCGGCGCGTTTTTCTTCCGCCAGGCGTTGTTTTTCCAAGGATTCTCGCTGGCGCGCCTCGGCCAGGCGTTGTTTTTCCAAAGCGGCGAGTTTTTTGGCTTCCGCCGCCGCTTCGACCGCCGCCGCTTGCGCGATGGCGGGGTCGGCTACCGCCACCGCTTCGATGGGCAGCGCGCCGCCGCGTTTGGCCGGCTGGTTCCAGTCGATGCTGTAGGTCAATAAAGCGAGCAGCGCCGCGTGGATGAAAACGGTGAACAAAACCGCTTTCGAGAAACGCCCGATGCGGTGGGCGGCGCCGGGTCTCAAGGCGGCGGGCCGGTCGGCGCTGCGGTAATCAAGCCGACGGATTTCACCCCGGCCGCTTGCAATAAAACCATGGCATCGATCACCCGGGCGTACGCCACGGCGCGGTCGCCGCGCACCAAAAAGGGCGCCCGAGGGGAACGTCGCAACACCGCGGCGGCGTGCCGCTTGATGTCGTCGCCGGAAGCGGCCTCCTCGCCATCGTTCAGATAATAGTGGCCGGCCGCATCCACCGTCACCACAAAGGGCTCGTGGTTTTCATCCTCGACCGGCTCGGCCTGGGCCTCGGGCAGGTCCACTTTCACGCCTTGGCTGAGCAACGGCGCCGTCACCATAAAAATGATCAGCAGCACCAGCATGACATCGATATAGGGGACCACATTGATCTCCCCCAGCAGGCGTTTTTTGCGCCCGTAGCGATTGCGGCTCATCGCTCAAACACCCCCTATAAACCGTCGCGCCCGGCGTCGTTAATATCTTGGCGATTGACGATGCTCAAAAATTCCTCCATGAACACCTCGTAGCGGTTGGTCAGGCGTTCGGCGGTGTGCGCGAAACTGTTATAGGCGATGACCGCCGGGATGGCGGCGAACAGCCCCATGGCGGTGGCGATCAGCGCTTCGGAGATGCCCGGGGCCACGGTGGCGATGGTGACTTGCTGCAGCACGCCGAGGGCGCGGAACGAATTCATAATGCCCCACACGGTGCCGAACAAGCCGATGTACGGGCTGGTGGAGCCGACCGTGGCGAGGAAGGATAAGTGGGTTTCGAGGTGGTCGATTTCGCGGCTCAGCGCCACCCGCATGGAGCGCTGCACGCCGTCCACAATGTCGGCGCGATTGGTTCTGGCTTGATTCCGCAGGCGGCTGTATTCATGGTGGCCGGCGATGAAAATATTGGCGATGCCCTCAGGGCTGCGCGCCCCGCTCCAGTCGCGATGGATGTCGTCCATGGCGCCGCCGGACCAAAATTGCGCCTCGAATTCATCGGCGATTTTAGTCAAGCGGCGGTACAGGGCGCGCTTGCGGTCGATCATGAACCACGACACCACCGAGGTCAGCAGCAGCAGCAGCATCACCAGCTGCACCAAAAAACTGGCGCCGGCAATCAGGCTGATGATGGACATGCCGCCTTGTTCGGCGGCGATTTCAATGCGCATGGGCGGCGGCATTCATGGTGATGGGCATGCGGGTGATGGAGGCGCGGCCGGGCGCAGCGGCGATTTTTGCGGGCGGCGGCAAAAACTCGAGTCGATTCATGTTAATTAGGCGCGCCGTGGGCAGTGCTGCGAGGTGGACGAATCGGGCCGCGAATAGGCCCGACAAATCGGCCGGCGAATGGGGTGAATGAGGTGAATGGGGCGAAATCGGCGGCTTAAATCAGCAAAATTGGCCAATGGGCGGTTACCGGGGTCAATATCGAGGCAATGGGTGAATCAGCCCGGCCAGCCCATCAATCACCCATCGACCCGGAGCCGGCAATAGCGCCCCAAGGCCGCCGCCAACGCCGCCGGCATGCGGCGCACTCGGCCGGTTTGGCTATGCACCAGCGCCAATGTGAGGTCGCCATCCACCAAGATTTCGGCGCCGCGACGCACTTGCTGGGCGAACGCCACCGACGCGGCGCCCAAGCGCGAAACCTGCAGCGTCACCTCCAATTGGTCGTCCAAATAGGCCGGGGCGCGATATTTAAGCCGCGCCTCGGTGACCACAAACAGCGCCGAATGGGTCGCCTGCAAGGCGCGCAGGGTAAAGCCCAACTCGCGCAGGCAGGCGTTTCGCGCCCGTTCCATGTAGCCGAGATAATTGCCGTGGTATACCACCCCGCCGGCGTCGGTGTCCTCGTAATTGACCGCCAGGGTTAGGGCGAAGCGGCGGTCAGCCATGGTTTGTCTGGGCGGTTTGAGCTTGGTCAACATGATCCTGCTCGCCTTGCTGCTGCTCGTCATGATTGTGGCCGTCCTGGTCAGCGAATAATTGCCGCTGGCGGCTGGCGAGGCCGGCTGGCATGTCCACCCCCAAACGGCGCCAGGCGGATTTAGTGGCGATGCGGCCGCGCGGCGTGCGCATTAAAAAACCCTGTTGGATGAGATAGGGCTCGATGACATCCTCGATGGTGCCGCGTTCCTCGCCGATGGCGGCCGCCAGGTTGTCGACGCCCACCGGCCCGCCGTCGAATTTACGCATAATCGCCAGCAGCAAATTGCGATCCAGCACATCGAGGCCGAAACTATCCACCTCCAGCATATCCAGGGCGCGATTGGCGATGTGGCCGGTGAGGCGGCCGTCGGCTTTGACTTGCGCGTAATCGCGCACCCGCCGCAGCAAGCGATTGGCGATGCGCGGCGTGCCACGCGAGCGCGCCGCCACCGCGGCCACGCCGCCGGCGTCGAATTCGATGCCGAGCAAGCCGGCCGAGCGCCGCACAATTTGCGCCAATTCTTCGGCGCTGTAAAACTGCAGGCGCTGCACGATGCCGAAACGATCGCGCAGCGGCGAGGTCAGTAGCCCAGCGCGCGTGGTCGCCCCGAGCAGCGTAAACGGCGGCAAACTCAGTTTGATGGAGCGCGCCGCCGGGCCATCGCCGATGATGATGTCGAGTTGATAATCCTCCATGGCAGGATAGAGAATCTCCTCGATGGCGGGGCTTAAGCGGTGAATTTCGTCGACAAACAGCACATCGCCGGCCTCTAAATTGGTGAGAATGGCGGCCAAATCCCCGGCTTTTTCCAACACCGGGCCGGAAGTTTGCCGCAATCGCGCCGCCATTTCGTTAGCCAAAATGTGCGCCAAGGTGGTTTTGCCGAGCCCGGGGGGTCCAAACAACAGCGTGTGGTCTAAGGTTTCCTCGCGATGGCGCGCGGCGCGGATAAAAATATCCATCTGCTCGCGAATATTGGGCTGGCCGATAAATTCCGCCAGCGAGGTCGGCCGCAAACCGCGGTCGACACGCTGCTCCAGCCCAGAATCGCCGCCGTCATCGGTCGCCAGGGCGGGGTTGGCGGCGCTCATGGGGTACTCATGGGGCATTCATGGGGCGTACTGGCGTACCTAGGGGACTCGGCACTCATGGCGAGTTTCGCCCGGCGGCGGTCAAATCCATGCGGCACTTTCGGGGCAATAGGGCAGGGGATAGGGCGCGCAATACTACCCTAATTCGCCGGCTTGATTTACGCCTCAACTCCGGCAAAATTGGCGGTAGGAATATCACTAAATTAAGCCCATGGATAGGAATGATGCGCGGCCGGAAGATGCCGATGCGCGGTCGCAACCGAGCGATGCGAGACTACATGAACGCCGCCGAGAAATTCGCAATGACCTCCGCCAAGCAGGGATGGCCATTGGGGCTGCCGGTTTTATCAGTCTTTTTGTAAACGAGTATGACGGGTTGCCATACGGCGAGATTTTTTTGGCCGTGGTCGGCGTCGCCCGGTGGCGGCTTGCCACCTATAAATTCTGTATTTGACCAACTGCTGAGGAAATACCATGCAACCGCATCCACTTTTTTATGTTTTACTGTTGCTTTTCGTCGGCGTAATGCTCATTTCGCTGTATACCACCGACCGGCAAATCAAAAAAAACCAAGAGATAGCATGCGCCAGAAAACGCGAGAAAAAACGCGCCAAAGCCATGGCTAAAAATAGGGCTAACGCTGAAAATATGGCTGGCGCCAGCGATAGCGCCTGAGATTCAAGGCAAGATTCCTCGTCGCGGCGATTTTTCGGCGGCGGTTTGGTGGTTTGGTTGATGTTTGAGTGGGGTTTGTCGCTGGCAAGCGGGCGGCAATATTTTCGCCAGTGACGGCGATTGGCGAATTTCGGCTCAATCGACTCCAAAATCATCTCTGAGCAACGCTAAGTCATCTTAAACCGGCGCGGCCTCGGGTAACGAGAGGCGCTGTCGAAGTGGGTTAAATCCAGGTGGCTGCGGGTGTATTCCTGCGCGGCGTTACGCGGCGGGGTGAAATCCCAACTATGGCGGCGGCCGATGGCGAGGGCGGCGTGCACGCGCCGGCGGCGGTTTTGCGATGCCATGACTTGGCGTTTGATGTGCGCGGCATCCCAGTGCGCCGCTGCTTGCTGGCGGAATGCCGCCAATACGGCCGCGGTTTCGGTGGTCGCCGCGGTTTTTGCCGCCGCGGTTTTCGTTATCGCTGCGGTTTCGGCGGATTGAGGCGTTTTTGCCGCGCTGACCGCGGAATCCACCGCAGAATCCACCCCAGCCCGCGCGGCATCGCCATCGACCGCCAAATTACACAATTCATCCGCATCCACGGCCAGGTCGAACAGCAATTCGGGGTCGGTTTCGCAGGCGATGTATTTATAGCGACCGCGGCGAATCATCAGCATGGGCGCGCTGGTGCCTTCGGCTAAATATTCGCTGATGGCGGAATCCTCACCGTACCCATCGCCGTCGCCACCGCCCCGGCGGTGCGAATCACCCCCACCGCCGCACAGCGGCAACAAATTTCGCCCATCGAGTGCATCGATGGCTTCGAAGGGCGGCGCGTCCTGGCCCATATGCTGGCGCGCCAAAGCCACCAGCGTTGGCAAAATATCCACCTGCGACACCGGCTGCGAAACCCGACGCGGCACGGCGGAATCGGCGGAATCGGCGGAATCGTCACCACCACCGCCATCACCCCCCGGCCGCGCCACAATCAGCGGAATGCGGCATGACCATTCCATAAACGACATTTTGTACCACAGCCCGCGTTCGCCGAGCATATCGCCGTGATCGGAGGTGAAAATCACCGTGGTGGAATCGGCCAAGCCGCAGTCGTCCAGCGCGTGCAGTAATTTCCCCAGCCAGTGGTCGATATACGACACATTGGCGAAGTAAGCGCGCCGCGCGTGGATGATTTCCGCAGGCGAAAGGGACGCCGCATCCAGCGCGATGGCTTTTTCCAGCCGCTTGCTGTGCGCATCTTGGCGCTGCGGCGATAAGCGCCCGACGCGAGGCGGCGGAATCTCATCATGGCGATATAAATCCCAGAATTCCCGCCGCGCCGCATAGGGGTCGTGGGGGTGGATGAAGCCGACCACCAAGCACAGCGGGCGCGCGTCGGCATCGCGGGCGTGGTCGTAGATGGCGCGCAGCGATTGCGCCCCGACTTCGTCGTCATACGCCAGCTGATTGGTTATCGCCGCCACCCCGGCCTGCTTTACGCTGGACATATTGTGATACCACAGGTCGATGCGCTCATCGGGCTTATGCCAATCCGGCACCCAGCCAAAATCCGCCGGGTAGATGTCGGTGGTGGCGCGTTCCTCGAAGCCGTGCAGTTGGTCGGCGCCGACGAAATGCATCTTGCCAGCCAGGCAGGTGCGATAGCCGGCGAGGCGCAAATAATGGGCGAAAGTCGGCGTGGTGGCGGGCAGGTAGGCGGCGTTATCGTAGCCGCCGCAGCGCGAAATATGCTGCCCGCTCATAAAGGCGTAGCGCGCCGGGGCGCACAGCGGGCTGCTGCTATAGGCGGCCTCAAACACCACGCCGCGCGCCGCCAGGGCGTCGATATGCGGGGTTTTCGCGGCGCCGCCGTGGCAAGAAAGCGCCATGGCGGTCAGCTGGTCGGCCATGACGATGAGCATGTTGTCGGGTGTTTGGGCGTGCGGCATGGCGACCTCCAGCGAAAAATGAGCGTTATCTCTAAATTTGCACGGTGGGTTTGGCTGTTGGCTTTTTGCCTTTAGTGTTTGCTCCACCCTCTGCTTTTTCGGGAGGGGGAGCCAAAACTGGCGGCTTCATCGCCAGTTTTGGTGGGGATATCTTTAATGTTAGGTTTTACTCGACTTTCGATTTTTGATTATCGATTTTGATTATCGATTGTCGCTTTTGTGTTTAAATTTTTCACCCTACCAGCCACAAAAGAGAGTTAAGAGATACAACATCAACATCAACATCAACATCAACATCAACATCAACATTAAAATCAACAGCAAGATTAAAGGCCCCCTAAATCAGCCGCTGACCTCAAAAAAACGCCCATCGAACTGCATGTTTAGGACTATAAATCCCAAAAAAACGCCATCGAACTGCATGATTTAGGGGATTCCCCAAGAAATCGTTACCCGAGGCCAGCGGGCCGGCGGTGGAATCACTTAGGTATGGCGGCAGCGGGCGGTTTTTTAGGCGGACCTAGCGAATAACGGCATGCGGGCGGCCATGGCGAGGACGACGAGGGTGAGCAGCGCCATGGCGGTGGCCTGATGCGCCACCCCTAACGCCGCCGGCACGCCCAACAGCAAGGTGGCGATGCCGAGCGCGGTTTGGGCGCATGCGGTCGCCAGCATGGCGATGCCCAGCGCGCGCGCGCCGTACTGGCCGGGCGCTCGGTGGTGATGCGCGCCGCCGGCTGGACCATGGCGCCATAACGAGTACGCGAAATATCCCACGGCGAGCAACGTGAGCGGCGCCAGCGCGCGGTGGGTGAACTGGATGGCGACGGCGTTGTCGATGAAGTTTATCCACCATGGGCGCATGGCCAGCAGGTGGGCCGGAATCCACTGCCCGCTCATGGCAGGCCAAGTGTTGTGGATGTGGCCGGCATGGCTGCCGGCGACCAACGCCCCGCTCAACATGGTGAGCAATATGGCGAATAAGGCGATTGCGCCGGGCCAGCGTGAGGCATCCGGCGCGGTGAATACGGCATGTTCGCCGCCATGTTTGCCATCGATGGTGCCGCCGTCGATGGCAGCGCCAGCGATACCGCTGCTCACATTGCCCTGGGCCGCGGCCCTAAATTCCACCGCCAGGCGCAACAAATAGGCGTAAATCGCCACCGCCAGGGCAAAGTGCGCGGCCAGCCGATAGTGGCTCACGCGCGGCTCGTCGCCCAAGCCGCTTTTGACCATATACCAGCCGAGCAGCCCTTGCGCGGCCCCTAATAAAAACACCCCGCCTAATTTGCCCACCGCCGTCGGCGGCAGCATGCCGCGCCCCCAGAAGTACAAAAACGGCGCCAAAAAGGCGAGGCCGATGCAGCGCCCTAGCAGGCGGTGGGCGTATTCCATCCAAAAAATAAACTTGAATTCGGCCAGCGTCATGGCGGCGTTCAGCTGCGCGAATTCGGGGAAGTTTTGATACTGCGCGAAGGCATGCTGCCACTGCGCGGCCTTCAGCGGCGGAATCGCCCCGCGCAATGGCTGCCAATCGACCATGGAAAGACCAGCGCCAGCCAACCGCACCGCCGCCCCGAGAACCACCATGGCAAACAGCAGCGCGCAGCATAGAAAAAGCCACGTCGCCACCGCGGAAGTCGGGGCGCGGCGCGATGCGGTGTTGGCGGAGGGGGGCATTGTCGGGTTGGAGGGGAGTCAAAACTGGCGGCTTCATCGCCAGTTTTGGTGCGGGGGTTGCTTTGATGTTGAGTTTGACTTTGACTTTGAATTTGACTTTGACTTGACTTTGCTTTTCACTTGGTCTTTAAATTCTCACCTCATCAGCCGCAAAAAGGAGTGAAAAGCAACATCAAAAGCGAAAGTCAAAAATCGAAAACCGAATAAAACCTGACATTAAAGATATCCCCCCCACCAGAACTGGCAAAAAGCTGCCAGTTTTGGCTCCCCCCTAAAAAGATAGGGTGGAGCAAAGCCTTAACAGCAACAGCAACAGCAAAATCAAAATCAACAGCAAGATTAAAAGCAAAAGCCAAAAGCCAACCGCCAACCGCTTCCCCTACCGGGCGGCCTGCGGGCTACGCTCTTGACCCACCGACTCCCGGTTCTGTGGGGGAGTTGAAGTTTCGCGCCTATCCATACAATGGCGACGCTTGGCAATATCGAGAAAAATCCGAAGGTTTCGTGGGCCTAGTCGCCGGGTACGATGGTTACGCCGCTGGCGGTTAGGGGGGTGGCTATTTTCCGGCGAGGGTCATTTTTTCGATCAAAATCGAGCCGGCGCGGAGGTTGCGGCGGAGGTCTATGTCGCTACCGACGGCGGCGATGCGGCTGAAAATTTGCGTCAAATTGCTGGCGATGGTGCATTCATGCACCGGGTATTGAATCTCGCCGTTTTCCACCCAGAAGCCGAAGGCGCCGCGGGAATAGTCGCCGGTGACGATGTTCACGCCGTAGCCGATGAGTTCGCTAACCACCAAACCGCGCCCCATTTGCGCGATTAAGGCGGCTAGGTCGGCTTGTTCGGTGGGCGCGATTTCGAGGTTGCGCACGCCGCCGGCGCCGGCGGTGCTGCGTAGCCCAAGGCGGCGGGCGGCGTAGCAACTGAGCACATAGCCCTGCAATACGCCGTCGGCGACCAAATCTCGCGGCGCCGTGGCCACGCCCTCGCCATCGAAACTGGCGCCGCCGGGGGATTTGCGCAGGTGCGGCTGTTCGTGGATGCGCACCGCGGCCGGAAAAATGCGCCGCCCCACATGGTCTAACAAAAATGACGCTCGGCGATACAAACTCGGCCCGCTGACGGCGGCCACCAGATGCGACAGCAGGCTGGCGGAAACCCCGGGCGGGAATAGCACCGGGCATTCCGTGGTGCGCGCCCGGCGGGCGCCGATGCGGTTTAGGGTGCGGCGGGCGGCTTGCGCGCCGATGGCGGACGGGGCCGCCAGAGCGCCGCTATCGCGCGCCGAGTCGTACCAATAATCGCGTTGCATGGCGTCGCCTTGGCCGGTGATGACCGCGCAGTCGAGGCTGTGGCGGCTGCTGCGCGTCAGCCCGCGAAAGCCGCCTGAAGTGGCGTATAAATCAGCGCCGTGATGGCTGGCCAGCGTGGCGCCTTCGGTATTGCTGATGCGCGGGTCGTGGCCGAGCGCCGCGCCCTCGCAATCGGCGGCGATGGCGATGGCGCGCTCCATATCCAAAGGCCATGGGTGGTGCAAATCCAAATCGGGGAACTCGGTGGCTAACAATTCCTGCTCGGCCAGGCCGCTGCAGCGGTCGGCCTCGGTGAATTTGGCGATGTCGCAGGCCGAGTGCACGCACTGGCGCACCGCCTCGGCGGAGAAATCGGTGGTGCTGGCGACGCCGCTGCGGTAGCCGCTAGGTTTATCGCCCGGTTTATCGCCCGGTTCGCCGCCATGGTTGCCCGCACCGCCGCCACCGGCGAAATACACCGTGACCGCCATGCTTTTATCGCGGTTGCGCTCCACCGTCTCCACGCAGCCATTGCGCACCGTGACCGACATGCCCTGGTCCTGCTCGATGCCCGCTGCGGCCATGACAGCGCCACGGCGGGCGGCTTCCGTCAGCGCCGTCTCGGCGACATCGTACAAAACGCCGTAGCGGTGGTCGGGCAGTTGCTCAGATTGACTGGTTTGGGCGGCCATCTGGCCGGATTTCGTCAGGTGCGCCATCAGACGGCCCGCCGCCGAGCGGTTAC
Source organism: Candidatus Poriferihabitaceae bacterium (assembly GCA_965243285.1). Lineage (GTDB taxonomy): Bacteria > Pseudomonadota > Gammaproteobacteria > Arenicellales > Poriferihabitantaceae > JAHRAW01. Next base: position 748,116 of record OZ251537.1, on the reverse strand, counting down.
TCGGTCGATATTTAGGCTCGGCGCGGTGGAATTCGCCGCCATAGCGCCCACCGACTCATATATATGAGGCTTTGTACCGGGCTTATCGGGTTTTGTACGGGTTTTATCGGGCGAATCTGTCACCCCGCCGGGCTGCGTGGCGGCCGCCATCAAACCGCCGCTCCGCCGACCGTCAAGCGGTCGATCTTCATGGTCGGCTGGCCGACGCCCACCGGCACGCTTTGCCCGTCTTTGCCGCATACCCCGATGCCGGGGTCTAATGCCATGTCGTCGCCTAACATGGAAACCCGCGTGAGCACATCCGGGCCGTTGCCGATTAAGGTCGCGCCCTTCACCGGGTAGGCGATTTTGCCGCCCTTGATACGATAGGCCTCGGCCGCGGAAAACACGAATTTGCCGGAGGTGATGTCCACTTGACCGCTGTCGAAATTGACCGAGTATAGCCCATCTTCCACCGAGGCGATGATGTCTTGGGGGTCGTGGCGGCCGCCGAGCATGTAGGTGTTGGTCATTCTGGGCATGGGCAGGTGGGCGAAGGATTCGCGCCGGCCGTTGCCGGTGGGCGGCATTTTCATCAGACGGGCGTTCATTTGGTCTTGCATGTAGCCGCGCAATATGCCGTTTTCGATGAGCATGGTGGCGCCGCTGGGCTCGCCTTCGTCGTCGATGGACAGTGAGCCGCGACGGTTTTCGAGGGTGCCGTCGTCGACTACGGTGCACACCTCGCTGGCCACTTTTTCGCCGATGCGGCCGCTGAAGGCCGAGGTGCCTTTGCGATTGAAATCGCCTTCGAGGCCGTGGCCGATGGCTTCGTGCAGCAAAATGCCCGGCCAGCCGGGCCCGAGCACCACCGTCATCTCCCCGGCTGGAGCGTCTTGGGCTTCGAGTTGCACCACCGCTTGGCGCACCGCTTCTTTGGCGTATTGGTCGGTGCGCGTGTCGCCATCGGCGCCATCGGCGGCGCTGCTGGGGGCGGTGAAGTACGCATATTCATGGCGACCGCCGCCGCCGGCGCTGCCTTGTTCGCGGCGTCCGTTGTGCTCGACGATGACCGTGACATGCATGCGAATCAGCGGGCGAATATCGGCCGCCAGCAAGCCGTCCGAGCGCGCCACCACGATCACTTCATGCGAGGCGGCGAGGCTGGCCATCACTTGTGATACGCGTGGGTCGGCGGCGCGCGCCACTTCCTCGACGCGGCGCAGCAGGTCGATTTTGCGCTCCGCGGTCATCGAATCTAAGGGGTCGTTGGGCTGGTAGCGCAACTCACGGCGGGCTTCGCGCCGCGCCATGGCGACCCCGGCGGCGGCCGGCTGGCTGGCGATGGCGCGCGCCGCATCGGCCGCGGCCAACAACGCCGGCGGCAATAATTCATCCGAATACGCAAAACCGCTCTTGTCGCCGCACACGGCGCGCACGCCGACGCCCTGTTCGATGCCATAACTGCCGGATTTGACCATGCCTTCCTCCAGCCCCCAAGATTCATAGCGGGCATATTGGAAGTACAAGTCGGCGTAATCGATGCGGCGCGCCATCAAGCGGCCCAAGGTTTGGCTGATTTCATGCTCGCCGATGCCGCAGGGCTCGAGCAAGGCATCGCGGGCGGTTTGCAGCAGTTGAGTCATGATGATTGATTGATGGGTGGGTGAAAATGCGCGGTGGGGACATATACATGCATGTACATGTATGTGGGCGGAAATGTTGGGTGAGTTTGGCGCTATTGGGGGGAATGCGGCGGCTGGATTCGCCGCCCGGCGGTAAAAACTGGGCGAAAATCGGGAAAAAGCAAACGCGCCGGCGAGTGACGACATAAAGCCAGCGATTAGCCCCATAAAGCCTAACAATCAGGGGAATAAATCGGCGCGCCGATGCTGCAAACTGGGCAATTGGGCGCGTATGCGGTGCAGTTTATCAGCCTGGATTTCCGCCCATAAAACCCCTGGCGCGGTTTTGCGCAACGCCAGTATGTCGCCCCATGGGTCGATAATCATGCTGTGGCCGTAGGTGCGTCGGCGGCCGCCGATGTGGTAGCCGACCTGCGCCGGGGCCATGACATAGCAGGTGTTTTCGATGGCTCGGGCGCGTAGCAAGGTGGCCCAATGCGCGGCCCCGGTGGATACGGTAAAGGCCGAGGGCGCGACCATGACCACGGCGCCCAGGCTGGCCAGTGTTCGGTATATCTCCGGAAAGCGCAAATCATAGCAAATCGAAAGCCCGATGATGCCGGCCGGGGTTTGGATGGCGGCGCAGGCGCCCCCGGCGCAGGTGTAGTCGGATTCACGATGCTGCTCGCCGCTGGGCAAGGCGACATCGAACAGGTGGATTTTGTCGTAGCGCGCCACATTTTCGCCGCCGGCGTTATACACCAGCAGGGCGTTGTAGACGCGTTGTGAGTCGGGGCTGCGCAATGGCAGCGTGCCGGCGATAATCCAAACCCCGAGGCAGCGCGATAATTGGGCCAGGAAACGCTGGATTTTGCCGTCGCCGTGAATTTCCGCGCAATGCCGCAGTTGCGCGTGGTCTTTCGGCATCAGCGCGAAACATTCCGGCAACGCCACCACTTCGGCGCCGCCGGCCGCGGCCGCCTCCACATGGCTGGCCGCGGCGGCTAAATTTTCCTCGATATCATCGCTGGAAGTGGTCTGTACGGCGGCGATGATGGTCATGGGGGTTTTTTTTGGGATTTAGGTATCTAAATCCCGATTATTAGGTGGTTGTTTGGGTTGATTTGGCTTTTAACGTTTGACTCCCCCTCCAAAAAGCAAAGGCTAATTTGACTCACCCATGCAAGGGGTGAACATTGCTATACAATGGCGGCGATTAGGGCGGCGGGTTAAGTTAAGGGCTCGCGCATTACCATGACCATCCACCTTATTAGGATAAGAGCATGAGATTTTTCTGGCTTTTGTTATCTATCGCGGTGCCGCTGGCGACCGTGAAAGCGGCCCCGGGCTTTGTGCCGAATGATGAAATCGCGCTGTATACATGTTATGCGGTGGCGTGCGTGGCGGAGATTATTTTCATCGGCTTGTGCGTGGCGGAGTTTGTTAATTATCACAAGGAGCAGGAGTATGCGGTGCATCAAAAAGTGCGCCTGGACCGCGATGCGGACATCAAAAAATGGCGCCAGGAGTTTTCGCAAGATTCCCTGGATTTATACGAAGCGCAACAAGATAGCCTGAAACGCGCCCGGGGTCTCGCCGCCCAGCCGCCGCAAGTGCCGAAAAAATTGACTTAAAACTCCCGCGTGGCGAGGAATTGGACGCTCGGCCAGCGCTCCATGCACAGGCGGAGATTGGCGCGATTGGGGGCGATGTAGGTTAAATTATCGAGGCCGTCGGCGGCTAAGTTGGGTTCGTTTTTGCGGCGGAATTCGGCTTCCGCGCCGGCCTCGGCGCCATCGAACACCACCCAGCGCACCGTCGACACCGCCACCGCCTCGAAAACGCAAGCCACGCCGTATTCGTGCGCCAAGCGGTGCGCCACCACCTCGAATTGCAGCGCGCCGATGGCGCCGAGGATGAAATCATTGCCCAGCAACGGGCGGAATACTTGGGTGGCGCCCTCCTCGCATAATTGCAACACCCCCTTGGCTAACGCTTTGGCGCGCAATGGGTCGGCTAGCCGGGCGCGGCGGAATAACTCCGGGGCGAAGCTGGGAATGCCGGTGAATTTCAGCGCCTCGCCTTCGCTGAAGGTATCGCCGATGCGGATGGCGCCATGGTTAGGCAAGCCGATAATATCGCCGGAGCAGACGCCATCTTGGGTGAGCGTGCGCCGCGCCGCCATAAAGGTGCGGGCGTTATGCACCGCCTGTGTTTTGCCGAGGCGCACATGTCGCACCTTCATGCCCTGGGCGAATTGCCCCGAGGTGATGCGTAAAAACGCGATGCGGTCGTGGTGGGCGGGGTCCATATTCGCCTGAATTTTGAACACGAAGCCGGTAAACGCGGCCTCGTCGGCGGCCACGGCGCGGCTTTCGGCGGCGCGTGCCTGCGGCGATGGCGCGAATTTTACAAAATTGTCCATCAACTCATCGGTGCCGAAACGATTCAACGCCGAACCGAAAAACACCGGCGTTAGCTTGCCAGCCAGATAGGCGGCGCGCTCGAAATCATGCCCAGCGCCGCCGAGCAGCTCGACTTCCTCGCCCAATCGCGCCGCCAAGTCACCCAACGCTTCGACCGCCTCGGCGCTGTCTAGGCGGTGGATGATGCGGTCGGTGGCGCCGGTTTGGCCGCGCCCAGCGAACAACCGCAAGGTTTGGTCGTATAACCGATACACGCCGATAAATTCCTTGCCCGAGCCGAGCGGCCAGGTCATGGGCGCGCACTTGATTTTCAGCACCCGCTCGACCTCGTCCATCACCTCCATAGGGTCGCGGCCTTCGCGGTCCATTTTGTTGACGAAGGTCATCACCGGGGTATCGCGCAGGCGGCACACTTCCATCAATTTTACGGTGCGCTGCTCGACGCCTTTGGCGATGTCTACGACCATCAAGGCCGAATCCACCGCGGTCAGCGTGCGATAGGTATCTTCGGAAAAATCCGCATGCCCGGGCGTGTCGAGCAGATTAATGACGCGGTTTTGGTAGGTGAACTGCATCACCGATGAGGTGACCGAAATGCCGCGCTGCTTCTCCAGCGCCATCCAATCTGAGGTAGCGTGACGGGTGCTTTTGCGCGCCTTGACGGTGCCGGCGAGCTGAATCGCGCCGCCTTGCTGCAGCAACTGCTCGGTCAGCGTGGTTTTGCCCGCATCGGGGTGCGAGATGATGGCGAAAGTGCGGCGAAGCGCGATTTCGTCGCTGAGGGCGGGCATAGGGGCGGCGGGGGCGAAAACGGGCGCGATTATACGGCGGATAAAACGGATGCTTGATTAAGAAGTCATCATGATAAGCGCGAGGCGAATCGCATGCTGGTGGGTTGCATGCTGGCAAATCGCATGCTGGTAAATTGCATGCTGGCGGGTTACATGCTGGTGGGTTGCATGCTGGCAAATCACCGGCGATATAGCAGCGATAAACCGGCGCTAGACCAGCGTGATGGCGGCGATGTACCGACGATATACCGGTGATAAACCGACGATAAACCGACGCTAGACCAGCGTGATGGCGGCGAGTTGGCGGCCGTAATCAGCCTGGTGACGATGGCAGCTGCGACGGTAGCTGAAAAACTGCGCTGATGCGGCGAAAGTATCCACCGTCAGGGTATCGATGGCGGCGATGGCGGCGTGTTGCAGGCGTAGGCCTAGGTAGCCGGGCAGGTCGAAATAATACCCGCATGGCGTGGCTGTCGGTGGTGGGACTGGCGATGGTGATGGTGGCGATGATGGGTCTGGCGATGGTGGTGGGTCTGGTGATGGCGATGGTAATGATGGGGCTGGCGATGGCGACGCGTCCGATGGCGGGCGGCGCTCGATGCCGATACCCTCCGGCCGAAAAAATTGCGCGCATGGCAGCGGTGAAGTGGCTTGGAAATGCCGAAAAAATGCCGCATCGACGCGGTAGGAATCTTGCTGAATGGCGGGGCCGATGGCGCATAAAATACGCTGCGGTTGCGCCCCGAGGTGGGTCATTTTGGCGATAACCGCATCTGTGATGCCCAACAAAGCGCCGCGCCAGCCGGCATGGGCGGCGCCGATAACGCCGGCTACCGGGTCGGCGAACAACACCGGCGCGCAATCCGCCGCCAGCACGCCGAGACATAGCCCGGGTCCGGCCGCGACCAAGCCATCGGCGCGGTGTATTTCATCGGGGTCGTCGCCGGCTTTCACAATACGCACTTGGGCGCTGTGAATCTGTCGGTTGCTGAAAACGCCGGCCACGCCGAGGTCGGCCGCGATACGGCGCCGATTGGTCGCCACCGCGGCCGCCGAATCCCCCGAAAACGGGCTGCAATTGAGGGACTCGAACACCCCGCCGGAGACGCCGCCGAGGCGGCCGTAAAATTTGTGCCGCACGGCGCCGAGTCGGGATAAGGCAGCGCTGGCAAGGCCGGGCGGGCTGGGCATGGCGAGGAAAATAGCAGCAATTTATGCGGTGTGGGGTGTCATGGGGTGCGGGGTGGGGTGGAATCGGTGGGGTGTTCCCGACACCCGCCAAAATACCAGCCATCCGTGGCTATATTGGCGGGTTGTTGGCTGCCACGCTGGCGGTGGCTGGCGTAACCGCCGAATCACCGGAAAAGATGTTGTGCTGGATTCGGCATTCAACAGACAGCCATTTGCCAATGGCCCAAACCGGCGTTACGCAAATGCCCCCGTGAACTAAAATTAAGGGGAATTGCCTCCCTAAATCCACAGGTTGGGTTGGTTTATCTACATCAAATGCTCCACCCAGCAAATCGCCGGCGAGGGTGGATTGGATAGACCTCGGCGCCAGCATGGTATTTTTTTCTGATAACCCCCACAGAGCGAGGAAGTCACATCTGGGCGAGCATTTATACCCGCGAGTTGCTAATGAGTTTGATGATATGCATGGTTGATGGGCAACGACAAAATATGAAAATCCGTTAGGTAGGTGCTTTAAATTTGGGAATTATATACTTACTGCCCCAATCCTTATTTCACGCCGATTTTATAGCGTTGCGTGAAGTCTGCTTTGTTTGAGTTTTTATGGGGGTTTTTGAGGTAATGCAAGCGGTTTTCTATTTTTGGGGCGATAAGTATATAATTCCCTAAAATTATGGCTTCTTCAATTCTCATCTGTTTCTTTCCACACAATATGTCCGTTAACATCGTGGCGTTCATAAGTCGCTAAAACATCTTTTGCGAATTTCATGATTTTTTCATCGCCAATGGATTTGGCTTGGTTGTATAGATTGATAAACAACATTTTGGCGGTTTCGGTTTGGTTGTAGTTCTTTTTCTTAAAGTTGTGTTCGGCGCATAACAATTGCCCATTTTCGACCGTTGCTGTACCGCCTTTGTCTTTTGCTTTGATGTGGTCGACATGAATTTCCACGCCGTCCTTTCGATTCTTACCGCAAACCGCGCATTTATAATTGCCACGCAGCATGATTTCCTTTTTTTGGCCAGCCGTAAAATCCTCAATCTCGGGGTTTGTCACCAATGCAGGGTTATATCGATAAACGCCTTTGGTAATTTTTTGTAAAAACCCCCTTTGGTGCAATAGTCGAATTGCACGGTCAGGGTCACGAAATTTCTTACCGGTTGCTCGTTTATATGCAATTTCGATGGCATCAACCGCTTCTTCATGCGGTACATCTCGGTTCGGGTTTCGCTTATAAAAATCTTTGGTGATACTTTCTTGGGTTGCCATGTTTTATCTCCACAGGCGTCAAGAAAAAATCGTTTCTGTCTCATGAGCAATGCGCTTATTGCTGAGCTCGCAATATTTTGTTTCGCGCTCAATTCCCACGCCATTGCGCCCGTTAATCACCGCTTCTATCATGGTTGTGCCACTTCCACAAAACGGATCTAACACTGTATCGCCGACAAATGAGAATAACTTAATGCACCGCTTCGGTAGTTCACGCGGAAAAGGTGCTTCGTGGCCAATGCGTTTTGCGCTTTCACCAGGAAAACTCCACATGCCTTTTACCCATTCTTTAAATTCATCACCAGTGATGTCGTTCGCACCTCGCCGTTCGCGCTTCCATGTGTCTTTATACAAAACAATAATTACTTCAACGGGCGCAATCACATGCGGCGCACTGGCAGATTTCCAACTGCCCCAGGCCGTGTTGCGTGAAATATTTCCCTCGTTCCAAATGATTGTGGCGTGATATTTCCAGCCAACCTTTAATGCGATATGAGTTAAGTCGGCGCACACTGGACGCTTGCCACCCTTGTTTTTATCTAGCCCGACATTCAAGCAAAACCGCCCTGTTGCGCGCGTCCATGCATACACATTTTTCATCCATTTATTCGAAAAATTTAAATAGTCTTGGTATTCCATGAGGTCGTCATTTTCGTTTCCACTATATTCCATCCCCAAGTTATAGGGCGGCGAAGTCACGGTTAAATCTACCGTATTTTTTTTGAGTATCTTTGCATTGGTGCAATCGCCGTGCACTATTTCTACTCCGCCATTCTTGTGTGCCACATGCGCAATGGGTTGAGGCGCGACCGTGGTCGATGGATTGAATATCTCGTCGACTTGTTGCTGCCACTTACTCTGCTTCCGTGTGGCGTTAGTTTTTTTCATGGCTTTGCTTTAAGGGGTCGTTTGCGCTTGCGATTATAGCCTAAAGACCGGCCTTGGCTGGAATAATCAGGTCATTGCCCATGAATCATTGCCCATAAAAATATTATGGTTCTGGCGATTATTTCGGTTACGCCTTCTTGTATGAATAGGCGCGCCGCTTCCTCTACGGCACCGGCTATTTCATCGGCGATAATTTTGCCAGCGCTGTCGATGCCACTGTTTTTGGCTATCTGCGCAAATATCATTGCATTGGGGGGGTTAGCGGGGGTTTGGAATCGCTAAGGACATCATGATGCCACGCCTGGCTGAATAAGTGGCTGGATTATCGGCGCTATAATGCGCGGCTGTGCTGGAGAGCTGGCAGAGCGGTCGAATGCGGCGGTCTTGAAAACCGTTGACCTGGCAACGGGTCCGGGGGTTCGAATCCCTCGCTCTCCGCCATTCCCCCTTGCGGGAGTCGGGCTTTTGCGGGAGTCGGGGGTTCCTTATTGCCCTTATTGCCCTTATTGCCCTTATTGCCCTTATTCCATGGACGGATTTTCGGCGGGCTTATTCGCCGGCCTGGCGAAATACGATGTCGCCGAACCAGGCGACCGCCGATTCATGGGTATTGTCGGTGTCGGTCATAATCGCCACGCCGGAAATCAGCGGCGGCGTTGCGCCGAAGGCGGTGCGGTAATCGGCGTAAATGTTGCGCGATTCCGCGACCCACTGGCCGACTTTTTCGGCGCCGCTTTGTAACACGAACATTTTCACGCGGTCGGTGTAGGGGTTGTCCACCACAGCGCCGAGCTCGGCACGGCTGCCCCAGATGTAATTGATGGCGGCGTGCGGCGGATATTCGCCGTATAGCGCCCGCGCCAGGCGATATTTGGCGCGCATCAAAAGGCCGGCCTTGGCCGGATCATAGGCGAAGGTGATGTACAGCCGGGCTGGGTAGTCGTCGCCGGATTTACGGGTGACATCGCCATTTTTTAGCAAATTTTCGACCTTCCAGCGCCAGTTTACGACTGGGTACTGCGCCGCATCCAGGCTGATTTGCCGAGTTAAGCCCGAGGATGCATCCTGGCTAGCGGCGCGCACGGCGATGTTGCCGTTGTCGCTCGCCGCCAAGGTGTAATTGGTGTGGCGGGGGATTTTATCAAATAGCAGCGGCTGCCAGCCCGGCGGATAGCGGTCGCCAGCTTGCGCGGCGGAAAAATCACCGACGCGGAGCTCTGGCGGCGCATCGCTGAGCAAATTGCCGGCCAGCGCGCCGAAATTGATGATTGTGCTGATGACTACGGCGGCCAGTATGCTGGTAAATCCGCCGCTAAATATGGAATTTATATGCATCAGTCTGCCTATGTTTTTGGTTTGTTGATATTGATGGTTAAAATCAAAATCAAAACCAACAGCGAAAAGCGAAAGGCGAGAAGCGACATCAAAATCAAATACCTAAATCAAATACATCGAATCGAACATCCCGAATCGAACATCCCGAATCGAACACCTCGAATTGAATACACGGAATCAAACACCCAAATCAAACGCCCGAATCCTTCCCCAGAAAACTCCGCTGGCGGCGGTCTTGAATCAACCAGCCGACGCCAGCGGCTACCCCATCAGCCGGTTTTAACCGCCATACCCGGCGAACCGCTGGCTTGGGGCGAGGCCGAGGAATCCTCCGACAGCGATTTCACCACCCCGTAAGTCATCAGCAGCACGATGACGCTGACCGGCAGAGCGGCGGCGATGGACGCGCTCTGCAGCGCCGCCAGCCCGCCGGCGAGCAACAGCGCCGCCGCCACCAGGCCTTCGCCCACGCCCCATACGACGCGGAACGCTTGCGGCGGATTGTCGTCGCCCATGCTCAGCATGGTGGTGATGACCAAAGTGCCGGAATCCGACGACGTGATGAACCAAGTGGCCAGCAGGAAGGTGGCCAGCGCCGACATTGTCCAAGACAGCCACGACAGCGAGACCATGCGCTCGATGGTGCCGTACAACGCGGTTTCGAGCTTCCAGCTGCGCACCGCGTCTAAGATGCCGGCGGTGCCGACGCCATCGACGGCGTTTAGCTCCAGGTATAAGGCGTTGCTGCCGAAAATGCACAGCCACAGGAAGCCGATGGTGGTGGGCACGAACATCACCCCGACCATGAATTCACGGATGGTGCGGCCGCGCGAAATGCGGGCGATGAACATGCCGACAAACGGCGCCCAGGAAATCCACCAGCCCCAGTAGAAGATGGTCCAACCGCTTTGCCAGGCGGCGTCTTCGGCATCGCCGGCGGTCCAGAAGCCCATGGGAATCATGTTCCACAAATAATCGCCGATGGAGGTGACGAAAAAGCCCATAATCCACTCGAAGGGCCCGGCGAACAAGAAGAACGCCAGCAGCACGATGCTGAGATAAATATTCCACTCGGAAATGATGCGGATGCCGCGCCCGACGCCGGATACCGCCGACAGCGTGGCGATTATCGAGATGACGGCGATGAGGGTGAGTTGGGTGATGAGGCCGGGGTCTATCCCGAACAATACATTCATGCCGGCCGCCATTTGGGTGACGCCTAAGCCCAGGGAGGTGGCGACGCCGAACACGGTGCCGAACACCGCCAGCAAATCCACCCCATGGCCGATGGGGCCGTAGATGCGCTCGCCGATGACCGGGTATAAGGATGAACGCAAGGTCAGCGGCAGCCCCTTGCGGAAGCCGAAATAAGCCAGGCACAAGCCGACCATCACATACACCGACCAAGCGTGGAAACCCCAATGGAAATAGGTGGTGCGCATCGCCAAAATGGCGCGCTGTTCGTTCATGGCGAACACCCCGGCGTGGTCGGCGTGGGGGTTATTGGGATAGCCCCATGGTTGGGTGTTGTCGAAGTAGAACAACGGCTCGGCGATGGAGAAAAACAGCAAGCCGATGCCGACCCCGGCGCTGAACAGCATCGCGAACCAGGAGAAATAACTGAACTCCGGCCTCGATTCATCGCTGCCGAGCCGCACCTTGCCGTGCCGACTCATCATTAAATAGACGCACACGAAAAAAGTGATGCACAGCGCCGAGATGTAATACCAACTCAACGATGCTTCTATCCAACTGCGAATGGCTTTATAGATGCCATTGGCGAATTCCACATTGAGGATGGTGAACACCACGAAGGCGACCACCATGCCCTTGGCGGCCAGCCCCATGCCGGGGTGCAGCCCATTCCAAAATCCGCCGCTGGCGACCGACATTTTCTTTTCTGCAGACATTATTGTTCCTCTCGCTAGTGAATAACGGCAATCACTATACAATATTATCGAGTGTGACAGGATGAGCCATAAAACCGCCTATAAACAATAGGTTAGGGTGCTACTGGCGAGGCCTCGCCGGGCTTTGGCGGGCGAAGTCGGCGGCCATTCATGCCATAAAACAGCGCGTTTGGCGAGGAATGCGACGGGCTGATTCGGGCGGTGGATTTAGGCATTAAAACCGCGCCAGTTGTGATAAATGGCACGGCGTTGATTGGCCGCCGGCAACATAATGGCGCCTAAGGCAAGGAGTGGTCTGGCGCATGGACGCGCCTTGCTTGATGGTTTTAGGCGTAATTTGCCGCCTGTTGTCGCCTGGTAAGTTGCCATGTTGAATCTGCAGCCGCGCCTGGCGATTGGCTCAATCGCCGCCGTTTGCGCCCGGATTCGCCATTAAAACCCGCTGCACGGGTGAGAAATAGCGCCTTGGCTTCCGCCAGGTAAGCATGTTTGTCGGCGCAGTTGGTTTTAAGTACTAATATGCACTCAATTAGTAACAAAACATAAGTTCGGCGGACGGCATTTTCCACCGCCAGTTTGCTAATCCCTCTCGATAATTTCCGCCAAATTTGACGAGTTTTAGTTTAAGTACTAATATGCACTCAATTGGTAACAAAACATAAGTCAACCGCGCATGAAAATCCCGGCCACGCCATTGAGTTATCAGCAAATCACCGAAAAACTCGCGCAGCCGAATTTCGCGGCAGCGATGTTGCGCGCCATGTTTGCGGAAGACTCATCGCCAGGAAAAACAGCGCCGCCGGCGTCGCCTTACCCGCATTGGGAAAAAGTGCAGCACATGCCAACGCCGCCGGGCATCACGGCGGAAGTTCGGTGGGCGGCGATTAAGATCAATCGCTTGCAAACGCGCCGCTTCATCCCGCTTGTCGATGGCCGGGGACAGCCTTTCTCCTACACCATGCCGGATGCCGCCCTGGAGATGCTGCACAACATCGACCAAGGCGCCAGCGGGCGGATAGCGACGCCGGATTCCCTCGTCAACCCGCAAACCAAAAATCGCTACCTGCAGAGCTCGCTGATTGAAGAGGCCATCACCTCCAGCCAACTCGAAGGCGCGGCCACCACGCGCGCGCAAGCGAAATCCATGCTGCGCGCCGGGCGCGCGCCGATGGATCGCGCCGAGCGGATGATTCTCAACAACTATCGCGCTATGCAGTTGGTGGGCGCGCATCAAGAAAAGAAGATGACGCTCACATTAGTGAAAAAGATTCATCGCGTGATGGTCGAAAAAATCACGCCCCAGCCCGCCGCCACGCCGCGCCTGCGCACCGCCGGCGATAAAATCGGCGTGTGGGATGACCGCGACAACACCTTGTTGCACCAGCCGCCGCCGGCGTCGCAACTCCGGCTGCGCATGCAAGCGTTGTGCGATTTTGCCAACCATGGGCGCGATGGGCGCTTCATGCACCCGGTGGCAGCCGCCATATTTTTGCATTTTTGGCTGGCGTACGACCATCCATTCACCGACGGCAACGGCCGCACCGCGCGCGCCTTGTTTTACTGGAGCATGCTGCGCCAAGATTATTGGCTGGTCGAATTCATCTCGATATCGAGCATTTTGCGCGCCGCGCCGGCGGCATATAGCCGCTCGTTTCTCCATACCGAAACCGATGACAACGACCTCACCTATTTTCTCCTCGCGCAGCTGCAAGTTGTGCAGCGCGCCATCGCGCAATTGCATCGTTATATCGCGCGCAAAACCCGCCAGACGCGCGCCGCCGAACAACTCATGCATGCCGCCGCCGCCTTCAACCACCGCCAAACCGCACTGCTTTCCCATGCGCTGCGCCATGCGGGGTTTCGCTACACCATCGAATCCCACGGCCGCAGCCACGCCGTCGCCTATCAAACCGCGCGCGCCGATTTGCTGAGCCTCGCCGAGCAAGGGTTATTGATTCAAGCGCGCGCCGGGCGCCGATTTTCCTTCGCCGCGCCGCCGGATATCGACCAGCGCTTGCAAGCCTTGCCTTAGGTGATCAAAAAACGCGGCATTGGTGATAAATCTCACCGCATAAACCCGTCGCCGCCATCAACATGGGCGCATAAGGTAAGCGCTATGGCGCATGGACGCGCCTTAGTTTTCACGCGCAGCATGGAAGCCGCCACGCAATGAGCATTGCATCAAGCCATCAGCGCGGCGACTAGATACAGCGCAAACGCCGCGCCACTGGCCGCCGTGCGCCACCAATGTTTGGCGCCCCACTGTTTCATGAGGCTATCGGTATGGGCCGAATCCGGGTCGTTTTGCGGGCTCAACAGTTGGTCATTAATCGGCTTGATGAAAATAAGCGTGATGGGTATCACCGCCAACAACAAAAGTGCCCCGACAAGCCAAAAAATATCGGCGCTTTGATACCACGCCAGCAGCGCGGAAATAAAACCGAGCAGCGCGAGCGCAATCTGCATCGGCGCCGCTCGCCGATACATCGGCGGAAAAAACCTTCCGCCCACGGCAACGCCAGCCTCCAATGCCGCCGGATTCTGCACCAGCGAAATATACAAAGCGGCGCCAAAGAATGTGCCGCAACTAAACAGCGCGATTATTTGTAAAATCATCGCTTCCTCGCATTGAATGGTAAAAAGATAGGGGATTTATAGGGGAATTATATGGTTGTTGACCCAACAATAAAAAAACCGCTTGCATTACTCCAAAACTCCATAAAAACCCTAACCTAACTTCACGCAACGCTATGAAATCGGCGTGAAATAAGGCTTGGGTCAACAAGTATATAATTCCCTAATTTAAAATGTTGCGCTATGGTTGATTAATGCGCGGTCGATTCTACTACCAAACAAGATGATTTAGATTCGATGGACGGCGCGAATGCTGATTTTTCTTTTATGTAACGCTGCCCGACCGCGATAGATGCGCGGCGTCAAAAACGCGCTCAAAGGCCCATTAACATGGCGCCGCCGTCCACCACTAACACGCTGCCGTTGATGTAGCTGCCGGCGCCGCTGGCTAACAACAACACCGCGCCGTCCAGTTCGGCCAGGGCGCCGGGGCGGCCGGGCAAGGTGGCGGCGATGTAGTCGCGGCCGCGGCGGGTGGCGAGGAATTCGCGGTTCATGGCGGTGGCGAAATAGCCCGGGGCGAGGGCGTTTACGCGGATGTGGTGGGGCGCTAATTCCAGCGCCATGGTTTTGGTGAGGTGGATGACGCCGGCTTTGGCGGCGCCGTAGTTGGTTTGGGCGCGTTGTGCCGCCAGCCCGAGAATCGAGGCCATGTTGATGATAACGCCGCCGCTTTTTTGCGCCGCCATGCGCCGCGCCGCCACTTGCCCGACCCGCCACACGGCGCCCAAGTCGGTGTCCACCACGCGCTGCCAGGCGTGTTCGGTCATGTCGAGGAATTTCTGCGATTGCGCGATGCCGGCGTTGTTGACGACGATGTCGAGGCGGCCACAGCGCTCGACCACTTGCGCCACCGCCGCCTCGACGCTGCGGCGTTGATTCACATCCATCGCCACCGCCATGGCGACTGATTCGACGCCGTCGCCGCTCGATGGTCGAGCCGCCGCCGCATTGATGCGCGCCGCCTGCGCCTCGAGTTTGTCGCCGCGTCGCGCCGTCAGCGCCACCTGGCAACCAGCGCGCGCCAGCGTTTGCGCCACCTGCGCGCCGATGCCGGAGGACGCGCCGGTAATCACCGCGACGCGGCCATCGAGGGCGAAGGTTTGGCGCAAGAATTCGGCCTCTGCGGAAGGTGTCATGCGCATCGCTCGTCGTGGATGGAGGTCAAAGCCAAAATCATCGGGGTTATATACCTAAATGCGCGGCTAATTTGGTTTATGGCCATCAACCGCCACCCACTCAGCCGGCGCCGAATTTTCTCGCTATTATGAGGCGCGAAATAGCCACATAATAGCGAGGATTTCGGTATACAACCCCGCTCGCTTAAATAGTGTCGTCGCCGTGACCAATTATTCCCGCCGTCGCCGTCTGATCTTGTTGCCGTTGTCGGCTTTATTGCTGGCGGTGGCCATGGGGTCGTTGGTAAGCGGCGTGATTCCCACTGGTTTGATGGCGGTTTTGGCGGCGCTGCCGGGGGCGCTGGCGGCGATGGGGTCGACATCCGCCCCGGCTGTCGCTGCCGCCGCCGGGGATGTTCAGCTAACGATAATTCTGACCGAAATTAGAATTCCGCGGCTGTTGCTCGGCGTGCTGGTCGGCGCCGGACTGGGCATGTGCGGGGCGGTGATGCAGGGGCTGTTTCGCAACCCGATGGCGGATCCGGGGCTGCTCGGGGTGTCTTCCGGGGCCGCGTTGGGGGCGGTGGCGGCGATCGTACTGGGCGCGGAATTATTGGCCGGCTCGGCGTTAGCGGCGGCCGGCCTGGACGCCTGGCTGCTGCCGGTTATGGCGTTCGGCGGCGGTTTGGCGAGTATTGTCGTGGTGCAATATTTATCCATGGTGGATGGCAAAACCGACATCGCCACCATGTTGTTAGCCGGCATCGCGGTCAATGCCATCGCCGGCGCCGCCATCGGCTTGCTCAGCTACATCGCCGATGATGCCCAATTGCGTGATCTCATCTTCTGGAGTCTGGGCAGTTTGGAAATCGCCGAGCGGCGCGCCCTGCTGGCGGCGATGGCGTTGCTCTTGCCGCCGCTATTTTGGCTGCCGCGTTATGGCAACGCCTTAAACGCCAACTTATTGGGCGAACGCGAAGCCGGCCATCTCGGCCTCGATATGGAAAAAATCAAACGGCGCTTGATCATCGGCGTGGCCCTGGTGGTCGGCGTGGCGGTCAGTTTAAGCGGCGTCATCGGCTTCGTCGGCTTGCTGGTGCCGCACCTCATCCGCCTCGTCATCGGCCCCGACCACCGCGTGCTGCTGCCGGCCTCGGCGCTGTTTGGGGCCGCCTTGTTGGTCGGCGCCGACATCGTCGCCCGCAGCGTCATCGCCCCGGCGGAAATCCCCATCGGCATCATCACCGCGCTGTTAGGCGGGCCGTTTTTTTTATGGCTATTGGTGCGTTTTCATCGCGCCCGGGCGGCGCCCTGATGCTGCGCGCCAACAGTATTTCGGTGTCGATGGGCGGGCGCTTGCTGCTGGATAATTTTAGCGTTGATTTCCACCCCGGCGAATTGGCCATGGTGGTCGGGCCGAACGGCGCCGGCAAAACCACCTTGTTGCGCTGTCTGGACGGCGAGCTGAGCCCGAGCGGCGGCGGCGTCGAATTGGCCGGACGCGCCGTGCAGGCCTGGCGGCGGGCCGATTTAGCGCGCCACCGCGCTGTATTGCCGCAACAATCCACCCTAAATTTCCCGTTCAGCGGGCGCGATGTGGCGCTGATGGGGCGCATGCCGCACGCCACCACGGCGGCCGAAAATCACGCCATCGCGACGCGTGCCTTAGGCTTATGCGATTGCGCGCATCTGGCCGAGCGCGCCTACACCAGCCTCTCCGGCGGCGAGCAGCAACGCGTGCAAACCGCCCGCGCGCTGGCGCAAATCATCGCCCCCGGCGCAGCGCCGCGCTTTTTGCTGCTGGACGAACCGGTGTCGGCGCTGGATTTAAGCCACCAATACGCGCTGCTGAAAACCCTGAAACGGTTGGCCGTAGACGACCGCCTCGGCGTCGTCTGCACCCTCCACAACCTGAATTTGGCGGCCCAATTCGCCGACCGCGCCATCATCATGGAACGCGGCCTGCTAGTCGCCGACGGCGCCCCCGGCGAAGTGTTCACCGAGGAGACCATAAGCCAAGTGTTCGACCTCGAGGTATCCGTGCAGCGCCACCCGGACAACCCCGCCATCCCGCTGCTTATCCCGAAACTGTCGGGCTGAATCAGCGAATTTTGATGCAGCGAATTGCGCGGCGGCGGCGGTCGATGGCATTTTGCCGAGTGGGCGGCAGCAGCCGTTTGGCGGCGAGCCGAGCGGGGCCGAAAACCCGCCCGGCGGGCGGCGGAGTCGTCCATTTTCCGCGCCCATCGACGCCGCCTCAACCTCGCATCGAACATCGCCCCAACTTGCGCATATACCCAACTTGCGCATATATATGTATGCGCCAGCGCGCCCTGTTGCGTGGTGATACTGCGCGTCGGCGCCGGCCGCCAGTTCGATGGAAAAAATCATCATCCAACCGCTTGATTTCGCCGCCGACCGGGCGTATACTGCGCGGCTAATTTTTCGGGCATGGCCGGCATCAACTGGCATCCGCCTGCACCACCTCATTCGTCACTTTATGCGAATCGCTATCTTAGGCGGCCCGGGCGCCGACGCACAAACACAAGCCAAATTGCTGGCTGCGCGCCACCGCGTGCCGCAAATATCGCCGCTCGCCTTACTGCAAAACGCAGTCGCCAAGGCCGGCAAAAAAACCCCGCCGCCGACGGTGCGGCCGGCCGATGACGAGCAGGTGATGGCGTTGCTGGATGAACGCTTGCGCGCGCGCGACAGCAGGCGCGGCTTCATTATCGATGGCTTCCCCAGCAACATCCCCCAAGCCCAGGCGCTGGACGGGCTGCTCGATGTGCGCGGCAGCGTGTTGCAAATCGCGCTTTATGTACAAGTAGACGCCGCCGAGCTAGTCAAGCGCCTCATCAGCCAGCTGGCGTGCGAGGCATGTCGGGCGACGCATAATCGCTATTACTCGCCGCCGAAAATTCGCGGCGTCTGCGACCAGTGCGGCGGCAAATTGTTAGCCAAAAGCCACCCACGCGCGCCGGCCGCGCAAGCCCGCGTGGCCGCCTACCACGAAGAGGGCGCCTCGTTGCTCGCCTACTATAAAGCGCAGCACAAATTGCGCACCGTGCCGGCCACTGGGCCAGCTGCGCAAACCCAGCAAAAAATCAACGACATCGTCGATTTAGAAATCCGTCCGCTGGAAGTAAAAGCCTTAGAGACCGCGGCCGAAACCTTCGATGAGGGCGACACCACCATCATCGCCGGCGGGCAAATCAATCGCATCGCGGCGGCGCCAAAACCGGCGGCGGCTTCGATGGGTGGCGAGGCGGCGGCCGCGGTAGTCGAGGGAGGCGCGGAGGCGGCGAAAGTGACCGCCAAAACGCCCGCTGGCGCCAAACCTCGGCCGCGACGAGCGTCGCGCAAAGCGCCGGCAAGAGCGTCCGCGGCTAAATCCCGCGTGAGAAAAACCGCGCCCAAAACCCCCGGGGCCGCCAAAGCCGCGCCGAAAAAACCCATGGCCCAAAAAGCCGCGCCAGATTCCGCCAAACCCACCACGAAATTCGCTGTTTTCGGAGGGATGCGGGCGAGTAGCGCGGTGTCCGCCTTCGCCAAAACCTTCGCCGCCGCCAAAGCCGTCGTGAAAAAAGCAGTGAAGAAAGTCGCCCAAAAAGCCGCGCCGAAAAAACCCACCGCGAAAAAACCCTCCGCGAAAAAATAGGGATTTATAAGGGATTTATAAGGGATTTATAGGGGATTTATAGGGGATTTATTTATGGGATTTAGATACTTAAATCCGCAGGTTAGTTTGGGGATTTATATATCTAAAGCTGCAGTTTGATTGGCGGTTTTTGAGGTCAACGGCTGATTTAGGGGGGCTGTGTTTGATTTTGTTTTTGCTTTGGTTTTTCGCTTTTAAATTTTCACCCCATCAGCCACAAAAGAGAATTAAAAGATACAACATCAACAGCAAAGTCAAAGCAACAGCAATAGCAAAAATCAAAAGCAAAGCGGAAATCAAACGCAAAGCGGAAATCAAACGCACCCCCCACCAAAACTGGCGATGAAGCCGCCAGTTTTGGCTCCCCCCTAAAAAGATAGGGTGGAGCAAAGCCTTAACAGCAACAGCAACAGCAACAGCAACAGCAACATCAAAATCAAACCCAGCCGTGCAGAATTAGGTATATAAATCCCTTATAAATCCCTATAGGGGACTTATATACCTAAATCCCCGTTATTATGTTGTTAGTTGGCGGCGGCGATCGCTTCCCACCGCCTTAGCCTACGGCGTGTCGACTCCCCCGCTCCGTGGGGGGGAGTTGAATTTTCGCGCCGCCGACCGGCGCAGGCTGATTTGGCCGGGCAGGCGATGTGGATAAAACAAACCAGGCAAGGGGATTTAAGTAGGTGATTCCCCAAAAATAGCCGCACCGGCGCCATCACCTGGCAATTTCCACGATGGCGGCGGAGGTGGCGAGTACGGCGGATGCGAAAGCACGATTTCAGCCGCCTTGCCGCCACACCGGGTTCGATAACCTGGGGTCCGATGACCTGGGGCCCGATAACCTGGGGTCCGATAACTTGGGTCCGATAACCTGCCGATTTCGCCCCTATCATGCCCACCCACCCCCAACTCGGGCAGTTTCCGCGCGCGCGATGGCGGCGGATGCGAAAGGACGATTTCAGCCGCCGCATGATGCGGCAAACCACGCTGACTGCGGACGACCTAATTCAGCCGCTTTTCATCCACGCCGGGACCGATAACCTGCCCATCGCCTCCATGGCGGGCATGGTTCGTTTGAGCGAGGCGGCAGTGGCGCGCAAATGCGAGGATTTATGCGCCCTCGGCATTCCGGCGGTGGCGCTGTTTCCGGCCATCCCCGCGGCCGCCAAATCGGCCGCGGCCGAAGAGGCGTGGAATCCGCGCGGGCTGGTGCAGCGCGCCGTCGCCGCCATCAAACAAGCGACGCCGGATTTGGGGGTGATTACCGACCTCGCGCTCGACCCCTACACCAGCGATGGCCAAGACGGCCTGTGCGACGCCAGCGGTTATGTGGAAAACGACCGCACCGTGGCGGCGCTGGTGCGTCAAGCGCTGTCTCACCTAGCCGCCGGCGCCGATGTGGTGGCGCCGTCGGACATGATGGACGGGCGAGTGCGGGCGCTGCGCGAGGCGTGCGAGGAAAACGGCTACGCCAACGCCCGCATCCTCGCCTACTCGGCCAAATACGCCTCGAATCTGTATGCGCCATTTCGCGCTGCGGTGGGCTCCGCCGCCACCTTGCAAGGCGACAAACGCAGCTACCAAATGGACCCGGCCAACGCCGACGAAGCCCTGCGCGAGACCGCATCAGACATCGCCGAGGGCGCCGATATGGTGATGATAAAACCCGGCCTGCCCAATTTGGACATCATCTGGCGCGTCAAACAAGCCTACGGCATGCCCACCTTCGCCTACCAAGTCAGCGGCGAATACGCCATGCTGCGCGCCGCAGCTGAAAACGGCTGGCTAGACGAAGCCGCCACCGTGCTCGAAATCCTGCACTGCTTCAAACGCGCCGGCTGCGACGGCGTTTTAACCTACTACGCCGAAGACGCCGCCCGCTGGCTGGCAGCGTGATGGTGATTTAACGGGATTTATATATCTAAATCCGCAGTTCGATTGGCGGTTTTTGCGGTCAGCGGTTGATTTAGGGAGGCTGCGGTTGTTTTTTGCTTTTGCTTTGGCTTTTGATTTTGATTTGGCTTTTTGCTTTGGCTTTTTGCTTTTGCTTTTGACTTTTAGCTTTTGCTTTTGCTGTTAACGTTTTACTCCCCCCCGCTTCATCTGGGGGGAGTCAAATCAGGCGGTTTTATCGCCTGATTTGGTGGGGGGTTGTTGATGTTGGTCTTTTCGCTTTTGGCTTTTGGCTTTTGGCTTTAAATCTTCAACCCATTAGCCAAATGAGGGGAAAGTAAAAACCAACAGCGAAGTCAAAAGCGAAGTCAAAAGCAAGTCAAAAGCCAAAACGAAAAGCAACAGTCCCCCCACCAAATCAGCCCGAGCCTATCGGCTCGGACAGATTTGACTCCCCCAGATGAAGCGGGGGGGAGTAAAACAAAAGCCAAAGCAAAAGCAAAAAGCAAAATCAAAAGCGAAAATCAAAAGCTAAAACCCAAACCCACCCCAACCTCACCGTGCAGATTTAGGTATATAAATCCCTAAATTAGCTGTGTGAAAAGCCATTGCTGAAAGGAAAATGAAGAAAAAGTGTGATTTTCAAAATTAAAAAAATGAACAATAGCAATGCTTTTACTGGGTTTCACCAGAAAAATTTGCGCCATCGGATAACATACATTCGAGTTATCTGGAACAGTCCCCTTTAGTGAACATTCTGGTCATCAAGCAAACCTCGTTGGGTGATGTGCTGCACGCCACCGGGCATTTGCGCGCCATCAAGGAGAATTTCCCGAGCAGTCGGTTGACGCTGCTGACGGCGCCCGCCTCGGCCGATATTTGCCGCCATAACCCGTGGGTGGATGAGGTGATTTTGTTCGATAATCGCGCCATTGTGCGACAGTGGCGGCGGCCAAAGGCGGCGGCGAAAATCCTGGCGGCGGCGTTGCGGCAAGTGCGGGCGCGGCCTTTTGATTTGGCTTTCGACCTGCAGGGGCTGGCAAAATCGGCGCTGTTTTTGTATGCGGCGCGGCGCGCGGCGGGCGGCGAAAAGTATATCAAGGGGCGCTGGCTGGGCTTGTCGGGGTTTCGCAATCCACGCCTGCACGCCATCGCGGAAATGGACGGCGTGTTGCGGCGAGCGCGGTTGGCGGTGGGCGATACTGCTATGGAATTTTTCACCGCCGCTGGCGAGCGCCGCCACATCGATGCCTTGCTGGCGCGCATCAATCCGGCCAATAAACCGCTGCTGCTGTTTAGCCCGTTCTCGCGCTGGCGCTCCAAAGATTGGCCGCTGGCGCGCTATGTGGAAATCGCCGCGTGGGTGGCGCGGCGCTTCCGTGGGCAATTTTGCATGGCGTTCACCGGCCAAGCGGCGACGCGCGATGCCATCGAGCGGGCCATCGCGCCGGTAAACGCCGGGCTGGGGGGACTGGGGGAATGGGGCGAGATTGAGGGTGGGAAATTTGCCGGGCTTGGGGAGCCGATAAGCCGGCCAAACAGCCGGCCGAGCCGCCAATCAACTTGCCGGCAGCCAGATTCGGCGGATTTTGCGAGTCAGCAGCCCATCCATCAGGCAGATTCGGCGGATTTTGCGAGTCAGCAGCCCATCCATCAGGCAGATTCGGCGGATTTTGCGAGTCAGCAGCCCATCCATCAGGCAGATTCGGCGAAATTTGCGAGTCAGTCGACGAATCAGCAGCCAAATTTAGCCAATCTTGCCGGTCAACTCTCGCTGCCGCAGTTTGCGGAATTGACCGGGCGGGCGCGGCTGTTGTTGAGCGGCGACAGTTTTCCTATGCACTTAGCATGCGCTCAAAAAACGCCGCTTATCGCCTTATTCGGGCCGACGCAGGCCAGCAAAACCGGCCCGGTCGGGCCGCATTGCCGCGTGATTCGCGCCCCCAATTGCCATGCGTGCGACCGCCCAGCCTGCCGTCGCCATTGCCTGGCGCGCCTGCCGACCGAAGTGGTGCGCGCCGCGCTGCTGGCCGAGTTCGACGGCGGTTAACGGGTTGAATCGCCGTCGCCGTACGCCCGACAACCCCATCACCCGCCAGGCCCACCACCCGCCAGGCCCATCACCCGCCAGGCCCATCCCCGCCAGGCCCATCACCCGCCAGGCCCATCTCCGCCAGGCGACTGCAATAACGACTTGATAAACGGCACGGTGACTTTTCGATGCGCCGCTAACGAAGCCCCATCGATGCGTTCCAGCAAAGCAAACAACGAGGCCGCGTCGCGGCGGTAATAGGTGAGGATGAAAGCCAGCGCTGGTTCGTTGAGTTCGAAGCCCTTATGGCGGGCGCGGGCTTTTAGGGCGGCGCGTTTGTCTTGCTCGTTGAGGGGTTTTAGGCGATGCACGGCGCCGCTCAAGAGGCGGGATTCCAAATCTTTCAGTTCCAGTTTCAAGCGGCCCATTTCCACGCCCCCCAAGGGCTGGTCGGCGGCCACCACGAGGGCGCCGTGGTGACCGCGCAATTTTTCGTGCACGGCGAATAGGGCCGATTGCAACCCCCGACGCCCGGCGGCGGCTTGGAAATCATCCACGCACACCAGCGCGTGCGGCCACGCCTCCGCGGCCGGCACCGCCTCCGCCGCCAGTTGCGCGGCCGACAAATAGGCCGCCGGTCGGCGCCGCTGGCGCGCCAGTTGGCAGCAGGCGTGCAGTAAATGGCTTTTGCCGCTGCCGCCTTCGCCCCAAAAATATAAGGTGCGCCGCACGCCCTCGCCGCGCGCCATGGCTTGTAACTCGGCCAGCAGCGCGGCGTTGTCGGCGGCGTAAAAACTGCTGAAACTGCTTTCGCCCTCGGTGTTGGCTGGCAACAGCAGTTGGCGGCTCATGGTCGGGGTAATTTCGCCGCCAGGTTGGTTTTATCGGCCGATTCGGCCGCTATTTCGCCGGTCGATGTGGCTTTATCAGCCGATTCGGCCGAATGTCCACCCGCCGATTCCGCGCTGGCTTGCCCGGCCGCCGGCCCCTCGCGCTTGATTCCCAGCGCCCACACATATTGCCCGCCGCTGCTTAAAGTGGTGAGCAAAACGCCGAGCACCAGCGCGTCCGTGGCCAGTGGAATGCGCAGCCAATCGGCCGCCGCCATCAACACGGCGACTGCCAGCGAGATTTGCAAAAAGGTGTTGAGTTTGCTGATGTAGGTCGGCTTCATGGGGATGTCCTCGCCCAACGCCGCCAGAATCAGGTAGCCGACCACGATGACCAAATCGCGGAACATCACCGCAATCAGCAGCCAAAACGGAATATGCTCCAAAATCGCCAGCATGATGTAGGCGCTGGCGATGAGCAATTTATCGGCGATGGGGTCTAAGATGGCGCCAAAATTAGTGGCGCAATCGAAGCGCTTGGCGATGTAGCCGTCCAGCCCGTCGGTGATGCCAGCCACCAAAAACACCATGATGGCGAGGTCATAATTGCGGTCGCTCAGCACCAGCACCAGCACCGGGCAAGCGGCGATGCGCAGCAAGGTCAACAGATTGGGAAGTTGCGATAACACGGGTTTCAGTGCCGTTTCTGAGGTGGATTGCGGGCGGTTTTAGCGATAGCGCCAGGCGCCGCTGTTGTATGGCCGCTGTTGTATGGCCGCTGTTGTATGGGAGTAGTTGTATGGGAGTAGTTGATGCGGATAAACCAAACCAGGCAAGCGGATTTAGGTAAATAGGATTTAGGTAAATAAATGGGAATTACATACCTAAACCCCCAGACTAGTTTGGTTGATTGACATCACCCGCCCCGCCCCCCAAAAGCCCCGATAATAGCAACGATGGCGCAAAATTTTCTGGTAAAAAACAAGAACTTCCGAAATCTGCAGTTCGATTGGCGGGTTTTTTTGAGGTCAGCGGCTGAGTTAGGGGGGGTTGCGTTTGATTTGGCTTTGGCTTTGGCTTTGGCTTTGGCTTTGGCTTTTGGCTTTTGGCTTTTAACGTTTTACTCCCCCCCGCTTCAGAGGGTGTGCGAAAAGGCCATTCTTGATTAAAATTTCGGTTGGCGTTGTTAAAAAATCAGGCGAAAGTGTTGCTTTTCGCTTTTGCCTTTGATGTTGCCTTTGCTTAGCGTGAATCAAGAAAAAAGCCAAAGCCAAAGCCAAAGCAAAAGCCAAAGCAAAAGCAAAAACAAAAGCAAAAACAAAAGCAAAAACAAAAGCAAAAACCCACCAGATTTGACTTCCCGTCGGGGGGGGGTTGAATATGTGGGGTGGTATTAACTACATTTATGACATTTATGCTAAATTAATTCCCCATCGGCGATTAATTCCCCATCGGCGGCGAATTTAGGTTAAATTAATCCCCATCGGTGGCGAATCAATCGGTGGCGAATCACCCTCCAATCACCCAATCCCCCAATCCCCCAATCCCCCAATCCCCCCAATCTTTGACATTGGTGGTGGGTTTTGCTATTTTCGGCTATGATTTTGCGGTTGGGGTGTTGTTTTGGTATTGTGGGTGGTTCGGTTATTTTTGATGGGGGGGTTATTTCGCCCTGATTATTTCGCCCTGATTATTTTGCCTGCGCTGAGTGGGGCCTGCGCTGAGTGGGGCCCGCGCTGAGTGGGGGGTGGGTTCTTGCATTTTGCATCGTGCATCTTTACCCTCTTGCATGTTGGTTTTGGTAGATGGGTTTTCATTATTTGGCACCTTACTTTGAGGAAGCGATTCATGAATAAAGTCACTCCGTTCTCGGGCCGTTTGTTTGCATGGTTGTCGCCCGTCTGGTTGTCGCCCGCCTGGCTGTCGCCTAACGCCTGGCTGTCGCCTAAATGGTTGTTGCAACTCGGCTTGGGGTTGATGTTGCTGGCGGCGGCGGCGCCAAGCGAGGCGCGCAGCGCCACTATATTCGTTTGGCCAGTGGGCGGAGCCAGCGTTAATGAACTAAATTTGTATTTCAATATCGATGAGCCGGTTACAATGACCCTGCCGCGGGGCGATCATGGTCGTAATTTTCCTGTTGCACGAAACCACCCCTTCACAGGCATAGATCTGGAAGCATTGGGACTGACTTACACCCCATCCACCCGTGTTTTGAGAGGCGAGCCAAAGGTACTCGGCGTCGGCCGGTTCCCGCCAAGCGGCGGCTCGCGAATTGACAACCCGAATTTTAGCGGAACCCTTGAGACTACACTTGCTACTGAGAGTCAAAGTGCAAATCATTTGAATTTTTCGCATCAGAATGACCGTGCCCAAGTTGATAAGAGTATAACCGTGCGCATCACCATCTGTAAAAGCGGAGCCAACAATGCCGGCGACCTCGACGACGACGACAATGTTATTAATCGAACAATCGGCGCAACCGAGTGCGATGCGGAGGATTACGAAGCGTTGTCTCTGGGGTTTCCAGAACGGCGGGCTCCGCTTCGTGCGGCGGATTTCCCAGATTTCCAACTGCCCGAGGCCGCGGGCGGCTACGGCGATGTGGATGAGCGGATTCTAAATTATACCTTTGCCTTTGCCAATGGCACCCATAGCCAAGGCCCGTTCACTTATGACCCAGCCACCCGCACCATATCCTTAACCGGCGCTAACACCGGCGATGAAGCGACTTATGAAGCAGACTATTCAGTGGAAGATTTCCGCTCAGGCGCGACCGTGGCCGGCAAGATAAATATTCTCGTCACCAATGCTCGCGGTGTCGCCAACCCAGGCGGTCAGGTGTTTGCCCGCGGCGAAACGGTGGACTTAACTTTGGGGCCATTGCTGCCGACCATATCCAACGTACAGTACGATGTCGCAGATGTAGCGGATGTGCCGAACCTGTCATTCGACTCCAGCTCCAGCAGGCGGGTTTTATCCGGCTTTATCTCCGCCGCGGTGGGTAATTACACCCTAACCTACACCGCCGTAGATGGAACGAATAATGCACAGGGTAATCCCAGATTCACGGCTGAACCCCAAGAATTCCCAGTGCGGGTTGTGAAAACCCTGTTTCGCTTTGTAGCGGATATCGCCGACCAAACCTATGATTTCAACACCGCAATTACACCGCTCACCCTGCCGTTAGCGGAAGACAACATCGGCGCCATAACCTATGACCTGGAAGGCTCCCTGCCAGACGGGCTAGTGTTCAGCGGCGGCGTTTTATCCGGCACCCTCTCCACCGCCGCACTGGCGGCCAATTACCCCCTAACCTACACCGCCACCGACGGCGGCAACAACGACTTCAAGATATCGATACCATTCAATTTTCGGGTCAACCGCGTGTTTGTGGAGCAAAATGTAGTGCTTACTTTCGAGGCCGGCAGGACCTACACATCTAATTCCCCCCTTCCCAACCAAATCTTACCAGACGCTTTCCTGGGCGGCGGCACTCAGCGTGCTGATATTCTTGGCGTCAGACTCGAGGGCAACTTACCGCAGAATTTGAATACCAGTCGTACTACACTAGGTGGCAGTAAGGTGTCTGCCGTGATCATCGGGACTGCGATGGAAGCGGGATCTTTCGGTGATGGTATTTTACACACGCTATTATTCACAGACGGCATAAATTTAACCCGTTCTTACCGCATCGTTATCACCGGCCCGAGTTTTGATGCCGGCGCCTTGCCCACCAGTCCGTTAACCTATCTGACCAACGCCCCCATCGGGGACATAGAGATGCCGGTAGGCACCGGACACTCGGGCAGTCTTCCGCTGACCTATTTGTTGAGTGGTCCCGCCCAATCGGGCAGCACGGACGGCCTACCGCCGGGGCTGTCTTTCAGTGGCGGCAGTAGCAACGATGTCACCAGAATTTTATCCGGCACGCCCACCAGCCCCGGCACCTACCCCCTCACCTATACGGTACGGGATAAATTTTTCGGGACGTACGCAGGCAATCAGCAAACAGGCAGGTTCACAATAGTGGTATCCAATGCGATTTTCGATGCCGCCGCTCCGCAGACGCAATCTTTCATCGTCGGCAGAGCCATCACGGAGTTGACTTTGCCCACCGCCATCCCCGCCAGCAATAATTTCGACTACACCCTGACCGGCCGCCATGCCACCATCGCCAATGTTGGCGGCGCCGCTTTGCCCGCCGGGCTGAATTTTAACACCGGCGAGCGTGTTTTTAACGGCATGGTGCAAGATGCGGGTAGTTACACCTTCACCTATACCGCCACCGAGAGTGGTGCCGGGACGCCTGACGCCGTCAGTCTCACCTTCCAAGCGAATGCGATAACGGCGCTGACTTACAACGGCGCAGTGGACGATGTCACCGCTGCGGTCGGCGCCGATGTGGCGCATTCGCTGCCGTCGGCGAGTTTCGCCGACCCCGCCGATGACGGCATGCCCATAGACTATCTCGTATATGGTCCCGGCGGCACTTTCACCAATAACGCCAATCTGCCGCCCGGACTCTCTTTTGACCGCGCCACCAGCAGTCTGCGTGGCCAGGCGCAAAAAGTCGGCGACACCCAAATAACCTATTCCGCCACCAGCACCCCCGGCAACGCGGAAGCCATTTTCACGCTCACCGTGGATGGCGGGCCGGCGTTTTTCGGCGGCCAAAGCATCGGCGATGTGGATTATCCGGTGGGCGTGACCATCGCCGCCGCCGATGTGCTGGTGCTGCCGGAGGCGGTAACCGCCTTCTCGACCGCCGACAGGCCGCGCTCTTATCACCTGAACGGGGCGAATCCCACTACCGGTGACGACGGCAGCATGGACCTGGATTTGCCGGACGGGCTGGTGTTTGACGCCGCCGCCCGCACTTTGGGCGGCGCCCCCACCACCGCCGCCGCCGCCGTGATGCTCACCTACTCGGTGCAGGATGGATTCGCCAATGAGTCGGCCGGGTTGACTTTTGCGGCGACCATCACCGGGCCGGCTTTTGATTTGGACGCCAACCCGGCGCCGGGCGGCCAAACCTATGTTTCCGGAACCACCATCGCGCCATTGGTCTTGCCGCAAGCCGCCATCATCGGCGTCGGCGGCCCGACCTCGACGCCAGCCAGTTATACCTTGTTTGGGCCTGGCGGCACGGCGGCCACCCCCAATCTGCCGGGCGGGCTGGTTTTTAACGAAACCGCCGGCGGCGGCAACGCTGCCCGCACCCTAACCGGCACGCCGAATGCGGTCACGGAAGCGACCACCACCGAGTTGGTCTACACCGCCACCCCCACCTCCGGCGGCGGCGTCACCGCATTGACATTCAGCGTAACGATAAACCCGGCCCTGGCGGTGGCCGCCCTCCCCGACCTTACCTTTCCGGCCGGTCTTGCCATCACCCCCCCACAAATCCTGCCCCTCCCCACCGGCGGCATCACGCCGTATACCTATATTCTGTTCCAAAGCGGCAAAAACCCTGGCCAACCGGAAGACTATGACGACCTTACCGTCGCTCAAATCGCGGTGTTAACGCCGGCTGGGATTGCTTTTGAGCGCGACACTCGAGGCCTCAGCGGCACGCCCACCACCGCCGGCACCTTCCCGCTCATCTATCGGGTGCATGATTCATCACCAGGAAGCAACAACGCTAGAAGGCTGAATCCGGAGCCGAATTTCACTATGGTCATCACCGGCCCGATTTTCGCCGGCGCCTTGCCCATCGCTGCGCAAACTTACTACCTCGATACCGCCATAACCGATGACGCCGACGCCAAGCCGCTAACCTTGCCGACGGCGAGCACCAGCAGCGACGGGCTGGCTGATGTGCCTTACACGCTGACCGGGCCCGGTGGCCAAGCATTGAACATGGCCGTGCCGGGGCTGGTGTTCGATACCACCGGCGACGCCCCGGTTTTGCGTGGCACGCCCACCACCCTCACCGGCGCCAACCCCGTCAGCCTCACCTACACCGCCACGGATGATCTCGGCAACGCGACCACGGCAATCTTCGCAGTGCACATCCTGCGTAATTTCCTGGATTCCATCCCCGACCTCACCGCCGTCATAAGCGATGATTTTTCGTATATTTTCCCTGGTGCCGGCGGCGGCGGCACCAGGACTTATATCCTGACCAGGAATGCAACCGGAACGGTCGATGCGAATCTGCCCATCGGGCTTGAATTAAACCGCGGCAACAGCACCAGTTCCTCGAGCACTATCGCCCGCACTTTAAGCGGCGTGGTGGAAGGGCTGGATGCAAGCGGGGATACGGGCGGCACCGTCCAAATGTATTACCGAGTCAATCCCGCCACTCCCGCCAATCTCAATGATAGCCGAACGGCTGAGTTCAGTTTCACGGTCGAGGCGGCTGAGTTCATTGAAACCCCGCCGACGAATATCGGCTATTCGCTCAATGTGACTCTCGATAATAGTACTTCGACAACCCTGCCGGCCGTCAACGCCAGCGAGGTGAGTTACACCTTGCGCGGAGCAAACGCCACCGTCGGGGACGATAATTTGCCCAGCGGGCTGGCTTTCGACACCGATTCCCGCGTCATCAGCGGCATGCCGGACATGACCGGCAATTTTCCGCTCACCTACACCGCCGACCTCAGTTTCGGCGCCGACCTCACGGGCGACATCGTGGTGTCGGTCACCAGCGTCACCTACACCGCCACCGTGGCGGATTTGTCCTTCGATGTCGGCGATGTTGTGAATAACACAACACTACCCACGGCGGTGGATGACGGCGACTCCACCGCCACCCTCACCTATGCGTTGTACGGGCCAGGCACCACCGTCGACATCGGCGATAGCAACGCCGTCAATGCCGCAAACGGCCTGAATCTGCCCGGTGGTTTCACTTTCGATAACACCGCCGGCGCCCTCACCTTGAGCGGCACGGCGCAACAAGTCGGCACCACCCGGCTCACTTATGCGGCCGCCGGCACCACCGGCACCGCCATCGCCACTTTTGATTTCACCGTTGGCGGCGGCCCGGCCTTTGCTGCCGGCGACTTGCCCATTGGCGATGAATCCTATGTCACCGGTCTCGATATCACCGCCAAAACCTTGCCGCTGGCGACTGGCTTCGGCGTCAACACGGCGCTCACCTACTCGCTGACCGGGGCCAATCCCATCATAAACGCCGACGGCGACATCACCGACCGTGATTTGCCGGCTGGGCTGGTGTTTACCACCACCGCCACTGCCACCGGCACCACCTTGAGCGGCGCCCCCACCGGCGCCCCGGCCGCCGTCAACCTCACCTACACCGCCACGGATGAATTCGGCAATGTCAGCGCGAATGCGATATTCGCCGTCACCATCACCGGGCCGGTGTTCGATGGCGCCACCATCGCCGATAAAACCTATTCCTTGAACATAGACATCGGCGCCGCCGAAGTTTTGCCCACCGCCCGTGGCGTCGATGTGTCCTACACCCTAACCGGCGCCGGCGGCGGCGCTTTGCCGGGCGGGCTGGCATTCAACGCCACTGACGCCACCGACGCCGCCACCGACGCCGCCCGCACTTTAAGCGGCATGCCCACCACCATCAGCGCCGACACCCCCCTCACCTACACCGCCACCGATGGCGATAGCAATGAAACGGCGCTCACCTTCACCGTCACCGTCACCGGCCCGACCTTCGTTGATGCGGCGCCGGGGGCTCAGATGTACACCGCCGGCCGTGCCATCCCCACCCTGACGCTATCCGAAGCCAGCACCACCACCAACGCCTCGCTGCTGGTCCACGTCCTAACCGGGAAGAATGCCACCGCCGGCAATCTCGACTTACCGGCCGGGCTCATCTTCACCGGCGGCACCGCCCCCCGCACCCTAAGCGGCACACCCCAAGCCGTAAATGCATCCACCCCCGTCACGCTCACCTACACCGCCACCATCTTAATCAGCGGCGCAAACGGCTTCAGAAACGGCGGCTTTGCACAGCAATTTTTCGATGTAACCATCAATCCTGGCTTGGCATTCCCGGCAAATTCCAACCCCGGCCGCACCTACGCCGCCGGGGTTAGCCTCGCCGACCTCGCCGCCGATATGCGCACATTAACCGCCGCCACCGGCGGCACCGGCAGCATTTCCTACGCCCTGTTCGCCGAGGGCGGCAGCCCCACCGACGCGCGACTACCCGCTGCGCTTGGTTTCAATGCCACTACCCGAACCCTCACCGGCATGGCAACCGCCGCCGGCACCACCACCATGACCTATCGCGCCACGGATGCGGCGACGCCGCCCAACATCACCGATGCGGTGTTCACCATCACCATCGCCGGCCCGAGTTTCGTAGGCGATCTGCCCGCCGCTCGAACTTACTTCGCTGACATCGCCATAACCAATGACGCCGACGCCAAGCCGCTAACCTTGCCGACCGCCAGCACCGAGTCGGCTAATGTGTCTTACACGCTGACCGGGCCCAATGCCCAAGCATTGAACATTGCCGTGCCGGGGCTGGTGTTCGATACCACCGGCGATGCCCCGGTTTTGCGTGGCGAGCCCACCACCCTCACCGGCGCCACCCCCGTCAGCCTCACCTACACCGCCACGGATGCGCACGGCAATGCGATTACGGAAATCTTCGCAATGCACATCCGACGTGCTTTCTTGCAGGACATCCCAGACTTCACCGTGGTCAGAAGCAGTGAATTTTCACACACCTTCCCCGGCGCCTCCGGCGGCGGCGCTCGCACTTATATCCTGACCGGCAGCGAGAGCGGAACCGTCAATGCGAACATCCCCTCCGGGCTTACCTTCAACCCCACCAACGACTCCAATCCCGCGACCAGTGCCGCCCGCACTTTAAGCGGCGTGTTGCGAGGGCTGGGCACAACCCCGCCTATTGGCTCCATCCAAATGTATTACCGAGTCAATCCAAGCAATGCCGACGATAGCCTAACGGCTGAGTTCAGTTTCACGGTCCTAGCGGCTGATTTCATTGAAGACCCGCCGGCGAATATCGGCTATCCGCTCGATGTGACTCTGACTGCCAGCACCCAGACAACCCTGCCGGCCGTCACCGCCACCGAGGTGAGTTACTCCTTGACCGGAGCAAACGCCTCCGGCGGGAACGATGATTTGCCCAGCGGGCTGGCTTTCGACACCGATTCCCGCGTCATCAGCGGCAGGCCAGATATGGCCGACACCTTCCCGCTCACCTACATCGCCGACCTCAGTTTCGGCCCCGACCTCACGCATGAATTCGATTTGTCGGTCACCAGCATCACCTACACCGCCGACGTGATAGATGCGTCCTTCGATGTCGGCGATACCGTGAGTCACTCGCTGCCCACGGCGGTGGATGACGGCAACCCCGACGCCACCATCACCTATGCGTTGTACGGGCCAGGCACCACCGTCGACATCGGCGATAGCGACGCCGTCAATGCCGCAAACGGCATGAATCTGCCCGGTGATTTCACTTTCGATAACACCGCCGGCGCCCTCACCTTGAGCGGCACGGCGCAACAAGTCGGCACCACCTCGCTCACTTATGCCGCCGCCGGCCCCAACGGCACCGTCACCGCCACTTTTGATTTCACCGTCAGCGGCGGGCCGGCCTTTGCCAGTGGCTATACCATCGCTGCGGCATCCTATGTCACCGGCGTTTCCATCACCGACCTGGTGCTGGATGCGGCGGCCTCGGGCTTCGGCGGCGTGCAAAACCTCACCTATGAGTTGAGCGGGGCAACTGCCGATGATGCGTTGCCGGCCGGGTTGTCTTTCGGCGGCGCAAACGCCACTGCCGCCGCCCGTACCTTGAGCGGCACGCCCACCGGCGCACCCGACGCCACCGCCGTAAACCTCGTCTACACCGCCACTGACAGGTTCGGCAATGTTAGCGCTGCGGTGGCGTTTGCCATCACCATCACCGGCCCGGCGTTTGCGTCCACCCCTGGCGACCAGACCTTCACCTCCAGCAACGAAATCACCCCGATAGTGTTGCCGTCCGCCAGCGGCGCCGGCATCTCCTATGCCTTAACCGGCGCTAATGGCGGCGCTTTGCCGGATGGGCTGGTTTTCAGCGCCGCCACCCGCACCCTGAGCGGCACGCCCACCAGCGGCGGAGACGCGGTGAGCTTCACCTACACCGCCACCGATAACGCCTCCCCCGCCAATGTCGCCAGGGCAAACTTCATGGTCACCATCGAAGGCCCGGAGTTTGATTTGGCAACCACCCCAGCGCCGGGCGCACAAATTTACCTCGCCGGTGAAGACATCACCGCGCTGGCCCTGCCAGCCGCCACCATCGTAGGCACCGGCGCGGCGGCGGTGTATACCTTAACCGCCGTCGGCGGCTTGCCCGCGGGCTTGGATTTCAACGCCACCGCCAGCGGCGGCAACGCCGCCCGCACCCTAACCGGCAATCCGAATCAAGTCACCGCCTCGACCACCACCGCGTTGGTCTACACCGCAACCTCCGGCAGCGCCACCACCGCATTGACATTCGATGTAACGATAAACCCGGCCCTGGCGGTGGCCGCCCTCCCCGACCTCACCTTTCCGGCCGGTCTTGCCATCACCCCCCCACAAATCTTGCCCCTCCCCACCGGCGGCATCACGCCGTATACCTATATTCTGTTCGAAAGCGGCAAAAACCCTGGCCAACCTGAAAACTATGACGACCTTACCGCCGCTGAAATCACGGCGCTAACGCCGGCTGGGATTGCTTTTGAGCGTGGCAGCCGAAGCATCACCGGCACGCCCGAAACCGCCGGCACCTACATGCTCATCTATCGGGTGCATGATTCATCACCAGGAAACAACAGCGATAAAAGGCTGAGTCCGGAGCCGAGTTTCAATATAGTCGTCACCGGCCCCTCGCTGCCCAGCCTCACGCTCGCCCCAATCTACACCGCCGATGTGGAAATCGACGCTGTAGTCCTGCCGCAGGCCACCAGCAGCGCCACGCCGGTCTCCTATTCCATGAGTGGTTTGCCGGCCGGGCTGGAATTCAACGCCGGCGGCGCCACCGACTTCACCACCGATGCCGCCCGCACTTTAAGCGGCACGCCCACTACCGCCACCGGCCCTGGCGGCGTCACGGTCACCTACACCGCCACCGATGTTCACGACAACGAGACCTCGCTGGAGTTCACCGTCACCGTCAATCGCGTCTTCAGCGCCACCATCGCCGATCAAACCTTCACCGTCGGCGTGAATGTCGCCGGCCAAATCGTCCTGCCCACCGCCAATGGCGGCGGCACGCTGGTCTACTCATTGCTCGGCCCCAACGGCACCGCCTCCGACCGCCAATTGCCCGCCGGGTTGATTTACACCGCCGGCACGCCGCCGGTGCTGAGCGGCACGCTGCAGACCGCCGAAGCCGTCACGCTCACCTACAGCGCCACCAACTCCGCTGATTCCGCCGATTCCATCGAACAAACCTTCGCTTTCGTGGTCGAACAAATCGTGTTCGATGATGCGGATGAGCCGCTGACGACCATCAACTATCCGCTCAATGTACCTATCACCGAGCCGATAACCCTGCCGGCCGCCAACGGCAGCGGGATTGTCTATACGCTGGTGCCCAATACTTCCTTGGATTCCAGCGCCGTATTCCCCCCGGGGCTGAGTTTCAACCCCATCGACGATGCCACCGGCGCCGCCGCCCGCACCATCACCGGCACACCGACCGAGGTCGGTGACTATCCGCTGATTTACACCGCCACCGCCGCCACCGGCAGTTTCGGCGGCCCCATCAGGCGTGACCTCACGGTATTCGTCACCAGATTCGACTTCGACCGCACCGATTTAGGTTTGTCTTTCAATGCCGGCGATACGGTGGTCGATTCGGCGGCCGGGTCCACCGGCGTATCCCTACCCGCGGCGGTGGATGACGCCAACACCGGCGCCACCATCGTCTATGCGTTGTATGGACCGGGCACCACCGCCGACATCAGCGACCGCGACTCCGCCGATGCCGTAAACAACATGAATCTGCCCGCTGGTTTGATGTTCGATAACGCCGCCGGCACCCTCATGCTGAGCGGCCAAGCGCGACAAGTCGGCACCACCGCGTTCACCTACGCCGCCACTAACGCCGACAGCGGCTTATCCATCACCGAAATTTTTGATTTCACCGTCGGCGGTGGCCCGGCCTTTGCTGCCAATAACTTGCCCATTGACGCGGAATCTTATGTCACCGGTCTCGATATCTCCGCCAAAATCTTGCCGCTGGCGGATGGCTTCGGCGACAACACGGCGTTCACCTACATACTGACCGGGGCCAATCCCACCATGGACACCGACGGCAACATCACCGACCGTGATTTGCCGGCTGGGCTGACTTTTAACGCCACCAATGTCACCACCGGCGATGCCGCCCGTACCTTGAGCGGCACGCCCACCGGCGCCCCGGCCACCGCTGTCAACCTCACCTACACCGCCACGGATACATTCGGCAATGTCAGCGGTGAGGTGATTTTCTCCGTAACCATCACCGGCCCGTCGTTCGATGACGCCACCATCGCCAATAAAGCCTATTTCTTAGGCGTCGACATCGGCGCCGCCGAAGTTTTGCCCACCGCCCGTGGCGTCGATGTGTCCTACACCCTAACCGGCGCCGGCGGCGGCGCTTTGCCGGGCGGGCTGGCATTCAACGCCACTGACGCCACCGACGCCGCCACCGACGCCGCCCGCACTTTAAGCGGCATGCCCACCACCATCAGCGCCGACACCCAACTCACCTACACCGCCACCGATAGCGCTGACAATGCAACGATGCTCACTTTCACCGTCACCGTCACCGGTCCCACCTTCGCTGGCCCGGCGGTGGTCGCCCAGACATACGCCGTCGGATTTGCTGTCGATGTGACGCTGCCCGCCGCCACCACCAGCAGCGCCAACACCGACCCCGTCACCTACACCCTAACCGGCAACGGCACTGGCGCTGACGGCTTGCCCGCCGGCATAACTTTTAACCCGGCGCTTGTTGCCGGCGACACATTCATCGTCGCCCGCTCCATCACCGGCACGCCGGTCGCCGCCGCCGTCGGCGGCTACTCCCTCACCTACACCGCCACCGATGGCGACGGCGGCTTGGCGCAGCAGGTGTTTGATGTCACGGTCAATGCGCGCTTCGAATTCGAGAGCGTGCCGCCCCGCATTGAGTTTCCCGCTGGCGCCACAGTCAACCACGACCTGCCCGAGGGCATCGGCGGCATACCGCCCTATCGGTATCTTCTAACTACCAGCGGCTTAACCGCAGACCCGCAACTGCCGAGTTGGTTCACTTCCGGCTCCAATGACCGCACCATCACCGGCATGCCCACCATCGCCGCTGAAACCGAGATTAATTACACCGTCTTCGACGCCGCAGCTCAGTCCCGCGATGGGGACTTCACTCTCGTCATAACCGGCCCGATTTTCGCCGCTGGTGACCTACCCATAACCGTGCCGACTTTGGCCGCCGGTACGGCAATCACCGATGTGGTACTGCCGCTGGCGACCAGCAGCGCCCCCTCGCTCACCCACACGCTAACCGGCGCTAACCCCACCGTGGATTTAGACGGCAACATCACCAGGGATACCGACGGCACCCCCACCAACGCCGATTTGCCGGCGGGTTTGATGTTTAATGCAACCTCCCGCACTTTAAGCGGCAACCCCGATGTCGCCGGCGCCTTCATGCTCACCTACACCGCCAGGGATGAGTACGGCAACGAGACCTCGCTGGAGTTCACCGTCACCGTCAATCGCGCCTTCGTCGGCGATGCCCTCGCAGAGCTAACCCTCATCGTCGGCGATGATGTCGCCACAGCCATGCCGGACGCCTTCCCCCTCGCCACCGGCGGCGGCACGCTCGCCTACACTTTGGCCGATTCGAGCATCACCGACAACAACGGCTTGCCCGTCGGGCTGACTTTCAACCCCACGGCGGATGCTGGCGCCACCCCGCCCATCATCGCCCGCACCCTCACCGGCATAGCGCAAACCCCAATCGACAGCACGCTCACCTACACCGCCACCAACGTCGCCGACCCCACCGATTTCATCCCGCAAACCTTTGATTTAGTGGTCGAAAACATCGCGTTCGCGACCCAGCCGCCGGAGAATCTCAACTATCCGTTCAATGTGCTTATCGATGCGGCGGCGGCGACACCCCTGCCGGCCGTAATCCGCGGCTCCAATGTCGTCTATTCCTTGGTGGCCGCAGCCGGCAGCACTTTCCCTCCTGGGCTGAGTTTCAACCCCACCGCCGATGCCAACACCGGTGCCGCCGCCCGCACCATCACCGGCACGCCGACCATGGAGGGCACCCATTCGCTCATCTACACCGCTACGGATGATTTCGGCAATACCGCCACCGCCATGATCGAGGTGTCGATTGCCACCATCACCTTCGAAGTCCCCGTGGTTGATCTGTCCTTCAATGTCGGTGATGTGGTGGACGAAGAATTGTCAGCAGCGGCGGATGGCGATGGCAGCGCCGGCATTTACGCGTTGTACGGGCCAGGCACCACCGTCGACCCCGACAACCTCGGCGCCGCCAATAACAGCAATCTGCCCGTTGATTTGAGTTTCGCTAACGCCGCCGGGGAGCGCATTTTGAGCGGCACTCCAGAATTAGTCGGCGAAACGCTGCTGACTTACGCCGCCTCCGGTAGCGGCGGCACCATTACCGTAAATTTCCGACTCACAATCGGCGGCGGCCCGGCGTTTGCCGAAAACCTGACCATCGAGCCCGAATCCTATGTCACCGGCCTCGATATCTCCGCCAAAATCTTGCCGCTTGCGGATGGCTTCGACAACAACACGCCTCTCGCCTACATGCTGACCGGGGCCAATCCCACCATGGACGCCGACGGCAACATCACCGACGCCGATTTGCCGGCTGGGCTGATTTTTAACGCCACCGATGCCACCATCGGCGATGCTGCCCGTACCTTGAGCGGCAGCCCCACCGGCGCCCCGGCCGCCGCTGTCATGCTCACCTACACCGCCAGCGATGAATTCGGCAATGTCAGCGATGGGGTGATGTTCGCCGTCACCATCACCGGGCCGGTGTTCGATGGCGCCACCATCGCCGATAAAACCTATTTCTTGGGCGTAGACATCGCCGCCGCCGGAGCCCAAATCCTGCCGGTCGCCCTTGGCAACAATGTTTCCTACGCCTTATCCGCCGCCGCCGGCGCCGTGCCGGGCTGGCTGACGCTCAACGCTGGCAATGCCGCCGCCGACACCGTCGCCGCCCGCACCCTAACCGGCACGCCCACCGCCGTCGCCGCCGCCGTCGAACTCATCTACACCGCCACCGATGGCGACGGCAACGCCATTTCGGCCAATTTCATGGTCACCATCACCGGCCCGACCTTCGCTGATGCGGCGCCGGGGGCTCAGATGTACACCGCCGGCCTCCCCATCACCGCCGAGACGCTATCCGAAGCCAGCACCACCACCGCCGCCGCCTCGGTGGTCTACACCCTAACCGGGGCGAATCCCGTCGCCGCCAATAACGGCTTGCCGGCCGGGCTTATTTTCAACGCCACCGCTAATTCCGGCGCCGCCGCCCGCACCCTAACCGGCACACCCCAAGCGGTAGATGCATCCACCACCGTCACGCTCACCTACACCGCCACCGACGCAAACGGCGGCGGCGTCAGAATCGGCGGCTTTGCACAGCAATTTTTCGATGTAACCATCAATCCTGGCTTGGCTTTCGCCGCAGATGCCATCGCAGCCCGCATGGAGTACCCAGCCGGCCGAGTGGTCAGCCAAACCCTGCCGCTCGCCACCGGCGGCGCCGGCGACCTGTCCTATGATCTATTTTCCGAAGGCAACAGCCCGGCCGACCCGCAACTGCTTAGTTGGATGAATTTCACCCCCGGCGGCTCCCGAAACCTCACCGGCACGCCGGAATTGACCGCCGAAATCTCGTTGATCTACCGCGCCACGGATTCAGATAATACGGACAACATGACTGAGTTGTCGTTTACCGCAGTGGTCACCGGCCCGTCTTTCGCTGCCGGTGACCTGCCGCTGGATAATCAACCTGAGTACATCGCCGACATCGCAATTGATGATGTGGTGTTGCCGGCGGCCACCAGCAGCACCGCCTCGCTCACCTACACGCTAATCGGCGCCAACCCCACCAGGGAGACCGACGGCACCATCACCAACGCCGATTTGCCCGCCGGTTTGGAGTTTGATGTCGCCGTCGGTGTTCGCACTTTAAGCGGCATCCCCACCATCGCCGGCACCTACACGCTCACCTACTTCGCCACCGACAATTACGGCAACACCACGCCCGATGCGACCTTCGATGTCACCATCGGCCGCGTCTTCGCAGTCGATCCCTTGGCAAATATAACCATCACCGTCGGCACCGATGTCGCGGCTATCGTGACTGAGGCCTTCCCCACCGCCAACGGCGGCGGCTCGCTTAACTATGCTTTGTTCGGCCCCGGCGATAATAGAACCAATGGCGCCAACCTGCCCACCGGGTTGTCTTTTGACGCAGACCGACTGCTGGTCGGCACAGCGCAAAGCGTAGGCAATACTGAGCTCACCTACGCCGCCACCAACGCCGCCGAGGCCGCCGATTTCATCCAGCAAACCTTCAATTTCGTGGTCGAAGACATCACATTCGACCTCACCCCACCGATGGCTCTCGACTATTCGCTCAATGTTGCCATCACCGAGCCGATAACCCTGCCGGCCGCCAGCGGCAGCGGGATTCTCTATGATCTGGTCGCCGCCCCCGGTAGCACCTTTCCCCTCGGGCTGACTTTCAACCCCACCGCCAGCGACACCAGCGTCGCCGCCCGCACCATCACCGGCACACCGACCGCGGCCGGCGACTATGAACTCCGCTACACCGCCACCCCCGGCAGCGGCGGTTTCGGCACCGCCCTAAGCCACAACATCGACCTGTCGGTCACCAGCCTCACCTTCACCGCCGACTTGGATGCTATATCCCGCGATATTGGCGCAGCGGTGAACCAGCAACTGCCAGCAGCGGCGGATGCCACTAACAGCAGCGATGGCATCACCTATGCGTTGTACGGACCAGCGCCGGATGGCGCAGCAGTGGACACCACCAACGGCGCCAATCTGCCCCAGGGCTTGAGTTTTGATAACGCCGCCGACGCCCGCATGTTGACTGGCGCGGCGGAGATCATCGGCGACACCTCGCTCACCTACGCCGCCACCAGAGCCGCCGGCGCCGGCGGCGGCGGCGTTACCGGCACCTTTATGTTCAGCGTGCTCGGCGAGCGGCCGGCCTTTGCCGCCGATGTGGATATTGGCGATAAATCCTATGTCACCGGCATCGATATCGACACCGGCCTCGCCGCCGGCGCCAACATACTGCCGGCTGCGACCGCGGGCTTCGGCGGCGTAAATTCGCTCACCTACACTTTGCGTGGGCAAAACGCCACCGAAACGAACGATGATTTGCCGGATGGGCTGATTTTTAACGCCACCGATGCCACCACCGGCGCTGCCGCCCGTACCTTGAGCGGCAGCCCCACCGGCGCCCCGGCCGCCGCTGTCATGCTCACCTACACCGCCAGCGATGAATTCGGCAATGTCAGCGATGGGGTGATGTTCGCCGTCACCATCACCGGGCCGGTGTTCGATGTATCCATCGTGGATGAAACCTATCCGTTAAATATCGCCATCACCGCCAAAATTCTGCCGGTAGCCACCGGCGCCGGTGTTGTCTACACCGTAA
The DNA here is from genome assembly GCA_965243285.1 of Candidatus Poriferihabitaceae bacterium. Taxonomy (GTDB): domain Bacteria; phylum Pseudomonadota; class Gammaproteobacteria; order Arenicellales; family Poriferihabitantaceae; genus JAHRAW01. The sequence continues at coordinate 706,847 of OZ251537.1, read as the reverse complement.
CCGGCGCGTTGCCGGCTGGGCTCACCTTCAACCCCACCGCCAATACCGCCACCGGCGCCGCCGCCCGCACCATCACCGGCACGCCCACCATGCCCGCCGCCGCCGTCATGCTCGTCTACACCGCCACCGATGGTGCCGGCAACGCCACCACGGACGATTTCATGGTCACCATCACCGGCCCCACCTTCGCCGCTGATGCGCCGACGGGTCTGGCCTACACCGCTGGCCAGTCCGTCACCCTGGTGTTATCCGATGCCACTACCAACGGCACCACCCCGGTCACCTTCACCCTAACCGGGGACGGCACAGGCACTAATGGCTTGCCGAACGGACTGACTTTCAACCCCACCGCTAATTCCGGCGCCGCCGCCCGCACCCTAACCGGCACACCCGATGCCGTAGATGCATCCACCGTCTACTCCCTCACCTACACCGCCACGGACGCCGCCACCGGCACCGCCCCGAACATCATCCCCGGCGGATTTTCAGACCAAACTTTCTCCGTCACCATCGATCCTGGCTTGGCATTCCCGGAAAATTCCAACCCCGACCGCATCTACGCCGCCGGGGTTAACCTCGCCAGCCTCGCCGCCGATATGCGCACATTAACCGCCGCCACCGGCGGCACCGGCACCATTTCCTACGCCCTGTTCGCCGAGGGCGGCAGCCCCACCGACGCGCGACTACCCGCTGGGCTTAATTTCAATACCGCCGCCGACTCCCGAGCCATCAGCGGCACGCCCACCACCGCCGCCGCCAGTACCGAGATGACCTATCGCGCCACGGATGCGGCGACGCCGCCCACCAGCACCGATGCGGTGTTCACCATCACCATCACCGGCCCGATTTTTGCCGCCGATGCCCTCGCCGACGCCTTGCCGGGCGAGGCGGGCGAGGCGGTGACATTCCCAGTCGGCGAGGCGATAACTGATTTGGTCTTGCCGGCAGCATCAAGCAGCGCCGCTCCGGTCACCTACACGCTAACCGGTGCCGATTTGCCCGCCGGTTTGGAGTTTGATGCCGCCGTCGATGTTCGTACTTTAAGCGGCACGCCCACCGTAGCCGCCAATGCCGTCACGCTCACCTACAAAGCCATCGATAATTACGGCAATCAAACTATGGCCGGCACCTTTAAACTCACTATCGAGCAAGTGTTGGATGGTGAGGTAGTCGAGATGTTCGACCGCGTTTTCCCCATCGGCATCGCTGTCGATATAACGCTCCCCCCCGTGCGTAGCGACGGCTATGTATACACCCTAACCAGTGCCGCATTCCCCCCGGGGCTGGCTTTTAACGCCCGCACCCTAACCGGCCAGCCGACCACATCGGGCAGTTATCTGCTCACCTACACCGCCACCCCGCCGGCAGGTGGGGCCGCCACCGTGGCACTCTCATACGAATTCACCTTCGCTGTTGTCGACATGGCGTTTGTCGAGACCGAGCAAACCTACAACTTTGCGGTGGACGATGTGGTCGATATGACCTTGCCGGAGGTTGTCGGCGGCTTCCGCCCGGTGACCTACGCCCTAACCGCCGGCGGCGTTGTAGTGGACGGAAGTTTGGCGGCCGAAATCGCCGCCGATTTATCCTTCGACCCCGACACCCGCGTCCTAACCGGCACCCTGGATAGCGCTATTCCAGACCTCTCCTTGCTCTACACCGCCACCGACTCCGCCAGCAACCCCGGGCCTAACACCGCCACCGCCAACATCACCATCAGCGTCGCCAACACCGACATGGACGCCGTAAACCAAATCATCCTGCCGGAAGTCGCCCACGCCATTAGCGACAGCGTCGCCGCCGCCATCACCACCCGCATCGAACACGCCAACAGCGGCGGCGGCGGCGGCGCCGGCTTAGCCATCGGCGGGCAAAGCGGCATCGCCGGCCTGCTCGCCACCCACGGCCAGCCCATGGCGCGCCAGGAACTCGACGCCAAAACCCTGCTGACCGGCACCACCTTCACCGTGCCGCTAAACGGCGGCGGCAATGGCATCGGCAATGGCAGCGGCGGACTCGCCTTAGCCGATGGCGGCGCCGGCGCCGCAGTCAACTCGGCGACCATCTGGGGCAGCGGCGAATATCGCGAAATGTCCGGGACAAGCGGCGATTTGGATTGGGACGGCGAACTGCGCGGCTTCCACCTCGGCCTCGATGCCCGCCTGCGCCCCGGCCTGCTGGCCGGGCTGTCGGTGGCGCGCTTGCAAAGCGAGATAGACTACCGCGACCTCGGCGGCGGCCTAGGCGCCGGCACCCATGACATCGACATGACCAGCCTGCACCCCTATCTCGGCTGGCGCAGCGGCAACGCCGATTTCTGGGCCACCCTCGGCTACGGCCAGGGCGATTTAGACATCACCCCGGCCGGCGGCGCCAAAACATCCGCCGACCTCGACCTGCGCGCCGCCGGCTTCGGCGGCAGCGGCCATCTCTGGCGAAACGATGTCACCGCCCTGCTAGTGCGCGGCGATGTCGCTTACAACGAACTGGAAGTGCCCGACAATGCCGCATTCGCGGCCTCGCCATCCGCCACCACTCGCCTGCGGCTAGCCGTAGAAGCCAGCCACCGCTTCGCCTTGAGTAGCGGCGGCGCATTGACGCCGCTGTTCGAAGCCGGCCTGCGGCACAGCGGCGGCGACGGCGAAACCGGCCTCGGCGCCGAAGTCGGCTTAGGTCTGCGCTATCACAGCCCGACCACCCGCCTGGCCGCCGATGGTCGCTTGCACCTCGTCACCAGCCCCGGCGACTACGAGGAATGGGGCTTTCAAGGCAGCCTGGCGTTGCAGCCCGGCGCTGATGGCCAAGGCCTATCCCTAACCCTCGCCCCGACCTACGGTGCCGCCGCCACCGGCATCGCGCAATTGTGGCGCCGAGGCCTGCCCGAGACCGCCGCCGACCGCGACCATCGCGTTCGCATAAAGGCCCGCCTAGGCTACGGCGTGACGCTGAAAAACCACAGCGGCGTACTCACCCCCTACGGCGAATTCACGCTCGGCGACACCGCCAGTTACCGCCTCGGCATAGACTGGAAAACCGGCAGCCAATTCGACCTAAACTTGCTCGGCGAACGCCGCGAAAACACCGATAACGCCGCCGAACACAGCATCTTAATGCGCGGCCAAGTCGAATTCTAAGCCGCCAACTCGAATTCTAATCAGCCAATTCGAATTTTATCCAGCCGCTAAATTAATCGCCCCCTGTTCTATGGGGGCGATTGCGCCTGTTGCTTTCGGTTTTGATTTTGGCTTTTGGCTTTTGGCTTTGGCTTTGGCCTTTGGCTTTTGGCTTTTGGCTTTTGGCCTTTGGCTTTTGGCTGTTACGCTTTACTCCCCCCCCCCGCGTTATCTTGCGGGGGGAGTGAAACGGTAAAGCCAAAAGCGAAAGCGAAAGCCAAAATCAAAGTCAAAGGCCAACATCAAAATCAAAAGGCAACATCAACATCAAAGGCAACCCCTCCGCACCAAAACTGGCGGGCTTCATCGCCAGTTTTGACTCCCCCCATGTAGGGCGTAGGAAAAGCCTGTTCTTGGTTAAAACTTACCTGGGCGTTGTTAAAAAAACAGGCAAAAGTGTTGCTATTGCTCATTATTTAAATTTTGGAAATGACATTTTTTCTTCATTTTCCTTAGTCAGCGAGGGCTTTTAGCACACCCTCCATGGGTGGAGTGAAACTTAAAAGCCAAAGCCAAAGCCAAAGCCCCCCATGCTCGCCGTCGTGATTTGCTGATGAAACCACCCGGCCATCCAGCGCGGCACTATGGGTTGTGTACGCTGGCGTGGGCGCTGTTGAGCCTGACCGCCGGCGACGCCTTCGCCATCGAGGCGCAAACGCTGCGCTATGCGGTGTCGTACGGCAACCTCGATGCTGGGCAAATGGTGGTTCGCATCGATCCCCAAGAAGACCAAGACGGCGGCTATGTGGTGGAAGCCGCCGCCGAACCTAACGCCCTGGCGCGATGGTTTATCGACGCGCGCTTCCGCAGCGCGCGCTTTGTGCAACACAACGGCGAGGCAGTCCTGCACAGCGGCGTTGAACGCGGGCGCAAAGGCGGCGAGGGGCTGCGCGAATTTCGGGTTAATCGCCATGCCGGACGCATCGAATTCGGCCGCGGCAAACACTATGCCATCGCCGCGGACGACAGCTTCGAGGCCGCCGCTTTTCCGCTGGCGTTGATGCTGCGCGCCGCTGACGGCATGGCACAAATCGGCGGCGCGGCGGTGCGCGAGGTCAGCGTGCGGCGGGTGCGCGATTATCGCTATGCGGTGCCGGTGGCGGAGGCGGTCACTGTCGCGGCCGGCGAATTCCTCGGCTGGAAGATCATCCGCCATCGCATTGACCGGCCAGCGGACCGGGTAACGGTGTGGCTATGCTGCGCCGCTGGCGAGCAACTCAGTGAACAAATCGACCGGCCAATCGATTACGGACGCAGCGGCGCCCATGCCGACAACCCAGTGCCGCTGAAAATCACCGTCGCCAAATCCGGCAAACGCACCATCCGCCTAGAATTATTGGGGCAGTGACGCGGGCGGATGTTGGCGATGGCGGCAACGGGCCGCGACGCCGAAAACAGCGGGCGTCCCGTATCGCCACAACTCAGCGGCCGGCGAATGTTGCGCCTGGAAATCCGCCCGGCCAGCGTTTTGGCGGCGCGAAAGGGCTATAATGTCGCCTTGCATTGAGCCACTTGGGATGCAGCCACTTGAACCCACCGCATGGAGTCGCCGTGATTTGTAACCCATGACCATCGCCCTCAACATTGCCGGCTTGCGCAAGGTTTACGACAACGGGCTGGTGGCGCTCGATGGCATCGATTTGACCGTGCGGCAGGGGGATTTTTTCGCTTTGCTCGGCAAAAATGGTGCTGGCAAATCCACCGCCATCGGCATCATCTCCTCGCTGGTGAATAAAAGCGGCGGCTCGGTAAAGGTTTTCGATGCCGACATCGACCGCGATTTCGGCCGCGCCAAATCCTATCTCGGCGTGGTGCCGCAGGAGTTCAACTTCAGCATTTTCGAAACCCCGCTGCAGGTGGTGTGCAATCAAGCCGGCTATTACGGCATCGGCAAAAAGTTAGCACGCCAGCGCGCCGAGCAATATTTGAGCCAACTGGGGTTGTGGGAAAAACGTGATGAAAAAACCCAGATTCTGTCCGGCGGCATGAAGCGCCGACTGATGATCGCGCGCGCGCTGATGCACCGCCCGCGGCTGCTCATCTTAGACGAGCCCACCGCCGGCGTCGATATCGAAATACGACGCGCCATGTGGGATTACCTGGCCGAGGTAAACGAGGCTGGCGTCACCATCATTTTAACCACCCATTATCTCGAAGAGGCCGAGCGCCTGTGCCGCAATGTGGCCATCATCGACCGCGGGCGATTGGTGGAAAACACCAGTACCCGCGCCCTGCTGGAAAAATTGCAGCAAGAAACCTATGTGTTGGATTTGGCGGCGCCGCTGCCCGAACAAACCCTGGCAAAACTGCATGATGCCAGCGCCGCCGAGCCCAACCTAACATGCTGGCGGCCGCGCCCGCCCAATTCCTTGGAGGTGGATGTGCCAAAAGGTAGCGCGCTCAATGTGGTGTTCGCCCAACTCGACAGCCATGGCATCGCGGTGCGCTCCATGCGCAATAAAACCAATCGGTTAGAGCAATTATTCCTCGAACGCGTGGATGATGGCGGGGGGTGATGGCGGGGGGGTTGTTGATGTTGGTCTTTTGCTTTTGGCTTTAAATCTTCAACTCATTCTGCCCAAATGATGGACAAGGTAAAAATCAAAAGCCAAATCAAAAGCAAATCAAAAGCCAAGTCAAAAGCCAAAAGCCAAAAGCAAAAAGCGAAAAGCCAAAAGCAAAAAGCCAAAGCCAAAAGCCAAAAGCAAAAAGCCAAAGCCAAAGCAAAAATCCAAAATCCAAAGCCAAAATCGCCACCCCCACCCCCACCGCTACACCACACCGCCGCCGAACAAAACCATGAGTTGGAAACGAATTTGGGTTGCGTACCTCACCATTTTAACTAAGGAGGTGTCGCGATTCATGCGTATTTGGCAGCAATCTTTGTTGCCGCCGGTGATGACTACGCTGCTGTATTTCGTTATTTTCGGCAACCTCATCGGGCCGCGCATCGGGGCGATGGAGGGGCATCGGTATATCGATTTCATCGTCCCCGGGCTGATTTTGATGTCGGTCATCACCAACGCCTACGCCAATGTGTCGTCATCTTTTTTCAGCGCCAAATTCCAGCGTTCCATCGAGGAAATACAGGTATCGCCGACCCCCAACAGCATCATTCTGCTCGGCTATGTGAGCGGTGGCGTGGTGCGGGCGATTTTGGTCGGCGCCATCGTCACCGCGGTGTCGTTGCTGTTTAGCCGCATCTCCATCCACAGTTACTGGATGATGGTGAGCATCGTGGCGCTGACCGCGGTGCTGTTTTCCCTCGGCGGCTTGCTAAACGGCATGTTGGCGGAGAAATTTGACGATGTGTCCATCGTCCCCACCTTCATCTTGACGCCGCTGACCTACTTAGGCGGGGTGTTTTATTCGATAAAATTGCTGCCGGATTTTTGGCAGGCGGTGTCGTACATCAACCCGATTCTGTACATGATCAACGCCTTCCGCTACGGGTTTTTAGGCATCTCCGACATCCACCTCGGCGTATCCATCGCCATCGTGGCGCTGTTCATCACCGCCTTGTTCATAATCAATCTAAAATTATTAGAACGCGGGTATGGCACGCGCAGTTAGGGGGATTTAGGAGGATTTTGTGTGGATTTAGGTGGATGTGCAGGTGGATTTGGTAAGGAGAGCGGTTGGCTTTTGGCTTTGGCTTTTGGCTTTGGCTTTTGGCTTTGGCTTTAAATCTTCAATTCATTTGCCCAAATTATGGATGAGGTAGAAACCAAAAGCCGAGTCAAAAGCAAGTCTAAAGCAAGTCTAAAGCAAAGCCAAAGCGAAAAGCAAAAGCGAAAGCAAAAGCGAAAGCGAAAGCAAAAGCGAAAGCAAAAGTCAAAGCAAAAGTCAAAGCAAAAGCCAGATCAAAACCCCCCCACCAAAACGGGCGATGAAGCCCGCCAGTTTTGGCTCCCCCCTAAAAAGATAGGGTGGAGCAAAGCATTAACAGCCAAAAGCAAAGTCAAAAGCAAAAGCCAAAAGCCAAAGTCAAAAGCAAAAGCCAAAAGCAAAAGTCAAAAGTAAAGCCAAAAGCAAAGCCAAAAGCTAAAAGCCAAAAACAAAAATCCAAAATCCCCGCAGAATTCACCGCTTCACCCATTAATTTCCGCTACTAAGCGTTTGATTTTTTCGGGCTCGGTGGTTTTCATCAAAAGGGCCGTTTGACACCTCAGGCGGGCGGCGTCGGATTCGCGAATTTGCCGTTTCACCTCCAGCAGCGAGGCCGGGTCCATGCTGAATTCGCGTAGCCCTAGCCCTAATAAAATACGGGTGTAGGCGCTGTTGCCGGCCATCTCGCCGCACATCGCCACCGCAATACCGGCCGCCTGGCCGGCGTCGATGACGATTTTGATCAGCCGCAATACCGCCGGGTGCAGCGGGTCGTACAGATAATTGACCGCATCATCTAAGCGGTCGATGGCGAGGGTATATTGAATCAAATCGTTGGTGCCGATGGAGAGAAAATCCAGCCGGCGGGCGAATAAATCCGCGGCGATGGCCGCCGCTGGCACCTCGATCATGCCGCCTATGGGCATGGCCGGGTCGAAATCCACACCCTCGCCGGTCAACTCTTTTTTGGTTTGGGCCAGCAGGGCGTATAACTGGTTCAGTTCCTCCATGCTGGATATCATCGGCACCATCAGGCGCACGGGGCCGAGCGCCGAGGCGCGGTAAATCGCCCGCAACTGCGGCTTGAACAAGCCGATGTCGTTCAAGCACAGGCGGATGGCGCGCCGCCCGAGGGCCGAAGTCGCGGCCATTCCCGCGCCGGGGCGCGCCGATGCCGGCTTATCGCCGCCTAAATCCAAGGTGCGAATGGTGACCGTCCGCCGCGCCAGTTTCACGACCTCGGCATAAGCCTCGAACTGCTGTTGCTCGGTGGGCGGTCGGGCGCGGTTCATGAACAAAAACTCGGTGCGATATAAACCGATGCCGCAGATTTTTTGAGCAACGCTTAGCGCCGCATCGCTGGGCAGGTCGATGTTGATGAACAACGAGACCGCCTCGCCGTCGCGGGTGACGGCCTCGGCATCGCGCAGGGAATTCAATTCGCGGATGCGGCGCAGTATTTTTTCGCGGCGGCGGCCGTAGGCGGCCAGGGCCGGCTGGTCGGGATTGACCAGCGCCACGCCGCGCTTGCCGTCCACCACCAGCAAATCGCCGCTGCGCAGATAACGGGTGGCGCCGTGCAAGCCGACTATCGCCGGAATGCGCATGCCGCGGGCGAGAATCGCGGTGTGCGATATGGGCCCGCCGAGATTGGTGAGGAAGGCGGCGATGCGGCGGCGTTTTAATTCAACCGCATCGGTCGGGGTGAGGTCGCGGGCGACGATGATTTTGCCGGCGAACGCGTCCGCCGGCTGGCGGCTTAAATCCCCCGGGTCGCCTAATAATTCGCCCAAAACCCGCTGCATGACTTGGGCGACATCGGCCGATTTGCCGCTCAGATAGGGGTCTTGAATATCCTTGAAGCGCCGCCCCAGTTCAGCGCCGTGGTCGGCCAACGCGGCTTCGGCATTGACCAGCCGGCGGCGGACGACGGCGGCCGCATATCCTTGCCGCGCCGCATCATCGAGAATCATCAAGTGCATGCCGAGCATCGAGGCCACCTCGGGCGCTTCCGCCGGCAGGCTGTTGCGGGCTTTTTCCAGGGCCGCGCCGGCGCTGGCGAAAGCGCGTTGCAAGCGCTCTATTTCCGCCTCCACTTGGTCGCGCCGGATAGCGAACTCGGGGATTTCCTGGCCCTGCCGCCAGAAGACGCGCGCCACGCCGATGACGATGCCGTCGCCGACGCCGGTGCCGTGCAGGGTGAACATCATTCGCCTTCGCCGAAAAAATCAGCGAACAATCGGCACACCGCATCGGCGGCGCGCTCGGCGTCGGCGCCGCGGGCGCGCAGCCGCAACTCGCTGCCCTGCGCCGCCGCTAACATCATGATCGCCAGGATGCTGCCCGCGTCGGCGGTTTTTTCCGCCTTTGTGAGGGTGATGTCGCTGTCGAAAGCCGCCGCCAACTTAACCAACTTGGCGGCGGCGCGAGCGTGCATGCCGAGTTTATTGAGCACCATCACCCGCCGTTCGGCGACCTGGGCATCGCCTGGCGCGGTGTTAGTGGTCATGTTTTACGCTGCCGCGGCGCCCCGACACAGCGCCGATAACCCCCCATAGCGGCATATCGGTGGCGATTCAGCGGCGAGCCATCACTGGCGGCGGGCGAAATGGGCGATTAATTCGGCCGCATTACGGGATTTTTTTATGTCAGCCAGAAAACTTGGGTGGTTGAAGCAAGCCGCCAGCGCAGCCAACAACTGCAGGTGGGTGGCGTTATCTTCGTCCGGGGCGAGCACGCACACCGCCAGCCACACCGGGCGGCTGTCGGCGGCCTCATATTTCAGCGGCGTCGCCAAGCGAGCGATGGCGATGACCGGGGCCGCGAAACCGCCGCAACGGGCGTGCGGCAGGACGACGCCACCGCCTAAATCGGTGCTGCCGAGTTTTTCGCGCCGCGTTAGCGCTGCGCACACGGCATCCGCATCCAAGCCCGCTTGCGCCGAGGCCGCCAGCGCCGCCAAGCACTCGAACAAGCGCTTGCGGCTGGCCACTTCGAGGTTCATCAGCACCCGATTGGCGGCCAAATATTCGCCCACTAGCGGCGCCCCAGACGCGCCGGCGGCGTGCTCGGCGGTGGAATTTATCGCTGCGCGCATGTCGCCGCTCATGACGCTTCGGATGATGCGGCGGATGATTTGCTCGCTTCAAGGCGGTGATGGTCGGCGCGTTTTTCCTTGTGCTTCATCACTTGACGGTCGAGTTTGCCGGCCATGGAATCGATGGCGGCGTACATGTCGTCGGCGACGCCGCTGGCGTGCCAGGTCGCCCCTTTGGCGGTCACCGTCGCGTCGGCGGTGTGGCGGGTTTTTTCGATGCTCAATACTACATGGGTGGTGGCGGCGCCTTCGAAACGACGCGCTATTTTGTCCACTTTATCGGCGACATGGTCGCGCAACGCCGGGGTGATTTCCAGGTGTTGCCCGCTGACTGATAGTTGCATGGTGGGATTTTTCGACCTCATGTTGGGGTGATGGGGATGTTTTACGGGGTGTTTTGCGGCCTATTCGCGGCATGTTCGCCGCCGTCGGCAGGCGCTGTGGGCGACTGCGCACACGGCGAGATCGATTGTAGCAAACGCCGCCGGCTACATTCGAAAGTCGTGACCGAGGTACGCATCGCGGGCTTTTTTATCCGCCATAATTTCACTCGGCGAGCCGCAAACCAGCACTTTGCCGAGGTGCAGAATGTAGGCGCGGTCGCAGATCATCAAGGTTTCGCGCACATTGTGGTCGGTGACCAGCACGCCGATGCCGCGCTCGCGCAGCAGGGCGATGATGCGCTGAATGTCGCGCACCGCCAGCGGGTCTACGCCGGCGAACGGTTCGTCCAGCAGGATGAAGGCCGGCGACAGCGCCAGCGCGCGGGCGATTTCCACGCGCCGCTGTTCGCCGCCGGATAATTGGATGGCGGGCTGACGGCGCAAGCGATAAATGCCGAATTCTGTTAGCAAATCGCGACAGATGGTGGCGCGCTCGGCGGCCGTGTGCTGGCCCGAGGCCTCCAGCACGGCGAGAATATTTTCCTCGGCGGTCAACTTGCGAAACACCGAATGCTCCTGCGGCAAATAGCCGATGCCTTTGCGCGCCCGCTTGTGCATGGGCAGCAGCGTGAGGTCTTCGCCGTCCAGCACAATGCGTCCGGCGGTCGGCCGCAGCAGGCCGATGATGAGGTCAAAACTGGTGGTTTTGCCGGCCCCGTTGGCGCCTAACAAACCGACCACCTCGCCACTGGCCACCGCCAAATCCACCTCATCGACGATGCGTTTGGCGCCGTAATTTTTGACCAGCCCGAGCGCTTGCAAATGCCTGTTGGTTGAAGCCGTCATTCCACACCTTCTGGCCGCGGCGGAATAACCAACCGCGGGCGCTCGCCGGCTGGCGCGGCGCCGGTTTTGTCGCCGCTCACTTGCACCCGTCTGCTGGCGATGTGGTAGGTAATGACGCTGCCTTCGATGCGGCGGCCGGCATGCTCGAGCATCGCGTGTTGCTCGAGAAGCACGCGTTGCGCGGCCACATCCCAGGCGATGCGGCGCGCCCGCCCGAAGATATCGGACGCCGCGCCGGGGTGGCGAAATTCCCCCGGGCGACCGTCCGGCTGACCTTCGCACACCCCGTTTTTGAGCGTGCCGGCGACATCGTGATGGGTCGTCAACAGCGCGCAATCGAGTTCGATATCACCTTGGCGAAACTTAACATTGCCGCGATAAACCCGCGCCCCGCTGCCCAAATCGAGCGTGAAATCATCCGCCTCGAGGGTAATTTTCTCGCCGCTTGCCAGCGCCATGCCGAGCCACATCGCCGCCCAGCATGCGCAAGCATGCGAAGCCAGCCAGCGCGCCGAGGGTCGATGCCGGCCAGCGAGGCGATGCGCATTGCTCACCCGCCGGCGCCGTCTTTGAGGCGAATCGTCATGGTTTTCAAGGTGGCGACGGATTCGCCCTCGGTCATTTTGATGCGGCCAAATAGCATCATCGTATCGCCGTCATCGTACCAATAGCCGGCATCGGCGCGCACCCGACGCGCCACGCCATGGCGGCGGTGTTGGATGAGGCGCGGTTGCGACAATAAGGCGCGCCGGTCGGCCGGGTAATGCACCAGGCGCTGCGCCGTGAGTTGGTATTTTTCACCGTGCCGGTCGAGGCCGGTGGAGCGTAGTTTTCCGATATAATAATCCGGCGCGTTGGACGGCGTATTGGGCCGCGTATGGACAACCGGCGGCGGCGAGAATTGCAGCCGGGCGAGCAACGCCATGGCTAGGACCGCCGCCAGCGCCACGCCCATTAATGCGACCGCTAAGTTGGGCATTTTGCCGCGCATTGCCGCCTTAAATGACCCCGACTTTCAGCAAATCGTGGGTGTTCAGCGCCCCCACCACGCGCCGCTGGTCGTCGACCACGAACACGCTGTTGACGGCGTGCGGGCCGCGCTGGGCGAATTTTCGCATCAAGGTGACGATTTCTTCCGCCAACGTGTCCGGTTTGATGGTAAACGGCTGGGCGGTCATCAAATCCACCGCGCAACTGCGATAAATATCCACTTTGCCGGCCAGCGCGCGGCGCAAATCGCCGTCCGTGAACATGCCTAACAAGCGCCGCTGCGCATCGACCACGCCGGCCATGCCGAGCCCTTTGGCCGACATCTCCATCAACAATTGCGGCAGCATGGCGGCCGCGTCCACCAACGGCAATTCGGCGCCGCTGTGCATTAAATCCGCGGCGTATAACAACAGGCGCTTGCCCAACGCGCCGCCGGGATGGGTGCGCGCGAAATCTTGCGCCGAAAAACCCCGCAGGCGCTGCACCGCCACCGCCAACGCGTCGCCCATCACCAGCGTCGCCGTGGTGCTGGAGGTGGGCGCCAGGTTGTGCGGGCAGGCCTCTTTGGCCACGCTGATGTCTAAGCAGGTGTCCGCCAGCCGCGCTAAGGTGGAGCCGAGTTTGCCGCTCATGGCGACCAAGCCGGTGCCGATGCGCTTGATGATGGGCACGATGGCGACCACTTCGGCGGTCTCGCCGGAGTTGGAGATGACCAGCGTCATATCTTGCGGCGTGATCATGCCGAGGTCGCCGTGGCTGGCTTCGCCGGGGTGCACAAAAAACGCCGGCGTGCCGGTGCTGGCCAAAGTGGAGGCGATTTTGCCGCCGATGTGGCCGGATTTGCCCATGCCGATGACCACCACCCGCCCGCCGCACTGCAAAATCATGGCGCACGCTTTCTCAAACCGCGCATCGATGCGCCCGGCCAGCGCCGCCACCGCATTCGCCTCGATCTTTATCACCGAGCGCCCATGGGCGACGGCGCTGTGCTGTTGCATCGTGGAATCGGCGGGCGATAAGTGGGGTTGGGCGGGCGAATGTTAGGAATGCGGCGGCCGGCAAGGCGCATACAGCGCCGGCGGCAGTATAGCAAACCGCCGGCGGCGGCTCGGCGGGCGACGGGCGCCGCAACATCGCTAACCGATAAAATGCCGGTCGGTTAATGATTTTATTAACGCCCCCTCACTTAATTCCTTAGGAGAGATTGCCATGCCCACCCCGGACATAGATTCGCGCCAGCGCACTGAAATCGAAGCGGCGGTTTATCGCAAGATGGTGGCGCATTTTCGCCGCCACCCGCAGGTGCAGAATATCGATTTAATGAATCTCGGCTATTTTTGCCGCAACTGCTTTTCCAAATGGTATCGCACCGCCGCGGCCCAACTCGGCATTACGCTCACCGACCCGCAAGCCCGAGAAATCGTGTACGGCATGCCCTATGCCGACTATCAAGCGCAACACCAGCAAAAAGTCAGCGCCGAACAACTACGCCAATTCGAAGCCACGCGAGGCAAAGCGACCGAGTGATTTTGATTTTTGGTTTTTGGCCTTTAGCATTCACTCCCCCCCATGCTTTTTCGGGATGGGGAGCCAAAACTGGCGGCTTTATCGCCTGATTTGGTGGGGGGCTGTTGATGTTGGTCTTTTTGTTTTTGCCGTTAAATCTTCAACGCATTAGACCAAATTAGGGGCAAGGTAGAAACCAACAGCCAAATCAAAGCCAAATCTAAAGCCAAAACAAAAGCCAAAATCAACATCAACATCAACATCAACATCACAAGCGGCCCCCATCAAATCCCCCCGTACCCATCGGCTTTAGGATTTTTTACCCCCCAGTACCACTCAACCGATGCACCGCATCCACCAAACATGCCACATGCGCGGGGTTTACTTGCGGGTGGATGCCGTGGCCGAGGTTGAAAATGTGGCCGGGGCCGGGGCCGTAGTCGGCTAACAAGCGCGCCGCTTCGGTTTCGATTTTGGGGGGTGGGGCGAATAGCAACGCCGGATCTAAGTTGCCCTGCAGGGCGACGCGGTGGCCGATGCGGCGACGCGCTTGATCTAGGGGGATGGTCCAATCGAGAGCCACGGCATCGCAGCCGGTGTCGGCGATCCACTCCAGCCAATTGCCGCCGCCTTTGGTGAATACGGTGACCGGCACGGCGGCGGCCGGCGAGGCTTTGAGGTCGGCGATGATGGCGGCGATGTAATGCAGCGAAAATTCGCGGTAATCGGCGGGTGACAACTGCCCGCCCCAGGTGTCGAAAATCATCAGCGCTTGGGCCCCGGCGGCGGCTTGGGCTTGCAGATAATCGGTCACGGCGGCGGCGATTTTCCCCAACAATAAGTGCGCGCTGCGCGGCTGTTGGTGCAATAAACCCTTGGCGCGGCGAAAATCACGGCTGCCGCCACCCTCGACCATATAGGCCGCCAGCGTCCACGGGCTGCCACTGAATCCGATGAGCGGCGCCTGGCCGGCCAGTTCATGGCGCGCCAGGCGGATGGCCTCCATCACATAGCGCAGCTCGGCGGCGGCGCAGATGGGCGGCAGCGCCTCGATATCGCGATGCGAGCGCAGCGGGCGGTCAAAACGCGGGCCGACGCCTTCCTCCATCGTCAGCCCCAGCCCCATGGCGTCGGGGATGGTGAGAATGTCGGAAAATAAAATCGCCGCATCCAACGCAAAGCGCCGCAGCGGCTGCAGGGTGACTTCGCACGCCAATTCTGGGGTCTTGCACAGGGTCAAAAAATCCCCAGCCCGCGCCCGCGCCGCTCGATATTCCGGCAAATATCGCCCGGCCTGGCGCATGATCCAAATCGGCGTGCGATCCACCTCATGGCGCCGCAACGCCCGCAACAAGCGATCATTTTTGCTGGGCAAGGCTGATGGCGTGGGCGATGGCGGCTGATTTTCCATAAATTTTTACGCCACTGGGGTGCAGGTGGCGTGGTTTTCGCCAGCTTTGGGGGTGATTGAGGCGGGCAAAGTGAGCGCCATCGCGGCCTCAATCAAAAGTGACCGCTTGCTGAAAAATTAGGGGGTTATATACCTAAATCCCCATTATTAGGTCGCTATTTTGGCGGGGGTTGATTTTGCTTTTTGGATTTTTGCTTTTAACGTTTTACTCCCCCAGATGAAGCACGGGGGGGGGAGTAAAACGTTAAAAGCCAAAAGCAAAGGCCCCCAAATAGCAACCTAATAATGGAGATTTAGATATATAACTCCTAAAAATTAGTCGAGCCCGACAAGGTGACTCACGGAAAACGGGGTTTTAATCACCAATGGCGTGATTTTCGTGGAGTTTGTGCGTGATTTTGGCGAATTACGGCGGTTTTGGCCGGTTTTGTAGGATCCGGCGGGTGGTTGGGCGTTGTTGCGCTGTGCGCCGGCGATTTTTTTCAGCCGATGCGCGACAATCTCAGCAGGCGCTTGAAATCCTTCAGCAGCAGGCGGGGGGCGAGTTTGGCTGGCAGGATCAGCATGAGGTTGCCGAGCGGGTCGGCTAGCAGGGCATCGTCTGCGGTCAACCCATGACGGCGGATGATGGGCGCGAGTTGGCGTTCGAGGCCGCGCGGCGATTCCAGCACGCCGATGGCGTCCGGGTGGGCGGCGGCCAGGCGCGCCAACAAGGCCGCGCTGGGGCTTACAAAAATGCGCTGTATGCGGTGGCTATCTTTGCCGAGGGCGAGGCGCACTTGGCGGGTGTGATACAGGGATTTTTCACACGCCGCGGCGCACTCGCTGGTGAGCATATGCAGCATGCTCCAGCGGTGTTTGAGCGCGGTGAGGGTGAATGGGGCCGGCGGGATGGCGGCCTCGGGTGAGGTCGATGTGCTATCGGCATCGCCCTCGAGCCAGGCTGAGGCGCCATCGCCAGGACTATCGACCACCCGCGCATTGGCGAATGCGGTCAGCGCCATGGGCGGCGTAACTAATGGCGCGTAATTGCTGGTCGCCGGGCGCGATAAAGCGCCGCCCAGGGCGTAATACCAGATGAACGCCGCCACCAGCGGGCCGAGGAAGACCGCGCCGATGATGAGCAACTTGATACGCGGGCGCATCATCGCCTGCCACCGGCGGCGCGGCGCGCCATGCGCTGCCAGATTCCGCCGAATACCAACCACACCACCGCCAAACCCCACCACTGCGCGGCGTAGCCAAAGTGTCGGCTGGAACGGAAAGCGCGCTTTTGCCAGCCCTCGTGCCACAACGGCGCGAAAGCACCCGCTTGCTCGGCGGTCAGCGCCATCGCCGCCGGCTGCAGCACGCTGCCGAGAGGCGCGGCCAGAGCGGCGAGATCCACATACTGGATAATTTTCGGCCAGCCGGCTTGATGGCGATAGGCTTCGCCCAAGGTGAAGCCCGGCTCGGGGAGATACACCCGCCCACGCGGCTCGGCGAGCGCCGGTGCGGTGGTTTTCAGGTCGATTAGGGCGGCTTGCAAGTCGGCGGTCATGTCGGTGACTAGGTCATTTTTTGCCGTAGATTCGCGATTCGCGGATTGCAGATTCGATGAGGTAGATTGAACGGCGGTGCCGCGCGGCGCTGGTATCCAGCCACGATTGATCAGCAGCACGGCGTTATCCGCCGCCAGTTGAAACGGGCTGAACACTTCGAAACCGAGTTGCCCGAAGCGGACGCGATTGGCCAACAAAAAAACCGCATCTAATCGCCAGGCGCCGCGCAGCTGCACACGCTGATAGGCCAACGCTTGCCAATTGGGTGGCACGCTATCGAGGGTGGTATATTGGCCGCCGCGCTCGTCCGTCTCTTCCAGCGCGCTTTCGATGGCCACTTTTTCCATGCCGCGCCGCCACTGCCAGTGACCTAACCACAGCAACAACGCCAAAGCCAGCATAAACGCCACATAAACCATCACCGCTCGCATGCCGCTATTATTCAAAATCATCCTCATCGGTTGCTTGCTATGGGTGGTCGGCAGCCTGTTTTCCGCGCTCTATTTTTTGGTGAAAGACCCAGCGGATTCGACCCGCGTGGTGCGCTCATTAACCTGGCGCATCAGCATTTCCTTAGCCGCTATGGCGCTGTTGTTAGTGGGCATCAAGGCCGGCTGGATCATGCCGCATGTGGTGGGCGGGTGAATCATCCGCGCCGCGACATTAAATATTTAAAGCGCGATTGATGCAAACGAAATTTGCGCCAGTTAACATGTTCATCAACATGAGCATGTTAATGTTTATGGATTTACAAAATATAAACGAATAAAAATAGCCCGAGCCAGACGACATCGACAAAATGCCAATACCATGCGGCGGCTTCGAAGGCGAAGTGACGGCCGGGGGTGAAGTGGCCGCGGATGGCGCGAAACAACATCACCGTGAGCATAATGGCGCCGAGGGAAACATGCATGCCGTGGAAGCCGGTGAGCATGAAAAAGGTTGAGCCGTAGATGCCGCTGTTGAGTTGGAGGCCGGCGTGATAGGCCTCGGCGTATTCGACTATCTGCATAAACACGAAGCCGAAGCCGAGCAACACGGTGGCCAGCAGGCCGATAATAATTTGCCGACGATTGTTTACTTTGATGCCGTGGTGCGCCCAGGTGACGGTCAAGCCCGAAGTCAACAAGATGGCGGTGTTGATGAACGGCAATGGCCACCAGTGCATGTGAAAATCGCTTTCGCCGAGGTTGCCGGGGCCATTGGTGGGCCAGATTTCGGTATAGCCGCCCCATAAAAATTGATGGGTTTGGGCGCCGCTGCCCTCACCGAGCAGCCACGGCACCGACAGCGCCCGGGCGTAGAACAGCGCCCCGAAAAAGGCGGCGAAAAACATCACCTCGGAGAAAATGAACCACGCCATGCCGAGGCGGAAGGATTTATCCTCCCAGGCGCGATACATGCCGCCCTCGGATTCCATCACCACGGTGCCGAACCAGCCGAAAAACATCACCACCATGACCGCCAGCCCGGCCCACATCAGATCAGCGCCATAGGCGGCGCCGTTCAAATGCCAGGCGAAGCCGCCTAACAACATGGTCAGGCCCACCGAGCCGACTAAGGGCCAGCGGGCTTGATCGGGAACATAATAGGGGGTTTCGGCTTGCGCCATGGAGGTGGCCTCGGTGGAGTGGGCGGATTGCGCAGCGGGTGGGCGCAATCGGCGTGAATTTTAGGGGTGTGGGAATTTAGGGATGGGAATCAGCCGCTGTGTTCGTGGTCATGCGAGGCATGGTCATCATCAGGCTGGGGATCGGTTTCGATATCGAAAAAGGTATACGACAGCGAGATGGTGTCCACCTCCGCCGGCAGGCTGGGGTGGATAACAAAAATCACCGGCATATCGCGCGCCTCGCCGGCGGCGAATGCTTGCTTGGCAAAGCAAAAACATTCCACCTTATTGAAGTAGGTGGCGGCCTTGCCCGGGGCGACGCTCGGCACCGCTTGGGCGACCAACGCCGCCGCCCGTAAATTGCGCGCTTTATAAGTGGTGTGGTAGGTGCGACCCGGGTGCACCATCATGCTGGGCACCGCCGGGGCGAATTTCAGCGCTAATTCTTGGTTGCGTTTGGCGAGAAATTCCACCTTTATCAGTCGCGATTCATCCACTTGCATGCGTTGCGCGACGACGATTTCCACCGCGCCGGTTTTGCCGTTCAGGCCGGTGAGGTCGCAGAACACATCATAAATCGGCACCATTGCATAGCCGAAGCCGAACATGAGCGGCGGGATGATGAACAGCGCCAGCAGTTTTTTTCGGGGAGTCATTTAATGGCGCGCGATGGGTGAATCGAGATTCATGCTCATGTTTATGTTCATACCCCGGCATCGAGCACCACCATGATAATGAAGCCGAAATAAAACGCGGCGGCGATGGCGAATAAAACCAGCAGAGTGCGTTTGGTGGCCGAAGTCATGGCCATTACTTAATCCCTCACTTAATGACCGGCTGCGGGGAAAATGTGTGATAGGGCGGTGGCGATGGCAGTGTCCATTCCAGCCCTTGTGCGCCTTCCCACACTTGGGCATCGGCTTTTTTGCCGCCGCGAATGCATTGGACGACCAACACTAACAACAAAATTTGCGCAAAGCCGAAGCCGAAGGCGCCGATGGTGGCGATGGCGTTGAAATCGGCGAACTGCACCGCGTAATCCGGAATACGCCGCGGCATGCCGGCCAAGCCGACGAAGTGCATGGGGAAAAACAGCACATTGACGAACACCGTGGATAGCCAAAAATGCCACTGGCCGAGGGTTTCATTGTAATAATGGCCAGTCCATTTCGGCAGCCAATAATAGACGCCGGCGATGATGCCGTACAGGGCGCCGGGCACCAGCACATAATGGAAGTGGGCGACCACGAAATAGGTATCATGATATTGGAAATCGATGGGCGTCATGGCCAACATCAGGCCGGAAAAACCGCCGATGGTAAACATCACCACAAAGCCTAAGGCGAACAACATGGGCGTCTCGAAAGTGAGGGCGCCGCGCCACATGGTGGAGACCCAATTGAACACCTTAACGCCGGTGGGCACGGCGATGAGCATGGTGGTGAACATAAAAAATAATTCGCCGACCAAGGGCATGCCGACGGTGAACATATGGTGCGCCCAAACGATGAACGATAGGAAGGCGATGCTCGAGGTGGCGTATACCATGGAGCTATAGCCAAATAATTTTTTGCGCGAAAAGGTGGGGATGATCTCCGACACCAAACCGAACGACGGCAGGATGAGAATGTACACCTCGGGGTGGCCGAAAAACCAAAAAATGTGCTGGAACATCACCGGGTCGCCACCGCCGGCGGCGTTGAAAAAACTGGTAGCGAAAAATTTATCGGTCAGCAGCATGGTAACGGCGCCGGCCAACACCGGCATTACCGCGATCAACAAATAGGCGGTGATAAACCAAGTCCATACGAACAGCGGCATTTTCATGTAGGTCATGCCGGGGGCGCGCAGATTCATGATGGTGGCGACGATGTTGATGGCGCCCATAATGGATGACACGCCCAACATGTGGATGGCGAAAATCACAAACGGCAGGCTGTTGCCGCCCTGCAGCGATAACGGCGGATACAATGTCCAGCCGGCCGCCGGCCCGCCGCCCTCCATAAACAAAGTGGACAGCATCATGCTAAAGGCGAACGGCAGAATCCAAAAACTCCAGTTATTCATGCGCGGCAAGGCCATATCCGGCGCGCCTATCATGATGGGTACCATCCAATTCGCCAGGCCGACGAAAGCCGGCATGACCACGCCGAAAATCATCACCAGGGCGTGCATGGTGGTCATCTGATTGAAAAAATGCGGGTCGACTATCTGCAAACCGGGCTGAAACAACTCGGTGCGGATAATCAACGCCATAAAGCCGCCGATGAAAAACATGATCAGCGAAAACCACAAGTACAAAGTACCGATGTCTTTGTGGTTGGTGGTGGTGACCCAGCGCATAAGCCCCGGGGCGGGGCCGTGGTGGTCGTGGTGCGCGTCGGCGGTGGCGGCGTAGGCGTTCATGGGTTTACCTATTCGATTCAGTTAATTGCAAAGTACTAAAGTGCGCCGACAATATTTACGACGCCATGGGTTTACGGCGATAGGTTTCATTATTTTTATCCACCGCCAACTACCGCGCCGCCTTGACCGCCGCCGGCTGCACCACATCACCGGTATCATTACCCCAGGCGTTGCGCTCGAAGGTGACCACGGCGGCGATATCCACATCGCTCAACTGCTGGCCGAAGGCTTGCATGGCGGTGCCGGCGCGGCCTCCTACCACGATGGCGAGGTGATCTTGCAGGCTGATGACGCTGGCATCTAACGCCGGGAACACGCCGGGGATGCCTTGCCCATCGGGCTGATGGCAGGCGACGCAGGCGGTGGCATACACCTCGGCGCCGCGGGCTTGTAATTCGGCGGCCGACCATTCGCGGTCGGCGGATTCGGCTAAGGCTTCGGCGGCCGCGGTTTCCGCCACCACCCATTGCTCGAATTCCGCGGGCGACACCGCCTCGACCACGATGGGCATGAAGCCGTGGTCGCGCCCGCACAACTCGGCGCACTGGCCGCGATAGGTGCCGGGCTCGTCTATCTGCGTCCACATCTCGCGAATAAAACCGGGCACGGCGTCCTTTTTAATGGCGAAATCCGGCAGCCACCAGGCGTGCAACACATCGCTGGAAGTCAGCAAAAAGCGCACCTTCTTGCCCACCGGCAATACCAACGGGTTATCCACCTCGAGCAGATAATTATCCACCGTGCTGGGGTCTATACCTGAATTCAAGCGCCGCGCCTCGCGGCTTTTTTCGCCCAAATTACTGAAAAACCGCAGCCCGTGCTCGGGGTAGCCGTATTCCCATTTCCACTGGTGGCCGGTCACCTCGATGGTGAGCTCGGGATTGCTGGCGTCCTCCATTTTGATCAGCGTTTTGGCCGCCGGTATGGCCATAGCCACCAGAATCAAAAACGGCACGGTAGTCCAGGCAATCTCGGCGCCAGTGCTGTGAGAGAAGGTGGCCGGCACCACGCCGAGGGATTTGCGGTGCTTGAAAATGCTAACGAACATCACCCCAAAAACCAGCACGCCGATGACGATGCAAATATACAAAACCATCATGTGCATGCCGTATACCTCACGGCTGATTTCGGTCACCCCGCGCGGCAAATTAGTCGCCCAATCGGCCAAAGCCGCCGGCGCGAACAGCACCGATGCCACCGCCGCAGCCATCGCCCATGCCATCGCCCTAGCCACCCCGGCCACCCCGGCCACCCGGCCCAGCACCCAGCCTAGCCCTCGGGCAACCGCCCGCAAACCCGCACCTCGTCGCCGTAATTTCATAAACACTCGCCCTCGCAGATCATTAAAACAACTCGCATAAGAATAGCAAAATTCGCGCGTATGGGGGGGTTGGATGCCGTGGCCGACGCTGAGTCGGTGGCGGCGCTTTTCGCTACACCGTGGCCAGCAAAAGTTGCACGGCGGTCCATACGGCGGCGACTAGAATTAGTACGAATATGATGCCGGCGGTGATGAAATGCCATGCTTTGCCGCTTTCGAAGTCGCGTTTGCGGGCGGCGTCGCTTTGCACGCCGAAGAAGGCGGCGCAGGTGCTTTGGATGATGCTGATGAATGAGATGGGGGTGGGTTTGGCGGGGGCGTCTGGTGGGGTCATGGGGGATTATGGGTGGGGGTTTGGTGGGGGTTTGGTGGGGCTGTTGCGGCCGCCAAATAACACGCCGGTCAGCCAAACAACACGCCGGCCGCAAATACCACGCCGGTCGGCCAAATAACACGCTGGCTGAGTAAAATAAAACTTAAGCGAACAATAAAACATGGGAAGCCCACGGAAAACATGGGGGGCTCACGGAAAATGTCCATCCACCATGCGGATTTAGGTGGGTAATTCCCACATGCGGGTTTAGGTAGGCAATTCTCAAATTGAGGATGAATAGATGGCGGATGATGATTGCGATGTTTATTGCGATGTTTATTGCCATAAAAATGTTCGCTGTTCTATCGGGTTTATTCGGTTTATTTGTTCGGCACGGCCGGGCGGTTGGTGATGGTGGGTTCGGCGGCGAGAAGTTTTCGCCATAGGTCGGTTTTGGCGGGGTCTATCCCTAAGCATTTGGCGACGGCGTGGTCCAATATTTTGCGGGGATTTTCCAGGGATTTTGCGGGGGGGGGGGGGGGGGTAGCATGCTCATCGCAATCACGCAATCTTCCCAAGGGCGTATTTTTTACTTGTTCGAATGCTTCGACCAGTATCGATAAATCTACCTTTTCCGGGTCGGGTAGTTTTAGGGTTTTCAAATTGCTAACTTCATAGCGTGGATATGTCAATTTTTTGGATCGGCGATTTAGCATTTGGATAATGCCAAACGATGAATTCATAAAGGCCACCAATGCTTTAGCGGTTTGTTTATCCACATTGCCGATTGCGATATATGCGGTGCCCAGAGTCGGTTTTTTACTATAAATCGCCATTAATCGGGTGCTGGTTGTACTAAATCGGGCTGTGATTTGCAGATGCGATGCCTTTTGCTGTGTTCTTTCGGCTTGGTATTCTTTGCCCGGCTTGGGCGTTCCTTTGTTTTCTGGCTTGGCGTTCATTGTTTGCATTATTTTTTCGCTGATACTGCAAAACGCATTGCCGTCTTCGCTTGGCGAATAATCAAAATGAAGCGAAAAGGCCACATCGGTATGCATCAAATCATAAGTGTCACTGGCGGCAACACACTTCGGCAAGTTGTTCATTTTAGTGGCGGCATGTGCAAGTATTGGGTTATACCATTGCACCGGTGACCAATTGCCATCTTGCACTTTGTCGGCTTGCCATAAGGTTTGGCTAAATAATTCGCTCGGTTCGCCGGATTGAATTGCAGCGATTAATGCAAAGGTTGATTTCTCATCGTCCGGATATTTTGCCAGTTGAATAAATCGGGTGGGGTTACGCTCGCCGATAGATCGCCTGCCGATTAACAAGCATTCGTGGATGGCAGTATTTTCCGAGAAGTTTGGGTGTTTTGGGTCATGCGAAGTGACCACCGTTTCAATATGAAAATTCTTGGCGAGATATTGTCGTTGCCCACGGGAATTTTCGGCGGTGCATACAGTCGCTGGGATTACCATTCCCAAAACGCCTTTATCTTTATTGATGAGTCGGTGTGCTACTGGGTTAAAAAACGGTTGAATACTCCGCTTGCCGATTGCGTTGTCGACATCCGGTTCGTGGTCAATTACATGTTGGTGGATTTGTTTTAATCGGCTATCCATCGCCTTTTTGGTTGTTAGATTAAAGCGCGTGCCAGCTTTGCTGGTATCGGTAAACGGCGGATTAAAAATCACTGCATCTAAATTTTGCGGTGGGCGGAATTTTTTCTTGTGTTTTTCGGCGTCGGTGCCGTATACCGTTAGGTCATCCAACTCGGCGATGCGTACTTGCAATGATTCCTTACCGGCTTTGCTAAATAATATTTCCAATGTGCCGTGGCGCACATTTTCTGGTTTCACTCGTTGCGGAATATCGCTATCGTCAACACTGCCGGGCAGTGGCCCATGCTGCAAGGTATGCAAATTCATCCCGCGATAATCGGTGTTGGGCGCGCCGATGGTTAAATTGCACGCCGCCAATTGAATGCTGTATTGATTGATATCGAAGCCGTGAATCGTTTCTTCCACCAAATGTTTATGCAGCAATTCTTTTTCATCGGCCGACAAATTTTGCGCGGCGGCGGCTTTATCTTTGATGGCTTTTAGCGCCGCCATCAGCAAGGTGCCGGTGCCGCATGCTGGGTCGGCAATGCGTAATTTTTTAACCGCATTTTTATTAGTCCAGTCGACAAATGAATCGTCAAATGCCAAGCCGGCTAATAAATAGGCCGATAAGTTTTTGGTATAAAACGCGCCATCGCTTTTTGCCGAGCCCAAAATGCGGTGATACAACGGCCCGGCGTGGTCGAAGCCGAGATCATTTAAGCGCGCCGCTTTATCCATCGCACAACCGGCTAATATTTGAATCGCCGGGTGGCATTGCGATAACTCGGCGAATTTTTTCACCAACACAGCGGCGTCTTGGAATATCGGGCTGTAATCCTTTTTCAATACGGTACGCCACGCTTCGTACAGTGCTTGTGGCGGGCAGGCAGCGGTTTTGGCGATTTCTATCTTGGTGAGGCCGTCCAACTTGCCGGTGGCGTCCAAGCGCTTGTGCATGATGCAGGCGTTTACGATCAACAGCGCTGCGGTTTTGCAGCTTTCTTGCGCATTATCTAGCGGCGTGCCGATGATTTTGGCGATGATGTGGGCAGCCCCGGCGTCTTGCAAAATGGCGGCGGCGCGGTTTACATCATTGGCAATTTCATCCGCCACATTTTTGCCCGGATTGCCGCTGATGCCGGCGCCCTTTGCCAGCTGCGCGAAAATGGCGCGCTTGGTGTGGTCATCCAATATGGATTCTTGAATGTCTACATCATGCGTGGGCGGTGATTCGCCATTATCGTTCGGCTTCACCTCACCGAGTAGCACATGTAAATCTGTATCAAAATTGCCATCATGGGAGCGCAACGCGCCCAGCACATTACCCAATGATTTAAATCGCGACTTGTTTTCTTGCAAGGTGGTTAATAAATTGGCGCCGGGCGGCATAATCACCGGCACGATGATATAGCCGAATATTTTGGCGGGGTTGTTGGGGTCGCGCCGCATCACTCGCCCCACCGCCTGCACGGTGTCTATTTTGCTTTTGCGCGGGTCTAAAAATGCGATGGCGTTTAATGCCGGCACATCCACGCCTTCGGTGAATAATTGTGCGTTGGTGATCAATCGCGGGCTTTTGTCTTCTGCATCGCGCAACCAGTTTAATCCGCTGCGGCGGTTCACCGCGCTTGAGGTGCCGTCCAAATGCTCGGCATCTATGGTGAGCGCTTTGCGTGGTTTACCGGGGTTGTTCGGGTCGCTGTGTGCGGCGTCGCGCCGACCTTTGCCGGTTACCCAGCCCTTCATATGTGCATTCTGCAAGGCTTTTTTCAACCATTTTGAGCGGCGGATATTGCTGGCGAAGGCGATGGTGCGGACGATGGATGCGGGGTGATCTTGGCCGCGAATAAAACCATTGATGGCCAGCGCGATAGCACCCAACGCCAGCACCGATTGCGCATCGGCCGGCTTGCCTTTGAGTGATTTGCGGCTCAAGTCGCTATCCAATTCGTCATTCAGCGCAATCAATTGATCGGTTAGTTGCGCGCCAATTATCGATTCGGTGACGCCGAGCGCGATAACGCGGTAATCGCACAAAATGTCGGCGTCCACGGCTTGCTTAAAGGAGAGGTTATAAAACTTCTCGCCGAAATAAACCGGGTTACTCATGTCGACCAGTTGTTTATCGGAATCTTCGTCAATTTTTTTCTTGGTCGCGCTGGCGCCGTAAATGCGCGGCGTGGCGGTCATATATAAACGCCGCGCGGCCAGGATTTGGGTGGCATCGTGGATGCGCAAAAATTGCCCGTAGGTGAATCCCGCATCGGTTGAATCTTTTGTTAAGATGCCGGCGGTGCGATGCGCTTCATCGACGATGGCTAACTCAAATGTCGGCGCGCCGTGCTCATGTTGGGCGGCGATTAATTTATCCAGGGATTGATAGGTGCAAAAAGTTACGCGCGCCTCGCCAGGGCGGATTTTTTTACTTAAATGGGCGGCTATTTCTTGCGGGTCGGTGCTCACCCGCCCGGCGATTTCATTGGGCTGGATGTCTTCGCTGTCGCCGGCGGTTTGGTCAGAGCAAATGACCAGAGTACGCAGGCGACGGGTGCTGTGTTCCAGCCATTCACTACGCGCCTGGGCGACCAAGGCGATGGACGGGGCAATGAATAATAGGTTGGCGGCGGTGTTTTCGGGCGCCGCGATGTGCTCGGCGATGCGCAACGCGGTGAAGGTTTTGCCGCTGCCGCACGCCATGATTAAGGTGCCGCGACGCTCGCCGTGGGCCCCCGGTTTGGCGTTTTGTAAGCCGTTTATCACTGCATCTATCGCGTCTCGTTGTAGCGGTAGCGGCTGGCGGGGTTTTTGCGGCGCGGTGGTTAAAGTGGTGTCGAAAAATTGCCGCATGTCGATTACTTTTACATCGTTAAAACCGGGCTTGGTGGTATCGATATTCGACGATAAACCTTTTGCCCCGCACACCAACCATTTTTCTTTTATGCCGGCCTGTTTGGCGGCGCCGATGAAGGTGGAGATGTCGCCCCAATAAATATTTTTGCTAGTCCAAAACTTGCATTGGATGGCGATTTTGTAGCCGTCGTTATGCGTGGCGATGAAGTCGACGCCGATGTCGCCGCCTTTGGGTTTTTTGACGCTGGTGATTTCTAGGGATTTAATTAACGGCAACGCCCACTGGGTTAATTTCTCAAACTGCGCGCCTTTTTCGGCTTTGTCGTCCGGGATTTTGGCGAATTCATCTAATTTTTGGCCGACGGTTTTGCCGACGAAATCGTGCAATGCGAGTTGTTTTTCATACTCGGCGGCGGTGGTCCCGGCCGGCAGAAATTCCGTTTGCTGTGGTTTGTTATCGTTGTCTGGCATGGGGTTGATGGTGGCGGTGGGGGTCTGTGGTGGCTGGGATGTTGCTGGGATGTCGCTGCATTGTAGCGGCTAGAATGTTCATAAAACAGGCGGGAAATATTCAACGCAAATCGCATCGCACTCGCGTTTTAATCCAGCGCTGATGCGGTAATAAAAATCCGCGCGTAGTGGTCGACCAACAAAAAACCGAACAGCGCGCTTAAATAAAATATCGAGTAACTAAACGTTTTCATGGCGTGGTGGTCGCCGGCGGCGCGGTAGAGCTTTACGGCGTGATAGAGGAAGCCGCCGCCTAAGGCGAGGGCGCCGGCGAGGTAGATTACGCCGCTCATCAACACGAGGTAGGGCAGCATGGTGACCGCCACCAATAAAATTGCGTATAGCAGAATGTGCAGTTTGGTGAACGCTACGCCGTAGGCCACCGGCAGCATGGGCACGCCGGCGGCGGCATAGTCGTCTACGCGTTTTATCGCCAGCGCCCAGAAATGCGGCGGCGTCCATACGAAAATAATGAGGAATAACAGCAGCGCCTGGGCGTGAATTTCACCGCTCACGGCGACCCAGCCAAGCACCGGCGGGGCCGCGCCGGCAGCGCCGCCGAGGACGATATTTTGCGGCGTGCTGTGCTTCAAAAACATGCTGTAGACCACCGCGTAACCGACCATGGAAGCGCATGTGAGGGCCGCGGTGAGGGCGTTTACCAAGGTAATCAATATCACCATGGAGAGCGCCGCCAGGGTGAGCGCGAAGGCCGCCGCCGCGGGCGCGCTGATTTTCCCCTGCGGCAGCGGGCGGGCGCGGGTGCGTTCCATGCGCGCGTCTATGCCCTCGTCCACCCAGTGATTCAAGGCCGCCCCGGCCGCGGCGCCTAAGCCGATGCCGAGCAGCCCGAAAAACCATGCGGTAAAGGGCGGCGCGCCGTCGGTGGATAACAACATGCCCACCAGAGCGGTGAATAAAATCAGCGCCACCACTTTGGGCTTGCATAGCGCGAAATAGTCGCGCCACGCGGCGCCCATTGAATGGAATTCAAACACGGCTGGCGGCCTCGCCGGCGGTGCGCATGGCGATGATATGCATGTTGCGATGCTATCAAATATCGAGTGCGGCGGTTACAATGTTACGCGGCGGTAGATTGCCTGGCGGATTGTCTGACGGGTTGATGGTGGGTTAATTTCGCCGCAGTTTATCGGCCGTACGCGGTGGCGAAATTTTCTCGTCTGGCGTCGATAGGATGCGTCGAATAGGCCCCATCGACGATGCGCATATACCCCACCGAGTGGCCGCGAATGTCATGCCGGAAGTGTTGCTAATCAAATCCGACCTCGAGCGCGCCGCGCAATGGCGTGATGCGTTCGCCGCATTCGATGTCGAGGTGCGCGACTGGGGCGACCCCGGTGCCGCCGCCGACATCGACTATGCGTTGGTGTGGCAGCCGCCGCCCGGGGCGCTGGCAAAATTTCCGCATCTCAAGTTGATCTTCTCCATCGGCGCCGGGCTCGACCATTTAACTGGCGAAAATATTTTGCCGCCGGGGGTGGTGGTGATTCGCATGGTCGAGGACGCGTTGACCGCCGGCATGACCGAGTTCGTGCTCTACAATGTGTTGCATTTTCACCGTTTTATGCCGCAGTACGAGGCCGACCAGCGGGATTTGGTATGGCACGAGCGGCTGCAGATTCCCGCTGGCGCGCGCCGCGTCGGCATACTTGGGCTCGGCGTGTTAGGCACAGCGGCGGCGACCGCGTTAGCGCGGTGCGGCTTTGCGGTGGCCGGCTGGAGCCGCGCCGAAAAACACCTCGCCGGCGTGGAGTGCTATCACGGCGACCGGCAGTTGGCGGCGCTGCTGCGGCGCAGCGATATTTTGGTGTGCCTGTTGCCGCTCACGCCGCGCACCGAAAACATCATCTGCGCCGACAATTTGGCGCGCCTGCCGGCCGGCGCGGCGTTCATAAATGCCGGCCGCGGCGGCCATGTTAATGAGGCGGATTTATTGGCGGCGCTAAATCGCGGCCACCTTGGCGGCTGCGCGTTGGATGTATTCGCCACCGAACCGCTGCCGAAAACCAGCCCGCTGTGGCGCCATCCGCGCGTGCGCATCACCCCGCACATCGCCAGCATGACGCTGCCCGCCGCCAGCGCCGCGCATGTCACCGACAACATCACCCGCTTCCGCGCCGGCCGCGCCCTCACCCACGCGGTGGATTTTGCGCGCGGCTATTAACATCGCGCCGCCGAACCCGCCGCCATCGACGCCGCGAGCGCTGTATATATTAATGAATCAAATTGGCAGGCAAATCGAATTTTCCGGTGAATCGGGTGGGATATTAATTCCGCAGCAACATCGCCGCCACCGCCGCTATATATATTAATGAATCAAATTTATCGACGAATCGAATTTGCTGGCGAATTCCTTGAAGCCATCGCCGCCGAACCGGTCGAAGCGGTTGCAATCCACCGCGCGCGCCATTATTCTCGGTGTTATGGTTTTACGCTCGGCGTTTCGGCCCGGGCTAATTTCCGGACCCTTATCTCGCCATTCCCCGCCATTCCCGGCCCATTTCCACCATCTTTCAACCCACCATTTCCTCACCCTCAAAGGAGGCATACCATGAATCCCTTGCAATCCATTCCCGGCACGATTATCGCCGGCTTCGCGCTGGCCATCGTCATCGCGCTGATTTTGTAGATTTTCCGCAGCCGCTTCGGGCTGGTATTTTTTCCGCCCGCATTTTTCCGTCGATATTTTTCCGCCAGACACTTAACCTCTTAGGAGATTCACCCATGAACATTTTGTCCCTCATCGTATGGTTACATGTCTTAGCTGGCATCACTTGGGTCGGGCTGCTGTATTATTTCAATTTCGTGCAGGTGCCGGCGGTGGCCGCCGCAGCCGCCGATAGCGATGGCCCAGGGCCGGCCGCCATCTCCAAATATGTCGCCCGGCGCGCCTTGTGGTGGTTTCGCTGGGGGTCGGTGGCCACTTGGCTCACCGGCGCTGTGGCGCTGCAATATGTGGGCGGATTCATGCACCACTTTTTCGCCACAAGCGGCGTCACCGTCATCGGCGTCGGCGCTTGGCTCGGCACCATCATGCTGCTTAATGTGTGGGCGCTGATTTGGCCGAATCAAAAGAAATTGCTTGGGCTAGTGCCGGCCACCGATGCGGAAAAAGCCAAAGCCAAACCCATCGCCCTATACGCCTCGCGCACCAACACCTTGCTATCCATTCCCATGGTGATGTGCATGGTCGCCCACGGGCACGGCCTGCCGTTTTAGCCGCCGTTTTAGCCGCCGTTATCGGCGCGGCCATCTGAAAAAAATGCCCGACCTCCACGCCGTCACCGGCCACTCCATCCGCCCGCCGCACCCGACCGGATTAGCCATAGCGGTATTCGCGCTCGGCTGTTTTTGGGGCGCCGAGCGTGTTTTTTGGCGGCTTCCCGGGGTGTATTGCACCGCGGTCGGCTATGCCGGTGGCCACACCGCCAGCCCCACTTACGCCGAAATCTGCGGCCGGCAAAGCGGCCACGCCGAAGCCGTGTTGGTGGTTTTCGACCCCGCCGAGATACCCTACGCCAACCTGTTGCGCGTGTTTTGGGAATCCCACGACCCCACCCAAGGCATGCGCCAGGGCAACGACATCGGCAGCCAATATCGCTCCGCCATTTTCACCGCAGATGCCGCGCAAATGGCCCTCGCCCAGCGCTCCAAAAGCGTCTACCAAGCCGGTCTGCGCGCCGCCGGCTACGGCGCCATCACCACGCAAATCACCGCCGCCCCGGCCTTCCACTACGCCGAGGACGAACACCAACAATATTTGGCGAAAAACCCCGCCGGCTACTGCGGCTTGGGCGGCAGCGGCGTGCAATACGCCGCCATCGAGGCGGCCGCGACATAAATCGGTCCATTTTGTCGCTGAAGCGCCGTGGCCACGGGGAGTTGCGGCGGCGATTTTTAGCGGCGCTGACCATAGCGTTAGCCGTGAGCGTGACCATGAGCGCAGGCGCCGGGCACGCCGCCAGCGCCGCCGATGTCGATGAGTTGCCGGCGGAACTCAGCCGACTGCTGAAAAAACACCGCATCCCGACCTCGGCGGTCAGCCTCGAAGTGCGCGATTTGAACAGCGGCCAAGCGGCGCTGAGCGTACGCGCCGGGGCGCCACGCAATCCGGCCTCGGTCATCAAACTGCTGACCACTTTGGCGGCGCTGGAGTTGCTCGGCCCGGCGCATCGCTGGCAAACTCGCTACCTCGCCGCCGGCGACCTCACCGACGGCGTGTTAGACGGCGATTTAATCTTCCAAGGCGGCGGCGACCCGTTCATCAGCGTCGAGCGCTTCGGCGGCCAACTACTGGCCTTGCGCCACCGCGGCCTGCGCGTCATCACCGGCGATTGGGTGGTGGATAATTCTCGCTTCACGCCGTTGCCGGGCCGGCGCGCCGATTTCGACGGCCGCGCCCAGCGGGTGTACAATGTGCAACCCGATGCGGCGCTGGTCAATTTCTCCGCCACCCGCTTCGTATTGGCGCCGCGCGGCGGCGAAATTCGAGTATTTGCGGAGCCGCCGTTAGCCGGCCTAGAAATCGTAAATCACCTACAGCCCGGCGGCGGAAAATGCGCCAACCGCGATGCCGGCTGGTCGTACCGCATCACCCGCGCCGCCGATTCGGAGGTCGATTCGGCCACGGTTAGCGATTTTGCGGCTGATTCCGGCGATTTTGCGACTGATTCCACCGCCGCCGACATCACCGTGCATTTCACCGGCACCTACCCGCTAGCTTGCGGCGAGCATTCGGTGGTGCGCAGCATCGTGGCAAACGCCGACTACACCTACCGCCTATTCGCGCAGTTATGGCGGCTGATGGGCGGCGCCCTGCGCGGCCGCTACCGCATCGCCGGCGCCACCGACGATGCACCGCGCGCAGCAACCGCCACGCCGCAAACACTGCTAGTTTGGGAATCCGAATCCCTGGCCGACATCATCACCGACATCAACAAATTCAGCAACAATGTGATGGCGCGCCAGTTGTTGTTGAACCTCGGCGCCGAATTTCGCGACGAGGGTGAGGATTCTGTCGATGATTCTGCCGCCGGCTCTGCCGCCGGCTCTGTCGCCGGCTCTGCCGCCGCTTCGACCGGCGATTCGACCTACGGTTCTGTCGATGATTCGACCAACCATTCGACCAACCATTCGACCGAAAATTCGACCATCGATTCGGCCCAAACCACCCCCGACATCGTCGCCGGCCGCGCCGCCATCGCGCGTTGGCTTAGCGCCTATCGCATCGCCATGCCGGCGGTGGTAATCGACAACGGCGCCGGGCTGTCGCGCCGCAGCCGCGCTTCCGCCGCCGGCCTCTCGGCACTGTTGGCGGCCGGTTGGCGCAGCCCATATCGCCCTGAATTTTTGGCTTCGCTGCCGCTGGCCGCCATCGATGGCACCATGCGAAAACGCTTGCGCGACACCTCGTTAGCCGGCCGCGCGCGGGTAAAAACCGGCCTCATCAACGGCATTCGCGCCATGGCCGGCTATGTGCACGCCGCCGATGGCCGCCATTACAGCGTGGCCATGATCATCGCCTCGCCGCGCGTGAATTTTTGGAATGGCAACGCGGCCCAAGACGCGCTTTTGCGCTGGGTGTATGGGCGCTGAAAATCAACGCCCCATTGCGCCGCCATCATGGCGATGCACTTATGTGGATGCGGGCCGCCTCGCGGGCTAAATCGATGCGGACGAAATTGGCGGCGGCAACATTGCGGCAGCCCATCACCCATCGGCGAGCAGAAATTCCGACACTAAGCGGCCGAAGGCGGCCGGGGATTCTAAATGCGCGTTGTGGGCGCAGTCGGGCATGATTCGCAAGTCGGCGCCGGCGATGGCGGCGCGCATGGCGCGTAGGCGATGCACGGCGTAGGTGCGGTCGTGCGCGGCGCCGATGATGCGCGTACGACCGGCGATGGCGGGCAAGCGCGCGGTGAGGTTGAATTTTTGCATGGCGTCTAAGGCCGCTGTCGCCGTGGCCAGGCGCACTTTATCGCTGCACGCCACGCAGCGCCGAAAGTGCGGGTGGGCGGCGCCAGCACGAAACCAAGTGGCGACGATGGCCTGGCGCGCCGGCCGCGCGATGTAGGCCAGCGCTTCATTCGCTCGATTCCCAGCCTTCGACCTTCGATTTCCTCGATTCCCATCGCCGGACCGCCCAGCCGCTTGATTCCCATCGCCGGATTGGGATTCATCCGCCCGATTCACGGCCTTCGCCCCTTGATTCCCCCGATTTCCATCGCCATGCAATCCGCCGCCGGCCGCCTCATCCCAGGCCACCGCCGCGGCTTGTAATTTGGCTTTGCTTTGGGCGAAGGTTTCGAAGCGTTCGGGCAAATTGCCGTCGCTACCGGTGGCGTAGAGAATCAAGCGGGCGATTTTTTGCGGCGCCAACAGCGCCATTTGCAGCGCCACCATGCCGCCCATGGAGTGACCGAGTAGGTGAAAAGGCGCGCACTCCATGGCGCTTAAGGTCGCCAACACCTGGCGCGCCATGGCTTCAATCGAACGCGCCGCTGCGACCGCATGGCTGGCGGCGAAACCGGGCAAATCCACGCTGATTATCGGGCGGTGGGCGGCTAGGGCGGCGATGTTAGGGGTGAAAAAATCGCCGCCGCCTAAAAACCCGTGAATCATCACCAGCGGAATGGCATCGGCGGCCGGGCTTGGGTATCGGGCGTGCATTAACATGGTTTAAAAAACATGCCCTCAACAGGGCGAAAATGTGCCTGAATTTGGGGCGCAATTTAAGCGAAAAATTTGGGGATTTATAGTCCTAAATCTGCAGTTCGATGGGCGTTTTTTGGGGGTTTATATACTTACTGAGCCACTCCTTATTGCACGCCGATTTTATAGCGTCGCGTGAGGTCTGTTTTGTTGGGGTTTTTAAGATAATGCAAGCGGTTTTTCCCTTTTTTGCGGTCAGCGGCTGATTAGGGGGCTGCGTTTGTTTTTGCTTTTGATGTTGGCTTTTGCTTTTGCCTTTTGCTTTTGCCTTTAAATCTTCAACTCATCAGCCCAAATGAGAGACAAGGTAAAAAGCAACAGCCAAATCAAAAGCAACAGCAAAATCAAAAGCAAAAGCAACAGCAAAAAGCAACAGCCAACAGCAAAATCAAAATCAAACCCACCGTGCAGATTTAGATATATAAATCCCAAAATTTGCTATCAACATGGCCTCAACAGCATGACAATAGGGCCTGGACATGACATTAACATGGGGCCAGAAACATGGGACCAAAACATGAGCCAAGCGCTAGCGGCCGGATTGTGCCTGGGTGCCTGGGCGGTTGTGATTCGGTCGGTTTTCGATTATTCTTCACGCACGCTTAAGTTCCACCAGCCCGGCGGCGCCGGGTCCATCGGCGCTCATCGGCGCACTCAATCAGGGGGACCTCATGCCACAATCCAGCGCTAAAAAAGCCACGCCCGCCAGCGCCGTCGAGGGCTTCACGCTCACCGACAACAGCACTGGCCAATCATGGAATTTGCCGGCGCGCACTGGCGCCATGGGCAATCGGTTGATCGACATCAAACGCCTGTACGGCGACACCGGCATCCTCACTTACGACCCGGGTTTTACCTCCACGGCCTCGTGCCAATCCGACATCACCTACATCGATGGCGAAAAAGGCGTGCTACTGCATCGCGGCTATTCCATCGACCAGTTGGCGCAGCACTCGGATTTTATGGAAACCAGTTATCTGCTGTTATACGGCGAATTGCCCACGCCGGAGCAATACGCTAGTTTCTCCGCCGACATCAAAAGCCACACCCTGCTGCACGACCAGTTCATTTCCTTCTACAAGGGGTTTATGCGCAACGCCCACCCCATGGCGATCATGGTCGGCGTGGTCGGGGCGTTGTCGGCCTTTTATCACGACAGCATCGACATCACCGACCTGCGCCAGCGCCAATTAGCGGCGCATCGTATGCTCGCCAAAATGCCGACCATCGGCGCTTATGCGTTCAAATATTCCCTCGGCATGAGTTTCCCCATGCCGGAAAACGCCTTGAGTTATTCGGAAAATTTGCTGCAGATGATGTTTTCCAACCCGGCCGAGCAATACAAAATCAACCCGGTGTTATCCAAAGCCATCGACCGCATTCTCATTCTGCATGCCGACCACGAGCAAAACGCTTCTACCTCCACGGTGCGCTTAGCCGGCTCATCCGGCGCTAATCCTTATGCGTGCATCGCCGCCGGCATCGCCTCGTTGTGGGGGCCAGCGCATGGCGGCGCCAACGAAGCGGTGCTGAAAATGTTAGATGAAATCGGCGATGAAAAACGCGTCGGCGAGTACATCAAAAAAGCGCAAGATAAAAACGACAAATTCCGCTTGATGGGGTTCGGTCATCGGGTGTATAAAAATTACGACCCGCGCGCCACGGTGATGCGCGACACCTGCCACGAAGTACTCGGCGTATTGGGTATCGATGATCCGCAACTAAAACTTGCCATGGCACTGGAGAAAATCGCCCTCGAAGATGAGTATTTCATCAGCAAAAAGTTATACCCCAATGTGGATTTCTACTCCGGTATCATCTTAAAAGCCATGGGCTTCCCCACCTCGATGTTTACGGTGATGTTCGCCATCGGCCGCACCGTCGGCTGGGTGTCGCACTGGAAGGAGATGCTCAAAGACGAAGACCAAAAAATCGGTCGCCCACGGCAGTTATATCTCGGCCAAAAACAACGCCAGTACACCCCCATCGAGGGTCGCGGCCATACCGAAAAGAAGACCAGCTGGTCGTGGTTTTGGGGCAACAAGTGAGGGATGTGGGCATAAAAACCCAGCGCGGCGGTTTTATCATCGCAACGCCGGTTTAGCCGCGCTAAGCGGGGGGCCGAGTTTGGCGGGGCGCGAGCAGTCGGTTTTTAAATCGGCAATCACTACCGGCGATGTGCTGGGAGTTTTGAAACGGCGCTCAGCAAAGCTGCGCTTTGATGTGGTCATCGCCGACCCGCCGTACAACATCGGCAAAGATTTCGGTACCAATCAAGACGATATGCGCATGGCCGATTACGAGGCCTGGTGTCGGGATTGGCTGGCGCAATGCTTCCGCCTGCTGCGCAAAAATGGCCTCGTTTATGTATACGGATTCCCCGAGGTGCTAGCGCGAATCGCGGTGCAATACCCGCTCGCCGAGCAGCGCTGGCTGGTGTGGCATTACACCAACAAAGCCGTGCCGTCTTCGAAATTTTGGCAGCGCTCGCATGAATCCATTTTGTGTTTATGGCAGCCGGGCACGCCCCGCCCGGCCCTCGAGTTAGACCAAATTCGCGAGCCCTACAGCGCGCATTTTCTAAAATGTGCCGGCCGCATTCGTCGCGCCACACCGGGGCGCTTCAGCCGCCACGGCACCACCACCGTGTATGCCGCCCACCACGCCGGCGCCCTGCCGCGCGATGTGTTGCGCGTGCCAGCCTTAGCCGGCGGCGCCGGGCGGGCCGAACGATGGTTCGCCTGCCGAGATTGCGGCGGTGGCGCGCGCCCGCCTGGCGAGCTGCCACAACACGCCAGCCATGACATATTGAAGCACCCGACGCAAAAACCCATGGCACTAACCCGCCGCCTGCTAGGCTCGCGCATCAATGGCGGCGGCGGGCGAGCGCTGATTCCCTTCGCTGGCTCGGGCTCGGAATGCGTAGTCGCCCAACAGCTGGGCATCGACTTTTTAGGCATCGAAATCAACCCGGAATACGCGCGCTTCGGGCGTAGTTGGCTGCAAAAAGTAACAGCGTAGTAACGATGTATCACCTAACCCCGCGAATGTTGCAGCGACTGAAAGTCGACTTGACCAAGTACCATGATTTGTTTGCTGGGGGCAGATGCTCTGGATGGGAGTTGGAGGAGTTGATAGTCAACGCGATCCAATCCGATACCCAAGCTCAGCACCATGTTTTTTGGCGGGAAGCAGGGCACGATGACCAAGCGGACATGACGGTGCGTACCAATGGATCTAGATTCTCACTGCAAATCAAGTCCGGACAGATCAAGAAAGGGGTGATGAGGCTGTCCGGCCATCGATTAGGGCGTTTCGGTGGTGATTTCACTGCTATCACGCGCTATCTTAATGCAAACACCGCTAACATCATCTCAGTCCCGTATCACAAAACCGACAACGATCAAGGACGGCAACATGTGTATCAGGTGTGCTATATCGATGTCCGCATCTTGGGGGATCTACAAGCCAAGAAATGGATTAAATCGGGGGCGCGCTACATTCAAACCAATGAACACGACGTGGTGTTTTCAATATCGCCATCGATGAGTTGGCAAATTTGGTGGGCTATCCCCGATTCTTTGCTCGACCAAACCCCGGAGTTCACGATTCCATAGTGATGGTACGCATGCATCATCAAAAAATTAACACCATGCTAATTACCCCATGCTAATTAAAATCATGTTCA
The DNA here is from genome assembly GCA_965243285.1 of Candidatus Poriferihabitaceae bacterium. Taxonomy (GTDB): domain Bacteria; phylum Pseudomonadota; class Gammaproteobacteria; order Arenicellales; family Poriferihabitantaceae; genus JAHRAW01. Next base: position 669,252 of record OZ251537.1, on the reverse strand, counting down.
CCGTGGCGGTGATCATCGGCGTGGTGATTTTTTTTCGCATGCGACCGGCAGCGCGTGCGCACGCTGCGGCCGAGCAAAGATTGCAAGACGCGCAAGAAAACGGGCGAGCGATTTCACCGCGCGCCTTGGCTTATGGCATTTTCGGCATCCTGGCCGGCGTCTCTGCGTTATTTTTCACTTATCATTGGCAAATTGAAAATCGCATCGTCACCTTGCGGGTTTTTTCTGCCGGCGATAGCGTCGATTATCAAGCCCGATATAAATCTATCAAGGGCCGAACCTTCACCACCTTAGATAATGCGCGCATCACCTTAGGCGACAGCGACCGCATCGAAATGCTCGAACCCTAACGCCGCTTATGCCTAATATACTAGCGGCGTCGCAACTGCGTAACTCGCCCGTCACCATGGCCCTCATCGGCATTTCGGTGGTGCTCTACGCCGCCATGTTTTTATTCGATATACTTGAATTAAATCGCGCCGCCATCATCGGCCCGTTGCTGATATCCCAATGGCCGGTCGCCGCATACGGTTGGTTGCCGGAGATTCGCGGCGGCGAAATATGGCGCTTAATCACGCCGATTTTTTTGCACTTCGGTATGTTCCACATCGTCTTCAACCTGCTATGGATATGGGAATTGGGGCGCATTATCGAATCCCGCCACGGCGCATGGGCGCTGCTGGGGATAGTGGCGATAAGCGCCGCGCTATCGAACCTCGGCCAATACGCGTTTAGCGGGCCGCTGTTCGGCGGCATGTCGGGCGTGGTGTACGCCTGCTTCGGCTATGTGTGGATAAGCGGGTTATTCAACCCGACGTTCGGCCTCCGCCTGCGCCCGCCGGTGGTGTACATTTTGCTCGGCTGGCTGGCGGTGGCCGGCTCGGGCGTGTTCTCCGTATTCGGCTTGCACATCGCCAACACCGCGCATGTGGTCGGCTTAATTTGCGGCCTGGCGCTGGCCGGGGCTGGCATCGGCGCGCATAAATTATTGCGCTGATCAATACACTAACTAGCCCGAAACTTACGCATGGCATTCGCTCCCGTAGATAGCCGCTATAACGGCCCGCGCCTGGAAAAAACCATTCTGGAATTTTGGGAATCGCATTCGATTTTCGAGCAAACCTTGCGCCAAAGCGCCGACCGCCCGCGTTTTAGTTTCTGCGAAGGCCCGCCCACCGCCAACGGCAAACCCGGCATCCACCATGTATTAGCGCGCGCCTTCAAAGATATTTATCCGCGTTATAAAACCATGCGCGGTTACTACGCGCCGCGCAAAGGTGGCTGGGATGCGCACGGCTTGCCGGTGGAACATGAAATCGAAAAACGCCTCGGCATTTTCGATAAAAAAGATATCGAAGCGCGCGTTGGCATCGAAGAATTCAACCGCCTATGCCGCCAATCGGTGATGACCTACATCGGCGAATGGGAAGAGATGACGCGGCGCATGGGGTACTGGGTCAATCTCGATGAGGCCTATTACACCCTCGATAACGCCTACATCGAATCGGTATGGAGTTTGCTAAAAACCATCTGGGACAAGGGGTTGATTTATCAAGGTTATAAAGTAGTGCCGTATGATCCGCGTATCGGCGCCACGCTGTCTTCGCATGAAGTAGCGCAAGGTTATCGCGAGGTGGAAGACCCGTCGATTATCGTCCGCTTTCGTCTTGATGGTGGTGAATTACAAGATAGCACCAAGCCGACTTCATTTTTAGTCTGGACGACTACGCCGTGGACTTTGCCGGCCAATTTATTGTTGGCGGTGGGCGCGGACATCGACTATGTACGAGTCGAATGCGATGATGAATTTTTGATTCTCGCCGCCGAGCGGATGGATGCGGTGTTGGGCGATATTTCGTATGTTCGCCTGGGAAGTTTTGCCGGCAGCGATTTAGTCGGGCAGCGCTACTGTCGCTTGTTCGATGATCTCAGCTTCGATAGCGGCGACCCCTTTCGCGTGGTGGCGGCGGATTTCGTCAGCGTGGATGACGGCACTGGCATCGTGCATGTGGCGCCGGCGTACGGCGTAGATGATCTCGCCGTGGGTCAGCGCGAAAACTTGCCGGTAGTACATGGCGTCGGCTTGGATGGTTGCTTCAAACCCGAGGTTAAGTTCATCGCCGGCATGTTTTTCAAAGATGCGGATGCCGTTATCTGCCGCGAATTGGCGAAGCGCAAACTACTCTTCTGCGGGGGGAAAATCCGCCACAATTACCCGTTCGGCTGGCGCACCGGCGACCCATTAATCTACTACGCCAAAGAGGCGTGGTATATCAAAACCACCGCCGTCAAAGAGCGCATGGCGGCGCTAAATCAGACCATAAACTGGGTGCCGGCCACCATCCGCGACGGGCGCTTCGGTAATTGGCTGGATAACAACATCGACTGGGCGCTATCGCGCGAGCGATTTTGGGGCACGCCGCTGCCGGTGTGGCGCAACAAAACCGGCGACTGCATCTGCATCGGCTCATTGGCGGAGTTAGAAGCGTTGGTCGGCCGCCCGCTCGGCGAGGTGGATTTACACCGCCCGCAAATCGATGCAATCACCTTCGAAAAAGACGGCGAAACTTACACCCGCGCCCCGGAGGTGATCGATTGTTGGTTCGATTCCGGCGCCATGAGTTACGCCCAATGGCACTACCCGTTCGAAAACCGCGCCACCTTCGAGCAGCACTTCCCGGCCGATTACATCTGCGAAGCCATCGACCAAACCCGCGGCTGGTTCTACACCCTGCACGCCATCGCGGCGCTGGTGTCAGATAGCGTGGCTTATAAAAACTGCGTGTGCTTGAGTCACATCGTAGATAGCAGCGGCAAAAAAATGTCTAAATCCCAGGGCAATATCGTCAACCCGTACGATGTGTTCGACACCATCGGCGTGGATTCCCTGCGCTGGTTGTTTTTGGCGCGCACCGCGCCGGAAGCGCAAAAACGAATCTCGGTGGATATCGTGCGCGAGGTGGCGTCATCTTTCGTCAACACCTTCTGGAACACCTACGCGTTTTTTATTTTATACGCGCGGTTGGATAAGGTGGATTTAAGCCGCCGCATCGCGCTGAGCAAACGCCCGGAAATCGATCGCTGGGCGTTGGCGTTAGCGCATCAAACGGTGCGCGACGTCACCGAGGCGTTGGATAATTACGACGCCAAAGGCGCTGGCGAATCAATCGAAAAATTAGTAGACCAATTAAGCAACTGGTATGTGCGCCGCTGTCGCCGCCGCTTCTGGAAAAGCGAGCACGGCGATGACAAACAAGCGGCTTATTTAACACTGTTCGAATGTATCGATATCTGCCACCGCTTGATGGCGCCGTTCATGCCATTTTTGAGCGAAGCGGTGTATCTTAATTTGCACGGCAACAGCGGTGGCGTTGGGGGTGATTCTGATGCCGGGGTTGGTGTTGATGCCGAGTCTGATGCTGGCATGGATTCCCAGGTCGATAGTGCTGGCGATTGTGCTTCAAGTTCAAATTCAGGGTCCGAATTAAATTCAGATTCCAATACTGCCACCCCGCAAAGCGTTCATCTCACCGCCTGGCCGAAGTGCGATGCGCGAAGCATAAACCCGCAGTTGGTGCAAGAGATGGACATCGTGCAACAAGCAGTCGGTCTCGGACGCGCCGCGCGCGAAGACAGCCGTGTGCGCATCCGCCAGCCGCTGTCGCGCATGTTAGTCGGCGTCGCCGACCCCGCGGCCCGCGCCGCCATCGAAAAACACCAAGCCCAACTGCGCGAGGAACTCAACATCAAAGCCGTGCAATTCATCGCCGCCGAGGCGCAGTTAGTCAGCTATGTGGTCAAACCCAATTTCGCCACCTTAGGCCGCCGCCACGGCACATTAATGCCGGCCATCAAAACCGCATTAGCGCAACTAGACCCGACCGCCACCGCCGCCATCGCCGCTGCTGTATCCGCCGGCGAAAATTTCACCTGCCAAGTGGCCGGCGCCACGCTGTCCTTCGCCGCGGCCGATATAAAATTAGAGACCACCGCAGCCAAAGGCTACGCCTGCGCCCAAGCCGCCGGTTTTTTGGTCGCCCTAGACATCACCCTAAACGAAGCGTTACTAACCGAAGGCATCTCCCGCGAATTAGTACGCTCGGTCCAAGACACCCGAAAATCCGCCGACCTAAAAATCTCCGACCGCATAAATCTAAACATCACCGGCACCCCCCGCGTCGAGGCCGCCCTAAAAAACCACCGCCAATACATCATGAGCGAAACCTTAGCCGCCACCCTAACTGTCACTCTGGCCCCCTCCAAAAAAACCACCGCCTTCACCGCCGACCGCGCCTTAGGCGAAGATAATTGGCGCATCGTGTTGGCTAAGCATTGAGTGTTGGCAGGAATTTCATGTTACTAATGGGAGGGCTATGGTCATGAAAAAATGCTCCAAAATATTCGAAGCTGAATTCCATGAAGAGAATACTCTTGATATCGACAATCTATATCGCCACAATGGGGGCGACCACAGCCATCGCATTGCCGATAAAAACCAACAATCCACTCTTGATATTATGGGAATTGTCAATGCATCCACCCAAGTACCTAGCAAAAAAACAAAAACAAAATTTTTCCGCATGCAAAACAGAAGATATTTAGGCAACAAATATAAATTACTAGGTTTTATTGAAGATATAGTCTCTGAAAAATGTAAATCAGCCCAATCTGTTTGCGACATCTTCGCTGGAACAGGCGTAGTGGGCAAGCGATTCAATAATGAAAAAATGAAAATCATTTCGAATGATTTTCTATCCGCCAATTATGTCTGCCTGCAAACTTTTTTAGGCATAAATCATGATATAGAAAAACTTGTCGATGAAAAAATACGCTACCTAAATGCCATGCAAAATCATACAGAAAACTATTTTTCCAATAATTTTGGCGGCACCTATTTTTCAGAAGAAAACGCAGCAAAAATCGGCGCCATTCGAGAAGAAATCGATGCCATTGGAGAAACCGAAAACGAGAAAAATATTTTAATTTGCTCATTAATTTACGCCGCCGATAAAGTGGCGAATACGGTTGGGCACTATGATGCTTTCCGCAAAAAATTAGATATGTTGCAGCCATTAAATTTATTGCTTCCTGATATTGCGTATTCGCACAATAAAAACAATGTGGTTTATAAGGAAAACGCCAATACACTCATTAGAAAAATTCATTGCGATGTTTTGTATATCGATCCGCCCTATAATTCTCGACAATATTCCGACACTTACCATGTGCTAGAAAATTTAGCCCAGTGGAAAAAGCCCGATGTTTTTGGCCTCAGCAAAAAAATGAATCGCGCCCATATCAAAAGCCAGTATTGCGTAAAAGCCGCCACGCATGCCCTCACTTCCTTAATCCATGATGCAGACTGCAAGCATATTTTGCTTTCCTACAACAATACTGGAAAATCAAAAAACAGTAGATCTAACGCCCGAATAAATGATGATGATATTTTGCAATCACTCAAAAAAAAGGGAGTAGTAGATATATTTGAAAAAAAATACCAAACATTTACAACCGGGAAAAGCCATGGCGGAAATAATGTGGAACGCATTTTCTATTGTCAAGTTATACAATAGCCAAAACCAATGAAACCTTGGTCGATAACAACCACAACGAGAAGTCCATACAGACTGCGCGATCAGTTGCGCGTGCTTGTGGATAACTTCGATGGCGTTCCATGGACAAACAAAAATCAAGAGAATTTCCAAATTCGACTGATTCAACATAGATTATACGGACATACTGATGAGGGCGGTTTTTCTAGTCAATTTTTGAGTGATTTGTCAAATGAACATCGAAAAGTTTTTACTGATTTTTCGCAAAATTTAACATTTGAAAAAGCCAGAGAAATTTTTGATGCTAAATGTTATACCGACCCGGCCATGCGCGGGCGGCAATCTCTTAATCCTTTCAAAAAATTTGGCTTCGTCTATCTAGACGATGGCATTTTACGCGCAACTGCTTTTAGTACTAATTTTCTCGCCGATGACTATAACCTAGGGGATATTTTTTTCCGAATTTTTATTAAATGGCAACTCCCAAACCCCAATGTTGGCAACTATAGTTTGGATGCTGGTTATGATGTAAAGCCATTTATTGCCACCTTGCATCTAATACATACTGTAAACACAAAATGGGAGGGTCTCGGCAACAATCCGGTTGGATTATCCGCAAATGAATTCATCCTATTTGTCCCAACACTGGTGAATTTCAGGAATATAGATGAACAAGCACAAAAAATTGTTGATTTGCGGTTGTTGCGACAGCGCTCAAAAAGCCGCGACCATGAAGAAATTTTTCTCGCCTGCCAGCAGAAATTCGCAAGTGAATTTTTTGAAGAAAAAAATCCTGAAAAATTGAAAACATCCATAAATAATTTAAGGGATTATGGTGACAATGCGATTCGTTATTTTAGATTAACCAATCTTATTTTTATTCGAGGAAATGGGCGATATGTTGATTTAGAGAAAAGAAGATCAATCGAAATCCAATCTCTGATTAATTTTGACACCGCCCAGTCAGATCCATTTGAATCAAAGCAGAAGTACATAGACTACATTTCTGATGTGGCACAGCCGCAACTTCCTTGGGAAACAAAAGCAAAATATATTGAAATATTTGAGAAAATTGCTGAAGAAATTAATTTTTCAATAAAAAATTCCAAATATGGAAATTACCTTTCCATGGACATAAATATATTAAAGCACTATGTCGAAGAATTGCGCGACCGCAGAAAAAAATTGCAGGAACACGTAGATTATATGGATGCTCAAAATGTTGATAAAATTGAGTTATGCATTCGCAATCTTCAAAAAATTTTCACCTTTCCTAATCGCCCAATAATGCTAGAAAAATTGTTAACCCTTGGTTTGCGCGCACTCAATGATGCAATGGAAATAAAACCAAATTACCCTATTGGCGATGACAATGAACCTACATTCACTGCCCCAGCAAACATGCCGGATATTGTATGTTTTTATAAAAACTTTAATTTTATTTGCGAAGTTACTATGCTGAAAAATAGAGATCAGTGGTACAATGAAGGGCAACCAGTAATGCGGCATTTAAGAGATTTTGAAAGTCAAAATTCAAACAAACCGTCGTATTGTTTATTTATTGCTCCATTATTGCATCGAGATACCATTAACACTTTTTGGGGTGCAATAAAATACGGCTACGAGGGGCGCCAGCAAAAAATTATTCCGTTGACAATTGAAAATTTTATTTCAATTATGAATACATTGCTTATATTAAAGCATAAGAATATTCATCTAAAGCATACCGATCTTTTCCGTTTGTATGATGGAATATTAAATTCTTCTTATTCATTGGATAATTCTGTTGAATGGCTACAAGACATCCCAAATATTATTTTACTTTGGCATAACCGACTTATTTCGAAAATAGCGGCATGAAAACAAATATTATTTACCGTGGCGATTGCATTAAAATAGTCAATACGAAGATCGACACGCAATCTATTGACCTCATATTTGCCGACCCGCCGTACAATTTATCGGGCAATGGTTTGAAATGGGAAGGAAACAAAACCGGCGGCGATTGGTATATGGTTAATGAAAAGTGGGACCGCATGTCCTCGTCTGAATATATAGAATTCACCCAACAATGGATTAATGCTTGCGATAGAGTATTAAAAAAAACTGGCTCAATATATGTTGCTTGCAGTTATCACAATATTGGCGAGGTTATGGCCGTTATTAAGCAATTAAGCTACAAAGTAAATAATATCATCACTTGGTGCAAAACAAACGCCATGCCGAATATGACTAGGCGGGTTTTTACACATTCCACCGAGTTTGTTATTTGGGCTGTGAAAAAAAATGGCTGGACTTTTAACTATGAAGAAGTAAAGGATATAAATCCTGAACGACAAAAAGATGGAAGCCCTAAACAGATGCGCGATTCATGGAGGATGCCTTTGGTTCAAGGAAAGGAGAGGTTGGTCGGTAGTGATGGAAAAACGCTTCACCCGACACAAAAGCCCGAAGAGATGTTAAAAAGAATTATTTTAGCCAGCTCAAATGAAGGTGATATTGTTCTTGATCCATTTTTGGGCAGTGGCACAACAACTTATGTCGCCAAAAAATATAGCCGTCGGTGGATAGGAATCGATAAAAGCATGGATTATGTAAAAATAGCTAAACAAAGAATGAAGTCATAAACATCGATGCTAATATTTTGTTTTCCCAAAACTAGCGGCGGCAACCATACTCACCTATGAACATTCTAGTCACCGGCGGCGCCGGCTTTATTGGGGCGGCGTTGTGTCATCGGTTGTTGGATGACGGGCATAGCGTGTTCGCGCTCGATAATTTGAGTGATTATTACGCGGTTAGTTTGAAGGAAGCGCGGCTGGCGCGGTTGCAAGCGCGGGCGCGCGATGGATGTGAGTTTGCGTTCGAGCGTCTGGATGTGGCCGACCGTGGCGCTATGGCGGCGCTGTTTGCGCGGCGTAAATTTGGCGTGGTTGTGCACCTGGCGGCGCAGGCTGGGGTGCGTTATTCATTGGAAAATCCGGCTGCGTATATCGATGCTAATTTGCTCGGTTTCGGCAACATTTTGGAGGGCTGCCGAAGCGCGGGCGTCGGACATTTGGCGTATGCCTCCAGCAGTTCGGTATACGGCGGCAATGCGCGCTTGCCCTATGGCGAAGATGACGCGGTGGACCACCCGCTATCGCTATACGCCGCCACCAAAAAATCCAACGAGATGATGGCGCATGCCTATGCGCATTTATATCGCTTGCCGTGCACCGGCTTGCGGTTTTTCACCGTCTATGGCCCCTGGGGTCGACCCGACATGGCGTTCTTTAAGTTTGCTGATTTAATGCTGCGCGGGCAGCCGATTCCGGTTTATAACCATGGCGACATGGCGCGCGATTTCACCTATATCGATGATGTGATCGAAGCCGTGGTGCGCGTGTTGGAAAAACCCGCCGCCGCGCATGCATCGTACGACGCACAAGCGCCAAAACCCTCCATCAGCGATGCAACCTTTCGGTTATACAACATCGGTTGCGGCGCCGGCGTCGCTTTGATGGATTATATCCACGCACTGGAAAAAGCCCTCGGCATCACCGCGCGCTATGACATGCTGCCCATGCAGGCCGGCGATGTCGCCGCCACCACCGCCGATGCGCGGGCGCTAATCGATGCTATCGATTTTCAGCCGCGCACTTGCATAGCCGACGGCTTGACCGCCTTCGCGGCCTGGTATCGCGAGTATTACGCCATCGCCGCGCCACCATCGGCGCCATCGCCGCCCGCATAAGCGCATGAAATCCGCCGCCATCGGCCAACAATTGCTGGAGAAAATCCGCGCGCGCCATGCGGTGGTCGCGGTCTATGGATTAGGTTATGTGGGGCTGCCGCTGGCGCTGCGCTTCGCCGAGGTCGGTTTTCGGGTAATCGGTTTTGATGTCGATGCCGATAAAGTGCGCGCGCTAAACGCCGGGCAAAGTTACATCGAGCGCATCGCGCATGCGGAAATCAAACGCGCCGCGGCCGCTGGATTCACCGCCACCGCCGACTACGCGCAAACCGTGCATGCCGATGCGCTGATCATCTGCGTGCCGACTCCGTTAGGTAAACATCAAGAGCCGGATTTGAGTTATATCACCGCCACCATGGCCGGCATTGCGCCGCATTTGCGCGCCGGCCATGTGGTGTCGCTGGAAAGTACCACCTACCCCGGCACCACCGAGGAGGAATTGCTGCCGCGCATCCAAGCCCAAGGGTGGGCGGTGGGCGAGGAGGTGTTTTTGGTTTATTCGCCGGAGCGCGAAGACCCCGGCAACGCCGATTTCAACACCCGCACCATTCCCAAAATATGCGGCGGACACAGCGCGGCGTGTTTGGAAGTCGGCGCGGCGTTGTATGGCATGGCGGTGGACCGCGTGGTGTTGGTGAGTTCAACCCAAGCGGCGGAGATGACCAAACTGCTGGAGAACATCTACCGCGCCGTGAACATCGGTTTGGTCAATGAACTGCAGTTGTTGGCCGATAAAATGGCATTAGACCTGCATGAAATTATCGATGCCGCCGCCACCAAACCATTCGGCTACACGCCGTTTTATCCGGGGCCTGGCCTCGGCGGCCATTGCTTGCCCATCGACCCGTTTTATTTAACTTGGAAGGCGAAAGAATACGGTGTAAACTCCCGCTTCATCGAATTGGCCGGCGAGGTAAACGCCAACATGCCGGCCTGGTATGTACATAAAGCCGTGGCGCTGTTGAATGGGGCAAGCAAATCCGTCGCCGGCGCATCGATTCTCATCCTCGGCGTCGCCTATAAAAAAAATGTAGACGACATGCGCGAATCCCCGGCGCTAAAAATCATCGACCTACTGCTCGCCCAAGGCGCCGATGTCACCTACTGCGATCCGCATGTGCCACGTCTCGGCAAACTGCGGCATTACCACTTCGACATGCGCAGCCAAACCGTGACGCAAGAATTATTAACCCACACCGATTTAGCCATCCTCTGCACCGACCACGACAAATTCGACTACCCCCTAATCGCCGCCCACGCCCCGCTATTGTTAGACACCCGCCGAGCCCTCCGCCACTTGACACCCAAGCCCAACCGCCCATAACAACAACATAAATCACAACACATAAACACCCTATAAAAATTGCGTTGTGTCATTAAATTATAGTCCCCCACTTTATGGCTTTACATTAAAATTATTGCGACTGTAAATGTTGTAGGCGGGTGGTTAGTTTGGTGTGGGTGGTTTGTAGGTCGGCTAAGCGGGTTTGTTCTTTTTGGACGATGGCGGCGGGGGCTTTGGTGATGAAATTTTGATTGGCTAATTTGTTTTCGGTGCGGGTTATTTGCTCGGCTAGGGAGGTGAGTTCGGCGGTGGTGCGGGCGATTTCTTGGCCGCTGTCGCTCAATCCATCTAAGGGCAGAATGATTTGGATGTGCCCGACCATGGCCATGGCGCCGGACGGCGGCGACTGGTGGCGGGGCAGGATGGTGACGGAGTCCGCTTTGGCGAGGGCTTGGAAGTAGGCGAGGGATTCGCCGTTCGGTATGGCGGCGGCCTGGGCGGCCTGGGCGGCCTGCTCGGCCTGCTCGGATGAATCGGTTTGGATGGCTGGGTCGGCGGCGGGGATGAAGAAAATGGCGGCCGGTTTGGCTGGGGAGATGTTGTTTTCGCCGCGTAATTTGCGCACCGCCAAGACTAAATTCATCACTTGCGCCATTTCTTGCTCGGCCGCCGGGTCGATTTTATCGGCCTCAGCCGTAGGGTATGCCTGAGTCATGATGGTGGCGCGGTCTGGTGTTTTGTCCGACGGAGCATTCGCGCGCTGCGTCAATGGCGCGATGGCTTGCCAAATCTCTTCGGTGATGAAGGGCATGATGGGGTGCGCCAGGCGCAGCATGGCTTCCATGGTTCCTGCCAAGGTGGCGCGGGTGGCGCGCAATTTTGCCGGCGGGGTTTGCCGGTTTTGTAGGGCCGGTTTGGCGAGTTCCAAATACCAGTCGCAATAATGATTCCAAACTAATTCGTAGATTTCCTTGGCGGCGAGGTCGAGCCGATAGTTTTCCATGGCGCGCGCCACGCCTTGCTCGCTACGTTGCAAGGTGGAAACTATCCAGCGGTCGGCGAGGGAGGCCGCGTTGTTAGCATGGGTATCGATATTATTTTCCTTAGGGTTATCGATATGACTATCGGCGTGTTTATCGACATGTTTATCGACATGTTTATCGATAGGTTTATCGATAAACTTATCGCCACCCCTATCTCCTTCGCAATGCAGCAACACAAAGCGCGCCGCGTTCCATAACTTATTGCAGAAGTTGCGATAGCCCTCGATGCGCCCTAAGTCGAAATTTACATCGCGGCCGGTGGAAGCCAGGGCGGCGAAGGTGAAGCGCAATGCATCGGCGCCGAAAGGCGCGATGCCCTTTGGATAATCGCGGCGGGTTTGTTTTTCGATGTCGGCCGCGGATTCGGGGCGCAACAATCCGCCAGTGCGTTTTTTGACCAACGCCTCGAGCGCGATGCCGTCTATGAGGTCGATGGGGTCTAACACATTGCCCTTGGACTTCGACATTTTTTGGCCTTGCGCATCGCGCACCAAGCCGTGAATGTAAACTTGGCGAAACGGCGCCGCGCCCATGAATTTTTCCCCCATCATAATCATGCGCGCCACCCAGAAAAAGATGATGTCAAAACCAGTGACCAACACGCTGGTGGGGTAGAAGGTTTGCAAGCGCGCGGTTTTTTGCGGCCAGCCGAGGGTGGAAAACGGCCACAGCGCCGAACTGAACCAAGTGTCGAGTACATCGTCGTCCTGACGCAGCGCCACCTCGGCCGCCAAGCCGTGTTTTTGGCGCGCATGGGCTTCCGTTTTGCCCACATAAACATGGCCGTCATCGTCATACCAAGCGGGAATGCGATGCCCCCACCAAATTTGGCGCGAGATGCACCAATCGTCCACATTATCCAGCCACTGGTAATAGGTTTTGCTCCAGTTCGGCGGCACGAATTCCACCCGCCCGTCGCGCACCGCCGCCACCGCCGGGTCTACAATCGCGGCCTTGCCGCCGGGGCGACCATCGGCGAGTTTTTCACGGGTTAAATCCACATACCATTGAGCGGTGAGGTACGGCTCGAGCACCGCGCCGGAGCGATCGCCGCGCGGCACCATCATGCGGTGCGGCGAGATTTTTTCGATGAGATTTTGGGTCCGCAAATCAGCCACCATGGCGGCGCGCGCGGCATATCGAGCGAGGCCCACATAGGCTGCCGGCAACTCCGCGCCGGCTTCGCGGTCGGCCTCGGTATTGTCGCGGATGGCGGCGGCGGCGGTGAAAATGTTGATCAGCCCGCCATAGGGTTGCCGCGTCATGGCAGCGCTGGCGCGGTGGCGCTGCCAAACCTGATAGTCGTTGAAGTCGTGCGCCGGGGTGATTTTGACGCAGCCGGTGCCGAATTTCGGGTCCACATAGTCATCGGCGATGACCGCAATGCGCCGCCCGCTCAGCGGCAGGGCGACATACCGCCCGATCAGGTCGCGATAGCGCGGGTCTTGCGGGTGCACCGCCACGGCGCTGTCGCCGAGCAAAGTTTCCGGGCGCGTGGTGGCGATAATTAACGGCGCTTCGGCGCTCGGGGCACCGCTCGAATCCAGCAGCGGGTAGCGAATGCGCCACATCTGCCCGCTCTCTTCGGTGGATAACACCTCGAGGTCGGATAACGCGGTATGCAGCACTGGGTCCCAATTCACCAAGCGCTTGCCGCGATAAATCAGCCCCTCGTCATGCAGTTGCGCGAACACATGATTTACCGCCTCGCACAGCCCGGCATCCATGGTGAAGCGCTCGTTTTGCCAATCCGGCGAGGCGCCGAGGCGGCGCAACTGGCCGGCAATGGCGTTGCCGGATTCGGCCTTCCATTGCCAAATTTTATCGATGAATTTCTCGCGTCCATAATCGTGGCGGGTTTTGCCCTCGGCCTCCGCCATGCGCTCCACTAACATTTGCGTGGCGATGCCAGCGTGGTCGGTGCCCGGCTGCCACAAGGCGCGCCGCCCCAACATGCGCTGATGGCGAATCAACGCGTCCATGATTAAATCCTGAAAGGCATGCCCCATGTGCAAGGTGCCGGTGACATTGGGCGGCGGAATCATGATGCAGTACGGCGGCGCCTCGCTGTCGGCCGGGGCGAAATAGCCGGCCTTTTCCCAAAATTGATACCAGCGCGATTCGATGCGACGCGGGTCGTAGGTTTTATCCAGAGGCATGGGCGGCGGGGCGGACGAGTTAGGCGGCGGACTGAACGGCGGCGAATTGGTGGTTTAACCAGTCGCCGAATGGGTCACGCCGGCGGTTTTATAGGGTGGGTTTGCGGCTCGATGCCGTGCTGGCGATAAACGCGAAAGCGCTCGCGACCGGCGGCTAAGTCCACCGCTTGGTCGATGATCAGCTCGACGATGCGGCCAAATTCAGCGTAATCCGCCGCCACCGCCGGGGTGAGCGAAATCAACACATCCGCCGGGCTGGTTTGGGGTGCCGGATTCACTGATTCTGGCGCCGATTCGGGGGCTGATTCGGGCGTCGATTGCGTTGCCGGACAACTTATCTGCACCGCATAGCGCGCCCAATCCGCCGCCGCGTCGCCAGCGCGATGGGCGATATGCGGCACAAAACTATTATCGGCAAAAGTCCACAACAATTTATCCAGCGCGTCGCTTTGCGCGCCATCGACCGCGCGAATCGCCACCGTCAACCCCTGACCATAGGCTTTGTTGGCCAGCAGGCAGGCGTAGCGCTGCTTATCCGCCAACTCGGCGCTCGCCAACACATAAAAATCCACCCGCACTGCTGGCACCGACGCGGCTGGCACTTTGGCCGATGCGCCGCTAACCCTCGCAGCCCTCGGGCGAGGCGCGATTGAGCAAAAACTCCACCAGCAATGGCACCGGCCGCCCGGTGGCGCCCTTGTCGGCGCCGGAAGTCCACGCCGTGCCGGCCACATCCAAATGTGCCCAGTCGAATTTTTTAGCGAAGCGTTTGAGGAAGCACGCCGCCGTCACCGCACCCGCATAGCGCCCGCCGATATTGGCCACATCGGCAAAATTACTGCGCAATTGTTTGTCGTATTCGTCCCACACCGGCAGCCGCCAGGCGCGGTCGCCGCTGGCCTCGCCGGCCGCCAATAATTGCGCCGCCAACGCATCGCAGTTGCTGAACAGCCCGCTGGCGTGTTGCCCCAACGCCACCATGCAAGCGCCGGTCAAGGTGGCGATATCGACCACCGCGGCCGGCTTGAAACGCTCGGCGTAGGTCATCGCATCGCACAAAATCAAGCGCCCTTCGGCATCGGTATTGAGAATTTCGATGGTGGCGCCGGACATGCTGGTGACGATGTCGCCGGGTTTGTTGGCGGCGCCGTCCGGCATATTTTCGCTGCTCGGCACGAGGCCCACCACATTGATTTTTAGCCGCAATTCGGCCGCCGCCTGCATGGCGCCGAACACGCTGGCGCCGCCGCACATGTCGTATTTCATTTCATCCATGGCAGCGGCCGGTTTTATCGAGATGCCGCCGGCATCGAAGGTCAAACCCTTGCCGACCAACACCACCGGCGCGGCCTTTTTGGCGCCGCCGCTGTATTCCATAATGATGAGTTTCGCGGCCTCGCGACTACCGCGTGAAACCGACAACAACGCGCCCATTTTGTGGCGTTTCATGTCGGCCTCGCTCAATATCGTGGTTTTGAGGTCGAGGCGTTTGCCTAACGCCAGCGCTTGTTTGGCGAGGTAGGTGGGCGTGCATAGATTGCCCGGCAAATTGGCGTACTCGCGCGCCAGCGTCACGGCACCGGCGATGGCGCCGCCCTCGGCCACGCCGCGTTTGACGGCGGCCAGTTGGGCGCGCTCGCATAAAATGGCGACGCGCGCCAATGTGCGCTGGCGCGGCGGGCCGCTTTTGGTGCGCTGGTAGCGATATAACGCGCCGCCCATGGCTTCGACCAAATGGCGGGTGCGACGGCGACTATCGACTTCGCCATAGTCTGCTTCCAGCAGGCACAAATCGGCGGCGCGCAGCCCGCGTTTGTCGATAAAACGCGCCGTAGCGGCGGCCGCTCGGCGCGCTGCGGAGGCGCTAAAATTCGCCCTCGGCCCGAGGCCTACTAACAACACCCGCTCGGCTTTTACGTCGCGCACCGCATGCAACATGTGTACATCGCCCAGCTCGCCGGCCAAACCGCCGGCGCCCAATGCGGCACTGAGTTGTTGGCCGCTGGCCGCATCGAGATACTTGCCGGCGGCGGTCAGGGTCGGGGTTTTGTCCTCGAACACGCCGAGCACGAGGCATGGCGAGGCGAGTTTAGCGAGGTCGCCGGTTTTTGCTGAAAATTCCATGCTAACTCCTAGGGAAATGGATTGAACTTTGCTGTTAAATTCCGCTGGCGCTCGACCTGGCATTGGGGTCGCGCATTAAGCGGCGGTGGGCGCCTGGCGATGCAAACCCGGCGGCGTTATCGACGCGAAGCGTTGCATAGCAAGGCACTCCAATGCGACCTGTGTTTTATACGATATAAATTCATACTGCATTTTTTATACTGCATGTTTTCATGCCACATCGTTTTATGCGCATGTTTTTATCGAACCACCTAAGCTGCACTGCACACACCGACCTGGCATGCGGAATGTTGATTTCATCGCGCTGCCATGCCACGCCGCTCATCTGATGGCGCGGCGCGAAAAATCACCGCCGGCGCCGTGTGCTGCGGCGCATCATTATAACAAGGTCGCCGCGCCGCGACGCATGGCGCCATGATCATCCACCGCGCCTTTGCCCGCGAAATCGTGCGCGCCTGGGGCTCGGTCAGCGTGATTTTGCTAACCGTTTTTCTGGTCGTCCGCGTGCTGGGATTTTTGCGCCAAACCACCGCCGGCGACCTGTCGGCACACAGCGCGCTTACGCTGCTGCTGCTAAAAGCCATCACCTACTTAGACCTGCTGGCGCCGTTATCCTTGTACATCGCCGCGCTACTGGTCACGGCGCGCATGCTCCAAGACCATGAGCTAACGGCTGCATGCGCCTGCGGCATCGGCATCGCGCAATTCCTCAAACCGGCGTTGAGGCTGGCGGCTATGGTCGGCGTGTTGACCGCGTTATTTTCCTTATACCTATCGCCGCTGGCGGCGCAAACGGCGCGCGTCCTCACTCAAGAACTGCGCCAGCGCGCCGACCTCATCGACGCACTGCCCGGGGTGTTCACCGCAACCCCGAACCGCAGCGGGGTTTATTTCATCGACCGCCGCGATGGCGATGATGCTTTCGACGGCATTTTCGTCTATGACGGCAGCGGCGCCGTCGACCGCATAGTGGTGGCGAAAAACGGGCGGTGGGTAGCGTTTGGGCAGCGAATCGACGCCGCGAAAAGGGGTGCGGATGGCCGGGATGATGTCGGCGGCGTTGAATTGGGCGATGTTCGGGGCGATGTTCGGGGCGATGGTTTTGACGGCGATAACCTCGCTAGCGAGCGCCTAAGCGACGCATTAAGCCGCGCTGAAATCGGCGCCGACGATTTTCTCATCCTCGAAAACGGCGCGCGTTATCACGCCGTTGCCGGCGCCGCCGATTATCAATCCCTCGAGTTTGAAAACTATGGAATGCGCATCAAAAAACGCCCGCTGGCCGGCCGCCGGCTGCCGCTCGATGCATTATCGATGCCGCACTTAACGCGCCGCGTTTTTTCCGCCGCCGCTAGCCCGGACGCCATCGGCGAGTTTCATTGGCGGCTTTCCAAGGTGGCCATGCTGCCGGTTTTGATGATTTTCGCGCTGGCTTTTTCTGGTCTAGCGAACCGCAAAAATCGCTTCCCCGGCATGTTGCCGGCGCTGCTCATTTATTTGGTGTATTCGAATTTTCTCGGTTTCGGTATGGCGCTGATACAACGCGGCGCAGCGCCCCCGCACTGGACGCTATGGGGCGTGCACCTAATTTTTCTTTGCCTCGCCGCCTATCTATTGCGTCGCCGCAATCGCGGCCGCCGACTAGTGCCGGGGCTGGCTTGATGCTCATGAACATCCTCGAACGCTACCTCGGCAAAATTATTTTGCGCTACACCATGCTGGCGCAGTTGGCGTTGCTCGGGCTGTTTACTTTCGTCAATTTTCTCGACCAAGTGGGCGATTTGGGCGGCGGTTATGGACTGCTCGAGGCCATGGCCTATGTCACCTTGCTGATTCCGCGCACCGTGTATGAGTTATTTCCCATGGCGGCGCTGCTCGGCGCCATTATCGGCCTATCGCTGCTGGCTGGCGATTCCGAATTGACGGCGGCGCGCACCAATGGCGTGTCGATTCTGCAAATCGCCGCCGCCGCCCTCAAAACCGGCGCGCTCATCGCTTTGGTCGCGATGCTCATCGGCGAGCTGCTGGCGCCGGTGGCCGAAGCGCGTGCGCACCGCATTCGCGCCGATGCATTGGCTCCGAGCGCCGAACAAAACGCGCTTGCCGGCGAGGCGCTGTGGCTGCGCGATGGCGATGCTTTCGTGCGCATCGGCGCCGTGTTGGCGGATGGGACGCTGCTGGCCATCAAATGGTTCGAGTTCGATGCGGATAAAAAATTGCGCGCCCTGGGCGCCGCCGCCAGTGGAAATTTCGTTGCCGGTCGCTGGGTTATTTACGATGTCAAGCAAACGCGCTTTGGCCGCGACGGCGGCGTCGATACCGCGCATTTTGATTCCGGCCCGTGGCGCACCACCATCACCCCGCAAACCTTAGGCACCGCGGCGCTGCTGCCGCAGCAATTATCGCTGCGGCAGTTGTACCGCCACCTCGCTCGGCTAACGCGCCAGGGCTTATCGACCGAGCAACAAACCGCGCCCTACTGGCTGGCTTTTTGGGGGCGGCTGATGCTGCCGCTGTCGGCCGCCGTCATGGTGATTCTGGCGATTCCATTCGTATTCGCCAACCTCCGCCGCGGCGCCTTGGGGCGCAGTTTGTTCATCGGCATCATGCTCGGCCTCGGTTTCCACATCGCCAACAACGGCTTCGGCTTCATCGTATTGGCTTATGGCTTGCCGCCCTTATTAGGTGCGGCGGCGCCGACGGTGGCCTTTTTGGCGCTGGCGCTGGGGATGATGCGGGCGGTGCGGTGAGGGACTGCGGTGAGGGGTGATAATCGCCGGCTTATGGCAAGCACCGGCACAAAAACCACCCATAAACACCGATGGCCCATAAACACCGATGGCGTGGGCGCATGCAAAAAAACGCCAACCGGATGAGCGGCTGGCGTTCGGGCCGAGGCATGAAAGCCTCGGGGCGGGATGTGAATCTAAGACCCGTCAAGGAATTTTGTCAATGAAAAATCACAAAAAAATGAAAAATAACCATAAACCTAACAATTTCAGCGGCGGGCTTAGCGCAGTCAGCGCCAAACTTGCATCGAAACGCTGGAGAGTTCCTGTCATGCAAAAAAACGCCAGCCGGTTTAGTGGCTGGCGCTTCGGGCCTCGGCACGAAAGCCTCGGTGTGGTTCGCGGATTTTAACCCAGCAACGAGTTTTGTCAATGGAAAATCGCCCAAGAAAATGAAAAATAATCGAAAAACCGGTGAATTTCAGCGTGCGGCGGTCTATATCGACGGCTACAACCTCTATCATGGCTTGATTGACGCATTCGGCGGACGCCATAAGTGGCTGGATGTACAAGCGTTGGGGTTGAGTTTTTTGCAGCCCGGCATGAGTTTGGTGTCCGTCAAATACTTCACCGCCATCACAAAAAGCGTGTCCGATGCCAAACTTCGTCAAGCAGTTTATTTAAAATCCATCGACGCGCATTGCGATAAATTAGAAATAATCTATGGTCGATTTATGTCAAAAACGCGCATCTGCAAAACATGCGGCGCCCGACACGCCGTTTATGAGGAGAAAAAAACCGATGTTAACATCGCCTGTCATTTGCTCAACGATGCCCATCAGGACATCTATGATTGTTGCTACATTGTTTCCGGCGATAGTGATCTAGTGCCGGCACTGCAAATTATACAGGCCAACAATCCGCATAAGAAAACCTTTGTTGTGAATCCACCGAAGCGCAAAAGCTCGGAGCTTTGCAAGACCGCGAATGACGCCGGCGGCTGGTTTTCAATCAACCGACAACGCATTAAATCTTGCCAACTGCCGGAAAAAATCACCACCAAACATGGCAATGAATTGACCATGCCGGCCACCTGGCAAACCTAACCCACTAATTCGGAGGCATCGATGTTGAAGCACAAAGTCGCGTTTCTCGGGCTCGGCGTGATGGGCTATCCCATGGCCGGGCATTTGGCGGCCGGCGGCTGTCGGGTGTGCGTTTATAACCGCACCGCCGAGGTCGCCCAGCGTTGGCTGCAGGCGCATGGCGATGCGCATGGCACAGCGGCGACGCCAGCACAAGCAGCCGCAGACGCGGATTTCGTGTTCGCCTGCGTCGGCGCGGATGACGATGTGCGCGCCGTCACTACCGGCGCCGATGGCGCCTTCGCCGGCATGAAATCAGGCGCGATGTTTATCGACCACACCACCGCCTCGGCCACCGTGGCGCGGGAATTATCCGCCGCCGCCACTGCCCATGGCTTATCGTTTTTGGACGCGCCGGTGTCGGGCGGGGAATCCGGCGCCCAAGAAGGTATTTTGACGGTCATGGTCGGCGGCCAGCAGCACGCTTTCGACCGCGCCCGACCGCTCATGCAATGCTTCGCCAAGGCGGTCACGCGGATGGGAGATTGCGGCGCCGGCCAGCTCACCAAAATGGTCAATCAAATCTGCATCGTTGGGCTAGTGCAGAGTTTATCCGAAGCGGTGGCCTTCGCCATAAACGCCGACTTAGACGCGCGCCAAGTTTTCGCGGTGCTCTCCCAAGGCGCGTCGCAATCCTGGCAGATGGTGAATCGCCACGCCACCATGTTGGACAATCAATTCGATTTCGGCTTCGCGGTGGATTTAATGCGCAAAGACTTGCAGTTGTGCTTCGAAGAAGCGGCGCGCAACGGCTCCCAACTCCCCATCAGCGCCATCGTCGATGGTTACTACGCGCAAATTCAAGCCACCGGCGGCAACCGCCTCGATACCTCCAGCCTACTAACCCGACTACCACGCAAAGATTTGCCGTGATGCTTGTGTTGCCGGGGTGCGTTGTTGATAAATCAAAGCAGTCTCAATCACTCGAAAAAATAAATCAATTAACTAGGTGCAAGACGAAGCGCATTGGGGTTACGCAAGCGAATTTGCTCGACAAGACAATCAAAAAAGTCGTCAAACATTGATGGATTGGATTTAATTTCGCAACTTTCTAAAAAATTTATTTCGGCGATAACATGGGCTTCGATGGTGCCTGGCGTCCATGATGGCGAGCAGCGACCAGACAAACCAGCAATGCGTTTCTGAAACAATTCAAGCCATGTGCATCCATGCTTTTCTGAATAAGTATCTTGGCTGACATCAAACAACATCACATAGCCGATGACAATCTCAGGAGAGTGAAGTTGCGCGTTAACAACCTCGCCCATGAGATCGTCCACGCGGTTTGGAACTGTTCCGGGGATATTTTTGAGCAACGATTTGAGTGAAATGCCAAGTCGGTATTTGCCTTCGTATTCCCATGCGACATCCCACTGCTTCTCGCGTCCTGCGCCAGGCACCGTGACTTCAATATCAACATTGCTCAATCCGCGAGTCTCGAGTTCTTGAACACAAAATTACGACAATTCACTCAAACATGATGGCGACTGAGTTTTGCCTTCCACAATTGTGGTTTTATATAATTGTTGTACCGCATCGTCGAAGGATATTGACATCGTTAATTATCATGTTGACGTTGTTGAGTGGCGAGTGATGTTGATTGAAGCCTGGCTAAATATACCAGCCGTTTCTTCGCGCATGCGCTTTACGGCATCGGTGAAATAAACCGGATCAACTTCGGCGCCAATGCTGTTTCTGCCGCATTTGGCGGCGGCGACCTGAGTGGACGCTGTCCCCATAAATGGATCCAAGACCGTATCGCCCGCAAAACTAAACATACGAATCAACCTTTCGGCCAATGCCGTGGGATAAGGGGCCGGATGGTGGCGGGTTGACGCCCCCGGCAACCCTATCCATATCTGTTGAAACCATTGCTGATAATCCTTGATTGATATTAAGCTTAGAATTCGTTTTTCGATTGAAGGCTTGCGGTATCCTCCCGGCTTGCGTTGCATAATAATAAATTCGACATCATTCTTGATAATGGAATTGGGTTCATAGGGCTTGCCAAGAAAACCCGCCTTGCCATTCTCGGTTTCATGCGTCACATTGGCGATTTTATTCCAGATGATGGGAGCGAGATTGTCAAATCCAAGGCTGCGGCAATGCTCTTGAATTGAAGCGTGCAATGGCACCACGGTGTGACGTCCATTATTGCGTCGCCGTGAGAGGCACACATCACCCACAACACAAATTAGCCGACCGCCGGGCACAAGTGAATCAAAGCAGAGCTTCCAAACCTGGTCGATTTCGCGCAGAAACTCCTCGTAATCCTGCACCCAGCCGAGTTGACCTTCTCCTTGCCGATACGCTTTGAGCGTCCAGTAGGGCGGAGATGTGACCACTAAATGGACGGATTCTGGCTCAAGAAATTTGATTCGACGAGAATCGATGTTGTGCAGTGAATGGCTGGTCGGAATTTCGGAAAGAGCGCGCTCTATCGATTCGGTTGAGCAAAGATTTTTAGCCAAGCGGGGCAATTCTCGTTGTGGGTCAACGAGTTCGGTGAATTCACTTGGGATGAATGAACGAAGATCGACATCATCGGATGTGCTTGATTGCAAGGCTGCTGACATAAAATGTGTTCCTTGAAAAGCCAGCCGCGTCTACCCTTTAATCTTACGTAGTTTGTCTATCGCCCGTAGTTGTGCTACTGCGTTGGCGAGTTCGGCTTTGGCTTGGGCGTAATCCATGGATGCGGATTGGTCTTGCAGGGCTTCTTGGGCGCGTTGTTGCGCTTGTTCGGCCGCCGCTTGGTCTAAGTCGGCGGCGCGGATGGCGGTGTCGGAGAGGATGGTGACGAGGTGCGGCTGCACTTCGAGGATGCCGCCGCTGATGAAGAAAAATTGTTGTTCGCCGTTTTCTTGCTGCACGCGCACATCGCCGGCTTTTAAGCGGGTGAGCAGGGGGGTGTGGCGGGGGGCGATGCCGAGTTCGCCGACTACGCCGGGGGCGAACACCATGGCGCCTTTGCCGGACCAGATTTCTTTTTCGGCGCTGACGATTTCAACTTGAATGGTGGGCATGGGTTACGACTCTGGGGCGAGTGGTGTGGGCGAGTGGTTTGGATTAGGTTAACTTTTTGGCGCGCTCGACCACTTCATCGATGCCGCCGACCATGTAGAAGGCTTGTTCCGGCAGATGATCGTAGTCGCCGCGGGCGATGCCTTGGAAGGCGGCGATGGTGTCCTTGAGGGTGACATATTTGCCCGGCGTGCCGGTGAAGGTTTCCGCCACGGTGAACGGCTGCGATAAGAAACGCTGCATGCGCCGCGCCCGACCCACCGCGAGTTTGTCGTCTTCGGAGAGTTCGTCCATACCGAGGATGGCGATGATGTCTTGCAGTTCTTTGTAGCGCTGCAAAATGCCCTGCACCAGGCGCGCCGTGTCATAGTGCTCGTTGCCGACTATCAACGGGTCGAGTTGGCGCGAGGTGGAATCCAGCGGATCAACCGCTGGATAGATGCCGAGCTCGGCGATTTGACGCGACAGCACCAGCGTGGCATCGAGGTGGGCGAAGGTGGTGGCCGGCGACGGGTCGGTGAGATCATCCGCCGGCACATATACGGCCTGAAATGAGGTAATCGAGCCGGTCTTGGTGGAGGTGATGCGCTCTTGCAGCGCCCCCATTTCGTCCGCCAGCGTCGGCTGATAACCCACCGCCGACGGCATGCGCCCAAGCAGCGCCGAGACCTCGGTGCCGGCCAAGGTATAGCGATAAATGTTGTCGATGAACATCAATACATCGCGCCCTTCATCGCGAAAATGCTCGGCCATGGTGAGGCCAGTGAGGGCGACGCGCAGGCGGTTGCCGGGCGGCTCATTCATCTGCCCATATACCATCGCCACTTTATCGAGCACGCCGGCTTCGGTCATTTCGTGATAAAAATCGTTGCCTTCGCGGGTGCGCTCGCCGACCCCGGCGAACACCGATAAACCGCTGTGCGCCGAGGCGATGTTGTTGATGAGCTCGAGCAGGGTGACGGTTTTGCCGACCCCGGCGCCGCCGAACAGGCCGATTTTGCCGCCCTTGGCGATGGGCATGATGAGGTCGATAACCTTGATGCCGGTCTCTAACAATTCCAGGCTGGCGGCTTGCTCTTCATAACTCGGCGCCGGGCGATGGATGGGCATGCGTTTGTCTGCTTTCACCTCGCCGGCTTCATCCACCGGATTGCCCAGCACATCCATGATGCGCCCCAAAGTGCCAGCGCCCACTGGCACCGAAATCGGCGCCCCGCTGTTGGCCACTTCAAGCCCACGCCGCAGCCCATCACTCGACCCCATGGCGATACAGCGCACCACGCCGTCGCCCATCTGCTGCTGCACCTCCAAAGTCAACCCGCCGTCGGTGATATTGAGTGCGTCGTACACTTTAGGCACGGCCTCGCGGGGAAACTGCACATCGACCACGGCGCCGATGATTTCTACGATATTGCCTTGCATTTTGCTGATCCGAGTTGAGGGTTGTGTGGGGCTGGCCTGCAGCCGTAAGGGTCAGGCGCGGCGCCGAAAAATGTCAGGCCGTCGCCGCTGCGCCGGCAATCAGGCCATAGCGCCGCGCGTCATCTCGCACTTGTGCGGAGTTTTTAACGACATATTCCGCATCCCGACGCGCGCGCGTTTTTTTGCCTTCACGGTACCCCACGCGGGAAGCCGCCGCGATCACCAGCAATGCGATTTGCCAGCGAATCAACGGCGTATACGCGATGAATGCCACCGCTAAAAGCCGCCTAAAACACCGCTGGAATTCCGCAATTTCAGGTTGTTCCGGAATTTTTCGAACCGGTTTAGATGCATACCGATAAGCCTTAATATGCCGTGCCATTTTTCGCATATTGAACATCGACGTCTTATGCTCGTTGTAGTTGTCAATGGCGAAATTCAAGGCATCCAACAATAGACGAACAGCGGTATAATCTTGTTGCGACAACGCGCCCGGATTTGCAAAGACATGTTTACGTAAAAACGCCATGATGTCACGCCGCAACCGGCAAAGCGGAAACAACACTCGATCGTGTTTTTGGATGCGGCGCAAGCTAAGCACGCAGTAAACAGCATACGCAATAAACGCGAGCATGAGTATCGTGGTCATGTCATTTTTCAAGTTGCGTGAATTTCATTTCAGCGCTCGTTCCGCCGCCGCGTTAATAAATGGAACGAACATCTTTTGATATTCGCGATTATCCTCCGCCAGCCGGTCTAACTCCTTTTGGCGGTCATCTAATTGCCGCTGGTACATTTTATGCATATAAAAAAGAAATGCCAACGCGAGAATCAGCACCACCGAAGCCACTGGCAGATCGATAAACAGCGTTGTTAGTCCTGAAATCTTCATCTTGCTTGCCGAATCAAACCGCTGCGGCGCCGCTGACTATTTCGGATAATTCTTGGGTGATCGCCGCTTGGCGGGCTTTGTTGTATACCAATTGCAGTTCGTCGATGAGTTTGCCGGCGTTGTCGGTGGCGGATTTCATCGCCACCATGCGCGCCGCTTGTTCGCAGGCGGCGTTTTCCGCCACCTCTTGGTAGATTAGCGATTCCACATAGCGCGTCATTAAGGTGTCGATAACATCGACGGCGTCGGGCTCGTAAATATAGTCCCAGTGATGCGCCATTTCCGCCGCTTGGTTGTCATCGGCGTCGGCTTGGATGGGAATCAATTGCTCGATAGTAGGGCGCTGCGTCATGGTGTTTATGAATGCATTGCTGGCGACGAATAATCTATCGATGTTGCCGGCCATGTAATCGTCCATCAACACTTTAACGGCGCCGATTAATTCGGCCAACTGCGGCGCATCGCCTAAATTTAAGGCTTCCGACACGATATTGGCTTTGAAGCGATTGAAAAAGGCGCTGGCTTTTTTACCGATGACGGATACCCGCACCTCAACCCCGCGCTCATGCCATTTCGACATCTCCCCCACCGCGTGGCGAAACAGATTGACATTGAGCCCGCCGCACAGCCCGCGGTCGCTGGAGACGATGATGAAGCCCACCGCGCGCGGCTCGCGTTGCACGATATAGGGGTGTTTATATTCGGCCTGGGCGCGCGCCAAATGGGCCACCACATGGCGCATTTTTCGCGCATAGGGTTGGGCGCATCGCATGCGCTCTTGGGCGCGCCGCATTTTACTGGCGGCGACCATCTCCATGGCACGGGTGATCTTGCGCGTGCTGCCGATAGAATTTATCTGCGTGCGAATTTCTTTTGCGCCGGGCATGGGGATGGTCGCCTTGTGGGTGGAATCGGATGGGTTAGAAGCGATATTGGATGCCGAAGGAAAGCACCGGATAGATTTTGAAGTCGTCTAGGTCGCCTTGGAGGTCGGCGTGTTCGGCTTCGAGGGCGTCTTTTAGGTCCATTGCAACAATATTATTAGGATCAGTGGAGTCGCAATCAGCGTTGCCGGTTACGGTGGCGACACCATTGTCGTTGACAGTGAAATTGCACATGTTGTTGTTGATTTCTGCATTACCACTGCCACTCAACTCTGGCGTTCCTTGCAACAATGCCCCGACTTCGAACGCGAAACTCCAGCCTTTGGGTTTTTGGCTGCTCCAACCGAGCCCAAGATAGGGCGCGACAGATTTGAAATCCACATCGATGCCTGCATTTCCGACATAGTCATCATCGCCATAACTAAACATCCCGCCTTCGGTGCGAGCTTTAAGCGAATTGCCATTGGAATACAGCCCGGCGCTCAGCCGAAAGCCGTTGCCGGCTGGATGCCAATCGCCGATGAGTCCGTAGGATTTCAATTCCAAATCACCAGAGTACTGGTTACCGGAATCGCCGGTTTCCTCATAACTCTTATCGGCATTATTGAACACAAACCGGCCGTTGAATTTGTCATGGAAGGCATATTTCAACTCGCCGCCCAACCCCAATGTACTGGCTCGGGCAGCGATAGCCACATCGCTCGCCTGTGCCGCCCCGCTTGCCAACAACGCGCCAGCGACCAGCAGCGTTTTAGAAACCGCCATTGTGTTGTTTTTCATGATGAAACCCTCTTGGATGGTGAATGGAAAAAAGACAAAAATGGTGCGCCCGCATGATGGAAATACCCGCCGGCGGTTTTTACTTTAGGCGTGTTATTTGAGGCGCTGTTTTAAGGCTTCCAATAACTCGCCAACTGGTTGCTTGCTTTTTGGGTGAGTGCGCAAAAATTCCAGCCAAGCGGTAGGCGAAGCGCGCGACGGATGTTGCATGCCGGCGATGGGCGGGGTTAGTTTGCTAAATCGCGGCCATGAACTGCCGATTTTTTCATTGCAGGTCATATATTCGTGTTCGGCAAGCCCTAAATCCCAAATTTCCGTAGTCCAAGCCAGCACCAATTTCGGCTTAATGATGTCGATGCTCGCATCAAGCGCGCGCTTCGACCTATCTTTGTCCGCTGGCGTCGTTTGTTTGGATTCGTTGCCGATTTCGGCAACGACCACTTGATAATAATTGTTAAACGCGACCAGTTCCCAAAAAACGGCGCATGTATGTTCATCGTATTGCGCGCCCGCGCCTTCGATAAACATTTTCGCCGTCATTTTGAATGATTTACTGGAATCGCGATATTGAAACGGCGTTTCATCCGCCTTATGAACCCAAGCGACCAACGAGCGACTCGCATCCCTCGCACTTAAACCATTTTTTGCAAGATTCAGCGTCCAATCTTCTGTGCCACCACGCATATCGGTACTGATGCCAAGAATAAGAATCCCGGTCTTGTGATAATCCCGACCCACCCACGGATTCCACAGCAAATCCCCCGCCGCCTCAAACCGCGCGTCATACTCCGTAGTCATGTGTTGTGCATATTTCATGTCGTATGCCTCAGTGTTGTTTTTCATAACGAAACCCTCTTGAATAGTGAATGGAAAAAAGACAAAAATAATGCGCCCGCATGATGGAAATACCCGCCGGCGGTTTTTACCTTAGGCGTGTTATTTGAGGCGC
Organism: Candidatus Poriferihabitaceae bacterium; assembly: GCA_965243285.1. Lineage (GTDB taxonomy): Bacteria > Pseudomonadota > Gammaproteobacteria > Arenicellales > Poriferihabitantaceae > JAHRAW01. The sequence goes on along the minus strand of OZ251537.1, from coordinate 641,528 downwards.
TGTTTTAAGGCTTCCAATAACTCGCCAACTGGTTGCTTGCTTTTTGGGTGAGTGCGCAAAAATTCCAGCCAAGCGGTAGGTGAAAAGGCGCGCGACGGATGTTGCATGCCGGCGATGGGCGGGGTTAGTTTGCTAAATCGCGGCCATGAACGGCCGATTTTTTCATTGCAGGTCATATATTCGTGTTCGGCAAGCCCTAAATCCCAAATTTCCGTAGTCCAAGCCAGCACCAATGTCGGCTTAATGATGTCGATGCTCGCGTCAAGCGCGCGCTTCGCTCTATCTTTGTCCGCTGGCGTCGTTTGTTTGGATTCGTTGCCGATTTCGGCAACGACCACTTGATAATAATTGTTAAACGCGACCAGTTCCCAAAAAACGGCGCATGTATGTTCATCGTATTGCGCGCCCGCGCCTTCGATAAACATTTTCGCCGTCATTTTGAATGATTTACTGGAATCGCGATATTGAAACGGCGTTTCATCCGCCTTATGAACCCAAGCGACCAACGAGCGACTCGCATCCCTCGCACTTAAACCATTTTTTGCAAGATTCAGCGTCCAATCTTCTGTGCCACCACGCATATCGGTACTGATGCCAAGAATAAGAATCCCGGTCTTGTGATAATCCCGACCCACCCACGGATTCCACAGCAAATCCCCCGCCGCCTCAAACCGCGCGTCATACTCCGTAGTCATGTGTTGTGCATATTTCATGTCGTATGCCTCATGGTGTTGTGATTGCTTCCACCTACCAAATTATAGGCGACAGCGATTTGTTTTACCACAATCAGCGGCGTTTGGCGGTCGCTATACAAACACCACAACCCACAGCAAAATTTCGGTGTTTTTTGGCGAGGAGCATGCTGTTTGGCGGTTAAAAAACGAAGTTGCCGCGCGCCGCCGAAGGCGCTGCGACTAATGCAAGGTAAGCGCGATGCATTCCGACACCAACGGTTCGCTTTCGGGGCCGGTTTTGCCTTGCGTGTTGACAAACCAAGTAATGAGATAAAGCAGTTGCCCGTCGTGGCCGGCGGTGCTGATGTCATAGGTGGTTTGTTGGCGGCAGCGTATTAGCGGCAAAATTTCATAAACATGGCGCGGTGGCGGCGCGGCGGTCTTATCGGCAAAGGCAATCGCACGGCCGAGATAATAGCGAACTGGTTCGCGGTCGGTTGATTCGTAAGTCATGAGCAGGGCGGGAAAGCGGGGCGATTAAGCCGCTTGGTCTAAGAATGGTGTTCAATTATGGTCTCGGATATGACGATTCGCATGACTCTATATAGGTAGATGAAGTAGGCCAATCCAAAAGTTACGATGGTTAGCAATAGCCAAAGAAATGCATTGCCGATGGCGCTGCCCAAACTAATTTCGCATTTGAGTTGGCCGACAACCGAAACCCCATCATCCGCTAACAGGTAAGTTTTGTTGATGATGGCGCGCGTAAAATAATAGGGAAATACAAATAGCGCCAATCCTAAAGTTACGATGCTCAACAAAATCCAAATAATAATATGCCCGATGGAATCGCCGATGCCAAAATCGCATCGTAATTTTTTAACCTTCGACATTTTATTTTCCCCGGCAAGTTACTGCGTGAGTTAATGCGTGAGTTAATGCCCGCTAAAATTGCGGACGAGCGAATCGGTTAGTGGACGATGGATGCTGGCAGCGGTGTTTGGGTGTCACTATACAAAATATGCATCAAAATCTTGGTATTTTTTAGCGATGAGAATTTTGATGGGTGGTTAAAAAACTTAAGGCGGCGACAGAAATCACCGTTGTTTTATGCATCTTTGAAATTTAACCCAACACTATTTCTATACAAGATTGGAATTTATCAAAGCACAGTAAATCTTGTTCTTTGCGCGTGAGTTTGTGTCCGGTTGCACGCTCGCCACTCGTATCTTTTGACATCGCAACCATTTTGTAGTCGCCCGCGCCAAGATTGGTTTTTGGCAAAAACAAAAAAGCAATATTGTCTGGGCTAACGCCTAAGCAAAATAAATGCGTGTACTCACGGTCGTGACGAATGCCGTTGAATTGAAATGAATTGTTGATATCGCGTGTGGCAACTTTCACTTCAACCTTAATTGTTTTGTTTTTATGCGCAAATGATACATCATAATGTCCGCGTCGTCCCTCAAGCACTACAACATTTTCGTACTTAAGTTCGCGTAAAAGTTCAGCAAACAAATCTTCGCCTAAGTCACCTTTCTCGGTGGTTGATATTATTTTCTCTTTCTCAAATGCAGCGCCACGCCAGGCGGCCGACGATGTTTCTCTATCATTATTACCAACTCCCATTTTTCTTAAAGTCATCTAGCGCGGCGTTGAGTTTGGCGGCTACTTCGTCGGTGTATTTTGGCTCGGCGTTGATGGCAGCCATCAAGGCGGCGTGGTTTGATTTCACATAGGCTTGCATGGCGGCTTCGAAGGCGACCACTTTTGCCACTGGCACATCATCCAAATAACCCTCGTTGGCGGCGAATAGCGATAGCGCGGTTTCGGCCACCGACATCGGTTGGTATTGGGGTTGTTTCATCACTTCCATGACGCGTTCGCCGCGCTCTAATTGTTTGCGCGTGGCTTCGTCTAAATCCGAGGCGAATTGCGAGAAGGCGGCGAGTTCGCGGTATTGCGCTAATGCCAGGCGGATGCCGCCGCCGAGTTTTTTGATGATGGGGGTTTGCGCGGCGCCGCCGACGCGCGATACTGATAGGCCGGCGTTGATGGCCGGGCGGATGCCGGCGTTGAACAGGTCGGTCTCTAAGAAAATCTGCCCGTCGGTTATCGATATCACATTGGTAGGCACGAAGGCGGAGACATCGCCGGCTTGGGTTTCGATGATGGGCAGCGCGGTTAGCGAACCGGTTTTGCCTTTTACTGCACCATCTGTGAGTTTCTCTACCGCGTTTTCGTTGATGCGCGCGGCGCGCTCGAGCAGGCGGGAGTGCAGATAGAAAACATCGCCCGGATAGGCTTCGCGGCCCGGCGGGCGGCGCAATAGCAGGGAAATTTGGCGGTACGCCCACGCCTGTTTGGTGAGGTCGTCATAAATAATCAGCGCGTCTTCGCCCTTATCGCGAAAATATTCGCCCATGGAACAGCCGGCATAGGGGGCGATGAATTGCTCGGCGGCGGAATTGGCGGCCGAGGCGGCCACCACGATGGTGTGTTCCATGGCGCCGTGTTCCTCCAATTTACGCACCACGGCGGCGATGCTGGAGGCTTTTTGGCCGATGGCGACATAGATGCATTTAATGTCGGTGGCCTTCTGGTTGATGATGGCGTCCACCGCCACGGCGGTTTTGCCGGTTTGGCGGTCGCCGATGATTAATTCGCGCTGGCCGCGGCCGATGGGCACCATGGAATCGATGGATTTCAGCCCGATTTGCACCGGTTGGTCTACGGATTTGCGGGCGATGACGCCGGGGGCGACTTTTTCGATGGGCGAGACGCCGGCGCGGGTTATCGGGCCTTTGCCATCGATGGGCTGGCCGAGGGAATCCACCACCCGCCCGAGCAGGCCTTCGCCCACCGGCACTTCGAGGATGCGGCCGGTGCATTTGACCGCATCGCCCTCGGATAGATGTTTGTATTCGCCCAACACCACGGCGCCGACGGAATCTTGCTCCAGGTTCAGCGCCAAGCCGTAGGTGGGCTGGCCGGCGGTGGCGCCGGGGAATTCCAGCATTTCGCCCTGCATGGCTTCGGATAAACCGTGGATGCGGGCGATGCCGTCGGTCAGCATAACAATGGCGCCTTCGGTGCGCGCCTCGGCGCTGGCTTCAAAACGCGTGATGCGTTGTTTGATTAATTCGGAGATTTCGGAGGGGTTTAATTGCATGGCGTAAGTGGCGTTATGCCCTGGGTATGGGGGGTTGGGTGCGGATTAGGTGACGCTGGGTGGATGTTCGGCGTGAATCTCGGCGATTCGGCGGCGGATTGCGGCGGGTTTAGGTGGATTGCGGCGAATTTGCGGTGGATTGCGGCGAATTTGCGGTGGATTGGCGGCGGATTTGCGTGACATTCAGCCGCCGTGGAGTGAGCGTGAATCCGGCGACGAATCTTGGCCAATCGCGGTCAATCGCGCCCACTCAGGCCGCGATGGCGGCGCCGAGTTGCTCGAGTTGGCCACGCACCGAGCCATCTACCACCCAATCGCCGGCGCGTACGATGGCGCCGCCGATTAGGTCGGCATCCACCGCAAAAGTGAGTTCGACGCGGCGCCCGAGTTTGCTTTGCAGGGCCTCGACAAACTGCGTTTGTTGTTTGCAATCTAAGGCGACGGCGGTGGTCAAATTCGCCGCGATGGAGTTTTCGGACGCGGCGCGCAACGCGGCATAGGCGCGGGCGACGGCCGGCAGGGCGGCAAGGCGGCGGTTTTGCGCCAGCAATTTCAGCAGATTCGCCATCTGCTGGGTTTGCTCGGGCGAAGCGGCGTTAGCCGCGGTTTTGCCGACGGGTTTGTCGGCGGGTTGGGCGGCGATTTCGCTCGCCACCTCCAAAATCAGCGCCTGTAATTGCGCCGTGGCGATGCGCGGGTTGCCCGCCAGCGCGACCACATCGGCATCAGCGGCGATGGCGGCCAAGGTCTCGAGGCGCGCCCCCCAGCCGGGCAAATCGCCCTGGCGCTGCGCCAATTCAAACACCGCGCGGGCGTAGGGGCGGGCAATGCTGCCGAATTCAGCCATTAGCGGCGGGGAATGCGTGGGTTTGGGGGGAATCCGTGGCCGTACTGGCCGGGTTAGGGATTTTTGTCGATGGATTCGATGGGTTCGATGGGGCGGTGAAGGGGTGCCGATGCGCCGGCGAAAAACACGCCGCTACGCGACCGGACATCAATCGAACCATCAGTCGAACCTCGCGATGACGGGCTACCACTTCGCCACCAGCCGGTCGAGCAATTCGGCGTGCGCTTTGGGATCTATCTCGCGCTTCAAAATTTGCCGCGCCCCGGCCACCGCCAACTCGCCCACTTGGGCGCGCAGGGTTTCGCGGGCTTTGTTGAATTCGGTGTCGATGTCGGCGCGCGCTGCGGCGACGATGCGCTCGCCTTCGCTGTTGGCGGCGACGCGGGCATCGTCCACCAATTCACCGCCGCGTTTTTCGGCGCGGTTAATGATGGCCACCGCTTGCGCCTTGGCTTGCGCCACTTCGTCGGCGGCTTGCTCGCGCCCGGCTTGCTCGGCCAACTGGCCCTTTTCAGCCGCCGCCAGACCATCGGCGATGGTGGTTTTGCGCGCCTGCAAAGCGCCCATGAGCGGCGCCCAGACATAGCGCTTGCTGAACCACACGAACAGCGCGAAAAACACCATCTGAAACAGCAGGGTGAGATTGATATTCATCTCGACATACTTATTGTGAGGGGGTGATAACGGGAACGGCGGCGTTAGGCGACCGCAAACAACACATACATGGCGATGCCCACGGCGATCATCGGTACTGCATCCACCAGCCCCATAACGATGAAAAACTGCGTGCGCAGCATGGGGATTAATTCCGGCTGGCGCGCCGCGCCTTCTAAAAATCGACCGCCCAATAAACCGACGCCCACTGCAGCGCCGACGGCGCCCAGACCCATCATGATCGCGCCGGCGATATATAAAAGTGCTGATTCCATCTTAAACCTCCGAAATGATGGCCGAAAGTGGCCGAATGCGCCGCCGGGTTTTTGCGCCCGATGACATAAAAACACACCGCGCCAAACAGCGCCGCGCAACGATAACGCCGAACTGGCGACCAATCTGGATAGTGTGATGAGCTGAAAATAACTTGAACATGTAAGGTATGAATCAGTACAGATGTTGCGATGTTTATCGATGATTTATAGCAAGGGTCGGCATCAATGTTTTTGGTGCGCCATGTCCATGTACACCACGGTCAGCACCATAAAGATAAAGGCCTGCAAGGTGATGATGAGAATGTGGAACACCGCCCAGATGAATTGCAACACGCCGCCGAATAAAGTGAGGGTGACGCCGGCGCCGAACATTAATGAGATGAGGATGAAGATCATCTCGCCAGCGTACATATTGCCGAACAAGCGCAATGAATGGGAGATGGGCTTGGATATCAGGCTGACGAATTCGAGGAAAAAATTTGGCAGGATGAATAACACCTTCAAGAACGGGTTTTTGGCTTCGAACGGGTGCATGGTTAATTCCGCGGCGAAACCGCGCAACCCTTTGTGGGCGATGCTGTAATACAGCATCAGCCCGAATACGCTTAATGCCAGACCGAAGGTGATGTTGGGGTCGGTGCTGGGGACGATTTTTTGGAAGTGGATGCCGAACAAACCGAGCAGGCGGGGCACCGCCTCGACCGGCGCCAAATCCATGAGGTTCATCAAAAATACCCAGCAAAACAGCGTCAATGCCATGGGCGCCACGAGGTCGTTTTTGGCGCTGAACGAGCCGCGCACATTGTCGTCGATGAATTCCACTATCCACTCGACAAAATTTTGCATGCCGCCAGGCACGCCGGCCACGGCGGTTTTGGCGACCGCGCGAAAGGCCCATAAAAACACCGCCCCGAGCAAGAACGACCACGCCAGGCTATCGACATGCACCGCCATGAAACCCATTTCAGCGGCCGCTTCGCCGCTTTCGGCAAAGCCCCAGCCGCCGTTTGGGTGGCGGCCGAAGGTGAGGTTGGTCAGGTGGTGGCGAATGAATTCGCCGGAGGTGATGGGCCCCGATGCCATGGGATTGTCTTAGGTGAGGGTGAGGGTGAGGGTGAGGGGTGGGGGGCGAAACTGGGGAAAAGCGGTTAAAACTGGTTGAAAGCGCGGAATTTGGGGGGAATTTAGCGAAAATAGCGCGGGGGAATTTAGTCAATATTTAGCGGGCGGCGGCGGGCGGCATTTACACATATACATATAATTTACACATATACATATATTACACATATACATATAATTTACACATATACATATATTACACATATACATATATATGGGCATAGGCGGGGCGGTTTTGCGACATTCGATGGCGGTTTGCGCGGTGTTTTTATTCGATGTCGGCGATGGTGTTCGCGGCGGTGATGTTTTTCGCCGCTTTTCGGGTGCGATGTTTTGCCGAAGGTGTCGCGGTCAGTGATGGCTACGCATCGCGGCCCATACATAGCCGCCGTGCACGGCCAGATAACCGATTATAACATAGGGCAGGGCGAGCCGCAGATGGAGCGCGCCGAACAACACGCCGCCGGCGACCGCCATCAATTTAAGCGCCAGCCCAGCATAAAGCGGCGCCATACCGACCCCGGCGCCCCACTGCGGGCGCTGGAAAACGGCGCGACAAGATTTTAGCACGCTGCGCGCGGTGATGGCGGTGGCCGCCAGGCCGAGCGCGGCGCCGAAGGCCAGGGATTTAGCGCGCCCCAGCCCGCGCGCCGATTCCGCGTCCGCCCCCAGCGCGGTGGCCAATGCCGACAGCCCCAGCAGCACGGCGGCGATAATCAGCTGTCGCGCCAGCACGCGTAGCGTCAGTTGTTTTAATGTCGGCGGCGCCATCAACTGAGCAGCAGGCTGGCGGCTATCGTCCACATCACCAGGCCGATAAAAACATCCAGCAGACGCCAGGCGCGCGCGCTTTGGAAAATCGGCGCCAATACCCGAGCGCCATAGGCGAGGCTGAAAAAAAACGCGAACGAACCGACGCTAGCGCCGCCGGCAAAGGCCATTTTGCCGTCTGGATATTGGGTCGATACCGAGCCGAGCAGCACCACGGTGTCCAAATAGACATGCGGATTTAGCCAGGTCAACGCCGCGCAGGCGGCTATGGTCACGCCTAAGGAAGACTCGCCGCGGGCCATGGTTGGCCGCGATGTGGCGCGCCAGGCGGCGTAAAAATGACGCGCGCCGTAAATAAGCAGAAACACCGCCCCGCCATAGCGCGCGATATCCGCAAACCCCGGCAAACGCGTGGTCAAAATGTCGAAACCAAATACGCCGGCGGCGATCAGCACTGCATCTGAGCATGCGCACAGCAACGCCACCGCGAGTAAATGCTGCTTGAGCAACCCTTGTTTCAACACAAAGGCATTTTGCGCGCCGATGGCGCTAATCAAAGAGAGCCCCAGCGAGAAACCGGCATAAAAAGCGCTCATGGTTTAAATTTATCGATATGCGGTGGACACTTGGCGCGCATTTGACTTTTGCCATCGTTTTTTGTAAAAAACATAAACTCCGTATTCTTATTTAGGGAGTTATATACCTAAATCTGCACGGTGGGTTTGATTTTGGCTGTTACGCTTTACTCCCCCGGTTTTAATGCGGGATAAGTCAAAAACTGGCGGGCTTCATCGCCAGTTTTGGTGGGGAGAGGTTGCTTTTGATGTTGGCTTTTGATGTTGGCTTTTGATTTGGCTGTTGCTATTGATTTGGCTATTGATTTGGCTGTTGACTTGGCTGTTGGTTTTTACCTCATTCCTCATTTGGGCTGATGGGTTGAAGATTTAAAGGCAAAAACAAAAAGACCAACATCAACAGCCCCCCACCAAATCAGGCGATAAAGCCGCCTGATTTGACTCCCCCCAGATGAAGCACGGGGGGGAGTAAAAAGTTAAAAGCCAAAGCCAAAAGCCAAAGCCAAAAGCCAAAAGCCAAAAGCAAAAGTAGCCCCCTAAATCAGTCGCTGACCTCAAAAAAACGCCAATCGAACTGCAGATTTAGGTATATAACTCCCCTTATTTAATAATCTACAGATAGCACTTTCAAGCATGGGCACCAACGAATTAAGGAAGCGTGATCTTTGGCAAGATGAAAGCGATGCATTGGCGACAAATGCTGAGCGCGCGATATTGAGTAGTTGTTTTATATTTCTGGTGCCTCTTGGGGTCGGTATTTTTCCTTTTTTAAAAAGCAGGCATAGCTCACAGTATGAAAGTGTGTATTGCCCGGGGTTGTGCGCCATTTTGTTCCATACAAAAGCCACAGTTTTATATTCAAACCCCCACGCGGAGCCGAGATTTATGGCTTGTTGCAAATGCGGATTGGTTGTCCACATAAACAATAGCGAATTTTTTTCGGCAATTTTTTCTAAATCCAAAGTTATCAATTCTTTGGTTTTAATGGTTGGATATTTGAACGATGCGGCGCTGACAAAAACGTCTTTTTGCCAGTCTTTATTACAATCACTGTTACCCGATTTATCGAATTGTACTTTGCCGTTATAATGCCACGGCGGGTCGGCGTATATTATCGAATATTTTTCGTCCGGCAGTGGCGGAAAAAACCCATCAAGGACGCTATGTTTTGTTTTTTTTAGCACCTTGGCGTTATAAATTTTATAACTAGAATTTGGGGTTTCCTGTGGAGATTTTTGCATCTGTTATAGGCCTCGAAAAATATTAATTAAGCATGGATAATGCGGTTGATTCTAACCATGCCACCGTTATCGCTAATAGAGATGTTTATTTAGGGGTTTATATACCTAAAGCTGCAGTTCGATTGGTGTTTTTTTGAGGTCAGCGGCTGATTTAGGGGTTGCGTTTGGCTTTTGCTTTTGCTTTGGCTTTGGCTTTTAACGTTTTACTCCCCCCCGCTTCATCTGGGGGAGCAAAGCATTAACAGTAAAAGCAACAGCAAAAATCAACCCCACCGTGCAGATTTAGATATATAAATCCCTTTATTTAATCCGCGCGATAATGCCGTCCAGTTCGTCCAAGGAGTGATAGTGGATGACCACTTTGCCTTTTTTGGCGCCGTGTTGGATGGATACTCGGGCGCCGAGGCGGGTGGATAGGTCTTCTTCGAAGCGCAGTACATCGGGGTTGTTTTCGGCTGCGACCTGGCGCTTGTCGTCGGCGCCGGCGGCGGCGGCCTGCATGCGCTTCACTAGTTGCTCGGCGGCGCGCACCGTCATGCCGGCGGCGACCACTTGGGCCGCGGCTTCGGGCTGGCGCGAGGTGGGCAGGGCGAGCAACGCGCGGGCGTGTCCCATGTCGATTTTCCCGGCCTCGAGAAGTTTTTTTACGGCGGCGTGCAAGCCCAGCAGGCGCAAAATGTTGCTGATGGCGGCGCGCGAGCGGCCCACGGCATCGGCGATTTGCTGGTGAGTCAAGCCGAATTCGTCCAGCAAGCGCGCAAAGCCGCCGGCCTCTTCGAGGGCGTTTAGGTCTTCGCGCTGGATGTTTTCTATCAACGCCACCGCCATGGCGCTTTGGTCGCTCACTTCCCTGACCACCGCCGGCACGGTCGCCAAGCCGGCCAACTGGGCGCCCCGCCAGCGCCGCTCGCCGGCGATTATCTCGAAACAACCAGGCTCGATTTCCCGCACTAACAAGGGCTGAATGACGCCCTCCACGCGGATGGATTCGGCCAATTCCTCGAGGGCTGGCTGCGCCATGGTGCGGCGTGGTTGATACTTGCCGCGCCGCAAATGCTCGATGGGCAGCTGCCGCAAGCCGCCGGCCGTCGACGCCGCGGTCGCCGCGACGCCGTGCTGAACCTCGCCCAGCAGGGCGCCCAAGCCGCGCCCAAGCCGCGCCTTTTTCTTTCTCGCCATGGCGGGTTTGGGGGGGCTGAGTTTGGGGGCTTAAACCGGCGGATAGGCTAATCGGCGCCGCGGCGGCGCAGCACTTCGCTGGCCAACGCCACATAGGCTTGGGCACCGCCGCAACCGCGGTCGTATTGCAACACCGGCAGGCCATGGCTGGGGGCCTCGGCCAGGCGTACATTGCGCGGGATGACGGTGCGAAACAGCTGGCTTGCGAAGTGCGCCTGCAACTGCGCCGAGACTTCCGACGACAACGAATTGCGGGCATCGAACATGGTGCGCACCAACCCCAGCACCCGCAACGCCGGATTCAAGCCGCCGCGCACCAGGGCGATGGTCTCCATCAAACTGGTCAAGCCTTCGAGGGCATAATACTCGCATTGCACCGGAATCAACACTTCGGCCGCCGCGGTCAGCGCGTTTACGGTCAATACATTCAGCGCCGGCGGGCAATCGATGATGATTAAATCATAGCGACTGCAAACATCATCCAGGGCGCGCGCCAGGCGAAAATCGCGGTGCGGCAATTCCGCCATCTCCACTTGCGCGCCGGCCAGGTCGGGGTGCGCCGGCAGCAATTCATAGCCGCCGACGGTGGGCATAATGGCATCGCCCATCGCCCCTGCCCCCAGCAACACCTCATAGGCGCCCAATTCCGCCTCGCGCATGGTCACGCCGCTGCCCACCGTGGCGTTGCCCTGCGGGTCCATATCCACCAACAAGGCGCGCTGCCCGGCGCAGTGCAAGGATGCGCACAGGTTGATGGCGGTGGTGGTTTTGCCGACCCCGCCTTTTTGATTGGTGATGGCGATTACCCGCGTCATCGATGCTTAAATCCTGGGTTAAAATTGGACGATGGTCAGGTGGCGCTGCGCCGCTAGAAAGGGAACATCCAGCCGCTCCGTGGTTAGGCTTTTGAAGGCGATGTTTTTGGATGCGGGACTTTTGGATGCGAGACTTTTGGAGGCGAGGCGATTGAATTTGACGGCAGCGAGTTTGCCGCCGCCAGCGGCATCGGTTTTGCTAAGCGCGCCGGCCGCGATGGCTGGGGCATTTCCGCCGCGCCGCGCCTGCAGAGCGGCAATTTCGGCCTCGGGCATTTTGCCCTTCATCGCCAGCAATCGACCGTCGCGGCGGTGCAGCCCGGCGCAGGCGGCCACCGCATCGGCCAGGGGCGCGAAGGCGCGCGCCGCCAGGGTATCAAATTTTCGCGCCGGCCTGTAATCCTCAACCCGCCGGTGCACGACAGCGGCGTTGCTCAACCCCAAGTCGGCGCAAACATGGCGCAAAAATTCGACGCGCTTGCCGCGGCTATCGAGCAAAGTGACGCGCAATTCGGGCTTGGCGATGGCTAAGGGCAGGCCGGGAAAGCCGCCGCCGCTGCCGATATCGAGCAGCGCCTGGCCGCGCACAAAAGGCGCGATGGCGAGGCAATCGAGTACATGCCGGGTCACCATGTCGTCTGCTTTGTGGATGGCGGTCAAATTCAAGCCGCGATTCCATTTCGCCAGCAGTTGCAAGTGCCGCCGCAACTGCGCGTGCTGGGCGGCGGATAAGACAATGCCGAGTTGCGCGCAACCTGGCGCGAGTCTATCTGTGTTAAATTCCGCCGCCACAGGGCGCGGCGAAGCGGTGGCGGCGGCCTTCATTTCGCCATCATAGCAATTCCCCGCCGCCCTATCCCCGCCTTTTCCGCCCCGCAAACATGGCGCGCCAATCATCCGCAAAATCGACCGCGCTGAAATCGACCACGCGCGGGAAGCGAAACCGGCCTCGCGCCCCGACCTTGGCCGAGTCCGCCGACAAGCATCGGCTGTATGAGCTCAGCGTGCAATCGCCGCATGTCGATGTGGAGTTACTGCAGCAAATCTATCGGCAAGCCCGCGGCAAGAAGGCGCGGCGCTTGCGCGAGGATTTTTGCGGCAGCGCCGCCACCTTGCGCGCCTGGCTGGAACAAGGCCCGAGGTACACCGGCGAAGGCTGCGACATCGACAGCGCAACCTTGCGCTGGGCGCAAGAAAATCATTTTCCGTCCGCCGCCGGCCGCAACAGCCGCCGGCGGCGCGCTATGTTGCGCTTAGCCGACGCCCGCGAGAGCAGCGCCATCGCGCCGGACATTCGCTGCGCCTTCAACTTCTCTTATTGGATTTTCCGCGAGCGCGAGACGCTGCTGGCGTACTTCCGCGGCGCCCGCGACGACCTCGCCGCCGGCGGCGTGCTGGCGTTGGATGTACACGGCGGCGGCGAGGCTTTTTCTGAACAAGAGCAAATCACCGACTGCGGCGATTTCGACCTCATCTGCCACCAAACCGGCCTCTGCCCGGTGGATAACAGCGCCGACCTCGCCCTGCACTTTCGCTTCCCCGATGGCTCGCAGTTGCGCGGCGCCTTCGAATACCGCTGGCGCATCTGGTCTATGCCCGAAATCATCGACCTATTGCGCGAAGCCGGCTTCGCCGACATTCGCGTGTTCTGGTGCATCGAGGAAAAACGCCAAACCCGCTATGAATTAACCCGCCTCGGCTACAACGACCCGGCCTGGGTAGCCTGTCTGGCGGCGTTGAAATAAAGGGGATTTAGGTCGGCCATTCCCCTAAAAAAGGGATTTATATACTTAAATCTGCAGTTCGATTGGCGTTTTTTTGAGGTCAGCGGCTGATTTAGGGGGAGATGGGTTTGACTTTGATTTTTCTGTTGATGTTGTATCTCTTAACTCTCTTTGTGGCTGATGGGGTGAGCAAAGACTAAAGACTAAAGACTAAAAAGGCGAAAAGTCAAAGCCAAAGCCACCGTGTAGATTTAGATATATAAATCCCATAAAAAAGGGCGACTCATGGCTGAGTCGCCCGTAACGGTTGCTTTTCGGTCGGCTGAATGTCGCCTCGCCAAAACTGCCCTCGCTAAAACTGCATTGCGCCTTTTAGGATGATGGCGTTGTTGGCGGTGGCGGTCTGGTGGCGTTCGCCGAGTAAATTCAGGGTGAGGTTTTGGCTGCTTTTCCAGCGCATGCCGATGCGGTAGGTGTCGGCGGCGCCCAAAGTCAACGCGCTGTATGGCTCTAATAATGAGCCGTCGCGCAAAGCTACGCCGTACCCTACTCGGCTGTTTAGGGTGGCGCTGTAGTCGGCGGTTTTGTCGGCAGCGGCGGTGGTGGCGCTGGCCACGCCGTCATGCCATAACTGCTGCTGGGCGCTGGCGGCGTCGCCGTAGCTGGGGGTTAAGTTCAGCGACAAACCTTGCCCGTCGGCGCCGGCGCCTAATATCACAGTGCCTTGCAAGCCCCATTCTTCTTGCTCGGCGCTGTGGGCGAGCAGGGCGCGAACTCGCCCTTCGGCGGTGAAGTTGGTAGCCGGATTGTGGTAGCGCAAAACGCCGCCGACCTCGACGCCGCCGCCGGTGTTGCCGTCGCCGCCGTCATGGCGCAAGCCGACTTGCATAGACGGCGCTAATGAGGCGCCGCTGGCCAACCGGCGGGGCAGGCTGGCTTCCAAGGCGACGCGAATGCGGGTGGTGGTGACGGAGGTGTCATCCATATTGCCGGCGGCGTCGGTTTTCAGTTCGCTTACCCCGAGTTCGCCCTTGAATCGCATGTCGGCGGCGCTTTGTTGCCACACCGAGCCGCTCAAACCGCCGTTTAGGGAAGTCATGTTGAGGTCGGCGGATTGGGCCACGCCGACGGCGGGTTTGATGCGTAAATCACCCTCGCCGAGGCCCACCGAGGCCCATAAATCCAGCGCCCCGGCGCGCCAGGCGAGGTACGGATGCACGCTGGTCATGTCGATTTCATAATCGCCGCCGGCTACGGGTGTTTCATATTCCAAATCGCTCGCCAAGCGGGATATGGACAGCCCGAGCAACAGATTTTGCCGCACTTTGGCATCGACGCCGACCTGAAAGCCGAGCAAATCGCCATCCCAATCCACCGCATCATCCTCGCCGTCTAACGCCGAGTATTCGCCGCTGGCCCAGAACACCGCCGAGCCGGGGACAACCCCGCCGTCACCGCCCACGCCCTTGAGCGGTATGGCGAATTGGGCCCCGGCCAGCAGTTTTTTGGCATCGAAGTCATCGGCTGTCATCTCCTCGCCACGCCCGGCCAATAGGCTGGCGATATTGTCATGCCCAGCCAGGCTGAAACTGGCGCCCGAACCGCCGGCCGGCCCAGCGGCTCGCCCAGCAGCCTGCCCGATGCGGTCGGTGATGGCGGCCGTGGCGCTGTTGGTAATCGCCCGCATGACCTCCGGCAAAATCACTTCGTTGGTCTCGGCGAAGGTGGAGGATGCCCTGATGGTGATGGTGAAAGAAACCGTGGTCGGGCCGTTGACGGAGATATTATCGTCCGCCGTGTAGGTCAGCGAAAAACTCAGCGGCAGCAGCGTATTAAAATCCGGCACGTCAGCGAGGTCATCCCACTGCATTTGGGTTATCGCCGGTAGGGTGATGGGGGTCGGTGAATCCATTACATCCATTCCATCCAGCCCTAATAGGGTTTTGATGGCGTTGCATGGCGTATCCGGCAGCGTGGTGGTGTTGTCCAATAGACCGCAATCCCAAGTCAGCAGGGCGTAAGTGAGCGATTCAGCCAGGCTGTCCGCCGCTTGCAACGGCGTGGCCTCGGCTGGCTGGCCCACCGTATAGACGAGGTCTTCGAAGGCAGTGCTGTCGAACTCCGGCGCCGGCAGTGTGATGGTGATGGCGTACGAGACCATGGCCGGGTCGTTGCCGGTGTTATCGTCCGCCGTGTAGACCAGCGAAAAACTCAGCGGCAGCGCATTAAAATCCGACACGGCGACAGCGAAGGTATCCCACTGCGTTTGGGTTATCGCCGGTAGGGTGATGGCGGTCGATGAAGCCGAATCAACCAGCCCCAACATGGTTTTGATGGCGTCGCATGGCGTATCCGCCAGCGTGGTGTTGTCCACTAGACCGCAATCCCAAGCCAAGGCGTAACTGAGATTGGGGGAATCGCTGACCACCTGCTGCAAAGGCATGGCGGGGGATGGGAGGTTCACCCGATAGGTACGGGCGGTCGGGGTGGTGGCAAACACCGGCGCCGGCAGTATGGTGATGACGATATTGAAATTGCCGACTGCGGTATTGCCGAAATTATCGGTGGCGGTGTAGACCAGCGGAAAACTCAACGGCAACATCGCATTAAAATTCGGCACGGCGGCGGCGAGGGCAGCCCAATGCGTTGAGGTGATGGCGTTTAGGGATTGGGGGGTCGATGAAGACTCATCATCTATCCCGACCATGTCTTTGATGCGGCCGCATTGCTCAAGGGTCAGCGTGGCACCGTTCAATATAGTGCAATCCCAAATCAAGGTGTAACCGATGATCGACCCGGCGCCTTGGGTCGCATCCGGCAAAGGCACGGCATCGTATGGTTCGCCCACCCTATAGATGAGGTTGCCGCTCGGGGGGGTGGTGGTGAACTCCGGCAGTGTGATGGTCACGGTGAAAGAAGGCGGCGATGCATTGACCGGGGTGCGCTCATCCGTGGCGTTGTAGGTGAGCGTATGCACGCCGGCGGCGCTCAGGCTCGGCGTGCCGCTTAAAACACCGCCATCGTCGGTGGAGGCAAACATCAAGCCCGGCACCGTATCGCTGGCAAAAGCGTCGCCATTATTATCGGTGAGGCGGTAGACGATGTCGCCATAACCACCACTCGCCTTCGGCAATGTCATGTCTACCGCCTGCCCCACTGCAAAAGTCATGTCGCCCGGATTATCAATAAGGACAAGGTCTGAGCCTACGGAGAGGAGGAACAACTCGGCACCGCGTGTTACCGTGCCGACCGTGGCGACGTATGACAATGCGACATCAACCACTGATTGAGTTGGCGTGCCGCTTAAAATTCGGGTGTCGGCAACGAAACTCATCCCGGGGGGCAAGTCGCCATCGAGGCGGTATGTGAAGGCACTCGGGTCGGCATTGGTGGTGACGATGGCCGGCAAAGTGGTCGTAAAAAACTCGTTCAATGGAATGCCAATGTCATCATGGGCGGGCAGAAAATGAAAAGGGTCGTCCCGGGTGAGCGTAAACGCTAAACCAACCACGCTGGCGTTGCCGTTGCCGCTTAAATCGAAAAATGCGTCTGCAGCAATATCCACTCGAATCGGGGTATTCGCCCCGTATTGGAGCCGGATGGCTTGCTGCCGTTGTTCTTCAGTCAGAGTTACTACGAAGGTTTCAGAGTCGTTCAGAGGCACGATGGCGGCGCCGGTAAGTGATACGCCGTTTTCGCCATTGTTGTCGGTGATGGTGATTTTGGAGAGGCCGATACTGCGGAAACTGCCGAACTCAAGGAAATCATCAAAATTAAAGGTGATAACCCCGGTGCTGAGGTTAAAAGCCGGCGCCGTGTCCCTTAGGGTAGGCGCTGTGGTGTCTTCGACGACAGTTAATTGGACAATATCCAGCCCGGCGAAGTGGTTGCCGGCGAGGTCTTGTATGGCGGTGTTAGAGACATCTATGTAGACGGCAGAGGTGCGGTCAAGTATCCGCAGCGCCCTCTGCTTTAGAGATCTGCTTATCGACATGACTACTATGTCTGAATCGACGCTGGTCAGCAGGGCGCCGTCCAGCGACACTGCGTCTACTTGTCTACGGTCAACAATACCCATATGAAAACGCGTGCGAGGCCCATCCATATAATTACTGGTATCGATTTCAGATACATCGATCACCTCATCAAAATCAAAGGTGATGGTTTCGGCGTTGAAATCGATGACCGGCGGATCAACCTCCAAAGTGGGGGCGATACCATCGGTTATGTTGATGGTTATGCTCGCCGTTGTGGTACTGATGGAGCCGCCAAAAATCAATACGCCTAAGGCGATTTGCAACAACCAGTGGGGCTGGCGAGTGGCTATGGGTGATTTTTTCATGGGTCGATGCTCGGTTGGGGAGTGCAAAGGGGGGGGTGAAGCCGCCGGCCCTAGTGACGACTGTATTTGACGATTGTTTTGGCGAATGTCTACCAAAAGTCGCCTAAAGCAAAAGCAAATTGGCCGGGGATTTCAGTAACGGTAGCCGAATTTAATACAACCCCAGCCGTCATGTCAAACCCCGAGCCACCGTCGCCGATGCGGCCCGGCGGCCGATATGGCCAGCGGCGACCGAGCGGCGGGTGGTTTGGCGGCAAGTTTGGCGGCAAGTTTGGCGGCAGAATGCGGCTGGGCGGCGCGGTTTTAAGCCCGTTGCGGCGGCAACACCGGTCCGGCGGCGGTGAGTCGCCGGGCCGCTTCATGGTCTTGGTATTGTTTGAAATTGTCGATGAACAAAGCCGCCAAATGCTCCGCTTTAATCTGCCATTGCGCCGCCTCGGGGTAACTGTTGCGCGGGTCTAAGAGGGCCGATTCCACGCCCGGCAAGGCGCGAGGGATTTGCAGATGGAATATGGGAAGGGTGTCAGTGGCGGCGCGTTCGAACTCGCCGGCGAGGATGGCATTGACGATAGCGCGGCTGTCTTGGAGGCGAATGCGCGCCCCGCGGCCGTTCCAGCCGGTGTTGACCAGATAGGCGCGCGCCCCGGCGGCTTGCATTTTTTGCGCCAGCACGGCGCCGTATTGGAGCGGGTGCAGGCTCAAAAAAGCGGCCCCGAAACAGGCCGAAAAAGTCGGCGTCGGCTGCTGTACGCCGCGTTCGGTGCCGGCCAGTTTGGCGGTGAAGCCGGATAAAAAATGGTATTGAGTCTGCGCCGCATCTAAGCGCGACACCGGCGGCAACACGCCGAAAGCGTCGGCCGAGAGGAAAATCACCCGCTTGGCATGACCGCCGCGCGAGATGGGCGTGACGATATTGTCGATGTGATGCAGCGGGTACGAGACGCGGGTGTTTTCGGTTTTCGAGCCATCCGCGTAATCCACTTCGCCGTCGGCGCCCAGCACCACATTCTCGAGCAGGGCATCGCGGCGGATGGCGTGGTGGATGTCGGGCTCGGCGGCGGCCTCTAGGCGGATGGTCTTGGCGTAGCAGCCGCCCTCGAAATTGAACACGCCGCGCTCGTCCCAGCCGTGCTCGTCATCGCCGATAAGGCGGCGGCGCGGGTCGGTGGAAAGGGTGGTTTTGCCGGTGCCGGACAAGCCGAAAAAGATCGCCACATCGCCCGCCGCGCCGATATTGGCGGCGCAATGCATGGAGGCGATGCCGCGTTGCGGCAGCCGGTAATTCATCACTGAAAACAGGCCCTTTTTCATCTCGCCGCCATACCAACTGCCGCCGATCAACTGCATTTTTTCGGTCAGATTAAAGGCGATGAAGTTCTCGGAGTTCAGCCCCATATCGCGCCATTGCGGGTTGACGGCGCGGGCGCTGTTTAGCACCGTGAAATCCGGCGTGAAATCCGCCAGCTCGGCCGCGCTCGGGCGGATGAACATGTTGGTTACGAAGTGCGCCTGCCACGCCACCTCCATGATGAAACGCACGCCCAAACGGGTGCCGGCATCGGCGCCGCAAAAGGCATCCACCACGAACAAGCGCTTGCCGCTCAGCTGCGCCGCCGCCAATTTTTTTAAGTGATTCCAATGGCCGGCGCTGAGCGGCTTGTTGTCGTTTTGCCCTTGTTCAGCCCACCACAAAGTATCGCGGGTAAGGTCGTCGCGCACGATGTATTTATCCTTGGGCGAGCGCCCGGTGAACACCCCGGTATCCACCGCCACGGCGCCGCTGGCGGTTATGCGGCCGCGCTCGAAGCCAGTCAAATCGGCGCGGGTTTCTTCATCGCGCAAGGTGTCATAGCTGGGGTTGTGGAGTATTTCCACCGCCCCATGGATGCCGCAACGACTGAGACTGCGGGCGAGTTCGGCGACGCTGATGGGCATGGTCATAGCGGTGGGGCTGGAAATGCCTGCGGGCGGTTTAAGGCGGTGCGGAAATGGCGCCAAGGGCGCTGATTTTAAGCGAAACCCCGGCCTTGGCGGATGATAGGGGGACGCCGCTTGGGCAACCACGCCAACAACATCGTCTGGCACGGCGGAAAATCAAGGTAGAATTATCGCCCGTTATTGACCTGCGCGCCGCATTTGTGGAATCGGGCGTTTGGCGGGCGCCGGTTTGCCGGCGGCAACCAGCGATACATTCTTGATGCCCGCCGCCATCGCAGACGAGATATTCAGGCTTCGGATTCATCTTGCCATGAGCACACAACCGAATAAGCCGCCGCTCGAATAAGCCGCCGCTGCGAAATTGCCCGGTATGCGACGCCCCGCTGGCGTTGCCCGCTGACCTGATGCGGGGCGAATGGTTGGACTGCGAGCATGGTCAAACCGCGCTGGAAGTGGTCGACCGGCGCGGTGGAATTGGAGGCCGCCCGGCAAGCGGACTGGACCGATTAAAGCCCAGCGGCAGGCGGCAACCGAGGGCAATAGCGGCTCTGCATTCGGCCACAACTGCCCCATCTCTCCCTCCGAATCATGCGCAATCGACGATGTTTTTTTTGTGCGGTGTGTTGCGCCGGCGTGTTGTTGGCCGGCTGTTGCTGGGCCGGCGCCGGGCGCGCCGAGGGGCCGGTTTTGAACATCTACACCTATGATTCCTTCGCCTCCAAATGGGGCCCGGGGCCGAAAATCAAAGCCGCGTTCGAGGCGCAATGCGCGTGCGAAATAAACTATGTGGCGGTGGACAGTTCCACCGGCATTCTCAGCCGAGTGCAGTTGGAAGGCGCCGGCTCGCGCGCCGATGTGGTGCTCGGCTTAGACCACAGCCTGCTGGTCGAAGCGCGCGCCACCGGCTTGCTAAAACCTCACAATGTCTCGCTGGAGGCCCTCGATTTGCCGGTGCTCTGGCGCGACCCGATGTTTTTGCCGTTCGACTACGGCTATTTCGCCTTCATTTATCGGCGCGATGATCTGCCGATGCCGCCGACCAGTTTTGACGAATTATTAGCGGCCGACGATTCGCTGAAAATCGTCATCCAAGACCCGCGCAGCTCGACTCCCGGCATCGGCCTGCTGCTGTGGGTCAAGGCGCTGTACGGCGCCGCCGCCGGCGATGCCTGGCGGCGGCTGTCCGGCAAAATCATCACCGTCACCCGCAGTTGGGCCGAGGCGTACGGCTTATTTTTGGACCGCGAAGCCGATATGGTGTTGAGTTACACCACCTCGCCGGCCTACCACCGCATGGTCGAGGGTGATGACCGCTACGCCGCCGCCGCCTTTGGCGATGGCCACGGCCTGCAAATCGAAGTAGCGGCGCAACTCGCCGCCGCCCGGCAGCCAGCGCTGGCGCAGCGCTTTATGGATTTCATCACCACCGACGCCTTCCAATCCGCCATCCCCACCGGTAATTGGATGTACCCGGCGGTCACCCCGACCGCCGGCCTGCCGCCAGCCTTCGCCAGGCTAGTCCAGCCGGCCATCACCTTGCACCTCGACCCGCAACGCATCGCCGCCAACAAAACCGCTTGGGTAGATGAATTCAGCCGCGCCTTGAGTGAATGAGATGTTCTCACTTTATTTTGGGTGATGTTTTATTTTTTGTTGATGTTGATTTTTTTGCCACCCTTTTTTGCCACCTGATGCACACGAACAAGCGGGTGGGTTTTATATTCCCGCCCCCGCAGTCAAATTCACCCCACTAAAATTCACCCCACTAAAATCCACCCCACTAAAATCCACCCATGTCAAATAAAACCCATAAGCAGTCGGAATTTCTCCCTGGATTCACCGCCGCCGAGTATGAAAAACACCTGCAATTGCATGATTTTGACGGTAAAACCGTTGGTGAAAAGTTGGATGAATTCGCCCAAATTTCTGATGCCAATGTGGAGAAAGGCAAGAAGTTTGAGCAATTAACCCAATGGGCATTGCCGTTGATTAGTGACCTGGGAATCACCAGCGTAAAAAGCCCCCGTAGCACCGACATCGGCGTGGATTTAATCGCCACCCATGAGGATGGCTACCAAATCGCCATTCAATGCAAATTTTGGACTACCCGAAATATCACATGGAAGGACATTTCCACCTTCATCGGCGCCGCCAAACAGGCCGATATAGCAGAAAAATGGCTGGTATTCGGCGCCCTCGGATTCTCTATCAATGCAGTCACCACAGATGCCGGTTTTGACGATGTGAAAGTCATCGACATGCGCAATTACAGCGACACCGTACTCACCATCGAACCTCGAAAAATCCATGAACCCCTAAAATTACAAAAGCCGGCCATAAATACCGTAGCAAACGGTTTGAAAAATGCCGAACCCGGCAAACATGGCGACCGTCGCGGTACCTTAATCATGGCTTGCGGCACCGGCAAAACCTTCACCGCCTTGCGCATCGCCGAGCAGATTCCGCCGGCCGATGAAAACACCGCCGCCAATATCTTATTCATCGCACCGTCCATCGCTTTGGTGGCCCAAGCCCGCCGCGAATGGCGGGAACAAAGCCTTCGTCGCTTGCGCACCTTGGTCATCTGCTCGGACGAAACCGCCGGCGACAATGAAGAAATCCAGCCCAATGAAATCGCCGGCCGCGTGACTACCGAGCCGAAAAAAATCGCCGCCTACCTAAACAGCCCCATCCGAGCCGATGAGGCCCAGGTAACTTTCTGCACCTATCAATCCCTGCCGAAATTAATCGAGGCCCAACATAAGCATCAAGCGCCGAAATTTGATTTAGCCATCGTCGATGAAGCCCATCGCACCGCCGGCCTATTGAAGAAAAAAGACGACGAAAGTGACTTCACCTATGAGGGATTCAAAACCATCCATGACGCCGCCCAACTGCGTGCCGACTACCGTCTGTACATGACGGCCACGCCGCGAATTTATGGCGAAAGCAAGGTTAAGAAAAACATCGCCGCCGATGAAAATCAGCAACTGGTGGAGATGAACGACGAGATTTTTTACGGCGAAACCTTCGCCAATATCACTTTCAAACAAGCCGTGGAAGCGGACATTTTGTGCGATTACCGTGTCATCGCCTTAGGCTTGACCGAGTCAATTATCAGCGCCGAATTAATCGATCAATTGCTCGAATTAAATGACGATAAAGATGGCGTCGGTGAAGAAGCCGATGCGCAATCGGTGCTCGCCTTAGGCGCTATCGCCATGGCTATCAATGGCTTTATAAAAGGCGATGATCATCCGGATTCCATCGCCCGCACCATCGTGTTTGCTAATAATATCCGCCGCTCTAAATGGCTGACCAAAGCGGTGAATAGCCCCGGCATTAAAAAATGGGTGGCGCAAAAAAGCGATGACCGTTCGGTGCTGGACATCGATGCCAAGCATTTAGACGGCACCTATAACGCCGCCCAGCGCCGCACCGGTTTGGATTGGTTGCGAGACGCCGATGATGTGCAGCCACGCCTCATCAGCAATGCCAGACTATTCACCGAAGGCATCGATGTGCCGGCGCTAAACGCCATCGCCTTTTTGGACCCACGCCAAAGCAAGGTGGATACTGTGCAAGCAGTCGGCCGTGCCATGCGCATCGACCGCAAAAACCCGCATAAAAAATTCGGCTATGTCATCGCCCCGGTGATCATGGCGCCGGGCGAGAACTTGTTGACCACTTTGCAGAAAAATAACTCTCGTTTTGAATCCTTGGGCGTGATACTCAATGCCATGCGTTCGCATGATGGCAGTTTTGACACCAAGTTACATGTGGTGATGGGTGAAGTGCTGGATGAGCCCGATGGCACTAAAAAAGCACCGCCCACATCGGGCCCGGTTACGCCGGATAACATCCCCATGCTGACCGAGCAAGCCAAAAACGCCCTATCCGCACAGATGGCAAAAAATGTCGGCATCAAGGACAACCCCGGTGAAACTGTGGCCGATGAAATTGCTTCTGAGGTGGAAAAAGCCGCTACCATGTTCAAAGAAGCCGGCGTAGCCCACCGCATCGCCGAGACCATCGGCACGCCGCTGGATAATGCCACCGAGAGTTGCACCACCGCCGCCCTGCTCATCGTCAACGCCTGCATCATGCATAAGCGTTTAGATTCCACCGGCAATTTATATGGCCTCACCAACTTAGAAGATGCGAAGCGCGACGCGGAGACTGCGACCGCCTTTTATGCCGCATGGCTTACCATTTTGGAAAAGGATTACCGCCCAATTTTTCAAGATGCCACCGCCTTGATGCAAAAATTTATCGGTCTCAAGAAATGTCGTACCGCCATTAAATTGTTGGCGATGTGCGCCATGACCAAGGCCGAGCGCCTGAATGATCTGGGCTTCGACCACGCTGGCCACCTGTATCACCTAATCTTGGGTTCCGCCAAAAGTTCTGGTGCCTATTACACCAAAAACCGGTCAGCCTATTTGTTGGCGGGCTTGGCGTTTGACGATTCCTTCGTAGATTGGTCGGATAAAAAAGCAGTGCAGAAATTAAAAATCGCCGACCCGGCCTGCGGCACCGGCACCTTGCTGATGGCGGCACTGAAAGCCATCAAAGATAAAGCGGCCGCAGCGCAAGGTCTCTCCGATGCCCAGCAAGAACACCTGCACAAACATTTGGTGGAGAATGTTATTCACGGCTTCGACATCAACCTACAGGCGATTCAATTGGCGGCTTGCAATTTAACCATCGGCGCCCCCAACACCGATTATCGCGGCATGAATCTGTATACCCTGCAACACGGGCCATTGCGCAATACCGCCGGCGACAAACCAGAGGATGTACGCCATGGCGCATTGGAAATATTATTGGGCAAGGCCGGGGAAGAATCCGTGCAAGTATGCATCGCCGATTTGGATGACGAGGTGATTTATGGCGCCGACGCCGAGCGCCGCCGCAAAGAATTCCGCCCGCCGCAAAATTTAGATGCGATGATTTTCAATCCGCCGTTTACAAAAACCACGGAGCAAAATACTCATTTTAATGATGCCACCGTAAAAAGCATGCGTGAACGCTTGACACAACTTCGTCAGCATTTGATTGATAACGAAGCAGATTCTGCACATGCACTCGCCGAAGGAAGTATTCAACCGTATTTCATTCCAGTAGTCCACCGGCTGATTAATAAAACTAAAGGCGTATTTGGCATGATCGTTCCTACCACGGTTTGCACTGCTGAAAATGCCCGTGGGCAACGCCAATACCTGGCTAAACATTTCCATATTGATATAGTGCTCACTTCGCATGACAAATATCATAAAAACTTTGCAAACGGGGCTGATAGCATTTTCACATCTATGATTATTGGCCGTCGCGGACTTGGTACTCCTAAACCAACACGATTTATTCAGTTAGCAAAATACCCCACCGAGGTCTTATCTGCATTTGAATTAATCGCCGCCATCCAGTCCGGCAAGCCAAGCGAATCATTTACTCGAACCTTATGGCCAGCCGAAAGAGTGAAAGACGGCAATTGGTCACCGGTACAATGGTTTAATCCCGCCCTTGCCCATATCGCCGAGGACATGAATACTTTGCCGAATTGTTCGAGCGCTGGCGATTCTTTTGAGATGCAATTTCGCACCGCTGATACACATGAATTTTTTAACAAAAAACCAAGCGAAAACGGCAATGCGTTTTGCACCATTAAAACGAACGTTATGCTAACCATCAATAGTCAACCAGAAACCAAAGTTACGCCCAAGACTGGATCAGAAAGGCAAGCTAAAAGAACACAAAAAAAAGCATCGCATTTTCTTATTGGGTGCTTATTAAGAACAACCACTAGCCGATTAATGGCTGTTTATAGTGAAACCCCGGCAATAGGAACTGTATTTCGCCCGATTAAAGCCAAAGATAAAAACACAGCCAAAGCCTATGCGGTCTTTATGAACTCAACATTTGGCATTATCCAAATGTTAAATCGTCGTTCAGGCCGATTGGATTTGCCTGCATATGAATATGAGCATCTAAAAACCATACGCTTGCCCGACCCGGCACTAGATTTATCCCCCCTTCTCAAAGCCTTCGAGAAAACCAAAGACACTCCCCTCGAACGCATATCCCAATGTCACACTGACCCGGCGCGCAAAATATTAGACCATGCCGCCGCCAAATGTTTGGGCGTGGACCCCGCCAAAACTGCTGAGTGGCGAAAACTCCTCGCCGCTGAACCTACCATCACCAATCGCCCGGCCGCCATCGAAAAATAAACCACCCCACCTTCACAACATCAAGCGGTGACCATCCAGTCGCCGCTTTTTTTGGGCTTGACGCATGATGGGGGGCGGCAACATCAAAAGCCAAAATCAAAAGCTCAAAGCCAGCTCAAACCCCCCCACCAAAACTGGCAAAAAGACGCCAGTTTTGACTCCCCCTCATGATGAAGCGGGGGGAGTGAAGACTAAAGGCAAAAAGCCAAAGCCACATCAAAAGCCACATCAAAAGCCACATCAAAAGCCACATCAAAAGCCACATCAAAAGCAACATCAAGAGCCACATCAAAAGCAACATCAAGAGCCACATCAAAAGCCACATCAAAAGCCACATCAAAAGCCACATCAAAAGCAACATCAAGAGCCACCCCTCCCCACCAAATCAGGCGATAGAGCCGCCTGATTTGACTCCCCGCCCAGCGGGGAGTAAGAAAAAGCCCAAAAGCAAAAGCAAAAGCAAAAGCAACAGCAAAAGCAAATCAAAGCCACCCGGCAACCCCCACCTTCCTATCCATCACCCCCATGCTCGGATTAATCGTGGTCGCGGCGGTAGCGCTGATTATGGTGGGCGCCTTTGCCGGGCTGCTGGCCGAGGCGGGGCAGGTCGATGTATTAGCCGCGCTGAAAAACCCGCGTACGCGGGCGATTATCGGCTTCACTTTGTGGCAGGCCGGGCTGTCTACGCTATTGAGCGTGGTGCTGGCGGTGCCGTTGGCGCGTGCGTTGGCGCGGCGCGGGCGATTTTTTGGGCGGCGGTTGCTCATCCGCATCAGCAGCATTTCGCTAATCATCCCCAGCATGGTGGTGGTATTAGGCATGGTGGCGGTGCATGGGCGGCGCGGCTGGGTCAATCAGGCGTTAGAGGGGCTCGGGGCCGGGCGCCTCGATTATCTATACGGGCTCGGCGGTATTTTGCTCGCCCATGTGTTTTTTAATCTGCCGCTGGCGACGCGCATTTTTCTCAACGGATTGCTCACGCTGCCGCAGCACAGTTGGAATCTGGCGGCGCTGTACGGCTTAGCGCCGCGACATATTTTTTGGCGCATCGAATGGCCGCTGCTGCGTGGTTTGATGCCCGCCGTGTGCGGCATGATTTTTTTGCTGTGCTTCACCTCCTTCGCTATCGTGCTGACTTTGGGCGGCGGGCCGAAATCCACCACCTTGGAAGTGGCCATCTACCAAGCGGTGCGCTTCGATTTCGACTTAAATAAAGCCGCGGCGCTGGCGTTGATTCAACTCGCCATTTGCGCCTCCTTAGGCGTGGCGTTTTTCGCCGGCGGCGGGGTTTTTCCCTTGCGCGCCGGTGATTTTGCCGGCCTCGAGCGCCCGGATTCCACCGCCCGCCGACCGAAATTCATCGACGCCGCCGTCATCACAGTGGCGGCGATTTTTCTGCTGTCGCCGCTGGCGGCGGCGTTAGGCAAGGCGCTGGCGCCGAGCGGCTGGTCGATTCTCATGGCGGCTGATTTCTGGCGGGCGACGCGCCAGACGCTGTTCATCGCGCTGTGCGCCGGGGCGCTGTCTTGCGTTGCGGCGGTAGCCGTCGCCGATGCCATCGTCACCGTGCAGCGCAGCGGCTGGCGGCGAGCGGCCGGCGGCGTGGAAATTATCGGCGCGCTCACTTTAATGGCGCCGCCGATCACCCTCGGCACCGGTTTGTTCGTGTTTTTTCGCAACACAGTCGAGCATGGCGATGCCTTATCCCTCGGCCCGCTGCTGGTTATCTTGCTAAACGCGCTGCTCGCCTTGGCGTTCGGCATCCGCATCGTGGTGCCGGCGTTGCGCGCCCAACGCGCCCGCTACGATGATCTATGCGCCGCCCTCGGCATCAGCGGCTGGAATCGATGGCGGCGCATTCTGTGGCCGGCGCTGCGCCAGCCCATCACCTACGCGCTGGCCATCGCCACCACTTTATCGGCCGGCGACATGGGCGTGATCGCGCTATTTGGCACCGACAATCTCACCACCTTGCCGCTGCTTACGCACCGCTTGCTCGGCGGTTATCGGCTCGAACAAGCGGCGGTGACGGCAGTGGCGCTATGCCTGCTGTGCTTTGCCCTGTTTTGGTTTATCGAGCGACTCGGCGGCCGGGATTCGGCGGCAAAATCGCCCTCGGAGAGCGGCATTAAGCCGCGCTCCAGCCACCGCCATGCTTGAAATCCACCACCTGCGGTTTGATTATCCCGAGGCGATAATCCGCGCCCATTTCACGCTCGCCGCTGGCGGCTCGGCGGCGCTGATGGGGTCGAGCGGGGCCGGCAAATCCACCGTGCTCAACCTCATCGCCGGTTTTTTGCAGCCACACAGCGGCGAGGTGAGATTCGGTGGGCGCAGTTTGCTTAGCTTAAAGCCGGCCGAGCGACCGCTCACTTATTTATTGCAGGCGCACAACTTATTCCCGCACCTCAGCGCGCGCCACAACATCGCCATCGGCTTACACCCCGGGCTGCGCCTCTCGGCGGCGCAAAAGGCCGTCATCGACGAGGCGCTGGAATGGGTTGCGCTAACAAAATTCGCGCACCGCAAGCCGTACAGCCTGTCCGGCGGCCAACAACAACGCGTGGCGCTGGCGCGTTGCATGGCGCGCTGCATGAGCGGCGAGCGACCGCTGCTGCTGTTGGATGAGCCATTCAATGGGCTGGACGAAGCCCTACGCGCTGACATCCTGGCGCTGATTTTGGCGCTGCAAAAAAGCCACGCCCTCACCGTGCTGACCGCCACCCATCAGCAACGCGACGCCGATGCGTTGGGGGCCGAAGTGGTGGCGGTTTAGGGGTGACGGATTAAGGCTGGCGAGTTCTCCATAAATTCCGCCGATTCGCCGTAAATCTCGCTGATTCCGCGAAAAACGCCATTTTCACCGCTAAAAATTAGGCCCGCAGCGCGCGATTGCCTGAGTCGTAGGGCGATTCCTCGATAACCGTGGCCGGATAGGTTTTGCCGAGGATTTCGATCTCCAGTTCGGTGCCGATTTTCGCCAACTCGGTTTTCACCAAACCTAAGGCCATGGATTTTTGCACGCGAAAACCATAGCCGCCGGAGGTGGCGCGCCCGACCAATGCGCCGTTTTGGTACAGCGCTTCGGAGCCGCGCGCATCGGCATCGGTCACATCGTGCACCGCTAAGGTGACGAAGGCGTTTTCGAAGCCGCGTTTTTGCCACGCCAGCAAGGCGGTTTTGCCGATGAAGTCGGTCTCTTTATCGAGGCGCACAAAGCGCTCTAAGCCGGATTCCAGCGCCGCGTATTCGATGGACATCTCGCGCGCGATGAGGCGGTAGGATTTTTCCAAGCGCATGGAATCCATGGCGCGAATGCCGAACGGTTTGAGGTCGAATTCCGCCCCGGCGGCCATTAATTGATCGAAAATGTAATTCTGCATCTCGATGGGGTGGTGTAACTCAAAGCCCAGTTCGCCGACAAAATTGACCCGCAAGGCGCGCGCCGTGGCGGCCCCGAGGTTGATGGTTTGCGCCGTTAGCCACTTGAAATTGTCGCCGCTCAAATCCGTATCGGTGAGTTTTTGCAGCAACGCGCGCGATTGTGGCCCGGCCAGCACCAACACGCCGTTTTGGGTGGTGATGTTGCTGATGCGCACGCTGCCATCGGCCGGCAGATTTTTGCCCAAGCAATCCCAATCATGGCGCTCCATGGCGCCGGCCGAGACCAGATAATAGTGATTTTCGCCCACTTTGCACACCGTGAATTCGGCGCGCACGCCGCCATTTTTGGCCAGCATATGGCACAGCCCGACGCGGCCGATGGTTTTGGGGATGCGATTGCAAAATAGCGCTTCCAACCACTGCCCGGCGCCATCGCCACGCACCAAAAATTTGGAAAAGGCCGACATATCCAACAATCCGACATGGTCGCGCACATGCAAACATTCGGCGCCGACAAAGGGGAAATAATTCGAGCGGCGGAAGGAATAGCGCTCGACCACGCGCCCATCCGCCAATGGCGGCGAGGTGTTGGTGTTGAGCAAAACCTCGCCGCTGCCGATTTCACTCGCCGGCAATTCATACTCGGGCGGGGCAAACCAATTCGGCCGCTCCCAGCCGTATAAATGCCCGAACACCGCGCCCAAATCGCGCATGCGGTCATAGCACGGCGAGGTTTTCAGCGGCGTGGCGCCGGCGCGTTCTTCGTCCGGAAAGTGATTGGTGAACACATTGCGATAGGCTTCCTCATTTTTTTCGCGCAAGTAACCACGCCCGGCGTAGGGCCCGAAACGGCGCGGATCCACGCCCATCATGTCCACCGTCGGCTCGCCGCTTACCATCCACTCCGCCAACTGCCAGCCGGCGCCGCCGGCGGCGGTGATGCCAAAACTATGCCCTTCGTTGAGCCAAAAATTCGGCAATCCCCAGGCCGGACCGACGATGGGATTGCCATCCGGGGTATAAGCAATCGCGCCGTTGTAGATTTGCTTCATGCCGACCTCACCGAACGCCGGCACGCGCTTGATGCAGGCCTTGATATGCGGCTCGAGGCGCTCTAATTCGTCGGGGAAAAGTTCATTTTCGCAATCAACCGCCGGCCCATCCACATAACAACACGGCGCGCCGCGCTCATAGATGCCGAGAATCATGCCGCCGGCCTCTTCGCGCAGATAATAGCCAGCGTCGGATTCGCGCAATACGCCCTGCTCGGGCAAACCTTTGGCGCGACGCGCCAAAATCTCCGGGTGCGGCTCGGTGACGATGTATTGATGTTGCACCGGAATCACCGGCACATCCAACCCCACCATGGCGCCGGTTTGGCGGGCGAAATTGCCGCTGGCCGAGACCACATGCTGGCACGCTATGTCGCCCTTATCGGTGCGCACCAGCCAGCCATCGGCGCGGCGTTCGATGGCGGTGACGGTGGTGTGGCGATAAATTTGCGCGCCTAAATTACGCGCCCCTTTGGCCAGTGCGGTGGTCAAATCATTGGGCTGAATGTAGCCGTCTTGAGGGTGCTGAATGGCGCCGAGCAAGCCGGCGGTGTTGCACATCGGCCAGATTTCCCCGACCTCATCGGGGCTTAGGAATTTGATGTCCACGCCCACGGTTTTGCCCACCCCGGCGTAATAGCGATATTCATCCATGCGCTCTTCAGTGCACGCCAGGCGGATATTGCTGACCTGGCTAAAGCCCACCGACAGCCCGGTCTCGCGCTCCAACGCCTGATAAAAATCCACCGAATATTGGTGCAACTTGCCCACCGAATAACTCATATTAAACAGCGGCAACAAGCCAGCAGCGTGCCAGGTAGAGCCGGAGGTCAACTCCCGCCGCTCCACCAACGCCACATCGCTCCAGCCCTTTTTAGCCAGATGATAAAGCGTACTAACGCCAACCACGCCGCCGCCGATAACAACCACTTTAGCCTCGGATTTCATAACGATATTCCTATATTGAAGTGAGTGAATTTGAGGAATTTGGGATGACACTTTAAGTGGCATTGACGGGTGGAGTTTAGCGGTGGCTTCGAATCCGCCATCACCGCCATAAAAACTCGCCACACCAACGCCGAATTAATGCCAATCCAAGCAATAAATCCCGGCCCGTTAAATCTTATCAACGCTGAAATACAACGCCGGTAACGAGTTCTGTCGCAAACGAAATTTAGTGCCATGGTTATGCCCAGTTCGCGCATCAAAATCAATCAACATCTCGCCATTTTCCAACGCAGCGACCAAGTTATCCATAGAAAAATCTTGAAGAATGGTTATGTCGTCATAGCGAAAATGGGTTTTGCCGCGAATTTGCTTGACTTTAGCCTGCAAATAAAAGCAACGCAATAATTTAGTGCCCGCTTTATAAAAAAGATCGTCAAATCCCCACTAGGGTTGCGGGTTTATCTCATCAACCCCAACCTTGCGGTCGACTGAATCGAGCCACTGCGCATGCTTGTCGTGCACGGATTCGGCATCAAAGGAGACGAGAATTTTTTTACTTTTTCTAGCCGCAACAAGCTTGAATCCACGCTCACTTCTGGTGCCGTGAATGGTCTGGCGAAAACTCATTTCGGTAGCAGGATATTTTCGCCCGGCCTCTTTATGCGGCCAACCATAATTAGGCAAAAACACTTGTGGGACAAACCGTATAGCTCGCAGCGAAGGTTCCATGTGAAAAAGCGTAAGCAACGAAGTAGTGTTTTTTCTTTGACCCTTCAACTCCCACTCCCCGGCGTTAGGGATGGGTAAATTGTTTTCTGCTAGTCCGAGCAAGTCTTCGAGGGTGTTGCCGACGCTGTCGGCATTGCCTGGCCTGGTGCTGGCTATCCAGCCGCGTTCGCGGATGTTCTTCAGGTCGGAAATCAGTTCCGCTTTGGTATAAATTTTCATCCGTTTTATGCCGGCTTCCAAAAATCCAGTAGGTATTCGAAGGTGGTTCCCAGAGTGATGTAATTGCTCGGCCAGCCGAAAATTCCCACTTTGTTAACGATGTTGGTGCGGTCCCAAATGATGGTGTTACGAAATTCATAGCCACGGTTTCGCAATTCTTGAATCAACGAAACATGCAAAGTTATGCGTTGATTATCCCACCACATATCGGGAACATTTATCACGCAATGGCCTTTTGGTTTGAGCAACGGCAGCAGGGATTCGTAAATATCGCCCATCGCTGCAGTGTATTCGGGCAGTTCCATGGTGCCTAAATCCCGCGGGTCTTGAGAGTATTGCTCGACCTGCAAATATTGCTCGTTTTTTCTGTCGCGGCGGGATTTATTGGTGCGTTTTCTGTTGAGCATGTTGGCATACGGTGGCGAAGTCCAAATCAAACTCGCCGCGCCTTCACTTAAATAAGCGGGGATGCCAATCGCATCATCTTGAATGGCGATTTGCATTGATTTATTAAATAAGTTTTCACTGGCAAGGCGTTGCTCGCACAAATCGATATAGGTTTCTTGTAAATCAAAACCGAGTGCGTTTCGATTCAAATCTTGCGCCGCCACCAAAGTGGTACCGCTACCCACGAATGGATCTAAAACCAACTCGCCTTGATGAGTAAATAACGCTATGATTTTTTTGGCCATGCCGATAGGGAAGGTGGCGGGGTGCAAGTCTTTTTTTCTTATGTCCCTTTTTTCATAGGTGAATTGCCATACACCTAGTTGACTTTTAAGCCATTGCTTAGCCGTCAAACAATTAATATGCGATGTTTTGCTCTCGCATGTGGGCGCATTACCGATAGCGAGTTGTTGTCGATAAGCGGCAGCGTCCGTTTTGATGGCGTGGCCATCGACATGCTGGGTTTGGTTTGACACTAATAAATTTCCAATGAATGCGGTGCTGATTCGTTTTAGCGTCGCTGGGTGAGCCGGGATTGGCGGGAGTCTAAATGACGTTTTGCCGACTAGCCGGCTCGTTGGCCGGCATACTTCACGGGTGGTGACGACCGGCGCGGGATTTATACGGGTTGGGTTGCCCGTCGGGACGGGTTTTGAACCAGCGAAAAGTCCACATGTAATGTTCCGGGGCGTGGCGAATCAAAGTTTCCATGGCGCGGTTTATAGCCGCCGCGTCGGCGCCGGGGTCGGCGCTGGGGAAATTCTGCAGCGGCTGGCCGAGAATCATTTCATAATGGCCGGTGCGCGGCTCCAAGAAGGCGGCGCAGGGCATCACGCGGGCGCCGCTGAGCTGCGCCAAGCGGGCGACCACGGTTAATGTGGAGGTTTGCACGCCGAAAAATGGCGTGAATACGGCGCGTTTTTTTTGCCCGAAATCCTCATCCGGAATAAACATGCACGAGTCGCCGGCTTTCATCCGCCGCAACAGCGGGCGCAGGCCCTGGTCGCGCATCACCATTTTTAGTTGGACTTTTTTGCTGCGCCCCCGCCACAACAGCCAATTCAGCAGCGGGTTGCGGTCGCGCTTCATCATGGAGACAAAATCGCGCCGCCCGGCGAGGATGCGGCCGCTGATGTCCAGCGTGGTGAGGTGATAGGCGAGGATGATGATGGGGGTTTGCGGCGGCACCTCGCGTAGCCGCTGCGCGTGGCACAGCCGGCACAGGCGGTCGATGCGCGCTTGCGAGGCCCACAGCGCCAGCCCCATGTCGAGCAGCCCGCGGCCGTGTTGGCGGAAATGCGACCTCAGCATGCGCTGCCGCCGCGCCGCACTGCGCTCGGGAAAACACATCGCCAAATTAATCTCGGCGATGCGCCGCCGCTTGTGATTGCGGCGCCGCAAATGGTCGCCTAACGCCCCGCCGGCCGCCATCACCCACCGCCGCGGCAGATGCATGGTGATGCGCAATATCAACATCAGCCCCCAAGTCGCCCAAAACCGCGGCCCGAGGAAGGCCGCTTGGAAGCGCGGTATGGCCGGTTTGGCAAAGTGCGCGAATTTACGCCGAGCGGATGTCATGGTAGGTGTTTTTAGGGAGGTGGCGGTCTAAATGTGCAAGTTTTGGTGGGGTTGTTTTTGCTGTTGATGTTGATGTTGATGTTGATTTTGATTTTGCTGTTGATGTTGGCTTTGGCTGTTGCTTTGGCTTTGGCTGTTGCTTTGGCTTTGGCTGTTGCTGTTGCTGTTGCTGTTGCTGTTGCTGTTGATTTTGATTTTGACTTTTGGCTTTTAACGTTTTACTCCCCCCCGCTTCAGAGGGTGTGCGAAAAGGCCATTCTTGATTAAAATTTCGGTTGGCGTTGTTAAAAAAGCAGGCGAAAGTGTTGATATTGATGTTGGTCTTTTTGCTTTTGGCTTTAAATCTTCAACTTATTGGCATTAATAAGGGAGAAGGTAAAAACCAACAGCCAAGTATAAAGCCAAGTCAAAAGCGAAAAGCCAAAATCAAAAGCCAAAAGCCAAAATCAAAAGCCAAAAGTCAAAATCGACCGCATCCAAATCGGGTGACTGGAATCATAGCCGATGATTAGGTGGCGACGAAGGCGCGATAGGCCGGCTCGATGGTGGCGAGGTATTCGAGGTCGCAGTAGCGGTCGATGTCGCGTAGCGGCGGCAAATCGCGCAGCGACAGGGTGAGGTCGCGGGCGTGGGCGCGCACTGCGGGCAGGGTTTGCTCGGCGAGCCAATCGATGTTGGCGAACGGCATGGGGTCGCCGCGCTGCAGGCCTAATAGGTAGAAGCCGCCATCGGCCGCGGGGCCGACCGGGCACTCGCGGCGCGCCAGCATGGCGTGCGCCGCGGCGAAGGTGGCCGGCGGGCAATGCGGCGTGTCGCAGCCCATCACCGCGGCCGCGTCGGCACCGCGGCGCGCCATGGCACCGCGCAATGCGTGCGCCATGCGCGTCCCCAAATCGCCATCGGTTTGGGTGACGACGGTCAGCCGCCAGCGCGCCGCGAGTTGGACGAAGAGCGGGTGGTCGGGGCGCGGCGATACCCACAACATCACCTCGCCCGGCCAGTGGCGACACGCGGCGCGCACCGTTTGGCGCAGCATTTGCGCCGCCAGTTGCGCCGCCTGCGCCGGGCTGAGCGGCGGCGCCATGCGGGTTTTCACTGCGCCGGCGACTGGCGCTTTCGCCATCAAACACAAGGGAATGCGGGCGGTGGATGCGGAGTCGGCGGGCATGGGGGCGGGATGGCAAAATGTCGCAGATTCGGTCTGGATTTGCCGGAATTCACTGGAATTCACTGGAATTCACCTGGATTCAGACTAGTTTCGCCCGAATTCAGCCCAAATTCCTGGCTCGCCGGGCGATTGCTAGGCATTCGCCGCTCGCGCTGCCATTCACCTCGCATCGCCACAGCGCGCTTGGCGGTAGCGGGGGTCGAGGCCGGCTGAGTTTTGCTGTCAGGGCGCGGTTTATGGCTGATTCACTCGCATGGATTGACCGCCGGGGCGATTGCTAGGCATTCGCCGCTCGCCGCCGCCATTCATCCTGCATCGCCACGGCGCGTCTGGCGGTAGCGGGCGGCGAGGCGCGCCGGGTCGGCGCCGAGATAATACTGCGCGCGCAGATTCCACATCAGGAGCACGGTGCGTAGTACGCCGTGTTGTTGCCAGCGGCGGGCTGAAGTGCGCGCTGGGGTGGTGATGCGGGCCGGGCGGCTGCGGCGTTTTAGGCGCCGCGATAGGTCGAGGTCTTCCATCAGGGCGAGGTCGGCAAAGCCGCCGTGGGCCGCGAAAACCGAGCGCCGCATGAACATGGCTTGGTCGCCGCTGGCGATGCCGCTGGCGCGGGTGCGCAGGTTTACCATGCGCTCGATGATGCGATAGGCCGCACCGCGCGCCTCCAGCCGCACTTCGAACCAGCCCCAATCGGCGCCGGCGGATAAGGCTTGGGCCACGCGCGCCGCGGCGTCTGCGGGCAGGCGGGTGTCGCAGTGCAAGAATAATAAGCGCGCGCCGGCGCAGTGCGCGGCGCCCACATTCATTTGGCAGCCGCGCCCGATGGCCGCGCTGGTAAGCACGCGCAGGCGGGGGTGGGCGCGCAAGCGCCGCCGCAAACGCGCGATGATGGCGCGCGAGGCCGGGTCATCGCTGGCATCGACTAACACCGCTTCGGCCACATTCGGCAGCCGCAATACATGCGTCGCCACCGAGATGGCGCGCCCGCCCTCGTTATACAACGGCACCACGACGGAGAGCGGCGGCCGTTGTTTTTGGTTTTTGATTTTAGGGTTTGCGGTTTGGGTTTAGCTTGGTTCTTGGCTTTTGATGTTGCTTTTCGCGTTGGCTTTGGCTTTGGCTTTTAATCTTCACTCCCCCCGCGTACATCATGAGGGAGTCAAAGCAGAGCCGCGCCGACCGGCGTGAGCTGCTTTGGTGGGGGGGCTTTGATCTGGCTATTGATTTCGCTTTGGCTTTTGATTTTGCTGTTAAGGCTTTGCTCCACCCTATCTTTTTAGGGGGGAGCCAAAACTGGCGGTTTCATCGCCAGTTTTGGTGGGGGGTGCGTTTGATTTCCGCTGTGGTTGTGGCTGTTACTTTTCGCTTTTGATTTCCGCTGTTGCTGTTGCTGTTCGCTTTTGATGTTGCTTTGACTTTGATTTTTCTGTTGATGTTGATGTTGATGTTGATGTTGATGTTGATGTTGATGTTGATGTTGATGTTGTATCTTTTAACTCATCTTTTGTGGCTGATGGGGTGAAAATTTAAAGGCCAAAACGACAATCGAAAATCAAAATCCCAAATCAGGTTATGAGTTATTTTTCGGCCGCATTTATTTGCGCGTGCTGGCGTTTAATGTGGTCCGGCCACTGGCTTTTGATGAAGGACAGCGCGGCGATGATGTCCGCATCGGTGAGCCGGTTTGCATAGGCCGGCATGTTGTTGGGGTATTGTTTGCCGAGCATGGCTTCGATGCCGTATTTGGTGAGGTTGAACAGGTTGGAATCCGAGTGGTGCCAGGTGTGGCCGCTTTCGTCATGCGGTGGCGCCGGCAATCTGCCGTCGGCGGAGCGAGCGCGCCAATTCGGTTGGCCGCGCAGGTCAGCGCCATGACAGGCGGCGCAATGTTGGGCGTACACCACCGCGCCTTGGGCGACAACCAAGGCCTGCTCGGGCAATAATCGCACCGCATGTTGACCGACAAACGCGACTTGGGCGGCCGGCTGCGGGCGCGCCAGATAGTAAATTAATGCCGCCATCAGCACAAAACCGCCGATGACAAGCAGCGCCAGGTTGGTTTTTTTCACTGGATTAAGCGCGGCGTTAAGATAGGTTGGGGATTTTAAGGGAATTGCCTAGTTAAATCCCGCCCGCACTGCTCGGCGTATTAAAAATGGGCAAAGAAACAAGGGTGAATTTGCCCGGGCGGCGACCAAAACTCGCGCCTTTCGCCGTCAATGAAACCCCGCCCGGCGGCCAAAAACCCTAATTCCACACTTCAGCCGGGCTTGTGATGGCGAGCGTTTATGCGCAGGCGCAGGGCGTTTAGGCGGATGAAGCCGGTGGCGTCGGCTTGGTGGTAGGCGCCGGCGTCTTGTTCGAAAGTGACGAGGTCTTCATCGAACAACGAATGGCTGGCCGAGCGCCGCCCGAGCACTTCCACATTGCCCTTATACAGCCGGATTTTCACCTCGCCGTGCACGGTTTCTTGGGAGGCGTCGATCATGCGCTGCAACATGCGGCGCTCGGGGCTGAACCAATAGCCGTTGTAGATGAGTTTGGCGTAGCGCGGCATTAACTCATCTTTGAGATGGGCGGCTTCGCGGTCGAGGGTGAGCGATTCCATGGCGCGATGCGCTTTGAGGATGATGGTGCCGGCCGGGGTTTCATAGCAGCCGCGATTTTTCATGCCCACATAGCGATTTTCCACCAAATCGGCGCGCCCGACGCCGTGTTTCGAGCCGGCGGCGTTGAGCGCGCGCATGATGTCCGCCGCCGCCATGGGCTGGCCGTCCACCGCGCACGGGTCGCCGGCGGCGAAGGTGAGCAGCATCTCTTGCGGGGTATCTGGGGCGGCGCGTGGTGAGGTAGTCCAGCGCCACATGTCGTCCGGCGGCGTGCGCCATGGGTCTTCGAGTTCGCCGCCTTCGTAGGAGATGTGCAGCAAGTTGGCGTCCATGGAATAGGGCGAGCCGCCGTCCTTTTTGGTCTCCACGGCGATGCCGTGGGCGTGGGCGTACGCCAGCAATTCTTGGCGCGAGGATAACTCCCACTCCCGCCACGGCGCGATGACTTCGATGTCCGGATTCAAAGCATAGGCGCTGAGTTCGAAGCGCACTTGGTCGTTGCCCTTGCCGGTGGCGCCGTGGCAAATCGCATCGGCGCCGGTTTGCGCCGCAATCTCCACCAAGCGCTTGGAGATAAGCGGCCGCGCGATGGCGGTGCCGAGCAAATATTCGCCCTCATACATGGTGTTGGCGCGCAGCATGGGAAAGACGAAATCGCGCGCAAACTCTTGCGTCAAATCTTCGATGTGGATGTCGGCGGCGCCGCACTGCTGCGCTTTGGGGCGCACCGCGCTGACCTCCTCGCCCTGGCCGATGTCGGCGGTGAAGGTGACCACCTGGCAGCCATAGGTCTCCTGTAACCAGGTTAAAATGATGGAGGTGTCGAGGCCGCCGGAATAGGCCAGCACGGCTTTTTTGATGTTGCTCATAACGGGCAGGCGGGGCAGTTTTAAGCGAGCGAGCCGCGCTAAGGGGCCGGCGGCGACGGCGGTGGCGGCGGCAGCATCGGCAAATGCCCCACGGCGCGCCCAAGAGGGTATCATTAGCGCAGTTTTATGGGAAGCGGTCGGCTCATCTGGCGCGGCTCTCGGGCTGGGCGATAACGCGCCGAGCTAGGTTTGGCGGCCGCTGGGCTATAATCCACGCAGGAGGACATTAATGACGCCACTTCGCCACTTTTTATCGCTGATGGATGTGCTGCCGGACGAGTTGCGGCGCATGGTCGCGCGCGCCACCGAGCTGAAGGCGAAATCCAACAGCAAATCGAAGGCCAAATCCAAGGGCGAGACGCCGTCGCCGCGCAGCGTGGCGGGTTTGTTGCGCAACCAAAGCGCGGCCTTGGTGTTCGAGAAATCATCCACCCGCACGCGGGTATCCTTCGCCGCCGGGGTGACGCAAATGGGCGGCGGCGCGGTCTTTTTGGAGGCCGCGGATTCCCACCTCGGGCGCGGCGAGCCGGTGGAAGACACGGCGCGCGTGCTATCGCGCATGGCGCGCCTCATCATCATGCGCACCGGGCCGCACGAGCGCGTCGAGCGCATGGCGAAATACGCCACCGTGCCGGTGATAAACGGGCTGTCCGATTTCAACCATCCGTGCCAGTTGTTGGCTGATATTCAAACCTACCACGAGCGTCGCGGTGATTTACGCGGGCGGCGCGTGGCGTGGATAGGCGATGGCAATAATGTGTGCCATTCGTGGATGAACGCGGCCCGCCAGTTGGATTTCGACCTCGCCATCGCCACCCCCAAAGGGTATGCGCCGCAGGCCGATTTATCTCGCCAATGCGCGCACTGCGTAGAGATTGGCACCGACCCGGCGGCGGCCGTCCAAGGCGCTGATTTAGTGGTCACCGATGCCTGGATAAGCATGGGTCAAGAGGATGAAAAAAAGCGCCGCGAGGCCGATTTTGCCGGCTTTTGCGTAGACCAAGCCATGATGTCACGCGCCACCAGCGGCGCCTTGTTCATGCACTGCCTGCCAGCCTATCGCGGCTATGAAGTCAGCGCCGAAGTCATCGACGGCGAGCACAGCGTAGTGTGGGAGCAAGCCGAAAATCGCCTACACGCCCAAAAAGCGCTGATGGAGTTTTTGCTTACCTGAGGGGGAGGGTTGGTGGGGGCTGTTAATTTTGATTTTGCTTTTGACTTCGCTGTTGATTTTCGCTGTTGATTTTGGAATTTAATAGCCCGACAAAATCCCTTGTGGCAAAACTGCTGATTTTGTATTACAGCCGCCACGGCGCGGTGGCGCAGTTGGCGCGACACATCGCCGCTGGGGTGGAGGGCGTCGCGCAGTGCGAGGCGGTGGTGCGCACCGTGCCGGCGGTGTCGACCACCTGCGAAGCCACCGCGCCGCCCATCCCGCCGCGGGGCGATGTCTATGCCACGCTGGACGATTTGGCCGCCTGCGATGGCTTGATTCTCGGCAGCCCGACGCGGTTCGGCACGGCGGCGGCGGCGCTCAAGCATTTTTTCGAGCAAAGCACGGCGCTGTGGTTATCCGGCGCGTTGGACGGCAAACCGGGCGGCGTATTCACCTCCAGCGGCAGCCTGCACGGCGGGCAAGAAAGCACCCTGCTGGCGATGATGCTGCCGCTCATCCACCACGGCATGGTGCTAGTCGGCATCCCGTTTTACGCCTCCCCCATCGGTCAGACCACCACCGGCGGCACGCCGTACGGCGCCAGCCATGTGGCCGGCAGCGGCGCCCATCGCCCCATCAGCGCCGACGAAATCGCCAGCGCCGAAATTTTAGGTCGACGCGTCGCCACATGCGCCGTGGCGTTGAAATCGGCGAAATTGGGCGGTGAATCTGGCTGAATCCGCCTGAATCCGGTGGAATTTGAGGGAATCCACCTAAAATCCGCCTGAATCGCGGGGAAATTTCGCTGAATCTCGCGCCATCCGCCACGACATTCGCCAGTTTTGGGTGGGGGGCTGTTGCTGTTGGTCTTTTTGCTGTTGCCTTTAAATCTTCAACTCATTCCAACATGCGGATTTAGGGATAAAGCACTCCTCAAATAGCCAGCAGCGGAGCCTCGGCGGTGTGCGCCATGTGGTCGAATTCGCGTTGGGATTTTTTCGCCTCGCGCAGTAGCCATTCGTGGAAGGCGGCGATTTGCGGCTCGCTTTCCCGCCCCGGCACGCATACAAAATAATACGACACGCTGGAGCGGCTCAATACTTGCGGGAATAGGCGCGTCAACCGCCCGGCGTTTAGGTCGTCTAACACATGCGCGCTGCGCGCCAGGGCTACGCCTTGGTCGTCGATGGCGGCCTGCACCGCCAGGCTGGTCTGCGGAAACTGGCCGCCGGCCGGCATGCGCGCCACGGTCACGCCAGCATCGCGAAACCAATCCCGCCAGCGCGGGCAGATGTCCACCGCGCTGCGGCGCAACAGCGGCAATTTGAGCAGCCCGACCGGGCTGCTCGGCATGGGGTGGCTGCGCAAAAATGCTGGACTGCACACCGGAAAAACATACTCGGTGAGCAGCAATTCCTCGTGCAGATTGCTCCATCCGCCATAGCCTAAGCGAATGCCCACATCGGCGTTTTTGGCGTCGAAATCCACCAAGTCGTCCGAGGTGGAAATCCACACCGCGATGTCCGGGTAATCTTGGTTGAAGTGGCCGAGGCGATGCACCAGCCATTTGAAGGCGAAGGATTGCAACAAGGTGACGCGCAGCGCCGTGGCGGTGTTTTTTTCGTTGAGGTCTTCCAACGTGAGGGTGATGCGGCGGATGAAATCGCGAATCACCGGCGCTAACGCATGCCCGGCTTCGGTGAGCGCCACGCGGCGACCGCGCTGCTCGAACAACTTCAGCCCCCATAACTCCTCGGCGCGCTTGACCTGATGGCTGATGGCGCTCTGGGTCACGAACAACTCCTCGGCGGCGCGGCTGAAACTCAAGTGCCGCGCCGCCGCCTCGAGGGCGCGCAAGGCGGAAATGGGCGGGAAGCGTATGCTCATGGCGGCGGGCTGGTCGGGCGCGGCGGGGCGGGCGTTGGCAGCGCGCCGCGATTTTAATCTATGACCAATAGCTCATAGTTATTATGAATATAAATCGTTTGTTTTCAAGCGCCATAGCCCCTAAATTGGCATCGGTCACTCATGAGCATGATTAATTTTACCCGCCATCGATAAATTCATTTGACCAACCCCCATTCGACGCGATTCAAGTCGATGAGATTCAAGTCGATGAAATGCAAGTGATGTATCGGTGGCGAAAAAATAGTCAGGCCATCGTTTGACTCAATCCGGCGGCGTCTCACTCTTAACGGACGCCACAGCAATTTTGGCGATCGCAATGATCCATTAAATAGAGGGTAACCGACCATGAACACACAAACCTACGCCAGCCGTATCGATAGCCTCTACGCCGGCAATAGCAATATCTTGCACGGCCTGTTTCGCCCGACCATGCTTTCCAAAGTCGTGGCGGCGGTCAAAGGCTGGCGCAGCCGCAGCGCCGCGATGCGCGAATTGCACAGCATGCCGGATGCGTTGTTGCGCGACATCGGCATCGAACGCAGCCAAATCTCCGAAGTGGTCGCCAGCGGCGGCCAACGCGCGCCGGTTCGCCGCATGCATATCGAGCGTTTTTCTCGCTCGGCCGAGTCGCAAATCAACACGCAAATCAGCGCGCAAATCAAGCAGGCGGCGTGACCAGCCGCCGGCTGAAGCCCGTTTGTTGATTGCCTGATTTTATCCAAAAAGGGAGCGCTCAAGCAGGTTATTCAGTCAGGATTTACCAGTTTATTCCTCCGTTGGTGTTTCGGGCGATCTTCACCGATCGCCCTTTTTTTTGGCTTAATCGATGCCGCGGCGGTGTGGTATGCTCGGCGCGGGAGTCGGCCAGGCAGTCGCTTCGTTAGGCCACGCCTAACGAGGAGGAAAGTCCGGGCTCCATTGGGCAAGGTGCCAGGTAATTCCTGGGCGGCGCGAGCCGACGGAAAGTGCCACAGAAAATATACCGCCCCGAGTCGACAAGGTGGGGGTAAGGGTGAAATGGTGCGGTAAGAGCGCACCGCGTCGCTGGCAACAGCGGCGGCATGGCAAACCCCGCCTGGAGCAAGACCGAATAGGGACCCACGGCGCCGCCCTCGTCTACGGGTCCGGGTAGGTCGCTCGAGGCATTCGGCGACGAATGCCGCAGATGAATGACTGTCCTCGACAGAACCCGGCTTATCGGCCGGCTCCCACTTTTAATTTGGCAGGCCTATACCTAAATCCCCAGCAGAGGTTGCTACTCGGTGGGGGTGATGTTGGCTTTGGCTTTGGCTTTTAACGTTTCACTCCCCCTCGAAAAAAGCAGGGGGGGAGTGAAGACTCAAAGGCGAAAAGCAACAGCAACAGCAACAGCAACAGCAACAGCCACAGCAACAGCAACAGCAACAGCAACACAACAGCAACAGCAACAGCAACAGCAACAGCAAAAATCGCCGAAATCTGCCCCGAAATCACGAAAATCGCGCCAAAATCACTGAAATCCATCCTGAAATCACGAAAACTGCGTCAAAATCGACAGAATCACAGCAAAATCACCGAAATCTGGAGAAAACCGTCGAAATCGCGAAAACCGCATCAAAATTGCCAAAATCAGACTGGAAATCGCAGAAATCGCGCCAAAGTCGCATCAAATCCACGCCAAAATTGCCGAAAACCGCGTCATCTTCGCGCCCCCCTCGCACCGCGCCGATTCGGTTAATCGGCATGGAATCATTTCCTCATGCTCGTTAGCCGATGCCGGATTTCAAGCCCGCGGCGCCGATGAATCCGCCCGCCCTGGCGCTGCGCCCGCCGAGTCAGGTGATGCGGCTGGCGCGCATGGGCTGCTTCCATCAAACCCGCTTGAGTTTTATGCGCGCCCTGATGCGCGCCGTCAAGCACGAGCACTGGCGCTTCGAGCGCGTCGCCTGGCAGGTAGATGGGCGCGGCGCCGGGCTCGCCCAGTATCGCGCCCATGGCCCGCGGCGCTGCTATACGCTGCTGTGTTTTGCGCATGATTTGCCGCCCGAGCAGCGCTCCGACCGCGTCATCGCGCAAGCCTGGGACGCCACCTTCGCGCTCTACGACGGCATTCCCGACGCGGATGAAATCACCCGTTTAGGTCGGCATGTGCCGCGCCAAGAGGGCGGCCAATATCACCCCACCGAGTTGGTTTTATCGCGCGCCAACCGCAGCGTGCGGCTGTTCGATTATGTGGTCGCGCAACTCGCCAGCGGCC
Source organism: Candidatus Poriferihabitaceae bacterium (assembly GCA_965243285.1). Classification (GTDB taxonomy): domain Bacteria; phylum Pseudomonadota; class Gammaproteobacteria; order Arenicellales; family Poriferihabitantaceae; genus JAHRAW01. Next base: position 597,669 of record OZ251537.1, on the reverse strand, counting down.
GTCAGCCGTGTCGCCAGCGGCTGGATGCCAGCGGCTATCTGATGCGCACCACGGCGGTATACGGCAACGGCAAATTCGGGCTGAGCGACCGCGAGCGCATCGCCGAGCGCGCCGAATTCAGCGCCCCGTTTCGCGTCGAATTGCTCACGGTATGGCTGATTCGCTGGTTTACCCTCGATATAGTCGAGCATCTGGCGCAACTCGCCGCCCCCGAGCGCGCGGTAAAACTGCAGCGCGGCCTGGCGCGGCGACTGGGCGTGGGCAACGCCACCGGGCTCGGCATGGCGCCGTTTTTAGTGCACCACCCGGCGCTGCTGCATCGCTGGATGCACGCGCGCGAGACGGCGTTAGCGCGGGTGCGCGCACAGGCCGCTAGCAGCGCGCAAAGCCGCCGCCAGTTCGGTGAATTTTTGGCGCGCGCGCAACACGCCGTGAGCCGGTGGCGCACCGCCGACCGCATCCAACAGCAGCGAATCGAGGAATTGAAAATCGACCTGGCGCAACTGCAAGGCCGCGTGCAGGCGCAAGCCTTGCGGCGCCGCGCGCCATGGGATGAGCTGCTGCGCTGGTCGGAATCCGCGCTGTCGCTGGAAGGCCAAGAAATGGTGGTGACCTTGGCGTTGGAGCCGCACGGTGATTTGGTGGATGACCTCGCCGACGCCATGGCGGTGGACGAGAGCCGCCACTGGCGCATTCGCGGCGCGCAACGCGTGGGCGAGTTGCGGCGCGCCATCGAGGCCGACTACCGCTGGGCGCGCGGCGTGGATTTCGCGGAGGCGGCGCAGTGCGCGCGTTTTTGGTATGTGTCGGAGGAAAAACTCGAACCGCGCCTCGGCGAGCGTTTCGCCGAGCCCGGCGCCGAGCAAGAATTGCCGCTCGCCTTCGCCCGCGATGTAGTCGCCCTGGCGGAAGCCTTAGCGGCCTGCCCGGCGGCGCAATCGGTGGCCGAATTCCTGCTCGCCCATCCATGCCACCGCCACGCCGTACGCCGCGCCCAACTGGCGGCGCGCCTGCCCTACGCCGAAATCCGCGACAACCTGATTTCCGCTCAACTGCGGCCGGTGGACTTGCTGCGCTGCAAATTGGCCTTTTTCGGCGCCACCCAATTCGACCCAAAATCCGACCGCTGGGTCCGCATCACCATGTATCAGCAGGCCCCATTCCCCGACGAACTCGCCACCATGCCGGCCGACGACTGGATTTATCCCCCACTGGCGGAGGTCAGCTAAATACGGCCACGGAGTTAGGCAGATTTGGGTGGATTTGGGTGGATTCAGGCCGGATTCGGGGGAATTTGGCCGGATTCGAGTCGGATTCGGGCCGATGGGCAGTAAATTTGGTGGCCTTTGATTTTGGTTTTTTGCTTTGGCTGTTGATTTTGGTTTTTGGCTTTTGCTTTCGCTTTTGCTGTGGCTGTTCAAGGCTTTGTTCCACCCTATCTTTTTAGGGGGGAGCCAAAACTGGCGGTTTCATCGCCAGTTTTGGTGGGGGGTGCTTTCGTTTTTGATTTTGATTTTCGCTTTTGGGCTTTTTCTTGACTCCCCGCTGGGCGGGGAGTCAAAACTGGCGTCTTTTAGCCAGTTTTGGTGGGGAGGGGTTGCTTTTGATGTTGATGTTGCTGTTGCTGTTGCTTTTAATTTTTCTTTTCGCTTTTGGCTTTGGCTTTTGTTTTACTCCCCCGCTTCATCTGGGGGGAGTCAAATCAGCCCGAGCCGATAGACTCGGGCTGATTTGGTGGGGGGCTGTTGCTTTTCGCTTTTGACTTAGCTTTAGATTTCGCTTTAGACTTAGCTTTAGATTTCGCTTTAGACTTCGCTTTGGTTGTTGATTTTGATGTTGCTTTTAATGTCGATTTTGCTGTTGCTTTTCGCTTTTTCTTTAACATGAGCCGCCATGACCACCCCATCCATACCCTGTTCGCGCAACCAAATTCAGCACACGGCGCGCAAGGCGACGCGCGGCGCCGGGCTGCCCTGGGGGCTGGCGGATGACGCCGGATACGCGGTGCGGTGGCTGTGCGACCATGGCTTGGACGGCGCCGCGGCGCTGGTGAATTGGCTGGATGAGTACCGCGAGCGCGGCTATGTGGCCACCGCCCCGGCGCAGTGGCGCGGGGTGTGGCGCGGCCGCGGCGGCGTGACCAACCCGCTGGCGGTAGGAGCCGCATTGAGCGACTGCCTGGCGCGGCCCGATGTAGATGGCGCCGTCGACCATTTCACTGGTCCTGGCACCGACCATGGCACCGACCATGGCACCGAATCTGGCATCGACCATCCCACCGAATCTGGCATCGACCCTGGCACCGAATCTGGCGTCGAACTCGCTGAAATCGGCGAAATCGCCTATCCCTTGCTGGTGGCGGGGTTTGTCGGTCTGGCCGCAGCTAGCGAAGACCTCGAGTTAACGCTCGCTTGGCCGCGGGTGCGCGTGCATTACCGCGGCGGCGGCGCGCAAATACACGGCGCGCGCCGCGATGTGAACATCGAAACCGCGGTGGGCATGCGCTGTTGGCAACATGCCGGCGCCGCCGGCGCGGCCGCCAATGTTGCCGCGAAAACAGGCGCGAGGTCGGAATCAGCCGGCGCGCAGCACGCCATCGGCGTCGAGGCCGATGTGTGGCGGCGCTTGGAGCAATACGCTCATCTGACCTATGTGGAAGCAAGCGCAGAATCCCGCCTAAGCGGCGCCGGCGCCGGGCTACACGACAACGATTGAAGCCCAAAATAGCCCTGGCAAAACATTTTAAATCAAAAGCGAAAAGTCAAAAGCGAAAGCGAAAGCCAAAAGCTAAATCAAAAGCCAAATCAAAAGCTAAATCAAAAGCACCCCCCACCAAAACTGGCGATGAAGCCGCCAGTTTTGGCTCCCCCCTAAAAAGATAGGGTGGAGCAAAGCCTTAACAGCAACAGCCAAATCAACCGCCGCTGATGTCCCCCGGGCTGATGTCCCCCGGGTTGATGAACACAGAAAGCAGCGCCAAGCCGATAAAAAGATGCAACGCCAGCGCGGTTACGATGGCGCGCCCGGTGGAAATTTCCAAAGTATCTTTCATAATATGCACGATGATGGCGAAAAACCACAATCGCACCGCCAACAACAACACCCCGGCGGATAACAGCTCCAGCGGCTGCGCGCTGCGCGAAATCCACTCAATCACCGGCACCGCAAAAACATGCGTCAACGCGCACGCCCCGAATAACGCCGTCGCCGACTGCAGCCAGCGCGTACCTTTTTTAGACAGCGCCAACACCACCCACCACCCGCCGCCCAGCAATGCGGTCTGCGCCGTCGCCAGCACCACCACATTCATAGCGCTGGACAACAACGCATCACCTACCGCAAACCCCAGCCACGACACCGCCACTCCGGCCGCCAACCACGCCGCCGCCGCCGGCGCGTCTTGAGGTTTTGCCCGAAACAAGCACAAGGCCAGCAACCAGCGCAGCGCGATTCTTATATCGGTCATGTTTTTATAGCCTGGTCGGGTGGATGGATGAGCGGGTTGTTCATAGACCGACTTGGAAGACACAAAACCAGCCGTTAAAATGATGTTTTATTTTAAGTTTTTTTATCTCGGCAAAATGATTGTTATCAAAAATTAACCGTGCTTTTTCATAAATAAGTTCCTCATCTGCATCAGATGTGCAACGGCACAATGAAATTAAGGGGATTTATATACCTAAATCTGCAGTTAGATTGGCGGTTTTTGAGGTCAGCGGCTGAGTTAGGGGGTTGCGGTTGATTTTTGTTTTTGCTTTTGGGCTTTTGCTTTTGCTTTTAACGTTTTACTCCCCCTTACTTTTTTTATAAAGGAATAAATTTTCGTGGCGCTCTTTATAGTCTAAATTTGTAAACCAACGAACTCCTTTGACTCTAATGTATTTGTTGCCATTATCATCAACCCTACTATTGGCGGCGTTTAGCGGGTACTCATTGGGAACTCCAAATTCTCTATCCCCACTGTGGATACTCGGCCCGAACCAGCATTTATTTTGTTTAATTAAATTAAAAATTTCCTTATAGGTTACAGCATTCATATTTCCTATAATTAGAAATTTTTTATTATGTTCAATCAGCTGGGCGACATATTCGCGGAACAGTGAAAACGGCGGGTTAGTAACCACAATATCGACTTGTTTTAACAACTCGATACATTCATCACTGCGGAAGTCGCCGTCGCTTTCCAAATGGTTTATGCCAATATCCTCTGGGTCTGGCACCACTTCCCCTTTCTTAAATCCATCATAGTGCAAGTAAATTGCTTTTTCTGAATCATGCTTACTTAATAAATCACGATGTTGGCTTTTATAGCAGGTCGTAACCAGTTTTTTAAGTTTCAAATGTTCAAAGTTGTATGAAAAATAATGAAAAAATTTACTCGCGCGGGGTCGTCGCAATTGCAATACACCACCTTGCCGGCAAAGTGACTTTCATAGTGATTTAATTCTTTTTAAATATCAGCGAGTTGAGTATAAAACTCATCACTTTTGGCTTTTTTCGCTTTTCTGAGGTTTTGGTTTTGCGATGTCATGGCGGTGGTCTCGATGTTTTGGTTGAATTGGATGCAATCAGCATATCGTCGATGGCGCGATTATACCCAATATTTTAGACCTTGTCGGCGGAATCTTTTTCATTGACGATGCCGTGCGGGACATGGGCGGTGGGTACATGTTGGCGGGCTGAGTCGCAGTGGCCGCGGTGGTCGTCGAAATAAATGTCGGCGCCGAAGGCACGTAGGAATTCGCCTTTGTCCATGCCGCCTAAGAAGTAGCTTTCGTCGATGCGGATATCCCAGGCGCGTAGGGTTTTGATGACGCGTTCGTGCGCCGGGGCCGAGCGGGCGGTGATCAAGGCGGTTCGAAGCGGGGATTCTTCGGCGGCGTAGTTTTGCTGGATGAGGTGCAAGGCGTTGAGTACATTTTTGAACGGGCCGCTGGACAGCGGGCGCTCGGCGGCGTTTTTTTCGGTGTCGGAGAAGGCTTGCAGACCGTGGCGCTGAAAAACTTGCTCGGCCTCATCGGAAAACAGCACCGCGTCGCCGTCGAAGGCGATTTTCAGCTGCGGCGAGGCGGCGGCGTCCACCCGCGACGGCAAGATGGTGGCGGCGGCGATGCCGGATTCCAAAGCGCGCGCCACATCCTGCTGGTCGGCGGACAAAAATAAATCGGCGCCGAAGGGGCGCGCGTAGGGGTAGGGCGATTGGCCGCCGGTGAACGCGGCGCGGCTGATATTCAAGCCGTAATGGGCGATGGAATTGAACACCCGCAGGCCGGTGTCGGCGCTGTTTTTCGAGATCAGCACCACCTCCACCGCTTGCCGATGGTCGTCGTTGAGGGCGAGAAATTTCTTGACCATGGAAAACGCCACGCCTTCCGCCAAAGGTTCGTTTTCATGCTCGATTTGATAGCGGGCGTACGCCGCCAGCCCTTGTTTCTCGAACACCGCATGGCTGTCTTCGAGGGCGAACAAGGCGCGCGATGAAATCGCGATGACCAGGGCGTTGCCCGGCAGCGGGCGGCCCAAGGCGCGCGGGCGCGATGGGGCGGTCGGCCGGGAAGTCGGCGAGGAAATCGACATGGGCTGCGCGAATTTTCGAAGGATATAAGGGGGGATTTCGATGCCGGCAGGATTTCAAACGCCCCGCAAGGCGCGAATCACCGCGGCCGAATCCGGGCGTCGGTCATGCCATAGATTAAATGACTCGGCCGCTTGCTCCACTAACATGCCCAGCCCGTCGCTGACCAAACGCGCGCCATGGGCTTGCCCCCAGCGCATGAATACGGTGGGCTCGGCGGCGTACATCAAATCATAGGCGAGGCTATCGGCGGCCAGGCGCAGGGCGCCCAAATCCGGCAGTTCACCGGCCAAACTGGCGGCCGAGGCGTTGATGACGAGGTCAAAAGCCGGCCAGTCGGGCGCCGCATCGGCGAGCCGCTGGTAGCCGTAGCCGCGCACCGGCTGGGAGTCGCCGTGTTCGCCGGCGAGGCTGAAGCGCGCCGCCAGCGCCTGCGCTTTATCGGCGGTGCGATTGGCGATGCGCAGGCTGGCCGGGCGGCGCTGCGCCAAGGGCCCGAGCACGCCACGCGCCGCCCCGCCAGCGCCTAACAGCAGCACATGCTTGCCGGCGATGGCGAGGCCGAGGTTGTTTTCGAGGTCGCGGCGCATGCCGATGCCATCGGTGTTGTCGCCGAACACGCTCTGGTCGGGCGCGAACCGCAATGTATTGACGGCCTCGGCGCGGCCGGCCCGGTCGCTCATCTGGTTGCCTGGCTGACGGCACAACCGCCACGCCTCCACCTTGAACGGCAGGGTTATATTCAGCCCGGCGCCGCCGTGGGCGGCAAAGTGGCTGACCGCCTGGGCAAAACCGCCGACATCGACTTGGATGCGGCGATAGTCGAGGTCGAGGGCGAACTGCTGGGCGAATAATTGGTGGATGCGCGGCGATTGGCTGTGCGCAACCGGATTGCCCAGCACCGCAAAGTGATTGGATGGGGCGGCGAAGTCGAATAAATCGGGCATGGCGCGAATCAAGACGGCAGCGAATCAGGGCGGCAGCGAATCAGGGCGGGGCAAATTATTCAGCCGAAGCGCCGTTCGGGTGGAAGATGAAAACCGGCCCGTGGGCGCGCAAGGTGATGTCGCCGTAGCCGCGATTGCTCAAGCCTAAGGAAGTGAGCGGCCGGATTTCGGTGGGCGTCGATAAGGGGAATTCGCACGCCCCGAGCAGCGTCGCCGTGGTCGCCGCAAAGGTCGCCAGGCTGAACACGCCATGCGCGCAAAAGCGCCACTCGCCTTGGGAATAGCCGTAAGCGGCGCGTTCGAAGCGCGCCTGGGTGTGCGTTTTCGCGGCCAAAAAGTGGTGCACTTCGCCGAAATTGAAGAGCTCATGGTCGCGCCGCCCGCCGAGAAAACCGAGCAACACTACCTCGCGAAAATTCCCCGGCAAGCGCCGCAACACATAAGCCAAATCGGAATAATCTTTGTTCGCCGGCAAGCGTTGTTGCAATGGGCGGCGCGCCGAATCGCCATCGCCCACCGACAAACCGCCGTGTCCGGCCGAAAAGTCGGCGCCGCCATCCACCCAAATCAACGGTTCCTCGAGGGCGCGGCGCGGCGGCGTCGCGGTCAGCATCGGCCCGAGCAACGTAACCCGACGGCCAGCGAAGGGTTGCAGGTAGCGGTCGATGGCGGCGGCGGGCATGGGCTGATATTTAAGCGGCGGCTCGGCGTATTGTATAATGCCGCCGCTGCTTCGAATGGCGCAGGAAATGCCGGGTTGGTGAATGGCGATGATGGCGATGGTCGATGTGATTGGGCCGCCATGGCACTAGCCGGCAAGCGAAAAATCGGCATCGTTTCATCCGGCGTAACCATCACCGCCCAGCAGCGCCGCTTAAAACCGCATCGCCACGGTCGATTAAAACCATGTTCTTTTGCGGATTTATAGTCCTAAATCTGCAGTTCGATGGGCGTTTTTTTGAGGTCAGCGGCTGATTTAGATATATAAATCCATTCTTTTGCGTTATATAAGTCGATGCAACAATGGCGTGGTTAAAAATTTGGCATGCTTTAATTCAGGGGAGTTGCTGGCTTAAATCCGCTTAAATGGGGTGGTGTTTTCCGTCGGGTTGCCATGGTGGTTTAGTTAATCTTTTAAGTTTTATTTTTAGTGATGCGGACCGGGCAGTCGATGCGGATAAAGCAAACCGCGCGTGCGGATTTAGGTATATAACGCCCTAACTTTTGCTAGAAAACACCGCGGATATTGCCGCCAAAACCCATGCCCGAATCATCCTGGCGCAACACCAGTCGATTAACCAAGCTCGACGCCAAAAAGTGGTTGCGAAAAATCGGCGTGCCGCTGTTGATTCTGTTGCTGGCCGCGGTGGCGGTGGCGCTATTTTCGGCCACCGGCGAGCCGCCGCCGGCGCCGCCGAGCGCAGACCGGGCGCCGGTGGTATCGGTGCAGGTGGTGTCGCCGACCACCGCCTCGCCCATGCTGCGGGTTTTTGGGCAGGTGGAATCGCCGCGCACCAGCGTGCTGACGGCTGGCATCGAGGCCGATGTCGTCGCCATCAAAGCCCTCGAAGGCGCCGCCGTGCAACGCGGGCAAGAGATGATGGTGTTGGACGACGCCGATGCGGCGCTGGTGGTCTTGCAGCGCCGCAGCGAGCTGGCCGAAGCGGCGGCGCGCATCGACAGCGACCACATTCGACTACAAGCCGACCAAACCGCGCTGCAGGCGGAGCAAGCCCTGCTCGCCCTGGCGCGCCGCGCCGTGCAGCGCGCCGAGCAACTGGCGCGCACCCAAGCCGGCAGCGAGGCCGCGTTAGACCAAACCCGCGAGGTGGAACAACGCCGCCTGTTGGATTTAGCCAAACGCCGCTTGGCCATCGACGAGGCCGGCGCCCGCCGCCGCCAATTGCAAGCGCGTCGCCAGCGCGCCGCCGCGGCCCTCAAACAAGCCGAGCGCGCCCAAGCGCGAAGCCGCGTGTTGGCGCCATTCACCGGGCGCGTGCTCGAGGTGCTGGTATCCGAGGGCGATCGCGTCGCGCCCAACAGCCCGCTGCTGCGCATGTACGATGATTCCCAGCTCGAAGTGCGGGCCCAAGTGCCGGCCGCGCATCTGCCGGCCTTGCGCCAGGCGGTCGATGCGCGCCAGGCGGTGACCGCCGCCGCCGATGCCAACGGCGCCGCTATCACCCTGACGCTGCACCGTTTGGCGGCCAATGTGGTGGCCGGGCAAAGCGGCATCGATGGGTTTTTCCGCGTCGCCCAAGGGCCGCTGCCGGCGCTGGGCGAGGCGCTGGAGATGCATCTGGAATTGCCGCCGGTCGACAATGTGGTGCTGTTGCCGACCGATTCGCTATACGGCAACGACCGAGTTTTTCGGGTGCGCGATGGCGTTTTGCAAGCCATCGAGGTGCGCCGCTTGGGGCTGGTGCATGACGGCGCCGGGCCGCCTAAATTGATCATCGCCGCCGCAGCTTTTGCGGCCGGCGACCAAGTGCTGAACTCGCGCCTGCCGCAAGCCGTGGACGGCTTGAAAGTGCGGGTGGCGCGGTAATGTGGAGGTCGGCGAGCAGCATGCGCATGAGCATGAGCGGCAATTTGCGCGGCATTCCCGGCCCAACTTTTAGGGCGTGCGATGGCGTTTTGCCGGCCACGGCAGTACCTCGATTAAACCTATTACATGTCGACCATCGGCACCTTAATTAATCATCACCGCTTCGGTTGTGATGACCGTCGTATGACGCCGCCGCGCGATGCCATGGACATGGACGCGCCACGGACGACGCCATGAGCGAGCCACGCCAGACCGAAGACCAGGCCGGCGCCACCAGCCGAGGCGGCTTGCTCGGCATTTTCTGCAACCATCCGGTGGCGGCGAATTTATTGATGGCGATGTTGCTGCTGGCCGGGTTTGGGGCGTAAAGCAACTCAACACCCAGTTTTTCCCCAGTTTTAGCGTCGATAGGGTGTCGGTTACCACGCTGTGGCGCGGCGCCAGCGCCGGCGATATCGAGGCCCTGATCACCACCCCGCTGGAGCAAGATTTGCGCGCCATCGATGCGGTCAAACGCATCACCTCGACCTCCAGCGAGGCGAATTCGCGCATCACCTTAGAATTTGCCGAAGATGCCGACATCGAACTGGCGGTGGCGCGCGTCAAGGCGCAGGTGGATGCCGCCAGCGGTTTGCCCGAGGGCAGCGAACGGCCGCGCGTCGCTCAGCTGCAAAATTACGAGGAGATCGCCAGTTTGCTGGTCGCCGGGCCGGCCGATATCGATGATTTGCGCCCGTTAGTGCGGCGCTTTGAGCGCGAATTGCTGGCGCGCGGCATCGCCTCGATTCAAATCACCGGGCTGCCGAAGGAGGAAATCGCCATCGAAATCCCATCCCACCAGCTGCGCCGGCTGGGGCTGTCGCTGGACGCTATCGGGCGGCGGGTGGCGGCGTGGTCGAAGGACGCGCCGGTGGGCGTGGTCGGGCAGGCCGAAGTGTCGCGGCAGCTGCGTTTTCGCGAGCGCCGGCAAACCGCGCTGGCGTTCGAATCGGTGCCGGTGGCGGCCTCCGGTGGGCGGCTGCTGAGCTTAGGTTCCATCGCCCACATCGAGCGCAAAGCGGCCACCGGCCAGCCCACCATCACCCATAACGGCGGCCCGGCAGTGCGTATGTCGTTGCGCCGCGCCGCCGGCGGCGACAGCCTCGAGGCCGCCACTATTTTCAGCGACTGGCTGCGCGAGACGCGCCCGACTTTGCCGCCGGGCGTGGCGCTGTTGCCGTACAACCAAAGCTGGGAATTGCTGCGCGAGCGCATCGACCTATTGCTGAAAAACGGCCTCGGCGGCCTATTGTTGGTGGTGTTGATCCTGTTTTTATTTATGAACGGGCGGGTGGCGTGGTGGACCGCGGTGGGCATTCCGGTGTCCTTTATGGGCGCCATGGCGGCGCTGTATTTGGTCGGCGGCTCGCTCAACATGATCAGCCTGTTCGGCATGATTATGGCGCTCGGCATCATCGTAGACGACGCCATCGTGGTGGGCGAGGAAGCCATGTCGCAATACGAACGCGGCGCCGCGCCCAGCGCGGCCTCGGAGAAAGCGGCGCGCCGCATGCTCGGACTGGTGTGCGCATCGTCGCTGACCACCATCGCCGCCTTCATGCCGCTGCTGCTGGTGGGCGGCATCATCGGCACCATCATGCGGGCGATTCCAACGGTGGTGATTTGCATCATTGTGGCTTCGCTGGTCGAGTGTTTTTTGATTTTGCCGGGGCATCTGACGCATTCCTTTCGCAGCCTGGGCGAATATCGCCCAAAACGCGCCCGACGCGCTTTGGATGCCGCCTTCGCGCAATTTCGCGAGGCGTGGTTTCGCCCGCTGCTGACCCTGGCGGTGCGGCATCGCTGGAGTACTTTGGCGGCGGCGGCGGCGGCGCTCATCCTCACCTTCGGCTGGATGCAAGCCGGGCGCATCGGCTTCCATTTTTTTCCGTTGGGCGAGGGCAATCAGGTATACGCGCAAGTCGGTTTTGCGGCCGGCACGCCGCCGGACACGGTGACCGATTATTTGGCGCAAGCGGCCGCCGCCATGGGCGAAATCGAGGCCGAATCCGGCGAACCATTCATCGCCATGATATTGCTGCATCACCACGGCGAACACACCGGCCGGGTGCGCGTCGAGTTGGTGGATTCCGACCAACGAAACACCCGCAATCGAGATTTAATTGCCGCCTGGCAAAGCAAACTGCCGCCGCGGCCGGGCCTCGAGAGCCTGGCTATCTTAGAACCCCAAGCCGGCCCGCCGGGGCGGGATATCGACCTCGAAATCTCCGGCCCCGACCTCGCCCGGGTAAAAAAGGCCGCGCTACAACTGCAGGCGGCGCTGGCGGCCATCCCCGGGGTCAACGGCATCGGCGATGATTCACCCTATGGCCGCGAACAATGGCTGCTGCGCCTCACCCCCACCGCCGAATCGCTGGGCCTGAGCGTGGACGAGGTGTCGCGCCAGTTGCGCGCCGCCTACACCGGCTACGAGGCACTGGAATTGTCGGACGGCTATCGCGATATCACGGTGCGGGTGTCGCTGCCGCCGGCCGAGCGCGACACCCTGGGTGGCTTGGCGCAAGTTCCCATCGTGCTGCCCGGTGGCAACGCCGCGCCGTTAGGCAATTTAGTCGACCTAAGCGCCGAGCGCGGTTTCGAGTCGATTCTGCATGTGGACGGCAAACTCAGCATCACCGTCACCGCCAGCGTGGACCACACCATCGCTACCGCCGGCCGCATCCGCGCCGCCCTCGAGGCCGATATCTTGCCGCAACTGGCTGACCGCTACGGCGTGGAATTTTCATTCGGCGGCCGCGCCGCCGAGCAAACCGAAACCTTGGGCGATATGCAGACCGGGCTGCTGCTGGCGTTGGCGCTGATTTACTTGGTATTAGCGTGGGTGTTCGGCTCGTACGGCTTACCGGTGGTGGTGATGGCCGTCATCCCGTTCGGCTTGGTCGGCGCGGTGTGGGGGCATGTGCTGATGGGGCAGGAGGTCACGGTGCTGTCGCTGTTCGGCTTTTTCGCGCTCTCGGGCATCGTGGTCAATGATTCCATCATCCTGGTGGTGTTCTACAAGCGCCTGCGCGGGCGCGGATGGGCGGCGCGCGAAGCCGTCATCGAAGCCGCCTGCCGCCGCCTGCGGGCGGTGCTGCTCACCTCGCTCACCACCATCGCCGGCTTGTCGCCGCTGTTGTTCGAAACCTCGCTGCAGGCGCAATTTCTCATCCCCATGGCCACCACCATCGCCTTCGGCTTGGCCTTCGCCACGCTGCTGGTGTTGATTGTGATTCCGTCGCTGTTGTTGGTGTATGAGAATGCCGACGCGGGCATTCGTACGGCTTGGCGGGGGAGAAGGGGGTGAGGTGGCGGGGATGGCGATGGAGTTGACGGAAAATCGGTGAATTTAGGTGAAATTCGGTAAATTTCGCTTAAATTTGGTCGAATTTGATCGAATTTGGCTGAAATTTGGCTGAAATGTCGGTTTAGCGAGTTTGGGATGGTTTAGGCGGGCAATTCGCGGTCTAAATCTGTCGCCATTTTGGCTAATTCGGCGGTGGGTATGTCGGCGGCGCGGGCTTGCATGGCGGCTAAGCGGGATGAGTCGGGGCGATGTTGCTGGCCTAAGTGGTCGGCGGCGCGACGCGCGGCTTCTGGGGCGTTGCAAATCAACGCCATATCGCAGCCGGCGGCTAAGGCGCGTTGGGCGCGGATGCCAAGGTTGCCATCGTCGGCGGCGAGGTTGCTGGCCGGGTTGGCAAGATGGCCGGCGGCGCCTTTCATGCTCAAGTCATCGCTAAAAATGACGCCGGCGAAGCCGAGTCGGGTGCGTAAAATGTCGCGCAGCCAAAAGGGCGAGTAGGTGGGTAAATCGGCATGGATTTTGCCAAACAACACATGCGCGGTCATCACGCCGCCGAGTTGGTCGGCCAACTGCGCAAAAGGCCATAAATCGCGTTTTTTCAGGGCCGATAAGGGACGCGAATCCACCGGCAGTTCGGTGTGAGAGTCGGCCTCGACGCCGCCGTGGCCGGGGAAGTGTTTGGCGGTGGCGGCCATGCCGGCGCGGCGCATGCCGGCGATGTAGGCCCCGGCGATGGCGCAGATGCTCGACGGTTGGGCGTGAAAGGCGCGGTCGCCCAATACTTGGCTGCCCGGGCGCTGGCAATCCAACACCGGCGCGAAACTGAAATCCACCCCCACTTGGCGCACTTGCGCCGCCATCAGGCAGCCGGCGGCACTCGCCATCGCCACCCCCATTTCGCGGTCGCGGTCGTATAGCGCGCCGAGGCGGGCCGCGGCCGGCAAGGCATAAAACCCGTTAGTCAAGCGCTGCACGCGCCCGCCCTCTTGGTCCACCGCCACCCACAACGGCGGCGCGCGCAAGGCATGGATGGCGCGCGTCAGGGCTGCCACCTGCGCCGGCTCATGGCAGTTGCGGGCGAACAAAATGACCGCGCCCACCGCCGGATGGCGCAAAAAATCCGCCTCCTCGGCGCGCAACTCGGCGCCGCGCACATCCACCATCAGCGGGCCGAGAGGGAGTTGGCTCGGCTTCGATACGGTTGCGGCGGTAGGGGAAGTGGCGCTGGCCATTTCAACCATGGATATGTACCGGCGTGCCGATGTCGACTAAATCGAACAACTCGGCGATCTCATCATTGCGCATACGAATGCAGCCACGCGAGCCGGCTTGCCCCATTTCCACATCGTCCGCGGCGCCGTGTAGGTAGATGTAGCGGCGCATGGTGTCCACCGCGCCTAAGCGATTGAAGCCCGGCTGGCAGCCGCTCAGCCACAGGATGCGCGTCAATATCCAATCACGGTTTGGGGCCGCGGCGCGGGCTTGCGCGCTGAATATTTCACCGCTGCGCCGCCGCCCGACGAACACGCTGCCCAAGGGCGCGCCGGCGCCAATTTTGGCGCGAATGAGGTGGCGGCCACGCGGCGTGCGCTCGCTGTGCATGATCTCGCCGCAGCCATTGGCGGCGCTGGAGATGGCGTACACCCGCAACGGTATGTCCGGCTGCGCGACCGCACGCAACTCCAAACGCTGGCTGGGGAGGTGGATGTCGATGCGATGCGGATTCATTTATTCATGCAAGACCGCCATGAAAATTTAGGGAGTTATATACCTAAATCCCCATTGGTAGGTTGCTATTGGGGGGGCGATTTTGTTTTTTGGATTTTTGCTTTGGCTTTGATTTTTGCTTTGGGTTTTGGCTTTGGTTTTGGTTTTGGCTTTGGCTTTGGCTTTGGCTTTGGTTTTTAACGCTTTACTCCCCCCCGTGCTTCATCTGGGGGGAGTCAAAACTGGCGGCTTTTTCGCCAGTTTTGGTGGGGGGCCTTTTGATTTTGACTTGGCTTTTGCTTTTTGGCTTTGGCTTTGGCTTTTGTTTTGGGGTTTATATACCTAAATCTGCAGTTCGATTGGCGTTTTTTTGAGGTCAGCGACTGATTTAGGGCGGCTGCGTTTGATTTTTGCTTTTGATTTTGGCGTTTGATTTTGATTTTTGCTTTTGCTGTTGCTGTTAAGGCTTCGCTCCACCCTATCTTTTTAGGGGGGAGCCAAAACTGGCGGCTACATCGCCAGTTTTGGTGGGGGGTGCTTTTGATGTTAGCTTTTGATGTTAGCTTTTGATTTGGCTTTTGATGTTAGCTTTTGATTTTGCTTTTGCTTTGGCTTTTGCTTTTGCTTTTGGCTTTGGCTTTTGCTTTGGCTTTTGCTTTTGGCTTTGGCTTTTAACGCTTTACTCCCCCCCGTGCTTCATCTGGGGGGAGTCAAATCAGGCGGCCTTATCGCCTGATTTGGTGGGGGGACTGTTGCTTTTCGCTTTTGACTTCGCTTTTGACTTCGCTTTTGATTTTTACTTGCCCTCATTTGGTCTAATGAGTTGAAGATTTAAAGGCAAAAACAAAAAAGCAAAAGCCAAAATCAAAAGCGAAAAGCGAAAATCAACATCAAAAGCGAAAGCCAGATCAAAACCCCCCACCAAAACTGGCGAAAAAGATGCCAGTTTTGACTCCCCCTCATGATGAAGCGGGGGGAGTGAAGATCAACAGCCAAAAGCCAAAAGCAAAAGCAAAAGCAAAAGCCAAAATCAAAAGCAAACCCACCGTGCGGATTTAGATATATAAATCCCATTAATTAGCCTATTGATAATTTCCGTCATGGACGCGCCAGTTTGATGACGGAATCTTCATGCCGCAGTTGACGCATGATGGCGGCGAGGTGCGGGCGGTGGATCACTTCGATGGCGAGGCGCACGCTGATGATGTCGTGGTGCGGTTCGCCTAGTTGGATGTTGTAAATGTTGGAGTTGTGTTGGGCGATGACGCTGCTGATGGATGCGATGGCGCCGGGGCGGTTGTGGAGGTCGGCTTGCAACATCACTTGGAATTTTCCTTTGGCGTTTTCAGCCCACGCTAAATCATGATAATTTTCCATGTGGGGGGTGATTTCCTTGCGGTTTACGCATTGCGCGCGATGCACGGTGAGGCCGCGGCCGCTTAACATGATGCCGGTGATTTTGTCGCCGGGAATCGGGTGGCAGCAATGCGCGAAAGTCACCATCAGGCGCTCGGTGCCTTCGATAATCATGGCCGCCGGCGGCGTTGGCACGGCCTCGGTGGCGCTGCGATTTTCGGCGATGAGTTGCTTGGCCACCAACCCCGGCACGCGTTTGCCATAGCCGATGTCGCGCACCAACGGTCGCCAATCATCCACCCGCAAATGTTTCAGCAGCGCCAATTTATGCGCGCTGGGAATGCGCATGCGGCGGTAGCCTTGGGCGTGCAGCGCTTGTTTTAGCAATTTGCGGCCGAGGGTGAAGGCCTCTTTGTCGTTTTGTTGATTGAGAAAATGGCGAATCGACGAACGCGCTTTGGAGGTGACCGCGTATTTCAGCCATTTTTTTTGCGGCTGGCGGGTGCGCGAGGTGATTATCTCGATGGTCTCGCCGCCTTTTAATACCTGGTGCACGGCGGCGATGTGTTGGCCGATGCGCGCCGACACGCAGCGCTGGCCGATGTCGGTGTGCACCGCATAGGCGAAATCCAGCACCGTGGCGCCCCATGGCAGGCGCTTGATGTCGCCTTTGGGAGTGAAAACATAGGCCGCGTCCGGCGACAGTTCGGCCTTCAAGTTCTCGAAATACTCCTCGAAGTCTTGGGATTTGCGCGCCGATTCGAGAATGTTATCGATGGCGGTGCGCATTAACTTCTCCGGGGCGTGTTCGCCGGTGGCCGCCATCTCATACATGATGTGCGAGGCGAGGCCGTTTTTCGCCACCTTATCCATCATGTCGCTGCGGATTTGCACCTCCACCGGCCGCCCGATGGAATCGATGACCACGGTATGTAACGACTGATAACCGTTCGCTTTGGGGATGGCGATATAGTCTTTGAATTTGCTCGGGCGCGGTTTGTAGAGCTGATGGATGATGCCGAGCGCTTGGTAACACTGCAGGCGATTTTCGGTGACCACGCGAATGGCGTTGATGTCCTGGAGATCTTTGAGCGCTAGGTGTTGTTGGCGCATCTTGCGATGAATGCTGTAAATCTCTTTTTCGCGGCCATGCACCCGCGCCTCGAGGCCGGCTTTGCTTAAAGCATGTTTCAGGTGGACGCACAATTCGTCGAGGGTGGATTGGCGCCGCCGCGAGTTGGCGCTGAGGGTTTTGGCGATGGCCCGATAGCGTTTTGGGTCTAAGTTAAACAGACTTAAATCAGCCAACTCCAGCGCCAATTCGCGCATGCCGAGGCGGTCGGCGATGGGCGCGTAAATCTCCAAGGTTTGGCGGGCGACGCGGTGTTTTTTCTCCTCTCGCAGCGAGCCTAGGGTGCGCATGTTATGCAGGCGGTCGGATAATTTGATGAAAATCACCCGATAATCGGTGGACATGGCGGTGAACATTTTGCGAAAGGAGGCCGCCTCGGCATGCGCTTTGGATTCCTGTTCCAACTCGTCCACCTTGCTGACGCCGTCCACCAACATGCCGACATCATCGCCGAAGCGCGCCATCAGTTGCGCCAGGGTGATGGCGGTGTCTTCGACCACATCGTGCAAAATGGCGGCGATGATGGTGCGCCCGTCGGCGCGCATTTGCCCGAGAATGCGCGCCACCTCCAGCGGGTGGTGGATGTAGGCTTCGCCGCTTTCGCGCACTTGCCCGGCGTGGGCGGCGATGCCGAATTGGCACGCCTCGCGAATGTTGGCGATGGCGTCGGCGTCTAGGTAGGTCGCCAGTTCGCCGATGAGATCGTCGATGGCGGCTTGTTCGCTCAGCGGTTTGCCGATGCGATTTCGGCTAGGGGGAGAGCGGCCAAGCGCCGGGCGGCTGGGGCTGAGGTAGGGGATTCTGCTGGCGATTCCGCGCATGGCGATTTTTTGCATGGGCACCCGCGGCGCCGCCACCGCGGCCGCTACGACCAACCGTCGGGCGCGCCGCCCAAGGGTTTGGGCGACGCGTGCGCCGGCTATGTTTTCATCGGCGGCTTAACGGCGGCTCGCCCGCGGCCGCGGTTTCGGTGGATGGGTCGGCATCGTCCGCAAGCGATGCGCCGCGCGGCGGGTGGCTTTCCGCGTCGGCATCGGCATCGGCGTCGGCATCGGCGTCGGCATCGGCGTCGGCGTTCGGCTCGTCGTCCAGTTGATTCTCCAGCTCGTCGCTCAATTTACTGATCAATTCATCATTCAGTTTTTCATTCCATTCCTCGTCGTTGTCGAAACTCAATTCGGGGACGATGGGTTTCTCATCGAGGATGGAGGGCCCGACCAGGCCGGCGGCGATTTCACGCAATGCCAGCACTGTGGGTTTATCGCGGTTGCTCTCGACCAGCGGCTCGGCGCCGAGGATCAGTTGCCGCGCCCGTTTGGAGGCGACTAACACCAGTTGAAAGCGATTGTCGACATGCGCTAAGCAGTCAGTCACGGTTACGCGAGCCATGTTGATTCTCCTGGAATTGAAATTATCAAACATTAAAAAACATCGATAAATATTATCGCTAAACATTATCGATAAATCGGCACCATCATCCATTCGCCGGCAGGATGGCTTCAAGATTTTCCAGGGCGCGCTCGAATCGATCATTGATGATGACATGATCATACTCGTTGCGGTGGTTCATCTCGTCCAGCGCGGCGCGCATGCGTCCGGCGATGACCTCGTCGGCGTCTTGGCGGCGGGATTTTAGGCGTTGTTCCAACACCCCAAGAGAAGGCGGCATGACAAACACCGATTGGGCATGGGGATATTGGCGACGCACGGCGCGCGCGCCCTGCCAGTCGATATCCAAAATAGCATGCTTGCCGCGGGAAATCAGCGCATCTATCGCCTGCGCTGAAGTGCCGTAATAGTGACCGAACACGGTGGCGTATTCGATGAAACTGCGCTCGGCGATCATCGCTTCGAAGCGCGCTTTGTCGACAAAGCAATAATCCACGCCGTCTTTTTCGGCAACGCGCCGCGGGCGGGTAGTGTGGGAAACCACCACCGCCGCATCCGGCCGTCGCGCGACCAATTTTCGCGTTAGGCTGGTTTTGCCGGCTCCGGAAGGCGCGGATAGGATGATGACGCTGGGCGCTGACATTAAATTGAAACAAACATAAGACCAACCGAATGGGATTTTTTGGCCAGCGCCGATGCGCTAACCGCCGATGGCTAAGCGTCGATAAGCCGCCGATTTTAGTAAACAACGCGGTTTCAATCAATGCGATAACGAGGTATCGACGCCGATGGCGGCTGTATCGGGCGGCGAGGGTTCAGTGGCCGATTGGATGGTGGATTTTCACCAGCTAAGGAGGGCGCCACTGACAAAACGCCGCCGCTTAGTGTGGATAATCGACCGGCCTACGAATACTCGGCGCGAATTTCATCGCCGGCCAGTTGGGCGCGCCAGCCGTGGAATAATGGCTGCTCGGAATCACCGCGCACGAAGTTTTCGACCTCGCGGCGGTTGGCGAATAACGCTTGGCTGATGTCGGTCTCCGCCGCCCGGCGCGCCAGCAAGTCCATGATTTTTTTCACGCGGTGGCGTTGTTCCGCGCTCAGCGGTTCAGGCCGAGTGCTGGAATCATCGCGCATTTCGCCACCATCGGCGGCGCTGCGCTCGACTAGGTTCAAAATGTCTCGCCCCGAGTTTTTGACGATGCCCGGGCTGAGATCGTCGACCTCCGCCAGCATAGCCATGGTGCGCGGACGCTGGCGGCAGACTGCCAACAGCGCCGGTGTGGGCAGAATCCAGCCGCGCGGTCGGTTGCAGTCGCGGGCTTTTTGCTCGCGCCAGCCGGTTAGCCGCTGGGCGCAAGCGCGGCCCATGGTATCGAGGCGGCCGAGGCCCTTCAAGCGTTGCCATGGGTCCGCAGCGGGGCGATAGTTGGCTGGGTGCGCGGCGGCGACGCATTCATCGCGATGCCACTGCTGGCGGCCGTGTTGCGCTAGCAGCTCATCGAGGTGGCGGCGCAACGGCGCTAAATATTTGACATCGTCCATAGCGTATTGCAACTGCGCCGCCGATAGCGGGCGGCGACTCCAGTCGGTGCGGGTATGGGTTTTCGGCAAATGCACCGCGCACACCGCCGCCACCAGCGCCGCGTAGCTCGCTTGGCTGCCGTAGCCGCAAAACGCCGCCGCCAACTGGGTGTCGTACACCGCCGCGGCGCACAACGGCATGCGCGTATCCAAGGCCTCGAGATCTTGCCGACAAGAATGAAAAATTTTGACCACGGCGGGGTTGGCCAACAACGCGCCGAGCGGCGATAAATCCTCCACCGCCTGCGGGTCGATACACGCCGCCGCGTCCGCATGGGCGATTTGGATGAGGCACAACTCCGGCGAATAGGTGCGCTCGCGCAAAAATTCGGTGTCCATCGCGGCCCACCCGCTGGCCGTGGCGGCGGCGATGAATTCGGCCAGCTCGCGGGTTTCGCGGATCATTTTTATAGTCGCCATCGCCGGCAATGGTATCATTATCGATGCGCTGCGCGGGTTTATTCGGCCGCCATTCGCATGCATGATTACGGATACATTGTATATGTCTGTTTTATGCGTTCGGGCGGTTTTAATGGTAGTATGGCCGCTTTCCATGCCGACATACCTCCAGCAACCGCCATGAAAAATCGGCCCGTGAAAAATATAAAAAATCTTGATACCTTCCGCCCCGACATGATTTATTTGGGCGATTGTCGCGACCGACTGCAACAGTTGCCGGCCAATCAAATCGGCTTGACTTTTATGGACCCGCCCTTTAATCAAGGCCAGGAATATGCCAAGCATGACGATGCAATGGAGGATGAAAAATACGGGCGGATGATGCGGGATGTTTGCCAACATATTTACGCTTGCACAACGGCAGGTGGCGCGATTTATTTTATGCAGCGCGAAAAAATGCTGAATTTGTGATGACCATATTGCGCGAAACCGGTTGGACTTTCCAAAATTTAATTATTTGGCGAAAGAAAACTTCAGCGGTGCCGGTGGCGTGCAAATTCGGCAAGCAATATCAAGTAATCGTGTATGCAACCAAGGGCGCAAAGGCAAATATTTTTAATCGGTTGCGAATAAACCCAGAACCGCCAGCGAATTATAAATTCAAACGCGAAAATGGAATTTTCGTGACCGATGTTTGGGATGATATAAGAGAGTTGACTTCTGGGTTTTTCGCCGGCAAAGAGGCCATTCGCCAAACCGATGGCGCGCGGTTTCACAAACAACAGGCGCCAGTTGCGTTGCTGTTGAGAATTATTTTATCGTCATCTAAGTATAATAATATAGTGTTAGATTCATTCGCCGGCACAGGCACTACATTAACCGTAGCCAAACAACTCGGGCGCAAATACATTGGCATTGAGTTGGATAAAAAAAATGTAGCGTGCATAAAATCGCGTCTGCATGATATCTGCGCCGGAGATTGCGTTGGCGATTATTATAATGACTATGTGTTTACCCCTGGATTAAAAATAATATGGGGCGCGCCCATGCCGCTGGATATTCTTAGCGCTTGAGGGTTGATTGCCATGTATTCCATTTACCATTTTTTTGCCGATTTAATCGCCCAAAAAAAGCACTTTGGCGATTTAAAAAATCTTGAAAAATTCCCGTATAAAACCAGTTTACTGTCGTGTAGGAGCAAGGGCATGTTTCCCGATTTAGCCATTAAAATAAATCGTGGCGGTGTTTTCAGCGACGGCGAGTTGGTGAAATTAAAAGATAGCATGAGTTATATGATTGCGTCTTTTAATTCCACCATTCCTACTGGCACAAAAGAAATGGCTAAACCCTAATCAATGTAGCAATATTTTGGATAACACGCTTAATTTGGGATTTATATACCTAAATCTGCACGGTGGGTTTGGGGTTGGGGTTGGTTTTGGCTTTTCGCTTTTGACTTGGCTGTTGCTTTTTACCTTGCCCCTCATTAATGCTAATGAGTTGAAGATTTAAAAGCCAAAAACAAAAAGACCAACATCAACAGCCCCCCACCAAATCAGGCGATAAAGCCGCCTGATTTGACTCCCCCCAGAAAATATAGTCGAGAGGAATACCAAAAATATGACAACTACGACGCTATCAATGTCGATAAAACAGAATACATCCCTAAGGACTATAAAGGGGCTATGGGGGTGCCCATTAGTTTTATGGATAAATACAACCACGAGCAATTTGATATCTTGGGGATGGACGACCATAGGATGGAATATCCTAAATGGCGAGGTCGCGGCCCCGATATAAATGGCAAGCCAAAATACAGGCGCATTATCATCAAAAACAAAATGCTATGAAAATCAAACTAAAGGCAATTTCGGTTAAAGATTTGGTTGCCGGATATAAGGACAGCGGTGATGATGGCGTGGTCGGGTATGGTGGCAAGCTAGATATTCGCCCGCCCTATCAACGCGAATTTATTTATACCGGCAAACAAAGAGACGCTGTTATAAACACCGTCATCAATGATTTCCCGCTCAATGTTATGTATTGGGCGGTTCGGGAGGATGGCGATTATGAAATCATTGATGGACAGCAGCGAACTATTTCGATTTGCCAGTATGTCAATCGTAAATTTTCTTTTGAAGATAGAAGTTTTCATAACCTGCAAAATGACGAGAAAGTCGGAATTCTCAACTACAAATTGATGGTTTATTTTTGTAGCGGAACCGATAGCGAAAAACTGAATTGGTTTAAGACGATTAATATAGCGGGCGAAGAACTCACAAACCAAGAATTAAGAAATGCAGTTTATTCAGGCTCTTGGGTGACTCATGCGAAAACCTATTTTAGTAAAAGCAACTGCCCCGCTCAAGATAATGGTGGAAAATATTTGAAAGGCGCCGCATCTCGCCAAGAATATTTAGAAACGGCTATCAAATGGCTGTCCGATGGGAAAATAGAATCCTATATGGGCGAACACCAGCACGATGACAATGCCCTGGAATTATGGGGCTATTTTAATGATGTTATCGAATGGGTGGAGGCGATTTTTACTACCTATAGAAAGCCCATGAAGGGGGTGGATTGGGGAACGCTATATCGCCAATGCCATGATAAAAAACATGATCCAGAGGCGATAGAAAAAGAAACCGCTAAATTGATCGCCGATGATGATGTAAAAAAACTTAGCGGCATTTATCCGTATATTTTAACCCGTGATGAAAAACATCTGTCCCTTCGGGCGTTTACCGATTCTATGAAACAAAAAGTGTATGAAAAACAACAAGGGAATTGCCCAAAATGCAAAAAACAGTTCGTCATAGATAATATGGAAGGCGACCATGTAACGCCATGGTCAGAAGGCGGTAAAACCAGCGAAGAAAATTGCCAAATGCTGTGCAAGGAATGCAACCGCCGAAAATCTAATAAGTAATATAGACGAGGAATAAACGATTTCCCCGCTGGACGGCGTTGGCGGAGCGCGCTTGCTTCACGATTTTGGCAGGTTTTCCGTCAATATTCGGCACAAATAAATCAAACTAGCGGCGTTGTTTTTGGCGGCCTCTAGGTTCCAGCGGTCGCGCACATAGTCGGCGATTTGGGTGTTGTATTCGGGGCCTTGTTTGGCGGTGTCCGTTATCGGCACGAGGGCCGTTTTAATATGCCGATTTCGACTTTTCCTGGCGATATTGATGAGCGTCTCTTTCGGCTTGGTTTCGCCTTCCGGGCGTTGCGGCAGATGTTTTAGCGCGACGCCGAGATAGGTCGCCAATTCATGGCGGTCGGCTAACAGCCATGCTTCGGCGGCGCGCACTGCGATGATGATTTTTAGCGCCGGGGATGGCGTGTCGCCATTTAATAGGCGGCGTTTTTCCGCCGCTGCGCAGGCTGAGTCATTATCAAGATCCACCACCATAAAAAACTGCTGGTTGTTGTTATCGCGATTTAATTTGCGAACCTGGGTTTTGTCGATGAGTTTGGTCTTGCCTTTTTTAATAAAAATTTTCGGCGCTTGACGATTTAAATAGTCACATACCCGCAACACTAATGCTTCATGCAATTCATCCTCCACGAAGCATAAGTACATCATCCGCTAGCTATAAAAAAATTCTAAAACAAGTTATTTAAAAGATCGATGAACTTTGTGGAGCATCTAATTGTTGCTCCACTATCTCCGCTGGGGTGGCGTCGACTTCCAGCAAATCCCGCGCTTCTTTCACATTACTGGCTAGCTTTGCTTGGGTGCTCTCGCCGGTCTTTAGCAATACGATTTCCTCCAGGGCGATGCCGCGATTGCTGAGCATGTCGGGGCTGTGCGTAGTGAGGATAACTTGCCGCTTGCCATCCTGGCGTTTTTGGAGTTTTGCTATCGCTTCGGGCAGGGCGCGCACCAGGGCTGGGTGCAACGATAATTCCGGCTCCTCCAACAATAGCGGGTGGCTGCCGTCTAAGATAGACCACATGAAACCTATCAAGCGCAAGGTGCCGTCGGAAAATTGATCTTCATGTTGAAAGTCGCCTCGCGACCGCCAGTGGCGGTAGCGAGTCTGCAGGTGCGGCTGTCCTTGCGTATCTTTTCCTAATGTTAGCTCGTCTAACATCGGGATGAACTTGCCGAGCACTTCCTGGATTTTTTTTAAATGCGAGGCGCGCGTGTTTTTGTTGATGCGATTGATGCTTTCGAGGAAGGCGCGGCCAAAATGATCTTCGCCCTGATTGGCGTCCAAAAAAAGGTGTGGATAACGCAACAACTGCGGCACCAGATGCTGGTAGGTGATGCTGCTCAAAAATTCTCGTAATTCGAGCAGTCCATTTTTCAACATGCCTGGTTGTTCGATGCTGGTGTGCGATTGGCCGGGCGTGGTGTTAAGCAGCTCATCGCCAGCGGCGGTGATGCGCTCCGCTTGGATAATCGGTTTGGTTTGGCGAATGCCGCCGCCGGTTTGATTAAACGCAAGGTGGTAAGTCCATTTTTCCACCCATTCATCGGTGGCCGATGCGCTCTCGCTTATTTCGACCTCTAACATGACATGGGGTTTCCGCCGCGCCGCCAAACAGCGCACCTTGCTGAGGCCGCCGCGACTTCGGGTGGCGGGAATCAACCCGCCGCCGTTCCGGGCTAGATCTCGCAGAAAGCGTATCGCGTCCAGTAGGTTGGATTTACCGGATGCGTTGGCGCCGACGATGAACACCCGCTCGCGCAGGCGTATATCGACTTCCTCGAAGTTGCGCCAATTTTGCAGCCTCAGCCTGGAAATAATCAGCATGCGGGATGGGGGCGTTAGTGCTGCAACAGCGGGCGGGTAGCGTCTGGCTTGCCCAAAATAATGCGGCCGAGCGGCCGCTTACTTCGACTTAATCGTCCCCTTGGGCATCAGTTGGGCAACGGCGCTGCGTTGGACTTTGATTTTCACGCTCTCGGCGATTTCCACGGTGACGAAATTGTCGTCTACGGCGGTGATTTTGCCTAAGGCGCCGCCGTTGGTGACGATCTCATCGCCCTTGGCGAGTTCGGCGACCATTTGTTTGTGTTGTTTGGCGCGTTTTTGCTGCGGGCGGATGAGCAGCAGATAGAAGATGACGAAAATCAACACCATGGGTAATAACCCGATTAGGCCGCCGCCGAAAAGGCCTTCGCTTTGCGCCCAAGCGTCTGAAATAAAGAAATTCATGGGTATCTCCTAAAAGGTTTGATGGGGGCGGCGAATCAGCCGCCGGATAAGGGAAGTCGCGCCCGCGATTATGCCATAGCCGAATCGCCGCGCAGATGGCCGGGCAGGCGCTGCGCCAGTTCGCCGCAAGTGGCGGCCTCGAAATCCGCGCTGAACTCCCATGGGTCGAACACCTCCGCCTGGCGGCGACGCATCCACACCGCGCGCAGGCCGGCGGCGCGCGCCCCGCAGATGTCGAAGGGATTGCTGGAAATCAGCCAGCTGGATGCGGCGGTGGCGCTGGTGCGCTTGAGGAAGTGGGCATACACCGCTGGCGCCGGCTTGAAGGTTGCCACCTCATCGACGCTGACCACGGTGGCGAAGTAATCGCGGATGCCGGCCCCGGTTAGCAGTTTTTCCAAATCACCGGGCAGGCCGTTGGATAGCGCGTGCATGGCAAACCCGTCCGTCTTGAGGCGCGCCAAGCCGGCCGGCACATCGGCGAACGCCGGCAGGCATAAATATTGCCCCATGAGGTGTTCGCGCATCGCGACCGACACCTTGGCGCGCAACGCGGCGCAACAATAATCCAGCGCTTGGCGGGTGCACACGCGGAAGTTTTGATAATGCCCCATGAGGCCGTAGCGGAAGGTGTATTCGAGCTGCTTGCGACGCCACTCGTCGCAGAAAGCGCGCGCCGCGGGCGCATCGCCGAGCACCTCTTCCACCGCGTCGAGCACGCCGGCGGTGTCGATTAAAGTGCCGTATACATCGAAGGCGAGGGTGGCCATCGGGCTTTAACTTAGGCCGCTTGACCGCCGCGGCGCGGCGATTTAGCTGAACCTGGGCAGGCGAATGTCGCAGGCTTGAAACCTACGCCCGGCGACGACTGGTTTTTTGTCTTCGTAGATGAAAAATTCAAACACCCGGTCTTCGCTCTTGAAGTAATGATCGGATTCTAAGGTGGACTTGGAGACATGAAAAAACACCGTGTCCTCGACCATTTGATTGTCGACTATTTTGTAATAGCTGAAAAATCCCCAGCCCTTGTCGGCCTCCCAGCGGTTCACTCGGCCGCGTTGCCACTGGTCGCGTTCTTCGGCCGGTACATCGATGGGCAGCAAACCGGGAATCATAAAGCCGGATTGGAAGGAATCCGCGGTCTCTTTCAATTTCTTACTGACATTGTTGAAGCCGATGACTTCTACCCGGCAACCCATGTTTTGCAGGGCGATAACCAGGCGCACGAAATCCGAATCGCCGGTTAGCAAAATGATGCGGTCGAGGTTGCTGGCTTGCAACAGGGCATCGACGGCGAGGTCCATATCCGCATTCGCCTTGGTGGTTACATTGCCTTCTTCATCGGTGGAGCGGCGCACGCGTTTTTTAATGAGCTTGAAACCAGAGCGGCGCAATTGGCTGTGATAGGTGTACACCCGCTGCTGGTAGTCATAGTCTTTGTCGATGCGATCTTTGTCTTCCGCCAGATAACAATTGGCGCGCAACAACGAAGATTGGGCGGTGTTGGCCAGCGCCGACAGCACATCGTAGCGCATACGATAGCCGCCGCCCATTCGTATGTTTTCCGCATCCACATAAATTCCGGTCTTTAACATGTTGTGTTTACTCGAGGGTTGGGGTTGATAAAACATGGGCGATAGATTCTCGGTCGAATACATTTATCGCGTAAATCTATTGCCTAAGGTGGTCATCGAGGTTGGGCGTACAGCGCCCGGAGCTGCGCCTCGAAACGCCGGCGCAGCGCCGGGCGCTTGAGTTTTAAGGTCGGCGTCATGGCGCCGCAGGCCACGCTCCACGGCTCGGTGAGCAAACACACCCGCCGCACTGCCGCATAGCCAGGAAAATCCCGCAGCTGGGTGGCGATTATATCGAGTATATATGGCCTCAATTCGGCCCTCGATAGGACCGCGGCGTCATGCGGGTCTAAGCCGATTTTTTCGGCGTAGCGCGGCCAGCTGAACGGGTTTAGCACGATTAACGCGGCCAAATACGGCCGCCCTTCGCCGACCACCATGGCTTGGTCGAACAACGGATGCGCGCATATCGCCGCTTCCATATCCGCCGGCGGCACCTTCTCGCCGGTGGCGGTGACGATGATTTCCTTCAAGCGGCCGATGATGTGGATGAAACCGGCGCCATCGATGCGGGCAATATCGCCGCTGGCGAACCACCCGTCGGCGTCCAAACATTGCCGCGTGGCTTGCGCATCGCGCCAATAACCGCGCATGACGCTGGCACTTCTCGCCTGCAGTTCGCCGCTCGCCGACAGGCGGATTTCGGCGCCTAATAATGGCATGCCGATACTCGACGGCAGATTGCGCGCCAGCGTGTTGACGCTCAAGGTGGGGCCGGTTTCGGTCAGCCCATAGCCTTGCAAAATGTTGAGGCCGAAGGCGATGAAGGGCTTGGAGGTGGCCGGCGCCAAGCGCGCCCCGCCGCTGATGGCAAGGCGCAGCCGGCCGCCGAAGCGGGCGCGGATGTTGTTCGCCACCACAGCATTTAGCAGCGGCCACAGCAGCAACATCGGGTGCCAGGCGGCGCGCCCTTGGGCGATTTCGAAGCGCCGCCAGCCCACCGCCACGGCGGTGGCGTACAACCCCCGACGCCACGCCGGGCCTTGCTCCAGCCGCGCTACGATGGCGCCCTGGACGCGCTCGAAAATGTGCGGCACGGTGATCATGGCGGTGGGGCGATGCGCGCCCAAGTCTTCCGGCAACTGCGTTATCGAGCGGTTGAAGGCCACGCTGGCGGCCGCCATCATCGGCAAATAATAGCCCACGGTGCGCTCGAAGGTGTGCGACAGCGGCAAAAACGACAGGAATTTATCGGTGCGGAAAATGGCCACGCTTTTCAGGCTGGCGTGGGCGCACCGCAACACATTGGCGTGCGACAACATCACGCCCTTGGGCCGGCCAGTGGTGCCCGAGGTGTAGACAATGGTGGCGAGGTCATCAGGGTGTGGCGGCGGCGGGGCGTATCGGGCAGCGGCGGAATCGGCGGCAGCGGCATCAGCATGCGGGGCGGCGCTGGCGGCGGATTCTGGGGCCTTGACATCCAGCCAGCGCGATAAAGATAGCACGCGATGGTCGGCGGCGTGCGCTTCATCATCCGCGGAATGGGCGCCGGATTCACCGCCGCCGGCGGATGCCGCATTAACATGAGCGCCGGTGGCCGCTTCGATATCGCCGGCGGACGCCTCATTAACATGAACACTGCCCGCGGATTCGCCGCCAGCCGCCTCATCGCGCAGCAACACGCGTTTCAGATGCGTCATTTGGGCGCGATTGTGCCGCATTTCCTGCCACATGGCGGCATCGTCTAACAACAACAACCGCGCTTCGGTGTGCTGCAGGATGTAGGCGATGTTGTCGGCGCTGTCTTTGGCATACAACGGCGCGACCACCATGCCGGCGGCTAGGCACGCTTGGTCGAACAGCACCCAGTGCCGACCATTGGCGAGGCGAATCGCCGCTCGTTCGCCGGCCCGGAAGCCGTCCGCCGCCAAGGCCCGCCGCCAGCGCTCGACCTGCGCCGCCATTTCCCGCCAGGCGTATTCCCGCCAGCGGCCGGCGCCCGGATGGTATTCGATGTAGGCGATTTTATCCGCCGAGCGCGCCACCCGGGCGCGAAATAAACCGGGCAAAGTGCGCGCCTCGCCGGGGTCTATGGCATCCACACCGGCCTCGGCGGCGAGCGCGTTCGGCGGGTATATCGCCGCCGTGGTATGGGCCGCGGCGGGGTTGCGGGCGGCGTTCATGTCCCCGGGGAGGCCCATGTTCTCGGGGTTATGGCCGCATCCGCATTTTCGTCGGAATTTGCATCGGCATTCCCGCCGTAAGCCGAATTTGCGTGGGGATACAAGCCGATATTGTGGCCCGAATCCGCGCTGGCGGCGGAAGCCGCATTGGCGCCCGAATCGGTGCCAGCGACTCCGCCTGAAGCCGTATTTCGGCCTGAATCTAGGCCGGCGACGCCGCCGGAAGCCGCATTGGGGCGCGAATCTGTGGGCGCGCCGGCGCTCGGTTCGGTGGCGGCGGCGAAATCATCGACGCGAATCACCGCCGCCACCGCCTGCCGAGTGCGCTTCAACAACTCGGCTTCGGCGCCGCTCATGGCGCCGCTGGCGTGCGCCGCCGCCAGCCAGTCGGCGTAGGTTTGCGCGCCCGTGGGGCGCTGGCCGTCGCGCTTGAGGCGACGGCGCAACGACGCGCTGTGGCGCGTCAACCTCAGCGCCGCCTCGAGCTGGGCGGTGGGAGCGGTGGCGGCGACATCCACATGCCCGCCATCACCCACATCCACATGCCCGCCATCACCGCCGGCCTCGCCGGCCCCGCCGCCGGCGATATAGCAATGTTCGGTCAGCCTATCGCGCACTGCGCCGGGGGTTTGCAATAAGGTCGCCACTTGTTTGGATAACGCATCCGACGGCATGCGTAAATAGCGCCCGCCACCGAACACATTGACGCGCAATAATTTACCGAGCCAGGGCTTCGGGTAGTTGCGCAAAATGCCGTCGAGGGCGCTTTGCGCTTGGAATAATGCATAGCGACAGGCCCAATCCGCCAGCGGCGCTTCCGCCGGCGCCGCGCCGTTGTCGTGGAATTTTTTCAGCGCGGCGGAGGCCAAATAGAGGTTGCCTAAGGCATCGGCGAAGCGCCCCGACAACATTTCGCGGCGCTTCAATTCGCCGCCCAACAGCAGCAAGGTAACATCCGCCAAAAAGGCGAAAGCGGCGCTCAAATGCTCGATGCTGCGGCTGTGCCGTTTAACCAGACCGCGGCCGCAGCCGCGCGCCAGCGTGCCGCGACTCAACGCCAACGCGGTGGCGCGCATTTTGTTGCTCATAAGGTGGGCGATGTGCAAGGCGATGGCGGCGTTGAATTTATCCAGCGCCGCCTCTTTATCCTCATCAGCCAGCGCCACGGCCTCGATTTCCGCCAACAAGTGCGGGTGACAGCGCAGCGCCCCCTGCCCGAAGATGATCAAACTGCGCGTCAAAATGTTGGCGCCTTCGACGGTGATGCCGATGGGAATTTGCTGGTAGGCGCGCGCCAGATAATTGGCCGGGCCGAGGCACACGCCCTTGCCGCCGTGAATATCCATGGCATCGTTTATGACAATGCGCGACAGCGCGGTGCATTGGTGCTTGACGATGGCCGACATCACCGCCGGTTTTTCGCCCAACGCCAGCGCGCTGGTCATCAGCCCGGCGCCGGCGTCTAGCAGGTAGGTGAGGCCGCCGATGCGCGCCAGCGCCTCCTCGATGCCTTCGAATTTGCCGATTTCGAGGCCGAATTGCTCGCGAATGCGCGCATAGGCGCCGCTGCTGCGGGTCGCCATCTTGGCCACCCCGGCGGCCGCCGCCGGCAACGAAATTCCGCGCCCGGCGGCGAGGGATTCCATCAACATTCGCCACCCTTGGCCGATGCGCGCCTGGCCGCCGATAATCCAGTCCATGGGAATGAACACATCGAGGCCGTAATTGGGGCCGTTTTGGAACGCGGCGTTGAGCGGCAGATGCCGCCGCCCGATGGACACGCCGGCGGCGTCCGTAGGCACTAAGGCGCAGGTGATGCCGAGTTCGGTTTCGCCGCCGAGCAAGCCATCGGGGTCATAGGCACAGAACGCCAGGCCGAGCAACGTGGCTACCGGACCTAAGGTGATGTAGCGCTTTTCCCAGTTGACGCGAAAGCCCACGGTGGGTTTGCCGTCGTGCATGGCGTTGCACACCACGCCGGCATCGGGCATGGCGGCGGCATCCGAGCCAGCCCATGGATTGGTGAGGGCGAAACACGGCGTCTCGGCGCCGGCGGCGAGGCGCGGCAGGTAGTGTTGTTTTTGCCCCTCGGTGCCGTAGTGATGCAGCAATTCCGCCGGGCCTAGGGAATTTGGCACCATCACCGAGACCGCCGCCGTGGCGCTATGGCTGGCGAGTTTTTGTACGATGCAAGATTGCGCGTGGGCGGAAAACCCCAGCCCGCCGTATTCGGGCGCGATATTCAGGCCGAAAAAGCCCTGGCTCTTGATGAAACTCCACGCCGCCGGCGATAAATCGCCGAGTTCGGCGGTTACTTGCCAGTCGTCCACCAGGGCGCACAACTGCTCGACCGGGCCATCGATAAAGGCTTGTTCGCGCGCCGTGAGGGCCGGTTTGGGGGTGTCGAATAACACCTCCCAGCGCGGCTGGCCGGAAAATAACTCGCCATCCCACCACACCGTGCCGGCCGCGATGGCGGTTTTTTCGGTGCTCGATATGGTGGGCATTGCAGCCGCGACGCGCGCCAGCAACGGCGCCGCCAGGTATTTGCGCCGCCAAGTCGGGGCGTAGTACAACAACGCCAGCAAGGGCGCCAAAATCAGCACCATCACGGCCGATAAAATCGCGCTCATACTGCCCACCAGGCCGCCGCCTAAGAGGCCGAGCGCGAACACCGCCACGGCCAGCATAAGCCAAGCGCGCAGCGGCATTCGAAACCACGCAAACACCCCGATTAAGGTCAACAATGCCGCTAAAAATAACATCATGCCAACCTCTGCAATGGGTGATGGGATGGCGCGGATTATCCCATAATCGCGGCGCGCCCGAACGCCGTTGGATGGAATGGCCGGGGCCGCCGACGCGGTGGGTTAATTTAGGCGCGGCTGATTAATATAAGTGATTCGGACGAATTTAATGGCCGCCCAAGCGACCACAAAACACCGCCGCCGCTGGCCATGAAGCGCCGTATTTTATTGGTGGATGACGACCCGATATTGTCGGCCTTGCTGCGCGAGTACCTGGAAAACGCCGGCTATGCGGTGGCCCAGGCCTTCGATGGCGCGCAATTTCTCAGCCTGGTGGACGCGCCCGGTTTCGACATGATTATTGTCGATGTGATGATGCCGAAATTGAGCGGCTTGGAGGCGCTGCGAATTTTTCGCCGCTCGCATGATACGCCGCTCATCATGCTGACCGCGTTGGGCGATACGGTGGAGCGCATCATCGGTTTGGAGATGGGCGCCGACGACTACCTGCCCAAGCCGTGCGAGCCGCGCGAGTTGCTGGCGCGCATCAAGGCGGTGTGGCGGCGCGCCGATGGCGGCGACGCCCGCAACGCCACCGCGACGGTCGGCCGGCTGCGACTCGACCCGACAACTCGACTCGCCCATGCCGGCGAGGTCGCCCTGACCCTCACCGCCGCGGAATTCGAGGTGCTGGCATCGTTGCTGCGAAGGCACGGCCAGGTGGTGGACAAAGCGGCGTTATCGGCGCAAGCGCTCGGCAAAAAACTCGGCCCGCACGACCGCAGTTTGGACATGCACATCAGCCACTTGCGCAAAAAACTGCGCGCCGCCGGCAGCGACGTGGTCATCAAAACCGTGCGCAGTCGCGGCTTTATGCTGTGCGTCGGCTCGAGCGAGGGCGAGGTCCCGAGCGAGAGCGAGCAGAATCCCATCGAACATGCGTGATTTTTCGCCACATTTTTCACCCATGCACATATATATGTACCGCCCTCAGTCGCCGGGTTCGAGCCCCGTGGCGAGATTAATAGTCGCGGCGCCCACTAATGATGGCTAATCTTTTTTTCAAGGTGTTCGCGCTGATTCTTTTGTCGGCGGCGGCGTTGTTTGGCTTGGTGGTCGGGTTTTTTTATGTGGTCGATGGGCACAATCGCTTCCACCACGATTATGAATACGCGCACCGCATCGCCCGCGCCGCGGTCGCCGAATATGAAGCGCGCGGCGCCGGCGCGCTGGACCGCCACCTCGATGCATTGCAGCGCCGCAGCGGCCTTCGCGGCTTTTTGATGCGCGCCGACGGCAGCGCCATCGGCCGCCCATTGCCGCGTTTTGCGCGCCGCCAAATCACCCATTTCCCGCAAACCATTCACCGCGCCCAATCGCCGCGCGGCGCCCGCGCCATGCGCGCCGTCAGCGTCGCCACCGTCGATAATCGCCACTATCGCTTTGTGATGCTCGCGCAGCGGCGCGGCGGCGCTGGGCTTTGGGCGCACCCGGCCATGCGGGTGGCCATGCCATTGCTGATGATGGCGCTGGCGAGTTTGTTGATCAGCAGGTTGATCACCCGCCCCTTGGGCAAACTGAAATCCGCCACGCAGAATTTCTCGGGCGGCGATTTGACGGCGCGCCCGCCGCGACGCCTCAGCGCCCGCCGCGACGCTTTCGGCGAGTTGGCGCGCGCCTTCCATAAAATGAGCGCGCGCATCGAAAAATTGGTGCGCGAGCAACGCCGCCTGCTGCGCGATGTGTCCCACGAACTACGCACGCCGTTATCGCGCATGCAAGTCGCCGCCACCTTGTTGGAAGACAAACTCAAACCCGCCGGCGGCCCCGCCCACCCTGAAATAGCGCGCATCCAAATCGAAATTTTACGGCTGGATGGGTTGCTGACGCAGTTGCTGTCGCTCACCGGCTTAGCCGCAGCGGCGCGCAAACGCCAGGCGGTGGAGGTGCGTAGTTTGCTTGAACAGGTGATTGCAGATGCCGCTTATGAATTTTCCGGGGGCGGTAAATCCATCGCCATCAGCCCGCCGGCGGGGCCGGAAATCATCATCTTGGCGGACGCCGAGCAACTGCGCAGCGCGTTTGAGAATGTGATTCGCAACGGCTTGCATTACGCCGCCAGCGCCGTGGCAGTGCGTGTGGAGGGCGACCCCGGCGCCGCGTCCATGGCGTGCATCAGCGTGCGCGACGATGGCCCCGGGGTGCCGGAAAAAGAACTGCGCCGCCTGTTCGAGGCCTTCTATCGCCCGGATCAATCGCGCACCGCGGCCACCGGCGGCGCCGGCCTCGGCCTCGCCATCGCGCGCCGCATCGTAGACCGCCACGGCGGCTCCATCGCCGCCGCCAGCCATGCCGACGGCGGGCTGATAGTCACCATCGAACTGCCCCGGGCGTGAGGTTCGCGGCGCTGACGGCGCGTGTTTTTTACACAACATTTACAAAGCGACGACGCGCCACGGCGCTGGCGATGGGCATTATGCGCATCGGCGTTTATCGACGCCGTCCACCCTCAATCCATTTGGAGTATATAAATATGCACCAGCAACCCGGTCATGAAGGCTCCGCACGGCGGCCAATTTTCATCAAAACCCTCTCGCTGAAAACCATCAGCCTCGGCCTGGCCATCGCTGCCGCCGTCGTGGCGGCGCCGGTTATCGCCGGCGATGATGGTCACCATCGTGGCCGGCATGGATTTGGCGGCCCCGATGTACACATGTTGAGCGAGCGGATGATCGGCAAATTGTCGCGCAAACTCGACTTAGACGACGCCCAGCGCGAGGCCCTGTTCGCGGCCGCCGACGCCACCCGACCAGCGGCGCGCGATATGCGCCGCCAATTTCGCGAATTCCACGCCGCGATGCACGATTTAGACCCCAAAGCGCCCGACTACGCCGCCGCTGCCGCCGAATTGGCGAAACAACACGGCACCATGGCCAGCGCCATGACGCTGCTGGTAGCCGACCTCAAAGCCATCATGGCCGAGGTGCTAAGCACCGCGCAAATGGAAAAATTCCAAGCGATGTGGCAGCGCCGCCACCATCCATCTTAAGCGTTGGTTGGCTGAACATTCGCTGCGCGATGTTCAGCCAACCGGTTTATAAGTCGATAAAACCTTAGCGCTATCGACTCCGCATGGCGGGCACGGCGTTGCCCGCCCTATTTTTATGCTCGCACTCACCGCCCAAGATTCGCATCGCTGCATTTTTTGGGATTTATATACCTGAAGCTGCAGTTCGATTGGCGTTTTTTTGAGGTCAGCGGCCGAGTTGAGGTCAGCGGCTGATTTAGGGAGGCTGCGTTTGATTTTTGCTTTACTTTGAAAGCCAAATCAAAACCCAATCCACCGTGCAGATTTAGATATATAAATCCCATTTTTTTCATTACCATGCGCCGGGCATCGATTGTATCGATAAAGTGAATCGATCAACCCCTAAAACCCAAGGACGGAGATTTGTCATGACGCATGCTGCATACGGATTAACCCTGGCCCTTAAATCGGCCCCGGCGTTACTCGCCATGTTGTTGTGCGGCGCCGCGCTCGCGCAAACCGCGCCGCCGACGCCGCCGACGCCGCCGGATGTATTCCTGCTTAAAACCTATGACGGCTCGCAAGATGTGAGCGGCTGGGTGATGAGCGAAAAACTTGACGGCATGCGCGGGCTGTGGGACGGCCAGCGCTTGCGCAGCCGCGGCGGCCATGCGCTGCACGCGCCGGACTGGTTCACGCGCCGCTTCCCGCCGTTCGCCCTCGATGGCGAGTTGTGGAGCAAGCGCGGCGATTTTGAAAACATCGTCTCCATCGCCCGCCAAAAAACCCCGCATCGCGGCTGGGCGCAGTTGCGCTACCATGTTTTCGAGGTGCCCGGGCAGGCTGGCGGCTTATTGCAACGGCTGGCGGTGCTGCACGATTATCTGCGCCAAAACCCGGCCGAGCACCTCGTCGTCATCGCGCAAACCCGCATCCGCTCGGCGGCGCATTTGGCGGAATTCTTGGCCGAAGTCACCGCCGGCGGCGGCGAGGGCGTGGTGGTGCGCAACCCGGCCACGCCCTATCAAACCGGCCGCTTGCCCTCGGCGCTGAAGGTGAAAAATTACCAAGACGCCGAATGCGCGGTGCGAAAAATCCTCCCCGGCAAGGGCAAATACCGCGGCCAAATGGGCGCCGTGCAGTGCCAGATGGCGGATGGGCGGATGGTCAACATCGGCTCCGGATTCACCGACCAAAACCGCGCCAACCCGCCCCCATTGGGCCGCCTCATCACCTTCAAATATTACGGCTTGACGAAAAAAGGCAAACCGCGCTTCCCGGTTTATTTGCGCCTCAGGCGATGAAAATCAGGCGATAAAACCGCCGCCCATGAGTATTCAGCCATGAAAATCCGCCCATGAAAACGCCGCCAACCGAACCAGCGGCGGCGCGCGTCGCGGCTTTGCCGTGCTGGCGCGGCGCGGTCGAGCCGCAGCCCCTCGCCGGCGGCTTGAGCAATCATAATTATCTGGTCGACGACGGCGGCGCTAAATTCGTGGCCCGCATCGGCGGCGACGCGCCCATGCACAATGTGATGCGCTTCAACGAACAAGCCTGCGGGCGCGCCGCCGCCACGCTCGGCCTCGCGCCGCGGCAAATTCACGCCGCCGCCGAGTCCCAGGTGATCGAATTCATCGACGGCAAAACCTTAGACGCCGCCGCCGTCCGCCGCTGCCTGGCGCGCCTGCTGCCGCCGCTGCAAACCTTGCACCAAGCCGGCGCCGGCGCGGTGCGCGGGGCGGTGCTGTGGTTTTCGGTGTTTCATGTTATCCGCCACTATGGCCGCCTGCTCGCCGACAGCCGCCGCCACGCTGCGGCGCGGCCCGAACTGATGGCCGCGGCCGAGCAACTGGAGGCCGCGGTCGGCGCCATCACCCCGGCGCTGTGCCACAACGACTTGCTGGCCGCCAATTTCATCGACGACGGGGCGCGAATTTGGATTATCGATTGGGAACACGCCGGCATCAACACGCCGTTGTTCGACCTCGCCAACCTGGCTGCCAACAACGCCTTCCCCGAGGCTCTCGAGCGCGAAATGCTGCAGCTGTATTACGGCGCCGCGCCCGATGCGGCGCTGTGGCGGCGCTTCAAGGCCTTTTGCGCCGCCTCCCACCTGCGCGAAACTTGGTGGAGCATGGCGGCCGAAATCCATGCCGATTTAGACCACGACTACGCCGCCTACACGGCAAAAAACTTAGCCAATTTCCACCACGCGCGCGCCCAATTTCAAGCGCTGTGAACGGCGCGCCGACTAGCGCCGCGCCACACCCGTAATCGTAAGTTTTATGGTTAGCGATTTTTGGGAGTTAACACCTAAATCCCCTTAACCTGGTTTGTTGACATCAACCTCACCCCCGGCCAAATCTGGCGAAAAACCCAGTGGACATGCTTGCACGCGTGGATAATGATGCGGAGGGCAACAGCAATCGACCCCAACATCATCCCCCCGAGTGGTTTGTACGGCGATGTCGGCATTCCTATGTGCTAAACCGATTTACGGTCGATTTGCCGACGGGTTTTTGTCGCTTTTCACGCCGCTGGTCGCTTATCATTTTTGGGCCGCTATAGATATTGCGAAGCTGGATTTGAGGTTTGACTATGAGGCTGATTTTTTGTCGATTTTCCCGCCGGCTGGGCCGGGCCGGCGCTGCCGGGCTAATCGTCATGCTGTTCGGCCTCGGCGGCTGCCAACATCAGCACGGCTGGTGGGCGGATGGGGCGCAAAAACCACCCCAAACTGGGCTGCAACCAGCCCCGCCAGCGCGCCGAACGGCGCCCGTGAACGCGACGCCACCAGCGCCAGACACCGCCGACTCCGCCATCCCGCCGGCCGAGCAACTCCGCCCGACCGTCGACATCACCGCCGCGCACACCGTACATTTACCGCCGCCGGATTTACCGGAATCGCAGAATTCGTCGGCATCGGCGACCGCCGCCGACGCGGCTACGACCATGCTGCTGCCGGTCACGCTGCGGGCGCGCAATCCGCATCAGCGCGCCCTTCGTTTGCGCGCCTCGACGCCATGCGCGGTATTCGATTGGTGGATTCTCGCGCTCGCCGATGCCTCGCCCGCCGCGGCCGAACATTCGTCCCCGGATTCGCCCGAAAATTTGCCCGAGAAGGTCGCCGCCGACATCATTCAAGCCGAGCCCAATCGGCTATGCGCCCAAGTGGTGGTCGGCGCCCAATTGCCGGCCGGGCAACGGCGCGAAGCCGCCCATGTGCTGTCCTTAGAGCCGCAGCGCTATCGCCCCGGCGGCCGCTATCGCTTGGCGTATACCTTCTGGGGCCAGCCCGGGCATCATGATTTCACAGTCGCCGCGCCGCCCCGACCGTAAACTCGGAAGCCGCCCCCAGCGGCAAAAATCATGGGAATCACCACCTAAATTTCACCGCCTTCACCGCGCGACACGCCGCACCACCCGCCGCAAAATTGACACCACGCCTCGCTCGTGGCGTTTATTCACCCGCCACCGGCGGCGGATTTTTTACGGCGTACCCGGCCTTTATTCCCTATCCAGCCCGCCGCCGGCCGGAATCAAACGCCTCCCACTGCCGCCATTGGCACGAAACATCGACCCCCCTTGAGATGCTGTGCTAAACGCCATTGCTGACCAGGAAAATGAAGGAAAGGGTTCATTTTCAAAATTAAAAAATGAACACTAACAACGTTGTTGTTTGTTTTTTTAACCAAGCCAATGGAAGTTTTAACCAATAAATGGGGGTTATATATCTAAATCTGCTCGGTGGGTTTGGGGTTGATTTTGGCTTTTGGCTTTTAATCTTCACTCCCCCCGCTTCACCATGAGGGGGAGTAAAGCGTTAACAGCCAAAGCCAAAGCCAAAGCTAAAACCAAATCAAAAGCAAAAAGCCAAAGCAAAAATCAAAAGCAGCCCCCTAAATCAGCCGCTGACCTCAAAAAAACGCCAATCGAACTGCAGATTTAGGACTATAAATCCCCAATAAATGGCTTTTAGCACAGCCTCCCATAGGGGGAGTTGAAATTTTGCGCTCCCTCATGCAACGCCGGCGCGCCGCCCAATAACACGCCATCCGCATAAGAAAAACGCCAATCCAGCGTGCGGATTCAGGTATATAAATCCAAAATCAAGTACAAGGGCGATGATTGGAGCGGGAAACGAGATTCGAACTCGCGACCCCAACCTTGGCAAGGTTGTGCTCTACCACTGAGCTATTCCCGCTTCATGCCGTCGGCGGCTGATTCACCGCGCCCTGATTCTATGCCGCCGGGCGCTGGTGTCAATAGCGAATCCGGCGGATTTTTGCCGCCGTCGCGCAGCCATGGTTGCGCCATGCGCAAATACTCGTACATGCTCCACAAGGTCAGCAGCGCCGCCAGGTAGAGCAATATCTCGCCGAGCCGGAAAATGGAAAGGCCGCCGGCCGGCTGGCCATACAGTAACACGATGATGGCGACCATCTGAAAGCCGGTCTTGAATTTGCCGACCTTGCCCACCGCCACCACGCCGCGCTCGCCCAATTCCGCCATCCATTCGCGCAGCGCCGACACCACGATCTCGCGGCCGATGATAATGGCCACGGCGATGGCGAACGGCGTCGGGTGCAGGGCGTGGCGCAACACTTCGATGTCCGACGCCAGCAACACCAGCGCCGACGAGACGATTAATTTATCCGCCACCGGGTCTAAAAAAGCGCCGAGCCGCGTCACCGCATCCATCCGCCGCGCCAGGTAGCCGTCCAGCCAATCGGTGAGCGCCGCCAGCACAAAAATGCCGGCCACGATGCTCTCGCGCTGCCCCGACGGCCAAAAGTACATCACCACCAGCGCCGGAATCAACGCCACCCGAAACAAAGTCACCAGATTGGGAATGTAGATATACACGACTGGGCTTGGCTGGGAGTAATGCGCGTGATTATGTAGGGTTTGGGTGGATTATGGCGATTTTTGGGGGATTTTTGGGGGATTTTTGGGAGATTTTTGGGGGATTTGGCTTTTGATTTTGCGGTTGCTTTTCGCCGTTGCCTTGGCTGTTCAAGGCTTTGCTCCACCCTATCTTTTTAGGGGGGAGCCAAAACTGGCGGCTTCATCGCCAGTTTTGGTGGGGGGTGCGTTTGATGTTGATTTTGACCTTGATTTTGCTTTGGCTTTTGACTTTGGCTTTGGCTTTTGACTTTGGCTTTGGCTTTTAACGTTTTACTCCCCCCTAGCTTCATCTGGGGGGAGTCAAATCAGGCGGCTTTATCGCCTGATTTGGTGGGGGGGCTGTCGATGTTGGTCTTTTTGCTTTTGGCTTTAAATTTTCAACTCATTAGCCCAAATGAGGGACAATGTAAAAACCAAAAACCAAGTCAAAAGCAAACCAAAAACCAAGTCAAAAGCAAATCAAGAGCCAAGTCTAAAGCGAAAAGCCAAAGCCAAAATCAACAGCCAAAGCCAAAATCAACAGCCAACAGCCAAAATCAACAGCGAAAACCGAATCACCCCCCATCACTGATGAATTTGCTCATGTATACGCGCCGCCAGGGCTGGGCTTATGCCCGGCGCCTTGACTAAATCTTCGACCCCGGCGCGGGTGATTTCGCGCATGCCGCCGAAGTGGCGCAATAAACTGCGGCGGCGTTGTTCGCCGACCCCGGCGATGCGCTGCAGCGGCGAGGTGGTGCGCGCCTTGGCGCGACGATGGCGATGGCCGGCGATAGCGAAGCGATGCGCCTCGTCGCGGACGCGTTGAATCAAGCACAGCGCCAGCGAAGCCTGGCCGGGTATTATAGCCGCCGCCTTGCCCAGGCGGTGCAGTTGCTCCTCGCCCGGGCGCCGCGCCGCGCCTTTGGAGACGCCCACCAGCAATATCGAGGCGCTCATCTGCAGTTCCTCGAAAACCTGCGCCGCCACCGTCAGTTGGCCACGGCCGCCGTCTATCAGCACCACATCCGGCAGTTTGCCGTCCTCGCTAAGCGCGCGCTGGTAGCGGCGGGTGAGCGCTTGGCGCATGGCGGCGTAATCGTCGCCGGGCGTTATGCCGGTGATGTTGAAGCGCCGATAATCGGAGGTCACCGCGCCTTGTTTATCGAACACCACGCAGGCGCCGACCGGGCGCTCGCCTTGGGTGTGGCTGATGTCGAAACATTCGAGGCGGGCTGGGGTATCCGCGCATTCCAACAGCGCCGCTAAATCGATGAATTGCGCCTCGAGCTGGCTGCGTTGGCTTAAGTGGCTGCGCAGGTGGTCGGCGACATTGACCCGCGCCGCCTCTATCCAGCGGGCGCGATGGGCGCGGCAATTCTGTTTGATGCGCACCGCGCATTTTCGGCGCAAGTTCCCGCCCTCGCCGTGAGCGTGCTGCCGGTTATCGGTGAACGCCTGCTGCAGGGCTTCGCCGCCGCTGATGGCGTCGCTCAATAAAATTTCCGGCGGCATGGCGGCGCCGAGATAATTTTGCGGCAAAAACGCTTGCAATAACGCCGCCGCCGACCACTCCAGCGGGTTTTTTCGCACTTGAAAGCGCGCCCCGAGGTTGCGCCCGCGCCTAATCGACACCACGCCGAAGCACACCAGCCCGGATTCCCGCGCCACGGCTACGATATCCGCATCGCCGCCGTCGGAATCCACATATTGGGCGCTGCGCGCCCGCCGCAATAAGGCGATGCGGTCGCGGCACTGCGCCGCCGCTTCGTAGTCCAGCGCCGCCGCCGCGCTTTCCATGCGCGCCGCCAATTCGTCCAACAAGGCGCAATCATCGCCGCTCAACATGGCCTCGGCTTGGCGCACATCCTGCGCATAATCCTGCGCCGCGATACGCCCGACGCACGGCGCGCTGCAGCGCTGTATTTGATACTGCAAACAGGGCCGCGAGCGGCTGCGAAAAAACGCATCGTTGCATTGGCGCAGGCGAAATATTTTATGCACCTGCCCGAGCACCTCGCGCACCGCGGCCGCGTTGGGGTAAGGCCCAAAATAACGATGCGGGCGCGCCCGTCGGCCGCGATAAAAGGAGAAGCGCGGGAAGGCGGCGGCCTCGAGTCGAGCGGGTTGCGAGGTGGGTTGCGGAGGGGGTGATGGGTTGAGGTCGGTCGGGCTGGTGTTCGCCAAATTTTTATCCGCCGCGCGGTTATCGACCACGCCATGCGCATTAACATGAGCGGTTTGGGGATTATGGAGGTCGCCGGCGGCGCTTTGGGGGCGATTTTCGGCGCCGCCATAATGAATATCCGAACCATCCGCCAAATTTTTATCCGCCGAGCGGTTATCGGCCACGCCATGCGCATTAACATGAGCACTCAAGCGAATGTAGGGAAAACTTTTGTCATCGCGCAGCGAGATGTTGTAGCGCGGGCGCTGGTTTTTGATGAGGTTGTTTTCCAGCAACAGGGCCTCGCTTTCGGTGCTGGTTTGCTGGATTTCGGCGCGCTGAATCTGCGCTGCCATCAGGCGGGTTTTCGGGCTTAAGCCGGTGGCGCGAAAATAACTCGCCACGCGGCGTTTCAGGTTGTTGGCCTTGCCGATATACAGCGCCGCGTCGTCTTTGCCATAGAAAAGATAGACCCCGGGGCGCGCCGGCAGCGCCGCCAAAAAGGCCGCCGAAGCAAAGGGTGGCTGCTCGCTCGGCGACGAATCAACCGGCGAATCGGCCGGCGAATCGACCGACGAATCGACCGACGAATCGGCCGGGCGATGGTCGCTCGGCGCGCCGATGGGGGGAGTCATGGCGGTAAGCGCGGTTAGGTTTTGGCGCCCGATGCGGCAGCCGGCAGCGCGGCCAGTTCGCCGTCGATGCGCGCGAAAACTTGGTGAAACATCGCTTCGGTGAGGCGGCGGGTGTTGGTGTTGTAGCGGCTGCAGTGATAACTGTCGAGCAAAATCAAACCGCCATCTAAGGCGTGGCGGGCGTTGTGGGCGAAGCGGCAGCGGCTTTGTCGCTGACCGAGCGCGCGCAGCACGGCGCGGTGCGCCAGATGACCGAGGGCGAGCACCAGGCGCAGGCGCGGCGCCGCCAATTCAGCCGCCAAATAGTGATTGCAGTTGGCGACTTCATCGCCGCGCGGTTTGTTTTGCGGCGGCAGGCATTTCACCGCGTTGGTGATGCGGCAGTTGCGCAATACCAGCGCGTCATCGCGGCTGCGCGAGGCCGGCGCCGAGCCAAAACCGAAGCGATGCAGCGTTTCATACAGCAAAATGCCGGCATGGTCGCCGGTGAACGGCCGGCCAGTGGCGCAGGCGCCGTGCTTGCCGGGCGCCAGCCCGACGATGAGCAACGCCGCCTCGCGGTCGCCAAACGGCGGCACCGGGCGGCACATATAATCGCCGTGGGCGCGCTTCACCGCATCCAAAAACGCCCCCAGGCGCGGGCAATCGCGGCAATCTTCGCGATACCAGGCCGCCGGCCAGATGGCTGGACTGGCGGCCGGCGCGCTACTGCCCGCCATATCCGCCCCCGCCATGCTCGCGCTCGGTTGATAGCGCGGGGGCATAGCCCATACAATCAGCGCCCTGGCGGTCAGCGCCCTGGCGGTCAGCGGCCTGGCAATCAGCGGCCTGGCGGTCAGCGGCCT
The DNA here is from genome assembly GCA_965243285.1 of Candidatus Poriferihabitaceae bacterium. Classification (GTDB taxonomy): domain Bacteria; phylum Pseudomonadota; class Gammaproteobacteria; order Arenicellales; family Poriferihabitantaceae; genus JAHRAW01. Next base: position 554,452 of record OZ251537.1, on the reverse strand, counting down.
GGCGGTCAGCGGCCTGGCGGTCGGCCGGCCGCGCGGTGATTATGGCGCTGGTCATCATTCGCTCGCTGATTTTGCTCATATAGGTGTGATGGCTAGGTGTGATGGCGGATGGCGGCGCATTCAGCACTCAAACGCCGCCTAAATTCGCCGGATTTCACCAGATTTCGCCGGATTTCGCCCATTTCGACCCAATACCGCCAAAACTCCGCCCAAATTCGACCAATTCCGCGTCATTTTTCAACCCACCCATTAAACCACCCCCATCGCCATGAAAATCTCGGCTTTCGACGCCCGCGTCGGCAATCTATTGGAGCATCAAGACAAATTGTGGCGCGTGCTGCGAAAAAATCATGTCAAGCCCGGCAAGGGCGGCGCCTTCGTGCAACTGGAAATGAAGTGTATCAGCGATGGCGGCAAACTCAACGAGCGCTTCCGCTCCGAGGATAAAATCGAAAAAGCGCGCGTCGAACCGCGCCGTATGCAATATTTATACGCCGATGGAGATGGAGCATCGCATGTGTTTATGGATGTGGAAACCTATGAGCAAATCTCGTTAGCGGCTGAGGATTTCGAGTCCTGCGCGCCCTATTTATTGCCCAGCGCCGAGGTGCACATCAACTTCCACAACGACGCCCCCATCGGCATGGATTTACCGGCCGCCGTGACCCTGCTGGTTACCGAAACCGACGCCGCCACCCGCGGCCAAACCGCCTCCGGCAGCGGCAAACCGGCCACTTTGGAGACCGGCCTGCGCGTCATCGTGCCCACTTTCATCGCCGCCGGCGAAAAAATCAAAGTCAACACCGACAGCGGCGAGTATATCGAACGCGCCTAAACGCCGGTCATCGACTTGTGGTTGGATTCCCCCCATCGCTCCCATCGCTCCCATCGCACACCGCTTTTACCTAAAAACCGCCCGTTTTTGCCTGATTTGGTCGGGGGCGTTTGAGTTGGCTTTTGATTTTGCTTTAGACTTGGCTTTTGATTTGCTTTAGACTTGATTTTGACTTGACTGTTGGTTTTTTACATGGCCCCTCATTTGGGCAGTGAGTTGAAGATTTAAAGGCAAAAGCAAAAAAGCCAACATCAACAGCCCCCCACCAAATCAGGCGATAAAGCCGCCTGATTTGACTCCCCCATGAAAAAGCTAAGGTGGAGTAAAACGTTAACAGCCAAAGCCAAAGCCAAAGCCAACGCAAAAATCAAACGCAGCCCCCCTAAATCAGCCGCTGACCTCAAAAAAAACGCCAATCGAACTGCAGATTTAGATATATAAATCCCTAAATTTGTTGTTATAGATTTTCGCTATGAATTTATCGCTATGAATTTATCGTTATGAATTTATCGCTAGGGAAATTAAGCGGCGTGGTTGACAACCTTGAAACCGCCATTAAAACAGCGCCATGAACATATTCATCGCTGGAATCGGCGGCGTGTTTATGGCCGGGGTGGCGCAGTTGGCCAAGGCCAGCGGGCATGCGGTGCGCGGTTGCGATGGCGATGTATATCCGCCCATGAGCACGCTGCTGGCGGCCGAAAATATCGCGGTCGCGGGCGGTTATTCGCCCGAGCATTTGGGCGATGCGCCGGGCTTGGTGCTTATCGGCAATGCCCTCTCGCGCGGCAATGCGGTGGTCGAAAGCGTGCTGGCGCGTGGCTTGCCCTATCAATCCGGGCCGCAATGGCTGCGCGACAATGTGCTGGCGCAGCGGCGGGTGTTGGCGGTGGCCGGCACCCACGGCAAAACCACCACCGCGGCCATTTTGGCTTGGATATTGCAAAGCGCCGGGCAATCGCCGGGCTATTTAATCGGCGGCAAGCCGGGCAATTTTGCGCGCTCCGCCAGCCTCGGCGACGGCGCGTGTTTCGTCATTGAGGCCGATGAATACGATACCGCGTTTTTCGACAAGCGCTCCAAATTTCTGCATTACCGCCCGCACCTCGCCATTCTCAATAATTTGGAATTCGACCACGCCGATATTTTCGACAACGTCGAGCAAATCCAAAAACAATTCCATCACCTAATGCGCATCGTGCCGCCCAACGGCGCGGTGGTGGTGAATGCCGACGACCAGCGCTTGGCCGAGGTTATCGAGATGGGCTGCTGGAGCCCGCTGACGCGTTTTTCCACCGCCGCGACGGCGCGCGCTGAGGTCGAATGGCGCGCTGTGCCGAGGGCCGCGGACTGCTCGAGCTTCGAGGTGTTGCGGTATGGCAAGCCGGCGGCGCGGGTGAATTGGCGCTGCATGGGCCGCCACAATATGGCGAATGCGTTGGCGGCGCTGGCGGCGGCGGATTTGGTCGGCGTACCGGTGGCGGCCGCGGCCGCATCGTTGGCGCGCTATGTCGGCGTCGATAGGCGCTTGCAATTGCTGCATCAATGCGCCGCGATAAGTGTGTACGATGATTTCGCGCATCACCCCAGCGCCATCGCCGCGACCATCGCCGCGCTGCGCGCCCGGCATGCCGGCAGCCGCGTATTTGCGGTGGTGGAATTGCGCTCGAACACCATGCGCATGGGCGATGGCGATGGCGGCCACGGCGCGACGTTAGCGGCGGCGTTGCGAAGCGCCGATTGCGCGATTATTAGCGCGCCAGGCGATGCATTCTCTGCGCTGAATCAGGCGCTGGATTCGGCGCCGCGCGAGGCTATTTTGCGCCTCGAAGACGCCGATGAAATTGTCGCCGCGCTGCAATCTCGCCACGCTAAGCGGCGCGGAAATGATGTTATCGTAACCATGAGCGACGGCGGTTTCGGTGGCCTGGCGGGTAAAATCGCCGCCGCCGTGGTGGATTGGTAGCGCCTCGGCAACGCCCTACCGCCGCCATGGCTACGCCATGTGGATGTTTGTTTTATCGATTCGATTCGTCGATTCGTCGATTCGCCGCTCACCCATCAAACTTTTTTTGACCTATGAAAACCACCTTGTCGTTATTGAAAAATAGGTTATCGCGCTATCGCTTACCCGCCGTGCTCGGCGCCGCGTTGTTGATTGGCGTAGGATTTAGCGTATCGCTCTTTGTATACGCCGAAGCGGTTGCGCAAGATGATTCGAACGCCTTAGCCGATGCATTCGTACCAGGCCATCATTACGAACTGCTGAGCGCAGCGCAGCCAGTGCAAACTGGCGAAAAAATCGAAGTGGCGGAACTATTTTGGTATCGCTGTCCGCACTGCTATCGGCTCGAGCCCTACCTCGATAAATGGCTGCAAACCAAGCCGAGCGATGTGGAATTGGTGCCCATTCCGGCGGTGCTAAACGAGCGCTGGGCGGTGGATGCGCGGCGCTATTACACCCTCGTAGCCATCGGCATGACTGAGCCCTTGCACGCCGCCATGTTCGCAGCCCTGCATAAGGCCGGGCGGCCGTTGCGCGGCACGCAAGCGTTCATCGATTGGGCGGTGGAAAACGGCGCCGACCGCGCTCAAATCATTGCCGCGTATGATTCCTTCGGGGTTAGCGCTAAGGTTCAGTTCGCGGCCGTTATGTCGCGCAAATACGGCCTCTCCGGCGTGCCGGCCATCATCGTAGACGGCAAATATCGCACCTCGGTATCGCTGGCCGGCGGCCACGCCAAATTGCTGGATTTGATCGACCACCTGGTGAAAAAGGCGCGCCAAGAACGGGTGCGGTGATGCGGTTTCGATAATTCCATACGGCAATAACATCGCCGCTGTTTTTTTTATATCCTTATAGATACCGGGCGATTGTGATTGCGCTAAGTTAGAGCTATTTTAAATTATAGATTTTCTTATACTCTTTTACGCTGGCAATGAGCGGCCCATGTTTGGGCGGTTTTCCTTTTCGCATCCGTGCCATATCCTCGACTGCGTGACGCGAGGCTTCAAGAGTGGATTCAGGAATTTTATGGTCATCAATATCAGCACAGATCACACCTATTGGCATTGTCTTTCGCTGCGCCCATCACATCTCCTCCAAAAAATTAGCAAAGAATAAAAAAATACCAAACCCAGCCAACTCAGCGTGTTGCAAAAAAATCAGCGTCCGCATAAACGATGAAGTCGGCGCTGGCGGTGATCATATCCACCAGCGCGGCCGCCTTGGGCATTTCGGCGCTGAAATAAAATTGCGCGGTGCGGAGTTTGTGGCGGTAAAAATCGTCATCCTCATCATCCGCTTCACGGGCTAATTTGCTGATGCTGATGTCGGCCGCTTTTAGCATTTGCCAGCCGCAAGCGACCACGCCCCATAAGCGCAAATAGGGTTCGCTGACGGCGGCGGCGCGGTTCATGTCGGCGGCGGCGAATCTCAGTATGGTAGCGGCGGCGGTGTTCAAGCCGTCCAATGCGTTTAGCATGTCGACGGCCATGTCATCAGTGTCGGTAAGGGCCGCGCAATCTTGGCGAATGCGCTCGATAATGCGAGCGTTCATGGCGCCGTGGTCGCGGGTTAATTTGCGGCCGATTAAATCCATGGCTTGGATGCCGGTGGTGCCTTCGTAAATCGGCGTGATGCGTTGGTCGCGATAATATTGGGCGACGCCGGTTTGTTCGATAAAACCCATGCCGCCGTGCACCTGCAGCGCCAGCGATACGTTTTCCACACCGAGTTCGGTGGCGTAACCTTTGAAGATGGGAATCATCACCTCCACCATTTCTCGCGCTTCGGTTCGCGCCTGCTCATCCAGTTGGCGGCGTTCGTGATCCATGTTGCCGGCGATTACTAAGCCTAAGGCGCGCAATGCTTCGATGCGACATTTTTGCAACAACAACATGCGCTTGATGTCGGCGTGGTCGATGATGGGCACGCCTTTATGATCATCGCCATCGACATCACTCAGCGCCCGACCTTGGATGCGCTGCGATGCGTAAGCGGCGGCTTGTTGATAAGCGCGTTCGGATACGCCGTTGCCCTGCACGCCGATGGCATGGCGCGCCAAATTCATCATGGTGAACATGTACATTAAGCCGCGATTTTCTTCACCCACCAAGTAGCCGACGGCGCCATCGCCTTGACCGCCATAAGCCAGCGCCGCGGTGGGGCTGGCGTGGAGGCCGAGTTTATGTTCTAACGATACGGTTTCGATGTCGTTAGCGGCGCGCCATTCACCGTCATCATCGGGCAAAAATTTCGGCACGATAAAAAGTGATATACCGCGCACGCCAGCCGGCGCATCGGGCGTTCGCGCCAACACCAAGTGGACGATGTTGTCGGTTAAATCATGCTCGCCATAGGTGATGAAAATTTTTTGCCCGTTGATGAGGTAGTGGTCGCCGCTCGGCACCGCTCGGCATTGCACCGCGGCGAGGTCGGAGCCGGCCTGCGGCTCGGTGAGATTCATAGTGCCAGCCCATTCGCCGGACACCAGTTTGGGCAAATAGGTGGCGCGCTGCTGCGCATCGCCGTGGGTTTCGATGGCTTCGATGGCGGCTTGGGTGAGCAGCGGGCAGAGTGAGAATGCCATGTTGGCGGCGTGCCAAATTTCCGCCACCGCGGTGGCCGCCAGCCACGGCAACCCGCCGCCGCCGTGCGCCGGGTCAAACGGCAAGCCATTCCAGCCGCCCTCGGTGAATTGGCGATAAGCATCTTGCCAACCATCGGCGGTGCGCGCGACGCCGTCTTGTAAGGTAGCGCCTTGGCGGTCGCCGCTGGCGTTGAGCGGCGCCAATACCTCGCCGGCGAATTTGCCGGCCTCTTCGAGGATAGTTTGCAATAACGCCGGCGTGGCATCCTCATAACCCGGCAAGCGGCCGACGCCACCCAAATCCGCCAACTCGGTGGCGGCGAACATTAAATCGCGTATCGGGGCGGTGTAGGGCATGGTCATAACGGCGCATCCAAAAGGTAGTGCGCGCCATTATACCGCACCAAATGTTGCCTTCGTGCTGGCAAAATTTGCCGCTTGTTTATAATGCTGGTGCAGAATTGGTTATGGCGGGAATCGATAGGTGGGGATTTGTGAGGGAGTTATATATATAAATCCCCATTATTAGGTTGCTATTTGGGAGGCTTTTGCTTTTGCTGTTGCTCTTGCTGTTGCTTTTGGCTGTTGCTGTTGCTTTTGGCTTTTGGCTTTGGCTTTTTGCCTTTAATCTTCACTCCCCCCGCTCTTGCTTTTTGGAGGGGGAGTCAAAACTGGCGTCTTTTTGCCAGTTTTGGTGGGGGGGTTGCTTTGATGTTGAGTTTGACTTGAAAGTCTTTCGCTGTTGATTTTGAATTAGGCTTTCGCTGTTGATTTTGACTTAAAGTCTTTCACTTTCGCAGTAGCTTTGACTTTGATTTTTCTGTTGATGTTGTATCTTTTAACTCATCTTTTGTGACTGATGGGGTGGAAATTTAAAGCCAAAAGCCAAAACCAAAGCAACAGCAAAGCAAAAACCCAAAAAGCAAAATCAACACCCGCCAAAATAGCAACCTAATAATGGGGAGTTAGGTATATAAGTCCCATTTGTTATTGGATGAATCCATAGGCTGCAATCTGCGTATCGTACAAATCAATAGGCGGGGATTTGTTATCACGCAAATCCACATGCCGCCGATATGCAGACATGAAAGCGTCGACATGAATCCGTCGACATAAACCCGTCATGACTCCACAAACCCACCGACCTATACCCACCAATATGCCGCTGCCAAAACCACAAATACACGGCCATCGCGCCGCCCGTGGGCTGCGCCCAGAAAACACCTTAGCGGCGGTGGAATACGCGCTTCGCCCCCCGGCCGTGGATGGAATCGAAGTGGATTTAGCCATCACCGCCGACGACATCATCGTGCTACACCATGATTTATGCCTGAACCCCGCCGCCACCCGCGACGCCACCGGCCAATGGCTCGCGTCGCCTAAGCCGATACGCCAACTGCGGCACGCCGACTTGAGCCAATACGATGTCGGCCGCCTAAAACCCGGCGCCGACTACACCGCCCGCTTCCCCCAACAACGCCCAACAGACGGCGCGCGCATCCCCACCTTAGACGACTGCGTAAATTTACTGCGCGGCCTCGGCAAAACCGACATCACCCTAAACCTAGAAATAAAAAACGCCCCCCGATACCCGAATCTAACCCCGCCACCGCAACATCATGTCGCCCTATTATTCGCCAAACTCAGCCAACTAAAATTACCCAACCCCATTTTTATACAAAGTTTCGATTGGCGGCTCATGCGCATCGCCAACGACATAAAAAAACACCCCCCCCTCGAATTAAAAACCGGCATAACCACCACCATGCAACCCACCGACGAATGTCGCCACTACCTACCCGCCGCCATCGCCGCCCAACTCACCCAATCCAGCGCCGTACCCGACGCCGTGCTCGTCGCCATAGCCCAAGCCGGCGCCAATGTATGGTCAAGCGACCACCGCGATCTCACCCAATCCCTAATCCACCAAGCCCATGATTTAGGCCTAAAAGTATATGCATGGACAGTGAATGAACCCAAAGACATAGAAAAACTAACCACCTGGGGCATAGACGCCATCACCACCGACTACCCAAAACGCTGCCACCAAATAATCCACGGCTAATCGGCCCCATAAGAAATAAGCCAAACCATGCGATATCTTGGACTTTTGATTTTGATTTGCTGTTGATTTGCTTTTCGCTTTTGCTGTTAATTCTTCACTCCCCCCCGGCTTTTTTGGAGGGGAGTCAAATCAGGCGGCTTCATCGCCTGATTTGGTGGGGGGGATATCGCTTATGATTTTGACTGTGATATCGCTTATGATTTTGACTGTGATTTTCGCCTTTGCTTTTGATTTCCACATCCAGCTGTTGCTTACTCCTTCCGTCGTTAATTTGCCCGCATCCATGCCACAACTGCACAGAAACACCATATTTCTCGATGCAACCCCACCGCAAATGCCGCCAACCGGCGTTCTAAATTGCAACTTCGTCGATTAGATGTGCAACCGCATCCCTTTGCACTTGCCGATAAACCCATCGCACATGTTCATGTAGGTACTAACCCCCCGTGCCCCCACCCAAATTGGCATCGTAACTAATATTTAGGCAACTCTAAGGCTTGCACTTGCATATCTAATCGACGATATTGCAAATATTTTACGCAGGTACGTCATTGCTGGACAAATGACACTGTTTATGGCCAAAAACATATGTTTTTTTAGCCCTTTTTGGACAGTAACAAGGGCAGTGATTTTAGGGAATTTTAGGGCAAAAAAAAGGGTAGCACTTAGGCTACCCGTTGGGATTACTTTTTGGGTGGATTATTTCCACGCTTATTCCCGGAAGATTTACCTTCTTTTTTAGCGGGGGCGTTTGGGACTGGTTTTTTTGGTGCTGACATGTTGGGGTTCTCGTTGGTTGGGTTGAAAAATAAAAACATTTAAGCGTCTCCGGGCATTTTAATGCCTGAGTGGATTATATACACCATACTTTCGGCAAAATCACGCCCAATCACAGCAATTTTGGCAAGGCATTGACGATTCGCACAGTTTCCACGCTCACCGTGGTCACTTTGCAAATTAAATCGATGATGTAGCGATGGTCGTCGCTCCAGTTATTGGCATCGTTAGTAATTTGGCTATCTTTATGCGTGCTGACCTTATAGCGGTCAATAATCCAATCAATCGCTGGTTTACCATTGACCACATAGTGTTGGGCGGCGGGCGGTATATTTTCGATGGTGATGTTTTGGTTATAAATGATGCGAGTGGTATCGACGGTTTTATCGACACCGCGCGCGTATTTCATTTTGCTCACGCGAAAATACTGCGCATTGTCCGGCTCGGCGTTGCTTTCGATCACTTTCAGCGGATATGGATCGACTTTTTCATATCCCACATGCAGGTCGGCGAGTTGTTTGCCGGCGGTAGCATAGGCATGAAAATCATCGAGGGTTTTGGCATAGGGAATACGCGGCAAGATTTTTTTGAGGTCGGATGCATAGCGGGTTTTATATTCAGCATTATGCAATACGCCATAAACATAATAAAAAATCCCATCGCCGGTGATGGAATCGTCGCCATAGTGTTGGCGGAAGCGTTTAAGCGTGGCGGTTGGGATGTTGTCCACGCGAGTGTGGGCATCGCCGGCGGCGACATGGTTGTCGACGAAGGTGTGGCGGGGGAAGCATTGGCTCGCAGAAACAAGTGATGTATCAGACACAATATTAACCATTAATGCTGAAAACTCTTTGCGTGGATCTGTGCAAACACAAATCACCAAATTTTTAGATTTTGCAGTTGGGAACATGGATGGTTGTAGAGATACCTGTTCATTTAATTTGCGATTAAAATACAAATACTCTTTCGAAAATGGGCGATATACAGATAGGCGAATGTGTGCGGCGTCAAAGGGTATTTTGTGACCCTTGTTTAAATTGGATTTCATTGAACGCGACCAACTAATTTTGGTCGCGTCGTTGTTGACGAAGGATGAGACCACAGAATCTTTGACCGGCTGAGGATTGGTTTTCTGAAAGCGCATCATTTCGCGGTGATAAAAAGCCAACAGTCGCCGAATATTTTCCTCGACTTGTCGTTTGCCAAAATTGTACACCCAGGCATCTCGACTGGTTGCCATACCAGGACTATAGGAAGAAAAAACGCTCGCGACTTGCTTGCCATTGGATTTTTTGTTTTCCTTATCGCCTAGCGGCAAGTAGGATTCAAAGGCATCATTTCGCTGGTTGATCCAATCATTATGTTTGTCCGGGCTGATGGTCCGCCATGGCATGTCGGTCAGCGGCGGGAATTTCGCTAATGCATCTTTCTTTTGTTCGGTTTTGAGGTCATCGCCAATATCCAGGTAGTGGATATCGTCCGGGGTTTTGGCGTTGGGATTTTTCACCATGAATAAAATGGCGATGCCGGTCATGCTGCCTTGTCCGAATATATTCCCCCCTTCGCCGGCAGTTTTATCTAACATGTTTTTGCGGATATTGCCGCGTAAATTCAGCACATAAATGCTGCTGAAATCTTCTCGCAAGCACTTTCGCAAACCATCCATGGAGCCGCCATCTATGTAACCGCCGTTACTGACATAGGCGACGATGCCTTCGTCGCCGATGCGATCGCTTGCCCAGCGAATGGCACGCACATAGGAATCATACAAACTTTTCTTTAGCGAGGCTTTGGTGTGCGCCACATAGGTGGCAGCGATGCTTGCATCTAAATTTTGATACTTAATATTCTTGTTATCATCATTCGCACTTTTCTGCCCGACCGAATACGGCGGATTTCCGAATACCACTGTTATCTTGGTGTTTTTTTGCTTTTCGATGCGGGCCGAATTCACGGGTAACTTGGTCTGGATGAATTGCGGGGTTTTGGAATCCGCATCGGTTTCGTTAATGTTAAAGGTGTCGGTGAGGAGGATGCCTTCGAATATCTCATAGCCGGTGTTGGGCTGCGCCATGGCGACGCGATAGGCTTGTTCGATGTTGATGGCGGCGATGTAGTACGCCAACAACACGATCTCATTGGCGTGCAGTTCGCTTTTATATTTGCGGGGTAAATCGGCTTTTTTGATGAGACCGGATTCCAGCAGGCGGGTGATGAAGGTGCCGGTGCCGGTGAACGGGTCCAACACCTCCACATTTTCAGCCGTGATGCCCTTGCCGAATTCTTGTTTCAGCAAATCATCCACGCCATGAATGATGAAATCCACCACCTCCACCGGGGTGTACACGATGCCGAGCCGTTCTGCCATTTTGGGGAAGGCATGGCGGAAAAATTTATCGTATAACTCGATGATGATTTTCTGTTTGCCTTCGGGATTATCGATACCTTCGGCACTATCTCGTACGCTTTCATAAAATTTCTCCAAACCGACCGAAGGTTTGGCGAATTTTTGCTTATCGAGTAACTCCAACATGGCTTGCATGTTTTGCGACACTGGGTTTTGCGCCACAAAATTATCATTGCCGAATAGGGCATTGAATACCGGGCGGGTGATGCGGTGCTGCGCCAACATTTCGATGGCGTCATCGCGCGTGACTTGGGGGTTCAGGTCATTTTGCAAGGCGGCCAAAAAGGTATCGAAGGGCTGGCGAGCGCCGCCTTCATTGCTATCGACCAATTTGGTGATGCGGGCGATGTGGGTGGTGGCGATGGCGGCCACATCCGCGGCCCAATTTTCCCAATATTTACGGTCGCCGCATTTTTTAACGATGGTGGCATAAATGGTGTTGCGCAAATTGTCGATGCTGAATAAATCGATCTCCTTTTGTATGTCGTCTTCGTGATTTTTCTTCTCGCTAACCCCGTCTTCGTCTTGACCAAATCCGACGCCGATAACATCGACGATGCCTTTTTTATCTTTATTTAATTCTAATTTATTGATCTCGGCATTGAAGCGATTATCATGCGAGCGCAATGCTTGCAACACCTCCCACACCACTCGGTAATTGTCACTATGAAATACTACCCTCGCATTTTTTGTCACTAAACTCACGGGCGATACAAAACTAAATTCGCGGGCGATACAAAACAAAATCGCCAAAAACTAAAACCTGAAAATTCATTCCAGAGAACAAAATGTCAACTCCCGCCCAAAGATTTCTCGAAGCCTTAGCCGGACTCACCGACAGCCAGCGCGACAAAGGCACCTTATTCGAGCGCCTAACCTGTGCCTGGCTGCGCGATACCGAAACCCCCTATACCCAGGAATACAGTGAAGTACAGTTATGGCGAGAATTCGCCGCCGAACACGACCTCGATAAAACGGATATCGGCATCGATTTAGTCGCCCGCACCTTTGATGACGAATATTGCGCCGTGCAGTGCAAATTTTTAGCCTTCGATTACCCCCTCGTCAAAAAAGATATTGATTCCTTCTTCACCGCATCCGGCAAAAAATACGCCGACATCACATTTAGCCGACGCCTCATCGTCACCACCACCGCCAACTGGTCAAAACACGCCGGAAACGCCATCGAAAATCAGCAAATCCACTGCACGCGTTTGGATTTTATTAATGAATTACAAACTGCCGACATCGATTGGGATGCGCTGCAAGGCATATTGCCATCCTATAAACCGCAACACAGCGCCGCCGGCACCAACATCGGCGATGTAGCAACGACAAGCGAAAACCATGTGGATTTAGAAGCGTTGCTGCGCACATTAATCCCGCCCAAACCGCAGCGCCCGGAAAAAGAAATACGCCCGTACCAAAGTAGTGCGCTCGATGATGTGGTCGCCGGTTTCAACAGCGCCGACCGCGGCAAACTCATCATGGCGTGCGGCACCGGCAAAACCTACACCGCCTTGAAAATTGCCGAAAAAATGGTGGCTGATGGCGGCAGCATTTTATTTTTGGTGCCCTCCTTGGCGTTGCTATCGCAAAGTATGAATGAATGGTCTATCGATTCGCTGCGCCCGTTGCGGCGTTTCGCGGTGTGTTCGGATTCCACCATAGGCAAAGTTACCGAAGACATCAGGGCACATGATTTAGCCATTCCGGTCACCACCAAGTCGTATAAATTAGCCGCAAAATTGACACAAGCGCCGCCCATCATGGGGGGTAAAAAATGCACCAATGTGGTTTTCGCCACCTATCATTCCATCGCGGTGGTGAAAGATGCGCAGCAAAAAGGCGTAGCGCCATTCGATCTTATTATTTGCGATGAAGCCCATCGCACCACCGGCGTCGAAGGCGTAGACAAAAGCGGCGCCCGCAAAGAATCCCACTTCACCAAAGTGCATCAAGCGGATTATTTGCAAGCGCAAAAGCGCCTGTACATGACGGCCACGCCACGTATTTATACCGAAGCTGCCAAGTCGAACGCCAAAGAGGCCGACGCCACCGTATATTCTATGGATGATGCGGATAAATACGGCGCAGAATTGCATCGCTTGGATTTTTCCGATGCCATCAAAAAAGGATTATTGAGCGATTATCAGGTGTTGATTTTGGCGGTGAATGAACACCTCGTGCATGCCATGGATTCGAGCGGCAAAAAGGGCGAATTAGATTTAGGCGACACCGCCAAAATCATCGGCTGCTGGAATGGTTTAGCCGGCAAAATTCGTGATGCCGATGAGGAAGATGTCCCCCCCATGAAACGTGCCGTGGCGTTCACCCAAAGCATCGCGGCCTCCAAGCAAATCAGCGCTCAATTCACCACCATTGTCGACCGATACATCGCCGACAACCCGCAAGAAAATGCCAGAAAGTGTCAGGTATGGCATGTGGACGGCACGCAAGATGCCTTGCTTCGCAATAAGGCGCTGAACTGGCTGAAACAAAAGCCGTCCGAACTCGGCAATGATTGCCATATTCTCAGCAATGTACGCTGCCTATCCGAAGGCGTGGATGTGCCTGCCTTGGACGCCGTGATGTTTCTCAACCCGCGAAAATCACAGGTGGACATAGTGCAATCCGTCGGCCGAGTCATGCGCAAATCCAAGGGCAAAAAATACGGCTATATCATCTTGCCCATCTGCATCACCGCCGGCAGCAAACCCGAAGATGCATTGCATAATAATGACAATTATAAAGTACCAATTTGCACTATGATTGGTCAACGGCAAAAGTCAAAATTAACGCCCTCACCAAAACTGCAGGTGAAGCCGCCAGTTTCAACTTATTCCGCATAGGGTGATTCAGAAAGATTCCATAGTGTCCTTACAAAAATACGATAAACATGGCGAGCGTGGTTATACACCAACTCACATCAACACCCCCATCAATGCTCCCCGCCCGCCTTAAAATTAAACACCGCCCCCGAGCGGATGCCAGACGGCCAGCGCGAGGTGATGGTTTTTAGGCGGGTGTAGAAGCGGATGCCTTCGGGGCCGTGGATGGCGTGGTCGCCGAATAGGGAGCGTTTCCAGCCGCCGAAGCTGTGGAAGGCGAGTGGCACCGGGATGGGCACATTGATGCCGACCATGCCGATTTGGATGCGGTGGGCGAAATCGCGGGCGGCGTCGCCGTCGCGGGTGAAGATGGCGACGCCGTTGCCGTATTCGTGTTCGTCTACGATGCGCACGGCTTCATCGTAAGTAGGCACGCGCACGATGCATAGCACTGGGCCGAATATTTCATCGGTATAAATGTCCATGTCGGTTTTTACATGATCGAACACGGTGGCGCCGACGAAGCAGCCATCTTGCGCGCCGGCCACCACGGCGCCGCGACCATCGCGTATTAAGGTGGCGCCGGCGGCGACGCCGCGCCCGATGTAATCTTCGATTCGCGCTTTAGCCTGCGGGTTTATCACCGGCCCCATTTGCGTGGCGGGGTCGCTATAGGGGCCAACTTTTAGCGCGTCTAATTTCGGCAGCAGTTTTTCGATGATGGCGTCGGCGGGTTCATCGCCTACCGAGACCACCACCGAAATCGCCATGCAACGCTCGCCAGCCGAGCCGTACGCGGCGCCGATGATGGCGTCGACGGCTTGCGCTATGTCGGCATCCGGCAATACCACCATGTGGTTTTTGGCGCCGCACAGCGCTTGCACGCGTTTGCCTTGCGCGGTGGCGGTTTTATAAATGTGTTCGCCGATGGCGGTGGAGCCGACAAAACTCACCGCCTGCACGCGCGCGTCGGTTAGCAAGGAATCCACGGCTTCGCGGTCGCCGTTTATCACATTGAATACGCCGGGCGGGGCGCCGGCGTCGTGCAATAGTTGCGCCAAACGCAAGGGTACTGATGGGTCGCGTTCGGAGGGCTTGAGTACGAAGGTGTTGCCGCAGGCGATGGCCAAAGGGAACATCCACATAGGCACCATGGCGGGAAAATTAAACGGCGTGATGCCGACGCACACGCCCAAGGGCTGGCGCACGCTCCAACTATCGACGCCGCTGGCGACATTTTCTGAGTATTCGCCCTTCAGCGCCGCCGAGATGCCGCAGGCGTATTCCACCACTTCGAGGCCGCGGGTTATCGAGCCACGGGCATCGTCTAAGGTTTTGCCGTGCTCGCGCGAAAGCAAGCGTGCCAGTTCGTCCATGTCGCTCAAAATCGCGGCGCGGAAGGCGAACATCACTTGGGCGCGACGGCCGGCGGGCACGGCTGACCATGCGGGGAATGCGGCCGCGGCTGCATCGACGGCGTGCGTGACTTCCGCCGCGCTGGCTAACGGTACTTTGCGGGCGACCACGCCGCGCGCTGGGTCGTACACATCGCCCAGTCGGCCGCTGGTGCCAGCGACTTGTTTGCCGTCGATGAAGTGAGTTAGGTGTTCGATGTTGGCGGCTGCGTCGGCGGGGGTGGTCATGGCGGAATTCTCCGGTGGGGCTGGGGCGATGGGTTGGCTGGGGTAATTTATGGAAATTAAATACATAAATTTGCAAATTGGATTGGCATTCTTCCTTATAGGCGGCTTATATTTTGTCCGTTACGCTTTTAATATTTGTTTTGAAATGATCTTTACCTGCTAACCACAAGTAAATATCAATTTGTTTGATTGTAAAATCACCAAGAGAATAATAATTTTTGAATTTATCGATTATTTCAATAAATCGTGAGTATGTTTTTAAGTCTTTTCTCATAAACTAACCAAACTTATTTGTTTTTTCGAAATGCCATAACATTTTGTCAACATAAGAATCATAGATTGGGTATGTTTCCGGCTTGTGATGGCTGCAATATTTAGATGCGAAAGAATAGTTATTTCTTTTTTGTCCCTTGCTGGTAACAACGGGTGCAATTTTATTAACTAAGTCAATGTCATTTTTGGCAAGATGAAAATCCACATTGCAAGAAAGAATATGTTTTGCTACTATGTAAGTTTCGTAAATATTAGTGCTGTAAAAATCATTTAACGCGCTTGCTTTTAAAAGAATATGCCCTATTTCATCATTTTTTGGGAAGTAGTCATTAAATAATAGACTCAAAGATTTCTCTTTGGTGACATACTCTTGATTAGAGTCCCAACGATTGAGATACTTCTCTATTATTCCACTAGTCGGAGTTTCGATATTACTCATCATTTGTTCCTTATGGCGAATGTCGGTTTACAAACCATGCGCGGCGGTGCTGAGGTTTTGCATTTTTTGGCGGGCGCTTTGGCGGTCAAGTAAGCCTAAGCCGCAATCGGGGGCGGCGATTAGGCGGGTTTTGTCGATGTGGTTTAGGGCCTCGGTTAGGCGGGCGTGGATTTCTTCGACTGATTCGATGCGGCTTTGGGCGATGGTAACCGCGCCTAAGATGATGGTGGTGGTGGCGAAGCGTTCTAACAGCGCCAAATCATTGTGGCGGTGGGCGTCTTCGATGGAGAGCCACTGCACGGCGGAATCTTCCATGGCATCGGCGAGTTGAAAGTAGGCCGCTGGCTCGGCTTTGGGGTAGTCGTCGCGGTCGAGGCGGTCGGGGTAGCCGCAGCACATGTGAGCCACGCGGGTTACATGTTTGGGGCAATTATGAAACACGCGTTCGAGATTTTCGATGCCGTAGTCGAGCGCCGCCTGCGGGTAGCGGGCGAACACCGGTTCATCGATTTGAATGTAGCGACAGCCGGCTTGCGCGAGGGATAGCACTTCCGCATTCAGCGCTTGGGCCAGGTCGATGCCTAATTTTCGCGCATCATGGTAGTACGCATCGCAGGTGGTGTCGGCGATGGTCATGGGGCCGGGCGCCGTGATTTTTATCGGGCGCGCGGTGTTTTTTTGCGCGCGTTGCCAATCCACTGCTAAAAAATGTTGCGCTACGGAAATAGGCCCGCGAATGGTGGGCAAGGCCGCGCGATAGGCACCGCCGCGCAGTGCTTTATCCGTGAGGTTGTCGAAATCGACGCCGTGTAAGTGGCGGCAGTGATAGTGGATGTAGTTTTCGCGGGGGATTTCGCCGTCTGATGGGATGTCGATGCCGGCCGCCACTTGGTCGCCCACCGCTTGCGCCACGCCGCGCGCGATGATGGTTTCGACCTCATCGCCCATACTCGCCATGGCGGCGCGCCAATGTTTGGTCGGTTCGGCGGTGTCGGGGCCGGCGGCGGCGTTGAACCAATCCGGCAGGGCGACATAATCGGGCTTGGGGTAGGCGCCGATGCAGGTGGTGAGAATGCTCATGGCGGCTTGGGGCGGCTTGGGGCGGCTTGGCGGATGGGCGGATGGGCGGCGTTAGTTGGTGTCGGCGGGGGGTGTGTCGGGGGCGGATTCTACGGCCGGTTGACCGAGGTTGCTGGGGGCGAATAGGTTGGGCTGGCGGTCGGCCTCGGCAGGCGGGGATTCGGGCTCGTCGGGGGCGAGGGCGGATTCGGCGGTGGATTCGACGGCCGGTTGGCCGAGGTTAGCGGGGGCGAATAGGCTGCTTGGGTTATCGGCGGCGGCGGCGGCTTCAGATGCGGTCGGCCGGGCGGCGGATTCACCGGCGGCTTCGCCAACAGCACTCGGGGCCGATAATTTAAACATTCGGCGTGTCTGGAAGGCTTGGATTTTGCGCGCCGTTTCGATGGTTTTTTGTTGCTCGATGGCGGCCTTGCATTCATTCACGCCCATGGTGCCGGCGAAATACACCACGCCCAAACCGGCCATGCATACCGCCGTGGCCAGCCACAGCGCCGGGCTGGTGAGCAAACCGGCTTTGGCGGCGCGAGTGGTTGCCCCGGCTTTGATCAGGCGCGCCACATCGCCGCGATATTTTTGTTCGCGGCGTTTTAATATCTCGAAATAAATCGCGCCGAGCAAGGTTAAGCCGATAATCACCACCGCCAAGGCGCTGATGGAGGGGTTGATGCCGTAGCGCACCTTGCTGGCTAATACCGTGGTTAAGGTGGATTGGGAAACGATGGTGAAAATGGTAGTGTTGTAATTTTCGAACGAGGCGAGAAAGCCCAGCACGCTGGCCGAGGCGATGGCTGGAGCCAAAAATGGCAGCAAGATTTTGCGAAAGGTTTGGATGTGCGTGGCACCGAGATCCAACGCCGCTTCTTCTTGGGCGCTATCGAAGCGCTGCAACCTCGAGATAAAAACCAACATCGCATAGGCGGCGACGAAGGTGGATTGGCCGACGATGGTGAGAAAAATGCCATCGTAAAAAAATGAATCATAATCGGCGCCGAACATGCGTCCCATGCGATCCCAAAACACCAAAGTGGATATGCCGAGCACCACGCCGGGGATTAGAATCGGCGAAATAACCACGCTGTAATACCATGGCCGCAATCGGGCGCTGGCTTGAGTCAACAACATGGCGCCGGCTAAGCCCAGCGGCACGGCGAGGATGACCACGCCGATGGCGATGATGACACTATTTTTCAACCCGGCCACTAAATCATCATCGGCCGCCAAAGCGCTATACCACTCGACGGTGAAGCAATCCCATGGCGAGATGCGCGGAAAGGCCGAGCTATTAAAGGCCGACAACCCCATGACCACCAGCGGCCCGAATAAATAAGCGAAAAACAGCGCCACAAACAACAGCGCGAAAATTTTGCTCAGCCGTTGCGAGGTTATTAAGTTATTCATGATTTAAGTGTCGCGATTTTTATCAGCGATTTTTCCGTTGATTTTTTCGA
This sequence comes from Candidatus Poriferihabitaceae bacterium, assembly GCA_965243285.1. Lineage (GTDB taxonomy): Bacteria > Pseudomonadota > Gammaproteobacteria > Arenicellales > Poriferihabitantaceae > JAHRAW01. The sequence goes on along the minus strand of OZ251537.1, from coordinate 536,062 downwards.
TGCGGTTATCGATGGTTTGATCGAAAACATTATCGAAAATATTGACAAAAAACGCACCGCCATCATCGCGCCATCTCGCCTAATTTCACCTTAAACAATCGCATCAACAACAACACGATGACGATGGTGGAGAACAACAGCGCCACGGCGTAGGCCGAGCCGCGCTGCCAGTTGTTGCCCTGGTTAAACCACTGGTAGATGATTTGCGTGAACCACAGACTGTTGGGGCCGCCTAAAATTTGCGGCGCCGCTAACGCCCCGGCGGTGAGCATAAACACCATAGTACAACCGGCGGTGATGCCCGGCTTGGCGTATGGGATGACCACGCGTTTGTGGATACGCCACCATGGGGCGCCTAAATCCCGCGCCGCTTCGATTTGATTTTTATCCAGGCTTTCGATGGCGTTATAAATGGGAAATATCATCAACAAAATAAAGGCGTAACCGAGACCGGCGTATAGCGCGTAGTTCTCGAAAATAAAATCTATGGGTTGTTCCAATCCAGCCCACATTAAAAAATCATTGACGATGCCGGTGCTACCTAACATAATTTTGAAAGCGAAGGCGCGCAACAATTCGTTGACCCAATAGGGCAAGATTAATGCGATGACCATCAAGCGCGCCCAACCGCCGCGCGCGACATGCGCTAAGTAGTAGGCGATGGGGTAGCACAAGATTAAATCGAATATAGTGACCATCAGCGCGGTGATGATGGTGCGCGCAAACACTCGAATGTCTACTAGATTATACGCGCCGTCCGCTTGCTCGCTGCCGAACACCATGAAGCGATAGTGAGATAGCGTATACACATCTTGCGGGCCGCCGATTTGCGCTGGCGGCAGGTTGAAGCGGAACGAGAAATCCAACATAAAAATTTGCGGCAGCAAGATCAACATGCCCAACCACAGCGCCGCCGAGGCCAGCAAAAAAATCGATATGCCGAGGCCGTTTTTGAGGAAAAACTTTGTCCAGTAGGGACGCATGGCTGCTTTTATGTTTCGTCGGCGAGTTCGCCGACCGGGGTGGCCACCGCCGCATCGGCGGAAAAACCTAATCCCACTTGCGCGCCGAGCGGGTGGCCGACGGCGCCATCATTCACCATAGAGAGCCGGACTACGCGCGGCGCGCCTTCCACGGCGCAGAAAACTTGCCAGAAACTGCCCTCGAATTCATGCTGCTTGATGGTGGCGGAAATTTGATTGTCGAAGGGTTTGCGATTAGCGAATTTCAACGATTCGGGGCGCACGAAAACATAGGCATCATCGCCCACCTCGAGCCGGCCGCTGCCGCCGCAGCCACGGGCGCGGATGTCGCCGGCCGGGGTGCGCACCACGACATATTTGCTGTCGCGCTCGGTTACGCGGCCGACAAACAGGTTGTTTTCGCCGACGAAAGAGGCCACGAAGGAGGTTTGCGGGGAATCGTAGATGGTGTTGCTGTCGGCGACTTGCTCGATGATGCCTTGGCTCATCACCGCGACGCGGTCGGACATGGTCAAGGCCTCGCCCTGATCATGGGTGATGTAGATGAAGGTGATGCCGACGCGGCACTGGATGGCGCGCAATTCGGTGCGCATGTGCTGGCGTAGTTTTAGATCGAGGGCCGATAGCGGCTCGTCTAACAGCAGCACATCGGGCTGCGCGCACAGCGCCCGGGCGATGGCTACGCGTTGTTTTTGCCCGCCGGATAATTCGCCCACCATTTTGTGGCCTTGGCCGGTGAGGGCGATTAATTCCAGCAGTTCATCGGCTTTTTTTCGGCGCTCGGCGCGACCGATGCGCGCCACTTCCATGGAAAAAGTGATGTTTTCCCACACCGGCATCAGCGGAAACAGCGCCAGATTTTGGAAAATCAGCGCCGTCGGGCGTTTATTTGGCCCGATGCCGCGCATGTCTTTGCCGCCGATTAAAACGCGCCCGGCGGAGGGTTCCAAAAACCCGGAAACGGCGCGCAAGATGGTGGTTTTGCCGCATCCAGACGAGCCCAAAAAACTGAAAAACTCGCCTTTTGCGATATCGATATTGATGTCGCGCGCGGCGATGAAATCACCGAATTTAATCCATACTTGCTCGAGTCGTACATCGGCGCTCATTAAAATATTCCCCGTAAGATTTCACGCTAAACATGTACACCAAACATGTACACCAAACATGTACACCAAACATGCGCCATCAAAAAACACGCTACGCCTAAAACAACGCCGCCGGCCACATACTATGGCCGGCGACACTGGGCGCGCGCGTTATGCGGATTTCAGTTTGTTGACAAACTCGGTGCGCACATCGGCATACCATTGCGGCTCCTTCGGCCACGGCCACAGATTGGCGAGGGAATCCCCCGGATAGACGCTGGCGAATACCCGCCCGTAGTCCTTGCTGGCGAATTTATCCGCGCCCAACACGGCGGAATTGTAGCCATGCCCTTTGCCGCCCCAGGCGTCATCTTGGCCGCCGTCGATGGAACGCCCGCCCACTTCGGGCTCGAAGCAGTAATTGATGAACGCATACACGGCGTCGATGTCTTCGGCCTGACGCGACAGCGCCATGCCGTCCACCCAAGCCAGCGCGCCTTCGATGGGGGCGCGATATTGCACTGGGTCGTTGTTGTTCATCATGGAAATCGGCGGGCCATCCCAAGTTTGGCCGACCACTACGCCGTCATTGAGGAAGCCGTTTTTCTGCGAATCCGCATCATTCCAAAACAGTTTGAGCTGCGCTTTGTTTTTGATGCAAAAATCGGTGACCAAAGCCCAAGTTTTTCGCATGGTGGCTTCGTCGTTGTAGGCGTTTTTCATGGCGCCGGCCGGCAGTTTGCCGATTTGCTCGAGATGCAGACCGGCGCCCAACATGCCCGAATGCGGCCGCATCATGGTTTTGCCGCGCACATCGCTCTGCCAGATGTCGCCATAGCTCGGCACCTCACCGCCGCGTGGCGGCGCCCATTGGTCGGTGCGCCAGGCGATGCCCTCGGTGCCCCAAATCATGGGCAGCCAGTGCGACCCTTTGGCGCCGAAATCCCACTCGTCGTCGCCGACGCGCAGCATGGCCGGGTTGACATTCTTCAAGTTGCCGATGCGGCTGGCGTCGAAGGGCTGCAGCAGACCGAGTTGCGACCATTGCGGCGAGCGCATATTGGTCGGGCTGCAAATATCGATGCCGCGGCCTTTGGAGGCCTTCATTTTGTTGATGATCTCCTCGTTGGAGCCGATGCCGGTGAAATTGACCTTGATGCCGCTTTGCGCCTCGAAGGCGGTGAAGAAGCCGGCCGACAGATAATCCGACCACATCAACACATTGAGTTCGCCGGAAGACGCCAGCACCTTGGGGCTTATCACCCACGGCCCGAGGGTGGCGGCCAGGGCGCCGCCTTTGAGGATTTTTCTGCGCGTTTGGTCGGCGCCGGGGCGCGACCGGCCAGCGTGAGGCAGATGGAGAGGTGCGTTTTTCATTAGGATGGGTTCCGTTTTAGGTGTGGGGTTGGTTAGCCGCGCTCAAAATGACATGCTAAGGCGACCGCGTGACCGCCGACTTAGCGCGGCGTAAGTAAAACATAAACCAGTTTTGCTTGAAGTGCAAATTAACCGCCGGGCAGCCTATTTTAGGGCGCTATGTTTAGGTGCCATGTTGTATAACATGTTGTATAACATGTTATATGCGTACATGTTTGTACGCGCATGGTAGCGGCGATAGTGAAAAAATCGCGCGCTTTATCAACTCATCCGCCCATAAACTCATCCACCCATCACATCATCGATTTCGATATGGCAACCAAACTTGTGCAGTGCGTGGTGTTGAAGCGCGAGGCTGAAGCGTTAGCGGCGCCGCCTTATCCTGGGGAGTTGGGGCAGCGGGTGTTTGAACATGTGTCGGCCGACGGATGGGGGCAGTGGCTGGTGCGGCTGACCACCATCATCAATGAAAACGGCCTCAACACCGCCGACCCGAACGCCATCTCATTGATCGAAAAACATATGGCCGGATTTTTTTTCGGCGAGGGCGATTACGGGCAGTTGCCGTCTGGTTTTCACGCGGCCGAAAAACCGCGGTAGTGGGTTGATGTTGACGCATCAACCAGTGCCTCAGGCGGCGAATCAATCGGCGCGTGGGCGGCGCATTGTGGTGCTGGATCATCACCACAATCCGCCGGATGAGCGCGCCACCGGGCACCTGAAAAAACTGGGGTTTGAGGTCGAAGTACGCTGTCCGGCGCGCGGCGATGCGCTCGGTATCGAGGAGGCCAGCGCGGTGGCTGGCACGCTCATTTTCGGCGGCCTGCATAATGTGCATGAAATGGATAAATATCCGTTTTTGGCCGACGAAATCGCTTGGATTCGCGCTTGCCATGGGCTCGGCGTGCCGCTGCTCGGCATCTGTCTCGGGGCCCAACTCATCGCTTACGCATTCGGCGGTGGGGTGTCGGCATTACCCGGCGGGCGCTGTGAATTTGGCTATTACGCGGCCACCCCGACGCTCGCCGGGCGCGCCTGGATGCCGCATCCTACGCATGTGACCCAAGCCCATTTTTATCAATTCGACCCGCCGCCGGGGGCCACCTTATTGGCCCGCGGCGAACACTGCGCGCAGGCTTTTCGCTGCGGCGAAACAACCTATGGGGTGCAATTTCACCCGGAAGCGACGCCGCAAACTTTCCGCCGCTGGCAAGATGCGGAGTGGGCTTTTTTTGATTCCCCCGGGGCCCAGAGTCGCGATGAGCAAAATAAATTACAAGTGCTGCACGACGCCGCGCAACGCGATTGGTTTAGCGATTTTATCGAGCGTTTGTTTGGCCACGCGCCGGCCGCTTAATGCGCGCCCTACATGTACATATATATGTTCATGTACATGTTCATAACCATTATTAAGGGATTTATATACCTAAATCTGCATGGTGGGTTTGGCTTTGGCTGTTACGCCTTGCTTCCCCCGTTTTAATGCGGGATAAGTCAAAACTGGTGGTTTCATCGCCAGTTTTGGTGGTGGGGGCCTTTTGATTTTGGCTGTTGACTTGGCTGTTGGTTTTTACCTCATTCCTCATTTGGGCTGATGAGTTGAAGATTTAAAGGCAAAAGCAAAAAGACCAACATCCACAGCCCTCCCACCAAATCAGGCGATAAAGCCGCCTGATTTGACTCCCCCCAGATGAAGCACGGGGGGGAGTAAAACGTTAAAAGCCAAAAGCCAAAAGCCAAAGCCAAAGCCAAAAGCAAAAGCAGCCCCCTAAATCAGTCGCTGACCTCAAAAAAACGCCAATCGAACTGCATATTTAGGTATATAACTCCCATTATTAATGTTCAGCGATAGCGCTTGGCACCGTAAATCAAATAACCTAAGGCGAGCACGGCGGCGCCCCAATACATCGCATCCAATATTTCCACATCATATTTCAAGCGTGTGACCACAGCGCCAAAAATCAAAAACAACACGCCGATGGCGGCTTGGGAGTAGTAACTTTTAAGCACCAGATAGCGATGCTGCAAGGTGTGTTTAGCGATGTCGTAAAAGCGCTTGTTTACCACCAAGCGAAACATGGAAGTGCTAAAAGTTATCAGCACCAGCAGGATGAACAACACTTCTAACGAGGCGCTGTCGTCGGTCAAGGCGCGCAACCCCCATGAGGCGGCATACAGCACCACCGCCAGTTGGTATACGCGGTTGCGGCTGAAGCGGTCGATGGTGTTTTTCAGCAGATAAAAAAGGATGCCGAAAATCACCGCCAAGGACAACACCATGAGGCCTAAGGTGGTGAAACTTTGGCGGGCGATTAAAAACAGCGAGATGATCCAAAAATAACTTTCCAAAAATAGATAGATGCCATCGATGATGAAAATCGTGCGCGAGGCGTCGCCGTCTTTGAAGCCGATAATGTCGCGCAGCCCGAGGGCTGGGGTTTGCCCGAGAGATTGCGGGTACTGCGGGCGACAGGCCAGCAGCGCCAAAAAACCGATGAGCGCAAAAGCGGCCGATAGCGCCACGATATAGAAAAAACTGCCGCGCTCCAGCAGTAAGCCGCCGATGAGAATGCCGACTTGCAGCACGGCGCCGACGAATAATTGGAAGTTGCCGTATTTGCGGCCGGAATTGGCCGGCTCGATGATCTCGAAAAACAAGGCGCGTTGGGTGGTCCAAAAAAAGCAGTTATACACGCCGTAGCACAGCCCGAGGGAGGCCAGCATCGGCACAGTCATGTCCATATCGAGCACATAGACATTCAGCAACAATAACAATTCCAGCAACAACGACAGCGCTATCATCGAGGTGAGGTCGATGCGCTGTCGCAATCTATCCCACGCCCATAGTCCGAGGCAAAAGCCGAGGCCGGCGATGGCGATGAAAATCGACACTGCGCCGAGCGCGAATCCGGCCTTCCACAGATACACCGGAATAAAAAACGGGAAGATGCCGATGAGCAGCGAGTGTAGCCCCAAATAGGGATAGAAAATGCGCGAGTGCGGCGGCATGGAAAAACTCCCGGCGTTAAAAAAGAGATTTATATATATAAATCCCTAAAAAATATCCTGGTCGGGAATGTCGAGTTGATTCAGTTTGGCGTAGTGCGCCGATAAATCTTCCGCCTTGCCGTAGCGCGGAAAGTTGTGCATGGCGGCATAGGGGCGGGAGTTTACTTCGATGAAGATGCATTTTTGTTTTTTGTGGCTTATCTCCATGCCTTTTTCGAAGATCACATCGATGCCGAGCAGGTTGGCGTCGAACATGCGCACCACGGCCTTGAATAATTCGGCGTTATCGTCGGCGATGGTGGCTTGGTCTACGATTTCCACCACCCCGCCCGGGGCTAACGCCACGCGATGAAATAACTCAACTTGTTGCTGCGAATCGGGCACCGATTGCAAGCTCAATCCTTGTTTTTTGAGGTGCGCTAAAACCAGCGGGCTGTTGCTGATGGGGTAGATGGTGGGGTGTAATTTCATCCGCGCGCGGGTGATGTTTTCGGCCTCGATTAACGCATCGATGGAATCGGCGCCGTTGCCGATAACGAACGGCGGATAGCGCCGAATGACCGATATCAACTGCGCCCCGGTGCACAGCACGCGGTAATTGGCGCCGGCCAAATATTGCTCTAACACCGTGCTCGGCCACCACGCTTTGGCGAGGAATATGCCGCGCCACAACTCGCGGTAATTGTTGATGGGGAAGTAACTGCCGCGTGAATAACCGCTGACATTGGGCTTGACCACCACCGGGAAACCATGCTCGCGGATGAAGCGCCCGACCCGCCATGGAAACCAGAACACCATGCCGCGGGCGTGCGGCACGCCATTGCGGGCGAATACCTGCCGCGATTGCGCTTTGGAGCGGCAAGCGCGGCGCACGGTTAGCGTGTTGTAGCTGGTGCAGCCGTGCATGTAGCGCGCGCTTATGCGGCGGTACAACCATGCTTTTGTTTTTCTCAGCATTGTGTTGCTACCGAATGGGCGGCATGGGGGCTGGCATGGGCTGGCATCGAAGTGGCGGCGGAAGTTTTTTTATAGTCGCGCGTTTTCACAGCCGCGCGCGCAGAAAATTCAGCCACTTGCCGCGCCGATTATACAGCAGGCTTTTGGTGAACACCGGCTTAGCCGCGCGCCCTAGGTCGCGGTGTTTGGTGAGCAGCGCCAAGCGCATCATATACGCCATGGCCAGGCGGGCGAGGGCGACGCGGGAATGGCGGCGGTCGAGAAAATTAATCGGCATGGGCAGAAATAAATTAACCTCGATGATGTGGAAATCACCGCGCAACAGGGCCGCGAGCGAAGCCGCGCGGGCGCTCACCCGCGAGATGTTGAAGTCACCGATTTGCCGCACCAGCGCCCAGATTTTTTCGCGTTGCGATGGCGACAACTCGGCGGTGATTTCCACATAGCGGGTATCGGGGTTGTGGATGCCGTTTATGGGCAACGCCTGGCGGGAATTTTCGGCGCGGGTGAGGGTGAGCACGGCATAACGCGCAGCATCTCGATGGCTGCGCATGGAGAAAATTTCGTACTCGTATGGCTGCGCCGCGGCCTCTTGAATCAGGTAGGCGAGGCGCGGGCGATGGTCGGCTTGGGCAGCGTGGTCGGCCGCTAATTCGGCGCGGATGCGAGCCAAATCGGCGGCATTATCGGCGCGCCGCACGCCGCTGGCGTTTTGCCCCCACTCCGGTTTTACGAATACCGGAAAGCGCGCCGGCTGGCGTACGCCGTCATCATAAAATTGCGCCAGCCGCCACCGCGACGGCATTAAATCATTGATATCTTGCTTGGAAAAAATACCCTTGTCGCGATCAAAAAAAGCCGCGTTTAACTGAAAATATTTACACGGCTTGGCGCGGATGCAAACGCAACATGAAATATAGGCGGCGACCATGAAGTAGGTCAACTTCATGGCTGCCGCCGGCCCTGGCGCGATACAAAAAGGCGCGATACAAAAACGCTGGCGCTTTCGCGCTAAGCTAATAGGCGCGCTGGCGTAAATTAATCGCAAACAGCGCCGCGCCGAGTACCATGATGGATACCGCCGCATAAAACAGCGAGCCGCCATCGCTCACGCCCTCATGCAACACCGCGATGCCGAGCGGCGTGGCGAGGTGGAAAAACACCGCCCCGGCCATCACCGCCGCCGCCATCAGCCCGCCGAGGCAATGGCAACGCGCCCGCACGCCAACACTGCTGCCGCCGGGGGTGAGGCGCTCGACCACCCACAGCAAGGCCGGGGTCAGCAGCACGATGCAAGTCAGCAATTCCACGCTGCCCACCGCTCGGGCGCCGAATTCTATGAACCAGGCGCCGAGGCGCGCATCGATGGCGCTCGCCATCCACCCGCCGATGGTGCCGAAAATATGCTGGGTATCCGCGGCGTTGGAAAATTTATAGGGCAAGGAAAATGCGAACACCTTGACTATCCACGCTGTGATTGCCCAGCTGAGCAAGGCTTTGAGGGTTTTGTTCATGGAGATTTACCTGCGTTAGTGAGGGTTGATGGCGGCGCTTGTGAGGCGCGGGTATTTTATCGGCGACTGGCGACAATAGCGCCGCGCCTGGGCGATAAAAATGCGGCGCAACCGCAGCGCTTTAAGCGGCCACGGGAAAGCCCGCGCCGCAACATGAGAGCACGCTAAGATAAAGCCGTGAATCAGGGCATCGGAATTATGCCACACTCGCCGCATATGACAAAAATCGCCATCCCCAGTGGTTTTATCGCCGGCCAAGCAGATTCACCCCCGAATTTTCCCCGAATTTCCCCTCGAATTCACCCCGAAATTCCCCCCTTTATCGGCCCCCGAACAGCGCCCAATCGCATGCTCGAGCTATACACCTGGAGCACCCCCAATGGCATGAAAATCTCCATTATGCTGGAGGAAATCGCGCTGCCGTACACCGTGCATGCGGTGGACATATTGCGCGATGCGCAATTCGAAGCCGATTTTTTACGCCTCAGCCCAAACAATAAAATCCCCGCCATCGTCGACCACGACACCGGCATCACCATGATGGAATCCGGCGCCATTTTGCTGTACCTGGCGGAAAAAAGCGGTCGTTTCATGCCGACTGAGCCGGCGCTGCGTTGGTCGGTGATGGAATGGCTGATGTTCCAGATGGGCGGCTTGGGGCCCATGCTCGGGCAGGCGCATCACTTCCTCAAATTCAACCCCGGGGTTAGCGACTATGCGGCGCGGCGCTATGGCAGCGAAGCGCAGCGCTTATACGGCGTGCTCGAGCGCCGTCTCGATGGCCGCGATTATCTGGCCGGGGCCCATGTTGGGGAATACTCCATCGCCGACATCGCCGCCTGGCCGTGGATTGCCCGCCACCGCTGGCAGGGTATGGACCTCGCCGCCTACCCGAATGTGCGGCGCTGGTATGTGGCCTTAGCCGAGCGCCCGGCGGTGCAACGCGGCTATGCCATCCCCGATGCGACGCAGGAAATCCCGCGCCCGGATTAATCCCCCGGAAGGCGACTGATGCGGCTGATGGGGCGACCGGGCCGGGCGACATTCGCGGCTCGATATTCGCGGCTCGGCGTTAGCGAAGCCGACAGTAACCGCCCGACTATGGCCGCGGCGGCGACGGTTTTATATCGATACAAGTAATTTCATTCAACGAGCCGAGCCGCATGAGCGGACCCCAAGTACCGCTGCCGGGGGAGACATACAAGCGCGCCTCGCCAGCGCGATACAGCCCGCTGATGCGCTTGAATTGGCGTTTAACCAGCCAATTGAAGGGGAAAATCTGCCCGTTGTGGGTGTGGCCGCTCAGCATAAGGTCGATGCCGTGGGCGACCGCCGACTCCCAGCCCAGCGGGCGGTGGTAGAGCAAAAGGGTGTAGGCGCCGCGGCGCGCGCCGAGGGCTGGCAGGTGGGTGGCCACTTGGTCGGCGGCGTCGGCGTCATCGATACCGATGATGTCGAGTTCGCCGGCGCGTACTTGGCGCTGCCGCAGTACTTCGACCCCAAAACTGGCCAGCAGGGCCAGTACTTTATCTAAATCGGCGTAGCGCTCGTGATTGCCGATGGAAAACAGCGCGCGGGCGCGTAATTGCGCCAGGCAACGCAGTTCGGCCGCGCCCACGGCCGAAGAATCGACCAAATCGCCGGTGATGACCACCACTTCTGGCGCTAATTCGTTGATACGCCGCACGATGCGCGCCAAATAACCGCCCTGGCGCGAGCCGATATGCACATCGCTTATCTGCACCACGCGATGTCGCCGCGTAACCTTGGGCGAGGTGATTTCGATGCGTTTGACGCGCACAAAATGCGAGGCCGCCACCGCCGTCGCCACCAGCGCCGCAGCGGCGATGAGAATCCATAGCGCGGCGCTGCGGTCGGGCGTCGCGGCCACCAGCCGGGCGATTTCATAGGGCAAAACCAGCGCTAACAGAATAAAACTCACCCCCATCCAATGCACCGCGACATAGCGCACGCGCATGTTCGGGCCGCGAAAGGAATGCCACAACGCGACCATGCCGAGCAGCCCGAGGGCCGCGGTGGGCATGGCGCCGAGGGCCGTGGCGGCGCCATACCAATGGCTTAGGCGGTGCGGCGGATAGGCGAACAGCAAAAAACACAGCGGCGGATAAATGAGATAAAACCAGCGCCGGGCGGGGGATTCGGCGGCGGGTTTGGCCGGGGATTCGGTGCCAGGTTTAGCGCCGGATTTGGCCGGGAATTCGGCCGCGGATTTGGCTGGCGATTTGCGGCGCGGTTTGGTCGGCGATTCAGCCGGCGATGTGGTCGGCGATTCAGTCGGCGATTCGGCCGGCGCCGCGGCATCTTTATGCTGGTTATTCATAGCGCATCAGGCGAGCGCGTGGCGTGGGCCGCGCTTCATTCACATTATAATGCAGCCCCCGCCGCCGGAGTTGCCCGTTGTCCACTGCCCATAACCCACTGCGAAAAATCTTTAGCAAGACCAAGGTTATCGCCACCATCGGCCCGGCTTGCGCTAGCGAGGAGGTTTTGCGCGCCATGATTGTGGCCGGCATGAATGTGGCGCGCTTGAATATGTCGCACGGTGATGTGCAATCCCACGCCGCCGCCTTGCGCCGCGTGCGCCGCGCCGCGCAATCGGTAGACGCCACCGTGGCCATGATGGTCGACACCCGAGGGCGCGAGATTCGCACCGGGCAGCTGCAAAACGGCCAAGCGCTGCTGGCGCGCAATCAGCCGTTCGCCTTATTCGCGGACGGCCGCGTAGGCGACCAGCGCGGCGTATCCACCACCCACACCGAATTGCGCAACTATGTGCGCCCCGGCGACCGCGTCATGCTCGATGATGGGCAAATCGAGTTGCGCGTCGAAGCGCTGCCGGGCGATGTTGAGCAAGCCGGCGGCGTGATTCAATGCCGCATCGAATGCGGCGGCATATTGCGCGATGGCAAGGGGGTGAATCTGCCCGACAACGCCGACGCCTATGATTGTCTAGCCCCCAATGATGCGCGGGAAATCGAATTTGCGGTGGCGCACCAGGTGGAATATATCGCCGCCTCTTTTATCCGCAACGCGGGGGAAATCGCCGCCATGCACGCGCAGATGCAAGCCCTCGGTAGCCACATTCCGGTGATCGCCAAAATCGAAAACCGCGCCGGCGTGGATAACTTAGACGCCATCATCGATGCCGCCGCCGGCATCATGGTGGCGCGCGGCGACCTCGGCGTGGAATTAGGCATGGGCGAGGGGCCCACCATCCAAAAACGCATCATCCGCGCCACTATTTCGTGCGGCAAACCGGTCATCACCGCCACCCAAATGCTCGATTCCATGGAGCGCAACCCGCGCCCGACGCGGGCCGAAGTGAGCGATGTGGCCAACGCCATTTTCGACGGCACCTCGGCGGTGATGTTGTCCGGCGAAACCGCCAGCGGCAGCCGCCCGGTGGAGGCGGTGCGCACTATGGTGATGTTGGCGCGCGAGGCCGAATCCGGGCTCAAACAATACGGCTACCTGCAGCAACTCGCCCCGCCGCCGTCCGGCGAGGTAACCGAAGCGGTGGCGCAAGCCGCCATCAGCATGGCCGACCACCTAAACGCCGCCGCCATCTTGGCGCTCACCGAAACCGGCAGAACATCGCGATTAATCTCCAAATATCGCCCGCAAAGCCCCATCCTCGCCATCACCTCATCGCTACGCGTGGTGCATCAACTGGCGGTGAATTGGGGCGTGCTCGCCATCCACTACGACCGCGACGGCACCGACGAAGACAAAATCCAATTCGCCATGCAACGCGCCGCTGCCTTAGGCTATGTCAGCCACGGCGACCGCGTGATTTTAACCGCCGGCAGTTCCCACCAAGCCGGCAGCACCAATTTAATTCGCGTGTTAGTGGCCGATTAATCGGCGGCCGACGAATCCGTGGCGGATGGCGGCTAAGGGGGATGCTTTTGATGCTGGCTTTTGGTTTTTGATTTTGCTGTTGCTTTTGATGTTGCTTTTGATTTTCGCTTTGGCTTTTGGCTTTGATTTTCGCTTTGCTTTTCGCTTTGCTTTTGGCTTTTGGCTTTTAACGTTTCGCCCCCCCCCGTGCTTCATCTGGGGGGAGCCAAATCAGGCGGCTTTATCGCCTGATTTGGTGGGGGTCCGTTGATGTTGACTTTTCGCTGTGGCTTTCGCTTCTACTCCAATTAGCCATTGGCGTTCGGCTGGGGCCTAGCGGCGACAAATTTCGCTTCACCCACCCTTAAATCTTCGAAAATTCTCCATTAACTCGGTGAAAGATCGCGGTTTATATTCATCGAATTCCCGCTCACCCACATATACAAAATCATGGGTTGCCGGCTGCACCGCGTTCGCATCCAAACACCATTGCTCTAGCCGCGCCATTTTTAACGGCACATCCACATCCTCCAGCCCCTTGGTTTCAACAATAACGACGCGCTGGTTTTTAAGTTTAACAATGAAATCCGGGTAATAGTTGGAAATATCGCCCTCGGCATTAACATAATCCAACTTGAAATTGAGGCTGAAATAATTTTTGGCGAACGACGCCACATCCGCGCAATTTTCTAAAAATCATGCAAAGCGTAATTCCAAATGACTATCGCCGATAATGCGATTGAACAGGCTTTTTTTCGCCGTCACAGAATCTTGATGATTCACCATAAAAGACTTCGTTTGATACAAGCCGATAGATTCTTCAATCTTGACATACCCCTTATCTTGCACCGTGAGGTTATTGATGGCTTTTTTGAATGACACCCGCACTGTTTTCATCGCCGCTAATTCGGCTAAGTTGCGCAAGGTATTGGTGGATTCCAGATTCACCACTTGTCCGAACAATTGCGTTCGCACAAAGCCCTTAATTTTTTCATACAGCACATCATAGCCATTCACCAGCCGCATATCATGCGCCAAGGTGCGCGCCAAGTACCCGCTCACATTGCGATAATCGAGCGCGCCGGCGCCGTCCAATACTGTGGTATGCGAGACCTCGTCGCTGACCAAGTCCTTGAACACGATGTTTCGCCGAGCATCGGCGCTGAATGTTTTATACGCGATGGCCTCAAACTCCCCGGCGCCGATTTTCAGCGCCGACAATTGGCTGTAATCACGCCAAATGCGCGGCGTGAGACGCGGAATTTCAATGTTCAGCGCCGCGATATCCTTATGGATGTTGTCCTTATCCACCTCGATAAGCAAGCGCGCAACTGCCGCCCCCGCACCCATGGGTTTGCGCTCCAGCGTCACGCCTTCGGCTTCGATGGCTTGCACAAACTCCATAAACGCATCGGTGCCGAGCACGCTCACATATTCTTCGCCCGCCGTTTTATACATCTTTCGCAAACCGCGACCCAGCGTCTGCTCGGGCAAGATATTGCTCTTCGCCGAATAGGCGCGCAGCCCGACGATAGTGGTGACATTGCGAACATCCCAGCCCTCTTTTAGCATCAGCACCGAGACAATCGCCTTGCAAGTGCCGCGTGGATCATCGATTAGATTCGCGCGGCGGCGCAAACATTCCAGTTCCTCACGGTTTTTGTTTGAAGACGATTCCGAAATCTCACCATTATTCTTAGTGTGGATGGTCAATACCCCATTTTCCAGGTCGGAGTAAGTGTTCTCTAAGTACTCGGCAACATCGTCGCAATTTCTCGTGTCGTCGGTCATCACAAACAAAATGGCGCGCTTGCCGGTCTTTTGATGTTCCGCATAGGATTTACGCCATTCGGCCACGCCCAATTCGAGATAATCTTTATATTGTTCGGTGAATTTAGAACTCGGATACTCGCGCAATTTATCGCGGCTGGCGGCGTCCGGCAGCACCGGATGTTTCACCACATTTTGCGCAATCGCCTCCACCAACGGATAATCCACCACCGTCTGCGCGAATATTTTACCGTCATTGTGCTTTGGTGTTGCCGTCACATCCACCTGCAAACTCAAACTCCCGCCTTTTTGCAGTAGCCGGTGATGAATATCTTCGATGGATTTGAACCACGCTAATTTCTCGTCATGAAGATGATGCGCTTCGTCATTAAAAACCACCAACTCATCAATATCGCGCACTATCTCGCCCACCCCCACTTTGGAATCCGTGGTCTTGCCGCTCTGTTTTTTGCCGATAAAATAATCCATACTGTTTTCATCCTCTGCAGAGGGTGGAATATTTTGATCGGCATAAACGCGATGAATGTTAGTCAAGAAAATATTGCCGGTTGCTTTGCTCACGCGCACTTCATCTTGCAAATGCAAGGTCAGTTGAAAATCATCCCGCCAGCTGCGGCCGTTATATCCGTTGTCGGGAATAACCGGATCATCGAAAAAATTCGCAGCCATTGAAAATCCTTTTTGATGCGATCCAGCACAATAATATTCGGCGTACTCAGCAAAAAATTTCGCGCCCGCCATGCAGCCACCTTCTTGCGCAATTGGCTCACCAACGGCGGCAATAAACTCTTCTTGTCGGCATCCGAAACATCGGCGCTTGGTAGCCAACGCACGCCCGGCGCCAATACCACATGCGGAGAACGCTGGAAATCAGAGTGTAGCGGCATTTTTAGGCTGAATTTAAGTCGTGTTGTTGCGCTAATGCCATCGCGTGATGGCGGCCGATGTTTTACAAATTAATCGCTAAGATTCGCATGGTGTCATTGCTGAAAATATCGACCACCGTTACCGCGATTTTTCGCTTACCCGGAGCGCATTCATGGGCTGTGCTGATGAGTTCTATGGCGCGATCTTTTTTGGTGCGAAAGGATTGCCATTCGTTTTCGAAGATGTAGTTGCCAGTCCAGCGCTCTTCTACTTCAGCTGTTTGCGAATTGCGGGTGGTGATGCGCGGCTCAACTTCGACGAACGCCACATTATGAAAAACCACTTGATTTTTCTCCACCGCGCGTTTGTCGAAAACATCGGTTGGGATGTACTTAGCGGCGATGTCGATGCCACGGGCTTTCGCATCGTCGCAAATTCGCGCGAACAAATTCATTTCAAACTCGAAGGCGAGGATGTCGACGCGGGTAATGTGTGTTGTACGACATTCGAGGATGATTTCATCTACGAATAAGCTCGTTACCGGCAAATTGATGGGGCCGATGGCGCTCATGCGACCGGCTTTTTGGCCGTGGAAAACCATCGACTGCTCGATGGGTTGAGCGGCGTAGGCGCGCAGGATGAGGCTTAGGTATTGTTTAGATTTGGCGGCGATTTGCTGGCCCTGCTGCTCGGCCGACAAGTTGGGGTTGACGCCGATATAGTGCTGGCGCTCATATTTGCCGAGGTTGAGAATCTCGAAAGCACGATAGTTTTTATGCTCTGCTTTGAGTTCGCGCTGCACGCCGAGCATGCGTTTGCGAGTGGTGTGAATGGCAAATTTGCCAAGGTCGGCGCAAATCCATTTGCGGCCTAATTTTTCAGCAACCGCGGCCGTGGTGCCGGAACCGCAGAAAAAATCCGCGACCAAATCGCCTTCGTTGGAGGATGCTTTTATTATTCGTTCTAGTAAACCTTCTGGTTTTTGAGTAGGGTATTTGGTTTTCTGCTTTGAGTTTACATTTCCTAATGATGGGATGTCAGTCCAGACATCGGAGATTTTTTTATCTCTAATAATTTGCCCTTTGTCTCCAACGCGAAGATAGTACTTAATCCTTGTTTTTCCTGATTTTGTATATCTAATCCGACCCTCTTTAGCAAGGCGCTCGATGCTTGCATCGGTATATGAACCCTTGGGTAAATCATAAAACCATCTACCATGTTCGTCTTGTTTATACTGTTTTAATTGTTCATCAGAAAGGGGGGTGCCGGCGTATAGGTCTGGGATAGAAACAAAGATGTTTTTACTCTTTGAATACCAAATAATTTTATCGTATTTAGTAGCAAACTTGGTTTTGCTTGGACTTTGTGGCCCGTCGTAATTCCATACAATTTCGTTTTGGAAATTCTCCCTCCCAAACACCTCATCCATCACCAAGCGAATATAACTATTCACCCGCCAATCACAATGCACATAAATACTCCCATCCTCGGCTAACAAATCCCGCATCAAAACCAGCCGCTCATAAATCATCGCGATAAATGAATCCGCGCCCTTGCCCCAAGTATCGCGATAGGCGATCTCCTCTAAAATATTGGGTTTCTTATTAAAGGTATCTTCACCAATTTTTATATCCATGGAAAAATCCGCGCCCACATCAAAGGGCGGATCAATGTATATCAGTTTTACCCCCGCCCGTATTTTCTATCGCCTCACGCATCGCGCCATTTTTCAACGATGACAAAATTAATTTGTTATCACCCCAAATTAATTTATTGCTCCAGCCTTTGATTTGCCGACCGCGCGCATCCATGGAAAACATATCCGCTTGCTGCGTAGCGCCCGATGGTTTCTCGATGCGCGGCTCATCCACCTGTTCGATAGTTTGAAACGGCAGCACGATATTACATACCGCATCGCTCTTGCCGCTCCAAACCAATTCCACTTCGCGCTTATCTTCAAACAACAAAAACCGAAACCGCTCCGGCAACGGCTTACCGGCCTCGATGAGTTTTATCAAAAGCAAAAGCAACATCAATGTAAACCCCCCCACCAAAACTGGCGATAAAGCCCGCCAGTTTTGGTTCCCCCGCTTTAAGCGGTGGAGCGAAGCCTTAACATCAAAAGCGAAAAGCAACATCAAAAGCCAACATCAACAAACATCAAAAACAAACATCAAAAGCAACAATCAATCTGCAGGTTTAGATGTATCAATCTCACCTAAGGGTTTATCGCTTATGGGGATGGCGCGCGGTTGATTTGGGGAGTTGATTGCGCGGCATTTGCAAGGGGTCGACACCAGGTTTCGCGCAGCAGCAAAACGCACACTAACGCTAACAGATTCGAGCCGAGCAACACCATGAAGGCGGCGCTGTACGCATCGGCGCCATACACGCGCGCGCCGTCGATCAAGGTGCCGTCCCAACTGCGATCCAATAGCCAGCCGACCACCGGCTGCATCACCGCGCCGGAGCCGACCACGAACATGTTGACCAGCCCCATGGCGGTGGAGCCGTGCGCGGCGGCGTTGACTTCGCGCATGGAGCCGAAGGCGATGGTCATCATGGAGCCGCTGACGCCGAGGGCGAAAAACAGCGCCGAGAGCGGCAGCGCGGCGCTCCACCCGGACCGCAATAGGAAGAGGAAAAGGGCGCTGTTGCATACAATGCCGACCAGCAGCACCGGTTTGCGCCGCCCCAGGTAATCGGACAGCCAGCCCATAATCGGCGCCCCGATAGCCCAGCCGAAAAACAACATGGACACCACGCCGGCGGCGGTAGCGACCGGGTAGTCGTATACATCGATGAGCCACGGCACCGCCCACAGCCCGGCGAAGGCGAGCATGATCGAGGTCATGCCAAAACCGATGCCGGCGCAGGCCCAACTCTGGGGGTTGGCCAGCACCGCCCACAGCCCGCCGAAGCCGCTGGAGGTGCCGCTACCGCCGGTGGCGCGATTTTTTGGACGTCGCGGCACGATATAAAACAACATGACCGCCAGGGCGATGGCCACCCCACCCATGGCCGCCATGGCGGCGCGCCAGCCGAAGCGCTCCACCGCATAGCGCAACGGCGCCTGCCCGAGTATGGCGCCGCACATGCCCACCGCTTGAATCGCCCCGGCCAACATGGCAAAGCGCGCCGGCGCAAACCAGTAGCCGGCGATGGTGAGCGTGCCGACGAAAGCAAAGGCCACCGTGGCGCCGATAACGGCGCGAAAAAAAGACGCCGCCAATACCGACTCGCTCACCGCAAAGCCGAACGACGCCACGGCGCACAAGGCCACCGCCGCGCTCATCAATTTGCGCGGCCCGAAGCGGTCGTTCAACATCCCCACCGGCAGTTGAATGCTGGCATAAGCATAAAAATACCACCCCGACAGCGTGCCCAACGCCGCCCCGCCCACCGAAAAATCCCGCATCAACTCGATGGTCATCACGCTCGGCGCCACCCGATGCAAAAACGCAAAACCAAAAAACACCGCCCCGATGGAGACCGCGGCCAAAGCGCGCGATGGGGAGACGAGAGGGGCGGGGGAGGTCATGGGTGGGATGTTAGTGACTTCGGTGGTTAATGCCGGGGGAATTAATCCCGGGTGTGTGGAGCACCATGGATTATAAGCTTGCCGCTGGTTTGCTTAGGCGAGCATCGCTACTGAAAGGCGCCCGGCGGTTTTGCCGCCGTCCAGCCACATCGATATACGTCGACCAAAAGTGCGGTTGTGCGACCAATAAACTTGTGTTGCGGTAGGGTATTTTCGGCGTGGTTTTCTTCCTTAGCGCCGGTGGCGCTCTTATGTGAATGAGTATTATTTCCCCCCCGGCGGCTTGGATGATTTTGGCGATCTCCGCGAAATTATTTTGGGGATTTATATACCTGAAGCTGCAGTTTGACTGGCGGTTTTGAGGTCAGCGGCTGATTTAGAGGGGTTGCGTTTGATTTTTGATTTGGCTTTTGACTTTTCGTCCCATCAGCCACAAAACCCCATCAGTCACAAAAGAGAGTTAAAAGATAACATCAACATCAACATCAACATCAACATCAACATCAACAGCAACATCAACAGCAACATCAACAGCAACATCAACAGCAACATCAACAGCAACATCAACAGCAACATCAACAGCAACAGAAAAATCAAAGTGAAAGCGAAAAGCGGAAGCCAACATCAAAAGCCGAATCAAACGCCGAATCAAAAGCTAACATCAAAAGCCGAATCAAACGCCAACATCAAAAGCCAACATCAAAAGCCAACATCAAAAGCCAACATCAAAAGCTGAATCAAACGCACCCCCCACCAAAACTGGCGATGAAGCCGCCAGTTTTGGCTCCCCCCTAAAAAGATAGGGTGGAGCAAAGCCTTAACAGCCAAAGCCAAAGCCAAAAGTCAAAAGCCAAAGCAACATCAAAAGCCAAATCAAAAGCCAAATCAAAAGCCAAAAGCAACATCAACAGCCCCCCCACCAAATCAGGCGAAAAAGCCGCCTGATTTGACTCCCCCCAGATGAAGCACGGGGGGGAGTGAAACGTTAAAAGCCAAAGCCAAAGCCCAAAAGCCAAAAGCCAAAGCCAAAGCCCAAAAGCCAAAAGCCAAAGCCAACATCAAAAGCTAAAAGCAACATCAACAGACCCCCCACCAAATCAGGCGAAAAAGCCGCCTGATTTGACTCCCCCCAGATGAAGCACGGGGGGGAGTGAAACGTTAAAAGCCAAAGCCAAAGCCCAAAAGCCAAAACCAAAGCCACATCAAAAGCGAAAAGCCAAAATCAAAAGCCACCGTGCAGATTTAGATATATAAATCCCGTAAATAATGGGGGGGATTCAATCTGCGGAGGCAGGGCAGGCGGTGGGCTGATGTTGCGCCAGCGCCCAGGCGACATGTTCGCGCACTAGGGCGCTGGGGTGGTGGCGACGGCTTTCCAAAGCGGCGGTGACATCGGCTGTGCTCGGGGCGTTGCCTAAGGCGATGGCGATGTTGCGCAGCCAGGCGCCGTGGCCGATGCGACGTATCGCCGAGCCTTCGGTGCGGCGGCGAAAGGTGGCTTCATCCCAGGCGAATAGGTCGGTCAGGGCGGTGCAATCTAAGCCGTGGCGGGGGGCGAAATCGCCCTGGGCGGTGAGTTGGGCGTAGCGATTCCACGGGCAGACCAGTTGGCAGTCATCGCAGCCGAAGATGCGGTTGCCTATGAGTGCGCGAAATTCCAGCGGGATGGGGCCGCGCAATTCGATGGTGAGATAGGAGATGCAGCGCCGTGCGTCTAATTGATAGGGGGCGACGATGGCGGCGGTGGGGCAGATGTCCATGCAGGCGGCGCAACTGCCGCAATGCGCGCTGACCGGGGCGTCCACCGGCAGGGCTAAGTCGGTGTATAACTCGCCGAGAAAAAACCACGAGCCGCTATCGCGGTTGATGAGGTTGGTGTGTTTGCCGAGCCAGCCGTGGCCGGATTTTTGCGCCAACGCCTTTTCCATCACCGGGGCGCTGTCGCAAAAGGCGCGATAGCCGAAGGCGCCGATTTCGGCGCGCAATTTATCCGCCAAGCGCTGCAGTTTGCGGCGCATCAATTTATGATAATCCCGCCCCAACGCATAGCGCGAAATGTAGCCGATGCTCGGGTCGGCCAAGGTCTGGGTCGCCGCTGCCATGGGCTCGGGCAGGTAATCCAACCGCGCCGTAATCACTCGCATGGTGCCGGGCAGCAGTTCTCCGGGGCGGGTGCGCTTGGTGCCGTGGCGCGCCATATACGCCATTTCGCCGTGGAAATTTTGCCCCAGCCAGGCGCGTAATTGCCCCTCGGCCAGGCTGAGAGCCACATCGCTTATGGCGATATGCGCAAACCCCAACTGCCGCCCCCAAGCGCGCAATAGTTCGCCGATAGCGTGGAGATCGGTCGGCGGCAACGGCGGCGGGCGGGACATGATGGGGGATGGCGGCGGGCGGGACATGATGGGATGGCGGCGCCGAGGGTTTGGGTTGCAATGCGGCGGCAATCGCCGGATTCAGTTTAACACGCCGCCGCGACTTCGCCCCCGCCCGCTCTAGCATGGCGTCGCCGGCCAAGCGGACCGATGAGGAAGATTTCACTCCCCCTCAAAAAGCGGGAGCGTGAAACCAAAACCGAAGCAAAAGCAAAGCAAAAATCCAAAAACAAAATCAACCCCCGTTTTATCTGGGGGAGTAAAATCAGGCGGCTTTATCGCCTGATTTGGTGGGGGGGGCTGTTGATGTTGGTCTTTTGGCTGTTGCCTTTAAATCTTCAACTCATTCGCCCAAATGAGGGACAAGGTAAAAGTCAAAAGCCAAATCAAAAGCCAACATCAATATCAACATCAAAAGCAACCCCCCACCAAAACTGGCGATGAAGCCGTCAGTTTTGACTCCCGCTTTAATGCGGGGGAGTAAAGCGTAACAGTCAAAGCGAAAAATCAAAATCAAAAGCCAAAGCAAAAGCAAAATCCAAAGCAAAATCAAAAACCAAAGTCACCGTGCAGATTTAGATATATAAATCCCCAAATTTAGGTATATAAACCCCCCCCAAAAAAGATGCGAGCGGCCATGACCAGAGAAGTGCTGGAAGTTTAAATAGCCGAAAATTGCCGAACCGGTTGTTGCGCGATTTCACCTGCCCCTCGCCGCTTTCACGCCGCGCCGGGTTCGGGCGCCTGGCGGGCGACTTCGGTCGCCGTCTATTGCCGCACGCCGTCGCATCATGAGCGCGCTCCGCCACTCGTATCGATAAACTCAGTCAGTGCGCAAAAAAGTACGCAAAGATTGCGCGCCAATCCGGCCGAAAAGCATCGCCGGCGCGAATCCGAGCCCGAATCCGCCCCAAACCATGCCCTCCGTCAGCGCGATTTCACCGTCCGCCGCGCCCCACGCGCCGCGTCATATCGCCGTGGTGATGGACGGCAATGGTCGCTGGGCGCGTCGCCACGGGCTGCCGCGCATCGCCGGGCATCGGCGCGGCGTCGAGGTGGTCAAACGCATGGCGCCGGTGTTCGTCCGCCGTGGCATTCCATATTTGACGCTATTCGCGTTCAGCAGCGAAAACTGGCGGCGGCCGCGCGCCGAGGTGTCATTGCTGGTGGAGTTGCTCACCGCCGCCATCGAAAATGAAATCCAGCGCCTGCACAACAGCGACATCCGCTTGCGCGTCATCGGCGATGTGTCGCGTTTTCCGCCGCGGTTGCGGCGCAGCATCGCCGAATCGGTGGCCTTGACGGCGCATAATACGGCCTTGAATTTAACCATCGCCATCAATTACGGCGGGCGCTGGGATATGACCCAGGCCTGCCGCCGCGTGGCCGGGCTGGTGGAGCGCGGCGAATTATCGGCCTCGGCGATAACCCAGTCGGACCTCGAAGCCCATCTATGCGCCAGCGATTTGCCGCCGCCGGATTTATTTATCCGCACCGGCGGCGAGCAGCGCATCAGCAATTTTCTGCTGTGGCAGTTGGCTTATACCGAATTGTATTTCACCGCCGCCTACTGGCCGGATTTCGATGATGCGCATCTCGACCAAGCGCTGCGGGTGTTCGCCAGCCGCCAGCGCCGCTTCGGCAAAACCGCCGAACAAATCGAGGCCGAACAAACTGATTCTGGGGGGATTGATTCTGGGTATATTGATTCTGGCGACATCGATGGCGGTGGAATCGACTCAAGCGGCATGGATTCCGAGGCTATCGATTCTGGGTGTATTGATGTTGAGCAAATTGATGTCGAGCGTATTGATTCCGCGCCCATTGATTGCGCACCAATCCCTATCTCCAGCCCTCGCGAAACCCCCTCAGCCGGTTAGTCCCCGCCGACCGCAACGCCGACCTGGCACAACCGCCGCATCGGTTTGGGTTGGGATTGATAGAGTTACAATCGGTTCGAATTTTTACTTTACCCAGGAGAGTCAAATCCGGCGGTTTTATCGCCTGATTTGGTGGGGGGCTGTTGATGTTGGTCTTTTTGCTTTTGGCTTTAAATCTTCAACCCATTAGCCGAAAGGATGGGCAAGGTAAAACCAAAAGCGAAGTCAAAAGCGAAGTCAAAAGCCAAGTCAAAAGCCAAGTCAAAAGCGAAAAGCAACAGTCCCCCCACCAAATCAGCCCGCGCCTGGCGGCTCGGACAGATTTCACTCCCCCCAGATGAAGAGGGTGTGCGAAAAGCCCTCGCCAAAGGGAAAATGAAGGAAAAGTATCATTTTCAAAATTTAAACAATAAGCAATAGCAACACTTTCGCCTGCTTTTTTAACAACGCCACCCGAAATTTTAATCAAGAATGGCCTTTTCGCACACCCTCTGAAGCGGGGGGGAGTGAAACAAAAGCCAAAGCAAAAGCCAAGTCAAAAGCCAAAGCCAAAGCGAAAAACCAAATCTGGCGGTGTTTCCCCCATCGCCGCCGTCGCCCGCAACCGACCTCGACTCCATCAACATGAGCCCCAGCCGACTCCCATTAACATGACTCCGACCCCGGCCCCCACCACGGCATGACCATCACCCCAGCCTTGCGGGCGCGGGTGAAAACCGCCTTGTGGCTGGCGCCGGCGGCGTTGTTGCTGACGCTGAAAGCGCCACCGTGGTTATTCGCCGCATTAGCGTGGGCGCTGATGTTGGCGGCGTTGGCGGAGTGGCGACGGCTGGCTGGCGGCACCGGGCGGGCGGCGGCAGCGCTGGTCGGCGCGGCATCGACGGCGGCCGCGCTCGGGCTAGGGCTGGCGGGCGGCGGGCTAGGGCTGGCGGGCGAATGGTGGCTGGCGGGTGGCGGGCTATGGCTGATGTGCCTCGTCGCGGTGGCGTACTGGGGCTGGCGGGCGGTGGATCTGGGGCGGCCGGGCAGGCGCGATGCTACCGGTCAGCCGGGCGCGGGCGATGCTACCGGTCAGCGTGGATTCGGTGGATTAGGCGGGTTGATTCAAGGCGGCGGCGTGGTTTTGGGCGCGTGGTGCGCGTTGACGCTGATGCGCGCCGAGCATGGTGGCGCCGCTGCCGCCGCCATGTTGGTGGTCATCTGGAGCGCCGACACCTGCGCCTATGTGGTCGGCAAAGGCTTCGGTCGCCGCCGCTTGGCGCCGGCCGTAAGCCCGGGCAAGACCGTCGAAGGGTTGCTCGGCGGCGTGTTCGGCGCCGTGGCGGTGGCCGCGGCGGCGGCGGTGTTCGTCCTCGATTTGAACTTAGCACACACCTTAATGTGGATGCTGGCGGCGCTGCTGGCGGCGCTGTTTGGCGTGCTCGGCGATCTGCATGAAAGCCGCTTGAAGCGCCGCGCCGGGGTCAAGGATAGCGGCGCTTTATTGCCCGGACACGGCGGCATCCTCGACCGCATCGACGGCTTGCTGGCGGCCGCGCCGGCGTTCGCCCTGGTGTGGCATTGGGCGGCGTGAGCGGCGGGTCGGCCGGCGCTGCGGCTCATGCTGGCGGCCGAATGCGCGTGTTGATTCGATTGCTCTCGGGCTGCCGGCGGCGGTTATGCTCGATTCTGGCGCTGCCATCGATTCCGGCGAGCGATTCGCTCATCTTGGCGCTGCCGGCCATGCAAGGTTTCAATATTTCGACCACTATCGTGCCGCCGGGCTAACCGTCGGCGGCGTGGCGGCATCGGCATGGCGGCCGTAGGGCTGCCACCCATGCGGCGATATAGCCTGCGCATCGACATAGCAGCGTTAAAGTCACCCCCATAACCCCACCGAGCAATACATGCCCCCATACCGCCCGACCCCAGGCGCGCGAAATGTGCACGCCGAGGCAGATAACCCGGCCTCGCCCAGGCGGCCGGAAGCGGTGGTGATTCTCGGCTCCACCGGTTCGGTGGGCGGCGCGGCGTTAGATGTGATTGCCCGCCATGCGGATAAATATCGCGTCGTCGGGCTGGCGGCGCGCGGCAGCGTGGCGGCGTTGCGGCGGCAGTGTTTGGCGTTTAAGCCGCACACGGCGGTGCTGACGCAGCCGGCCGCGGCGCGTCAGTTGGCCGCTGAGTTGGCGGCCGCGGGCGCGAAAACGCGGGTGCGCAGCGGGCTGGATGCAGTGTCCGAATTGGCCGGCGGCGGCGCCGATATCGTGGTGTGCGGCATCGTCGGCGCGGTCGGGCTGCGTTCCACCTTGGCCGCGGTGCGCGGCGGCAAAAAAACCCTCATCGCCAATAAGGAGCCGTTGGTGATGTTGGGGGCGACGATTATGCGTGAGGCGCGCGCCAGCGGCGCCGTCATCATCCCGCTCGACAGCGAGCACAACGCGATTTTTCAGTGCTTGCCGCAACCATTACGCGCTGGCGGCGGCAGCGAGGGCGCCGGCATCCGCAGCCTGGTGTTGACCGCCTCCGGCGGCCCGTTGCGGCGCCTGCCGCTGGCGGAATTTCGCCGCGTCACGCCGCGCCAGGCATGCGCCCATCCCACCTGGCGGATGGGGCCGAAAATTTCCGTGGATTCCGCCACCATGATGAACAAGGGGCTGGAGTTGATCGAGGCGGCGGCGCTGTTTTCCTTGCCGGCCACCGACATCGACATCGTCATCCACCCGCAGAGCATCGTGCATTCTGCGGTGGAATATGTCGATGGCTCGGTGTTGGCGCAGTTGGGCTGCCCGGATATGCGCGTGCCCATCGCCCACGCCCTCGGCTGGCCGCAGCGCGTACAATCCGGAGCGCGCCGCTTAAGTTTGGTGGACTGCGCGCGCCTCGATTTCGAAGCCCCGGACCAGCGCCGCTTTCCGTGCCTGGCTCTGGCGCGCGAAGCGGCGCGGCTCGGCGGCGCGGCGCCGACGGTGATGAACGCCGCCAATGAAGTCGCGGTGCAGGCGTTTTTGAAGCATGGCTTGCGATTCGATAAAATCCCGCAACTGGTGGAGCGGGTGATGCAGCGCCTCGGCGGGCGCCCGGATAGCGGCCGCGAATGCGATCTGGCGGCCGCGCTGGCGGCGGACGCCGAAGCCCGCGACATGTGTCGGCAGATGTTGTGAAGGGCGGTGCTTACCGGCGATGGCGCCGGCGGTGGCGCATTATGGCACCGTGGTATGGCGACGATCATCACCCGGCATAAATCACCCCCCATGACACTATATAGTGTGCATAATCAGCGCGGGTGAAATTGGGCCCTCAGTGCCACCGACTGCGCCATCCGCCACCGAGATTTCGCCGCCGCCATCGCCCGCCCAAGCCATGGATTTCGCCGCTCAACCAATGGGATTTATATATCTAAATTCGCACGGTGGGGTTGATTTTGATTTTGCTGTTGATTTTGATGTTGGCTTTTGATGTTGCTGTTGCTGTTAAGGCTTTGCTCCACCCTATCTTTTTAGGGGGGAGCCAAAACTGGCGGTTTCATCGCCAGTTTTGGTGGGGGGTGCGTTTGATTTTGATTTTCGCGTTTGATTTTGCTTTTCGCTTTTGACTTGGCTGTTGATTTGGCTTTTGATTTGGCTTTTGATTTGCTTTTGACTTGGCTGTTGGTTTTTACTTTCCCCTCATTTGGGCTAATGAGTTGAAGATTTAAAGGCAAAAGCAAAAAGACCAACCTCAACAGTCCCCCCACCAAATCAGGCGATAAAGCCGCCTGATTTGGCTACCCGCCGAAGCAGCCCACGCCTGTCGGCGCGGCTCTGCTTTGACTCCCCCCAGATGAAGCGGGGGGAGTCAAACGTTAAAAGCCAAAAGCCAAAAGCCAAAGCAAAAATCAAACGCAACCCCCTAAATCAGCCGCTGACCTCAAAAAAAACGCCAATCGAACTGCAGAGTTAGGACTATAAATCCCCAACCAATCAACCTACTTAATGGATGAATCGACATGAGCGTTTTTGGGTTTAGCCTGTTCGGCTTTGTGGCCGCTATCGCCATTTTGGTCACGGTGCATGAATACGGGCATTTTTGGGTGGCGCGGCGGCTCGGCGTCAAGGTGTTGCGGTTTTCCATCGGCTTTGGCAAGCCGATTTTTTCGTGGCGGCGCGGCGGCGACCCCACCGAGTATTGCATCGCCGCCATTCCGCTCGGCGGCTATGTCAAAATGTTGGACGAACGCGACGGCGCCGTGGCGGCCGATGAACGCCGGCACGCCTTTAATCGCCAATCGGTGGCGGCGCGCTCGGCCATCGCGGCGGCCGGCCCGGCCAGTAATTTCCTATTTGCGGTGCTCGCCATGTGGCTGGTGTTAGTGGTCGGGCGCGATGATATTGCGCCGGTGGTCGGCGCCGTGGCGGCGCAATCTATGGCCAGCGCGGCCGGTTTTCGCGCCGGCGACACCATCGAACACATCGATGGGCGGGCCACGCGCGGCTGGCAGCAGCACCAGTTTTATCTGTTACATCAAGCCATGAAGGGCAATATTGGCGTGTTCGATGTGCGCGGCGCCGACGGCGAGGGGCGCCGGCTGCGGGTGGATTTCGCCGCCATGGAGCAATACCACATCGGCCGCCAGGCGATAACCTCGCGTATGGGGCTGAGCCCGCTGCCGCCGCCCGCGCATGTTTATCGGGTGTTGGATGATTCCCCAGCGGCCGCCGCCGGCCTGCGCGCCGGCGATAAAATCCTGGCCGTAGACGGCCTCGCCATGGGGGATTGGAATGATTTGGTGGCCTATATATCGCCGCGCCCGGGGCAGACGGTCACGGTGTTGGCGCAGCGTGGCGAAGCGCAAATCGCGCTCGAACTTGCCATCGAATCAACCGTCGTGGACGGCCTCGCCCGCGGCCGCATGGGGTTATACCGCCCGCCGTCGGACACCATCCGCCTGCGCTACGGCCCGCTGGCGGCGATTCCCGCGGCCGTGGACTACAACTGGCGGCTGGCGGCGGTCACTTTGCGCTCCCTCGGGCGTATGTTGAGCGCCCGCATGTCCACCGAGAATCTATCCGGCCCGGTCACCATCGCGCGTTTCGCCGGCGCCGCCGTGTCCTCCGGCGGCATGGATTTTCTGATCTTTTTGGCGATTATCAGCATGAGCCTCGGGGTGCTGAATCTGCTGCCCATCCCGCCCTTGGACGGCGGCCATCTGCTGTATTTCGCCGCCGAGGCGGTCACCGGTCGCGCGCCCAGCGAGAGAATGTTGGCGTACGGCAATGCCCTCGGGATGGCGGCGTTGGTATTGCTCATGAGCCTGGCTTTTTATAATGATATTATGCGGCTGATGTAGTTGCCTTAGGTTGCCGCCGCCACGCCACGCCGCGCCAAAACACGCCAATTTTCACTCACAGAACACCCCATGCACACTTCGCGCACCTCCGTTTTTTCTGGGTTGTCCGGCCTCAGGCGGGCCACGCTGGCGCTGGCGCTGGCGTGCTGCCCAGCGGCTTTCGCCCTCGAGCCGTTCATCATCGCCGACATTCGCGTCGAGGGGTTAGAGCGCCTGGAGGCCGGCACGGTGTTCAACTATCTGCCGCTTAAAGTCGGCGACGAACTCAACGATGAAGAGGCGCAACTCAGCCTCAAGGAGTTATTCGCCACCGGTTTTTTCAAGGACATCGAGCTATCGCGAGATGGCGACGCCTTGTTGGTTAAAGTAGTGGAGCGCCCGTCGATCTCCGAACTCACCATCACCGGCAATCGGGTGTTGGACAGCGCCGCCTTGGAGCAAGCGTTGGAGCAAGCCGGGCTGGTGCAAGGGCGCATTTTCAACCGCACGCGCTTAGAGCAAGTGGTGCAGGAACTCAAAGACACCTATTTATCGCTCGGGCGCTATTCGGCCAGCGTCGAGGTGTCGTCCGAGGAGTTGGAGCGCAATCGCGTCGCGGTCACGCTAACCGTAAACGAAGGGCGGGTCGCCACCATCAAAAAAATCAACATCATCGGCGCCGACGCCATCGCCGAAAAAACCCTGGTCAAGGAGATGTCGTTGCGCGATGCGCGCGGCTGGCGGCTGTTTTCCCGCCGCGATCAGTATTCCAAGCAAAAACTGGACGCCGACATCGAAGCCATTCGCAGTTTCTACTTAGACCGCGGTTTTCACGACTTCGAGATAGTGTCCAGCAGCGTGGATATCAGCCCCAATAAGCAGAATATTTTTATCAGCATCAGTCTCGATGAGGGCGCGCGCTATGTGTTCGGGCCGGCCGCCTTTGAGATAACCGGCGCCATCAGCGGGGCCGAAAATCTCGCCGCCGACCTCGACAAATTGGTGACCATCGAGGTCGGCGAGACCTTTTCGCGCAAGACGGTTAGCGCCAGCCGCATCAAAATCGCCAACCACTACGCCGACGCCGGCTACGCCTTCGCCGAGGTGCGGCCGGTGTACGAGACCGACGAAGCAGCCCATGTGGTCAACACCGTGTTCGTCATCGACCCCAAGCAGCGCGTTTATGTCCGCAAGGTGGAGATAGTGGGCAATTTGCACACTCGCGACCAAGTCATCCGCCGCGAAATGCGGCAATTCGAGGGCGCGTGGTTTTCCTCCGGCGCGGTTAGCCGCTCCAAGGAGCGCCTGCAGCGGTTGGGATATTTCGACCAAGTATCCATCGATACCCCGGCGGTGCCCGGGGCCGAAGATCAGGTGGATGTGGTGGTCACGGTGAGCGAGCGCAACACCGGCGCCATCGCCTTTTCCTTAGGCTATTCGGATGCCGATGGCGCGCTGTTCGGGGCCTCGTATTCGCAACGCAATTTGTTAGGCGCCGGGCAAGAATTGCATGTGGACATCAACACCTCGGATGCGGCGCGCACCGTCGAGATCATCTATGTGGACCCCTACCACACCGAAGATGGCGTCAGCAGGGAGTTGCACCTATCCAACCGCCGGGTGGATACCGAGGAGGTGGATTCGGCCGAATATGTGGTCAACACCTCCGCCGTAGGCGCCAATTACAAGATTCC
The DNA here is from genome assembly GCA_965243285.1 of Candidatus Poriferihabitaceae bacterium. Lineage (GTDB taxonomy): Bacteria > Pseudomonadota > Gammaproteobacteria > Arenicellales > Poriferihabitantaceae > JAHRAW01. The sequence goes on along the minus strand of OZ251537.1, from coordinate 505,838 downwards.
CATCGCCGAGACCAACTCGCTCAATATTGGCGTGGATTTAGAGCAAATCAAACTCAGCAGCACCACCAACACGCCGTTGGAAATACGGAACGCCATCGACCCCGAGCGTTCGGGCACGGAGGCGGAGTCTTCGGGCACGAATTTGGTATTCGATCTTGGCGTCTCCAAAGACACGCGCAATGAATTCTTTTTCCCCACTTCCGGCGGCACCAGTGCCGTATCGCTGGAGGTTTCAACGCCGGGCAGCGCCAATCAATACTATAAATTGAATGTGCAAGGCGCCTATTATGTGCCGTTGCCGGGCAATATGGCGCTCAAAGCCGGGGCCGGCGTCGGCTTTGGCGGCGGTTACGGCGGCAGCGGCGGCACCCAGTACCGAGACGGCGGGTTGCCCTTTTTCAAGCACTACTTCGCCGGCGGCTCGAATTCGGTGCGCGGTTTTGATGGGCGGTCGTTGGGGCCGAAGAGTTCAGGGTATCGGAATCGTGAATATGAGGCCGCATGTGACACTGAGGCAGATCCCCCACATTTTGTGGAAGGCGACAGGTGCTACTCCCCCACCCCCATCCCTTCCGGACTAAAAGAACCCATCGGCGGCGACCAACGTTTATTGTTAAATGTAGAGTTGCTATTCCCGGCCTTCGGCGGCGAGGAAACCAATGACAAACGCCTCGGCCTATTTTTGGACGGCGGGCAGGTGTACAGCACCAGCGACGACCAAGACAACAAATTTGGCGATGATTTACGTCTGTCGGCCGGCTTGGCCTTCAATTGGTTCTCGCCCGTGGGGCCCTTTTCCATCACCTATGCGGTGCCGCTGAATGACGAGACCGGCGACGATGTCGAGAAATTCCAAATCAACCTCGGCACCGTGTTCCGCTGAGCGGTCGCGCCCCAAGCAGCCGCGATGCGACCACAAATTCCCACCCATCGACCCTAAAATTAGCCCGCATGACGAACACAACGCCCAACCCCACTGGCCTTAAACAACGCATCTTGGCCGCGACTCTGGCACTGGCGATTCCCGCTATGGCGGCGGCCGAAGGCATCGGCTATGTGGATGCCCGCCGTTTGATCAACCAGTCCCCCCAAGGCATGGACGAGCTGAAGTTGCTGGAGTCCGAATTCGCCGAACGCAGCCGTGAATTGCACGGCAAATTCGAAGCATTCCAAGCCCAGGAAGCCGAAATCCAAAAAGAGGGCGTGCTGTTGAGCGCCGAAGAGTTGCAAGCCAAAACCCGCGAATTACGCGAACTCAAGCGCCAACTACAGCGCGAGGAAAGCGCCTATAACGAAGATTATGCGCGCCGCCGCAACGACGGTCTCGGCAAACTCGAGAAACTCATCACCGCAGCCATCATCGCCGTGGCCAAACAACAAGAGCTGGATTTGGTGCTGCAACAAGTGGTATACGCCAGCGCCAATATCGACCTCACCGAAAATGTGCTGACCGAACTCACCACCCGCCACCAGCAACCGGCCGATAACTGACGGCTGGCGGGCGACGGCAGGGGGCGGGCGGCAAAAGCGGTGGTTAATGGTCGCTGCTTTGAGCGCCGGCCGATACTTCGATAAACGGCGTGGTCGATAAACGGCGTGGTCGATAGCACTCGGTCGCATGTCGCAAGCGACGCCGATAGCATGTGGCTGGCATCGGAGCGCGGGCTGTGGTCGATATGTCTGTGGTCGATAGGGCTTCTGAAGTGGACCGCCAGGCGCGGCGCGTAAATATGTTCATCCAAAGGACCATGCACATGGCAAAACCGGCGATTGATTCCGGTCGCCCTCGCCGCCGTCGACAATTCAATAAAAGGTCTTGCCATGCTGGGCCGGCGATGGGCGAAGACGCCGCCATCGCAGCGGCTGAAACCATGCGCCGGCGGCCGTGATAGCGCTGCACCGCATCGCCGAGGCAACCGGCGGGCGCATCGAGGGCGACGGCGACTTTCGGGTGCGCGCCATTCGCAGTTTGAGCAATGCCGGCGGCGATTCGCTGGTGTTTTATGTGGGCTCGACGGCGGCTTGCCGGCTGACCGCCAGCGCCGCCGGGGCGGCGCTAGTGCGCGCCGAGCACGGTGCCTTATTCGCGCGCCACAAGGTGATAGTAGACGACCCCTATCTGGCTTACGCCCGCGCCAGCGCCTTGTTTGCGCCGCCGCCGGACAGCGCCGCCACGGCCATCCACCCCAGCGCCGTGGTGCACGCTACCGCCGTGGTGCATGCGACGGCGCGGCTCGGCGCGTATAGCGTCATCGGCGCCCGCGCCCGCATCGCGGCCGGGGCGAGCATCGGCAGCCATGTTGCGGTGGGCGATGACTGCGTTATCGGAGTCGACACCGTATTAGCGGCCGGGGCGCGGGTGGCGTATAGCGTCATCGGCGCGCGTTGCCGCCTAGCCGCCGGGGTGGTTATCGGCGCCAGCGGCTTTGGCTATGCCGAGCACCACCACGGCGCCGCCGGCGAGCGCCGCTGGACGCGCATCGAGCAACTCGGCGGGGTTAAAATCGGCGACGATGTGGATATCGGCGCCAACACCACCGTAGACCGTGGCGCCTTGGATGACACCGTCATCGGCCACGGCGTCAAACTCGACAACCACATCCAAATCGCCCATAACGCCAGAATCGGCGATGATACGATTATGGCTGGCTGCGTCGCTATCGCCGGCAGCGCCATCATCGGCAAGCGTTGTCGCTTCGGCGGGCGCGCCGCGATTCTCGGCCACTTGGAAATCGCCGACGAGGTCACCGTAAATGCCGATAGTTTCGTCGCCGCCTCGCTCCCCTACGGCGGCGCTTATTCCTCCATGCTGCCAGCCCAACCGGCCGCAAAATGGGCGAAAACATTAGCCCGTATCCACCGCCTCGATAAATGGGCGGCGCAACTCAAAGCCCTGGCCGCCAAAACCTAACGGCCGACTATTGCCGCGCCACAGCGCCGCCGGGCGGCTCAATCCCCCCTAAAATCTCCATCGTTTATGGTCGAATCATGCGTTTTTCCGCGCCACACCGCCGCCGCCCCAATCCCCCCTAAAATCCCATCGACCATGCGCGAATCAAGCCCTGGCAGGGTGATGAATATCGGCCAAATACGCGCCATCCTGCCGCACCGCTATCCGTTTTTACTCATCGACCGAGTGCTGGCGTGCGAACCCGGCGTGGCCCTCACGGCAATCAAAAATGTGACCGTCAACGAGCCTTTTTTCCAAGGGCATTTCCCGGCCCGCCCGGTCTTCCCCGGGGTGCTGATTCTCGAGGCCATCGCCCAAGCGTCGGCATTGCTGGCAAGCCAAGGGCTGACCGAACAGCCCGGCGGCGACATCATCTTTTTATTCGCCGGCATTGATAAAGCGCGCTTCCGCCGCCCGGTGGAGCCCGGCGACCAACTGCGCATCGAAACCACGCAAACCAACTACAAACGCCGCATCTGGAAATGCACCGGCGTCGCCTCGGTGGACGGCGTGCTGTGCGCCACCGCCGACATCCTATTCACCTATCGCGAAGCCTGAGGGCATAAAAAAGGGGTTTATAGCCCTAAATCTGCAGTTCGATGGGCGTTTTTTTGAGGTCAGCGGATGAGTTAGGGGGTTGCTTTTGCTTTTGCTTTTGCTTTTGCTATTGATTTGGCTGTTGCTATTGATTTGGCTGTTGCTATTGATTTGGCTGTTGCTATTGATTTGGCTGTTGCTATTGATTTGGCTGTTGCTGTTGATTTGGCTATTGCTGTTGGCTTTTGGGCTTTTTCTTACTCCCCGTTGGGCGGGGAGTCAAAGCAGAGCCGCGCCGACAGGCGTGGGCTGCTTCGGCGGGTAGCCAAATCAGGCCGCTCTATCGCCTGATTTGGTGGGGAGGGGTTGCTTTTGATGTTGCTTTGGCTTTTCGCTTTTCGCTTTTCGCTTTTCGCTTTTAACGTTTCGCTGCTAGTTTTGGTGGGGGGCCTTTTGAGTTTGACTCGGCTTTTGATTTTAGCTTTTGATTTTAGCTTTTGATTTTGGCTTTTGACTTGGCTTTTGATTTGGCTGTTGGTTTTTACCTCATTCCTCATTTAGGCTAATGAGCTGAAGATTTAAAGGCAAAAGCAAAAAGACCAACATCAACAGCCCCCCCACCAAATCAGGCGATAAAGCCGCCTGATTTGACTCCCCCCAGATGAAGCACGGGGGGGAGTAAAACGTTAAAAGCCAAAACCAAAAACCAAAAGCCAAAAGCAAAAGCCAAAAGCCAAAAGCCAAAAGCCAAAAGCCAAAGCCAAAAGCCAAAAGCCAAAGCCAAAAGCCAAAAGCCAAAGCCAAAAGCAAAAGCAGCTCCCCTAAATCAGTCGCTTCCCCTAAATCAGTCGCTGACCTCAAAAAAACGCCAATCGAACTGCAGATTTAGGTATATAACCCCCAAAAAGATAGGGTGGAGCAAAGCCTTAACAGCCACAGCAACATCAAAAGCAAAAGCAACATCAAAAGCAAAAGCAACATCAAAAGCAAAACCAAACCCACCGTGCAGATTTAGATATATAAATCCCGTTTTTAAGTATAAATCGCGTCATTTTTGCTGCAATCATCCCGATGGCACGCGCTTGCCCGTGATTTTTCGCGGATAGCACGCCCTTTTCCGCCAAATCTCTACCCGCAAAATCCCCCCGCCGGTCATAATCCCCGCCACCCCGCCATCGGCTTCGCCGCCACCGCCCGCCCGCCGCCAACATGAGTCTGATTCACCCCACTGCCATCATAGAATCCGGCGCCCAACTCGGCCAGGGGGTGTCGGTCGGCGCCTTCTCGCTCATCGAAAAGGACACCGTCATTGGCGAGCGCACCGCCATCGGGCCGCATGTCATCGTGCGCGCCCATACCACCATCGGCGTCGACAATCGCATTTTTCAATTCTGTTCCATCGGCGAGCAGCCGCAGCATCAAGGTTATGCCGGCCAGCCGACGCGCCTGCAAATCGGCGACCGCAATACTATTCGCGAGTATTGCACGCTCAATCGCGGCACCGCCGACGGGCGCGGCGTCACCACCATCGGCTGCGACAATTTCATCATGGCATACGCCCACATCGCCCACGATTGCAGCATCGGCCGGCACGCCGTGTTCGCCAACGGCGCCAGCCTGGCCGGGCATGTGGAGGTGGGCGATTACGCCGTGCTCGGCGGCTTTTCGCTGGTGCATCAGCGCTGCCAGGTGGGCGCGCACTGCATCACCGGCATCGGCGCGGTGTGTTTCCAAGATGTGCCGCCGTATGTGGTCGCGGCCGGCAATTCGGCCGCCCCCTACGGCATCAATCACAAAGGGTTGCGGCGCCGTGGCTATGACGAAAACACCCTGGCGGTGCTGAAAAAATCCTATCGATTGTTGTATCGCAGCGGTCTCGATATCCACGCCGCCATCACCGCCATCGAAAATCTCGATTCCGCCAGCCTCGAAGTGGCCTTGCTGTGCGATTTTTTGCGGCGCTCCAAACGCGGCATCATTCGGCGCGCGCCGTGACCCACCGTGACACTCGGGGCGAGGTGAGCATTGCCTTAGTCGCCGGCGAACCGTCCGGCGACCAGCTGGGCGCCGGGCTCATAAACGCCATCCGCCGCCGGCGCCCGCATAGCCGTTTCGTCGGCGTCGGCGGGCCGATGATGGCGGCCGCCGGTTGCGACATATTGTTCGACATGGAGCGCATCGGCGTTATCGGGCTGGACGGCCTGTGGCGCAAATTGCCGGACATCCTCAACATCCGCCGCCGCCTGCTGGCGCACATTAAGGCCACGCAACCGGCCGCGTTCGTCGGCGTCGATGCGCCGGATTTCAACCTGTCGCTGGCGCGGCGCCTGAAACGCGCTCATGGTCGCCGCCCGCGCTGCATCCAATATGTCAGCCCCACGGTGTGGGCGTGGCGCGGCTACCGCATCCGCAAAATACGCCGCGCCATCGACCACATGCTGGCGCTGTTTCCCTTCGAGGCCGATTATTATCGCCGCCACCGGGTGCCGGTCACCTGCGTAGGCCACCCCATGGCCGATCAAATTTCGACCCCAGATCGCGCCGCCGCGCGCCGCCGTTTGGGGTGCGATGCGGGGTTGCTGATAGCGCTGTTGCCCGGCAGCCGGCGCAGTGAAATCCGCCGCCACGGCCGCATTTTCCTGGCCGCGGCGCGCCGTATTTTGCGCCACCGCCCGCGCGCCACCTTCATCTTGCCGTTTGCCGGCGCCGCGGCGGCGGACGAATTCGCGCGCTGCTGCCAGCTCGGCAAGCTGCCGGTGCGCACCGTACACGGCAACGCCCGCCTGGCGTTAGAGGCCTGCGATGTGGCCATTTTGGCATCCGGAACCGCGGCCTTGGAGGCGGCCTTGCTGCGCCGCCCGCACCTCGTCGTGTATCGCTTGGCGGCCCCCAGCTACTGGCTGATGCGGCGCCTGCGCCACACCGAGCATTACGCCATGCCCAACCAATTATTGCCGAGGCCCATGGTCACCGAACTCATCCAAGGCCAGGCCACGGCCGCCAATATCGCCAGGGAAACCGAGGCGTTGTTGAGCGACCCGGCAAAAACCGCGGCCCTCGAACAACATTTCGCGGCCCTGCACCGCCAGTTAAAACTCGATGCCAACGCCGCCGCCGCCGCCGCGGTGCTGCAGGTGGTGGATTCGGCGCCCTAACATCAGCCGGCATGCGCTGCTTGTTTTATGGGCGGCGTCGATAGCGGCGCTGATTTTCATGCCCGAATACCTCATCCATCGACGGAATCATCCCCCAAAATAGTAGGCGCTATGTCGACAACACTGCTGGCCGGGGTGGATGAGGCCGGGCGCGGGCCGCTGGCCGGGCCGGTGATGGCGGCGGCGGTGATTCTCGACCCCAATGACGCCATCGACGGGTTAGATGATTCCAAAAAATTATCGGCGGCGCGTCGCCAAAGGCTGGAAGGGGAGATCAAGCGCCGCGCCTTGTGCTGGGCCGTGGCCAGCGCCAGCGTCGCCGAAATAGACGCCATCAACATCCTGCAAGCGAGTTTATTGGCCATGCAACGGGCGGTTTCGGCGCTGGAAATCGCGCCGCATAAGGCCTTGGTGGATGGCAACAAACTGCCGGTACTGGCTTGCCCGGCGCAAGCCATCATCGGCGGCGATGCCCGGCACGCGGAAATTTCGGCGGCCTCGATTCTCGCCAAAGAGGCGCGCGACCGGTGCATGCGGCGGCTCGGCGCGGCGCATCCGCAATACGGTTTCGAGCGCCACAAGGGCTATCCGACCCGCCAGCACATCGCGGCGCTGGCGCGCCACGGCGTCACCATCCACCACCGTCGCAGTTACGCGCCGGTGCGACGGGTGTTGGCCGGCGAATCGCCCATCATCCAGGCGGCGGCGATTTCGCGCCCCGCATGATGACCACATGAGCACCCAAGTTGCTCGATTTATCGCCGAATTCGCCTAAATCATCGCCAAACTCACCTAATTTAGCCCAATTCGCCTAAATCGTCGCCCAATTCGCCCACCCGTACTGCCGGCCACCGCCCCCATCGCCGCCCCATGCCCACTGAGTTTGTACACCTCCATGTGCACTCCGAATATTCCCTGGTGGATAGCGTGGTGCGCATCGATGCGTTGGCGGCGGCGGCGGCGGGGTTGGGGCAGGGCGCGGTGGCGTTGACCGATGCCTCCAATATGCACGGCGTGGTCAAGTTTTATCGGTCGTGTCTCGATAAGGGGGTGAAACCGCTGGTCGGGTGCGATTTGTGGGTGGAGAATCCGCTGCTCGGCGGGCCGGTCGACCGCGTTATCGTGTTGTGTTGCGATATTGGCGGCTATCGTAATTTAAGCCGATTTTTGACCGCCGCCTGGATGCGCGCCCAAGGCGGCAAGGTGGTGGTGAAGTGGGACGAATTGGCGCGCCAGCACGAAGGCTTGCTGGTGTTGTTCGATGAGCATGACGGTCCGCTCGCCAAAACCAGCGCCGCAGCGGCCACCGATGGCGTGGTGGATAGCTACCAAAAATTGTTCGGCGAGCGGTTGTATTTCCAACTCAGCCGCATCGGCCACAACGGCGAGGAAGATTACATTCAGCGCGCCGCGCAGATAGCGGCGGCGCGCGGCGTCGGTTTGGTGGCCACCAGTCGGGTGGAATTTATCGAAGCCGAGGCCTTCGACATCCATGAGATTCGGGTGTGCATAAACGAAGGGCGCACTTTGGACGATTCACGCCGCGCCCACCGCTTTACCCCGCGCCAATTTATGCACAGCGCCGAGCAGATGGCGACGTTGTTCGCCGACTTTCCGCACGCCATCGCCAACACCGTGGAAATCGCCCAGCGCTGCAATCTGTTCTTTCAGTTCGAGCAGCATTTTATGCCGGCCTACCCGGATGCGGCGGCCGATGAAGTGGGGCAAACCTTGCGCGACCAGGCACAAGCCGGATTGGCGCAGCGCCAGGCGGCGGCCGGCATGGGCAGTGATTTGGATGCGGCCGATTACAGCGCTCGCCTCGACCGCGAACTCGGCATCATCGCCGACATGGGCTTCGACGGCTATTTTTTGATCGTCGCCGATTTCATCGCGTGGTCGAAAAAACAGCGCATTCCGGTGGGCCCCGGACGCGGCTCCGGCGCCGGCTCGTTAGTGGCGTGGAGCCTTGGCATCACCGAAATCGACCCGCTGCGCTACGGGCTGCTGTTCGAGCGCTTCCTAAACCCCGAGCGCGTGTCATTGCCGGATTTCGACATCGATTTTTGCGTAGACGGCCGTGAGCGCGTTATCGACTACATCGCGAAGCGCTATGGCGCCGCGCAAGTGGCGCAAATCACCACCTTCGGCAGCATGGCGGCCAAGGCGGTGATTCGCGATGTCGGGCGCGCTATGGGCCTGCCGTATGGCCAAGTGGACCAAATCGCCAAGTTGATTCCGGCGCGCATCGGCATCACCTTACAAGCCGCCTTGGCGGAGGAAGACGCCCTCGCCCAGCGCTGCCGCGAAGACCGCGAGGTGCAGAAATTGCTCGACAACGCGCAGCAATTAGAGGGCATCACCCGCCACGCCGGCAAGCACGCCGCCGGGCTGGTCATCGCCCCGCAAACCCTCACCGAATATACCCCGCTGTACGCCACCGCCCACGGCAGCCAAGCGCTCACGCAGTTGGATTTGGGCGATTTGGAAGCCATCGGCTTGGTCAAATTCGATATTTTGGGCTTGCGCAACCTCACCATCATTGAACTGGCGGTGAGCATGATAAATGCGCAAAAAACCCGCGCCGGCGAGCCGCCGTTGGATATGGCGGCAACGCCCCTAGACGACCCCGACACCTACAGCCTCATCCGTCGCGGCGCCACCACGGCGGTGTTTCAGTTGGAATCCAGCGGCATGAAAAAATTAATCGTGCGCCTGCAGCCGGATAAATTCGACGATTTGGTGGCGTTAGTGGCGCTGTATCGCCCGGGCCCGCTGGAATCCGGCATGGTGGAGGATTTCATCAACCGCAAGCATGGCCGCGAAAAAATCACCTATCCGCACGCCGATTTAGCGCCGATTCTCGAGCCCACCTACGGCGTCATCGTCTATCAAGAGCAGGTCATGCAGATAGCGCAAACCTTGGCCGGCTACACCTTGGGCGGCGCCGACCTCCTGCGCGCCGCCATGGGCAAGAAAAAGGTCGACGAAATGGCGCGCCAGCGCACCGTGTTCGTGGACGGGGCCGTGGCGCGTGGCGTGGCGGCCAGATTGGCGGCCACGATTTTCGATTTGATGGAAAAATTCGCCGGTTACGGGTTTAATAAATCGCATTCCGTGGCCTATGCCATGGTCGCCTATCACACCGCGTGGCTGAAGGCGCGCCACCCGGCGGCTTATATGGCGGCCACGCTGACCGCCATGCTCGGCGACACCGACCAAGTGATGACATTGCTGTTCGACTGCGCCCAACTCGGCATCAAAATCCAGCCGCCGAACCTAAACGCCGGCTGGCACGGCTTTCGCGCCATGGATGAGCGCACCATTTTGTACGGCATCGGCGCCATCAAGGGCATCGGCAAAAATGTTAGCGACGGCATCGTAGAAGAGCGCGAAAAAAACGGTAAATTCGCCGATTTATTCGATTTGTGCCAGCGGCTGGAAGCGCGCATCGCCAGCAAAAAAGCCCTCGAGGCGCTGATAAAAAGCGGCGCCGCGCATGAGTTGGGCGCCCACCCAGCGGCCCTGATGGCCGACCTCGGCGTGGCCATGCAAGCGGCCGAACAGCAGCGTCGCGGCCAGCGCTGCGGCCAGCACGATATGTTCGGCGCGGTCACTACGCCGCCGGCCAAACCGGTCGCCATGGGCGTGGCCAAATGGAGCGCGCAGCAAATTCTCGAGGCCGAAAAAGAAGCGCTGGGCTTGTATCTCACCGGCCACCCCTACCACCGCTACCGCGCCGAGTTGGCCGGGGTGGTGAAAAGCCAAGTCGAAGCGCTGGATTTATCTTCCCCCCAAGCCGGATTATTCGCCGGTTTGGTCATCGGCGTGCGCGAAATCAAAGCGCGGCGGGGGAAAATCGTGGTGGCGGTGTTAGACAACGCCAGCGAACGCATCGAAGTCGCCCTATACGCGGAAAAATATCAGCGCGGCCGCCGCAGCCCCGCCGAACGCGCCGCCGCCACCGCCTATGTTCAGCGCTACGGCGCCAGTCGCGCCTTATTGCAGCCGGGCAAGGTGCTAATCGTGCAGGGTGAATTCAGCGCCGACGATTTCAACGGCGGCGTCAAAATGGCGGCCGATGTCATCGTCGATATAGAAACTTTCCGCCGCCGCTGCCTGCGGCGCATCCGCCTCAACCTGCGCCAAACCCACCTCACCGCCGACGCCATAAAAACTCTCCACAACACCCTGGCAACCCACCGCGGCGGCGGCATCGAAATCAGCGTCCGTTACCTGCGCGCCAGCGGCGAAAGCGGCCGACTAAAATTCGGCGCAAGCTGGAAAATTCACCCCAACGAAGATCTTATCGATAAATTAACCGCCCAACTGGGCGCCGAAAGCGTCAAATTCCACTACGAAACCACCGACCTAAACCAAACCGCCAGCGCTTGACCTCCCCAACCCCCATCGAAAAAAGGGAGTTATAGACTTAAAATCTGCTTGCCTGGTTTGGTTTATGGGCATCACTCGTCGCGCCCACCAAAACTGCTGGCAATAGCAGCGACAGCGCAAAATTTTCTGGTAGACAACTCAGAACTTCCGACTTTTCACTTCCCCCGCTTTTCTGCCGGGGATTTAAGTATATAAATCCCTAATTTTGATGTTGTTTCACTCCCCATGCTTTGGGGGGGGTGAAATCTGACCGCGCCGATAGATTCGACAGATTTGGTGGGCGGCTGCCACCGTAGTCAAAAGCAACAGCCCCTCACCCAATCACTCGGCTGGCTGTACCCACACGGCGGTGTCGTGAAAGGCGGCGCCACCGTTAGGGGCCGCTGGGGCAGCGCTGATGAGCAGGTTGATGCCGATGTTTTCGGGGAAGGCGTGGGCTGGCCAGATGCCTTCTAATACCACGGTGTCGGGCTGGGTGGGGGCGTGTTGGGCGGTGACGGTGAGGCCGCCTAAGCGGTTGCCGACGCGCACCGCGGCGCCATCGGCGATGGCGAATTTTTGCGCGGTGGCGGGGTGGATTTTCAGTTGCGGGCGTTTTTCATGGCGGATGGAAGATGGCGATTGGTTGAAGGTGCTGTTTAAGTAGCCGCGCGATGGGGCGGCGACCAGTCGCAGGGGGTGTTGCGCGGTGGGGTTGTCTATTACATCCCAGTGGTCGGGCCAGGTGGGCATGTGTTGGGCGTAGGGGCCGAGCGCCGACCAATCCGGCGCGAAGCGGAATTTTTTATCCGGCCAGTGGAAGCCGTCTAGGAAATGGGCGCGTTCGAAAGGCGGGGCGCAGTCGATAAAATGACGGCGGGTGAATTGGCAGCGCGGCGGATAACCGGATGCGGCTAAGGTTTTATCGACCAAATCTTGGGCGTTGCAGGCGAAACCGGCGCCGACGCCGAGGCGGCTGGCGAGGGCGGCGATTACCTCGCGATTGGAGCGGCATTGGCCCGGCGGGGGCAGGATTTTATCGCCCAATTGCAGGAAGGTTTGGCCGTAACTGCGGTATAGGTCGTCATGTTCTACGAACATGGTGGCCGGCAGGATGACATCCGCCAGTTGCGCGGTTTCGGTCATAAATTGCTCGTGTACGCAGACGAATAAATCATCGCGCCTCAAGCCGCGTTTCACGGCCCCTAAATCGGGCGCCACGAGCATGGGGTTGGTGTTTTGAATCAGCATGGATTTGACCGGCGGGCCGCGGGCTAAGGCGGTGGCGTCGCCGCACAAAACGGCGCCGATTTGCGACATATCGAGGGTGCGGGCGGCGTTTGCGGCCGGCGCCGGGCCTTGAATCGGGCTTTCGTCCATCACGAATGAATCCGAAGTGGCGAGCAAGGCGCCGCCGCCGCGATATTGCCAGGCGCCGGTGATGACCGGCAGACACGACGCCGCATGCACATTGACGGCGCCATTGCGGCTGCGCGAAAAACCGATGCCGAGGCGGATATAACTGCGGCCGGTATTGCCGTATTGCGCCGCGAAGGCGGTGATTTGCGCCACCGACAGGCCGGTTATCGCCGCCGCCCAGGTTGGGGTGCGGGTTTTTAGGTGGCCCTCGAAGGCCGCTGGGTCGGCGCTGTATTTGGCCATGTAGGCGCGGTCGGCGTGGCCGTTTTTGAACAGCAGATGCATCACCGCGCAGGCTAGCGCGCCATCGGTGCCGGGGCGGGGGGCTAAATGTAGGTCGGCGATTTTGGCGGTGGCGGTGCGGTAGGGGTCTATGACCACCAGTTGCGCGCCACGGCGCCGCGCTTTGCCCACATGGTGCATCACATTGATTTGCGTGGCGGCGGCGTTGCAGCCCCAAATGACGATGAGGTCGCTGTCCGCCATCTCGCGGCCATCGGCGCCGAGCAGGGCGCCGGCGCCGGCGCGCCAGCCATCGTAGGCTATCTGCGTGCAGAAGGTTTTATGCAGGCGGGAATAGCCCATGGCGTGGGTGAGGCGCATGATGGTGTCGCGCTGCACCAGCCCCATGGTGCCGCCGTAGTGGTACGGCCACACCGCCTCGGCGCCGAACTCGCGCGCCGTGTCGGCAAAACGGGCGGCGGTTAAATCCAGGGCTTCGTCCCAACTGATGGGCGCGAAACGCGGCGCGGATGATTTGCCGCCGATGCGCCGTAGCGGCTGGGTGAGGCGCTGGGGGTGGCCGATGCGCTCGGCGTAGCGCGCTACTTTGGCGCAGATGACGCCGGCGGTGTAGGGGTTGTGGCGGGAGCCTCGGATGCGGCCGATTTTGCGGCCGATTTTGGGGGGATGGGGGGCGGTCGAATGTGCTGAATCTGCGGTGGAATCGGGTGAATCCGCGTTCGAATGTGCTGAATCTGCGGTGGAATCGGGCGAATCCGCGTTCGAATGTGCTGAATTTGCGGTGGAATCGGGTGAATCCGCGTTCGAATCTGCTGAATTTGTGGTGGAATCGGGTGAATCTGGTCGGGGATGGGGTGATTTTATTGCCGGAGTTGGCGAATTGGCTGAATCTGCGCTCGATTCCGCTGAATTTGCGGTGGAATCCAATGAATTCGCCGAAATCGCGTCCATGGCCGATGAATCCGCCGGATTTGCCGAATCGGCCGCCATTCCCCCCACCACTTCGACCTCCAAGGCGCAAGCGGAGGGGCAATCGTGGGGGCAGACGCTGGTATACCACCGACTTTCGGGCGGCGGCGGGGTGGTGGATGGCATGGGTTGGGTGTGTGGGGCGATGATTTTGGCTTTGGCTTTGGCTTTGGCTTTGGCTTTGGCTGTTACGCTTTACTCCCCCCCCGCTTTTCTGCCGGGGAGTCAAATCTGACCGAGCCGCAGGCGCGGACAGATTTGGTGGGGGGTGCGTTTGATTTTGATGTTGGCTTTTGGTTTTTGATGTTGGTTTTTGATGTTGGTTTTTGATGTTGACTTTTCACTCACTGGCCTGTTGGGGTGAAAATTTACAAGATAAAAGCAAAAGCAAAAGCAAAAGCAAAAATCAACAGCGAAAAGAAAATCAAAGTCAAAGTCAAAGTCAAAGCCAAAAGGCCCCCCCACCAAATCAGCCCGACGACATCAGCCCGAGGCAATTAGCGCACGCAATTCGGCGTCCATGCGGTCTAGGATTTGGTCATATTTGAAAGCCCCGATGGTGGCGCCGCGTTTTTTCAGGTTGACATAATTTGGCCCGCACCACAGCCCTAAATCGGCGTCGTCGGTTTCGCCGGGGCCGTTTACGCGGCAGCCCATGACGGCGATGGTGAGGGCGTGTTGTTCGGCGTAGCGGGTGCGGTCGCGCACTTGGCGGGCGAGTTCGATGAAGGCGGCGTTTTCGACCCTCGAGCAACTGGGGCAACTGATGAGGTTGAGTTTGTCGGCGTTGAAGCGCACTACGCTGCGCACGCGACCGGCGGCGATGTCGGCGAGGATTTGGCGGCCGGCGGTGATTTCTAGGGATTTTTCGGGGTTCGGTACGGTGAGCGATACGCGGATGGTGTCGCCGATGCCGTGGGCGATGAGTTGCTCGAAGGCGATGCGGGTTTTGTCGATGCCTTCGGGCGGCATGCCGGCTTCGGTGACGCCCAAATGCAGCGGAATGCGCGGGCGGGCGGCGGCGAATTGGCGATAGGCGGCGATGACCCGGCGCGGGTCGGAATCTTTGAGCGACACGCAGTAGCGGGTGAAGCCGAGGGACTCTAAGCAGTCGCTGTGCGCCACGGCGCTGGCGACCATGGGGGCGACGGAATCGGCGACCGAATCGGCGTCGGCGGCCGCATCATGGGCTGCCCGCAGCGCCGGATCCACCGAGCCGGCATTGACGCCGACGCGCAAGGCGCAATCATGGCGTTGCGCGATAGCAGCCAAATACGCCACTTTTTCTGGCCACGGTTTGGCGCGTTCGTGGTGATGCAAATGCCCGGGGTTGTAGCGAATTTTGTCCACATGCGGCGCCAAAATTTCCGCCAAACGGTAGTTTTCTTGTAAATCCACGCTCAACACCGCGCTACTGCGGCGCCGCAACTCGCGCACCGCCGCCGCATCCTTTTTATTATCCACGGCGATGCGGATGATGTCGGCCCCGGCGCGTTGTAAATCTTGCAACTGGGCGGTGGTGGCCTCGATGTCGGTGGTCGGCGTGGCGCACATGCTCTGCACCGCGATGGGGTGGCCGCCGCCGATGGTGAGGTTGCCGATTTTTATCGGGCGGGTTGGGTTGCGGGGCATGGGTGGCGGGGCGAGTGAGAATTAAGGCGAAAGCGCGCCGGGCATTGTATAAAACGGCGGCCTGGAATGTGTATAAAATCGACGGCGGCAGGGGGCATTTTGAGGCCGATAAACCCATCGGACTTTAAGCGCATTGGGGTATATAACGCCCATAAAAATGCGCATGATTTGCCCGGTAGCGCCTCGCCTGGCATGGCTTCCGGTCGATGTTGGCCGAGGTTCGGTTTGAGTGTACATATATATGTCTAATTTAGGCTGGGCTTCGGATGAATTTGCCGCCGCATAATTTGCGCCGTATGGATGGATGGTTGCGCCAGGCGGGCGTGGAAGCGGCCGGCCGGCTCAGTGGGTTTGCGGAAATCGATTCGACCAGCGCTTGGCTCGTCCAGCAGCCGGATGCGCATGGCCGCGTGTGCCTGGCCGAACATCAGACCGCTGGTCGCGGCCGGCGTGGGCAAGCGTGGCGGGCGGCGCCGTCGAGCTCGGTGTTGCTGTCCATAGGCTGGCGCCTCGGCGCCGCGAGCGTCGCCGGCTTATCGCTGCTGTCAGGGTTGGCGGCGGTGGCCGGCTTGCGGGGCGCCGGCATCGAAGCGGTGGGCTTGAAATGGCCGAACGATTTGATGGCCGACGGCAAAAAACTCGGCGGCGTGCTGACCGAAGTGGTCGGCGAGCATTGCATCATCGGCGTCGGGATTAATGTCGCCATGCGGTCTGGATGGGGAGCGGCGGCGGAATCGGATTCGGCGGATTCGGATGCGGCGGCGGATGCGGCGGCGGCGGCGGAATCGGAGTCGTCGGCGATAGATCAACCGTGGACTGACCTAAAATCACTCGGTTATGACCTCGACCGCGACGCGTTGGCAGCCAGCGTGATCATCGCCCACTGCCATTATTTGCGGCGCTTCTGCGGGCGCGGTTTTTCCTCGTTCGCGGCCGCCTGGAATCGCTTGAATGTGCATCGCGGCCAACGGGTGTCGGTGCGCTTGCCGCAAGAATCGTTCACCGGCGCGGTGTTAGGCGTAGCCGACGATGGCGCGCTGATGGTCGACCATCACGGCGCGCCGCGCCGCATCATTTCTGGCGCAGCGCGCATTCGTCCGCTCGAGCAAACGGTCGCCGGCGCTTGAATCCGATGCTATCGAGACCATGAAATTGCTGGTCGATATGGGCAACCAGCGGGTGAAATGGGCGCTGGCGGAGGATGCCGCCGGGCTCGGTTTCGCGGCGCGCGGCGGCGGCGCGTTCGAATTCGAGGGCGCGCAATTGGGGCGCCACTGGGGGGGGCTGCCGGCGCCTACCTCGGTGTGGGCGGCGTGCGTGGCCAGTCCCGAGGCGCGGCGCGCCGTGGCACAATACGCGCGCCGCGCCTGGGCGGTGCAGGCGGTTTTCATCGTCGCGCCGCGACAACAAGCCGGGGTGCGCAATCATTATTCCCCGAGCGCCGCGTTGGGCGGCGACCGCTGGGCGGCTTTGGTCGCCGCCGCCGCCATGTATCCGCGCCAGCCCAGCATCGTGGTGGATGCCGGAACGGCAGTGACGGTGGACCTGCTGGACGGCGCCGGCTGCTTTCGCGGCGGCGTGATTTTCCCTGGAATAGCGACCATGCAAGCGGCCATGCGCGTACACGCCGCCGGCCTCGGCAAACTCAGCGGCGATGCGCCGGTCGCCGCTGGCCGCGCCGACCATTCTGGCCATGGCCATGCGCAGCCCAATCCCCTCGCCACTGACACCGCGGCGGCGGTGGCCAGCGGCGCCTTGCTGGCGGTGGCCGGCGGGGTTAATTTATGCATCGAGCGACAACAGCGCGCTTTGCCCGCGGTGCAGGACTGGCGGGTGCTGGCCGCCGGCGGCGACGGCGCGCGAATCGCCCCTTGGCTGGCCGCCGAGGTGACTCTGACGGCGGATTTGGTGCTGCGCGGGCTGGCGCGCATTTCAACGCTGGCGGCTGGGCGACGCGGCGATGCGTGAACCACAAGCGGATAAATCGACCACGCGCGGCGCCCTCAAGGGCGCCTCGACATCCTATGAATCGGCCTCAGCCGGCGCCTAGGTTCGCGCCATGAAATGGATCGCCGGGCTGCTGTTGGCGGGCAATGTCGCGCTCTATTTGTGGGCCGGCGGCGACCGCGCCACCACACCGCCGCCGCCCCAAGTTAACAAAGAGGGGATGTTGCTGTTGAGCGAACTCCCAGCGGCGGGTGATTCAACGGACCGCGCGTGCTATCGCCTAGGTCCGTTCGCGAACGCCGCGGATTGGCAAGCCGCAAAGCAGTGGATGGGGGCGCAAAACATCGCCTACCAGGCGACCCGAAGCGCCTATCGCGAGCTGCGGGCGCGGCGCGTTTATGTTGGCCCGTTCGCGTCGCGCCGCGACGTTCGGTCGGCGGCGCGGCGCCTGACGGAAAAGGGCATCGAGCATTTGGTCGAATCCCGCAAGCCCGGTGAGACGCAAATCTACCTCGGTTATTTCACCCAAGACGCATTGGCGGTAAAATTTATGGCCTACCTATTGTCGCGCGGCATAAAAGCCCAATCCGAGCTCGAATATCGCCCCATGCGGCAGTTCGACTGGATGGAAACCGCCGCGCTGCCGGCCGCTGCGGGCGACCGCTTGTTATCCCGCCGCTGGCGCGCCGCCGGCATCTCGGCCACCGCGATCCATTGCCCAGTGCCGCGGCCGTAATATGTCGGTGAATGTCGGTAAATAAATGTCGGCTGGAGGGTTGAATCCATTTTTATAGTGGCGTACAATTGCGCGCCATTTTGCGGTGGGGGCGTTGCCTAGCTCATATAGCCCGCATAGCTCAGATGGCTAGAGCAGCTGATTTGTAAAATGATTGCACCTCCACGGGGAAACTCGTGGAGTGGAGGTGGCTAAAACGGGGAAACCTTGACCTTGCGCGCGGCTTTTGCGGCGCGGCTAAGATGGCAATCCCGTGCTACCCCGCGGCGCAGCGCCGAATCGCGGGGGAGTGTAGAGACTTTACACCACCCGCCTGGGTCGCCCGCTGGCATGTTCGGCGGCGATATGGCGAAGAGAAAGTCCAGACTCCAAACCTTGCAAGTCGATGGCCATCAGCGAATGGCAGTGAAAACAAGGGCCGTGAAAACGGTAGCGAGTAAGAATCAGCAGGTCGTGGGTTCGAATCCCTCTGCGGGCTCCAATTGGTTGGGAAGATGATGTGCTTTATGTGGCGTGGTTGGGAAGATGATGTGCTTTATGTGGCGCTGGGCGGTCGAGCGCCATGCGTTTTGAGCCGGCATTTTTCAGCCGGCGTTTTTGATTTTCAACCTTGAAATTAACATTGAAATGGTATTGACACTATCTTAAAAAAGCGCGACAATCGCCCGTTTGCTGAAGTTTGCCCGATTTTCACTGGAGGGGTTCCCGAGCGGTCAAAGGGGGCAGACTGTAAATCTGTTGGCTCAGCCTTCGGAGGTTCGAATCCTCCCCCCTCCACCATCGTCATTCATAAAGAGCGTGTTTGGAGGGCGATTAGGTCGGAAGGCGGGCCTCGGCGGGTGTAGTTCAAAGGCTAGAACCTCAGCCTTCCAAGCTGATGATGTGGGTTCGATTCCCATCACCCGCTCCATTTAGCGCGGGAAAGTGTTTCGATTGATGGCTCATGCCTACCTGCTCATGCCTACCTGCTCATGCCTACCTAGATTATGCCCACCTAGATCATGTCCACATATCTCAGGCCCACATAGCTCATGCCCACATAGCTCATGCCCACATAGCTCAGGCCCACATAGCTCAGGCGGTAGAGCACTTCCTTGGTAAGGAAGAGGTCACCGGTTCAAATCCGGTTGTGGGCTCCATAGCCAATATTTTCTTAAGGATTTTCACACCCTCTAATTTCCATACCCTCATAATTTCCCCCCTTATTTTCACCCCATGGCGAAAGAGAAGTTTGAGCGCACTAAGCCGCATGTGAATGTGGGTACGATTGGTCATGTAGACCATGGCAAGACGACGTTGACGGCGGCGTTGACGCGGGTGTTGTCGGCCAAGCATGGTGGCGAGGCGAAGGCGTTTGACGAGATCGACAATGCGCCGGAGGAGCGCGAGCGCGGCATCACCATCGCCACTGCGCATGTGGAATATGAGACCGATGCTCGCCATTATGCGCATGTGGATTGCCCCGGCCATGCGGATTACATCAAAAATATGATTACCGGCGCGGCGCAGATGGATGGCGCGGTGTTGGTGGTGTCGGCGGCCGATGGCCCCATGCCGCAGACGCGCGAGCACATCTTATTGGCGCGCCAAGTGGGCGTGCCGCACATCGTGGTGTATTTGAATAAAGCCGATGTGGTCGATGATGCCGAGTTGTTAGAGTTAGTCGAGATGGAGGTGCGCGAGTTGTTGGATAGTTATGATTTTCCCGGCGATGATACGCCGGTGATTATTGGCTCGGCGCTCAAGGCGTTGGCGGGCGATGAGGGTGAGTTGGGCGCCGGTTCGATACTGAAGTTGGCCGAGGCGTTGGATAGTTTTATTCCGCAGCCCGAGCGCGCCATCGATGGGGATTTTTTGATGCCGGTGGAGGATGTATTTTCCATATCGGGTCGCGGCACGGTGGTCACCGGTCGCGTCGAGCGCGGCGTGGTGAAGGTGGGCGAGGAGTTATCGATCATCGGCATTCGCGAGACCGCGTCTACCACTTGCACCGGTGTTGAGATGTTTCGCAAGTTGTTGGATGAGGGTCGCGCTGGGGATAATGTCGGTGTGTTGCTGCGCGGCACCAAGCGCGAGCAGGTGGAGCGCGGTCAGGTATTGGCGAAGCCGGGTTCGATCACGCCGCACACCAAGTTTGATGCCGAAGTGTACATTTTGGCGAAGGAAGAGGGCGGTCGGCACACGCCGTTTTTCAAGGGTTATCGGCCGCAGTTTTATTTTCGCACTACGGATGTGACCGGCGCGGTGGAATTGCCGAGTGATGTGGAGATGGTGATGCCGGGCGACAACATCAAGATGGTGGTGGAGTTGATCGCCCCCATAGCGATGTCGGAAGGGTTGCGCTTCGCCATCCGCGAAGGCGGGCGCACCGTCGGCGCCGGCGTAGTGGCGAAAATTATCGAATAATGGCGCCGCTCGGCGCGAGCATTGATGGTTTGGCCTGCGTTTAATCAACCCGCATTAATCAACTCGCATTAATCAACTCGCATTAATAAACATGACATTTTTCGATTGAACGAGTATCCCCCGAGCGGTTTGGCCGCGCGGGGTGTTTTATCCGGCGGCATCAGATTGGCGGTCGGCGATGCCAAATTTAGAAGGCCAGTAGCTCAATTGGCAGAGCGGCGGTCTCCAAAACCGCAGGTTGGGGGTTCGATTCCCTCCTGGCCTGCCAACATAACGATGCTCGCCGTGCGCGGGCGACAACGAGGGCGGCGGCAATAGACAAAATTAAACTGGTTGGCGCGGGGCTGATAGTCGCCGCCGCGGTGGCCGTCTACTACCAATTCGATGAATGGCTGCAGGTGGCCCGGGTCGGCGCGGTGCTGGCCGGGGTGGGGCTCGCCGTGGCGCTGGCCATGGGCACCGAAATAGGGCGCGCCACTATGGTGTTCGCCAAGGGAGCCAACGCCGAACGCCAGAAAATGGTGTGGCCAAGCCGCCGCGAGGCCATGCAAGTGACCGGCTTAGTTCTGGTCATGGTCATCGTGTTCGGGCTGTATCTGTGGTTGTTAGATTCGCTGTCGTTTTATGGCATTTACGACTTAATTTTAGGGTTGCAGGACGAGTGACCATGGCCGACGCTATCGAGCAAGTGGCTGACCACGCGGCTGACCACGCCGGCGCCCCCACGCCGGCGACATCGCATGACGGCAAGCGCTGGTATGTGGTGCAGGCCTATTCCGGCTATGAAAAACATGTCATGCGCGCCATGCAAGAGCATATCGGGCGCAGCGGCATGCAAGACGATTTTGGCAAGATCATGGTGCCTACTGAGGATGTGGTGGAGATGAAAGGCGGTCAAAAGCGCACCAGCGAGCGCAAATTTTTCCCCGGCTATGTGCTGGTGCATATGCGCATGAGCGATGATGCTTGGCACATGATCAAGAATGTGCCCAAAGTGGCCGGCTTTATCGGCGGCACCGAAAATCGCCCCATGCCCATCGCCGACCACGAGGCTGATGAAATCATCCAGCAAGTATCCGACAGCGTGGATAAGCCGAAGATGAAATTCACCTTCGCCGCCGGCGAATTGGTGCGCATCATCGATGGGCCGTTCGCCGAATTCAATGGCACGGTCGAAGATGCCAACTTCGAGAAAGCCAAATTGCGCGTTTCGGTGATGATTTTCGGGCGTTCGACGCCGGTGGAGCTGGATTTCACCCAAGTCGCGAAAAGTTAGCCCCGACTCAGCCGGTGCGCCCACCGAACACGCCCTACAATCGCCCACCCTACAACCGGGGAGCCGAACATCATCGGCGCTCGAACCCATTTAGGAGCAACGCATGGCCAAGAAAATAGACGCCTATATCAAACTGCAAGTGCCGGCCGGGGCGGCCAAACCCAGCCCGCCAGTAGGCCCGGCGCTTGGCCAGCACGGGCTGAACATCATGGATTTCTGCAAGGCCTTCAACGCCGAGACCGCGGAGATGGAGCAGGGGCTGCCCATTCCGGTGATTATCACCGTGTATGTGGATAAAACATTCAGTTTTATCAAAAAAACCCCGCCCGCTTCGGTGTTGCTGAAAAAAGCGGCTGGCGTCGCCAAAGGCAGCGGCGCGCCCAATCGCGACAAAGTCGGCACGGTGACGCGCGCCCAACTAGAGGAAATCGCGCGCGCCAAATCGCCGGATTTGAACGCCCATAACATCGAGCAGGCGATTCGCATTATCGCCGGCAGCGCCAAAAGCATGGGCATCGAAACGGAGGGCGTGTGATGGCGACTATTATCGATAACGCTAAGCGTCACGCCGGCAAGCGCATGCGCGCCGCCGCCCAAAAAGTCGAGCGTGAAAAATTGTACTCGTTGCCCGAAGCGCTGTCGCTGGTGAAAAAACTGGCTTCGGCAAAATTCGACGAGTCGGTGGATGCGGCGGTCAATCTCGGCGTCAACGCCAAAAAGTCGGACCAGAATGTGCGCGGCGCCACGGTGTTGCCCAAAGGCACCGGCAAAACCACGCGCGTAGCCGTGTTTGCGGACGGCGATAACGCCGAAGCGGCGCGCGCCGCCGGCGCCGATTTGGTGGGGTTGGACGACCTCGCCGCCGCCGTCAAGCAGGGCAAAATCGAGTTTGATTTGTGCATCGCCGCGCCGGACGCCATGCGCGTGGTCGGCCAATTGGGGCAAATTTTAGGCCCACGCGGCCTGATGCCGAATCCTAAAGTCGGCACCGTCACCGCCGATGTGGCCCAAGCGGTGCGCGACGCCAAATCCGGGCAGGTTCAATATCGCATCGACAAGGCCGGGCTGATTCATTGCCCGATTGGCAAG
The DNA here is from genome assembly GCA_965243285.1 of Candidatus Poriferihabitaceae bacterium. Taxonomy (GTDB): domain Bacteria; phylum Pseudomonadota; class Gammaproteobacteria; order Arenicellales; family Poriferihabitantaceae; genus JAHRAW01. The sequence goes on along the minus strand of OZ251537.1, from coordinate 483,105 downwards.
GCGTCGTTTTCAGCCCAAGACCTGCAAACCAATTTGAATGCTTTGGTGGGTGCCTTGCTCAAATCCAAGCCGGCATCCTCCAAAGGGCAATACATTCAGCGCGTGACGCTATCTAGCACGATGGGCCCGGGGGTGAAGGTGGAGCGCGCCAGCATTGAGGCGATTCGCTGAGCGCATGTAGTCGATTTATTCCCCCAGCGGTTTGGCGGGCGGCGGTTTTCGGGTCTGTTTTTAAGTGGGTGCAATGGGTTTTGGGGTTTCCCCGACCGGTCGGTTGACGGAGGGGGGATTGTCAAAGACCGCAGGCGCGCCGTGAGGCGCTTAATGGGTTTGACTGGGAGCGATTTCCCAGCCAATCAGCCGGCGCAGACGGTGGCTTGAAGCGGGTTTTCCAACTCGCGGCGGGGCGCCATTTTTCAGTGGGAATTTGCGGGTGAGCGTTTTGTTATGAGCCTGAATATCGAGCAGAAAAAAGCGGTGGTCGCTGAAGTCGCCGCTGCCATCGCCCCGGCGCGCGCCAGCGTGCTGGCGGAATATCGCGGTTTGAGCGTGGCGCAGTTGACCGCATTGCGCATCGCCGCCCGCGAGCATGGCGTGTGGGTCAAGGTGGTTAAGAACAACCTCGCCCGGCGCGTTGTCAAAGGCTCGGCGTTCGAGTGTTTGAGCGAGTGTTTTGTCGGCCCGGTGATATTTTCCGCCTCCGAAGACGCGGTGGCGGTGGCCCGGGTGATGTGCGAGTTCGCCCAAAAGCATGAGGCGCTGAACATCACCGCCGCGGCCATGAACGGCATCGCTATCGATATGGCCACCGTGCGCGCATTGGCGAAACTGCCGGGTCGGGAAGCATTGTTGACGCAGCTGGCGGGCGTTATGCAAGCGCCGATTCAAAAACTCGCCGCCACCTTGCACGAAGTGCCGGCGAAGTTTGCGCGCGCGGTTTGCGCGGCGGCGCAAGCGCGCGATGGCGTTTAGGGCGGCAGATTATCGGCATGCATTGCGACCCGTCCATTTCAAATCACCCATTGAATTCCTTTTTCTAGTGTTGTAGTTATCGGGAGAACCCTATCATGGCTTTAAGTAAACAAGAGATTCTAGACGGCATCGCTGAAATGTCGGTGCTCGACCTGTCCGAGTTGATCGCCGATATAGAGGCGAAATTCGGCGTCTCCGCATCGCCGGCGATGGCGGTGGCCGCGGCCCCCGCTGCGGTGGCCGCCGCGGTCGAAGAGAAAACCGAGTTTGACCTGATGTTGACCTCGTTCGGCGATAAAAAGGTCGGCGTCATCAAGGTGGTTCGCGCCATCACCGGGCTCGGCCTCAAAGAGGCCAAAGATTTGGTGGAGGCGGCGCCGTCCGCGATCAAAGAAGGCATCAACAAAGACGAAGCCGAAGGCTTCAAAAAGCAGCTCGAGGAGGCTGGCGGCGCCGCGGAGTTGAAATAGCCCGGCCGATGATGTTGGTCGAGTAATCAAGCGCCATCGAGCGGCGGCGGTCAATTGCAAAGGTTGGTCGTCGCCGTCGGCATGGTGTTTCATCGTTCGCGCAGAGCAATAAGCGGCGTGGCAAGGTTTGAATCTAAGAGGACAACCGATGGGCTATTCCTTTACTGAGAAAAAGCGTATTCGCAAGAATTTCAGCAAGCGCTCGGACGACTTTCAAGTGCCGTATCTGCTTGCCATGCAAAAAGAGTCGTACCACCAATATTTGCAGGCCGAGGTGGCGCCGCAGCAGCGCATCGACCGCGGCATCCAAGCGGCTTTCAAGTCGGTGTTTCCCATTGAAAGCTACAACGGCACCGTCATTTTGGAATTCGCCAGCTATCAGTTGGGGACGCCGCGCTTTGATGTCGCCGAATGCCAGCAACGCGGGTTGAATTACGCTTGTCCGCTGCAAGCGGTGATGCGGCTTAAGATATTCAACAAGGGCGGCAGCAACAAGCGCGTCAAAGAGGTGCGTGAAAACACCGTGTTCCTCGGCGACATGCCGTTGATGACCGACAACGGCACCTTTGTCATCAATGGCACCGAGCGCGTCGTCGTCTCGCAGCTGCACCGCTCGCCCGGGGTCATATTCGATCACGATGGCGGCAAGACCCATGCCTCGCGCAAATTGTTGTTTTCGGCGCGCGTCATTCCCTATCGAGGCTCGTGGTTGGATCTGGAATTCGACTCCAAGGATTTGCTGTATGCGCGCATCGACCGCCGCCGCAAATTGCCAGCCACGGTGGTATTGCGCGCCCTCGGTTACAGCACCGAGGAAATCTTGTCGATGTTTTACGAGAACGACCGCATCACCTTGGGCGAGTCGGGGTGTTCCATGGCGCTGGCGCCGGAGCGGTTGCGCGGGCAGCAGTTGGAATTCGACATCAAGGAATTCGACCCGGCCCAATCTGAGCAGTCGGGAGTCGGCAAAAAAAGCCGCGCCGCCAAACGTAAACCGCTGATCGAAGCTGGCCGACGCATCACCGCGCGCCACATCGCGCAACTAGAGAAGGCTGGCATTCGGCGCATCGAGGTGCCCAAAGAATTCATCATCGGCCGCGCCCTGTCGCGCGACATCATCAACGCCAAAACCGGTGAATTGCTGGCTGAAGCCAACGGCGAGGTTACCGAGCAACTGCTCGACGAACTGCGCGAAAACGGCATCCAAGATATCGAGACCATCGCCACCAACGACATCGACTGCGGACCCTTCATCTCCGAAACCTTGCGCTTCGACGCTACGCGCTCCGAGCAGGAAGCGCACATCGAAATCTACCGCATGATGCGCCCTGGCGAGCCGCCCACCAAAGACGCCTCGGCAACCTTGTTCTCCAATTTGTTTTTCAATCACGAGCGCTATGACATTTCGGCCGTCGGGCGCATGAAATTCAATCGCCGTATGGGGCGCGAGAGCGACGAAGGCCCCGGCACCTTAAGCAAGCAAGATATCGTCGATGTGGTGAAGTACATAGTCGCCCTCAAAAACGGCAAGGGCGAGGTGGACGACATCGACAATCTCGGCAACCGCCGCGTGCGCTCGGTGGGCGAATTGGTGGAAAATCAATTCCGCATCGGGCTGGTGCGCGTCGAGCGCGCGGTTAAAGATCGCTTGAGCCTGGTGGAGAGCGAAAACCTCACGCCGCAAGATTTGATCAACGCCAAGCCGGTGTCGGCCGTGGTCAAGGAGTTTTTTGGCTCCAGCCAATTGTCGCAATTTATGGACCAAATCAATCCGCTATCGGAAGTGACCCACAAGCGCCGCGTGTCGGCTTTAGGTCCCGGCGGTTTGACGCGCGAACGCGCCGGCTTTGAAGTGCGCGATGTGCATCCCACGCACTATGGCCGAGTGTGTCCGGTGGAAACTCCGGAAGGCCCCAACATCGGCCTCATCAACTCGCTGGCGTGCTTCGCCCGCACCAACGAATACGGGTTTTTAGAGACCCCCTACCGCAAGGTGGAGAATGGCCGCGTGGCCGCGCAGGTGAATTTTTTATCCGCCATCGAGGAGCGCAAATTCGTCATCGCCCAAGCCAATGCGGCGCGCGACGCTAGCGGCGCCTTCACCGATGAATTGGTGTCTTGCCGCCATAAGAATGAGTTCTCGCTGTCGGCGCCGGAGCAGATCGATTATGTGGATGTCGCGCCGCAGCAAATCGTCTCGGTGGCGGCTTCGCTGGTGCCGTTCTTAGAGCATGACGACGCCAACCGCGCCCTGATGGGGGCGAATATGCAGCGTCAAGCGGTGCCGACCATCCAAAGCGAAAAACCGCTGGTCGGCACCGGCATGGAGCGCGCCGTGGCCATCGATTCCGGGGTGACGGTGCTGGCGCGTCGCGGCGGCGTGGCCGAATCGGTGGATGCCTCGCGCTTGGTGGTGCGCGTCCATGACGCCGAAGGCATCGAAGGCGAGCCGGGGGTGGACATCTACAACCTCACCAAATATCGGCGTTCGAACCAAAACACCACCATCAACCAGCGCCCGTTAATCAAGGTCGGCGAAACAGTCGCGCGCGGCGATGTGCTGGCCGATGGTCCGGCCACCGACCTCGGCGAACTGGCCCTCGGGCGCAATGTGTTGATCGCCTTCATGCCGTGGCACGGCTACAATTTCGAGGATTCCATTCTCATCTCCGAGCGCCTGGTCAAGGACGATGTGTATACCTCGATTCACATCGAGGAATTGTCCTGCGTGGCGCGCGACGCCAAACTCGGCATCGAAGAAATCAGCCGCGACATCCCCAATGTCAGCGAAGGCGCGCTTTCCAAATTGGATGAATCCGGCATCATTTACATCGGCGCGCAGGTCGACCCCGGCGATGTGTTGGTCGGCAAAATCACCCCCAAGGGGGAAACCCAACTAACCCCGGAGGAAAAATTATTGCGCGCCATTTTTGGCGAAAAAGCATCCGATGTAAAAGACACCTCGCTGCGCCTGCCGTCGGGCATGAAGGGCACGATCATCGATGTGCAAGTGTTCACCCGCGAGGGGCTTGAAAAAGACGCCCGCGCCACCGCCAACGACAACCATGATTTGGCCATGGTGCGCAAAGATTTGGACGACCAGCTAAGAATCGTCAATGCTGATTCCATGACGCGCATCGAGAATTTATTGCACAACCAGGTCGCCGTGGGCGGCCCCGAGGGGCTCAAATCCGGCGACAAAGTCACCCCGCAATATCTCGCCACATTAACGCCCCGCCAGTGGCCTGAAATTCGCCTGCGCAACGAGCAAGCCAACCAGTCCATCGAAAAAATCCGCGACCAGATGGATGCGCAGCGCGAACAATTCGACCGCCGCTTCATCGAGAAGGAAGAAAAAATCAAGATGGGCGACGATCTCGTCCCCGGGGTGCTGAAAATCGTCAAGGTGTTCGTGGCCGTGAAGCGCCGCTTACAGCCCGGCGACAAAATGGCCGGGCGGCACGGCAATAAGGGCGTGATTTCCAAGATCGTGCCGGTCGAGGATATGCCCTATATGGCGGACGGCACCACGGTGGACATTTGCCTAAACCCCCTCGGCGTGCCGTCGCGCATGAATGTCGGGCAAGTGCTGGAAACCCATCTCGGCTGGGCCGCCAAAGCCATCGGCGCGCAAATAGACGAGATGCTTCGCCGCCGCAAAAAACCCGAGCAAATTCGCCGCTTTCTGCATAAGGTTTATAACAGCAGCGGCAAGCGCGAAGATTTGGACTCGTTTTCGGACGCCGAAATCTTGCAATTGTGCGACAACCTGCGCGGCGGCGTGCCCATGGCGACGCCGGTGTTCGACGGCGCCGCCGAAAGCGAGATCAAAGACCTGCTAAAACTCGCCAAACTGCCCACCAGCGGGCAAATCACTTTGTACGACGGTCGCACCGGCGAAGCCTTCGACCGCCCGATCACCTGCGGCTACATGTACATCATCAAACTCAACCATTTGGTGGACGATAAAATGCACGCCCGCTCCACCGGCCCGTACAGCCTCATCACCCAACAACCGTTAGGCGGCAAGGCGCAATTCGGCGGCCAGCGCTTCGGCGAGATGGAGGTATGGGCGTTAGAGGCCTACGGCGCCGCGTATACCTTGCAAGAAATGCTCACCGTCAAATCGGATGATGTCGGCGGGCGCGCGAAAATTTACGAAAACATCATTCGCGGCGACCACGGCATGGAGGCCGGAATGCCCGAATCCTTCAATGTGTTGGTCAAGGAAATTCGCGCCTTGGGGCTTAATATCGAACTCAAGCAAGATCGCGCGCCGCCGTTTGCCGCAGCGCCATCAACCGTGGATTCCTCCGCCGCCCCATCGGCGGAGGATTTATCACTGGCCGATTTATCCACCGACTTAGGCGGAGGCGACGCGCCATGAGAGACATTTTCAATCTGTTTAAGCAAAGCGACACGGTTGACGATTTCGATGCGTTGCGCGTCACCATCGCCTCCCCGGAAAAAATCCGCTCGTGGTCTTTTGGCGAGGTAAAAAAGCCGGAAACCATCAACTATCGCACCTTCCGCCCCGAGCGCGATGGGCTTTTTTGCGCCAAATTGTTCGGCCCGGTGAACGATTACGAATGTTTGTGCGGAAAATACAAGCGCCTCAAGCATCGCGGCGTGGTGTGCGAAAAATGCGGCGTCGAAGTCACCGTGTCCAGCGTGCGTCGCGAGCGCATGGGGCATATCGATTTAGCGGTGCCGTGCGCCCACATTTGGTTTTTGAAATCACTGCCGTCGCGGCTCGGTCTGCTGCTCGATATGACGGTGCGCGAGATGGAACGGGTGCTGTATTTCGAGGCCTATGTCATCATCGACCCGGGCATGACGACCTACAAGCGCGGCGAATTGTTGAACGAGGAAGCCTATCTCGAAGCCATCGAATCTTACGGCGATAAATTCAAGGCGCAAATGGGCGCCGAGGCCATCGGCGCCTTGATGCGCGAGATCGATTTGTCCGAAGAGGCGGCTTGGCTGCGCGAGGAATTGGCCGACACTAAATCCGAAACCAAAATCAAAAAATTCACCAGCCGGCTTAAGGTTCTCGAGGCCTTTATCAAATCTGGCACCAAGCCGAATTGGATGATTTTGGAAGTGTTGCCGGTGCTGCCGCCGGATTTGCGCCCGCTAGTGCCGCTAGAGGGCGGACGCTTCGCAACCTCGGATTTGAACGATCTATACCGCCGCGTCATCAACCGCAACAATCGGTTGAAACGGCTGCTCGATCTCAACGCGCCCGACCTCATCGTGCGCAACGAAAAACGCATGTTGCAAGAATCGGTGGACGCGCTCATCGACAATGGCCGGCGCGGCAAAGCCATCGCCGGCGCCAACAAGCGCCAGTTGAAATCCATCTCGGACATGATCAAGGGCAAGCAGGGGCGTTTTCGCCAAAACCTGTTGGGCAAGCGGGTGGATTATTCCGGGCGCTCAGTCATCGTGGTCGGCCCGACCTTGCGGCTGCATCAATGCGGTTTGCCGAAAAAAATGGCGCTGGAGTTATTCAAACCGTTCATTTTCAGTAAACTGGAATTGCGCGGCTTGTCCAGCTCCATCAAGCAAGCCAAAAAAATGGTGGAGATGGAAGTGCCGGAGGTGTGGGACATCCTCGAGGAGGTCATTCGCGAGCACCCCATCATGCTGAACCGCGCCCCCACCTTGCATCGCCTCGGCATCCAAGCCTTTGAGCCGGTGCTCATCGACGGCAAGGCGATTCAACTGCACCCGCTGGTATGCACGCCCTACAACGCCGACTTCGACGGCGACCAAATGGCGGTGCATGTGCCGCTGTCTATCGAGTCCCAACTCGAAGCGCGCTCGCTGATGATGTCCACCAACAACATCCTGTCGCCGGCCAACGGCGAGCCCATCATCGTGCCCTCCCAAGACATCGTGTTGGGGCTGTACTATATGACTCGCGAGAATGTCAGCGCCAAAGGCAGCGGCAGCCATTTCGCCGACATCAACGAAGCGCGTCGCGCCTGCGACACCCACCAAGCGCACCTGCACGCCCGGGTGAGCGTGCGCATGGCGGTGAAAAATGCCGACGGTCAGCCGAGCGGCGAGATGCGGCGCGTGGAAACCACTATCGGGCGCGCCTTATTGTCGGAGATTCTGCCGCCGCAGTTGGATTTTTCGCTCATCGACCGGCCGATGAAAAAGAAAACCATCTCCGACCTCATCAACAAATCCTATCGGCAAATCGGCCTCAAAGACACCGTGATTTTCGCCGACCAACTGATGTACACCGGTTTTCGCATGGCGGCATTGTCCGGCATCTCCATCGGCGTGGACGACATGATTATCCCCAAGCGGAAAGAAAAACTGCTCGACACCGCGCGCAAGAAGGTGGTGGAAATTCAGCAACAATACAAAGCCGGTCTGCTGACCGACGGCGAACGCTACAACAAGGTGGTGGATATTTGGTCGCGCACTAGCGAAGAAGTGGCCGACTTCATGATGGAGGATATTGGTGAAGAGGCGGTATTGGATGCGGACGGCAAACCGGTGAAGGACGCCCAAGGCGTCGAACGCCGCCAAGATTCATTCAACTCGATTCACATGATGGCGGATTCCGGCGCCCGCGGTTCGCACGCGCAAATTCGCCAACTGGCGGGCATGCGCGGCTTAATGGCGAAGTCGGACGGCTCGATTATCGAGACGCCGATTACCGCCAACTTCCGCGAAGGGCTGGATGTACTGCAGTACTTCATCTCCACTTACGGCGCCCGCAAGGGGCTGGCCGACACCGCGCTCAAGACCGCCAACGCTGGTTATTTAACGCGCCGTTTGGTGGATGTTTGCCAAGATTTGGTGGTCACCGAACATGACTGCGGCACCAGCGAAGGGCTAACCCGCGAAGCGCAAGTACAAGGCGGCGAAGTGGTGGTGGCGCTCAAAGACCGCCTGCTCGGGCGCTTTTGCGCCGACGACATCCCCGACCCGGCCGACGCCAACAAAATACTGGTGTCCAAAGATCAAGTGTTGGATGAGCATTTCGTCGAGGAGATCGAAAACGCCAACATCAACCGCATGAAAGTGCGCTCGGCGGTCACCTGCGAGACGCGCTTTGGGGTGTGTTCGAAATGCTACGGGCGCGACTTGGGGCGCGGTCATGTCATCAACATCGGCGAAGCGGTGGGCGTGGTCGCCGCGCAATCCATCGGCGAGCCCGGCACCCAGCTGACCATGCGCACTTTTCACATCGGCGGCGCCGCGTCCAGCGCCACGGCCGAGAGCAACATCACCGCGCGCACCGAGCAAGGGCGGGTAAAACTGCTGGGCGTCAATTTGGCCACCAACACCGATGGCCGGCGGGTGGTGATGGCGCGGTTCGGGGAATTGGTGATTCAAGACGCCAACGGCAACGACCGCGAGCGCCACAAACTGCCGTATGGCGCGCTGCTTAATGTCAGCGACGGCGAGGCTATCGAATCCGGCCAAGTGGTCGCCGAATGGAAGCCGCATGTGAACAATATCGTCGCCGAGATGAACGGCGTCGTGGAATTCGTAGACATCAGCGTAGGCGACACCGTGACCGAGCAAGTGGACGAAATCACCGGTCGCAATAGTTTTGTGGTGCAAGCCTCGGTATCGCGCGACCTGCGCCCCAAATTGCGCCTGCGAAATCAACAGCGCTTCCACACCCCGGCAATTTTGGCGGATCGCGACGGCCTGATTCGCCTCACCCGCAAGGAAGTCGCGAAGGCCGCCGACAAGGGCAAAAGCCGCGCCGTGCCGCGCTTGTACATCGAGATAGACCCAGGCTCAGAGGCCCAAAGCCGCGCCAAAAAGCGCATCGAAGTCACCGCCGAGCGCGAACGCGATGTGCTGATTCGCGACGGCGACACGGTGGTCAAAGGCCAAGAAATCGTCGCCCCGTTGCCCTTCAGCTACGAGCCGCCGCCGGGTTCCATGATTTTGGTAAATGACGGCGACGGCATGAGTCATGGCGATATTTTGGTCGAGATTCCCCAGGAGACTAAAACCCGCGACATCACCGGCGGCTTGCCGCGGGTGGCCGAGTTATTCGAGGCGCGCAAGCCTAAGGAATCGGAAATTCTCGCTCAAGCTTCCGGGGTAGTGTCCTTCGGCAAGGAGACCAAGAGCAAGCATCGGTTGGTCATCACCGCTGAAGATGGCGAGGCCCATGGCGTGTTGATTCCCAAAACTCGGCAGATCAAAGTGTTCGAAGGTCAAACCGTGGAGCGCGGCGAGGAGGTGGTGGACGGCTCGCCCTTAGCCAGCGACATTCTCGAATATCGCGGCGTCGAAGCGTTGGCGGATTACATCGTGAACGAAGTGCAAGATGTCTATCAGCTGCAAGGGGTGAAGATTAACGACAAGCACATCGAGGTCATCGTCCGGCAGATGTTGCGCAAGGTGAAGATCACCGAAGTCGGCGACAGCAACTACCTGCCCGGCGAGCAAGTGGAAAAAGCCGCGCTGTTCGACCACAACGACATGTTGATGCAACAAGGCCAGGTCGAAGCCCGGTGGGAGCCAGTGTTGCTCGGCATCACCAAAGCATCGCTTACCACCGAATCTTTCATCTCCGCGGCCTCTTTCCAAGAAACCACGCGGGTGCTGACCGAGGCCTCGGTGCACGGCAAAATCGACTACCTGCGCGGCTTGAAGGAAAATGTCATCGTCGGGCGGCTGATTCCGGCCGGCACCGGGCTCGCGTTTCATCAAGAGCGCAAACGCAGCCGCCTCGAAAGCGCCCAAAAAACCGAGGAATTGGATGATCTAATCAGCGTCGTCGAAGGCAACTCCGACGACGGCGTCGATGGCGGCGCGGAATTGGCGGCCAGCGAAGCGGACAATTTTTCGGCGGACTGAGCCAAGCAGTCGATGGTTGCGAAATTCATCGAAAACAAGAAAATTCGCGGTTGACAACGGGTACGCGCTTGGCGTAGAATCCGCCGCCCTCGCTAAATGAGGCATCGCGGCTTTTAGATTCCGCGCTCTCGCTGAGTGGTTTTCGAGACAGTCTCGAGTTAATTGAAACTAAACTTACATTGTGGATTATTGAGCGAATGCCGACGCTGAACCAACTGGTCAGAAGCCCGCGCAAAAGGCAGGTGAAGAAGTCGAATGTGCCGGCCCTGCAAGCCTGCCCGCAGAAGCGTGGCGTATGCACGCGGGTTTACACCACCACGCCGAAAAAGCCGAATTCGGCTTTGCGGAAGGTGGCGCGCGTGCGGCTCACCAACGGCTTCGAGGTGACCACCTACATCGGCGGCGAAGGTCATAACCTACAAGAGCACTCGGTGGTGTTGTTGCGTGGCGGGCGGGTGAAAGATTTGCCTGGCGTGCGCTATCACACCGTGCGCGGCGCGTTAGATGCCTCCGGGGTGTCCGACCGCCGTCAAGGGCGCTCAAAATACGGCGCCAAGCGCCCCAAATCTTAACCGCGATTCATCGTAACAACCGCTTTCGCCACATCGATTTCGCCGCGCGGCCTGCTTAATAGCCAGCGCTTTGTGTTCGCCGACGCACGAGTGGTTTATAATCTCAGTCGCCTGGAGTTTTGGGGCGATATTTCATTGTAACCAGTCCATAGAATTAGCATTTTAGGGGAAGATATGCCAAGACGAAGAGAAGTACCGAAGCGGGATATTCTTCCTGATCCGAAATACAAGGATCGGATGGTGGCTAAGTTCATCAATATCATGATGCTCAACGGGAAAAAATCCATCGCCGAAAAGATTCTCTACGATGCCTTGGAAATCATCAAAGAGCGCGGCAAAAGCGATCCGGTCGGCGTTTTCAACAACGCCATCGACAAGGTGAGCCCTGGGGTCGAGGTGAAAAGCAGGCGAATGGGCGGCGCCACCTACCAAGTGCCGGTGGAGGTTCGACCGAACCGGCAGTTGGCGCTGGCCATGCGCTGGCTGGTGGATGCGGCGCGCAAGCGCAACGAAAAATCCATGACGGTTCGGCTGGCGGGCGAATTGATGGATGCTTCGGAAGAACGCGGCAGCGCCGTTAAAAAACGCGAAGACACGCATAAAATGGCGGAAGCCAACAAGGCTTTTGCGCATTATCGGTTTTGATCGATTAAGTCATTCGATCATTGTTGATTTTATTATTTCACTCGGTTAATTCACTCGGGCAATCAAATCCGTGGCGAGACAAACTCCCCTCGAGCGTTATCGCAATATCGGCATCATGGCGCACATCGATGCGGGTAAAACCACGACCACCGAGCGCGTACTTTTTTATACCGGCTTGTCGCACAAGATCGGCGAGGTGCACGACGGCAATGCGGTGATGGATTGGATGGAGCAAGAGCAAGAGCGCGGCATCACCATCACCTCGGCCGCCACCACTTGTTTTTGGTCCGGCATGGGGCGACAGTATGATGAACATCGCATCAACATCATCGACACCCCAGGGCATGTGGATTTCACCATCGAGGTGGAACGTTCGTTGCGCGTGCTGGACGGCGCGGTGGCGGTTTTTTGCGCGGTGGGCGGTTGCGAACCACAGTCTGAGACGGTGTGGCGACAAGCCAACAAATACCGCGTGCCGCGCATGGCGTTCGTCAATAAAATGGACCGCACCGGGGCTGATTTTTTGCGCGTGGTCGAGCAAATTCGCACTCGCTTGGGGGCCAATCCGGTGGTCATGCAATTGCCCATTGGCGCGGAAGATGGTTTCGAAGGCGTGGTCGATTTGATCAAAATGAAGGCGTTGTATTGGGATCCAGACTCTATGGGGACGAAGTTCGAGGAGCGCGACATTCCGGCCGACATGCAAGCGCAGTGCGATGAATATCGCGAAAAACTCGTCGAGGCCGCCGCCGAGGTGGATGATGCGCTGATGGAAAAGTATTTCGAGGGCGGCGACTTGAACGAAGCCGACATTCGCCAGGGTGTCCGCGCCCGTGCTTTAGCTAACGAGCTCATTCCGGTGTTTTGCGGCTCGGCGTTCAAGAACAAAGGCGTGCAAGCGATGCTGGACGGCGTGGTGGATTACATGCCAAGCCCAGTGGATGTGCCACCCATCGCCGGTGTCGGGGAAGACGGCGAACGCGCCGTGGTGCGCAAGGCCGACGACAAAGAGCCGTTTGCGGCCCTCGGCTTCAAAATTATGACCGACTCGTTTTTTGGTCAGTTGGTGTTTTTTCGGGTGTATTCCGGGGTGCTGAAATCCGGCGACACCGTGTACAACTCGGTAAAAGGTAAAAAGGAACGCATTGGCCGTATTCTGCAAATGCATTCCAATAACCGTGAAGACATCAAAGAAGTGCGCGCTGGCGACATCGCCGCCGCCGTCGGGCTTAAATACGCCACCACCGGCGACACCTTGTGCGATATGAGCGCCGAAGTTGTGCTCGAGCGAATGGAATTCCCAGAGCCGGTCATTTCGCAAGCCGTGGAGCCGAAAACCAAAAGCGATCAAGAGAAATTGGGGGTGGCGCTGGGTAAACTGGCGAAGGAAGACCCGTCATTTCGGGTGCACTCGGATGAGGAATCCGGCCAGACCATTATTTCTGGCATGGGCGAGTTGCATCTGGAAATTATCATCGACCGCTTGCGGCGGGAATTTAATGTCGCGGCCAATATCGGCCGGCCACAAGTCGCCTATCGCGAAACCATCACCAAAAGCATCGAGCAAGAACATAAATATGTCAAGCAAACCGGTGGGCGTGGTCAATATGGCCATGTTTTTATCCGCATGGAACCGCAAGAGCTGGGCACCGGCTATGAATTTGTGGACGAAATCAAAGGCGGCGTGATTCCCAAAGAATATATTCCGTCGGTGAATAAAGGCATTCAAGAAGCCATGCAGTCCGGCGTCATCGCCGGCTACCCGGTCATCGATGTTAAGGTGGCACTGTACTACGGCTCATACCATGATGTGGATTCCTCCGAACATGCGTTTAAGGCGGCCGGCATCCAAGCATTTAAAGAGGGGGCGCGCCAAGCCCAACCGCAACTGCTCGAGCCGCTGATGGCGGTGGAAGTGGTCACGCCCGAAGAATACATGGGCAGCGTGAATGGCGACTTGAGTTCACGGCGCGGCATGATTCAAGAAATGGAGGATTCCCCCGGCGGCAAGGTGATCAAGGCGGAAGTGCCGCTGTCGGAAATGTTTGGTTATGCCACGGCATTGCGCTCGGCCACCCAGGGGCGCGCCACTCATACTATGGCGTTCAAAAAGTACGCGCCGGTTCCAGCGAGCGTGGCGGAATCCATTAAATCCGCCTAATTCACCCAGCGCGCAAACGCACCTTATATACACCACAAATTCCATAAAGGAGACACCCTCATGGCGAAAGAGAAGTTTGAGCGCACTAAGCCGCATGTGAATGTGGGTACGATTGGTCATGTAGACCATGGCAAGACGACGTTGACGGCGGCGTTGACGCGGGTGTTGTCGGCCAAGCATGGTGGCGAGGCGAAGGCGTTTGACGAGATCGACAATGCGCCGGAGGAGCGCGAGCGCGGCATCACCATCGCCACTGCGCATGTGGAATATGAGACCGATGCTCGCCATTATGCGCATGTGGATTGCCCCGGCCATGCGGATTACATCAAAAATATGATTACCGGCGCGGCGCAGATGGATGGCGCGGTGTTGGTGGTGTCGGCGGCTGATGGCCCCATGCCGCAGACGCGCGAGCACATCTTATTGGCGCGCCAAGTGGGCGTGCCGCACATCGTGGTGTATTTGAATAAAGCCGATGTGGTCGATGATGCTGAGTTGTTAGAGTTAGTCGAGATGGAGGTGCGCGAGTTGTTGGATAGTTACGATTTTCCCGGCGATGATACGCCGGTGATTATTGGCTCGGCGCTCAAGGCGTTGGCGGGCGATGAGGGTGAGTTGGGCGCCGGTTCGATACTGAAGTTGGCCGAGGCGTTGGATAGTTTTATTCCGCAGCCCGAGCGCGCCATCGATGGGGATTTTTTGATGCCGGTGGAGGATGTATTTTCCATATCGGGTCGCGGCACGGTGGTCACCGGTCGCGTCGAGCGCGGCGTGGTGAAGGTGGGCGAGGAGTTATCGATCATCGGCATTCGCGAGACCGCGTCTACCACTTGCACCGGTGTTGAGATGTTTCGCAAGTTGTTGGATGAGGGTCGCGCCGGGGATAATGTCGGTGTGTTGTTGCGCGGCACCAAGCGCGAGCAGGTGGAGCGCGGTCAGGTATTGGCGAAGCCGGGTTCGATCACGCCGCACACCAAGTTTGATGCCGAAGTGTACATTTTGGCGAAGGAAGAGGGCGGTCGGCACACGCCGTTTTTCAAGGGTTATCGGCCGCAGTTTTATTTTCGCACTACGGATGTGACCGGCGCGGTGGAATTGCCGAGTGATGTGGAGATGGTGATGCCGGGCGACAACATCAAGATGGTGGTGGAGTTGATCGCCCCCATAGCGATGTCGGAAGGGTTACGCTTCGCCATCCGCGAAGGCGGGCGCACCGTCGGCGCCGGCGTAGTGGCGAAAATTATCGAATAATCTCGTAGCCGCGGCTCGCGGCAACCAGTACTCACACTCAAATTGACCGGAATCCGTCCGTGAAAGTCGACAACCAAAAAATCCGCATCAGCCTCAAGGCTTTCGATCATAAAACCATCGATAAATCCGCTAAGGAAATTATCGAGACCGCGCGTCGCACCGGCGCCATGGTATTGGGGCCGATTCCCTTGCCCACCAAAATCGAAAAGTACACGCTGTTGCGTTCGCCGCATGTCAACAAAACCGCGCGCGACCAGTTCGAAATTCGAACTCACAAACGCATTCTCGACATTCTTGAGCCTACTGAAAAAACCGTGGACGCGCTGATGAAACTAGATTTGGCCGCCGGCGTCGATGTTGAGATCAAGTTGAATTGATCGAAAACGAATCGATTGTAAAAACTTTTTAACTTAAGATTGCTATCATGTCTCTCGGACTCATCGGCAAAAAAATCGGTATGACTCGCATGCTCACTGAGCATGGTGAATCTCTGCCGGTCACCGTGCTCGAGGTATCGCCGAACCGCATCACCCAAGTCAAAACCGAGCGTGTTGACGGCTATAATGCGGTGCAGGTCACCACCGGCACGCGTCGCGCCACTCGGGTAACGCAACCTATGGCCGGGCATTTCGCCAAAGCCGGCGTCGAGGCCGGGCGCGGTGTGTGGGAGTTTCGCTTGCCGCAGCCGGCGCAACAGATAGCGCTGGCCAAAAATCAGGCTGTCGCCGCAGACGCGGATTCAGATTCGGCATCCGCAGCATCTGCCGATGTTGATGCCGCAGAATCCACCGCAACCGATGCTGGGTTGAGGTTAGGCGCCGACATAACGGTGGCGTTGTTTAGCGTCGGCCAAAAGGTCGATGTCGCCGGCCGCACCATCGGCAAGGGTTTCGCCGGCGTCATCAAGCGCCACGGCTTCCGTGGCGGACGCGCCTCCCACGGCAACTCCAAAGCGCATCGCTTGGGTGGCTCCATCGGCAACGCGCAAGATCCAGGTCGTGTGTACAAAGGTAAAAAAATGGCTGGCCACATGGGCGCGCGCAATCGTGTCCAACAGGGTTTAGAAGTGATTCGGGTCGATATCGCGCGCAATTTATTGCTCATCAAAGGCTCGATTCCCGGCGCCAAAGGGGCCGATGTCATCGTCCGCCCGTCAGTGAAGGCGCAACGCGCGCAAGCGCAGGCGAAATAACCCGAGCGCGTTAACAATACAACGAACGGCGTGAACACAAGACTCGAACAAAACAGCACCATGACAGTCCAACTAAAAATTAACCCCATCGCCGGCGGGCGTGGCGGTGATTTGCAGTTGTCTGCCGTCACCTTTGGCCGGGCCTTCAACGAGCCGCTGGTGCACCAGGTGGTGGTCGCCTACCAAGCGGGCGGGCGCGCCGGCACGCGCGCGCAAAAAAACCGCGCTGCGGTCAGGGGCGGCGGCGCCAAACCGTGGCGTCAAAAAGGCACTGGGCGGGCGCGCGCCGGCACTATCCGCAGCCCGATATTTCGCGGCGGCGGCGTTGCTTTCCCGGCATCTACCAAAGATTTTTCGCAAAAAGTCAACCGTGGCATGTATCGCGCCGCCATGCGTTCGATTCTCTCGGAATTAAGTCGCCAGAAGCGCTTGATTGTGGTCGATAAAATAACTATGGATGCCCCCAGCACCAAACAATTGGCAGCAACGCTAGCCCAGCTGAATGTCGCCGCCAACACGCTGCTGGTGTTGGCGCAGACTGATGAAAATGTCGAGTTATCGGCGCGCAACCTGGCCTCGGTGTCGGTGTGCGCCAGTGGCCGCATCAATCCACTGAGCTTGGTCAGTCACGATAAAATAGTGCTGACGGTGGATGCCGCCAGGCAAATAGACGAGGCCTTGCAATGAATGCGGTCGCTCAGCCTGCCATCAAAGCATCGACCGGCGTCGGCGCGGCGGCGCATCGCGAGCGGTTGTACCAAATTATTCTCAAGCCCGTGATCTCGGAAAAGAGCACTATCGCCGCCGACAAACATCGGCAAATTATTTTTCAGGTGTTAGCCGATGCCAGCAAGGATGAAATCAAGCGCGCCGTGGAGGCGCTGTTCGAGGTCAAGGTGCGCGGCGTTCAAATAGCCAACATGCGCGGCAAAATCAAGCGCTTCGGTAAAACCCCGGGCAAGCGCAAGAATTGGAAAAAAGCCTATGTGCGACTGCATGACGGGCATGAAATCGACTTTCTCGGTATGTCCGGGAGTTAAGCGGAGCGCGTCATGGCAGCCAAAGCACTATTGATAAAGCAGCGACCGACCACGCCCGGGCGGCGCGGCATGGTCAAGGTGGTAACGCCAGGATTGCACAAGGGCGAGCCTTTTGCGGGCTTGTTGCAATCCAAAACCGCCATCGATGGGCGCAACAACGCCGGGCGAATCACCGTCCGCCATCGCGGTGGCGGGCACAAACGGCGCTACCGAATCATCGATTTCAAGCGCGACAAAGACGGCATACCCGCGGTGGTCAAGCGCATCGAATACGACCCAAATCGCAGCGCGCACATCGCTTTGCTGTCCTATCAAGATGGCGAATATCGCTACATTATCGCCGTCAAAGGCATGGTCGAAGGCGACACCGTGCTATCCGGCGCCGGCGCCAAGTTCGACTCAGGCAATAGTATGCCGCTTAAAAATATTCCGGTCGGGGCAGTCGTTCACTGCGTCGAATTAAAGCCCGGCAAGGGCGCGCAGATGGCGCGTTCCGCTGGCGCCTCGGTTCAATATATCGGCAAGGAAGGCGCGTACGCGCAGTTGCGGCTGCGTTCCGGCGAAATGCGAAGAGTGCATCTCGATTGTCGCGCTGTCATTGGCCAAGTCGGCAACGCCGAGCATAGTTTGGGTAAATTGGGTAAGGCTGGCGCCAAACGTTGGCGCGGCATTCGCCCGACGGTGCGCGGCGTCGCCATGAATCCAGTGGACCATCCGCATGGCGGCGGCGAAGGTCGAACCTCGGGCGGTCGCCATCCGGTGTCGCCGTGGGGCGTGCCTACCAAAGGCTATCGAACTCGTTCCAACAAGCGCACCTCATCCATGATCATCCGTAGGCGGAAGAAATAACCATGCCGCGTTCCATTAAAAAAGGCCCGTTTGTCGACCATCATTTATGGTCGAAAATCGAGAAGGCCAGCGAAGAAAAATCGCGCCGTCCGATCAAAACTTGGTCGCGGCGCTCGATGATCATGCCGGAATTCGTCGGCTTGACCATCGCTGTGCATAACGGTCGCCAGCACATGCCGGTGCTAATATCCGAAAACATGGTAGGCCACAAACTTGGTGAGTTTGCGCCGACTCGAACTTATCGCGGCCACACTGCCGGCAAGAAGGCTAAATAATCATGCGCGCGCATTCAGTGGCCAAATATGTTCGCCTGTCGCCGCAGAAATGCCGGCTAGTGGTGGATCAGATTCGCAATTTGCCGGTCGACAAAGCACTAGAAATCTTGGAGTTCAGCCCCAAAAAAGGCGCGACTCCGGTGAAGAAAGTGCTGGATTCCGCTATCGCTAACGCCGAACACAATGAGGGGGCGGATATCGATGAATTGTGGGTTGAGCAAGCCATGGTCGACCAAGCGCCGTCATTGAAGCGTTTTCGGCCGCGCGCCAAAGGCCGCGGCGCTCCCATCATCAAGCGCAGTTGCCACATCACGGTGGTGGTCAGCGACCAGCCGTCGTCGGGCGCGTCAAAACGGGGCAACGCATGACTCCCATGAACACCACAAATGCCATGAACAAAAGCGCGGCAAAAATGCGCCGAGGAACAGTTTAATGGGCCAAAAAGTGCAGCCAAACGGCATTCGCCTCGGCATCGTCCGCGAATGGAACGCCAAGTGGTACGCCGACAAGGGCGTCTACGCCACCACGCTGGTGAACGACATGAAAATTCGGGCATTTATCGCCAAGCGCCTAGCCAATGCGGCTTTGAGCAAGGTGGTGATCGACCGTCCGTCGCAAAATCTTAATATCACCCTGTTTACCGCGCGGCCAGGCATTGTCATCGGCAAAAAAGGCGAAGACATCGATCGCTTGCGTCGTCAACTGGCGCGCATCAACGGCGCGCCAGTGCAGGTGGCGGTGGAGGAAATCCGCAAACCAGAGCTGGATGCCAAATTGGTCGCGGAGAATATTTGCCAGCAATTGGAACGGCGCATTATGTTTCGCCGCGCCATGAAGCGCGCCGTGCAAAATTCCATGCGCCTCGGCGCCAAAGGCATTAAAGTGATGTTAGCCGGGCGCTTAAACGGCGCCGAAATCGCGCGCACCGAATGGTATCGCGAAGGTCGCGTGCCGTTGCATACCTTGCGCGCCGACATCGATTATGGCGTGCACGAAGCGCGCACCACCTATGGGATTATCGGCGTGAAGGTGTGGATTTTTAAGGGCGAGATTTATGCCCCGGAAAAGCCAGCGGCGGAACATTCGGGGATGGTTGAGTCGAAAGCGCCCAAAGCCCCGCTTCCCGCCGGTGTGGTGTTGCGAGATCCGGCGCTGGCAGAACAACCCGCGCCTAAAGTCGATACCAAACCAGTGCCTGCGGGCGTAGCTCAACAAGCCGGCAAGCAAACCGTCATATCAGGGGAGGGGGCGTAGTCGCCGAGGACCGTAGAAGATGCTTCAACCTAAACGCACTAAATTCCGCAAACAGCAAAAAGGCCGCAACCGCGGTTTGGCGACTCGCGGCAACCGCGTCGATTTTGGCGAATTCGGCTTGCAGTCCGCTGGCCGCGGGCGCTTGACGGCGCGCCAAATCGAGGCCGCTCGGCGCGCCATTACCCGCCATGTCAAGCGTGGCGGGCGCATCTGGATTCGGATATTCCCCGATAAGCCGGTGTCGAAAAAACCCCTTGAGGTTCGCATGGGTAAAGGCAAGGGAAATCCCGAATATTGGGTGGCGTTGATTCGCCCTGGCGCCATGCTGTATGAAATCGAGGGTATTCCGGAGAATTTGGCGCGTCAGGCGTTTCGCTTGGCGAGCGCCAAACTGCCCATCAGAACAACTTTTGCGCGACGGCAGGTGGGCTGATGAATGCGTCTGAATTAAGGGCTAAAAACGCCGACGAGCTCCATCAAGAATTGCTTGGGTTGCGCCGAGAGCAGTTCAATTTGCGCATGCAGCGCGGCGCCGGACAACTCGCAAACCCCATGCGTTTCAACGCGGTGCGAAAAGACATCGCTAGAATTAAAACTGTTTTAACCGAAAAGTCGCGCGGCGGAAAATGAACATGCGGGCTATGAACAATCGAAGATTTGCTACGACTCGCCTGGATAAGTTAGTCCGGATGGGTCTAATGATTCCATGCTCAGCCTAACGTTTGATCTAAAAACAACCGATGCAAATCCAAATGAATTCCGATACCACTCAAGAAACCACCGAGAATTCGGTTGTCGAAGCCGCGCCATTCGCTGGTGACGCGAGCGAAAAAACAAGCGGAAAAACGACGCGGCAACGCGGCGCGCATTCAATGCAAGGCAGCGTGGTCAGCGCTGGCGCGGACAAGACCATTACCGTGCTGGTGGAGCGTAAAATCAAGCATCCGCTGTATAAAAAATACATACGACGATCCAGCAAACTGCACGCGCACGATGAAAGAAACGAGTGTCAGCGCGGAGATGCGGTAGTGATCGAATCTTGTCGACCATTGTCGAAGCTGAAAAATTGGCGACTGGTCAAAGTGATCGCGAAAGCGAACTAGCGAGCGACTGCAGAGAACCTAACGATGATTCAAATGCAAACAATGTTGGCAGTGGCTGACAACAGCGGCGCTAAACGGGTAATGTGCATCAAGGTGTTGGGCGGCTCCAAGCGTCGCTACGCTGGCATTGGCGACATTATCAAGATCAGCGTGAAAGAGGCGCTGCCCAACAGCCGCGTCCGCAAGGGCGATGTGTACGACGCGGTGATCGTCCGCACCCGCAGTGGCGTGCGCCGCTCGGATGGTTCGGTGATTCGCTTTGACCGGAATTCAGCGGTGTTGCTAAACGCCAGCCAGCAGCCGGTCGGCACGCGCATTTTTGGTCCGGTGACGCGTGAGTTGCGTTCTGAAAAGTTTATGCGCATTATTTCATTGGCGCCGGAAGTGCTTTGATAGCGCGGCATCGGCGTAACTAGATTCCATTAACAAAGCATCCCATTAACCCAATAATCGCGAGAGATAAAAGGCGATGCAGCGAATTAAAAAAGACGACGATGTGATGATCATCGCCGGAAAAGACAAAGGCAAGCGCGGCAAAGTGCTGGGGTTGGTGGGCGTGCGCGCGTTGGTGGACAATGTAAATTTGATCAAACGCCACACCAAGGGCAACCCCAACGCCGGGGAGAGCGGCGGCATCATCGAAAAAGAAGCGCCGATTCATCTTTCCAATGTCATGCTGTATAACCCGGCCAGTGGCAAGGGCGAGCGCATTGGTTTTAAAAATCTCGAGGATGGCCGCAAAGTGCGTTACTTCATTTCCAACGGCGAAGTCGTCGACTTGGCTTAAACTCGAAAAGAGACTGAGAAAAGACCGGCAAGCGAATCATCATGGCCAGATTGAAACATCAATACACCACCGAAATTGAGCCGGCTTTGCGCAAACAATTCGGTTTTCGCAGTACTATGCAGACCCCGCGCATCAGCAAAATCACGCTTAACATGGGGCTCGGCGAGGCGGTCGCCAACAAAAATGTGTTGAAGACCGCGGCTGAGGATTTGCGGCGCATTAGCGGCCAAAAAGTCATCATAACCAACGCTAAAAAATCTGAAGCGGCTTTCAAAATTCGCGAAGGCTGGCCGGTCGGCGCAAAAGTTACCTTGCGGCGAGATCGCATGTATGAATTTCTCGACCGACTGATCAATGTGGCGATTCCGCGCATCCGAGATTTTCGCGGGTTGTCGGGCAAATCATTCGACGGCCGCGGCAACTATGCTTTTGGACTGAAAGAGCAGATCGTGTTTCCAGAGATCGATTACGACAACGTGGATGCCATGCGCGGCATGGATATTTGCATCACCACCACGGCGCCGAACAACGAGCAGGCGATGGCGTTGCTAAAAGCTTTTAATTTTCCGTTGAGGGGTTGATCCATGGCGAAAAAATCCGTAGTGGCTCGGGAAGCCAAACGCCGAGTGTTGGTCGACAAGCATGCCGACAGACGCATCGAACTAACCAACATCATCGCCGCCGCCGACACCAGCGCCAAAGAGCAGTGGGAGGCGGTGATGTCGTTGCAGAAATTGCCGCGCGATTCAAGTCGTTCGCGAGGGCGAAATCGTTGCGCGCTGACTGGCCGACCGCGTGGCTACTTGCGAAAATTTGGGCTATGCCGTCATAAGTTGCGAGAAGTTATCATGCGTGGCGAAGCGCCGGGCGTGGTTAAGTCTAGTTGGTGAGCGTGTCTGATTTAATAACACATGTTCAATGCGGCGTGATTTAAACAAAATAACGCCACCGCAATTAATCCAAATTCAGAACGAATTAAATCATTCGAATTTTGCCTAATGAGTATGTCCGACCCCATCGCCGATATGCTGACGCGAATCCGCAACGGCTCTAGAGCCAGCAAGGTCGATGTGTCCATGCCGGCATCGAAGGCCAAAGCCGCCGTTGCCAAGGTGTTGCGCGAGGAAGGCTATATTGACGGATTTGAAGTCGAAGGTGCGGGCGCCGAAAAACGCTTGCTAGTGCGACTTAAATATTTCCAAGGCACTGCGGTGATCGAGGAAATTCATCGCATCAGCACGCCAGGTTGCCGCATCTACGCTAGCAGCGAGGAGTTGCCGTCGGTTCGCAACGGCCTTGGTGTGGCGCTGGTGTCGACATCTGAAGGGGTGATGACCGACAGAGCCGCGCGTCGGCGGCGCGTCGGCGGCGAAGTCATTTGCACAGTATTTTGAGCGTCGGCACCTAAGCTTAAGTCTCAACCGAGTATTTAATATGTCGCGCATTGCCAAGACCCCCATCGAAGTGCCTGCTGGCGTCGAAGTGCATGTCGTCGGTCGCTCATTGGTCGCCAAAGGGCCGAAGGGTGAGATGAACCTGGATTTGTTGCCCGGGATTGATGTGTCGCAAACAGAAGGCGTTCTGCAAGTCAAAATCATTGCGGGACGAGATAAGGTCACCAAAAAAACCATCGCCATGTCGGGGACCGTGCGCGCGATGGCGCAAAACTTGATTCGCGGCGTAAACGAAGGATTTGAGAAACGGCTGAACATCGTCGGGGTCGGTTACCGCGCGCAGGCGCAAGGTAGCACGCTGAAGTTGAGCCTCGGTTTTTCCCATCCGGTAGTGCATCAATTGCCGCCCGGGGTGGCCGCGGAAACACCGACTCAGACCGAAATTATTTTGCGCGGCGTGGATAAACAAAAAGTCGGTCAGGTGGCTGCGGAAATTCGCGGCTATCGCCCGCCCGAGCCCTACAAAGGCAAAGGAATTCGCTATCATGACGAGCGTGTTCGACGCAAACAAGCGAAGAAAAAATAACCGTTTGAACCGCCACCGTTTGATCGGCAAACAACCACTGACAAGATCATGATCGACAAAAAAAGATCGAGGCTGCGGCGCGCCGCGAAAGTGCGCGGTCGCATTAGGCGACTGGATGCGGTGCGCTTGTCGGTGCACCGCACGCCGCGACACTTTTATGCCCAAGTGTTCGATCAAACCGCCGGGCATGTGCTGGCGGCGGCATCCACCCTTGATGCGCAGGTTCGCAAGCAATTGAAGCATGGCGGAAACGCGGCGGCGGCAAGCGTGTTGGGTAAGTTGATCGCGGAAAAAGCCGCGGACGCAGGTATCGAACAAGTCGCTTTTGATCGTTCTGGTTTTCGCTATCACGGACGCGTCAAAGCTTTCGCCGAAGCGGCGCGCGCCGGTGGGCTAAAATTTTAGAGCGAGAATTGATCTATCAGGCTTAGCCTGAGCTGATTTTAGTC
The DNA here is from genome assembly GCA_965243285.1 of Candidatus Poriferihabitaceae bacterium. Lineage (GTDB taxonomy): Bacteria > Pseudomonadota > Gammaproteobacteria > Arenicellales > Poriferihabitantaceae > JAHRAW01. The sequence goes on along the minus strand of OZ251537.1, from coordinate 459,255 downwards.
AATCAACCCATGTACATTAATCAACCATTTACTCCGCTTCATTGAACATGGCCAAGCCGAGAGAACGCGACAACGCGCGCAAAGACAATTTTGCCGAACGGATGATCGATATCCGGCGGGTTTCCAAAGTGGTCAAGGGCGGACGCATCTTCGGGTTTTCCGCGCTCACCGTGGTCGGCGATGGCGAAGGCCGCGTTGGCATGGGGCGCGGCAAAGCCCGCGAGGTGCCGGTGGCCATGCAAAAAGCTATGGAAGACGCCCGCCGCAACATGTTCAAAGTGCACATCAAGGGCGACACTTTGCAGTATCCAATGGTCGGTCGCCACGGCGCCGCGCGCGTGATGTTGCGCCCGGCATCCGACGGCACCGGCATCATCGCCGGCGGCGCCATGCGCGCGGTGTTCGAAGTCATGGGGGTGCAAAATGTGCTCGCCAAGGTCATCGGCACCACCAACAAAGTCAATGTGATTCGCGCGACCATTCAGGCCTTGCGAGCCATGCGAAGCGCCGGTTATGTGGCCAGCAAGCGTGGCAAGTCAGTGGAAGAAATTCGCTGATTTTCATCGCCAATCAAATTCATAACTGAAAGCCCGATCAGGCAATAGCATGGCGCCAAAAAAAACAGTGCGGGTAACTTTAATCCGCAGCATTCATGGCCGCTTGAAGCGGCATCAAGCGTGCGTGCGCGGCTTGGGCCTGCGCCGCATACATCACAGCGTGGAGGTGCTGGACACGCCGGAAAATTGCGGCATGATCAACAAGGTCAGCTATATGCTGAAATGCGAGTGATTTACAAGATTTGTAAAGGCGAGCGCGCCGTTTTTCGTGCAACCATCGGGGTGGGAATATCGGTGTTCGGGCAGAAGAGTGGCCGGGTAGTAGTTGTGCTTGATCAATAAAAGATAGCCAAGCGAAAAAGACATGACCATGCGACTCAACACCATGAAGCCGGCGGCCGGTGCCAAAAGCGCGCCTAAGCGCGTCGGGCGCGGTAGCGGCTCGGGCCACGGCGGCACCGCCGGGCGCGGCACCAAAGGCCAGAAGTCACGCTCCGGCGGCTACCACAAGGTTGGTTTTGAGGGTGGCCAAATGCCATTGCAGCGGCGTCTTCCCAAGCGCGGCTTTCGTTCCATGACCAATCGCCACTTTGCCGAAATCCGCTTGCACGAACTTGCGAAGGTGGAGGGCGATGTGGTCGACATCCAAGCGTTGCAAAAAGCCGGCGTTATTGGCCTGCGCATCACCAGCGCCAAGGCGATTTTATCCGGCGAAATTTCCCGCGCCGTCACCCTGCGCGGCATCGGCGCCACCAGCGGGGCGCGCCAAGCCATCGAGAAAGCCGGCGGCGTGGTGGAAAGTTCGCCTAATGATGCGAACAAAAAACCGGCCAGCAAATCGACCAGCAAACCGGCCAACAAATCGACCAGCAAAGCAGCGTCTTCTCCCAGCGCGACTAATAAAACCCATGCGGCCAGCGCGAAAAAAGTAGCCGCCGCAAAACCGTCATCTACTGACAAACTCGACCCATCCGCTAAATCCGCCCCATCCGACGCATCCGACAAAGCGGACAACGCGCCGCCCAAAAAAGCAGCACCCAAGGCATCGACGGCGAAACCATCGAGCGCGAAAAAAGCAGCCGCTAAAAAAACGCCGACCAAAAAACCGGCACCTAAGCAAACCAAACCAGATACGGCAACAGACTGATGGCACGCGCAGCCCCCGCATCACCCGGCACCTTCGGAAATCTTTCCGAGCTCAAGCAGCGCATCCTGTTTGTGCTCGGCGCCATGGTGGTGTTTCGCCTCGGCACCCATGTGCCGGTGCCGGGCGTAGACCCCACCGCCATCGCGGCATTATTTGAGCAAACCAAGGGCTCAATCGTTCAAGTTTTCAATATGTTTTCCGGCGGCGCCTTAAGCCGCCTGTCCATTCTGGCGCTCGGCGTCATGCCGTATATTTCCGCCTCCATCATCATGCAAATGATGACAGCGGTGGTGCCGCAGCTCGAACAACTCAAAAAGGAAGGCGAAGCCGGGCGGCGGAAGATCACCCAATACACCCGCTATTTCACGGTGGTGCTGGCGCTGTTTCAGGGCTTCGGTATCGCCGTCGCCATCGAAGGGCAGCAAGTCGGCGGCAGCTCGGTCATTCTTATTCCTGGTTTGGGTTTCAAAATCACCACGGCGGCCTCTTTAGTCGCCGGTACCATGTTTTTGGTTTGGCTCGGCGAACAGATTAGCGAGCGTGGCATCGGCAACGGCATTTCCCTAATTATTTTCGGCTCGATAGTCGCTGGGTTGCCATCGGCGGTGGCCGGCACGCTGGAGTTGGCGCGCACTGGCGCATTTTCACCGATGGGTGTGCTGACTTTGTTCGTCGGCGCCATGGCGGTCACCTACTTCGTGGTCTTCGTCGAGCGTGGTCAGCGTCGCATCCCGGTAAACTACGCCAAGCGTCAGCAAGGCCGGAAAATGGTCGCTGGTCAGAGTAGCCATCTGCCGCTCAAACTCAACATGGCTGGCGTCATTCCGCCGATTTTCGCATCCAGTTTAATCTTGTTTCCAGCCAGCATCGGCAGTTGGTTCGGGCAGGCCGAAGGCATGGGTTGGTTGCGCGACATTGCCACCACCTTGCAGCCTGGGCAGCCGGTTTATACTTTGTTATACGGCGGTATGATCGTCTTTTTCTGTTTTTTCTACACCGCGATGGTGTTTAATCCCAGTGAAATCGCCGACAATCTCAAGCGCTCAGGCGCTTTTATTCCCGGCATTCGCCCAGGCGAGCAGAGCGCCAAATACATCGATGGCGTGGTCTCGAAGCTGACATTAATCGGCGCCATTTACATCACTTTCGTCTGCTTGATACCGGAGTTTTTGATCGTCAAATGGAGCGTGCCATTTTATTTTGGCGGCACCTCGTTGTTGATTATCGTCGTGGTAACCATGGATTTAATCGCCCAAGTGCAATCCCATTTAATGTCGCGGCAGTATCAAAGCATCCTTAAGAAGTCGTCATTAACCCGACCGCAAGGTATTCGCTAATATTGCCCTGTGGTCATTGAATGAGAGTGGTAAAATGAAAGTCAGAGCATCGGTCAAGAAAATGTGCAGAAATTGCAAAATCGTGCGCCGAAAACGAATCGTGCGAGTGATCTGCGTGGACCCCAGGCATAAGCAACGTCAAGGATAAAAAACGGCGATGAAACTGCGAATATTTCATCAAAACACACCATTGAGAATTGAAGGTGTGTTGTGTTTTTGCTACAATCCAGCGCCTTAGTGGATGTCACCGGACGTGGTTTGTGAAGAGCATTGTCTTGAAAATCCCCATACGATTTATTAACTATCTTGAGGCGCGAAAGTGGCACGAATAGCTGGCATTAATATGCCAAATCACAAGCATATCGAGATCGGCTTGACCGCGATCTACGGCGTTGGTCGCCCGACCGCGCGGAAAATATGTGAAGCTACGGGCATTGACCGCGCCACTAAAGTACAAGATCTAAACGAATCTCAGGCGGAGAAATTGCGCACCCAAGTAGCTCGGCTTGAAGTTGAAGGCGATCTACGGCGCGCGGTGTCAATGAACATAAAGCGCTTGATGGACCTCGGAGCCTATCGCGGGTTGCGTCATCGGCGTGGCTTGCCGGTCAATGGGCAACGCACCAAAACCAATGCTCGCACCCGCAAAGGGCCGCGTCGCGCCATCAAGAAGTAACCCTTAATCAGAATCATCACCAGCAGGTCGTCAGCGCATCATGGCAAAGGGTAAGCCCGGAAAAACCAAAAACAAGGCTAAGGCCAAAGTTCGGAAAAACGTGACCGAAGGGGTGGCGCATATTAATGCAACCTTCAACAACACTATCGTCACTATTTCGGACCGGCATGGCGACACTTTATGCTGGGCTTCCGCGGGCAATTCCGGGTTCAAGGGCTCGAGAAAAAGCACGCCGTTTGCGGCTCAAGTGGCCGCGGAGAGTTGTGGCAAGCGCGCCCAAGAAATGGGTGTAAAGCAACTCGAAGTGAAAATCAAAGGCCCCGGCCCTGGTCGTGAATCCGCGGTGCGGTCACTCAATGCGCTGGGATTTGAGATTTATTCGATTTCGGACATCACCCCTATTCCTCATAACGGCTGTCGCCCGCCCAAGCGTCGTCGCGTGTAGCGAACATAACCGCCAAGAACTCATCTGTTTTTTAGCAAAACATCGATCCAGTTATCGGAAGGTAATCAATGGCAAGATACATAGGCCCCACTTGCAAACTGGCGCGTCGCGAAGGCACTGATCTATTTCTCAAGAGCCCGGCGCGCTCGATAAACGCGAAGTGCAAATTTGACCGTGTCCCCGGCGTTATGCCAGGGGCCCGTCGTCAGCGCGTCACGGTATACGGCACCCAACTGCGTGAAAAACAAAAACTACGCCGTATGTACGGCGTGTTGGAAAAGCAATTTCGCAATTATTATAAGGAAGCCGCGAGAATTTCCGGGTCTACTGGTTTAAATCTGTTACAACTTCTGGAATCGAGGTTGGATAACGTAGTCTATCGCATGGGATTTGGCGTCACACGCGCCGAATCTCGACAATTAGTTAGCCATAAGTCAGTAATGGTGAACGGACGCAAGGTCAATGTAGCCTCTTATCAGGTAAAGCCAGGCGATGAGGTGGAGATTGTCGAGAAAAACAAAAAACAGTTGCGCATCAGCGCGGCCTTGGAAATCAGCGAACAGATCGGTTTCGTCTCGTGGGTCGATGTTGATCTGAATGCGGTTAAAGGACAGTACCTATCGTTTCCAGAACGAACCGACCTTTCACCAGACATAGACGAATCCTTGGTGGTCGCGCTTTATTCAAAATAAAGTCTACCATTGGCATTAATTTTTTAAATTTGCTCATATTGCGAGGCACCTAAATGCGGGACTCTACTATCGAATTTATCAGGCCGCGTTTGGTGGAAGCGAAGACCCTGGATGAAAGGCATTCCCGTATAACCATCGAACCCCTTGAGCGGGGTTTTGGACACACGCTGGGCAATGCGCTTCGTAGAATTTTGCTTTCGTCTATGCCAGGGTGCGCGATTACCGATGTTCGTATCGAGGGAGTGCTTCACGAATACTCGGCTCTTGAGGGCGTGCAGGAGGATGTCATCGACATTATCCTCAACTTGAAGAGTCTAGCGCTAAAAATGCATACCCGCAACGAAGCGAATATAACCCTGAAAAAGAAAGGCCCCGGCGCAGTCACCGCCGCCGACATCGAGCTGATAGATGATGTCGATGTGGTAGACCCCGAGCACCACATCGCTACTTTGTCGAAGGATGCGGTGCTCGACATGGAATTAACCGTGCGTCGTGACCTCGGCTACCTAACGGCCGAAAGCCGACTGCATAACGAAGAAGAGGCCCGTGCCGTCGGGGTGATTCATTTAGATGCATCGTTTAGCCCGATCACCCGAATATCCTATACGGTGGAAGATGTGCGGGTTGAGCAACGCACTGATTTAGATCGCTTGATCATTGAGGTTGAATCGAACGGCTCTATTTCTCCGGAGGTTGCGGTCAAGCGGGCCGCGACCATATTACACGACCAAATTTCGGTGTTTGTTAACTTAGAGGAGTCGTTGGCGCAAAGCCAAGCCGCCGTGGAGCCGGAATTTGACCCGATGTTACTAAAGCCAGTGGACGATCTTGAGCTGACGGTGCGTTCCGCCAATTGTCTCAAGGCAGAGAACATTTATTACATCGGCGATTTGGTTCAGCACACCGAGAACGAATTGCTAAAAACCCCTAACCTCGGCAAAAAATCGTTGACCGAAATCAAGGATGTGTTGGCGCAGCGAGATTTAGCGCTGGGTATAAAACTGAGTAACTGGCCGCCGAAGTCGCTGGTGAAAAACGAAAACATAGGTCTCGGCCTTAGTGCTGGATTCGGAGTGGGTTCTTAAGTCATGCGCCACCAAAAATCAGGGCGTCATCTGAGTCGTACTTCCGCCCATCGCAAAGCTATGTTCGGCAATATGACGGCATCGTTGTTTCGTCACGAGCAGATCAAAACCACGTTGGCTAAGGCCAAGGAACTGCGTCGGGTTGCTGAGCCGCTTATCACGCTGGCCAAAACTGCAACCATCGCTAACCGGCGGGCCGCGTTTTCGCGTTTGCGAGAACGCGAAATCGTCACCAAACTATTCGATGACTTAGGCCCTCACTTCCAAAATCGCCCCGGAGGTTATCTGCGTATCCTCAAATGCGGCCACCGCCTCGGCGACAACGCCCCGATGGCTTATGTGCAGCTAGTGGGGCGGGAAGCTACTACAGACACGAAAGCCACGAAAAATACCACCCCAGAAGTGAGAAAATAATAAAGCAACTTATGTGATTGGACTTATGTGATTGGACTTATGTGATTGAATAGGCGGATTAGCACAATCATTCTCGCGTAGTCTATATTTGTTACGGATTAAACCTTGATTTCCAGTGTTTTTAGCAAGCCTCCGTAGGTAGTTACAATTCTAAAATTTGGTCGCTGGTGTTGTCGCCCAGATGCCCGATGTCCTTATGTCGCATGGAGCCATCAAGATTTGAAAAAAACCTTGATGTGATCGGATATCGACGATCTTTGCCGAAGGCTCGGGAGGTGACTCGAACCCCTGGTGTTGCTTGCCGGCGTTTGTATTCGCAGGTAGCCACCAATTTAATAACCTGGCGTACAATATCGGGGTCGAAGCCGGCTTGGATGATTTGCGCAGCCGAGCGGTCGTGTTGTACGAACGCTTCGAGTATGGCGTCTAAAATTTCGTACGGCGGCAGGCTGTCTTGGTCTGTTTGAGCATCGGCCAATTCGGCCGACGGAGCGCGGCTGAGCACGCGCGCCGGGATCACGCATGAAACGCTGTTGCGATATTCCGCTAACTGATACACCATCATTTTCGGTACATCTTTGAGCGCCGAAAAACCGCCGACCATATCGCCGTATAGAGTCGCATAGCCGACCGCCAGTTCACTTTTATTACTGGTAGTCAGCACCATGTATCCGCATTTGTTTGAGGCTGCCATGAGCAGCATACCCCGGCAGCGCGCTTGAATATTTTCTTCAGCAACGCCAGCGGGCATACCGGCGAATAGTGGCCCCAACTGCGCCATGGTGGCGAGATACATCGGTTCGATGGAAATAATCTCGTAGCGCGCGCCGAGCATGGTGGCTTGCGCGCCGGCATCTTCCAAACTCATGTCGCTGGTGTGGCGCGATGGCATCATGATGGCCATGACGCGCTGCGCGCCGATGGCGTCGGTCGCGATGGCCAGGCTCAATGCGGAATCAATCCCGCCGGACAAACCCAGCAGCACCCCTTTGAAGCGGTTTTTTTCGATGTAGTCGCGCACGCCGAGAACTATCGCGCGATAGATTAATTCGCTACCTCGAGGCAGCGCATCGATGGCGGCAGCGACAAAGCGCCCGTGCTTGAAAACCACCGCTCGCGATGCTTGGGCGAATGCGGGCAAGCGCGCCGCGATTTCCCCCGTGGCTTGCACCACCACCGAGCAGCCATCGAACACCAGTTCGTCTTGTCCGCCCACTTGGTTGAGATAAATGATGGGTAAGCGAAATTGGCGCGCTTTTTTCACCACCACGCCGGCCTCGCGCAAAAATGCTTGTTGGTTGTGAAAGGGCGAGGCGTTGATGGAAATAAGTAAGTCGACGCCGAGGGCCACCGCTTGCTCCACCGGCCCGCGCCGCCACAAGTCCTCGCACACCGTCAAGCCGATGCGGATGCCGTTTAGGTCCACGGTGGTCGCTTCGCGCCCGGCGGTGAAATAGCGTTTTTCGTCAAACACCGCGTAATTCGGCAAATGTTGCTTGCGATATTGCGCCCGAGCCTCGCCGCCGGCGAGCACTGACATGGCGTTGAAAACCGCGTCGCCCTCGCGCAATGGATGGCCGATGATGACGGTGATGCCGTCCGCCGCCGCCGCCAATTCATGCAAACAACATTCGCATTGCTGTAGAAAATCATCGCGCAACAGCAAATCTTCCGGCGGATAACCGCACAATGCCAATTCCGGAAAAATGACCACATCGCTAGCGTGCTCATCGCGAGCGATGCGGCAATGTTGAATAATTTTGGCGAGATTGCCCGACAGGTCTCCCACCGTGGGATTAATCTGCGCCAGCGTAAATCTCAATGCGCTGCTAAGTGATGCGGACACGAAGTGATGGGTGTTTTAAGTGAAGAAAAAATTTCAGCGCACAAAAAATAAAGGGGCTACCATAGATAACTCGGATTTATGTTATCTATACTAGCATGAGAAAGAGCAAATTGAGCCGCCCTAAACAGCGGCCATTAGTCGAGCATGAATCGAGCATTTTGTTGCTGCAGCGACGGCGCGATGTGCGGCGGATTTGGTTGGCGTTAATGTGCATACTGCGTTCTATTATTTGGGATTTATATATCTAAATCTGCACGGTGGGTTTGGTTTTTGATGTTGGCTTTTGGCTTTTGCTTTTGGCTTTTGGCTTTTGATTTCGCTTTCGCTTTCGCTTTCGCTTTTGATTTTTCGCTTTGGCTGTTACGCTTTACTCCCCCCGCTTCAGAGGGTGTGCGAAAAGCCCCCTTGTTTGATATTTTACTCTGAAATCATTTATCAAAAAAGGTACAATAGGCGCTTACAACATTCCATTGATGCATTCTATTGATGCATTCAATCACTTGCCATCAAAATATTATCATGCCTTCCACAAAATCATACACCGCGCATCTATCTACGCAGTGCAGTATGTTCAATAGCATGCCGCAAGTTGCCAAGAAGGCGATGACTCTTGCTGCCAACGGTAGAAAATTTATAACCGGCGAGCCTAATAAATTGTATTACGGCACCTTGCCGTTGAAACAATATTTAGAAGAAAATGGCGAGCGCGATGCTTTTATTATTCGCGACCTACTAAAAGAACAAAACTGGCGCGCCTTTGAGTCCGCCTATTCACACACCGGCAGAGCGCCCTATGCACCGATGGCGATGATGGGGTTGATCGTGCTGGCCATCATCAACGGCGTGCATTCGCTGCGCGGGATAAAGAAATTCGCTCGTTTTAATTTAGCGGCGCAGTGGGTTTGTGGCGGCATTTGCCCGCAGTATAAAAGTTCGCTGCCGTGAGAAAAGCTGCGGTGTTTTTGATAAAAGAAATTTTATTTTTGACGAGCAGAGCAATAGTTATACATGCCTTGCTGGCCATCGACTTATAGAGACCTATATGGAAGCAAACAGAGTCAGATACGCGAGTAAAAGTTGTGGCGCTTGCGCGCTGAAATCGAAGTGCACTACATCAAAAACAGGTCGTGTTATATATCGCTATCATGGCGATGCGGAAATGGCTGTTTGGAGGGCAAGCATGGCAGGAGAAGACCCGCGGAAATATTCCAACTTACGCGCTGCATCAGTTGAGACAGTATATTCAATGATACGCGGCGTGCAGCAGTTGAATAGATTTAGGCGGCGTGGATTAGCCGCGGTGGGTCTTGAATTTGGCATGCACGCGGTGGCTTATAATGTCAATCGGTTAATAGCGCTATGGCAGCCAAAAATGATCTAAAAACATGTTTTTTAGCCACATAAAAGAATGTAATAACGATTTACTTGTTGTAATAGCCATTTATTTTACATACTTTAGTTAACTATAATAAAAATTATTAATAAATTATTGATAAATTATTGATATGTGATATTCCTCACTTTTTTTTCAATAATCACCCGCAGAAAAATCAAAATACAGCATTTTACTTTGCGATATTAAAATAACCAAACCCGAGTTTTAGAACACCCGCTTCATCTGGGGGGAGTCAAATCAGCCCGAGCCGATAGGCTCGGGCTGATTTGGTGGGGGGGACTTTTGATTTTGACTCGGCTTTTGCTTTTCGCTTTTGACTTGGCTTTTGACTTGGCTTTTGGTTTCTACCTTTCCCCTCATTTGGGCTAATGAGTTGGAGATTTAAAGGCAAAAGCAAAAAGACCAACCTCGACAGCCCCCCACCAAATCAGGCGATAAAGCCGCCTGATTTGACTCCCCCCAGATGAAGCTAAGGGGAGTAAAACGTTAAAAGCCAAAGCCCAAAGCCAAAAGCCAAATAAAAAGCAAAGCAAAAATCAACCGCAGTCCCCTAAATCAGCCGCTGACCTCAAAAACCGCCAACCGAACTGCAGATTTAGATATATAAATCCCTATTATTTCTATCGACTGCGGCATATATCTGCGCTGCAATTAGAAACCATGGCGCGTTATTTGAGCGGCGAAATAGAAGTTGATGAGTCGTATTTTGGCGGCGCCCGGCATAAGGCAAACGCGGGCGCGACGCAGCGGGCAAAATTTTTAGTTTTTGGCTTGTTACAGCGCGGCGGGCGGTGTTGCGGTCATTATTGCGGACGCCAAAGCGCGCACATTGCCATCATTAAAGACCACATGTTCAAACACCGCGCCCGATAGCGTGGTTTATAACGACTGCTTCCCGAGCCTATCATGCGCTCGATGTGGCGGGTTTTAAGCGCTATCGAATCAACCACTCAAAATTGTTCGCCGCGCACAGAAATCACATTAATGGCATTGAGAATTTTTGGCGCCTAAGCGAAGCGACAATAGGATGTAAGTTCAACGGCGTGCCGCGCGCAATTTCCGTATGTATTTGTAAGGAATGCGAGTGGCGTTTTAACAACCCCAAACCAACGGCGCAATTAGCCCAGTTAAAACCATGGGTTAAGGCGGATTTGGCCTAGTTATCTAGGGCAGCCCCAAAATCAATCCGATGGATGCAACTGGTTGCTACGACCATCAACGCAACAATTGGCGCACATCAATAAGTTGGGTTGCCTAGCGCGACAAATCTTGTTCTTGCGCCGGCTTATTGCCCATATATCTCGCGCAAATTAGCCCAATCTCGAACAGCAACCAAACCGGAATCGCCAACAAGGTTTGCGAGAAAATATCCGGCGGGGTCAGCAGCATACCCATGACAAAAGCGCCGATGATGATGTAGGGGCGTTTTGTTTTCAACTTCTCGACCGTGGTTAGACCCATGCGAATCATCAGCACCGTGGCCACCGGCACTTCAAAAGCGATGCCGAAGCCGAAAAAAAGTTTGATGACAAAACTGAGATAGGCGTTGATGTCGGTCATCATGGCCACGCCGTCCGGAGTGGTGCTGGCAAAAAACTGAAAGATGAGCGGGAAAACCGCGAAATACGCGAACAAAATGCCGAGATAAAACAACACGCTACTCGATAGCAACAAGGGCACCACCAGCCGCCTCTCATGGGAATACAACCCCGGCGCGACGAACGACCATATTTGATAAAGCAAATACGGCACCGCGATTGCAAAAGCACAAGCGAAGGCGAACTTGAAGGGTACAAAAAATGGGCCGTGCGGCTCGGTGGAGATCATGCTGCTGTCCGCGGGCAAGGCTGACATCAGCGGCGCCGCCAACACCTCGTATAAGGTATTGGCGAAGGGCGCTAGCGCCAAAAAAACCAGCAGTACGGCACCGATGGCGCGCAATAATCGATTGCGCAACTCGACCAAATGCGACACCAGCGAGCCTTCGGTCTCCGGGCTGGCGGTCATGTGGATTTAGCGGATTTAGTGGATTTAGCGGGTTTAGTCGAATCAGATTTGCGCGCCGCGCGTTTTTTGGTGGTTTTTTTGGTGGTGGATTTTTTGGCGACGCGGCTGCCAACTGAGCGCGCGCTATCGGGTTGCTCGATATTCTGGGCCGATTTGGCGGCCGATTTGACGCTGGATTTAGCCGCACGCGGCTGTTTCGCCGCCTGGGCTTTTTTGCCGGTCTTTTTGCCGGTTTTTTTGCCGGCGACGGGTGGGGCGGCGGCCGGCGCATTATCCGGCGCGGCTTGCTGAAAGGCGGCGCTGAATTCTTTGCCAGCCGCTGATGCATCGCGCGCCGATGCGTGCAAATCCGCGGTGGCTTGTTTGAATTTCGCGCCCGTGCCTTGCAAGTCATCTTGCAGCGCGCCGAGGTCGGCGATGTCTTGTTCTTTTAGTTCACGGTTTATGTCGGCTTTCACATCGCTCAACATACGGCGGGCTTTGCCGAGCCACAGGCCGGCAGTGCGCGCCGCCGCCGGCAAGCGCTCGGGGCCGATAATCAGCAGGGCAACGACGCCAATTATCGCAAGCTCCCAAAAACCGACATCAAACATGCATGTGCGCGGGCGAAATAATGCAACGATAAAATTGTTGCCAAGCGGCAGCGGTGGCGAAAATACGCGACCGCTAGCGAGCGAATTGGCGGCTAAACGAGTTTACGCTCATGCATGGTCAGCATGCTTTGCGGCACTTTTATCGGCACTTTGCTTAGCCGATTTAGCAGCCGATGGCTTGGTCGATTTCGCGGTCGATTTCGCGGCGCTGGTCTGCTCTGCCGGCCGTTCATCGGTTAAATCTGCGGGGCGGGATGCGTCGCTTTCAGCCTCCTCGCCCTTGTCATCGAGCACCGCCTTTTTGAAGCTTTTAATGGCGCCGCCGAGGTCACCGCCGAGGTTTTTCAGTTTTTTGGTGCCAAACAACAGCAACACGATAACCAAAATAATCAGTAACTGCCAGATGCCAATGCCGCCTATGCCCATGATTTAATCTCCGCAAAGTGTTGGTTTGGGATGCCGTCGCGTGGGGCGGCCTGAGTGTAATTCACCGGTCGCCCCGATAATAGCGCGCTTTTACGCGCGCCGATAAATGTCGCGCGGGTCTTTGCGCGCCGCTTCCACCTCGCGCCAGTCGCCATCACGCCAGCGTCGGTAGAAGCAATGATGCCGACCGGTGTGGCAGGCGATGCCGCCGATTTGCTCGACCTGCATCAGCACCGCATCGCCATCACAATCCAGACGAATTTCCCGCAATTTTTGGATGTGGCCGGATTCCTCACCCTTGCGCCACAGCCGGCGCCGCGAGCGCGAATAATACACCGCCCGCCCCTCGGCCAACGTCGCCGCCAGCGCGGCGTGGTCCATCCACGCCACCATGAGCACCGTGCCGCTATCGTACTCTTGGGCGATGGCGGTCACCAACCCGGCCTGGTCCCATTTTATTTGCGCCAGCAGCGCGTCGTTTTCCGGGGGGTGATTCATGACCATTAAAATGAATTTTCAATAGGGCATCGGGGCGGTAAATTGGCGAAAGTCGCGATTAAAGTGGCGATGACGGCGCCGCTTACAGCCGCACTTCGATGCCTTTTGCGGCCATGAATTGTTTGGCGTCCGCGATGGTGTGCTCGCCGAAATGGAAGATGCTGGCCGCTAACACCGCATCGGCGCCGCCGCCGAGCACGCCGTCGGCGAGGTGATGCAGCCCGCCGACGCCGCCGGAGGCGATGACCGGCACGCTCACCGCGGCGGCGATTTGCGCCGTCAAGGCGAGGTCGAAGCCGTCGCGGGTGCCATCGCGGTCCATGCTGGTCACCAGCAATTCCCCGGCGCCCAAATTCACCATGTTGACCGCCCAGTCGATGGCATCGAGACCGGTGGGTCGGCGGCCGCCGTGGGTGTAAATTTCCCAGCGCGGGGCACCGGCGGCAGCGACGCGCTTGGCATCGATGGCGACCACCAGGCATTGATTGCCGAAGTGTTCGCTGGCCTCGCGGATAAATTGCGGGCGTTCCACGGCGGCGGTGTTTATCGATACTTTATCGGCTCCGGCGCACAGCAAATTGCGCACATCTTCTAGCCGCCGCACGCCGCCGCCGACGGTGAGCGGAATAAACACCTCGCCGGCCACGGCATCGACCACCGGCAGCAAAGTGTCGCGGCGCTGGGCGCTGGCGGTGATGTCGAGGAAGGCGATTTCATCCGCCCCTTGCGCGTCATAGCGCCGCGCCGCCTCGACCGGGTCGCCGGCGTCCACCAAATCCGTGAAGCGGACGCCCTTGACCACCCGCCCGGCGTCCACATCCAGACAAGGAATGATTCGTTTGGCCAGCGCCATGGTCGAAATTCGTCGAAATTCAGAAATTAACCGGGTGATATTAACATTCAGATACTCAAATTCAGACACGCAAATTCGCGCAACCATTCACTTATATAGCGCCGCCGGCGACGATTTCATCCGCGGCTCGTTGCCCGGCGGCGAAATCCAGAGCGCCTTCGTACAGCGCCCGCCCGCTGATGGCGCCGATGATGCCGGACGCGGAAATTTCCGCCAATTTTCGTATTTCGTCGATATGGTGGATGCCGCCGGCGGCGATGAGCGGGATATCGACGGCCTCGGCCAGGCGCTGCGTGGCTGCGATATTGACGCCTTGCATCATGCCATCGCGGGCGATGTCGGTGTAGATGATGGCGGCGATTCCATCGGCGGCACAACGCTGCGCTAAATCCACCGCGTTGTGCGGTGATAATTTCGCCCAGCCGTCGGTGGCCACTTGGCCATCTTTGGCGTCCAAACCGAGCATCACCTGGCGCGGAAATCGCGCGCATAACTCGCGTACAAAATGCGGCTCGCGCACCGCCTGCGTGCCGATGATGACATAGCGCACGCCGGCGTTTAAGTAGCGCGCCACATCGGCGCAGCAGCGGATGCCGCCGCCCACTTGAATCGGCAACTCGGGGTACTGGGCGGCGATGCGGCGAATCGCGGCGGCATTCACCGGCGCGCCGCGGAAGGCGCCGTCTAAATCTACGATGTGCAGCCGGCGGGCGCCGGCCTCGACCCAGCGCCGCGCGGTGGCCAGCGGGTCATCGGAAAACACCGTGGCCTCATCCATATTGCCCTGCCGCAAGCGCACGCATTTGCCGTCTTTCAAATCGATGGCGGGAATCAGCAGCATGATTTAAATTTATAGGATTGAATTAAAATTCACTAAGGTCGCAAAACTAAGGTCGCAAATAAGTAAAGCAAAATGTTTGAATTAATATATTTGAATCGATGCATATCTACAGTAAAAATTAATACATATGAATCAACATAAATCACATGAATCCATGCGCATGATTTAAATCCATGCAATTTTAAATCACGCCATTCCAGTTGACGAAATTTTTTAGTAACTGCAGCCCAGCGCGTTGGCTTTTTTCGGGGTGGAATTGGGTGGCGAATAGGTTGTCGCGGGCCGCGGCGGCGGCAAAAACGATGCCATGTTCGCACTCGCCGACCACTTCGTCGCCGCTGGCGCTGTGTACAAAGTAGCTGTGCGCAAAATAAAAACGCTGTTGGTCGGCGATGCCATGCCACAGCGGATGCGCGCCAATTTGGCGCACGCGATTCCAGCCCATGTGGGGGATTTTAAGGGCGCCGTCGGCGGCTGATTTTTTGCCGCCCGCCATGGCGCCGGCAAAATGTCGCGCCATGCCGTCTAACAACCCCAGCCCCGGGGTGCCGCCGTTTTCTTCGCTGGCGGTATACAGCGCCTGCAAACCGAGGCAAATACCCAACACCGGGCCGCTGCGCAACCGCGCCGACACCGCACTGCGCAATGGCGTGCTGGCGTTTAGGCGCGCCATCCACACCCCCAACGCGCCTTGTCCCGGCAGCACCAAATGCTCGGCGGATTCGATAATCGCCGGCTCGGCGCTGATGGTGATGTCGGCATCAGCGGCCACATGCGCCAACGCTTGGCTGACCGAGCGTAAATTGCCGGTGCCTAAATCGACGATAACGATACGCGGCATCGGTACTCAGCCCAGCCCTCGACAATTCGAATCAGCGGCGGTGGCATGGCGCGCGCCACGGCCGTAAACCGGCGTCATCATGAGGTCACAGCACGCCCTTGGTGGACGGAATATCGCCCAGCCGGGGGTCGAATTCGGCCGCCATGCGTAGCGCGCGGCCAAAGGCTTTGAAGATGGTTTCGGCGATGTGGTGGGAATTGGCGCCGCGCAGATTGTCGATGTGCAAAGTGGCTTGGGCGTGATTGCAAAAACCTTGAAAAAACTCGTGAGCCAGGGCGGTGGCGAAGCGCCCGACCATGGCCTCGGGGAAAACCGCGTGCATCACCAGCAACGGGCGGCCGGAAAAATCCACCACCACGCGACTCAAGGCTTCATCCAGCGGCACATAGGCGTGGCCGTAGCGGCGCAACCCCTTTTTATCGCCCAAGACGGCGCGCAGCGCTTGGCCGAAAGTGATGCCGATGTCCTCGACCGTGTGGTGGTCGTCGATGTGCAAATCACCGCGGGCGGTAATGTCCAAATCCATGGCGCCGTGACGGGCGACTTGCTCCAACATATGCTCGAGAAAGGGCACTCCGGTATCTAAGCGCGCCACGCCGGCGCCGTCCAAATTCACCGTCACTGTGATGTCGGTTTCACGCGTGGTGCGGGTGGCGCGGCCAATGCGGTCAGTCATGGAATGAGGTCGGCGGAAGGGGCAAAATTGGGGCTGTTCGGCGGCGGATTCGCCTCGCGATTCTGGAAAGATGACGCCTACAGCGCCCGGCAAAAGTTACCATGCGCGCCCGGCAAAACCAGGCTAAGGCGGGCAAAATCAGGCCGCGCCATCGAGTATTATGCGCAGCCGCCAGTGCTGTGGGTATGTCGAATGGCGGCCGTGGTTGGCCGGCGGGGCTTTATCGCGCCGACGCCCCCAACCACCAGCGACGTTGCCATCAAGCCCAAATCTTACAAGCAAAGGCGCTGGTTTGGTAGCATGGCGGCGCTGGCCATCGGTTATCATCGGCCACGCCGGTCGCGGGCAAAATAACCGCCGCCAGCGTGGCGTGAAATGAGCGTGGCGAGAAGCGCCGCCATTTTAAGCCGGCCCCGCCCGCGCCCCAACAGCGCCGCCGAACCCCCTCATATCGAATGAATACCATGCCCAAGGAGTGGCTGCAACTCATCCGCATAAAAGGCCTGCCGCTGGCGGTCAAGCGCCGGCTGGTGGTGGCGCTGGGCTCGCCGGGCGCGGTGTTGGCGGCCGATGCCGGGCGGGTAGCGGAAATATTGCGCGCCACCGGGCGCCGCCAGGCGAAATTGTGCGCCGTGTTGAGCGAGGCCGCAAAGCGCCGCCCGAATGTGGATGATGATCTGGCGCGAATGGCGCGCGCCGACGCGCATTTTATCGGTTTTGATGATGCGGATTTTCCGCCGCTGCTGAATCAAATCGGCGGCGCTCCGCTCGGCCTATTCATTCGCGGCGACCGCGCCTTGTTGGCCAGCCCGCAGTTGGCCATGGTCGGCAGCCGCGCGCCGTCGCCGTCCGGGCGGCGCACCACGGAAAAATTCGCCGCCGAGTTGGCCACTTTAGGGTTTACCATCACCAGCGGCTTAGCGGTCGGCATCGATAGCAGCGCGCATCGCGGTTGCCTCGCCGCCGGCGGCAAAACCATCGCCGTCATGGCCACCGGCATCGATTCCACCTACCCGCGCGATAACCTGTCGCTGGGTGAAGAAATCGCCGCAACCGGGCTATTGGTGTCGGAATATTTGCCCGGCGCGCCGCCCAAACGGGAATATTTTCCGCGCCGCAACCGCATCATCAGCGGCTTGTCTTTGGGTACTTTAGTCGTCGAGGCCGGCATCCGCAGCGGCAGTTTGATCACCGCGCGGCTGGCTGGCGAGCAGGGGCGGGAGGTGTTTGCGGTGCCGGGCTCGATTTACGCGCCGACCAGTCGCGGCTGCCATCAGTTGCTGCGCCAGGGCGCCAAATTGGTGGAAAGCAGCGCCGACATCACCGAAGAAATCAGCCAATTTTTCACCGTACCCAACCGGCCGACCATGGCGCCTGGCACCGCGCCGACCGCCGCCCCCAAATCGGCCCTCGTAACCGCCGCGCTGCGCGGCGAAGCGGCGCGCCTATACGCCCTGATAGACTACGCCGCGACCGACATCGACCAACTCATCGAGCGCAGTGGATTGACCGCGGATCAAGTTTCATACATTCTACTGCGGCTGGAGGTGGACGGATTGATAGTCGCCGACGGCGACGGCTACCTGCGGCTGCCGCCGTAAATCCGGCCGGCCGGGGGCCATCGGCCCAAATCCGCGGCCGCCAAACCCCGCCACATCCGCCAAAATCAGCCAAAATCCGCCCAAATTCGCCGCGCCATCCGCCAAAATTTGCCCAAATCCGCGGCTAACATCCGTCAAAATCAGCCAAAATCCGTCAAAATCAGCCAAAATTCGCCCAAATTCGCCCAAATCCGCCAAAATCCGCCGCCGCCCAAATCGGCCGCCATGCAGCGGCGCGCTTTGCATTAAAATCGCCGCCAAAATCCACGCCGTCAATCATTATGGGAAAGCCGCTTATCATCGTCGAATCGCCGGCCAAGGCGCGTTCGATGTCAAAATATTTGGGCAATGATTTCACCGCCTTGGCTTCGTACGGTCATGTGCGCGACTTGCAGCCCAAATCCGGCGCCGTGTTGCCGGACGAAAATTTCGCCATGCGGTATGAAATCGTCGACCGCAATCGGCGCCATGTGGATGCCATCGAGCGCGCCATGAAAGGCGCCGATTCCTTGTATCTGGCCACCGACCCGGACCGCGAGGGCGAGGCCATCGCCTGGCACTTGCTCGAATTGCTGAAAGAGCGCGCCGCCATCGGCGACAAACCGGTATATCGCGTCGAGTTCCACGAAATCACCGCGGCGGCGATTCGCGCCGCGGTGGCAGCGCCGCGAAAATTATCCACCAGTTTGGTCGACGCGCAGCAAGCCCGCCGCGCCCTGGATTATCTGGTCGGTTTCAATTTGTCGCCCTTGCTATGGAAAAAAGTGCATGGCGGGTTGTCGGCCGGGCGGGTGCAAAGCCCGGCGCTGCGCCTGATTTGCGAGCGCGAGGCGGAAATCGAAAAATTCACGCGGCGCGAATATTGGAGCGTCGAAGCGCACCTGCGCGCCGCCGGCGAAGCCTTCGTGGCGCGCCTGACGCATTTCGAGGGCGAGAAACTGGAGCAGTTTTCCATCGCCGACCAAGCCCGCGCCGGGCACATCGAGGCGACGCTAAAAGCCGCCGCCGGGGCGACGCTAAGCGTCACCCGCATCGATAAAAAACAGCGCAAACGCCACCCGGCGCCGCCGTTTACCACCTCCACGCTGCAGCAGGAAGCCTCGCGCAAGCTCGGCTTCAGCGCCCGCCGCACCATGCAAGTCGCGCAGCGGCTGTACGAAGGCATGGACATCGATGGCGACGCCACCGGCCTTATCACCTATATGCGCACCGATTCGGTGGCCTTGGCCGGCGAAGCGGTGGGCGAAATTCGCGCCCTCATCAAAACCCGCTACGGCGCCGACATGTTGCCCGAGGCGGCGCGGGTGTTCAAAAACAAAACCAAAAATGCCCAGGAGGCGCACGAAGCCATCCGCCCGACGCTGGCGGCGCGCGCCCCGCAGGCGCTCAAAGCGCACCTTTCCACCGAGCAGCATCGGTTGTACGAACTCATCTGGAAGCGCACCGTGGCGTGCCAAATGATTCACGCCACCATCGACACCGTGGCCGCGGATTTAGCCGCCGGCGCCGCCGACCTCGGCCACACCTTCCGCGCCACTGGCTCCACCGTGCGCATTCCCGGATTTATGGCGGTGTATACCGAAGGGCGCGATGATCAAGTTGAGCCAGTCGAGTCGGGCGCGCAAAATGAAAAAAGCGGCGAAAAGGGCGGTGATGTCGATAAAAGCCGCCGCGGCGATGCGTCGGCTGGCGGCCAGGCCGATGCCCCGACCGATGAAAGCCGCCGGCTGCCGGTGATGCGCCCCGGCGATGCCATCGCCCTCAACAAAATCCACCCGCAGCAGCATTTCACCGAGCCGCCGCCGCGTTTTAACGAAGCCACTTTGGTCAAAACCTTGGAGGCCTATGGCATCGGGCGGCCGTCCACCTACGCCTCCATCATCGACACCCTGCAAAAACGCGGCTACGCCATCCTCGAAAAACGGCGTTTTGAGCCTACCGACACCGGCAATCTCGTCAACCGCTTTTTATCCAAACATTTCACCACTTATATCGATTACGAATTCACGGCGCGCTTGGAAGACGATTTGGACGCCATATCGCGCGGCGAAAAGCAGTGGATTCCCATCATGCAAACCTTCTGGAAGGATTTTTACGCCCAACTGGTCGAGAAGGGCGAAAGCGTCACCCGCGAAGATGCCCTGCAGGCACGCCAACTCGGCGCGCACCCGAAAAGCGGCAAACCGATGTCGGTGCGCATGGGGCGCTACGGCCCCTATGTGCAAATCGGCAGCCGCGAGGATGAAGAAAAACCCACCTTCGCCGGCCTGCGACGCGGGCAGAAAATCGACGCCATCACCATGGCGGAAGCCCTCGAACTCTTCAAATTGCCGCGCGCCCTCGGCGAAACCCCGCAAGGCGAGGCGGTCAGCGTGGCCATTGGGCGCTTCGGCCCCTATGTGAAATACGGCGATAAATATGTCTCCTTAGGCCAAGAGCACGACCCGTACACGGTGGAATTGCCCATCGCCCTGCAACTGGTGGCCGATAAAAAAATCGCCGACGCCAATCGCATCATCGTCGATTTCACCGTCGCCGGCGTGCAAGTACTCAACGGCCGCTACGGCCCCTACATCACCGACGGCGAAAAAAACGCCCGCATCCCCAAAAGCGTGGACGACCCCAAAACCCTCACCCTGAAAGCCTGCCAGGAATTACTAAAAACCGGCAAACCGGTGCGCGGCAAGAAAAAGGCCGCCAAGAAAAAGACCGTGGCGAAAAAAACCGCCAGCAAAAAGGTCAGCAAAAAAACCACGCGCCGCGCGGGATAATTTAAAAGGGATTTATAGCCCTAAATCCACGAGATGGTTTGTTTTTGTTTCGCTCTTGCTTTTGTTTTTTGACTTTGACTTTGATTTTTGGCTTTTGATTTGGCTTTGGCTTTGGCTTTGGCTTGTAACGTTTTGCTCCCCCCGGTGCTTCATCTGGGGGGAGTCAAATCAGGCAGCCTTATCGCCTGATTTGGTGGGGGGCTGTTGATGTTAGTCTTTTCGCTGTTGGCTTTTTGCTATTGGCTTTTCGCTGTTGGCTTTTCGCCTTTAGTATTCACTCTCCCGCCCTCGTGGGGAGTACAGAAAAAGCCCCCAAATAGCGACTTAATAATGGGGATTTAGATAGATAACTCCCAGTTAAAAAATCCTGCCGCATAAACTTGCCAGCGCAATCCCATGGTCGGCGGCGGGCGGGGAATTATCGGTAAATTTTAGAGTATAATTTGCCCTCAAATTTTCCCGCGCGGGGCAGCCGAATGCCGTTTTATGAATATCAATGCGAGGCCTGCGGCCATCGCTTAGAAGCGCTGCGAAAAATCTCAGACGCGCCGTTATTGGAGTGCCCAAAATGCGGCGAAGCGCGGCTGAAAAAACTGATTTCCCGGGCCGCCTTTCGGCTCAAAGGCACCGGTTGGTATGAAACCGATTTCAAGCACAACGACCGCGAAAAAGCAGACAAAAACGGCGCCCAATCCCCCAAAAACGCCGACGGAGATTCAAACAGCCCAGCCAGCGGCGAGCAAAGTGGCCAAGGTGGCCAAGGCGGCAAGCGTGAGCAAAGCGAGCCGTCAGCAGCCGACTCCAGCGCCACAAAATCCGCCAACTCAGCGCCATCCTCGAGCGCTTCGGTAGCCCCCAGCCGGCCGTCGTCGGCAGCGCCGGCCAACAAACCGAGCCCCCAACCAGGCGCCGATTGAGCGCCAGCGGGGCGCCTCCCGGGGGTGCTTTAATGTTCACCGCACCATCCCCCGGCGCCGCGCCCGACGCCACCACCCATCAGATTCCCCGCCGGCCCCATGCGCACCCACTTAAGCGGGCAGTTGACCGCAGCGAACATCGACCAGCGCGTTGTTTTAGCCGGCTGGGTGTTGAAGCGCCGCGACCACGGCGGCGTCATCTTCATCGACCTGCGCGACCGCAGCGGACGCGTGCAAGTGGTGGCGGCGCCGGAAGACGCTGCCACCTTCGCCATCGCCGAGCAAGCGCGCCATGAATTCGTAGTGCGCGTCGCCGGCATGGTGCGGCGGCGTCCCGAGGGCACGGTGAACGCGGCCTTGTCCAGCGGTGAAATCGAAGTGGCGGCGGAGGATATCGAGTTGCTGAATCGCGCCGAGCCCTTGCCCTTTCAGTTGGATGATGAAGCCATCAGCGAGCCGGTGCGGCTGAAATACCGCTTCCTCGATTTACGCCGCCCCAGCATGCAGGCGGCGTTGCGGTTGCGACATCGCATCATCGCCAGCATGCGGCGTTTTCTCGATGCGCGCGATTTCGTAGACATCGAAACGCCCATTTTGACGCGCTCCACCCCCGAGGGCGCGCGCGATTATCTGGTGCCGAGCCGCACCTATCGCGGCGATTTTTTCGCCTTGCCGCAGTCGCCGCAATTGTTCAAGCAACTGTTGATGGTGGGTGGATTCGAGCGCTACTACCAAATCGCTCGTTGTTTTCGCGATGAGGATTTGCGCGCCGACCGTCAGCCGGAATTCACCCAGTTGGATGTGGAAATGTCCTTCGTCGATGAGTCGGCGGTGATGGAGTTGATGGAGCAGTTGGTGCGCACCGTATTCAAAGAGGCCGCCGAGGTGGATTTGCCGCCGGTGCCGCGCATAAGTTACGCCGAGGCCATGGCGCGCTACGGCAGCGACCGCCCGGATTTGCGCGTGCCGCTGGAATTGACCGACATAACCGACTTGATGAAAACGGTGGAATTCAAGGTGTTCTCGGTCCCAGCCAATGCTCCGGCCGGGCGCGTGGCGGCGCTGAAAGTGCCCGGCGGCGGGCAGTTATCGCGCGCGCAGATAGACGCCTACACCGAGTTCGTGCGCCAATTCGACGCCGGCGGCTTGGCGTATATCAAAGTGCATGCCATCGAGGGCGGCCGCGACGGCTTGCAATCGCCGATTTTGAAATTCCTGCCCGAGCAAGTGTTGACAGGCATCCTCGAGCGCACCGCCGCCGTCGCCGGCGATGTGATTTTTTTCGGCGCCGACCAAGCGCCCATCGTCAACGAGGCCCTCGGTGCCCTGCGGGTAAAAGTGGCGCAAGATCTCGGCTTGGTGGAGAGCGGTTGGAAGCCGCTGTGGGTGGTGGATTTTCCGCTGTTAGCGTGGAATGCGGAAGGCAAACGCTGGGAATCCCTGCACCACCCCTTCACCGCCCCGCGCGCCGAAGATGTGCCGCAACTGGCGAGCGCCCCCGGCGCCGCCCTATCGCGCGCCTATGATTTGGTGATAAACGGCGCCGAAGTCGGCGGTGGCTCCATTCGCATTCACCAAGCCGATGTGCAGCGCCGCGTTTTCGCGGCCCTCGGCATCTCCCCCGAGGCCGCCGAAGCCGAATTCGGCTTTCTACTCGAGGCCCTCAAATACGGCGCCCCCCCGCATGGCGGCATCGCCTTCGGCATCGACCGCTTAGCCGCCATGCTAAGCGGCGCCGACTCCATCCGCGAGGTCATCGCCTTCCCCAAAACCCAGCGCGCCGCCTGCCTGCTAACCGAAGCCCCTAGCCCAGCGGACGACCAACAACTCCGCGAATTGGGCTTGCGCCGCCTAAAACCACGTCCATCCACGCCGTAATTCCAGCCGCACCCGCGTCTTGATGGCGGCGGTAGGGGGATGTCATTGTCGCCCCGGCGCCGTCATGCATGTCGAGGTCCAATATTTATATCGATTTTCTCGACCAGTTATGGCGATTTTCGGCGATTTTCGCCTTTAATCTTCACTCCCCCCGCTTCATCAGAGGGTGTGCGAAAAGCCTATTCTTGATTAACATTTCGGTTGGCGTTGTTAAAAAAAACAAACAAAAGTGTTGCTTATTGCTTATTGTTTAAATTTTGAAAATGATACTTTTCCTTCATTTTCCTTGAGTCAGCGATGGCTTTTCGCACACCCGCATGAAGCGGGGGAGCGGAAGGCAGCGGCAGCGGGGGATGGGGGAGTTTTTAACTTACGCTCCCGCGTACAATGCGCCAGGTTAAAAACCCCCGCCATCCCCCCGCCCAAGCCAGATAGGCCAGCGTAGATAAGCCAGTGAAAAACCTGCTCGTCACCGGCGCCGCCGGCTACATCGGCTCGCACACCGCGCGCCAGTTGGTGGAGGCCGGGCACCGCGTGGTGGCGTTGGATAATCTCAGCACCGGGCATCGCTGGGCGGTGCCGCCGCAGGCGGTTTTTGCGCATGGCGATATTGCCGACCAGGCGCTGGTGGGGCGCTTGCTGGCGGCGCATCAAATCGATGCGGCGCTGCATTTCGCCGGCAGCGTCATCGTCTCGGAGTCGGTGGCAAACCCGGCCAAGTACTACCGCAACAATGTGCTGGGCTCGCTGAATTTTATCGAGGCGTGCGTGCGCGGCGGCGTCCGGCAGTTGGTGTTTTCGTCCAGCGCGGCGGTTTATGGCATACCGAGCGCGGCCGACGCGGTGGCGTCCCATGCCAGCGCCGATGCGCCAGCGCGGGTGACGGAAAACGCCGCCGAGGCGCCGATAAATCCCTACGGCAGCAGCAAATTAATCACCGAATGGACGCTGCGCGACCTCGCCGCAGCGCATAAACATGTCGATGTCGATGTCCAGGGCCAGCGCAAGGGCGGCGATTTCAAATTCGTCGCCCTGCGATACTTCAATGTGGCCGGGGCGCGTTTAGATGGCAGCCTCGGTCAAGCCACGCCCCACGCCACCCACCTCATCAAAGCGGCGTGCGAAGCGGCCTGCGGGGCGCGCCCCGGCCTGTCCATATTCGGCGATGACTACCCCACCGCCGATGGCACCTGCATCCGCGATTACATCCATGTGGAAGATTTAGCCCGCGCCCACCTCGATGCGTTAGCCCATCTGAGCCGCGGCGGCGCCAACATGACGCTAAATTGCGGCTACGGCCGCGGCTACAGCGTGCGCGAAGTCATCACCTGCGTAAAAATGGTAAGCGGCGTGGATTTTCCAGTGCAAATCGCCCCCCGCCGCGCCGGCGACCCGCCAGCCTTAGTCGCCGACCCCACCCTCATCCGCCAAAGTTTTGGCTGGCGCCCCGGCCATGATGATTTGCCCACCATCTGTCGCACCGCGTATCAATGGGAGCAAAAATTACGCGCCGGCGAAGTGGGCGAGAGGTGATTTTGCTTTTGCTTTTGATTATCGGCACCGCCGATGGTTTCCATCCTTGAATAATCCACAGCGACTCCGAAAAAACTCCGCCCGTTGATAAACAAGCGAGGGGGTTGTATATTTGTTTTTGGCAAGTTTGCCAAACCACTAGCCTAGGCGGAGTTTGCATCATGAGTGAATGCAACATTAAACCGAGTACGATATTCGCGGGCGATAATCTCGATATTTTGCGGGGGATGAATAGCGAATGCATCGACCTGATATATATCGACCCGCCATTCAATAGCAATCGACATTATGCCGCGCCAATAGGTGGTGAGGCGGCCGGGGCGGCATTCAAAGATACTTGGACTTTGGATGATGTTGATGTGGCATGGGTGGAAATGCTAAAAGAGAGCGATGAAAATTTAGTTAATTTGATAGAAGGGATCGGCTCTATAAGGGGCAATGGTACAAAATCGTACCTGATTTATATGGCGGTTAGGTTGATAGAAATGCATCGTGTATTAAAGTCGACTGGTAGTATTTATTTGCATTGCGACCAGCATGAAGGACATTCATTAAAATTGTTAATGGACGCTATTTTTGGTAAGAGCGGATTTAGGAATGAAATTGTGTGGTGCTATCATGGGCCAGGTTCTCCACGGATGCGGCAATTCAATCGCAAATCCGATGCTATTTTTTGGTATGCAAAAGGTAAAAAATGGACATTTAACAAAGAAGATGTGCGGATTCCATTTAAAGACCCGAAGCAAACACTTCGATGCGCCATGTCTACAGACGGAACATTTTCTCAAGAAGAAGTAGAAAAATACCGTAAGCGAGGTAAAATTCCAGAAAACTGGTGGGAGATACGGATTGCCCCTCGTAGTAAAAAAGAGTACACCAAATTTAAAACCCAAAAGCCGCTTGCTCTTTTAGATCGCATAGTCAAAGCATCTAGTAATGAAGGTGACATAGTGTTAGACCCGTTCTGCGGCTGCGCTACTGCATGTGTGGCGGCGGAGATGGAGGGTAGGAAATGGATTGGAATCGACTTATCGGATTTGGCGCAAACTCTGATACAAATACGATTCAAGAAAAATTTGGATGAATTGGTGCATCCAAAAGTAATAGCCCGCAACGATATACCTAGTCGCACAGACATCGGTATAACCGCAAAATACAATGCGGCAGAGAATAAAAAACGACTATATGGAGAGCAAAAAGGTTATTGCAATGGATGTAAAAGGCATTTCGAGTACCCCAATCAAACAGTCGACCACATCATTCCTCAAAAAAAAGGCGGCACCGACCACATCGAAAATCTGCAACTTTTATGCCATCACTGCAACAGCGTAAAACACACTGGAAGTATGGCGGAATTAATGGCCAAACTTAAAAAACAAGGGATATTGAAATAGCCCGCCGGCAAAATACGGGCGGGTTTTTTTATCTATTTTTTGGATTTTTGGGTAGGTAACATCAGAGTCAAAAGTGAAAGTTAAAATCAAAACAGCCCCTCTACCCCCCTAAAACCGGCCTAAATTTGCCATCCTCATCAGATTGGGCCTCAGATTTGGCATCGCGGTTGTGGCGCAAGGATGCGGCATTGTGGCCGCCGCCGGCGGACGATGACGCCGTCGCCGCGCAGCGCTGTGGATGGTTAGACAGCATCGGTTGGATGCAAACCCGCGTCGGCGAGTTGGAAGCATGGGCGCAGCAAACCGCGCAGTGCGGGCGGTTCGATCGCGCCATGGTGCTGGGCATGGGCGGCTCGAGCCTGGCCCCGGCGGTATTTGCATCGCTGTTTGCGCCGGCCGCGGGACGGCTGCCGCTCACCGTGGTAGACACCACCTGCGCGGCGGAAATCGCCCGCATCAGCGCCGCCATCGAGCCGCAACGCTGCTTGTTTATGGTCGCCAGCAAATCCGGCGACACCACAGAGACCGATGCGCTTTTTCGCCACTTTTATGCGCAAGTGGCGGCGCGCAGCGCTTGCCCGCAGGCGAATTTCGCGCTCATCACCGACCCCGACACGGCGCTGTGCCAGCGCGCCGCCGGCGGCGGGTTCAACCGACTATTCATCAACCGCGCTGACCTCGGCGGGCGCTATTGCGCGCTGAGTTATTTCGGTTTGGCGCCGGCGGCGTTATTGGGCGTGAATATCGGCGAGGTGTTGCGCCACGCGCAAGATTTTTGCGCCACCACCCGCCACCCGCGCGCGGCCGATAATCCGGCGTTAGCGTTGGGCAATTGGCTCGGCGCCCAGGCCGCCGGCGGGCGCGATAAATTGATCCTGCGCTTAGCCCCGCCGCTGGCCGCCTTCGGGCTATGGGTCGAGCAGTTGATCGCCGAAAGCACCAGCAAAAATGGCCGCGGCATCGTGCCAGTGTTGGCGGTGGCCGGCGGCCGGCATGGCGCCGCCGCCGCGCATGGCGGTGAACATGTTTATGGCGCTGCGCATGGGTATGTTTATGGCGCTGGGGATGGGGGTGGGGGTGGGGATGTCGATGTCGATGGGGATGTCGATGTCGATGGGGAGGTACATATTCATGGCGATTTTCATGCTGATGCAGGTGGTTTTCAGGCTGAGGTCGGCGATTTTCATGCCCACGCTGGTGATTCCCATGCCCATGGCGATGCTCGCATCCCGGCTGCTGGCGATGGCGGTGAACATGTACATATAGATGGCGATTCCCGTGCTGTCGCCGGCGGTTTTCACGCCGCCGCCGGCGATTTTCATGCCCATAGCGATGCTCGTAGCCCTGTCGCTGGCGATGGCGGTGAACATGTACATGTAGATGGCGATTCCCATGTCGCTGGCGATTCCCATGCTGGCGCCGGTGATTTTCATGCCGAATCTGGTGATTCCCACATCGATGCCGGCGGTTTTCACGCCGCCGCCGACCGCATGATAGTGCGTATCGACTACGAGGGCGCATCGACCGCAGCGGACATTCCGCCGCTGCCGCCATCGCCGCCGCCATCGCCGCCGCCATCGCCGCCGCCGTCGTCGTCACTACCGCCGTCCTCGCCGCCGAAGCCATCGTCGCTCTCGCCGCCGTCATCGTCGCCGCCCTCGCCATCGTCGAATGCATCACCAAACCAGCAAACATTGCGAATCGCCAGCCGCGAACACATCGGCGCCGAGTTTTTTCGCTGGCAATTCGCGACCGCCATCGCCGCCAGCCATCTCGGCGTCAATCCCTTCGATCAGCCCGATGTGGCGCGCAGTAAAACCCGCGCCGCGGCCTTCGTCGCCGGCCACGCCCGCCTGCCGGCGCCCCTTTGGCAAGGCAAACACTATGATTTGTACTACGCCCGGCCAAACCCGAACCCATCAGCCGCCGATTCGCCATCCCCCAGCGCCGAAATCGCCGCCGATTCACCCACCCAAGCCGTCAAAATCACCGCCGATTCACTCGATAAAACCCCCAAAATGGCGGTGGATTTGCCCGATCAACTGGCCAACACTGCGCTGGATTCACCCCCCCAAGCGGCCGAAATCACCGCCGCTTCACTCGGCAAAACCCCCAAAATGGCGGTGGATTTGCCCAATCAATTGGCCAACACTGCGCTGAATTTGCCCAATCAACTCGCTCAAACTGCGACAAATTTCCCCGCCCAGCCCAGCCCAGCCGCGTTATCCGGCCAGCCCAGCCAGCCCTCGCCGATGGACTCGTCGATGGACTTCCCGGCCGCGATCATCGCCGATTTTCGCGCCACCTTAACCGCCGGCAGTTATCTCGCGTGGCTGAGTTACCTACCCCAAGACGCGGCGCATCGGGCGCAGTTGGGCGCGTTGCGGGGGCGCGTTGTGCGCCAAACCGGCATCGTCGCCACCGCCGCCTTCGGCCCGCGCTACCTGCACTCCACCGGACAGTTGCACAAAGGCGGCCCGCGCAGCGGTCGCTTTATCCAATTAATCGCTGACCATGCCGCCGGTCATGCCGCCGGCCATGTGCCGACCGATGTACCCGTGCCGCAGCGCGCTTATACCTTCAGCCAACTGCATCGCGCCCAAGCGGATGGTGATTTTGCCGCCCTAGCGGACACCGGCGCCGCCGTCATGCGCGTCCATCTAAAGGGCGATAAGGGTCGCGCCCTAGCCGCCTTTGCCGCGGATTTTTGTGTTGATGGATAGGTGGGTGGTGGTTGGCTTTTAACGTTTCACTCCACTTTAGTTTTTTCTGGGGGAGTCAAATCAGGCGGCTTATCGCCTGATTTGGTAGGGGTTGCTTTTGATGTTGCTTTCGTTTTTCCCTTTGGCGGTCGCTTTCATACATCGATTCCATCGTCACCAACATCGAAACGCCGTATTTTTCGCTGCAGCCCTGCCGCAGCGCCAAACCATGCCCTAACTTGCAACCTCGTCAGCTATATGTACAACCGCAACCCCTTGCACTGCAACCTAAACATGTACATATAGGTACTTTCTTTGCCCTCATAGCCACCCGCCATGGCGTCATAAGGGGGGTACGAGAAGATCTAATGCTTGCACATCTAATGGACGGTATTGCAAATATTTTACGCAAATACGCCATTGCCGGACAAGCAACATTGTTTATTGCCAAATTCCGTGTGGCAATAGGTGTATAAACCCCAAAAATAACTTCCGTCCTATGGATATAAATGCGGCGCTATAAAACTCGCACCATACATTTGGCGGGCTAAATAAGAGGCGAGTGCAGGTTTTAATTTTTGGGATTATTTTCCTGACTGTGTTGTCTCATTTCATCGATAATTTCCATGGTTTTTACGCTTACGGTGCAAACCTTACCGAGTAACTCGATAACTTCTTCTTTGTGGTCGGCAAAGCGATAGGTGTTGAACTTTTCTTTGATGGTGGAGTATCGGGGCGTTTTCTCTTTGTATTGGTCGAGTACCCATTCGAGCGCACTGCGACTGCCGAGTTGGTATTGCCAAGCCAGCGGTGGAATGTCTAATAATTCGGTTTGCTCGTCGATGATGATGGCGCCGCGCGCTTTATCGGCGCGGAGTTTGGCGCGCCCGGGCGGGTGGGCGATGTCGCGCCGTTGGAAAACAGTGGGGGTGGTGGCGGCAAAGCCGATATGAGTCGCCATTAATCCATCGCCCCACGCCACCCATTTTGCAAAATCATCATAAAACGGCAGACGAGGAAATTCTCGGGTGAGATTGATGGCGTATTTTTCTCGATACGCCGGATTGTGTAAAACCGCATAGGTGTAATGGAAAATATCTTCGGCGGAGATGTTTTTATCGCTGTAATGAACGCGAAATTTATCCAAACCATAAGCGGTGATGTTGGTATGGCGTGTGCCGTCGGTATCGTAGCGATATAGTGGCAGGCATTGGGTTTTTTCGAGAAAATCAATGCCATACAATTGCCCAACAGCGAGTGCTTGGAAAGGTTTTGCTGAGGCAAGACCGGAAAAGCAAATTACTTTGTTTTCTTTATTTTTGCCGGTGGGAAATATTTTCGGCATTTGGTACAAACGGTGAACAATGCGCCGTTGATAGTACAAATTTGATGTCACAAATGGACGAAAAATAGAATCGACGATGTATTTTCTCGAATAATTAATGTCATTTCCCTTTAATAAGTGGCTCTCTAATTCTGTAGTCCATTTTATTTTCCGATCAACCCAATTTCCAATTTTTTCCGCATCCGGGTTCTCTTTATTAAAACGCAAAATTTCATCGCTATACACTTTGCAAAAAAATTTCACTTTATTTTTTAGATCATTTTTATCAAAATCATAAACCCATTCATCGCGAGAGGTTACTACCCCCAAAGAATATAATTTGAAAATAGAGGTTTCACCAGCCGCGCTTTTGGCAAGTTTGGTGGATTTATCAGCCACACAATTTAGGCTACCGAAGTCATTGTCGATTTGGTCGAGCCACCGACATTTTTTGTTTGGAACAATATGCTCAAAATCAATATTCCTAAAATCAGCGTTATTTAAAAAAGCCAATTTGTCTTCCGCGCTTTCGAAATCGTCGCGTTTCATATAGTGAATGTCACAACCTTCGTCTTGTTGTGTTTTGCGTACAAAAAAACCGATGGCGATGCCGGTCATGATACCGAATACATTGCCCGACCCGGGCGTTGCCCGTATGTCGCCGCCCAAATCGACGATGTAGATTTTGCTGAATTCTTCGGCCGCTACTTTGCGAAAACCATCATCTTGCTTAGAATCAATCCATGAGCGATTGGTGATGAAGGCCAGCACGCCGTCATCGCCCAGCCTATCGGTTGCCCAGCGGATAAAGCGCTTATACATATCGTATTGTTTGGTTTTTTGCGCGCTACTTGCTTTTACATAGGTGTCTTTGATGCGTCTATCGATGCCGGGGTAGTTGCGGTTTTTATTATTATCATTTGCATTGCGTTGGTTGGCGTTATACGGCGGATTGCCGATAATCACCGAGATGTGTTTTTCATTCTGACGCTTGATACGTTCGAGATTTTCATAACTCATTGAGCCGAACAAATCTCGCTGTGCCTCGTTGTCATCGAAATAAAGATTTTCCAGCGTATCTAAAAAACAAATATTCGGAAATTCCAAATACTTACCAATCTTTTGTTTATAGGTATATTCGATATTTAAGTTAGCGATGTAATACGGCAATATGCTGACCTCATTAGCGTGGATTTCGTGTTGGTATTTGTAAGGCAGGTTCGCTTTGGGCATAAATTCGATTAAATCGGTGATGAAAGTGCCGGTGCCGGCGGCCGGGTCGAGAATCTGCACATTTTTGTCATACAAACGGCGACCAAAGTATTTTTTCACCAGGTGGTCGGTCGACCTAATCATAAAACCCACAATTTCATTAGGTGTATACACCACACCGAGGCGGTCGGCGGCCTTGGGGTTGTATACGGTATAAAAATCTTGATAAATCGCTTTGAGAAATTTCTGTTTCTCATAATGACTGTCGATGTTGGCGGCGGTGGCGGTGATGGCGCCGTAATAAACCTTTAGACGGTCGACCATGTCACGCTTGAAATCGCCGGTAAAAAAAGTATTTTCGAGATCATCCAAACGCTGAGCGATATTATTTTCTTTATGAAATTGATCTTCGCCAAAAACTTTTAGAAAAATATCTTTGGTTAAGATATGTTGAATTAACATTTCGCGCACATCGGCCGACTCCACTTCCGGGTTGATGGTTTTGCGGCATAGGGCGAGAAAACCATCGGCGGCGGTGCGAAAATTCGGTTTTTTCTCGAATGCGTTATCGATCATGTCGCGCAGCGCCACGAGTATATCGGGCAAATCTTCGCTAAATTTATTCCTTGCCTTGGTAAATTCCGCAATGATGGGCGGCTCATAAGCGAAAAAAGCACTGACCAGTTTGTGCAATTTTTGTGCATCACCCATATTCACCCGCTGCACTTCGTCACCGTTTTGTAACAACACCGCAGTTAGTGAATTTTCGAAAATAATGTTGGATGTCGGGTAACCATCGCGCAATTTTTTCTCGATTTCCTCATCGATATCATCCTTAGAGTCTTTCGCTTCCCAATACCCTCTATCGAGACGCATCGCATCCTTTACGGTGCCATCGGGCCTTTTCCCAGTATTTCCATACTCTAGATCTTCAGCTAAAATTAAATTATGTTTAATGCAGTATTTCATTAAACAACACTGAAAAGCTTGACGCAAAACACTTTCATTCTCGCTACCGATAATGGCACGCAAGTATTCTATCTGCTGGTGATAATCATTGGATATACGAAATACTCATTGGATTAGTTTCAATTGATGTTAGTGCTTGGGGTGACCGGCAATACAGCCACGGAACGGTTCGTTTCGCAGATGCACTGCGCCAAGCATGCAGTGCATGATTATATCACAATCCATAGCCCCCCTGACCGGATGCCAGACGGTCAACGCGAGGTGATGGTTTTTAGGCGGGTGTAGAAGCGGATGTCTTTGGAGTCCGTGGATGACGGAGCCGCGGATATAGCAAAAAACCTCGCTCGCTTGTTTACGGGTGGCGGGGATTTAGAAAAGTCAAAATCAAATGCACCCCCCACCAAAACTGGCGATGAAGCCGCCAGTTTTGGCTCCCCCCTAAAAAGATAGGGTGGAGCAAAGCCTTAACAGCCAAAGCAACGGCGAAAAGCAACAGCAAAAAGCAACAGAAAAAAGCAACAGCAAAAAGCAACAGCCAAAGTCAAATCAAAAATTAAAAGCCGTAATGGAAGTGCAGATTTAGGGGAGTAAAGCGCAATTTTTGCGATATTAGCCAGTAGAATCGGCCAAAATTAGCCGCTCTAATCTGGCCGAATCGGCTTAAAATCCACCTTAGCATTCATCTAGTCGAACCCCGAAAATCTACCGTCGAATCTTGCCGAAGCTGTCGAAATTGCCGTCGTATCCATCGTCGAACCCCCCAAAGCACCCGCCGAATCATCCCCGCCAGCCACCGCCGCTAGCCACCGCCGCCAGCCACCCCTGCCAGCCACCGCCGCCAGCCACCGTCGCCATGACTTTTCAGCGTCTTATCATGAAGTTGCAGGAATACTGGGCCGGGCAAGGCTGCGTTATCATGCAGCCCTATGATATGGAGGTTGGGGCTGGCACTTTTCACCCGCAAACCTTTCTCGCCGCTATTGGGCCGGAGCCGTTGCGGGCTGCTTATGTGCAGCCGTCGCGGCGGCCGAGCGATGGGCGGTATGGCGAGAATCCGAATCGGTTGCAGCATTATTTTCAGTTCCAAGTCACGCTCAAACCCTCGCCGGATGATTTTCAAAGGTTATATCTCGGCTCGCTGGCCGCCTTGGGCGTGGAGTTTGAGAAAGATGATGTGAGGTTTGTCGAGGATGATTGGGAATCGCCCACCCTCGGGGCCTGGGGGTTGGGCTGGGAGATTTGGCTAAATGGCATGGAGGTTTCTCAATTCACCTATTTTCAGCAAGTGGGCGGCCTCGATTGCCGCCCGGTGACCGGCGAAATCACCTATGGGCTGGAGCGCATCGCCATGCATTTGCAGGGGGTTGACAACCTGTTCGATTTAGTGTGGGGCGATGGGCCAGGGGCGCGCCACACCTATGGGGATTTGTATCATCAAAACGAGGTGGAACAATCGGCCTATAACTTCGAGTACGCAGATGTGGAGGCGCTGCTGGCCCAATTCACCGCCGCCGAGGGCATGTGCCGCACCTTGTTAGCGCGGGATTTACCGCTGCCGGCCTATGAGCAAACCCTGCAGGCCTCGCACCTCTTCAACCTGCTCGAAGCCCGCCACGCCATCGGCGTCACCGAACGCGCGCGCTATATCGGGCGGGTGCGCGGCTTGGCGCGCGGCGTCGCCCAATGCTATTTCGCCAAGCGCGAGGCCATGGGGTTTCCGCGCTGCGCGGTGGCCAAATGAGCGCGAAAAAAATCATGCGGGCGGATTTATTGGTCGAAATCGGCACCGAGGAGTTGCCGCCGGCGGCGTTGTCGGCGTTGGCCGAGGCCTTTGCCGGCGGTTTGGCGCGGGAGTTGGCGGCTGCCGGGGTGGCGGATGATGCCGAGCGCTATCGCGTTTTTGCCACCCCGCGACGGTTGACGGCGGTGGTGTTTGCGGTGGCCGGGCGGCAACCGGACAGCATCGCCGAGCGTCGCGGGCCGGCGCTGAAGGCGGCCTATGACGCTACGGGTAAGCCGAGTCGAGCGGCGGCCGGGTTTGCCAAATCATGCGGCGTCGCGGTGGCTGACCTCGACACTATGGAGACCGCCCAAGGCGCCTGGTTGGTGCATCGGCAACAAGTCGCCGGGGCGAGTTTGGCGACCGTCGCCGCCGCTTGTATCGAGCGCAGCCTGCGGCAGATGCCCATCCCCAAACGCATGCGGTGGGGCGATGGCGCGGCCGAGTTTGTGCGCCCGGCGCACTGGTTGCTGGCGCTGCACGGCGATAAAGTGGTCGCCACGCAAGCCTTGGGGCTGCAAGCCGGGCGCGTAACTTACGGGCATCGCTTTCATGCCGACCGCGCTGTGTCCATACCTCAGGCCGAGAAGTACGCCGATTTGTTGGAATCCGACGGGCGGGTCATCGCCGATTTCGCGCGCCGCCGCGACCTCATCGTCGCGCAAATCGAGACCCTGGCCGGGCTCGCCGGGGCGCGCGCCGACCTAGCCCCGGGGTTGCTGGATTGGGTGACCGGCGCGGTGGAATGGCCGCGCGCGGTGCGCGGTGAGTTCGACCGCCGCTTCCTCGCGCTGCCGGACGAGGTGTTGATTTCCGCCATGCGCGAGCATCAAAAATATTTTCATTTGTATGGGGTGGGGGATTTTGATGGGGATTTTGATGGGGATTCTGAGGCGGATGATGGAGCCGTCG
This sequence comes from Candidatus Poriferihabitaceae bacterium, assembly GCA_965243285.1. Lineage (GTDB taxonomy): Bacteria > Pseudomonadota > Gammaproteobacteria > Arenicellales > Poriferihabitantaceae > JAHRAW01. The sequence continues at coordinate 423,932 of OZ251537.1, read as the reverse complement.
ATTCGGTTGATTCTGGCGCTGCATCCGCCACCGAATCCGCCGCCAAACTGCTGCCGATGTTCATCACCGTCAGCAATATCGACATCCCGCGCGGAGACGACCGCGTGCGGCGCGGCAATGAGCGGGTGTTGCGGGCGCGGCTGGCCGATGCCGAATTTTTTTGGACGAGCGCGCTGAAAATCCCCTTAGAGCGCCACGCGGAAAAACTCGGCGGCGTGGTTTTTCACCAAAAACTCGGCTCGGTGCGCGATAAATGCACGCGGGTGGGGGAGTTGGCGCGCCATATCGCCGCCCAAGCCAGCGTCGATGGCGAGCAAGCCGAGCGCGCGGCGTTGCTATGCAAGGCCGATTTGGTGACCGATTTGGTGGGCGAATTCCCCGATTTGCAGGGCGTTATCGGCCGCCATTGCGCGCAAAAAAGCGGCGAAGCGGCGGCTGTGGCGGATGCCATGGAGCAGCATTATTGGCCGCGCTATGCTGGCGACCAACTGCCGCGCGGCGGATTAGCGCAATGCCTGGCGGTGGCCGATAGGCTGGATTCCATGCTCGGCTTGTTCGCCGCTGGCGAGATTCCCAGCGGCGACAAAGACCCCTTCGCGCAGCGCCGAGCGGCCCTCGGCGTGCTGCGCATTCTCATCGAAAAAGGCCGCGATTGGGATTTGCTGCAGTTGTTGCGCGCCACCCAACACGCGTATGAACGCGCCGACAACACCACGGCGCGGCCGGATGCGGCCACGGTGCGCCAAGTTTTCGACTTCATGTTGGAGCGCCTGACGGCCTACTACCTGCCGCTGGGGCATGGCGCCGAGTTGCCGGCGGTGCTGGCGTGCAAGCCGCGTCGGCCGTTAGATGTGCATCAGCGCCTGACTGCGGTGCGGCAATTTCGCGCCCAGCAACCGCAAGCGGCGGCGGCGTTGGCGGCCGCCAACAAACGCATCGCGCGGATTCTGCGCAAGGCCGGCGGCGATTCGGTGGATTCTATGGACATGGGCGGCGATTCTATCCATATTGATGGCGATAGGGACGACAGCGCCATCGCCAGCGGCGTCGCCGGGCCATCGAGCGGGCAAGCCACCGGGCCATCATCCAAAAAATCCACCCAAAAATCCACCGGCAAATCCACCGGCAAATCCACCCAAAAATCCACCCAAAAATCAGCCGCCGACGATGTTGCGCCGGTCTACCAAGCGGCGCTATTCCAGCACGCCGCCGAACACGCCTTGGCGCAGCAACTCGAGAGCATGGGCGCGCAGGCGCGGGCGCATTTTGCCGAGCGCCGCTATGATTTAGGGCTGGCGGCCTCCGCCGGCTTGAAGCAGCCGGTGGATGAATTTTTTGCGCAGGTGATGGTGATGGCGGATGATGCGGCGGTGCGCGACAACCGCTTGGCGTTGCTGCGTCACATTCGGCGGCTGTTTTTGGGCGTCGCCGACCTCTCGCTACTGCCTTCTGAGCGCGAATGATGGCATCGCCACGCCCGGCAAAAACCGCGCCGGATTCATCGCCGGATTCATCGCCGGATTCCTTTTCGGCCATGCTGGCGCAAGTGCAGGCGTTTCACGATAAGCACCGCTTCGCGGCCCACGGCGGCGAAGACATGGTGTATCGGGTGGCGCTGATGGCCGAGGAATTGGGCGAAATTTCGGCCTGCGTGAGCAAGGGCAAGCCGAAAGCAGCGTTAGCGGAGGAGTGCGCCGATTTGCTAATTTTGCTGTTGGGCAACGCCATCGCCGCGGATTTCGATCTTGCCGCCGCCTTCGCCGAAAAAATGGCAAAAATCAACCAGCGCGGTAGCCGTATGGTGGACGGGCGGATTCGGGTGTCGAATTTCGCCGGCGCGGCGGCTGAGTCGGCCGATCAATCGGTCGAAAAATAAGGCGATTGAGTCGACATGCATAAGCGCCTGATTATTCTCGACCGCGACGGCGTCATTAATCGCGATTCGCCGCATCACATCACCACCGTGGCGGCCTGGCAGGCGTTGCCGGGCAGTTTGGAGGCCATCGCGCAGTTGTGTCGCGCCAATTATCTGGTTGCCGTCATCACCAACCAGTCGGGCATCGGGCGCGCCCTATACAGCATCAACACCTTGAATCAGATTCATCAAAAAATGTTAGATGAATTGAAGCCGGCCGGCGGCGACATCAGCGCCATTTTTTTCTGCCCGCACACCGCGCAAGCGGGTTGTCGGTGCCGCAAGCCCAAGCCCGGTTTATTTTTGGAGTTGGGGCGCCGCTTGCAGCGTGATTTGCGCGATGTTTATGCGGTGGGCGATTCGCTGCGTGATTTGCAAGCCGCGTCCGCCGCCGGGGCGCAGCCGGTGTTGGTGCAAACCGGCAACGGCGCCGACACGGCGCGGTTTTTGGCCGGCCAGGCGCCGGCGGCGCTCAAAGCGCAACTGCGCGACGTGCCTGCGCATCGCGACTTGGCCGCATTCGTGGATGAATTGTTAGGCCGCGAAAACCCACCCGCCCGCTGATGAAGGCGATGCGAATGCTGGCGGCGGCGCGCGCCCTCATTTTTTTGCTCGGGCAAATTATCAGCGCGATTTTGGTCAGCCCGCTGGCGCTGTTGTGTTTCGCGCTGCCATCGCTGTGGCGAGCGCGGGTGATTTCCTGCTGGGCGCGCTTCAACATTTGGTCGTTGAAACATGTGTGTGGCATCACCTGCGAGGTGCGCGGCGCCGGCCATCTGCCGTCGCGCCCGGCGGTGCTGATATCCAATCATCAGTCGGCGTGGGAGACGCTGTATTTTCAGTTGATTTTTCCGCCGCAGTCCTATCTGCTCAAATGGCAGCTGCTGCTGATTCCATTTTTCGGCTGGGGGCTGGCGGCGAACCGCCCGGTGGCCATCAATCGCGCCAAAAAAATCCGCGCCCTGGAACACATGATCAAACAAGGCGCGACGCGGTTGCGCGAAGGGCGGTGGCTGGTGGTGTTCCCCGAAGGCACGCGCATGGCGGTCGGTCGGCCCGGCAAATTCCAAGGCGGCGGCGCGCTGTTGGCGGCCAAAACCGGCGCCCCGATAGTGCCGGTGGCGCACAACGCCGGCCTGTTCTGGCCGAAAAATAGCATCCTCAAACGCCCCGGCGTCGTCCAAATGCGCATCGGCAAACCCATCTACCCGGCCGGCAAAAAAACCCAAGACATTAATGCCGAAGTGGAAGCGTGGATCAAATCCGCGTTGGCTGAGTTGCCGGTGGCAGTCGATAAAATCGATAAACCCGATAAAAAATAGGGGATTTATAGGCCTAAATCTGCACGGCGGATTGGCTTTTGATTTTCGCTTGTTGTTTTGGCTTTTAAATTTTCACCCCATCAGCCACAAAAGAGAACTAAAAGACACAACATCAACAGAAAAATCAAAAGCGGAAATCAAAAGCGGAAATCAAAAGCCACAGCTACAGCGGAAATCAACCGCACCCCCCACCAAAACTGGCGATGAAGCCGCCAGTTTTGGCTCCCCCCTAAAAAGATAGGGTGGAGCAAAGCCTTAACAGCCAAAGCAACGGCGAAAAGCAACAGCGAAAAGCAACAGCGAAAAGCAACAGCAACAGCAACAGCGAAAAGCAACAGCAACAGCAACAGCAGCAGCAACAGCAGCAGCAGCAGCAGCAACAAAAGCAAAGTCAAAATCAAAAGCGATCCATCCCCACTAAATCAGGCGATAGAGCCGCCTGATTTGACTCCCCGCCCAGCAGGGAGTAAAGAAAAAGCCCAAAAGCAAAGGCAAAAGCCAAATCAAAAGCCAAATCAAAAGCAAAAATCAAACGCAGCCTCCCTAAATCAGCCGCTGACCTCAAAAAAACATCAATCGAACTGCATGTTTAGGACTATAAATCCCAAAAAAACGCCAATCAAATGTGCGGATTTAGGTAGGTAAAGTCCAAAATTATGGCTGGGTTTATGGCGGATTTAGCCGATTAGAGCGAATTTAGTCGGGTGGCGGGATTGATGGCGGGATTGGTGGCGAAAATTATGGCGGGATTCAGGGGCGATTTAGGTTGAAACTGAGGGCGGAAGACATCGATTGAGCGATAAATTCGCCAAATTAGGGCAAAAATCACCCCGCTGATTCCAGGCTGGCGGCATCGATTCATTAATATATGCACTCGGCAATTCCCCGACCGCTTAGGTCACGCTCGATGCGCATATACATATATACATGTCAGGCACGCCGCCGATGAATCCGCCCACGGCATACAAATACACGAGGCGATGGGTTACGATGCGGCGCCGTGATGAATACCGCCAACCCCCCCGCTGATTCCGCCGAGGCGCAGCTCGCCGAGCTCGGTCGTGGCGTTGATGAAATGTTGCAACGCTCGGAATTGGCCGAGCGTCTGAGCGGCGGGCGGAAGTTGCGCGTCAAGGTCGGTTTCGACCCCACGGCGCCGGATTTGCACCTCGGCCACAGCGTGCTTATCAACAAAATGCGGCAGTTTCAAATCCATGGCCACGCCGTTATTTTTTTGATTGGCGATTTCACCGGACTCATCGGCGACCCGACCGGCAAGGATGTCACCCGCCCGCCGCTGAGCGCCGAGCAGCTGGCGGAAAACACCCAAACCTACCAGCAGCAGATTTTCAAAATCCTCGATCCAGAGTGCACCTTAGTCGAATTTAATTCGAAATGGATGACCGAATTAGGCAGCGCCGGGGTGGTGCAGTTGGCAGCTCGGCACACCGTGGCGCGCATGTTGGAGCGCGATGATTTCAAAAAACGCTACGCCGCCGGCGCCCCCATCGCCATCCATGAATTTCTCTACCCGCTGGTGCAGGGGTACGATTCGGTGGCCTTGCGGGCCGATGTCGAGCTCGGCGGCACCGACCAAAAATTCAATCTGCTGGTCGGGCGGGAGTTGCAAAAACAGCACCGCCAGCGGCCGCAGGTGGTGATGACCATGCCGCTGTTAGAGGGCTTGGACGGGGTGCGCAAAATGTCGAAAAGCCTCGATAATTATGTCGGCATCACCACCCCGCCGGGCGATATGTTCGGCAAAATCATGTCGATTTCCGATGCCCTGATGTGGCGCTATTTCGACCTGCTGAGTTTCAAGCCGGCGGCCGAAATCGCCGCCCTGCGCGCCCGCGTCGCCGATGGCCTGAACCCGCGCGAGGTTAAATTCGCATTAGGCGACGAAATCGTGACGCGCTTTCATGCCGCCGCCGCCGCGGCGCGCGCCAAGCAAGATTTCATCCAGCAATTCAGCCAGCGCGGCATGCCGGCCGACATTCCGACGCTGGAACTGCCGGCCGGCGCCGCCGGCTTACCGGTCGCCAATTTGCTGCAGCAAGCGCGCTTGGTCAACACCACCTCAGAGGCGCATCGCATGATAAAACAAGGCGCGGTGCGTATCGATGGCGAGAAAATCAGCGATAGCCGCCAGGTGATGCGCAAAGGCGCGGCGCATGTGTGGCAAGTGGGCAAGCGTAAGTTCGCCCGCGTGGCGCTGGTTTAAGTCGGGCCGGTCGATGGCGGCGGCGGGTTTTCGGTACTCGGTGATGGCGATGTTTTGGCGCGGCGGGGTGATTTTGGCGGCGTGGGCAAGCGTTGCCATGGCCGCAGCATGGCCGCCCGATTCATCGCCCGATTCATCGTATGAATCGTCGGCCGATTCGACCTATGAATCGCGACCTGAATCGCGGCCTGAATTGTCGCAAAAATTGTCGCAAGAATTGCCGAGCGTTGCGGCGCATAAATCACCATATGAATCACCATGCGTGACGCCGCCGGTATCCCTATCCGGCGGCGATGGGGTAGCCACGCGGCCGGAGAAAATCGCCATGTTGGAGCGCGAATTGCTGCAATCTGTGAGCGATGCCGACTGCGATGTCGCCGGTGTTGGCAGCGCTGGTGGCAGCGCCGGTGGCAGCGCCGGTGGCGACATCGACTCGCAGCCGGCCACCGAGGTACGCGGCGATGCGCCGGCGGTCGCGGTGGCGAGCAATCCAGCCACCACGCCGCCATCGCCGGCGCCACCGCCGTCATCAAAATCCACCGCGCCGACCCGCACCACCGAGTCACCCGAAGGCGTTTCGCCAACCCTGCCGCCCGCCATTCCGCCCGACATCCCGCCCACAGACGGCGATGACATTATCGCTCGCCAGTTTCGCGCCGCCGCCATGGAAGAGACCGACCCGGCCAGGCGCGCCAAATTGTGGAATGAATATCGCCGCTATCGCGGGTTGGCGGTCAAAAATGCCGCGCCGGCCAATTAGTACCGCCATGCAACCCGCCATGATCGCCCCATGAAACCGGCCATGAAATTCGCCATCAAACCGGCCCGAGGCCGCACCGCGCGGCGCAGAATTCGCCCGGCGGCGTACCTCGTAGGCATGTTGGCGGTATTAGCGAGCGGCGGTTGTGTCACCGGCGGGGGCGGCGGGTTCGGTGGGCTCGGCGGCGGCAGCAGCGGCGGCCAGCGCATCGAAGTCGGGCCGAAGCTGTCCACCGCCGTAGACCAGCCGGCCGTGGTAAGCGGGGGGCCGAAAATCCATGTGGTGGTGCCAGTGTTCGACCCCAACATCCCGCCCGACGATGCCACTCGACAAAAACGCGGCATCCACGCCGAATTGCGGCGCGCCGAAGCCAATCGTTTCGCGGTAAAAATGCAAGCCGCGTTGGCCGCCACCCAAGCCTTCGGGCGCGTGCGCGTCACGCCAGACGCCACCGCCACGGCCGAGTTATATGTGTTCGGCAAAATTCTCACTTCCAATGGCGAGGAGGTAAAAATAAAAGTGATGGTCACCGATATTTCCGGGCGGCGCTGGCTGTCGCGGGATTTTTCGCACCGCGTCGAGGCCAGTTTTCACCGCAACATTCGCAATTATGGCCAGGACGGCTACGCCCCGGTGTTCGCCCGCGCCGCGGCCCACATCGTGCAAAAATTAAATCAAAAAAAGTTCGCCAGGTTGAAAAAACTGCAGCGCTTGGCCGAGGTACGGTTCGCCGCCGGGCTCTCGGCCGAGGCCTTTTCTCGGTATTTGAAGGTGGTCGATGGCCGCGTCGAATTGGCCGCGGCGCCGGCGGAGGATGACCCGGCGCTGGTGCGCATGCAGCCGCTTCGGGTGCGCGACCAATTGTTCGTAGACCGCTTGCAAACCCATTACGCGGATTTCGACGCCAAGTTGAACGACAGTTATTTGCTGTGGCAGCAGCAAAGTTTGGACGCGGTAAAAGAAGCGCGCAAAGCGAAAAAATCCTCGGTGGTTAAAACCTTATTGGGCGGTTTGTTAGTGGTCGCCGGGGTCGCCGCCGGGCTGGATGGTGGCTTGAACGCCGGCGAAGAATTGGCCGCCGCCGGGGCCGTGGTGGCCGGAGCGGTGGCCCTGGGGCAAGGTTTCGGCGACCGCGCGGAAATGCGGGCGCACCGCGACACATTGGCCGAATTGGGGCAATCTTTGGATATCAAATTAGCCCCGCAAGTGGTGGAATACGAGCAAGAGACGGCGCGCTTGAACGGCGATTCGGCGGCGCAATATCGGCAGTGGATTGCCTTTTTGAAAAAAATCCACGCCCTGGAAGCCACCCCCGACACCCAGTTGTAGCCGCCGCCATGGCTGCCGATTCCATGGAATCGAAACTGCGCCAGGCGCGCCGCGCCGGGGCCCAAAAGCGCGCCGGCGGGTGGGGGGTTGGCGTCGCCGTGGCGCTGGCCGGCGGCTTGTGGTGGACCTATCAGCAGGATGAGTGGCGGGCGCGCTGGCAGCACATCGGGCGCGCTGGCGTGTATGCGTATACGCAGTTTATCGAGCGCGCTGGCGGGCAAAGCGCCGTCAATTCGCACCGCGGTGATAAAAATTCGGCGCCAGGGGTGGCCACGGCGGCGGCGGCGAACAACGCCGCCGGTGCCGCCGGGGCCGATAGTCGCGCCCAGTTTGTGGCGCAGTTGGCGCAGTACGAAGGCGTGATTGAGGCGCAAATCGAGGCCTTGGGGGTGGCGCGTTGGGAGGCTGAAAAAGCGGCCGAATTGGCGCGATTAAAGGCGCGCGCGGTGGCGCAATTCGCCGCCGGCGAGTACCGTTTAGCGCGCCAAACCTTGGCCGCCGCGCAGGCGCTGGCGGCGCAAACCGCGGCGCGCCATGCCGAGTTGCTGGCCGCAGCGCGCCTTGCCGCGAGCGAAGCTTTCGCCGCCGACCACGCCGAGGCGGCGCAGCGCGCATTGCGTCAGGCGCTGCAACTGGCCCCGCAAGACGCCGATTTGTTAGCCCGGCAAGCGCGCCTCGAGGTATGGCCGCAAGTACGCGCCCAATTACGCCAAGCCGACCTCGCCCGGGCCGAGAATCGACCGGACCAAGAAGCCGCGGCCCTGGCTCGGGCGGTGGCATTAGATGGGGCGCGTCCAGCCCTCAAAGCGCGCTTGACGACACTGCGCGCCGACCTAAAACAACAGCGTTTTTCCGCCGCCATGGGGCGCGCCCATAGAGCCTTAGCGGCCGGCGAATTGGCCGCCGCGCAACAGCACATCGCCGCCGCCGGTGCCATTTTTCCGGCCCGCGCCGCGCTCGATGCGGTGACCAAAAAGTGGCAACAAGCGCGCGCCGCGCAGCAATTTGAGAATCAGATGCAGCGCGGCGAGGCGGCCACCCAGTCCGATGATTGGCCGGCCGCCGCGCGCCATTTTGAAGCCGCGTTGGCCGCCGCGCCGCAGGCCGAATCGGCCTATCAACAGCGCGCGCTGGCGCGCCAAGTGCTCGCGGCGCGGCAGTCCATCCTCTCGCTGCTGGCGCAGCCGCATCGCTTAGGCGAGACCGAAGTCGCCGCCGCCGCCGCGGCCCATATATATGAGTCCGCGGCGTTGGCTGCGCGCAGCCCAGGGCTGGCAAAAATCCGCGCCGATTTATCGCGCCTGCTCGCGGCCTACCAAGCGCCGGTCGAGGTGGCGGTGCTATCCGATGGCAACACGCACATCGCGGTGCGCGGCGAGGGGCAGGTGGGTAAAACCCGCCGCCGCGTGATTCGCGTAAAGCCCGGGCGGCGCGTGTTCGAAGCCAGCCGCGCTGGTTATCAATCCAAATTGCTGACCGTGGATTTAAAACCCGGCGCCGATTTAGTCGAAATCACCCTGCTATGCGATGAAAAAATCTAACCCCGCCCACCCTTAATCGATAACAGAATCGATGAAAGAATCAGCTTCCCCGGCCGTGCTAACGCAGCAGTTGCATACGGCGCGACGGCGTTTTTGGCGACGGATGGCGGCCGCGACCGGCGCGGTGATGGCGGCGACGGTGATGGCGGCGGCGGCGTATTTCACCCGCGTGGCGGAGTTTAGAATCGCCCCGGAAGCCGCGGCGGCGGCGGCGCGGGTGACGGTCACGGATGGCATCGGGTTAGTTTTTTTCGCGGCCGCGTATGTGGTGGGGCGGCGCGCCGAGTTGAGTTTTGCGGCCGACGGATTCGTAAGCCAAACGCTGGCGGTGGATTTCGCCTATGACCATTTTCCATTGCGCGTAGACCTGCGCGCCGCGCCGGGGCAGGTGGTGATGGTCGCCGAGCCGGCGGACGCGGCGACGCGCTGGCGGGTGGATGGCGAGTATGTCGCCAGCGGCGCCGAAGTTTCGATAACCCTGCCGCCGGGGGTGGCGCGCATGGTCGCCGAGCATGATTTTTATCAGCCCCAGGCGGTGACGCTGGAAGTGCGCGGCGGGCAAACTATCACCCGAAAAATGGCGCTGGCGCTGGTCATCGGCGAGTTGAATATCGCCTCGCAGCCGAGCGCGGCGCGGGTGTTTATCGATGGCGAAGAACGCGGCGCCACGCCGCTGCGCGTGGCGGTGGCCGGCGGCCGCCATGGCGTGCGCTTGGAGTTGGATGGCTATGAAAACCTCGCCGATGAGGTCGCCGTCACCTACCGTAAGCCGCGTCCGCGGCGCGATTATCACCTCATACCGCGGCCGGCGGTGGCGCGCATCAGCGCCTCGCCGGGCGGCGGCGTGGTGCGCGTGGACGGCGTGGCGGTGGCGGTGCAATGGTCGGGGGGGTTCGCGAATCTGGCGCTGACGGCCGGCAAAACCCAGTTGGTGAGTTATGAAAAAGCCGGCTATGCGACCCAATCGCGGCAAATGTTGGCGCGGCCGGCGGCGCCGGCGACGGCAAATTTTGCGTTGGATGCAGAGTTCGGCGAGGTGACCATTCGCAGCGTACCGGCGGCGCAAATAACGATAAACGGCGGCGCCCGCGGCGCCACGCCGCAAACTTTTCGCTTATCCACCATCGCCCACGTCATCACCCTGGCGCGGGAGGGTTATCGTAGTATCAAAGTATCGGCGACGCCGACCGCCGCGACACCGTTGTTAATCGAACACGCGTTGCGCGATGAATTGGGCGCGCGATTGACCGAATCGCCGCCGCTTATCACCGCCGCCGGCGGCGTTGAAATGCGGCGCTTCGACCCGCGCGGCACCGGCGGCGAGTTTGTGATGGGCGCGCCGAGCCATGAAAAATCCGCCCGCGCCAATGAATTTCAGCGCCGCGTTAAATTGACCAAGCCATTTTATGTCGGCGTGCATGAGATAACCGAGGCGCAGTTTGCGCAGTATTTGGCGGCGGGGTCGGCGGCGGGTTCTGGCGCCAATTCGGCGGCGGATTCAAGTCAAAATCGGTCGGCGCAGGCGGCGGCGAGCGGAAATTTGCCGGCGCGGGGGATGTCGTGGCGCGCCGCGGCCGGGTTCGCTAATTGGATGAGTGCCCAACACGGTTTGGCGCCAGCGTATGATTTTGCCGCCGCTGACGGGCGCGATTTTGATGCGACCGCGGACGGCTATCGCCTGCTCTCGGAAGCCGAATGGGAATGGCTGGCGCGTCGCGCCGGGCGCGCCGCCGCGGCGCGATTCGTGTGGGGGAATGCGCAAACCATCCCCGCCAACAGCGGCAATTTCGCCGATGAAAGCGCCCGCGGCAGCGCGCCTAAATACATCCCGCAATACCATGACGGCTTTGCTGGCGTGGCCCCGGTGGCATCCTTTGCGGCGCGCGTCGGGCTGTATGATTTGGCTGGCAATGTCAGCGAGTGGGTGCACGACGGGTATGATTTGCGCCCGCCGCGACCGGGAGTGGTTTATGTGGACCCGTTCGGCGCCGCCGGCGACTACGGCCAGCGCGGGCGGGTGATTAAGGGCGCGAGTTTTCGCACCGCCTCGCTGACCGGCTTGCGCGCCAGTTTTCGCGCCGGCGCGCGCCACGGGCGCGACGATATCGGCTTTCGCGTGGCGCGTTATGTCTATGGCAAGGAGTAGGCGTGGTTTTGGTGAATTGATTTTGATAATTTAATGTCCATGCCTTAATGTTAATCATTTGTATGGCAATCTTTTAATGGCGATGTTTAATGGTGATGTTTAATGATGATGTTTAATTTCAATAGAAAATTTTAATGAACGGATGTTAAATAATTTATGCAAGCGCTCATATTGCGATGATTCATTTCAACAATTTAATTTCGGATAATTTTGCGGACTGAATCATGATCATGCAGATAAAGCGGCGATTTTTGTATGCGGCGGTGGGCATAGCGACGGCGGCCTTGTTCGCGGCCGCGGTGGTGTTGTACGCCGCCGATGGCGCGCCCTATTCGGTGAGTTTGCACAACCCGGTGGCATTTCCGGTGGATATTTAACGCGCCGCCGCCGACAGATAAGTTTACGAATATAATTTAACAAACCTAGTTAACTAACCCAATTTAACAAACATTACTTTAATCGAACATGAGAGCTTTAAGATCGCTCGCCGCGCTGGCGGTAAGCGTCATCGGCGTGCATCTGTTTTATGCGGCCATCGTGCGTCCGCACGCGGCCCAAGCGTTGCAGGCAGCGAACCAACTGGGGCTATCTGCGGCGCGCACGCTGTCCGTTATTTTCAAAGATTATGAACAAGAAATTTGCTTGATGCTGATGTGCTGGGGCATCTATTTAATCGCAGAAAAATGTTTCATGATTGTGCGTCATCGCTATCTGTTCAGTTTGAATTTGCTCGATAGCGGCGCACCTCGAGATTCCGACCTATCACCGCGAAAACAAATGCGCGCCGCATTGCATGAATTAGAGCGCATCGCCGACCCCCGCATCCGCAATGCGGCGCTGATAAAAACCTTGAGCAGCGCGGCGCGCCGTTATGTGGCTACCGGCGACGCGCAAAACACCTCAGACGCGATTCAAACCGGCGTCGATTCCTTAGCGGCGCGCTTGGAATCTGGAAATTCCATGATTCGCTATTTGATTTGGGCGATTCCGTCCATCGGTTTCATCGGCACCGTGCGCGGCATCGGGCAGGCGCTATCGCAAGCCGACGCCGCGTTGGGCGGCGACATCGCCAGCATGGTGGATAGCCTCGGCGTGGCCTTTAATTCCACTTTGGTGGCGTTGATCATCAGCATCATTTTGATGTTTTTGTTGCATGAATTGCAGCGCTTGCAAGATAAATTGGTGGTCGATACCCAAGCATATTGCGAGGAATTTTTGTTGAAGCGCATCGAGCAACCCTAGATGCGGCGCCCGCACCGCCAGCCGGCGGGTTTCAACCTGGCGTTTTTGGACATCATGGCGTGCGGTTTGGGCGCGATTATCTTGGTTTTTGTGCTGGTGAAATATCACACCGCCACGCCGGTGCCGCCATCATCGCCGCCGCCCGATGCCGAGCTCGAAGCCATCACCGATGACCTCGCCACCCGCGTCGCCGCCATCGAAAAATTGCGCGCCGAACTTCGCCGGCGCACCGCCGCCGAGTCATCCCAACTGACCGATGCGGCGCAACTAACGCGGCTGACCCAACGCGCCGCGGCCCTCGAAAGCCAACTCGCGCAACTGACTCAATCGACACCCAAAACGCGGCGCGCATCGAACACCGAATCCCACCTGCTCGGGCTGCGCGTATCCGGCGCGCGCATCATCATTTTGCTCGACAGCAGCGCGTCCATGGCCGAGCAGCGCTTGGTGGACATCATCAAAATCAAGACCGCCGATACCGCGGCAAAAAAAGCGGCGCCAAAATGGCAGCGCGCGGTGGCGGCGGCGCGGTGGATGATCGAACGCGTGCCGGATGGCAGCCAATATTTGCTCATCCATTACAACGCGAAACCTGAGTTTTTATCCGCCGCGCAATGGCATTTCGGCGATGACGCCGCCGCGCGCGCCGCCGCCCTAAAATCCTTGGGCGAGATTTACCCGCACGGCGGCACCGATTTGCACGCCGCGCTGCAGTTGATAAAGCGCCACGCCGCCACCGACATCTACCTCATCACCGACGGCTTGCCGACGCGCGGCTACCTATCCACCTTCGACCGCTTCACCGCGTGCGGCACGCTCATCAAGAGCGCCACCACGGTATCGGGTAAATGTCGCGCTGCGCTGTTCGCGGCCGCCGTCGCCGCGTTTGCCGGGGCCGGCGGCGTGGTCAATGTGGCGCTGTTGCCGCTCGAGGGCGACCCCGCCGCAGCGCATGCCTATTGGCGTTGGGCGGCGGCGCGCGGCGGTACCTTAATCAGCCCGAGCGCTGAGTGGCCATGAAGCGCCAGCGCGATAATGCGATATTCAGCATGTCGTTTTTGGATGTGATTTGTTGCGCCTTCGGCGCCATGGTGTTGCTGGTTTTGTTATCGAAAAACGACGATGGCAATCGCGCGCCGGAGGTGCCGGCGGGCGAAATTTTGGCGGCGGCGGCGCAAAAAAACATCGAACTCACCCAGCGTCGCGCCGCGTTAGATAATCAAGCCCGAGATTTGCAACGCCGCCTCGATGCCTGGCCGGCGCCAGCAAACGCATCGCAGTTGGCGCTGCAATTATCCCAACGCCAGCAAAAAAACGACGCCCTGGCGCGCCGCATCCAGGCCCTGCAATTAGCGCAAAATAAAGCCGCGGACGGCGGTGAAATCGCCATGGTCGGCGGCATTGCGGTGGATGCTGAGCGCATCATTTTTGTGGTCGATACCTCCGGCAGCAT
>OZ251537.1:0-405000 GCA_965243285.1 Candidatus Poriferihabitaceae bacterium | reverse complement strand
TTGCTTATTGAATTCAACCCCCATTCGTTCGATAACTCGCTTCGTTCGATGGCATCCATGAGACTTTACGCATGAACAAGATTATACTCGTTGTGATTTTCGGGCTGTTTTCTAGCCTAGTTCATGCGGTGGATGATGTTGGCAAGGAATACATAGATGAGTTAGTCCAGAGCGATCCAGTTGGGATCATGCGGGCGGCGAAAGGGATATTCGTTGGCGATTTAATTGGGGCGCCAACTAATTCTACCGACTATGCAACTGGGAAAAACTTCAACCGTTTTAACTTTAGCCGAACCGATATTAGCCGTATAACGCTTCTATATAGGGGGCAAGGGCGTGTGGTATTTTCGCGCGGCGGTTACGACAAAACTTATCGTGTGATAGGTATCACCATTAATTCTAATGAAACAGGTTATCCATAAAACCCACTAAGAGGTAGACATTCGATAAGCGTCATGATGAGCCAAAGTACTCCCGTGAACAAGCGTATTCTCGTGCCGCTGTACTCGCAATCCGGGCAGTTAACGAAAATTGTAGAGAGAATTGTAGCGCCACTACAAGAACAAAAAGGATTCGAAGTTACATTTTTGCCCATAAAACCACGCGATGCTTATCCCTTTCCGTGGTCATTTTTTCGCTTTTTGGATGTCTTCCCCGAATGTATCGCCGGAATTGCTCCGCCCATTGAACCATTAAGCATTGATGGATTAGGGTTTAATAACTCATGCCTTAATAAAATGAACAAAGCGGATGAATTTGATTTGATTATTTTGCCGTATCAGGTATGGTATTTATCCCCGTCCTTGCCCGTACAAGCGTTATTGCAAAATTCTTTTTTTACTGGCATTGCGCGAGGAAAACCAGTCATTACCATTATAGGTTGTCGCAATATGTGGCACCTTTCGCAAGAAAAAGTTAAAAAGTCTTTGTTGTCGATGGATGCCAGATTGCTTGACAATATTGTTTTCACCGACCGCGGCCGGTTTTTTTCTTCCATCATTACTGTGTTACGCTGGATGTTGACCGGCAAAAGCAATGCATTTTGGGGACTGCCCGCCGCCGGTGTTTGCCCGCTTGAAATTGCTCGCTCGCGTCGATTCGGCCTTGCCTTGCGTGATGCGTTGTTAGCAAACCAAGAAAAGCAGAATCAACCCCTACTATCTGGATTGGAAGCGGTTAAATCTGATCCCACGCTGTTGGCAAGCGAACGCGCCGGCACCCGTAGTTTCATGGTGTGGGGCAAGTTTGTTCGTATGATGGGCGCCGCTAATGCGCTAGCGCGGCTCCCAGTTCTCTTTTTGTATGTTATTTTTCTATTCCTATTGATTATTACAGTTGTGCCAGTTAGTTTGTGCTTGCAGTTATTATTGCGCCCGGTGCTGCGTACCAAACTGGCTACCGCCAAGGAGTATTTTGAGCGTCCATCCGGGTGCGGCGACGAACGTTTGAAACGATATGAATCAATATGAAAAATGTATACATCACTAATGTCAGCGCTTATTTGCCGCATGACCCGGTGAGCAATGAGGATGTTGAGAATATTCTCGGAAAAATTCATGGAAAACCGTCGCGTTCGCGCAAGATTATCTTACGCAATAACGGCATAAAATCACGCTATTACGCTATCGATAGGGCAAGCGGTAAGGCGAGCATGACTAACGCGCAGTTAACCGCCAAAGCCATCGGTGCTTTGAATGTTGAAGGCGCGATAGATTTGCTGGTAACGGGCACTTCAACACCGGACCAACTAATCCCCAATCACGGCGTGATGGTGCATGGTGAGTTGGGCTGGGATTGCCTGGAAGTCGTCTCCACCGCCGGCGTTTGTTTATCCGGAACCACCGCACTCAAATACGCCTACTATGGCGTGAAATCTGGTGAAGCGCAGCGCGCCATAGCCACCGGCTCTGAAAGAGTTTCGGCGCAACTCTTGGCGCACCAATATGAAAGTGAATCTGACTACATCGAGAATCCATTTAAAACGCGCGCGGAATTTTATTTTGAAAAAGACTTCTTGCGCTGGATGCTATCGGATGGCGCCGGTTCTGTGTTGTTAGAAAATCAGCCCAGAGGTCCGCTCTCGTTGAAAATTCACTGGATTGAGTTGTTTTCATACGCTCATCTACTGCCCGCTTGCATGTATTCAGGCGCAGAAAAAAATAGTGATGGCGCGTTACTCGGTTGGGCTGATATTCCAATAAATCAACGCGCGCAACGCTCTACGTTTGCTGTCAAGCAGGATATCCGTCAATTAAATGAAAACATCGTGCCGCTGACGCTAATAAAACCACTCAAAGCCATTCAAGCGAAAAAGAACTTGAAAAAAGAGGATGTCGATTGGTTTTTGCCGCACATTTCATCCATGTATTTTGCCAAACCAGTAGCGCAACAGATGGAAGAAATTAATTTCCACATAGCGTTCGAAAAATGGTTCACTAATTTAACGACATGCGGCAATACCGGGGCCGCATCTCCGTTTATTGCGCTGAATGAATTATTTCATTCCGGTCGAATTCAGGTTGGGCAGAAATTACTTATGTTCATTCCTGAATCAGGTCGATTTTCCAGTGGTTTCGTGTATCTTGAGGCGGTATAAATGGATATTAATAATGTGCCACAAGAGGGCAATGCGATTTTATCAGGCGCGCGCAAGGTGGTCTATGCTCGTGCTGAAGATGGGGGGGTGGTGGCTGTGAACAGCCGAGGGTGGGAAGTTGAAGAAATTGTTACCCAACAGGCGGTATCCACGTTGGCAGAGAAAGCGAAATCCGCCTTGGTGCGGGCCAAAGCCGGGCAATGTTCGTCTTTAGAATACTGGATGTATGCGCGACGCATGACTATCGACATACTTGCCCAGAGTGTAGGCCTGTGGAAATGGCAAGTGCGCCGTCATATGCGAGTGAATCGCTTTCTTATGCTGTCGAAAAAACTTCGCATGAGGTATGCCGATGCCTTAGGGCTGTCTGTTGACAAGTTAAATTTACTGCCATAATCAGGCCATGAGCATGGGTGAGCAATCAAATAAAGCGGTGTTTCAACACCAACATGCCGCGCACTGCGAGAGTGGCACTGTCGCATCTTTGTTGCGCCATGACGGCATTCAAATTTCAGAAGCGATGGCGTTTGGTTTATCCGCAGCGTTATCTTTTGCTTATATACCTTTTTTTAAAATAAACGACTTGCCATTAATTGCGTACCGTATGCCTCCGCGCTTTATTATTAAAGGTTTGGTAAAACCATTAGGCGTTAAATTTGTATTTGAAGTTTTTAAGAAGGCCGAAGAAGGTAAAAGAAGATTAGATGAATTGATCGACCAAGGAAAAGTTGTTGGCTTGCAATCATCAGTTTTTTGGTTGCCGTATTTCCCACCAGACATGCGCTTTCATTTCAATGGGCACAATTTGGTGGTTTATGGTCGTGAAGGCGATGACTACTTGATTAGCGACCCGGTGTTTGAATCTCCAGTTCGCTGCGCTTCTGTAGATTTACAACGCGCCCGTTTTGCTAAAGGTTTGCTGGCGCCCAAAGGCCTGATTTATTACCCACAATCGATTAGTAATGAAGGCATAAAACCAGATGCTGTACTGGGTGCGATTCGCAAGAACTGTAAAATCATGCTCGGTTTTGTGCCCATAGCCGGCGTTCGCGGTATGCGCATGTTAGCCAAAAAAATTGCTAAATTACCCAGCGATTCAACCCGTACCTTAGAATTTATTGGTCACATCATTCGAATGCAGGAAGAAATCGGTACCGGCGGCGCCGGCTTCCGCTTTATCTACGCGGCATTTTTACAAGAGGCCGCCAGCCTTACCAAACGCGAAACTTTACTGAAACATGCGGATGATTTGATTGCCATTGGGGATGGTTGGCGTGAATTCGCGCTTGCAGTTGCGCGCATGGTGAAAGGACGCGACCCTAGCAACCCATCCAAATTAGTTGATTTATTGCTAAATCAAGCCAGTAGAGAGGAGATATTCTTTACTGCATTGCGGAAAACGGTAGCTCAATGATACGCATCCAAGACTTGAATTTTTGTTACCGAGGTGCGTCACAAGCAGCATTGGAAGGGGTGTCTTTTGAGGTGGATGCAGGGGAAATATTGGGCTTGCTCGGGCCCAATGGCGCCGGTAAAACCACATTAATTTCACAACTCGCTGGCATATTGCCGTTGCAGAAAGGGCAGATTATGATTGACGAGGTACCGATTCGGCGCTCTCGTCATAAAAACCCCGGCATTATTGATATCGCCCCACAGGAATATGCATTTTATCCTACCCTCAGTGTGCGAGAAAATTTGCGCTGTTTTGGGGCCATTGGTTCAAGTAAAAACCTCACCGCGCGCGTGAAAAAAACTTTTGCCTTTGGACGACTCGAAGCCTATAGCGAACAACAATCACAAACGCTTTCGGGCGGCTTAAAGCGCAGACTGAATTTGGCGATTGCAATTCTTTCCAACCCCAAATATCTGCTGTTGGATGAGCCTACTGCGGGCGTAGACCCCCAGTCACGCATGTTTTTACGCCAAGCAGTGCGAAAACTTGCTAGCGAGGGAGTGGGAATTATTTACACCTCGCATTATATGGAGGAAGTGGAAACATTGGCAAAGCGAGTTGTAATCATAGATCATGGTAACATTTTATGTGATGGTGAGATTGATGAGTTACTCAATCAAGAAAAATCCTTACTTACCTTTTCTCAATCGGGGTTAAGCGATAATGCAGTGCAAGAAATTTTGCAAAAATTTGGCGAACTCCAACCCCATGCGCATCAACTGCCCGAACGGCAAGTGCTGCTTTATGCCGGCCACACGGTCAGTGCAGCTTTGGGCGCATTGGAGCAGGCCGGCGCGAAGATTACTTATGTTGAATTTGGAAGTGTTAATCTTGAGAATCTGTTTATGCGTATTACAAATCGCACACTGCGAGAGTAAGTCATGTTTGTGGCGCTGATTCGCAAAGAATTACTGGTGTTGAGCCGAGATGTGCACGGCCTGTTAGCGCTGTTTTTGTTGCCAGTCGCTTTTATTATTTTGATGTCAATGGCGCTCAAAGACATTTATTCGCCGCCCGTAAACAACCTGAATTGGGCGCTGATGGATCAAGATAACAGCGCGTTAAGTCAAACATTTATAGCCGATTGGGGGATAAGCAATGGCAAACCGGTGGTTCTACCGAGCGACTGGGAATTGGCGCTGCGCGAGGGGCGACTTAGCTACATCATTCATATTAAAAAGGGCGCGCAACATGATTTTCTACAAGTCGACACATCGGATGAGCCGCGTATTATTTTGCAAGCCGACCCGACTATTGATGCTGCTGTATTGGCTTCACTAAACGCTAAAATTAAAGCATTAACAACCACCCTACGCGCCAAATCGGTTATCCAAAAATTATCTTCTTTGGGGGAGCCCGGAGTGGAAGGAATTAGTGCAGAAATGATCCAGGCAACTGGTTTAGTCGAGGTGCGGCGATTGAATTCCGCAGTACAGCCAACCTCAGTGCAACATAATGTCCCCGCTTGGTTGGTATTTGGCATGTTTTTTGTGGTCACTTCCATTGCTGGTTTATTTGTGGAGGAGCGAGGCAATGGAACTTTAAATCGCTTAATTAGCCTTGGAGTAGGTCCCTTGCAATTACTACTCACCAAGGCGCTGCCATTTTTGTTGATTAACTATTTGCAGGCGGGCTTGATGCTTGGGGTGGGCGTATACTTTGTGCCATTGATAGGCGGTGATGCGCTTGCATTGCATGGGGTTAATATTACTGCGCTGTTATTAATGTTATTTTGCATAAGTCTTGCCGCAATCTGTTGCGCGCTTTTGATCGCCGCACTAGTCAAAAGTCAAGCCCAAGCATCCGCGATAGGCCCCATGCTGAGTGTCTTTCTGGCCGCTGTGGGTGGAATTATGGTTCCCACATTTGTGATGCCCCTGGCGATGCAAAGACTGGCACAATTTTCCCCGATGAATTGGGCTTTACAAGGGTTGCTTGATGTGTTATTGCAAGGAAGCGATGTGCGCGGAATTGTAACTGAAGGGTCTTATTTGTTGATATTAGCGGCAGTATCCATTTGTTTCGCATATTTTGCCATTAGGTTAAAAAATCATGATTATTAACATTGAAGAACTAAAAGATTTAATTCTAACAGCAAGCGAGCAAAAAATATCGATTGCTGAATTGGATAGCAATGAACCGCTATTTGGCGATGAATCTCGTTTAATGTTGGATTCTATTGATGCCTTGCAAATATCCATCGCCATACAAAAACGCTATGGGATTCGCATAGGGGATAGCAAGGAAACGCGCAGAGCGATGAGATCCACTAAATCATTGGCAGAATTTCTAACCAGAGTTGGCGACAACTAATGTCAACCATTTATATTGGTGGTTATAGTTTGATATCTTGCTTAGGAGCGGATTTAAAAGCGACTCTGCAAAATCTATCTCCTCCCAAACCTGAGTTTAGAAAAATTAAAGGATTAGATGAAGTTGTCCCCTATTTTCCAATCAGGTCATATTCTGAATCCGATGACTGGTATCAACGCTGCGCGTTTTTGACTAATCGTGCAGTTACAGACACGGGAACTCCTAACAAAAACGGGGCGTTATATTTTGCCAGTTCGTCATGTCATTTAGGAGCGCTCGAAAAAGGCCAAGGCAACGCCATAAGTGTTGTTGAATTTCTAACTAAAGTGGCGCAAATGCTTGACTGGAAGGGGCCGGTCTATTGGGTGAACACTGCTTGCACATCAAGCATTAACGCTATTTTATTAGCGCAAGAGGCCATAAATTCAAACTTAGTCCAGGATGCATTAGTGCTTGGCTTTGAAATGAACAATCAATTAACGCTATCGGGTTTTGCCAGCATGCAACTTTTATCTTTTAAAAAGGCAACATCATTTCCACATAAACAAGATGGCATGGTATTAGGAGAATCCGTGGCCGCCCTGTATTTGACCAATCAACCGAAGCGCTGGCAGATTTTGGGCGGAGCGCATATTATTGATAGCAAAGAGGTTAGCAGCGCAAGCCGTACCGCCTATAAAAAAATGTTACAGATGACCATTGCGATAGCACAATTTAACGCCGAACAGGTTGACCTTATCAAAGTTCAAACCATTGGCAATCAACGCAGTGACGCAGTTGAAGCAGATGTCTTGTGTGATTTTTTTACATCAAGGGCGTTCGGGCCGGCGCTGTTATCATTTAAATCCATACTGGGCCATACGCTCGGTGCATCAGGCGCCGCAGAAATTGCCTTGCTGTTAGCGCTGGTTGAACAAAAAAAGAAGTTAAATTTGCTGCTCAATGATGTGATTTGTAATTCTGCGTTAGATATTAACCTCACGCATAAACTACCGCCGATTGTTCGTCGATTGCTGATTTGCAATCTAGGATTTGGTGGTAGTCATTGCTGTATAGCGCTTCAAGATACGGAATCAGACAGTGTCTGCTAAAATATTTCGCATCAAAGCGAGTTTCAATTCACCCATTGACCTGGATTGGCAAAAAAAACTTGGTCGTTTGTTGGGACATAGACCCAGACGGTTATCGTTATGGTGTGAGTTGGGGCTTTTTGGCTCGCTATCTTGCCTAAATAGCATCGGTCAGCAACAACTACCTAATTCAGTTGCCGTTCGAGTGTTCACAGAATTTTCCGCTATTACTGCAACCAAAAAAGCGATGGAAGAAGAGAATAAAAGTATACTCATGCCGTTTACATTCATGCAAACGCAACCTAATCAACTGTTTAATGCCATAGGCGGCACGCTAGATTGGTGCGGTGATGGTGTGATTATGTCTTACGAGCAGTATCGTTTTGGCGAGGCAGGATTTTTACACAGCATCAAAAAATCCGCCATGTTGGGATGGGTTGACGAACACCCCGAATTCATTAGTCGTTGGATTTTCTTGGAAAAAACTGATGTCAACCTAGATGCCGAGTGGAAAGAAAGTAAGAGTGTTTTTCAAACATCAGTTAACGCGCAGTGGCTTAAGGTAGATGAAAATCACCGAGTATTCGAGGCGGATTAGATTAGTTTTTGGTGGGGTAATGGCATTCGCTAACGAGGTTATAAAATAGGTCAGTTCGAATTTCTCGTTGCGGCAGATGTTCGTGGCGCGTTCTTTTATTGCGGTCACGATTTTGGTGACACCAAAACTTCAATTCTTATCCACAATCCACGGAAATTATCAGGTGGCGAGAAGGAAAATATGAATTAATTCGTGCCCGGCAAAATATTCATGGTATGGTAAAAACGAAATCGTTGTGGACCTAATCGCCGCCTATTAAATATGAAACCAATAATCTTATTTGTGTTATTCACCGTGCCGTTGGTTGCAAGCCCAGGACCGGTCAATATTTTATTGGCTGGGTTGGGATTAAATCATGGAGTGTGGAAAAACTTGCCCTTTATCGGTGGTTTAATTTGTTCAGCCGCGCTCATTTCGTTTGTTTGCTTGCTCGGGTTGCAAGTGGTGTTACAAAATCGGGTTGTGCATCAAACACTGGTTATCGCTGGGTCGTGCTATATCGGTTATTTGGCGCTCAAGTTATATCGCTTGTCGCCTGATGCAATCGTGACAAATGCACGCTCGCATCGCTTTGG
Source organism: Candidatus Poriferihabitaceae bacterium (assembly GCA_965243285.1). Lineage (GTDB taxonomy): Bacteria > Pseudomonadota > Gammaproteobacteria > Arenicellales > Poriferihabitantaceae > JAHRAW01. The sequence continues at coordinate 396,392 of OZ251537.1, read as the reverse complement.
CGACGGCTTGTTGGTTACTTTATTAAACCCAAAATTTTATATTATGGTAACGGCAGTATTTGCGCAGTATATTGAGGCCGATGGGCGTAATGCGCTGTGGGTGGTGGGCGGTTTTTTATGGTTATTAACGGTTGCGCATATCGGTTGGCTTGCCATTGGCCGGGGGTTGAAATTCACCACCCGCAATACACAGAATTTACGGGCGTTAAATAAATTGATGGGGGCATCGTTGTTTGTTTTTGCGTTGTATTTTATTGCACAGGTTTTTGAACCGGCTTGATGGCAGCGCAATGTTGATGCGCGCCGCGTTAAATATAAATTGCCAACCACAACATCAAAGGAATAGTAATGATGGTGGCTAGGTGGCCAGTTGCGATTAGCGACGACATTAGCGTTGCATCTCCGCCCATGTTGCGCGCTACAATGTAGCCTTGCATCGCAGTCGGCGCAGCGGCGCATAACACGGCGACCACGCGCGCCAAGCCGTCAATGCCAAAGGCGATTGTGAGCGCGAGCACAAGAAGTGGCATGACAATAATTTTGGCCCGGTGGCGAGGGCGATGTGCACGCGGGCGCGGTGAATTTCCGCATAAGAAAGATTGGCGCCGATGGCGAGCAAGCCAACACCAAGGGTTGCGGCGGCGAGGATGTCGAGAGTGCCGATTATCGCGTCTGGCAATGACACCCCGCTGATATTCACCACTAAGCCGGCGATGCATGCAATAATTAACGGGTTCTTAAATACCGCCGCCAACTTTGTCCACGCTGACGCGCCCGTTTTACTGGGCAAGACATATTCCATCACCACGATGCAACTTGCGTTGGCAATCGGCACCATTACCGCCAGCGCGATGGCCACCAGTTGCAAGCCGGCGTCACCATACAATGTGGCAGCGAGCGCGATGGGAATGATGTTATTCTAGCGTATCGCGTTTTGGAATAGCGAAGTCATGGTCGTTGCCGGCAAGCGCGCGATATGCGCGTGCGCAACTGCGACTACCGCGACCGTAGTTTGTGCGATGACGAATACGGCGGCGAGTTTCAAACTCTCGCCAATTGCAAAATTGCCGCGGACAATGGCGGAGAAAATCAGTGGCGGCAGGAAAACCCAGAACATCACCTTTTCAAGCGATGCCCAACTCAGCTCACGAAATAGCGCGGTGCGCGTCAGCAACTTGCCGAGCAACAAGCACAGCACGGCTGGCGCGACTGCATTTAAGGTGATGGTGAAAGATTGCATGGTTTGTAATTATTCTCGGCGCGCCTGATGATTGCGTTGACATGCATCCATAAATAATATGGTATAAACCAAGTATAGTCCGGGCGGTGTGGATTTACTTAAATATCACGCCGCCGCAACCCTAACCAGACCATAACCAGGAGAGATTAAGATGACCGCACCTCGTGTATTTAAAATCAGTGATATTCAAGATCGCATCGATAACCTGCCAGCAAACGGCACTTATATCAAGCCGTTTGTAACCACGGCGATTAGCGAATCCATGGCCGGCGGCATCAACTGTTTGAATAAAATTTCCGTGCCGTGGGATTTAACTTGCGATGAAATGATTTATTGTTTGCAAGGCACTTTCCGCCTGGTGGTAGACGATATTGGTTACGAGTTAAATCCTGGCGACATGATGTATGTGCCAAAGGACAATCATGTCAAGTATGAATGTGATGATAAGTGCGTGATTTTTTACGCGGCTTATCCGGTGGATTGGAAACAGCGTGCTGGTGTAACTCATGTGCCGGGCATCGATGATGATGAAATGCCTGCGCCGTATGAATCAAAATAGGGCGCGCTTGATAGTGCGCCAATTAGCCAATCAGTGATGGGAAAACAGCGCCAGACTTGAAAATGGAAGGCAAACGCTTCCAAAATTTCACGCGCGCTGCTGGCATTCGTCACGGCTTGCCAGCCTTCGCCTATACCAGCGAGTCATTTCACCAAGCCGAAAACCAGCGGTTGTTTGCATCCACCTGGGTGTTCGCCGGGTTTGCCCATGAGATGGCGGCGCGCGGCGATGTTGTGCCGGTGACCATCGGCGCCAACCCGGTGTTGTTGGTGCGCGGCGAGAATGATGAGATTGCGGCTTTTCATAATGTTTGTCGGCATCGTTATTTGCAACTGGTCGACCAACCGCGCAATGTTGGGCGCATGATTCGTTGCCCATATCATAGTTGGGCTTATGATTTGCAAGGCGCGTTGCGGTCAACCCCGCTATTCGGCGGCGCCGATTGCCAAACACCAGTGGGCTTTGACCGTACAGCAAACGGTTTGGCGGGCATCCGTTGTGAAGTGTGGCATGACTGGATTTTTGTAAACTTGGATGGCAACGCATTGCCGTTTGAGAAATTTATTCAACCGCTTGTCGCGCGGCTGGGGCATCTGGATTGGGGCTTGTTGAAGCCAGTGACGATGTTGGATTTTGGCATCGTCAACTGCAACTGGAAATTCCTAATGGAGAATTTTATTGAGCCCTATCATGTGCAGTTTGTACATTCGGCCACAACCGAGCAACCGCTGACCGACCATGAAGTTTTTATCGATCGCCACTGTCTTGGTTGCACGGTGGATATTTCTGCAAACCAAACGCAATCGGTTAGTGCCGATACCCTCGCGGTAGATTCCAACTACCTCACCTTGTTCCCGAACTTCGTTATCGCCACTTATGCGCCCGATCAATTAGGCGTGCATCTTAATGTGCCAGTTAACACTGCCCAAACCCGTCAGCGGCGGGTGATTTATTTGCTACGCGACGACAATGTGGCGACCAAAGAAGTGGAAGCATTACGAACTTTATGGTGGAAAGTTCACCAAGAAGACCACGCCATTTGCGAGCGACTACAGCAAGGGCGCCGCTCGCCGCTGGCCGATGACGGTGGATGGTTATCGCCAAAATGGGAAACCGGCGTGCGGCGATTTCAAGAATTGGTATATGATTCTGTTACCGGCCAAGCCCAGATGAATCAACACGAGGACACAAAATGACAGCCCACACAAAGCCAAACTTCAAAATTGACCACGCCATGATTCGCGTAAGCGACTTGGATAAATCGTTGGATTTCTACACCCGAATTCTCGGCATGAAAATCCTTCGCAAAACCGACTATCCAGAGGGACGCTTCACCAACACCTTCGTCGGCTACCACAGCGAGGATGAAGGCACCACGCTGGAGTTGACCTATAACTGGGACCAGCAGGAACCTTATGCGCGCGGCAATGCTTGGGGGCATATCGCCCTCAAGGTGGATGATGTGTATGCGGCCGGCGAGTATCTAAAATCCGAAGGCGTGAAGTTCATCAAAGAGCCTTCGCCCATGAAACACGGCAAGCGGATACTAGCCTTCATCCAAGACCCAGATGGCTATCCCATTGAACTCAACGAGCCAGTTAATGCTTAACACAGGTGCAACATAAACTGACGCTGGATAGTCGGATGTGTAAACAATAATTGCAAAAGCAAAGTTTGTGTTCCAGTAGCATTTACAAATTTTCACACGAGAGGCGCCGATGATGAGTCAAAAAATTGGCATATTACTTGTGTTCATCGCCGCGCTTGCGTGAAGTACCGCGGGGCTTTTTACGCGGGTGGTGAGCACCGACATTTCGACCACATTGTTTTGGCGTTCGCTCATTGGCGGTCTTTGTGTGTTGATGATGTACTTGTTCATGCATGGTAAAAGCATTCGGTTTATTTTTTGCGAAGCATTTCATTTTTCATCCGGCGAAATAGTCGTTGGCATACTTTCTACTTGCGGGATGATTTTTTTCATTTCGTCATTTTTTCATACCACCATCGCAAATGTATCCTTTGTCTACGGCACAATGCCGCTGGTAACTTTTCTTCTTGCGCTGATTGCATTGAAAGAGAAAGCCGACTGGGTTTCATTTGCCACTTGCGTATTGTGTGCCATCGGCGTTGCCGTAATTTTGTGGGGCGCGCAAAAATTCGGTGACAATCTTGGCATTGCACTTGCTTTTGGCATGACATTTTTTATGGCATCGCTTACCATCGCAACAAAATACTACCCGACAGCCAATGTAATAAAAGCAACCTATTTTTCGGGTTTTCTCGGCGCGCTTGCGGTATCGCCGTTTAGTTCTTTTACGAACACGTTACCCATCGATTATCTGTGGCTTAGTCTGTATGGGCTGATAAACTTAGGACTCGGTTTCGGTGTTTATCTGCTTGGTGTGCAACGCGTAACCGCAACCATCGCCGCGCTGGTCGGGTTGTCTGAAATCCCTATCGCGCCAATCTGGGCGTATCTACTGTTTGGCGAAAGCCCCGGAATAAACACCGTGCTCGGCGGCGCGATTATTTTGCTGGCGACGACATATTATCTTGTCGTTCAGCACATCAATCATTTCAAAAACGCTTAACAAGCGGAGATAGAAATGTCTAATTTGTCGAAAAAACTGCATACAGTGGATGCCATGGATAACAAACTTGATAATATTAATACCAGCGCCGCGTATCTGGAGCGTGAATGGCAAGTTACGATTCAAACACCGTGTGCAGGGTTGGACAATTTGTTGATTGCACTCGGACGAGATTTGCCGCTCAAGCAGGGCGCCTATGATAATTGTTTGTATGTACGCAAGGCTGGCAGTCAGAAGTTTCGTGCGCTGGAAGGATCACATGCCGGTGCGGAAGGCACGATTCAGACTACCGATGCCGTGGAAGTGGTTTTTTCCATTCCCGCCGATGAGGCATTAATGAACAGAGCGCTTGAGGTTATTTTTGCAAATCATGTCAACGAAGAACCGACTATTCGTGTGCAGGAGTTATGGGGGAGTCACTCCAAATACTTAAATGACAAAGACAATCCCAACCGTTATTGGAACCGCCCCGATGCGAAACAAATACACGGCATCTCTGGCGACTGATGCATCGAAAAAACATGACCCCCTAAAAACTTGATGAGCCAAAGATCCGCAGAAAATAAAATTTGCTCAATCAGCACGGCGATTGATCCACTATCAAGCGTCAACTCTGCATAAGCCACCAACACGCGCGGTATAATATGTCCAACCACCGGGAACTGATTGACAGGTGTTGCATGGTTGTCGCCAGCTCGTGTCGTGAGATGTTGGGTTAAGTCCGGCCCGTATCTTTCTTAACCCGTCAACTCGAGGATTGATTTTATTAATAGAACACAACGGATACCTAATCCACTTTTATTTTCAAAGGGGATGTTCCAGATAACACAAATTTATGTTATCTGGATTAGCATGAGAAAGAGCAAATTAAGCGGCTATAAACAGCGGCGGTTGAGCGAGCATTTTGTTGCCGGGACGACGGCGCGATGCGCGGTGGATTTGGTCGGGGTTAATGTGAAGACTGTGGCCTACTATTTTTATCGTTTGCGGCAGATTATCACGCTGAATCTTGAAGCCGATGCGGCGCGTTATTTGAGTGGTGAAATAGAAGTTGATGAGTCGTATTTTGGCAGCGCGCGACATACGGTAAGCGCGGTCGGGTAAAATCCCCGTAGTTGGCTTGTTAAAGCGCGGTGGGCGGGTTTTCACGCTGATTATTGGGATGCGAAGGCGCGGACATTAATGCCCATTATCAAAGACCATGTGCAGCCTGATAGCGTTGTTTATAGCGATTGTTGGCAAGCGTATAATGCGCTCGATGTGTCGGGTTTTAAGCACCATCGGCTCAACCACTAAAAATTGTTTGCCGCGCACAAGAATCACATCGATGGCATTGATAATTTTTGGAACCTAAGCAAAGCGACCTATGGGTAAGTTTAACGGCGTGCCGCGAGCGCAATTTCCTCTATATTTGAAGGAATGCGAGTGGGGTTTTAACAACGCCAAGCCCACGGCGCAATTAACCCAGTTAAAACAATGGGTTAAGGCGAATATAGCCTAGTTATCTGGAACAGCCCTTTATTTTTTTTGCGGGCAGTTATGACCCACGCTTTTTTAATCTTCTACAAGTGTTTGGTAGTTTGTATCTGCTTTATTTGGGCGTGTCCATTTTAATGACTAAAACGGGCTCGGGCGCCGAAAAATCAAAAACCCTAAAAACAAAAAACATCTTCTGGCGAGGCGTGCTCACCAATCTAGCCAACCCCAAAGCGTTGGTATTTTTTATTTCATTCATTCCACAATTTATTCCGGCCAATACACCAACGCCGCATGGGCTTGCGCTATTCCTCGGTGCGGTGTTGTGCGCAATCGGCACCAGCGTCAATTATATTTTTGGTCTCGCAGGCGCGAGTTTTCAAAGCGCATGCTCTAAAAAAATATACGGCCGTGCAATTTCGCAATACATAACTGCATTTTTATTTATCACTATCGCGCTGATTTTCCTAATAAACTAGGGGCGAAATTTACAGATAAATTAATGTCTCGATGGAAGTGAGAATCGCATGTTCATAGGATTCAATGGATAGAATGTTGGGACGGCCAACACCGCGCATTGCTCAGTCGAAATAAAAAACCATGACTCATCGTCCCAGCCTTAAAAAAACCTTAGGGGTAACGCAAGCCACTGCGTTAGGCATAACTATTGTTGTCGGTAGCGGGTTATTGCTTTTGCCGGGGCTTGCTTACCACCACGCCGGCGCGACATCGTACTATGTATGGATTTTTTGCGCCTTATTGGTGATGCCGTTGCTGGTGATATTTTCCGCATTGGGGGCGCGATTTCCCACCGCCGGCGGCATCGCTGGCTTCATGCAACACGCCTTTTCGCGCAATTTCGCAGCTGCCACCGAAGTATTGTTGATGGGTACTTTTGGCCTAGGAATCCCCGCCATCGCGCTCACCGGAAGTTATTACTTGCACTCGTTGTTACCGCCGGAGTGGAATCTATCCGACTCCGCGCTGTCTTTGTTGTTGCTTGCAGTGGCCTTTGGGGTTAATTACCGAGGCGCGCAAATCACCGGAAAAGTGCAGTATGCGGTGGCGATTTTTTTGGTGTTGTCGTTATTGTTGATTCCAGCGCTGGCATTGATATTTTCCACCGAATCGTCGGGGGCCGGCATCGCCGCGCCTCGGCTAGTCGAAATTCCGCAATTATTGCCGTTGTTCGGCATGGTGTTTTTTGCATTTACCGGTTGGGAATTGTTGTCGTTCACCATCGAAGAATATAAAAACCCACGCCGCGATTATCCGATTTCAGTGGCGTTGAGTTTTCTCATCGTAATATTTTTATACCTATTTTTAATTTTTGCAATACAGATTTTGTTGCCGCAATCGCATCCTTTGATGCGCTCATCGCCGCTGGCCGCATTAGCCGGGCATGCGTTTGGCGCAATCGCCAGTAAACTTGTTGCTATATTGTCATGCATCATCATTCTCGCCAACTTAATCGGCGCCGTATGGGCCGCTTCGCGATTGGTATTTTCGTCTGCGCGCGAAGGGTTGTTGCCGCAGCGCGTCGCGCAAGTTGACAAAAATCAAACGCCGCATGTTGCGCTGTCAATCACATGCGGGTTGTTTGTCGTGGCGATATTGATATACCGCCAACAATGGCTCGGCATCGACGATATGTTGCGGCTAGCCGGGCAGAATTTTTTCATCCTATACGGGTTAGCGGTGGTGGCGTATATCAAAATTGCTGCCAGCAAAATCGCCAAAGCATTCGGCTTATTGTGTTTAGGTATTGTCGGTTCAACTATGGGAACTTTCGGCGCGGATTTAATGTATCCGGCGTGCTTGTGGTTGACGGGATACGCCGCGTGTAAATATCGCGCCAAACTTCATGAGCGTACATGTTAATCGGCAGCGCTTGAAAGCGCGCGCAGGCGGATGCCATGCTATGGGTCATGGCGCTGGGGTGAAGTCGTATCAAGGTAGCCCTATGGGGAATCTGCGGCTGCATTACCCCCTTAAACCCAATAGAGATTCGGCGGTCGGGGCATCCTCGCAATCCGCTTGAATGGCGGACATTTCTTAACCCGTCAATCATGAGGGTTGATTTATCAATAGGACCCAACGGATGCCCAATCCGCATTTATTTTCAACTAGGGTTATATTGCCGTCGACTCCGCTTGATATTGGTTATAATCCGCGAAAATCCCCACATCAAAACACCAGCCCGAGAGAAATAACATGAGTTTTACCCAGTATTCCCAAGCCAAAGCACGCATACAAAGAAGTGAATTAGCGGTGCCTGGCAGCCATCCGAGTTTGTTTGGCAAAGCCACCGCTTGCCAGGCTGATTATGTCTTTTTAGACTGCGAAGATGCGGTTATTCCCGATGATAAAGCGCAGGCGAGGAAGAATATTATTGAAGCGTTGAATGATTTGGATTGGGGCAACAAAACCATCTCGGTGAGAATTAACGGGTTGGATACGCATTATATGTATCGGGATGTTGTCGATATCGTTGAACAGGCTGGCAACCATCTTGACACCATTCTCATACCCAAAGTGGGGGTGGCTGCGGATGTTTATGCGGTGGATATGCTGCTTACGCAAATTGAACAAGCCAAAGGAATCAAACATAGAATCGGTTTGGAATGTCTTATCGAAACCGCGCTTGGCGGCGCCAATGTGATGCAAATAGCCCAGGCTAGCCCACGGCTTGAAGCATTGCATTTTGGCGTGGCCGATTATGCGGCCAGCATGCGGGCCAGAACCACCAATATCGGCGGCTTAAATCTCAACTATCATTGTGATGGCGCGCTCGCCGATCAATGGCATGCGGCATTGGTCAATATGGCAACCGCTTGCCGCGCCTACGGTCTGCGCGCGATTGACGGGCCCTTTGGCGATTTTAATGATGCGGCCGGCTATAAACAAGCGGCGCAGCGCGTTGCTGCGTTGGGGTATGAAGGAAAATGGGCGATACATCCGTCGCAAATTGAGTTGGCGAATGCCATTATGTCACCGCCTGAAAGTGAAATTATTCGCGCCAAACGAATACTGGATGCGCTGCAGGAAGCGGCTAAAGATGGCAAAGGAGCGGCTCAGTTAGACGGAAAAATGATTGATATCGCCTCTGAGAAAATGGCGCGTAATGTCATTGAACAAGCGCAGGCGATCGAGAAAAACACCCATGAGATTCGTCCATGAATATCCATGAATACCAGGCGAAAGCCATCTTGCAAAAATACGGCGTGCCCATCCCGGACGGGGGGTTAGCTTATTCGCCGGAGCAAGCCAGTTATCGAACCACGGAAATTGGCAACGACAAATGGCTGGTCAAAGCGCAAGTTCATACGGGCGCAAGAGGCAAGGCCGGGGCCATTAAATTATGCAAGACGGATAACGAAGTTGCCCAGGCGGCCAGCCAATTATTAGGCTCCCGCATTGTCACCCCGCAAACCGGAGAGGAAGGCAAGTTATGTTTTCGGCTGTATGTGGAAGCGGCATGTGACATTGAGCGTGAAATTTATCTCGCCTTTGCGTTGGACCGCACCCGGGAATGCATCACGGTGATTTATTCACAACAAGGCGGCATGGATATAGAGCAAGTCGCCGCTAAAATGCCCGAAGCGATCATCCGAACCGGAGTGGAAACCGCGGTTGGTTTGTTGCCATTTCAAGCCCGGGAAATATCCCAGGCACTGGGATTGGCAAAAGGTCAAATCAAAGAAATGAGCGCCATTTTAATGGGTTGCCATCAAGCCATGCTTGATTTGGACGCCAGTTTAATTGAAATTAATCCACTGGCGGTTACCGAAGAAGGCCATTTGTTGGCGTTGGACGCCAAAATGGAATTTGATGACAATGCGCTCTTTAAGCACTCGGATATTTCTGAGTTGCGGGATAAATCACAAGAATCCATCCGTGAAAAAGATGCGCAAGACAGGGGTTTAAACTATGTGGGTTTAAATGGCAATATCGGCTGTATCATCAATGGGGCCGGGCTTGCCATGGCCACTATGGATATGATTAAACATGCCGGAGGAGAACCCGCCAACTTCCTGGATATTGGCGGCGGGGCTTCTCCCGAGAGGACCGCCAAGGCGTTTAATTTGGTGTTGGCCGATGCCAGCGTTAAAGTGATTTTAGTGAATATTTTCGCGGGAATTAACCGCTGTGATTGGGTTGCCGAAGGAATCATCAGCGCCCTCCAAAAAACCCAAACCAACATCCCGTTGGTGGTTCGTTTGTCGGGCACCAATGTAGCCGAAGGGCGGGAAATTATTATCAATAGCGGTCTGCCCATATTGATTGCGGACACCCTGGCGGAAGCGGCGACTCTCGCCGTTCAACAACTTCAATCATCCAGTTAAAACAGGTGGCAAGCCATGTCCATACTCATCGATGAAAACAGCAAAATATTAATTCAAGGTTTCACCGGCGACAAAGGCTCGTTTCATGCCAAAGAAATGTTGGCATACGGCTCCAATGTAGTGGGCGGCGTGACTCCGGGCAAAGGCGGCGGCCTCCATTTGGGCTTGCCTATTTTTAATTCCGTCAAAGAAGGGGTCAAAGCAACCGGCGCAAACTCGACCATCGTATTTGTGCCTCCGCCCTTTGCCGCCGACAGCATCATGGAATCCGCCGATGCCGGCATTCGATTCTGCGTTGCCATCACGGACGGCATTCCGGCGCACGATATGATGAAAGTAAAACGCTATATGCGGCGCTTCAAAAAAGAAGAGCGCATGATTCTCACCGGCCCCAACTGCGCCGGGACTATTTCTCCCGGAAAAGCATTGCTGGGGATTATGCCGGGGCATATTTATCAACCAGGCAATATTGGCGTCATTGGCCGTTCCGGCACACTGGGGTACGAAGTTGCATCGCAATTGAAGGAGGTTGGCATCGGCATCTCAACCAGCGTTGGAATTGGCGGCGATACCATCAATGGCAGTTCATTTTTAGACCATCTCATGTTGTTTGAACACGACGCGGACACGGAAGCGGTCATTATGATTGGCGAAATTGGCGGCACGCAGGAAGTTGAAACCGCCATGTGGGCCAAACACAACTTCAGTAAAAAATTAATGGCCTACATCGCCGGGTTGACCGCCCCCAAAGGAAAACGCATGGGGCATGCCGGGGCAATTATTAATACGGCGGGTGAAAGCGCCGCTGAAAAAGTGGCCGTATTGAAAAAATGCGGCATCATTGTTGTGCCCACCCCCTCTTCTTTTGCTGCCGTTACCCAACAAGCCCTTGGTGCCTAAAACCAAACACCATTAATCATAGGCAACCCCCCGTCACATCATCGGCCTGGGCAACATTGGCGGCGGTGTTGCCGCTAATTTTATCCGCGCCGGTCACCTTGTTCGAGTTTTTGATACCGATGTGGCGCGTGTTGATATATCGGTTGAGCAGGGTGCATTGGCTACAGCACCGGCGACTGAATCGATTCTTGATGCCGAAGTCGTTTTCACCTCATTAACCTGGCGCGAAGGAAATCCGAGCAGTTGGAGTCGGCAGTGGCGGCATTATTGCGGCGCTGGCGCCGGGCGCAACTTGGGTGGATATTTCAACCAATAACCTCGCCATGGCGCGTGAGCTCGGCACTGGGGTGGCCGCCAAAATCGCGCAAGTTACGCTCTGTTACACACCAACGGCGGCGCTGATTGAAGCATTGCTGCTTGGGGTGAAATTAGGCGTCAAGCCCGAGATGATGCTCGACAAATGCCGATAATTTAGGCGTTAACTTTCCGGAATTATCCGCGCTTGGGCTGTTTGCTATTGTTAGTTTTTTTATTCCACCAAGACTCGGGCAACTTGGATTTATATTTTAAGTTGGGCAATTCCACATGGTAAGCGGGCGGTGTACTTTGCTGTGTTGGGTGATTTATTGGGCATCGGATTGCATGTTTTAGTGTCAAGCATCGAGCTGTCATTATTGCTGGCATCCAGCGACAATTTTTATTGGTGATCAGTGAGTTGGGCGGGTTGTATTTGATTTATCTGGGTGTGGCGCGTTTTTGGAGTGTTACAAATTGGCCACTGCAAATCCCGCCATGTCATCGCTGTCGCCGCCCACCCTCGAATCCAATTCACCGCCGCCTCGTCATGCATCTGATGGGCAAATAACAAATGGTGGAAATCGGCGGTTGACCGACAGATTTTCTGGCGTATAATTCGCTCACCTCGGGCCGGTGCCACTCTAAACCCCAAAAAATGGGTTTTGGTGGAAGCTACGCAAATTTGCGTGGGTTTTGCGCCAGCTTGTGGTGAATTTAGGGTGCAACTTGGGTCTGTAGCTCAGTTGGTTAGAGCGCACCCCTGATAAGGGTGAGGTCGGAAGTTCAAATCTTCCCAGACCCACCATGTTGAAAAAGCGGTTTTTCCCGTAGCGCGGGGCCATAGCTCAGCTGGGAGAGCGCCTGCCTTGCACGCAGGAGGTCGGCGGTTCGATCCCGCCTGGCTCCACCACCCGCCCCACCAGCATGGAAATGGACGATAGCGGCCGCGGCGATGACCGCAACAGCTGGCATTCACCGCGAGGTTTTTCCCTAACATCAGATGCGGCGGGCATATTGGTGGTTTTTTCGCACAAACTAATGGCGCGACAAGCCGCCCGAGTGGAGTTCGCCGCCGCGCAGCGGATATCAGCGTGAGAAAACACACATTTCTTCAAAAATAAACACAACTTCTGCTTGACACGCTACTTTTCATTCGAGTAGAATCTCGCGCCTTGCAAGTACCCTCGATTGTAGGTTTCGGTTTGGGCTGTGGCGCACTTTCGCCATTTCGCCTCCAAATCACACCGAGCGGGCTTCGTTCTTTTACAACTAGGGTAGTCAAAGGCGCGCGCAAGCGCGAGTTTATTCATGTTATTCACATCGGTAAACTCCGCAGGCGCGGGTACCGGAATGTGTGGTGGTATTCGCGCATTCTAATTTGCATTTGTTGCAATAACTCTTTCGAGAGTTCAGCTGATATAGCACCGATCATGAAGCGGTTAGCCGGCATCGTTTAGGCCTGTTGTACGCAGACTTTTTGGGGTTATATGGTCAAGCAAACAAGCGCATACGGTGGATGCCTAGGCGATAAGAGGCGATGAAGGACGTGGTAGTCTGCGATAAGCCCTGGAGAGCTGACAAACTAGCTTTGACCCAGGGATTTCCGAATGGGGAAACCCACCCGCTTAGCGGGTATCGTACGCTGAATACATAGGCGTACGAAGCGAACCCGGGGAACTGAAACATCTAAGTACCCGGAGGAAAAGAAATCAACCGAGATTCCCCCAGTAGCGGCGAGCGAACGGGGAACAGCCCTTAAGCTTTATAAGTTCTAGTGGAAGGCTCTGGAAAGAGCGGCCATAGAAGGTGATAGCCCTGTACACGAAAGGGCTTATAAAGTGAAATCGAGTAGGGCGGAGCACGAGAAACTCTGTCTGAACATGGGGGGACCATCCTCCAAGGCTAAATACTACTTATCGACCGATAGTGAACCAGTACCGTGAGGGAAAGGCGAAAAGAACCCCTGTTAGGGGAGTGAAATAGAACCTGAAACCGTATGTGTACAAGCAGTGGAAGCCTCCGTTGGATTCGTCCGGCGTGGGCGACTGCGTACCTTTTGTATAATGGGTCAGCGACTTAATTTCAGTAGCAAGGTTAACCGCATAGGGGAGCCGTAGCGAAAGCGAGTCTTAATAGGGCGTTTAGTTGCTGGGATTAGACCCGAAACCGGGCGATCTAGCCATGGCCAGGTTGAAGGTCGGGTAATACCGACTGGAGGACCGAACCAACTAATGTTGAAAAATTAGTGGATGAGCTGTGGCTAGGAGTGAAAGGCTAAACAAGCCCGGAGATAGCTGGTTCTCCCCGAAAACTATTTAGGTAGTGCCTCGTGACTAACTTCTGGGGGTAGAGCACTGTCATGGCTAGGGCCGCATCTCGTGGTACCAACCCATAGCAAACTCCGAATACCAGAAAGTTCTATCACGGGAGACAGACGGCGGGAGATAAGTTTCGTCGTCGAAAGGGAAACAGCCCAGACCGCCAGCTAAGGTCCCTAAACACATCTCAGTGGGAAACGATGTGGGAAGGCTCAGACAGCCAGGATGTTGGCTTAGAAGCAGCCATCATTTAAAGAAAGCGTAATAGCTCACTGGTCGAGTCAGCCCGCGCGGAAGATATACCGGGGCTCAAGATGTGTACCGAAGCTGCGGGATTCAAATCCTCTCTTTTTTTCTTTTACTTGCTTTGTCGCGCAATGGTGAAAGCCATTGTTAAATCGGGCAGGGCAAAACCGCTCATGGGATAGCGTGGGTGGCAGGCGGTGGCGTATACGGCAAAAAGGCAATCATATTGATCGCTTTTTTAACGCCGCCAATAAGAGAAAAAAAGTGAGGGTTTGGATCGGTAGGGGAGCGTTCCGTAGGCCGTTGAAGGTGTGTCGTGAGGCATGCTGGAGGTATCGGAAGTGAGAATGCTGACATGAGTAACGATAATGCGGGTGAAAAGCCCGCACGCCGAAAACCCAAGGTTTCCTGCGCAATGCTAATCAGCGCAGGGTTAGTCGACCCCTAAGGCGAGGCCGAAAGGCGTAGTCGATGGGAATCAGGTTAATATTCCTGAACCGAATATAACTGCGACGGGGTGACGGAGAAGGCTAGGTTGGCCGGGTGTTGGATGTCCCGGTTTAAGCGCGTAGGTTGAGAGCCCAGGCAAATCCGGGCACTCATTAAGACTGAGGCGTGATGACGAGTGCGCATTTGCGCGCGAAGCAATTGATGCCATGCTTCCAGGAAAATCCTCTAAGCTTCAGGTTATATTTGATCGTACCCCAAACCGACACAGGTGGGTGGGGTGAGAATCCTAAGGCGCTTGAGAGAACTCTGGTGAAGGAACTCGGCAAAATGACACCGTAACTTCGGGAGAAGGTGTGCCTCCATTAGGTGAAGAGCTTCGCGCTTGGAGCCGAAGGAGGTTGCAATAAAGAGGTGGCTGCGACTGTTTACTAAAAACATAGCACTCTGCAAACTCGCAAGAGGAAGTATAGGGTGTGACGCCTGCCCGGTGCCGGAAGGTTAAGTGATGGGGTTAGTTATCTTCGGATGGCGAAGCTCTTGACCGAAGCCCCGGTGAACGGCGGCCGTAACTATAACGGTCCTAAGGTAGCGAAATTCCTTGTCGGGTAAGTTCCGACCTGCACGAATGGCGTAACGATGGCCACACTGTCTCCACCAGAGACTCAGTGAAATTGAACTTGCTGTGAAGATGCAGTGTACCCGCGGCTAGACGGAGAGACCCCGTGAACCTTTACTACAGCTTCACACTGGACATTGAACAAGTATGTGCAGGATAGGTGGAAGGCTTTGAAGCGGAGACGCCAGTTTCCGTGGAGCCACCCTTGAGATACCACCCTTGCTTATTCGATGCCCTAACCGAGGCCCGTCATCCGGGTCCGGGACCGTGTGTGGTGGGTAGTTTGACTGGGGCGGTCTCCTCCCAAAGAGTAACGGAGGAGCGCGAAGGTACTCTAAGTACGGTCGGAAATCGTACGGTTAGTGCAAAGGCATAAGAGTGCTTGACTGCGAGACAGACACGTCGAGCAGGAACGAAAGTTGGTCTTAGTGATCCGGTGGTTCTGTATGGAAGGGCCATCGCTCAACGGATAAAAGGTACTCCGGGGATAACAGGCTGATACCGCCCAAGAGTTCACATCGACGGCGGTGTTTGGCACCTCGATGTCGGCTCATCACATCCTGGGGCTGTAGCCGGTCCCAAGGGTATGGCTGTTCGCCATTTAAAGTGGTACGCGAGCTGGGTTTAGAACGTCGTGAGACAGTTTGGTCCCTATCTGCCGTGGGCGTCGGAGACTTGAGAGGAGCTGCTCCTAGTACGAGAGGACCGGAGTGGACGTGCCCCTGGTGTTCCGGTTGTGATGCCAATTGCATTGCCGGGTAGCTATGCACGGACGGGATAACCGCTGAAAGCATCTAAGCGGGAAGCCCCCCTCAAGACTAGGTCTCCCGGGATGTTAAGTCCCCTGAAGGGTCGTTGAAGACTACAACGTTGATAGGCTGGGTGTGGAAGTTCAGCAATGAATGAAGCTAACCAGTACTAATTGCCCGTGAGGCTTGACCATATAACCTCAAGAGGTTTGCTCTGAAATGGTTATATGCGACAAGATGTAAATGCGCCGATGACTACCCTTATAGGGTTATTTTTCCCATACACTTAATGTATGTGCTTTACTGCCAGTGTTTTATGGCGATGAATAACCGCGGAATAATCTTAGATTGTTGATACTTTGATTAAGATTATTCTTAGACCAGGTTGCCTGGTGGCCATAGCAAGCGGGAACCACCTGATTCCATCCCGAACTCAGAAGTGAAAACGCTTTGCGCCGATGATAGTATGGGGTTTCCCCATGTGAAAGTAGGACACCGCCAGGCATTTATATCCAAAAGCCCCGATCTTTGATCGGGGCTTTTTTTGTCAATTAATTCACAAACCGGGGTGATTTTTGTTTGCTCCTGCTTGAGATAAGACAATTTGCGCCAAGACCTGCGACAATCACAATGATGCCGAGTCCTTGCTTATTTGAAGGGATTGCGGCATGCACAAAGGCAATTTCAAAGATCATGGCAAAAATTACTTCTGAAGACTGAGTCATATCGACAGCAGTGATTTTTTTAGGATCGGATGTGCGGTTCCGCGCATAAAAAAATAGGCCAGTCGCAAGAATCCCAGCGCAAACTGTTGTCATTAGAATGCTGACTAGCTGTCCTTCGTGTGCGGGACCAGGCGGGCAAACGATCAACAGGCCTATCCAGAATGGGAGAGACCCAAGTGCCAACAACAAAATTCCAAAGAGTGGATTTTGAAGCGGGGATACTGGAATGGTGTTTGACTGCGTAGTTCGATAGATCTCGCGATTGAGCAGCTGGTTGCCAACCGGATAGGCGATTGCAGATGCCAAAAGCAATGCCAGCGCTAACCAATTCTCGATCTCCGGCACCCCGCCTTTGGGCCAGTTGACTAGGAATACGCCGACCACAACGCTACATGCTAAGAGAAAGTGCGAGAACGAAAATGATCGTGAAAACAGGGAAACAATGATCACACTTGCAACAATCGTTACCTGCCAGGTGGCGGCTACTGCCCATCCCGGCATGACGTCGGCTGCAAAGGCGATACCCGTATAGAACACGCCGCAGGCGAGGGTCCCCGCGATAACCCAAAACACAATTCTCTGACACAGATGTAAAAAGGCGTTGCAGATCGCATGCTTGCCATAAAGCAGCGCCAAAACGATAATCAAAAGTGGAATGGTGAAGAAATAGCGTAGCGCGGCGGTAAGTTGCCAGGGGCTACCGGTTTGTGCAAGTGACGCGTTGATTACGAATGTAAGGCTGAAGAGCGCCGCAGACACGAACCCTATGCCGACCAAACGGACGACGCTGGGTGAGATATCGGGCATTGGTGATCTAGTCGACTGCTGTTGCAGAGGCGTAGGATCCATCGGGAAGATGAATCTCATCACCGGCAATCGGAGGGTTGAAGCAGCAGGCGAGAAATAATTCTTCGTCCGCGACTAAGTATGTCGGTCGTGTTTGTCTAAGGCATACATGCAGCGGCAATCAAATGTATGTCGCCGGATAACCCTTTCACGCCGAGTTCTGTACCGCAAAACTCGGCGTGTAAATATTTATCGAGGCCTGGCGGCCGCGCAACACTTCGCTGCCTTTGGCGGAAAAAGTAAAGCGCCTCTGGTCGGCCAATTCCATGGTGTGTTGGCTGAGCAAAATGGAAGTTTGATAAGTTTTGTTGAGTTGCTCCAGGCGAGCGGCGATATTCACATTATCGCCATACACGGTGTAGCTTTTCATGCCATCCGGGGTGCCGATGGTGCCGCCGACTATGGTGCCAGTATTGATGCCGATGCGCGCTTTGAGTGTTTCGCCACAGGCGAAGCGGTGATTTTTCAGCAGTTGTTGGATTTCCAAGGCCGCCGCCACGGCGCCGCTGGCGTGGTCGAGATTGCTCGAAGGCAGATTGAAACTCGCCAATATGGCATCGCCCTGAAAGTAGCAGAACTCGCCTTTGTGGCGCACGATGGGGGCCGAGATGAGCGCCAAGTATTCATTTAGCATGGCGATTAACGCATCCGGCGACAGGCGCTCCGACATACTGGTGAATGAAACCAAGTCGGCGAACATGATGGTGGCTTCGCGGGTGTCGGGCTGCAACGGCCCCTCGGAGGTGGCGATGCGCTCGGCGATTTCCTTAGGCACATAATGCGATAAATTGGCCGCCGCGCTGCTCTCGACTATGGATTGAATCAGCAAGCGGCGTGCGCGCGCGATGGCCAGCGTCAGCACCATAGTCACCAGCATGATCGAGATGATTTTATCCACCTCGCCACCCACCAACACGCGGCTGGAGGTGAGATAGTCGACATAATCGCGGGTAATGGACAACGCCCCGGCCTCGCCGTAGATGGCGTAACCGAGCAGCGTCAGCCAACCTGCGGCGCCGACCAAACCGGCCAGCAACACATAGCCGGGCTCGAAGCGCAACCCGCGCAGCGCGATAAAGATAAAAATATACAGCAGCGTGGGTGCTTTGAGATAAAACGAGGGCGGCTGCGCGTATTGCAAGTGAAACGACCAAATCAAGCCGAGCAACAACGCCATATCCATCAAAATCGACAGCACCAAAAACCACGATGGCAGGCTGGTTTTATACGCCATCCACAAGCGCAGGCAGGTGAATAAAAAATACGCGCCGAGAAATACCGGCACCGGCTCGAATTCGGCGCCGGTGGGGCTGGTCTTCGGCGCCGCCGCATACAGCGCGGCGAAAGCCATGAGGATGGCAAATTGAATCCAGCCGATGAGGCGCTCGCTGTTATCCTGCTGGCGGGTGATGGCGGCGCGAATTTTCTTCGGCAAGCCATCATATTCCTTGCCGCTGGATAGCCAGGTATGGCGTGCGGTGATGAAGTGCGGTAATTTCACGGTGCGGCTCGCTGATTGGGTGATTGTGGCGGATGGGTATGGATAAAACCATGCCACAGATGGCGGCTACGCGCTAAATCTTAAAAAGTGCGTTTGACATGGTCATAGCGATGCAATTGCGTCGCTCGGCCAAGTCGACCACCATCATCTATGCACTATATAAGTTTACCGCAAAAACCTCGCTGTATAAGTCCAAACACATAGGTCACTTTACCGCACGCGGATACCCATGCAAATCCACCACACCGGACTCTGATTAAATGGCCTTTATCGAGCCGCGAATTTAGGCATGCTGTGGGATATCACCCCGAGCACACGGGCGGCGGCTAAAAATCCTTAGCCTTTTGACTTTGACTTTGCTGTTGATTTTGATGTTGCTTTTCGCTTTTGATGTTGCTTGTGATGTTGCTTTTGATGTTGATTTAACTTTTCACTTTCGGTGTTGATTTCCCCCTCCGTCGCCGCTCAAATTGCATAATTCGACGCTATTCCCGCATAAAAATCCGCCGTAACGGAATGCAACTGTCGTATTTAAGCCCAATACCGTGGCATAAATGCGCAACCGCAATTACCAAAACAGCCGCGCCAAAACAGCACAGAATCGGCGTCGCTGATGGTGTCTATTGTTAATTGAGCGACATCTTTATCGCCCACTCGTTGCAAAACCGGCGGGGGTTTTGCTATATTCGATTTTTGCCAATTTCGCCCAACAATTTATCCAAACACTCACGGACAGAATCAGACCATGCCCGCCAAAAACAAAAGCCTGAACAAGGCAAACAAGTCCAAAAATGACGAGTTTTATACCCAACTGGCCGACATTGCAGCCGAGGTGCGACACTACCAAGACCACTTTGCCGGCAAGGTGGTGTATTGCAATTGCGACGATCCTAAGGCGAGCAAATTTCATCGTTTTTTTACCCGAAAATTCAATACCTATAGGTTGAAAGCACTGATTACCACCTGCTACAAAAACCAAAATATGGATATTTTTAGCCGGAATGATTCCGAACAAGCGGTTTATTTGAAATATAACGGTTGCAAAACTGGCCGCCCCCGTCACTTAAAAAGTGATGGCGATTTTCGTAACGATGAGATGCTCGAATTATTGCAGCAGGTGGATATTGTGGTGACCAATCCGCCGTTTTCGTTGTTTCGCGAGTATGTCGCCCAACTGGTTAAGTACGATAAAAAATTTTTGATTATTGGCAATATGAATGCATTGCATTACAAAGAAATTTTTCCGTTGATTAAGGCAAATAAAATTTGGTTAGGAGTTGGTTTTCGAAAGGGCAATGCATACTTTAAAACTCCAAACCCGAACGATTTTTCGGCTGGTGTGTTTGACCCAGTGACCGGGCTTGTTAAGTTTCGCAATGTTAATTGGTATACGAACTTGGATCACGACAAACGCCACAAACCGATGGATTTATACCGTAAATACAACCCAACCGACTACCCGAGATATGACAACTACGATGCGATCAATGTCGACAAAGTAAAAGACATTCCCATGGACTATTCCGGGGTGATGGGGGTGCCGATAACTTTTCCGGAGAAGTATTGCCCTGACCAGTTCGAAATTGTCGGATCAGATTACGATGTAAGGCAAGGGCTATTGCCAGAATTGGTGAATCCAAATTGGACTGGCAAACTTGACCGTGGCTATATAAACGGCGAGCGAATTTTTTCACGAATCCTTATTCGCAACAAAGCATTACTTTCATCTGTAGAATCCAAATGAAAGTAACCGAAACCAAAATCCGTATCGGCGATTTAGCCGATGGCTATCGAGATGACGGCGATGGCGGCGTGGTCGGCTATGGCGGCATTTTGGATATTCGCCCGCACTATCAACGCGAAGCAGTTTATGATCGTTCGCAGCAAGATTTGGTGATTCAATCCATCAACGACGGGCGACCCATTGGCGTGATGTATTGGTCAAAAAGCGATGACGGCTATGAGATATTAGACGGCCAGCAACGCACCATCGCCATTTGCGAATATATCATCGGCGATAATCCGTTTGGGGAAGATTTTTTTGATAGGGATAACCCCTCCGCATCCGAGCAAAAAATATTGGATTATGAATTGACCGTGCATCAATGCGACGGCGAGTTCGATGAAAAAATGGCCTGGTTTCGGGTGGTGAATATCGCCGGGGCACCGCTAAAAGAACAAGAGATACGCAATGCGGTGTATGCCGGGCGATGGGTATCGGATGCCCGCCGCTGGTTCAGCAAGCATGATTGTTTTGCCTATCGTGATGCTAATGATGACGGCGCTCTTTTGAACGGCAGTTGCCGGCGCCAAGATTATTTGGAGACAGCGATTAAGTGGCAAATCGGCAGCACGCAAGATAAAGCGATTTGCAACTTCATGGCTAAGAATGCGCATCGCATTAAAAAAGCGCCGGATACCGTCGACCCCGCCAAGCATTTATACGATTATTTCAGGGCGGTGATGGATTGGGCAAAAGCCACCTTCCCCACCTATCGCCCGATTATGAAGGGCATAGATTGGGGAAGTCTGTATAACGATCGCGAAAAATACGGCGCACTCGATGCGGTCGATTTAGAGAAGCGAATCGCCCTACTGGAAGACGATCCTGATGTTAAACCTAAGGGAATTTACCCTTATGTTTTAACCGGCGATGCGTATCATCTGCACTTTCGAGCATTTACCACAGACCAAAAAAGCAGAGCATACCGAAAACAAAAAGGAATTTGCCCAGGCTGGCGTGGCAACCCATGCCCCACGCCAACTCATAAATTTACCGCAAAGGAAATGCAGGGAGACCACATCGAGCCATGGAGCGAAGGCGGCCCCACCAACGACGACAACTGCCAGATGCTATGCAAAAAATGCAACATGAGAAAGTCCAATAAGTAAAATAAAACGGTCACCGCCGCCGCCCGCCTCGTCCCTTCGGGCGGGGCTTTTTTTGCTTAAAATCCAGCCCAAATCCCCATCCCCATAAAAACCATCTCCCCGTATGGCGCCGAATCCGTCGTGAATTCCGCGAGTGCCTCCCAGCCGGGCGCAGCCACCGCTCACCCCATGACGCCCCACATGACCTGCTGCGGCTTGGACGCCATTCATCAGGTGCGCGCGCACGATCAATTCGGCGATGAAAAAAGCATCAACATCGTCGGCGAGTTGCCGCTCACCATCAAGGTGGACGGCCAAGAATTGGTCACCTTAATGACCCTCGGCACGCACCCGGAAAAACTCGTGCTGGGGTACTTACGCAATCAAACCTTGTTCGAGCGCTTGGATGACATCGCCTCGGTGCAGGTGGATTGGGATAGGGAAGTGGCGAATGTGACCACCCGCAGCGGCGGCGGCGTGCCGCGCCTGGCGGAATTAAAACGCACCGTCACCACCGGCTGCGGGCAGGGCACGGTGCTGAGTTGCACGCTGGATAAATTGTACGAACACCGACTGCCCGATACGCCGCTGCGCCAGTCCGATATCTACAAAGTGCTTGGGCAAGTGACGCGGCACAACAAAGCCTATCGCAGCGCCGGCTCGGTGCACGGCTGCGCGCTGTGCCGTCGCGGCGAGGTATTAATGTTCATCGAAGATGTCGGCCGCCACAACGCCACCGACACCATCGCCGGTGACATGTGGCTGCGCGGCACCAGCGGCGCCGACAAAATTTTCTACACCACCGGGCGGCTGACTTCGGAGATAGTGATGAAGGCGGCGCTGATGGGAATCCCGGCGTTAGTGTCGCGCAACGGCGCCACCCACATGGGCTTCGAACTCGCGCAAGAACTCGGCGTCACCTTAATCGCGCGCGCCAAAAGTCGGCAATTCGTCGCCCTCAATGCGCATAATTTAATCTTCGACCAACCGCCGCCGAAAAAAGGGGCGACAACTTAATACCAGGTTTTGTGATGGATTCCCCAGCCACGGTGGCGCGCGCGGCGCGGCGGCGTCAATCTCACTCATCGATATTGAAGCCATGACGCGGCGTGCATCCGTGCTTGCCCGGCGCTGGTTCGCCGGCCCATGGTTCGCCGGCCGGCCGCGACTTAGCAAAGACCGCCGCCGATTTCTACAAAACTGGCGTGACCGCCCGGCGCACCGTGTCGCATTTGCCGCCATTTTTGAGGAAAAGTAATCGCCCGACGGCGGTTTCGCATCCGGTGGGGTACCATCGCACTACTGCTTAAAGCACCACCACTTCAACGCCATTTCAAGAGGATAAGAATTTCAAATGGAAAAAGTATTTATTTAGGGTCTGCCATAGATAACTAGGCCAAATACGCCTTAACCCATGGTTTTAACTGGGCTAATTGCGCCGTTGGCTTGGGGTTGTTAAAACGCCACTCGCATTCCTTACAAATACATACGGACATTGCGCGCGGCACGCCGCTGAACTTACATCCTATTGTCGCTTCGCTTAGACTCTAAAAATTCTCAATGCCATTAATGTGATTTCTGTGCGCGGCGAACAATTTTGAGTGGTTGATTCGATAGTGCTTAAAACCCGCCACATCGAGCGCATGATAGGCTCGGGGAAGCAGTCGCTATAAACCACGCAGTCGATAGAAATAATAGGGATTTATATATCTAAATCTGCAGTTCGGTTGGCGGTTTTTGAGGTCAGCGGCTGACTTAGGGGGCTGCGGTTGATTTTTGTTTTGCTTTTTATTTGGCTTTTGGCTTTGGCTTTTAACGTTTTACTCCCTTAGCTTTTTCAGGGGGGAGTCAAATCAGGCGGCTTTATCGCCTGATTTGGTGGGGGGGCTGTTGATGTTGGTCTTTTTACTTTTGGCTTTTGACTTTTGCCTTTAAATCTTCAACTCATTTGCCCAAATGAGGGGAAAGGTAGAAACCAAAAGCCAAGTCAAAAGCCAAAAGCCAAAATCAAAAGCCAAGTCAAAAGCCAAAACCACCGTGCAGATTTAGATATATAAATCCCAAATAATAGAACGTAGTATTCACATTAACGCCAACCAAATTCGCCGCACATCGCGCCGTCGTTGCAGCAACAAAATGCTCGACTAATGGCCGCTGTTTATGGTTGCTCAATTTGCTCTTTCTCATGCTAGTATAGATAACATAAATCCGAGTTATCTATGGCAGGCCCTTTATTTATGGGGATAACGCCAATATTTTTCACGAGGCGCAGCGCCTGGCTGGGCAGCGCGAAAGCCAAGGTGCCCGCTATCGGGTGAGTATTGAGTTTGAAAAATTGATGCGCTTGGCGCACGCCGATAGGCCGGTCAAGCACGCTTTGGCGACCGGCTCGATACCGCCGGAAATGCAACAAGTGTGGAGTCGCTTAAAAGATGCCGGCGTGGAAACTCAGGTGTTCGACCGCGTTTTGCAATCCCGCGGCGAACAAGAAATGCCCGATCGTTTGTTGCAATTGCGTATGCTCGAAGATGCATTGGACAATAACGGCGACCCAGGCATCGCCGTGGTGCTGACCGGCGACGGCGCCGGTTATTTGGAGGGCGCCGGCTATCACAGCACTTTGGAGCGCATGCACAAAAAAGGCTGGCGGATTGAAATTCTTTCGTGGTCGCATTCATGCAACCAGCGGATGCGCGGGTGGGCGGAGGAAAACGGCGTGTTCGT
The DNA here is from genome assembly GCA_965243285.1 of Candidatus Poriferihabitaceae bacterium. Lineage (GTDB taxonomy): Bacteria > Pseudomonadota > Gammaproteobacteria > Arenicellales > Poriferihabitantaceae > JAHRAW01. The sequence goes on along the minus strand of OZ251537.1, from coordinate 371,937 downwards.
GGCGCTGGATGATTTCTACGAGGCGATTACTTTTTTGACCTCCACCAGCCCTGGCTATGAAACGGCGACGCCGCGCAGTTGCGTCGACCTTGAGTTGTCGCGGCGGGCGGTCGCTGCGCCATGCGCGGGCGAAAATTAGGTCGAAGGCGGCGGTTCGCGGCCAAAATCGCGGCGGTACATAGCGTGCGCGCGGCAGCGGACGCGGCGCCAAAAAGCGCGTTCGCGCAGCACTTGGCGCACGGATTTGCGGCGATAGAAGGCCATAAAGCGCAGCCTATCGCGCGAGGTCAGCCGCGCGTCTAAGGCGGAAAAATATAGCCCGCCGAGGTCTTTGATGAGCCAGCGGCGGGGGGTTGCGCGGCGAATTTGGGCGCGATGTAAATCCATCACATGTAGGCGCGGCGGGTCGGCGGGCGGATGATCTACGGGTGGATTTTCGGTGGGCGGAGTGCCCACGCTACTGCGCGGCAGCAAAAAATGGCACAGATAAAAATCGCGGTGATTGACGCCGTTGTGGTGCAAGGTGCGGGCAATCTGCGCGGTTTGGCGCAGCATCTCGAGTTTGTGCGCGAAATCTGGGCGCTGCCGCCACTGCGCGCACAGCCGGTCCAAACTGATGGCATCGCGCAATTCGTAGGTGATCAAAAAGGATAATTGGCGCGCCGGATTCCAGCCGCGGCGACCATAGCCGGCGATGCGCAAGGTCGGCACGCCGAGGCGGTGTAGTTTTTGGATGGCGCGCCATTCTTGCGCCGCGCCGAGCACCGGCGCGCGCCCGTGGGCGAGATTTTTGATGATTTCCCGCCAGCCGATACCTTGGTGCAGTTTCAAAAAATAGGGCTGGCCGCTGACGGCAAAACGCAAGGTGCGGCGGCCCTCTTTTTCGCGGAAAATTTTGCCGTGCTGCTGGCGGGCGCGGGCAAAGGGGTCATCCTTGCCCCACGCTTGGGCGATGGCTTTTTCGAGGTGCAGAATCACGGCGCCGGCGGGCAGGTGGGGCGCCGAGCGTCCAGGCGAGCGGACTGTTGGGCGACTTGGCCGGCGATGGCCTCGAGGTGGCGACTGGCGCGCGCTGGCAAGTCGTAAATATCGGCAGTGTTGGCGAAATTTTGCCCGCGCGTACGCCACTGCTGGCGCGGCCTGGCGAGCAGCCGCAAGGCGCTGGCGTCCAAATCGCCCTGGCAAAAGGGCGCCGCTAACACCGCGCCCATTTTTTCATCGCGCACATAGTGGGCGTAGCCGCACGCTGCGGTGGCCAGCACCGGCAAGCCGGCCACCATGGCCTCGAGCAACACGGTGCCGGTATTTTCATGGCGCGCCGGGTGCATGAGTAGGTCGGCGCCGAGCAAAAAATCCGCCGCATCATCGCGCCCGCCCAAAAACTGCACCCGCGCCGCCACCCCCAACCGGCGGGCGATTTTTTCGAAGGCGGCGGTTTTATCCGCGCCCACCACCATCAAGCGGGTTTTTTCCAGCCATGGCGACGGCAGCGCGGCGAGCGCGCGCAGCGTGCGATCCAACCCCTTGGTGCGAAAACCGGAGCCTAAGGCGAGCAGCAGTTTGTCGTCCTCATCTAATTGCCAGTGGGCGCGAAAGCGCTGGCGGCGGCTTGGGGCATCGGCGCCGGCGACGCGACTGCGGTCGATGCCCGGTGGCAGCAGCGTCATGCGCGCCGCGTCGGTGGCATAAATATGGCGATAAATGCGCATCTGATTGCGGGCGATCATCAACATGCGGGTGGGCGATGATGGGCAAAATACGGCGCGTTCGTCGGCCAGAAACTGACGGTACCGCGGGCTTAGCCGCCGCCAGCGGTGGGCTGCGGTTTTATCCGCGAAACAGCCATCGGCGGCGTAGTACACATCGATGCCGGGCATTTTGTTGAAACCGACCAGCAAATTCGGCGCCGCACCTGCCACAACTTGCGCTAAGCGCGCCGCGAAGGCGCGGTTTTTGCCATGATTGGTCACTGCCCGCACCGGCAATAGCCGTAGCGATAAATCCGCCGGCGCGGTGCCGCGACATCGCGCTGCATACACCTGCACGCGATGGTCGCGCAACTGGCAGGCGCGCGCGATGGCGAGCAAATCCCTAGTCAAACCGCCGTGCGGAAAGTAGGTGTAAAGCGCAAAAGTGAAGGTCACGGGGGGGGGTCAGGGGATGGCGGCGCTTAAATCAGCAACAATAGCGGTGGATTAAGTGGACTAGGCGGCCGCTTTGGTTGGCGTTAATGTGAACACTGCGTTCTATTATTTGCGATTTATATATCTAAATCTGCACGGTGGGTTTGGTTTTTGCTGTTGAGTTTGACTTAAGAGTATTTCCCCTTCGCCGTTGCTTTGAGTTTGATTTTTCTGTTGATGTTGATGTTGATGTTGTGTCTTTTAACTCATTTTTTGTGGCTGATGGGGGGGGAATTTAAAGACAAAAACGAAAATCGAAAGCGATAATCAAAATCAAAATCAAAAACTCTAAGTAAAACCTAACATTAAAGATATCCCCCGCACCAAAACTGGCGATGAAGCCGCCAGTTTTGGCTCCCCCTCCCGAAAAAGCATGGGGGGGAGCGAAGACTAAAGGCGAAAAGCCAAAGCCACATCAAAAGCCACATCAAAAGCCAAAGCCAAAGCCAAAGCCAAAATCAAACCCCCTAAATTAGCGGCTGACCTCAAAAAACTTCAACCGCACTGCGGATTTAGGACTATAAATCCCTATTAGGGCGGTCGGCTGCGGCGGATATGTGCGCGCGATTTTGAGACTAGGCACGGTGTTTGGGCGGCGAAGCGACAATAGGATTGAGTTCGGCGGCGCGCGTAATTTCCGTATGGTTGGAAGGCGTGCGAGTGGGGTTTTAATAACGGTAATCCAACATCGTAATTAACGCAGTTTAAACAATGGGCTTATGCGGATGTTGGGTAGTTATCTGGAACATTCCCAATCAAATTAGGCCGGGAAGGCCACCAAGTGGTCGATGTCTAAGGTGATGCCGAGGTTTTCGCCTACCGCGTGGTTGTGGTGGGAGGGCACTAGCGAGAGGATTTCGGCGCCGCTGGGCAGGGCCAAAGTGTAGAGATAATTTTCGCCGCGGAAGGCGCGTTTTTTGATGCGGGCGACGCGCCGGCTGTGGTCGTCGTGGAGGATGTCGTCCGGTCGAATCAACACCTTGACCGCGGCGCCGGGGGCGTAGCGGTGCGTCAGCGTGCCGCGCAGGGTGGATAATTCGGTGGCGATTTCGGTGTCGATGGCGGCGGTGGTTTTGGCCTCGGATTCAGCGCCAGTTTCAACGCCGGATTCAGCGTCGAGGTCAGATTCAGCCTCAGTTTCGGCGCTGATTCCAACGCCGGCGGTGGCTGTAGCGGCCATCGGACGGCTGGCCGTCACCACGCCATCTAAGAACACGCCTTCGCCGATAAAGTCGGCCACGAAGCGCGTCGCCGGTTGATGATACAGGCGATAGGCGGTGTCCCATTGCTCGATGGCGCCGTTGTTCATCACCCCGACGCGCTCGCCGAAAGTGAACGCGTCTTGTAGGTCATGGGTGACCAGCAGGCAAGTGGCGCCGATGTCTTTGAGCAAGGCGCGCACCTCTTGGCGCAGTTTTTCGCGCAGGTCGAAATCGAGGTTGGAGAACGGTTCGTCCATCAGCAATAGGCGTGGGCTCGGCGCCAGTGCCCGGGCGAGGGCGACGCGCTGCTGCTGGCCGCCGGATAATTCATGCGGATAGCGGCGGCGCAAATCGCCAAGCCCGACGCGTTCCAACATGGCGGCGATGATGTTGCGGCGCTCGGCGCGCGGGCGGGCGTGCAGGCCGGCGGCGATGTTTTTTTCCACATTAAGGTGCGGAAATAGCGCGTGTTCTTGGAAAACCATGCTGAGGCCGCGATGCTCGGGCGGCACAGTGCCGCGCACATCGGATATGCATCGCCCGTTTAGGTGGATATGGCCGGCATCGAGTTTTTGGAAGCCGGCGATGGCGCGCAGCATGGTGGTTTTGCCGCAGCCGCTGGGGCCCAGCAAGCACGCCAACATGCCCGGGCGCAGCGCAAAGGAGGCCTCGGCCACCGCCGCATGGGCGCCGTATTGGCAAGACACATGGGCCACTTCGAGCAGCGCGGGGCTGGGCGATGGCTTGGGCGATGGCTTGGGCGATGGCCTGGGCGACGGCCTGGGAGATGGCTTGGGCGACGGCCTGGGAGATGGCATGAGCGGCGGCGGGGATCTAAGCGACGCCGGGCGGGCGGGCAAGTTGATGGCCGCGGGTGATGGCGCGGCTCAGCAAGATGATGGGCAACAATCCGGCGGCGACGATGCACAGCGCGCCGAGGGCGCCGCGGCCGAGCATTTCATCGGCCGCGAATCGGTACACATGAGTGGCCAAGGTTTCGAAATTGAACGGCGCCAAGATGAGGGTGGCCGGCAATTCTTTCATGCAATCGACAAACACCAGCAAGGCCGCGGTGGCGGCGCCGCTTTTTATCAGCGGCCAGTGGAAGCGCCGCAAGGTTTGCCCAGCGCCGTGGCCTAAGGTGCGCGCCGCTAAATCCATAGAGGTGGACACTTTGCCGAAACTGGATTCGATAGCGCCGATGGACACCGCCAAAAATCTCACCACATAGGCGACAATCAGCGCGCCGCCGGTGCCGCTCAACAGCAAGCCGGTGGATACCCCGAAGCGGGCGCGGAAAAAATCATCCAGCGCGTTATCGAAGGCGGCCAACGGGATGAGCACGCCGATGGCGAGCACCGCGCCGGGCACCGCGTAGCCGATGCAGGCGAGGCGCGCCGCGGCGCTCAATACGCGACCGGGACGCAGGCGGCGGGCGTAGCCGACCACCACGGCGAGGGCCACGCACAGCCCGGCGGCGGTGGCCGAGAGCCATAAACTAGTCCACGCATGACCGCGAAAATCGCTGTTCCACGAGGCCTCAAAATGCGCGCTGGCGTGCTGTATCAACAACGCCGCTGGCAAAATAAAGCCGAACAAAACCGGCAATGCGCACAGCAGTAGCGCAGCCCATTTTGGCGCCCCGACTAAGGCCTGGCGGGTGTGGTCGCTGAAGCGCCCGGCGCTCTGGCCGAAGCGGCGGCGACGGCGGCCGACATATTCGAGGGAGATTAACAACAGCGCGAAAGTCAGCATGGTGGCGGCGATTTGCGCGGCGCCGCTGAGGTTGTCCATGTTCTGCCATACATCGTATAAGCCGGCGGTCAAGGTTTGCACCGCGAAATAATCCACGGTGCCGAAATCATTGAGCGCTTCCATCATCGCTAAGGCCACGCCTACGGCAATCGCCGGGCGCGCGATGGGCAGCGAGACATGCACAAAAGCGCCGATTGGTCCGTGCCCCAACAAGCGCCCGACCGCCAGCAAATGCGGCGATTGCTCGATAAACGAAGCGCGCGCCAATAAATACACATAGGGGTACAAAACCAGCCCCATCAACATGATGGCGCCGCCCATGGAGCGGATATTGGGAAACCCATAATCGCTCGCCAACTGCCAGCCGGTGAGGCTGCGCAACGCGCCTTGCACCGGGCCGGCGAAAGCCAACAAGTCGGTATACAAATAGGCGATGACATAGGCCGGCATGGCCAACGGCAACAGCAACAGCCACTCCAAAGATTTGCGCCCGGGGAAGTCATAGGCCGTGACCAAGTGCGCGGTGAGCACGCCGGTGAGCAGCGTCGAGACGCCGACGCCGAGCAACAACAGCAGCGTATTGGCGATGTATGTCGGCAACACGGTGGCCGCCAAGTGCGGCCAAATATTGTCCTCCGGCCAAGCCGCCAAATAGAGGATGGCGAGCACCGGCGCTGCCGCCACCGCCGCCACCGCCACCGCCCCGAGCCGCCATGGGTCAGCGCCGCCGCGCGCCGGTTTGAAATGGGCTTGCTGGAAATCGGCCGGCTTAAAATCGGCCGGCTTAAAATCGGCCTGGCGGCGCGCGTGAATCATTCGCGGTGATAGGTGATGACTTGGAGCGCCAAAAGATGCGGTGAGTGAGGATAGCAATGCGGCGGATTTTTGCCGGTTTTGGTGGGGGGGCCTTTTAATTTGGCTTTTCGCTTTTGATTTTTCGCTTTGGCTTTGGCTTTTGGCTTTGGCTTTTAACGTTTTACTCCACCTTAGATTTTTCAGGGGTGAGTCAAATCAGGCGGCTTTATCGCTTGATTTGGTGGGGGGACTGTTGATGTTGGTCTTTTTGCTTTTGCCTTTAAATTTTTAACTCATTAGCCCAAATGAGGGGCAAGGTAAAAACCAACAGCGAAGTCAAAAGCGAAAAGCAAAAGCGAAAAGCAAAAGCGAAGTCAAAAGCGAAAAGCAAAAGCCCCCCCACCAAAATTGGCGATGGAGCCGCCAGTTTTGGCTACCCGCCGAAGCAGCCCACGCCTGTCGGCGTGGCTCTGCTTTGACTCCCCCTCCAAAAAGCAAAAGCGGGGGGGGATACTAAAGGCGAAAAGCCAAAGCAACAGCGAAAAACAAAATCAACAGCAACAGCAACAGCAACAGCAACAGCAACAGCAACATCAAAAGCAACAGCAACAGCAACATCAAAAGCAACAGCAACATCAAAAGCAACAGACAACATCAAAAGCAACAGCGAAAAGCAACATCAACATCAAAGTCAAACGCACCCCCCACCAAAACTGGCGATAAAGCCGCCAGTTTTGGCTCCCCCCTGAAAAGCATGGGGGAGCAAAGCGGTAACAGCAAAAGCCAAGTCAAAAGCCAAGTCAAACGCGAAAAGCAAAAGCACAAGCAAAAGCCAAAAGCCAAAAGCCAAAAGCCAAAATCAAAACCAAAGCCAGACCAAACCCACCGTGCAGATTTAGATATATAAATCCCTACTTTATATGTTTATCGATGGTATCGAATTTACACCGAACAAAATGTATGCCGCGCCACCAGCGTGCGACATAAATCGAATCCGCATAAACCGAATCCACATGGCCCAAAGGCGCCGCCAAAAATTAGCCGTTATAGCCGACGCGGTCTACCATTTTGGAGGCCGCGGCGCGGTTCGCGGCGATGGCCGATAGCGCTTGGGTGTCGCGCTTGAAGGCGCCGAGGGATTGCAGGTAGGCGCTGCCCGGGATGCGGGGGTTTATCGGATATTCGCCGTTTAGGTCGGCGTACATGCGCTGCGTGGCGTCGCTGGCGAGAAATTCCATCAATTTCAGGGCCGCGGCGCGGTGCGGGGCATGGCGCGCCATGGCCATGCCGCTTATGTTCATGTGGGCGCCGCGGTCGGCTTGGTTGGGAAAGATGACGGCCACCGCCTCAGCCCATGATTGTTGCGCCGCGTCGGCGGCCATTTGATACAGATAATAGTGGTTGATGAGGGCGACATCGCACGCCCCCTCGGCCACCGCTCGCACTTGGGCGCGGTCGTTGCCTTGCGGCGCGCGGGCGAGGTTGGCGCGCACGCCAGTAAGCCAAGTTTGCGCCGCGGCCGCGCCGTGGTGTTGCATCATGGCCGCCAATAGCGCGATGTTGTACGGGTGTTTGCCCGAGCGCGAGCACACCCGCCCGCGCCACTGCGGCGCCGCGAGGTCCTCGTAGCGGGTGATTTCGCCGGCCGCCACGCGCCCGCGAGCGGTCACCAAAATGCGCGCCCGCGCCGTCAATCCGAACCAGTGGCCGGCCGGGTCGCGCAAATTGGGCGGAATGTTGGCGTTGATTTCTGCCGCCGTCACGGCTTGCGTCAGCGCCGCGTTTTTCAAATCCGACAGGCGGCCGATGTCGGTGCTCAGCACCACATCGGCCGGGCTATTGCGACCCTCGTGGCGCAGCCGCTCCAGCATGCCGGTATTGGCGAACACCGCATTGACGGCGATGCCGGTGGCCGCGGTGAAGGCGGAGAACATGGGCTGAATCAACTGCGGCTTGCGATAGGAATAAACATTGACTTGGGTGATTTCCGCCGCGCCAGTCGCGTCGACCCCGCCAGTCGCGTCGACCCCGCCGGCCGCGTCGACCCCGCCGGCCCCGCCAGCGGCCCACAGGCCGGCCGCCGCCAGCCCGATTAGCAAAGCCGCGCCCAATACCGCCCGAATCCATCGCGATTGCATGATCATGTTAATGAGTGCTTCTCAATGTCGGTAGAAATAGAAGCGCAAATTTAATCTAAATGATAATCATTATCAATAAAAATGTGGTGGAAAAGGGGGATTTCGATAAATGGGGCGGATTGTTGGCGAATGGGGCAGTAATGTCGTCCAATGGGGTGGTAATTTCGCCAAATGGGGCAGTAATTTCGGCGAACCGGGCGGTAACTTCGCCGAACCGGGCGGATGGTCGTCGACTGGGGTGACCATTCCGCCCACCGGGCGGCTGCGCGCCGCTGGCATGGATGAGGCCGCCGACAGCGCTGCTATCGTATGCGCGGCCGAGCCATTCGCCACCGCCGAGCGCCGCTAAACAGAGTAGAATCCGCTCACCCGCCCTAGCCGCCACCCGCCCGCCCTGCCCGAGACCGCCGGCCCCATGAAGCCACCCCTCAAGCGCTTGTTGACGCAGCACATCAATCAACTATTGCGCCCGGCCGTAGCGCGGCTGTGCCAGCAGGAGGTATTGGCGGCGGCGGCGTTGCAAGAGGCCGCACAGGGCTTTCACCTGGCGCGACCACGCGGCGACCGGCATGGCGATTTCGCCTCCAATGCGGCGCTGACGCTAATCAAACACGCTCGCGGCGGCATCAATCCGCGCCAGTTGGCGACGCGTTTGGTGGCGGAGTTTGCGCGCCTCGATGTGGCGGATAAAAGCGCGGCCGCGCAGTGGCTGGAGAAAAGCGAGGTCGCCGGGCCCGGGTTCATCAATTTTTTCATCGCCGACCATGCCTATCGCGCCCTTATCGACCCTATCCGTCGCGCCGGCGCGACTTATGGGCGCAGCGACATCGGCGCCGGGCAGCGGGTGTTGCTGGAATTTGTATCGGCCAACCCCACCGGCCCGTTGCATGTCGGGCATGGTCGCGGGGCCGCGTATGGCGATGCCACAGCGCGGGTGTTGCGCGCCGCCGGCTACCAAGTGCATTGCGAATATTATGTCAATGACGCCGGTCGGCAGGTGGATATTCTGGCCTTGAGCGTATGGTTGAGGTACCTCGAGGTATGCGCGCCGGCGGCCAAATCGACCGCGGATTCGCCGCCAACATGCGCCGCCGAATCCGCCGAATCCGCCGAATCCCATCCAAATTCACCCGCCACATCCGCCGAATCCGCCGATTTCCCCGCCGGCGCCTACCACGGCGCTTACATCCGCGACCTCGCCGCCGGCTTGCACGCCGCCCATGGCCATGCCTTCGCCGCCGACCCGGCGGCCGTATTCGCCGACCTGCCGGCCGAGCCCGAAGCGCGCCTCGATGCATTAATCGCCCGTTGCAAAACCATGTTGGGGAAGCGCGCCTACGCCATCGTGCACGCCCACGGCTGCGATTCCCAGGTGGCCGATATCCGCGATGATTTGCGCCAGTTTGGGGTGTGTTTCGAGGGCTGGTTTTCCGAGCGTTCGTTGCTCGAAAATGGCGACATCGAGCGCGCTTTGGCGGCCCTGCAAGATGCCGGTCATTCGTACCAAAAAGACGGTGCGGTGTGGTTTCGGGCGACCGATTTTGGCGATGAAAAAGATCGCGCGGTGCGGCGTTCGAACGGCGCCCATACCTATTTTGCGGCCGACATCGCCTACCACTTCAACAAGGGCGAGCGCGGTTTCGACCAACTGGTGAATATTTTCGGCGCCGACCACCACGGCTACGCCAAACGTATCACCGCCTCCTTCGAAGCCCTCGGCCACCGCGCGGAAACCTTGCGGGTGTTGCTGGTGCAGTTCGCCACCCTCTATCGCGGCGGGGTGAAGGCGCAGATGTCCACCCGCAGCGGCGATTTTGTCACCCTGCGCGAGTTGCGCCAAGAAGTGGGCAATGATGCGGCGCGGTTTTTTTATGCGGCGCGCAAAAACGACCAGCATATGGATTTCGACTTAGACCTGGCAAAAACCCAAAGCGCCGACAACCCGGTGTACTACATCCAATACGCCCACGCCCGCATTTGCAGCGTGTTTCGCCAATTACAAGACAAAAATTTGCCGACTTTGCCATCCCTGGGGGAATCAGCGCCGGCCGCATCCGCCGCATCCGCCGAATCTCCTGACTATGGCCTATTGAGCGAGCCGCATGAGTTGGATTTGATGCGCAATTTGGCGCGCTACCCCGAGGTGGTGGAGCAAGCCGCAGGCGCTTATGAGCCACACCAGGTGGCGTATTATTTGCGCGAGTTGGCTGGGGATTTTCATGTCTATTACAATGCCCACCCGTTTTTATCCAGCGCGGCGGCGGTGCGATTGGCGCGCCTGGGGCTGATTGATGCGGTGCGCCAGGTGCTCGCCGGCGGGCTGGAATTGCTCGGCGTGAGCGCGCCGGCGCGCATGTAATGGCGCAAGCGCGCCGCAAACCGGCCGCCCGCCGCGCCGGCCGCGCGCCGCGAGCGGCCAGCCGCGCCATCGCCGGCAACAATCGCGCCGCGGTCGCCTTGGTGTTAGCAGGCATGGCCATCGGCTCCCTTGCCACCTTGCTGTGGCAGGGCGCCGCGCGTAGCCCCGATAGCGAGGTCGGCGTCGGCATCCGCCAGATGATAGGTCGCCACGGCGGCGGCGCGGTGCAAGAGAGCGCCCCGGCCGGCCGGCCCGCCAAACCCGCGCTGGATTTTGATTTTTTCACCGTGCTGCCGGAGATCGAGGTGGTGGCCACGCCGGCTGCGCAAACCGCCGCCCCATCATCATCCAATACCCTGGTCGCCGACCAAAACGGTGCCGCCGCGGCCCGCGTCGCCGCCAGATCAGGTCGTCCAGGCCGCCAAAACGCCGCGGCGCGCGCTCACTCGGGCGCGTTCATGCTGCAAGCCGCCTCTTACCGCCAGCACACGGAAGCCGAGCGCTTGCGCGCGAATCTGGCGCTAAACGGCATGGCGTCGGCCATCCAAAAAGCCAGCATTCAGGGCGAGGGCGATTTCTACCGCGTCCGCCTCGGCCCCTATCCCAGCTATCAAACCATGGCCGCCGCCCACCAGCAATTAGCCGACATCGGCATCACCGCCATGACCTTAAAAATCATCCAAAACACGCCCAATTAGGGGGATGGGGAAGGGGCCGGTTGATAAATCGCCGGTGGATTTGATGAATGCCATGCGCCCGATCATCATCGCCACCCGAAAAAGCCCGCTGGCGCTGTGGCAGGCAAACTATGCGCGCGCGCAATTGCAGCGCCACCACCGCGGCCGCGGCGCGGTGTTGTTGGAGGTGGTGTGCGAGGGCGATAAAACATTGGACGCGCCGCTGGCGACCATCGGCGGCAAGGGGCTGTTTTTGAAGGAGTTGGAGCAAGCGTTGTTGCGCGGCGCGGCCGATGTGGCGGTGCATTCGATGAAGGATGTGCCGACAGCGCTGCCGGCGGGCTTGCGCATTGCCGCCATCTGCGCACGCGCCGACCCGCGCGATGCGGTGGTATCTGGCCGCGGCGGTCTCGCGCAATTGCCGCCGGGGGCGCGGGTTGGCACTTGCAGTTTGCGGCGCCAATGCCAGATACGGGCGCGCTTTCCCCATCTGCGGCTGGTGGATTTGCGCGGCAATGTCAACACCCGCTTAGCCAAACTCGAGCGCGGTGATTTCGCCGCCATCGTGCTGGCCGCCGCGGGGCTGCAACGGCTGCAATTAGCCCACCGCATCAGCGAATATTTGCCGCCGCACATCTGCCTGCCGGCCGCCGGGCAAGGCGCCATCGGCCTGGAATGTCGCGCCGATGATGCGGCCATGCTCGAATTGCTCGCGGCCGTAAACCACCCGCCCTCGGCCGCGTGCGTGGCCGCCGAGCGCGCCGTGGTCGAGCGCTTGGGCGGCGGCTGTCAAGCGCCGTTGGCGGTGTATGCCCGCCGTCACCTCGGCATCACAGAAGTGCGCGCCTTGGTCGGCAGCGTAGACGGCGCCACCGTGCTGCGCAGCCGAAAATTCGGCCGCGATGGCATCGCAACCGCTCGCCTCGCGGCCGCGGATTTGTTAGCCCAAGGCGCCGCCGCCCTATTGGCAGAAGTGTATGGCCGGTAGGGAGGGTTGGTGTTGCTTTTGATGTTGATTTTGATTTTGCTGTTGATTTTGCTGTTGCTGTTGATGTTGCTGTTGCTGTTGCTGTTGCTGTTGCTGTTAAGGCTTTGCTCCACCCTATCTTTTCAGGGGGGAGCCAAAACTGGCGGTTTCATCGCCAGTTTTGGTGGGGGGTGCGGTTGACTTTGATTTTGCTGTTGATGTTGCTGTTGCTTTTGATTTGGCTTTTGCTTTTCGCTTTTGCTTTTCGCTTTCGCTTTTGACTTGGCTTTTGACTTAGCTGTTGGTTTTCACCTCATCCCTAATTTGGTCTAATGAGTTGAAGATTTAAAGCCAACAGCAAAAAGACCAACATCGACAGCCCCCCCACCAAATCATGCGATAAAGCCGCCTGATTTGACTCCCCCCAGATGAAGCTAAGGGGAGTAAAACGTTAAAAGCAAAAGCCAAAAGCGAAAGCCAAAAGCGAAAGCCAAAAGCAAAAGCAAAAGCAAAAGCAAAATCAAAAGCAAAAATCAAACGCAGCCGCCCTAAATCAGTCGCTGACCTCAAAAAAACGCCCATCGAACTGCAGATTTAGGTATATAAACCCCATTATTCTGCCGATTTTGCTCATTTTTTGCCGATTTTCACCGATTTCGCTGATTTTTACCGATTCCGACCGCCGCAACGTCGACCTGATGGCTGATTCCATGCCCGGCCCGGCCCACCGCCTAGCGTTGCGCGGCATCAGCGTGTTAATCACCCGACCGCGCGGTGGATGCGCTGGTTTGGTGGATTTGGTCGAGCAAAAGGGCGGCGACGCGTTGCTTTTTCCCGCCATCGACATCGCGCCGGCGCGCCATGGCGCGGCCTTGAGGGCGGCGCTAACGGCGTTAGACGATACCGACCTGTTGGTGTTCGTCAGCGTGCATGCGGTGCGCGGCGTGGCCGATTTGCTGCGTCGGCACGGCTTAAAAATCCCCCCCGGGGCGCGCGTGGCGGTCACCGGCCCGGCCACCGCCGCGGCCTGCGCGCGCGCGGGGATAACCGTGCATATCGCGCCGCAGCGCCGCGCCGGCAGCGAAGGGTTGTTGGCGGCCTTGGACGAGGTCGGCATCGGCGGCCGCCGCGCGTTGATATTCCGTGCCCAAAGCGGCCGCGAACTCATCCAACAAACCCTACAAGCGCACGGCGTGGCGGCGCGGTATGTGGAAAGTTATCGCCGTGTGCCGAGCGCGCAGCCGCTGGCGCCGTTGCTGGCGCGGTGGCAAGCCAGCCGCGTGATGGTGGTGACCGCCAGCAGCGGCGCCGTGGTGGACGCCTTAATCACCCGCCTCGGCCGCCACCGCCCGCTACTGGCGCGCGCCGTCATCGCCGCCTACAGCCCGCGCGTGGCGGCGCACTGCCGCGCCCTCGCCCTCGGCGCGCCGTGCCTGATCGCCGCACACCCCACCGACCAAGCGCTGGTCTGCGCCATAGTCGGCTGGGCGGACGGGCGCGGGCGGGGTGATTGAGGTACATAACGGGGCGGTTGTCATGGCCAAATCGCCCCGACCTCATTAACAAGGGGGGTTATATACTTAAATCCCCATTATTAGGTTGCTATTTGGGGGGTGATTTTGATTTTGGGCTTTTTCTTTACTCCCCGATGGGCGGGGAGTCAAAACTGGCATCTTTTTGCCAGTTTTGGTGGAGGGTAATGTTGACTTTGATTTTCGCTGTTGCTGTTGCTTTTGCTTTTGACTTTGCTTTTGACTTTGCTTTTGGCTTTTGATTTTGATTTTGGCTTTTGATTTTGGCTTTTGACTTTGCTTTTGGCTTTTGACTTCGCTGTTGGTTTTTACTTTTCCCCTCATTTGGGCTGATGGGTTAAAGATTTAAAGGCAAAAGCAAAAAGACCAACATCGACAGCCCCCCACCAAATCAGGCGATAAAGCCGCCAATTTTGACTTATTCTTCGGGGGGGGGGGAATAAACCAAATTAGCATGGGGAGTTAAGTATATAAATCCCAGCCAAAAATGCCCATTAAAAAATGCCTAACAAAAAAATGCGTATCAAATTAGCCATTTTAAGGCGATGCATTGCAGCGATTCTTACCATGCGGTGATGGCTGCGCAGCCCATGCTCAAATCGCCGCCGCGAACACCGCGTAAACTCAACAATTCCAACCCTGAATCCCCAATCCCCAATCCCCAATCCACTAACATCCCCCAACCTCATGTTCGAATGGTTTCCAAAGGTTGAACTCGACGGCTACCATACCGCGGCCAGCCACCGTGCGCCGTTGCCATCGACATAACGCCATCGACATAACGCCATCGACATAACGCCATCGACATAACGCCATCGACATAACGCCATCGACATAACAAGATAGCCCTAGCGAGATGAATATAGCGACTAATTCCCTACCGGATTCGGCGGCGAATCCGCCGAATCCGCCGAATCCGCCGTCAACATCGCCGGCTGGCGGTAGCCCGAGCGTTCATCCGTTGTCTACTGCTGAATTTTCACCGGTAGCGACTGAATCGTCGCCAGTCGCCGCTGAATCCGCGCCATCCGCCGCGGAATCTCCGCCGCCAGTGGCTGAATCCTCGCTATCCGCCGCCGAATCCTCGCCGCCAGCGACCGAATCCGCGCCCGTCGCCAAATTTTTGCCAACCCCCGTAGAATCTCCGCCCGTCGCTAGCGAAACTTCGTCATCCGCCGCAAAATTCCCGCCAGTCGCCGCTGAATCCGCGCCATCCGCCGCGGAATCTCCGCCGCCAGTGGCTGAATCCTCGCTATCCGCCGCCGAATCCTCGCCGCCAGCGACCGAATCCGCGCCCGTCGCCAAATTTTTGCCAACCCCCGTCGAATCTCCGCCCGTCGCTAGCGAAACTTCGTCATCCGCCGCAAAATTCCCGCCCGTCGCGGCTGAATCCGTGCCATCCGCCGCGGAATCTCCGCCGCCAGTGGCTGAATCCTCGCTATCCGCCGCCGAATCCTCGCCGCCAGCGACCGAATCCGCGCCCGTCGCCAAATTTTTGCCAACCCCCGTCGAATCTCCGCCCGTCGCTAGCGAAACTTCGTCATCCGCCGCAAAATTCCCGCCCGTCGCGGCTGAATCCGTGCCATCCGCCGCCGAATCTTCACCGCCAGCGACCGAATCCTCGTCCGGCGACTCCGCATCCCCGCCGGCCGGGTCGCTCGCCGACTTCACCTCATCCCCCCCGGCCACCCTGGTCACCCCCGGCGGCCCATCCACCCCGGCCACTCCCGGCGGCCCGGCCACCCCATCCACCCCGGCCACTCCCGGCGGCCCGGCCACCCCATCCACCATCGCCACCCCCGGCGGCCCATCCACCCCATCCCCCCCCGGCGGCGCTACCCCCAGCAACCCCCCACCCCCGCGCGCGTGGGGAGTGATTTTGGCGGCGGCGGCGTTCGGCATTAGCGTGGCTGCGGCGTTGGCGAGTGGTTATGTGTGGTATGGCAATCGCGCTGCGGTGGTGACCGATGGCGTGTTGGTGGATGGGTTGGAGCAGGCGTTGACGGCGGTGGCGGCGGCCGGGCGCGAAAATGCGGCGGCGCGTGCCGCCATCGAGGCGCGAATCGGCGCCCAGGTGGATGAATTGCGCGCCGCCGCCGAGGGTGAGCGCGTCGCGGCTGCTGCAGCGCGCGCCGCCGGCGCGGCCCAAGTGGCGGCGTTAGCCGATGGCGTGGCGGCGTTGCGCGCGGCGCGGCGCGGGGTCGGCGATTGGCGGCTGGCGGAAGCCGAACATTTGATGACCATGGCCAATCAGCAATTACGCTGGTCGGGCGATGCGGCGTTGGCCGGGCGCGCCTTGGCGTTGGCCGATGCGCGGCTGCGGCGCTTGTCGCATCCGGCATTAGCGGCGGTGCGCGCCCATTTGGCGGATGAAATCGTTGCCCTCGGCGGCGTCGCGGTGGTGGATGTGGCCGGCGTGCTGAACGCCTTGGCCGCCCTCGGGCGCAGCGTGGATGATTTGCCGCTGGCCGGGGATGTGGGCGGCGTGGGGGCCGGTGGTGTGGGCGGCGGCGGTGGTGTGGGTGGCGATGTCGCCGGTGTTGCCGCTGACGGCGCCAGTGTCGCTGGTGTTGGCAGCGCCGCCGATGGCGACAGTATTGCCGATGGTGATGCCGCCGGGGTCGATGCCGGCGCTGGCGTTGATGTCGAAGTTGTCGCCGAAGTCGATGTCGCCGCTGGCGATGCCGCTGCTGGCGATGTTGATGTCGCCGATGCCGCTGCTGGCGATGTTGATGTCGCCGATGTCGCTGCTGGCGATGTTGATGTCGCCGATGTCGCTGCCGCCGATGTCGATACCGCCGATGTCGATGCCGCTGCTGGCGATGTTGATGTCGCCGATGTCGCTGCTGGCGATGTTGATGTCGCCGATGTCGCCGATGTCGCCGATGTCGCTGCTGGCGATGTTGATGTCGCCGATGTCGCCGATGTCGCTGATGTCGCTGCTGGCGATGTTGATGTCGCCGATGTCGCTGCCGCCGATGTCGCTGCCGCCGATGTCGATACCGCCGATGTCGATACCGCCACTACCGTCACCCCGGCCGATGCAAACGGCTGGGCCTGGGCAGGGCGACAATTCCAAACCCTATTCGCCGACCTCGCCGACTTGGTGCAGGTGGAAGTCGATGGTGAGCCGCTGGTGCCGGTTTTTTCCGCCGAATTGCGGCTGCTGGCCTATGAAAAAGCCCAACTGATACTGGAATCTTGCCAGTTGGCGTTTTTACGCGGCCAAAACGAGGTGTATGCGGCGCGCATGACGGCCGCGAAACACTGGGTTACGGCGAATTTCAACACCGATGCGGCGGCCGTCCAAGCGTGGTTGGCGCAATTAGCCGCGTTAGAATCCCGCCCGCCGGGGCCCGCTTTGCCGGATATTTCGGCCTCGCTCGGCGCCTTGCGCGCCGCCATGCCGAAAATTATGAACCAAGTCACGCCGCTACCCGCCGCCACGCCGTGATGCCGCCATCGGCGCCGATATCGACGCAAGAATCCCCCTGTAGATGAAAACCATGCGCCCCACCCCGCCGGCCGGCGCCCATTCGGAGGATATTTCACTCATATTTCACCCCTATTTCACGCTTCCCGCCGCATTTTCGAATCGGCCGCCACATTTCCAATCGCCCGCCACATTTTCGAATCGCGCCGCCCGCCGTTCACACCGATAAAAACCATGCGCACCACCTCCCGCACCACCTCCGCCATCACCTCCGCCGAAAAATAAAGTGATGAAACCGAGCATGGCGTTGTTGGTCGCGGTGGCGACTTTATTTGTGGCCGTGGGGTTTGCGCTGCTGGCGATGGAAGATCCGGGCTATGTGGTGTTAGCGCGGGCGCCGTATGCGGTGCGGTTGCCATTGGCGTTGTTTCTGTTGGCGGTGGCCGGCGGCTTCGGCGGGGTGTATCTGGCGCTGGCTTTTATCGGCGGGCTATGGCGGGCGCCGGCAAAAATGCGCGCCTGGCGGCAGCGGCGGCGGCAGGCGCGCGCGCAGCGCAACACCATCCTAGGGTATGCCGGCCTGATTGAGGGGCATTGGGGGCGCGCCGAGCAAAAACTACTGAGCCATCTGCAACATCACCAAACGCCGTTGATGAATTATCTCGGCGCCGCCTACGCGGCCCAGCAGCAGGGGGCGCTGCGGCGCCGTGATCGATATTTGGCCGATGCGTTAGCGCACCACCCCGAGCAGCGGCTGGCCATCGGGCTGACCGCGGCGCGGCTGCATTGGCATGTCGGCGAGGTATACGAAGCGCGCGCGGTGCTGGAGAAATTGCTGCGCGCCGCGCCCGGCAATGTGGCGGCGTTGCGCCTGTTGGCCGATGCGCATCGGCATCAGGGGGATTGGGCCGCGGCCGTGGCACTACTGCCGGCGTTGGCGCGGCATGGGGTTTTTGCGGCTGAGGAGTGGGCGGCGCGCTGCAGCCGGATTTATGCGGGTTATTTTGCCGCTGCGGCGCGCGCCGGCGGCTTGCAAGCCGCCTTCGAGGCCCTGCCGTCGGCGCATAAAAAAACCCCGCAGGCGGTGGCTGGCATGAGCCGTCAATTACTGCGCGCCGGGCGCCACCTCAGCGCCGAAAAAATCATCCGCCAGGCCCTCAATCGCGGCTGGCACGCCGAACTCGCTTACTTATATGGTCAAGCGGAAACCGCCTTCACCGCCGACCAAATCATGTTAGCCGAATCCTGGCAGCGGAGCTACGGCGCGCATGTGGACCTCACTTTAACGCTGGCGCGGCTGCACCGTCGCGACTCGCGCAGCGCCCAAGCGCAAGAGTTGTTCGCCCAAGCCATCGCTGCCGGCGGTGGCGCGCAAGTCTACGCCGAACTCGGCGCCTTATTGGAGGAGAAGGGCGACGCCGCCGCGGCGCAGGCATGTTATCGCCGCGGTTTAGCGCCGCGCGCCGCGCTGGCGGATGGCGGTGCCGGCGATGCAGCGGCGGGCGGTGAATTTTCGGGTGGTGAAGCGAACCAAGATGAACCGGCCTGGGAGTTGCTTGCACGCGACGGCCGCCGCATGGCGGGGGATTCTGCGGTGGATGGGGTGATGCCGGTGGTTTAAAGTGATGCCGGTGGTGGGGTCGCTGTTGCTGTTGTTGTTGGCTTTTTGCCTTTAGTCTTCACTCCCCCCGGCTTTTTTCGAGGGGGAGTAATTTAAAAGCGACAGCAACGGCGAAAAGCAAAATCAAAAGCGAAAATCAAAAGCAAAAAGACCAACATCAACAGTCCCCCCACCCAATCAGGCGATAGAGCCGCCTGATTTGGCTACCCGCCGAAGCAGCCCACGCCTATCGGCGCGGCTCTGCTTTGACTCCCCCCAGATGAAGCACGGGGGGGAGTAAAACGTTAAAAGCAAAAGCAAAAGCAAAAGCAAAAAACAACAGCAGTAGGCGTTAGAGTTGGCGGGGCCGAGCAACCTCAGCCCGGTGGCGCGTAGGTGAAGGAATCGAAGAAAAAACGCTCGGCGCGCAGGCCGCGGGTGGTGAGGGCGGCGCGGATGGCGTCTATCATCACCGGCGGGCCGCTGGCGTACACATCGTGGGCGGAGAAATCGGCATAGTGGGCGAGTACGCTGTCGTGCACCCAGCCGCGCGCGCCGCGCCATGGGGCGGCGGCGGTGGCATCGCCGGCGCTGGCATCGGCGCTGGCATTGCCGTTGGAATTATCGGCGGTGGCGGTGGCAGAGACGTCGGCGGTGGCGTCGGCGGCGGCCGATAGCACTGGCGTGTAGGTGAAATTCGAGTGCTGGCGGGCCCACAGTTGCGCCACATCATGCAGATACAAATCTTGGCTATCGCGGGCGCCCCAAAAAAGGTGGATGGGCTGCGCCGGATTTTTTTCTAGCGCTTGTGAGGCGAGCGCTTTGATGGGCGCGAAGCCGGTGCCGCCGGCTATCATAATGAGCGGCTGCGCGGCCTCGGATTGCAGGAAATAACTGCCGAAGGGCCCCTCGAAGCGCCATAAATCTCGTTCGCGCGCCGCCTGGAATACTTTTGGCGTGAAATGGCCGCCGGGCACCTGGCGGATATGCAATTCCAGCCCATCTTCGCGGGCTTGCGCCGGCAGGTTGGCGATGGAAAAACTGCGGCGCTTGCCATCGCGCATGATGATGTCGACATATTGCCCGGGGATAAAATCGAAGGCCTGGGATTTGGGCGGGGTGATAAAAACCCGCATCACATCCACCGCCAGGCGCTCCAACCGCGTCACCTTGCAGGGCAGTTTTTTGATTTGGATGGCGACGCCGGTCAAAATTTCCTCGACATCGATGACCACATCCTGGCGCGCAATGGCCTGGCATAGCAGCGCTTTGCCCTGTGCGATTTCCTCGGCGCTCAAGGCGAAATCCTCGTACACGCCGTAATCCACCCGCCCGGATAGCACGGTGGATTTGCACGCCCCGCAAGTTCCGCTGCGGCAGCCATAGGGAAAAATGCGGCCGTCGCGCAACGCCGCGTCGAGGATGGTCTCCCCCGGATGGGCGGTGAAACTGCTTTGGCTGCGCTGATTGGTGATGGTGTATGACATGCGGCGAGGTGATGGCGGGCGATGGGCTAATGCAGAATCGGCGAGCGATTGTACTCATGTTGCGGCCGGCGATAGTGGCCGCGGCCCATATTTTAGGGATTTATATATCCAAATCTGCACGGTGGGTTTGGGTTTCGTTGTTGATTTTGCTTTTCGCTTTTGACTTGATTTAGACTTGATTTTGATTTGGCTGTTGGTTTTTACATGGTCCCTCATTTGGCTAATGAGTTGAAGATTTAAAGGTAGAAGCAAAAAGACCAACATCAACAGCCCGCCACCAAATCAAGCGATAAAGCCGCCTGATTTGACTGCCCTCAGATGAAGCGGGGGGGGGGGGGGGGGGGGGAGTAAAGCATTAACAGCCAAAAGCAAAAGCCAAACCCAACCCAACCCAACCCAAACCCAAACCCAAACCCAAACCCAAACCCAAAACCATCACCATCACCATCCGCCATGCCCGAATTGCCCGAAGTGGAGACCACCCTGAGCGGTATTCGGCCGTATTTGTTGGGGGCGGCGATTCGGCTGGTGGTGCGCGAGCGGCGGTTGCGGTGGCCGATTCCGCCGGGGCTTGAGGGGCGGCTGCGCGGTCGGCGGGTGACCGGGATGTATCGACGCGGCAAATACCTCATCGCGCAGCTCGATAGCGGCGCGCTGCTGATGCATTTGGGTATGTCGGGCTCGTTTCGCGTGTTGCCCAAAAGCGCCGCCCCCGAAAGCGCCGCCCCCGGAAGCGCTGCCCCCGGAAGCGCCGCCCCCGGAAGCGCCGATGGGCGCTATTGGCATGATCACTATGATTTACTCAATCAGCGCGGCGACATCGTGCGCTATCGCGACCCGCGGCGCTTCGGCTGTTTGCTGTGGTGCGCCGGCGACCCGATGCAACACCCGCGCATCTTATCGTTGGGCGTGGAGCCGCTGGCGGCCGGCTTCGATGGCGCGTATTTGCGCCGCGCCGCGCAGTCGCGCCGGATTGCCATCAAAAGTTTGTTGATGGCGGGCGCCGTGGTGGTCGGCGTGGGCAATATTTATGCATCGGAAGCGTTGTTCCATGCCGGCATCCACCCGCTGCGCAGTTGCGGCCGAATTTCCGCGGCGCGCTGCCAGCGCCTGACCGATTCGGTGCGAAAAATTCTAACCGAAGCCATCGCCGCTGGCGGCTCCACATTGCGCGATTTCACCGGCGCCCATGGCGAGCTCGGTTATTTCAAGCAACAACTCCATGTTTACGGCCGCGCTAATCTGCCATGCCACCGTTGCGACGGGCGCATCCGCAGTTGCATCATCGCCCAGCGCTCGACCTTTTATTGCGCGCGCTGCCAGCGCTGAGGGCGGATTTGCTATCATGGCCATCGGCTAATTGCGGAGGCAAGAGGGCATGAAATACGACAATATTTTGCAGACCATTGGCGGTACGCCGGTGGTGCGGTTGAATCGCCTGAATCGCTTGGGTGGCGATAGCGGCCGGCGGTTGTGGGTGAAGGTGGAGGCGGCAAACCCCGGCGGCTCGGTCAAAGACCGTCCGGCGCTGCGGATGCTCGAAGACGCCGAGGCGCGCCGGGCGTTGCGCGCCGGGGATGTCATCATCGAGCCGACTTCGGGCAATACCGGCATCGGTTTGGCCATGGTGGCGGCGGTCAAGGGCTATCGGGCGGTGTTCGTCATGCCCGAAGATATGAGCGCCGAGCGGCGGCAAATTTTGCGCGCCTATGGCGGCGAGGTGATTTTAACGTCGGCGGAAAAGGGCACCGTCGGCGCCATCGAAGAGGCGCGACGGCTGGCGGCGGCGCATGGGTATTTTTTCGTCGGCCAGCACGCCAACCCCTCCAACCCGGCCGCGCACGCGCAAACCGCGGCTGAAATTTGGGATGATTTCGGCGCCGACCTGACCGCCGTGGTGTTGGCCACCGGCACCGGCGGCACCCTCACCGGATTAGGCATTCATTTGCGCGAAAAACACCCGATGCTCAAAATCATCGCCACCGAGCCGGCGGATTCGCCGATTTTGTCCCAAGGAATCGCCCGTAAACATAAAATCATGGGCACCGCGCCGGGCTTTATCCCCGATAACCTCGACCAAAACGCCTATGACGAGGTGCTGCAAGTCAGCACCGAGCAGGCCTACCAAAGCACGCGGGATTTAGCCCGCCGCGAGGGGATTTTCTGCGGAATTTCCAGCGGCGCCGCGGTGCATGGCATGCTCTGCTTGGCGGCGCGACCGGCCTATCGCGAGGCCACATTGTTAGCCATTTTGCCGGATACCGGCGAGCGCTATTTGAGCACTGAGGTGTGGGGGTGAGGCACCGGCGCACGGCTCGGCCACCGCGCCGCCGCCCTAAATTCGCGCCAACCCCCGTCGCCCATCCGCCGGCCGATATCGCATCGCCGCTTTGGCGATAAATCCGCCGCCAGGCAAGGCGGCCCCGCCACGGCCACAAAATCGCGGCAAGCGGGCATAAATCCGCTCACCTCGCCGGCGAGCAGCCGGCCATCACCCCCCATCAAAGGTACTTTTGATGTCGCTTAAGGCATCATCGGTAAACAACAAGGTGGCGGATTGCTGCTCGATGTCGCCGCTGTCGCCATTTTTCAGGTAGAAATAATAATCCCAGCGGTCGTGGTTGAAGGGGTCGTTTACCAGCGGGCTGCCCAAGGTTTTGACCACCTCCTGCTTGCTCATGCCGAGGGTTAATTCAGCCAACATGGTGGCGTTGATTTCATTGCCTTGTTGGATGTCGATGCGATAAACATAACAGCCGTGCAGCCAGGCTGCGAGCAATGCGCACGCCAAAAATCGCGCAGCAAGCCGCGCCGGGGTGGGTAATTTCATCGGTGGAAATAAAGTGGTGGTGGGGTGGGTTTATGGGGTGATTTTAAGGCGCGCGCGGCTGGTGGGGGGGTAAATTCGCGGAGGTTGAATTTACCCATTATCATCCTTAGATTAACTTATTGACTGAGGAAATTATTATGCGAGAGCCAGATTACGTAACCAGACATCCTGGCGAGATAATCCAAGAGGATTTTTTGGATTATTACCAATGGACGCACAACCAACTGGCAAAAAAGAGGGGCGTGCATATCGAGGTTGTGGATGACCTCATCAACGGCCGGCGGTCGGTGGACGAGAGTATGACGGCGATATTAGCGGGCGCATTAGGGCAGTCCGCGCAGTCGTGGCTAGGCCGGCTAAGGTATGCATGATAGAACATTGCAGCGCTGCGGCGGGCCGGCTGCTGATACACAGAGACCAACTACGGAAGAAACGGTTTAGGCCCGATAGTACGCATCGTTTTCGGCGTGCGATTAGTAGCGCGCTCGTTTGGCGCCAGTGCAGGTGCCAGCGCAGGCGTTAGTGCAGGTATTTGAGCACCGCGATTTCATCGCAATGGCGAAATTTGTGGCAGTTGATGCACGCCCCCCACACTTTTTCCGGCAGCGTCTTCATGGGCACGACGGCAAAGCCCAGGTGGCCAAAAAAATCCACCACATAGGTGAGCGCCATCAAGCGGCGGAGGCCGAGCTGGCGCGCCTCGGCTTCGATACGGCGCACCAAACTCGCGCCCAACCCGCGCTGTCGGCAGCCCGGCGCCACCGCCAAACTCCGCACCTCGCCCAATTCGCGGGTGAATATTTGCAGCGCTCCGCAGGCGATGATGGCTTCGGTGGCGGTGGGATTTTCGGCGGGATTGGCGGAATTTACGGAATGTTGGGCGAAGTTGGCGGGATTGTTGGCGACATCTACGGAATGTTGGGTGGAATCGACGGAATTTTCGCTGGAATGGGGGGAATCTGCGGCGACATTGGCTAAATGGGTAGCATGGGCGGAATCTGCGGCGGGAGCGACTGAATCGGCATCGACATCGACGGAATCCGCGCCAGAAGCGGCGCTCTCGGCGCTGTCGGCGGCGGTAATCACCCAAAAATCGCGGAAATTGGCGTACAAATCGCTCGGCGAGCGCGGCAGCAGCACGCCTTGCTCGCTGAAATGCCGCAACAAGGCATGGATACCCTCCACATCCGCCAACCGCGCGCGCCGAATCGCCATGCCATCGCGCGCCTCGGCCGCCAGATTCGTGGTCGGCTGGGCGGCATCCATGGTTCGCGGATGCGCGGGTAGGGCGGCGCGGTCGAGGGCGGGGGGCATGGTTTTGATTTGGGAATTATATGATTGTTGCCCCAATTCTTATTTCACGCCGATTTTATAGCGTGGCGAAAAGTATGCTTAGGTTAGGGTTTTTATGGGGTTTTTGGGGTAATGCAAGCGGTTTTTTTGTTGGGGCAACAACCATATAATTCCTTTTGATTTGGGGGAATTGCTTATCTAAATCTGCAGTCTGATGGACGGGTGATGTTGGGGTTTGGGGTTTTTCTCAACCCCCGCTGGGCGGGGAGTAAGCAAAAGCCAAAAGCCAAAGCCAAAGCCAAAATCAAGCGCACTCCGTGGCTAATTTGGGTGGATATTTAGCCAAATTTAGACGGGTGGCTAAATTTATGGTTGGGCTAAATTTATGGTTTGGGCTAAATAGGTCTTGATTTGAGGGGATTCTTTGTTATTTCGGCGGGGTGGGGGGGATGTTTGTTAGGTTTTAGTCGAAATATGGTCATTTCGGTATGATTTGGGGGGGCGGGGCGGGCGGTCACTCCGCTTCCATCAGGCTTTCGGCGTGCGCTAGGGATTGCGGGGTGAGTTCGGCGCCGGCGGTCATGCGGGCGATTTCTTCGATGCGTTGCTGGCGGTCCAGGGGGCGGGCGGTTACGCTGGCTTGGGCGCCGGTTTGTTTGGCCACCGACCAGTGATGGTGGCCGCGGGCGGCGACTTGGGAGAGGTGGGTGATGCAGATGACTTGGCGGGAATCGCCCAGGCGGCGGAGTTTTTCGCCGACGATGGCGGCGACTTTGCCGCCGATGCCCACATCCACTTCGTCGAATATCAGCGTCGAGGCGGGGGCTTCAGCCGCCATGGCCACATTGATTGCCAGCGAGAGGCGGGATAACTCGCCGCCGGAGGCGACCTTGCTCATGGGCTGCACTGGCAGGCCGGGGTTGGCGCTGACCATAAATTGCGCGCTTTCGTTGCCGTGCCGGGAAATTTGGGCGGCACCGCCGGAATTCGCGCCGCCGCCGCTGGAATTCGCGCCACCGCCGAAATTCGCGCCGCCGCCGGAATTCGCGCCGCTACCGCCGGAATTCGCGCCGCCGCTGCTGGAATTCGCGCCGCCGCCGCTGGAATTCGCGCCGCCGCCGCCGGAATTCGCGCCGCCACCATCCGCCGAGCCGCCTTTTGCGTCAGTACCGTCGGAATTCACGCCGCCACCGTCGCCCACGCCACCTTTCGCGCCGCCACCGCCGGAATCCGCCGCGCCACGGCCGACATTGCTCGCAGCGCCGCCGGAATTCGCGCCGCCACCGCTGGAATTCGCGCCGCCACCGCCGGAATCCGCGTCGCCACCGCCGGAATCCGCGTCGCCACCGCCGACATTCCCACCGTCGCCCACACCGCCGACATTCCCACCGTCGCCCACACCGCCGCCACCCGCCGCGCCGCCCACACCGCCGCCATCACCCGCCGAGCCGCCGCCGCCGCCCATCCCCCCATGCCGCAGCAAATGAATCTCAAACACCCCCCCCGCCATGCCCAATTCCTGCATCAAAGCGCTCACCTGTTTCGCCAATTTTGGCGCCGCGGCGGCGCGTTTGGCGCTCACTTTATCCGCCAGGCGGTCATAGTCGGCTTGGGCGTGGTCGGCTTGTTCCCGCCAGTGCTGCAATTCCGCTTCGGGGTTTTGCGCGGCGTCGAGTTCGGCGCGCAGGGCTTCCAAGCGTGCCGCCAACAAGCCCGGCAGCAGGCGATGTTTGCGCGATAAATCGTGATACAGCGAAAAGCGCGCCTCGAGTTCCGCGGCCTCGGCCGGGTCTAACGCGCCCTCGCCGCCTAACGCCTGCAATTGGGCGGCGGCTTCGTTTATGTTCACATCGGCCTCCTCCAACATGGCGATGATGGGGTCGATGCGCGAGTCGTATTCGGCCAACGGCCGCAGTTGCGCGTAGCATTCCACCACCATGGTGCTGACCGCGGCCGCACTCTCACTGCCTTGGCCGCCCTCGCTTGCGGTCAGTCGCCCGGCGGCGGCGCGCGCCCCGTCGGCCAAGTCATGGGCGTGGCGCATGCGCTTGTGTTGCGCTTCCAGCCGCGGCCATTCGTCCGCTTGCGGGTCTAAGGTGGCCAGTTCATCGGTTTGGAATTGCAGCAATTCGGCGCGTTCGCGGGCGCTGTCGCCGCGCGCTTGCAATTGCGCGATGTGGCGGCGCGCCGCGGCCAGTTTTTCGTACGCTAAGTTGATTTGCGCCAGCGGCTCGGCATTGCCGGCGGCGTTATCCAGCAACGCCAGTTGGCCGCGGCGGTTTAGCAGGGAATGGTGGGCATTTTGGCCGTGAATATCCACCAACTCGCGGCCCAATTCGCGCAACTGCGAGGCCGTGACGGCGCGCCCGTTGATGTAGGCGCGGCTCGGCTTGTCGCGCCTCACCACCCGCCGCAGAATGCACTCGCCGGCCTCGCCGTCTAAGTCATTTTCGCGCAGCCAGCGCCGCGCTGGGTGGTCTTTTGTCACGGCGAATCCGCCGATAATCTCGGCTTTTTCTTGGCCGCGCCGGATCGCCGAATTATCGCTGCGGTCGCCCAACAACATGCCCACGGCGCCGACGATAAGCGACTTGCCGGAGCCGGTTTCGCCGGTCACGGTGGTGAATCCGCCATCGAATTCCATCGCGATGCGCTCGGCGATAGCCAATTGATTGATTTCCAGCCAGTCGATCATAGGCCCGGCGCGCATGGTGAGCGCGACATCTCGATAAGTGAGAGGGCGACCATGGGGGTGATGGGTGGAGTCATATTAATGTCAGCGATTAAACCCTGGCGATAATTTTGGCGATTAAATCAATCGATTAAATCGGCCGATTTTTGATGTCGGCGGCGGCTTTTGTTTATTCCCCCCACCCCAATTTCGAACGCAAGGTTTCGAAGTGGCTATGTTCGTTTATGCGAATCATGGCAAGCGAGGCCGCGGCTTTGCTCACGGTGATAACCTCGCCGCCGGCGAGTTCGCAGGCGATGACGCCGTCTAACGCCAGGTTGGCGTGGGTTTCGGCGAACGCCAAAGACGAGATGTCGAGGCGGGAATGATGGTCTAACACGATGGGGCGATTGCTCAGCGTGTGCGGGCAAATGGGCGACAGGCTGATGACCGGCAGGGTGGGGTAGATGATCGGCCCGCCGGCGGATAGCGAATACGCGGTGGAGCCGGTGGGCGTGGCGATGATGAGGCCGTCGGCGCGGGTGTGGTTGAGAAATTGCCCATCCACATGGATGTCGAACTCGATCAGGCGGCCGGAATTGCTCTTGGCGAGCACCACATCGTTTACCGCGCAACCGCGATGGATGAGACGGTCGGCGGCACGCACCGCGGCATCTAACAAGGCGCGGCGCTCGATGCGGTAGTGGCCGCGCAGCACCGCTTCGATGCCGGTTGCTAAATCTGGCTGCGCGATGTCAGCCAAAAAACCCAGCCGACCGCGATTTACGCCGATGGTGGGGATGTTGTGCGCGGCTAAATCCCGCGCCGCGCTCAACATGGTGCCATCGCCGCCGACCACGATGGCGAGTTCGATTAATTCGCCCCAGGGACGGTTTTGGTCATCGATTCTGTCGCCGTCAATAGCCGCGGAAGTAGTGCCGCCAAGCAAGATATCGATGCCCCGCCGCGCCAGCAAGGTTTTGATTTCCAGCACCGTATCCCCGACCCCACGGTCGTTGAATTTACCGAACAACCCGACTTTTTTGATGTTCACTAAGGTGGCGGGAGCTAGGTGCAAAAAATAACGGGTGGGGAAATGGCAGGTGGGAGGAATCGGCGGATTGTACCTTACTGGGCAGCGTTAAGGGGGTAGGTGGGGGGGCTGTTGATGTTGCTTCTGCTGTTGATGTTGCTTCTGCTGTTGATGTTGATTTTGACTTTGTTTTTTTTGATTCACGCTAAGATAAAGGCAAAAGCAAAGGCAAAAGCGAAAGCGAAAGCAAAGGCAAAAGCGAAAGCGAAAGCGAAAAGCAACGGCAAAAGCAAAGCCAAAAGCCAAAAGCCAAAAGCCAAAAGCCAAAAACAGAAATTTTCTGCAAAATGCTATGAAAGTGGCATGATTTATTGAAAAAGTGGCATAATTCGACTTAAAACTCGTGGGGGAAGGTTTAGAATCGTGGAAATCATGCATGATTGTGGTTGACTTTTGCGAGATAGTGGCATTTTTGTGGTATATAGCTGTGTGACCGTTTCTTTTTTTATGGTTTTTGGGTCGGTTTTGGTTTGGTTATGTGGTTGTTGGTCGGTTTTGGTCATGTGGGTTTTGGTCTTGTGGTTTCGGT
This sequence comes from Candidatus Poriferihabitaceae bacterium, assembly GCA_965243285.1. Classification (GTDB taxonomy): domain Bacteria; phylum Pseudomonadota; class Gammaproteobacteria; order Arenicellales; family Poriferihabitantaceae; genus JAHRAW01. Next base: position 343,393 of record OZ251537.1, on the reverse strand, counting down.
TATGTCAAGAGGTATTTAGTCATGAGAGATTTTACGCCTAGTGAGATGTGTAGTCAGATTATGAGTATCCCCCCCCGATATTTTGCGAGGATGCTGGTGCGGGCGATAGTCGCATGATGGTGCCGAATCTTTTGCGTCACCGGGCGATGCATCGCGTCGTCGCTGGCTTGTTACTGGTGGGCGGCGTCGCGGCGGGCCAGGTGGCCCAGGCGCAAGCCGAGCCGCCGCAACTGCCGGCAGTGGCTGACCAAACCTATAACCTCGGCGATGTGGTGGATTTAACCCTGCCGGCAGCGGCCGGGCATAGCAACCACTATGTGCGGTTTACGCGTAGTGGCACTACTTTGTTTTGCGATGAGAGCAGCACCAATAATTTCACCCATGTGTCACTGTATCCCTGTCTGCCGGGGCTGAATTTTAATTATGTGACCCAAGTGGTAAGCGGCACGCCCACCCGGCCGGCGGAGGTGGATGTCAGCATTACAGTCAGTTACGGTGATGTCAGGCGCTATGGGGACTTCAAAATCTCCGTCATCGGCGGCCCGGCGTTGGTCGATAACACCCTGCCAGATAGCATCACCCGCACCATCGGCCAGCACATCAATCAAACGCTGCCGGCCGCCACCGGCGCCGCTGGCCCGCTCATCTACACCCTAACCGGCCCTGATGGCGAAAGCGTGACGGCGGCGGTGCCGGGGCTGGCCTTCGGCCCGGTGCTGGGCGACCCCAACCGCTATGCGTTGTTCGGCGTGCCCACCGCGCAGCGCCACCTCAACCTCACCTACGCCGTCACCGACCGCTACGGCAACGCCGCCACGGCGGTCATATTGATAACCACCGGCAACGCCACCACTGTGCCGGTGGCCCAAGCATCCATCTTATCCGCACAGCCTGGCTACATCACCTTGCATGAGGCCACTGGACTGGCCCCGTTCACCTACCGCCTAACCGGCCCCGGCGAGGCCCCGCCGGGCGAATATTTGGCCGGGTTGAGTTTCGACCCGAGCACCCGCCGCCTGCACCACACCGCCGAGACTCCGTACGGCCTCTACGATGGGCTGACCTACTACGCCACCGGCGCCCTCGACACCGAAGCGCACGCCAGTTTGCCCTTGCTTATCAGCCGCACCCCGGTCTTCCAGCAGCCGGCGGCCGACCGCACCTTTCAAGTTTTCGCCGCCAGCGTGGCGAATCCGCCGCGCACCACCTACACCCTGGCCGATGCGGCGCACACCGGCGCCGGCGCCATCACCTACACCCTCAGCGGGCCGAATGGCGTTGCCGTGGGCAGCGTCTTGCCGGGTTTTAGTTTCGATGCCAGCACGCGGCAGTTAAGCGGCGCGGCGCGGGATTATGCGAATGTGCCGCTCGCCTACACCGCCAGCGCCCCCTTAGACGGCGTAGACGGCGATGCGCGCAGCATCACCCAGCAGTTCAATGTCATTGTGGTGGATGGGCTGACGCTGGCCGGCGAGTTACGCGATAGAACCTATGAATGGGGCACGCCGGTCACCCTCACCCTGCCCGATGTGGTCGCACAAGGCACATTCACCTATCGGTTGTCTCACTCCAGCCAGCCGCTGAGCGAACTCTTTCCGGGCTTGAGTTTCAATGCCGCCACCCGGGTTTTTTCCGGCACGCCGAGCGCTGGCTCCGGCAACACCAGGCTCACCTATACGGTTACGGATCCGGTCCGCTTTGTCGAGGGCTTTTTTAGGGTGGTTGTGGAAGGACCGCGCTTCGACAGTACCTCCTATGAATGGACTACCGTGCTGTCCAACGCCGGCAGCGTTCGCGACTTGCCGGCCGGCCTCGGCGGCACCGCCCCGCTGACCTATCAAATGCTCGGGCCGGCCGGCGAAGCGCTGGCGGATGCGGTGCCTGGCATGAGTTTCCATGCATCGGGCAGGCAACTGCGCAACGCAGCCACCGCGCCGGTGGACATCACCTTGAGTTATGTCGTCACCGACGCCGACCAGCGGTCGGCGAGCGTGCCTTTTGCGCTGATGATTAGCGGCGGCCCGGTGCTGGCGGAAACTGTCGATATCGGCAGCATAAGGCCTGATGTGGGCAGGGAATTCTCCCTCACCTTGCCCGCTGTCACTGGGCTTACCGGGCCTTTTACCTACTCCCTGGTAGCAGGCTCTCAGATAGCACGCCTGGCCGGCAAAACCATAGATGAATTAGTAGGCGGGGTGACTTTCAACACCACCACCCGGGTGTTGTCCGGCATTCCCGAAGACGCCGGCTCGAAGCCGCGTCTCCTCTACCGCGGCGCCGACCGCCACGGCAATCGCTCGCGCGCCGAAGGCACCATTTTTCGCGCGCGTCCAGGACAAATTCCGGTGCCCCCCAGAGGTGGGCGGCTACGCCAATATGAATACCAATATGAGTTGTACGAGCATTCGGTTTTCACCTTGCCGGCCGCCGTCGGCGATGGTCATCCGTATACCTACAGTTTGGGGCAGTTTGGGAATATTGTTTCAACCAATGGGCCGGCAGCCCTGACCTTTTCAACGATAGAAACAATAGCCCCGGGGCTGGGCTTCGATAGCGACTCGCGGGTTTTGGCCGGCGTGCCCACGCAAGGCGGCAGAGTCGTTTTGCAATACCAAGCCCGCGACCGCTACGGCAATTTAAGCACCCCTCGGGACGTCGAGATTCGCATCACCGGAGCAGGCCCGAAGATATTGTCGCCGCCTGATAGAACCCTCGAACTCGGTACTAGTTATGTCCTTGAATTTATTTCCCTTATCCCCAACATCGCGGCGGACACTTTAAGTCCATTCAGTCCGCTTACCTACAGCATGCGCGGCGCCGAAGGAGGGTCGGTGTCCAGCGTCTTGCCTGGTATGAATTTTCTAGTTTTTGGCGGTACTTCGCCAATATTGCGAGGCACGCCGACGGCGTCGACCGACGGCACTGATTTGATATATCGCGTCACCGATCGCTTAGGCGAGTATAACGATCACACCTTTACCATAACGGTCCCCGGCGGCCCGAAAATCACCAATCCGCCAGCGACGATATACCACGCCCCCTTCGTGCCAATTACCGAGGGCCTGTCGGCCGCCACCGGCAGCGCCCCGTTCACCTATAGCCTGACCGGCCCCCAGGGCGAATCCTTAAGCGATTTCTTCGGCGGATTTTCCTTCAACCCCACGGCGCGCACTATTCGCGGCACCACCACCGTCACCGGCGTCCACACCTTCACCTACACGGCCACGGACACATACGGCAATGAGGATAGCGTGCCCCTTGTATTCATCATCCAGGGCGGCCCGGAATTTGCCGATGACGATGCGCTGCGGATATGGCGCTACATCGGCGAAACTGGGCACCTGCAGTTGCCGCTGGCCACCGCCTCCATCACCATCGTCGGCGGCTCGCTCACCTACGCCCTCAGCGGGCCGAACAACCAACCCCTGGCCGAGGCGGCGCCCGGCTTAACCTTCGGCATCGACCCGAACGACGCCAGCCGCCATGCGGCGTATGGGCGGCTCACCGCGGCCCGCAACACCACCTTGACCTACACGGCGACGGACGCGTACGGCAATGTGGCCTCGCGCACGGTGTCGTTGCGCACCGGCGAGGCCACCGCCTTAGTCGGCAGCACCCAAACCAGGCCCAACCGCACGGAGTTTTCCACCACCTTGCGCACCGCCACCGGGGTGGCGCCACTCACCTACACCCTAACCGGCCCCGGCGGCGTCTCGGTCGGCAGCCATGTGCCGGGCTTGACCTACACCGCCAGCGAAAATCGCCTGCACGGCACGCCGACTCACAACGGCACTTATAGTCTGACCCACACCGCCACCAGCAATAACCATGTCGGCGCCGCTAGCGCCAGCGCCACCGTCACCCTCATCATCGAAGGCAGACCCACTTTCAACCCGCCGTTGGGCGACATCGCCTTTCAATTATATGCGCCCGGCACCAGCGGGCAGGTAAGCGAGCGCACCTTGCCGACGGCGGTTGCCAGCCACAGCCAAGGGCTGCTGACCTATCGCGTGCTGCTGCCCGACGGCACCCCGCTAACTAGTCAGAACAGCGTGTTGCCGGGCTTCGTGTTCGATGCCCAAACCCGCCGCTTAAGCGGCGTGATGCGCAACCGCGGCCCGGTGCCGCTCATCTATCGCACCAACAACAACCAAGATACGCAGTTGCCCGAAACCGGCACCTCGCATCCGTTCAATGTAATCGGCGTCCCGGGGCTTACTTTCGATAGCGATGTGCCTAATTTCACCTATAGATTAGGCGACAATGTCGCCATCGACCTGCCGAGGGTGGATTCGCCGGATTCTTTCACCTACCGCATGAGCGGGTCGAGGGGCGAGCGCTTCCGCGCCATCACCTGGCCGAATCTGCGCTTCAACGCCGGCAACCGCACTTTATCCGGCGTGCTCAACACCACCGGCAGCATCCAACTCACCTACACCGGGCGCAACTCCGGAGTGCCGTTCGCCGAGGCGGTGTTTACCATCGAGGCGCCTGGCCCCGGCTTTGACTTTTTGCCCACCACGCCATGGCTGACCGATGTCACCGATGACGGCTCATCCATTGCGTTGCCCGGCGCCAGCGGCGTGCCGCTGTTAACCTACAGTATGAAAGCGCCGAATAATGCCGAAGTGCACGATGCAGCGCCTGGCATGTCCTATAACCCATACCTCAGACGGCTGTATTACACCGGCACGGCGGCGGTGGAGGTGGCATTGACGTACTCGGTCACCGATGGCGATGGCGTCACTTTGAGCGCGCCTATCAATGTGCGGGTGCGCGGCCCCACGGCACCGCCGCAGCCGCCGAATGTGGACTACGCGCCGGGCGAGGCGGTTGCTGTCACCCTGCCCGAGGGGGCGACTTTTGTCGGGCCTCTCACCTATGCCCTAACGCGCACCGGCGGCGTAGCGTTAGGCACGGCTATTCCCGGGCTGTCTTTCGACCCCGCTAGCCGCGTTTTATCCGGCGCCGCCACCGCCGCCAGCAGCGGCCGCACCACCTTGCGATACAGCGTCGCCGACCGCTATGGCAATCGCAGTGATTTTGTGTATTTTAATTTCACCGTCACCGGGCAAGGCCCGCAACTCGCCAATGCGCCGAGCGGGCGCACCTATACGGTGGGCACGGCGGCCAGCACGGCGCTGCCGGGGGCGACCGCCGCAAGCGGTTTGCTGCCCTTCACCTATGCCCTGACCGGGCCCAATGGCGAGGCGGTGTCGAGCGTCGTGCCGGGCATGGGGTTTACGGTGGTGAGCGACAGCCGCCGCACCTTGCACGGCACGCCGACCCATCGCAACGGCGCGGTGCGCCTGCAGTACACCATCACCGACGCCACCGGCGATGCCGCCATTTATCCGTTCGATGTGGTGGTGGTGGGGGGGCCGAGTTTTCTCGCCGCGGCCGCGGATAAAACCTTAGATATTCTCGACGATGTCGATAATCAACTGCCGGCCGGCGTCGGCGAAGCGCCGCTAACCTACACCCTGACCAGCCCGGCTGAGGCGGCGATAACCGACTACATCGGCGGGCTTTCCTTCAACCCCAGCAGCCGCAGAATCGCCGGCCAACCCACCAGAGTCGGGCGCTTCCCCATGGTGTATACGGTGTTCGACCGCCATGGCAATGACGACAGCGTTTTCGTCGCCTACAGCATCGGCGGCGGGCCGAGATTCCTCGACAGCGCGTTCGTAGACCAGGTGGTGACTTCCGGCACCTTTGCGGCCGGCAGCACCATCAGCGTCACCTTAAATCCAGCGGTCGGCCAAGGGCCGTTTACCCACAGCATCGTGGGCCCGGGCGGCCAGCCGGCCAGCGTGACGGCGCCGGGGCTGAGCAACAGCGGCCGCCAGTTGGGCGGCGTGGTGCATCGCGCCGGCGTCTACCCCCTCACCTATCGCGCCATCGACCGGTACGGCAATCTGGGCGAAAACCCGTATGAATTGACCATCACCGGCGGGCCTACCTTCAACAGCCTGCCGCTGCCAGACCACACCTATGCGGTAGGCAGCGATGTGAATTTTCGCATAACCGGCAGCAGCGCGGCCGACAGCCCGGTGTACACCATGACCGGCCCGGGCAATCGTAGCGTGGCCGAGATCGTGCCCGGGCTTAGTTTCACCCCGGCCACGCGACGCATCGCCGGCACGGCGCTAAATACCAGCAGCAGTCTGCTCACCTTCACCGGAGTCGACCGCCACGGCAATGTGTTCAGCGCCACCTTTACCTTAGAGATAAACGGCGGGCCGGTCATCACCCACCCACCTGGGGAGCGCACCTACGCCAGCGGGGAAGCCATGTCGCTCACTTATTCGGCCGCCACCGGGCAAACACCGCTCACCTATAGGCTGCTCGGCCCGGCTGGCGATGGGGCCGAGAATTATCTTCCCGGGCTGGGTTTCGATGCCGCCACCAGGGTGTTGAGCGGCACGCCCAATGTGGCGGCGCTGGTGCAATTGACCTATCGCGTAACCGACACCCATGGCAATCGAACCGACGCATCCTTTCGCTTTGTCATCAGCGGCGGGCCGCCGTTGGAGGGCGATACCGACGCCCCCAATTTGACTTTCGCGGCCGGGCAGGCGGTGTCCCACCCGATCGCCAATCAGGTAAACCACACCCCAGTGCATACTTATTCGCTACGCAGCCAGGGGCAGAATGTGTCGGCGGCGGTGCCGACTTTGAATTTGCAGGTGTCCCCAAACCACCGCCTAATCGGCACCGTGACGCGCGCCGCCACCACCCACCTCACCTACCGAATACGCACCGCATCGAGCGAGATTCGGCGCTATTTCAGCATCACCGTAACCGGCCCGATGATCCCGGATGAACTGGCCAATCGCACCTATCCGGTACACGAGGCCATGAGTTTCCGCCTGCCGGTCGGCGCCGGCGCGGGTCCGCTCACCTATGCCTTGAGCGGCAGCAATGGACGCGCTTTGGGAAGCGTGGTGCCGGGTATCGGCTTCAATGCCGCCACCCGTCGCATAAGCGGCACGCCCACCGATGTAGCCAGCGACCGCCTCACCTACACCGTCACCGACACCTACGGCAACACCACCTCCAAAACCCTATTTTATGTGGTCGGCAGTGATTTGCGATTGACCACGACGCCGGTCGACCTCACCTATTTTGCCGGCCAATCGGTCTCATTCCATCTGCCGCCAGCCACCGGCGGCGCCGCCCAATACGATAGCGCCACCCGCCCCGGCCGCTATGCCTACACCCTAACCGCCGCCAATGGCAAAGCCTTAGGCGGCGCCGTGCCGGGCTTGAGTTTCGAGCCGATAACGCGGTTAGTGAGCGGCGCCCCCGATGTCGCCGGCAGCGTCCATCTCACCTATAGCGCCAGTGATCCGGATGGTGTGGTGGTGCGCGGTATTTTTCAGGTGGCGATAACCGGGCCGTTGTTCGACCCGCCCAACTTGCCCAATTTGACCTACACGGCCGGCATCGAGGCGCAGTTCCCCTTGCGCGCCAATGGCGCCGCGCCGCTCACTTATGCCCTCACCGGCTCCGACGGCCGGTCTTTGGCGGAGGTGGTGCCTGGCATGAAATTAACGCTCACCGCTGGCGTGCCCATGGCCGGCGGCACGTTGCGAAAAGTCGCCAGCGACCGTCTCACCTACACCGTGACCGACAAATATGGCAATGTCGGCGTGCAAACCTTCTTCGTGCGCGTTATCGGGACGCCGGTGTTCGATAGCCAGCAGCCGGATCTCAGCGTGCGCACCACCCAAACCCGGTCGCTTCAGAACCCCCCGCTCGACATCGTCCTGGTGGCCGCTACCAGCAGCGCGACGCCGCTCACCTATACCCTCACCGGGCCGAATAACGCACCCCTGGGCGACACCATTCAGGGCACGACTTTCGACTCGCCAACGCGCCGCATAGTAGGCCGGCACGGGTTTCTTGGGCAGGGCACTTACAGCCTCACCTACCAGGTGCGCGATCGTTACGGCAACGCCGGGGGCGCCCAAACCTTCGAGTACCGAGGCACCGGCGGCCCGGTGGTGGCGGCGATTGCCGACGCCACCTACACCACCGGCGTGCGCCGCAGCATCACCTTGCCGGCCGCCACCAGCAGCGACTATCCGTCGGTCACCTACAGCATTCACGGCGGGCCGCCGGATTGGATGACCTTCAACGCCGGCACGCGGGTGCTGTCGGGCACGCCGCTCACTTCCAACCCGCCCAATTACAGCCTCACCTATCGGGCCGTCGATAGCGGCCGAAGATCCTCGGCGGTGCTCTTTAATGTGGCCGTCGAGGGCCCGAGTTTCAGCCCGACGCCGGTTATTTCCGGGCTGTTCTCGGGCGTCGCCTATGCCACCACCTTGCCGCCGGCGGCCGCCGCCAGCAGCCCGGGGCCGTATACCTATCGCCTCACCGGGCCGAATAATCAAGCCATTGGCGACGCCATCCCGGGCTTAAACTTCGATGCCAGCGGGCGCGCGTTGACCGGCACGCCGCTGCAGGGCGGCCGGGTAACCCTGACCTATGCGGTCACCGACGGCAATGCCGCCACCGCCCGAGTGCATATTTTGGTGGAAGTGGACGGGCCGCATTTTGTATCCCAGCAAGGCGACATCCGCCATCGGGGAACATCGGACAATGCCCAGAGTCGCACCCTGCCCGGCGCGGTCGATAACGACGGCAACAGCGCCAACATGACGTATCGCCTGAGACGTGAAAATGACGGCGCGCTGCCGAGCAATATGCAATTCGGCGAATCCAGTTCGGCGCCGCGGCTCTGGACCTACAGCGTAGACCAGGTCGGCATCGCCCATTTCGCGCTCACCTACACCGCCACCGATGTGTACGGCAGTGTGGCCACGCAGGTTTTTCTGTATACGGCCAGCGCCATTTTCGACCCCAAATTCAGGCCCGCCGACCTCACCTATGCCGTGGGCAGCGCCATCGCCACGCACGCGCCGTCGCAGGTCGGCAACCACACCATCTACACCTACACCCTCACCGACCAGGACGGCGCGGATGTGACCGAACCGCTGCCCGGAATCATCTTCACCGCCAAGCGCAATGGCTTGAACGATGGCAGATTTCGTGGCACGCCGACTACCGTCGGGCGCGCCATCTATACCTTCGGCATCGATGATGCGCGCATCGTGCTGACCTTCACCGCCACCGGTCCGAGTTTCGCCGTCGCCGCCGTAATCCAGCCGCTTAGCCTGAACGCCGGCGAAGCGATAACCAGCGTTACGCTGCCAGCGGGCAATGGGTATGGCGACTTGACTTACACCCTAACCGGCGCCGATGGCATGGCGCTGTCCAAAATCGCCCCGGGGCTTGCCTTCGATGCCGCCAGCCGCGTGCTGTCCGGCACCCCCGACTATCCGGGCGCCGTCACCATGACCTACACCGTGACCGATGCGCTCGGCCATGATGTGCATCGGCCGGCCATCGCCGCCGTGGCCGGCGTGGCGGCGCAGCCGGGCACCGCCACCAGTCCGGCGGTGGCGGCGGTGCCGGCGGTGGCGGCGGTGGCGGCAGTGCCGGCCAGACTGACCTTTGAGTTGGATATCGACGGGGTGGTCTTCGATGCGGAGATTCCCGATATGTACTTCGAGGTCGGCGTGGCCCAGGCGATAACTTTGCCGCGCGCCTCTGGCAGCAGCGACAACTACACCCTCACCGGGCCGAACAATCAGTATATCGGCAATGCCGTGCCTGGCCTGCAATTCGGCAATATCACCAGAATCGAGGGCACTACCACCTACATCCGGGACGGTCTCCACATTCGCGTTTTGCGCGGCACCCCCACCACCGTCGGCAGCACGGTGCTGACCTACGGCAACGCAGGCAGCAGGGTCACCTTCGGGGTGCAAGTCGCATCCCTGGCCTTCGACTCGCTGCCGGCGGCCACCACCACCTACCCGGCCGGCGAGATCATCACCGATGTAACCCTGCCCACCGCCACCGCCGCCACCGGCGCCATGCCGATCACCTACGCCTTGTTCGGCAGCGGCGAGCGCCAGGTGCGTCCGTACCGCAACCAGCGTGATTCGTACTTTGGCGCGATTATCGACCTCAACTTCGATGCCGACCAGCGGCGGCTGCACGGCCGGCCCACGGTCGCCGGCACTTATCAACTCACCTATCAGGCAACCGACGCCAACGGCATCCGCGCCCGCAGCGAATTCGAGGTGGTGGTAACCGGCGTGGTGTTTGCCAGCACGCTGCCCGAGCAAACCTATTTAATCGACCAAGAAATACCCCGGCTGAATTTGCCGATACCCGTCGGGGCGCAGAAGGTAACCGCCTTCCCCCTCGACGCCGACGATTCGACTGTGCCGGACAGTGTCGTGCCACTGGAGGTGCCCGGGCTCATTTTTTACGCCGAAATTGACAACCGCCTCACTGGTGTGCCTACCACCTTGCCGGACTACATCGAGGGCACCCCCACCAAGGGCGGGCGCACTGAGTTGTCATATAGGGCCTATGACCGCTACTACTATTCCCAAAACAGCGCCACCCTCACCTATGTCATCACTGTCCTCCGCGAGTTGGCGGAGGTCGCCGACCAAAGCTACTATCCCGGCGACAATGTCATCCTAACCCTGCCGGCCGCCACCGGCGGCGGGACGCGCACCCACACCTTGGTCGGCCCCAACGCCAGCGGTTTTGATGCGGATTTGCCGCAAGGTTTGGCATTTTCCCCCAACAGCCGCCTTTTGTACGGCTTTCCGGCGCCTTCTGTCAGCGGCATCACGCCGCTCACCTACACCGTCGCTTTCGCCGGGGAAGATTCGCTGTCGGCGGAATTTTCGATAACCATCGAGGCGCCGACGTTCGCCGCCGACCTGCCGGTCGACCAAACCTATCCGGCCAACCAAGCAATAAGCGCCCTGACCTTGCCGGCCGGCGCCAATGTCCGCCCCGATGACCCAGCCACCGAGTACGACGAAAGCGCACAATTAACCTACACCTTGAGCGGGCCAAACGGCGCCGATTTGCCGGCCGGGTTCATTTTCGACGCCGCCTCCCGCACCCTGGGCGGCACGCCGGCGGGGCCAGGCTCGGATGATTTAACCTATCTGGTGGTCGATTCCTACGGCAACACCGCCAGCGGCTCTTTTCAGGTGAATGTCACCGGCTTGGTGTTCGCCACGCCGCCGGCCGGCGGCACCTACGATGCCGGCGACGATGTCGCCATCGCCTTGCCCACCGCCAGCGGCGGCATCGGCGCGCCGGTTTACACCTTGCGGGGGGCCGATGGCGCCGCCCTGGCCGAAGCGGCGCCGGGGCTTAGTTTCGACGCCGTCGCCCGCGCCCTCACCGGCGTCGCCCAACGCGCTGGGAAAATTCCGCTCACCTATGCCGCCGCCGACGCCGGCAACTACACCGCCGCCGTCGTGCTGCTGGAGGTCAGCGGGCCGAGGCTCCCCGAATTGACGAATCAGCGCTATCCGACCGGCGTCGCCATCGCCACCACCTTGCCGGAGGCCACCGCCACGCCGCCGGCCCATCCGCTCACCTATCAATTAACCGCGCCCGACGGCGGCTCGGTGGGCAGCCGCGTGTCGGGCTTGCGGTTTGACGCCGCCAGCCGCGTTTTATCCGGCCAACCGCGCCGCGCCACCAGCGCGGTACGGCTCACCTACGCCGTCACCGATTCCTACGGCAACTCCAGCGAGGCGTATTTCGATGCGTCAGTGAGCGCCCTGGCGTTTGAATTCATCCCCCCCGACCCGCTCGTCTTCCCCACCAATCAAGATTTCACCTATGTATTGCCAGCGGTGCGCGGCGCCGATATTGGCGACGACAGCGATGTCGTTTATTCCTGGACATTCAACAATTACATTCCGCCCAGCGTGACCTTCGACCCCAGCACCCACACGCTGTCCGGGCGCAACGCATACGGCAATCAGGATGGCACAACCTACACCGCCACCGTCAGGGACACCGGCGACACCATTAACGCCGAGTTTCAGTTGGTGTTCGAGCATGTGTTTTTGAGCGATATTGCCAATTTAACCTATGCCGCCGGCACCATCATCGATGTCTCCAATCGCATCAAAATGCCGGACGCGAGCGCCCCGGTGGACGCGGCGCGGCTGTATGGGCCAAACGGCAATTTCCGAAATTTCGACCTGCCGCCGGGCATAAACCTAACCCAAACGGCTAACGGGTACTTCTTGGATGGCTCCATAGCGCCAGGCAGTACCTATCGCGGCCCCACCATCGCCGGCACCACCTCCCTCACCTACAGCATCGACTTAGAATCCCCCCATAATCTCTCGCCGCCGACCGACATCACCTTCGATTTCGTCGTAACCGGGCCGTCGTTCGATGCCGAGCCGCCGAGCAGCCTGCAATATGTGCGCACGGTCGACATCACCCCGCTCACCTTGCCCACCGCCACCACCGACATCGCCCCCGGCATCAACGTCGCCTACACCTTGCGCGGGCCGAGTGGCGATGCGGATGATGCCGATTTGCCGCCCGGCTTGGCCTTCGACGCCGCCACCGGCGTCCTCTCCGGTGCCCCCACCGCAAACGGCGTCTACCCGCTCACCTACATAGGCACCGATGAATTCGGCAACACCGCCATGGCCGAGGTGTCGCTCACGGTCGGCGATGCGTTGTTGACAAGCGCCCTAGTGCCGACGCAAACCTATGCCGCCGGCGCTGCGGTCGACATCACTTTGCCCACCGCCGTGGCCGTCACTGACGACTTCATCTACACCCTAACGGCTGCGCCGTCGTTGCTCGAAGCCGTGCCGGGGCTGGTTTTCGATGCCGAAAACCGCGTATTGGCAGGCACTGCGCAAACCGCCGGTGAGTTCACCCTCACCTACACCGCCACCACCGCGAACGCCGCCGCCAGCGCCGTCAGCGCGGAATTTACCGTCACCATCACCGGGCCGGTGGTCATTACGCCGGCGGAGTGTGATTTCGACCGCGTGCCGGCTGGCGTCTCCCACTACGCTGAATGCAAACTTGACATCACCGCCGCCGCCCCAGCGCTCCGCATGGTGTTGCGGCCCGATGGGGAAAATTACGATGCCAGTGATGTTCCGTTTACTCGCGATCGATATATCCCCGGTTACATTCCGGTCGCCCAAGGGGAGTATGTGGCCTTCTTCCCCAGCGCGTCCACGGCCGGCAATTACACGCCGCTGTTGCGCGTGACCGATGCCTACGGCAACAGCACCGACACGCTATTGTCGGTGGTGGTGTTCAGAACGTTCACCAAGCCACTCGAATTTGGCGGACTGGAAGTCGCCACCATCCCCCCCCAAGCCTATGCCTTGGACGAAGCCGTAGACCTCACCTTGCCGCCAGCCTCCGGCGGCGGCGTCCTCACCTATGCCATCGACGTAGACGGCGGCTTGCCGGCGGGGCTTAATTTCGACGCCGACACGCGGGTTTTGAGCGGCACGCCCACCGCCCCGGCCGAGGTGGTGCTCTCCTACACCGCCGCCGCCGCCACCGATGCGGCGGCCGGCATCGACCCAGCCTTGGCGGAAATCGAGGTGAGCATCGCCGCCCCGGCCTTCAGCAATCGCCCGGCGGATCAATTCCATGCCCTCAATCGGGCGCTGTCGGTGGCCCTGCCCGAAGCCACCGGCTCGCCCAATTACACCCTGACCGGGCCCGACAATGCGGCCGTGAGCGAGGTGTTGGCGGGGCTGGATTACGCGGCCGCTTCGCGGCGGATATTCGGCACGCCGACGGTGCTTGGCTCGGCGCTGCTCACCTACACCGCCAGTTATGCGGATTCCGCTGTTATCGCCACCTTCACCGTCACCATTCGCGGGCCTAGTTTTGCCATCACGGCGGAGAATCTCACCCTGGTGGTGGGTGAGCCCTTGGTGGACATGACGCTGCCCATCGCCGCCGGCGACGCCCCGCTCACCTATACCCTGGGCGGCGCCGATGGCGCGCTTTTGGGCGCCACCGTGGCCGGGCTTTCGTTCACGCCGGCCACTCGCGCCATTACCGGCACGCCCACCGCATTAGGCACGCGCACCGTGCATTACGGCGTCACCGATGGCAACGGCATCGCCATCAGCACCGCCTTCATGTTCACCATCACCGGCCACGCCATCGATGCGGTGGATAATCAAAACTACACCGCCGGCGAAGCCATCGCGGCGCTAACCCTGCCGCCGGCGCCCGGCCATAGCGGGCTCACCTATACCTACTCGTTATTAGGGGCGGATGGGGCGGCGTTGGGCGCTGTCGCGCCGGGGCTTATTTTCGCCGCCGACAGCCGCGCCTTATCCGGCACGCCCACGGCGTATGGCCGCGCGACGCTCACCTATGGCGCCGTCGACCAACACGGCACCGCCGCCGCCGCGACGGTGTTTACGGTCGCGGTGGCGCGGGTTTTCGACACCCCCTTGGGCGCTATCACCTTAGACGCCGGCGATACCGCCAATATCCGCTTGCCCATCGCGCGCGGCGGCGGGGCGCTGGTGTACGCATTAACCGGGGCCAATCAGAGCGATTTGGCCGAGGCCCCAGGGCTGGGTTTCGATGCCGGCAATCGCATTGTGTACGGCACCCCCACCACGCCGTGGGTGGCCATGCTCACCTACACCGCCACCGGCCCGGCAGTGGCTGGGCCCGATGGCGTCGATATTGCGGATTTCATCAGCGCCACTTTCGAATTCACGGTGCGCGGCCCCAGTTTGGAGGCCGCCCCGGTGGAGCAGATGTACACCTTCGGCGTCGCCATAGCGCCGCTGACCTTGCCATCCGCCAGTTATGGCGCCGCCCCGCTCATCTATACCATCACCGGCCCCAGCCAGGCGGCGTTGGCGGATACCCTGCCGGGGCTGGCGTTCGACGCCGATAATCGGGTTTTATCCGGCGCCGCTACGGCCTATGTCGCCACCCGCCTCACCTACACCGCCACCGACCAGCACGGCAACGCCGATGCGGCCGATTTCGCGGTGCAGGTGATGGCGTTTTTACAGCCGCTAACGGCGCAAACCTATGTCGCCGGCTTTGCCATCGCGCCGCTCACCTTGCCGGCGGCGGCCGAGGCCGGGCTCGGCGGCTTCACCTATAGCCTGGCAACGGCGGCCGATGTGGCGGTGGCCGCGGCCATTCCGGGGCTGGCGTTCGATGCCAACAGTCGCGTTTTATCCGGCACGCCGCTTGCCGCCACCGAGGTCACCTTCACCTACACCGCCGCCGATAGCGCTGCCCCGCCTACCGTGGTCAGCGGTGATTTAGTCATCACCATCACCGGGCCAGCGGTCACCCCCACCCCGACGGCGGCCTTCACCTACATCGTCGGGCGGCCGATAAACGAGGCGCTGTTCTCCGTAGTCGGCGCGGTGCCGCTGGCGTACACCTTGGGCGCCGCCGCGCCGGGCTTGAATTTCACCTTCGACGGGCGGCAGATTCATGTCGCCGGCACGCCCACCGCCGCGGCCCGCAGCACGCACGCCTACACCTTCACCGGCAACTACGGCAACACCACGAATGGCGATTTCGACCTCGTCATCACCCATGATTTCCCCGCTATCACGCCGGATGCGACCTACGCCGCCGGCGACAACGTCTTCCATGTGTTGCCGACGGCGGCCGGCGGCGGCAGCCCGGCGTATGCCCTGTGGGGCCCCGGCGGCAGCGTCGATACGCCGAATTTGCCCTATGACTTAAGCCTCGACACCAACTCCGGCATCAACGGTGGCTTGCGCGGCATCCCGAATAACCCGGGTAGTACGCTGCTCACCTACACCGCCGCCGTCGGCACCGACCTGGCGGCCGCCACCACCTTTACGCTGGTGGTGACGGGGCCTACATTCGCATCGCGCAATGTGCCGCAAGACCGATACCACGCCCCAAACCAGGCCATCACCACGGTGCAATTAGGTCGGGCTGATGGCGGCGACACCTCCATCTTGACCTATACCCTGTTCGGCCCCGACGGCAGCGCCGATAGCCCCAACTTGCCGCCCGGCATGACTTTCAGCAACACCCCGGTAGTGCGAGCGCTCAGCGGCACGCCCACGGAAATTGGCAGCACCGAACTCACCTACACCGCCACCGACCAATTCGGCAATCAGGTGGTGGTGAATTTCGCTCTCCAGGTCACCAATTTGCTGTTCGATGCGCCCGTATCCGTGCAAAATTATGTCGCCGGGGTCACCATCGAGCCGCTTACTATGCCGCTCGCCAGCGCCGCCTCGGCCGCCGCCGTGTACACCCTAAGCGGCGACGACCAGAGCGCCATCGCCGACACCGTGCCGGGGCTTGTTTATGACCCCGCCACTCGGGTGATGAGCGGTACGCCGCAGCGCATCAGCAATTTTAACTGGCTCACCTACACTGTGACCGATGGCGAGGAGGCCACCAGCGCGCGCTTTGCGGTCAATGTCACCGGCCTCACCTTGCCCGATTTACCGCCGCAGACCTACACCGCCGGCGCCGCCATCGATGCCACCTTGGCCGAAGCCATCGGCGTGGCGCCGCACACCTACACCCTGCGCGGCCCGGAGGATGCGGCCCTCGAGGCCGCCTTGCCCGGCCTTATTTTCACCTCGGACAGGCGCGCTGTAAGCGGCACGCCGGCCCAAGGCGGCGCCGCCAGCCTCACCTACGGCGTCCGCGACGCCTATGGCAATGAGATGTCGGCCGATTTCGCCGCCACCGTGCTGGGGCCGATTTTCGCTGCCCCGTGGCCGCTGCCAGACCGCACCGTGCTGGCGGCGCGCAGCGTGGCCCTCACCTTACCAGCCGCCAGCGGCAGCGCACTGGCGTATACCCTAACCGCCGCCGGCGGCGGGCTCGAGGTCGCCCTGCCGGGGCTTAGTTTCGACGCCGCCAGCCGCAGCATCGTGGGCAATGCCGCCGACATCGGCGAAGCCGAGGTCACTTATACCGCCACCGCCGCCGAAGGTACCGCCAGCGGCGTATTCACCGTGCGCGTACGCCCGGGGTTGCTGCTGACCGCCCCGCCGGCGCCCACCTACGCCGCCGGCGATGCCACCTACCACCTCACATTGCCCGACGCCAGCGGCGGCATCGGCGGCTATGCCTACACCCTGGCCGACGCCAGCGGCGGCTTGCCGGCCGGGGTCGGTTTCGATGCGGTCAAGCGCGCCATGCACACCACGCTCGATACCGCCGGCACCTTCGAGATGACCTACCAGGTGCGCGATTCCGCGGCCGTGCCGAATGTCACCAGCGTGGTGTTCGATGTGGTCATCACCGGCCCGCAATTCACCAGCCTGCCGCTGGTCGCCTACCCGGCCGGGCGCTTGCTCGGCATCATCGTGCTCGCCGAAGTCAGCGGCGCCGGGCCGTTTACCCATACCTTGAGTTCGGCCAATGGCAGCGGCAACGGCCGCGACCATGTGGCCGGGCTGTATATCGGCGTCGATAGCGACGCCGCCTTAATCATGTATGGCACGCCCACCACCGCGGAGCGCACGAATCTGACCTACACCGCCACGGATGTGTACGGCAACGCCTCCACCCATGTAGCCATCGTCTTCATCGCGTTCGATTTTGGCGTCGGGCTGGCTGATTTGAACTACCACGCCGGCGATGCGGTGGATGTAACTCTGCCGCCATTGCTCGGCGGCGACGTCTCGGCCGATACGACCTATACGCTGACCGCAGCCGGCGGCGGCAACCTGCCCGCCGGGCTGTCTTTCGCTGCCGATAGGCGCGTGTTGCAGGGCGAAGCCAGGCGCGCCGCCGTCACCTTGCTGCGCTACACGGCGGTCCAAACCGGCACCAATTCCGCCATCGAAAGCGATGATTTCACCCTCACCGTGGCCGCCCCGTCGTTCGCGCAATCGCCCCAAGACCAGCAATATCAGCGCAATATGGCGGTGGATTTAACCCTGCCCGAGGCGCAGGGCGCGAGCCCATTCACCTACACCTTGGTTGGCCCCGACGGCACCGAAACGGCTCCGAATTTGCCCGCCGGGCTGGCTTTTGACGGCCAGCAGCGCGTCCTCGCCGGCGCTGCGGCCGCGGCCGCCGACACGCTGCTGACCTATACCGCCACCGACCGCTTCGATAATGCGGTCACGGCCAATTTCACGCTGCAAGTGGACGCACTGGCGTTCGCCGCCGCCACGCCTGAGGCGTTGCGCTATGCGGTGGGCATCGCCATCGAAACCCTGACCCTGCCGGCCGCCGTCGGCGAACCAGGCAGCGGCATTTCCTACACCCTGCGCGCCACCGCCGGCGACCTGGCGGCGGCCCTGCCCGGCTTGGCCGTCGATGCCGACGGACGCGTGCTGAGCGGCACGCCCACCGCCGTGGCCGCCACCCAACTCACCTACACCGCCAGCGTCGGCGGCGACGACCCGCAGCGCATCGAGGCGATATTCCCGGCTACCATCGAATGGGCGCTGTTCGCGGCCGCAGTGGGCGAGCAGTATTATGTGGTCGACCAAGCCATCACCGACCTGGTCTTGCCCACCGCCATCAGCGCCGATGGGCATACCTATTCATTAACCGGCCCCGGCGGCAATGCCGCCAGCCGCAATTTGCCGCCGGGCTTGGTGTATGACGCCGCCAGCCGTACTTTGCGCGGCACGCCCACCGCCTTAGGCGCAACCGAACTCACCTACGCGGCCGTCATCTCCCCCGCCAGGCGCTCGGAGTTGCGCTTTATGGTGGCGGTCAATGCGCCGCTGGCGGTGGCGGCGATAGCCGACCAAAATTACCCGGCCGGGGCCGCGGTCAGCGTCACCTTGCCGCCGGCCAGCGGCGGCGGCGGCGCTTTCGAGTACACCCTGCGCGGACCCAGCGGCGCCCATCTCAGCGAACTGCCGTGGCTGGCCTTCGACCCCGCCAGCCGCGCCATCAGCGGCACGCCGACCTACCCGTCGGATGCCGTCATGCTCACCTACACCGCCACTTCGCCTAACGGCAGCGCCCAAGCGCAGTTTGCGGCGGCGGTGCTGGGGCCGGTTTTCGACCTCTTGCCGAGCGACATCGCCGTAGTCGGCGGAATCAGCCGCTACTACTATCCGCCGGTGGCCAGCAGCGGCGAGGTCAGCGTGGTGTACACCATGACCGGGCCGCGCAACGCCCCCTTGAGCGCCACCTTAGCCGGGCTGACTTTCGACCCCGAGCCGCGCTATCTACATATCAACTCGCCCACCGAGGCCGGCCAAGCCAGCCTTACCTATGCCGCCACCGACCGCGTCGGCACCTCTTCAGCGCCCTTTAATGTACGCATCTATCCGCCGGCTACTTTTGCCGCCGATACGGTGCCGGAGCAAACCTACACCGCCGGCGCAGCGATAATTCCGCTCACCTTCCCGGCCTTGAGCGGCGGCGATGGCAAACCGCGGTTTGAGTTGGTCGAAACCATCGCGACAACGCCCCTCGACATACCCGGGCTGAGTTTCGATGCGCTAAGCGGGGTGTTGTCCGGCACGCCGTTTGGGGTGTTAGCGAAAACCCAGTATCAATATTCGGGGCATTTCGATGGCATCGACCACGACCCCTTGCGCTTCCACTTCCATATCACCATCGCTGGCCCGGCGTTCGTCAGCCAGCCGGAAGACCGCACTGTGACCATCGGCGCCGGGCTTATTTTCACCATGCCGGCCGCCAATGGCAGCGGCGGCATCGCCTACGCCATCACCGGGCCGAACCAGCAGCCGCTGGCCGAGGCCGCGCCGGGCGTGGTGTTTGATGCGTCCAGCCGCCGCGTCACCTTAACCCCCACCCAAGTCGGCACTACCGTGCTGACCTACACCGCCACCGATAATGCGGGCACCGCCAGCGCCTTTTTCACGCTGCAGGTATACCCGCAGTTGATACGCCCGACGGTGACGGATTTGAGTTTTCAAGCCGGCCAGGACATCGGCGCCGTGACATTGCCAGCCGCCAGCGGCGGCACCGGGCAATACATCTACTCCCTCTACTACGGCGCCGAACAAGTGCCCTTGAGCGCCGAGGTCGCTTCCTCGCTCGGCTTGTACTTCGACCCGGCGACGCGAATCTTAAGCGGCACGGCGGAGTTGGCCACCGTGGCGCAGTTGGCTTATGCAGTGCGCGCAGATGGCGCCTATAGCGATTCGCTCGCGGCGGCGCTGCTCATCACCATCACCGGCCCGCAAGCGCCGCAGCCGGTTGACCGCACCTACACGGTGGGCGAAGCCATCACCACCGTCACGCTGCCGGTGGCCGCCGCCCATGCCGGCGCCCGGCCGCTCACCTATGCCGTATTGGGCGTGGATGCGGATGAGACGGCCGATGATGCGGCCGATTGGGTGGCCGATTTGCCGGGCGGCCTGGCCTTCGATGCCGCCACCCGAGGGCTGAGCGGCACGCCAGCCGAGGGCGGCGCCTTCGCGCTCACCTATCGCGTCACCGACCGCTTCGGCAATATCCACTCCACCTTGTTTACGGCCCACATCGGGCGCGGCTTTACGGCTGCGGTAAACGACCTAACCTTCGCCGTCGGCGATGCGGTTTCGGTGCAACTGCCGGCCGCCAGCGGCGCTGGCGAGCCGGTCTATAGCCTGACTTCAGCCGCCATGACCACCGAGCGCGAACTGCTGGCCGGCCTGTTCTTCCACCCGCCGCATACTTTATCCGGCACCCCCACGGCGGTCGGCATCACCACCGTCACCTACCGCGCCACCGACCCCGGCGCCGCCGCCGACGGCAGCGACGCCGTCATCGAGAGCATCTTCACGGTCACCCTCACCGGGCCGTCTTTCATAGCCCCACTGCCGGCGCAGCACTATCCGCCGGATGTTGCCATCGAGCCGCTCACCCTGCCGACCGCCAGCGGCGCCGGCCCGTTCACCTACGCCCTAACCGACCTCAATGGCAAGAATTTGGCCGAGATTCCGAATCTCACCTTCGACGCCGATAGCCGCGTTGTCGGCGGCACGCCCACCCAATTTGGCACCACAGCGCTCACCTACAGCGCCACCGACCGCTATGGCAACCCGGCCGCGTTTAATTTCGATGTGGTCATCTCCGGCGTGCAACTGCCGCCCTTAGCCGACCAATTGTTCGCCGCCGGCGACGCCATCACCCCGTTCACTTTGCCGGTCGCCGATATGGACGGCATCGCGGGCGAAATCAACTACACCCTGCGCGATGCCGATGGCGAGACGCTGGCGGCGGTCGCCCCGGGCTTGAGTTTTGACCCGCTAAGCCGCGTGGTGAGCGGCACGCCACGCCAAGCGACGGCGCCGATAAACCTCACCTACACCGGCGTCGGGGCGCTGGCGGGCGACGAAAACGGCGCCATCAGAAGCGCCAGCGGGGCCTTTCAGGTGAGTTTCAGCGGCCCGATTTTTGTACGCCAGCCGCCGGATGTGCCGTTTTTGTTCAATTTCGACCGCACCGTGGATTTGCCCACCGCCAGCGGCGACCCCACCTACAAATTGTTCGGCTTAAACGCCCCCGGGGTGAATTTAAATTTACGCCGCATTACCAATGTGCAGCCCAATTACGCCCGCTTGGACGGTTCGCTATCGGCCCTCGGCAGCACCGATTTAACCTTCACCGCGAGCAACGCCGGTGGCGTCTCCAGCGCCGTATTTTCGGTGTATGTCACGCCGTTTTTGGCGCTGCCGCCGTTACCCGACCTGACCTTTGCCCTGGATGAAGAACTGTCCCTCACCATGCCGCCCGCCACCGGCGGCATAGCGCCGGCGCCGCCGGCTGCGTCGGTGAGTTACGCCGTATCCGGCAATGACAGCGGCATCGTGCGTGGGCTAACTTTCGACCCGGCCACGCGCATTTTGAGCGGCGCGCCGACCCAGTCCGGCATCATCGGGCAGTATTATCTGGTCACGCGCTTCAATACGCTGCAGGCGGCTTTCGATGTGCATGTCACCGGCGGTCCGGCGTTGGCCAGCGCTATGGCACCGCCGCAGCATTATGTGGTCGGCACCGCCATCACCCCGCTGACCCTGCCCGAGGTCACCTCCGCCGCGACGCCGTTGCGCGTCCTATTGGGCGGCGCCGGGCGCGGCGGTAGTTTGAACGGGCTCACTTTCGATGCCGACAGCCGCGTGTTGAGCGGCACGCCCATGACCCCAGCGGCAGTCGTCACCTATACCTACAGCGGCCTCGATAAATACGACAATGCGGTGGATGCGGCGCTGGAAATCACCATAAGCGGCGGCCCCAGCGTCATCTTCGCGCCGCAAAACACCTACTTTTATACCGTCGGCGTGGAAGTGCCGCTCACCGTGCTGCGAAGATACGATGGTGCCCGCCCGGTTAATTTCGATCTTGGTAGCGGCGCGGTGCGCGGCTTGCAACTTTATGTCGACTCCAGCACCAGCGAGATAACCATCGGCGGCACGCCGACCCACGCCGGCGTCACCGTGTTCACCTTCAATATCCGCGACCGCTACGCCAATCCGACGCCGCAAGAGTTTTTGACCATGAGCGTGCGGCGCGGTTTTGACGGCCAGGTGGCGGCTCAAACCTATGGCGTCGGCGATGTCATCACCCCGGTGACCATGCCCGATGTGCTAGGCGGCCCGGCTGTCGATACCGTAACCGCCGCCATCTTGCGCGGCCGCGACGGCTCGTTGGCGGACCCCATGCTGCCGCCCGGGCTGGCGTCCAGCGCCACCGAGGCCACCGGCCCCATCCCCATCGTGTTGTCCGGTACGGCGCAAACGGTCGGCGCCACCCCCATCACCTATGATTTGACTTACGCCGCCGCCGCCGATGCGCACGCCGCCGCCGACCACAGCGCGCAACTGATGTTCGAGTTCGTGGTCACGCCGGCGGAATTTGAATTCATACCGCCAGATAAATATTTGGTGGTCGGCGAAGCGGTGGACATCACGCTGCCCGATGCCATCGGCGCCGCCCCGTTTATCTATACCTTGGTCGGCCCCGGCGGCAGCGCAGCCGACCCCATGCGACCGAGTTGGATAACCTACTCGCCATCCGCCAGCCGCACCATCGGCGGCGCGCCGGCCGCAGTCGATGTGGGCAGCGTCGAGATGACTTACAGCGCCACGGATGCGTATAACAACCTCATCGAGACGCGCTTTACCTTGCACATCACCACCTTGAGTTTCGATGCCGCCGTGCCGGGCGACCAATCCTTCACCGTCGGCGCGCCGATAACGGCGATTACGCTGCCGACCGCCGGCGACGGCGCCGACATCGCCTATACCTTGCGCGGCGCCGAGGCCGATGCGTCCAGCGATGACCGTCCAGCCGGCATCGATTTCGCTGCCGACACGCTGGTGCTGGACGGCACGCCGACCGAAGCCGGCGAATTTTCGTTGACCTACGCCGCGGCCGACATCGACAACGCCGACAACGCCACCAGCGCGGTTTTCTCGGTCACCATCGATAGCGGGCTGGCTTTCGAGCCGCCGCCGCCGTTAGCGGCGCAAAATTATGCCGCCGGCAGCGCCATCGAGCCGCTCACCTTGCCAGTCTCCAGCGGCGGCGTGGCGCCGTTCGCCTACACCTTGAGGGCCGCCGGCGTGGGCCTGGCGGAGGCCGTGCCGGGGCTGGTTTTCGAGGCCGAATCGAGGGTGTTGAGCGGCACGCCGATGCGCGGCGCCGCGGCCATAGACCTCACCTACGCGGTCGCCGACGCGCACGGCAATCAACTGCGCGAGATTTTCGCGGTGACTATCGGCGGCCCGATATTCGCATCGCTGCCGCCGGCGCGCGTCTTAGTGGTCAACACCCATCACCTCTCCACCATGCCCCACGCCGACACCGCGGGAGTCACCACTCTACTCACCTACAGCCTAACCGGGCCCGAGGGCGCGGCGTTGGATACGGTGTTGCCGGGACTGCAGTTCGCCTTTTTGACCCGCAATTTTTCCGGCCTTCCCAGCACGGTGAAACAGGTGACGCTCACCTACACCGCCAGCGATGTATTCGGCGTTTCCACCGCCACCTTCACCGTGCGGGTGTATGAAGGCTTGGCGCTGCCGGCGCTGCCGCCCACCCAGACCTACACCGTCGGCATCCCCATCACGCCGCTGACTTTTCCGGCCGCCAGCGGCTTTTATCCAGCCAGTTATGAGATAAGGGGCGGGCGCTCGGCGTTGAGCAACGCCGCGCCGGGGCTTAGTTTCGAGGCCGAAAGCCGCGTGCTCAGCGGTACGCCGCAGCGCCCCCGCAGCGCCGCCATCGACGCCGTCATTCCCATGACCTATCGCGCCACCGACACGGCGCCGCAGCCGCGCACTGTGGAGTCGTTTTTTAGCCTGGTGGTGCTGGGCTCCAGCCTCGAACTGGTTGCCTTGCAAGACGACCCCAACAATGCCACCCATGTGGTGGAGTACAACGCCGTGGTGGATGAGGATGTGGGCGATGTGACCCTGTTACGCGTCACCAGCCACGCCACGCCGCTGACGCATCGCGTGGAAGCCGCCGGCTCGGCCCTCTATTTTGACGGCCCGGTGGCCGATGTGGTGACCGGATTGACCTTCCATGTGGATGCCGTGCCCACCCCGGATGATCCAGCGGTGGCCGTCGTCCAATCGCTGCGCCTCACCGGCACGCCCACCGTCATCGGCAGCGCCAACACCACCATTCGCTATGTCGCCAGCGATCAATACGGAAATATTGTCGATGAGGAGTTCTACATCCATGTGGTCAGCGCCTTAGACGCCGACTTGGCCGGGCAGACCTATGCGGCCGGCGAGAGCGTGGCGCTCACCCTGCCGCCGGTCACCGTCGGCACGGCTTCGGGTTATGCCCTATATGGCGCCGACGGCAGCGACCAAGCGCCCAATTTGCCGCCGGGGCTGTCCTTTACGCCGACTACGCGGGTTTTAGCCGGCGTGCCTACCCGCGCCGATATTTTCCCGCTCACCTACGCCTCGGTGGTCGATGGAATCACCCGCCAGCAGGGCTTTAGCGTCACCATCACCGGGCCATCGGCGCCGACGCCGCCCAACCTCACCTATTCGGTCGGCAGCGCGGCCTCGAATACGCTGCCGACCGCCACCGGCGCGGAGCCGTTTACCTACGCGGTGACGGCTGCCGACAGCGCGGTCGGCGCGGCTCTGCCGGGGCTGTCTTTCGATGCCGATGGGCGCGCCTTGGTGGGCCAGCCCAGCCTCGGCGGCTTGAGCGTGGCGCTCACCTATGTCGCCACCGACCGCTACGGCAACGTCTCCGATGATGCGGTGTTTACGGTCGCCACCCGCCGCGCTTTCGCGGCCCAGGTGCCAGACCAAACCTATCTCATCGGCGCCCCCCAATTCATTGTGACCCTGCCGGACATCGTCGGCGGCGGTGATTTGGCGGCGCAAAACCCGTTGGTGGTGCGCGGACCCAATGCGAGCGAAGATGATGATGATTTTCCCGATAGCAGCGTGCTGTCGGTTGATGGCGATATCGCGGTGTTGTCCGGCACGCCGCAGATAGTGGGCGTCTCGCGCCTCACCTACCGCGCCACCTTCGCCGACGGCGAAATCCTCAGCACGGAGTTCTTGCTCACCGTACTAGGCCCGCAACATGATGTGGAGGCCTTAGTCGATAGGTACTTCCTGCGCGATGCCGCCATCACCGCCATCACCTTGCCGCCCACCACCGGCCGCGGCCTCATCACCTATGTTCTGAGCGGACCAGGGGCCACGGAGACCGACCGCAAACTGCCGGCCGGGCTGGTTTTCGCCGCCGATAACCGCGTTTTATCCGGCACCCCGAGCGCCCTGGGCAGCACCCTCATAACCTACCTGGCAACCGACGAGGTCGGCAACGAGGGCACGGCGAATTTCACCATCCATGTGCTTGATTTGCATTTCGCGCAAGCGCCGCCGGCGCAAACCTATACCGCCTGGGTCACCGTAGTCGACCTGACCTTAATCCAAGCCAGCGGCGGCGACGAGGATGACACCCTCATCTACACCCTGACCGGCCCCAATGGCGTCGCCTTATCCACGACCTTGGGCGGTCTGGCTTTTGATGCCGATAGCCGCGTGATGAGCGGCCGGCCCTCGGCCCGCCCCACCACCACCCGCCTCACTTATGCGGCCACCGATTCACAAGGTATAACGGCCACGGTGGATTTCGAAGTCACTATCAGCGCCTACGGGTTGGTCGCCACGCCGCAGACGCCTGATTATCATGCCGGCGTGCCCATCGCCGAGTTAACCCTGCCGACCACGGCCGCTTTGGCGCTGGATACCTCTTACACCCTGACCAGCGCCGGCGGCGGATTGGTGGGCATCACCGCCCAGGGGCTGCGCTTTTCCGCCGCTAATCGGGTGTTGTACGGCACGCCGAGCAGAGCTGGGGTGTTTTCGCTGACCTATGAATCCAACGATATCTTAAGCAATACGGTGCAAGCGATATTCGAAGTCACCGTCATCGGCCCGGTGTTGGATGGGCCGCCGCCGCCGGCGCAACTTTATCCGGCCGGTAGCAATATCACCGCGCTCACCTTCCCCACCGCCACCGCCATGATCGACCTGACCTACACCCTCACCGGGCCCGGCAATGTGGCTTTGGATGAGGTGCTGCCGGGGCTGGTTTTCGATGGCGAAAGCCGCGTTTTATCAGGCACACCGGGCGCCGCCGGGCGCATATCTTTGGTCTATAGCGCCGCCGACCAATACGGCAATGCGGACACCGCCGCCGTTGTGGTGGAAGTGCTCGAGTTAGCCTTTGTCGACGCCGGCCCGGGCGACCAAACCTACGCCGCCGGCGCCGCCATTACGCCGCTGAGCCTGCCCCAAGCCACCGACAACATCGGCCCGTTGAGGTACGCGTTATTCGGCGCCGACGGCAGCCCCAATCCGCCGGCCGATTTATCTTTCGATGCCGATACGCTGGAGTTGAGCGGCACGCCGCAAAATGCGGGCGATTTCCCCATGGCGTACATCGCAGCCGATGCCCATAGCGAGGCGACGCTGCCATTTTCCATCACCATCACCGGCCCGACATTCACCGTCGAGGGCGCCGAGGCGGTGTTTGCCGACCAAACCTATGTGGTGGGCGACGACCTCCCGGCACTGACCTTGCTGGCCGCTAACAGCATGGCGCCGGGCCCTGTCACCTACACCGTGCGCGGCCCCGGCGGCGATGAGGATGACCCCAAACGGCCGCCTGGGCTTGATTTCGACGCCGCCAGCCGCGTTTTATCCGGCACCCTCACCGCCGCCGGCGCCACCTTGCTCACCTATGCCGCGACCGATAGTTACGGCAATGCGAGCGATGCGATGTTCACTGTACATGTGCTCGAATTGGCCTTCGTCGGCGGCCCCCCGGGCGATGAAAGCGCCGCCGCCGGCGAGGCGCTCACGGCCGAGGGCGGCAATGCCATCATCCTGCCGGCGGTCGAGGGCAATCTCGGCGCCGTGACCTACACCCTGACCGGGGTCGACGGCGACGCCTCGGATAACAACCCGGCGACCGACAACCTGCCGGCCGGCATGGTTTTCGATGCCGCCACGCTGGAGTTGAGCGGCACGCCGCAAAATGCGGGCGATTTCGTGCTGATGTATACCGCTGCCGATAGCCGCGATGATACGGAGGCGCAAAACGACCGCCTCCTCACGGCCAGTTTCACCGTCACCATCACCGGCCCGACTTTCGCCGTCGAGACGCCGTTGCCGGCGCTGAAGGTCGCGCTCGGGGAGGAGATGAACGCCATGACGCTGCCGCTGGCCAGCGGCGCCGGCGATTTCACCTACACCCTGAGTGGCGCCGCCGGCGATGATGATGCGGCGAACGATAATTTGCCGGCTGGGCTGGTTTTCGAGGCCGATGCCGCCGCCCGCATCCTATCCGGCCGGCCCACGGCGCTCGGCGACTTCCCGCTCACCTACGCCGCCGCCGACCGCTACGGCAATGAGGTGGACACCACCTTCATCCTTAATGTCATCGAACTGACCTTCGTCGGCGGCCCCCCGGGCGATGAAATGGTGCTGGTCGGCACCGCGCTCACGGCCGCCGCCGGCACCGCCATCACCTTGCCAGCCGTCACCGGCACTATCGGCGATAGCGCCGATGTGGTTTATGCACTGCGCGTCAGCGACGCCACGGATAGCGCAGCCGACGCCTTGCCGGGGGGCTTGAGTTTCGACTCGGGCACGCGAATTTTGAGCGGCACGCCGCAATATGTGGATGAAGCCAGGTTGCTGTACACCGCCACCGACGGCACATACAGCGCGCTGACGGCGACCTTCACCCTCACCATCACCGGCCCGAGTTTCGCCACGCCGCCAGCCGCCCAGTACCACCCCCTCGGCCAGAGCATCGATGTAACCTTGCCGCCAGCGGTCGGCGCCGGGGCCTTCGTCTATACGCTGATTGGCGCCGACGGCGACGCCTCAGATAACGACCCGGCGACCGATAATTTGCCGCCCGGGCTTAGTTTCGACGCCGCCGCCGCTAGCCGCATTTTGTCCGGCAGCCCCACGGCCCTCGGCGAAAGCATGCTCACCTACACCGCCGTCGACCGCTTCGGCAATGATGTGTCGGCGCTGTTTACGCTCACTATCCTCGGGTTGGAGTTTGACGGCGCGACCCCGGGCGATGCAACCTTCGCCGCCGGCACGGCGCTGACGGCAGCCGCCGACACCGCCATCACCTTGCCAGCGGTCAGCGGCCACATCAGCCCCAGTGATGAGGTGGTGTACACCCTAATCGAGAGCCGCGACGCCACCGAGCGCGATGCAGCCACCGATGTCTTGCCGGTGGGCATGAGTTTCGACCCGGGCACGCGAATTTTGAGCGGCACGCCGCAATATGTGGATGAAGCCACGCTGTTGTATACCGCCACCGACGGCACCTTCGGCGCCGTGACCGAGAGTTTCACCGTCACCATCACCGGCCCGGTGTTCGCCGCTGGCGTGGTCTTGCCGTTGGATGATCAAAACTACCCGAGCCAGGCGGAAATCACCCCGCTGACCTTGCCGCTGGCGATGGGCGCCGAGGCCTTCGCCTACACCTTGCTCGGCGCCGACGGCGATGGCACGGATACTGACCGCAGCAACGACGGCTTGCCGCCCGGCTTGATATTCAACGCCATCGCCACCGCTAACGCCGCCGCCCGCACCTTATCCGGCACGCCCACCGCCTTAGGCCAGACCGCGCTCACCTACGCCGCCACCGACCGCTATGGCAATGTGGTGTCGGCCATGTTTATGGTCAATATCACCCAGTTGGTGTTCACCTCGGTAGCCCCGAGCGCGCAAATCTATGCCGCCGGCACGCCGATAACCCTCCCCCTGCCGCGCGTGACCGGCAATGTCGGCGATGTGGTGTATACCTTGAGCGGCCACCAAGACGATGCGGGCGCCGACCCGGGCAACCACCATCTGCCGCGCGGCCTCACCTATAGCGCCGCCGACAGCGCCATGTCCGGCACGCCGCAAACGGTGGCCGAGGTGGAATTAACCTATACCGCGGCCGATTCCAGCAGCACCTTGAGCGCGAACTTCGCCGTTACCATCACCGGCCCGGCGTTCCCCGCCGACGTGCCGGGCGACCAACACTACCCGCTCGGCGAACCCATCGACCCCATTGCGCTGCCCGAGGCCAGCGGCGCCGCGCCGATAACCTACACCCTGTTTGGCCGCGGCGGCAGCGCCGCAGCCCCCAACCGACCCGCCGGGCTGACCTACGCAGCCGACCGCGTGTTGTCCGGCGCCCCCACGGCCCTCGGCCAAACACAACTCACCTACACCGCCACCGACCGCTACGGCAATGCGGTGAGCGCGGAGTTCGCCATCAATGTCATTCGTCTGGCTTTCCCCTTAGGCCAGCCGGTGGCGCAACAATTCGCCGCCGGCACGGCCCTCACTTCGGCCGCCGACACCGCCCTCACCTTGCCGCCAGTGGAAGGCAACATCGGCGCGGTGATTTACACGCTGGTGGGGCCAGGCGGCGATGCCGCGAGCCTCGATGCGGCTGAGCACAATTTGCCGGACGGGCTGGCGTTCGCCCCGGGCACGCGGATTTTGAGCGGCACGCCGACCACAGCGGCCGAAGCGGTCACGCTGAATTACGCGGCCACGGATTCCAACAGCACCGTGACCGCGCAATTCGCCGTCACCATCACCGGCCCGGCCTTCGTCGGCGCAGTGCCGAGCGCTCAAATCTACCCGAGCGGACGCGAGGTAACCCTGGCGCTGCCGGAGGCCGCCGGCGCGGCGCCGCTCACCTACACCTTATTTGGGCCCGGCGGCACCGAAGATGCCCCCCAACTGCCGCCTGGGTTAAGTTTCAGCGCCGACCGCATGTTGGCCGGCACGCCCGCCGCCGCCAGCGTCACCAGGCTTATTTATGCCGTAACCGACCGCTACGGCAATCGAATCGAGGCCAGATTCAACATTACTGTGCTCACCCTGGCGTTCGCCGGGGCGACCCCGGGCGATAGCGCCATCGCCGCCGGCGCCGCCCTCACGGCGGCCGCCGGCACCGCCATCACCTTGCCGGCGGTCACCGCCAACATCGGCGCAGTGGTCTATACCCTCACCGAAATCGGCGATACCACCGAGCGCGATGCGGCCACCGACACCCTACCCATCGGGCTGAATTTCGACCCAGCCACGCTAATTTTGAGCGGCACGCCGCAATATGTGGATGCCGCCACGCTGCTTTACACCGCCACCGACGGCACCTTCGGCGCCGTGACCGCCACCTTCACCCTCACCATCACCGGCCCGGCGTTCATCGGCGCCAGCCCGAGCGACCAAAACTATCCGCTGGATGGGCAAATCGACCCCTTCACTTTGCCGCCGGCCAGCGGCGCCGCGGCCCTCAGCTACACCTTATTCGGCCCCGACGGCACGCCAGCAGACCCCAGACTGCCGCCCGGGCTGTCGTACATCACCGCCGATCGCGCCATGGTCGGCCTCCCGAGCGCCATCGGCGGCACCATGCTCACCTACACCGCAGCCGACCGCTACGACAATCGGCTAACCGCCAGGTTTATGGTCAACATCACCGAGTTATCGTTCGCCACGGCGGACCCCGGCGACCAAACCTACGCCGCCGGCACGGATTTGGCGGCCACCGCGGCCCTCACCCTGCCGGCGGCGGTGGGCAATATCGGCCTGGTGACCTACACCCTGGTAGGCCCCGGCGGCGACGCCTCGGAGGCCGACCCAGCCAATCACAACCTGCCCCTCGGCATGGTTTTCGAGGCCGACAACCGCATTTTGAGCGGCACGCCGCAACAAGCCGGCGCCACCGAATTAACCTACGCCGCCGTGGACGCCGCCGATTCCAGCAGCATGCTGACGGCGAGATTCACCGTCTTCATCACCGGGCCAGCGTTCATCGGCGACTTGCCGGGCGACCAAAACTACCCGCTGAACGAGGTCATCGCCGCCGTCACGCTGCCCTCGGCCAGCGGCGCCGGGCCTATCGCCTACACCTTGCTCGGTGAACATGGCAATGGCGCGGATAATGACCCGAGCAACGACAACTTGCCGCCCGGCTTGGCCTTTGACGCCGCCGCCACGGCCCGCCTTTTGGAGGGCAGGCCCACCGAAATCGCCGCCACGCTGCTCACCTACGCCGCCGCCGACCGCTACGGCAATGTGGTGACTGCGACCTTCACCATTAATGTCGCCCATCTGGCTTTCACCAGCGCCGCCCCCAGGCCCCAACTCTACGCCGCCGGCACGCCGATAACCCTCACCCTGCCAACAGTGGCCGGCAATATCGGCGCCGTGACCTACACCCTGGTAGGCCCCGACGGCGATGCCTCGGAGGCCGACCCAGCCGGCCACAACCTGCCGCCCGCCCTCATCTTCGACCCGGCCACGCAAAGCCTCTCCGGCACGGCCGAGATAGCGACCGAAAACGCCGTCGAATTGACCTACACGGCTACCGATTCGAGCAGCACGGTGGTGGCGAATTTCACCGTCGCCATCACCGGCCCAGCGTTCGACACCGCCGTGCCGGGCGAGCAAAACTACCCGATACACCAGCCGATTGCCGCCATCACCCTGCCGTCAGCCACTGGCGCCGAAGATTTGACCTACACGCTGCTCGGCGCCGGCGGCTACCTGTCGTCTGGGCTTAGATTTAACACCACCACCTTGGTTTTCGATGGCACGCCTGACATTTACGGCAGCAGCACGCTCACCTACACGGTCACCGACCGCTACGGCAATACGGCAACGGCGACCTTCCGCATCAACATCGCCCAGTTGTTCTTCGCCTATGCCCCGCCCGGCGCCCTAACCTACGCCGCCGGCGACAGCATCGCCCTGACCATGCCGCCGGTCGGCGGCGACATCGGCGAGGTCACCTACGCGCTGCTAGGCGCCGGCGGCACCGCTGCGAACCGCAATCTGCCGCCCGGCCTCACCTTCAGCCCCACCACCCGAAGACTATTCGGCACGCCGACCACCGCCGCTGCGGCCGTGGAATTGACCTACTCGGCCACCGATGCCAGCAGCACGGTGACGGCCAGATTCACCTTCGCCGTCACCGGCCCAGCGTTCGCAGGCGACTTGCCGGGCGAGCAAAACTACCCCATCGACCAGCCCATCGAGGCGCTGACTTTGCCGTCCGCCACCAGCGGCGCCGGGCCCATCACCTACACCTTGAGCGCGGCCGGCGACACTTTGCCGGCCGGGCTGAATTTCAGCGCTGCCCGCCGCATTTTGCATGGCACGCCCACCGCGATAGACAACACGCGGTTCACCTACGCCGCCACCGACCGCTACGGCAATGTGGTGGATGCGATATTCGCCATCAATGTCACCCGGCTGGCTTTCGACGGCGACCTACCATCGAACCAAGAATACGATGCGGGTGTGGCGATAACCGCCTTAACCTTGCCGTCAGTCACCGGCAATATCGGCGCCGTGACCTACAGCATGACCGGCACCGGCACCGACAACAGCAGCGGCAACACCAGAGACCTGCCGGCCGGTTTTGCCTTTGATGATGGCACGCGAACCCTGTCCGGCACCCCCAATAAGGTAGACGATGTCCAATTGACCTATATCGCCGCCGATTCCAGCAGCAGGCTGACGGCGACCTTCACCGCCAGCATCGCCGGCCCGGAATTCAACGCCCAGCCGGAACACAAAACCTATGTCGCCGGCGCGACGGTCGACCTGACCTTGCCGGAAGCCGAGTCGGCCGCCACGGACTCATTTACTTACACCCTGACCTCGCGGGATGCCGAGAGCAACCACCTGTCGCCCGGGCATCCCGATGTCCTGCCTGGATTGACCTTCGATGCGGCCACCCTAGTTTTGTCCGGTGAGCCGGAGAAGCCAACTGCCAACCCCATCCTACTCACCTACACCGCCGACAATCCCATCGCCCCGGTGGAAGCGACCTTCACCGTCAGCATCGACGGCCCGGTCTTTAAGCCCTTGCCTGGCAATCAAAACCACCCGATAAACCAGGCAATCACCGCCGCCATGCCGTTGCCGGAAGTCATCGGCTACGGCCCCAACGGTTTGGGAGATTTCACCTACACCCTGGTCGGCCCGAATGCCGCCCCCGCCGCCCACACCGACCCGACTAACGATAATCTACCCATCGGGCTGAATTTCAACGCCGCCAGCCGCATTTTGGATGGCACGCCCACCGTAGCCGGCGTCACCATACTCACCTACGCCGTCACCCCCGACCGAGACCGATACGGCAACCCGGTGCCAGCCGCCACCTTCACGGTAACCATCGACTCGTTCGCCACCATCGACGCCGTAAACCAAATCATCCTGCCGGAAATATCCCGAGCATTCGCAGACAGCGCCGTCGCCGCCATCACCCGGCGGATAGAGCAAGCCGGCACGGCGGCCGGCGGCTTCGCCATCGGTGGGCAAGACAGCATCGCCGCTATCATCAATACCCACGGCCAAACCATGGCAAAAGATGAGCGCCAGGCAAAAGAACTGCTGGCCGGCAGCGAATTCACCATGCCGCTGGCCAAAGGGCGCGGTGGCGATTCCGCTGGCGGCGCGGTTTTCTGGGGCAGCGGCGAGTACCGGAAATTATCCGGCGATGGCGATGGCTTGCGCTGGGACGGCGAACTGACCGGCCTGCACCTCGGCCTGGATGCGCGCCCCGCCAATGATTGGCTGCTCGGTTTATCCCTATCCAAACTGCACAGCAAACTGCACTACCAAGACGCCGGCGGCGGCCTCGGCTCGGGTAAGCATGTGGTCGATATCCGCAGCGTGCAGCCCTATATCGGCTGGCGCACCGAGAATCTGGACGGCTGGGCCATGCTCGGCCTCGGCGAGGGCGAGTTGGAAGTGGCGCCGGCCGGCGCGGCGCGTTTTTCCAGCGACCTCGACATGCGCGCCATCGGCCTCGGCTTAGGCGGCCAGTTGTGGCGCGGCGCCGCCGCCGAGTTGCGCCTCAAAGGCGAAGCCGTGCGCGCCGAATTAATCATCCAAGACACCCCCGGCATCACGCCGCAAGCCGACACCTCCCGCCTGCGCTTGTTGTTGGAAGCCAGCAGCAGCCACGCCACTGGCGGCGGCGCATCCATCGCCCCATCGTTGGAAATCGGCCTCCGCCATGACGGCGGCGATGGCAAAGGCGGCAGCGGCGCCGAATTCGGCCTCGGGGCGCGCTACCACAACCCAGCGACGCGCTTCACCGCCCACGGCCGCGTGCGCGCCCTATTAGGCCACAACGACTATAAGGAATGGGGCATCGAAGGCGGCCTAACGCTACAGCCCGGCGCCGACCAGCAAGGCTGGTCCTTCAACCTAACCCCCGGTTACGGCCAAGCCGACAGCGCCACCGCGCAATTATGGCGCGACGGCCTATTAGCCCCAGACGCCGCCACCGCCTACGACCTCCGCCTAGAGGCCCGCTTGGGCTACGGCCTATCCCTACGTCGCGGCGGCGTGCTAACCCCCTACGGCGAATTCACCCGCGCCACCGCCGCCACCTACCGCATCGGCCTAAACTGGCGCCCAGATTCCCGCTTCGACCTAAATCTATTAGGCGAACAACGCACCACCGACCGCACCATTCTAATCAAAGGCGAAGCCAGATTTTAGTCCGGAGCAAAGCAGCAATCGGATTAATGGGCAGGGCAGGGCGGCAGGCGGATTAATGAACAGAGCAGGGCGGAGTAGGGCGGTAATCGGCAGCGGCAATCGGCAGCGGCAAGTTGATTTTGATGTTGGCCTTTGCCTTTGATGTTGGCTTTCGCTTTTCGCTTTACTCCCCCGCAAGATAAAGCGGGGGGAGTAAAGCGTAACAGCCAAAGCCGAACCCAAAACCAAAACCCAAAAACCAAAACCCAAAACCAAAAAGCCCCCCATGGCATAAGTTAAATCTGGCGGCTTCACCGCCAGTTTTGGTGGGGGGGAAGTGGTGGTGGTGCGTAGTTGATATACACAATAAGGCGCAGTTGCAACAAACCAAACATATCCGTGCGGGTTTAGGTATATAAACCCCACAAACCCCATAAACCCCACAAACCCCCCACAAACCCCATAAACCCCCCATAAATCCCATAAATCCCTTAAATCCCACTTTTTTCACGCATACCCCTTGACTTTTCGCCTGGGCGTGGTTTAAAAGGGTTTATAAAGCAAATATCGGTTGCTGGGATGATGCCAAACCGCACATAACGGACACCGACCTCGCCAATTGACGCCGACCTCGCCAATTCCAGATAAAATCGCAACCATGGCAAATATCAACAAAAAAGATGCTGGCGACACCATCCTCGACTACGCCGTCACCACCAATCCGGACCCCATCCAAGCCAGCCCAGCGCAAGGCAACTCCTCGCTGACTGCGCTCACCATCGCCGTCGCCAACACCTCCTTAGGCAGAATCTACTGCAGAAAATTGACCTTCAGCTTCGAAATCGGCGGCGACGCATCACAATTAACCGCCAGCGCCGACGGCATCATGGTCGCCGCCAGCCCAGCCGACAAATGGCGCTTCGGCGCCATCGGCGACGGCACCTTCCCGGTCTCGCCGCTCTCCAGCAAAGACCAACTCATCACCACGGACGGCATGGTGTTCCAGATACACAATATCCAAGCCAACCCAAATCCCGGCGTGTTCATGCTCTACATAGACGAGGAATCCTCGAGCGATGGCACAAACTTCACGCGTAAATCAACCTCCATCAGCCTAGGCAAATTCCCCAACGGCTTCTATGTGCGCAACTTCGCCGCCTCGCAACCCCAAGTGAACGACAACCAAACTGTCGATCTCACCTGGGACGGCTCGGCTCTCGGCGCCTACGACATCCACTACGGCGAGCAAACCGTCAATGTCACCAACCGTCGCGCCTGGACCTCCCCGCCGCTGCGGCAAAATACCACCTTCGAACTGCGCGCCACCGATCAAGATCTCGGCGAAACCGCCAGCATCTCGCAATATGTGACCGTGATAGTCAATCAACCCGACATCCAGTGCACCAGCCTGACCGCCACCGACCTCATCACTGGCATCGGCATGGTGCCGCCCGGTTGCATCGCCATGCAATCCGGCAGCCTGAAGGGCAAATACGAAGAACTCGGCGCCGGCATCGCCGGCACCCCCTACCAGGGGTGGCAACTCTGCAACGGACACAACAAATCCCCGAATCTGACCGCCCGCTTCATCGTCGGCGCCGATGCCACTGGTGGCGAATACACCGTCGGCGCCACCGGCGGACAAGCATCCATCAGGCTCAACGAAAACCAAAAGATGGCCCGCGCACGCGGCGTGACCGAGCCCGGACACAGCCGCTCCGATCCTTTGCATGTGCATGCCGAAGTCACGGATAATGACGACCACACTCTGGCCATCGATGCCAGCGGCGGCGCCAGCATGCCCTCCACCGCAGAATCAAAGACTGGCGCCGCCATCGCCAAAGCCCGCGGCTACAACATCTTCGACAACCGACCGCCGTACTACGCGCTATACTTCATCATCCGAACCGAGTATTAGCGCTATACTTACAGCACCCGAACCGACCACTACAATGGGTCGCCGGCGGCAAACCAGCCACCATCACCCACACCAAACATCCCCCGCATATCGAGAAATTCCCAGATGAAATCACCGCCAGCGTGCGCTACCAGCGCAGTCAGCACTACCCAGCCTACTAACCGACAAGCCGAGATTAGCCACATGAAAACCAACCAACTATCCCCCCTCGCCGTGGTTTTTGCGCTTGTCGCCATGTTCGCCATGCTCATCCCCACGCAACACGCCAACGCGCAATCGTCAGAACTAGGCAATGTCGCGTTCCCAGATATGACCATAGAGCGGTGGTTCAAATACGGCTCGATTGTCGACCGGCATGAGTTGCCGGGGGTTACAGGCATTCCAGATACCTTCGATCAAGGCAACCTCGCATATCGGTTGCTGAACTCTGACAGCGAACAACCTACCGATGTGCTGGGCATTACCTTGTCTCGAGTGGGAACAGCCTTCGATCTCTCCCCGTCTTATTTGTCATCATCTGAGCCCCCGGCGGCTGTCGGGCGCATCTTAGTTAGATTTGCACTGGTCGAGTTAGGTTCGGATGACAATAGCATTACGGACGACTTTATTATTGACGAATCCGAGTTGGTCATAAATGTATGCGAATCAGACTCAGCCGCCGTCAACGAAACCAGCGTGAGCAATAGCAATTCCGGCATAGTGGAGTGCGCACTGCCGAGTTTCTCTGCTACCCTCGACCCTAATTATAATTTCGTGAGAGGCGAAGCAATTACGCCGCTGGAGTTGCCCACATTGGTATTTTCCGCAACCGACTTTCCCCATACTGGCAATGACAATGGTTTTCTGACCTACTCATTGGTGAATCCGCCGGCTGGCTTGAGTTTCGATACTGCTACCAATTCTTTGGTCGGCACGCCGGAAACGTCACAAGTGGCGACTCCCCTCACCTACCAAGCCAACCTTAGAACTGGTCTTAATGCCGAGCCCTTCGAAACTACATTCAATGTGACGATATTTGAGCCATCGGCAGACCCAGAACTCGACGGTGTCGTGTTCCCAGATATGACCTTAGAGCGGTGGTTCAAATACGGCTCGCCTGTCGGCCGGCATTATTTGCCGGAGGTTACAGGCATTCCCGTTGGCTTCGATCAAGGCCGCCTCGAATATCGGTTGCTGAACAAATCTAACGAACAATTGGACGAGGCGCTGGGCATTCTCTTTTCTCCAGTGGGACAACAATTTGGTGGATCCGATCTCTCGTCTTATTTGTCATCAGCTGACAACCCGGCGGCTGTCGGGCGCTTCTTAGCTAGATTTGCACTGGTCGAGTTAGGTTCGGATGACAATATCACTACGGACGACTTTATTGTTGCCCAATCCGAGTTGACCATAAATGTATGCGAATCAGACTCAGCCGCCGTCAACGAAACCAGCGAGAGCAATAGCAATTCCGGCATAGTGGAGTGCGCACTGCCGAGTTTCTCTGCTACCCTCGACCCTAATTATAATTTCGTGAGAGGCGAAGCAATTACGCCGCTGGAGTTGCCCACATTGGAATTTAGCGGAACCGGCTTTCCCCATGATAGAAATCCCAATGGTCGTCTGACCTACTCATTGGTGAATCCGCCGACTGGCTTGAGTTTCGATCCTGATACCAGTTCTTTGGTCGGCACGCCGACAATGTTACAAGCGGCGACTCCCCTCACCTACCAAGCCAACCTTAGCCCTGGTCTTAATGCCGAGCCCTTCGAAACTACATTCAATGTGGCAGTAGTGGAGGAGTATGAGTATGAGTTCAATGCTCCCATCGATGGCTCATCGTACACTTACCAGGTCGGTCAGGACATCTCGCTACCTTTGCCGTTAGTCCAGGGAGTCAGCGGTGAAGCAGCATGGACGTACATGTTGGAATACACCAATGGCGGGCCCGTTGCCATGTATGGTAATAGGACTATTCCCGGCTTGTCTTACACGGATACCGAGAACTTCGTAGAAGGTTTTTTATCAGGCATACCGACTACTGCAGTCGCTGCTCGCACCCTGATCTACACCGCCACCCCGCCGACTGGTGTAAACAGTGACAGCATCAGTGGCACATTCACGGTGACGATAGTTGAGCCGCCTGTATACAATTTCGCCGAAAACAGCCTCCCAAACCAGTATTTACTGGTCGGCCAGGATTTTAATCTGACCCTGCCGCAAGTCCGAGATAGTACTGATGAGTATGTCGACGGGGCAAGGGCAAGCTACAGATTGGACGGCGGCCCGAGTTCGGTGGGCTTAAGTTTCAACACCGACAGCCGCGTCTTGAGTGGCGAGGCGAGTGTAGGCAATGTCACCCTGAACTACGTCGCCATAGTCGATGACGAAGATGTCGCCATGGTGGAATTTAATGTGATGGTGGAGTATGGGTTCAATCCTCCCATCGATGGCCCGTACACTTTCGAGGTCGATCAAATGGACATCACGCTACTTTTGCCGTTAGTCCAGGGAGTCAGCGGTGAAGCAGCATGGATGTACATATTGGAATACACCAATGACGGGACCCCTGCCATGTATAGTAGTGATGACGGGGCTGAGACTATTCCCGGCTTGTCTTTCACGGATACCGGCTTGTCTTACATGGATACCGAGTACTTCGGTTCTTTATCAGGCACACCGACTGTTGCAGCCCCTGCTCTCACCCTGACCTACACCGCCACCCCGCCGACTGGTGTAAACGGTGGCACGCCCATCATTGACACATTCACGGTGACAATCACCGATCTCGACACCGTCGACACCGTCATGGTAGCGAACGAAACCGTCCTGCCCGAAATCGCCCGCGACATCTTGGCCAGTACTGCCGGCGCCATCACCACGCGCATCGACCGCGCTAATGCTGGCTCGGCGGGTGCCTCATTCGCCCTCGGCGGGCAGCGCAATGTACTGCGCGCCTTAGATAGCCACGGCGAAACCATGCTCGAAAGCAGCAGCGTTGCGCGCAAAAAACTCCTGTCCGGCACCGAGTTCACATTAGGGTTAGGCGCCGCCAAAGATAGCCCGAGCCAAAGTGCTGGCGGCTCAGTCCCCGTCACCTTCTGGGGTAGCGGCGAATACCGCGACCTCGCCGGCGACGGCGATTTGGATTGGAGTGGCGCCATGTATGGCTTCCATCTCGGCGTGGATACCCGCTTGAACAACAATGTGTTGCTCGGTTTGTCCGTAGCGCAACTGGAAAGCGATATCGGCTACGAGGATGATGCCGGTGACAAAGGCGAGCAAATAACCGACATATCCATCATCAGCCCCTATGTGGGCTGGAAAATGGGCGCCCTGGATTTATGGGCGATGGTCGGCAGCGGCAATGGCGAGTTAGAAATATTGGATGCAGTCGCAGGGGTGGAATCCACCGACCTCAGCATGCGCAATTACGGCCTCGGCGGCAGCGGCAAAGTGTGGGAAAGCGACTCCACCACCCTGCGCGTCAAAGGCGAAGCCACGCATAGCGAGATGGATGTGGACGGCAAAGGCATAATCGAAGCCTTGGGAATAGATGCCACCCGCATCCGCGCCAGCGTGGAAGCCAGCCGCTCCAGCGCCCTAGCCGGCCAAAGGCGACTCGAATCACTGCTGGAAGTCGGCGTGCGCCATGACGGCGGCGACGGCGAAACCGGCGGCGGGCTGGAAGTCGGCGGCGGCTGGCGCTACCACGCCGCCCGCGTCACCGCCCAAGCCCGTGCCCGCGTTCTATTAGCGCACAGCGCAGACACCCAAGAGTGGGGCATCGAAGGCAGCATCGCCATAAAAGCCGGCGCCGACGGGCAAGGCCTATCATTGCGCATCGAGCCCGGCTATGGCGACAGCGCCAGCGGCACCCAAGAGTTATGGCAACGCGGCTTGCCGGCCGACCGCGCCGACAGCGCCGACGGAGCCGACTACGCAGCCCGCCTGCAAGCCCGCGTCGGCTACGGCATGTCACTTGCCGACCGCGACGGCATGCTAACCCCATACGGCGAAATGACCTTAGGCGAAGCCGATAGTTACCGCATCGGCATGAACTGGAAAGCCGGCCCGCGCCTGGACATGAACCTGCTCGGCGAACGCCGCAACACCGACAACACCGCCGTCCACGCCGTCCTGCTGAAAGGCTCAGTGCACTTCTAAGGCTGAGCTAAAACAACACCGACCCACGGCGGGCGCCCCAGCCCGCCGTGGATTCTGATATATGAGCAAAACCTATAAAAATGCACCCGCCGCATGCCAAATCTTGCTAATCCTCAGGTAGTTACAGCCGCCGGACCAACGACGGCGCTGTACGACCTCGTCTCGCGAAACAACAGTGAGGATACATGGTACAAAAATGTAGACTGCTATACCGGGCAACTGCCAGTGGCAAACGCAGCCACCGGCGGAATCGATATCCAAAATGCGGATGTAGCGGCGAATGTGGCGAAAGTCGAGGGCTGGTTCCAAGATTTTTATCGACAATCGAACGCTCAAAAAAAGAGGGAAATCCTGTTTACCCACTGGGCGGGGGCGAGTGGCGACCGATATACCATCGCGGCTTCTGCGCTGGCTTGCATTGCCAACCCGAGTCTGCGGCTGACAGTAAGAATATTGGTGCATGCGAAACTCGGCGCTGGTCAAGGGACGAATGTTCGCGATAATAACAACAGCGCAGCGAAGAGCGCTAAGGAACTCTCCGATTATTACAAGTCGATCATCGGCGACCTAAATGTCGCCGTGCTGTTTTGCACACCACGCACTGGCATTGTTTTCGCCCGCCGCAATCCGATGTTGTATACCAACGCCAGGACCGGCGTGTGCACGAAAAGCGCCCCCGGAGCCTACTCGGTGTATTTCACAGCAGGCACCCGCTTGGCGGCGTATGTGGCTGGACTTCCCAGGTCACCCATCCCGGGGCGGATGATGGATGATTTATGCGCCCGCTCTGTCCCGGCGCTTAATCAGGCTGATGTACAAACCGCGTTTGAAAATTTTTTCAAGGTTCAATATGGAAAACTGGCCGAAGGAGTCATCGCCGCCGGAGGTCAAAACATCAATAGTTTCAACAATTTTATAGATGGTCTCGAAGCAAAATTAAATCAATACAACCAAATGCCAGCACCAAGAGTCGCAGCGAATCCCGTTGTCCATCAAAACTTCCAAGGCAATATCGATGCGCTTATCCAAGAAGCCGAATTCACATTCATATGGATTAAAAGCGAATATAAAAGAAACAGCGCCGGGGCAATAACCGGCGCAAATCGCGACGCTAGATCTAAAAGGTACCATTTCATTTCCAAAGAAGCGGTCATCAGCCTGATTGAAGCATCCATCCAATCGAGACGAATTCCCGTATTGTTAGGCGATAAAAAAGCACAAAACAATCTTGGCTCGGCCGACACTCAAGCGGCCCAAACCCCGAGATGGCTGATGCGACAAAAATGGACTGATATTTCGAGTTTGGCCGTCAATCTCACGGAATATTGGACTGATGCCGCCTTTCCAGGCAACCCCCCGGTCGCTGCAGTGCCCTACAACAATATCCCTTCGAGAAAACGGCAATGGCTTTTTCTATGCGCATTGCAAAAAGCCAGATGGGAGATCGTTCAAGTCGGCATGCGAAGCGGTGCCCTTGAGCAAGGCGCCCTAACCGGGCTGAAAACAATCTACTTCGAAGAAGCCAAAAATCTACAAGCCGAGCGCATGGAAAAATTGATGAAAACATTGCAAAATTTTCGGCGCATGGTGGTCGCGCACCCCTTCGGAAGAAATGATTCGGGCTACGACCCAGCCAGCGGAAGCGGCAAAAAAAAACAAGCATTCGACGCGGATGCGAAAGCCGCCTTGTTCAGGAATACCGGGAGCCAAAGCCTAAATCCCGCGGTGAACCCCAAAATCGTTGACATACAGCAAATGCTGCGGCTGTTTTCGCCTACTTTTGAGCCCTATGAAATCTTTTTTTTAACCAAGATTCTAGGCAAAACGTTACAGGGCTATTCGGGGTTCCATCAAAATTTGTTCACCAACCCCTTCACCTCCACCGCCGCAGGACCTGGTGACATCGCCGGACCCCCCGACACCCAGAGGCCTGGAGGACAGGTGGCGCGCTATTATGGCGCCGTTCGCCCTTTCTCGCTAGATAGCAGCAATGTCACCCTTGAAGTGCAACAAGCAACAGTGCCAAGACCGTCCATCACGGCATCGCCTGTTGATCATTTTAGGAGTTCACAGGGTCTCGTCATCACATAATAAACTCAACCAGAAAGCGGAAAATCCGCCGCAAAGTTTTGCTGGTTCAAGCCCAGCCATCAGCAAACAATCGTCGTCCAAAATAAGTCACCCACAATAAGTCACCTGGGTGTCAATGTCACTTAATTCCACCATGATAGCCAAACTACTGAGCCGCATAAAAACCGGCTCGGGGCTTGTCTTGAACGATATTCTGGCAACGGACACGGCGCGGGATTTGTGGCACAGCGCCGGCGCCCCCGACCCGAGCAAAGCGGTGGTGTCGAATGCGTCCGCAGACGGCGCAAGCGGCATGGCAGGAAGCGTCCACTTGTTCGACGCCGACCTCCATTTCCGCGTCGCCTATTGCGATGCGAACAGCGAAACCGACTTAACGCTGACTTTCGAATTCAGCCCCGGCTGGAGATTCAAAGACAGTTTTCCAGGAGTGTGCGACGACCGACTGCAAACCGTCCCCTTCGCAAACGCCAAACTCCTGTTTGTTTCCCATAACAAGCCAACTGATGCCGACGCGCCCGATGCGCTCGACGCGCCCGGCTTTCATTTTAACGGGCGCACCCAAGGATTGGGCTATTTCTCCCTAGCCGCCGAGTTGGGCTTCGCCGACGACAATTTGCTCTTTCAAGGCCCCATCGCCAGCATCGAACCGTTTGTCATAGACGCGTCAGCCCAGTTTCCAGACTTCAATTTCGATAAAATCAGCTGCACAGGAAACCAATTCGCCATTCGCACCGAACCCTTGCCATCGGACGACGAAACTCCTCCAGCCAAGCCGCAAAGCAACAAGCCCAAAACCGCCAAACCCGACGCGCCCCGCCAACCATCCCACGCGCTGGTGACATCGAACATCGCCCTGCACGGCGATTTTCAGTTGTCGAGCAGCATACAAATGGGCTTGTCACTCACCCTGCCCACCGAAAACAACCAAATATCGGTGGAC
The DNA here is from genome assembly GCA_965243285.1 of Candidatus Poriferihabitaceae bacterium. Classification (GTDB taxonomy): domain Bacteria; phylum Pseudomonadota; class Gammaproteobacteria; order Arenicellales; family Poriferihabitantaceae; genus JAHRAW01. The sequence continues at coordinate 299,409 of OZ251537.1, read as the reverse complement.
GGCGCCTTCGAACAACCCTTGACCATCGCCGCATTGGACGACCTGTTCAATATCAACGGCAACAGCGGCATCAAAGTCCAAGACTCCCTGCTGGCTTTTCTGCCCGATAAAATCACCGAAACGCTGACTAACAACATCGGTTGCAACGCCTTCGGATTCACGCTCGATTTGGATTCCTCCCCAAACGCGCCGTCTTTTAGCAAACGCATATTAGAGATTTATTTTTCAATCGCCCTGTCCAAACCGGTTTCCTTATTCGAAGACCTGATTCCCGGCATTTCATTCGTACTGGAAGAGTTCGAAGTACGCTGGGTGGTCGGCTCGCCGTTTTCGCCCAAAGAGCGCGATATCGATTATTTTATTTCCGGACAAGGACACCTCAATAATTGGAAATTCGACTTCACCATCCAAGAATCAGAAGGCCTGTTCATCGGGCTGGATCTTGAAATTGAAGCCGGCAGTGGGCTGGATTCGATTCCCAGCAATATATTCCCCAAAGGATTAGGCCCGTCCGTCCCCAGCACGCTTCCCCTCGGCGGGGTCGGGCTGGCCAGCTGGCCGAGCAAGGGCATCTATTCTCTCTATGGAATATTGAGCAACTGGAAAGTATCGGACGGCGTCACCTTGCGCAGCGTGGGTTTTATGGTCGATGTGCGCGCCGGGTCGGTGTCCGATGCCCAACTGGCCGCCACCATCGATATCGCGAGCACGGAAATCGACTTGCTTGCCATGGTCGATGTGAGCAAACGCAGCCTGGCGTTTTCCGGCAGCGTCCGGTCAGCAGACGGAATCCCCATCGGCCACCTATTGAGCGACTTGGCAGGCAAATTCGGCGTGACAGCGGATTTCCCCCAAGCCCTCGCCGACCTCGTCATCAAAAGCCTGGAAGTTTCCTTCAACACCGGCAGCAAAGCATTCAAAGCCGCTTGTGATATGGAGTTTCCGATAAACGACAAACCAGCGGAGTTGGAGTTAATAGTCGATATCGGCGGCCAGGATGAGGGCGCGGCAAAGGAATTCAGCGGCTCCTTGACTTTAGGCGGGCAGGTTTTTAAATTGTTGTTGGACGTCGATGCCGATGGGAAGCGGCTGGCGGCGTCTTGGAAAGCGGAGGGCGATTCCTATTTGAAATTAGAAGACCTGATCGCCGAATTCGGTTTGCCGGCGCCGGATATTCCGCCGCAGTTAGACCCGAGCTTGCGCGCCGCGACCTTTAAATACAACGCCACCGGCCCGAGCTTGTTGTTGGAAGCCGATTCGGTGAATTTTGGGCGCGCCGTGTTCGTCGCTAACAAAGATCCGGTCGCCAAAAAATGGAAGTTTTTCTTCGGGTTGGCGGTGGACCGCGAGTTGAATCTGTCCAATCTACCGTTGCTCGACCAAGTGTTGCCGGCCGACGAGACGCTGTCGGTGAAGAAGTTGAAAGTGCTGGCGGCGTCATCGGCGCTGGACGCCAGCCAAGCGCCCGGACGCGATGAAATCGACCGCCTCAACAAACTGATTGATGCGAACTACCCGCAAGTGCCGGCGCAAGGCATGCCGAGCATGTTCGCGTTGTCGGCGGAGTTCGATTTCGGCGGCTATGTGATTCCGCTGAGCATCGGCGGCGGCGCGACGCCGGCCGGCACGGATAAGCAGCCGGCGACGCCTGGCGGCGACAAACAACTGCTGCCGCCAAGCGGTAAACAATTGCCGGCGCCGCCAAAAGCCGCGGTGGGCAAGTCCTCGGGGGCAAAAGGCAAAGCGGTGCCATCGCCGGCGCGGGCCGCGGACGGCGCCACTTGGTTCGATGTGCAAAAAAGTTTCGGGCCGGTGAATTTCCAAAAAGTCGGCGTCAAATACAAAGACGGCGTGCTGTGGGTGCTGCTCGATGCCTCCTTAGGCGCCGCCGGGCTGGATATTTCAGTGGCCGGGCTGTCGGTCGGCACGCCGGTGTCGGATTTCAGCCCGCGCTTCAATATCGAGGGGCTGGGGCTGGATTTCAAGAATGCGGTGATCACCATCCAAGGCGGCTTCGAGAAAATGCCCGTCAAACCCCCGGTCACCCTGGAATTCGCCGGCTCGGCCACCCTGCAGTTGAAAGTCTTCGGCGCCTCGGCCATCGGCTCGTACGCCCAATTCGATGGCAAAACCTCCATGTTCGTGTTCGCCGCCGTCAAAGGCGAATTCGGCGGTCCGGGCTGCTTTTTCGTCACCGGCTTTTGCGGCGGCTTCGGTTACAACAGCAAACTGCGCATCCCCGAGCAAGACGAAGTATTCAAATTCCCGTTCGTCAAAGCCACCCTAAACTCCAACGCCTTCGGCGAAAACCCGACCCCCACGGATGTTCTCGAAAGCATCATGGGCGGCGACAAGCCGTGGATTGCGCCGTCGGCGGGAGACATCTGGGTAACCGCCGGCATCCAATTCACCACCTATGAAGTCGTCAATTCAACCGCCCTCATCACCGCCGAATTCGGCCACGAATTCGTGCTGGCGCTCATCGGCGTCTCCAGCGCCCGCTTCCCCATGGTCGGCAGCCAAGTGTACGCTTATGTCGAATTGCAAATCGAAGCGCTGTTCGCGCCGGACCGAGGGCTGATTTCATTCACCGCATCGTTGTCGCCGAATTCCTTTCTGCTGGATCCGAACTGCCACCTCACCGGCGGCTTCGCCATGGTGTTTTGGTTCGGCTCCAATCCCCACGCCGGCGACTTCGTGCTGACCCTGGGCGGATACAGCCCGTACTTCAAAGCGCCGGCGCATTACCCCCAAGAGGCCCGCGTCGGCTTCAACTGGGCGCTGGATTCCACCATCAGCATCTCCGGCGGCGTCTATTTCGCGCTGACGCCGACTGCGGTGATGGCCGGCGGCTCCCTGGACGCCCGCTACCAAGACGGCGCCCTAAAAGCATGGTTCAACGCCCACGCCGACATCATCATCTGGTACGACCCGTTCCATTTCATCGCCGACATCGGCATCGACGTCGGCGCCTCCTACAAACTGAAAATACTTTTCGTCTCCACCACGGTGACCGTCGAACTCGGCGCCAACCTGACCTTGTGGGGTCCCAGCACCGGTGGCACGGCGACCGTGCATTGGTTTGTGATCTCCTTCACCGTGGATTTCGGCGCCTCGCGTTCATCCATCCCCAGCGTGCAGGATTGGACGCAATTCTCCAAAGTGCTGCCGGCGCCGGGCAACCTGGTCAAACTCCAACCGCTCACCGGATTGGCGCCGCCGCCGGGCCAAGCCACCGCCGCCGACCAAACCGCCGCCAGCGAAGCCGCCGCCGACCAAACCGCCGCGCCGCCGCCGTGGACGGTCAGGAGCGCAGCCTTCCGCTTCACCACCGAATCCGCCATTCCCATCACCCAACTTTATCTGGGTGATTCTAAAACGCCGCTCAAAACCGGCGACGCCGTCAACATCAAACCCATGGCGCGCACCGGATTGGTCGTCCGGCAAACCATTTCCATCGTAAACCACGAAACTGGCGACGATGTGCTGGACAATAACTGGCGCATCGATTTCACCACCCGCAATGTGCCGGATGCCTTGTGGGGCGTCGGCAGCAATACCGCATTGTCCGACGACCGACTCATCGCCGACCAACTCAGCGGCTTCGACATCGCGCCGCCGCCGCCAACCCTCGGGCCGGGCGCCGGCGTTATGAACAGCCAAGACCTCGCCTACGACCCGCTGCCGCCGGGTGTAAACCCCCTGAAACTGGGTACGCCGCCCACCGGACCGATTCCCCAACGCAGCGCCGAGAGCCTCGCCGAGATCAAACAAATCATGCGCCCAGCCACAAAAGCGCGCCGCGACGGCCTGTTCGATATCCTAACCGCCTTAGGCATGACGGAATTGACGAACGGCGACTTGACCGCCATGGCAGCCGACGCCGACTTTTTGTTCGTCGACCAGCCACTGCTAACGGCGGCTTAGATCCTGCGCCTGCCCTCGCCCGTTAAAAAACCCCATGCCCGCCCTCGCCGACCAAGCGCCTATTTCCGCAGACGAAATCGAGTTTTTCGACAACTATCGTCCGTCGCTGGAAGACGGCGTCTACACCATTCGCGTGACCTCCGCCATCGACGGCCTCGATGCCGGCGACTACTTCGATACGCCGATCAGCCAAGATTTCTATGTCAGCGGCCCGCAGTTTTCCATGCCGCCGGCCGAAGTGCACAGTTGCTATCCGCCCAACAACAGCAACTCCATCTACGACCAGCACCTGCCCAACATCGTGCTGAACAAGCGCGCCCTGCCGTGGGAGCGCTACTTCGATAAAAAAGACGGCGACATCCCGTGGCTCTGCCTGATGGTGTTCAAAGAACAAGAAATCACCGTCAACCCGCAAACCCACTCCACCGTGCAAAGCGCATCGGCGGCGGAGTTTCTGGCCGCCGACGGCGATGTGCTGAAACCCGCCATCCCCACAGATGCGGTAACGCCGCAGACGCTGCGCGCGCCGTGCTCCTTCATCACCATCAGCGCGGAAGTCTTCCGTGCCGTGGCTCCCAAAGCCGCCGAACTCAAATACTTAGCCCATGTTCGGCAAGTCAACGCCGCTGACCAAGCCATCGACTACGCCGACGAAAGCGACTGGTTCAGCGTCATAAGCGGCAACCGTCTGCTGAAAACCTCTGGCGCCGCCGGACAACGCTTTTATGTCCACTTGGTGTCGCTGGAAGGGCACGCCGCGGCCATGCGCGACTCGGCGTCGGCTTGGGGGCGCAAAAAATCCGACCCCACGGCGTACCAAGACATCGCCTTGGCGTCGCTTTACAACTGGACCTTCCTCTCGCAGCCGGAACAACTCAATTTTCGCCAACTGGTGGAAAACATCGCCGCGCCGTCGCTTGCCGACCCCGACCAACTGCTGCTGCGCCGCACCGTCGAAGCCGGCTCCGGCGCCGCCATGGACGCGGCAGCGGCGCGCTTCGCGGAAGGCTATGTGCCGTTGAATTACCAAGCCCCGTCCGGTGAAAACACCTTCGCCTGGTACCGCAGCCCGCTAACGCCGCGCATCGCCCAACCGCTGCCGCCGCCGGCCGATGGCGAACGCCGCCGCTCGGCCGCCGCCGCCATGATTTTCGATGCGTCCAGCGGCTTGTTCGACCAAACTTATGCCGCCGCTTGGTCGCTCGGTCGCGCCACGGCGCTCGCCGACGGCAGTTTCTCCCAAGCGTTGCGCGGTTTCAGACGCCACTGCTATCAATTGATCGGAAAACTCATGGACGCCGCCGCCAGCGAGGCCGCCACCCAAGCCGAATTGTCCGCGTTGTTGCGCAACGGCGCCGTCAGAGATTCCTTCAAAGCCCTGCTGACTAGTGAAATGGGCGCCGCCGTCGGCGCCGCCCTTAAAGCCCCGAACCATCCCCAAATAGCCGCCGCCGCCAATACCGCACCGGCCGCCGCGAACCAACCGCCGCCGTCCGAAGCGGCGCGCCGCCTGCTGTCGGCGCCGGCCGTCCAAGCCCTGCTGAAAGATGAACTCGATGACGAACTGCGCCCAGTGGCGCAATGGCTGGCGCGCGCCCGCGCCTTGTACGGCGTGCCTTTCAATCATCTGGTGCCGGATTCGGCCATGTTGCCGGTGGAATCCTTGCGTTTTTTCCACATCGACCAAAATTGGTTGGACGCGTTCGCCGACGGCGCCCTAAGCGCCGGCGTCCAATCCTCCAAAGACACCCTCCACGCCCGCGCCATGCGCGGCGTCATCGATGATGCCGCCGCCCTTGAACTCAAAGCCCTCCGCGCCCGCCTGCTCGGCACCGCCGCCGGCGACCGCGAAGCCGATTCCAGCCGCGAAACCATGTGCGGCATCCTTATGCGCTCTGCCATCGTCTCCGGCTGGCCCGGTCTGACCGTCCAAGCCCTCAAAAACTCCGCGCCGCTGAAAACCCTGCGCCTGGAACGCCTGTCGGCCAATGTGTTGCTGTGCATCTTCCTCGACATTCCCGATGCCATCGTGTTCGCCGAACCGAAACAAGGGCTGTGCTTCGGTGTCGAAGACGGCGACATCATCCAGCTGCGGCAATTGACGGCGCCCGTGGGACGACCCGCCGGACAAGAATTTCCCGCCGCCGGCTCGTTCGAAGATTTTTTCCGCCAACCTGACGACGCGCCCGGCGGCGGCGTCTTGAACATCAACGACGGCAAAAACAGCATCATCCAAACCCTGGCCCAACCGCAATACCTCGGCAAAAACATCAGCCCGGCCGAATTCGCCATCCAAATGGTCAAGGCAGCCGAAGAAATCTTCTTCCAACCGCATGCCGCCGAGCCGCCGCGCCGCCGCCATCAACCCCGCAAAAGGGCGCCGCAACCATGACCTACACCCTGTTCGTGCCGGTGGACATCAAAGCCTTGGTGGTGAATGACGAAGCCAGAAAACGCCAAAACTTCCAACGCTGGCGCATGAACTACGCCAACCTGGAATATTACGCCAGCGCCTCGCCGGCCGCATTCAGCGACAACTCCGCCGCCAACTGGAACAACACGCCGTCCGCCAACGGCGTCTACCTGCGGTGGATTCTCCCGCACGCCCTGCGCAGCGGCGCCCACGACCGACAAACCGGCGCCGTCGACTACCCGTACGCGCCCAACCGATGGCTCGTGGTGCGCCGCAGCGGCCCCCAGGAACGCCGCGACAACGCCGCTTGGGTCATCGAAAGCGACTTCATCGACCCCAACGAAGGCACCTCCCCCTATATCGCCCCGACCTCCAAAAAACGCCTGCAACCGACCCTGATCGGACGCAAAATCGACCTCGCCGAATGGCGCGAGAGCGCCGAGGCCGCGCCTCACCTAACCGCGGTCGGCGCCGGCGACCTCACCTTCTCGGTCTTTCAGCCCAACATGGAGAATGTCTTCTCCGCGCACGACCCGCTGACCGATGTCGCCGCCGAAGATTCCATAAGTTACATGGTCGCCGGCTGGTACGCCGACCCCACCGCCGATATCCTCGCCGCCGCCGCCGACGCCGCCACCTTCGCCGCCAAACTCGCCGACTTGAAATGGCGCGTTGCCGACGCGCCGCGCGCCGCGCCATGCCAGCAATCCGTCTATCACGGCGCCACCCACGCCGTCCAATGGCACCAAACCGGCCCGGCGCCGACCTCCGACCGGCCGGCCGACGCCGCCACCGCGGTGTCGGTCGCGGTCGCCGACAACGCCATCGATGGCCTGACCGCCCTGATCAAAAAACAAACCGAAACCGCCGGACAATCGGTCCGCGCCGACCTGCTGGCAGCCTTCCAATACAGCCTGCTGCCGACGCTGGATATGCCGAACGGCCCCGACCTGCTCAATCAAGCCATCCACAAAGCCTGGTTCGGCGCCGGACCAGGCGGCTATGAATGGACCATCATCGATAAACCCGAGGCCGCCGACGGCGCCCCGAGCCAAGCCCCCAAACCCGCCAAACCCATCACCTGGAATGACCCCAGCCTAGAACCGGACTGGCTGGCCGAACTCAATCAACAACAACACGCCTATGACGGACACCTCCGGGAACTGCGCGCCCTGCAGTCGCGGCTGTACCGCATGTGGTGGGCCAAAGGACGATACGACAACCTAAGCTCGGCGCAACGCCAACTCCTGCCCAGAGGAGAATACTCGGATGCCCTGTTCGACGAGCAACTCGACCCGAAAACCACCCAATCCCTGGCCGCGCAAATCCAGAACATGACGGCCCAAGCGGCCGCCGCCCAAAACAACCTCCCCGGCGGCGAAACCGCCGATGAACTGCTGCGCAATATCGACATCTTCGCCGCCCAGCGCGACCTGCCCGCCAACCGCCAACTCAAGCGCATCGCCAAAAACCCGTTCTTCAAAGCCAGCGACCCGGTCGCCTTGATAGCCGGCGCCAAAGCGGCCGACATCCTGGTCGACGACCAGCCGCTGACCTGCCGCTTCGCCTCCCAACTGATCACCAGCATGTCCTGGCAAGGCGTGAACCTCAACGCCTCGACAATACAAAAACTGCTGCCCAACCTCGACCACGCGCCGCCGCCCATCACCCAAATCCTGGTCGATAGTTTTTTGCTGGATCCAGACAACGCGGCCGAAATTCTCATCGCCGCCGGCCTCCGCGAGCGCTCGCCAGCCGCCATCGCGGCGCTCAAAAAACAAATCGCCGAGCAAAAAAATATGCACGGCAACCCTCCGGATCTGCCGCCCATGACCTGGCGCCAACCATGGTCGCCGCTGTTCCTCATGTGGACCGCCTTCCATTACCCCATCGAACACCACAACCCAAACGGCGCCGACAACTGGACCTTCGACGGACAACGCTACAACCTCACCGGCAAAACCCCCCTCGACCAACCGGTCGATGATGTGTTCAGCGGCATCGCCCTGCTTACCCCCAAAAGCAGTTTCAACTTCAAGAAACGACTCGACGAATTTCGCCGACAACACCCCGACCTCAACGCCGCCGAATTAGATACCCTGGAAAAATTCATCGCCGACACCGACCACTGGGATTTTCTGTCGCAAACCCTAGAAGGTTTCTCCGCGCAAATGGCCGCGGCCGAACCCGGCAGCCACATCATCCCGGCCGACCACACCGACATCGCCACCCTCGTAGGCGACCAAAACGCCTCCCCCCCAGACCTCGGCGGACTGCCAGTACGTTTCAAAGGATGGCCGAAGTCACGCTTCCAATCCTATCGCGCCGGGCAATTCTGCTTCGAAAAATTGATGATCGTCGACTGCTTCGGGCAAGCCATCGACATCATAAACTCCCATAATTACCTGAAAATCAATCCCGCCATCAGCCCCAACCTCACCCCCCAACCTGACAAAACCGTACTCGCCCAAGAACCCTACCGCTTCATACAACTGCCGCCCAGATTGCTGCAGCCGGCGCGACTGAACTTCGAATTCGTCTCCGCCCTCGATGACGAAAAACCCATCCACCTGCACAACTCCGTCACCCCCATCGCCGCCTGGCTACTGCCGAATCATATCGATAAAAGCCTCGCCTGCTATGACCCCGACGGCGCCGCCCTCGGCGCCCTGGCCGCGCGCATAAACCCCCAAGGCGAAAAGTACGCCCACTGGAGCCCGGCGCCCGATGCCGACTACCTCACCGTACAACAACTCAACGCCCCGTTCCCCTGCCTCGGGGGCATGCTCACCGCGCTCATCGAACAAGGCGCCGATGCCTTCGCCGACTTCTTGCGCGCCATCGACGAAACCCTGTGGACGGTGGACCCCCTCGGCAACCGCGACGACCAAAACCTCTCCACGCTCATCGGGCGACCGCTCGCCCTGACCCGCGCCAGCCTGCAATATCAACTCGACGGCCCGCCCCTCGCCGACCCCTCATGGCAATACCTGTTCAAGCCGGCCGCGCCGCAATTTACCCAATACCGCTTCCCCATCAAACTCGGGCAACCCATACTGCGCAACGACGGCCTCATCGGCTACTTCCAAGGCGATGACTACTCCCGCTTCAATAACGCCGGCCCCATCGGCAACACCGATTCCCCCTACCTACAACCGGTCCAAACCGGCAACTTCATCAACCTCACCTTCCAAGGCGGCGACCAAACCTACATCACCATGCTCATAGACCCCCGAGCGCCGGTGCACGCCACCACCGACATCCTGCCCATCTCCACGCTCGAACTACCGCCGAAATTCATCGAGAGCGCCCTGCAATCCATGGCCGTTTTTTTCCACGCTGGGCCTCTGCTTTCCGCCAGCAAAAGCGTTGCAGCATTGACTCCAGAGGCCGAGCCAGGCCAAACCGCGGTTCTCATGCCCAAACCGGCCGAAAAACACGGACAATGGCAATGGCTCTCCATCCAGGACGGCGACTGGCGCGCCAACAACATCGAACCCGCCAACCCCAAAGCCGAATTCTCCAATACCCCCGCTATCTTGCGAACCGGCATGTTCAAACTCTCCGGCGGCATAGGCAACGGTAAAATCAAATAACCTCGCCGACCACCATTAAAAACAGCACCGCAACGACCATGGTATACAGCAACGAAAACGAGGCTGGCGACACCATCCTCGACTACGCCGTCACCACCAATCCGGACCCCATCCAAGCCAGCCCAGCGCAAGGCAACTCGGCGCTGACTTCGCTGACCATCGCCGTCGCCAACACTTCTTTCAGCAAAATCTACTGTAGAAAATTGATCTTCAGTTTCGAAATCGGCGGCGACGCATCACAACTAACCGCCACCGCCGACGGCATCATGGCGGCCGCCAGCCCAGCCGACAAATGGCGCTTCGGTGCCATCGGCGACGGCACCTTCCCGGTCTCGCCGCTCTCCGCCAAAGACCAGCTCATCACCACGGACGGCATGGTGTTCCAGATACACAATATCCAAGCCAACTCAAATCCCGGCGTATTCATCCTCTACATAGACGAGGAATCCTCGAGCGACGGCGAAAACTTCACGCGTAAATCAACCTCCCTCAGCCTAGGCAAATTTCCCAACGGCTTCTATGTGCGCAACTTCGCCGCCTCGCAGCCCCAAGTGAACGACAACCAAAGCGTCAAGCTCACCTGGGATGGCTCGGCCCTCGGCGCCTACGACATCCACTACGGCGAGCAACGCGTCAATGTCACCAACCGTCGCGCCTGGACCTCCCCGCCGCTGCAGCAAAACACCACCTTCGAATTGCGCGCCACCGATCAAGATCTCGGCGAAACCGCCAGCATCTCGCAATATGTGACCGTGATCGTCAATCAACCCGACATCCAGTGCACCAGCGTTCAATGCAAAACCATAAACGCCACCGAACTCATCACCGGCATCGGCATGGCCCCGCCCGGTAGCATCTCCATGCAATCCGGCAGACTGCAAGGCAAATACGACCAACTCGGCGCCGGCATCGCCGGCACCCCCTACCAAGGATGGCAACTCTGTAATGGAAAAAACAACTCCCCCGACTTGACCGCCCGCTTCATCATCGGCGCCGACGCCAGCGGCGGCGAGTACGCCATCAATGTCACCGGCGGACAAACATCCGTCAAGCTCAGCGAAAACCAAATGCCCCGCCACACGCACGGCATAAACGACCCCGGACACGGCCACTCCACAGCATTGCCGATGTGGAGCTCCTCCACGGATGTAGACGACGACTCCCTGCCCGTCTACGCCAGAGGCGGCAACAGCATACCCTCCACCGGCAGTTCAAAAACTGGCATCTCCATCGGCGACACCGGCGGCTACGAACCATTCGACAACCGACCGCCGTACTACTCGCTGTACTTCATCATCCGAACCGAGCACCCTTGACGCAACCCGCGGACATCCACCAACGATTCATCTTCGTGTACGACAAAGTTATTCCAGCGTCGCTAGGCGCGCAAATAATTTCGTTGTTCGATGCCACCAGTTGCGACGCAGTGCCCATGGGCGGCGCTCGCGCCGGCGGCAACCCGGTCAAGCGCCATCAACTTCTGTATATCGACCGCAACAAAAAACAATGGCAGTGCATCGATAACGCCTTACATAGCATGTACGGCGCAGTGGTGAAAAATTACTTCGCATCTTTCCCGTGGCTGAAAATCAGATATAGAGATGTCGGGTACTTTGTTAAAAAATACGCCCAAAAAGAGGGCTATTACCATGCCCATGTGGATGCGTCGGTCAAAAAAAACAGCAACAGAATATTGGCATCGATACTCTATCTAAACACGGTGACCAGCGGCGGAGAAACCGAGTTCACCAACTTAGACCTGAAAATCCAACCAGTCGCAGGACGACTGCTGCTGTTCCCGCCGATGTGGATGTACCCCCACCGCGCCGTGATGCCGCAATCTCATGATAAATACACGGTCAACACTTTCTTCGTTTTCGACGACTAAAAAACCTAATATTGGTTTGAGACATTCGAACCTGCAAGCATGGCTGCGTCGCATTGCGGCTAGAAAAAAACTCAACAGCCCTTTGTCGGTGATTCAAGTTGAGCGGATTCACTTCGACAGGTCAGAAAAAACGGCGGCGACCGGTATGCCCGCGTCCGTCATACTTAAATCATTGCCGCAACCACTGCGTAGCGAGGCCGGTCCGCCATCCTTTTTGGAGGAACTGGCCAACTACCAGTTTTTGGATACCGTCCGCGATGCTTTCCCCTATTTCCCGCAACTTTATTTTGGCAACGAAACCGCCATCATCCTAGAAGACCTCGGCCTCGACAAATACATCTATGACAGTGCATGGGAATGCGCCGAACGACTGGCCGAAACCATGGCCAGACTTCACTGCGCAACAGCGGGCAAGGAAGCCGAATACCTAACGGCCAGGAGCAGGCACGCATTGCCATTAGATGACTTGAGAGTATGGAGTGCCGACGAACAAAACGCCTTTTTCGACATCGGCTTGCGCTTCGTTAAACAACTAGACGCCATGCGGCCGGCGGTGCCGGTTTTTCTCACGGCCAAAGAAATCGTCAACCACGCAAAGGATTTCCGCACTTTTATCCACGACGATATCTCCGCCAGACGACAAACCGTATCAACCGCCGACGCGCTTTACCTCATCGACTTCGAAACCGGAAAATACGCGCACCGACTGCTCGATGTGGTAAAACCAATTTTGGGGAAAGTGGAAAGAAGACGAAAACTAAACCGCTATTTTCTAAATACCCCCGGATTTTCGCCGACCTTATTCGAAGCGTACTATGACAAATGCGCCGCCCTCGACGGTGGCGCGATAGACCGAAAAACATGGGAAAAACACTTCTATGCTTGTTGCTTGTTCATCACCTTCGCCAATCTCGGATTGGCGATTAGAGCCGACCAGTTGCTGCCCGCCGCCACCAGCCGGCGCAACATTCTGGCGCAAATACTCAATCAACTGGCGCTCGTCCTAGCGGCGGCGAATCCGCGCAATCAAATCATCAAAATTCACGCACCCATACAAAAAACCATCGAACAACTGCGGTCAAACGCGCCTCCCGGGCCGACCAACGGGAGGCGACGCGGCGCCGATGATTGATGATTTGACGACAATCGGCATGGCCAAATTAAACTCGACATCACCGCTGCCGGCGGTAGACGATATCGACCGATGCCTGCCGCAAACCCAATGCGGGCAGTGTGATTACCTCGATTGTTTGGCTTATGCGCGCGCCATCGAAAGCGGCCAAGCCGACATCAATCAATGCCCGCCGGGCGGCGCCGCGTCCATCGCCGCATTAGCCCAACTGCTGGGGCGTGCCGCCACCCCCTTAAATCCCGTCCATGCCAGCCGCCGCCAGCCGCTGCGTCGGGCGTTCATCCGCGAAGCAGATTGCATCGGTTGCAAATTGTGCATTAAGGCGTGCCCGGTGGATTGCATCATCGGCACCGCGAAACTCATGCACACCGTGCTGGCGGCGGATTGCCTCGGCTGTCGGTTGTGCCTGCCGGCCTGCCCCACCGACTGCATCGAACTGGTGGCGCCGCCGCCGACGAATTACGAGCCGATGGATAGCCCGGCGCATGGCGCTCGGGGCGGCGCAGCAACATCGCTTGCGGGCGGCGATGCGCCCAGCATGTGGCCGCAATTCGGCCAGCGCCAGGTGGAAAAATCCCGCCGTCGCGCGCAGCAAAAACGCCGTCGCCTGGCTCGCCATACGGCTAACAAAGCGGGCGAATCATCGCCCCGAAGCGAGCAACCAGACGCGCCGCCGCCATCCAAGGCCGACCTGAAAAAAGAAATCACCGCAGCGCTACAACGCACCGCCGCCCGCCAGCCGAATCGACCTGCCACCCACCTCGCCACCCACCAGGCCGCTAAATAAAGGTAAAAAATCGGTAACATTCTCTAACCGAGAGGTTTATTTTTCAGCCCCATGGCAAACCTAACGGCCTTGAAACTATCTTATATTTAAGATTTTAATGCCGATATTTTGTTTATGTTGACCGGCGCGTGGGGTAGCATTCATGCCGTTTTTTAAGCCATTTTGTAGCATGAGAAATGTAGCGGTATGATCAAACAACGCACCATTAAAAATGTCATTCGCGCCACTGGCGTGGGCTTGCATACCGGCGGCAAAATTTATCTCACCCTGCGGCCGGCGGCGGTGAACACTGGTATCGTTTTCCAGCGCTCGGACTTAGACCCGGTGGTGGATGTGCCAGCCAGGCCGGAGAATGTTACCGACACCCGCCTGTCCACTACCCTCGAGCAAAACGGCGTAAAAATCTCCACCGTGGAGCATTTGATGTCGGCCTTCGCCGGGCTCGGCATCGATAATGCCTATGTGGAGGTCAGCGCGCCGGAGGTGCCGATTATGGACGGCAGCGCCGGGCCGTTTGTCTTTTTGCTGCAGTCGGCCGGCATCATGGAGCAAAACGGCACTAAGCAATTTATCCGCATCAAAAAAACCCTACGCGTCGAAGAAGGCGATAAGTGGGTGCAGTTCGAGCCATTCAACGGTTTCAAGGTGTCGTTCACTATCGACTTCGACCACCCGGTGGTTCAGAACTCGACCCAAGTCGCCTCGGTGGATTTTTCCACCACTTCGTTCGTCAAAGAGGTCAGCCGCGCCCGCACTTTCGGTTTTATGAACGAACTCGAGGCGTTGCGCGATGCCGGCCTAGCCCAAGGCGGCAGTTTCGACAACGCCATCGTCATGGACGCCTTCCATATTTTGAACGAAGACTCGTTGCGCTACGGGGATGAATTCGTCAAACACAAGGTACTCGATGCCATCGGCGATTTATATCTGCTCGGCCACCCGCTCATCGGCGCGTTCAGCGCGCATAAATCCGGCCACGCCCTCAACAATCGCTTGTTGCGAAAATTGCTCGCCAACCAGTCGGCCTGGGAGTTGATCTCCTATGAAAACGAGGAGGAAGTGCCCATCGCTTTCGTGCGCACCATGGCGCCGGCGTAGTGATGGTGGTGGCGATGGCGATGGCGATGGCGATGGCGATGGCGATGGCGATGAGCGAAACTTGAGATGGGATTTCGCCATCCTTAGAGTCTCCGGCCGCGATAACTACTATAACGCAGCGATAAACCGCCCGCCGCCCCTTAACCGGCGGTGTTATTTAGCGATTAGGCGAGTGGACGTACTTTCACCTCGATGGTGGAAATATCCATGCCATGGCGCGCCAGCGCATCGCGCAAATATTGCGATTGATGGCGAATTTCATTGCCCCAAGCGGCGGATTCCACGAACACCACCAAACGCCCGGAAGTAAACAGCAACGGCTGACTCGAAAAAGGCGGTTTGGCGGCTGGTTCGGTAGATGATTCAGCGAGCCGCAGATGCGGTGATTCATGCCGCGATTTAGGCGGCGAATCATCTGAATCAAGCGAATCATGCCGCCCGCCAGCGGCCCCTTGCGCCCACAACTGCGACCACAACACCTCCAGCCGCCGCTGGGTTTGCGCGCCCACCGGCACCTCCCCGGCGCTCGGCAAAAGGCCCGTCAACAGGGTCGAAATCGACTTGAATTCTTGCATGGGGCCGCCATTGTAAAGCCAAAACCGCGCTGCGGCTAACCCGTACCTAGCGCGCCGACTCTGGCATAATGCCCTCATGCTGCTGCAAACTTTTCGAAAATTATTCGGCGACCGCAACCAGCGGCTACTCAAAAGCATCGGCAAAACCGTCGAGCGCATCAACGCCTTGGAAGCCGGAATGGCGGCCCTAGACGATGCGGCGTTAGCGGCAAAAACCACGGATTTTCGCGCCCGCAGCCTAGCCGGCGCGGCTAAGGCCGACCTCATGGATGAGACTTTTGCCGTGGTGCGCGAGGCCTCGGTGCGCGTGTTGGGGCTGCGCCATTTCGACACCCAATTGGTCGGCGGCGTGGTGTTGGACAGCGGCAAAATCGCCGAGATGAAAACCGGCGAGGGCAAAACATTGGTGGCCACCTTGCCGGCTTATTTGAACGCCGTGGCCGGCGCGCCGGTGCATATCGTCACCGTCAATGACTATTTAGCGCGCCGCGACGCGCAGTGGATGGGCAAGGTGTACGCCTTTCTCGGCATCAGCGTCGGCGTTATCACCGCCGGCCAAGACCCGGCCGCCAAACGCGCCGCCTACCAGTGCGATGTGGTGTACGGCACCAACAATGAATTCGGCTTCGATTATCTGCGCGACAACATGGCGTTCACCGCCGATGAGCGCTTCCAGCGCGGCCTCGGTTTCGCCATCGTGGACGAGGTGGATTCGATTCTCATAGACGAGGCGCGTACGCCGCTGATTATTTCCGGGCCGGCGGAAGAAAGCACCAGTCTTTACTTGCGCATCAACAAAATAGTGCCGCGCCTGCAGCCCCAACAAGATGCCGACGGGCCGGGCGATTTCACCCTCGACGAAAAAACCAAACAAGCCTCGCTCACCGAGCAGGGTCATGATATGGCCGAGAAATTTTTCGTAGATGACGGCTTATTGCCCGAAGACGGCAGCCTGTATGAAATCGGCAACATCGGCTTGGTGCATCATATATATGCAGCCCTGCGCGCCCATCATTTATTCCACAAAGATGTGGCCTACATCGTGCGCGATAGGCAAATCGTCATCATCGATGAATTCACCGGGCGCATGATGCCGGGGCGGCGCTGGTCGGATGGCTTGCATCAAGCCATCGAGGCCAAAGAGGGCGTGCCCATCCAGCAAGAAAACCAAACCTTGGCTTCCATCACCTTCCAAAATTATTTTCGTCTGTACGATAATTTATCCGGCATGACCGGCACCGCCGACACCGAAGCGCCGGAATTTTTGCAGATTTACCAACTCGAGGTGGTCATCATCCCCACCAATCGCCCCATGCTGCGCCACGACGAGCCAGATTTGGTATACCGCACCGACACCGAAAAATTCGCCGCCATCATCGACGGCATCGAGGCGCGTCGCGCCCGCGGCCAGCCCACTTTGGTGGGCACCGCCAGCATCGAATCCTCCGAACGCTTGTCTTCCATGCTGGATAAAAGCGGCATTGAGCATCAAGTGTTGAACGCCAAGCGCCACGCCGAGGAGGCCAACATCATCGCCGAGGCCGGGCGGCCGGGCAAAGTCACCATCGCCACCAACATGGCCGGGCGCGGCACCGATATTGTGCTCGGCGGCAACCTCGAATTGGAGTTGGAGGGCATCGATGATGAGCAGGCGGCGGCGAGCGCGCGCGAAAATTGGCAAGCCCGCCACGCGCAAGTTATCAAAGCCGGCGGGCTGCATGTATTGGGCACCGAACGCAATGAATCGCGGCGCGTCGATAACCAATTGCGCGGTCGTTGCGGCCGCCAAGGCGACCCCGGCTCGAGCTGCTACTACCTCTGCCTGGAAGATGGCTTGATGCGAATTTTCGGCTCCGAACGCATCGGCGGGCTGATGCAAAAACTCGGCATGGAGGAGGGCGAGGCCATCGAACACCCCTGGGTGACGCGCGCCATATTGAACGCGCAGATGAAGGTCGAAGGGCATAACTTCGATGCGCGCAAACAACTGCTGGAGTATGACGATGTCGCCAACGAGCAGCGCAAAGTCATCTATGAGCAGCGCAATGTGTTGATGGAAACCGACGATATATCCGAATCCATCAGCGCGGCCCGCGGCGCCGCCTTAGCCACCACCATCGACCGCAGCATGGCTCCAGATTCCCTCGAAGAGCAGTGGGATGTGGCCGCGCTGACGCGAGATTTGGAAGCGGATTTCGGCCTCAAAATTCCGCTGGCGGATATGCTCGAAGCGGATGATGAATTACACCAAGAAACCCTGCGCCGCAAAATCGAAACCGCGTTAGATGAGGTGATGGCGCAGCAAGAGGCGCGCGTCGGGTCGGGAAGCATCCGCCATTTCGAAAAAGTGGTGATGCTTAAAGTGTTGGACGAGCAATGGAAAGAGCATCTGTTCCACATGGATCATTTGCGCCAAGGCATCCACCTGCGCGGCTATGCGCAAAAAAATCCCAAGCAGGAATACAAGCGCGAAGCCTTCGAGATGTTCACCGTGATGTTAGATCAAGTGCAATTCGAAGCCATCTCCATGTTAGCGCGCCTGCACATCCCCAGCCCGCAAGAAATCGCCGACATGGAAGCGCGCCGCCGCGAGCAATCCATGAATTTCATCCACGCCGACGCCCAAGCCGCCACCGCCGATGCCGCCGCCGGCCAACCGCCCCCGACAGCCAAAAAACCACAACAAATCAGCATCAACGCCGGCGACCAACCGTTCGTCCGCCAAACCAAAAAAATCGGCCGCAACGACCCATGCCCATGCGGTTCTGGTAAAAAATATAAACAATGCCACGGTAAGTTGTGATTTTAATCGCCATCTGCTGTTCGCTTTTGATTTTCGCCTTTAAGTTTTGCTCCACCGGCTTTACTGGGAGTCAATATTGATGGCGTTTTCGATAGTTTTGGTGGGGAGGGGTGGCTTTTGATGTTGGTGTTGGTTTTTGCTTTTGATGTTGACTTTTGCTTTCGCTGTTGGCTTTACCGCTTTACTCCCCCCGCTTTATCTTGCGGGGGAGTCAAAACTGGCGTCTTTTCGCCAGTTTTGGTGGGGGGTGCGTTTGATTTTTTGCTTTGGTTTTTTCGCTTTGATTTTTTGCTTTTGCCTTTGTCTTGTAAATTTTCACCTCAACAACCGTAAAATGGCGTGAAAATCCAAGCCAAAAGCCAATCAAACGCCAATCAAACGCCAATCAAACGCACCCACCAAATCTGCCCGTGCCTGTCGGCTCGGGCAGATTTGACTCCCCCCAAGATGAAGCGGAGGGAATGAAACTAAAGCCATAATCAAAGGCGACAATCTAAAGCGACAATCTAAAAGCAAAAGCAAAAGCAAAAAGCAAAAAGCAAAATCAAACGCCCTCTCATCAGTTTTGCAGGCAAAGATGAAAAAGTCGCCATTGGCGGTGGAATTTCCCGCTATGCCGTCTATCGATGGGGTACGACTCGCCACTGCTGCCACCGCGGCCAAATATCGCGGGCGTGATGATGTGTTGTTGGTGGCGTTAGCATTGGGCACGGTCGCCGCTGGGGTGTTGACTCAATCCGGCATCGTCGGCGCGCCGGTGCAATGGTGTCGCCGGCAGTTCGCGCGCTATGCCGCCGCCGACCGCAGCGCCGGCAATGGCATCGAAAACAACGTCGACAATCCCGTCGACAATCCTGGCGAAGTCGCCGATAATGCCAGCGCCGAGTCCCCGCGCGCGCTGCTGGTAAACGCCGGCCATGCCAATGTGTTCACCGGCGCCGCTGGCGCGCGCCATGTTTTGGAATGTTGCCAAGCGGCGGCGGCGGCGTTGTCCTGCCGAGCCGAGCAGGTGTTGGCCGCTTCCACCGGCGTCATCGGCGAGCCGCTGGCGGTGGATAAAATCATCGCCGCGGTGCCGCAGTTGGCGGCCGGGTTAGCCAGCAGCAGCGATATCTGGCAAGCCGCCGCCGCCGCCATCACCACCACCGACACCTTCGCCAAGGGCGCCACGGCGCAAGCGATGTTGGGCGGGCGGCGGGTCACCATCAATGGCATCGCCAAGGGTTCGGGCATGATCGAGCCGAATATGGCGACCATGCTGGCCTTTATGTTCACCGATGCGGCGCTGCCACGCCCGATATTGCAAGCCTTGTTGGCGGCGGCGGTGGAAAATTCATTCAACGCCATCACCGTGGACGGCGATGCCTCGACCAGCGATGCGTGCCTGTTATTCGCCACCGGCGCTGCCGGCAAGGTACTGCAGGCAGCGGCCGAAGATGCGGCGCTGGACGATTTTCGCCGTGCCCTGGGGCAAGTGGCGGGCGATTTGGCGCAGCAAATCGTGCGCGATGGCGAGGGCGCGCAAAAATTCATCACGGTGGAAGTGCGCGGCGCGCAAAGCGATGCTGCGGCCAAAATCATCGCCAAATCCATCGCCAATTCGCCGCTGGTGAAAACCGCCATGGCCGGCGCCGATGCCAACTGGGGGCGCATTGTCATGGCTATCGGCAAATGCGGGCAGCGCGTCGATGCGGCCAAACTCGCCATCGCCATCGGCGGCATTGTGGTGACAGAGGGCGGGCGGCGCCGCGACGACTACGCCGAAGGGCCGTTAGCCGCCCACCTAAAAGGCGCGGAAATCACAATTCAAGCGGATTTGCGGCTCGGCTGTGGCCAAGCCCGCGTCTGGACTTGCGATTTAACCCACGGCTACATCGACATTAATGCCGACTATCGCTCCTGATCGCCGGCCGCTCTTGTCCTCGCCCGGGCGGCTGCATGTGGCGGTGGGCGTGTTGCGGCATGGGCGGCGGGTGTTGATGCAGCAACGCCGACCGGGCACACCATGCGCCGGGCAGTGGGAATTCCCCGGCGGCAAGGTCGAGCCCGGTGAATCCGTGCGGCGCGCCCTAAACCGCGAACTAAACGAAGAGTTGGGTTTGGGGATGGGAGCGGAATTTGGCGGTGCGGAATTCGTCACCACAAAATCCGCCGTACTCATGGTTCGCCCGCTGCTCGCCCTGCCTTTCGACTACGTCCACGCCAAAGTGTGGCTGGATGTGTTTTTGGTCGAGAAAGCGAGCGAGGTTATCGGCGCAGGCGATAGCGCTGTCGATAGTGATGGCGATAAGTGCGGCGATAGCGGCACTCGCCGCCGCATGGCATGGCCCGACATCGCCCATGGCCGCGAAGGCCAGCGCATCCGCTGGCTAATTTTGGATGAAATTCCACACCTCGATAGCCTAGGCGCCGTAGCGCCGATTGTGACGGCGCTGCAGGCGGTGCCCCCGCACCCCAAATCGGCATGAGTTAATGATCAGGGGTGATGATGGGTGTTGCCTGCCGCATGATTATCAACGCCAGTTTTGGTGGGGGGACTGTTGCTTTTCGCTTTAGACTTGGCTTTTGATTTGCTTTTGATTTGGCTTTTGACTTGGTTGTTGGTTTTTACCTTGCCTTCATTTGGGCTGAATGAGTTGAAGATTTAAAGCCAAAAGCAAAAGGACCAACATCAACAGTCCCCCCACCAAATCAGGCGATAAAGCCGCCTGATTTGACTCCCCCCAGAAAAAGCTAAGGTGGAGTAAAACGTTAAAAGCGAAAAGCGAAAGCAGAAAGATCAACATCAACAGTCCCCCCACCAAATCAGGCGATAGAGCCGCCTGATTTGACTCCCCCAGATGAAGCACGGGGGGGAGTGAAACGTTAAAAGCCAAAAGCCAAAAGCCCAAGCGAAAGCCAAAAGCCAAAAGCCAAAGCCTAAGCCCCCAACCCCCCAAACAGCGACAAATAACGCTTATGCAACTGCCGTACTTGAGCCACGAGCGCGGTGGTGTCGCGGTTGTTGTCTAACACATCGTCGGCCACCGCCAGGCGAGCCTCCTCGCTGGCTTGGTTGCGCATGATTTGCGTGATGTGGGCGGTGGGCAAGCCGCGGGCGCGCAATCGCTGGCGGCGTGTCGCCACTGTGCAAGTCACCACGGCCACCCGCGTCATGGCGGCGGCTAAGTCGCATTCCACGAGTAGCGGAATGTCGAGAAGGCAATAGGGACGCCGGTCGCGCGCCGCTGCGGCGGCCATTTTTGCCAAGATGGGGGGGTGCAAAATGGCTTCCAAGCAGCGTCGTTTTGCGGCGTTATTGAAAACCACCTGGGCCAGCCGCTTGCGGTCCATGCGGCCGTCCGCAGCTACCATGTCAGTGCCGAAAAGCGCCAGAATTTCATCGAATTTATCGCCCCCGGGGGCGCTTAATTGGCGTGCTATGCGGTCGGCATCGAGCACTTGCACGCCGAGTTCGGCAAAGGCGGCCGCGGCCGTGCTTTTGCCGCTGCCGATGCCGCCAGTGAGGCCAATTTTGACCGCCATAATGCAATAATCGACGCGTGAGAATAAGGAAAGTGGGGATTTATATACCCAGAAACCGCTATAAGCGAATTTAGGTAATAACCCCCTAAAAAAGGGGCTTATATACCTGTTGCCCCAAAAATAGAAAAACCGCTTGCATTACCTCAAAAACCCATAAAAACCCTAACAAAACAGACTTCACGCAACGCTATAAAATTGGCGTGAAATAAGGCTTGGGGCAACAAGTATATAACTCCCCTAAAAAACCTACTAAATCACTTGGTTTTAGGGTATGCTGGATATTCTTTCGTATCGGCGGCGTATCAGGGCGCATCGGCGTATCAGGGCGCATCGAATCGCCAATCGATGCGATTGATTCAACCATTGCTCACCCCATTTTGATTAATCCACCCATCGCGATTAATCCACCATGAAATTAACCACCCGAGGCCGTTACGCGGTCGCCGCCATGCTGGATTTGGCCATACAGCAACCGGGCGGCCCGGTCACGCTCAAAAGTATCGCCGAGAATCAAAAAATCTCATTGCCCTATTTGGAGCAGTTGTTTGCCATGTTGCGACGCGGCAAGTTGGTGAAAGGCACGCCCGGCCCCGGCGGCGGCTATGTGTTAGCGCGCGGTGTCGACCGCATCAGCATAGCCGACATCGTGGTGGCGGTGGATGAGCCGCTGAACATTACCCAATGCGGCGGGCGCGAAGATTGTTACGCCGGCCAGCGCTGCCGCTCGCATGATTTGTGGAGCGAATTGAGCGATAGGTTGTACGCCTTCTTAAACGGCGTGCGTTTGGGTGAATTGATGCGCGGCCGCGGCTTCGGTGGCGCCGCCGTCGGCATCAAATTCACCCCCCAAATTAACCCGAAATTCACCCTAAATTCGCCGCCAAAAATCACCCAAAAATCACCCATAAATCGCCATAAATCGCCCATAACCCCCCAACCGTCAGCGAAAACCCCATGAATCAACCCGCATCCGCCACCCTCGAGGCCCCCATGTCGGCCAGCGAAAAAACCCTGGCATCCTTGGTGCAGCGCGAATACAAAGAAGGTTTTGTCACCGACATAGAGGCCGACACCCTGCCGCCGGGGTTGGATGAAAATGTGGTGCGAGCCATCTCGGCGCGCAAAAATGAGCCGGCCTTTATGCTCGAATGGCGGCTCGAGGCCTATCGGCGCTGGCTAAAAATGCCGCAGCCGCAGTGGGCGCAGGTGCATTATCCGCCCATCGACTACCAAGCCATCAGTTACTACTCGGCGCCCAAATCGCCGGAATTGTTGGATAGTTTGGATGAGGTGGACCCCAAATTGTTAGAAACCTACGCCAAACTCGGCATCCCCATCGATGAGCAAAAAATGTTAGCCGGGGTGAAGGTGGCGGTGGATGCGGTTTTCGACAGCGTCTCGGTGGCCACCACCTTCAAAAAAACCTTATCCGAGGCCGGGGTGATTTTTTCGTCATTTTCCGAAGCGGTGCAAACCCATCCGGAGTTATTGCGGCGCTATCTCGGCTCGGTGGTGCCGGCTGGGGATAATTTTTATGCCGCCCTCAATGCGGCGGTGTTCAGCGATGGCTCGTTCGTGTACATCCCCAAAGGCGTGCGCTGCCCGATGGAATTGTCCACCTACTTTCGCATCAACGCCATGAACACCGGGCAATTCGAGCGCACCCTCATAGTCGCCGAACAAGATAGCCAGGTGAGTTATTTGGAAGGCTGCACCGCCCCCATGCGCGATGAAAATCAACTGCATGCGGCGGTGGTGGAATTGGTCGCCATGGCCGGCGCGCAGATCAAATATTCCACCGTGCAAAATTGGTATCCGGGGGATGAAAACGGCCGCGGCGGCATCTATAATTTCGTAACCAAACGCGGCGCTTGTCGCGGCGCCCGCGCCAAAATTTCATGGACGCAAGTGGAGACTGGCTCCGCCATCACCTGGAAATATCCCAGCGTGTTATTGGAAGGCGACCACTCCATCGGCGAGTTTTATTCCGTGGCGCTTACCAACAACTACCAGCAAGCCGATACCGGCACCAAAATGGTGCACATCGGCAACCACACCAGCAGCACCATTATCTCCAAAGGCATCTCCGCCGGGCATGGCCAAAACGCCTATCGCGGCTTGGTTAAAGTGCTAAAAGGCGCCGCCAACAGCCGCAACTATTCGCAATGCGATTCACTATTGATGGGCGAAAAATGCGGCGCCCACACCTACCCCTACATAGAAATCAAAAACCCCACCGCCGTAGTCGAACACGAAGCCACCACCTCGCGCATCGGCGAAGACCAATTATTCTACTGCCGCCAACGCGGCCTATCCGAAGAAGACGCGCTATCGATGATAGTAAACGGCTTCTGCAAAGAGGTATTCCGCGAACTCCCCATGGAATTCGCCGTCGAAGCGCAAAAATTATTGGGTATAAGTTTGGAAGGCGCGGTGGGTTGAGTTTTTTGTCGATGTATCGTTTGTTCGATGCATCGATTTTTTTGCTGTATCTCTTTTTAACATCAACACTGAGTAAACCGCAATAACGAAAACTACCCCCGCCGGCATCGATTTGCATGTCGATGCCGGCAAGGACAAGTACTTGGTTTGTATGAAAAAGTAAATTGCACTGGTTGGTCGCCGAAAGCGACTCTCGGGTCACTCTTGTCGTTGGATTTTCTACACGCACCGGAACCGAAATTTATTAGACTAGGCAAACCTAATCGTTATTTTTTGGTCAGCAGACGACATGAAATTAATGAAAAAATGTCGCTTGGCTTAATTGATGAAGAGAGCAGTAAAATTGACGATGCGAGCGACAAGAAAACAAAAGTTTTAGAATACACCGAGCAAAATTTGCATCCAATTTCCGATTATATCAAAAAAACATTCAAAGTTAAGACCTTGTCATGAACCATGAAAATCCATGAATAACACCATGCTAACCATCAAAAACCTGCATGCCAGCATCGAGGGCAAGGCTATCCTCAACGGCATCGACTTAGAAGTCGGCGCCGGCGAGGTGCATGCGATTATGGGGCCTAATGGCTCGGGGAAAAGTACCTTGGCCAATGTGTTGGCCGGGCGCGATGAGTATGAAATCACCGCCGGCTCGGTGCGTTATAGGGATAAAGATTTGCTGGATATGGCGCCGGAAATTCGCGCGCGGGAAGGGGTGTTTTTGGCTTTTCAATATCCGGTGGAGATTCCTGGGGTTACCAATTTGTATTTGCTGAAAGCGTCCATCAATGCGGTGCGCAAGCATCGTGGGGAGGCGGAGTTGAATGCGGTGCAGTTTCTAAAACTCATCAAGCACAAGGCGGCGGCGGTGGAGATGGACGAGGCGTTTTTATATCGCCCAATAAACGAAGGTTTTTCCGGCGGCGAAAAAAAGCGCAACGAGATTTTGCAGATGACATTGTTGGAGCCGACCTTAAGCATTCTCGATGAAACCGATTCCGGTTTGGATATCGATGCCTTGAAAATCGTCGCCCACGGCGTGAATGCCCTGCGCAGCGCCGAGCGCGCCATGGTGGTGGTGACTCACTATCAGCGCCTGCTGGATTACATCGTGCCGGATTTCGTGCATGTGTTGCACGCCGGCAAAATCGTGCGCTCTGGGGATAAATCCCTGGCGCTGAAGTTGGAGCGCGAAGGTTATGGCTGGGCCGGCGCCGCCGCCGAGGCGGCATGACTGGCGGCATGACTGGCGGCATGAATCGTAGCCGAATCCGCAACCCCATCCCTATCGTCTGATTTCAGTCGGATTCGCCTGATTCCACCGCCCGATTCACCCGGTTCCAGCCCGATTCGCCTGATTCCACCGCCCGATTCACCCGATTCCATCGTCCGATTCACCCGATTCCATCGTCCACCGACATCGCCCGACCCGGCCATCGCCCCACCCATGACCGCCGCCACCTACCTCGACCAATACCAAAGCCTGGCCCCCACCTTGCCGGGCCAGGGCGTGGATTGGCTGGCGGCGCAGCGTAGCGCAGCCCTAGCGCGCTTCACCGAGGTCGGCTTCCCCACCTCGCGCGATGAAAACTGGCGCTACACCTCGACGCAGTCGCTCACCGCAAAAAAATTCCACCCGGCGGCGGATTCCGCAAATTCCGTCACAAATTCCACCGATTCCGCCTCAAAATCGGCGAAATCCACCGATTCCACCGCGCAAAACGCCGATTCCGCGATAGACCTCGCCGCCTTGTTGATTCCGAACCTCGACAGCCACCGCCTGGTGTTTGTCGATGGCTTATTCGCGCCGCATTTATCGACGCCGGAATCCGAGCAAACCGCGGCCGGCATCACGCTCAAATCCTTGGCCTGGGTGCTCGATAATCAGCCACAATTAATCGAGCACGCCTTAGGCGCGCTGCTGCCACGCCACCGCCACGGCTTCACCGCCTTGAACAACGCCCACAGCCGCGATGGCGCGGTGGTGTTGTTGGGCGATTCGGTGGCCGCGACACGCCCGCTGGAGTTGCTGTTTATCAATCGCGCCGCCGGTGGCTTCAATCAGCCGCGCAATGTGGTAGTCGCCGCCGCCGCCAGCGCCGCCGCCATCATCGAGCGCCATGTGTGCGCCACGGCCGAGGCTTCCTTCACCAACAGCGTCACCGAAATCCTGCTCAGCCGAGGCGCCGCCATCGACTACCACCTGGTGCAAACCCAGTGCGCCGCGGCCTATCACATCTGCGGCGTATGGGCGCGGCTGGCTGGCGATAGTCGCCTGCGCTGCCGCACCGCCACCCTCGGCGCCGCCCTGGCGCGCAATGATTTGGCGGTGGAATTGGGCGGTCGCGGCGCCCACTGCGATATGCTCGGGCTGTATAACTTAAAGCACGCCCAGCACGCCGACAACCACACCACCGTCACCCACGCGGCCGAACACTGCACCAGCCGCGAGTTATACAAAGGCGTGCTCGACCAACGCGCGCGCGCGGTGTTCCACGGCCGCATCGTGGTCGCCCGCGGCGCGCAAAAAACCGCCGCGGCGCAGACCAACAACACCCTGCTGCTCTCGCCGCACGCTGAAATCGACGCCAAGCCGCAGCTGGAAATCTACGCCGACGATGTGAAATGTTCGCACGGCGCCACGGTCGGCCGGCTCGAAGGCGATGCGTTGTTTTATCTACGCGCGCGCGGTTTAGATGAGGACGCGGCGCGCGCCTTGTTGACGCTGGCCTTCGTTCAAGAAGTGGTGGATGAAATCGACATCGAGGCCCTGCGGGAAGCGTTGGGCGCGGCGCTGGCGGCGGGTTTGGCGCATCCGGCGAGCGCTCAGCCGACGGCGGATTAATCCACGCCAATCGCCCGGCAGCCCCCCAGCCCCCAGCGCCCATGTATATAGGTATATTGGGCAATCCGCCACGCTCCTTTAAGCGCTCCTTTATGATGAGGTCATCGCCATGAAACACATCAATTTTGCGCCGCACCTGGAAAAAAAGAAAGCCGAAATCATGCGCCAATTCCACGCCGCCGAAGCGGTGGGGGCGGGGGTGAGGGCGGATGATTCGGCGGAGTCGCGAGCCGATTCCATGGTGGATATTAGGGCTGACTTTAGGGCTGATTCTGCGGCGGATTCAGCAGTCCATTCGGTGGCCAATTCGGTAGCAATCTCGGTGCCGTCGCCCGAGTTGGCAAAGCCCTCGCCCAAATCATCGGCAGCGCCCAGCGCGCGGCCGGTTTCGCCGTATCCGGCGATGGATTCAGCCCATTTGCCGGATTCCCATGCTGATTCGGCACATTCCCGGGCAAATTCCATGCCTGATTCGGCTGATTCGCCAGATTCCGCGAATGTGGCGGCGCCCTACACCCCGTCGGCGGCGGATTTAAAAGCGCGCGTGGTCGAAGCCCTGAAAACCATCTACGACCCAGAAATCCCGGTCAACATTTACGACCTCGGGCTGATTTACCAAGTCGCCATCGATGAAAATAATTTCGCCAGCATCGACATGACCTTAACCAGCCCCGGCTGCCCAGTAGCCCAAACCTTCCCCGGCATGGTCGAAGGCGCCGTGCGCCTGGTGCCCGGCATCTCCGGCGCCGCCGTAGATTTGGTATGGGAGCCGCCGTGGACACAAACCCTAATCAACGAAGCCGCCCGGCTGGAACTCGGGTTGTTGTAACGCTGGCTTGCTTTTTGCCGCTGCTTTTGGCTTTGGCTTTTGGGCTTTTGCTTTGGTTTTTGGGCTTTGGCTTTTGTTTTTGGGCTTTTTCTTACTCCCCGCTGGGCGGGGAGTCAAAACTGGCGGTTTCATCGCCAGTTTTGGTGGGGAGGGGTTGCTTTTCGCTTTTCGCTTTTCGCTTTTTGCTTTTCGCTTTTTGCTTTTCGCTTTTCGCTTTTCGCTTTTAACGTTTCACTCCCCCCCGTGCTTCATCTGGGGGGAGTTAAAGCAGCCCGTACATAAAACCACCTACCCCACCCCATTTAGCCCCCCAACACCATAAAAATGAGCGCTTGGATCAATGTCATCTCCGCCACCGATTTAGCCCCCGGGGCACATACCACGGTGGATATCGAAGGCGCCGCTATTGCTTTGTTCAACTTAGACGGCGGCTTCTACGCCATTGAAAATATCTGCACCCATGACGGCAGCGAAATCGCCAGCGGCTGCGTGCGCGACGGCGCCATCGAATGCCCGCGTCACGGGGCGCGATTCGACCTCAAAACTGGCGCGGTAACGGCCCCGCCGGCCTATGAGGCGGCGCAAACCTTTCCCACCCAAGTGGTGGACGGCGTAGTGCAAGTGCGCGACCATCGCTGGGATTAATCCGCCAGATTCACCGCCAAATCCGTCAGATTCACCGCCAAATTCATCAGATTCACCGCCAAATCCGCCAGATTCACCGCCAAATTCATCAGATTCACCACCAAATCCGCTAAATCCACCAAATTCGGTGCCAAATCCGCCAAATCGGCCAAATTAGCCACCTCCGCCGCCCGCCGCCCGCCGCCCGTCACCGCCGCCACATAAGCTGCCACGCCATCCGCCGCCGGTCGCCAGATTCATCGCCAAATTCATCAGATTCGCCACCAAATCCGCCAAATCCGGTGCCAAATCCGCCAAATCCGGTGCCAAATCCGCCAAATTCGGTGCCAAATCCACCAAATCCGCCACCAAATCCGCCAAATCCACGCCCGTCGCCCGTCACCGTCGCCACATAAGCCGCCACCTCTGCCACGCCACGCCATCCGCCACCGCCCGCTATATTCGCCCCCCGCCATCCGCCCCCCGCCATCCGCCATCCGTCGCCCGCCGAAAATCCCACCTCAACATGGACAAACTCATCGCCACCGGCGGCGGCCCGCTGCGCGGCGAGGTACGCATTTCCGGCGCTAAAAACGCCGCTTTGCCGGTGATGATCAGCTCGCTGCTGACCGCCGACACCCTCACCATCAGCAACATCCCGCACCTGCACGACATCACCACCACCATGGGGTTGTTGGCGCAGCTCGGCGTCAAACTGCAGGTGGATGAAAAACTGACCATCGAGGCGAATGCGGCCGAGGTCGCCAATGTGGTCGCGCCCTATGAATTGGTGAAAACCATGCGCGCCTCGATTCTGGTGCTGGGGCCGCTGGCGGCGCGCTTCGGTCGCGCCGAGGTGTCATTGCCCGGCGGCTGCGCCATCGGCTCGCGGCCGGTGAATTTGCATATCCAGGGATTGCAAGCCATGGGCGCGAAAGTGCACATCGACCGCGGCTATATCAAGGTGCGCGCCGGCCGCTTGCGCGGGGCGCGCATCAACATGGATTTGGTCTCGGTAACCGGCACCGAAAACTTGATGATGGCGGCCTCGTTAGCGGACGGCACAACCATCATCGAAAACGCCGCGCGCGAGCCAGAAGTGGTAGACCTAGCGGATTGCTTGAACGCCATGGGGGCGGATATTCGTGGCGCCGGCGGCGATGAAATCACCATTCGCGGCGTCGACCGCTTGGGCGGCGCCTCGCACCGCGTCATCCCCGACCGCATCGAAGCCGGCACCTTTTTGGTGGCGGCGGCCATCTCCGGCGGCGAAATCAAACTAAAAGATGTGCACCCGCTGCAACTCGACGCGGTGCTCGACAAATTGCGCGAGGCCGGCGCCCGCATCGACACCGGCGTCGACTGGGTGCATCTCAAAGCGCCGCCGGGAAAACTACGCGCCGTGGACATCCGCACCGCGCCGTATCCGGCCTTCCCCACCGATATGCAAGCGCAATTTGTGCTGCTCAACAGCGTCGCCGCCGGCACCGCCACGGTGGTGGAATCGGTGTTCGAGAACCGCTTCATGCATGTGCATGAATTACGTCGCATGGGCGCCAACATCGAGTTGGACGGCAACACCGCCGTGGTGCGCGGCGTCGATTGCCTACACGCCGCGCCGGTCATGGCAACGGATTTGCGCGCCTCGGCCTGCCTGGTGTTGGCCGGTTTGATCGCCCATGGCGAAACCCTCATCGACCGCATCTATCACATCGATCGCGGCTATCACTGCATCGAGGAAAAACTCGCGCAAATCGGCGCCGCCATCCACCGCGTGTCGGGCAATCGGGGGTGATGGCGGGGCGGTGACGGGTTATGGCTGAGGTCGGCGTGATTCGAGTGCTGCGTAGTTGATTGAGATCGCCGGGTAGTCGATGTTGATGTTGGTTTCGATGCCGGTTTTGATGCGGATTTCGATGTTGATGCCGATTTCGATGTCAGTTTCGATGCTGATATCGATGCCGATAGCGAACAAATCATCGCCCAAATCGCCACCGCCGACCACGGTGCCTTAGACCATCGGAGTTAATGGCGGCCATCGATAATGCCGGCGAAATTCCATCGCCGCCTAATCGCTGTCGAGGCTGGTTTCGATGCTGATATCGATGTTGATGCTGGTTTCGATACCGATTTCGATGCTGATGCCAGTTTCGATGTTGATTTTGAGGAAAAATTAGCCCAAATCATCGCCCAAATCGCCACCGCCGACCACGGCGCCTTAGACCATCGGAGGTAATGGCGGCCATCGATAATGCCGGCGAAATTCCATCGCCGCCTAATCGCTGTCGAGGCTGGTTTCGATGCTAATTTCGATGCTGGTTTCGATGTTGATGCCAGTTTCGATGCTGATATCGATGCCGATATCGAGGAAAAATCCACCCAAATCACCACCCAAACCAGCGCCACCGACCACCGCGCCGCTGCACAACGCACCATCGCCCATCCACCCCATCCGCCCCCATGTCCGCATTCACCATCCCCACGTTGCGCTGGGAAGACGATGATTTTGAGCGCCGATTCGCGCAGTTGTTAGCGCGCGGCGAAGCCCATGACCGCGCCGTGCAGGGCGATGTTGAGGACATCATTGCCGCGGTGCGCCGCGATGGCGATGCCGCCTTGCTGGAATTGACCGCCCGACTCGACCGTCATGCGGTCGCCAAGGCGGCGGCGCTGGAAGTGCCGCGTGCCGACATCGAGGCCGCGGGCGCGGCATTAGCGCCGCCGGTGCAGGCGGCATTGCGCGCCGCCGCCGCGCGCATCGAGCGCTATCACCGCCACCAAGCGCTGAAATCCTGGCAAATCGAAGAAGCCGACGGCAGCCGCCTCGGGCAACGCGTCACGCCGTTGCAGCGCGTCGGCATCTATGTGCCGGGCGGCCAAGCGGCCTATCCATCGTCGGCGCTGATGGCCGCCATACCAGCCAAAGTGGCCGGGGTCGGCGAGATCATCATGGCGGCGCCGGCCACCGACGGCGCGATACACCCAGCCACGCTGGCGGCGGCGGCGCTGGCCGGGGTGAATCGCGTGTTCGCCATCGGCGGCGCCCAAGCCATCGCCGCCCTCGCCTACGGCACCGCCACGGTGCCGGCGGTGGATAAAATCGTCGGCCCCGGCGGTGCCTATGTGGCCGCCGCCAAGCGGCTGGTATACGGAAAAGTGGGCATCGATATGGTCGCCGGGCCCTCGGAGGTGGTGGTGCTATGCGACCACACCGCGCGCAGCGAGTGGGCGGTGATGGATTTATTCGCCCAAGCCGAACACGACCAGCGCGCCCAAGCCATCGCCATCACCGACAGCGCGCAAATGTTGGCCGATTTACAGCGCGCCGTGGCCAAATTATTGCCAACCATGGCGCGCCGCGACATCATCGCCGCAGCCCTGACGAATCACGGAGCGCTGATTCATGTGCCGGATTTACGCCACGCGGTTGCGTTGTCGGACCGCATCGCGCCCGAACACTTAGAACTCATGGTGGCGCAGCCGCAGGCGTTGTTAGCCGAGGTGCAGCACGCTGGCGCCATTTTCCTCGGCGCCCACAGCGCCGAATCCATCGGCGACTACGGCGCTGGCCCAAACCATGTGCTACCCACCGCCGGCGCCGCCAGATTCAGCTCCCCCTTAGGCGTATACGACTTCCAAAAACGCACCAGCATCATTCACATGAGCCCGTCCGGGGCCGCCAAAATGGCCGCCATCGCCGCCACCTTAGCGCGCTGCGAAGGGTTAGAAGCGCACGCCCTGGCCGCGGAATATCGTCTGGGGGATGGGGGGAATTAGGGTGTTATCGACTTAAATCTGCAGTTTGAGTGATGCTTTTTGCTTTTGATTTTGCTTTTGCTTTTGCTTTTCGCTGTTGCTGTTGGCTTTTGATCTTGCTGTTGATTTTGCTTTTGCTTTTGATGTTGCTTTGGCTTTTGCTGTTGCTTTTGCTGTTGCCTTTGCTTTTGATGTTGCTTTGGCTTTTGGCTTTTGGCTTTGGCTTTAACGTGTTACTCCCCCCCGTGCTTCATCTGGGGGGAGTCAAAGCAGAGCCGCGCCGACAGGCGTGGGCTGCTTCGGCGGGTAGCCAAATCAGGCGGCCTTATCGCCTGATTTGGTGGGGGGGCTGTTGATGTTGGTTTTTTTGCTTTTGCCTTTAAATCTTCAACTCATTAGCCCAAATGAGGTACTAGGTAAAAATCAACAGCCAAGTCAAAATCAAGTCTAAAGAAAATCAAAATCAAAAGCCAAAATCAAAAGCCAAAGCACCTAAATCCAACTTAAATGACTAGCCCGACATCTCGCCCTAATCCGCCCAAACCGTCGTCCAAACCGTCGCCCGGGCAAGTATCCGAGCGGGTGGAGGCGTTGGTATCGACCTGGGTAGCACCGGGGATTCGGGAGATGGCGGCCTATCACACGCCGGCGGCGGAGGGGGGGGTGGTGAAATTGGATGCGATGGAAAGTCCGTATCAGTTGCCGGCGGAGTTGCGGCGGGAGTGGTTGGCGCGGTTGGGCGAGGTGGCGGTGAATCGCTATCCGGACGCGCAGTGCGTGGCGCTGAAGCGGCAAATTCGCGCCACTTTTGGGCTGGCCGAGGGCAGCGGGCTGGTGTTAGGCAATGGCTCGGACGAGTTGATTCAAATGTTGATTTTGCTGCTCGGGCGCGGCGCGGTGATTCTGGCGCCGAGGCCGACTTTTGCCATGTATGGGGTGATTTCCGCCGCCGTCGGGGCGTGCTTTATCGGCGTGCCTCTGCTTGCCCCCATGGACAACCTGGGCGCGGATTTCGCCCTGGATGTGGATGCCATGCTCGCCGCCATCCGCCGCCACCGCCCGGCGGCGGTGTTTTTGGCGTACCCCAACAACCCCAGCGGCAACTGCTTCGATGAATCCGCCATGCGCGCCATCATCCGCCAAGCGCCGGGGTTGGTGGTGGTGGATGAGGCCTATTTTGCCTTTTGCCGGCGCAGTTTTATGGATGAAATCGGCGACTTTCCCAATCTCATGGTGCTGCGCACCTTATCGAAAAGCGGCATGGCGGCGCTGCGGCTCGGGTTGCTGGCAGGCCACCCAACATGGTGCGCGCAGTTAGAAAAAATCCGCCTGCCGTATAACATCAGCAGCCTCACCCAAGCCAGCGCACGCTTTTATCTCGAAAATCATGGCGTGTTGCAGCGCCACGCCGATGCCATCATCGCCCAGCGGCAAGTGCTGTTGGCGCAACTCGCCGCTCGACGCGGCGTGCGCGCCTACCCCAGCGCGGCGAATTTCATCCTCTTTCGTACCGCTGCCGATGCGGCGGGCGTGCATCGCCGTTTAATCGCGCGCGGCATCCTCATCAAAAATTTACACGCCACCGACGCGGCGCTGTCGAACTGCCTGCGCGTGACCATCGGCAACGAAGCCGAAAACCAGCAATTTTTAGCGGCCCTGGATGCGGCCCTGGAGTCCGCGCCGGAGTCCGCGCCGGAGTCATCGATTTAGTCGCCGTCGCCAGAGTAGGGCACTGCGCCGCGGCCGAACTATTGCGCCGGCGTGGGCGGTTGCGTCAGGCGCTGATATTTGCGCGTCAAATCCGCTTGACTTTCGCGGTGCGCGGGGTCAAAGGGGATGCAATCCACCGGGCACACTTCCACGCACTGGCTGGTGGCGAAGTGGCCGACGCATTCGGTGCATCGCCGCCAGTCGATTTGGTAGATTTCCTCGCCCATAAAAATGGCGTCGTTGGGGCATTCCGGCGCGCATACATCGCAATTGATGCACTCGGCGGTGATGAGCAGCGCCATGGCGGATTATTCGGGCAGGTATTTGTGTTTGAGGGCGGCGAACACCTCGGCGTGCACGAAATCGCCGACATCGCCGCCGTAGCGCGCGATTTCCTTCACCAGGGAGGCCGATACGAAGGTGTAATTTTCCCCCGGGGCCAAAAATACGGTCTCCAGATTCGGTTCCAAGCGGCGATTCATCGATGCCAGTTGAAACTCATACTCGAAATCCGAGACGGCGCGCAAGCCGCGCAAAATCACCTCGGCGCCGACTTCTCGGGCGAAATCGATAAGCAACACCGAAAAACCCACCACTTCCACATTATCGATGCCGGTCAAGGCACGTTTGGCTAAGGCGATGCGCTCGGCTAAGGTGAATAGTGGGTTTTTATCCGCATTGTCGGCCACCGCTAAGATGATGCGGTCGAACATGCGCCCGGCGCGTTGCACTAAATCGCTATGGCCGTGGGTGATGGGGTCGAAGGTGCCTGGGTAGAGGGCGATTTTTTTCATGGGGGGACGGCTGGCGAGGGGATCAGGCGGGCATGGTTTTTAGCAGGGTTGAGCGCACCATGCCGCATTTTTTTTCGCGGATGATATGCCAACTCGATGGAATGGGCAGCGGGCGCTCGGCGCTCGGCGATTCGATATACACCACCGCGTCGGCGTTCAAAAAGCCCCGATTTTGCAACTGCGCGCAGGTGGCTTCGAGCAGCGCGCTGGCGAACGGCGGGTCTAGAAACACCACATCGAAGCCGCCGCCCGGGCGGCCCAGTTTGCCTGGGCGTTGTAAAAAACATTCCGCGCGCGCCGAAAAAATCTCGACCAGCGGCGCGGCGGCGGCCTCGGCATGGTCGATTTCATCGTACAACGCATCGCGGTTGGCGCGCAGCATCGCGACGGCCTGGCGGTTCGATTCCACCATCACCACCCGCGCCGCGCCGCGCGACGCCGCCTCGAAGCCGAAGGCGCCGCTGCCGGCGAATAAATCGAGGCAAGATTGGCGCGCCAAGCGAGGGCTAAGCCAATTGAACAATGTCTCGCGCACCGCATCCGGCGACGGCCGCAAATCCGGCGCCGTCGCCACCTGCAGGCGGCGGCTTTTCCAGCGACCGCCGATAATTCTGAGGCGGCGCGGTTTTGCGGATGCGGTCATGGGGTTTGCCGGGTTGATGTCTCGCCATCCGGTCGCCGCCAATGCGGTCTCGGCGGCTTGAAGATTTAGCCTCCACGATGACCATCGGCGCTGGCGGCGCCGCCGGCCATGGAATAAATCGAGGCAAGGTTGAGCAAGCGATAAATCAGTCAGCAGCATCATGTGTCGCCCACCGCATCGGTCGATAGCGGCCCGGCGCCATCGACCGCCGCTTTCCCCTGCTACTATACGCCTGGCCGCTCGCGGTGAGATTGCGCCGCACCCATCAAGCCCGCCCGACCATGACAGCCTCGCCCCCCCATGCCTCGTTTGGCAAAAATGGTTTGTTTGCCCGTTTAGCGCACACCCGCGCGCAGTGGGAAAACGGCTTGCTCGGGTTTTTCGGCGGCGCTGGCAGCGCGGCGCGTTTTGATGAATTACACGACCAATTGTTATTGGCCGATGTCGGCGTCGAAGCCAGCGCGCGCATTATAAAGCGCCTGCGCCAGGTCGCCGGCGGCGGCGCCGACCAGCCGGGGTTGCGCGATGCATTGCGCGCCGTGGTGGCCGAGATGTTGGCGCCATGCGAGCAGGGCGCACCGATATGGGCGACCTCGTCGCCGGCGCCCGGGGCCGCATCGCCAGCGCCCGGGGCGGCCTCGGCGGCGCCGTTTGTGGTGCTGATGGTGGGGGTCAACGGCGTCGGCAAGACCACCACGGCGGCGAAAATCGCGGCGCGCCTGCAGGGTGAGGGGCGGGCGGTCATGTTAGCGGCCTGCGATACCTTCCGCGCCGCCGCCATCGAGCAATTACAGGATTGGGGGCGACGCCTGGAGGTGCCGGTGATGGCCCAATCCCACGGCGCCGACGCGGCGGCGGTGGCGCATGACGCCTACCATGCAGCCGGCGCTCGCGGCATGGAGGTGTTGCTGGTCGATACCGCCGGCCGCCAGCACACCGATGCCGATTTGATGGCGCAGTTGGCAAAAATCAAACGCGTATTGGCGCATGCTTATGCCCAAACCCATGCCCAAGGTAGCGCCCAAGTCAGCCTGGCGGATAAACCCCATACCCAAGTCAGTCCGGCGGATAAATCGCCGCCGCCGCATGACATTCTACTGACCGTGGATGCCACCACCGGCTACAACGCCCTCTCCCAAGTCGATCATTTTCACCGCGCCGTGGGGTTGGGTGGCTTGTGCCTAAGTAAACTGGATGGCACCGCCCGCGGCGGCGTGGCGCTGGCGTTGGCGGAGCGTTTTGGGCTGCCGATTCGCTATGTCGGCGTCGGCGAATCGGCGGCCGATTTGCGGCCCTTTTGCGCCGCCGAATTTGCCGCCGCCTTAGTGCCGTCGGCGGGCGATAGTTGAGCGATTATCGCCGATGAGATTTGAGCGATTGCGTCAATGATTCGCTTCAGCCGGGTTTTCAAGCGCTACCCGAACGGCTTTGCGGCCCTCAAAGATGTGTCCTTTCATCTGCCGCCGGGGTCGATGACATTTTTGACCGGACACTCCGGCGCCGGCAAATCCACCTTGTTGAAATTAATCATGCGCGCCGAGCTCGCCACCCGCGGGCAAGTGGTGGTGGATGATCGCAACCTGGCGAAATTGCGCAGCGGCCTAATTGCCCGCCATCGACGCGCCATCGGCTGCGTTTTTCAAGAGCACAAACTACTCTATGACCGCAGCGTGGAAGACAATGTGGCGCTGCCGCTGGTGGTCGCCGGCACCGACCACGGCGAAACCGGCCGCCGCGTGCGCGCCGCCTTAGATAAGGTCGGGCTGCTATCTAAGGCCGGCAGTTATCCGATCATGCTCTCGGGTGGCGAGCAGCAACGCGTCGGCATCGCCCGCGCCGTGGTCGCCCGGCCGCGCATTTTGTTGGCCGACGAACCGACCGGCAATTTAGACCCGGCGCTGGGCGATGAAATTATGAAATTGTTTTTCTTGTTCAACCAGGTGGATGTGACGGTGGTCATCGCCACCCACGACTCTCGCCACCTCGCTGACCACCACGCCGCCGTGCTCGCGCTTAAAGACGGGCGGCTGATTGGCGATGATTTTCACGCCGAATCCACCGCCGACGGCGACGACATACCCCCAGCCAGCCGATGACGCATCTTTTGCGGCACCTGCAGGTGTTATTCGACACCCTCGGCAGAATGTGGAAAACGCCGCTGCCCATGTTAGCCACGCTCGGTATGCTCGGCATCGCCATGGCCTTGCCGCTGATGTTGCATAAATTGGTGGATAACCTCGCCGCCGCCGCCCAGCAGTTGCATGACCGCCCGCGCATATCGTTGTTTTTGGCGACCGATGCCGACGGCGCCGCGGCCGACCAGCAAGCCATCGATTTTGGCCGCGAACTGCTGCGAATTCCGGCCATCGACGACATCGAATATATCTCGCCGAGCGCCGCCATAGACGAATTTACGCGCCTCTCCGGGTTTGGCGATGCGCTGGATAATTTGCCGGAAAATCCGCTGCCGCCGCTGCTGGTGGTGTATCCCGCCGCCACCGATGACATCGAGAAAATGGAAGTATTGGCGGCCCAGCTGGCGGCGCGCGATGAGGTGGACGGGGCGATTTTCGACCAGCAGTGGCTGCGCCGCCTGGCGGCCATTTTGGCGTTGTTCCAGCGCGGCGTCACCGTGTTGGCGGCGCTGATGATGCTCGGGGTGATTTTAATCATCAGCAATACGGTGCGCTTAGGCATCGCCAGCCGTTTTCGCGAAATCGAAATCATCGACCAAGTCGGCGGCAGCCGCGCCTTCATTCGCCGCCCGTTCCTCTATTTCGGGGTGTTGCAGGGCGGCTTCGGCGCGCTACTCGCCTGCGCCATCGGCAACTTCGGCTTATGGCTACTGGGCAAACCGACCGCAACCTTGGCGGCGCTATACGGCAGCGATTTCAGAATCGACGGCCTCGATATAGCATCGACCGCCACCATCACGGCGGCGGCGGCGGCCTTAGGCTGGGCAGTGGCGCGCATCACCGTGGACTGGCGCCTGAAACAATTTTATAAGGCGTGAGGCACGGAATCCATCGCCGCCGCCGCAACAACGCTGCCGAAAACCATGCGTCTGACTGGGTGAAATTCGCCAGCCCTTTATACTTTCGCTACGATTCTGCTTTTAATCCAAGCTTGAATTTGCTCCATGTCCATTTCACCATTTGCAACGGATACTACAAAACTCTCAGTTGCATCATCGAGAATCTCGTCATTTATGGGTGCCATGTCATACCCACTTCTCTCCAGCATTAGTTTAAGAAGTATGGTCGCGGTGCGCTTGTTGCCGTCTGCAAAACCGTGATTTTTGCAGACGGATTCAAGCAACGCCGCCGCCTTTTCCCAAATCTCATCATAATAGCCGCACTAGGGCCGGCCGATTGCGGATTCAATCGAGTTTCGGTTGACCACACCAGGAAAGCCACCATGGGTGAGGGCAGTTTCATGCGCTCTTTCAGCATCCGCGAATGTGACGCGGTAATGTTCCTTCATCTATTGGCAAGGTTTCTTAACAGTTTGCTGTGTTTGATGCTGATTTCCTCGATGATTCGAGCGGATTCTGGGCTGATTTCGTCACGCGCAAGACTTTCCTCAGCCACGCCGGCGGCGGGGTGGCCGGCAGTTTGCGCCGAGACGGTTTGACCAGTTTCGGTGGTGTAGCGCTGCCCGCAAGATTTTTCAGTGAGTGTAGTCATGGTCGATATCCCCATACGTTAGATTGACATGCGCCACCGCAGTATTTTCACCCCAAATCCACCATACAAACCTTCAGCGTGCCCGAAAAGTTATCCGCCCTTTGGATAAATCATAGGGAGTCAACTGTACAGTGACTTTGTCGCCACGCAGGATGCGAATGTAGTGCTTGCGCATTTTGCCGGAGATGTGGGCGATGATGTTGTGACCATTTTCCAACTCGACGCGGAATTTGGTGTTCGGCAAGGTCTCGGTAATCGTGCCTTCCATCTCGATGCTGTCTTCTTTAGCCATACTCCTAACCAGCGCGGGCGTAAATAATGGGCGGCGGACTATACCCAACATCGCCGCCGGTTGCAAGCGGTTGTATAGGTCCAATACATATGTCACTAATTTAGTTGTTGTGATAGGTATTGTACTGGGGTTTGTAGGTTGAGGCTGAGGTGTGGGAGGATGTTGTTGTAGTCGTGTAGCCAGTGTTTTAGTTGTTGGTTAATTTTGGGTAGGTCGGTGAAGAGTAGGTCTTCGTGGTAGTCGATGAATTGTTCTTGGATGGTGCGGTTGAAGCGTTCGGCGGGTGGGTTCATTTTGGGTGATCGTGGGTATGTCCACCGCTGTTTTATGCTGCGTTTTTCGAGTTGTTTTTGGAATGCGCCGAGGAATTCGGAGCCGTTATCGGAGAGGATGAATGGTGGTGGTTTTGGCAGTATTTCGCATAGTGAGTTGAGTGCGATGGCGGCTTGTTTGCTAGATGGTGTGGTGGCGATGCGTGCGCGGCTGTTGGGGTCGATGAAGGTAAAGATGTAGCGGCGTTTGCGCAGTGATTTGAGTTCGGCAACGAGTGCTGGCGGTTGGATTGGCGGCGTTTTTTGGGTGCTCGGGAGCGGCTGGCGAGCGCGGCGATGTTGCCGCTGGCGATACGAAGCGCGCGCCGCCATCGGTGCAGCGTGCGGGTGCTGAGGTCGAACGCATCGCAGGTAGCGGCTGCGCCGTGCGCGTCGAAGAAATTGAGGATTTTCAGGCGTTGTGTGGTTTGCTCGGTAGTCATATTCCACCGCGTGGCTAAAGCCGCGGCGCGATAGAAGCCTTTTACTTGGTATCCGATATGGTGGATTTGCATGGTGCTCCTCGTGCAGTAAAGTTCCCCATGTGTATGGACTTATACATAACCGGCGCACCGATGATGTCAACTAGTCTTTGATTCGGATACCGCCTTCATCTACACCGCCACGCTTTCTGTTGCCCCTAACACAGTGCTATCTAGTCGATTGTCGATAGAAGTGGATGATAACCCCCACAAGTTCGCGCAAAACATCACCGACCAGCATTTTATAGTCGACGACGATATTCGACCACTGACTCTGCCGTTAGTTGTAGATGGTAGCACTCCTGTCAGCGGCGCGACCTACGCTTTGGAAGGCGATGCGAGTTCGGTGGGTTTGCGCTACGCCAACGGCGTATTGAGTGGCACGGCAACCGCCGGCACGGTCACCCTCACCTACACCGCCCGCGATAGCGACGGCAGCGAAGTTATCCGCCAAGCGTTCACGGTGACGGTGGTGCAAGCGGTAATCCCCGTCATCGCCCGCTTCACTTTCTCGGTAAATAGAGCGGTGAATGAAACTTTGCCGACGGCCACCGGCATCGCCGGATTGACCTATTCCTTGTCCGGCAACCCGGGCTGGCTGACCCTCACCGGCAACACATTAAGCGGCACGCCGAGTTCCACCAGTGCAGCGGTCACCGTCGCCTACATCGCCCGCAAAAACCGCGACGAGGTGGCCAGGCAAACCTTCACGGTGGAAGTGACGGACAGTCTGTTCGATGGCGGCGACCGCGCTGAGCAGTATCTATTTTTATAGCGTTGCGTGAAGTATGCTTAGGTTAGGGTTTTTATGGGGTTTTTGGGATAATGCAAGCGGTTTTTTTGTTGGGGCAACAACCATATAATTCCCATATCTTTAATATTAGGTTTTACTTAGAATTTTTGATTTCGATTTTCGTTTTTTCGTTTTTGTCTTTAAATTTTTCACCCTATCAGCCACAAAAGAGAGTTAATGGACATAACATCAATATCAACATCAATATCAATATCAAAGCAATCCCCCCCACCAGTTTTGACTCCCCCTCCAAAAAGAAAAGGCTAAGGGGGAGTGAATACTAAAAGCCAAAGCCACAGCCAAAGTCAAAGCCCAACATCAAAAGCCAAAGTCAAAAGCCAAAGCAAAAGCAACATCAAAAGCAAAGCAACCCTCCCCACCAAAACTGACGGTGAAGCCGTCAGTTTTGACTCCCCGCCCAGCGGGGAGTAAGCCAAAGCCCAAAAGCCAAAGCCAAAATCAAACCCACCGTGCAGATTTAGGTATATAAATCCCAATTTTTATAAGCGTCGATGTCT
Organism: Candidatus Poriferihabitaceae bacterium; assembly: GCA_965243285.1. Classification (GTDB taxonomy): domain Bacteria; phylum Pseudomonadota; class Gammaproteobacteria; order Arenicellales; family Poriferihabitantaceae; genus JAHRAW01. The sequence goes on along the minus strand of OZ251537.1, from coordinate 257,940 downwards.
GCTAAAATCCGCGCCCGATTTTTGCTCGATTTTGGCATAACGCTGGCTTAAACTTTGGCTCAACTTCCGCTCGCAAAACGCCCGTGACTCGCTCCCAGCCGTCGGCTGAAAAAATCAAAGCGCTGTTCGCCGATGCGGTGGCAAAACTGCATCGCGGTGATGCCGTATCGGCCGCCCGCGGGTTCGAAAAACTGGTGCGGGCGATTCCCGATAGCGCGGTGGCTTGGTACAACTTAGGCCTGGCGCGCCAGCATGGCGGCCGCCCGGCCGGGGCCGAAAAAGCCTATCAAAAGGCGCTGAATTTAGACCCCGGCAATGTGGATGCCATGGTAAACCTCGGCCTGGCGCAAAAAGCATTAGGCGATTCGCAACAAGCTATGCGATGCGCCGAATCCGCCTTAGGCCGCGCGCCGCAACACCCGCGAGCGTTGAATTTGGCTGGCACTTTGCGCGCTGAAAACCACGACCACGCCGCCGCCATCGATAATTTTCGCGCCGCCTTAGGCGCCGCCCCAGGGGATGCCGATGCGCGCCACAATTTGGCTAATTCCCTGCTGCAAACCGGTGCCACCGAAGACGCCTTGCACACCGCCGAGCCGCTGCTGGAAGCCGCGTCCGCCGACCCCAATGCCGCTAAGCGCCATCGCCTATTGGTGGGGGAAATTCTGCTGCAACTCAAGCGCTTCGGTGAAACCGCGAAAATGGTGCGCGAGTTGGCGGATTTCGCCGAGGATGAAGAGGTGCTGTTGCTGGATATGTCGTTGGGCGAGATGAGCAAAGATTATTTCGCCGTCATCGACATCGCCCGCAAGTTGTTGGATAAAGACCCCAAGCACGCGCGGGTTTGGAATTCCCTTGGCAGCGCCTATTTTCAATTAGACAGCATCGCCCACGCCGCTGATTGTTATGACCGCGCCATCGCCCTGGCCGCCGACTGCGCCGAATACCATAACAACCGCGGCCTGGCGCATGCCGCCACCGGCGAAAAAGCCGCCGCCGAGCGTTGTTATCGCGCCGCTTTGAAAATCAACCCGCAGTACGCCGAAGCCCATCGCAACCTGGTGGCGATGAAAAAATTCACCTCTATGGACGATGCGGACGCCGCCGTCATCGAGGAAATGTGGCAAGCCGGCATCGATGACGACTTCCAGCGCGCCAAAATGGCCTTCGCGCTGGGCAAGGTGTACGACGATGTGGGCGACTACGACCGCGCGTACGCCACCTACGCTATCGGCAATCGCCTGAAATTCGCCGAATCCACCCTCGATTTCGATCGCTATTTCGCCCACATCGACGCCGTGCCCGAGGTGTTCACCGCGCCGCCGCAGCGGTTTAGCGAAACCGCCGCCGAGCCGTGCCCGATATTCGTGCTCGGCATGCCGCGCAGCGGCACCACTTTGGTGGAGCAGATTTTATCCCGCCACGGCGCGGTGAGCGGTTGCGGCGAACTGCCGTGCATCGAAAAAGCCATCGCCCGCCTGGAAAAACGCGCCACCCCCATGCGCGTCTACCCGCGTGATTTTCTGCGCATCGATAGCGCCGCCTTGGCCAAGGAAAGCCGCCATTATTTATCTTGGGTGGCGCGCTTGCACGACCTGAAAACGCCCTTTTTCACCGACAAAATGCCGTTCAATTTCGTCCACTTGTGGCTGATTAAGGCGATGTTTCCGGCTGCCGCCATCGTGCATTGCCACCGCCATCCGCTCGATGTCATCGTCTCGAATTACTTTCAGATGTATGCATCGGATGTCAGTTTTGTCTACGATCTCGAGGTGTTGGCGCAATATTATGTGCGCTACTGGCGCCTGATGCGCCACTGGCGGCAGGTGTTCGGCGATGAAATCCACACCATTCAATACGAGGTGTTGGTGGGCGACCTCGAGCGCGAAACCCGCCGCCTCATCGCCGCCGTGAAACTGCCGTGGGACGAGGCCTGCATGGATATGAAAAAATCCGCCACGGCGGTGCGCACCGCCAGCATCTGGCAAGTGCGCCAGGGCATATACACCACCTCGCGAGAACGCTGGCGACATTACGTCGAGCAACTAGCCCCGGCCATCAACATTCTGCAAGCGGCCGAGGTGCTGGGGGATGAGATGCAAGAATTGGGCGTGCATGAAAGCGCCCGGACATAGCGGGGATTGTTGCTGGCATGTCGGCGCTGGCATATAACATGAGTCATGTACATGACTCATGTACATGAGTCGGTGTTCGCCACCCGCCATCGCCATGTGGCATGGTTTATGCAATACGAACCATTCGATATCAACCATGTAACATGGCTGGCGCGCATTTCACGGCGCCTGAAGCCGCATCGGCGGGCGCGGATATGATAGATTGCGCTGCCGAAACGCCGCGATGGGCGTTGCTTCAAATATTGCTCCAAAGATTGATTCGAACCTCGATTCTGTGCCTCGCCCACCCGCCAACATTTGCGCATTTACTATTCGGTGCTTCCATCCATGATTAGATTCCGCGTTTTAGGCTTTGTCGTCGCCGCCGCTTTGATATCGTCGTGTTCATCGGGCGACAAGAACATCGAAGCCAAACAGGGCAAAGATTCGCGCATCAGTGGGTCAATATTTTCCGGCGGCGGCGGTGGCAACAGCCGCGCCTCGTTGGAGATTCCGCCGGATTTGCTGGCCACCGCCAGCGACAAGGTGCAAGCCAATCATGCCGATTCCGCCACCTCGGTGGCGTCGCGCGTGTTACCGGAAATTATCGGCGCCACGATTCACACCGAGGGCGGCAAATCTTGGCTTAGTGTGGACGCCGATGCCGCAGTGGTGTGGCGCAAATTGACCGAATTCTGGGCCTTCGAGGGCATCGCTCTAGTGCTGCAACAACCAGAATCCGGGCTGATGGAGACCGATTGGTTCGCCCGCAGCGCCGACAAAAACGCGCAACGCGGCATCGTGTCGTCGGTGGCCAATATATTGTCGTCTTTCATCGCCAGACGCACCGCGGTGGATAAATTCAATGTGCGCCTGGCGCGCAACGCGCAAAAAACCACCGAGGTGTATGTTACCCATCGCGGCCGCGAAAAAATCGCCAACGAATTCGCCAATAAAAACAAAGCCACCGAGTTCGAATGGGTCGAACGCAAGCAAGATGCGGAAAAAGTCGCCCAACTGTTACAAGCCATGGTGCTGCTGTTCGATGCCGGCGGGCAGGATTCCGACGGGCAGGATTCTGGTGAACAAGATTCCAGCGAACAAGATTCGGATGCGCAGGATTCTGACGGACAAGATTCTGACGCGCAAAATTCCGACGCGCCAGAACCCACTTAAGCCCCCTGACTCTGGCACTGGCCCCCGCCCGGCGGCGGTTAGCGAATCGCTTTATCTTTTCGCGCCGCCGTTTGACCGCCGGTTTGGCTAACCGCCGCCTCGCGCTATGACTATCGCGCCCGCCAGCCGCTTGGACAACGCGCGGGTGCTGATTTATAGCCACGACACCTTTGGCTTAGGCCACCTGCGCCGTTGCCGCGCCATCGCCCATGAATTGGTGGGGCGCTTCAAGGGCATTTCGGTGTTGATTCTGTCCGGCTCGCCGGTCATCGGCGGCTTTGAATTTCGCGCCCGCGTCGATTTCGTGCGCATCCCCGGGGTCATCAAACTCAAAGACGGCAGTTACACCTCGTTGGGGCTGCACATCGATTTAGACCAGACCATGGCCATGCGCGAGGCCATCATCCGCAAAACCGCGGAGGTCTTCTCGCCGGATTTATTTTTGGTAGACAAAGAACCCTTAGGGCTGGAGGGCGAAGTGGCCGCCACCTTGAAAATGCTGCGCAACCGCGGCGTCAAGGTGGTGCTTGGGCTGCGCGATGTCATCGACGCCCCGGACGCATTGCGCCTCGAATGGCGGCGAAAATCCGCGCTGCCGGCGCTGCGCGAGCTATACGATGAAATCTGGGTATACGGGCTAGAGGCGTTCTACCACCCGCTGCGCGATTTGGATTTGGGCGCCGACATTCACCGCAAAACCATCTTCACCGGCTACCTCAAGCGCCCCTCGGTAGACGATGCTTTTGGGCTGCGCATGGACCGCCCATATATCATGATTTCCCCCGGCGGCGGCAAAGATGGCGAGGAAATGGTCGAATTATCGCTGCAAGCGCTGTGGCAAAGCCGCCGCCTCGAGGTCGCCGCGTTAGTGGTGTTGGGGCCGTTTATGGATGAGGAAAAACGCGCCCAGTTCAAGCGCCGCGCCGAATCTATGTCGAATCTCACCGTGCTCGATTACCACCCGCGCATGGAAAGTTTGATCGAAAACGCCGCCGGGTTGGTCGCCATGGGCGGCTACAACACCTTCTGCGAGATATTGAGTTTCAACAAGCCGGCCATCATCATCCCGCGGTTCACGCCGCGCACCGAGCAATTGCTCCGCGCCCGTCGCGCCGCCGAGCTCGGTTTGGTCACCATGTTAGAGCCGGCCGCCGCCACCGCCGAGGGTTTGTTGCCGCTACTCGAGAATCTGACCGCCCAACCATGCCCAGCGCCGCGCCTGCTGCCCGGCATGTTAGACGGCATGGGGCAGGTCAGCGCCCGCGTCATTTCCATGTTGGGCGGTGAGGTGACATAGCCCGCCGCCCGCGCATCATCGGTGAAAAAATCGCCCCCGCAATATCGGATTCACCTCTATGCGCAGCATTTGTTAGGCAGCGGGCACTTGGTGCGGATGAAGGCATTGGCGGCGTGTTTGGCGGATGGCGGGCATGAGGTGGTGTTGATTTCCGGCGGCCCGGCGCCGCCCGCGCCGCCCGACCCGCGCTATGCGCTGCGCCAATTGCCGCCGTTGCATGCCGCGGCCGGGGATTTCACCACCTTGTTGGAGGCCAGCGGCGCGCCGGCGTCGCCGGCCTATCTGGAGCGTCGTGCCGCGCAGTTGCTGCAGGTGGCGGCGGCCGACGCGCCTGATGCGCCCGATGCCATAGTGGTCGAAACTTTTCCCTTCGGTCGGCGCGCCTTGCAGGCCGAATTAGCGGCGCTGATGCAGAGGCTAAGTGCCATGCGACCGCGTCCATTGCGGCTGTGCTCGGTGCGCGATATTTTGCAAACCCGCAGCGCGGCGCGCTATCGGCAAACGGTGGCTGAGGTGGCGGCGTGGTTCGACCACGTGTTGGTGCACGCCGACCCGGCGGTGGTGACTTTGGCCGAGACCTTCCCCCTGGCTGCGCAATTAGGCGCAAGCGGCGATAAAATATTTTATTCCGGCTATCTGCATGCGCCAGCCGGGCATGCGCCAGCCGGGCATGCGCCAGCCGGGCATGCGGCGGATGTCGCCGCGCCGACCGGCAGTTCGGCGCCAGCCCAGCGCGCTGGCGAAGTCATCATCTCCGCCGGCGGCGGCGCGGTCGGCTTTGAATTATTACAAACCGCGCTCGCCGCCCGCGGCCGTAGCGCCTTAAAAGCTCGCCCATGGCGGTTGTTGACCGGCGCCGCCATGGCGGCCGCCGATTTCGATGCCCTGCATCGCCAGGCCGGCGGCGGGCTAATAGTGGAGCGCCATCGCGCCGATTTCCCAGCCCTGCTCGCGGCCTGCGCGGTGTCGGTTTCCCAAGCCGGCTATAACACCGTGTTGGATATTGTCGCCGCCGCCTGTCGCGCCGTGCTAATCCCATTTGCCCAGCACGGCGAAACCGAGCAGACCCAGCGCGCCGAAAAATTCGCCGCCCTCGGCCGCGCCACGCTGCTGCGCGAAGCGGATTTGAACGCCGCCAGCCTCGCCGCGGCCGTGGACGCCGCCGCCGCATCGGAGGTAGCCGCCACGCCGCTGAATTTAAACGGCGGCCCGGCGAGCGCCCGATTCATCGAGCAGCAACTGCAAGCCAGGCGCGCCCCCTAATCCATACCCGCCGCGGTCCTTTAAGTTGACCACCACCTATGCCCTTGAACCCATGCCCACGCCCGCAATGCCGATGAACGCTTGGCTGGATGCTCTGTACGCTGAGTTGGATCAATGGAATTTTGACGGCGTGGCGGCGACTTTTTGGTGGCGCGATGATGACGCGCAGGCCGCTTCGCCGCCCCTCGACCGCGCGCTGGCGTTGGCGCGCCAATACCACGCGCCGCTGGCGTTGGCGGTTATCCCGCATGGCTTGGCGGCGAATCTGGCGGCGCGCATCAAGGCGCTGACGGCGGTGGCGGTGTTGCAGCATGGCTTCGCGCACGCCAATTACGCCCCGGCCGGCGAAAAAAAATCCGAACTTGGCGACCACCGCGCGGCGGCTGCCATCGGCGATGAACTGGCGCAGGGGCGCGACACTTTGCGCGCCGCCTTCGAGGCGCAATTTGTCGCCGTGCTGACGCCGCCGTGGAACCGCATCGCCGCGCCGCTGGTGGCTAAACTGCCGGCCGCCGGCTTCATCGGCATCTCCACCTTCGCGCCGCGCGCCGCCGCTGTGCCGGCGCCGGGGCTGCGCGCCGCCAATACCCATGTGGATCTCATCGACTGGAAAGACGGGCGGTGTTTTATCGGCGCGCCGCGCGCCATCGAGGCGCTGACTACGCACCTGCGCGGCCGCCGCCTCGGCCAGCACGACAGCGCCGAACCCACCGGCATTTTGACGCATCATTTGGTACACGACGCCGCGACCTGGGAATTTTTGGCGCAACTACTGGCGGCGTTGGACGACCACCCGGCGGTGAAATGGAAAACCGCGGCGGCGATTTTTGCCGAGTAGGGCGCTCGGCGGCAGCGAAAATTTTGGGCGATATTTGTATTGATAGTGGCGCCGGCGAGCAGCGTTATATCGATACAAAGCGACGGTTACGGGGCAGCGGTCAAGTCGACTAAGTCGATAAAAAAAGTCGCGACTTCGGTATGTATTTTCAAAACGAATGCTATTTGTTATCGATTCGGCACTCGCATCAAGTGAGTTTGGCCAACACTTTGCCGATGGCGGCGGCGGCGATATCGATGTGGTGGCGGCGCCGATAAGCGACCGTGGAGGCGACCGACATGCGGTGCAGCGTGGCCGGGTCGGCTAGCAGGTTATCGATGGCGCGCGCCATGGCGGCGGCTAAGTCGCGGTCGTTAGCGTGGTGTAACAATAATCCGGTGCGTTGGTGGGCGACTATGCCGGCGATGCCGCCGCTGTCGCCGGCTACTACCGGCAGGCCGCAGGCGAGCGCTTCGAGCGCCGCCATGCCGAGGGCTTCGTTGCGCGCCGGCCATACCAGTAGGTCGCTGGCGCGCATGAGCGGGTAGATAAAATCCGCCCCGCGACGCCCTAAAAAATGAACTTGGCGAGGGCGAGAACGAGGGCGATTGGCGAATAAATCCATCACGGCGGATTGGGCCGCGCCATCGCCGACCACCAGCAGCCGCCAATCATCGCGCTCCAACGCCGCCACCGTGTCGGCGAGAATGCGATAGGAATCGAGTTTGCTGTCGGCGCGCATCATGGCGACGCACGCCAGCCAGTAGGGGTCGGCGTCTATATGCTGGGCGGCGGCGAGTTCGCGGCGGTGGCGCCAGCGGCTTTGCGGGCCGGCCGGCGGCGCTGGGAGGTCGGCGAAGGGTTTTAGCGGCGCCACCACCTCGGCGTTGCGCGCGATTGGCAAAAGGGCCGGCAAATCACGCGGGTTTAGGTTAAAAATCGCCGCGGCTTGGCGAATCGCGACTAGGGATTGGGCGTAGCCGGCGCGCCATGGGCCGTGGCGCTGCTTGGCCGCCGCCGAGGCCTCGGCCAGCACATAGGGAATGTTGAGCGCCGCGCTGACCGCGGGGCCTATCCAATCCGGCGCTTTGTGATACAGGTGATAGGTGAACCAGCAACGCGGGCGCTCGGCGGGCGGGCGGCGGCGGTAGGTTTCGAGCAAACTGACGGCGGCGTGGCCAGCGCTGGCTTCGATGTCGGCTTGGCGGGCGGCGTCGCCGGCGCCTTCCCAAGCGCGCAGTTCGCTGGCCAATTCCACTGCCCAGCCGGCCTGTTTCAGCGCCGCCATAAACCATTGCGCTATCTGCCGGTCGCCGGAGGGGCGCGGATGGCGCGGCGATTTCAGCGGCGCGTAAAAGGCGAGGGTCGGAGCGCGCATGGAGCGATAAACGGGCGGGGCAGGGCGGATTTCGCGGCCGGCGCTGGCGGCCGGCTAATCGATAAAGGCGGCATCGTGGCGGCTACGTGATAATATCATTAGCGAATTGCCGCACTTAAATTCATTGGTGTTGGCCGCTTACCTGGGCCGGTTTATCGACCTCAACATAGCGCTTGCTCGATAACCTCGGGGGCTGCGAAAAACATCAATCCACCGAGCAGATTTCGGTATATAACGCCCATCATTAGCCGAGGTTTCGCCATGTCCATCGCATCGCATCGCGCCGCAAAAATCACCGTAAATGTGTTGCAGCGCATGAAAGCCGACGGCGAAAAAATCGCCGCGCTGACGGCGTACGATTATTGCGGCGCCTATGCCGCCAGCGCCGCCGGTATCGAGGTGTTGCTGGTCGGCGATTCCCTCGGCATGGTCATTCAAGGGCATGACAGCAGTTTGCCGGTCACCATCGAAGACACCGCCTACCATGTGCGGTGCGCGCGGCGTGGCAACTGCGGCTCGTTGTTGATGGCGGATTTGCCGTTTATGAGTTATTACTGCGAAGCCAAAAGTTTGGAAAACGCCGCCATTTTGATGCGCGAGGGGGCGCAAATAGTCAAACTCGAAGGCGGCGCCTGGCTGGCCGAAACGGCGCGGTTATTGGCCGAACGCGGCATTCCGGTGTGCGCCCACATGGGGCTGACGCCGCAATCCGTAAACCACCTCGGCGGCTATCGCGTGCAAGGGCGCGACCCGGCCAAAGGGCAGGCGATTATCGACGAGGCGCTGGTGTTACAGCAGGCCGGGGCCAGTTTGATTCTCATCGAATGCGTGCCGGCGGCGCTCGGCGGGCGCCTGGCGGCGGCGTTGGAGGTGCCGGTTATCGGCATCGGCGCCGGGCCAGATGTGGATGGGCAGATTTTGGTGTGGCACGACCTGCTGGGGCTATACCCGGGCAAAACCGCCCAATTCGTCAAAAATTATTTACACGGCAACAGCGGCGGCGCCCAAGGCGCGTTGGCTGATTATGTAGCGGAAGTCAAATCGGGCGCATTTCCCGCGCCAGCGCATTGCTATGTGTGAAATGTTGGGGCGGGATTGAGCGCTATAGAGGTGGGTTAAATTCAGCCGTCGGTCACTTTTTCCAAGAGTTGGCGAAAATTGTCGGTCATGTCGAAGCGCTCGTACACCACGGCGCGGCCGGCGGTGCCCAGCCGGTGGCGTAGCGCGGGCTCGGTGATTAAGCGCTGCAGGGCGGCGGTGAGGGCCGGGCGGTCGTCGGCGGCGACTAACAAGCCGTTTACATCGTGTTCGATGAGCTCGGGGATGCCGGAGATGCGCGTGGCCAGCGCCGCCAGGGCGAGGGCTTGCGCTTCCACCAACACATTGGGCAAGCCGTCGCGGTCGCCGTCCGCTTCGATGCGGCAGTTGAGCACGAAAAAATCCGCGCGGCGGTATTGGGCCAGCACCGCGTGGCCGGATTGCGCGCCGAGCCAACGGATTTTGTCGGCGAGGCCGAGCGTGGCGGCGTGGTGCTGGCAATCGGGCAGCAGCGGGCCGGCGCCGATGTGGGTGAATTGCCAGCGCAACGCCGGCGGCAGCGCCGCCAATGCATCTAACAAGCCGCGATAGCCCTTTTTGGCGACGACGCGGCCGACGCTGAGGATGCGCACCACGCCGGCGACGCCGTCGGCCGCCCCGGCGCGGCGTGACTGGCGGGGCGAAGCGGCGGAAAATGACGCCAGATTGAGGCCGTGATAATTCAACGAAACCTTGTGCGGCGCATCGGTCAGTGCCTGTAAGTGCACTAAATTGGCGCGGGTGCAGGTGGTCAGCCAGCGGCAGTGGGCGAGTTTTTCGCGCTTTTCCCACGCCGGCAGCGTCCAAATATCCTTGGCGTGGGCCGAGCAACTCCACGGCATATTGCGCAAAACCGCGGCATAGCGCGCCACCGAGGCCGGGGTATGCAAAAAATGCGCGTATAGCAGTTCGATATTGGCCGGCAGCTCGGCCGCCAGGGTCACGGCTTGACCGAAGCGCCGCAGTCGGTTGCAACTGCGGTCGCGCGTAAAATCACGCCACCACATTTTTCGCGCCGCGCGGTACGACGACCAGCACCGCACCTGCCGCCAAGCGCGCCATACGCGTAGCGGCTGGCGATGTAAATATTCCGGCAAATAATGCACCGGCGCGACGATGGCGCGATGCACCGGATGGGTTTGTTGCTCGGTGGGGCGGCGCAGGGAAAACAACGTTATGGCGATGCCGGCGCGCTCCAAGGCGTGAATTTCTTGCGCGATGAAGGTTTCAGAGAGGCGCGGATAGCCCTTCAAAATGACGGCGATGGTTTTGCGCATGGGGCATGAGGTTCGGTGGCATGGGCGGCTTATCGGCGGGGAGTACAATCCGCGCTCGCAAACTTTTCGGTAACGCGCTATGAGCACAAGCGGTCAAATCAAGCGCTTGATCAAAGTCGGACTCAAACACATGATCAAAGATGGCCTCAAACACACCATCAAACACGCCCTTAAAATATGCCCTGATTGGGTGAAAAACGCCGTGCTGGCATGGTACGCCGGCCGCCGTCACCAGCGCGCCGGCGGCGATCAAGCCGGCGGCGATCAACATGTGGCGAATTTTTCGATTCTACTGGGCGGGAGACGCTATCGCCTAGTGCCGGGCAACGATAAATTTTGGCGCCAAGCGGGTCGCGGGCAATGGGAGGCGGAAACTTTCCAATTTATCGAGCAACTATTGCGGCCGGATGCGGTGTATGTGGATGTCGGCGCATGGATCGGCCCCACCGTGTTATTCGCGGCGCCGCGTTGCCGCACCGTGTATTGCCTGGAGCCGGATGCGGTCGCTTACGAACGCCTGCTGGGGAATCTGCGCATGAACGGCATCGCCAATGTGTTGCCGTTGCACGGCGCCTTGCACAGCACAAACGGCAGCGTGCCCATCAGCAGCGAAAGCGGCCTCGGCGATAGCGTGACGCGGGTGCGCGCCGCGCCAAGCGGGTCCGAGGCTGGCGTTGAGGTGGCCACGGCGTTAGCGGTGACCTTGCCGCGCTTTATCGAGTGGTGGGGTATCGAGCGCATGGACTTGATGAAAATCGACATCGAAGGCGGCGAATTCGATGTGGTCGAAGCGCTCATCGCCCTGCCGCCGCACCTCAAGCCGAGTATGCACTTATCCCTGCACGCACCGTTGTTTCCGCTGCATGAGCGCGCCGCCAAACTCGCCGCCATTGTGAAATTGGCGCAACACTACGCCTATTGCTATGACCGCGGCGGGTGCTTAATTCAGCCCGCGGATATTCTGCAAGAGCCCTATGTGAGCCGTTTCCGCGAGGTGGTGTTGACGGATGAGGCGTTGTGATGGGGATTTTGGCGCGATGGGAGGGTTATCGATTATTCCTATCGCGGGTTTTTAGCCATTCGAACCATTGTCGCCCCAATACCGCGAAGGTGCCGGAAAGCCCTAATATGACGGCCGGGGTGCTATATCCTTTCCAAATGGCAATGCCGGCAACCGCCACCATCGCCATACCTAACAAAAATGCGCCAATGGTGCGCATGTTGTCGTTGGTGAGTGTCTTAAGCCTGGCCGTCGGCGCGTATTTGTTGCTCTTTTTCTGGCATGGCCAGAATGCGCTCGGCGGCGCCTGGTAGAATTCGCTCGTACTCGGCAAAATGCTCGGGCAGCGGCAATGGGCCGGAGAAAGATTGCTCAGTTCTAACCTCTTCAACCAAGTAGCCCGCCAATGCTTCGCGCTGCTGGTCGGTCAAATTGCGCAGCAGTTCCACCATCGGCTGGCTGGCGACAGCGGTATTTTGTTCCAGCGCCGAAGTTATATTTTTCGGCGATTCACCTGCATCACTCACATTAGTCGCATTACTCGCGCCACCGGTTTCGCCCGACTCGCCAGAGCCATCGGCATCGGGCTGGTGGCGCGATTTCTTGCCTATCATTAACGCGGTTAGATGGTAGATTTCGCCTTGAGTTTGGCGATTTTCGCGGTTTCGATGCCGAAAGCCCGCTTGTAATCTTCGCGAAGGCGCTGCGCATCGCGCACCAGCGCCATACAGCCCGTATCAGGGATATGCAACGGCAAATCCTCCGGTGGGGTGAAGGCATCGGCAAAGGCATCGAACAAGGTGCGGTCGCGAAAATCTTCCGGGGTGGTGAAATTGCGAAAGCGCGTCGGCCGGGCGGTGTTTCTGATGCGGGATAAAATGCTGTCGGTCATGGGAGATACTCCTGCTTCGTGGTTAGTGGAAGCGCGTCTGATGGGTGATTGTAACCTAAATGAGGCGTATATTACCGCCTTCGGGCCGATAATCATGCCCGGCGGGCGGCGCGATTTTTGTGCACGCCATCACTTATACGGGTCGGCCGCATCACGCAAGCCATCGCCGAAGAAATTGAAGGCGAGGATGACGATGATGACCGGCGCCACCGGCAAAATGAGCCACGGGTGCAGCGCCACCACATTCATGTTTTGCGCTTCGTTTAGCAGCACGCCCCAACTGGTGACCGGCGGGCGCAAGCCGAGGCCGAGGAAGGATAGCGCGGTTTCGCCGAGAATCATGCCGGGGATGGATAAGGTGGCGGAGGCGATGATGTGACTGGCGAACCCCGGCAGCAAGTGGCGGCGGATGATGCGCTGCGGGCGGGCACCCATGAGGCGGGCCGCGGCGCAGTAATCCTCCTCGCGCAGGGCGAGGAGTTTGGAGCGCACGGCGCGCGCCAGGCCGGTCCAGTCGAGCAGCGCGAGAATTAAGGTGATGCCGAAGAATATCAATATGGGACTCCAGCGCACCGGCAGCACGGCCGACAGCGCCATCCACAACGGCAATTCCGGGAACGAGCGCAAAATTTCGATGAGGCGTTGCACGCTGGCATCCACCCAGCCGCCGTAATACCCGGCCAAGCCGCCGAGCAGCAGCCCGAGAAACAGGCTGGCGGTGATGCCGACCAAGCCGATGAGCAGTGAAATGCGCGCCCCGTAGACGATGCGCGAGAACATATCGCGCCCCAAACGGTCGGTGCCGAACAAGAACACGGTGCCGCCATCCGCCGGGCAGACGAAGTGAAAATCCATCGCCCACTGGCCCCAAAATCGGTATGAATCACCGCGGCAGAAAAAGCGCAGTTTTTGCACTTTATCGGGGTTTTCGGTGTATTCGCGCCGCAGGTTGTCCATGTTGAGGGCGTAATCATAGCCATAGACGAAGGGCCCGACCCAGCGCCCGCGGTCGAATAAATGCACGCCTTGGGGCGGGGCGTAGATGTGGCCGGTATCGCGCGAATGCAGGTTGTAGGGCGAGATGAATTCCGAAATCAAGGTGGAGGCGTACAAAATCATCAAGATAAAACCGCACACCACGGCGACTTTATGGCGCTTGAGTTTCCACCACATTAATTGGCGGCGCGAGGCGAAAAAATATTTTTCCTGCTCCGGGGTGAGGGCGGAGACCGAGTGCGGGTCGAAATCCTCGGCGCGGACATAATGCGCCGACTCGGTTTGCGCGGCGCTGGCGGTGGCGTTGTTCACAGCATCGGCCGTGGCATTGGGGCGAGATTCGCTCATCGCATCACCTCCCCTTGCAGGCGGATGCGCGGGTCGAGCCAAGCCAATAGCAAATCGGAAATCAGCAGGCCGAGCACGGTGAGCATGGCGAGAAAGATCAAGAAGGTGCCGGCTAAGTACATATCTTGGCTTTGCAAGGCACTCAGTAACATGGGGCCGGTGGTCGGCAGCGAGAGTACGATGGCGACGATTTCGGCGCCGGAAATAACGCTGGGCAACAAACTGCCGATATCGGCGATGAAGAAATTCAGCGCCACGCGCAACGGATATTTCATCAGCAATTTAAATGGCGGCAAGCCCTTGGCTTTGCCGGTTAGCACATATTGTTTTTCCAGTTCGTCCAGTAAGTTGGCGCGCAAGCGACGAATCATGCCGGCGGTGCCGGCGGTGCCGATGACGATGACTGGAATCCACAAATGCTCGAGCACCGATTTTAATTTGCCCCAACTCCATGGCTGGTCTAAATATTGCGGGTCCATCAGCCCGCCGATGGAGGTGCCGAACCAAATGTTGGCGAAGTACAACATCACCAACGCCAGCAAAAAATTGGGCGTCGCCAGGCCGATAAAACCGAGCAAGGTTAAGCCGTAATCACCCCAACTATATTGATGCGTGGCGGAATAAATGCCGATGGGAAAAGCCAGCGCCCAAGTGAAAATGATAGTGATGACCGACACCAAAATGGTGAGCAAAATGCGGTCGCCGACCACCTCGCGCACCGGCAAATCATGCTCGAAGGAGTAGCCCCAATCACCGTGAAAAAAGCCGCCGACCCAGTTGGCGTATTGCAATAAAAAGGGCTGGTCTAAGCCATATTGGCGGCGCAAAAATTCGATTTTTTCGCGATCTACCGACTCGCCCTGGCTTTCCAATTCGGCGATATAGGTTTCGAGATAATCGCCCGGTGGCAGTTGGATGATGACGAAGATGATGAAACTGATCACCAGCAAGGTCGGAATCATCAGCGCCAAGCGCTTGAAGAGATAACGGAACATTTAATTCACCTGCATGGAATTGAATTGTGTAATTGAATTGTGTAATCAGTATGTTTAATTCGGCGGCTCAATTCAGCTTCCGCATGACCACGATATGCTCGCTACACATGGTGTCGTCGGTAGCGCCTGGTATGTTGCTCGGGCTGTTGCGCGATGGCATGCGTTTGTTTGGAATGGCGCGAATGAAAACGCGCTCGCGGCTGAATTGATTTTCTTCGAAGTAGGATTGCGTGGCGCGATGGGTGGGCAACACGATGCCTTTAACCTTGCGATTGCCCACCACATAACACGCAACACCACCGGGTTTGATGGTGGCGGCGACTTGGCCGATGGAGCGGCGGTAGTCTTGGTAAAAGCCGCACACTTCTATCGCGCGCTGGTGATGCACCGCGCTGATTTTACCGACGGCGGCGTCCAATTCATCATCGCCTAAGGGCTGCAATTGCTTCGGCTTGCAGCCGCCCATGAGGTGGCGGTCGACCGCGGCGGCGCCCTCAAACCCAAGCCATTCATTAGCGAGGCGGGAAAATTGCCCGTAGGCGACGGTGGTGGCGGAATCCCCATACGGTGGCGAGGTGACGACAATATCGACGCTTTGCGGCGGCGCGGCGGCGGGCGGAATCTCGTGCGTGGAATCAAAATCGAACACTTGCGCTCGCGCATCGCCGCGCGCCGCTTTGGTGAATGCTTGCAAGCCAGCATAATTGCGTTCCATCTTCGCCGCAAAAATGCCGAACACATCGGGCGCGTGGGCCTCTCGCTGCCGCTGCGCCATGCGGTATAACTTAAATTCGCCATTGCGCGTGTATGAGCATTCGCGCACCGTTTCGCTAAAAACCACCAGCAAAAAATTGCGCATGTCATGGTCGGAAATTTCATCGATATAACATTTAATGGCAGCTAATTTTTCACCCACATGGCGCGAAAACCAAAAATCTATATTGCTAAATGTCGGCCTCGGCGCCGCCGCCGAAAAATCACCCAACCCACCAGCCAATAATTTACCCCGCATGCGCGCCAGGTGCGGCACCATGCGCGCAGCCGACATGCGACAAGTTTTCGCCGCCGAAATCAACCGCGCCAGCGGATTCAAATCACTCCCCACCGCATGGATACCGCGCAAATTCGCCTCCACCAACGAGGTGCCAGTGCCGCAATACGGATCCAACAAAATCCGCCTACCCCCATAAAGATCGATCAACCGCCCGGCAATCTGCGGAATCATCATCGCCGGATAGACATGAAAACCATGGGTATACGTCTTAGTATCAGCGCCTTTGAAATCCCAATCTGAGACCTCCGATAAATTCGAAACTTCTGAGACTGCCGACACATCCGATAGCATGGCGGTGGGTTGATTAGTCGCCATAAATCGCCTCCAAATCGCGCACAATGCGAGAAAAACGCATTACCGGCGCGGCAAAATCGCCAGGCTTGGTCAAATAGACATAATCAAAGAAACGCAACAGCCCTTTTTGTTGAGGGTTCATAATTTCATCATAAAAATTAGTGGTGATCATGGCCATCAAAAAATTTGTGCTACCATCGTATTTCAAGTCATATTTTTGCTTAATAGAATGGCAATTTTCGGCAGTAACAATGTCCAGCAAAACTTTCCAGCGATGGGTTTGTCCGGCCCTTTCACGCAATGATGTTTTTAGAGAATAAATACAAATCGGCGCATTGACGTCCGCTTCAGAATATATCAGTAAATCGACATCAGGTTTAATTTTTTCAGGGCCGACATGAATGACGCTACCGCCAAGGCGTGAGTTATTTTGTGTCTTCAGCGTGAAAATTAAGTGTGCAGGAATTAACTTCGCTGCTTGCAACGACGCAAGCGCACAAAATACGAGCGCTTGAAATGCGTTGCCGGCGACGCTCTTGCGTGCTTGTGCCACATCCCTAATTTCCCCCGCTTCTTTGCGCGCCACCAACAATGTTTCCACCATGTTTTGCCCTTGACGCATGATGTCGTTCAGATGATCGACCGCGCATGGCAAACCCACTTGCTCGACAGTGCTTTGATATAGCTGCAACATCGGTAACATGTAATATCGCTGTCGGATGCTCGCTAGCTCATGACGATTGGACGGGTTCAGTTGCACGCTGCTAAATAGGTTAATGTCGCTCATGTTGCGCTGGTCAATCAAACCAAAAAGTATCCGGACGATAAACTCCGAAATACGCCGTCGGCAGCCAGCTATAGGTGGCGGTGTCGGGGACATTTTGTAGGCGGTTGCTGACCACTACCGGTTGCGGTACGCCGGATATTAGGCCGATGCTGAATACCGCTTGGGCGTGGATGGTTAGCATTTGCTGCCAGATGTTTTGGCGCGCTTCGGTGGTGGTGGCGCGGCTCCAGCGATGGTAGAGGTTTAATAGGGCGACCGCTTGGGGCAGGTCGGGCGGTTCGCCGGCGCGTTGCGATGATTCATAGTGTTGCCCCCACTTTGGCCATTGCAGTTGGGTTTGACTGGTGGGGGCGAATTCTTGCGGGCTCATGTCGGCCGTGGGGGTGCCGTTGTCGATGCCGCCCCACATCGTCATCATGGCTTCGCCGGCGAATACGCGTTGCCGAAATACCTCGCGCTGCGAGGGTTTGGTGTGCAGTTTGATGCCGAGTTTCAGCCAGCTGTCGCCAATGAGTTCCAATATATCGGTCTCCTCGGTGCTTTCGCCGGCGGTTTGCAGCACGATTTCCAGCGATTCGCCGTTTTCCATGCGCCGCAAGCCGCCGCCTTCGCGCGCTAGCCCCAGTTCGTCCAGCAGGCGGTTGGCGTGGGCGAGGTCGTATTGACTCCACGCGCTGTGGTGCGCCGGTTTGGATAAGGGGCTTTCCGGCAGCACGGTGTTTTGCGCTTGCGCGGCGAGGCCAAAATAGATGACTTGGTTGATTTCGGCGCGATTGACGCCCATCGATAAAGCGCGGCGAAAACGCACATCGCGCGCCAATTTGCGCCACACCGCATCATTGTGGTTCAGATTCGGATAAATGGCGAGTTGCGAGCCATTGCCGGCGCGCCACAAACGCACCGCGAAATCGTTGCGGCTTTCGCCAGCCTTCAAAAAGGTGTAATTATCGAGGCGCAGGTAGCGCCCCTGCAAATCGGCCTCGCCAGCGGCGGTTTTGGCCGCCACCAAACTGGAACTGACGATATTCACCACCACCTCGTCGATGTACGGCAGCTGCCGCCCGTGGCCGTCTACGCGGTGGTAATACGGGTTGCGCGCGAACACATAACGCTCGGACGGCGGGCGCGTGGTATTGACCCACGGTTGTAACACCGGCAGCGCTGGATTATCGTTTTTATAGGGATGGTTGCGGCGATGGTGCAGCCCAGCCCAGTTGCGCGCCCCGGCGGCGGCGACTTGCGCGGCGAGTTCATCCGCCGGGCGATAGTCGGCGTGAAACTGGCGCAAATAATGCCCCGGGGCGTACAAAAACAACGGCCGCGGGCCGGCCAACGCCGGCAGAAAATACGGATTGGCGCGCGCCCAGGTATAGCGCACGGTGTGGGAATCGAGAAATTCCACCCGCGGCGGCTGGCCATCCACCAGCAGTTGCTTGGGCAGCCCGAAGGGATATAAATCGGCGTTATTGACGATATCTTGCCAATAATAGCGAAAATCCTCGCTGGTAAACGCCGCCCCATCCGACCAGCGATGCCCGCGTCGCAGGTGCAGGGTGAATTCTCGTTGCTCGCGCACCTCATACCGCGCCAGCAAATCCGCCGTCAGGCGCAACTCATCATCATAGCCGACCAGCCGCGCATAGCCATACACCATCATCATGCGGATGTCTTTGGATTTACCCATCAACAGCCGCATGGCGCCGCCGTATTGCCCGGCGCGACGGTCATCGCCGGCCGCCGCGAGGCGCGCTTGGGCCGGCTGCTGCGGCAAGCGCATCGCCACCGGCGGCAACTCGCCAGCGGCGACTCGCGCTACGAGGTAGGGCGGTTCGATATAGGTTTGATGGCTATCGACCGCGGCGCTATCGGTGCTATCGGTCGGGGAGGTATCGGCCGCAGCGGCGGCAAAGGGCAACCACGCCACCGCCAAAATGATTGGCAGACACGACGACATGCGGGGTGGGCGGGTCATGTTGGATTTAGGGAGGTTGGGTTTTTGAGCGAATTTTCAGGTGATATACATATATGTACAGGTGGCGCGAGCGGTTATTTTCGTTTCAATAGGGCAGAATTTTGATGCGGATTATCGAAAACCGTCGTTTTTTAATGGGGATGATTTTTGGGCGGCGGATTTTTCGCGAATCTCACGCGAATTATCGAGATGGATATACATATATATGTACATGTATCGGCGACCTACATATATATGTACACCTATGGCACCGGCGAATGCGTGGCGCGCACCCAATGCGCCGGATTTATCTCGAACAGTTGACTCGGCTGACCGGGCGGCACGGCGTACGGCGCTGGCCAATCGAGGGTGCCGTCGCCAGCGTCTTTGATGCGGCTGAAATCCAGCAGGTGGTCTAAATCCGGGGATGGAATGGCCTGCAGCAGGCTGCGGGTATAGGGGTGGGTGGGCTGCTGGAAGAGCGATTGCCGCGGCGCTAATTCGACGAATTCGCCGCGATACATCACCGCGATGCGGTCGGCGATGTAATCCACCACCGCCAAATTGTGCGAAATAAAGAGGTAACTCAAGCCCAATTCGCTCTGTAAATCCTTCATTAAATTCAGCACCTGGGCTTGAATCGATACATCCAAGGCCGACACCGGCTCATCGCAAATCAGCAAATCGGGTTGCAGCGCCAGGGCGCGCGCAATGCCGATGCGCTGGCGCTGGCCGCCGGAAAAACTATGCGGGTAACGCCGCAGGTGGCGCGGGTCTAACCCCACTAGCCGCATCAATTCGCTGCTCATATCCATCTGGTAATCGCGCCCGCCGAGGCGGTGAATCTCCATGGGTTCGCGGATGATGTCGAACAAAGTCATGCTGGGGTTGAGCGAGCCGACCGGGTCTTGAAAAATGTACTGCACCCGGCAGCGGTAGTCGAACAGTCGCGCATCATCCAGGGTGGCGAGTTCGTACGATGGCGGCGCGCCGGCATCAGCGCCGCTGCCAGCGGCGGCATGTTTATCGCCGGTTTTATCGCCGGTTTTATCGACATGTTTATCGGCATTTTTATCGCCAGAATCACGATCGAAATAAACGATGCTGCCGCTATCGGGCGCGATGGCGTGGGCGATGAGTTTGCCTAAGGTGGATTTGCCGCTGCCGCTTTCGCCGACTAGGCCTAAGCATTCGCCGCGTCGCAGGTCGAAATCGATGCCTTTTACCGCTTGAATTTTCGGCGGCTTCGCGCCCATGGACCAAGCATTGCCGCGTACCGAGAAACTTTTGGCGAGGTCGCGCACCGCCAAAATGCGATTCGCGGCGCTGGGCTCGGCGGCATTATCGCCGGCTTGCCCGGCGGTTTTTCCGCCAATTTCACCACTAGATTCACCGTCAACCCCCCCCTGCGCGCGCGCTTTTTTGCCACTGAGAAAACGCCCGATTTCGGTTTTGATTTCACGCAACGGCGTCAGCCGCTCGCCCGCCGCCATGCCGAAATTCGGCACCGCGCGTAGTAAGGCGCGGGTGTAAGCGTGCTGCGCGCCGCCGAATAAATCCGCCACCGGGGCGCGTTCCATCACCTCGCCGTGATACAGCACCACCACCTGGCGGGCGACATTGGCCACCACGCCAAGGTCGTGGGTGATCATCAGCACCGCCATGTTGAGTTGGGTCTGCAGGTTTTTGATGAGTTTGAGGATTTGCGCCTGGATAGTCACATCCAACGCCGTGGTCGGCTCATCGGCAATCAGCAACGACGGGCGGCAAATCAGCGCCATGGCGATCATGGCGCGCTGGCGCATGCCGCCGGATAACTCGAACGGGTACAGCGTCAGGGCGCGCTCGGGCTCAGGAAAACCGACGATGGCGAGCATGTCGCGGGTGAGTTTGCGCCCCTCCTCGGGGCTGGCGGCGCGGTGCAAAAACAACGCCTCGCTGATTTGGTCGCCGATGGTGTGCAGCGCCGACAGCGACACCATGGGCTCTTGAAAAATCAGCGACACGCTGCCGCCACGCAGGGCGCGCATCTGGCGGCTGTTGGGGTCGATGGCGGCGGTATCCACCGCGTCTAGGCCACGGCGCGCATCGGTGAGGAGGATTTGGCCGGCGGTGATGGTGGCGTTTTCTGGCAGCAGCCCCATGATGGCGCGCGCGATGACCGACTTACCCGAGCCGGATTCCCCCACCAGGGCCACGGTGTCGCCGGCGGCGATATCGAAGGACACCCCGCGCACCGCCTCTAAGGCGGCGCCGTGAATGGCGAAGCGCACGCGTAAATCGCGTATCGAGAGCAGCGGTTGGGTCATGACGAAAAACAGGCGAATAAAAAGTGCGGCGGCAAGTGTAGCAAGGTTTTAAGGCGGCCATAAAAGTCGCGTTTGCGGCGGATTTATGGTGGATTTGCGGCGGATTCACGCCAGTTTCATGGCCGTTTGAGGCTGCTTTCGCGGCCGTTTTGTGCCAGATTCACGGCCGATTCACGGCGCAACAGGGCATGGATTTTGCGGCGACTTTACGGCCGTGGGGCGCGCGTGGCGACGCATAATCCTGGCCGGCATCGGGCGGTGCCGGGCGTGCTTTTGGTATAAACTGCCGCCCGCTTAAATCTCCTCGCCCGCTTAGAACTTCCCCGCCACCCCCCCATGCGCAGCGCCGATTCGGACATGTTCGACCGCCCCATGGTCTATGCCGAAAACTTGTATTTCTCGCACGCCTCCGGCGGCGCGGATTTATATCGCGGTCTCGATCTCGTCATTCCGCGCGGCAAAGTGACGGTCATCATGGGCCCCAGCGGCTGCGGCAAATCCACCTTTTTGAGTTTGTTAGGTGGGCGGCTGCGACCGCGCAGCGGCATACTACGCGTCGATGGCGCGCCGATTCCCGCTCGCGGCAGCGCGCAGTTATACGCCATGCGGCGAAAAATGGGCATGCTGTTCCAAAGCAGCGCCCTGCTAACCGACCTATCCACCTTCGACAATGTCGCTTATCCGCTGCGCGAGCAAACCGATTTGCCGGCGGAAATCATCCGCATTATGACGCTGCTAAAACTCGAAATGGTCGGCTTGCGCGGCGCCCGGCGGCTGATGCCGGCGGAACTCTCCGGCGGCATGCAAAGACGCGTGGCGCTGGCGCGCGCCATCGCCATGGACCCGCAAATCGTGATGTACGACGAGCCCTTCGTCGGCTTAGACCCGATTTCTATGGGCATTATTCTCAAACTCATCCGCGAGTTGAACGACGCCTTGGGGCTGACCTCCATCGTAGTCACGCATGATGTGGCCGAGGGGCGGGAAATCGCCGATTACTTGTATGTGCTGAGCGGCGGCAAAACCATCGGCCACGGCGCCCCAGCGGAGATGATGCACAGCGCCACGCCCCAAGTGCGCCAGT
Source organism: Candidatus Poriferihabitaceae bacterium (assembly GCA_965243285.1). Lineage (GTDB taxonomy): Bacteria > Pseudomonadota > Gammaproteobacteria > Arenicellales > Poriferihabitantaceae > JAHRAW01. The sequence continues at coordinate 235,831 of OZ251537.1, read as the reverse complement.
TTATGAACGGGCGGCCCGATGGACCGGTGCCGTATCACTATCCGGCGCCGGCGTTGGCGGCTGACTTAGCGGCCGATTTGCGCGCCGATTTGGCCGCCGATTTGGCCGTAAATCCAGCCTAAAAATGCCTGCAATGGGTAGACTGATGGCTCGGTGGCTGGCCTATCTGGCCGCATCATTGGGCGCTTTGGGGGCCGCGGCGCTGCGCAGCGTGGCGCGTTTGGGGGCCGCATTTTTATTTTTATTGCGCGCCTTGCTCGGGGCGGCGCGCGCCGTGCCGCGATTTTCGCTCATCATCGAGCAGTTGTACGCCATCGGCGTGCTCACCGTGCTCATCATCGTGGTATCGGGGTTGTTCGTCGGCATGGTGTTGGGGCTGCAGGGGTATTATCAGTTAGTGAATTTCAGTGCCGAATCCAGCCTCGGCTTGATGGTGGCGCTGTTTTTGGTGCGCGAATTGGGGCCGGTTTTGGGGGCGTTGTTGTTCGCTGGGCGCGCCGGCTCGGCGCTGACCGCCGAAATCGGCCTGATGAAAGCCACCGAGCAATTATCGGCTATGGAAATGATGGCGGTAGACCCCATGACGCGCGTCATCGGGCCGCGTTTTATCGCCGGCATCATCGCCATGCCGCTGTTAGCCGCCATGTTGAGCGCGGTGGGCGTATTGGGCGGATATTTAATCGGCGCCGGCCAATTTGGCGTCGATTCCGGGGTCTATTGGTCGTCCATGCAAAACGGTGTGGATGTGGTAGACGATGTGCTAAATGGCGTCATCAAAAGCGTGGTGTTCGGTTTTATCATCACCTGGGTGGCGCTGTTCGAGGGCTATGCGGCGGCGCCCACATCCGAAGGCGTCAGCCGGGCGACCACGCGCACTGTGGTCACTTCGTCGCTGGCGGTGTTGGGCGGCGATTACATCTTAACGGCGTTAATGTTCGGAGGCTTATAAGTGCAAAAACACATCGAAATTTTGGTGGGTCTGTTCATCGTCGCCGGCCTGGCGGCGCTGACCATGTTGGCAGTGCAAGTCAGCGCCGCCGGCGGCGATGGCAACACCTTTCGCATCAGCGCTAGTTTCCGCAATGTCGGCGGCCTCAATACCAAAGCGCCGGTGATGGTGAGCGGCGTGCGCGTCGGCCGCGTCGGCGGCATTGAAATCGACCAAGACACCTACAATGCCGTGGTGACCATGGATATCGAAGCGCGCTATGACAACCTGCCCATCGATACCAGCGCCGCGATCTTGACCGCCGGGTTGCTGGGCTCGCAATTCGTCGGCTTGCAGCCCGGGGCCGATGATTTTTATCTGCAAGGCGGCGATAGTTTGGAGATCACCCAATCGGCGCTGCAGTTGGAAACCTTGATCAGCCAACTGCTGTTCAAGGGTGGCGATGCGGCGGATGATTCATCGAAGTAACTCGGTTTTGATTTAAATTCGCATAATCTTTAATTTAAATTTAATCGAATTTAAATCCATGGCGTTCCTAGTATTGAAGGCCAATTTATTGAATTCAAATCCATGGCGTTTAAATTCGCATATCTTTAATTCAAACCCATCGAATTCAAACCCATCGAATTCAAACCATGGGAATTCCAATCTTAAATTTCTAAAATTCCCCTCATTTCAATCAAAACAGGCACTCCTCATGAGGTCTACTTTCAAACGCGCCATGCGGCGTACTCGGTATGGATTGTTGGCATGCGGTTTTTTATCGGCGCTGATGATGGCGGCCGCTTCGACGGCGGCGGCGGCGGCGGCGGCGGAGTCTGATGCGGCGGCGCAAGATATGCCGCACCTGGAAATCGAGGCCGCGGTGCAAACCCTGCTGGATGAATTCACCCGCCAGCGCGCGGTTTTCGAGGGCGATAAGCGCCAGTTGTTTACTTTGGTCGATAGCGTCGCCTCGCCGCTGTTCGATTTACCGAGAATCGCCAAATTAGTGTTAGCCAGCCACTGGAAAAAAGCCAGCGAACCGCAACGCGCCGCCTTCGCGCAGGAGTTCAAAAAACTCCTAATCGGCACCTATGCCACCGCGTTATTCCAATACACTGGCAAAGAACGCATGACCTTCCTTAGCTCGGAAATCGCCGAGCGCCGTGGCCGCAAAACCGCCAAGGTGTTATCCGAACTCTCCCTCGGCAGCGGCGCCGCGCCCATCGCCGTGGAGTACGCCTTGCTGTTGAACGCACAGCGGCGCTGGCAAATCTACAACCTCACCATCAGCGGCCTCAATATGATCACCAACTACCGCAACACCTACGGCGCCGCCATCGATAATTCAGGGCTGGACGGCTTGCTCGAATCCATGCAAAAAACCAACGCCAAAATCTGGTGATGGGCAAATAGGGCATTAGCCAAAACCGCGAATCGGCACCGGCTCGGCGCGCATGTCATGTCACTAGTTATGTGCGTATGGTGGTGCCTAGCGTTTTCATTAAGGGTGCATTTTTTTGGAGGAATGAGTGATGAAGATTAAAGCCGTGGTTGATATATGGCCAAAAAAACCGGCGCTGGATGCGCGTGGCCGCGCGCCGACGAGTTGCGATCTCGTGATAAGCCCCGATATTGAGGCTGATATTGATGCGGCCGAGAACGGTGTGGATGTAAAAACCTTCGACAACTTGGACGACCTTGTTGACGAATTGGATTCCTGATGTTAAGCGTACGAGCCACAGCCAGATTTAAACGCCGATGGAAACAAGCGATAAGTAGAAATTGGGATATGGATGAATTTAAATATGTGATTGGCAAACTCGCGGCCGGGGAATCGTTGCCCGCTAAATATGCTGACCATGCATTAAAGGGGAATTTGAAAAAGTACAGAGATGTTCATGTTAGGCCCGACCGGATAATGATTTACAAAATTGAATGAGAGTTTTTGCTGTTAGCATCCATCGTCACCCAGGCGCGGAACTTCCAATGATAGGTTGCTAAAAGATGAATGATGATTCGGAGTAGGGCGGCGTTAAAATGTCGCACAGAGATGCAAGTCAGCGCGCCATGAAGGCCCGCGGCGTGACCGATGGCACCGCCAGCAGGCTGGCGGGCGCGACCGCTATCGATATCGATGCGGTGGCCGGCGGGCTGGCGGTGCGTGGCGACCTCAATGCGCGCACGGTGCGGGCGTTGTATGAGCAAACTTCGCGATTTTCGGAGTTTTCGACGGAGTTTTCGGCGAAATCGGCGGATTCTGCGGATTCGGCGGCAGAATTGCGTATCGACTTAGCCGCCGTGGGCGATGCCGACGGCGCCGGCCTCGCCCTGCTGGCGCACTGGCGTCATGGCGCCGCCTCGGGCGTGGTGCGCTTCGCCAACCCATCCGCGCAGTTGCGGCGGCTGGCGGCCATCAGCGGGGTGGCGGATTTGTTTGATTGAGTCATGCTATTGGGCGATGGGATTGAGCGCTTCGAGCAATCCATTCGCCCCATCCAGGTAGCGAAAAAATGGTACTCGGCGCGCTCGGCGGCCAAGATTCCAAGATATAAACCAGCGGCGTCTGGCGTGCTAAACTCAGCACAATGCGGCCGCCATTGACGGCCGCCATTTGACGCCGCCATTGCCCCAATTTATCGAGATAAATACGAGCCATGCCTACACCGGAAGACATACGCGGTTGGATTGTCGGCGGCCTGCCGGGCGCGCAAGTACGCGTGAGCGGCGATGGCCAGCATTTCGAAGCCGTTATCGTGTGCGCCGATTTCGCCGGCAAATCCTCACTGCAGCGCCACCAGATGGTATACGCCGCCCTCGGCGACAAAATGCGCGCCGAAATACACGCCCTTTCCATGAAAACGCAAACCCCAGACGAGCAGATTTAGCCACCTGAGTAGCGAAACATGGGCTAAAAAAGGGTCAGATTTTATGCAAAAAGTTTAGGCGAAATTCGCCGTGTCTCGATGTCGCTTTATCAATCCACGTCGATTAACCCACCTTAGATTAACTCACCCAGATTCCCCCGAGGCTACCCGACCATGTCCATCCAAGAACACCTGAAAGAAGTCATCGACAGCAACGCCGTGGTTTTATTTATGAAAGGCACGCCGGATTTTCCGCAGTGCGGGTTTTCCGGCAAAACCTCGCAAATGCTTAAAGCATGCGATGCGCCGTTCGCCTCGGTGGATGTATTGGCCGATGATGCGGTGCGCCAAGGCATCAAGGAATATTCCCAATGGCCGACCGTGCCGCAGTTGTATGTGCGCGGCGAATTCATCGGCGGCTGCGACATCATGAGCGAGTTGTACGAAAGCGGCGAACTGCAAAAAATCCTCAAGCCGGCGGTTTAGTTCATGCGAAAAATCCGGGCTGATAAAGGGACGAATAACAGCCCGGTGAATTTTCATGCCGCCGGTCTAAAGCGCGGTTTAAGTCGGCCGTTAAATCAACCGGCTTGGTAAGCGCGCCGATATTTGCGCGCCACCCATTGGTGAAAATGATGCGTAGACGCATCCATAGTCGGCGAAAAAACCCCGCCTTGGAAGCCCGGCGAGCGCCGCCCTTGCTGCATGCCCTCGACGGCGCCGATGTCCTCTAAAAAAATCCGCTGCCAGGCTGCTAAGTTAGATTGGCGGGCGCGCAAATGGCGGGGGTGGTCGGCGCCGTCGCCGATATAAAACATCCGCACCTCCTCGCGCACGCGGTCGGCGGCTAAGGGGTGGATGATGATTCCGTAAAAGTGATTGACCTGATAGCCGAGCAACAAGTTGGGGTAGAACACCGGATATTCGGCGATGGCGTGCTGTTCCTCAGGCCAGTGGGGGAAAATCGGCAGGCTGGCGGCGCCTTCCAAAGTGGGGGTGAAGGTGGTGGTGCCTTGGCCGGCGAAATCATCGGCAATGCGCATGCAATAATGGCGGTCGAGGGGCGAGTAGGCGTTCAGCGCCGGGTGAATCCACGGCAAATGATAGGCCTCGCAGTAATTTTCCACCGCCAATTTCCAGTTGCACGCGGCCTCGATGGATAGACCGCGGTCTGAGGTCGAGACGCGTAGCGCGGCCTCGCCGTCGGTGCCGATGAAGGGCCGGTAGCGCTCGACCAATGGCGCCGCGTGGGTGGCAAATGGTGGCGCTTGGCCGTCTAAGTTGATGAATAAAATCCCCATCCAGGCGTGCGAGCGCACCGCTTTGAGGGCGTGATTTTCGCGGCAAAAACCAGCCGCCTGATGGCAGCCGAAGCCGCCGATGTGCGGAGTGGCTTGCAACGCGCCGTCTAAATCGTAAGTCCACGAATGATAGGGGCAGACCAGCCGCCCGTTGGTTTGCTTCGCCTCATTCACCAGCCGCCGGCCGCGATGGCTGCAAACATTGTGAAACACCGCCAGGGCGCCATTTTTGCGGCGAGTGATGAGCAACGGCAAGCCCATAAAATCCACCGGCGACACGCTGTCGGGGCGATAATCGGCGCAAAAAGCCAGCGCGGCCCAAGTTTTGCCGAATACATGCTCGCGCTCGAAGCGATGAAATTCGCCCTCGGTGTAGGTTGCGTTGGGCATGCCCCGGGCGGTGGAAATCGGCCCCTCGACGGCCGCCAGGTGGTCTAGGGAGATGGTCGGCGGTGAATGTGGCGCCGAATTTGTCGCTGAATCCGGCGCTGAATTTGACGCCGAATCAGCCGTCGAATCGATAGCGGATGGCGCAGCGAAGTCGGGCACTTTGGGCCGGGCGGTTTGCATGGCGATGGGGTGTATTTGGATTGAGTCTATTTAATGAGCCGGGTCGGTGGCGATGCACTCGCCCCAGCAGCATAAAAATAGCACTAAAAATTAGGGATTTATATAGGATTTATATACCTAAATCTGCAGTTCGATTGGCGTTTTGAGGTCAGCGGCTGATTTAGGGGCTGCGTTTGATTTTTGGCTTTTGGCTTTTGGCTTTTGGCTTTGGCTTTTGGCTTTTGCTTTTGGCCTTGGCCTTGGCTTTTGGCTGTGGCTGTGGCTTTGGCTTTGGCTTTTGGCTTTTGCTTTTGGCCTTGGCTTTTGGCTTTTGGCTTTGGCTTTTGGCTTTTGGCCTTGGCTTTGGCTTTTGGCTTTTGGCTTTTGGCTTTTAACGTTTTACTCCCCCCCTTGCTTCATCTGGGGGGAGTCAAATCAGGCGGCTTTATCGCATGATTTGGTGGGGGGCTGTTGATGTTAATCTTTTTGCTTTTGCCTTTAAATCTTCAACTCATTAGCCCAAATGAAGGACTATGTAAAAACCAAAAGCCAAACCAAAAGCCAAAAACCGCCCCCCAACCCCGGCCCAAAACATCCTGAAAAATCGACCCAAACCGCCATCGCCGAGCATCGAACCACCCACTCCAGCGGCGTATTGACACCGCCGCCCGATGCTGGCAATCTTTTTCACCTCATAACCATAATTTTTTCACCAACCAGAGAGAGCATCGCCATGAAATCCCCCATGAACCCCGCCATCAAATTCGCCGCCCAGCCGGCCGAGCATCAACCGTCGCGATTTTCCCGCCGTACTTTTTTGGCCGCCACCGGAGCGGTCGCAGTCGGGCTGCACCTGCCGGGCTGCGCCGAGAAAAAAAATCTCAATTTCTATAATTGGGATACCTACATCGGCGAGACCACGCTGGCTGATTTCAAAGCCGCTTCCGGCATCGCGGTCAAAATGGATTTGTTCGGCGACAACGCCGACCTGTTCGCCAAAATGCGCGAGGGTAATCCTGGCTACGATGTCATCGTGCCGACCAACGATTTTGTCGAGCGCATGTGGCGCGCCAAATTGTTGCAGCCGCTCGACCACAGTGCCCTACCGAATTTCCGCAGCAACATCGGCGCCCGTTTCCAAGAGGCGGCATTCGACCCCGGTCGCCGCTATTCCATGCCCTATATGTGGGGCACCATGGGCCTCGGCTACCGCAAATCCAAAGTGGCGCGGCCGGATTCATGGTCGGCGGTATGGGGGCCGCAATCCAACCGCCATCGCGGCAAAATCGGCTGGATAAGCGAGCCCGGCTCCATGTTAGGTATGACGATGAGCTATCTCGGCTACTCCTTCAACTCCACCGATGCGGACGAAATTCGCCAAGCCGCCGATCAATTGATCAAGTACAAAAAAAATGTCAAGGGCGTATTCGAGGATAACGGGCAAGATTTGCTAGCCTCCGGCGAGGTGGATTTGGTGGTGGAATGGAACGGCGACATCGCCCAACTCATCAACGAAGACGCGGACATCGGCTATGTCATCCCCAAAGAGGGCGGCTACTATTGGCAAGATTGCCTGTGCATTCCAAAGGACGCCCCGCACCCCGACAACGCCCACGCCTTCATCAATTTTTTGATGGGCGCGGAAATCGGCCGCGACTTGGCGGCGTATATCGAATACGCCACCCCCAACGAGGCGGCGCGCGCGTTGATGGATGATTCCTACAACAAAAACCCCGCCATCTTCCCGCCGGAAGAGATGTTAGCCACCTTAGAGCCATCGCTATATTTGGGCGAGGAACGCTCCGAGTTGATAGACGCCGAATGGACGCGCGTGCTGGCGGCGTAGGCGCAATGGCAATGGCAGTAGCAGAACAGGCAGTCGCCGGTGAATATAGTCGTTTGGGTATTAACGATGTGTATTGCGGCGATTGCCTGGCGTTTCTAAAATCCATCCCCGACAATAGCGTGGATGTTGTCATTACATCTCCGCCATATTTTCGCCAACGAAAATACACCGGCGTGGGCGTTGGTATGGAGCATTCCGTGGCAAACTATCTCGAAGCTTTGGTCGAAAGTTTTACGGAAATGATGCGCGCGATTAAACCCACCGGAAGTATCATTTACAATCTCGGCGACAAAATAGACGGCAAGCTGGGGACGCTGTTGATTCCTTATCAATTTGCCCTTCTGGCTAGACAAAGAAACCCAGAGTTGTCTCTTTTGAATCATATTACATGGGTTAAAACAAACCCCACGCCTCGTCAATTTACAAGGAGATTGGTTAGTTGTCATGAGCCATTTTTTCATTTTGTTAAATCGGCAAACTATTATTATTATCCGGAAGAATTTATGTCCGCGCCACGACAACAAGAGTTGTTCCCAGCGAACAATCCGGGCAAGGGGTATTTTAAAAAATTGATGAGTCCGACCTCTCCACAGCAGAAAAAGAATCAGCCACCCGAGACTTGAAGGTTGTTATTGATGAAGTCAAGGGTGGAAAAGTATTTGGCTTTCGAATGAAAATTCGAGGTCTTCATGCGCCCGCTTTCGGTGGCCAGGAAGGTGGAAGAAACACTCAAATGAAGCAACGAGGCTATACCATTATCCGTATGTTTGGAAATCCCATGAAAAAAGATGCATTGTCATTTCCAGTTGAGAGTATAGAAGGATGCCAGCATCCTGCGGTTTTTCCGCAGGCGATGATACGGGAATTAGTAAAATTAGTATGCCCTCCCGATGGTGTGGTGCTTGACCCTTATTGTGGAAGCGGTACGACTTTGGTCGCCGCCAAGCGAGAAAACAGAAATTATATCGGAATAGATATTAGCCCGGAGTATTGCGGTTACGCCCGGCAACGAGTGTCCTCATCATGAACGAAGCAGAGCAAATATTGACTCGCTTGTACAATCTCGCCAAATGCGGTGTCCCGCATGGACTGAATAAAGAAACTAAACATCTGATGGATGTTTTAATTGATGCTTGTGAAAGTTCCAAGGGCGTGCTTGCGGTGTATTTAACATTGGCATTGAAAAAGGAAATGACCCCAGAGCAAGATATTCGGAATCATCAATCCAGCATGCAGGGTGGATTCAGCGCAAGAGGATTAGACGCTAAACATGTCACACCTTTCTTAAAAAATAAAAACTTTCCTCATATGGTATCTGGAGCCGGTGCTTTGACACGTTCTCTGGAGCAAGCGCTCCCTTATGACCTGAATTACCCTGGAAAAATTAGCCCGAGTAGTGTGCGAGATGCATTTTTAAAATGCGTGAATAGCATTCAAAACGGCAATTGCAACCCACAAGACGCAATGCAGTATTTATTTTGCGGACTAATTTTACATCGCGACAGAGATAAAAATCTTAAACTAATCAAACCTAAAAACCGGTCTATCGCCGTAGCGGTGGAAAACATTGGAAAGCATTTTGACGGAGCTAAGAAAGGGGGTTTGCATTTACCGGCGCTCGCGCTGTACGCTGTCTACAAACAGATGATATCCGAAGTTGGAAAATACAAAGGTTATAGGTTATGTGACTTGCAATCACATACAGCGGCGGATCTAAAAACAGGTTTTCTTGGCGACATCCAAGTTAATGATAGCAATGGCAGACCAGTGGAGGCGGTGGAAGTAAAACATGGAATTTTACTAACGCCTAAACTAGTAATGGATTGCTACGAAAGGTTTAAGACCGTGCCGGGGGTGAGAACATACTATCTGCTTAGCACCAATGAAAAAATTGATAAAATGGCGGATATTAGTGAAATCACCATGAAAATACACAGAGATCATGGTTGCCAAGTTATTGTTAACGGGATTCAAGGCACATTGCGATATTATTTACGGTTGGTTAGTAGCACCGATAATTTTTTGGATGATTATGTTGAACTGGTGGAACGAGAGTGCAACTACGAGATTAAAATGTTGTGGAACACTTTGTGGGACAATGGCGTTTGATGATTTTTGATTGTTGACGCGACAAACATGTGGGTAAAACTCACCCGCGCAAGGCGAAAACTTGCCCGGCAGGTGGCGGTTTTCCTTATGCCATTCCATTTAAATTTCCTTCACACTTCCAGTTACCACCATGAGCACAAACCACCCCGCCATGCCGCTTTATCGGGCTAAAAAATGGATGCTGTTGATGGCGATTTTGATGATGATAGCCGGCGGCTTGGCGGCCATTGCCAGTTCGCTTGCCATGCTGCATGTGGCAACCTATGGCGATGTGGCGCGCGCCCTGCCGGGGGTGTTTTTCCCCGCCGTAGTGGTGGCGATGGGGGTTTTGCTACTGCAAGCCGCCAGGCGCATCGGCGCCGCCCAGCGCAGCGAAGATTCGGCGCTATGGCGCGGCGCTATGCAAAAACTCAAGGCATTTTTCGTGCTCGGCGCGGTATTGCTGACGGTGTATTTCAGCGTCACCGTGCTATTCGCGCTATCTTGGTTGCTATAAATCGCTTGGCCGATAGCATCGATAGCATCGATAGCATCGATAGCGCCGTCGATGTAGCGCCGATTCAGCATGAATTCAGCATGGATGTGACGCCGAATCAGCCGCCAAAACCGCCAGCGCCGCGATAAAAATCCCCCATGCAAGGCGAAAACTGGCGAACCAACGCAGGCGTTTTTGCGGCGTTAGGGCTGCCCGCTTATGTGTGGTTGGCGGTGTTTTTTGTATTGCCCTTAGGCTTTATTTTCGGGCTGAGTTTTTCCGATAAGGTCGGCATCATCGGCCATGAGTTAAGTTGGACTGGCAGCAACTACGCACGCGCCTTCGAGCCGATTTATCTCGGCATTTTCGCCAAATCCCTGGCCATCGCCGCCGCCGCTACCGTGGCGTGTTTGCTCATCGGCTACCCGGTGGCATTGGCGGTCGCCTTCGCCCCGCCGCGCCTGAAAATGCCGCTGTTGCTCGCCATCACGCTGCCGTTTTGGATCAACATCCTCATCCGCACCTACGCCTTAATCGCCGTTTTTCGCACTCGCGGCTTCCTCAATTTCACCCTCGAATGGCTATGGAGCATGGGCGATTCCCTGCTGCGCGCGGTCGGCGCCGGCGGCTTGGCCGCCTATCAGCCGTTGGAATTGCTGTACACCAACACCGCCGTGGCGCTCGGCGTCGCCTATGTGTTCCTGCCGTTTATGATTCTGCCGCTATACGCCGCCATGGAGCGCTTCGACCGCTCCTATTTGGAAGCCAGCCTAGATTTGGGCGCCGGCCATTGGCGCACCTTCGCCCGCGTGTTGTTGCCGCTGACCATGCCCGGCGTGGTCAGCGGCGTGATGATCGTGTTCGTGCCCGCATTAGGCGCGTTTTTCATCGCCGACATGCTCGGCGGCGCCCGCAGCCAACTCATCGGCAATGTCATCGAGCGGCAATTCCTCGGCGCCAACAACTGGCCCTTCGGCGCCGCCCTGTCTTTTTTATTGATGTATCTCACCTTCGGCGCCATCGTCGTGCGGCAACTGCTGTCCGCCAAAAGCGCCGCCAGGGGTGGCGATGGTTGACTTTCGACGCGCCGCCAGCGGCAAAATTCTAGTGAAAATTAGGCAAACCAAAACCAAACCCGCGCCGCTAGACTACGCCAGCCGATGGTGGATGCGCATCTTCCTCGGCATTTTTTTCGCGGTGCTATACGCCCCCATCGTCGCCTTGGTGGCGTTTAGTTTTAACGATTCCAAGCGCAATATCGTGTGGCATGGCTTCACCACCAAATATTATTTCAAAGCCATGGCGAATGATTCCCTCATCGCGGCGTTCGCCAATTCGCTCACCATCGCGGTGCTCAATATGGTCTTTAGCGTGCTGTTGGGCGTGGCGGCGGCGGTGCTGCTGTGGCGCTTTCGCTTTCGGGCGAGTTGGCTGGCGGACGGCCTATTAGCGCTGCCCATCGTGGTGCCGGAAATCTGCCTCGGCGTGGCGCTGCTGGTATTTTTCAATCAATGGTGGCCGCGGGATTTAATCTGGCCGTTCAGCCTCGGCAACATCATCATCGCCCACATCACCTTCACCTTCCCGTTCGTCGCCGTCATTGTGCGCGGTCGATTAGCGGGAGTGAACCGCGAATTAGAAAAAGCCGCCATGGATTTAGGCGCCAACGAATGGCAAGCCATGCGCGATATTCTGCTGCCGCAAATCCGCCCGTCCATCATCGCCGGCGCGCTCATCGCCTTCACCCTATCGCTGGATGATTTCGTCATCACCTACTTCACCGCCGGCCCCAATAGCATCACCTTGCCGGTCAAAATTAATTCCATGGTGAGATTTTCCGTCACCCCGGAAGTCAACGCCGCTTCCACCGTGCTCATCGTCATCACCATCGCAGCCGTTGCGGCGGCCATGCGTTTTTTGCACATTAAAAAGGGCGCAAGCCAATGAATAAAAATCGCGTACTCATCCAAATCCGAAATTTAAGCAAAAATTTTGGCCGCGAGATGGCGGTGGATTCCGTATCCATGGACATCTACGACCAAGAATTTTTGGTATTACTCGGCCCCTCAGGCTGCGGAAAAACCACCCTGCTACGCATGCTCGGCGGCTTCGAAAACCCCACCGCCGGCGAAATTCGTATGGACGGCGGCGACTTGGCAGCCCTGCCGCCCAACCGCCGCCCGCTCAATATGGTGTTCCAATCCTATGCAGTTTTTCCGCACATGAATGTGCGCGACAACATCGCCTACGGCTTAAAAATCGACCGCGTGCCACGCCCCGAGCGCCAGCGCCGCGTCGATGAAGCGTTAGCATTAGTGCAATTAGAGGCGTTAGCAACGCGCTACCCGCATCAACTCTCCGGCGGCCAACAACAGCGCGTGGCGCTGGCACGCGCGCTGGTAAAACGCCCGCGCGTGCTGCTGTTAGACGAACCCCTATCGGCGCTAGACGCCAAACTGCGCGAAACCATGCAAAATGAATTGGTAAAACTGCAGCACGCCGTCGGCATCACCTTCGTAGTCGTAACCCACGACCAAGACGAAGCGCTATCGATGGCCGAACGCGTCGCCGTCATGGAAAGCGGCCGCATCCGCCAACTAGACACCCCGCGCAAACTATACGAAGCCCCGCAAAACCGCTTCGTCGCCGATTTCGTCGGCCGCATGAACATCCTACCCGCCCGCCGCACCGCCCCCGGCCGCTACGCCGTAGACGGCCTAGGCGAAATCACCGCCACCGAAATATCGCCCCAATCCGCCGCCGAAATCTCGCCCCAACCCCCCGCCGAAATATCGCCCCAACCCCCCACCGAAATCTCGCCCCAATCCCCCGCCTACATCGCCGTCCGCCCAGAAAAACTCTCCATCGCCCCCATCCCCCCCGACAACCCCGCCAACATCCACACCGTCGCCGCCCGCATCACCCAATCCTCCTACTACGGCGGCGAAACCGTGCTAACCGTCCGCACCACCATCCCCCCCGGCGCCGACCTCACCCTCGCCGCCCCCAACGCCCGCCGCCGCCCCCTCCACGCCCCCACCATCGGCGACCCCGTAACCCTATGGTGGCGCCCCGACGATGTAATCGCCCTAACCCAATAACCCCCCCGCCCGCCTTTCCGCTTTAGTCTTTTCGCTTTTGATGTTGATGTCGCTTTTTGCCGTTGATGTTGCTTTTCGCTTTTCGCTTTTGATGTTGCTGTTAACTCTTCACTCCCCCCGCTTCATCATGAGGGGGAGTCAAAGCAGACGGCCTTATCGCCTGATTTGGTGGGGGGGTTTAGATCTCGCTGTCGCTCTTCGCTTTCGCTTTTGATATTGCTTTTCGCTGTCGCTTTTCGCTGTCGCTTTTCGCTGTCGCTTTTCGCTGTTGCTTTTCGCTGTCGCTTTTCGCTGTCGCTTTTCGCTTTCGCTGTCGCTTTTGCCGTTGCTTTCGCCGTTGCTGTCCCTTTCCGCCATTCCCGCCCCCCACCCACAACCCCAAACAAAAACACCCACCCAATAATCGCCATACCCCCCAAAAAACCTACTATAATCCCCAAAAGCCCCGATATTGCGAAGGCGGGCGGGGGGAGTACTCTCCATGTACGACTAACAACCGAAAATTGAACAATAGATGGCGTATAATCGAATGCCGAAAATCGCAATAAGTAACCTAAAATTGCGCTGAAATGTGCGGGGTGGATGTGGTTTTTGGTCACGCCTGATATACTCATTCACAACCAAAATCCAACATGCCCCCCACCCCCACAATCTCCGTAATCCTCCCCGCCTACAATATCGAGCGCTACCTAGCCAAAGCCATACAATCCATCATCGAGCAAACCTTCACCGATTTTGAGTTATTAATCGTAAACGACGGCAGCGTAGATAACACACAAGCAGTGGCACAAGGTTTTGATGACAATCGAATCCACATAATCAATAACCCGCGCAACATCGGCTTAATGCGCACCTTAAATGTCGGCATAAAACACGCCAAAGCCGCGCTCATCGCCCGCCAAGATGCTGATGATTGGAGTCACCCCAATCGCTTCCAAAAACAAATAGATTTTATGAACGCCAACCCCGATGTGGCGGCATGCAGCACCAATCGCATTAATGTGGACGAAAACGGCAACGAACAACCCATGCGCCCCATGCCGCCGCGCCCCACCTATGCCAGCATGAAAAAACGCAATGAAATGGTGCATACCTCGGCGGTGATTCGCAAATCCGTATTAGACGAAGTCGGCGGCTATAATGAACACTTCCGCAGCGCCGAAGATTATGAACTCTGGCTGCGCATCATCCAAAAACACCCCATCGCCAATTTGCCCGAACCCCTCTGCTACATTATGGTACACTCGCAATCGTCCACTGGCAAAGCCCCGGGCGATTTAGTACGCTGGCACATGCTGGCATTGGCGGTCACCCAGGGTGCTATATTGGTTATTACGAAAATATTTGCGGGCTTGGAAACGTAAAACCAAAGAACAACTAAATTTAACAAGCGAGAATTCAAATGTATAAAACCCTAAATTTTTTATTGTTATTTATACCCGTGCAGTCGGTGCGTAAATCACTGCGATTTCGGCTACGGCATTCTAGATTTGGCAATCAAAGTTGTTACCGAAAAGCAAAAAATTTAACAAAATGGACGAATGGCAAACAAATCGCTGGCACGGTGATTTCCACTGGCGACTTGCTTGGCAAGCAATTCAGTTTTGCAAATGTTTGGAATAGTAAAGACGGTTCTACTACAACAGGTTTGTATGAAGTTTTCGGCGCACTTGAATACAACTTTTTCCAACGCCCCAATACAATAATTATTGATATTGGAATGAATTACGGCTATGCGTCGTTATATTTTTCCATGCGTGATGATATTAAGGCGGTTTATGGCTTTGAGCCAGTTCCGGCAATTTATGAAAAAGCAGTGTTGAATTTCGAACTAAACTCAAAATTGGCTAAAAAAATCACAGCACATAATTTCGGTTTGGGTAATGAAGACAAACAAGTTACGGTCTCATTTAATGAATATAACAGCGGCGTAACAAGCATGCATCCAGCCGCTAAAAAACGTGCCAAACAAGTTAAAATAACTATTAAACACGCAACAAAACAAATCCAACAAATAATTTCCGACCATCCTACATGTCCAATTGTTATGAAATGCGATTGCGAAGGTGCAGAAAGCGATATTTTTATTGCGTTAGATAAGGCATGTTTGCTACCGAAAATAACCGAAATAATTATGGAATATCATTTTAGTTTGGATAAAGAAATCGAACTTCTTCTTGATAAAAATAGTTTTGTTTGGCGTAAAAACTCAACCGAAAAAACTTACGGCATAATTCACGCAATTAAAAAATGAAACTACCAATAATTCAATCGCTATGGGTTGGCAATGATTTATCCAACATTGAAAAGTTATGCGTACAATCTTTTATAGACCACGGTCACGAATTCCACATATACACTTATGGTGAACTTGGCGGCATTCCCGGCGGTGCAATCATAAAAGATGCCGAACAAATTTTGCCGTTTGCCGAAGCCACAATCGGCACCCAACAAAATTGGTCATCGCTGTCGGATTATTTTCGCTATGCCCTATTATACAAACTTGGCGGTTATTGGGTTGATATGGACAGCATTTGCGTAAAGCCGTTTGATTTCATTGATGAGATTATTTTTAGCGAGGATTCATTTGGCTCGGACTGGTTTCCAACTTGTATATTAAGATTCCCGCCAAAGCATCCGTTGATTAAAACTATGTTGGAAAACAGCAAAGTTAATGTGCGTAAAAAAAATGTTAAAACGCTTTATGTCGGTGGTCCGCCACTGCTAACCGAGCAAATAAAAAAAGCGAAAATGGAAAACCACGTTTATCCACGGATGAAATTCTTTGACTACAACACGAAGTATGGCAATTTTTTTAATAACGCTTATCGGGGTGAAATACATTTTACGCCAACTACGCACGCAATACATATCGGGCAAGATTTTTTGGCGCGGTCTGGGTTTGACAAAAACGCCAGATTTGATTCGCAATCATTATTTGAACAAATGAAAGCCAAACACGGCATAAATAACGACCCGAATGCAAAACACATAACTAGCCAAGAAGTTAATGAACATTTTATGGCAAAAACAAAACGCAAAGCAAAAAATGATAAGAAACGCAAAATCCGAGAACGAGTTTACCAAGCCATCATAATCATTTTAATCGCGGTTTGGTTTTTATAAAATGAAACTACCAATTACAAAATTGCATGAAAATTTACGGCCGCTGATGCAGAGTTTTGATGCAATGTGCAAAGAATATGAAATTCAATACTGGCTTGATTGCGGCACTTTAATAGGTGCGGTAAGACACGCTGGAATAATCCCCTGGGATGAAGATTTAGATGTTTGTATGACCATCGCAAACCGCAATAAATTGCAACAGTTATTAGACACCGATGTGCCGAAAAACAAATACTCAATAATCCAAAGCAAAAATAACAACAAATGGATTGGTATTAGAAATGATAGCGCAGGAGATTCTGGGCTGGATATTTTTGGTATGTATCTAATCGCCAAACCAAAATTGTTTTATTTTTATGTGTTTGCCGATTTATTAAGAACCCGCAAACGCCCGCACAAAACTACAATAATTACCATTATAAAACGCCCATTTCTAAAACGCGTTAGAAAATATGGGAAAATATTATTTAATCATTTGATTGGCAAAATAAATGTCAATGAAGCAAACCCCGACTTCGCTTGGCATAGCGACCCCGAAAACTTCAGTTACCCCATTCTAAAACCACAAACTATATTTCCATTAACCACCCTTAAATTTGAAAACTTAATGCTGCCCGTACCGAACGATTACGATGTCTATTTAACAAAAATGTATGGGGATTACATGAAACCATTGCCAAAAAACAAACGTCGATTACACACTGGCACCGCCAAAAAATACTATGTCCCAGATTAAGCGTGGTTACACTTCCGGCGTATGGGATTTATTCCACGCTGGACATGTCCGTTCCATTAAAATCGCAAAAGACCATTGCGATTATTTAATAGTAGGCATTACCAGCGATGAAAGTTGCGAACAATATAAACGCACCCCCATGATTCCCTTTAATCAGCGGTGGGAAATAATCGCCTGCTTGGCGGTTGTGGATGAAATTATAGAAGCCCCAAACTACCCCACGCCAGAATTTTATAACCGCCATAGAATTGATATTTGCATTCAAGGCGACCCACATCCTGGGTCTGGATTTTATAATACCGCCGAGAAACTCGGCATTATGAAATATGTTGATTACCAAAAAATTACCAACACGACTCAAATTATTAACCGTATTAATAATCTGACAATGAATCAAAAGATATCCGTAATAATGCCTTCTTATAACGCCGCTGACTATATTGGTGATGCATTGGATAGTATTTTATCGCAGTTGCTAGACACTGCTGAAATTATCATTGTTGATGACTCAAGCGATAACACGCCCGATATTGTGGGCGAGTATGACGACCCACGAATTCAATTAATCCACAATAAAAATAAGATGGGTATTTCTAATGCACGCAACATGGGCATTGCAGTCGCTACTGGCACTCTAATCGCCTTCCATGATGCTGATGACATAAGCAAGCCGGGCAGGTTTGAAGCCCAGTTGGCATTCCTAAACGCAAACCCGCACATTGCAATGGTTGGCGGTGGCGTCGATATTATGGATTTTGACGGCACAACAACCGCTGAAAAACTGCCAAAGAAAAACCCAAGCAAAACTCGTCAATTCAAATCTAATTGTTTTCGCACTAGTTCCATAATCGTAACAGCCGAAGCACTAAAACAAGTCGGTGGATTTAATCCAGTTTTACAATACGGTGAAGATTGGGATTTGTGGAATAGGATTAACAAACAATTCCAAACCGCAAACCTACAGCAAATTATTTACACTTACCGCAAAACGCCTAGCGGAATCACATCTCGGGAAAGCAAAAATACAATTTTATGGGACACACTTGTGCATTGTTTAGCACTAGACTATATTGGCACTTATGGAGTGCAAACAATTCAACGAGACGGCATTGAAAATTTTGCAACCACGATGCCAAAAAAAGCCAAAGCATATTACCTAAACAAAAAATATCTACACCATAAATCGGGCGGTGAATATCAACTGGCCTATCGTTATGCTAAAGAATTATACGAATTGCCTGGTTTCAGTTTCGGCAATTGGTTGCAAATGAAAAAATCACAGCGCAACCTGGATAAAAAATAATGAAACTGCCCATTATTCAATCGCTATGGATTGGCGATAACTTAACCAACCTGGAAAAATTATGCGTGCAATCATTTATTGATAATGGTCACGAATTTCATCTTTATACCTATACCGACATCGGCGGCATACCCACTGCTGCAATCGTAAAGGACGGCAATGAAATCTTGCCTGCTGACAAAATTTTTCGCAATAAAAAGGGCGGATTTTCTGGTTTTGCAAATTGGTTTCGCTACCAAATGCTTTATAAAAATGGTGGCTATTGGGTTGATATGGATATGGTTTGCCTTCGCCCTTTTGATTTTGAAAACGAAATTGTTTTTTGCGAAGAGTCACATTTTAATTGGTTTGCAAACTTTATATTAAGATTTCCAGCAAAACATCCACTTATGAAGGCAATGGTGGATATTTGCAAAACCAATTCGCAAATAAAAAATGCAGCAGCAACACAGATTGGTGGACCTGCTTTTTTAACTAAACAGATTAAGCAAGCAGGGTTAGAGGAACTCGCAATTCCCTATACAAGATTTTTTACGCTTGAAACACAAGGAATCAATTTCTTAAATGATATTTATCGTGACGGATTGCACTTCCCGCAAAACATGCATTCATTGCATATTGGTAACAGCAGCATAATCGCTGGAACTGGGATAGGTAAAAACGCCATCTTTGATTCAAATTCATTATTTGAAAAGCTTAAAACAAAACACGGAATAAAAAACCTGCCAAACGCAAAACAAATAACAAGCGAACAAATAAATAAAATCCCCGCAAACAACATCGCCAAACGCAAAAAAAGAATAAAACGCGAACGCATTTTCTATCTACTAATCGCATTAATGGCTGGCATTGCTATCGGTTTTGTTTTATAAAACAACAACCTTGAAGATTAAAGCCAAAAGCACAACCGCCTATTTCACTGAATTCCTTTTAGGCGTGAACCCATGTTAAATTCAACTCAATTCAACTACGAAAACCGAAGAAAAAATGAAAACGAACCCATTACGGGAGTTACATACCTAAATCCACAAGGTAAGTTTGGTTTAGCTGCATCTGCATCTACATCAACTGCTTCCCCCACCAAATCAGCCCGCACCTAGCGGCGCGGTCTGATTTGACTTCCTGCTCTGTCGGGGGGGTGATTGGGTTTGACTCCACCTAACCGTATCCACCAGGCTGCATCACTCCCTCCCGCCACTTTTCCCAGCAACACATACAGCGCTCCGGTGTCGCCGTCTGCCGGCTGCGCCGAGCAAAACGCTTGCACTTCGGCGATTGTTTTTAAGTATGTCGAGGTGAGGGGTTTTAGCACGCTGCCGGCTGGGCTTCGTAGCCCCTTGCCGTGGATGATCAACACCACCGAATGGCGCGCGGCTAATGCATGGGTTAGAAAATCGTGCAGCGCGCGCTGTGCTTCGGCGGCGGTCATGCCGTGCAGTTCGATCTCAGCGTCTATGTCATGCTGGCCGGATTTCAAGCGCTGGAATTTTTTGCGTTGCAAGCCGCCGCGACAAAATTCCATATACGCGCCCTCGGTGCAGTCCACCATCACCCCGGCGATTTCATTCGGCGATTTACAATACAAACCCAAACCACATAAACTAAACCGCCCGCTTTTGCAGGCGGTTTTGATGCAAAAAAGTGCTATATTTCCATCCTACCCATCCAAACACGAGGGTGAAATGAAATATCAATGCACCAAATGTAAGAAAGTCAATCATTTGTCTGACGCACAAAATAGCGCTGATTATCTGTGCAGCCACTGCGAAACCCAATTGCCTGCCGAACCAATAGATGCATCTGGCGACACATCAGCAGTGGTCGGCATGATTGGCGGGGCGGCATTGGGCGCATCTGTAGGCGGTCCAGTAGGCGCAATTATGGGCGCATTACTCGGCAATCTTATCGGCAAAAACGCCCAAGGATTGGGATAAATGTCGCTGGATATTGAAGCAATACAAATCTTAGTAGGGATTTTTAGCGGGGTTTCATATGTATTAGCGGGGTTTCATATGTAATTGTTGCGCTGATTCGCCGCAAACAACTTAAGGTAATTGATGTAGTTGTTGTTTTTGTTGCAGGGGTTGGGATTGTCGCCGGCGGCGACATTATTTATATTGCTTTAATTGGTGATATAACAACTATTCCATCCGCTTGGAGATTCTATTTAGGTGTGGCGGGGGTGGCTTGTATTAGTTTGGCTGTGTATACGATTTATGAATTATGGTTTCCTAAAACCCGAAAACCCCGTGTCAAAAAATGAAACTACCCATAATTCAATTACTCTGGATGGGCGCTGATTTAACCAATTTGGAGAAGTTATGCATTCACACTACTACCAAGGTGGAATCCAAATAAAAACTGCAACCCAATCGCTGCAAACCACCTCTAAACCAATGAAAAAAAATCTATAATAACCGCGGAAACGCCTATTTCAAAAATGAAGATTTTAATAGCGCAATCAAAGATTACCACCAAGCGTGGCAATTAGCTCCAAAAAACAACGAATTTCTGAGCAACTTCTTGCTGGCAGCATGGCGATTGAATGAAGTTAAAGTGAAAAATGGTGGCGGAGACGATGGCAATGTTGATATAGGTAAAGCAATAAAAGCCTATAGATGGACTGATATAGTGTCGGATGGGATGCAAGGAATTCATGCGGAATTTGAACCACACATACATCCAGTAGTCGATATAGTGAAAAATCTCCCACTTTGGTGAAACAGCCCGCCACTTACCTAAAAACCTTCTCCAAAATAGGTCGTATAAAGCATGAAACCACAGAACAGAAAATTAAAATGAAAACCATATTGCAACTCGTTAGGAAGTTTGTCGATAAAAACATTAGCGCAATTAAACGAGATTCCAGCATGCACATCGATAAAACACTAGGTCGGTTTCTGCTTTTAATTGGTGCTGCTAGTGTTGGGCTTATTGTGCATCCGTACATAACGTTCATACTTTATGACATTATTAGTGATTCTAATTTAATTGATCCAAATAATCCCCAAAGCAACCTTGTGTATGTCAATGGCATTGGTTTTGGGCTGCCTATATTTTTAGTGTTGTGGTGGTTTCGTACTCGTGATACCCGACAAAGCATTCAGCACAATAATCTATTCAGTGGCTTAAGGTTGCTTGCCAGTGACAACGCCCTTGAAATAGATATTGGCGTATATCAACTTATCGAGTTATCCAAGGCAGTTCCAGAACATAGAGATGTTATTCGAATTGCTTTTATTCGGCGGCTAAAAACTAGGTTACCACAACTTGGTGAAATGAATAAAATAGACAAACTTGGTGATCAAGGTGAATTAGAGAAAGTAGGAAATTCAATAGATGCACTTATCTTAGCTACTCCTCCGCGTCAGGATGCGTCTAACAACGTCCGCTTGGTATATGCACAGCATATTATTGACTGGCTTATTCGCAACAAAACCAAAGAAACACCAAACGATTTTTCATCCATCGACTTAACCAACCAAAATTTCGAAATACAGCATGTTGTCGTAAGAATGCTACAAGAACCTACGGGGTGTAACATTTGTAAAATTGCCAATTTAAGGGTGCCTTCTTGCGAACATGGCAGTATGCTTATAATGGGCGTGGATAAACCAAATACGCCTTTCGGTAGGGTTATTAATCACGGTAACAAACACAATGATCTGCCCCGAAAAATTCAGTGCAAAGAATGCTCATGCGATTCTGCCAGCACTTGCAATTACTCGATAGGCATTAACACAAAAAACTAGATCGAAACGAATTAAAAGAGACCGTTCCAGATAACTACACCAAAATCCGCTTTAACCATTTGTTTTAACTGGATTAATTGCGATTTTGACTTACAAGTTGTTAAAATACCACTCGCATCCCTTCAAAATATGCGGAAATTGCGCGTGGCACGCCCGCGCTGCTTTATGCCATGCGCCGCCAAAATACGACTCATCAACCTCTATTTCGCCGCTCAAATAACACGCCGAATCAGCATCAAGATTGAGCTTGATAATCTACCGCAGCCGATAGAAATAATAGAATGTTGTCTTCACATTAACGCCAACCAAATCCGCCGCCTGCGCCGTCGTTGCGGCAACAAAATGCTCGATCAATCGCTGCTGTTTATAGCCGCTTAATCTGCTCTTTCTCATGATGGTCTAGATAGCATAAATTGATGCTATCTGGAACATTCCCTAATTAAATTATGTGCGGAATACTCGGATTTATCGGCAGCCCGTGGCGGGACCATGCTGTCGACGCGCTTGCGACACTGCGAAGCCGCGGACCCGATGCGCGGGAGATTATGGATTTAGGCGAAGCAGTGTTAGGGCACACACGGCTGGCGGTGATTGATTGGCATGGCGGCAAGCAACCAATGCAAAGCCCAGATGGCCGATATACTTTGGTGTATAACGGTGAAATTTATAACTTCCACTCCATTCGCAAAGAGTTGAAAAATCGCGGCATTCGCTTTGCTACTAATTCGGATACCGAAGTTTTATTGCAAGGGTTGATAGCGTGGGGCGAAAACGCGCTCCCGATGTTGGATGGAATGTTTGCTTTTGCATTGTGGGATGCGAAAAAAAGAATCATGCTCGCCGCCCGTGACCGGGTTGGCATAAAACCGTTGATGTATTCCACCGCTGGCGGCGGCGTGATGATTGCGTCTACTCTGGCGCCGTTTCTTGCCACCCCAAACTTCCCCAAAAATATCAGCCCGGAAGGCATCAGGGATTATTTTACCTTTGACACCCCAATGGCGCCGCATACAATACTTAAAAATGTACATCAGTTGCCGCCAGCGTGCATATTGAAATTTTGCGCGCCCGATAACGCCATTAAAATTAAGCATTGGTGGCGCATTCCCCCCGCAACTTCTGCTGTGGATGCCGATTTTGCCACCGCCACCGCCACGGTAAAATCCAATATCCATGAAAGCGTGCGGCGGCAAATGATCGCCGATGTACCGCTTGGCGCTTTCCTGTCCGGCGGCATAGATTCTAGTTTGATTGTCAGGTATATGGCTGAACACACCACCGGAAAAGTCAAAACATTTAGCGTAAAATTCGCCAGAGAGTACTATGATGAAAGTAAATATGCGGCTGAAGTTTCCGATTATTTCAATACCGACCACAATATAATAGACGCATCTTCCTTAAGCGGAACAGATTTTGTTATCGCCATCGAAGCATTGGACCAGCCATTAGCCGACATGGCATATCCGATGACTTATTGGCTATCGTATTTTACTCGGCGCCAAGTCACCGTCGCATTCAGCGGCGATGGCGGCGACGAAACATTTGGCGGTTATCCAAAATATTTGGACACCGAATCTAGCCACCAACCTCAATGGGCGAAAACGCTCTTGCGCGGACTGATTGAGACGGGCATCGCGCCAAAACTATTTCTAGAAAATGGACTCTGTGGCAAAGAGCATATTTTTTATAGAAAAGATATTGGACAATGGGCGACAAATCGTAACGCAAGCCGTTATTTACACCCTGAATTAGCGGCGCAAGTACAACCCGACACCAACCTGCAGAGCTGGGTAGCGTTGATCGAAGAATTTGGCGGTGTCATCGATAGTGATACTCTCATGCGCGCTGATTTGTGGACCTACTTGTCTGAAAATTGTTTGGTAAAAACCGACCGAGCAAGTATGGCGCATGGATTGGAAGTGCGTGTTCCGTTTTTAGGCTTGCCCCTATTCCCCGAATCCATTAAACTGCCGCCGCAATTCCATTTTGGAAATGGATTAAAATCCTTATTGACCGCGGTGGCGCGTGAAGAATTACCGCGCTCGGTGTGGGACAGAGAAAAACACGGCTTTGATGCGCCTATGGACGATTTTTTTATTGATACATGGAAAGACACCATCGGCGAACTTATATCAGCCGCGCCGCATATCGCGCCATTCTTAAATATCGGAATAATCAATCAGTTATGGACCGAATTGTTATCCAGAAAATGGCGAAGCGAAATATACAAATTGGTTGTACTTTTAATCTGGCAACGCAAGCACAAACTAATTTTTTAGTTTCTTATTCGACCACCACATCGCCCGCAAAAATAAAATAAATCAAATCTCCGGGGCGTACTTGGCATAATTGTTGCGCTGGCATTAGTCGTGGCGATAATCTAACAAGACAAACCCCGCTAATTGGCACAATCCACTCCACCCACTGCCCAAAATCGAGGTTTTTTACATAAATATTGCCAATGGGGGTTGAAATCCCTAAAAAGCACCCCTTATGCCTTCACAACAAGCGAAAACTCGCCGCCCGTCAGATAATTTCATCAACCACATTACTGGAACACATCATGAGCCCACAAGACCCATTTGTAGCACTGCAAAGTGAATATCAAAGCCGAACTGAGCAGAAGGATTGGCAAGGTGCGGTTAAGGTATTGCAACAGATGCTTGATTTGCCAATAAGCGATGGGGACAGATTGTTTGTGGATTTGCGTATTTCTTACGCGAATCAAGCACTTGGTAATAATCAAGCACTTGGTAATTCTGGCGAGGACAGTAGAAAATTTAACCGGGTGCTTGAATTAAGCACAAATAAAGCAAAAATTTTTTACGAGCGTGGCGTTTTTCATTCGGACATCAATCGTCCCGTTCGCGCCTTGCATGATTTTTCAAAAGCAATCGAAATTACCCCTGATGATGCTTCGATATATTTTCTTCGCGGTGAAATCTCTTATAATCTTGGCGATTTAGAATCAAGCATAGAGGATTACAGCACCGTTATTAAATTGGTACCTGATTCCGATGATGCATATTACAATAGAGGAATGATGTATTTCGAGTGGAGCAAAAGAAAAGATTCTTTGCAATATTTGCAGGCATCCGCATTGCAAGATTTGAGTAAATCAATTGCTATCGATCCAAAAAATACCCACTCGTATTTGATCCGTGGCAGCGTATATTTGCATCAGAAAAAATTTGACGAAGCCATAGCCGATTACACCACCGCTATTGAAGTTGATGAAAATTGTGCGTTTGCATATAGCAATATCGGGCTTGCTTATGCAGACAAGGGTGATTTTGAAAAATCAATTGAAAATCACAACAAAGCAATCGAATTATCGTCAGATAATCCGAAAATTTATAATAATCGCGGAAACGCCTATTTCAAAAATGAAGATTTTAATAGCGCAATTAAAGAATACCACCAAGCGTGGCAATTAGCTCCAAAAAACAACGAATTTCTGAGCAACTTCTTGCTGGCGGCATGGCGATTGAATGAAGTTAAAGTGAAAAATGGCGGCGGAGACGATGGCAATAATGGTGGCGGAGACGATGGCAATGTTGATATAGGTAAAGCAATAAAAGCCTATAGATGGACTGATATAGTGTCGGATGGGATGCAAGGAATTCATGCGGAATTTGAACCACACATACAACCAGTAGTCGATATAGTGCAAAATCTCCCACTTTGGTGAAACAGCCCGCCACTTACCTAAAAACCTTCTCCAAAATAGGTCGTATAAAGCATGAAACCACAGAACATAAAATTAAACGGAATCCAGCGATAGGAGTGTCGCCGCGTCTATAATCTCGCTGTCGCACTCATGACCGGCCACAGCCTCGGCGGCGCAATGGCGAGCATCGCCGCCGCGCGTCTGTTGGATGAAGATAAACCCTTTATTGCGGTTTATACCTTCGGTCAACCCCGCTGTATGAAACGAAAAACCGCGCAAATTTTCAACGCCGAGGTCGGCGGGCGTTGTCATCGCTTCCAAAATAACGAAGATATCGTCACCCGAGTGCCAGCGCGAGTGACGGGTTATCGCCATGTTGGTAGGTGTCTTTATATTGACCGAGACGGCGTAATCCAAACCGACCCTGGTTTTTGGTATAAATTCCTGGATTTGGTGTCAGGCGCGGTTGAGAAAATCGCCACCACTGCAAAATTTGCAATGATTGCTGCTCATGATATTGATGCTTATTTGGCGGCGATTAGGGGATGGGATGTTGGTGATTAGGGGGTGGATTATTGAAGAAGTAAAAGTAAAGTCAAGGTCAAAGTCAAAGTCAAAGTCAAAGTCAAAGTCAAACGCACCCCCCACCAAAACTGGCGATGAAGCCGCCAGTTTTGGCTCCCCCCTAAAAAGATAGGGTGGAGCAAAGCCTTAACAGCAACAGCAAAAGCAACAGCAAAAGCAACAGCAACAGCAACAGCAAAAAATGCTATATGTCAATTCACTCGCCAGCCACCCCCATTTACATTCAACCACTTCTCATCGATAGAAAAATGAGTAACCGCAACAATGTCTTTATCTATTGGGATAATTCCAATATTTTTATCAGTGCCAAGGAGGCGGCGTTTGAGCGTGAGGGCGCATATGCGCATCGGCGCGCGCGAATTGATTTTCGCAATATGTTAAAACTGGCGCACGCCGGTCGCACCATAAAACGCGCTTTTGCGGCCGGCTCTGTGCCGCCGGAATTACGCCATGTGTGGAACCGTATGGAAAATGAAGGCCTCGATGTGCATTTATCGGAGCGCGGTGAATCCGGTCACCGCGAAGTTAATGTAGACCAAGTGTTGCAAAATGCCATGTTGCGCGATGGGTTTGATTTCAATGGCGACCCGGGCATCGCGGTTTTACTCACCGGCGATGGCGCCGGGTTTGAAATAGGCACAGGAATCCATGCTGATTTGGAACGTATGTATAAAAAAGGTTGGCGCATAGAAGTGTTGTCATGGCGCCATAGTTGCAAGCGCGCCATGCGCGAGTGGGCGCAATCTCACGGCGAGCAAACCCAATTTATCGCATTGGATGATTTTTATGAGAGCGTCACCTTTTTAGAACAACCCGCACCCGGCCAACCTCACGCATTACCGCGCGATGCTGTGCCTATTGAGCTATCCAAACGCAGTATGGTGAAGTAACGCACTATGTAGAAAACCCCGTCAATTTTGGAGGGTAGGGGTTGCTTTTGCTTTTGGTTTTGATTTTGATTTTGGCTTTTGGCTTTTCGCCTTTAGTCTTCACTCCCCTGCTTTTCTCGAGGGGGAGTAAGTTAAAACTCCCCAATCCCCCCAATCCCCCACTGCCGCTGCCTTCCGCTGCCCTCGCTTCATGCGGGTGCGCGAAAAGCCATCGCTGACTAAGGAAAATGAAGAAAAAATGTCATTTCAAAATTAAACTAATGAGCAATAGCAACACTTTCGCCTGTTTTTTTAACAACGCCAACCGAAATTTTAATCAAGAATGGGCTTTTCGCACCCTCTGAAGCACGGGGGGAGTGAAACATTAAAAGCGAAAGCGAAAGCGAAAGCCAAAAGCCAAAGCGAAAGCCAAAGCCAAAAGCAAAATCAAAAGCCACCCTCCCCACCAAAACTGACGATGAAGCTGCCAGTTTTGACTCCCTGCCCAGCGGGGAGTAAGAAAAAGCCCAACAGCAACAGCAAAAGCAACAGCAACAGCAAAAGCAACAGCAAAAAATGCTATATTGTCAATTCACTCGCCAGCCACTCCCCATCGATAGCAAAATGAGCAACCGAAATAATGTATTTATTTATTGGGATAATTCCAATATTTTCATCAGCGCAAAGGAAGCTGCGGCGGTGCGCGAGGGTGATGGCGCGAGCGGGCAGGTGCGGATTCATTTTCGCAATTTGATGGCGTCGGCGGCCGCTGGTCGGCCGATTAAACGCGCGGTGGCGGTGGGCTCGGTGCCGCCGGAATTGCAGTTGTTATGGAATCGTATGGAAAATCAGGATGTTGAGGTGCACCTATCCGAGCGAGGAGCGCAAAGCGGCAAAGAAGTGAATGAGGACCAAGCCCTGCATAGCAATATGTTGCGCGATGTGGTGGATTACAACGGCGACCCGGGCATAGCGGTGCTACTCACGGGTGATGGTGCCGGGTTTAGCGGCGGGCGCGGTTTTCACGCGGATTTGGTGCGCATGCATAATAAGGGCTGGCGTATCGAGGTGTTATCCTGGCAGGAGAGTTGCAACCGCCGCATGAAAGAATGGGCTATCGAAAATGGCACCTTCATCCCCCTCGATGATTTCTACAACAGCATCACCTTTTTAGAATCCCCCCAGCCCGGCCAACCCCACGCTGCCGCCCGCATTGTCTCGCCGTTGGATTTGAGCAAGCGAAAAATATAGTTTATTGCCGTCAACCGTGCCCTTCACCAAATCCGGCGAAAAAACCGCTGGATTTGACTCCCCTGCCGCACGATGGGGAGTGAAAGTTGGATGGATTTTTATATCTAAATCCTAAAACCTTAATCCGCCGCGGCTTTTCTCAGCAACACATACAGCGCCCCGGTGCCGCCGTCTTTGGGGTGCGCGGAGCAAAATGCTTGCACGGCGGCGATGGTTTTTAGGTGGGTTGCGGTGAGGGGTTTTAGTACGCTGCCGGCCGGGCTGCGGTGTCCTTTGCCGTGGATGATTAGCACTACCGAGCAGCGGGCGGTTAATGCGGCGGCTAAAAAATGGTTTAGGGCGTGTTGTGCTTCGGCGGCGGTCTTGCCGTGTAATTCTAGTGTGGCGTCTATTTCGTGCTGGGCGGATTTTAAGCGTTGAAATTTTTTTCGTTGTAAGCCGCCGCGACAAAATTCCAAATATTCGCCCTCGGTGCTGTCCACCATCACCCCGGCGTTAGGGTGCGCGGCGGTCAACGCCGGCTCGCCAATGTTGAGCGGCGTTTTCGGGGTGGATTGCCGTGTTGGGTCGTGGCGGACTTCGGGTGGACGATGGAAGCGGCGTACCCCGGCCATGGCATCGCGAAATAAATCGCCGTCGGTTGCATTATTGGAATCTGCATCATCAGCGTCGGTATCGCGATGCGGCGCAGTGTTTAATCGCGGGCGATTGGCGGCGGGCATGGCGGCGGGCATGGCGGCGGGCATGGCGGCGGGCATGGCGGTGGACGATGGCGGTGGACGAGGGCTGGGTTGCACGCCGGCCATGGCAGCGCGAAATAAAGTGGCGTCGTCCGCCGCCTCAGCCTCGCGGCTCGATGCGGAGTTTACTCGCGGTCGATTAGTGGTGGACATGGTGGCGGGCGAGGGCGGCGGGCAATTGGCGGGCGAGGGCGCTTACATCCGCTTGAGGTAGCGCTCGGCATCCAACGCCGCCATGCAGCCGGCGCCGGCCGAGGTGATGGCTTGGCGGTACACATTATCCATCACATCGCCGCAGGCAAATACGCCGGGGATGCTGGTTTGGGTGGCATCGCCGCCGCTGCCGCCGTGCGTGCGCAGGTAATCCCCGGCCATGTCGAGTTGCCCGCGGAACAGGCCGGTGTTGGGGGTGTGACCGATGGCGATGAACACACCAGCCAGCGAAATATCGCGCTCGCCGGTCGTCGCAGTACCGCCGCCGCCAGTGCCGCCGACCGCCGCATCGCCGCCGACCGCCGCATCGCCGCCGACCGCCGCATCGCCGCCGACCGCCGCATCGCCGCCGACCGTCGAATTGCCGCCGACCATCGAATCGCGACCGCCGACCGCCGCATCGCCGCCGCCGACCATCGAATCGCCGCCCCCGGCCGCCGCATCGCCGCCGCCGGCCACCGCATCGCCGCCGCCACCACCTGCGCCGCCGATGCGCATCCCCGTCACGCCGCTTTCATCGCCCAACACTTCGCGCAAAACGCTGTTCCATTCGATGGAAATGTTGCCGCCGCTGGCGACGCATTTCGCCATCAATTGATCTTGCAAAATCGCTTCGGCGCGCAAGGTATCGCGGCGATGCACCAGCGTAACGCGGCGCGCGATGCCGGCCAGATAGAGCGCTTCTTCCACCGCCGTATTGCCGCCGCCGATGACCGCCACATCCTGCCCCTTGAAAAAAAATCCATCGCAAGTGGCGCACGCCGAGACCCCCCGACCGCGAAATGCTTGCTCCGATGGCAGCCCCAAATATTGCGCCGTGGCGCCGGTGGCGATAATCAACGCATCGCAGGTATACACCCCCTCGCCGCCGCGCAACGCGAATGGCCGCTGCGCCAAATCCGCGTGTTCGATGTGCTCGGTGATGACCTCGCTGGCAAAGCGCTCGGCATGACGCCGCATGCGCACCATCAACTCCGGCCCCAACACGCCATCGGCATCGCCCGGCCAATTATCCACAGCGGTGGTGGTGGTCAACTGCCCGCCCTGCTCGATGCCGGTGAGCAGTCGCGGCTGCAAGTTGGCGCGCGCCGCATAGATGGCGGCGGCGTAACCCGCCGGCCCGGAGCCGAGAATTAAAAGACGGGAGTGCGAGGGCATGAATTAAGCCGGGTGGCGGTTCTAAGTGGGTGCTTTTTGGGGGTTATAACTAAATGGAGGTTATATACCTAAATCTATAAGGTGAGTTTGGTTTATCTACCCCAACCTCAACCTCAACATCAACCTCAACCCAACCACAGCTTGCACATTGAGGTAGGTAAACCTCCTTTTTTTTGGGGCGATGGTTGGGCCTGCATTATAGGTTTTTCACGCCCCGACGCGCCACACCCAAGCGGCGTTCGAGCATCGGATCATGCTAAAATCGAGCGGTGATTCGGGTATCACAAAGCCCCCTTCGACTAGCCGCCCATGCACCCATGGCTAGCCGCTAATTAGCCGTTAATCAGTCGCCAACTAGCCGCTAAAAACTGCTCGCCGCCAGCCCCGTCCGCTTCAAAATCGCCGCGCCATAAGCACCGCGCCATGTCAGAATCCACCTTCGCCAAGGAGACCACCGCGGCCAATCTCGAACACGAGATGCGGCGCTCGTATCTCGATTACGCCATGAGCGTCATCGTCGGGCGCGCCTTGCCCGATGTGCGCGATGGGCTAAAACCGGTGCATCGGCGGGTGTTGTACGCCATGACGGTGCTCGGTAACGACAGCAATAAGCCGTACAAAAAATCGGCGCGCGTGGTCGGCGATGTCATCGGCAAATATCACCCGCATGGCGATACCGCGGTGTATGACGCCATCGTGCGTATGGCGCAGCATTTTTCCATGCGCTATCCGTTGGTGGATGGGCAGGGCAATTTCGGCTCCATCGATGGCGATTCCCCGGCCGCCATGCGCTATACGGAAATTCGCCTGGCGAAAATCGCCCATGAATTGCTGTCCGACCTCGATAAAGATACGGTTGATTTCGGGCCCAATTATGATGAAACCGAAACCCAGCCGCTGGCGTTGCCGACGCGGGTGCCTAATTTGCTGGTCAATGGCTCCACCGGCATCGCCGTGGGCATGGCCACCAATGTGCCGCCGCATAATTTGCGCGAAACCATCGCCGCCACTTTGGCGCTGATTGCCGACCCCGACATCAGCGTGGCCGGCTTGATGGCGCATGTGCCGGGGCCGGATTTTCCCACCGCCGGCATCATCAATGGCCGCGCCGGCATCCGTCAGGCGTACGAGACCGGTCGCGGTCGCATTCAGGTGCGCGCCCGCGCCACCATCGAGCCGACCGGCAAAAAATCCAGCAAAAAACCGGGCGCCCAAGCCGACGTGTCCAGCGACTCCGCCACGCCAGCGAAAGCCAGCGGTCGGGAATCCATCATCGTTCACGAACTGCCGTATCAGGTCAACAAAGCGCGGCTGATGGAAAAAATCGCCGATTTAGTCAAAAATAAGCGCATCGAAGGCATTTCCGGCCTGCGCGATGAGTCGGATAAATCCGGCATGCGCATGGTCATCGAATTGCGGCGTGGCGAGCAAGCCGAAGTGACGCTGAATAATCTGTATAAATTGACGCAGATGCAGACCGTGTTCGGCATCAACATGGTGGCGCTCGGCAAAAACCAGCCGCGCCTGTTCAACCTCAAAGAAGCGCTGGATGAATTCGTCAAGCACCGCCGCGAGGTGGTCACGCGGCGCAGCCTGTTCGAACTGCGAAAAGCCCGCGAGCGCGCCCATATTCTCGAAGGCTTGGCGGTGGCGCTGGCGAATATCGATGCCGTCATCAAAGCCATCAAAGCGGCGCGCACGCCGGCGGCGGCGAAAGCCAGTTTGCTGTCCCAAGGGTGGGATTTGGGCGCCGTGGCCGCCATGTTGGCGCGCGGCGAGGCCGATTTAACGCGCCCGGAGCATCTCGATAAACCGCTGTTAGTGAGCGATGCATCCGCCGGCGATGGCGGCGAATCCACCGAATCCGAACACGGCGAATCCACCACTGCCGCCGATAAAATCGCCCGCCCGCCGGTCTACGGCGCCGCGGAATCCGGCTATTGGCTATCGCCGCCCCAAGCGCAAGCGATTCTCGACTTGCGCCTGCATCGCCTCACCGGTCTCGAACACGAAAAAATTCACCGCGAATACGGCGGCCTGATAGACGACATCATCGCCCTGCTCGCCATCGTGCGCAATCCGGCGCGCTTGATGGAAGTCATCAGCGAAGAATTGAGCGAGATTCAGCGCCGTTACGGCGACCCGCGGCGCACCGAAATCGTCGAGACCGAGGTGGATTTATCCACCGAAGATTTAATCGCCGAGCAAGAGGTGGTGGTCACGCTGTCCCATGTCGGCTACGCCAAATCTCAGCCGGTGGCCGACTATTCGGCGCAGCGCCGCGGCGGCAAAGGGCGCATCGCCGCCAAAACCCGGCAGGAGGATTTTGTCGAGCGCATGTTCGTGGCCAACTCCCACGACACCCTGCTGTGTTTTTCCGACCGCGGCAAAGTTTATTGGCTGCGGGTGTTTCAACTGCCCCAAGCCGGCCGCCAAGCGCGCGGCAAACCGCTGGTGAATTTATTAGCCCTGGCCGCCGACGAACAAGTGACGGCGATTTTGCCGATTCAAGACTATCCAGATGGCCAATATGTGGTCATGGCCACGGCGCGCGGCGTGGTTAAAAAATGTAGTTTGGATAAATTCGCCCGCCCGCGATCCTCGGGGTTGATAGCGGTTTCCCTCGACCAAGACGATCACCTCATCGGCGCGACGCTTGCCACCGAGGCGCAAGACATCATGTTATTTAGCAACGCTGGCAAGGCCGCGCGCTTCGCCGCCGCCGACACCCGCGCCATCGGCCGCACCGGCCGCGGCGTGCGCGGCATCCGTTTAGGCGCCGGCGAACGCGTCATCGCGCTATTGGCAGCGCCGGCGGCGGATGGCAAATCGGCGGATGCACATGTACATGTGGATGGCGAGTCGGCTGACACCGCTGCCGCCAACATGATTTTATTAAGCACCGTGAACGGCTACGGCAAACGCACGCCGATAGCCGAATTTTCCCGCCGCAACCGCGGCGGCAAGGGCATGATCGCCATCAAAACCTCGCCGCGCAACGGCGAAGTGGTCAGCGCACTACTGGTCAGCGAGGATGACGAAGTCATGCTAATCACCGACCGCGGCATCCTCATCCGCACCCGCGCCGCCGAAATCTCCATCGTCAGCCGCAACACCCAAGGCGTGCGCCTAATCAAACTACAAGCCGACGAACGTTTGGTCAGCGTCGGCAAAGTAGATGAAAATACTGGGGGTGATGGTGGTGATGGTGATGATGGTGATGATGGTGATGGTGATGGTGGTGATTCAAATGTCGCCGACAGTTTCGATGATTCACCCACTACCGATGATGGGGAGGGGATGACGCTTCACTAACACTGTAATTTTTGATGTTGATGTAATTTTTGATGTTGATGTAATTTTTGATGTTGATGTTGGTCTTTTGGCTTTTAACGTTTTACTCCCCCCCCCCGTGCTTCATCTGGGGGGAGTCAAAGCAGAGCCGCGCCGATAGGCGTTGGCTGCTTTGGTGGGGGTTGTTGGGTAGATTTTGCCGTGGCTAAAGCCAAAAGCCAAAGCAAAAGCCAAAGCCAAAATCAAAATCAAAAACCAAAAGCCGAAAGCCAAAAGCCAAAGCAAAAGCCAAAAGCCAAAAACCCAACCAATCCAACCAAGCCCCAAACCCCATGCCCACCGACCCCGAATCCAAACTGCGTACCCATCGCGATAGCATCGACGCGATAGACGCGCAATTGCTGGCGTTGATGCGCCAGCGGGTTGCGGCGGCGCAGCGCATTGGCGAGATTAAGGCGGCGTTGGACGAGCCGGCGTTTTATCGGCCGGAGCGCGAGGCGCAGGTGCTGAAACGGCTGCAGGCGCTGAACCGTGAGCAGCCCGACCGGGCGTTGACCGAAGCCGCGGTGGAAGTGCTGTTTCGCGAGATCATGTCCATCACGCGCGGCGCCGAGGCCGAGTTGTCGGCCGCCATCCTCGGGCCCTTCGGCACCTACTGCGAAGCCGCGGCGCGGCGGCATTTTGGCAGTTCGATCAAACTCGTGCCGCACGCCGCCATCGACGATATTTTTCGCGCCGCGGAAACCGGGCAGACCGATTTTGCCGTGGCGCCGGTGGAAAATTCCACCGAAGGCGGCGTCGGCGACACCTTAGACCGCCTGACCACCACCTCGCTGTTGGCGTGTGGCGAAATCAACCTGCGCATCCGCCACAATCTGCTCGGCGGCGGCGGCATGGCGGCCGTGGCGCGCGTCATCGCCCACCCCCAAGCCCTGGCGCAATGCAAGCGCTGGCTCGATAGCCACTTGCCGGGCATCGAGCAAGTGGGCGCCAGCAGCAACGCCGAGGCCGCCGCCTTAGCGCGCGATGACCCCAGCGCCGCCGCCATCGCCGGCGAAGGCGCCGCGCAGCGCTACCAATTGACGCGCTTGGCCACCCATATTGAGGACGAGCCCGGCAACGCCACGCGCTTTTTAGTGTTTTCCAACCGCCCGGCCGGCCCCAGCGGCGATGATAAAACCAGCCTGTTGCTATCGTGCCGACACCGCCCCGGGGCGCTGTTTCACCTGCTGAAACCGTTGCTCGACCACGGCGTGGACATGACCAAAATCGAATCCCGCCCGTCCAAAATCAGCCTGTGGGAGTATGTTTTTTTCGTCGATATCGCCGGCCACAGCGCCGATGAGAAAATTGCCGCCGCCTTAGCGGAACTCAAAGCCGAAGCCGGTTTATATAAATATCTCGGCTCCTATCCGGCGGCGCGATGAGCGCTGCATGGCTTGCATTAATTGAGGGTATTAAAGTGATGGCATGTAAATTAAGGGATTTATAGTCCTAAATCTGCAGTTCGATTGGCGTTTTATTGAGGTCATCGGCTGATTTAGGGGCTGCGTTTAATTTTTGTTTTTAGCTTTGGCTTTTAGCTTTTAGCTTTGGCTTTTATCTTTGGCTTTTAGCTTTGGCTTTTAGCGTTAGCTTTTAGCGTTGGCTTTTAGCGTTGGCTTTTCACCCCCTTTTGTGAGTTTTGAGGTGAAAAATTTACAGAATAAATACAAGCGCCAAACCCAAACCCAAACCCAAAACCAACCCCACCGTGCAGATTTAAATATATAAATCCCTAAATTAATGGACTTAAATTGATGGAAAACCAGCCGGCGCCCTTCCATGTGCGAACCCTGGCGGTCATCGGCGTCGGGTTGATCGGCGGCTCGGTGGCACTGGCGCTAAAACGCCGCAATAGGGTCGGCCGAGTCATCGGCGTCGGGCGCAGCCGCGCTAATTTGCGCCAAGCGCAGACCCTGGGCGCCATCGATGCCATCGCCGACGACCCCGCCGTCGCCGTCGCCGCCGCCGACATCACCGTGCTGGCGACTCCGGTAAACGCCCTCGAAGGCGTGCTAACCGCCATCGCCCCAGCCATAGATGCGCATAAAACGGTGCTCGATGTGGGCAGCGTCAAGGTCGGCGTCATGGCGGCGGCCGCGGCCGCGCTGGGGCCGAAAATCCGCCGCTTCGTGCCTTGCCACCCGGTGGCCGGAAAGGAGCATTCCGGGGCCGCCGCCGCCGCTGCCGAGTTATTCGAAAACCACAATGTGGTGCTGACCCCTAACGCCGACACCGCCGCCGACGCCCTCGCCACCGCGCAGCGCATGTGGAGCGCGGTCGGCGGCCGCGCCATCCTCATGTCGGCCCAAACCCACGACCGCGTGCTTTCGGTCACCAGCCATCTGCCGCATGTGCTGGCGTACGCCATGGTGGATTTTTTCGCCGCCGATGAAGATGCCGCGAATTGCTACGCCATGGCGGCCGGCGGGTTTTACGATTTCACCCGCATCGCATCGAGCGATACGGAAATGTGGCGCGACATTTGCCTGATGAACGGCGCGCAAATCCTGGCCCATATCGATGGCTTCACGCAGCGCTTAGAGGGCATCGCCCAGTTGATCAAAAACGCCGACGGCGATGCCTTAGAAGACCTGTTCGTGGCCGCCAAAAAAGCCCGCGCCCGCGTGGAGGAGCGCCGCCGATGAGATGGCAGACCATGAGGTTGCGTCGATGGATTGCGTCGATGGATTGCGCCGGAGGATTTCGTCTATGGATTGCGTCGATAAGATTGCACCGATGAGATTGCACCGATGAGATGGCGGACTACGAGGTTGCCGCGATGGATTGCGTCGATGGATTGCGTCGATGGGATTGCGTCGATGGGATTGCGTCGATGGATTGCGTCGATGGATTGCGTCGATGGATTGCGTCGATGGATTGCGTCGATGGATTGCGTCGATGGATTGCGTCGATGGATTGCGTCGATGGATTGCGTCGATGGATTGCGTCGATGGATTGCGTCGATGGATTGCGTCGATGGGATTGCGTCGATAAGATTTCGTCGATGAGATTTAGCCCCATGAAGTTGCAACCATGAAATTGCGCGTGTCGCCGAGCGGCCCCTTGCGCGGCGTCATCGAAGTCGCGGCCGACAAATCCATCTCGCATCGCGCCGTCATTCTCGGCGCCCTCGCCAGCGGTCGCAGCCGGGCGCGGAATCTATTGCCGGGCGAGGATGTGCAAGTGCTCATGGCGGCCTTTCGGTACATGGGCGTGCGCATCGAAAAAATCCACCGCGAAAACAGCGGCAATGCGCATATATATGAGCATGGAGATGAACATGAACATCCCCAGGACGAAAAAACCCAAGCCGCAGATGTACATACCAAAAAAAAATCGGCTGGCAATGAACATGAACATATATATGTAGGCCATACCCAGGCCGCAAAACCCCATGCCGGCGGCGCCGACTACCACATTCACGGCGTCGGTTTACATGGGTTGCGGCCGTCGCCGGCGGCCTTGCACCTCGGCAATTCCGGCACCGCGTTGCGCCTGCTGGCCGGGGTGTTGTGCGGCCAGCGCTTCGCCTCGGAGTTGGGCGGCGATGCATCGTTGAGCGCCCGCCCCATGGGGCGCATCATCGAGCCGCTTAGGCGTTTAGGCGCCGTCATCGAAGCCGATGGCGAGCGCCCGCCGCTGCGTATTTCGCCATCCGCTGGCTTGCGCGGAATTCACTACCCCATGCCGGTGGCCAGCGCCCAAGTCAAATCCTGCCTGCTGCTGGCCGGGCTGTATGCCGAAGGCGTCACCTCGGTGGCCGAGCCGGCGCCCACTCGCGATCACACCGAGCGCATGCTGCGCCACAGCGGTCGCATGCTCACCGATGATGGCGCGGCTGATGGCGTTATCGGCGTGCGCGCTGGGGAATTGCGCCCCTTCGATATCTGCGTGCCGGCGGATTTATCCTCGGCGGCGTTTTTTCTGGTGGCCGCGTCGATAATCCCCGGCAGCGATGTGCTTGTGAAAAATGTCGGCATAAACCCCACCCGCCATGGCGTGTTAGCCATCCTCGAGCGCATGGGAGCGCGCATCGAGGTGCTAAATCGCCGCGCCGCCGCCGGCGAGCCAGTGGCGGATTTACGCGTGCGCGCCGCCGCCCTGCGCGGTTGCCGCATCGACGCCGCCGACATCGCCTCGGCCATCGATGAGATTCCCGCCATCGCCATCGCCGCCGCGTGCGCCCAGGGCGACACCGAAATACGCGGCGCCGCGGAATTGCGCGTCAAAGAAAGCGACCGCATCAGCGCCACCGTCGCCGGCCTCGAAGCCCTCGGCGTGGGCGTATCCGAGCACCCCGACGGGCTGCTTATTCGCGGTACCGCAGGCGCCGCCGCGTCTGGGTACGGCCTCCAAGGCGGACGCGTGGACAGCCGCGCCGACCATCGCATCGCCATGGCCTTCGCCATCGCCGGGGCGGTGGCGGCCGATGCGGTGGAAGTCGGCCACTGCGACAACATCGCCACTTCCTTCCCCGGTTTTTGCCGCGTCGGGCGCGCCGCCGGGCTTACCATCACGGAATTAGACGCGGTCGACGCGGCCGCATGACTGCCGCGCGACACATGTTAATTAGCCCACCGGCCGCCATGGCCAGCGCCGCCGAGCGTCGGCTGCGCCACTCGCGCCACTTTTTATGATGGCCATCACTTTCGCGAAGGTCGCCGCCGGTGTCGCCTAATATCCCGGTGCTCGCCATCGACGGCCCCGGCGGCTCCGGCAAGGGCACTATCGCGCAGGCCGTGGCCACGCAGCTCGGTTGGCATTACTTAGACAGCGGCGCGTTGTATCGCACCTTGGGGCTGTTGGCGCAGCGCGGCGGCGTGGCGTTGGACGACCAGGTGGCGTTGGTGGCGCTGGCACGAGATATGGCTATCGATTTTCGTGCTGGCGCGGTTTTTCTGCGCGATGAAAATGTAGATCAAGAGATTCGCACCGAAAGCG
The DNA here is from genome assembly GCA_965243285.1 of Candidatus Poriferihabitaceae bacterium. Taxonomy (GTDB): domain Bacteria; phylum Pseudomonadota; class Gammaproteobacteria; order Arenicellales; family Poriferihabitantaceae; genus JAHRAW01. The sequence goes on along the minus strand of OZ251537.1, from coordinate 196,969 downwards.
CCGGCACCCGCGCCTCGCGCTTGGCGCCGCAGCCGGCGGTGCGCGCCGCCCTGCTCATCCGCCAGCGGCGCTGCGCCCAGCCGCCGGGGCTGGTGGCCGATGGGCGCGATATGGGCAGCGTGGTTTTCCCCCAGGCGGCGTGCAAAATTTTCCTCACCGCCAGCGCCCAGGCGCGCGCAGCCAGGCGTGTTAAGCAGTTGAGCGCGCGTGGCATGCATGGTACTATCGCGCCCGTTTTGGCTGAAGTGTTAGCCGAGATTGAGCAACGCGACCGTCGCGATTCCACGCGCGCCGCCTCGCCCCTGCGCCGCGCCGATGATGCCTATGCCTTAGACACCACCCATATGTCCATCGCCGAAGCCACCGCGGCGGCCTTAGCGCAAGTTGCGAAAATTCATGGAAATTCACCGCCGGCTGCGCCGTAACATCCAACTCCGATAAAATCATACATAGAGCTGGAATTTATAGTCCTAAATCTGCATTTCGATTGGCAGTTTTTGAAGTCAGCGGCTGATTCATGGGCTGCTTTTGATGTTGATGTTGGCGTTTGATGTTGATGTTGATGTTGATGTTGATGTTGATGTTGATGTTGGCTTTGGCTTTTGGTTTCTACCTAACCCCTCATTTGGGCAGTGAGTTGAAGATTTAAAGCCAAAGCCAAAAATCAAACGCACCCCCCGAAATCAGTCATTGACATCAAAAAAACGCCAATCGAACTGCAGATTTAGAACTATAAATCCCATATATATGTGCGACGCAGACATACACTCATATATATGTATGCATTAAGGGGTGTTTTTTGTACCCCGTTGTACCCCGTTGTACCCCGTTGTACCCCGTTGTACCCCGTTGTACCCTGGTGAGCCGAGCGTTTTTAGCGCGATGGCTTGAACATCAACTGAGAAATTCAACCGAGGCGACTGGCGCGATTCCCCCTTCGTTATTTAAAAAACATGCCAGCAACATGCGCATGATTTTTAATGGCGGTCGATGCGGGTGCCGCAATGGGCGTTAATTAACCATGACAGAAAGTTTTGCGGCGTTGCTGGAAGAGAGTTTGGCCGGCGTCATCATGCGTCCCGGCGAGTTGATTATGGCCAATGTGGTGGAGGCGAATGACGATTATGTCATCGTCAGCGCCGGCCTGAAGTCGGATGCGGAAATTCCGGCGGCGGAATTCAAAAATGCCGTCGGCGAGCTGACCGTCAAGGCCGGCGACCAGGTGGAGGTGACCTTAGAAGCGGTCGAGGACGGCGCCGGCAACACCCGCATGTCGAGGGAGCGCGCCATGCGTGGCCGCGCCTGGGCCGATTTAATCGAAGCGCAGGAAAAAGAGGCGGTGATTTCCGGCGTCATCAGCGGCAAGGTCAAGGGCGGCTTCAGCGTCGATGTGAATGGCTTGCGCGCCTTTTTGCCGGGCTCGTTGGTGGATGTGTGGCCGGTGCGGGATTCGATTTGCGTCGAAGGGCGGGAGCTCGACTTCAAAATCATCAAGATCGACCAACCGCGCAACAACATCGTGGTGTCGCGTCGCGCCATCGTCGAAACCAAACTCAACGAAGAGCGCGAAAAACTGCTCGACACCCTAAAAGAAGGCATGGTGGTCGAGGGCGTGGTGAAAAATCTGACCGATTACGGCGCTTTCGTCAATCTCGGCGGCTTAGACGGGCTACTGCACATCACCGATTTAGCGTGGAAACGCGTCAAGCATCCGTCCGAAGTGCTGAATGTGGGCGACGAAATCAAGGCGCGGGTGCTCAAATTCGACCGCGAGCAGTGCCGGGTGTCCCTCGGGCTGAAGCAACTCGGCGATGACCCGTGGCTGAATCTCACGCGGCGCTATCCGGCGCAAACCCGCTTGTTCGGCAAGGTGACCAACATCACCGATTACGGCGCTTTCGTCGAAATTGAAGATGGCATCGAGGGGCTGGTGCATTTGTCGGAAATGGACTGGACCAACAAAAACATACATCCCGGCAAGGTATGCCAACTCGGCGACGAAGTGGAAGTGATGGTGCTCGGCATCGATGCCGCGCGGCGCCGAATTTCCCTTGGCATGAAGCAATGCACGCTCAACCCATGGGAAGCATTCGCCGCCTTGCACAAAAAAGGCGACGCCATCACCGGCAACATCCGTTCGATTACCGATTTCGGCATTTTTGTCGGCGTCGACGGCGACATAGACGGTTTGGTTCACTTGTCCGACCTGTCATGGGAGCGCTCCGGCGAGGAGGTTATCACCGAGTACAAAAAAGGCGATAGCATAACCGTGGTGGTGTTGGCCGTGGATGCCGAGCGCGAGCGCATTTCCCTCGGCTTCAAGCAGTCCATGGAAGACCCGTTCGTGGCCTATATTGCCGAGCATGGCAAGGGCAGCGCGGTCAAAGGCGTGGTCAGGGAAGTGCTTCCCAGGGGCGCGGTGGTCGAGCTGGCGCCCAATGTGGACGGCTATTTGCGTATTTCTGAAATTTCCCGAGATCATGTCGATGATGCCCGCTCGGTGCTTTCCGTCGGGGACGAGGTGGAAGCCAAAATCACCAGCATCGAGCGCAACGAGCGCCGCATTTCGCTATCCGTCAAGGTGCGCGACAGCGAAGTCGACGGCGAGGCGGCGCAGGAATATGCCGACGATGTCAACTTAGAAAGCGCGAAACTCGGCGACAAACTCAAAGAGCAACTCGCCAAGAAAGCCTCATAATGCGCAAGCCCGCATCGGCCTGTTGGCATACCGCGGTTGGCATGTGGATGGCTGGGGCATGGGCCAGGCAGCGTCAGGTTCGGTGCCGCTAACGCGCTTGATGAGTGTCGATGAGCGCGCCAGCTCGGCGATGGTTTCAGCGATGGTGACCGAGCACGGCAAGCCGCCCGAGCAGCGGGCGCTGACGAAATCCGCGTTGGTGGCGTGCATCAGCCGAGAGCAGCCGCAGTTGTCAGATCAGGATGTGACCTTGGCGGTCAACAGCCTTCTCGAGTGCATGGCGGCCGCGCTGGCCAATGGCGAGCGCATCGAGATTCGCGGTTTCGGCAGCATGTCCTTGCATTACCGCTCGCCGCGCGCCGGGCGCAACCCCAAAACCGGCGAAAAAATCGCCGTGCCGGAAAAATATGTGCCGCATTTCAAGCCCGGGGCGAATCTGCGCCAGCGCGTCAACGCGGCCAGCGGGATGCGGCGCCGCTAGATTAAAGCTCATGAAAAAATTAGGGTATGCGGTTTTGGTCGCGACCACGACGCTGTTCGGGTTGACCTTTAGTTACAAGAACCCGCAGCGCATCGACATCGCCTATTATTTCGGGGTTGATTTTCAGCTGCCATTGCCGCTGTTGTTGCTTATGACATGGGCGCTGGGGTTGTTCCTCGGTTGCTTGGCGATGGCGCTGTGGGCGCTGCGAATCCGCCGCAAACTTAGCCGCGCCAACCGCGCCATGGCACGCCAAGCGGCGGAAAAATCCGCACGACTATAGGCGCCGGCCATAAGCGCCGACATGAGCGCCGACATGAGCGCCGATGGCGGCGCCAGGCGAGTCGAATCGACGCGTTGAATTTCGCTCATTTTCGCTTTTGTCGCTGGCGGCGTAGATTATGAATCCAATTTGGCTATTGTTGCTGTTGCCGCTCGCCGCCATGGGCGGCTGGGTGATGGCGAAGCGCGAGCCACCCGGCGCGGCGGCAAACAATCGCGCCGCGAAAAAATTCCCGCAGGCGTATTTCGAGGGCTTGAGTTTTCTGCTAAACGAGCAGCCCGACAAAGCCCTGCAAGTGTTCCTCGAAGTGGTGGAGATGGACCAAGAAACGGTGGAGATTCACCTCGCCTTGGGCAATCTTTTTCGGCGTCGCGGCGAGGTCGAAAGAGCGACGCGGATACATCAAAATTTAGTGGCGCGCGCGAATTTGGATGACCGCTTGCGCGCCCTGGCGTTGTTCGAGTTGGCGCAAGATTATTTCAAGGCCGGCTTGTTCGACCGCGCCGAAAATCTGTTTCTGGAGCTGCGGCAGGCAGCGCAGCATCGCGAACAAGCCAGCCGCTTTTTGCTACACATCTACGAGCAAGAAAAGGAGTGGCGCCGCGCCATCGTGGTGGCCGAGGAGTTGGCGCGGGCGTCCGGCATCGATTTATCGGCCTCGCTGGCGCAATATTGTTGCGAGTTGGCGGAAAAAGCCATCGCGTCAGGCCAGTATGAAGCCGCCGAGGGGCATCTGGGCGCCGCATCTAAGCATGATTCGCACTGCGTTCGCGCCATCATCCAATCCGGCCGCCTGGCCGCCATGCGCGGCTCTCACCGCAACGCCATCGGCATTTGGCGCGGCTTGGAGCATTGGGCGCCGGAAGCGTTGGGGGAGGTGGTAGACCACCTCGCCCATAGTTACGCCGCCTTGGACGACCGCGCCAATTACCGGCGCTTTCTCGAAGCGGCTATCGAGGGCAATGCGGATTCCAGAATTCTCGCGGCGCTGGTCGAAGTGGTCGGCCAGCTGGAAAAAGACGGCGCCGGCCAAACCCTGTTGCTCGACTGGGTGCGGCGGCGTCCGAGTTTGGAGGGGCTGTGCGAATTGCTGAAATCCCGCATCTCCAGCCATCGCCCGCGGCGCGAAAACCAAGATTTCGCGATGTTGGCCGGGTTGCTTTCCCAAGTCGCGGCCCAAGGGCGCGGCTATTATTGCCACACCTGCGGTTTCGACAGCAACACGCTGCACTGGCAATGCCCGGGCTGCAAGCGTTGGGGCACGGTGCAAAAACGCCTCGCGTTGTTCCATGGCAAAGCCGCCCAAGCGGTTTAGGTCGCCTGCTCTCGCCGCCTGAACCGGCGCCCCATTCCCATCCCATCGGCCGAACGCGCCCCATACCATGAATGTCACCCTCATCGGCGCCGGATATGTCGGGCTGGTCTCGGCCGCCTGCCTGGCGGAGATGGGCAATAGCGTGCTGTGCGTCGATAACGCCCCGGCCAAGGTGGCTGGCTTGCAAGCCGGGCGCATGCCGATTTACGAGCCCGGTCTCGAGCAGTTGGTGCACGACAACGCCGCCGTCGGGCGCTTGAAATTCAGCCTCGACATCGCCGCCGGCATCGCCCACGGCGAAGTCTTGTTCATCGCCGTGGGCACGCCGTCCGGCGCCGATGGGGCGGCGGATTTACAACATGTGCTCACCGTGGCGGAAGCCATCGGCGAACATTTGCCGCCAGGCGATGCCAGCCAGGCCGTCGCCGCCAGCGCTCACACCGCCACCGCCCCGGCACTGCGCATCATCGCCACCAAATCCACGGTGCCGGTGGGCACCACCGAAAAAGTGCGCGCCGTCATCGAAAAAACCTTAAGAAAGCGCGGCGTGGCGGCGCCGTTTTGCGTCGTCTCCAACCCCGAATTCCTCAAGCAGGGCGCGGCGGTGGATGATTTTATGAAGCCGGACCGCATCATCATCGGCGCCGAGGACGCGCGCGCTCAAGCCACCATGCGTAAATTGTATGCCCCGTTCAATCGCAATCACGAGCGCGTCATCGACATGGATATCGCCTCGGCCGAACTCACCAAATACGCCGCCAACGCCATGCTGGCGACCAAAATTTCGTTTATGAATGAGATGGCCAACCTCGCGGCGCGCTTAGGCGCCGACATCGAGGCGGTGCGCTTAGGCCTCGGCGCCGACCCGCGCATCGGCTACGCCTTCATCTATCCTGGCTGCGGCTACGGCGGTTCTTGTTTCCCCAAGGATGTACGGGCGTTGCGCCGCACGGCCCAAGACGCCGGCTACGAAGCCAGCATTCTCAGTGCGGTCGAGGCGGTCAATGCGGCGCAAAAACGCCACCCGGCGGAACAAGTCATCCGCCACTTCGGCGCTGACTTATCGGGCAAAAGTTTCGCCCTCTGGGGGCTGGCCTTCAAGCCGGACACCGACGATATGCGCGAAGCCCCGAGCCGCGTGGTGATGGAAGCGCTGTGGGCGCGCGGCGCCGTCATCCACGCCTTCGACCCGGCCGCCACCGGCCAAGCGCGCCGCCATTACGGCCAGCGCTGCCGCAGCCGCGAGTTGACCCTGTACGCCGATGACCCGTATGCGGCGCTGGCCGAGGCCGACGCCCTCATCGTGGTCACCGAATGGCGGGAATTGCGCGCCGCCGACCCAGCCCGCATCAAGGCGGCGATGCGCGGCGAGGTGCTCATCGACGGGCGCAATTTGTACCACCCGGCGGCCATCCGCGCCGCCGGTTTGGTGTATTACGGCGTCGGCCGGCGCTGATATGGGCGTCGAGCATCAAGATATCGTCGCGCAGTTGGCATCGAGCGCGGTGTTGGTGGCTGGGGATGTGATGTTAGACCGCTACTGGTTCGGCCAAGTCGAGCGCATTTCGCCGGAGGCGCCGGTGCCGGTGGTGGCGGTGGATGCGGTCGATGAGCGCCTCGGCGGGGCCGGCAATGTGGCTTGCAATATCGTCGCCCTCGGCGGGCGGTGCGCGTTGTTGTCGGTGATAGGCGATGACGAAGCCGGGCGCAAAGTCGATGAAATCGCCGCCGCCGCCGGCATCGAGAGCCAGTGGGTGACCGACCGCGGCGGGCAAACCACGCTGAAACTGCGCGTCATTTCGCGCCATCAGCAATTGCTGCGCGCCGATTTTGAAGCGCCGCCCAGCGTCGCGGCGCGCGCCGGCGTCGTGGCGCGCTTCTCCGATTTACTGCCCGGCCATGGCGTGGTGGTGTTGTCGGATTACGGCAAGGGCGGCCTCGATTCCTGCGCCGAATTCATCGCCCTGGCGGCGCGGCGGCAGGTGCCTACGCTTATCGACCCCAAAGGTGATGATTTTTCTCGTTATCGCGGCGCCGCCTTGGTTACGCCGAATCTGCAAGAATTCGAGGGCGTGGTTGGGGCGGTGCGCGATGACGAAGACATGCGGATCAAGGCGCGCAATTTAATGGCGGCGCACCACATCGATAAATTGCTGGTGACTTTAAGCGAGCGCGGCATGGCGTTGTTTTCCAGTAGCGGCGAAGTATGGCGGCGCGCCGCCCGGGCGCGGCAAGTGTACGATGTCAGCGGCGCCGGCGATTCGGTGATAGCGGTGATGGCCATGGCCATGGCGGCCGGGCTGGATGACGCAACCGCGCTGGCCTTAGCCAACGGCGCCGCCAGCGTGGTGGTGTCCAAATTAGGCGCCGCCACCGCCAGCGGCGCGGAATTGGCCGCCGCCCTGGCGCGCGATGCCCCGTACCAGCGCGCCGCCAAGCCGTGCCGCCAGGGTGGCAAGCCATGATCGTGGTCACCGGCGCGGCCGGATTCATCGGCGCCAATGTGGTGCGGGCGCTGAACCAGCGCGGCATGGACGACATTTTGGCGGTGGACGACCTGCGCCAGGGCGATAAATTTCGCAACCTGGCCGGGCTCGCCATCGCCGATTACATGGATAAGGATGAATTTTTACGCCAAGCGCGCCGCGACCAATTGCCCGAGCGGATTTGCGCGCTGCTGCACCAAGGCGCGTGCGCCGATACCATGGCGGCCGATGGTCAATATATGTTGGCGAATAATTTCACCTATTCCAAAGCGCTGTACCACTGGTGCGCGCAGCGCGGCGCGCAATATGTGTATGCCTCGTCGGCCTCGGTATACGGCGATGGCGTGACTTTTATCGAACAGCCGCGCTATGAGGCGGCGTTGAATGTATACGCCTGGTCAAAATTATTATTCGACCAATATGTCCGCCGCCAGCGCCGCCAATCGCCCGCGGCCGCGGATTTTCAGTGCGTCGGCTTGCGCTATTTCAATGTATACGGCCGCGGCGAGGCGCATAAGGGCAACATGGCGTCGGTGGCGCGGCATTTTTTCAACCAGTATCGGGGGCAACGCCAAGTGCGATTATTCGCCGGCGGCGACGGCTACGCCGACGGCGAACAGCGGCGGGATTTCATCTGCGTAGAGGACATCGCCGCCCTCAATTTATTTTTTCTCGACCACCCGGCATTGAGCGGCATCTATAACGCCGGCACCGGCCGCAGCCGCAGTTTCAACGAGGTCGCCGTGGCCGTCATCAACGCCTGCCGGCGCCGCGATGGCGAGGCGCCCACCACCCTGGCGCAAGCCGTCGCCAGCGGCGAAATCACCTACATCCCCATGCCGCCGGCGCTGCGCGGCAAATACCAAAGTTATACCCAAGCCGACCTGAAAAACCTGCGCGCCACCCTCGCCGCCGGCGGTCACCACGGCACATTCCTCGATGTGGAGCCGGGCGTGGAGCGCTATGTGGCGGAATTATCAAGCGCAACCGGCGCCTGACGCGATTGGGCGCGCCCCGAGCGGCGCCGGCAATTTGCGCGGATGGTTTTAATCGACTCCGGCGCGGGCGGGCGAGGTCGATGGCGGCATCCGGGCGACTACCCCAGGCCCATAACCCCCGCCGCCTAACATGCGCGGGGTGATTCTGGTCGCCGAGGGCGAGGGCTATGCGGGCGACGGTGTCGGCGGCGTCGGCAAGTCGCTGCTGCATTACGCGCTGGCAAACTTGCTGCTGGCGCGCATTCGCCGCATTTTGGTGGTCGCCGCGCCCGAACAAGCGCCGAATTTGCAGCGCTTGCTCGGCGATGGCGGGCAGTGGGGCGTCAGTTTGTCGTACGCCTTAGCCAAAAATCGCGGCATGCTCGGCGCGGTGCTGGCCGGTGCCGAATTCATCGGCGGCCAGTGCCTGGCGGTGGCGCGCGCCGAGCATATTTTGCACGGCGAGGGGTTGGAGATGCGCCTGCGCCAAGCCGCCACGCTGAAAAAAGGCGCCCGCGCCTTCGCCGCTGGGCTATATTTCTACGACCACACCGCGCTAAATCGCGCCTTGCAGTTAAGCCACGCCGGCCTCGCCCGTGGCCAGCCAGCCAGCGCCGCTGGCATCGCCGACCTCAACCAAACCTATCGCCAGCAAGGCGGCTTCACGGCGGAAGTGGTCGGTGATGCGCTATCGTCCCTAAAAATCAGCGCCGAAACCACGCCAGCGGAAGCGGCGCGATGTTTTCAGGCGTTGGAAAAACGCCACCGCTGCCCGCTGCTCGAGCCGCTGGCGGCGGCGACACGCGCCGGTTTCATCGCCCCGCCGATGCGATGATTGCACCGCCATCAAAATCACTGACCGCAACCAAACCCATCGCGCCCAAGGCGCTTTGTCGCCCATTCGAATTTTTATGTCTCCTATCACGGCGGCGAGGGCGAGGTAAATAAACCAAAGGGATTTATATACCTAAAGCTGCAGTTTGATTGGCGTTTTCTTGAGGTCATCGGCTGATTTAGGGAGGTTGCTTTTGCTTTTCGCGTTTGATTTTCGCGTTTGATTTTTGCTTTTGCTTTTCGCTTTTGCTTTTCGCTTTGTCTTTAAATTTCCAATCCATCAGTTAGAAAAAGAAGTGAAAAGCAACATCAAAATCAACAGCCACAATCAAAGTTAAAGTCAAAAGTCGAGTCAAACCTAACAGTAAAGATATCCCCACCAAAACTGGCGATGAAACCGCCAGTTTTGACTCCCCCTCATGGTGAAGCGGGGGGAGTAAAGCGTAACAGCCAAAGCTAAAAGCCAAAGCGAAAAATCAAAATCAAAATCAAAACCAAAATCAAATCCACCGTGCAGATTTAGATATATAAATTCCAAACCAAACTATGAGGGTGGATTCATGTATATAACGCCGGGTGATTTTTATCGGCGGCGCTGCTTGGGGCAATTAGGATTCTCGCGCAATTATGAGTAATGACCGCATCGCCGCTGGCGTTAGCCGGCATGAGGGCATCGCCATCATCGCCGGCACCGGCTTTTCGCAGCTGCCCGGGGTCGATGCGCGGCGCCGCGAAATCGTCCGCACGCCCTATGGCGAGCCGTCCGATGCTTTGTTATTCGCCCGCGTCGGCGAGCGCGAGGTGGTGTTTTTGCCGCGCCACGGCGCCGGCGGCGCCATCGCCCCGCATCGCATAAATTATCGCGCCAATCTTTGGGCGCTGAAAAAAATCGGCATCCGCCGCATCATCGCGTTGGCGGCGGTCGGCGCCATTGATGCGCGCCTCGCTCCGGGCGACTTAGTGCTGCCGCATCAACTCATCGATTACACCTGGGGGCGGGATCACACTTTTTATGACGGCGCTGCGGCGCGCCTGGTCGAGGGTGATGACGCCATCGATGGCGAAATCCATGGCGCCATCGAAGCGCTGTCTGGGGTGCGCCACATCGATTTTTCCCAGCCCTATAGCGAGGCGGCGCGCCAACAAATCATCGCCGCCGGGCAAAAAAGCGGCCTCGCCTTAAGCGCCGCCGGGGTGTATGCCGCCACCCAAGGTCCGCGCTTGGAAAGCGCCGCGGAAATAGATCGATTGCAACGCGACGGCGCCAGCATAGTCGGCATGACCGGCATGCCCGAGGCGGCGCTGGCCAAAGAACTCAACCTCGAATACGCCACCCTCGCCTTGGTGGTAAACCCCGCCGCCGGTCGGAGCGCTCAAGAAATCAGCATGGCCATGATCGAACAACACTTAGTCGCCGGCGCCCGAAAAAACATGGCCATCATCGAAAACCTATGATGGATGGCCGGCTTCGAAGCCGCCTGCAATTAAAATCGGCGGCGGCGTTAAATCCGCTGCAATTAAAATATCGTGGAACTAGTGCTCGCTGAATTTTTTAGCACGGCAGTGGATGCGCCGGCCGAGGTTTTATAGCGGCCAGAGGCCGAGGATGGCGCCGTATAGGGGGTGGTCGAAGTAGTGGATTTGGTTGAATTTCAGGCGGCGTTTTTCGCTGATGAAATAGTGCGCTTGTTCGGCCTCGGCGGCGCTGGCGGCGGCGTGGGGCGGGGCCGATGAGGGCCTCAGGCGGGGCGGGGAAAACTGCAAGTTGAGGTCGACATGGATGAGGGAAGTGGCGTATACGCGCGCAAAACCAGCGGCGAAAGCGTCATCGGCGGCGGCCGGCGGCAGCGCGATGATGGGGGCCGCCGGGTACGGCTGAGAGGGTTGCCGCCAGCGCGCGGCGCTTAATATACGGTGCCCGGATTGGTCCAAGCGGGTTTGCGTCGCCGCCAGCCGAATGAGTTGCGCCGAGGTTTCGTGGTCGGCGCTTTGGCGCATTAGGGATTGCATGCGCTGCAAACGTTCGGCGACTCGCTGCGACGCGAAATCCCAATGCTCGGATGTCTCTTGATGCGGCTGACGCTCGAACACGATGAGCTCGATTTGGTAGCCCCTGGCCGCGGCGGCGCTGCGGCCGAGCGCCACGCATAATATTAGGGCTAAGGCGATGAGCGCCATGCCCACGCGGCGTGGCCGGGCTGGCTGACAGCGCGGTGAGGGGGGCGGCATCAAATGCGTTAAATTTGGGTGGGGTGGATGAAATACGGCCTGAATGCGGGGTGATTCAGTTTATCACAAGCGGTAGATTTGGCTCAGGCGATGGGGGTGATGTGGTGGGCGCGTTTGATTTTGGCTGTTGGCTTTTGGCTTTTAATCTTCACTCCCCCCGCTTCATCATGAGGGGGAGTCAAATCAGGCGGCCTTATCGCCTGGTTTGGTGGGGGGGGGTTTGATCTGGCTTTTGATTTTGATTTTGATTTGGCTTTTACTTTTCGCTTTTAATCTTACTTCACCCATGGGGGAGTCAAAACTGGCGTCTTTTTGCCGGTTTTGGTGGGGAGGAGTTGCTTTTGATGTTGATTTACGCTGTTTCTGTGGCTTTTGCTTTACTCCTGCCAGTTTTGACTCCCCCTCCAAAAAAGCGAAAGCGGGGGGGTAGAATCAAAAGTCAAAAGCGAAAATCAACATCAAAAGCGAAAGCAAAGTCAAAAGCAAAAGCAAAAGCAAAAGCAAAGTCAAAAGCAAAGTCAAAAGCACCCCCCACCAAAACTGGCGATGAAGCAGCCAGTTTTGGCTCCCCCCTAAAAAGATAGGGTGGAGCAAAGCCTTAACAGCCAAAGCCAAAGCCAAAGCCAAAAAGCAAAAGCCAAAGCAAAGTCAAAAGCAAAAGCAAAAGCAACCCCTCCCCACCAAATCAGGCGATTAAGCCGCCAGTTTTGACTCCCCCTCATGGTGAAGCGGAGGGAGTGAAGATTAAAAGCGCAACGCCAAAAGCAAAATCAAAAGCCAAAATCAAAAGCCAAAATCACTCAGACTGACTCAATTGGGCGAGGAATTTTTCGATTGTTTCGATGCGGGTGGTGGGGTCGGCGAGGTCGCAGGTCATGGTGAGGGTGGTGGGGCCGGAGAGGCGGTAGCGGCGGGGTTGTTCGATGGCCAAATTCAAAATGAGCGATGGGTCGATGCGCGGTTGCGCGGTGAATTCGATGTCGCCGCCGCCTTCGCCGATGGTTATGGCGCGGATGCCAAGCTGTTCGGCAGTCAAGCGCATGGCGGTTAGGCGGAATAGGTTTTTGCCGGCATCGGGCAGCAGGCCGAAGCGGTCGATGGTTTCGATTTGTAGTTCTTCGATTTCGGCGTGGTCGGCGGCGCTGGCGATGCGTTTGTACAACATCAGCCGGGCATGCGGGTGGGCTAAATAATCCGGCGGGAATAGTGCCGGCACATGTAAATCGATGTTAGCGGCCGGCATGTTAGGCGCTGTTTTCGCGCTGTTTTCACGCAACGATGCGATGGCCATTTTCAGGTATTCGCTGTATAGCGAGAAGCCGACATCGTCGATCAACCCGCTTTGGGTTTCGCCGAGAATTTCCCCGGCGCCGCGAATTTCCAGGTCGTGCGAGGCGAGCGCGAAGCCAGCGCCGAGTTCTTCCATCAGGCCGAAGGCGTCCAGGCGTTTTTTGGCGTCGGCGCTGATGAATTGGCGTTCCGGAATCAATAAATAGGCGAATGCTTGATGGTGCGAGCGCCCGACGCGACCGCGCAATTGATGCAACTGCGCTAAGCCGAAGCGGTCGGCGCGATGGATGATGATGGTGTTGGCCGAGGGGATGTCGATGCCGCTTTCTACGATGGTGGAGCACACCAGTAGGTTGAAGCGCTGGTGGCTGAAATCTTGCATCACGCGCTCTAACCGCGCCTCGGGCATTTGGCCGTGGCCGATGTTGATATCCGCTTCCGGCACTAATTCGGCTAATTCGGATGCCATGCGTTGGATCGAGCGCACCTCGTTGTGCAGGAAATAAATTTGCCCGCCGCGACGAATTTCGCGCAGGCAGGCCTCGCGCACCAAGCCGCGACTCCACTCGCGGATGAAGGTTTTGACCGACAGCCGCAATGGCGGCGGCGTGGCGATGAGCGAGATGGCGCGCAGCCCGGCCATGGCGATGTTTAAGGTGCGCGGAATCGGCGTCGCGGTCAGGGTGAGTAAATCCACCTGGCTGCGCAGTTGTTTGATTTTCTCCTTTTGGCGCACGCCGAAGCGGTGCTCTTCATCGATAATCAGCAAGCCTAAATCTTGGAAGCCGATGTCGGCTTGCAGCAGGCGATGGGTGCCGATGACGATGCGCGGCGCGCCGGTTTTTAGGCTGGCGACTAGGGCCGCGGCCTGTTGTTTGGTTTTGAAGCGCGACAGCACCTCCACGGTGATGGATAAATCGGCGAAGCGGTCGATGAAGGTTTGGTAGTGCTGTTGCGCCAGCAGCGTGGTCGGCGCTAACAATGCCACTTGGCAGCCGCTGCGGGCGGCGATAAAGGCGGCGCGCAGGGCAACCTCGGTTTTGCCGAAACCCACATCGCCGCACACCAGTCTATCCATGGGCGCCGCTGCGGCGAGGTCGGCGCGCACGTCGTCGATGGCGCGCAGTTGGTCGGCGGTTTCCTCGAATCCAAAACGGCTGACGAAAGTTTGGTAGTCGGCATCCGGGGCTGTGAATACGCGCCCGTGGCGGGCGTTGCGCAGGGCTTCGATTTCCAGCAGCTCGGCCGCCACATCATAGGCTTTCTGGCGGGCGCGTTTTTTACTTTTTTGCCACCGCTCGCCGCCGAGGCGGTGCAGCGGCGCGTGTTCTTTGCCGCCGACGAAGCGCCCGATTAAATTCAGCGACAGCACCGGCACATAGAGTTTGTCGCCGTGCTGATATTCCAGGGTCAAAAACTCGGTTTGCGGGCTGCCATGTTGGCTGCCATGTTGGCCGCCATGTTCGCCGCCATGTTCGCCGTCATCGAGCATGGTCAGCCCGCGATAGCGCCCGACGCCGTGTTCGATATGCACCACCGGGTCGCCATCGTGCAACTCCGCCAGCGAGCGGATAATCGACTCCGGGTCTTGAATTTTGCCGCGCCGGCGGCGGCGCTGAAAAACACGCTCGCCGTACAACTGGCTTTCGGCGATGATCTCGAGGCCTGAATCCGGCAGCGACAAGCCGCGCTGCAGCGGATACACGCAAATGCCGAGGGCGATGTCGGCGGCCTCCATGAAGGCGTCAAAGCCGCCGCAGGTTTGCGCCGCGAAGTGGTGAGTCGCCAGCAGTCCCTCCATGGTTTCGCGGCGGCCGGCGGTTTCCACCGCCAGCAACACGCGGCGGGGAGGGTCGGCTTGGGTGGCTTGGGCGTGGGTGGCGAGGTGCGCGAGCAGATGGCGGTAGGGGGATTCTTCGCGATGGTCTACCGGAAATTGTCGATTGCTGGCGGCTGCGGCATGCCAATCGCCGTGCCTCGCCGCGGGTTTTGTGGCTGGCTTCGGCGCTGGATTGGCGGATGATTTCGCGGCGCCGGGCGCTGAATCGGATGCGCAATCCGGCGCCCGGCCGGGGAAGCAGATGATGCGGCTTCGGCCGTCCAGCCGTTGCTGCAAATCCGCGGCCTCCAGGTACAACATGTCAGGCGGCAGCGCTTTGCGGTCGCGGTCGTACTGGGCGTTTTGATAACGGTCTTCGATTTCCGCCCACAAGATGCGGGCGATTTGGTCGATTTGCGGCGGCAGCAGCCACAACGAATCGGCCGGCAAATAATCGAACAGCGTCGCCGTGCGCTCGAAAAACAGCGGCAGAAAAAACTCGGCGCCGGCCGGCAGATGGCCCTGGCTGATTTCGGTGTAGATTTTTTGGGTGCGCGGGTCGCCCTCGAACAAGCGCCGAAAGTTTTGGCGAAATTGCGCAACGCCATCCTCGGTCATGGGAAATTCCCGCGCCGGCAATAGCTCGATACGCTCGATTTGTTTGGCGGAGCGCTGGGTGTCGGGGTCGAAATAGCGAATCGATTCGATCTCATCATCAAACAGATCGAGCCGAAAGGGCGTGTCGGCGCCCATGGGGAAAATATCCACCAAGCCGCCGCGCAACGCGAATTCGCCCGGCGCCACCACTTGATTTACGGCCGCGTAGTTGGCGCGCGCCAGCCGCTCGCGCAGGGCGGTCACATCGATGCGCTGTTGCTGCGCTAAGGAAAAACTATGCCCGAGTACATAATCCACCGGCGCCAGGCGCTGCATTAAATTGCCGCAAGTGGTGAGCAGCACGCCGCGGTCCATGCTCGGCAAGCGGGCTAAAATTCGCAGCCTCGCCGAGGTGATTTCTTGATGCGGCGAAAAAATATCGTACGGCAAGCATTCCCAAGTGGGGAAAACCATGCGCGGCATGGCGGCGTGCAAAAAGAACCCCAACTCGTTTTCCAGGGCGCGCAACTGGCGTTGATCTTCCAGCGCCACGACTAGCATGCCGTCATGCGCATGCGCTGTTTCCGCCACCGCCAACGCCAGCGCCGAACCGTGTAAATTGCGCCAGGCAGTGCGCTGGCGCGGCCCCGGCAGGGGTGGATTCAGCAGGCGATGACAGCGATATTCAAGCACAATGGCGGTTTGGCGGGTGGCGAACGGGGCGCGGATTTTAACCGCCGCCACGGCTAAAAAGTAGCGCAAATCAGGGCAAAAATGAGACCGCAAACGAGCCCGACATGAGTTGCGAAAAAGCCCACCGGCGTAGCGATGGCGCCTAATATCAAATCCCCCGCCAGGCAACACCAGGCAACGGCGACACGCCACAATATCGAGAAAACCCCATTACCATAGCGGTGAGCTGAAGTTCGGTTGGATGGTGTTGCGCAGACGCTGGGAACATCGACCTAAAACCTCATCCGGTTAGCATTTATGCGAGCAAAAATTTGGGGCATTGTGGCCGCCGCCGGCATCGGCGCGCGCATGGCGGCGCAGCGCCCGAAGCAATATTTGCCGTTGGCGGGTCGGCGGGTTATCGACCACGCCGTGCTCGGCGTGTGCCAAAACCATGCCGTGGCCGGGGTGGTGGTGGGCATCCGCGACGGCGACCGCTGGTGGCGGCAACAGCCCTTCGCGCACCCGAAATTGCTTGGCACAAGCGCCGGCGGCGCGCATCGAGCGGCCACCGTGCTAAATGCCTTAGCGTGGTTGTTAGATGAGAAAATCGCCGCCGCCGATGACTGGGCGCTGGTGCATGATGCAGTCCGTCCGTGCGTGCTCGGCGCCGATATGGCGCGCTTGGCGGCCGCGGCGCGCGCCCACGGCAGCGGCGCGGTGTTAGGCATAAAAGTGGTGGATGCGTTGAAGCGCGCCGCGCATGACGGCGTCATCGAACAAACCCTAACCGCCGCCGACGCCGTTTATTGGCGCGCTGTAACACCGCAAATGTTTCGCTGCCGGGCTTTGAAAACCGCGTTGCAGCACGCCGTATCGCGAGGCATCATGCCGGTGGACGAATCCGCCGCGATGGAACTGCTGGGAGTCAAGCCGCCGCTGCTGGTGGCCGCCAGCCCGACCAACATCAAAATCACCCAGCCGATAGACCTCGAATTAGCCGAGATATATATGAATAACCCGCTTAGCGCGGATGGGGAATGAAGAGATAAAGTTTGATAGTGGTGAATCCTAAATTATGGTTTATGAATCATTAGTTGTAATTGATAGGTTATGAATTGTTGTTATGATATTAATTGTGAGGGTATGGAATTAATGCGCATGGCAATAAAAACATGACGATGCGAATAGGCAATGGCTATGATGCGCACCGCCTGGTGGCGAATCGAGTGCTGCGTATCGGCGGCGTGCGCATTCCATGGCACTTGGGGCTGGACGGGCATTCCGACGCGGATGTGCTGTTGCATGCGGTCTGCGATGCTTGCCTTGGGGCTGCTGGGCGGGGCGATATCGGCCGCCATTTTGCGAATACGGAGGCGCGTTATCGAGACGCCGATAGCCGAATGTTCACCCGCCAAGTGCGGCAAATATTAGCCGATGAAAATTGGCAGGTAGTCAATATCGATTGCACCGTGGTCGCGCAACGCCCGCCGTTGGCGCCTTATATGCCGCAAATGGAAGCCAACATCGCCGCCGATTTCGGCATCGCCACCGCCTGCGTCAATGTCAAAGCGACCACCACCGAGGGCTTGGGTTTCTGCGGCCGCGAACAAGGCATCGCCGCCTACGCGGTCGCATTGATAGATGCGCCAGGCGGTTCATAATCCTTATAAAGATGCGCTGTGGGGCAAGGATTTAATATAGGTCTCCATAAACCCCCAATCCGGCTGCTGGTTTTTTGTCGGCAGTTTTATAGCGGCGTTTTTCATCCTTGTTTGACTGCATTTCCTGCCATAGTTATATCGATGTTGCTCTAAATTCAGCACCGTGGTTAGGAATAGGGCAATGTATTGATTCATTTCAAATAACGGACGAAGCACCTCCACATGGTCGCTGGCGGAAAACTTCTCCCGCTGATACGCACAATACCCCACCACCGCGCTATCTGCAGTCAAGCAATTCCCATCTTCCGTGTGGAAATTATAAAAACCGCCAACACCATTGTTTGTGGCCTGCGTAGTAACATAAGGATATTTGCCCGGCCCAGGCATCTCTAATTCCATCAGCGGTGTTGTTTGGCTTCCTTTAATTTCAACTAGGGTATTTAACTTGAATGGTCGCCACTCGCCCACTTGTAATTCCATGTCCGCCATCCCTGTTTCGGCGCATGAAATACTTTCAATTAAATGATTGAGGTATAGGAATGCAAGATAATGGCGCAAGGTGTTTCTAAAACCACCCTTATTTAATTTTGGATAAAATACTCTGTTTTAGTATTAATCGCTCGCCGCTTTGCGCCAACACGCAACTCATCGGTATGATAGCAACGCACTGACCTTTGGGTTGTAAGCACTCCAAACAATTCAGGATAAATTCAAACTCCTCGGTATCATCCGACTTTGATTTATAGGGAGGGTTGAGAAAACCCACGGTCGGGTTTTTTATCCTTAACGGATTGAATAACATCGCTATCAAAACAATTCCCGCCAATAATGTTACTTTTGCCGTCGCCGTGCAAAAACATGTTGGACACTGCAAGTGGGTATATTTCCGGCTGGTATTCAATTCCATGTAGCCGATTTTGTTTTATATCTTTTTCTCTTAATGAATCTCCAGCGCATTTATCGCTCATTTTTTTCATCGAGGACACTAAAAACCCCGATGTTCCGGTGCAGTTATCCAGTACAACATCGCCAGGACTCAGGCCGACAACATCTGTGAAAAAATTGGTTATGTGGGGAGGCGTTAATACAATGCCAAGCCCTTTATCCGCATTTGAATACCTTAAAAACTCAATATAAAATTGCCCCAAAACATCATAGTATTTATAGGTTCTTGAATAACCATTGATATTTTCATCAATATCATCAATCAGTTCCCGCAAACTTTTCAGGCCTTTCCCATGGGCGGTCAAACTCGGATGACTTTTTAAAAATCTGTAGTTTTCCATAAGGTTGTTTATTTTATCTTGTGGCAGATTCTCACCTCTTAGTTGCTGTCTAATGGTGTCGACTAAATGAGTAGCCAAGGTGTTTGTTAGGTGAATATAGGTTTTAGAAAAACCTTCGTTTTGCAGCGCCATTAAAACGCCACTTACCAGCAAACTTCTTTTGCCTTCTTTAATTCTTAACTTATGCAAGTCGGCATTAAGTTCTTTTGAATAATTTAGTAATTCCTCGTATTTTTCCCGCCTTTTTTCGTGTCCTGACTTAATCCACCCACCATGTCGGAAACCGTGCTCAGTCGATTGCCAAAAACCTGTTCGGCTATATCATTCCCCTTCCTTTGAATAAAGTAAGAAACTCTGATGCGGTCTTTTTTTACACCGCTAACAGCCAATGCTAAAACATCGTATTCTTTGGATAAGAAAGATGAATAAAGCAAAGCGCCATCAACGGCATAATCAGCATACGCATCCCGGCTTTTACTTTCATGCTTTAATGCGTCTGCCTTGCATTCAACAACGATCAATAAATCTCTCTCATCATCAATCGTTATTATAAACTCGGGCTTCCCGCGCCCAGTGCCTGCTTTTGAAGCATGCTTCAAAAGTTTGTTTATTTTGGGGATGACTGAAGATTGTTCTTCTATTTTTAGCCTATTGAAATAAGGAATCATGCTTGAAATGCTCCCTAACAATATCTTCAGTGATTCGTTCGTTCATCACGCCACCAGTTCCTCATAAGTCAGCATTTCCCGCAACGGATTCCTTATCAGAATGCTTGCCATGCCCATTGCGCTTTGGCCGAGGGGTGCTATGCACACCCTGAAAGCGAGTGCATGCGAGTTTTTGTGGGCTAGTAATCAGGTCCATATAATACCGCTGATTGCCCCGCTAGGCAACGGCTTGCAGCGAGCTTATCTGGTGGGGCAACATTGTACATAAAACCCCACTAATAACCTAGTGCCGATTTATGCTGGTGGCAGCATGCTGCCTAATGGTCGGCCGCCGAATAGATGCATGTGTAAATGCAACACTTCTTGGCCGGCGTGGTGGCCGCAGTTGATTAATAATCGATAGCCGTCTTTGGCGATGCCTTCGGTGCGCGCGACTTGCGCGGCGACTATAAATAGATGACCGAGTACGGCTTCGTCTTGTTCGGTTATGTGGTCGGCGGTGCGGATGATTTTGTTGGGGATGATTAAGATGTGGGTCGGCGCTTGGGGGTTGATGTCGCGAAATGCGGTCACGCGGGCGTCTTGAAAAACGATGTCGGCGGGGATTTCGCGGGCGATGATTTTGCTAAATAGCGTGGCTTCGGTCATGGGATTGGCGATGATGGCAGGTTAGGCTGGGCCGCGCAGTTTTTCCGCGATGGCGTGGAGTTCGGTGCGGTGGATGTGACAAGCGCTCAAATGTTGCGCGGTGTTTAGCACATAGTCGCGGTTTTTGCCGCGTTTTCCGGCCGCGGTGCGCACCACGGCGACGGTTTCATCGATACCTAACGGCGGCGCGAACTGCGGATGCGCGGGTTTGGAGATGAAAGTCAGCGCCTCGACTTGGCAGCCGTGGCGCAGGCGTATTTTTTTCAGCGCCGGGCGATAGGCGTTGTTGATCATCTCGCGTTTCATCAGGTAGGCGGCGGCGCCCGCGATATTGCGGCCGGCGACGCGAAACGCTACGCCGTTGCAGCAGCCGCCGCGGTCCAGCCCCAGCACCAAGCCCGGGCGGCGAGCCGTGCCGCGATAGTGAATCGACCACAAGCACAGCCGCCGATGATAGCCATACAGCCGCGCCGCCACGCCGCATTCGGCCGTAAAGCCCGGGTCCCACATCAACGAGCCATAGCCGAACACCCAAAAATCCCCGCTCGGCAGCGGCAACGATGCATCGCCATAGGCATCGAAATGCGTGGCGCTGAAATCCGGCGTGGCGGGGCGGCGGCTCATGGGCGGCGGGTGCTGGTGGGTTATGGGTGATGGGCCTGGCGATGGGTTATGGGTCGATGCACGCCGCTGGGCGCATGATGATGGCGGCTGGGGTGGCATGGTTTAGAGTATACGGCGGAAAAATGTACCGACAACATGCAACTGGCGCATGCGATTCGCAACAAGTGTACAGTTTCATGCGCATTTATCGATGGCGAATGGGGTACATTTTCATGCCCATCGAGCATTCAAATCGAGCGACTCCATCGATAAATCCAGCGGACAATAAAATGCCATCGAACATCGCGCATGCGGTGCACAAAGTGTACATTTTCATGCGCATTTATCGATACCAATGGTGTACATTTTCGCCCGCCGCGCGCATGCAAATTGAGCAACCAAAAAATCGACCAACCCAGTGGATAAATCAACAAATCGATAAATTAACGGGAGAATAAAATGGCCTCGAACATCGCCTCAGGCGCCGCCATCGGCACCCCGCAGCAACTGCGCGACGCCAATTATATGCCGCCATTGGCGGTGGCGATTCCGCTCGGCATACAACATGTGTTAGCCATGTTCGTCAGCAATATCACGCCGGCGGTTATCGTCGCTGGCGCCGCTGGTTTTGGCTTCGGCTCCAATTCGGCGGATTTCCCCAGCCTCATATATATGTTGCAAATGTCCATGTTGTTCGCCGGCGTCGCCACGCTGCTGCAGACTATCGGCGCCGGGCCGGTCGGGGCGCGGCTGCCCATCGTACAAGGCACCAGTTTCGCATTCATCCCCATCATGATTCCGCTGGTGGCCGGCAAGGGCGTGGACGCCATGGGCGCGTTGATGTGCGGGGTGCTGGTCGGCGGCTTGTTTCATGCCGCGTTGGCGCCGTTCGTCGGGCGCATTCGGTTCGCCTTGCCGCCGCTGGTCACCGGCTTGATTGTGGTGATGATCGGCTTGGCGCTCATCAAGGTGGGCATCATCTACGCCGCCGGCGGCGTGCCGGCGATGAATTCCGGGGCCGAGGAATTCGGCAGTTTGCTGAATTGGTCGTTGGCGGCGCTGGTCATCGGCGTCACCTTCGCGCTGAAATTTTTCAGCCGCGGCTTGCTGTCCACGGCCGCCATCTTGCTCGGCTTGCTGGCCGGTTATGCGGCGGCGGCGGCGCTCGGCATGGTGAGTGTCGATAATATCGGTCGGGCGCCGGCGTTTGCGTTGCCGCAGCCATTCCATTTCGGTTTTGAATTCAGCCTCGCGGCGGTGGTGGGTTTTGCGTTGATGTCGGTTATCTCGGCGATTGAAACGGTGGGCGATGTTTGCGGCATCACCCAAAGCGGCGCCGGGCGCCAAGCCACCGACCGCGAAATTCGCGGCGCCACCTTCGCCGACGGCTTAGGCACCTTCGCCGCCGGGCTGTTCGGCGGCTTGCCGAACACCTCGTTTTCGCAAAATGTCGGCTTGGTGGCGATGACCGGCGTGATGAGTCGCCATGTGGTCACTTGCGGCGCCATATTTTTGATTGTGTGCGGGCTGATTCCGAAAGTCGGCGCCGCCGTATCCACCGTGCCCATCGAGGTACTCGGCGGCGGCGTCATCGTCATGTTCGGCATGGTGGTGTCGGCCGGCCTCTCGCTGCTGTCGGCGGTGCGGTGGAATCGTCGCAATATGATGATTTTCGCGCTGGCGCTGTCGGTGGGGTTAGGGCTGCAGATGGTGCCCGAGGCGGTGGGTTATCTGCCCGCTTCGGCCAAAATTTTGATGACCTCAGGGCTATTGCCGGCGGCGCTAATCGCCATCGTCTTGAATCTGGCGCTGCCGCAAGAGGCGGGCGATTGAACTACCGAGTAAACGCCCGGCGCGCGTATTAATATGTCTCATTAATATGTCTCATTAATATGTCCATTAACATGTCCATTAACATGAATCGCCGCCGCATTGGCATGCTCATTAATATGTCCATTAACATGTCCATTAATATGTCTATCAACATGAATCGCCAGCCGGCATTTTTATGATCGACTCCAAAACCGCCGCCGAGCATGCAGTCTTCGAGTTAAACGCGCTCGAGGTCATCGATGCGCGCGGCGCCGAGGCGGAAGCGTTTTTACAAGGGCAACTCAGCAATGATGTGGCCGCCACCGACCCATCCGAAGCGCAGCTGAATGCCTATTGCAACCCCCAGGGTCGGGCCGTGGCGGTGCTGAGATTGATCCGCCACGGGCGCGGATTTTGGTTGATTGTGCCGCTCGGCATGGCGCAGCCGCTACTGACGCGCCTGAAAATGTTCGTGCTGCGCGCCAAAGTCAGCCTGGAATTGGCGCTGGATATCGCGCAGCTGGGAGTGGTCGGCGGCGCTGAGTTGCGCGGCGAGCTGCCGAGCGACATCCATTGCGCGAGCGTGGCCGGCAGCGCGGCGAAGCGGCAAATCCTGCTCGGGGCGCGAAAAAATATCGACCTAGTGGAGCGCAATCTAGTCCATAAACGCGGCGCGGCGCCGGCCGCCGACGGCATCGAACGCTGGCGGTGTCTCGATATACTGTCCGGCATTCCGCAAGTTTATCGGCCCACCGCGGCCGCCTTTATCCCGCAAATGATCAACCTCGATGCGGTGGATGGGGTGAGTTTTAGCAAGGGCTGCTATCCGGGCCAGGAAATCATCGCCCGCCTGCGTCACCTCGGCAAACCGAAAAAACGTTTAGTTCTCGGGCGGGTGCGCAATATGTTGAGCCTGCAGCCAGGCGACGAAATCTACGCAAGCGCGAGCGCGGACACCAAAGCCGGCGTGGTGGTGGATGCGGTGCGCACCGCGGTCGGCGAATACACCCTAAGCGCCACGGCGCCGACGACCCATGTGCAACACGGCGATTTGCTGGTGGCGTCGGGCGCCGAGGCGACGCGCATGCCGTTGCAGCGCATCGATCGGCCGTATGCGGTGAGCGATTAATTTTTAGAATCAACATGGAATTTTTAGAATCAACATGGATTGATGATTGATCGATATGATCATCGAATCAACATTAAGCCATACTCGAATCCGCGCCCCCATCACCCACCCCGAGAAATCACCCCGAACATGACCCGACAACAACAAATCGCCGCCCTGCAAAAAGAATGGCACGAAAGCCCGCGCTGGCAAGCGGTCAAACGCGGCTATAGCGCCGAAGATGTGGTGCGACTGTGCGGCTCGGTGCAGCCCGAGCTCACCTACGCCCGCCGTGGCGCCGAAAAATTGTGGGCGCAAATACACGGCGGCGCCAACAAGGGCTATGTAAATTGCTTAGGTGCCCTCACCGCCGGCCAAGCGCTGCAACAAGCCAAGGCCGGCATCGAGGCGATTTACCTCTCCGGCTGGCAGGTGGCGGCCGACAACAACAGCTCTGAGACCATGTATCCGGATCAATCGCTATACGCCTATGATTCGGTGCCGGCGGTGGTGCGGCGCATCAACAACGCCTTTGCGCGCGCCGATCAAATACAGTGGCAGCGCGGCGTCGAGGCCGGCGCGGCCGGCTATGTGGACTATTTTCTGCCCATAGTCGCCGATGCCGAAGCCGGTTTCGGCGGCGTGTTGAACGCCTTCGAACTGGCGAAAAATATGATCGCCGCCGGCGCCGCCGGGGTGCATTTCGAAGACCAATTGGCGGCCGTAAAAAAATGCGGGCACATGGGCGGCAAGGTGTTAGTGCCCACCGAGGAGGCCATCCAAAAACTCATCGCGGCGCGGCTGGCGGCCGATGTGATGGGCGCGCCGACCTTAATTTTGGCGCGCACCGACGCCGAAGCCGCCAATTTGGTTACCTCAGATATCGACCCTCGCGACCAGCCCTATCTCACCGGCGAGCGCACCTCGGAAGGGTTTTTCCGCGTCAAAAATGGCTTAGAGCAAGCCATCTCGCGCGGCGTTGCCTACGCCCCCTACGCCGACCTCATCTGGTGCGAAACCGGCACGCCGGATTTGGGTTTCGCGCGGGAATTCGCCCAAGCGGTGCAAGCCGCGCACCCCGGGCAATTGCTGGCCTATAACTGCTCGCCGTCGTTCAACTGGAAGAAAAATTTGGACGACCGCGCCATCGCCTCATTCCAAGACGACATCGCGGCGCTGGGCTATGTCTATCAATTTATCACTTTGGCCGGCATCCACAACATGTGGTATCACATGTATGACCTCGCCCACGACTACGCCCGCGGCGAGGGCATGCGGCATTACATCGATAAAGTGCAGCAGCCGGAATTCGCCGCCGCGGCCCGCGGCTACACCTTTGTCGCCCACCAGCAAGAAGTCGGGGCCGGTTATTTCGATGATGTAACCACCACCATCCAAGGTGGTGCCTCGTCGGTCACGGCGTTGGCCGGGTCTACTGAAGAGGCGCAATTTTAATCGCGTAGTTATAGATTTTTTCGATGACATAACCGGCAAAAATTATCGTGGCCGTCAGCGAACACGCGACTGCAAAGGTCGCGTTAGTCAAACCCATCGCGGCGACGATTCTCGAAGGCTTCAATCGCCACTTTTTGCTGTTCCAGGAGATCACCCGCGGCGCCCAAGCGCGGTTTGAAGGCGCCGATTGGGATGGCGAGGTGGCGGCGCGCGTCGAGCGCATCCATTATTACGACCGGCGCGTAGACGAAGCGGTGGCGAGTCTGCATCAAGATTTCGATCTAGATAGGCTCGATAAAAAATTATGGCAGGACATCAAGCGCTGGTATATGTGGTTGCTATACGACCACAAGCAGCCGGAGTTGGCGGAAAGTTTTTATAACTCGGTGTTCTGCTGCTTGTTCGACCGCAGCTACTTCAACAACGATCACATCTTCGTAAAGCCCGGCAGCGCCATCGACTATCTCGACATGGACGACCCGGCGTACACCGGCTACTACCCAGACGAGGCCGGCGCGCGCGCAGTGTTCGAGGAAATTTTGCGCAGCTTCGGCCTCACCCGCCCATGGCAAAATTTGTCGCGAGATTTGGATTTGGTGACGGAGAATTTTGAAAGCATGATGCAAGGCCAGGCGACGCCGCAACCGCATCGGCAATTGCATGTGGCGACATCGCTGTTTTATCGCAACAAGGCCGCGTATGTGGTCGGGCGGGCGCTTGTCGGGGTCGATATTCAGCCGTTTGTGCTGTCCATACTGATGGACCAGCAGCGCCGGCTGTACATCGACGCCATGCTCACCGAAGCCGATGATTTGGCGTTGATTTTTAGTTTTACCCGCGCCTATTTTATGGTCAATAGCGCGGTGCCGGCCGGCTTGGTCACTTTTTTACAATCCCTTTTGCCGGGCAAAACCCGCGCCGATTTATACACCAGCATCGGCTTCCAAAAACAAGGCAAAACTTTGTTTTATCGTGAATTTTTACACCACTTAAAACATTCCAGCGATAAATTAGTCATCGCCCCCGGTATCAAGGGCATGGTGATGAGCGTGTTCACCTTGCCCTCTTACCCGTATGTTTTTAAGGTGATTAAAGATCGTTTCGCGGCACCGAAAAAAATCGACCGCGCCACGGTCAAGCAAAAATACCTCACCGTGAAAATGCACGACCGCATCGGCCGCATGGCGGATACTTTAGAGTTCTCCCATGTCGCTTTCCCGCGGCAGCGGTTTTCTGATGAGTTGCTTAGCGAATTGAACCGGGAGATCGCCAGCAGTCTGTATCTCGAAGGCGAATCCGTCATCATCCGCCATTTGTATATCGAACGCCGCATGGCGCCGTTGAACATTTTTATCGACCACGCCGACGAACAGATGTTAGACCACTGCATCATCGACTACGGCAACGCCATCAAGGAAATGATCGCGGCCGATATTTTCCCTGGCGATATGCTGCTGAAAAATTTCGGCGTCACTCGTCAAAATCGCATTGTGTTTTACGACTACGACGAAATTTGCCATCTCCATGAGATAAAAATTCGCGCCGTGCCACCGAGTCGCAGCGCCGAGGAAGACATGGCCAGCGAGCCGTGGTTCCACATCGACGAGAATGATTTTTTCCCGCAGCAGTTTGAGGCCTTTGTGGCCAATCACCCCAAAGTGCGGGCGCGTTTTTTAGCCCACCATGCGGATTTATTGGAGCCGGCGTACTGGAAAAATGTGCAAGCCGACATCCGCCGCCAGCGGCGCGTCGATGTGTTTCCCTATCAACAAAAAAACCGCTTCCGCCACCGCTACCCGGCGCGCTATCGATAGCGGCGGCTAGATTCAGCCGTCGGCTCGCTCGGCGGCGTTCAGCACAGCTGCTTTTCGCGGATTTCGGCGACTGTTTTGCAGTCGAAGCACAGCACCGCCGTGGGGCGCGCCTCGAGTCGCTTCAAGCCGATTTCTTCGCCGCAATTTTCGCAAAAGCCGAAATCCCCGGCTTCGCCGGCGTCGAGATTGGTTATCGACTCGTCGATTTTTTTGATGAGTTTGCGGTCGCGATCACGGCCGCGCAATTCCAGTGCCATGTCGGTTTCCTGGCTGGCGCGATCCGTGGGGTCGGGGTGGTTGGCGGTCTCGTCTTGCATATGCACCATGGTTTTCGAGGTGTCGATGCTCAGCTCGCCGCGCCACGCCTCGAGTATCTCCTTGAAGTGCCGCAGCTGCGCGGCACCCATGTATGTCTCGTTTTTTCGCGGTCGGTACGGCTTGACGCCGTGAATCAACGGCGGTGGTTTCCGCCTTCGCCTAGTTGCCATGTTTTATTCTCGGTGCCTGAATTTTTGCGGGCGAAATGTATACCAAAATAGGCCCGATATGGCAACAAAATTCGGCCCGTTTGAAGCCTTATGACAGCCGCCAGTATCGATTAAGTTGATATACCGGGGCGGCAGCGCCAGCTGGTATACTCCGCGCCCGCCGTCCATCCGAATAAGGGCTTATGACATGCGCAATATCATCGAGAAATTGCTGCACGAGCGCGGGGTGTTGTTGGCGGACGGCGCTACGGGTTCGAATTTTTTCGAGGCCGGATTGCAGACCGGCGATTCCCCGGAGCTGTGGAATCATGACCACCCGGACCGCGTCGCCGGCCAATGCGCCGCCTTCATCGACGCCGGCGCCGACATCATTTTGAGCAACACCTTCGGCGGCACGCGCTATCGCCTCATGCGCCACGCCGCCGCCGACCGCGTGGCCGAACTCAACATCGCCGGGGCCCGCATCGCCCGCCGCCAGGCTGATCAAGCGGCCCAAACCGGGCGCGAGATTATCGTCGGCGGCTCCATGGGACCCAGCGGTGAAATCATGCAGCCGTTGGGGGCGTTGAGCCACGCTGATGCGGTCGCCGCCTTCGCCCAACAAGCCCAAGCATTGCAAGCCGGCGGCGCGGATGTGCTGTGGCTCGAAACCATGTCATCCAAAGAAGAGGTGCAAGCGGCGGTGGAAGGGGCGGCCAGCGCCGATTTGCCCATCGTCGCCACCTTTAGCGTGGATACCAATGGCCGCACCATGATGGGGCTGGCGCCGGCGGATATTGTCGCGCTCAGCCAGCAAATGCCGCGCCCGCCGGACGCCATCGGCAGCAATTGCGGCGTCGGCGCCTCGGAGTTGGTGGCCTCGGTCATCAACATGCGCCACGCCGCCGCGCTGCAGAATATCACCCCGCGCATCGTCGCCAAAGCCAACTGCGGCGTGCCGCAATATATCGCCGGCGAAATCGTATACAGCGGCGATGAGCGCGTCATGGCCGAGTACGCCAAACTGGCGATGGACGCCGGGGCCGACATCATCGGCGGCTGCTGCGGCACCACGCCGGCGCACATTCGCGCCATGCGCGCCGCCATCGACCAACATCAGCGCCAGCCTAGCCCGACCCTGGCGACCATCGAAAGCCGCCTCGGCGAAGTATCGGCCGGCGCCCAAGCCCAATTGCGCGGCGAAATGAGCATCGCCGCCGGGGCCGTGCGCGGCCGCGATACTACGCCAAGGGTGCGGCGTCGGGCGCGTTAAGTTGGGCGCCAAGTTGAGCGCCAAGTTGGGCGCCAAGTTGGGCGCCAAGTTGGGCGCCAAGTTGGGGGCGACTCCGCCGAACACGGCAACCATCAGCAGCGTTTGTGCTAAATTATGCGGCCGCGAAAAACCGCTCGTAGCCGCGCTTGTCGCCGCGTTTACCGATAACCCGGCCACATCATTTTGGGATTTTAGTTTCTATGCTGATGCCGATTCCTGACTCTCAGTCGAAGTTATCGCCGCCATCGACGCCGCGCAAGCGCCAGCCGGCTGGCTTCGATGTGAGTGCCGTGCGCCGCCAATTTCCGCTGCTACAACGGCGCGTGCATGACCAGCCGCTGATCTATCTCGACAACGGCGCCACGTCGCAGAAGCCGCAAAGCGTCATCGATGCGGTGGCGCATTATTACCGCGAATTTAATGCCAACATTCATCGCGGCGTGCATCATTTGAGTCAGGAAGCCACTCAAGCTTATGAAGATGCGCGCGAAATTATCCGCGCCTACATTAACGCCGAACACGCCCATGAAGTGCTGCTGACCGCCGGCACTACTCACAGCGTAAATTTGGTGGCCTCCGCTTGGGGGCGGCAAAATCTGCGCCCCGGCGACGAAGTCATCATCTCCACCATGGAGCATCATTCCAACATCGTGCCGTGGCAATTGATATGCGAGGAACGCGGCGCCGCGCTAAAAATTCTGCCCATCACCACGGCTGGCGAATTTCGCATGGATGCTTTCGATGCGCTGCTGTCGGCGCGCACCAAAATGGTCGCGGTCGCGCATGTGTCCAATGCCATCGGCACCATTAATGCGGTGCAAATCATCATCGAAAAATCCCATGAGCGCGGCGCGCTGGTATTGCTCGATGGCGCCCAAGCGGCGCCGCACCTGCGCTTGGATATGCGCGCGCTGGAGGTGGATTTTTATGCCTTTTCCGGGCATAAGGTGTTCGCGCCCACCGGCGTCGGCGTGTTGTACGGCAAGCAGGCGCTGTTAGAGGCCATGCCGCCCTATCAAGGCGGCGGCGAGATGATCGAACGCGTGACTTTCGAGCAAACCACCTTTGCGGCCTTGCCGCACAAATTCGAGGCCGGCACGCCGAACATCGTCGGCGGCATCGGGCTGGGCGCGGCGCTGGCGTGGTTTGCGCAATTCGAGGCCGCGGCGGTGGAAGCCCACGAGCAAGATTTACTCGCCTATGCCAGCGAAAAACTCGCCGCCATCGACGGCCTCGCCATCATCGGCAACGCGTCGCAAAAAATCGGCGTGATTTCATTCGTGGTCGACGGCGCGCATGCATTTGATGTCGGCGCGCTGCTCGACCAGCAGGGAATCGCGGTGCGCACCGGCCATCACTGCGCGCAACCGCTGATGGATTTTTACGGCATCAGCGGCACCGTGCGCGCTTCTTTTGCGTTATATAACAACCGCGCCGATGTAGACGCGTTGACGGCCGCGGTGGCGCGCGCTGTCGATATGTTAACCGGCTAACGGGCTAATGAATCAAGGCCGATAAGCGCATGGATTTGCCATGCGCATGGATAAAATCAACCCCTATAGAATTTATATCGATAAAATTTCCGCATACTGAATTTATAACGCTGATTGATAACGAAACAATCGCCATCGATGACATTAATAGATACCGAATCAGCGCCGATAAAATGACTAGCGAATCCATTAGCATCGAGCAAATTCAAGATGCCATCATCGAGGAGTTCGGCTGCTTCGCGCAGTGGATGGATAAATATGAATACCTCATCGATCTCGGCAAGCAGCTGCCGCTCATCGACGCCGCGCATAAAATCGAGGCTAATTTGATTCGCGGCTGCCAAAGCCAAGTATGGGTGCGCGCCCAATTTCGCGACGGGCGCATGCGCCTGACCGCCGATAGCGATGCCATCATTACCAAGGGCATCATCGCGTTGCTAATCAGAGTGCTGGGCGAGCAAAAACCGGCCGACATCGCCGCCGCCGAACTCTATTTTATCGACGCCATCGGGCTGCGCGAACACCTATCATCCACTCGCGCCAATGGCTTGCTCAGCATGGTCAATACCTTGCAAGCCACGGCCAAGGAATTCAACAAAGCGCATTAATTTTTCGGCCTCGGCGGCATCAGCGACCCCCGATGCCCGAGTTTGACGAATTCCGCAGCCCCAGCGCCGAGGATGAGTGCCGCCCCGAGGGCCTCGCGCAGGCCGAACGGCTCGGCGGTGAACAGCGATGCGGTGACGATGCCGATGGCCACTTCCATCATCAGCAAGATGGCGACGCGGCCGGGTTCGATTTTGCCGCCGCCGTAAAAAGTCAACCACACCACCGGCAGATTCCACGCGAAGGCGAATGCCAACAGCCAGGCCAGCGCCGCTGTGTCGATGTCGATGCGCATCGACCAGTCGCGACCGCCGGGAATGGCGGTCAAGGCGGCGAATAGCAGCGCCGCGAAAACGAACTGCAGCGCGGTTTTATCCACCACCGGGTGGCGCGGCGTGCGCTGCGCGTAGACCATGGCTAACCCCCACACCACGCCGGAGGCCAGCCCCAGCCACTCGCCGGCGTCGCGCGGCAACGGGCTGGCATTATCGACCTCGAGAATCACCAACATGCCGGCCAACCCCAGCGCCAAAGTGAGCATGCGGCGCCCGGTGATGGGCTGCCCCAACATGGCGCGCGCCAGCAAGGTGCTCCACACCGGGGTGAGATAAAACAGCAGAATCACGCGCGCGATGTGGCCGCGCAACAAGCCCTCGGCGTACAGCGCCAACGCCGCAGCGAAAAAAAACGCCCCCAACATCAACGGCGCCCGCCCGGCCGCGATGCGGCGGCGATGAATGAACAACACCGGCAGCAAGGCCAATGCCGGCACCAGCAACCCGCCGCCAGTAGCCCAAATGCTGCCCACGCCGATGGCATCGAGGCGGCGCAACGGTATCCACCATGTTCCCCACAACACCGTGGAAGCGAGAATGGCAAGGGTCGGCAGCGCGTCGGCGCTGGCGGTCGAAACGGATAAGTTTTTCATCGACAATTGGCGCGCAAACTTGGCGATTATTTTTATCAACCTTGGAAATAAATCGACCGAAGATAGACCGCGTTCGATAGCGGGTGATTAATGGCTAATGATCAATCAAAGCAGCGCTTCATCACAGCGCGATGTTTAGGCCATGAAATTTTTTGATGCGAAGTGAGACTTGCCGCTCGCGTAATTTAAGGGATTTATAGTCATAAATCTGCAGTTCGGTTGGCGGTTTTTTTGAGGTCAACGGCTGATTTAGGGGAGTTGCGTTTGATTTTTGCTTTTGCTTTTGGCTTTGGCGGTTGCTCTTAACACTTGACTCCCCCGCATTAAAGCGGGGGAGCAAAGACTAAAGGCCAAAAGCCAAAGCAAAAATCAAACCCACCGTACAGATTTAGATATATAAATCCCTAATTTAATTATCGAGTATGTCGTTTTCGAGTATGGCATTATCACATCGACAATATATTTAATAAAATTCACTATATATGAATTTAATGCATCAAAAAAATCGCCGCGTCATTCAATGCCACCGATAAGTTAGCCGGCGGAGTATACGCAGCGCGGCCTCGCGACGCATTTCGGTTTTTAGGAAGCGGGCTTGGGATTCGGCTTGCAGTTGTAGCGCTGGGCTGTAGTCGTAGGCGCGAGTGATGGCGATGGATTGCGGCGCGCTATCGGCCTGCGCGCGGTCGCGGTGTAGGAAATCGTCGATAAAATATTCGACGCGGTAGCGCAAGGAATAGGCGGTGGCGATGCCGTCCGCATCGGTGCTGATGGCGTGTTGCGCGAACTCGCTTAAGGTGATGCGGATATTAGCGGTGGCGGTGGCGGGGTCGGCGGGGTCGGCGGCGGGGTCAAATTCGGCATCCACCACGCGAGCGCCGTGCAACGCCAGCGCCTCGGCTAAGGCTTCGCGCAACTCGCGGGCCTCGCCGATTAAGTGTACTTGCGCAAACATCGGCAGCAGTACAAAGTCGCCGCGCAGCTGAAAACCGCACCCGACGAGCATGGAAATCCCGATGCATATCACCATTAATCGGCGCGGTATGCGGCCGCCATGCGCAGCGCACTTAAACCAGCGGGCGCGCATCATCATGACTTGAGTTTCATAATGCTATTTTTTATAACGCTGATGCCAACACGCCCATGCCATAACGACATGTTAATAACATTATGTTCATGCGGCCGGCTTTACCACAATATTAACCACCCGCGCAGGCACCACGATAACCTTCACTATATGTTTGCCGTCGATATGTTTGTGAATATTTGCATCGGCGCAGGCGATGCGTTCGATGTCATCGGCGCTGTCGGCGGCGGCGACTTCGATGCGCCCGCGCAGTTTGCCGTTGACTTGTACCGACATGGCCATGCGGTCGCCTTGCTGCGCGGTCGCATCCGCCTGCGGCCAGGGGGCATCGATGACATCGCCGGGCTCATTTAAATCGCGCCATAATTGATGCGCGATGTGCGGCGTAATCGGCGCCATCACTCGCGTCATGGCGAGCAAGCCTTCGCGCAAGGCGGCGGCGCGTTGCAGGTGATTTAGCGCCGCCTCGTCGCGCGCAGTCAGGACGAATTTATCCAAGGCGTTGAGCAATTCCATGCATGCGGCGACCACCGTGTTGTATTGAAATTTGGCGTAGTCGCGGTTGGCTTTTTCCAGCATGGCATGGGTGCGGGCGCGCAACTCCAGCGCCGCTTGGTCATGCATGGATGCCGCCCAGCCGGCGTCGCGCAGGGTTGCCTGCGCCGGCGCCACGAGGTCGGCGCTGCGCTGCGCCAGCCGCCACCAGCGCCGCAAAAATCGATGCGCGCCGGCCACCGCATCGTCATTCCATTCCAGCGCCTGCTCCGGCGGCGCCGCGAACATCATAAACAAGCGCACGGTGTCGGCGCCATAGCGCTCGAGCATCGACTGCGGGTCGATGGTATTGCCCTTGGATTTGGACATTTTCGCGCCGTCTTTTAGCACCATGCCTTGGGTGAGCAAGTTGGTGAACGGCTCATCGCCGCGCACCAGCCCGGCATCGCGCAGCAATTTATGAAAAAACCGCGCATATAACAGGTGCAACACGGCGTGCTCGATGCCGCCGATATATTGATCCACCGGCAACCAATAATCGGCGCGCTGGTCGAGCATGGCGTCCGCCCCCGGGCAACAATAGCGATGGAAATACCACGAAGATTCGACGAAGGTGTCGAAGGTATCGGTTTCGCGCGCCGCCGCCGGCGTGCCATCGGGCAAGGTGGCGCGTTGAAAATCCGCATCGTCATGCAGCGGCGATTGCACGCCGAGGGTGCCGATATTTTCCGGCAGCAGCACCGGCAAATCCACCTCCGGCACCGCCACGGCAGCGCCCGCTTGGTCGTACAGCACCGGAATCGGGCAGCCCCAGAAGCGCTGGCGCGACACCCCCCAATCGCGCAGCCGATATTTCACCGCCCGACAGCCGACGCCGTCTTGCTCGAGGCGCGTCACGATGGCGGCGCTGCCATCGGCGAAATTTAAGCCATCGAAGGGGCCGGAATTGATGAGTACGCCGCCCTTGGTGAGCAGCGCGCTGTGGGTGTAATCATGGGGTTTGAGGTCAATCTGTGGGGTATGTTCGGCCGCGGTTTCTTTATCGGTGATATGTTTATCGCCGACATGTTTGCCAGCGGCTTTACCGCCGCCGCCATCACCATCACCGTCACCTACCTCACCAATCACCGCCCGGATTTCGATGCCATGTTGCACCGCGAATTCCCAATCGCGTTGGTCGTGCGCCGGCACCGCCATCACCGCGCCGGTGCCATAGCCGAGCAGCACAAAATTCGCCGCCCAGATGGCGATGCGCTCGCCGCTTATCGGGTGGATGGCGTAGCGCCCCAGTGGCACGCCCTTTTTTTGCATGGTCTCCAAGTCCGCTTCGGCGGTGGCGGCGGTTTCGCATTGCGCGACGAAAGCGGCGACCTTTTTATCGGCGCGTGCCGCCGCCTGAGTCAGCGGGTGCGCGCTGGCGACGAAAATCGCCGTCACCCCCATCAGCGTGTCGGGGCGGGTGGTGTATACGCCGATTCGTGGGTTGATGGGGTCAGCGGATTCGGCGCCCTCGCCCTCGCCAGCAACATGCGTATTAACATGTTCATTAACATGCCCATCGCCATGCCCATTAACATGTTCATCGCCCTCCACCGCAAACTCAAATTCCACCCCGGTGGAGCGCCCAATCCAATGGCGCTGCATGGTTTTCACCGATTCCGGCCAGCCATCCAATGTATCTAAATCGTTTAGCAACTCCTCGGCGTAATCGGTGATGCGGATGAACCACTGGGAAATTTCGCGGCGCTCGACGCGCGCCCCGGAGCGCCAA
The DNA here is from genome assembly GCA_965243285.1 of Candidatus Poriferihabitaceae bacterium. Taxonomy (GTDB): domain Bacteria; phylum Pseudomonadota; class Gammaproteobacteria; order Arenicellales; family Poriferihabitantaceae; genus JAHRAW01. Next base: position 162,110 of record OZ251537.1, on the reverse strand, counting down.
CCGCAGCCATTTTCCACCTGCTCATTGGCGAGCACCGTTTGCTCCACCGGGTCCCAATTCACCACCGCCATTTTTTTATAGGCTAATCCCTTTTCCATCAGGCGGGTAAAAAACCACTGCTCCCAGCGATAATATTCAGGCCTACAAGTGGCCAACTCGCGCTTCCAATCATACGCAAAACCGAGGCGCCGCAACTGCCCCTTCATATAGTCGATATTGGCGTAAGTCCATTGCGCCGCCGGCATGTTGCGCTCGATGGCGGCGTTTTCGGCCGGCAAACCAAACGCATCCCAGCCCATGGGCTGCAACACATTCTTGCCCAACATGCGCTGGTAGCGGCTGATGACATCGCCGATGGTGTAGTTGCGCACATGCCCCATATGCAACTGCCCGGACGGGTACGGCAGCATAGATAGGCAATAAAATTTCTCGCGCGCCGGGTCTTCGGTCACCGCAAAAGACTGCTGCGCATCCCAATATTTCTGCACCCCGGCTTCGAGGTCTTGGGGCTGATAGGGGGTGGATTCGTCGCGAGTCATGGCGGCGGATTCATTAATATATAGGGACCAAGTGGGATGGCGGGCGGGTAGGGCGGCGGGCGAATCGCGGCGGCGGATTGTACCCGAGTTTAGCGGCGAGGCGAGGCGAGGTCGCCGCTGCGCGATGGGGGGTAAAATGGCTTATGGCTGGCAAAATTCCTCCGATATTTATCGACCAGTTATTGATGCGAGTCGATATTGTCGATGTTATCGACCGGCGGGTGCCGTTGACGCGCAAGGGCCATGAGGCGAAAGCGTGTTGTCCCTTTCACGAGGAAAAAACGCCGTCTTTTACGGTGAGTTCGCCGAAGCAGTTTTATCACTGCTTCGGCTGCGGCGCTAACGGCAACGCCATCGGGTTTTTGATGGACTACGGTAATTTGGGGTTCGTCGAGGCGGTGGAGGAGTTGGCGGCAATCGCCGGGGTGGCCATGGAGTATGAGGAGTGGGCGGAGTCCCGCTATGGCGGCCGGCCGGCGGGCGGCGGCGCTGCGGCAAAATCAGCCGCGCAAGCGACCTCGTTACAGGCCGTGGTGGATGAGGCGAATCGTTGGTTTCAGCAGCAGTTGCGCAGCCACGCCGAAGCCGCCGCCGCCATCGCCTACCTCAAAAATCGCGGGCTGGATGGGCGCATCGCCGCCGAATTCCAACTCGGCTATGCCCCCAGCGGCTGGGACAATCTGGCGCGCGCCTTAGGCGACAGCGCCACCCGTCGCCAGCAATTGCAGCAAGCCGGATTGGTGGCGCAGCGCGATGCGGCGCATCATCCTGGCCAGCCTGGTCAGCCCAGCCCGCCCGGCGACCATGCATCGCTGTACGACCGCTTCCGCGGCCGCATCATCTTCCCCATCGAAGACCGTCGCGGTCGCGTGGTCGCGTTCGGCGGGCGCTTAATCGGCGATGGCGAAGCGAAATATCTCAACTCGCCGCAGACGCCGCTGTTCCACAAAGGCGCCGAGTTGTACGGCCTAAACCGCGCCCGCCGCGCCATCGGTCAAGCGGCCTGCAGCGTGGTGGTCGAGGGTTATATGGATGTCATCGCGCTGGCGCAATTCGGCATCGATAATGCGGTGGCCACCTTAGGCACCGCCACCACCCGCCCGCATCTGCAGCGGTTGTTTCAACTGGCGCCGAAAATCGTGTTCTGTTTCGATGGCGACCGCGCCGGGCGCGATGCGGCGTGGAAAGCGTTGCGCACCGCGGCCGCGGAAATGTCCGACGGGCGGCAAGTTGGTTTCTTATTTTTGGATGATGGCGAAGACCCGGATAGCACCATCCGCGCCGAAAAGTCGGACGGCTTCTCACGCCGTGTAGCCAAAGCCACCCCGCTGTCGGATTTCTGGCTCGATACGCTCACCGCCGAAGTCGACATGCGCACCTTAGACGGCAAAGCGCGCCTGCTGAGCCTAGCCGGCCCCATTTTGAGCCAATTGCCAGCCGGCGCATTACGCGACATGATGCAAGACCGCCTGCTAAAAATCAGCGGCCTGCCCTATCGAGAATTCACCGCCCACCTAACCGCCGCCACGCCCGCCGCCGCCCGTACCACCGCCCGGTCTGCAGCCCGCATCGCCGCCCACCAAAACACCCGCCGCCGTCAACTATCTCCGTTAGCATTAGCGGTCAGTTTGCTACTGCAAACCCCCGAATTAGTCGCCCACATCGAAGACCGCCAGGCACTGGCAAATCTCGACCTACCCGGTGTAGACACCCTCCTAACCCTCATCGAAAAAGCCGCCCAAGACCCCCAAACCACCACCGCCCGCCTCTTAGAATCCTTCCGCGAGCAACCCAAAATCCACGCCTATCTACAACAACTCGCCATCCGCGAAAACCACATCGCCGCCGCCGCCCTAACGGCCCAATTCACCGACACCATCGCCCGCCTCATCGAAAACCAAAACCACCAACACCGCCTCGCCCACATCGAAAAACTCCGCCAAGCCCCCGAAGGCCCGCAAAGCGCTCAAATCAGGCAAGAAATAAAAAATCTACTAGACAAACGCACCGCAGCCCGCCGGCCACCACCCCCCCGCGATTGAGCGCCGTTTGGTTTTTGCTGTGGCTTTTGCTGTGGTTTTTGATGTTGACTTTTGATGTTGGCTTTTGATTGGCTTTTGATGTTGGCTTTTGATGTTGGCTTTTGATGTTGACTTTTGATGTTGGCTTTTGATGTTGCCTTTAACTTACTCCACCACGTACGCGGGGGAGTAAGTTAAAAGCCCTCGCGACGGCAAAAAAAGCCCACCACGACTCCAAAAAAAGCCCCCGCCGCTCGACCAACCAGCGGGGCTTTTGCTATATTCGCTTTTTGGCATTTATGCCAACCCATCGAGGAATCAGCCAATGAGCGTACCAAATCAGCCGACGGTACAAGATAGCCGCACCATTGAACCTTGGAGCATGGGATACGCCACCAATAAATTGTTTGCTGATGATTGCTTAACTGTGATTAAACAACTGCCCACCGAGAGCATAGATTTAATCTATCTCGACCCGCCGTTTAATTCCGATGTTAACTACAATGTTTTTTTTGATGTGGCGGTGAATAAAAAAGACCGCGCGCAGATAGAGGCATTTGAAGACACATGGTTTTATAGTGAGGAAGCGGAGTGGCGAATGAAGCGGTTTCTCGACGCAGAGTTAAGTCCTATTCGCACTATTATCGAGGCCTTCGATGCAATTATCCCCAAAACACCCATGCTGGCTTATTTGTCATATATGGCCGAGCGGTTAGTCGAGATGCATCGCGTGTTGAAGTCTACTGGTAGTGTTTATTTTCACTGTGACCCGACGGCCAGCCATTACTTAAAAATTGTCATGGACGGCATTTTCGGCCGAAAAAATTTCATAAACGAAGTTGTTTGGTATTACACTAATGCGTCTCGTGGCAAGAAAAAATTTGCCAATTCCCATGATGTAATTTTTTGGTATTGCAAATCCACTAATAAACATACTTTTAATAGAGATGAAATTTTGCAAGAGTTTTCTATCGGAATGACAGAGTGGAGATATAAAAAAGGGGGGCAGGCGGGTAAAAAAATGCCTGCAGGAAAAACTCCTGATGATGTGATTACCTTGCCATCCATTAATTCAATGTCTAAAGAACGACTTGGTTGGCCGACCCAAAAGCCAATCGTGCTTTTAGACAGAATTGTCAAAGCATCGTCCAACAAGGGCGATGTGGTTCTCGATCCATTTTGCGGATGCGGTACAACTATCGATGCTGCTTATCGATTAAAACGAAATTTTATCGGCATCGATGTTTCGTATTTTGCGTTAGAAGTGGTGCGCGACCACCGCATGAAACGCAAGGATGAAATTGATATTGAAGGTGAGCCGCGAAGCATGGCAACTGCCATCAACCTACTCCGCACCAATCCATTTTTATTCGAAAAGTGGGCGGTAACTCGCACGCATGGATTGGTGGATAATGTTAAGCAAAGCGGCGATGGCGGCATAGACGGCCGCGGCATCGTGGTCGGCACAGAAGAAAAAAACAGAATGTGCATCGTGCAAGTGAAAGGTGGCATCAATGAAACGACCATGAAATCCACCGCCACGGTGGCAAGTATACGAGAGTTCACCGGCTTGCTGGCAAAAGGCGAAGGAATTGTTGGGCTGTTCATTACCATGACTGCCTTATCGGAAAAGCAAATCCGCGATGCCGAGGCCGATATTGCGCAAGTCATGGGGCCGCTGATGATTGGCGACACGCCTTATAAGCGCATAGTGTTCCATAGCATTCAGGAGTATTTAGAGGATAAAAAACCCCACCTTCCGTCACTGCGTCATGCGCCGCAAGCGCAAGAAGACCAAGACAAACTAAAAGCGGACGCAAAGCCAAAATAAACCCAGCCTGCCGTATTCGCAACCAGCCCATTTAAAAACTCGCGGGGCTTTTTGCTTATGTCACCTCATACCACCATGAGAAAAACCGATTCTCATGTTTTAAGCCGCCATGTTTTAAGCTGGCACAAATTTTGGATTTAGGTATCTGTTCAATTTTTCACGCCAAAATCAGACAAGGAATCTGCTTATGAATGTTCATGAAAAAATAAATTATGTGGAATTTCCGGCGCGGAATTTGGAGGTGGCTAAGGCGTTTTTTGCGGCCGTGTTTGGCTGGGAATTTGTCGATTATGGGGCTGAGTATGTGGCCTTTTCGGGCGGCGAATTGGATGGGGCGTGGGTCGGCCCGGGGGCTGGATTGGATGGGGGTTTTTATAAGTCGCAGTTGCAGATGGCGGTGAAAAACGGCAGCGCCTTGGTGGTTTTTTATAGCGCGGATTTGGCCGCCACGCAGGCGAAAATCGAAGCCGCCGGCGGGGTGATTATCGCGCCGATATTTGCCTTTCCCGGCGGGCGGCGGTTTCATTTTGGCGACCCCAATGGCAATGAATATGCCGTTTGGTCGGATGCCGGTGGCGCTTGAAACGAGGTCGGGGTATGGTATAATCCGCGCCGATTTTTGGCGGGCGGTGTGCGGCACTCAGGTGACGCGGTTGCTGGTTTGCCGCCGCCGGGCCGGCGTCGCAAGTGCTTGATGCGCCGCCCCATCCCATTAAACCATCCATGAGAGGCGGTGATTGTTATGGCACAAACTACGAAAATTAGCACTCAAGCCAACACCGAGGCCAACACCGAGGCCAACACCGAGGCCAACACCGAGGCCAACACCGAGGCCAGCACGCAGGCCAGCGAACAAATCAGCACGCAGAGCCAGCTGACCGACGCGGAAGCGTTGGACGGCGATAAAGAAGGGCCGCCGCAGTCGAATCTCAAAAATCTGGTGCTAAAGGGCAAGGCGCAGGGGTTTTTGACTTACGCGGAAATCAACGACCACCTGCCGGAAAACATGCACGACACCGACCAGATCGAGGTCGTGGTCAACATGATCATCGACATGGGCATCGAGGTGGTGGACAAAGCCCCGGACAGCGACAGCATGACGCTCAAGCGCGACAATCCGGAAGATGAAGAAGTCGCCGAGGAAGTCAAGGCGGCGCTAAAAAGCGCGGTGGAGAGCGAGTTTGGCCGCACCACCGACCCGGTGCGCATGTATATGCGCGAAATGGGCACGGTGGAATTGTTGACGCGCGAGGATGAAATCGCCCTGGCGAAGCGCATCGAGGGCGGCAATCGCCAGTGCGCGCAAGCCGTGGCGTTGAGTCCGCGCGCCCTCCGCAAGCTGCTGGATTTCGCCGATGCCATCGAAGCCGGCAACATGAAATTGACCGATGCCATCGTCGCCTTCATGGCCATCGATGCGCTGGATGATGAAACCGTGGCCACGCCGGGCGCGCCTGGTCAAAACGCCAAAAAGGAAGAAAAAGCAAACTGCCCGGAGCGCGACGAAGCCATGCGCAAAGATGCCGCCGTCCGCTTCGCGCGCATGCGCCGCATTTGGCAGGCGTTGGAAAAGGCCTGGCTAAAGCACGGGGAGTTTACACAGCAGCAGTGCATGAACAGCAAAGCGGCGCTGAAAAACCGCCAAAAATTAAGCAATGAATTTCTGCAGATGAAATTCACCCCGGCTAAATTGAAACTGATGACCGCCGCCTTGCGCGATGGCATGAACGAGGTCAGCGCCCTCGAGAGCAAAATCACCGCGTGTTGTACCAATCAAAGCAAAATCCCGCGCCAGCAATTTGTCGATATTTTCATCACCTATGAAACCGACCCCGACTGGTTCGATAAACTGGTCGCGGCTTTTCCGGGCGAGTCGGCGCGGCTTGAGCGGCGGCGCGAGATGGTGACCAAGCATTTCACGGATTTGATGAGAGCGCCATTGCGCAATGGCGTGTCCATCGCTGACCTCAAGGCATTGAGCGGTCAATTATCCACCGGCGAAGCGCGCGCCCGACGCGCCAAAAAAGAAATGGTGGAAGCCAATTTACGGCTGGTGATTTCCATCGCCAAAAAATACACCAACCGCGGCTTGCAATTTCTCGATTTGATTCAAGAAGGCAATATCGGCTTGATGAAGGCGGTGGATAAATTCGAATATCGGCGCGGCTATAAATTTTCGACCTATGCAACTTGGTGGATTCGTCAAGCCATCACCCGCGCCATCGCCGACCAAGCCAAGACCATTCGCATTCCGGTGCATATGATCGAAACCATCAACAAATTGAATCGCGTGTCGCGCCAAATTCTGCAAGAAAAAGGGCGCGAGGCGTTGCCCGAAGAATTGGCGGAGAAAATGGAATTGAGCGAGGAGAAAGTGCGCAAGGTGTTAAAAATCGCCAAAGAACCGATCTCCATGGAGCTGCCGGTGGGCGATGATGATGATTCCCATCTCGGCGATTTTATCGAGGACAAAAACATCAAGGCATCCATCGATGTCGCCACCAGTTCCGGCCTGAAAAGCGCCACCCATAAGGTTTTGGATTCGCTCACCGACCGCGAATCCAAAGTGTTGCAAATGCGCTTTGGCATCGGCATGAATACCGACCACACCTTAGAAGAAGTCGGCAAGCAATTCGATGTAACCCGCGAGCGCATTCGCCAGATAGAAGCCAAAGCCCTGCGAAAATTGCGCCACCCCAGCCGCTCCGAGCATTTGCATAGTTTTTTGGATGACTCGTGATGGCGGCGGCGGTAGCGAATTATGGCTAACGAAGCGCCGCGCTTTAATCGTCGTGTTTAATGGATATAGCGATAGATTGAATTTTCATGTTGACTGGTTATATCGATATGTTCAATCGACATGTGGAATCGACAAGCATCGCCAGGCGTGTGATTTTCATTCTCCTTACAGGGCCTGTAGCTCAGTTGGTTAGAGCAGCGGACTCATAATCCGTTGGTCGTAGGTTCAAGTCCTACCGGGCCCACCATTTTTTCACCGACCGACGGCATGCGCGCCGCCAAATCTCCCAACGCCGTATGGCATCACGCCACCGTCACTCGGCGGCGGCGCGAGCGGCAAAACGGCCATCGCGGCGTGATTCTGTGGTTCACCGGGCTATCTGGCAGCGGTAAATCGACCCTGGCTCACGCCGTCGAGGAAGAGTTGCACCAGCGCCGTTGCCGCACCGTTGTTTTCGATGGCGACAATGTGCGGCATGGATTGTGTGGCGACCTCGATTTTTCCGATGCGGCGCGCGCCGAGAACATCCGCCGCGTCGGCGAAATGGCGAAGTTGTTCGTCGAATGCGGCGTTATCGCGCTGACCGCTTTCATCTCGCCCTTTCGCGCTGACCGCCGGCGGGTGCGGGCGATGGTGGATGGCGGCGCGGATTTTATTGAGGTGTTCTGCGATTGCCCGCTGGAAATTTGCGAGCAGCGCGATGTCAAGGGGCTGTACCAGCGCGCCCGCCAGGGGGAAATTGTCGATTTCACGGGCATTTCCTCACCCTATGAAACCCCGCAAAACGCCGACCTCATCGTACACACCGGGCGGCGAGCGCTGGCGGAATGCGTGCGCGAGGTGGTGGCGCTGTTAGAAGCGCGTCGGGTTATCGACGCCAGCGAAGACGCCGACAAAACCCGTAAAAACCCGTAAAAACCGGCAAAAATCGGCGAAAATCCGCCAATCAACCGATTTTCCCGCGGGACGCGCTATCGGCCAAAAGGGATTTATATGGGATTTATATATCTAAATCTGCACGGTGGATTTGCTTTTGATTTTGGCTTTTGATTTTGATTTTTGATTTTGTTTTACTCCCCCCCGCTTCAGAGGGTGTGCGAAAAGGCCATTCTTGATTAAAATTTCGGTTGGCGTTGTTAAAAAAGCAGGCGAAAGTGTTGCTATTGCTTATTGTTTAAATTTTGAAAATGATACTTTTCCTTCATTTTCCCTTTGGCGAAGGCTTTTCGCACACCCTCTTCATCTGGGGGGAGTCAAATCTGTCCGAGCCGTCAGGCTCGGGCTGATTTGGTGGGGGGCTTTTGCTTTTCGCTTTTCGTTTGGCTTTTGACTTGATTTTGACTTGGCTTTTAACTTGGCTGCTGGTTTTTATCTTTTCCCTCATTTGGGCTAATGAGTTGAAGATTTAAAGGCAAAAGCAAAAAGACCAACATCAACAGCCCCCCACCAAATCAGGCGATAAAGCCGCCTAATTTGACTCCCCCCAGATGAAGCTAAGGTGGAGTAAAACGTTAAAAGCCAAAGCCAAAAGCGAAAGCCAAAAGCCAAAGCCAAAAGCGAAAGCCAAAAGCGAAAGCCAAAGCCAGATCAAACCCCCCCACCAAAACTGGCTTAAAGATGCCAGTTTTGACTCCCCCTCATGATGAAGCGGGGGGAGTAAAGCGTAACAGCGAAAAGCAACAGCAAAATCAAAAGCCAGTTCAAAACCCAGTTCAAAAGCCAGTTCAAAACCCAGTCCAAAAGCCAGTTCAAAACTGGCGAAAATCAGCAAAAAATCAGCAAAAACCCGCAAAAATCAGCAAAAACCCGCCAATCAACCGATTTACGCGCGGGCGTGCTATCGACCAAAAAACCCGTCATCGCCGGGCGGCGGGGTAAATTGCCGCCCCATCAATCCATCCCATCAGCCGCCATCAGCCGCGGCCATCAACCTGACTTCATCACCCCGACCCCATCAGTCATCCCCGCCATCCCCGCATGCCGCGCAGCGCGGATTTTTCGCCAGGCGCATGCGCATCCAGTCCATGGCGGCGGCATCGAATAGCCACACCATGCCGGCCAGTTGGCCGCGGTCGAGCAGCACATTGATCGCTTCCATGGCTTGCATGGCGCCGATTACGCCGACCAGCGGCGAGATGACGCCCTCCATTTCGCAGGCCGCGCTGTCGATATTTTCGTCCGCATACAGGCATTGGTAGCAGGGGCTGGCGGGGTTGCGCGGATCGAAGGCGGTGACTTGCCCCTCCCAGCGGATGGCGGCGCTGGAGACCAGCGGGGTGCGCGTGGCCAGGGAGGCGCGGTTTATCGCCTGGCGCGAGGGAAAATTGTCGGTGCAGTCGAGGATGAGGTCGGCGGCCGCGGCGTGCTCGATAAAATCGGCTTCGTCTAAAACATAATCCAAAGCGGTCACCGCGATGTCGGGATTGATGGCGCGCAAGGCGCGAGCCGCGGAATCCGCCTTCAGCTCGCCGATGTCGGCCTGGCGGTGGATGATTTGCCGCTGTAGATTGGATTCATCGACGCAGTCGAAATCCGCCAGCGTGATAGCGCCGACGCCGGCGGCGGCCAAATATAACGCCGCCGGCGAGCCGAGCCCGCCCAAACCGACGATCAGCGCGCGGGCTTCCAGCAGTTTGCGCTGCCCATCCTCACCCACTTGGGGTAAGCGAATTTGTCGGCTGTAGCGCTGTGCGAAATTGGCCGGTTGATTCATTAATATATACAGGACCGGGTGCATCGATGGCGGTGACGATGGCGATGGTCGGCGCTGGTTATCAGGCCGTGGCGGAGCAAGTGAACGCATGTATTTGGGGCGAGTTTATCGGCCGCAACGCCGCAAAATTGCGATTTGATTCATTAATATATACGCCGCCGTGGGAATCGGCGCTCGGCGGCGCGGCGCTGTATATATTTCGGCACTCGACATGACCGCCAGGCGAGCAGTGTAACGCGAAATCCGCGCCGGCGACTTAGCCGCGATTCGACATCCCCGCCAACCCGACATCTCTATCCCCCCACCCCCATACCCCGGCCATATTTCAACCAACCGCCATTTCGCCATTATCGACAAACCATCGGCGGTGGTTTCTCGGTTTGATTTTGTTTTATACTGGCGGCGGCGTTGCCTGCGGTGTTGGTGATGTTCGTTGAATTCCTTCGAACCTAATTTACATTTCAGGGAGCCTGTTGTTCTGCGTTGTGGGCGTGTATTGCCAAGGCGTCTCGGCGTCGCTGGGAATCCCAAAGCAACCTATCGGCTGCCCACTTGAATCATACCGGTTCAAGGTAAAACGGGCACACGGCACAGGCGGGCAACGCTCTTTACCGTCGGCGGTCGCGCCGCGGTTATTTGGTCTCATTCTTCAGTCATTTTTCGTGAAAAACTCACCCGCCCCGGCCGATTTGGACGCTGCCACCGAGCGCAGCTTGCTGCGAAAAATGCTGCGCCAGCGGCGTAATTCGCGAACCCCCCAGCAGCAAGCCACTGCGGCGCAAGTGGTGCTCGAGCGCCTGCAAACCGTGCCGGCCTTTATGGCAAGCCGCCGCATCGCCATGTATTTTGCCACTGATGGCGAACTCGACCCGGCGCCAGTGTTGGAGTGGTGCTTGGCGCATGACAAACAATGCTACGCGCCGGTCATCGCCGCCGGCGGCCCCGGCAGCGATAGTGCCGCCCCCAAGGCCGCGATGCGCGATAAAAAAATCTTGCGCTTTGCTGAAATAACCGCACATGGCAAGTTGAAAAACAATCGCTTCGGCATCGCCGAGCCGGTGGTGGCAGCGCAGCAATTGTTGGCTGCCGAGCAGTTAGATGTGGTGTTGCTGCCGCTGGTCGGTTTCAATTATGACGGCACCCGCATCGGCATGGGCGGCGGTTTTTACGATGCCACCTTTGCGTTCAAACAAAACCACCCCGAGGGCGCGCCGCAGTTGATCGGATTAGCCCATGAGGTGCAGTGTTTTTTGCGGATTACGGCGCAACAATGGGACATCCCCATGCCCACCGTGGTCACCGAGCGGCGCGTGTATCAGTGCCAGCGGCGCGAAGATGCGGACGCCGAGCCGGATGATGCGGACGCCGGCTGAGGATTAATCCATGCAATATTGGCTGATGAAAAGCGAGCCGAATGATTTTTCCATCGACGATTTGGCGCGCGTTAAAGTGGAGCCATGGGACGGCATTCGCAATTACCAAGCGCGTAATTTCATGCGCGACCAAATGGCGGTGGGGGATTTGGCGTTTTTTTATCATTCGAGTTGCGCTGCGCCGGCCATCGTCGGCACCATGAAAATCGCCAGCGCCGCCTACCCAGACCGCACCGCGTTTATGCCGCAAGACAAACATTTCGACCCCAAAAGTGACCCAAAAGCGCCAGTTTGGATGTTAGTGGAGGTGGAATTTATCAGCAAATTGCGCGCCCCGATAACCTTGCACCACCTCCGGCAAACCCCGGCGCTGGCCGCTATGCGGCTGCTACAACGCGGCAATCGGCTGTCGATTCTGCCCGTAGAAGCGGCGCATTGGGATTTAATCAACGCCATGATCGAGGCGTAAAATCCGCCAAAATCCGCCAAAATCCGCCAAAATCCATCACCTCGGTCGACTTGAACCATGAAATCCACCACCAAATCCGCCATGACCACCGCCACCAAACCGGCCACCAAACCCGCCATCGCCGCGGCCATCCGGCGCCGACTCGGCCGACCGGTCGCCGCCCTAGCGGCGATGCTGGCGTTGCTCGCAGTCGGCTTCGCACCGCCGCTACACAGCCAAACCACCGGAGATAACCCCATGCTCAGACTCACCACCACGCTCGGCGCCATCGACATCGAACTCAACTCTGAAGCGGCGCCCATAACCGCGCAAAATTTTATCGATTATGTCGAATCCGGGTATTTCGACGGTCTGATTTTTCATCGCGTCATCGCCAATTTTATGATTCAAGGCGGCGGCTTTGACAGCACTATGCAGCCCCGCACCGGCCGTCCGCCGATCAAAAACGAGGCCGATAATGGGCTGAAAAATGTCGCCGGGTCGCTCGCCATGGCGCGCACTTCAGACCCCGATTCCGCCTCCTCGCAGTTTTTTATCAACTTAAAAGACAACACCTTTCTCGACCACACCGCCAAAACCTCCCAAGGCTGGGGCTACGCCGTGTTTGCGCAAGTGACCAGCGGCATGGAGGTGGTGGAAAAAATCGGCGCCGTCGCCACCGGCCAATCGGGCGGGCATGGTGATGTTCCTAAAGAGGCCGTGACCATTCTCAAAGCCGAGATGCTGGCGGAATAACGCCGCCGCAGTCATGTCGCAAGTTATGGGGGATGTTCGCGTCGCGGTGCCGGTGCCGGTCGATTCGGTCGCGTCGGCGCGCGCGAATCCCGCCGTGGGCACCGCATCGCACAAGCTGCACATCAAAACCTTCGGCTGTCAGATGAATGAGTACGATTCATCGCGCATGGTGGATTTGCTGCGCGCCAGTCACGGCTATGAGGCCGCCGGCGCGGCCGATGGCGCCGATTTATTGTTGCTGAACACCTGCTCGGTGCGCGAAAAAGCGCAAGAAAAGGTGTTCTCCCAACTCGGGCAGTGGCGGCGCATCAAGGCGCGCAACCCGGCGCTGGTCATCGGCGTCGGCGGTTGCGTGGCCAGCCAAGAAGGCGAGATGATTATGCGGCGGGCGCCTTATGTGGATCTGGTTTTCGGCCCGCAAACGCTGCACCGCTTGCCAGCCATGCTCGATAAAGTGCTAAAAAACCGCGCTGGCGGCGCGCCCGTGCGCTTCAACGCGCGGCGCGATTCGGTGGACATCAGTTTTCCGGAAATCGAAAAATTCGACTGCCTGCCGCCGCCGCGCGCCGATGGCGTCAAAGCCTTCGTGTCGATAATGGAAGGCTGCAGCAAATATTGCTCGTTTTGCGTGGTGCCCTACACCCGTGGCACCGAGTTCAGCCGCCCCTTCGATGAAGTTATCGCCGAGATTCACGGCCTCGCCCAGCAGGGCGTGCGCGAGGTCAATCTGCTCGGGCAAAATGTGAACGGCTATCGCGGCGCGCGCCACGACAAGCGGCGCATGGAATTCGCCGAGCTGCTCTACTATGTCGCCGCCATCGACGGCATCGAGCGCATCCGCTACACCACCTCCCATCCCATCGATTTCACCGACCTACTAGCGCGCGCCTATGCGGAAATTCCCGAGTTAGTCGGCCACTTGCATCTGCCGGCGCAGAGCGGCTCAGACCGCATCCTAAAATTGATGAAGCGCGGCTATCGCGCCGCCGATTATGTCGAGTGGGTGCGCAAGGTTCGACAAAACCGCCCCGGCTTGTCCATGTCGTCGGATTTCATCATCGGTTTTCCGGGCGAGAGCGCCGCGGATTTCACCGCCACCATGGATTTAATCGAGCAAATCGGCTTCGACCAATCGTTCAGCTTTATCTACAGCCCGCGCCCCGGCACGCCAGCGGCGGCGCTGCCCGATGATGTGCCGCTGGCCACCAAAAAAGCGCGCCTACACACCCTGCAGCAGCGTATAAACGAGATGGCGGCCGCCATCAGCGCCGCCATGGTCGGCGGCACGCAACGCGTGTTAGTCGAAGGCCCGTCGCGTAAAAACCCGGCGCACATGGCCGGGCGCACGGAAAATAACCGCGTAGTGAATTTCCCCGCCGGCGCCGAGTTACGCGGCCAGTTCGCCGACCTAAAAATCACCGAAGCCCTGCCCAATTCCCTGCGCGGCACACTGCTGGTGGGGTGATGTTGGCTTTTAGTCCCCCCCAACAGCCCATGAAGTGAAAAGCCAAAACCAACAGCCCCCGGCCAGATTCGCCCATTGAATCCAGTGATTTTTCGCTTGCAGCCGGCCGAGAACGAACGGCTGGCGCAAGTTTGCGGGGAATTGGACTCCCACCTGCAACACATCGCCCGCCACTTGAAGGTGAGAATCACCCAGCGCGACCATGCGTTCAGCGTACTCGGCCATCGCGATAAAGCCGCGCGCGCCGAAGCCGTGCTGCGCGATTTATTCGCCATGACCGCCCGCCAAAGCACGGCAATCAGCGCCCAGGATGTACATCTGGCGCTGACTCGCAGCGCCGCTCAAGCGCCCACCAAAGCACCCGCCAAAGCACCCGCCAAAGCACCCGCCAAAGCGGTGAATTCCACGGCCGATTCCGCCACCGATTCCGCCACCAAATCCACCGTCGAACCCCCAGAATCCCCCGAAGAAGTCGTCGTCAAAATCCGCAAGCAGTTGATTCGCGGGCAAAACCGGCGCCAACGAGAGTATTTGCGGCGTATCGCCGCTCACGACATCAATTTTGCCATCGGCCCGGCCGGCACCGGCAAAACCTACCTCGCAGTCGCCTGCGCGGTGCAAGCGCTGGCGGAAAACCGCGTCGAGCGCCTGCTGTTGGTACGCCCGGCGGTGGAAGCCGGCGAAAAACTCGGCTTTTTGCCCGGTGACATCGGCGACAAAATCGACCCCTATCTGCGCCCGTTGTTCGATGCGCTGTATGAAATGCTGGGCTTCGACCGCGTCGGCAAACTCATCGCGCGCGGCACCATCGAACTCGCGCCGCTGGCGTATATGCGCGGGCGCACGCTAAACGATGCCTTCGTCATCTTGGATGAGGCGCAAAACACCACCCCCGAGCAGATGAAAATGTTTCTCACGCGCATCGGTTTCGCCTCGTGCGCCATCATCACCGGCGACATCACCCAAGTGGATTTGCCGCGCGACCAACTCTCCGGCCTGCGCCACGCCGAACAAGTGCTGCGCGGCATCGACGGCATCAGTTTCACCCGCTTTCTGCCCCAAGATGTGGTGCGCCACCCGCTGGTGCAACAAATCGTCGAGGCCTATGAGCGCCTCGGCGATGGCGCCCCCCGAAGCGCGTAAATTTATCGCCCGAACTGGCGGTAGCGCCAGTAAGCAAAATCAAATTCAGCGATAAAACCCACTCAGTGGTCGATGCTTATAAACCGCCGGCGATTGGCTTAACCCGACCGGCTTGAATCCATCATCTAAACCATCATCCAAACCATCGCCCAAACCAGATTCAACGATAAAACCCGCGGTGGGGTGTTGATGGGCAAACCGGGCGCATTTCCACTCGTTTTGCCCCAAATGCGGCGCGCCACCGGTTTTTCAGCGGACAATTCGATGTTTATAAACCGCCGGCGATTGGCTTAACCCGACCGGCTTGAATCCATCATCTAAACCATCGCCCAAATCCGTGACCAAGCCAGATTCATCCACCAAACCCGCGCTGGCGGAGCAATCTGCGCTGTCGCTGGCGCTGCAAAACCAACTCGCTAACCACCATGATGCGCCGTGCTTAGCGCAAGTGCGCGCCTGGGCGGCGGCGGCGGTGGATGCCGGCGGTCGCGGCGGGGAATTGACCGTGCGCATGGTCGATAACGCCGAGATGGCGGCTCTCAATGCGCGCTATCGCGGCAAAACCGGCGCCACCAATGTGTTGTCCTTTCCCTTCGATGCGCCACCGGGCGTGGCCGTAGATATTTTAGGCGATGTGGTGATTTGCGCGCCCGTAGTGGCGGCGCAGGCGGCCGCGCTCGGCAAACCGCCCATGGCGCACTGGGCGCACATGGTTATCCACGGCATCTTGCATTTATGCGGCTTCGACCACCAACGCCGCGCCCAAGCGATGCGCATGGAAGCGTTAGAACGCGCCCTGCTAACCCGCCTAGACCCCGGCGATTGGCATGTTGATGCCACTTTGCCGCCCACACCGCCCGGTTAATGCCCGATGTGACGGCTAAACGCGCCATCGAAATTATCGCCGCCTCGCCGATTCCCCCTCATGGGCGGTGAGGTAACTACCGCAAATCAGGGGTAAGTCTATTTAGGGGCCAGTCTATTTAGGGGCCAATCGATTTAGAAGCCGCAAAATTTAAGCGCGTCCATGCGCTAATCACTTCCCTAGGCGCGCATATTGATATAAGCGGCGGGTTTTTGGAGTGGTATTTATCACAAATGCTGCGGTTTTTGCTGGGGTTTATATATCCAAATCTGCACGGTGGGTTGGCTTTTGATCTTGCTTTTGATGTTAACGCTTTGCTCCACCCTATCTTTTTAGGGGGGAGTCAAAACTGGCGATAGAGCCGCCAGTTTTGACTCCCCCTCATGATGAAGCGGGGGGAGTGAAGATTAAAAGCAAAAGCAAAAGCGAAAGCCAAAATCCAAAGCAAAAGCAAAAGCAAAAGCGAAAGCCAAAATCCAAAGCAAAAGCAAAAGCAAAAGCGAAAGCCAAAATCCAAAGCAAAAGCAAAAGCAAAAGCAAAAGCAAAAGCAAAAGCAAAAGCAAAAGCAAAAGCAAAAGCCAGATCAACCCCCTCATCAAATTTGGCGAAATCGGCCGGCAAATCCCCAAAAAAAGACGATTTGTTGCCGAATTGTCCTTAAATGTTGGTTTTATCGCGGTTTGGATGGTTAGCAAACTTGCATTGTCGCCAAACCCCGCATTTCCGCGAAAAACTGCGTCTCACCTTTTAGTTTGAGTGCTAAATTTGCCATCGAAATTGCCGCCGTTTTGTCGACTTGCCCTCATGGGCGGTGAGGTAACTACCGCAAATCAGGGGCCAGTCGATTTAGGGGCCAGTCGATTTAGAAGCCGCAAAATTTAAGCGCGTCCATGCGCTAATCACTTCCCTAGGCGCGCATATTGATGTAAGCGGCGGGTTTTTGGAGTGGTATTTATCACAAATGCTGCGGTTTTTGCTGGGATTTATATATCCAAATCTGCACGGTGGGTTGGCTTTTGATCTTGCTTTTGATGTTAACGCTTTACTCCACCCTATCTTTTTAGGGGGGAGCCAAAACTGGCGGTTTCATCGCCAGTTTTGGTGGGGGGTGCGTTTGATTTTGATTTTGATGTTGATGTTGATGTTGATGTTGATGTTGATGTTGATTTCGTCGTTGTTTTTGATTCGGTTGTTGATTTGGCTTTGGCTTTTAATCTTCACTCCCTCCGCATTAAAGCGGGGGAGTAAAGCGTTAACAGCAAAATCAAAGGCAAAATCAAGGCAAATTCAAAATCAAAAGCAAGGAAAGATCAAAACCCCCCCACCAAAACTGACGATAGAGCCGCCAGTTTTGACTCCCCCTCATGATGAAGCGGGTGGGAGTGAAGATTAAAGGCAAAAAGCCAAAAGCAAAAGCCAAAAGCCAACAGCAAAAGCCAAAAGTAAAAGCCAAAAGTAAAAGCCAAAAGTAAAAGCCAAAAGATTAACATCAACAGCCCCCCACCAAATCAGGCGATAAGGCCGCCTGATTTGACTCCCCCAGATGAAGCACGGGGGGGAGTAAAACGTTAAAAGCCAAAAGCAAAAGCAAAAGCAAAAGCCAACAGCAAAAGCCAAAAGTAAAAGCCAACAGCAAAAGCAAAATCAAAATCAAAATCAAAAGCAAAATCAAAAGCAAAATCAAAAGCCCCCCAAATAGCAACCTAATAATGGGGATTTAGATATATAACTCCCTAAATTTGTGCGTAAAATTTCACCGCAGACTATGAAAATATTGTTAGCGCTGGTGGCGGGGGCGGTTAATGTGGCGGCTTTCGCGCCGTTGGGCTGGTGGCCGGTGAATGTGCTGAGCCTGGGCGTGCTGTTTGCGGGGTGGCTCGGCAGTGGGCGGCGGGCGGCGGCGTGGCAGGGGTTTGCTTATGGGGTTGGGCTGTTTGGCGGCGGCGTTTCTTGGGTGTATGTCAGTTTGCATGGGTTTGGCGGTATGGCGCCGGCGCTGGCCGGGCTGTGCATCGCGGCGCTGGTGGCCGGGCTGGCGCTGGTGCCGGCCGGCGCTGGGTTTGCGCAAGGGTGCTTTGTGGCGGGCGTGGGGCGGCGGGGGTGGCGTAGTGCGGCGAGCCATCTGCCGCCTCAGCCTTCGCCTCAGCCTTCGCCCCAGCATTCGGCCCATCATTCGGATGCGAGTGCGGGCAATATTTCGGGTGATGGCGCGGCTGACGGCATCGGCGGCGGCAGGGCTGGCAGTGTACATCGCGAGCGGGTGGCGGTTTTGCGCGTGGCGCTGACCAACATGTTCAATAATCGAATCGATAGCGCGGATGGCGAGGCCGGCAATCGCCCCTATCGCGAGCGGGTGGCGGCGGTGCGTGTGGCGCTGGTTATGCCGGGGGTGTGGGTGGTTTTTGAGTGGCTGCGCGGCTGGGTGATGGGCGGTTTTCCGTGGCTCAGCAGCGGTTATGCCATGCTCGATACCCCGCTGGCCGGCTGGGCGCCGCTCGGTGGCGTTTATTTGGTGGGGATGTGGGCGGCGCTGACGGCGGCGGCGGCAGTGCTGGCGGTGCGCGCTGGCCGGCGGCGCGGCGGTGCGCCGGCGGCGCTAGCGGCGGCGGCGGTGGTGGCGTGCGGCTGGTTGGGCGGCGGGTACTGGCAGGGCGTGGCGTGGAGCCAGCCGAGCGGGGCCGAGGTTGGGGTCGCCTTGGTGCAAAATAATGTGCCGCTGCGCTTGAAGTGGGAGGCGGCGATGGGGGCGCGCATTATCGACGATTATCTGACGCAAAGCGCGGCCCACCCCGAGGTGGATTTGGTGGTGTGGCCGGAAGCGGCGGCGCCCGATTACCTCGACCGCTTGCCGGCCGGCATGATGGCGCGAATCCATGCCCACGGCGCCGATTTCGCGTTCGGCACGCTAACGCGCCAAGTGGTTGACGGGCGCTGGCGGGATTTCAACAGTATTGCGGTGGTGACGGGTGGCGGAGTGGGCGCGGCGGGTGAGGTGGACGGGGTTTACGGTGAAGTCGAAATTGCTGGCGGTGTTGGTGCCGAAGTCGTTGCCGGCGTTGCGTTTGATGCTGGCGGTGGTGGGGATATTGGCGCCGAAGTCGTTGCCGGCGTTGCGTTTGATGCTGGCGGTGGTGGGGATATTGGCGCCGAAGTGGTCGGCGTTGCGGTTGATGTGGGTGGCGCTGGCGATGTGGGCGTCGAATCTGCCGCCGATGTCGCTGAATCCGCCGCCAATGTTGCCGAATCTGCCGCCAGTGCCAGCGAAGCCATCACCGGTATCGCCGAAGCTGCGGAAGCCGTTGTCGAATCTAGCGCCAGCATCACCGAAATCGCCGCCAGTACCGCCGAATCCAGTGCCAGTACCGCCGAATCCATCGCCGCCTTAACCGAATCCACCAAAGCTATCGCTGGTATCGGCGGTGTGGGAGCGGAATCCGCCGGTGTCGCCGAATCCGCCGCCCAGTTCACCGCCATACCCGCGGTGCTCAGCCCCGCCATCCCGGTCACGAAAACCATCCCGGCCACCAACTCCCCCCCCCAAATCGCCCTGTACCACAAACGTCACCTCGTTCCGTTCGGTGAATTTTTGCCCATGCGGTGGTTGTTTCAGCCGCTAATGGCGCGCCTCGACATCCCGATGTCGGATTTCACCCCGTGGCCGGCCGAGCAAGCGCCGTTGCGCGCCGCCGGCGTTTTATGGGCTGCCTCCATCTGCTATGAAGATGCATTTCCGGCGCTGTGGCGGCGCCCAGTACGCACCGCCGGGGCCTTGCTTAATGTGAGCGAAGATGCTTGGTTCGGTGATTCCCTGGCGCCGCATCAGCGCCTGCAAATGGCGCGTTTCCGCGCCCTCGAAAGCGCCCGCCCCATGGTGCGTTCGGCCAACGGCGGCTTGTCGGCGGTCATCGATTGGCGCGGCGGCATCAAAGCCATGGCGCCGCAATTCACCCGCGTCGTGCTGCGCGCCGAGGTGCGGCCGCGCCGCGGCATCACCCCCTACATCGCCTACGGCGACTGGCTGGCGGTGTTAGCGGCGCTGGCGCTGTGGGGCTTCGGTGTATGGTTTGCCAGGCGCGCGGTGAGGTAAACTTGAGTGACCCGGTGTTAGGCCGAATGCGCTTAGCCGAATGGGCGGCTGAGGTTGGCGGAAGTTTATCCATGGGCTTGAATTGGTTTGGAATCGAAGCGGAATCCAGCGAAATTCGCCGGAATTCAGCGTAAATTCATCGAAATCCAGCGAAATTTATCGCAAATTCTGGCGTAAATTCATCCAGTAAAACCCACCGAAACTCACCGAAAAATCCATCGAAATCCAGCGAAATTCGCCGCCGATTCTGGCGCCAATATAGCCAGCGAAATCCACCGCAAATTCACCAAAATCCACCCCCAAAATCCCCCCAAATCCCCCCAAATCCAGCGAGGTCACCCCATGACAACCCACGCCATCCCCACGCTGCCGCACCGCCACCCCACTTTAGCCACCCGTCTGTGGCCGCATGGCGGCGGCGGCGGCGGCGGATTGGGCGCCCTCGGCGGCCTCGCGCGCGGAGTGATTCTGGCGGCGGTCGGCTCGGCGCTGCTCACTTTATCGGCCAAAGTACAAATCCCGTTCCACCCGGTGCCACTTACCATGCAAACGCTGGTGGTGTTGCTCATCGGCTTCGCCTACGGCTGGCGGTTGGGGGCGTTGAGCGTGGCGCTGTATCTGACGCAAGGCGCGCTTGGTCTGCCGGTGTTCGCCGGCACGCCGGAAAAAGGCATCGGTCTGGCTTACATGTTCGGCACCACCGGCGGCTATCTGGCCGGTTTCGTGGCTGCGGCGGCGGCCGTCGGCTGGCTGGCGGAAAAGGGCTGGGACCGCCGCATCAGCACCACTTTAGCCGCCATGCTCATCGGCAACGCCATCATCTACGCCGGCGGATTGCTGTGGCTCGGCGCCCTCATCGGCTGGGATAAACCGCTGCTGGCGTGGGGCATGCTGCCGTTTTTGCCCGGCGATATGCTGAAAATCGCGCTGGCAATGGCCATGTTGCCGGCGGTGTGGCGGCTGTTGGATGGGATGTCGGCCAAAAAGGGCGGCGACTCGCAGCGGCGGTCGACCTAACGGCTGGAAATCGACCCAGTCACGCATTTTAAGGGGCTGGCGTTGCGTTGCAGGCGTTTATGTCGATGGTGATAAAAATGAACCATGGAATCGGTGAATTTGCGCTGATTTATGGCTGATTCATCGCCCAGCGGCTGGGTACGCATGGCGTCGCGCCATGGTATTCGCCATAATGCCCACGCCATGAAACCAGCGCGCCAAATCATCAACTAGCCATCGCCCAAGCCAGCCACCGCGAATCCATACCCCCCAACATTCAACCGCAAACCTCACCGCCATCCGCCATACTCGATACTCGTCATACCCGAATGCTACCGAATCCCCACCGCCCGACCCCTTAGCGAGAACCTGCCATGTTAAACGCCTACGCCAAACATGTGGAAGAACGCGCCGCCCTCGGCATCGCCCCCAAGCCGCTGGATGCGGCGCAAACAGCGGAGTTGGTGGTGTTGCTGAAAGCCCCGCCGGCGGGTTCGCCCGCCGAGCAGTTGGTAGACCTCATCGGCAATCGCGTGCCGGCTGGGGTGGCTCAAGCGGCTTATGTCAAGGCGGCGTTTTTGGCCGCCATCGTGAGCGGCGAGGCGGCATCACCGTTGATTGACCGCGAACATGCGGTGCAGTTGCTCGGCCTGATGCACGGCGGCTACAACATCGCGCCCTTGCTCGCGGCGCTGGAGGATTCGAAATTAGCGGCGGCGGCGGCACAAGCGCTGTCGGGCACTTTGCTGATGTTCGATGCCTTTTATGATGTGGCCGAACTCGCCAAGCGCGGCCATGCGGCGGCGCAAAAAACCATGCAGGCGTGGGCCGCGGCGGAGTGGTTTACCGACGCGCCGGCGGTGGCGGAGATGTTTACGGTCACGGTATTTAAGGTGCCGGGCGAGACCAATACCGATGATTTATCGCCGGCGCCGGACGCCTGGTCGCGCCCAGATATCCCCCTGCACGCCCTCGCCATGCTAAAAAACCCGCGCCCCGGCCTGGCGGAAAATCCGTTGGCGGTGCTGGAAAAATTGAAACAAAAAGGCCATCCGGTGGCTTATGTGGGCGATGTGGTGGGCACCGGCTCATCGCGCAAATCGGCGGTCAATTCGATGCTGTGGTACACCGGCGCCGACATTCCCGGCATTCCCAATAAACGCGCCGGCGGCTATTGCTTCGGCGGGCAAATCGCGCCGATTTTCTTCAACACGCTGGAGGATTCCGGCGCCCTGCCCATCGAAATGGATGTGCAAAAAATGGACATGGGCGATGTTATCGACATCTACCCCTATGCCGGCCAAGCGCGCCGCCACGGCAGCGATGAGGTGTTGGCCGAATTCACGCTGAAAACCGAGGTGTTGTTAGACGAAGTGCGCGCCGGCGGGCGGATTAATTTGATTGTCGGGCGCGGCTTGACCGCCCGAGCGCGGAAAGAATTGGGGTTGGAGGGAGCGAGCCCGGTGGCGGGGGATTCGGCGGATTCAGTATCAAAATCGGGCGATTCGACGCAAAAATCGTCAAAATTGGCGGAAAAATCGGCCGATTCGGTGAAAAAATCAGCAAAACAGACAGATTTGCTACTATTTCGCCAGCCGATGCCGCCGTTGCAAAGCACGCGCGGCTATACCTTGGCGCAAAAAATGGTGGGGCGGGCGTGCGGCTTGGATGGCGTGCGCGCTGGGCAATATTGCGAGCCGAAAATGAGCACCGTCGGCTCCCAAGACACCACCGGCCCGATGACGCGCGATGAATTAAAAGACCTCGCCTGCTTGGGCTTCCAAGCCGATTTGGTGATGCAATCTTTCTGCCACACCTCGGCCTACCCGAAGCCGGTGGACATCGAAACCCAGCACAGCCTGCCGGATTTTATGATGGACCGCGGCGGCATTTCCCTGCGCCCCGGCGATGGCATCATTCACTCGTGGATGAACCGCATGCTGTTGCCGGATACGGTGGGCACCGGCGGCGATTCCCATACCCGCTTTCCGCTCGGCATATCTTTCCCGGCTGGCTCCGGGCTGGTGGCGTTCGCCGCCGCCACCGGCGTGATGCCGCTGGACATGCCGGAGTCGGTGCGGGTGCGCTTCAGCGGTGAAATGCAGCCCGGCATCACCCTGCGCGATTTGGTGCACGCCATCCCTCGCGCCGCCATCCAACAGGGCTTGCTGACGGTGGAAAAAGCCGGCAAAAAAAATGTGTACTCCGGTCGCGTGCTGGAAATCCAAGGACTGCCGGATTTGAAGGTGGAGCAAGCCTTCGAGTTCGCCGACGCCTCGGCCGAGCGCTCCGCATCCGGCTGCACCATCGCGCTCAATCAAGCGCCGGTGGTGGAATATATAACCTCGAACATCGTCATGCTGAAATGGATGTTGAGCGAGGGCTATGGCGATGCGCGCACCATCACCCGCCGCATCCATGCCATGCAAGCATGGTTGGATTCGCCGCAACTGATGGCAGCCGATGCCGACGCCGAATATTTCGCCACCATCGACATCGATCTAAATACCATCACCGAGCCGATTCTGTGCGCCCCGAATGACCCAGACGACGCCCGCCTGCTATCCGAAGTGGCGGGCGATGCGGTGCATGAAGTTTTTATCGGCTCATGCATGACCAACATCGGCCATTTTCGCGCCGCCAGCCGCCTGCTGGATAAAATGCGCCAAGTAATCCCCACGCGCATGTGGATTGTGCCGCCCACCAAGATGGACCAAGCGCAATTAGTCGAAGAAGGCCATTACGCCATTTTCGCCGCCGCCGGCGCCCGCACCGAACCGCCCGGCTGCTCGCTCTGCATGGGCAATCAGGCAAGAGTGGCCGATGGCGCCACCGTGGTCTCCACCTCAACGCGCAATTTCCCCAACCGCTTGGGCAAAGACGCCGATGTATACCTAGCCTCATCCGAACTCGCCGCCGTCGCCGGCGTGTTAGGCCGCCTGCCCACGGTAGCCGAATACATGAACGAAGCCGGCGAACTAAACGCCATGTCCGCCGATATTTACCGCTACCTAAACTTCAACGAGATCGATTCGTATAACAAGGCGGCGGAGAAGGCGGGGTAGGGGGGTATGATTGGGTGGCGAGGTGGGCATCGCCCTGTTTTTATGGATTTTGATGGTTAGCGCAGCGGTTCATTCAAACTTATGAAATTCCCCAAACAAGTCTGGTTTTTTTAGTGATACGCATCTTTTAATTCCGTCATCCATGACTGCTCCAGTAAGGATTTTAGTTTTAAGTAACTGATGAGGTTTAATATGTCGAGCGTCTGTGAGGTTTGTGCGCATTAGAGATGCATCTTGTAAATCAGCATCCATCATTTTTGCCCACTGAAAACGGCTGTCATTGCAATTGGCATTGCACAATCTAGAATTTATAAAATTCGCGTTCGTCATATCAACTCCAACTAATGCGGCATCTTGTAAGTTGATCCCACGACAATCGGCACCACGCAGATTAGCGAAGTTCAACTGCGCATGTTGTAGATGAGCGTGGCATAAAATTGCTCCAGACAAATACACTCCTGTTAAATCAGCATGGTAGTGAGCATAAATTGTATTGGCTTTATATTGGAATAACAAATCTAAGATAACCTGGATTTCATTAGTAGGTTTTTTTTCTTTATCTTTGATTTTAGATCGACCGGGGTACTCATCTTTGCCGGTGGTCTCCCTGATATAAGCGCACAACACTCTAAACACAGTTCTCGGTAGGAAACCGAATCTTTGGCGATATGGTGTAAGGCGTAAATTCCCCCTAACCGAATGGTGGCGGAATCGCTACCCAAATGTTCCACTGCATTTTTAAAGCGCTCGGTAACATTTCCGCGTTCGGTAACCTCGACAGTTTTTACGGCAGATTCGGCGTTTTTTTCCGCGGCGGTGGCGCGTTTATTGGATGCGATAACTTGGCGGATTATAAAAACTCCGCCGGTTAGATAAGCAAAAAATTGGGCTAAATCTAGTCTGGAAGCGTCCGAATCAAGCCACGCGAGCCAACATCCAGGGAGGAAGCCGGGCAGTAGAATGGTCGCTAAGCCCGCCGATGATTCCGATGCTGATGTCGGGGTGGCGTTTTACCCATCGCCGCATTTTTGCGCTCCTTTTATCAGCGCATTTACTCACACCCGAAAAACCTTCATCACTTCATCGCCTAAATGGTTGATGACTTTTACGGCGATGCGGCCGGATGGGGGTTTTTGGAAGGGGCGGGAGGTGGCGGTGTTTAGGGTGGCCCAAGTGTCGGCGTTGATTTCGGATTTTAGGGTGGTTTTTAAGGCTTTGTAGGGGTCGGTGGCACCGAGGAAATAGGCCTGGCGGACGAAAAAACTTTCCTCGTTATAGTCGGTGTCGACAAACCAGCAGGCGATGCCATCGGTGCTGTCGCTGCGCACTTCACCGCTGTTGGGGTGGAATACATCGACGCCTTTTACGCGCACTTTAATGCGTTGCGCATCGGCATCGATAATGTCGATATCCGGCTCGCCGAAGATGACGAATAAATTGGCTGTATCGGTGCTTTTTAAATCCGCAGCCAGGTGCAAGTCGGCGTTCATGCGCGCTTTTAGCACCGGGAAATTGCCGATTTTGTTAAATTCCATGGCGTGGGCGTCGTAACTAAACGCACAAGCGATGAGGGTGTCAAAACCCGCTTCCATGGCTTCGCGGGCTGCATCGGCTAAATCGACGCGGGTCACGGTGGCGAATTCAGGGCCGATGAAAATCGCGGCTCGGATGCCCGATTTTTCGGGGGGGGGGGGGGGGGGGGGGGTAGTATCTTCTGGAGCGCCTTCTTGATAGACGCCGGCGGCGCAAACCAAGGCTCCTGGCCAGGCGGTTAGCGATAGGAATTCTATTTTGTCGGCTTTGCGGCTTTGCTGCACGCCGGCGGTCTTAAGGTTGTCCAAAATGATGTCGGCGAAGTCGACGACTTTATCGAAGGGGGCAAGTGACTCCGACACGCCATCGATTAATTCATCATTTTCATCCACGCCCAACACGCGATGCGGCGATACGCTTTCGACCGTAAAGGGCCCGGCGACGCGCACCGTATTTTTAGCCGCATAGGGTTTGTCGTGTAAATATTCGAAGTCCGCTTTGGCGGCGATGGAGGCGTCTATTTCGCGCTGGCGGGCGATGCGCATCTCCCACCATGCGGCGTGGGTTTTTTTCGCGGTCGCTGGCCAGTCCGCCGCCGCCACACGAGGAATTTCCCATTCCTGCCAGTTTTCGCCCAATGCGGCATTAATTTGCGCGCGCAGTGGCTCCAATTCGGCTTGATATTCCTCCCAAATCACATCTATCTCGGCGTTGTTGGCGATGGATTTTAGGGTGATATGCGGCACGCGCTCGCACACGAAACCTTGGCGTAGGTCGCCATAGGTGGGCGTGTCGGCGGGTACTTTGCCTACCAAATCGGCCTCTTTTTGCTGCCCTTCGACGCTATCGGCGAGCAAATAATAAGGATATTTGGCGCCCATGATGCGGGCGCGCGCCAAGGCGAGGGCGACGCGGGAAGTGTCGATGGTTATCCAGCGGCGGCCCCATTGCTCGGCGACATAGGCGGTGGTGCCGGCGCCGCATGTGGGGTCTAGAACTAGGTCGCCGGGGTCGGTGGTCATTAATATGCAGCGTTGAATGACTTTTGTTGGCGTTTCAACAACGTATCTCTTTTTGTCACCACTAAACCCTGCGATAGCAGTGTCATCCCATTTGTTCGTAAACTTCATTACTGGGTAGTCATCGACGAGTCGAATGTAGTTTGGCGTATTACCATTTATTTGAATTCGCCCAGCGTTAGCAAGTCGCAACATTCCTGGAAATGGCTTTGTTTTCCATGAATGGTTCGTGCCACAGTCGAAATTTTTATTGCAATAAACAAACTCCCGGTTTTTATCTGCACCGGAGCTTTGCGACCTCAAGTTTTGAGCTGAATATATTTTCCAGTTTGCTCCAACTTTAACCGCCCCACTATTTTCTTCTTTTGATAGTTTGCGAATTTGCCCGTCAATAACGGACAATGCATTTGCATAACTCGCTAATTCACCGATTTGTTTCTTACGAAACAACGATCTATATTTTAATGATGCGTGTTGCTTCGCATACCACAGAATATAATCTCCAGAACGAGGTAGGATATCCGAAGCAAGCCCGGTGGTGGTTTGGAAATGAATAAGTCTTATGTAGTTTTCATCCCCAAAAACCTCATCCATCACCGCCCGCACGCGATGCACATTTTCATCGCCAATCTGCACGAAAATACTGCCGCTTTCCGCCAATAAATCCCGCGCCACGGTCAACCTATCGCGCAGGTAAGTTAAGTAAGAGTGAATGCCATGGCGCCAAGTGTCGCGAAAGGCTTTGACTTGCTCCGGCTCGCGGGTGATGTGGTTTTTATCGCCGTCTTTTACATCGCGGCTGGTGGTGGACCACTGAAAATTGGAATTAAATTTGATGCCATAAGGCGGGTCTAGATAAATGCATTGCACTTTGCCGCGCAATCCTTCGCGCTCGGCTAAAGACGCCATCACTTGCAAACTATCGCCGAGAATCATGCGGTTCGACCAGTTGGCGTCATGCTGGTAGAACTCGGTTTTGGCATCACCCTCCGGCACGCCGTTGAAGTCACCGAATAAATCGGCGTGGGGTTGCTCGGCGGCGGTGGCCGCGCTGTGGCGGCGTAAATCGTCAATCAGCGCCTTGGGGTGAACTTTTTCCTGGATATAAAGCGGCGGCGCCGAAGCCAGCAAATCGTACTCATCTTGCAAATCCTTATTGCGCCACATTAACTGCGGGTCTAAGTCGAGATTGCGCCGCGGATAAGCCACCCGCTGCGCGCTTTTTTCCTCCCCCGCCATGGCCACTTGATACTCAGCAGTGGGAATATTCTTGCGCTTAGCCTCGCTGTGGGTCAGCGTTTTGACGGTGGTTTTACTCTTCTTGGGCATGTTTTTGGCGCCTGGCGGTTTTCTCTATTTTAGTTGGCATGATTCGGTTTGAGGAAACCGCTTCGCATTATGTCGATGTGTTCGAAAAGAGCAGGCGATACTTTTTGCCAGAGGGGGTCTAGAATAAACTGTACCCCTTCACGCCGTGCCAGCTTCGCCGCCGGCACAAAATCCTCATCGCCAGAGACCAAAATAATGATATTGGCTTGGTGCTTTAGAGTGATGGATGCGATATCGAGGCCGATGCGCATATCCACGCCTTTTTGTTGGAGTGCTGGCGAAAAATCTTCATCCACCAGATTGTTAAATTGGATTTCGCGCTTTAATAGTTGTTTTTGTTTGGCGGATTTCAGAATCCATGAAGAACGCCCAACCTTGCGTACGTCGCCTAATCGAACGGCGAAATTTGGGCGGCGACGCAAAATATCGAAAAGTTCATTTCTAAATATGGCCTGCTTGGATTTGCCGTAGTTTGAGGGTTTGTTGCTGATGGGGAGATGACCTTTCTGGTCGTACGGTTTAGCATCGTAATAAAAAGCACGATATAAGATACTGCAGGGGTTCGAAACGCAAAGCGTTTTGTTTAAGTCAAAAAGATGTTGCTGAACCAGACGCTCAATCCATGTTGTGACTTCTTGGGCGTGGTTCATGTCGATTTCCGGATGTAACTTCGGAAGTCGTTTCAAGAAATAACCGCCGTCAATAAGAATTGCAACCTTGTGCATGTTTGGAAATCCGTGTTCGTAAAAACTATCCGTAAAAAAGCCCAGTACATAAAAAAAGCCCCAGGGATCGGCTATGTTCCTCAGTCAGCCTGACATTGCAGGTGCGAACAATAGCGTACTGCCGGGGGCGGTTTCTTAAGGTACAACCTGCCCAGGGGATTGGCCTCGCTCGGGATCGCCAGCCTAGGGCCGGGAGCGGGGCTTACTGCCGTAGGGCGGATAAAGTGGAATATACAGGGGCAGAGGGGTGGAGTCAATAGCAAAAAGTAAAAAAGTTTACGATTTTGCAGTGGCGGCGTTAAAACCACCGACTAAGGCATCGAATTCAGTTTGCATGGTGTGCATGGCGGTGAATTCGGCGAACGCCCAGCGGCCGAAGCGGCGGTGGTTGTTTACGCCGGGCAGCCAATAATTTTCCATCGTGGATTTTTTATCTTTGGCGTCTTCGCCGCGAAAACCTTTGATTTCCACGACCAGATTTAGGGGGTCATCGGCGCCGTTGCCGTCGTCTATCTGGGCGATGAAATCGGGGCGGTATTTGCGCATTTGCGCGCCGCTTCGATACGGCACATCGAAACCCAAATTGTGATTTTTAACATAGGCGCGCACTTGCGGGTGGGCTTCGGCCAGGCGGCAAAATTCACCTTCCCAATCGCTATCCAATATCGCCCAATTGATGTGGCAGCGGCGGGAATCGGTCTCCCAGCGGTGGGTTTTGGAGGTGGTGAAGCGCACCTGGGCGGTGCTGCCGAGGGGGTTGTAGGGGTCGAGAATCGCCTTCACCGGGCGGGCCGAAGATTGGGCCTGGGATTGCGCGCGGGTGATGGCACAGGTGATGCGAACCGCGGCTAAGGCGGCCACCGTTTGATACATCAAAAAGCCCGGATAGGTGCCGCCTTCGCACACCAAATGATGCGCCATCCAGTGTTGGGTAATGCGTTTTAATTGCCCGAATAAATGCAGTTTTGGGGCTGCGCCGGGCTCACGAAATTGGTTATATAGCAAGTGCCGGGTGAGGTTGAAGGCGAGGGTGGCGTGGCGCACGCTGTCGAGGTGGTCGACATTTAAATCAGCGGCTTCGCCGATGATGCCGGCGACCTTAACTTGGGTGGGGCCGACCAAATCGGGGTTGAGTTCGAGGGTGGAATCATCGGTGAATTTCGCGCTGAGTTTTTCCGCCGGCAGCTCGGTGCGATAGCCGGTTACGCGCGGGTAGGTGATGGCGCAGGAATCACGCTGCGGGCGCATGGCTTGCACGGTGATGATATGTTTCGGCTGCGCTGGCGCCACCACCACCGGTTTGGCGGTGAAATCGAAGGGGATGCCGAGAATGTCGGCATACTCGACATCGAACAAGCCGTCGTCATTGAGGGCGTAGGATTGGCGGCGCAAGGCGCGACCGACCACCTGCTCGCACAGCAGCTGGGTGCCGAAAGCGCGCACGCCTAAGATGTGGGTGACGGTGTTGGCGTCCCAGCCCTCGGTTAGCATGGAAACCGACACCACGCAGCGGATGGAATCGCCGAGACGGCCGGGTTTGCCCACCGTGTTCATCACCTCGCGCAGCAAATCCTGGTCGGTGATGTTCTCCCCTTGGCTGCGGTCGCCGGTGCGGGCGATTATTTCGCGCCGAAAGCGGTGGATTTCATCGGCCGCCAGCTTGCGGAAATTGGAATCTAAGGCATCGCCGGATTCGAGCTGCACGCTGTCTATCAGCAAGGTGCGCGGGCGTGCCAGGCGCGTGCCGTCCGCGCAATAGTTGCGAAATAGCGGCAATCTGCCGTTTTCCCAGCGCCGCACGCCATCTGCGGCGATGCTCTCGAAGCCGGAAATGTAATCGTAAATCAGCTTCGAGGTGGCGGTGTTGTTGCACACCACGATGAAGCATGGGTCGGTGGTTGTGCGCGCCGCGGCCCACGCTTGGCTGACTTTTTCGTAGTGACCGTAGAGGGCATCGAGGGCGATTTGCAGTTCGGTGGGTAGGCTGAGGGGGTCGTAGTCGGCGCCACTGCCGCGCCTTTTTTTGGGCATTTGCGCGCCGATATGCGCCCACAAGTTGCGATATTTGGGCATCTCCTCGCCGGCGATGTTGTCGGCCACCGGCACCCGTGGCAGCTTGACGATGCCGCATTCGATGGCGTCCATGAGCGAGAAATCGCACATCGTCCACGGAAAAAGAGTGCCCTCGGCATAGCCGGAGCCGCGCAGAAAAAATGGCGTGGCGGATAAATCCATCACCCTGGCGACGCCGAGTTTTTGGTTGACCGCTTCGATGCCGGAAATCCACAACCGCGCCGCTTCGGTGTTTTTGCGGGCTTCCATCAGGTTGTCGCCGCGCAGTTTTTCTTCATCCACGGCCTCGGCTTTTTCGCGATAGCAGTGATGCGCCTCGTCATTTATTGCCATGATGTTTTTCATGCCCATCAGCCCCGACATCACCCGCTGCAGCATTTGGCCGCGGCTTTCGACCGTGTCCATGGCGCCGCCGCGTCCTTGCAGCAGCTGTCGCGTGCCCTTGCTGATTTTGACGCGCTCGCGAGGTTTGAAGGCGTGGTAATTGGTGATGACGATGACGGCGCGGCGCATCACATCGCGCATATCCGCCGGCAGCAATTCGCGCTCGCGGTAATAACTATCCGGGTCGTTCGGCTGCAGCACCCGCAGGCGGTCGCGGATGGTGATGCTGGGGGTGATGATGAGGAAGCCGCGGCTGTATTTGGCGCTGGCCGGGCGGCGCACCGCATTGGCGGTTTGCCAGGCGATTAGCATGGCCATCACGGTGGTTTTGCCGGCGCCGGTGGCGAGTTTCAGCGCCAGCCTTGATAAGCCCGGGTTGGCTTCGTGGCAGGCGTTTTTTAGGTGCTCGATGAAGCGCTGGCCGGCGGTGCTGCGCGGCGCCACTTCGGTGAGCCAAATGACCGTCTCCACCGCCTCCAGCTGGCAGAAAAACGGGCGAATGTCGTTGAATGGATGCTGTCGCCAGTGCGCCAGCAAGCGCGCTGTTTGCGGGGTGACTTGCTGTTGGTCGGCCGGCCGGGCGCGCCATCTGTCCACTTGCTCGCGGACGCCGTTGATGGCCGCCATGTGGTCGTACTGGCGCTTCTCGGTGGCCAATGCCGCGCCTTGATCCATGCCGATGCGAGATTGCTCGCCGCCGTTGCGTTTGCGCGGCGCCGGCACCGGGGTGATGAAATCGGCGCCACGGCGGCTTGGGTTTATGGTTTGCGTCGGCTGCCCGCGCGCATCCAACTGCCAATGCCGCTGCGGGTAATCGTAGGGGGAATTGAGGATGGGGTTGTCGAAAAACGATGTGACCATGATGGGTTTGGGCGCGGTTTTTAGGTGATGTTTTGGCGCCAGGTTGGGCGTGGTTTTGGCGATGATTTTGGCGATGATTTTGGCGATGATTTTGGCGATGATTTTGGCGATGATTTTGGCGATGACTTCGGCGATGACTTCGGCGCGGCGACGTGATTTGTTTGGGATTTATATATCTAAATCTGCACGGTGGATTTGGTTTTGGCTTTTGGCTTTGGCTTTTGGCTTTGGCTTTTGGCTTTTAACGTTTTACTCCCCCCAGATGAAGCACGGGGGGGAGTAAAACATCAAAAGCAACATCAAAAGCAACATCAAAAGCAACATCAACAGCGAAAATCAACATCAAAATCAACATCAACAGCGAAAATCAATAGCAACATCAAAGCCAAATCAAAAGCCAAATCAAAAGCCCCCAAATAGCAACCTGATAATGTGGATTTAGATATATAAATCCCATTTATTTCGCCAGTGCGCGGTAATACGCCATCAAAATTTCGGCGACTTCGGGGCGGGAGAATTCGGCTGGGGGGGCTTGGCCGGCGCTGAGCATTTCGCGCACGCGGGTGCCGGAGAGAATGACGAAATCATCGGGGGCGTGGTCGGGGGCTTCGCGCATCATCACCACTTTTTTGAGTTTTTTGGAGTAGGCGGTGTGGTCGGCGCGGAATATGTCGATATCCAAAGCGCCTTGCAGTGCCGGTTGGTCGAAGATGGTTTGCGCATCGAAGGCGCCGTAGTAATCGCCCACGCCAGCGTGGTCGCGGCCGATGATGAAGTGGGTGGCGCCCATGTTTTGGCGAAATAGGGCGTGCAAAACCGCCTCGCGCGGGCCGGCGTATAGCATGTCGAAGCCGTAGCCGGTCACCAGTACGCTGTTGGGCGGGAAATACAGCGCCGCCATTTTGCGGATGGCGGCGTCGCGCACTGGGGCTGGGATGTCGCCGGCTTTGAGTTTGCCGAGCAGCATGTGGATGACGCAGCCGTCGGCATCGAGGCGCGCCATGGCCATGCGGCACAATTCCTCATGGGCGCGATGCATGGGGTTGCGGGTTTGGAAGGCTACCGTTTTGCGCCAGCCTTGGGCCTCGATTTGGGCGCGAATTTGCCCGGCGGTGCGGAAGGTGTCGGCAAAATCGGTGGCGAAATAACTGAAATTCAGCACCTTGATCGGGCCCGATAAAGCCACTCGACCGTGCGCCATAAATTCGGCCACGCCGGGGTGTTTGGCCTCCGTGGTGGCGTAAATTTGCTGGCACATCAGCGCCATGTCGGCCTCGCTAAAGACCTCGACGGCGGCGATTTCGAGCACCGCCAGCGGCGGGTGGCCGGCCACATTGGGGTCGCGCAGGGCGATGGATTGGCCGGCGGCGAAAGATGCGGCGGAGGGCACCAAACACAGCACCGGAGTGGGCCAAAATAGGCCGCATTCGGTGCGCATATCGCGCCCCACGCCAAGCGCGTCGGCTTTATTCATAAAGCCTTGCAGGGGGTTGAAATAGCCGGCCCCCAACATGACGGCGGCGGCGGCCCCGGCTGAGCTCAACAGCGCCGACGGCATGCTCTGGGCGCGCGCCGTCAGGTCGGCATTTTCGATGGGGTCGGCGATGTGCAGCGGGTTTAGGCGCTGCGAACCATGCGGTTTGAGCATGCGGATGGGGTGGAATCGGCGGTAAATACTCGGCCGGCGGGGTCAAAAATCACCCAGCCGGCAAGTTTGAAGGCAACGCCTTAAATCAAGCCGCCAGCCGACGCGCCCTGGCGGCAGCCGCCAGTTCGGCTAACATTTTTTCGGTGGCCGGTAAATCGGCGCAGGCGTCGGTGATGCTCTGGCCGTACACCAGCGGCTGGCCGGGCAGCACATTTTGCCGCCCGGCCACCAAGTGGCTTTCGATCATCGCGCCGATGATGCGGCGGTCGCCACGGGCGATTTGCGAGGCCACATGGGCGCACACGCTGGTCTGATTTTCGTGGTCTTTTTTGCTGTTGGCGTGGCTGAAATCGATCATCACGCGCTCGGGCAGGTCGGCGGCGCGCAGTTTTTCG
The DNA here is from genome assembly GCA_965243285.1 of Candidatus Poriferihabitaceae bacterium. Taxonomy (GTDB): domain Bacteria; phylum Pseudomonadota; class Gammaproteobacteria; order Arenicellales; family Poriferihabitantaceae; genus JAHRAW01. The sequence continues at coordinate 128,100 of OZ251537.1, read as the reverse complement.
CTGGCTTCGTTTACGCTCACGGCGTCGTAATTGGGGGTTTTGCCGCCGCGCAAAATGATGTGGCAATCCTCATTGCCGGCGGTGGTGTATATCGCCGACTGACCGCCTTTGGTCAGCGACAAAAAGTGATGCGGGCGGCTGGCGGCGCGGATGCCGTCCACGGCGATGTCGAGATTGCCGTTGGTGCCGTTTTTAAGCCCCACCGGGCAAGATAGCCCGGACGACAACTCGCGGTGCACTTGACTTTCCGTGGTGCGCGCCCCGATGGCGCCCCAGGAGATTAAATCGGCCACATATTGCGGCGTGATGATGTCGAGATATTCGGTGCCGGCGGCCACCCCGAGTTGGTTGATGTCGATGAGCAATTGTCGCGCCAGCGCCAGCCCTTTGTTGATGTCGAAGGTATCGTTCAAATCGGGGTCGTTGATGAGCCCTTTCCAGCCCACGGTGGTGCGCGGTTTCTCAAAATACACGCGCATGACCAGCAGCAAATCCTCGCCATGGCGGTGGATTAATGACGCCAAGCGGGTGGCATAATCCACCGCCGCCTCGGGGTCGTGGATGGAGCACGGCCCGGCGATGACCAAGATGCGGTCATCCTGGCCAGTTAAAATGCGCTGAATCGCCCGCCGTGCTTGCACGGTGGTGCGCACCGCCGCCTCGGTGGCCGGAAAACGCTCGATGAGCGCGGCCGGATTGACCACATGGGCGATGTGGGTGATTCTCAAATCGTCGGTTTGTTCGATGGACATGTTGACCTTAGGCGATAAAAACAAAGGGCGGATTGTACGGATTTGGCGCGCTGATGTTCAAGCATGCCAGGTCCGATGGGCGGCGGTTTTTTTTGACGCACCTATGGCGAATCGCTATACTCGCCCGCTGTTCACCAGCCGGCCGCGCGTCGTGGTTATGATGTCGGCTAAGGTTGCCCTATGTTCACAATTTTTGTGATAGCCCTTTTCGCGCCCTTTTCGCGCCCCTTTTCGCAATCACCTTATAACGAGGATGTCATGGCCGTACAAAAAAGCCGCAAAACGCCGTCGCGCCGCAATATGCGACGTTCCCACGATGCCTTGAAGGGCTCGACCCTTTCCATAGACTCGGTCACCGGCGAGTTGCATCGCCGCCATCACCTCACCGCCGATGGCTTTTATCGCGGCAAAAAAGTCATCGCCACGCCCATCGCCAGCGTAGACGAAGAGTAATTACCAATTACCGGACTGGGCCGGCCTGGTATCGGTCTGTGTCGCCGTCCGCCGCCGTGGCTATGGCCAACTCCCTGCGCATCTGAAGGGCTGCCTCCAGCCGCCGGCCGCCAATGCTCACTCTTTCCATCGATGCCATGGGCGGCGATGCCGGTTTGGATGCGACCATTCCGGCGGCGCTCGATATCATCGGGCGCCATAAAGATGTGCAGTTGATGTTAGTCGGCGATGCGGCGCGCATCGAACGGCGGCTGGCGGCGGCTGGCGGCGGCGAGCGTTTGGTCGTGGTCGGCGCCAGCGAGGTGGTGGCCATGGACGAAGCCCCGGCGCAGGCGTTGCGCAAGAAAAAGGATTCCTCCATGCGCGTCGCCCTCAATTTAGTGCGCCAGGCCCGCGCCCACGCCTGCATAAGTTCGGGCAACACCGGCGCCTTGCTGGCTACGGCGCGTTTTGTGCTGAAAACCATCCCCGGCATCGACCGCCCGGCAATTTGCGCCGCCTTGCCGCGCGTGAACGGGCACACTTATGTGCTAGATCTCGGCGCCAATGTGGATAGCCGGCCGGAAATTTTGCTGCAGTTCGGGGTGATGGGGGCGACGCTGATTAATTGTTTGGAGGGCAAGCGCCAGCCTAGCGTAGGCTTGCTCAATATCGGCATCGAAGACGGCAAGGGCAACGACACCATTCGCGCTGCCGCGGCCTTGTTCAAGCGCAGCGCGCTGAATTATATCGGCTATGTGGAGGCCGATGAAATCTATGGCGGCGACACCGATGTGGTGGTGTGCGATGGGTTTGTCGGCAATGTGGCGCTGAAAACCACCGAAGGGGCGGCGCAAATGATCATGGGCGTCATCAAGCAAGAATTCGGGCGCAATGCAGCCACCTTAGGCGCCGGCGTGTTGGCGCGGCCGGTGCTCGGCGCCATCAAACGCCGCTTAGACCACCGCCGCTACAACGGCGCCAGCCTGCTCGGCCTGCGCGGCACGGTGGTGAAATCTCACGGCGGCGCCGACGCCATGGGCTTCCGCTGCGCCGTGGAGGTGGGCATTCAAGAGGTCAAGCAAGCGCTGGTGCGGCGCATAGAAGAAGCCCTGACCGCGGCCGCGGACGCCACTTTATAGCGATGGCGCGCTGTACTTCGCCTAGCCGGCCGCTGACATTGTCATGAGTACCGCGCAAATTTACTCGAAGGTGGTGGGCACCGGCGGCTACCTGCCGGCGAAAATTCTCACTAACCACGACCTGGCGGCGATGCTCGACACCGATGACGAGTGGATTCGCTCGCGCACCGGCATCCGCGAGCGTCGCATCGCCGCCGACGATGAATTCACCGTCGATTTGGCTGAACATGCGGCGCGCCAAGCCATCGCCGCTGGCGGCATCGATGTGGCGGAAATCGACCTCATCGTGGTGGCCACCACCACCGCGGATCAAGTTTTCCCCAGCACCGCGTGCTTGTTACAACATCGGCTGGGGTTGGCCGGCTGTCCGGCTTTCGATGTGCAGGCGGTGTGCGCCGGTTTTATTTTCGCCCTCGGGGTGGTCGATAAATTCATTCGCACCGGCGCCGCGCGCTGCGCCTTGGTGGTCGGCGCCGAGACTTTTTCGCGCATTATCGATTGGAGCGACCGCCGCACTTGCGTGTTGTTCGGCGATGGCGCCGGCGCCGTTATCGTGCGCGCCGACCGTGAGCCCGGCGTGTTATCCACCCATCTGCATAGCGATGGGCGCTACCAAAAACTGCTGTGCGTGCCGGTGGGCGTATCGCGCAATTTCGCCAAAGTGCAAGCCGGAACCGCCTACACCACCATGCAAGGCGCCGAGGTGTTTCGCTGGGCGGTGACGGCGATGAGCGACATCATCGACGAAACCCTGCGCGCCCATGCCATGCATAAAGACGACCTCGACTGGCTGGTACCCCATCAAGCCAATATCCGCATCATCAACGCGGTGGGGGCGCGCGCCAAAATCCCCAAGCATAAGGTGGTGGTGACGGTGGACCGCCACGGCAACACCTCGGCCGCCTCGGTGCCGCTGGCGCTGGACCAAGCGGTGCGCGATGGCCGCATAAAAGCCGGGCACCATGTGTTGTTAGAGGGTTTCGGCGGCGGGTTTACTTGGGGCTCGGCGCTGATTCGGATGTGATGGCGGAGGGTGCCATTTATCGAGAATCAGCGAGAATCAGCGAGAATCCGCCAAAATTCGGCATAAATCATCGAGAATCGCCCAAAATTCGCCCAAAATTCGCCCAAAATTCGCCCAAAAATCCACCCAAACCCCCATGAATAACGCCGACACAAAGCCACTCTGCGAGGCGCAAATTTGCCTGGTGACCGGGGCCACGCGCGGCATCGGCCGTGCCATCGCGCTGGCCTTAGGCGGCGCCGGCGGCACCATAGCCGGCACCGCCACCACCGCAGCCGGGGCGCAAAGCATCACCGATTATCTCGCCGCCGCCGGCATTCCCGGCGCCGGCTGGGTGCTGGATGTAACCTGCGGGGAGTCGGTGGCCGGCATGTTGGCGGCGTTGACGCAGACCGTCGGGGCGCCGTCTACGCTGGTCAACAACGCCGGCATCACCCGCGATAATTTGCTGCTGCGCATGCCAGAATCGGCCTGGGACGAAGTGCTGGACGCCAACTTAAAATCCGCCTACCGAATGTGCAAGGCGTGCTTGCGCCCCATGACTAAAGCGCGCTATGGCCGCATCGTCAACATCACCTCGGTGGTCGGCGCCGCCGGCAATGCCGGGCAAGCCAACTACGCCGCCGCTAAGGCCGGCTTGTTGGGGTTTTCCAAATCCTTAGCGCAGGAGGTGGCATCGCGCAACATCACCGTGAACGCCATCGCCCCGGGCTTCATCGATACCGACATGACGGCCGCTTTAGGCGACGCCCAGCGCGCCGCGTTGCGCGCCCGCATCCCCATGGCGCGCCTCGGCACGCCGCAAGATGTGGCCGCGGCGGTGGTGTTTCTGGCCTCGCCCATGGCGAATTACCTCACCGGCGCCACCTTGCATGTAAACGGCGGCATGTTGATGGCATGACGGCGGCCGTATGCACATATATATGTGCAATAGATGTGTACATATATATGTAGGCATCGATGATTCACCGGCGCATGTTAATGCCGAGCGGCACTCATGCCAGCGCCGCCCGTTTGCTATACAATGCGCCGCGATGCGAGGGGGCTGGCCTAAGCGCTGGTTTCGTCTGTCGCAACCTGATGTTCTCAGCTCATCCTCGAGCTTCTGTCGAGACCTAAGGCGTCCAAGCCGGGTCAATTTTCACCACCTCACAACCCCATCAATCGGAGAGTAAAAACCACCATGAGCACCATTGAAGAGCGCGTAAGAAAAGTCGTGGTAGAACAACTGAGCGTAACCGAGGAGCAAGTCACCCCGGAGGCGTCTTTTGTCGATGACCTCGGCGCCGATTCGCTGGACACGGTGGAATTAGTGATGGCGCTGGAGGAGGAATTCGACCTCGAAATCCCCGACGACAAAGCCGAAGCCATCGCCAAGGTAAAAGACGCGGTCAACTATATCGAGGCCAATGAAGCCGCCTAGGCGGATTCTCGATTCGCCAGAGATGTGTTGATGACCAGTCGCGGCGGAGTGGGCTAACATCGCCGCGTCGAGATTGTTGCGGATGCGCTGGCTCGGCGACGGCATGGCGTTAGGCGGCGGGCGGTTTGCGGCGGATTTAATCGCCCGCCACCGGGGTTGCATCGAAAACCCGCGCCGTAAAACCATTTGACGCACATCAACTTGACGCACATTAACTTGACGCAAGGCAGTCTAGAAGCGATGAAAAACAGGCGCGTGGTCATTACCGGGTTGGGCGTGATTTCGCCGTTAGGCACGGATATACAGACCACCTGGCAAGCCATGTTGGCCGGGCGCAGCGGCGTCGATGCCATTTCCAGTTTCGACGCCGCCGACATGCCGAGCCGCATCGCCGCCGAAGTACGGGATTTCGACCCCGCCGAGCATCTGCCGGCCAAGGAAGCGCGCAAAATGGATCGTTTCATGCAGATGGGCATCGCCGCTGGCGGCGCCGCCATCCGCGATGCCGGCTTGGAAGCCACAGCCGCCTGCGCGCATCGTTTCGGCGTCTATATCGGCTCCGGCATCGGCGGCATCGGCACCATCGAAGCCACCACCGAGCTGTACTTGAGCCGTGGCGCGCGGCGGGTGTCGCCGTTCTACATCCCCACCACCATCACCAACATGATTTCCGGCCATCTGTCCATCATGCATGGCTTCAAGGGGCCGAATTTATCCATGGTCACGGCGTGCAGCACCGGCACTCACGCCATCGGCGAGGCCAGCCGATTAATCGAATACGGCGATGCCGATGTGATGATAGCCGGCGGCGCCGAGGCGAGCATTTCGCCCACTTCGGTGGCCGGTTTCAGCGCCGCGCGCGCTTTGAGCCGCCGCAACGACAGCCCGGCGCAAGCCAGCCGCCCGTGGGATTTAGGCCGCGACGGCTTCGTGATGGGCGAGGGCGCCGGCGTCCTGGCGCTGGAAGAACGCCAGCACGCCACGGCCCGCGGGGCGCGCATTTACGCCGAAATAACCGGCTTTGGCATGAGCGGCGACGCCTACCACATGACCAGCCCATCGCCGACCGGCGAAGGCGCCGCCCGTTGCATGGCAAACGCCATGCGCAACGCCGGCGTAAATCCCGAGCAGGTGGATTATATCAATGCGCATGGCACCTCCACCCCGCAGGGCGACATCGCCGAAACCTTAGCCCTCAAAACCGCCTTCGGCGACCACGCCCAGCGCCTGGCAATCAGCTCGAATAAATCCATGATAGGCCACCTGCTCGGCGCCGCCGGCGGTGTCGAGGCCGCCATCACGGCGCTGACTTTGTACCACCAAATGATTCCGCCCACCATCAATCTGACCGCCCCAGACCCCGAATGCGCGCTGGATTTTGTGCCCAATGAGGCGCGTTCGGCGCGCCTGCGCGTGGCGTTGTCGAATTCATTCGGCTTCGGCGGCACCAACGGCACGCTGGCGTTTACCGTCGCTTAAACGGTGCCCACTAAGACGGTCGATAGGGCCGATAAAGCAGTCGATGGAGCCGGCGATGCGGCTGGCGATGGAGTCATCGATAGGTCAGCCGATAAGTCAGTCGCCACGGCGGTGAAGGCAAAGTCGCGGCGCTTTAAAATCATGTCGATGTGGCTGTTAGGCGGCGCCGTGTTGCTCGTCTATTTAGCCCAAGCCGCCTACCGACCGCGGGATTTCGGCGAACAAACCTGGACCATCGCGCGTGGCGACACCCTAGCGCAAATCACCGCCCAACTGCTGGCGCGCGAAGTCATCGGCGAGACGCTGTCATGGCGTCTGCTGGCGCGCCTCGACGGGCTCGGCACGCGCCTGCGGGTCGGCGAATATCGGTTTCCTAAGGCCATCTCGCTCAATCGGTTTCTGCGCAATATCGCCGCCGGAAAAGGCCAAGTCGGCATCAAAATCACCATCCTGGAGGGCTGGAATTTCGCCAAAATGCGCGCCGAATTGCGCGCCGCGGCCCACTTAAAGCCCTCCACCGCCAGCATGAGCGCGGCGCAGATTATGGCGGCGTTAGAGCATCCTGATTTACACCCGGAAGGGCGTTTTTTCCCCGACACCTACCACTACACCGCCGGCGCCACCGACCTATCGGTGTATCGCCAGGCCTTTGATTTGATGCGCGAAAAACTCGATGTCGCGTGGCAAAACCGCGCCGATAACCTCGCCATCGACAGCAAGACGGGGGCGCTGATTCTCGCCTCCATCATCGAAAAAGAATCCTATGTGGCGGCCGAGCAGCGCAAGGTTTCCGGCGTCTTCCACAATCGATTGGAACAAGGCATGCGGCTGCAGGCCGACCCCACGGTGATTTACGGGCTCGGCGACAAATACCGCGGCAACATCACCCGCGCCCACCTCAAAACCCGCACCAAATACAACACCTACACCAACGCGGGCTTGCCGCCGACGCCGATTAGCCTGCCCGGCATGAGCGCGCTGCAAGCCGCCACGCAGCCACTGCGCACCGAAGATTTGTATTTCGTCGCCAAGGGCCGCGGCCTGCACACTTTTTCGCAGACCTTGCGCGAACATAACAAAGCGGTGCGGGCGTACATCAAAAGGCAACGGAAATTATGAGCAAGCCCCGCGCGCCGGGCGCTTTCATCACTCTGGAGGGTTTTTTCGGCGCCGGCAAAACCACGCACATGGATTTCATCGAGGCGTGGTTGCAAGACCGTGGTCTCGAAGTGACGCGCACCCGAGAGCCCGGCGGCACCCCATTGGGCGAGTTGTTGCGGAATATTTTGCTGCACGGCGGCCTGGCGGACGGCGCGCCGGATGCCGGGCGCAGCGCGGTGCGGATGTCCGACCGCGCCGAGTTGATGTTGCTTTTTGCGGCCCGCGCCCAGCAACTGGATGAAGTCATCGCCCCGGCGTTAGCCGCCGGTCGCTGGGTAGTGTGCGATCGCTTCATCGATTCCACCTACGCCTACCAGGGCGCCGGCCGCGGTATGGACGAAGCCGCCATCGCGGCCTTGGAAAAGTGGCTGCAAAATGACGCCTATGGCACGCCTCACATTGGCTCGCCGGATTTAACCATATTGCTGGATGTGTCCGTGGATGCGGGCCTGGCGCGGCGCCGGATGCCGCCAGACCGCTTTGGGAGTCAGCCGAGGGAATTCCAAGAGGCGGTTCGTCAGGAATTTTTGGCGCGCGCCGACCGCTTCGAGCGCATCAAACGCATCGATGCCGAGCGCCGCTCCCGTGACGAAGTGCGCGCCGACATCGGCTCAGTGTTGCAAGCATTTTGGCAGCGGCGATGGGTCGCCAGCGATGCGCCGGCGGCGAAAATTTGACCATTAACATGACGCATAACCGGACTAAGCCGGCCAGCCATCGATTGCCTGTTCGACATCACCCCGCGCGGCGACAAAACCCACCGTCGGTTGAGATGATTGCCAGATTCACCTCCCATTTGTCATGATCGACTACCCATGGACGCAGCCGACATGGCAGCGCATGGCCGCCGTCGAGGGTATGCATCACGGTTTGCTGGTCTCTGGCGTCTCTGGCATCGCCAAGCGCGAATTTGCCATGGCGTTAGCGCAGTTTTTGTTGTGCGCGCAGCCGAAAAATGGGGTGGCGTGCCGGCAGTGTCGGCAGTGCGTGTTGTTCGCCGCCGCCACGCACCCGGATTTCCATGTGTTGATCACCGAACTCGAGCGCCGCGACGGACGCATCGCGCTGGCGGCGAAGTATTGCGAGCGCTATCAAGATTCCGCAGCGCGAGAAAAACGCGCCAACCCGGGCCGGGTGATTGCGGTCGAGCAAGTGCGTTTGTTAGCCGAGCGCTTTCACACCCACCCCCATCTCGCGGCGCGCAAGGTCGCGTTGTTGATGCCGGCCGAGCGCATGACCGCCAGCGCCGCCAACGCCCTGCTTAAATTGCTCGAGGAGCCGCCGGCGAATTCCATCTTGATCTTGGTGAGCGCGCACCCCGGTTATTTGCCGGCCACGGTGCGCAGCCGTTGCCTGCAAATCGTCATGACGCCGCCGCGCGCCGAAGCCGCGGTCGCGTGGCTGCGCACACAGTCCGGCGCGGCCATGAGCACCGAAGCCGCATCGGCCGCATTGGCGCTGGCCGGCGGCGGGCCGCTGGATGCGCTTAAATTACACGCCGACGGTTTTTTGCCGCGCGCCGCGCAACTCGCCGACGATATGGCAAAACTCGCCAGCGGTCGCCTCGGCGCGTTGGAGTTGGCGGCGCGCTTCGCCAAGCAAGATTTCACGCAAGCGCTCGAGTGGCTGCATCGATTTTGCTGCGACCTCATCCGCCAGCAAGTCACCGCCGCGCCGCCCAACCCGCGCCTTGGGCAACCAGCGGCAGCGCTGCCGGCGGAAGCAATGTTCGCGCTCTATGATAAGGTCGGTCGCTATCGAAAACTGGCCGGCGAACCACTCAACGAACAACTGGCGCTGGATGAATTGGCGCTGGCATTGCGCCGCTTGTTGCGCGGCGCATGATGTCATCGCGCATGATGTCATCGCGCATGATGTCATCGCGCATTAAAATTAGGGAAATTACATACTTATTGCCACACACCAAATCTAATGAGCATGGAACACATCCACGCCTACCATCGGCAGATAGAAAAGTTGCGCGCCCGTAGCGGCAGCGATAATGAAAGTAGTTTGCGGCCGGCTTTTCAGCAATGTTTGATTAAATACGGCGCCAAACACGATTTAGTTTTGGTCGAAGAACTGCCATACAAAGACACCCGTAAAATACCCGATGGCACCGTAAAGGATGCGATGCGTCTCGATAGAGGGTATTGGGAAGCGAAAGACTCTAAGGATGATATCGATGAGGAAATCGATAAAAAATTAGGCGATGGTTACCCGACATCCAACATTATTTTCGAAAATTCATGCACTGCGGTGCTGTTGCAAAACGGTGACGAAGTGCAGCGGGTGAATATGGGTGATGCGCAAAACTTGCACAAACTCATCAGTGAGTTTTTCGCTTATGAACCGCCCATCATTGCGGAATTTTCGAAGGCGACGCAGAAATTTCGCGATGATTTGCCCGACATACTCGTGGCATTGCGCGACATGATCGATAAATCCATCGAAAACAATTTAGCGTTTCGTACTGCCGTCGATAATTTCCTCAGTTTATGCCGCAAAACCATCAACCCTGAAGTGGAGGTGGCGGATGTGCGGGAGATGTTGATTCAACATATATTAACCAAGGATATTTTCTTAAAAGTGTTTGGCGAAGATCAATTTCATAAAGAAAACAACATCGCCCAACGCTTGGATGATCTCGAAAATACTTTTTTCACCGGTAATTTCAAACGCAACATGGTAGACCGCCTAAAGGTTTATTACAGCGCCATCACCGCCGCCGCCGCCAGCATCGGCAGCCACCATGAAAAACAGCAATTCCTCAAGGCGATTTATCAAGATTTTTATACCATCTATAACCCCAAAGCCGCCGACCGTCTCGGCGTAGTGTATACGCCCAATGAAATCGTCGGTTTTATGATAAAAGCGACCGACCATTTAGTGAAAAAATACTTTGGTCGGCATTTGTATAACAAACATGTACATATTCTAGACCCGGCCGCCGGCACCGGCACCTTCATCACCGATTTAATCGACTTTATGCCCACGGCGAACCTGCCCTACAAATACCAACACGAAATCAACGCTAATGAAGTCAGCATATTGCCGTATTACATCGCTAACTTAAATATCGAATATACCTATAAACAAAAAATCGGTGAATATGTAGAGTTTCGAAATATTTGCTTTGTGGATACGCTGGATAATCTTTATTTCCGTAAAAGCAAAACACAGGGGAATTTGCGAGATTTTATCAGCCATGAAAACCTCGAACGCATCAAGCGCCAGAATGAAAAAGACATTTCGGTGATTATCGGCAATCCGCCGTATAACGCCAACCAACGCAATGAAAATGACAACAATAAAAACCGCGAATATGTCGGCATCGATGCGCGCATTAAAGAAACTTATGTAAAACAAAGCATCGCGCAAAAAACCAAACAATACGATATGTACAAGCGCTTCATCCGCTGGGCCACCGACCGGCTGGGCGACCTCGGCGTGCTGGCTTTCATTACCAACCGTTCATGGATTGATTCCAAGCAAGATGATGGCTTTCGCAAAATAGCCGCTGAAGAATTCAGCAAAATCTATATTGTCGATTTAGGCGGCGACATACGAGCGACATCCGGGGCCGGCAATGTGTTCGGCATCATGACCGGCGTTGCCATCGGGTTTTTCGTACGCAAAACACCCCATGACGAAGGCTGCGACATTCACTATATGAAATGCGGCGATTTCGAAAGCGCGGAAAACAAACTCGCTTTTTTGGACACCACGGCTTTTAGAGATATTGATTTTGAACATATAGTTCCCAACGAAGAAGGCCGCTGGATCGACCAAATCGACAATGACTTTGGCGAATTCACTTCTGTGGCTGATAAATCCACCAAATTCGCTAAAAGTGCCGCCAAGGAGACATCTATTTTCAAACTGTATTCTTTGGGGGTAGTAACCGCTCGCGATGATTGGGTTTATGATTTTGATAAAAGAAAACTTCACAAAAAAGTAAAATTTTTCCTATCTGTCTATAAGGAAATGCGCGCCAAGTTTGGCGGCAAAAAAGTTAATGCAGAAAAACTCGGCCAGACAATAAAATGGTCTAGATATCTAAAAAAACAGTTGGCTGATGGAGAAATTAATGCATTTGATTCTAAGGTTACGCGCCTTTCTTTATTTCGCCCCTATGTAGAAAAGTATATTTACTTTGATAAAAAGTTGAATGAAATGCAGTACCTGATGCCGAAAATATTTCCCACCGGCAAAAATAAAGAAAATAAGGTTATTTGCTTTTCCGGTCTTGCCTCAGCAAAACCTTTCCAAGCACTCGCTGTTGGGCAATTGTATGGCATTGATTTTCTCGAAAAAACCCAATGCCTGCCACTATATCGCTACGATACCGACGGCGTGCGCGATACCAATATCACCGCTTATGGTTTGGATAAATTTCGCGTTCATTACAGCGATAAAAACATCTCCGCCGAGGATATTTTCCACTACACCTATGCGGTTTTGCACAATCCGGCGTATCGAGAAAAATACGCCATCAATCTCACCCGGGAATTTCCTCGTCTGCCGTTTTATGATGATTTTGCAAAATGGGTGGCGTGGGGCGAGGAATTAATGGCAACCCATATCGGCTTCGCCACCGCCGCCCCTGCTGCTTTTCAGCGCCGAGATATCGCCTGCCGACCCGGTCATGCGAAACTCCGCGCCGACAAAACACGAGGCACAATCATCATCGACGAGCAAACCGAATTATTAGACATTCCACCGCTGGCTTGGCAATACCAACTCGGCAGTCGCAGTGCGCTCGAATGGGTACTCGACCAATACAAAGAGAAAACGCCCCGATACTCCACCATCAAAGAAAAGTTCAACACCTATCGCTTTGCCGACCACAAAGAGGATGTTATCGATTTGCTCGCTAAGGTTTGCGCCGTGAGCATAAAAACCATAGAAATTATCGAGGACATGAGGCAACACAACCCAACACCTCACCCCAAAAACCCAAGCCCAAACCCATGCAATTAGTCGATTCCCATTGTCACATCGATTTTGAGCCGTTGGCGGCGGAGTTGCCGGCGGTATTGAGCCGCGCCGCCGCCAATCAGGTGGATTACATGCTGTGCGTGGCGGTGAATCTCGAGGATTTTCCGCGCATTGTGCGCATGGCGAGCGCGCATCCGCACATTTTCGCCTCGGTGGGGGTGCACCCGAACGCCACCGACTGCGCCGACCCGGGCGCCGCGGAATTGGTCGAATTGGCGGACCACCCCGAGGTCGTGGCCATCGGCGAGACCGGCCTCGATTACTTCCGCAGCGGCGGCGGCGCCGGTGCAACGCCAGCGGCGCCGGGTTCAGCCGCCGCAACCGACGGCCTCGACTGGCAGCGGCAGCGCTTTGCCAATCACATCGCGGCCGCCAAAACCGCCGCTTTGCCGCTCATCATCCACACCCGAGCGGCGGCCGCCGACACCATGCGCATGTTGGAAGATTTAGATGCCGCCGAGGCCGGCGGCGTTATGCATTGTTTCGCCGAAGATTGGGCCACCGCGCAACGCGCCCTCGCGCTGGGTTTTTATATTTCCTTTTCCGGCATCGTCACCTTCAAAAACGCCGCGGCCCTCAAACAAGTGGCGCAGCAAGTGCCGTTGAATCGAATGTTGGTGGAGACCGATTCGCCCTATTTGGCGCCGACGCCGTTTCGCGGCCAAGTCAATGAGCCAGCCCATGTGCGGCGCACCGCCGAATACATCGCCGAGTTGCGCGGCCAGCCGGTGGAGCGCATCGCCGAAGCCACCACTGAGAATTTTTTCACGCTGTTTGCGGCCGCGCGCCGGGCGCCGGCGGTCGATGGCGGCGGCGATGCCGCAGCGCGATAATGATGGCGGCGCGGATTGACAAACCCCCCGCCATGTTAGAATAATCAGCGCACCAGCCATACCATCGCCCACACCATCGCCCACACCATCGCCGGGCAAAAAATCGCCCATCCCCCTGCTCCAACACATCCCCCTTTCAAGGAGGCAAACCGATGAACTCATTCAACCCCACGCTGGCTGATGCCGATTTAGCGGTAACCGTCGGCGCCCGGCAAAAAATCGCTGGCTTGTTGCAAGACGCCGGCGCCGATGCGTCGGCGGTGCGTATATATGTGTCTGGCGGCGGTTGCGGCGGCATGACTTACGGCATGACTTTCGCCGAGCAGCCCGAGAAAACCGACAGCGGCATGGCGGACGACAACGGCTTTAGTTTGGTGGTGGACCCAGTGGCGATGAGTTTCTTGCACGGCGCCGAAGTCGATTATGTAGACGATGGCGTAAACGCCACCTTTGTGTTCAATAATGTCTTCCAAGCGGTCGGCGGCAGCGGCTCCTGCGGCGGTTGCGGCGGCGCCTCCTAAGGGGCCGAGCCGGCCAGGCTGCAGATATCACGGCATAAAGATTCGCCCCGCTCCCTGATGGCCGCCCCCGGTTCTCCATCGCCTGGTCGCCCGCAGCACCACGGCGCCGACGGCATCGCCGTGGCCGAGCGCGCCCGACCCAAACTCAAGAAGCCGCCGCTGTATAAGGTGTTGTTGCTAAACGACGACTACACGCCCATGGAATTTGTGGTGATGTTATTGATGCGCTTTTTCGCCATGTCCGAGGAAAGCGCCGAGCAGACCATGCTGCGCATCCACACCAAGGGGTTGGCGGTGTGCGGTGTTTTTGCGCAAGAAATCGCCGAAACCAAGGTGCGGCAAATACTGCAGTGCGCCAGCGCGCACCAGCATCCGCTGCAGTGCACGATGGAGCGCGAATAGTGTTATCCGAAGAACTCGAAGCCACCCTCGGCAAGGCGGTAACGCTGGCGCGCCGGGAGCGGCACGAGGTCATCACCGTAGAACACCTGTTGTTCGCATTGCTGGATGATGGCGACACCCGCCATGCTATCGCTTCGTGCGGCGGCGATGTCGACGCGCTGAAGCGCGCCCTGGCGGAGTATCTGCGCACCGAAGTACCGCGGTTGGCGAACGACGGCGACCCCGAACCCGGCTTAGGGTTTCAGCGCGTGTTGCAGCGCGCCGTGCTACATGCGCAAGGTTCCGGTAAAAAAGTGGTGCGCGCCGCCAATGTGCTGGTGGCGGTGTTTAGCGAAAAAAAATCCCACGCGGTTTATTTTCTCAGCCAGCAAGAAATCAGCCGCTTTGATGTGGTCAATTTCATCTCCCACGGCATCGACAAACTGCCCAGCACGGAGCGTTCGTCGAAGCCCGATGCCGACCATGAATCCGATGCCGACGACGAGTCGGCGGCGCCCACCGGGGCGCTGCAGCGCTTCACGGTCAATCTCAATCAGCGCGCCGGCCAGGGCAAAATCGACCCGCTCATCGGGCGCGATGCCGAAGTGCGTCGCGCCATGCAAATTTTGTGTCGGCGGCGTAAAAACAACCCGCTGTTCGTCGGCGAAGCCGGGGTGGGCAAAACCGCGCTGGCGGAAGGGCTGGCGCGACGCATCGCGCGGCGCGAAGTGCCTGCGGCCTTGTCCGGGTGCACCATCCACGCCCTCGATATGGGCGCGCTGCTGGCCGGCACCCGATATCGCGGCGACTTCGAGCAGCGCCTAAAAGCGGTGCTAAAAGAACTGCACAAACAGCCCGGCGCGGTGCTTTTTATAGATGAAATCCACACCATCGTCGGCGCCGGCGCGGCCGGCAGCGGCACCATGGACGCCTCTAATTTGCTAAAGCCGGTGCTGGCTTGCGGCGAGATAAAATGCATCGGTTCCACCACCTACCGCGAATATCGCGGCATATTCGAAAAAGACCGAGCGCTGGCGCGGCGCTTCCAAAAGATCGATGTGCTGGCGCCGAGCGTGGACGAAGCGGTGGACATTCTGCGCGGCTTGCAATCGCGCTTCGAAAAACACCACGCGGTGAAATACACCCAGCCGGCGCTACGCACGGCGGTGGAATTATCGGCGCGCCACTTGAGCGATAGGCAACTGCCGGACAGCGCCATCGATGTGATCGATGAAGCCGGCGCCCGCGCGCGCCTAGCGGCTGGCGAGGCCGCCGGCGGGGTCAAAAAACGCCCCAAAACCATCGGCATAAAGGACATCGAAAGCATGGTGGCGGCGCTGGCGCGCATTCCGCCCAAGCATGTTTCCACCGCCGACACCCGCGCCCTGAAAAACCTCGAACGCGACCTAAAATTGCTGGTGTTCGGCCAAGACGCCGCCATCTCGACGCTGGCGACCTCCATCAAAATGGCGCGCTCCGGCTTAGGCGATGCCGACAAGCCCATCGCCTCGCTGCTGTTTTCCGGCCCCACCGGAGTGGGCAAAACCGAGGTCACCAAGCAACTGGCCAACACCTTAGGCATCGAGTTCATCCGCTTCGACATGTCGGAGTATATGGAGCGGCACACCGTATCGCGCCTCATCGGCGCCCCGCCGGGCTATGTGGGTTTCGACCAAGGCGGCTTGCTGACCGAAGCGATAAATCAGCACCCGCATGCGGTGTTGTTGTTCGATGAAATCGAAAAAGCCCACCCCGAGGTGTTCAACATCTTGCTGCAGGTGATGGATTACGGCAACCTCACCGACAACAACGGCCGCAAAACCGACTTCCGCCATGTGATTGTGGTGATGACCACCAACGCCGGGGCCGAACAGGCGGCGCGCGCCAGCGTCGGGTTTGTCGCCCAAGACCACAGCAGCGATGATCAAGAAGCGGTGAAAAAGGCATTTTCCCCGGAATTTCGCAATCGGCTCGACAACATCATCCGCTTCAACAGCCTAGACGCCGCCACGGTGTTACATGTGGCGCGCAAATTCATCCACGCCCTGGAGCTACGATTAGCGGAGCGCGAAGTGACCTTAGAGATAGACCAAGCGGCGCTGCACTGGCTGGCCGAGCGCGGCTATGACATCGCCATGGGGGCGCGCCCCATGCAACGCGTGATTCAACAGCACATCAAACGCCCGCTGGCGGACGCGCTGTTATTCGGCGGCCTGAAAAAAGGCGGGCATATCAAAATATCGCTGCGCGACGGCGGCTTGGATTTCGCGCTGGAAAAACCGTAACGCCCTGTTTTAATTCAACGCGGCTTAATGTAACGCCGCCAACTCAACGCTACTCAATTTAAGTACTGGGACTATCACCATGTCGAACGAAGGCTATCACGAACCCGTGGCTGAACTGTCTGAGCAAACGCGCGATATGCATCGCGCCATCGTCTCGCTGATGGAAGAATTGGAGGCCGTGGATTGGTATAACCAGCGCGTGGATGCCTGCCAAGACGCGGAGTTGAAGCGCATCTTGGAACACAACCGCGACGAGGAAAAAGAACACGCCGCCATGGTGCTGGAATGGATTCGCCGCCATGACGAGGTGCTGAGCCGCGAGCTGAAAGCCAGTTTGTTCTCGCAAGGGCGCATCGGGCATTAGATTCGGCGGCCGATTCGGTGCCATGATTCGGTCGTCGATTCGGCCAGTCGATTCGGCCAGTCGATTCGGCCAGTCGATTCGCGCGCGGTTGTACCGACCAACCCCCCAATTTTGTAACCGGAGGATGAGGTGAAACTGCTCGTTTTTCAGCATATCGACTGCGAGCATCCGGGCTCGCTGCGCGCCATGTTGCGGCGCGAGCAAATTCCGTGGACGGCAGTGAATCTGCATCGCGGCGAGCCGATTCCGCGTTTGGAGGATTTCGATGCCCTGTGGGTGATGGGCGGGCCCATGGATGTGTGGGATGTGGACGAGCATCCGTGGCTTAGGTCAGAAAAAGCCGCCATTGCGCGCTGGGTCACCGAGTTAAAAAAACCCTATTTGGGGCTGTGCCTCGGGCATCAATTGTTAGCCGATGCCTTGGGCGGCGCCTGCGAACCCCAGCCGACCCCGGAAATCGGCATTTTGGAGGTGAATTTAACCGCAGCGAGCGCCGCCGATGCCTTGCTCGGCGGCCTGCCGGCTACGCAAAAATGCCTGCAATGGCACTCGGTGCGCATCGCCCAGCCGCCGCCCGAGGCCGTGGTGTTGGCCATCTCCGATGCCTGCCGCATTCAAGCCATGCGCGTCGGCACCTGTGCTTGGTCGCTGCAATATCATGTCGAAATCGAGCCCGACACTATCGATAATTGGGGCGCCGTGCCGGCCTACCGCGATGCCTTGCACGCCACTTTGGGCGCCGATGGCCTGGCGACCATGAAACAAGCCGCGGCCGCCAACATGCCGCATTTTTTAGCCGCCGCCGAAGCCATCTACCAAAATTTCATGCGCATCGCGCGCTGAATCGGCGGCCGGGCGGGGTGGTTCATCGCCAGAATCGCGAGGGAATCGCCAAAATCACCGAAAATCCTCGAAATCACCATGAAATCACCATGAAATCACCATGAAATCCCCGAAATCCATTAAAATCCGTGCGAAATTCCCCTAAAATCGCCTAAAACTCCCCCATTCACCCCACGGGGAGAAGTTTGGGCCATCACTGCTACCAACATGTAATAGGCATAGTGGCATTTCACCCACCCCTACATGTACATGTATGCACCGCCCAACGCCATGAAAATAGACGCCGCCGCCATCGACCAATTTGCGCGCGATGGCGCGATTTGCTTGCGTCAGGCGTTTGATGCGCGCTGGCTGGAGGAATTGGCGCGTGGCATGGAGAAAAATTTTGCCGAACCCGGCCCCTATTATTCGTCCTATACCCCGCCCGATGCGTGCGGCGGGTTTTACGGGGATTACTGCAATTGGCAGCGCATCGCCGAGTATGAGGCGTTTATTCGGCGCTCCCCGGCCGGCGAAATTGCCGGGCGATTGATGGCCGCCGAGGCGGCGCGCATCTACCACGAACATGTGTTGGTGAAGGAGCCACACACGGCCGAAGCCACGCCCTGGCACCATGATTTGCCCTATTACGGCTTGGCTGGCGAGCAACTGTGCTCGATTTGGCTGCCGTTGGAGGCGGTGCCGCAACGTGCCTGCCCGCGTTTCCTGCGCGGCTCGCACGCCAGCGGCGCGCTGTATTACCCGCGCCTGTTCGTGAATCACGAGGATTACAGCGCCGGCGTGGACGGCTTCGAGAGCATGCCCGACATCGATGCCATGGTGGCGGATGGCGGCGCGAGGGTGGAATCGGCCGCGCCATCGGCCGTGAAATCAGCCGCGAAATCGGCCGCGAAATCGCACGCCAGCGGTCACGCCGGCGAAAAATCGGGCGGTTATGCGGGCGCGCGTGGCGGCGAAAAATCCAGCCAAAAATCCGTCAAAAAACCCGCCAGCGAGCCGCCGACCTACACCGCCGCTGACTTACTATCGTGGTCCTTGGTGGCTGGCGACTGCATCGTATTTCACATGCGCGCCGTGCATGATGCGCCGCCGACGCTCGGTCATCCGGAGCGCCGGCGCGGCTTTTCCACCCGCTGGCTGGGCGAGGATGCGCGTTTTGCGACCCGCCCGTGGGAGACCTCGCCGCCGTTCCCGCAACTGCGTCTGGCGCCTGGCGATAGCCTCGAGCACCCGTTGTTTCCGGTGATTTGGCGGCGCTGAGCGGCGAGGGTCGGCGATTTTTTGGCGATTTTGCGATGATTTTTCGGCGGCGATTTGGCGGCTCCCGGGCAGCCGGCGGGCGGCGGTACGCATGGCGTGATTTTTGTGCTATTTTAACCCGTCGCCATAGCAAGCGATTCCCCCAATCGTGCGCCGGCTGGTTGTGCGAGCGGTGATTGGGGCCGGCGGCGTGTTTGATTACGCATATCGCCCAATGCGCCAGTCGGTCGGCGCACTAGTCACTACCGCAAAATTCAACAAATCTGGCCGGCGCTCCATCAACACTTGGCGCTTAAAACCGCCAACCACATTGAGGAATAAAACTCATGAGTAAAGCAGACGACAAACTAATGCGGCCCGCTGGGCAGCTCCATCCGGGCGTGGAAAAGATGCAAAAATCCCTGGCCGATGGCAAATGTTCACGGCGCGAGTTTTTGCGCACCGTCACCTTACTTGGGGTCGGCGCGCCACTCGCCTACGCAATGGCCAGCAGCATCTTGGGCGAGGAAATTTTGCCGCCGATGATGGACAGCGCCCACGCCATCGAAAAAGGCGGCACTTTGCGCGTTTCCATGGAGGTGCAAGAGATGGCCGACCCCGGCACCTTCTCTTGGGTGCAAAAATCCAATGTCGCGCGCCACATCTGCGAATATTTGACCATGACCGGCGCCGACAACATCACCCGTCCCTATCTGCTCGCCGGTTGGGATTCTTCCGATGACCTCAAGACCTGGAAACTGGTGCTTCGCAAGGGCATCAAATGGTCAAATGGCGATGATTTCAACGCCGACGATGTCATCTTCAACTTCACCCGCTGGTTAAATCCAGCCACTGGCTCGTCCAACCTCGGCTTGTTCGCCTTCCTCACCGAAGAGAGCGGCCAGACCGACAAAGACGGCGCGCCGGTCATGCAGATGATTCCAAACGCAATAGAGCGCGTCGATGACCACACCGTGCAGTTGAATTGCCGAAGCGGCGCGTTGTCGGTGGCCGAGAACCTCAACAACTACCCCACCATGATCGTGAATCGCAACTTCACCGGCGATTTCCACTTGAATCCGGTGGGCACCGGCCCTTACGAGTTGGCCGAATTCAAGGTCGGCGAGAAGGCGATTCTGAAGCGCCGCGATGGCTACTGGGGCGATAAAATAACCGACCAACCCTATTGGGGCGGCGGCGTTTATTTGGACGAAATCCACTACTACGACCACGGCTCCACCTCGGCCGCGCAAATGGCGGCTTATGGCTCCGGTCAAGTGGACATGATCTACGCCGCCGACATCAGCACCTTGCCATTGGCGGAAAGCCTGCCGGATACCACGGTGTACTCGGCCGCCACCGGCAACGCCTACATCCTGCGCATGCGCACGGTCGAGAAACCGTTCGACAACAAAAAATTGCGCGAGGCGATTCACGCTTGCTTGAACGCCAAGGAGTATTCCGACCAAGTGATGCGCGGCAAAGCCGTCGAAGGCGAGAATCACCATGTCGCGCCGATTCACCCCGAGTACTTCAAACTGCCGAAGCAAAAACAAGATTACGCCAAAGCCAAGCAGTTGCTCACCGAGGCCGGCTATCCGGACGGCATCGCGCTTACCATCGATGTGGGCAATACCGACGGCCCGGCCGAGCAACACACGTGCGAGGTTCTCAAGCAACAGTTGGAGCCGGCCGGCATCAATTTGTCGCTCAATGTCATGCCATCGGCGCAGTATTGGGATATTTGGGACACCGCGCCGTTCAGCCTGACCTCATGGGTGCATCGCCCGCTCGGCACGATGGTGCTGTCGTTGGCATACCGCAAAGGCGTGCCGTGGAACGAGACCGCGTACAACAACCCCAAGTTCGACCAGGCGCTGGACAAAGCCGAATCGCTGGTGGATGTGGAAAAGCGGCGCGCGGCCATGGAATCGGTGGAGAAAATCCTCCAAGAAGACGCCATCATGGTGCAATCATTCTGGCGGCCGCTGTTCGTGGTGGCGAATAATCGGGTCAAGGGCTATCACCTGCACCCGACCAACTACCACCTGTACCAAAAGGTCTGGCGCGAATCCTAGCCGCGCCTTGTGGCCCGTCGCCGCCCGTGTTTGTGGCGGCGGCGGGTTTTTGCTTAATATTTGTGCCGTATAAGCCCGCAGTTTTAATCCCCGCGTAAAACATCCATGATCATCCTCACCCTGAAGCGCTTCGCGTCGATGATTCTCATCATGTTGGTGGTGTCATTCATTCTGTTCGCCATCTTCGAGAGCGATAAATTGGCGGTGGCGGGCAAAGTGCTCGGGCCTTATTCATCAGATGCGCAGCGTGAAATCTGGTTGAATAATAATGGCTACAACACGCCGTTTTTGCAGCGCTACATCGATTGGGGCTGGAATGCCTTGCAAGGCGATTTCGGTCAATCCATCCAATATCGCACCCCAGTGGCCGACATTTTGTGGGATAGGCTCGGCAACACCGGCATATTGGCGCTGTGCCTGTTCGGGCTGATGATTCCCATCTCGCTCACCCTCGGCGTGCTGGCCGGCATGCGCGAAGGCTCGGTGTTGGATCGCTCGATAACCGTGGCCTCGGTGCTCACCACCTCGGTGCCGGAGTTCGCCTCGGCCACCTTCCTCACTGCCATTTTCGTATACGGGCTCGGCTGGTTGCCCGGCGCCTCGAGTATGTCCAGCGGTTTCGACTGGGCGCAGATGGTGCTGCCGGTGGCGGTGTTGCTATTGTACGATTTCGGCTATGTGGCGCGCATGACGCGTGCCTCCATGGCCGAAGTGATGACCTCGCAATACATCCGCACCGCCATCTTAAAGGGCATCCCGTATAAACGCGTGATTATGAAGCACGCCCTGCGCAACGCCCTCATCGCGCCCTTCACCGTCATCGTGCTGCAATTAAACTGGCTGCTGTCCGGCGTCATCGTGGTGGAAGTGTTTTTCGCCTACAAAGGCTTCGGCAAATTGATTCTCGATGCCGCCTTGTTCAACGACATTTATGTGATCGAGGCCTGCACTTTGGTGGCGGTGTTCGTGGCCGTGTTCTCGCAAGTGATTTCGGACATCGGCTACACCATGTTAAACCCCCGCATCCGCTTTAGTTGAGCACTCGACTGAAGCGACCAGCACCTAACATCCAACCGCGTAATTTTCACCCGCCCAAACCCCATTGCACCGGTCGATAGCCGCCCATAGCCCATGAGCAACTCAACTAACAACCCCGCCAGCAGCCCGGCCACGACCGCATCCGCCGCCGATGACCCGCGCGATGTTTTTTGGCTGGTGCGCATGTTCAGCAGCCTTCGCCTGTTGCGCGAATCGCCCATCGGCATCGTCGGTTTAGGTTTGGTGCTATTTTGGGTGATTATGGCCGCCATCGCGCCGCTTTTGCCGCTGTACGACCCGCTCGCATCATTGCTGCCGTTCCAAAAAATCGGCGTCGCGGCCCCAGACGGCGGCACCTTCTGGCTCGGCACCGACCATAAAGGGCGCGACATTCTCTCGCGCGTCATTTGGGGCTCGCAGCGGGTGTTGCTGTGGGCAACCTTGGCCACCGTGGTGGCGTACATTTTCGGCATGTTGATGGGGGTTATGGCCGGCTATCGCGGCGGCTGGTGGGACGAAGCCATCTCGTTCATCTCCAATGTACTGCTGTCCTTCCCGGTGATGATTCTGTACATCATCATCATCTCCTACCTCGGCGCCTCGGGCTGGAATATCGTCATCGCCGTCACCTTCGCCTCAGCCCCCGGCATCATGCGCATCGTGCGCGGCCTGGTGCTGGATTTACGCACCCGGGATTACATCTTCGCAGCGCAAACCCGCGGTGAATCCCCATGGTTCATCATGTTGGTGGAGTTGCTGCCCAACGCCCGCGGGCCATTGATAGTGGATGCCTGCCTGCGGCTCGGCTATACCACCGTGGCCATCGCCACGCTCGGCTTCCTAGGCCTCGGCCTGCCGCCGCCAGAGCCGGATTGGGGGCTGATGATCAAAGAGGCGGTGCCTCTTGGCAGTTTCGCCGGACATTCTATGATTATCCCGGCGTTGGCGTTGTCGTCGCTGATTCTCGGCTTCAACCTGTTAGCCGACGGCCTGCGCGAAATTTCCCTCAGAGACTAATCCGGCCGCCCCCACCACCACTGGCACTCCTTACCTGGCAATCCCCATGGAAAAAAACACCGCGTCCGGCGACACGCCCATTTTGGAGTGCCGAGATTTGTGCATCTCCTACTACACCCGCGCCGGCGAAATTCCGGCGGTGGTGGATTTCAACTTGAGCGTACAGCCCGGCGAAGCCATCGGCATAGTGGGGGAATCCGGCTGCGGCAAATCCACCGTGGCGCTGGCGGTCATGCAGTATATGGGCCAAAACGGCGGCATCAAAAGCGGCGAGATTCTCTTCCAAGGCCGCGATATGACCACCATGGATGAGGAAGAACTGCGCAATCTGCGCGGCTCGCGCATCTCTATGGTGTATCAGGAGCCCATGGCGTCGCTAAACCCCTCCATGCGCATCGGCGCGCAACTGGTGGAGGTGCCGACTTTCCACGACAACGCCACCCCGAGCGTGGCGCGCAAGCAAGCGCTGGATATGCTCGACAACATGCGCCTACCAGACCCGACGCGCATTTTTGATAGTTACCCGCACCAAATTTCCGGCGGCCAGCAGCAACGCGTGGTCATCGCCATGGCGCTGTTGTCAAACCCGGCGCTGTTGTTGTTGGATGAACCCACCACGGCCTTGGATGTCACCGTCGAAGCCGGCATCGTCGAATTAATCCGCAACATTTCCGCGGAATTCGGCACCTCCATGATCTACATCTCGCACAATCTTGGGCTTATTCTCGATACCTGCGACCGCATTTCGGTGATGTACTCCGGCGAAGTGGTCGAAGACGGCACCGTAAAAGAAGTGTTCGACCACATGCGCCACCCCTACACGCGCGGCTTGTTCTCATCCATCCCCCTGCCTGGCGCCAATAAACACGCCCGCCCGCTGATTCCCATTCGCGGCCAGTTGCCATTGCCCCACGAGCGCCCGGACGGCTGCAATTTCGCCCCACGATGCGACCACGCCGAGGCCGGATTGTGCGACAGCGGCTTCATGCGCATGGAGGAAGTGGACGGCGAGCCCGGCCATGATGTGCGCTGCCGCCGCTTCCGCGACATCAACTGGGCCGCGCACCGCCCCAAAGGGGTGACGGAATCCAAGACCACCGCCGGTAAAGTGGTGCTGCAAGTCAAAAACATGAAGAAATATTACGAATTGCGCGATGATTCATTCCTGGCGCTGATCAAGGGCAGCCAAACGCGCTTCGTAAAAGCCAACGAAAACATCAATTTCGAAGCTCGCGAGGCCGAGACCGTGGCCATAGTCGGTGAATCCGGCTGCGGCAAAACCACCTTCGCCAAAGTGCTAATGGGTTTGGAAGATGCCACCGATGGCGAAGTGCTATTGCACGGCAAAGATTTAGGCCATGTGGCGGTGGAAAAACGCAGCCCGCAAACCGTCGGGCTATTGCAGATGGTGTTCCAAAACCCGTTCGATACCCTAAACCCCAGCCACACCATCGGCAAGCAAATCGGCCGCGTCATCCGCAAATTCGGCGTCGAAAGTGACCGGAAAAAAATCCGCGACCGCGTGTTCGAATTGCTGGATTTAGTCAAACTGCCGCGAGATTTCGCCTTCCGCAAACCGCGCCAATTATCCGGCGGCCAAAAACAACGCGTCGGCATCGCCCGCGCCTTCGCCGGCAACCCGGCCGTAGTGGTCGCGGACGAACCCGTCTCGGCGCTCGATGTATCGGTGCAAGCGGCCGTAACCGGCCTGCTGACCGACATCCAAAATCGCCTCAAAACCACCTTGCTATTCATCAGCCACGACCTGTCCGTAGTGCGCTACCTATCCGACCGCATCGTGGTCATGTACTTAGGCGCCATCATGGAACAAGGCGACACCGACCAAGTATTCGCCCCCCCCTACCACCCCTACACCGAAGCCCTGCTATCCGCCGTCCCCATCGCCGACACCTCTATCCAGAAAAAACACATCGTACTCACCGGCGAACTCCCCTCCACCTTAAACCCCCCCAGCGGCTGCCCCTTCCAAACCCGCTGCCACCGCAAAATCGGCCAAATCTGCGAAACCGAATCCCCCACCCCCCGAGATGTCGGCGGCGGGCACTTTATTGCTTGTCATCTCGACGATGATGTGTTCAAAGCCATGGAGCCGGTGATTACGATGGATGCGAAGGCGGCTTGATGGTTTGGTTTGTGCTACAATCACTCGCATCCAAATTCACAACATTCTCAAGAAATAAAAATGAAATCTATTCAGGCAACAGAGAAATCCGTAAAAGGACTATTCGGCAAGCAATACGGCGTCGACTCATATCAACGCGAATATAAATGGCAAAAAAAGCAGGTTGAAGACTTGCTGGATGATTTGCTAGAAGCGTTTGGTGAAAACTATGCAGATAGTCACGAGCAAAATGATGTCAAAGGATACGATCAGTATTTTTTAGGATCGATTCTTGTTGGCGAAGGCAAAGGCAATGGCAAAGATTTCATTATCGATGGACAACAGCGGCTAACTACGCTCACCTTGCTGTTAATTTGTTTGCGACGTAAAATTCAAAGCAAAGAAGAAAACGATCCAAAGAATAAAAAAAGTGACAAGGTTGGTAACCTAATTCGTTCTGAAGAATATGGGAATATTTCATTTATTTTGGATGTAGACGATCGTGCATCTTGCTTGGAGGCACTTTATGATGGCGAGCATTTTGATATCAGCAAGGAGGATGAGTCGGTACAAAATCTAGTGGCGCGACATGAACAAATTAATGAGCAAATGGAAGATATGCCAAATGAAAAAACTCTATTCTTTTTAGAGTGGTTGATTGAGAAAGTGTATTTAGTGGTAATTACGGCATCCTCAAAGGATGATTATGGCAAAATTATTTTTGCGGACAGAATTTTCCAAACAATGAATGATCGTGGGTTAAATCTAACTCCTACAGAGATGTTAAAAGGTTTTCTTTTGTCAAATATTCAGACAGATGATCGGCGAAAATGTGCCAACAAGACGTGGAAAAAGCAAGTTGAGAGGTTAAATAGCCTAGATAAAGCAACAGATGCCGAAGTAATTAAATCGTGGTTGCGTGGACGATATGCAGAATCAACAGACGACTTCAACGAGATTGGCTCGCAATTTCACCGTTGGGTGCGAGATAAAAAAACAGACATCCTTGGATTAGAAAAATCAAGTAACTACGAAAAATTTATTGAAACCGACTTCAAATTTTATGCGAAGCGATTTCATGAATTACGGCAAGCCATCAAGAATTTCAAAGATAAACCTTGGCAGGAGTGTGTTTACTATCTTTCACAGCACCCCTTTACTTTGCAATATCCAATTCTACTTGCGTCATTAAAGTGTGATGATCAAGAGGAAGAATACAATCGAAAATTGCGAGTAGTATCCGCCTATTTAGACATCATGATTCATCGGCGAATCGGAAATAGAAAGGATATTGCCGAGCGTTCAATGCGAGAACTGATTTTTAAATTAATTCTAGAAATCCGCAATAAAAATGCGTGTCAGATTGCCGAGTTGCTTACTAATAAATTAAAGGATGATAGAATAGAATCCACCATAGAAAAAAATTTTGTTTTGCATGGAATGAACAGAAAGAAGGTTCATAGAATTCTTGCGCGTATAACGGACTTCATCGAGAGAAAATCTAAAAAACCATCCCACTATACGGATTATTTTAAAGGGTTTCAGATAGAACACATCTGGCGAGAGGAACATGACGAAGAACGTCAAGAAGAATTCCCGGATAAGCGCGACTTTTTAGATGCGCGCAACAAAATTGGCGGACTGATACTTTTGCCATCCAAAGATAATGGTTCCTATGGCGACAAACATTATAAAGATAAGCGTGATTACTATCTGACGCAAAATATGCTTGCTGCTTCATTGCATGAAACATGCTATGAAAGTAAGCCAGGGTTCCGAGATTTTCGGGAGGTAACGTGTTTAGAATTTCAACCACACAGCCAATTTACTGTTGATGATTTAGAGAAACGCCAAGATCTATATCGCAAAATTGCTGAGCATATTTGGAATCCAGATCGATTACGTAAGGAATCTGTAAGTTAATAAAAATCGCAACCCCCCGCAACACCGGCATTAGTGGCACAATGCCACCCCGCTTTTCCTCGCTACCGGCTTGCCCGATTCCTCGATGTTGTTGAGACCCATTGCTCCATTGTTGTTAGCGGCATCGATTCTGCTTGGCGGCAACGGCATGTTAGGCACCTTGATTGCGGTGCGCGGCAAGATGGAGGGCTTCGACACGGATATGGTCGGCTTGATGGGGGCTTGTTACTTCATCGGTTTCTTTTTCGCCAGTTTTCACGCCGCCAAGTTGATTCGCGCCATCGGCCATGCGCGGGCTTTTTCCACCTTGGCGGCGGTGGGGGCGGTGGTGCCGTTAGCTATGGCCATGGCGCCGGATGCATGGGCGTGGATGGCGATGCGGGTGGTAAACGGATTTTGTTTCGCTGGCTTGCTGATGGTCATCGAGAGTTGGATTAACGAAAATTCCAAAAACACCTCGCGCGGACGCGTATTAGGGGTTTATCGGGTTATCGATTTACTATCGGTTACCGGCGCGCAGTTTTTGATTCCGCTGGTGGGCGAGGGCGGCTTCCAAATTTTTTCCGTCATCAGCGTGATGTATTGCTTGTCGCTGGTGCCGGTGGCGCTCTCCAATCAAGCCCGCCCCAAACTGCCGGATAGTTTCAAACTCGACCTCCGCGCCATCTGGCGCATTTCCCCGCTGGCGTGCCTCACCTCCTTAGCCATCGGCTTGACCAATTCCGCGTTTCGTTTGGTCGGGCCGGTATACGGCATCGAAATGGGTCTCGATACCGGCGCCGTGGTGGTGTTCATGAGCTTAGGCATAGTCGGCGGCGCCGCCCTGCAATATCCCTTCGGCTATATGTCGGACAAATTAGGGCGCCGCAAAACGGTGTTGGTCGCCACCTTCGGCGCCATGGTCGCAGCCATTTTTTTATCGCGCCAATCCTTCGGCGCAGTGTATGCGGTGTATGCTGGCGCCTTCGCGTTCGGCGCGTTCGCCCTGCCGCTATACTCGCTGGCGGCGGCGCACGCCAATGACCGCGCCGAGCGCGGCCAATATGTGTTAGTCGCCGCCGGCCTGCGTTTCTGCTTTGCGTTGGGCGCGGTTATCGGCCCCTATGCGGCCTCTTTGGTGATTCAACATCTCGGCCCGGCGGCATTTTTCGTCTATACCTGCAGCGTGCATGGCACCCTGGCGCTGGTGGTGATGGTGCGCCTGCGCAGCCGCCCCTCGGTGCCGCCGGAACAGCGCTCAAAATTCGTCGCGCTCCTCAAAACCTCGCCCACCTTCGCCCGCATGGCGCGCCGCATCAGCCAATCTAAGGGGAAATAAGGCGTTGTTGCCAACACGCTGCCAGCACTCGACCGCAGTTACCAATAAAACCCGCTTTAAGTCGGGTTTTTTAACTTACATCCCATGGGTAGTTTGATTTTTCCGTAAATGTTAAGCGTCCAACTCGGCGATGATTGCAGGCAGTTGCAGGCGCAAGATTTTTCCCGATGGCCCCTTGGGCAAGGAGGCGAGGAAGTGGATGGTTTTCGGGGCTTTGGTTTTGCCCACCGCGGTTTGGCAAAATGCTTGCAGTTCCTGCGCGGAGCATTCAAAGCCATCGCGCAGCGCGACGCAGGCCACCACCTCCTGACCATAATCCGCGTGCGGCACGCCGACCGCGGCCGCTTCGAGCACCGCCGGGTGTCGATATAACGCGTCATCGATTTCCCGCGGCGCGATATTTTCGCCGCCGCGGATAATTAACTCTTTTTGCCGACCGGTGATGAACAAGTAGCCGTCTTCGTCCAACAAGCCGAGGTCGCCGGTGCGAAACCAGCCGTCGACGAAGGCCGCCGCGGTGGTTTGCGGGTCTTTGTAATAGGCATCCAGCACATTATCGCCGCGAATGACGATTTCGCCGGCGGTGTTGGGCGGGCAGTCGCCGCCTGATTGGGCCGCGGATGGCTCGATGTCACCATGAATGTCGCCATCGATGTCACCATCGCTATGGCCTGACTCGCTGCCACTGGCCTCGGCGGCGAGGTCGATAATTTTTATCTCATTGCCAAAGGCCGGCCCCACCGAGCCGGCTTTGCGGAGGCCCGGCGGCATGGGATTGGTGGCCACGGTGCCGGCGGTTTCGGTCAAGCCCAAGGTTTCGATGATAGGTACGCAAAAGGTTTTTTCCCACTGCTGCAACACCACCAACGGCAAGGCCGCCGACGCGCAGCGCCCAAAGCGGAATTTCGCCAAGCGCGCATCGGCGCCGAATTCAAACGGCTCCTGCGCCGCCCTATCGAGCAAATATTGCACGATGGTAGGCACCACGCTGCTCCAAGTGCAGTGATATTTCGCCACCTGCGCCCAAAACGCGCTAGCGCTGAAATGGCGCGGCATCACCACGCTGCCGCCGCTGACCAACGGCGCGCACACCGTCACCATGGCACCGTTGATGTGATAAACCGGCAGCACGCACAGCGCGCGATCTTGCGCCGATAATTCATGCCCGGCGGCCACATTGCGCGCCCCGTGCAGCACTGCGCCATGGCTCAACACCGCGCCTTTCGGCAAGCCGGTGGAGCCGGAGGTGTACAGCAGCAGGGCGGTGTCGGCGGCGGTGGGCGGGCGCGATGAGGTTGGTGAATTATTGCCGGCGGCGGATGAGTCCGGCCACCGCGGGCCCTCGGCATCCACCATCAACACCACCATATCGCGCCCGACTTGCGCCAAAATTTCATCCAATTGATCGCGATGGCGCGGCGCAACCAACACCACCTCGGCATCGGAATGCTCGAGAACATGGCGCAAATGCGTCGGCCCAGCCACCGCATTGAGCGGCACCGCGACGTGCCCGCTCGCCATCACGCCGAGAAATAATTGCACTATCCATGCGCCGTTATCCAGCAAAAAAGCGACCTTGGCGGCGGGCGCTATGCCCAATTTATCTAACTGCGCGCCGATGTCATCCGCGCCGCGTTTCAGGGTGCCGAAAGAAAGCGGCGCGTCGATAGTGGGGTCGATAACGAACGTCGCATCGGCGCGCGCCCGGGCCTGGGCGTCGATGCACTCGCGTATCGTGCGCGCCGGGGGCGCCGAGTGACGGGCGTCAATCGCGGCCATATTTGGCGAAGTGGGCGCCGAATAAATCCTCCTCGCTCGGCTTATCTTCCGCGATGACGCGCACCAGATGGGTGATGTTGATGAAGTGGCGATAGTTGAGGTTTTCCGAGATGCTGTTGCCGCCCCAAGTGCCGCAGCCCATGCTCAACGAAAAATTCAGGGCGTTGTTGAAACTGCCGCCGTTGCCAAAAGTGTGCGCTTGGTTGACCAGCACTCGCACCACGCCGATGCGCTGCGCCAGCTGCGCCGGGTGCTCGGCGTGCGCGGTATGAATGCCGCAGGAATGCCCAGCGCCGCGCACCGCCAACACCGCGTCCACTAATTGAACCGCGTGCGCGAAATCATCGGCGCGGTAAACCGCCGCCAAGGGCGAGAGTTTTTCATCCGCAAAGGGGGAAGCGGCGTCGAATGCGGCCTCCTCCACCAAGAAGAACTTAGCGGCGCGGGCGGCTTTATCTAGCCCGAGCCGCTCCGCAAAAACCGCCGCATCGGTGGCGATTAAATCGCGATTCAGATGCCCATCCAGCCATAACTTGGTACGAATTTTTTGTTTTTCGGCGGCGCTAGCTAAGTGGCCGCCGGCAGCTTGCAAGGCGGCGATGGCGTCATCGTACACATCGTCCAAAATAATCAGCGCGTTTTCCGATGAGCATGAAGTGCCGTTGTCGAAACTTTTCGAGGCGCCAATTTTTTGCGCGGCGTCGGCCAAATCGGCGCTGCTATCGATGATGACCGGCACATTGCCGGCGCCGACGCCGACGCACGGCGTGCCGCTTTGATAAGCCGCGCGCACATTGTTTTGCGAGCCGGTGGCGACCACCAAATCGGCTTCGTGCATCAGTTGTTTGGTGGCATCGCGGGTGATGGGGGCGGGCATAATTTGCACTAAATCGGCCGGCGCCGAGACGCGTTGCAAGGCGCAGCGCATGGCGGATACGCCGGCGACGGTGCTGCTCCAGCCGCTCGGCGAGGGCGCGATGATGATGGCGTTGGCGCCCTTGATGGCCATCATGGCGTTGCTGACCGGCGTGGCCACCGGGTTGGTGGAGGGCGTGACCGCGGCCACCACGCCCACCGGCTTGCCGTATTTGACCAAGCCACGCGCCGCATCTTCGGCGATTATGCCGACGGTGCGGGCGCGCATTAAATCGCGCAAGGCGCCGAAGGTTTTGCGCTGATTTTTGACGATTTTGTCGGCCGCATTGCCGATGCCGGTATCCGTCACCGCGAGTTCGGCCAGCGCTTTGGCGCGCGCCGGCTGATACAGCGCCCACGCCAGCGCGGTTACCAATTCATCGATGCGCGCTTGGCGGGCCTCGGCGATTTTCGCCATGGCGGCGCGGGCGCGGGCGATTAATGGCGCAACGGCGGCTGAGGGATTGGTCGATTCGGAAATCATGCGAGGCGGATAGCGGCAGTTGACGCAGTGTAAAAGATGCGCGGCGCGTGATTCAAACCGCGTCCGGTGAATAAATGCGGCGCAGACGGCCAATGTTGCGCGGCGAAACGCAGGATTTTAACGCAGTTTACGCCGCTTGAATCAAGCAGCAAGTGGCGCGGGTGTTGTCCATTCGCCGCCATGGCTGCCATTGCTGCTATGGCTGCCATGTCCGCCATCGCCATAGATATGTCGGCTGCGATTTTTGCGAAAAATAGCGTTTAGAATCGATCATGCGCATGGGTTTTTTGATGCATTAGGTTTTGCTCCTGCTTTGATTTTGATTTCGCTTTTGATTTGCTGTTGGTTTTTACCTCATCCATCATTTGGGCTAATGAGTTGAAGATTTAAAGGTAAAAGCAAAAAGACCAACCTCAACAGCCCCCCACCAAATCAGGCGATAAAGCTGCCTGATTTTACTCCCCCCAGAAAAAGCTAAGGTGGAGTAAAACGTTAAAAGCCAAAAGCCAAAAGCAAAAATCAAACGCAGCCCCCCTAAAGCAGCAGCTGACCTCAAAAAAACGCCAATCAAACTGCAGATTTAGGACTATAAATCCCATAAAAAACCTAGCGGTTTCATCGCTCAATCGATAAAAATCATGCTTGATTTAATGTTATCTACTCCCATAGCTACCGCGCAAATTTTGCTGTTGCTATGGTGCGCGGTTGCGCTAGCATGCGGTGGCTTTATCAAGGGCGCGTTGGGGGTGGGCACGCCGTTGCTGACTGTGCCGCTGTTGGCGTTGGTGTTGCCGCCGCAAACCGCGGTGGTGCTGATAGTGGCGCCGGTGGTGGTGGCAAATCTGTGGCAAGCGGCGCGCGCGCCACGGGTGGAAAATGTATACCGGCGGTTTTGGCCGGTGGCGTTGGCGATTTTGGCCGGCACGGCGGTGGGCACGGTGGTGTTGGCGCGCATCGACCAACGCGCGCTGCTACTTATTGTCGGCAGCGCGGTCATCGCCTTCGCGGTGCTGCAAGCCACCACGCGCCAGATGCGAATCCCGGCGCATCGAGAAAAAAGCATAGGGCTCGGTTTTGGGTTGTGCAGCGGATTGGTGGGCGGCGTGTCGTCATTTTTCGGGCCCATATTGATCATGTATTTGACCTCGCTACCTGGTTTAACCAAAGATGGATTCGTCGGCGCGATCAGTTTTTTATATCTCAGCGCGGTGTTGCCGTGGGCCGCGGCGCTGTATTGGAGCGGCATTCTTACCCATCAGTTGTTGCTGTATTCACTTGCCGCCACCGCGCCGGTGCTGCTCGGCATGGCGCTCGGGCGGCGCTTGCGAAGATTCATCAGCGAGCGCCGTTTTCAACGCTTGATGGTGGTGGTGTTGATGTCTTCCGGCGGCGTCATCTTATGGCGCACGC
The DNA here is from genome assembly GCA_965243285.1 of Candidatus Poriferihabitaceae bacterium. Lineage (GTDB taxonomy): Bacteria > Pseudomonadota > Gammaproteobacteria > Arenicellales > Poriferihabitantaceae > JAHRAW01. The sequence goes on along the minus strand of OZ251537.1, from coordinate 95,136 downwards.
TAAATTAAGGGAATTATATATTGCCGCTACTCATCCGCTTCTTGTTCTTTATCGGCCGCGAAAGTTTCTTCGATGTTATCGCGCGCGGTGCGGGCGATGGAGATGATGGCGGTTTCGTCATGGCGCACCGCGACTTGTTCGCGCAAGGTATGCATATCGTGTTGTTGGAATTTTTCGGCCAGGCGTTGCGCTTTCCAGCGCGTGAATCCGAGCGCGACTAAAGAATCTTGCGCCAACTCCAACGCCGAGGCGAAAGTCTCGCGGCTGAAACCATCGATGTCATCATCGATCAAATGCATGGCGTGCACGCGATCATAAGCGCGCGCGAATATTTTCAGATGCGGGAATTCATGGCGTATCAATTGAATGGCGCGGTTGATGGTATCCGCATCGGCTAAGGACAGCACGATAACTTTGGCCTGCGCAGCGCCGGCGGCGCGCAACACATCCAACCGCAAGGCATCGCCATAATAGGATTTATAGCCGAAGCGCCGCACGCGCTGCAGCTGCGCCGGGTTGTTGTCGATCAAGGTCGGGGTGATTTTATTCGCCATCAACAACCGCCCGATAACCTGTCCGAAGCGCCCAAAGCCGATGATGATGACCGGATTTTGGTGGTCGGGAATGTTCACAGGCGGCAGCTCGGCGCCAGGGAAAAAACGCGGCGCGATGAATTTTTCATTGACGATTAACAACAGCGGCGTAGTCGCCATGGAAAGCGCCACGGCGAGAATTAACGGCGCGGCGATATCGGCCTCCATAGCGCCGACGGAGACCGCAAAGCCAAACAACACAAAGCCGAATTCGCCGCCTTGCGCCAAGGCGAATGAAAACAACCCGCGTTGGTTGGCGGGGATGTCGGTAAATAGCGAAATTGCGTACAGCGCCGCCGCTTTGATGACCACCAGCGCCACCGTGAGGGCGAGAATCGGCCATGGATTGTCGAGCAGCAAGCCGAAGTTCACCGACATGCCCACCGAGATAAAAAACAATCCCAACAGCAGGCCTTTGAATGGCTCGATGTCGGATTCCAAAGCGTGGCGATATTCGGAATCCGCCAGCAACACGCCGGCGAGAAAGGCGCCCAACGCCATGGACACGCCGAGCAAATCCATCAGCCCGGCGATGCCGCCGACCAGCAACAACGATAAGGCGGTGAATACCTCGCGCACATGGGCGGCGGCGACGAAGCCGAAAATGTGGCGTAAGAAGAGCCGCCCGAGCACCAATACGGCGATGATGACGCCGATGATGACCGGCGCCGACTGACCGCCATCGCCGCTGTTCGAAGCCGCAAAACCTAACAGCGGAATCAACGCGATGATGGGGATGACCGCGATATCTTGAAACAACAACACCGCAAAGCCGGTTTTGCCGGCGGCGCTGTCTTGCAAATTTTTCTCGCGCAAGGATTGCAACGCGATGGCGGTGGACGACAGCGCCAACCCTAATCCGGCCACCACCGCGGTTTGCCAGCGCTGCCCAAACCATAACGCCAGTAAAAAAATAATCCCAGCGGCGCTCAACACTTGCGCCCCACCAAGGCCGAGAATCGGCCGCCGCATACTCCACAATTTTCGCGGCTCCAACTCCAGCCCAATCAAAAACAACAATAACACCACGCCAATCTCAGAAAAATGCAAAATGTCGCTGAAATTCTTAATCAAGCCCAACCCCCACGGCCCGATGCAAACCCCAGCCACCAAATACCCCAATATCGACCCCAACCCCAACCGCGCAAACAACGGCACCGCGATAACCGCCGCCGATAAATAAATCAGCAGATTGAACATAAAGCCGTGACTTGCCATGGCGCGCTAAATTAAAAATTGCTATTGATGAATTGCTAGGAGAGAATTTGTATTGGGGAATTACGATGCGCACATCGCCACACCAAATTCACCATCATGGTGACTGGTTATCATAAATCATACCCACGCAGCGATGGCATGAGATGGTCATCGGTAACTACTCGAAAGTTGCCTGAGTGGCATAGGCGGCTATCGAAAAAACCGCGCGGCTATCGCTCGACTATCAGACCCAAGTGACGCGTTTAGCGGCGCCGATGAATCAGCGAATGCGATGCGCATTCTCGGGCTGGGTTGTGGACATATTGATGACGCCACGGCTTTGCAAGCGCGTTAGTTCATCATCGGCATAGCCGATTTCGCGCAGCACCTCGTGGGTGTGCGCCGCCAGGGCCGGCGGCGGGCGGGTGAGGCGCGGGCCGCCGGTGGCGTATTGGAAGGCCGCGGTGGGAAGTCGCGGCGTCGATTGTTCGCGTGATGTTGCAGGCGCTGCCGATGGCGGTGAACTAGCGTCGGCCGATTCGTTTTCCGAATCACCCACCGAATCACCCGCCGCCCATGCGCCGGCCGATGTATCGGCCGAGGCCCCCGGCATGGGCTGCAGTACGCCGCGACTGCGGAGTTGGGGGTCGGCCAGGGTTTGGTCGAGGCGGCGTACTTTTGCCGCCGGCACATGGTGGCGATTGAATTCGATTTCCCATTGGGCGGCGGGTTTTTGCAGCAGGCGGGCGGCGATGCGGCGTCGGTCGCCGGCGAAGCGCGCTGCCATATCCGCCGCACCGAGCCGGCACAGCGATGTGCCGTATGCAGAGTCGCCCAACACCGCCCACATGTCGCGCCCCTGCGCAGCGGTATAGGCGCCGAGCATCAGCAAACCGTGTTGGGTTCGATAGCAGTGGTAGCCGGCGCAGGCGCTGCCGTTGCCGGTGAGCGGCGGCAATTTGCCGTGCTGCTCGACGAATGCGACATGCGAGCTCATCAACATCAGCGCCGAATCCAACATGGCGACATCGATATACTGCCCCTGCCCGGTGGCGGCGCGTTGATACAGCGCCGCGGCGATGGCAAACGCGGCTTGGATGCCGGTGCCATAATCCAACACCGGCGGCCCGACTTTAAGCGGCGCCTCGGCGCGCTCGCCGCTCGCCGCCATCAAGCCGCAATAGGCTTGAATCACATTGTCATAAGCGGTGCGCTCGGCATTCGGGCCGCGCTGGCCGAAGCCGGTGATGGAGCAGTAAATAATGCTCGGCGTGAGCGCCGCCACCTGCTGATAGCCCAACCCCAACGCCGCCAACGCGCCGCTGCGATAGTTTTCCACCAGCACATCGGCGCCGAGCAGCAAGCGGCGCATGATTTCAACCCCATCAGCGGTTTTCAAATCGATGCACACCGAACGCTTGTTGGCATTTTGCGCGTTGAAGTCGCTGCCTATGCCAGGCGCATGCTCATATATATGTTCATATTTATGATTATGCTTATGTTGATGTTCGTCCGGCGCGTCATCGATCAGCCCGACGGATGAATTCGATTGCCGCGACATATCCGGGTTGCCCGGCGCCTCCACCTTAATAACATCGGCCCCTAACACCGCCAGTTGATAAGTGCAAAATGGACCCGCCAACACATGCGTCAAATCGATAACGCGCAACTTAGAAAAGGCTTGCATGAAATTATCCTGGCGAATAATGGCGTTGCTTGAGTGGTTTTATCTTGTTCTGTTTTATCGCGGATGAATGCGCCGTCGCGGTCTGGCGACGCGGTCATAACATTATCCGCCAAACCGCGCTAGCGACCGGTCGCCACCGCCCACTATCTCTCATAATATCAGGCGCTATACTGCGAGCGAGCGCCGGCTGCGGCGCTTTATTCCTTATATTTAATCCACATCAGCGGAGGTTGGCATGGGCGATTCGGGTAGTGAAAAAATGCGTATCGAGCATGATTCTTTTGGCGCTATCGAGGTGGCGGCCGAGCGATTGTGGGGGGCGCAAACGCAGCGCTCGCTGGGGAATTTTAAGATTGGCAGCGAGCGCTTGCCGCGGGCGATGATTCGCGCCCTGGCTATCGTCAAGCGGTGCGCGGCGCGGGTTAATGTGGCGCAAGGGGGCCTGGATGAAAAAATCGGCGCAGCCATTGTGGCCGCGGCCGAGGAGGTTATCGGCGGTGATTTTGATGCGCATTTTCCGCTGGTGGTGTGGCAAACCGGCTCCGGCACGCAGTCCAATATGAACGCCAATGAGGTGATTTCCAACCTCGCCATCGGGCATCTCGGCGGCCAGTTGGGCAGCAAATCGCCGGTGCACCCCAACGACCATTGCAACCTCAGCCAATCGTCCAACGACACCTTTCCCACCGCCATGCACATCGCCGTGGTGGAGCAATTGCAGCACGCGTTGCAGCCGGCGTTAGCGCATTTGGGCGCCGTTTTGATGGATAAAGCGCAGCAGTGGGGCGACTTAATCAAAATCGGCCGCACCCACTTGCAAGATGCCACGCCGCTGACCCTCGGCCAAGAATTTTCCGGCTATGGCGCGCAGTTGCAACTCGCCCAAGCGCGCATCGATAGCGCCATGGCGCGGCTTTATCCGCTGGCCCAAGGCGGCACCGCGGTGGGCACCGGCATCAATTCTAAGCAAGGTTTCGCTGAACAATTCGCCGCCGAGGCCGCCGCCTACACCGGCTTGGCGTTCACTTCTGCGCTGAATAAATTCGAAGCCTTAGCGGCGCATGATGCATTGGTGGAAATGTCCGGCGTGCTCAATACCATCGCCGTTAGCCTCAACAAAATCGCTAACGATATTCGCTTGCTGGGCTCAGGGCCGCGCTCAGGTATCGGTGAATTGAGGCTGCCGGAAAACGAGCCCGGTTCGTCGATCATGCCGGGCAAAGTCAACCCGACGCAGTGCGAGGCGTTAGCCATGGTGTGCGCGCAAGTGATGGGCAATCATGTGGCGACTACCATCGCCGGCGCCCAAGGCCACTTCGAGTTGAATGTATTCAAACCGGTCATCGCCCACAATGTGTTGCAGTCGATTCGTTTGCTCGGCGACGCCGCCATCAGTTTCACTGACAACTGCGTGGCCGGCCTCGAGCCGAACCGCGACCGCATCGCCCACATGTTAGAAAACTCGTTGATGTTGGTGACGGCACTGGCGCCGACCATCGGCTATGACAACGCCGCCGCCATCGCCAAAAAAGCCCACCAAAACGGCACCACCTTGCGCCAAGAAGCGGTGGACGGCGGCTTCGTCACGGCCGCCGACTTCGAGAAAATCGTGCGTCCGGAAAAAATGGTGCGACCGCGGGATTAAGCGGCTAATAATACGCGGTTAATATTGATGCCGGGCGATAAACATGGCGCATTAAACATGCGGCGCTGAAAATGCGGCTTATGGTTAAGCCGAATTATCGACTAGTGCCCACTTGCAATGGAAGTAGATATTAACTGGCGTTGTTTTGGGTGAATTTTTTTCGTATACCTGACATGCGGTTATGCTGGGGATATACAAATGCAGCGAAATTGACTGGCCGGCGTGGCCGTTTGCGATTTCATGCAAGGCGATGTCATCATTGATTCTACTGATATCGTGCGGGCGTAATGTTTTTTGTTCGGTGCATATCAAGGCCGAAAATTTTTCGCCGTTGTTGTTCGCATGAGCGTTATTTACATCATTATTTTTTACGCCACTATTTTTTACATCAGGGTTTTTTTGGTAGTGATTTTCCAGCAACACGCCATCGATACAACACATCATGCATTCCGAAGCGGCGTGGTCATGGATGGCTGATTGTTGCCCCGGACACCAACAAATTAAAATCAATTCGCAGTGCGGACTGCTATATAACAAATTGCGGGTATATTCTTTTTCATCAAATAGATAGTACGGCGTGAAATCGATGGCGGAAATTGTCGCTACATTGAAAGCCTGCTCATAATTTTCATATGAGTTGCTTTTATTGATGAGTTCGATCAAGGCAAGTAAGTTTGTTGTTTGATTCTTCATGTCGGCGGCGATTTTTCCTGTAAGTTTTTTCACCTAACGGGTTGTCACCAATCAAGCAGATGGATGCGCAAGCCCATAGGCGACGATTTTTTGGAGCCGCCCATGTTAACCAATTTTTGATGCGCGAACAAAGTGGCGAGGTTTGCCGGTTTGATTCGCCAAGGGGAGGGTGGGCGACGGCCCCCGGCCATCGCCCGGCCGTCGCCCAGCCGTCGCTGGTAATCTCCGCCGCTGACAATTCCACCGCCGCAGGCGCTAAAACCTACGGGTGAAATCGAGGCGTAGGGCTGGTTGGAGGTTGATTTGGGAATCGTGTTGGGGGTGGCGTTCGAGGCGCAGGCTGGTTTTGACGGCGCCGTGGGCGATGGGGAATCGGTATGCGGCTTCGAGCTGTAGGGCGCGGCCCGGCGGGGCGAGGTTTAGGGTGTGGTTTTGGTGCGTGATTTCGCCGTATTTGGTGCGCCCGGCGACGGTGCGGAGTTTGATTTTGCCGTTGTCGACGCGCAGCGGTTGGGAGAGGCGCAGGCCGAACCAATCATCGCGCCGCCATAGGTCGCGGCCGGCGAGGCCGAGGCCGAAGGCGCTGCTGCGCAGATGGCTGGCGCTTGGCTGCCATTGCGCGTGGCTGGTGGTGGCGCGGGTGTGGCCGAAGTAGGCCGAGCCGAATAGGTGCCAGCGGCTGGTGCTGCTGGCGGTGTTGCTCGGGTGGCCAGCGTCGATATTGCTGAGTTGGCCGGTGCCGGCGTTGCCGCCGGCGTTGTCGCCGATTCTGCCATCGCTATCGCCGCCGCTGGGGTTGCTGGTGCCGATTCTGCCGGCGTTGCCGCCACGGCCGAGAATCCAGGCGCCGCCGAGGCCGAGGAAGGAGGTTTTGGCGCGGGTTTGGCCGAGGGCGCCGCTGGTTCTGGCGCCGAGGAAGCCATCGGCCTCGCTCACGGCGCCGGCTTGCAGCCACAGGCCTCGCACAGGTGTGGGCATGGAGAGCAGGGCACCGAAGCCGCGTTCGCCGCCGGGCTTTGGTTCGCCGGCGAAGGCCGGGGTGCCGTGCATGATGGCGAAACTAACACCGCGACTGAATCGGTCGGCGAAGCCGCCGGCGTTGCCGCCGAAGCCGCCGGCGTTGCCGCCGTGGCGGCCGGCTATCGGGCGCGACCAGCCGAGGCTGGGGCCATCGCGCACCAGCGATAGATAGGGGGCGGCGAAGGCGAGGGGGTCGTCGAAACCGGCGCCGAAGCGAGCGCTGTTGGCGAAGCCATTGGCGAATCCGGCGGATGTGCCGCCACCGCCACCGAATCCACCGAATCCGGATGATTTGCCGCCCCTGCCAGCGAATCCACCGAATCCGTCACCAAATCGAGCGGATGTGCCGCCACCGCCACCAAATCCACCGAATCCACCGCCAAATCGAGCGGATGTGCCGCCCCCACCCCCGCCACCGAATCCACCGAATCCACCGAATCCACCGAATCCACCGAATCCACCGAATCCACCGAATCCGTCACCCAATCGAGCGGATGTGCCGCCCCCGCCACCGCCACCGAATCCACCGAATCCACCGAATCCACCGAATCCACCGAATCCGGATGATTTGCCGCCCCTGCCAGCGAATCCACCGAATCCGTCACCAAATCGAGCGGATGTGCCGCCACCGCCACCAAATCCACCGAATCCACCGCCAAATCGAGCGGATGTGCCGCCCCCACCCCCGCCACCGAATCCACCGAATCCACCGAATCCACCGAATCCACCGAATCCACCGAATCCACCGAATCCGTCACCCAATCGAGCGGATGTGCCGCCCCCGCCACCGCCACCGAATCCACCGAATCCACCGAATCCACCGAATCCACCGAATCCGCCGAATCCACCGCCAAATCCGCCGGCTTTGCCACCCATTCTGCCGAATCCACCGCCAAATCCGCCGGACTCGCCAGAAATTCCACCGGCTTCACGACCAAACCCACCAAACTCACCCAATCCCCCGCCCCCACCAGACAACCCAGGCAGCCCAGCAGCGTACACCCCCAAATTTTGCCCGCCGTGCTGACCATAGGAAAACCACCAGCCGGGCGCCAGGCTCAACCGCGCATCGGCAATCCCGCCGCCGCCATCCACCGCCAGCGACAACAGCGCCCGGCCGCCAGCGCCGCCATACCCGCCGCCGCCATACCCGCCGCCGCCATACCCGCCGCCGCCATAACCGCCATAGCCGCCGCCGCCATAACCGCCATAGCCGCCGGACCCACCCCATGCCGACCCCGCCCATCCGCCCCATGCCGCCCCGCCCCCCAGCGGTACATGATGAGTAATTCGATCGAGGTCGACGCGCTGTCGCCCGGCCGCCGTCGCCCCTAATCGATGGAAAAACGGCGCCCCGAGGGAGTCGAAGCCAGCCACCTCGATGCGCCCCAACCGCCGCCGCAAATCAGCCCCGAAGGCGGCGCCGGAAAAGGCCAAGCCGCCGCCGGCGAACAGGCGATTGCCAGCCGAATCCGGCAAGCCGCTCATCACCGCCCCCACCGGCGCCGTGGCGGCCTCCAAATCCATCAAACCGTGACCGTAAATGTCGGCCTCGGCGTAAATGCCAGTGCGATTGGCGGTGGCCAGCAGCCGATCGACCACCTCATCATTGCCGAGTTGCCCGCGAAAATACTGCCGCACCACCGCCAGCCCGCCGCTCACCAACGGCGCCGCAAACGAAGTGCCGGAAGCGGCGCCATAGCAATTATCGGTGTCGGCGGTGCAGCCGGTGGCGCCGAGATAATCCGCGATGAAAGCCGAGATGGTGGCCGAGCCGGGCGCGACCAGGCAAAACCCACGGGCGATGCCGCAGCGGTTGGAGTAATCGGCGATGCGGCCGTCTTGGTCCAACGCTGCCACGACCAACACATGGGACTGCAGTTCGTGGAAGTGGAGGCCCAATCCGGCAATCAGTTTGGGTGAATCGAAGCGCCGCGGCGCGCCGTCCGGCGTGGTTTCGCCGCCGCCATTGCCGGCGCTCCATACGATGATGATTTTGTCGGCGTCGGCGGTGTCTTGTTGCGCTAACGCGGCTGCGGTGCGGGCGAATTGGCGGCGAATGTCGTCGGCGCTGAACTCGCCGATGGTGACTGATACATTAAAACTTTGGTTGATGATGGCGGCGCCGCCGGCGCGCGCCAAATTGATGCTGGTGGTGAAAAAATCCGCCATGGCTTGGTCGTCGCCGGTGGGCCCGAGTTGGATTTCGCGAACTAACAAATCGGCATCGAAAGCCACGCCGTGCATATTCAGGCCGCCGCCGCCATCCTTATTGCCGGCCGCTAATGCGGCGACGAAGGAGCCGTGGAATTGGTCGGCCGCGGTGGGCGTATAGCCAGCGTCGGTGTGGCGGGTGACCTTGCCATCGCCGCTGAATTCACGGTGCTTTTCGCCGATGGCGCTGTCGACTATCAAGATGCGTTCGCCAGCGCCGGTGGCGCCGCGGGCATAAGCGGCGGCGGCGTTTATGGTGCGCAAGTGGGTGTCTTTTATCTCGCCGCCGAAGCGGTCTGAGCCGCGTGGCTCGTACTCCGGGGCGTTTTCATAGGCCAGTTTGGTGGCCGCGAAATCATCGGCCTCCGGGTGGTTGAGTGACTCGGTGGTGGGGGCAACGCGGGGGAATGGCGGCGCGGCGTTGGCGTCGGTCGGCGGGGTGTTGGTATCCGGAGGTGTGTTTTCGTCGCCCGGCGGGGTGTTGGTATCCGGCGGAGTCGTATTGTCGTCGCCCGGCGGCGTGTTGGTATCCGGAGGTGTGTTTTCGTCGCCCGGCGGAGTATTGGTATCCGGCGGCGGGGTATTTTCGTCGCCCGGCGGAGTATTGGTATCCGGCGGCGGGGTATTGTCGTCGCCCGGCGGCATATCCGTACCCGGCGGCGTACCCCCGCCCCCGGTCGGCGGCGAGTCACCTCCTCCACCACCTCCTCCGCCACCTCCGCCGCCACCCCCACCCCCGCCGCAAGCGGCGAGAATCCCTACCAGGCACACGCACAATGCCAGCCGAATTACGCCAGCGGGTTTGGTCGATGTCATCACGAGTCGCCTCCACAAGTCTGCCGCGTTTATCCGCCAGCCGTCGCCGCCGGTTACGAAAACAATTACTTGCCTAGTTGTGACTTACATCTTGTGCTGTCGCTTTTTTGTGAGTCGTTGTTAGCCGTTGGGTGTGGCACTAATCCTACCCGATGAAACGATCAGAAAGGGCGATTTCAACCCCGGCGATAAGTGGATTTTTTTGCCATAATCGGCGACCATCAGCGGCACATTCATTCCATCGAGCCCCTTAGCCTAAGGCGCTCTATCACACCAGCCACCGCCGGAGGCGTCGATAAACATGAGTTGGCAAAACAAAATATTGCGCGTACACCTCAGCCGTGGCGAAGTATCCACCGAGCCGCTGAATTGGCAATGGGCGTGTGACTACATCGGCGCGCGCGGGCTGGGCAGCAAGCATTTGCTGGAGGAGATGGACCCAGCGGCGGACGCCATGAGCGCCGATAATGTGCTGATTTTCGCCACCGGGCCATTGACCGGCACCATGGCCTCCACCGGCGGGCGCTATTGCGTGGTGACCAAAAGCCCGCTCACCGGCGCCATCGCGTGCTCGAATTCCGGCGGCAAATTCGGCGCCGAATTGAAATACGCCGGCTATGATTTACTCATTATTAAGGGGCGCGCGCCGGCCCCGGTATACCTCTATATCCACAATGACGAAGTGGAGTTGCGCCCGGCCGATGAAATCTGGGGGCGCACGGTGTGGCAAACCGATGAATGGCTGCACACCCAGCATCAAGACCCGCAAATTAAAGTCGCCGCCATCGGCGCCGCCGGCGAGGCCGGGGTGAAATACGCCTGCGTGGTAAACGACCTGCACCGCGCCGCCGGGCGCTCCGGGGTCGGCGCGGTGATGGGCAGCAAAAACCTCAAAGCCATCGCCGCGCGCGGCAGCATCGGCGTCAAGGAAGACGACCCGGTGCGCTTTATGGCCGCAGCCGGCGAAGCAAACGCCAAATTGCACGGCAGTTCGACGCGGCGCGGGCTGTCGCGCTACGGCACCTTGGCGATGATGGACAGCATGCAAGAATTCGGCGGTCTGCCCACGGAAAATTTCCGCAAAGTGAGTTTTGACGGCGTCGGCGACATCAACGCCAAGGCGGTGACGGTGAAAAACCGCAACGGCCACACCAATCTCATCACCAATGCGGCCTGTTTTGCCTGCACCATCGCCTGCGGGCGCATCGCCACCATCGACCCGCAACATTTCAGCGTCAAAGAGCGCCCGCAGTATTGGGTAGCCTCCGGCGGGCTGGAATACGAGACCGCGTTCGCCTTAGGGCCGGTGGTCGGGGTGCGTGATTTAGATGCCCTCACCTTCGCCGGTTTTATGGTCAATGAGCACGGCATCGACCCGATTTCCTTCGGCGTGACGCTGGCGGCGGCCATGGAGTTGTATGAATTGGGGCTGATTACCACCGAGCAGACCGACGGCGTGGCGCTGGATTTCGGCAGCGCCGAGGCCTTAGTGGTGATGTCCGAGAAAACCGGCTTGCACGAAGGTTTCGGGCAAGAGTTGGGGTTAGGCGCCCGCCGCCTGTGCGAAAAATACGGTCGCCCGGAGTTGGCCATGGTCGCCAAAGGCCAAGAATTCGCCGGCTATGACGGCCGCGCCATGCAGGGCATGGGGCTGGGCTACGCCACTAGCAACCGCGGCGCCTGCCACTTAAAGCACGACACTTTCGATGTGGACATGGCCGACCCCAGCACCGCCGGCAAAGCCCGTGCATGCCGAGATTCCCAAGATTTCGTCGCCATGGTGGATTCCACCGGCTTGTGCCTATTCACCACCGGCGCCTGGGGCTGGGATGACTACCGAAAATTGGTAGATGCCACCTGCCCCGGCGACTGGAGCATCGAGCGCCTACGCCTGGCCGGCGAACGCATCTGGAATTTAGAACGCGCGTACAACCTCAAAGCCGGCCTAACCGCCGCCGACGACACCCTGCCCCCCCGCATGCTAAAAGACCCCCTCCCCAGCGGTTTCGCCAAAGGCGGCGTCGCCCAATTGGATGTACTCATTCCGCAATATTATGAACTCCGCGGCTGGGGCGCCGACGGCGTACCGAGCCAGGAGAAATTGCAGAGTTTGGGACTGTGAAGTAAGCGGGGTAGGGGGTGATTTTGCTTTTGCTTTTGCTTTTCGCTTTTGGCTTTGGCTTTTCGCTTTTTCGTTTTGGCTTTTAACGTTTTACTCCCCCCCGAGCTTCATCTGGGGGAGTCAAATCAGGCGGCTTCATCGCCTGATTTGGTGGGGGGCTGTTGATGTTGGTCTTTTTTGCTTTTGGGCTTTTTCTTTACTCCCCGCTGGTGTTGCCTGCCGCATTTCTGTGTCTGTGGAAATTAAATATAATGGCTGCAAATATCCCCGCCAAAACTGACTTATGGCGTAAACTCATCGCCGCCGAACCCACCATCACCAACCGCCCGGCCGCCATCAAAAAATAACCCCTCACCCTGCCCCTTGAAAAATCGGCGGGGTTTTTTTGGCATTGACGCACCTAGCGATAAGCAACATCAACATCAAAACCCGAGTCAAAAGCCAACATCAAAAACCCCTCACCCCCTCAATCACCAATAAAACTTTCGCTGATGCCCACGGTGTTAAAGCCGCCGTCCACATAGGTGATTTCGCCGGTGATGCCGGAGGCTAAATCTGAGCATAGGAAGGCTGCGGTGGCGCCGACTTCGTCGATGGTGACGGCGCGGCCTAAGGGGGCGACGCGTTCGAAATGGGCTAACATTTTCTTGAAATTTTTGATGCCGGCGGCGGCTAGGGTGCGAATCGGGCCGGCGGATATGGCGTTTACGCGGATGCCTCGGCCGCCTAAGGATTGCGCCATGTAGCGTACATTGGCTTCCAGGCTGGCTTTTGCCAGGCCCATCACATTGTAGCCCGGCATGGCGCGCATGGCGCCGATGTAGGTGAGGGTGAGCATGGCGCCGCCGCGGTCTCGCATTAATGGCGCCGCGGCGCGGCCCATGGCGGCGAAACTATATGAACTGATTTCATGCGCGGTGTTGAAGCCCTGGCGGGTGACTGCATCCAAATACAGCCCCTCCAATTCTTCGCGTGGGGCGTAGGCGATGGAGTGCACCAGCGCGTCTAAGCCATCCCAAGCGCCGCCGAGGTCGGCGAATAGTTGGTCGATTTGCGCATCGCTGGCGACATCGCACGGCAATATGATTTTGGCGTCGAGGTCGGCCGCCAGGCGCTCGACCCGCCCTTTCATTTTGTCGTTCGGGTAGGTGAGGGCGATTTCCGCGCCTTGGTTGTGCATGGCGCGGGCGATTCCCCAGGCGATGGAACGCTCGCTGGCGACGCCGGCGATCAACACTTTTTTTCCGGTTAAAAATCCCATGATTACCTCGCTTACTTGATGGTTGTGCGGCCGATTTTAGTCATAAACCACGCGCAAGCCGATGCCGGGCGAGCGGTGGTTTAGCGGCACCAGGCGGCCAAAGGCGGCGCGGGCGGTCTCGGCGCCCGGCAGCAGCCAGTTGCCGCCTTGTACCCACATGGCGTAGTTGCCGCGTTGCACCGCGATGCTTTGCGTCCACTCCGAGACATTGCCGCCGAGGTGGCGCACGCCATCGGCGTTGGCATCGCGCAGCCCGGCGGCGCATGGCAGGGGGCCGCGCGCCGGCAAATCGTCAGCCGCGGCGCTGGAATTGGTACGGGTGACGGCTTCGTTAGTTATGGATTTGTCGGGATTGGCGGCATTTTTATCGGCGGAATGTTCGGCATTCACAGCCGCCGCCAGGCGCTTTAAATCCGCCAGCGGCAAATTCGCGCGCTGCAAATCGGCGGTAACGGCCGCGTTTGGGTCATAGTCATTGCCCCAGGGATATAGCCGGGCTTGCGCGCCGGTGGCTAACAGCCGCCATTCGCGGGCGCGCGGCAAGCGGCCACCGGCCCAGCGGGCGAAGGCATCCGCGGCCCACCAGCTGATGCCGCTGACCGGCAAATCCGGGCGAGTTTTTTGGCGCCGCCAATCATCGGGCCGATAATTTTCGCCGGCCGGCTGTTGGGGGTTGGCGAACAGCCCAGCGCGTGCTAATGGGTCGCGCAAAAAGGTTTGATATTGGCCGCGATTGATCTCGCAACGCCCGACCTCGATGCGCTCGGCGGCGCGCTCGCTGGAGGCCAGCAAGGCATCGGCCTCGCGCAGTTGCTCATTCGGCAGCGCCGTGGCCAGCCGCGCCAAGCGCACATCCGGCGGTAGGCCGATGGGATAGTCGCCGCCGTCGATGCGCGCCGTGGCGCCCGCTTGCTCGCCCCATGGGTGTAAGGCGCCGGCCGGCTGGGCGTCATACACGCAGCGAAAACCGAGGTGATGGCTGCGGGTGTTGCGCGGGATGGAAAGCCAGGCCGCGTTTAGGGCATACAGGGCGCGGCCGCGGGCGCGCACCGCCGGGGCGCCGTGGGCCGCCGGCTGGCGCGCATCGGCTGCCGCCGTGAGGCTGCCGGCGCTCCATTCCATGGCGTTGCCGTTTAAGTCGTGCACGCCTTGGGGGGAATCCGAGAGCGGGTGGGCGGCGCAAATTTGCGCCGCATTGCGCCAGCCATCCACATAGGGCCAAGGCGTGGCATCAAAATCATCGCCCCAGGCGTACAGCCGGCCATCGGCGCCGCCGGCCGCGGCCTCGAGTTCCTCAGCCCACGGCAGGCGACCGCCGGTGGCGGCGCAATAGCGCGCTGCGGCGGCAAAATCCACGCCGGTGGCCGGCGACTGCAACAGCCCGGCGATGCGATGGCCGGTGGAAATGCTGATGCGGCTGCTGTCCGGCGGCGCGGCGGCGGTGTTGGCTCCGGTGGCCCCGGTGCCCCCGGCGACTTGGCTAGCCGCATCTTGGGCCGCCGCCCATTGCGCAAAACGCTCGAACTCGATTTGCCGTACCTCGCAACGATCGATGGAAAAGGGCGCCAAACTCACGCGCCGCGCCGGCCGCTCGAGGCGCAATCGCAACTCGCGACCAAAGGCACCGCTCGCGATGCTGGCGAGCACATGCGCATCGACAATACGCGCGCGGGCGCTTGGGGCGGCGCGAATGCCGAGCTCGACGGTGACCTTATCGGCGCGCCAGGCATGCCAAAACGGGGCGATGAGCAAGACCCCCACGGCGGCCATGATGCACAGCCCGAGGGCGGCCAAAAAACCGCGCCCGATGCGGCGCTTGGGCCGGGCTGGCGGAGTTGGCGGGGTGGTTTCTGCGCCAGAAGCGGGTTTTTCTGATTTTTCAGCGCCCG
Organism: Candidatus Poriferihabitaceae bacterium; assembly: GCA_965243285.1. GTDB lineage: Bacteria > Pseudomonadota > Gammaproteobacteria > Arenicellales > Poriferihabitantaceae > JAHRAW01. Next base: position 79,999 of record OZ251537.1, on the reverse strand, counting down.
GGGTGGCTGTTTCAGTCATTTTTTTGGGTATTTAGTTTGGGTATTTGTGGGGGCGTTGTTTTGGGTACTTTGTTGGGGCATTCCGGTTAGCGGTCGTGTTTTAGGCATCGTGTTTTGCCGTCGGCTCGGCGGCGAATGGGGGCATGGATTCGGGGGTTGGGATTTAGGATGTGAGCGCGGTTTGGTGTTGCGAACAAAACCCCCATCAAGCAGATTTAGGTCGATAAATCCAAATTTAATCAGCCTAATGGGACTCTAACGGGCGAGGTTGGGGCGAGGTTGGGGCGAGGTTGGGGCGAGGTCGGGGCGCGGTTGGGGCCGGGTTCGCGGTCGAACCTTGGGCGTGAGCCAGCGGCGCGATAACACGAGCAGCAGCAAGCCGAGCACCAGCGCCGCGTATAGGGTGACCAGCCAGCCGCGGGTGCCGAACAGGGCTTTGGGGTATACCGAAAATAGGGCGCGGCCGTTTATTTGCAGGCGGTTGGCGTCGGCTTGGGCGCGCAGGTTGCCGTCGGCGTCGAAATCGGCCAATACGAAGCCGACGATGAAATCATCCAAATCTTTTGAGATGTGGGCCGCGGTGCGCCAGCGTAGTTGGTGCGGGGCGCGCGCTTGCGGCGGGGTTAGCAGCGCCGAGCCTGGCGTCAGGCGCAAATCCAGCCCTTGCCAGATGCCGGGATAGGCGTTGAGGGCGAGCGAGACGCGGGCATGTTCGGGGGGCGTGGTGGCGGTTTTGGTTTCGGCGGCGCTGGCATCGTTATCGATATTGTTATCGATATTGCCATCGATATCGATATCGACATTGCCGGCGGCGGGCGAAGTCGGCGCAGTCGATGAAACGGCGATGATGGGGCCGCCGGGGTGCACGCGGACCGATTCCAGCACGCGGTTTGGGGTGAGGGCGACGAAGGCGTGCGCGGCGCCGTGCTGCGCTGGGCGCACCAGCAGGGCGCGTGGCGATTCGACCGCATCCACCAAATCACGCAGTGCGAAATCGATGGCGAGATTTTGCGCCGCCAGGCGTTCGGCGGCGGTGAGCGGCGGCGGGGCGCTGAAGGCGCGCTGTAAGAGGGCCGAGAAATCTGCGACCTGCTGGCTGGGGGAATCGCCGCGGTCTAACGCGTCTTGTAATTCGCCGAGGTAGTGGAACATCACCCCGAAGATGGTCTCGAGGGTGGGGATGGCGCCAGCCCCGGCGCCGGCAGCGCGCTGCACGAAATCGGGCATGGCGATGCGGAAATTGACCACGCCGGGACGGCCGGCGCCTTGTCCGGGGGCGCCATCGCGGGCCTCGGCACCGCCGGGCGCGCCACCTGCGCCACCTGCGCCGCCGGCGGAGGGGTCGGCGTTGGGAAAACTGCCCAACTCGGCGGCCGAGCCGGTGCCCTGGGAGCCAAAACCGCTGCCGCGCAAGCCGCCGCCACGGCCGGAGCCTGCGGAATTGCCGGAGTTGCCGCCGGAATTACCGGAATTGCCCGCTTGCCCGCCTTGACCGCCGGCGCTGCCGAAGCCGTCGCCGGCACCGCCGACCGCGCCGGGCACCACGCCGCCGGGCAAGCGGCCGGGGGTGTTGCCGCCACCTGCGCCATCGCCATCGCCAATATCGAAGCGCGGCCAATCATCGCCGAGGTCGCCGGAATCTCGCGTCCCGCGGCTCAATGTGGGTAAATCCGGGGCCTCGCTGCCGCTGCTTAAGCAATCTTTGGCGGCCACCCCGGGTGGACACCGCGCCGCATCGCCCAACGCCAGCGGGCCGCGCAAAAAGTGCCAATGGCGCACCGTGATGTCGTGCTCGCGCAGCGTGGACATGGTCACATAAAACTGCCCGACATCGTATACATCCATGCGCAGGCGCTGTTTTTGCTGCGGGTTGAGCGATGCCAGCCAATCGGTCATGCCGTTGAATTCTTGCAACAACTCGCGCCGCGGCCAGATGGCGCCGCTATAAAACTCGCGCACGAATTTGGTATGCAGTTCGATGATGGGCAAAACTTGCGGGTCTAAAATTTGGTCGATGGGCGAGGCCGCGTAGTCGTGCAACACCGCCGGCGGGCTGGCGGCCAAACTGTTCAGCACTAACGAGGTGCTGAATTGGTGGCTCATCACCGCCGCGACTTCATCGGCCTGCTCAGCGTGACGCGCATCACGGTCAATCCGCGCCGCAATGCTGACCACGATGACGATGATGAGCATGGCAACGCCATTGGCGAGAATATCCACCAACGCCACCCCAGCAAAATCCGGCATCCGCCGCCGCGCCGCTGATTTATCCATGTTCGTCGGATTTTTTTGTATTCATTTTTGGATGTTTGATTAAATCTTCACCAGTCGCGAGAAATCAGTCGCCATATATTTGGAAAATTTCTCATGGCAGTGTTCTTCGTACTCTCCGGTTTCTTTATTTTTATGTTTCCCATTAAACCAGATTGAACGCTGGCCAATATTTTTACCATTTTTGTTTTGACTTGATTCTGCATAAACTCTTCGGACGACATAATCCAAAATGTATTGAGGCATTCAGAATAAAACACGAAGTAATAATTATTTCGTTTCTCGTGGGTTATTGCTGCAAACATTGCGGCATCTCCCATTGCGACGGTTTTGGAGCGTGCTTTTACTTGGCTCTCAATAAAGGTTCCATCCGACTTTCTAATCACGGCATCAATACCATTGTCATCGACCAAAGGCATATAAATATCCATGCCATTTTTAAGCATGAGTCCCACAACCCAATACTCAATTCTTTTGCCGAAGCCAGCAGAATGTCGACACGGTATGCTCATGCTTGTTCCTGTAAATTTAACGCCACGATAAGCAGCGAGTTGACCGCATGAAAATTTTCCAGGTGGAGATGCGCAGCACGGCCAAGGATGCACAGCGTTGCGCAAATTCCATATCCTTGTTATGCGTTATTTTCAGGGAAAAACGCATAACATTTTTGCATGTCTGACTTTGAATATAAACTTGTTTTTCTCTTTGACATTAATTCCAATATATAACTGAGAACTAGCGCGCCCATCTTTCGAGAAAGTTGCATCATAACTTATCCCACTATAGCCAGAGGAAAAGGAATACCAACTTTGAAGTTGGGCGGCTTTTGCATTAGTAAATTTGTGGTTATTTCTTAAATCATCGATCAAAGATTGAAAGTAAGTTCTATATTTTTCACTGCGGGGGGAAATTGAATTTCCTGATGTTTGATGTCCCTTCTGTTTTTGCCATTCATTCGGCGAAGCGACCAATTTAAAATTAAATGCAGGATTAGATTCGTCAATTTTAATAACTTCCACCACAACACCAAAAAATGAGGTGTCGGTATCGGTTCTTTGATTCAGCCAATCTAAGGTTTGGCGATGCTCTTCGCGAATGGATTCTGAAATCCAGATAACAATTGAAGCATTGAAACCGGCGGTATAGGTTAGTAATTTACCCAAGTGGTCATGATCGGTTTGGCTCAGTTGGTTTTCAATAATTACGGATTTTGAGGAACCTAAATCGCGGGCTAGAATATCAAGAGAAAAATCACCTACGCTGGCCTCTTGCTCGACCAACTCCAAGTCCATCCCTAACGCTTTACCAAGCTCTGATAGGTTCTCGGCCAGCCAAGGTGTAAAATCATCCGCTTCACGGGGCCAAAGCTCTCGTAAAGAGACGGTGTTTAATTCACCGAAAGATGGAGTACTCATTAGTGTATGTAATGCGGAGATAATCGGCCAATGGGTGGCTGATTTGTGCGTTGGAACAGCCACGACTCACTGCGGTGCAGTTTTTGGTTCGGCGTATTCGCGGATGTAGGGGGGGATGTCTTCTAAGGCGATGGATTTTAGGAGTTCGTTGTCGGCGACTACCCAGCCGATGGTGAGGGCGCGTTGCGGCCATAGGGTGCGTAAGCATTCGCGGGCTTCGAACATGGCGCCGACGCTGCCTTCGAGTAAGAAGAATACGATTTGTTGTTGTTCTTGTTCGTAGATGCGACGGGCGTAGTCGATGAACGGGCTGCCCGATGCGCAGATGACGCCGAGCGAGGCGGATGCGCCGGTCTCGATCACGCGTACTGAATCGGAGAATACGATCACGGCGTAACCGGCGCCGCCGTCTAAGCGCTGGATGCGATATAAACCTTGTTCGGAGGCTTGTTGCATGCGCTCGCGCACTTGCGCGTTGGAATGCAAATTAACCAGCAGCAAAAATACCAACATGAGGGCGAAGGCGCCGCCGAAGATGGCCATCATCGGGGCGTTGTTTTCCTCCTGGGCGGCGCGTGGGGCGTGGCGCGCGCGCGGTCCTCTGGCAAGGCTTAATCTGCCGACGGCGGGCATGGCGGCGCTATGGGCGCGAAATTAACACTATGTCTACAGTCTACGCGAGGCAGCCTACAAAGCTACGCCAGATGGCGGTCGCGGGCGGCGCGTTGCTCGCGGCACGAGGCGCGCACCCGCCATTCCAAGGTGCTTAAGGCGCGTTCTTCCTCGCGCTGCACTAACGACAGCAACAGCATCAACGCCACGCTTAAAGATAGCGCGATGAGGGTGGTGTCGAAGGCGATGCCGAGGGGGGCGATGGCGCCGCTCAAATCGCCCGACAATCCGGAGAGGCCGCCATCGGAGCCGATGATGCGGCGAATGCCGTCGGCCGCCAGGGAGATGCCGAGCACCGTGCCGATAAAGCCGAGCACCGGCACCGCCCAAATCACATAGCGCGGAAATAGGTAGGATTCCTCGTGGCGCTGCCACAGCAGGGCGATGCCTTCCTCCAGCGCCGTGCTTTCGGCCGCCGGGCCGATGTCTTGCGCGAACACCGCCACTTCATCGCTGGTGGCCAGCGCCTCGATGCCGGCCGCCAAGGGGTGTTTGTCGCCAAAATCGCCCTGGCCCCAACGCGTTAAGGCGCGGCGCAGGCGGCGAATATTCCATTGTTTGCCGAGCAGCAGCAGCACCCCCCAGAAAAATAGCAGCAGCGTGATCGGCGGGATGATGCCGCGCTCGATAAAGCGCACCGTCACCACCCGCGCCGCCTCCATATTGTGCGCCACCCAGTCCATGGCCAGCAGCACCCCGGCGCTTAGCAACATGGCGACGATGAGCGCCAGCAACAAGCGCGGCCCGGCCAGCAATCGCGCCAGGCGCTGCAGCCCTGAGGATTCGGCCGCGGTTTGCGATGCCTCCAGCCATAAGTTTACGCCGTATAAAGCCAGCGCGGCGACGAATATGGGCGCCATGCGACCGACCACGCCGGTGGCGCCGGCGCCGGCTAACAACTGCCAGGCCGGCGCCGCCAGCGTGGCGGCGGCGACGGTCAAGCCGAGCGTGCCGATGCCTTGCAAGCACGATAATGCAGCGCGCCGCCGCCGCGACGTGGCTTTGTGCAGCATCGCCAGCATCACCAGCGCCGCCGTCGCGGCAACGCCGACCACCACGCCGGCGGCCCAGTTTGGCGCCGTGAAAACATCGACCGCCTTGACCGCCACCAGGGCGACCAGCGTGAGGTGAAAAACGGGCAGGATAGACAGCGACATGGCGGCGGTTTCGGTCGGGGGTTTTGGTCGGCGGTGAATTATAATCGCAATTCGGTTTTCAGCGGATTGCCGCGTGGACTTAAATCTCGGCCTCACGGACCTGGCGCGGGCGCCGATGCAATCAGCGCTGTTCGCCTGAATTTATCCGCCGCCACCGATTTTCAGCGAATTGTCGAGTAAATTGCTTTGATTTTATGCCCCGGTGCGAGCGCTAGCCCAGCCTCGGCACGAACGACATCGTCCAGCCATGGTCAGCAGCATCGGCGCCAGCGTCGGAACATAACTCGGTGCGAATATGGCGCAGCGTATGGTGGCGGCGCAATCGGCGTTGTTGCTGGCGGGCGGCGGCGTGGTCGGCGAGTCCGTCGATGCCGGGCGTTCTCGGATGGAACTGTGGTCGCGCCGGCCCTCCATCGGTGATTTGCGGCAGCCACTGGGCGGCGGGCGGCGAAGATCGGCCGGGCAAGATGGCGATGATCTTGCAATCCATTCGGTTGAATTTATGCACGCCCACTGATTTTCAGCGAATTATCGAGGGAATCGTCTTGATTTCACGAGTATGGCGCGCCCGCTGGCGACTGCTCCAGCATCAGCCCCAGCGGCGCAACCTGGCGCGGCCCCCGGCGGCAAAATTGGCGTTGTTGGCCGGTGCGCGACGGGTTTGCGTCGGTGCGGCGTTGTTGCTGGCCGGCCTCGGCGGCGCGGTCGGCGAGGCCGGGCGTTCTCAGGCGGAACTGCGGCAACTGCGGCAATCCATCGGCGATTTGCAGCAACAACTGGCTAGCGAAAGCCGGCAGGAAAAGGCTGCCGTGGCGGTCTTAGAACAACTGGAGCGTCGGCTCGGCGAACTGCGCGCCCAGCAGCGGCAGGCAAGCGCCGATTTGTCCCAGGGCAAGGTTCGGCAGCGCGAATTGCGGCAGCGCCAAATCGAGATCGAACAGCGGATTGAGGATTCTCGCGATGATTTAATCAGGCTGGTGCGCGCCCACTATATGCTCGGGCGTCACAGCGCGCTGAAATTGATTTTAAGCCAGCAAGACCCGACGGCAACGGCGCGCTCGCTGAGCATTTTTCGATATTTGTCGGCGGCGCGCAACCAGCGCATCGAACACGGCGCCCAGCTGCGGCGCGAGCTGTTGCAAACCCGCGCCGAGGCTGCGCAATGGCTGCGGCAGGTGGAAAAATCGCTCGCCCAGCTGGCCGAAAATGAGCAGCAACTCGCCGCTACCCGCGCCGCGCGGGCGCGCACGCTGGCCGCCATCCGCGCCGACATGCAACACAATCGTCAGCAAGTGGCGGTGTTTCAGCATCGCGAGCAAAAATTGGCGCAGTTATTAGCCCGCCTGCGGCGCGACAACCAGCCGGCGACTGCGGATTCCGCTGTGCCCGACGGTGCGTCGTCGACCGAGGGCATCGCTGGCGGCGCACCGTCGGGGCTGGTGTTGGGGGGGTTCGGGCGCCGCCAAGGCGAGATGATGTCGCCCATCGACGGCAAAATTCGGGCGCGTTTTGGGCAGCGTAAACCCGAAAGCGGGCTGAAATGGGAGGGTTTGATGTTCGCGGCGGCGGAAGGCGAAGCGGTGCGGGCGATTCATCCGGGACAAGTGGTTTTTTCGGATTGGTTTCGCGGCTACGGGCAGCTGATGGTGATCGACCACGGCGACGGCTACATGAGCCTATATGGTCACAATCGCGCCCTGCGCGCCCCGCTCGGCGCCGCCATCCGGGCTGGTCAGCCGATCGGCGAAGCCGGTGTGACCGGCGGCCTCCGCCACGCCGGACTTTATTTTGAGATTAGGCACCACGGCGAACCCCGCGACCCGCTGCAGTGGTGTCGAATTTAAGCGGCCGGTAACGGCGGCGGATTCGCGAGCGGATTCGGATTGGGATTCGGATTGGGATTCGGATTGGGCCTCGGGGCATAAACCATCGACTTAAATTTCGCCCGCTATGTATATATTTAAATGTTCATGCATGTTTTCCGCTATTTTTCGCGCGGTATACATTTAAATGGGATTTATATATCTAAATCTGCACGGTGGGTTTGGGTTTGAGCTTGCTTGGCTTTTGACTTGGCTTTTGGTTTTTACCTGGTCCATCATTTGGGCTGATGAGTTGAATATTTAAAGACAAAAGCAAAAAGACCAACCTCAACGGCCCCCCACCAAATCAGGCGATAAAGCTGCCTGATTTGACTCCTCCCAGATGAAGCAAGGGGGGGAGTAAAACGTTAAAAGCCAAATCAAAAGCCAAAAGTCAAAAGCCAAAAGCGAAAAGCCAAAAGCGAAAAGTCAAAAGCCACCCTCCTAAATCAGCTGCTGACCTCAAAAAAACGCCAATCGAACTGCAGATTTAGGTATATAAATCTCATTTAAATATATAAATCGCGCATTGGGGGATTGGTCAGGGCATTGTTCGCCCATCGCGGTGTTTATTTCGTCCGGCGGCGGCGCAACCACATAATCAGCGTCAAATAGTTGCGGCGTGCCCAGCGAAAATCCAGCGACAGCACCAGTAGCCCGAGCGGAATCATCCAAAAACCGAGAATCGGCAAGATGCCCAACAACCCGCCCAATATCAGCAACACGCCGAGGGCGATGCGCACCAGCGACGGCATGGTTTTGAAGGGTTTTAAGAGCGATGTTAAGCGGCGATGCAATGGTAGATGTTCTCCTCGGTGAGGTTGGCGAATGTGTGTATCATTAAAAACGAGTCGCAGGTTTTAGCAGCGCGCGACGGCGGGCGGATACCCGAGCGCCAACACACTGATTTCAAGAATGTTTTCTATTCCAAAAACACTTTGATTTTACGCCACAATCCATGCGCTACGAATTCACAAAAATGCAATCCCTCGGCAACGATTTTATCGTATTTGATGGGGTGTCTACGGCATTAAACATCACCACCGACCTCGCCCAGCGGCTGGCCGAGCGACATTTTGGCATCGGTTGCGACCAGCTGCTGGTAGTCGAACGCAACCCCGAATCCGCGCTGACCACCGCCGCCGATACTGACGCCGAATTTTTGTTGCGAATATTCAATCGCGATGGCGGTGAAGTAGAGCAGTGCGGCAACGGGGCGCGTTGCATCGCTAAATTTTTGCGCGATAAGCGGTTGAGCGACCGCGACACCATCGGCGTGCGCACCCACAAACAGCGCATGACACTCACCTTAAATGCGGATGAATCGGTCACTGTCAACATGGGTGTGCCGGAATTTTCGCCGCCTAAAATCCCCTTCACGGCGCCCATGGCGGCAGCCGTTTACGCGCTCGATGTGGCCGGCGCCGAGGTGGAGATTTCCGCCGTCGCCATCGGCAATCCGCACGCCGTGCTGCGCGTGCCGAGGGTCGCCGACGCGCCGCTGACAACCCACGGCGCCGCCATCGAAAGCCACCCGCGCTTTGCGGCGCGCGCCAATGTCGGCTTTATGGAAGTGGCGGCGCGCGACCGCATTTTGTTGCGCGTATACGAACGCGGCGTCGGCGAAACCCTCGGCTGCGGCAGCGGTGCTTGTGCCGCGGTAGCGGTCGGTGTGCGCCGCGGCTGGCTGCAAGATGAGGTGCAAGTGGCGTTGCCCGGCGGCGAGGTGAGCGTGCGCTGGGGCGGCGAGGGTCAGCCGATTTTTTTGCGCGGCGCGGTGCACACGGTGTTCCATGGCGAGGTGGAATGGTGAGCGCGGCGGCCGATGTAATCACCATCCGCGCCGGCAAAATAAGCGACCGCGCCGCCATGGCGACCATCGCTGAGCGCGCTTATGCGCAATATGTCGCGGTGCTTGGCAAAAAACCAGCGCCCATGGTGGCCGACTTCGATCATCACCTAACCTATGACACGGTTTTTATCGCCCAAGACCGCGGCGCCGTGGTGGGGTTTGCCATCATCACGCGCCAGGCGGATGGGTTTTGGCTGGATAACATCGCAGCCGGCGCGCCGGGCCTCGGCCTCGGCACGCGTCTGTTGCGCCATGTTGAAGCCCATGTTGAAGCCCATGTTCAAACCCATGTTCAAACCCATGTTGCGCCGCTGACCGCACAACTTCAACTGTATACCCATGTTAAAATGATCGACAACATCGGCTGGTATAAACGCTTAGGTTATGTCGAGGTCGAGCGTCGGCGCCAAGACGGATTTGAGCGTGTTTATTTCAACAAACTGAAGCGCGCCTAAAGTTTAAAACGACGTTTGTTTTTCATCAACCGGCAAGCCCGGCCACTGATTCATGCTGTATGAAGTATGTCTATTAAATCGCCCATCAAATCGCCGATTAAATCGCCCACCAAATCGGCCAGTAAATCACCCAGGCGGCCGAATGCGCAGCAAGTTGCGGATTATCTAAAAGGGCATCTCGATTTTTTTGATGAGCGCCCGGATGTGTTGGCGGAGTTGAGCCTAGCGGCGCAAAACGAGGCGCCATTTCACGAGCGCCAAGTGCAGGCGCTGCGCAATCGACAAGATTCTTATTTGGCGCAGTTGGATTCCATGGTCAATATCGCGCGCGACAATCAGGGGCTGGCTGATGGGCTGCATCAAATGGCTGTCGACTTGCTGGCGGCGCCGGCGGATGGCTCGGCGCAGCGGCTGGCGGCGGTGGTGAAAAATTGCTTCGCTATCGATGATGCGGTGGCGTTTGTGGAAGCGCAGCCGGAAAAAACCCCGGTGGCGGTGGACTACGCATCCCTGCGGCGGCGGGTGCAGCATTTGGGCAGCGTGTGCGATGACCGTATTTCGCGCCAACTCAGCGCCGCGTTGTTTCCGCGCCCGGCCGAGACCGGGGCCGAATCCGAGACCAAATCTGAGCACGCCGCCATTCTGGCGTGCGCTTTTGTGCCACTTACGCACGGCAAAAAATTACTCGGCACGATGGTGTTGGGAGCCGCCGACCGGGGCCGCTTTCAGCCCGCCATGGGGGTGTTGATTCTCGACCGCATCGGGCAATTGTTCGGCGCGCATTTGCACCGCGTCCACTTGCGCGGCGACTGAGGTGAACGCGCCGCACGCCGCCGACCCGCGCGATGCGCAAGCCGCGGCCTTCATCGCCGATTTGCGTAGCGCCAGGCGGCTGGCGGCGCACACCGTCAGTGCCTATGGGCGCGATGTGGCGCGCCTGACGGCCCACCTCAAAACCATCGAAACCGCCCAGTGGCGAGATTTATCGGCCGCCCAGGCGCGGGGTTTTGCGGCGAAATTGCATCAAAGCGGGCTGTCTGGCCGCAGCATCGCGCGCATGCTGGCATCGGCGCGCGCCTTGTATCGCTATTTGCTCGACAGCGGCGCAGCGGAGGTGAATCCGTTCGCGGGCGTCACGGCACCAAAATCCCCCCGCCCGTTGCCGAAAACCTTGAGCGTGGATGAGGTCTCGGCGTTGTTGGCGCACCATGACGGCAGCGCGTTATCGATACGCGACCACGCCATGCTCGAATTATTTTATTCCAGCGGCTTGCGGCTGGCGGAGTTGGCGGCGTTGGACGCCGACGGCATCGATTTCCAGCTGGCCGAGGTGCGCGTCACCGGCAAGGGCAACCGCCAGCGCATGGTGCCGGTGGGGCGTTGCGCCCGTGCCGCCCTCGAAGGGTGGTTGGCGCGCCGAGACGCCATCGCGCAGGCCGACGAGGGCGCCTTGTTCGTCAACAACAACGGCCGCCGCCTTGGCGCGCGCGGCATCCAATATCGCCTCGACCACTGGGCAAAAAAACACGCCCTCGGGCGCCGCCTGCACCCGCATATGTTGCGCCATTCCTTCGCCAGCCATGTGCTGGCATCGAGCGGCGACTTGCGCGCCGTGCAAGAAATGCTCGGCCACGCCAACCTCGCCACCACGCAAATCTACACCCACTTGGATTTCCAACACCTGGCACGGGTATACGATCAAGCCCACCCCCGCGCCGGCAAATCGGGCAAGTGAAACGCCGGCATCTGTACATACATATATATGTACATGTGTACCGCCATGCTGATGGCGGCGTGATTTTGGCGGTGCCGTCGATGGCTTGATGCGAATAAGCGGATTCTTGATTCGAGCATGGCAGTCGGCTATTATCGCGCGGCTTAATTTTTTAGCCCAAATAATCTCACGGAGCGCAAGCCGATGTCGTTGATTTCTCTTATCCCCATAGTGTTAGGCGTGTTCGGGCTGTGCGTCGCCTGGGTCATTTATCGGATGGTGCTAAAGCACCCGGCCGGCGATGGCAAGGTGGTGCAAATCGCCGACCAAATCCATCACGGCGCCATGGTTTTCATGCGCACCGAATACACCTATCTGGCGGCTTTTGTGGCCGTGGTGGCGGCGCTCATCTTGTTCTCCGAGCTCGGCGTGCACACTATGGCGGCCTTTTTGGCCGGCGCCGCATGTTCAGCCTTCGCCGGCTACAGCGGCATGTACGCAGCCACTCGCGCCAATGTGCGCACCACCACCGCGGCGAAAAATCACGGCGCCGCCGCGGCCTTGGGCGTGGCCTTTTTGGGCGGCTCGGTCATGGGCTTGTGCGTCGCCGCCATGGGGCTTATGGGGTTGGGCGCGTTGTATTTATGCTACGGCGGCGACCCGGCCACCGCGCATGTCATCCACGGCTTTGGAATGGGGGCCTCGTCGGTGGCGCTGTTTTCGCGCGTCGGCGGCGGCATTTTCACCAAAAGCGCCGATGTGGGGGCTGATTTGGTCGGCAAAATCGAAACTGGCATCCCCGAGGATGACCCGCGCAACCCCGGCGTCATCGCCGATAATGTCGGCGACAATGTGGGCGATGTGGCCGGCATGGGGTCGGACATTTTCGAATCCTACTGCGGCGCCATGATCGCCTCCATCGCCATCGCCGCCACGCTGGCGGTGGGCGAGGGCGCATTGACCGCCGAATACCAACGCGCCGCCTTGATGTTTCTGCCGCTGGCGCTGGCCTCCACCGGCCTCATCGCCTCCATCGGCGGCATCGTGCTGGTGCGCATGAACACCGCAAAATCCCCCGAATTGGCGCTGCGCATCGGCACCATCGGCGCCACCGTGTTGTTCATGGCCGCCGCCTTAGGCGTAATTCTCTACCTGGGGCTTTCCATCGCGGTATGGGGCGCGGTGGTGGTGGGCGCGGTCGGCGGCATCGGCATCGGCCTCATCACCGAATACTACACCGGCGGAAAACCGGTGCGCGACATCGCCAAAAGCGGCGAAACCGGGGCTGCTACGGTGATGATAAGCGGCCTCGCCGTGGGCCTGGAATCGGTGGTGGTGCCGCTGCTCATCATCGCCGCCATCATCCTCATGGCCAGCGGTCTCATCGGCTTGTATGGCGTCGGCATCGCCGCCGTGGGCATGCTGGCTACGGTGGGCATCACCATGGCGATAGACGCCTATGGCCCGGTGGCCGATAACGCCGGCGGCCTGGCCGAAATGGCCGGTCTGGGCGACGAAGTGCGCGAAATCACCGATTCGCTGGACGAACTCGGCAACACCACCGCCGCCATCGGCAAAGGCTTCGCCATCGGGGCGGCGGCGCTGGCGGCGTTGGCCATCATCTCCGCATTCATCCAAACGGTGGTCGATAACAACCCCGATTTCGTGCTGAGAATCGACGACCCGAAAGTGTTAGCCGGCATCTTCCTCGGCGGCATCTTTCCGTTTTTGGTAGCGAGCATGACTATGAAGGCGGTGGGGCGGGCGGCCTTCGATATGATTCACGAAATCCGCCGCCAATTCCGCGAAATCCCCGGCTTGATGCAAGGCACCGCCGAGCCGGATTCGGCGCGCTGCATAGATATCGCCACCCAAGCCGCGTTGCGGCGCATGATTCCCCCCGGCGTGTTAGCGGTCGCGGCCCCGGCGGTGGTCGGCTTCACCTTAGGCGCCACCGCCTTAGGCGGCATGCTCACCGGCGCGCTGCTCGGCTGCGTGCTGATGGCGCTGACCATGGCCAACGCCGGCGGCGCCTGGGACAACGCCAAAAAACACATCGAAAAAGGCAACCTCGGCGGCAAGGGCTCGCCGGCCCACGCCGCCGCCGTAGTCGGCGACACCGTCGGCGACCCCTTCAAAGACACCTCGGGGCCATCGATGAACATCTTGATCAATGTCATGGCGATAGTCAGCCTGGTGATAGCGCCGTTGTTGAGTGTTTGAGTCCGGGCTGATTTTGTGCGTTGGGGGATTGGTCATGAACAAAATAGTACGCCATCACTACCTGGTTTGCGGGCTGCCGAATATTTGGATTCGCTGCCGGCAAGTGATGGACGATGCGGGAGAGAAGACCTTTATCATCCCCAACATCAAGGGGCTGCATAAAACCATCGCGTACTCGGTGGAGCGCAAGGCTGGCCTGTTGACGGCGGCCGAGTTGCGGTTTTTGCGCTCGGAAATGCGCTTGACGGCGGCTGATTTCGGCCGGCGGTTTTGCGCGCGCGGCGGCGACAATTTCCCGCTGGGAAAAGGGCGGTGGCGCGCCCAATGCAAAAATCGACTCAGCCATTCGCGCCATGGCCACCGCCGAACTTTCGCTGGATAAAATCCCCGCCGCCAAGATGAGCAAAAATCATAAGCCGGCAAAACCAAAAAGCCGAGTGCACATAGAAATGACCGACCATGGGCATTACCGGCTAGCGGCATGATGTTGCGATTTTTGGTCGATTCATAGCGAGGGCGACGGCAATCGTCGCCGTTGAGTAATTTACCGTTGCTGAGTAATTTAATGTGTTGCGCTTGAAAACTGCACGGCGATGCCGCATTATCTAACCAAGGCGGCTTGCCGCTAATATCCACTTTTGACCGCCATGCGCTGGAGGTTACCCACATGCTTTCTCCTTCCCCAAAAAAAACCGGCTACAACAGTAAAATTTCGGAATTTATGCGCAACGCCTCCTCCAGTGAGAAGCAGCGCGTATTCATGAAAGTCATCGATGCATCCATCGAGGCGCAACAAAAAGTCATCGCCCGGGCTGATGAAATAATAGCCGCACGCGCTAAGCGCGATTCAAACTGAGCGGTTTTCGCTGAACAACGGCATGTCGCCGATGATTTTATCGGCACCCATCGGCGGCATGCTGGGCCAGAATGGAGGGCCGGGAATGGATGAGCAAGAAATGGCGGAATGCGCGATGGCGCATGCCAAAGCGCAGAAAAATAGCGTAGTAGCCAGCGCCACCGACAATTTCAGCGCGGAAGAAAGCCCGATTTCTATTTTTATGGCGGGCTCGCCAGGGGCGGGGAAAACCGAGGTTTCTAAAGATTTCTTAAAACAGCTCACCCCAATAATCAGGATTGATGCCGATGAGTTGCGCAATCAATTCAAGGGATGTGGTTACAACGGCGCGAATTCCCATGTTTTCCAACGCGCAGCGACCCGATTGGTGCATTGCTTGCATACTGCGGCGCTAAAAAAGGGAATCAGTTTTTTGCTGGACGGCACCTTCGCCAGCGAATCCCTGGCGAAGGAAACATCAGCAGATCATTGAAAAGAAACCGCGAGGTCTATATTTTCTTTGTATACCAAGCGCCGATGGTTGCATGGAATTTTGTCAAAAAACGTGAATTAGTCGAAGGGAGACGCGTAAGGGCAGAAGATTTTGCGGCAAAATTCTGCGCATCTCGCGATGTTGTTAACAAAATGAAGCAGGAATTCAAAGATCAAATTACTTTAAGTATGCTGTACAAAAATACCGATGGTGGAAGCAAATTTTTCAAAGAAGGAATCGATCGCCTCGATGATCACATCCCGGAAAAATACACCGAACAATCGATATTAGACGAAATAAATTCGATGACATAAAGCCGCGCGGGTGCCCAATGCGAAAAATGGACTCATCCATTGTTGCCCCGCCTTCGCCTAGATGAATATCGAAGCAAACCCTACCATTGTTGAGTCCAAGTTTATGAATAGCACCGCCCATGCGCTGGTATCGGAAAATTTTCATGTAAATCCTCGCGATGAGTTTTTGCATAATCTCGGCGGTCATGGCAAATCGAGATACAAGCGCTATGTTGGATTGCCGTTACGGTATGCGGGCGGCAAATCTCTCGAGGTCGGTTATGTTTTAGAGAATATGCCGCAGAATGTCATTGAGATGGCCTCTCCTTTTGTTGGAGGTGGTTCGGTTGAAGTCGCTTGCGCGAAGGAGCTTGGAATTAATGTTGTGGCGTATGATGTGTTCGATATTTTGGTGAACTACTGGCAAGTGCAGCTGAATCAACCAAAAAAATTAGCGCAAATTTTGCGGGAGCAGACAGCAACGAAAAAATCGTATGACAAAATAAAGCAGCGACTAAAACAACATTGGACGGGCGATAAAAAAATCACTAATCGTCTCGATTTGGCAATGCATTACTGGTTTAACCACAATCTTTCTTATGGTCCTGGGTTCCTCGGATGGATGTCCAGTATTTACCAAGACACTGACCGATATGCGCGTCTTATTGACAAAGTTGAACGTTTTCATTGCCCAGAACTGATAGTTCACGAAGGCTCATTTGAGCAGACTATTCCTCGTCACAACGGCACTTTCCTCTACTGCGATCCACCCTACTATTTGGACGGTGACAGCAAAATGTTCAGAGGAATCTACTCACAGCGAAATTTTCCCGTTCATCACAACGGATTCGACCATTTGGGTCTACGCGATTTATTGCGCAACCACAAAGGTGGTTTTGTTTTGTCCTATAACGACTGCGCCACCATTAGAAATTGGTATGCCGGCTGCAAGATAAAAAAAGTAAAGTGGCAATATACTTTAGGACAAGGCGAGACGCGCATCGGCAAAAACCGCATAGAAAACTGCAGTAATCATCACATCAAGGAATCGCACGAGATTCTTATTATCGGGTAGATGTGGATGCAAAAAAACATGGCAATGGCTAACGAAGGTGCTGGTGAGGAAAAACGATATATTTTTGTGTTGGCGAGAAAATTTCGTTTCAAATACAAATTTTCACAAAGTAGTTTACTGGCCTAGCCGACTTTATTTCGGTGGCAATTTTTAATGCGTGCTTAATCCATAAACCTCCATTTTAGTTGCCCCAATGCCTGCTCTCGATACATTGCTTTCTTTTATGTTGGTTTCGGCTTTGTTGGCGTTGGCGCCGGGGCCGGATAATATTTTTGTGTTGACGCAGTCGGCGGTTAGTGGGCGCAAGAGTGGGTTGTTGATTACGCTGGGGTTGTGCACCGGGTTGTTGGTGCATACGGTGGTGGTGGCGGCAGGCGTGGCGGCGGTTTTTCAGGCGAGTGAGGCGGCCTTCGAGGGGCTGAAAATAGTCGGGGCGTGTTATTTGTTGTATCTGGCATGGTTGGCGTTTCGCTCGTCATCCCAAGCGCTAAACGCGCAAGCCGCGCACAAACCACGGGGGGTGGTTTTGTATCGGCGCGGTATCATTATGAATATCACCAATCCGAAGGTGGCGATATTTTTTTTGGCTTTTTTGCCGCAGTTTGCGCGCCCCGAAGCCGGCTCCATACCGGCGCAAATCATGCTGTTCGGGGTGCTGTTTATGGTGGTCGCATGGGTGATTTTTTCCACCATCGCCATGCTATCCGGCTATCTGCACGCTTGCTTTGCCGACAATCCTGGCACGCAGCGGGTGTTGAATAAAATCGCCGCCTTGGTGTTCGTGGCGCTGGCGCTGAATTTATTGCTGGCCGGCTGGTGGTAGCGGTTATCTCAGCACTGGATTGCGAAAAATTAAATCAGCGCCGATTCAATACATGTCGTTCATGTTACTTATGATGTTGTGACATGTGATATGCAGCATGAGATAAGCGTTTTACTCGGCGACAAAATCAAAAATCTGGTCGAGTTTCAAAGCCACGATCAACTCATCCGCGGCTTTTTTTCCGTGCTCTCGGGTCACTTCGTCTAAGATGAGTTTGGCCGAGTGACGGTTATACGCGCCGCCGAAATCCGCTTGCACTTGCAGCAGTTGACGCGCTCGGTCGATGGTCATGGTTCGATGGTCATGGTTGAAAATCCGTATTGAGTTTTCTCTTCACCGCGATGTTTTTCAGGCGCGTGTAATCCGGCAAACCGTTTTTGTACGGCGGATAATCTTCGCCGCGCATCAGCGGCGCGAGGTAATCGCGGCAGCGCTGGGTGATGCCGAAGCCGTCGGCGGTGATGAAATTTTTCGGCAAGGTTTTTTCCACATTGGCGACTCGGCGCAGCGGCGCCGCGATGATTTTCCAGCGATAAGGGCGATTGTTAGTGCGCGCGATAGCCGGCATCACCGCGTTGTCGCCGGCCAGCGCCATTTCCACCGCCGCCTTGCCGACCGCGTAGGCTTGCTCCACATCGGTTTTCGAGGCGATGTGGCGTGCCGCGCGTTGCAGATAATCGGCCACCGCCCAATGATATTTATGCCCTAAATCTTGCTTCACCATGCTTGCCACCACCGGCGCCGCGCCGCCGAGTTGGGCGTGGCCGAAGGCGTCCACCAAACCTTGCTCGGACAAAAATCGCCCGCGCCCATCGCGCACGCCTTCAGATACGATGATGGAAACATAGCCATAGGCGCGTACTTTTCGCGCCACTTGGGCGATGAATTTTTGGCGCGCAAAGGGCACTTCCGGCAACAATAAAATGAGGGGGATGTCGGTGCGCTCATCCGCGGCCATGGCGCCGGCGGCGGCGATCCAGCCGGCGTGCCGCCCCATCACCTCGAGCACGAATACTTTGGTGGAGGTTTTTGCCATGGAGGCGACATCGAAACTCGCCTCGCGCGTCGACACCGCGATGTATTTTGCCACCGAGCCGAACCCTGGGCAGTTGTCGGTCACCGCCAAATCGTTATCCACGGTTTTGGGGATGTGCAGCGCTTGAATGGGGTATTTCATGCGCCGCGACAACTGCGAGATTTTCAGGCAAGTGTCGGCCGAATCGCCGCCGCCGTTATAGAAAAAATAGCCGATGTTATGCGCCAAAAAAACCTCGATTAAGCGTTCGTATTCGCGGCGATTGTCGGCCATGTTTTGCAGTTTGTAGCGACACGAGCCGAAGGCGCCGGCCGGCGTATGGCGCAAGCGGCGTATGGCGGCGGCGCTCTCGCGCGAGGTATCGATGAGGTCTTCGGCCAGGGCGCCGATGATGCCGTGGCGCGCCGCGTATACTTTGCCGATGCGGTCTCGATGCAAGCGCGCGGTTTCGATGACACCGGCGGCGCTGGCGTTGATGACCGCCGTGACCCCGCCGGATTGCGCGTATAGGGCGCAGCGCCGGTCTGATTTTGCTGTCCGACTCACGCGCCCAACCCGCCATGACATATTAATGAGTCACCCAACCGGTCGCCCACCCCGCCGTCCAGCAACCCGCTAAACATCCGCATTACCCGGAAAAGTATTCACCTCGGCGTTAGGCCGCCCGCCGTCGCGCTCGTGGTCGGACTGGGTTTGCAGCGCTGCGGCGACGCATTCTTCGATGCTGGTGTATTCGTCGATGCCGGTGCCGAATTGCTCGTGCGGGGTGTAGAAAAATTGCGTGCGATAGCGAAAGTGGCCGAGTTTGAACACCACGAAATTGGCGCCGCGCTCGTGCCAATACACGGTCGGGCAATTATGCAGGCCGTCATCCAACGCCAACTCGCTATCGGCCAAATGGATTTCCACCTCGGCGCCGCGATAACGCTGCACCAGCAATTCCCGAATGGCGACGAGCTCGGCATCGGTGAATTCTTCGGCGGCGGACATGGTGGTTTTTAATGGGCGCTGGTGAGAAACATCAGGCCGCGGATTGTAGCCCGATTTCCGGCCGTGGATTTTACGCCGGCATGACCTCGATTCTAAGCCCTACCTCGCGGTGGATTCGGAGTCGATGGCTGGCCGGATCGGGGCCGAAGTTAATGCTGAATTTGATGTTGGATTCGCCGTTAAATTCGCCGCTAAATTTGATACCAAATTCGCCGCTGATTGGGACCGTCGCGCTCAATCGACCTAACCGATGCGCTAAGTTAATGTCACCCTGGTACGCCCCCGAGCAAAGAATCGGCGCGAGTATGGGCATGCTAAAATCCGCGCGACATTTTACCCACCCGCTTTGGTCGCTACCGGACGGCCACCCGCCGCCCGCCACCGCCGGCCCCGAATCCATCCCCCCCCCGGCCATCGCGCAGCGGTAGCCCCAGCGAAAGTGATGAAATTCTCCACCCTAACCGAGCGTATCGCCGACGATGGCGCCGATGCTTGGGAGATTCACTTCGATGGGCTAGCGCGTCAGGCGGCCGGCGAGGATGTCATCGTGCTGAGCATCGGCGAGGAAACCGAGGAAGTCACGCCGCCGCCTATCGTCGCTGCCGCAGTGAGAAGTTTGCGCGCCGGCCGCCACCACTACACCCCGGTGGAGGGCAATCTCGACCTACGCCGAGCCATCGCAAAACGCCATGCCAGCCGCACCGGCCAAGCCGTGGACGCGGCCTGCTGCGTAGTGTTCGCCGGCGCGCAAAATGCCTTGTTCGCAGTGGCGCAATGCCTGTTAGAAAAAGGCGATGAGGTGATTTTATCGGCGCCGTATTACACCACCTATCCGGCCACCTTCAGCGCCGCCGGGGCCGACCTAATCAGCGTGGCGGCCAAACCAGAAGATGGCTTTCAGGTGGACCCGCAAGCCATCATCGCCGCCATCACCACGCGCACCCGCGCCATCGTACTCAACTCGCCCAATAACCCCATGGGCGCGGTTTATCCCCAAGCTTGCTACCAAACCGTGCTCGAAGTGTGCGTAAAACGCGGCATTTGGCTGCTCAATGATGAAGTGTATCAAGACCTTTTGCATGATGACGAACGCGCTAATCCGGACATCCTGCCCGGTGCCGAACGCGTTTGCATCACCATATCCAGCCTCTCCAAATCCCATCGCATGACCGGCTGGCGGCTCGGCTGGGCGCTCGCGCCGCCGGCGCTGGCGGCGCACCTATCGAATCTCGCGATGTGCATGTCCTACGGGCAGCCGGCGTTCATCCAAGACGCGGCGCTGGCGGCGCTGGAATCCGCTAATCCGGCTGGCGAGTTGCGCGTCAAGCTCGACCGCCGCCGCGCCATGATGTTGCAGATGTTAGACGGCGTGGCCGGCTTGAAAGCGCGTAGCGCCAGCGGCGGTATGTTCGTGGTTTTTGATGTCAGCGCCATGCGCGTCGCCGGCGGCGCCATCTCGGCGCGCCAATTCGCCCGTGGCTTGCTCGATACGCATCGCGTCGCCGTCTTGCCCTGCGACGGCTTCGGCGGCCACGGCGCCCACCTGGTGCGCGTCAGTTTATGCGTCGCCGAGCAGCGCCTGAAAACGGCTTGCCAACGCATCGCCAATTATGCGGAATCCCTAAACGCCAGCGGCTAAATCGCCGGCCAAATCGGCCAAAATCGACCACATCGCCGCTAAAATCAGCGCCGAATCGCGGTCGGTGGTTATCGCGAAAACGCCCGGCGAAAGCGGCGGAATGTGCGGCCAAAATCGCCCAAAATCGCCCGCATCGCGCCTAAAATCCACCCCCCGGCCGAAAAATCCACCCCCGGCGGGCTACCCCCATCCCAATCATCACCTTGAACCTTACTTATCAATATCAATCATGAAAACACATGCCCAAGCGGTGGTCATCGGCGGCGGCTTGGTGGGCTGCAGTATTCTCTATCACCTGGCCAAATTGGGCTGGCGGGATGTGGTGTTGTTGGAGCGCGATGAGTTGACTTCCGGCTCCACCTGGCATGCCGCCGCCGGCGTGCATGGCCTGCACGATGACAACAATATTTCGCGCCTGCAGTACTACACCATGAAATTGTACGCCGAGTTGGAAGCCGAGACCGGGCAATCTTGCGGCGTGCATCAGCCCGGCAGCATTTATCTGGCGTGCCAGCCGGAGCGCGTTCATCAACTGCGCATACAGGCCGCCAAGGCCAGCGCGTTTGATGCCGATTTTTATGAAATTTCGCCGTCCGAGATTCGCGATTTGCACCCGTTGTTGGAAATTGACGATGTGCTATGCGCGATGTTTGAGCCGGCCAGCGGGCATGTGGACCCCAGCGGCGTCACCCACGCGTACGCCGCCGGGGCGCGCAAAATGGGGGCCGAGATTCATCGGTTTTCGCCGGTTATTTCCACCACCCCGCGGCCCGGCGGCGGCTGGGATGTGGCTACGCCTGAGCATACGATTCATGCCGATTGCGTGGTCAATGCGGCTGGTTTATGGGCGCGGGAGGTGGCTGCCATGGCTGGCGTCACCCTGCCGTTAATCGCTATGGAGCATCAATATTTCGTCACCGAAGAAATCCCCGCCATCGCCGCGTTGGGGCGGGAATTGCCGGCGGTAGCCGACCGCGATCAGGAATATTACATGCGCCAAGAAGGCACCGGTTTGCTGGTCGGCGCCTATGAAAAAGACGGGCGATTTTGGAGCGAAAACGGCACGCCCATGGATTTCGGCCATGATTTGCTGCCGCCCGATATGGAGCGCATCGAAGACAACATCATGCGCGCCTGCGACCGCGTGCCGGCGTTGGCCGAGGCCGGCATCAAGCGCAATATCAACGGCCCGATGATTTGGTCGCCGGATTCTTCGGCCCTACTCGGGCCGGTGCCCGGGGTGGCGGATTATTTCGTGTGCTGCGGCATCATCCCCGGATTTAGCCAAAGCGCCGGTCTCGGCTTGACCCTGGCGCAGTGGATGGTGGAGGGCGAATCCGAACTCGACATGTTCCCCTGGGATGTGGCGCGCTTCGGGCCGTGGGCCGATAAAAAATTCACCAAGGCGCGCGCCTTGGATTCCTACTCATCGCGTTTTCGCATTCATTTCCCGGCCGAGGAACGCAGCGCCGGTCGGCCGCTCAAAACCCGCCCGGTGTATGCCCTGCAAAAATCCATGGGGGCGGTATTCGGGCTGTCCTATGGCTGGGAACATCCGCATTGGTTCGCTGCCAGCGAACATGAGGCGGTGGATGATTTCAGTTTCACCCGCCCGAAATGGTTTGCCACCGTGGGCGCCGAATGTCGGGCGCTGCGCGCCTCGGCCGGGGTGGTCGACACCTCCAATTTCGCCAAATATGAAATCACCGGGCCGCGGGCGTTGGCGTGGTTGGATGGCATCGTCGCCAACCATGTGCCGGCCGCCGACGGACGCACTTGCCTGACGCCATTATTGAGCAAACGCGGCGGTTTGGCCGGGGATTTCACCATCGCCCGGTTGTCGGCGCAGCGCTTGTTTATGGTGGGGTCGGGCATCGCCGAGGATTACCACCGCCGCATTTTCGCGCAACATTTGCCGGCCGATGGGGTCGAATTCCGCTCCGTCACCGATGCCATGGCCGGCTTCAATGTCGCCGGCCCGCAAGCCCGCCTGGTGCTGCAGCGCCTCACTGGGCTGGAGCTCAGCGGCGAGCAACTGCCCTTCATGGGCAATCGCATAGCGCAAATCGACGGCAATGAGGCGATTCTCATGCGCGTCTCATTCACCGGTGATTTGGGCTATGAAATCTATGTAGAGCAAGCCGCGCAGTTGGCTTTATATCGCGCCATTCTCGCCCACGGCGCGGATGTGGCGCTAAAACCGGTCGGCTCGCGCGCCCTCGGCTGCATGCGCATCGAAAAAGGCTATGGCAGTTGGAGCCGCGAGTATTCGCCGGAGTGGTACCCGCACGAAAGCGGCATGGCGCGGCTGGTCAAGGCCGATAAGCCGAATTTTCTCGGCAAAGCGGCGTGGCTGGCGCTCAAAGACACGCCGCCGCGCCAATTATTGTGCAATTTCACCATCGAAACCGAACACGCCGACGCCTGGGGCGGCGAGCCCATCCACAAAAACGGGCGTTATGTCGGGCGGGTCACCTCCGGCGCCTATGGTTTCAGCGTGGCGGAATCCATCGCCTTAGGCTATGTGAACGCCGCCGACATGGACGGCGATGACCGCTATGAAATCTCCCTATTAGGCCAGCGTCGCATGGCTCGCCTGCTGCCGGCGCCGCTGTTCGACCCCAAAGGCGTCCGCCTGCGTGGTTAATCGCCCGAGCGGCCGGCCGCCCATCGCCCCATCGCCCCATGTTTAATGAGCGCCATAACCAGGTCAATATTCACCCCCCATGGAGGGTGCTAAAACCCATTTTTGATTGTTGTAATATCGTAACTTCAAATGCTACATTTTGGGTGAGGGGCTTTTGGCTTTGGCTTTTGGCTTTGCTTTTGACTTTGCTTTTGATTGTCGCTTTTGATTGTCGCTTTTGATTTTGGCTTTGGTTTCACTCCATCCGCTTTATCTTGGGGGGAGTCAAATTAGCCCTAAGCCGATAGGCACGGGCTGATTTGGTGGGGGGGAGTTTGATTTGCTTTTGGTTTGGATTTTCACTCCATGTTGCGGTTGTTGGGGTGAAAATTTACAAGATAAAGGCAAAAGCGAAAATCCAAAGCGAAAATCCAAAGCGAAAAATCAAACGTACCCCCCACCAAAACTGGCGAAAAGACGCCAGTTTTGACTCCCCCGCAAGATAAAGCGGGGGGAGTGAAACGGTAAAGCCAAAAGCGAAAGCCAACATCAAAATCAAAAGCCAACATCAAAGGCAAAAAACAACATCAAAGGCAACATCAAAGGCAAAAGGCAACATCAACATCAAAGGCAAAAAACAACATCAAAGGCAACATCAAAGGCAAAAGGCAACATCAACATCAAAGGCAACCCCTCCGCACCAAAACTGGCGGGCTTCATCGCCAGTTTTGACTCCCCCCATGTAGATGGTGTGCGAAAAGCCCCCTTGTTTGATATTTTACTCTGAAATCATTTATCAAAAAAGGTACAATAGGCGCTTACAACATTCCATTGATGCATTCTATTGATGCATTCAATCACTTGCCATCAAAATATTATCATGCCTTCCACAAAATCATACACCGCGCATCTATCTACGCAGTGCAGTATGTTCAATAGCATGCCGCAAGTTGCCAAGAAGGCGATGACTCTTGCTGCCAACGGTAGAAAATTTATAACCGGCGAGCCTAATAAATTGTATTACGGCACCTTGCCGTTGAAACAATATTTAGAAGAAAATGGCGAGCGCGATGCTTTTATTATTCGCGACCTACTAAAAGAACAAAACTGGCGCGCCTTTGAGTCCGCCTATTCACACACCGGCAGAGCGCCCTATGCACCGATGGCGATGATGGGGTTGCTCGTGCTGGCCATCATCAACGGCGTGCATTCGCTGCGCGGGATAAAGAAATTCGCTCGTTTTAATTTAGCGGCGCAGTGGGTTTGTGGCGGCATTTGCCCGCAGTATAAAAGTTCGCTGCCCTGAGAAAATCTGCGGTGCTTTTGATAAAAGAAATTTTATTTTTGACGAGCAGAGCAATAGTTATACATGCCTTGCTGGCCATCGACTTATAGAGACCTATAGAGAAGCAAACAGAGTCAGATACGCGAGTAAAAGTTGTGGCGCTTGCGCGCTGAAATCGAAGTGCACTACATCAAAAACAGGTGGTGTTATATATCGCTATCATGGCGATGCGGAAATGGCTGTTTGGAGGGCAAGCATGGCAGGAGAAGACCCGCGGAAATATTCCAACTTACGCGCTGCATCAGTTGAGACAGTATATTCAATGATACGCGGCGTGCAGCAGTTGAATAGATTTAGGCGGCGTGGATTAGCCGCGGTGGGTCTTGAATTTGGCATGCACGCGGTGGCTTATAATGTCAATCGGTCAATAGCGCTATCGCAGCCAAAAATGATCTAAAAACATGTTTTTTAGCCACATAAAAGAATGTAATAACGATTTACTTGTTGTAATAGCCATTTATTTTGCATACTTTAGTTAACTATAAAGAAAAATTATTGATAAATTATTAATAAATTATTGATATGTGATATTCCTCACTTTTTTTTCAATAATCACCCGCAGAAAAATCAAAATACAGCATTTTACTGTGCGATATTAAAATAACCAAAACCGAGTTTTAGAACACCCTCGATAAAGCGGGGGGAGTGAAACGGTAAAGCCAAAAGCGAAAGCGAAAGCCAAAATCAAAGTCAAAGGCCAACATCAAAGTCAAAGGCCAACATCAAAGTCAAAGGCCAACATCAAAATCAAAAGCCAACATCAAAGGCAAAAAACAACATCAAAGGCAACATCAAAGGCAAAAGGCAACATCAACATCAAAGGCAACCCCTCCGCACCAAAACTGGCGGGCTTCATCGCCAGTTTTGACTCCCCCCTATGGAGGGTGTAGGAAAAGCCTATTCTTGATTAAAACTTACTTGCGGCGTTGTTAAAAAAACAGGCGAAAGTGTTGCCATTGCTCATTATTCAAACTTTGAAAATGACATTTTTTCTTCATTTCCCTTAGTCAGAGAGGGCTTTTAGCACACCCTCCATGGCCTTGCTGGCCGTATTGGTCGAAGGGCGGTTGATGAACGAATTGATGCGGTCGCTATTTTTGTAGCGCATCGGGCAAACCGCCGCCACTTTAATGTAGATTCCGATGGTGGATTCATGCCGATAATTAGCCGATTCGCCGCCACACCACGCTACTCGCTCGCTTCCTTGACACATTCACGCCCGAGCGTTAAAATCGGTGCCATCACCCCATAACCCCCCTTCCGAATATTCGTAGCCATGAAAAACTTATACTCCCCCCGAAAAATTGGGCTGCCGACGATGAAATACGCCTCATTTTTATTGGCGGCGGGCATGGCATTGGGGCTGTTTTCCCCGGCCCAAGCGCAATCGTTGCCGGCTGTGGATGAAATTCGCATAGCCCAACGCTCCACCATCTATAAGGAGAATTTGCCGACGATAAGCGGCTGCGGTACTTGCAACTACGCCTTAACCGCCTCCGGCGGCCGAGGTCTGAGCGAACTACCGGCGTGGTCATGGCTACGCTGGCGGGCAAGCATCCACACCTTGGTCGGCACCGCCCCAGCCGCCGCCACCGGCAACATCCGCCTCACCTATACGGTAAGCGGCGATGTGAACGACTCCGTGAATTTTCTGGTGCGCATCCAAGTGCGGGCTTTCGTGGCCGATGTTTACAACCAAACCTTTCCCGCCGGGCGGACCATCGACCCCATCACCCTGCCGATTTCCTTAGCCCTGAGCGGCAATATTAATTACAGCGTCACCCTCTCCGGACAGCAAGTGCACCAACTCATCCCCGGCATGAGTTTCAACCCGGCCAACCGGGTTTTATCCGGCACGCCGACCATGGCCGACCGGGTAGGGTTTCACTACACGGGTCGAGTGGGCTCCGGCCCCAGTACCGTCGGCACGGTGAATGTCTCTTTTTTCATCAATGTAACCGGACCCAGCATTACCAACCCGCCGAGTACGCGCACCTATGACGCCGGCGAGGAATCCGGCACCACTTTGTCCGCCGCCAGCAGCGACCCAGCGGCCGGTGCTTTGACCTACACCCTAATCGGCGCGAACGGCCAGGCGGTGAGCGAAGCCGTGCCGGGCATGAGTTTCGATGACACCAGCCGGCGTATTTCCGGCACGCCCACTAGGGTGGGGCGGTCGCGGCTCATCTATCGGGTGACCGATTCATTCGGCAACACCGATGAAACCGAATTTGTCGTTTCGATAACCGGGCTGCTGTTCGACTTCGAGGTAGATACGCTGTTTTATGAAACCGGCGTCTCGCAAGACATTTCACTGCCGTCCGCTAATGCCACCGGCACCATCGTTTACAGCCTGACCGACAGCCGAGGCAGTGCCGCCAGCCCCATGCTGCCCGACGGCTTGAATTTCAACGCAAACAGCCGGATTTTGAGCGGCGCCCCGGATGCGGATATCTCCACCACGCTGACCTACACCGCCACCTTCGACGGCAACACGGCGCCGATGGAGTTTGATGTGCATGCGTATGCACCGCTGGCGTTGGCCGCGATAAATGCAGCCACGTTTAGGGCTGGCGATTCTGGCACTACCGCATTTGGCCCCGCAACCGGCGGCAGCGACGACCTGAGTTATACCCTCATGGCGCCGGGCAATAGGTCCATTGCCGAAGCCGTGCCTGGGCTGTCTTTCGTCCTCAGCGACGGCGCCAACCAAATTTCCGGAACACCCTGGCGCGCCGGCTTCGATGGCGATTTAACCTATACGGTTATGGACAATGTGGGCAGTGGCGATGCCGCGAGTTACATGGTACGCCTACAAGTGACTGGCCCGGTATTCACCGCCGCCGACCTGCCGCTGGCAGACCAGCAATATGTGGTCGGTCGGGGAGTCGAAACCACCTTGCCGGTGGTCACTGACGCCACATCATATGATGTGGTCACTGCCAGTGGATTGGCCATCGGCGTCGAGATACCCGGGCTAAGTTTTACCAGCAGCCTGGCGGCACGCGCATTAACCGGCGCGCCAGTAGGCCCCACCACCAGCGCCGCCACCCTCACCTACACCGCCACCAATGCCGATGGAACCTCCAGCGCCACCTTCGATGTGGAGGTATTCCCGGCGCTGGCAATCCCCGATTTCCCCAGCAATCTGCCGTCTTATCCGGCCGGGCAAGCCGGCACCATCACCCTGCCCGAGGCGGTGGGCGGCATCGGCACGCTCACCTACAATTTGAGCGGCACAATTGATGGCGTAACCTACGCCAACCCCGGCGACCTGAACATGCCGGGGGTCACCTTCGACCAATTCACCCGGGTGCTATCCGGCACGCCCACCAAGGCCGGCGACTTCACCCTGACCTATAGCGTCACCGACAGTTACTCGGGCAGCGTGAAGAACACCGATGAAGAGATTTTCATGGTGACCGTCACCGGCCCCTCTTTCATCGGCGATTTACTCGCCGAGCGGGAGTTTTTCCCGCTCAATACGGACACTGTGCTTGCTCTGCCGCTCGCCACCGGCAGCGGCACCATCACCTATACCTTATGGGGCATGGACGGCGATGCCAGCACCCCGAATCTGCCCGCCGGGCTGGAGTTTATGGATGATGAGGCCACTGGTGGCTTGCCCACCCTATCCGGCGAACCGACCGTGGCCGAGGGCGATTACCGGCTCACCTACACCGCCGCCGACCAATACGGCAATGCGGTCGAGCATATTTTCAATGTCGCCGTCACCGCCCTCGCTTTTGAAGCCGCCCCAGCCATCGAGGATGCGGCCTACGCCGTCGGCGATGCGGTGTCCATCACCCTGCCGGCGGCCATCGGCGGCAGCGGCGCTCTCGCCTACATCGTGTATGGGGCCGGCGACTATGATGCTGACAATCCGCCCACCAATGGCGCCAATCTGCCAGCCGGTTTAGCCTTCACCAGCACCGACGCGGCGCGAATCTTGAGCGGGCAGGCGCGATTCGTCGGCGACATCACGCTGACCTACCGGGCAAACGACGCCGGCGGCGTCGCCACCGCCAATTTTATGTTCACCGTAACCGGCGGCCCGGCCTTCGGCGCTAGCCAAACCATCGACGCCCAATCCTATCCGGCTGGGGTCGGCATCGATAATCTACTGCTGCCGACGCCGGATTCGGACGGCTTCGGCGACCTGAGTTACCGATTAATCGGCGCCGATGACGGCGACGGCAATACCCCATTGCCGCCCGGGCTGATTTTCAACCCCACCGGCGCCACCGGCGGCGATGCTGCCCGTACGCTGAGCGGCGTGCCCAGCCAGGTGGCGGCGGCGGTGAATCTCACCTACTCGGTGCAGGATCAATTCGGCAATATCGACCTGCTGACCTTCACCGTCGCCATCACGGCGCCGGTGTTTGCCGCCGCCACCGTGCCGGGGGCGATGTCTTATCCGGCCGGGGTCGACCTCACGCCGATAGTTCTGCCCACCGCCGTCGGCGGCGATACCTACACCCTATTGGGCGAAGGCGGCACCGATAATGCGCCGAATTTGCCGCCCGGGTTGGTTTTCAACGCCGCCAATCGAGAGTTAAGCGGCATGCCGACCACTATCGCCGCCCCGGTGACGCTCACCTACAGCGCCCACAATCGATACCGCAACCCGGGCGATGACAGCAATAGCACGGCGGTCACCTTCACGGTGCAAATCACCGGCCCGACTTTCGCCAGCCCGGCGCCGGGGAATCAAATCTACACCGTCGGCCGCCCTATCCCGCTGCTGGTTTTGCCGGCCGCCGCCAGCACCGGCAGCGGCGATTTAACCTATACCTTGCGCGCGTCTAACGGCACCGCCGCTTCGCCCAATTTACCCGGTGGGCTGACTTTCAACGCCACCGTCACCACCACCGGCGACGCCGCCCGCACTTTAACCGGCACGCCGGATGATGTCGCCACCACCACGCTGACCTACACCGCCTCGGACGGCGAAGCCAGCACCCGGCTAATGTTTACAGTGACCGTAAACCCCGGCGTTCGCTTGCCGACTATCGCCGCCTTCACCTATGCCGCTGGCGCCACGGTCACGGAAATTTTGCCGGCGGTGGATGCCGGCACCGGCACCGGCGACATCACCTATGCGTTGTTTAGCGATGGCGTTAACCCCATCCCGCCAAATCTACCGACCGGGCTGACTTTCAACGCCACCGGCACCACCACCGGCGACGGCGCCCGCACTTTAAGCGGCACGCCGACCGCCAAAGCGCGCACCGTGCTGACCTATATGGCAACGGATTCCGCCCTGCCCACCGCCAACATGACCATGCGAGAGTTCACCATCGTCATCACTGGGCCCGATTTTGACGGCCGAACGCAGGACGACCTCGCTTTGCCGGTGGGCGTGGAAATCACCCCCAGAATCTTGCCGGCGGTGGATAGCAGCGCCGCGCCGGTGAGTTATACGCTGACCGGCGCCGCCAATAGCAGCGGCGGCAATTTGCCCTTGCCGGGCGGGCTGGTTTTCAACGCCGATAGCGCCGCCGCCCGTACTTTAAGCGGCACACCCACCGTCGCCGCCGCCGCCGTCACGCTCATTTACACCGCCATCGACGCCTACAGCAACGAGACGGCGCTGACTTTCAGCGTGGCTATCGATCAGGTGTTGGTGGATGTGGACGGAAATAGGGTCACCGCAGCGGGCATCAGCGAGATGTTTGCCATGCCTTTCATGCTCGGTGTTGCGGTCAATATGACGCTCCCTCGTGTACCTGGCGACGCTCCTCACACCTACACCCTAACTGGGCCGAATGATGAAGCGGTGGCTCGCGCCGTGCCTGGTTTGACATTTGACCACAGCGATAGCACCTTGAGCGGCATGCCGACCGACCCCGGCAGCGTCGATCTCACCTATACCGCCTGCCCGACTGGCACCAACCCGTGCCGGGCGCCCGCCGCCAGCGGCGGCAACTCGGCCTCGGCCAGTTTCGTCCCCAGCGAAGGCGCCACGGGCAACGCCGGCGGCTTAATCGTGTCGTATACCTTCACCTTCACGGTCGCCGCCCCGATGTTGCTGGAAGCGCCGATGACACCCTTGCTCTTTGTTTTGGGCGAGGAAATTGATCCGGTCATTACCCTGCCGGCCGCCAGCGGCGGCATCTCGCCTTATACCTACGCCCTAATCGGGCCGGATGATGTGGCGATAGATGACGTCGATAACACCGTGTTGCCCGGTTTGTCATTTAATGCCGCCCCAGCCAGCCGCATTTTATCCGGCACACCGACCATGCCAGGCGCCGTCACCCTGACTTACCGAGTCACCGATTCCGCCAGCGACTCCAACGGCGACCCCAACATCATCAATGAGTTTATCGAGGTCACCGTATCCTCCGGCAGCGCCGCCCTGGCCGCCGTCAATGAAGTGGTGTTGCCGGAAATCGCCAGCGCCATGACCGCCAGCGCCACCGCCGCCATCACCACCCGCATCGAGCGCGCCAATGGCGGCGGCAACGGCTTCGTCCTTGGCGGCCAAACCAGCCTAGCGGCCGCCCTGGCCGCCCATGGCCAGCCAAAGGCGGCCGACCAACGCGACTCCAAAACCATGTTGGCTGGCACCTCATTCAGCCTCGCCCTAAATGGCGGCCATGGCGGCTATGGCGCGGCTGGTACCACCGCCGGTTACGCTGGCGGCGGCGCAAATAGCGCCGGAATCAGCACAAATACCGCCAATATCAACGAAATCAGCGCAAATAGCGCCAATATCGGCGCCAAAACCCGGCCGACCGCCGCCGGCGGCTCTGGCGGCACGGTGTTATGGGGCAGCGGCGAATACCGCGAAATGTCCGGCGATAGCGGCGGCGTGGATTGGGGCGGCGAGTTATACGGCTTCCACCTCGGCGTCGATACCCGCGTGCGTCATGATTTGCTGCTCGGCGTCGCCGTCTCTAAATTACAAAGCGACATCGACTATCGCGCCGCCGCCGCCGGCGCGCATGGCATGGACATGACCAGCGTAAATCCCTATCTCGGCTGGCAAGTCGGCGGCGTGGATTTATGGGCCGCCATCGGCTACGGCCAGGGCGATTTGGAAATCACCCCCAGCGGCGGCGCGGCAGTCGAATCGGATGTAGCCCTGCGCGCCTTAGGGCTCGGCGGCAGCGGCGAAATCTGGCAACAATCCGCCACCACCTTGCGCTTGCGCGGCGAAATCTCCCGCGCCGAGTTAGAAGTGGAAGGCGCCGCCCTCGCCATGCAAACCGCCACCACCCGCGCCCGTTTTGGCCTCGAAGCCAGCGGTCGGCGTGCCTTAGGCGGCGGCGCGATTGAGCCGAGCGTGGAATTCGGCCTGCGCTATAACGGCGGCGATGGCGAAACCGGGACCGCGGCCCAAGTGGGCGCTGGCTTGCGCTTCAGCGGTGGGCGTTACAGCGCGCATGGTCGCATCCACGCCGTCATCATGCCCGGCGAGTATTCGGAGTGGGGCGCGCACGGCAGCATCGCCATGGCCGCCGGCGCCGATGGGCAAGGGTTTTCGCTGGAGTTGAGCCCCTCCTACGGGCCGGCGCAAAGCGACATGGCGCAACTCTGGCAGCGCGATTTACCGCCAGCGGCCACCGCCGCCAGCGCTGATTATCGTGCCAGCATGGAAGCCCGCCTCGCCTACGGCCTAGCGCTAAAAACCACCGCCGCCATGCTAACCCCGTATGGTGAAATGCGCTTAGGCAGCACCACCGCCCACCGCCTCGGCATAAACTGGCGCTCAGCCTCGCATGCCGGTTCGCACGCCACCTTAAACCTAGTAGGCGAGCGCCGCCAAACCCCCGCCGCCGCCCACACCATCCTACTAAAAGGCGAACTGCAGTTTTAACGCATTCTGCTACCCCCCCCCAAACATTAAGGGCGATTCAAAAGAGTCGCCCTTTTTTTTGGGGATGTTGGATGGGGTAGGGATGTATAGACCTAAATTCGCTTGTTTGATTGAGGATTTTGCTTTTGATTTGAGATTTATAGTCCTAAATCTGCACGGTGGATTTTGCTTTTGATTTTTGATTTTGGCTTTGGCTTTGGCTTTTCGCTTTTGACTTGGCTTTTGACTTAGCTGTTGGTTTTTACTTTTCCATCATTTGGGCTGATGGGTTAAAGATTTAAAGGCAAAAGCAAAAAGACCAACATCAACAGCCCCCCACCAAATCAGGCGATAAAGCCGCCAGTTTTGACTCCCCCAGATGAAACAAGGGGGGGAGTCAAACGTTAAAAGCAAAAGCCAAAATCAAAAGCCAAAAGCGAAACCAAAATCCCAAATCCCAAATCCCAAAAACCCACCAGCCCTCCCCCCTCGTAGCAAGAAAGAGTAGTAAATTTCGGGTGGCGATTTTGTATAATCGGCGGGATATTCAGGTCGGCGGGTTGTCCGTCATGGCGCTAAATGTAACTCGGCATTTTTTGATGAAAAAAAAATCAACCAAACCCGCCGCCGTCGAGTTTGAAGAATCCCTGGCGGAGTTGGAAAAAATTGTGCAGCGCATGGAGCACAGCGAGCAACCCCTCGAGCGCACCATGCAAGATTTCGAGCGCGGCATGGCGCTGGCCGAGGATTGCCGCACTAGCCTCGAATCCGCCCAGCAGCGCGTCGAAAAACTGGTGAAAAAACATGGCGGTTATGCGTTACAGCCCATCGACCAAACCGCCGTTGGGCAAGACCGCGACGAAGATGACGACGGCGACGGCGAAGATGAGGACGGCGCTGCAGGCGAGCCCTAGTTGAGCGATTTTTCAGCCGCATGCGAAGCCTATCGCCGGCGCGCCGAGCACGCCTTGTCGGAGCGCTTGCCGGCGGCGACCGAGGCGCCGCGCTTGCGCCAGGCCATGGCCTATGCCTGCCTGAACGGCGGCAAGCGCGTGCGCGCCATGCTGGTTTATGCCTGCGGCGAACAGGCGGGCGCGGCGGCGGCGGCATTGGATGCGGCGGCGGCGGCGGTGGAGATGATGCACGCCTACTCGCTGGTGCATGATGACCTGCCGGCCATGGACGATGACGCGCTGCGCCGCGGTCGCCCGACTTGTCACTTAGTCTATGGCGAGGCCACCGCCATTTTGGCCGGCGATGCGCTGCAAACTCGCGCGTTTGAGATTTTGAGCGCTGACGCGGCGTTGAATCTACCGCCGACGCGGCGTTTGCGGATGGTCGAAACCTTGGCGCGCGCCGCCGGCGCCGACGGTATGGTCGGCGGCCAAGCGTTGGATATCGAAGCCGGCGGCGACCTGCAAATCACCCAATTAGCGCGCATGCACCGCCTGAAAACCGGCGCCCTGATTCGCGCCGCGGCTCGTTTGGGCGCGCTGGCCGGCGTCGCGCCCTTCGCGCCCTTCGCGCCTGCGCATGTTAATGAGCATGTTGATACGCATGCCCAAGGCGAGCCGAGCAGGGCGGCGGACGAGGAGACGCATGCCCATAGAACCGCTTCCCAGCCCGCAGATTCCCATACGCCCGAAGCCGCTACGCTCGAAGCCGATGCGACCCGAACCCATAACCGCTGGCTGGCGCGTGTGGATGACTACGCCGCCGACCTCGGGCTGGCATTCCAGATAGTCGATGATTTGTTGGATGAAGGCGAGGGCGGTGCCGCATTTGATGCCGGAAGCGCCGAATCCGCTGCCCGAAACACCGCATCTACGGTCGCCGCCGCCGCATCCATCGCCGGCAACTTAAAGCAAGCCAGGCCACGCGGCGGCGAAAAAACCACCTATGTATCCTTGCTGGGGCGGGCGCGGGCGCGGGCCGAAGCCGAGGATTTATCCCGTCGCGCGGTGCAAAGCGCCGCCGCATTGGGCGATAATTCGCAATTCCTCGAACAACTCGCGCGGTTTGTGGTGCAACGGACATTTTGACGGCGATGGCGATGGCGCAACCCGACAATTCAACCTACCCGCTGCTGTTTGGCATCGACCACCCCCGCCAGTTGCGGCAGTTGGAGCAAAAACAGTTGCCGGCGCTGGCGGACGAGATTCGGCGCTTTTTGATCCACATCACCTCGCGCACCGGCGGGCATTTGGCGGCCGGGCTGGGGGCGGTGGAACTCACCCTGGCGCTGCATTATGTTTTCGATACCCCCAAAGATCGGCTGGTGTGGGACATCGGCCATCAAGCCTATCCGCATAAACTGCTCACCGGGCGACGCGATGATTTCCATAGCATTCGCCAATATGGCGGGCTGTCGGGCTTTCTCAAGCGCGCCGAAAGCGACTGCGATGCATTCGGCGCCGGCCACGCCAGCACCTCGATAAGCGCCGCCCTCGGCATGGCGGTGGCGGCGCGGTTGGCGGCCTATGGCACCACCCGCGACGACAAATCCCGCTTCGACAAAACCCGCGCCGACAACGAGGTGGTGGCGATTATCGGCGATGGCGCTCTCACCGGCGGCATGGCGTATGAAGCGCTGAACAACGCTGGTGATTTGGATGTGGATTTGCTGGTGATTTTGAACGATAACGAAATGTCGATTTCGCCCAATGTGGGCGCCATCCGCAATTATCTGGCGCGCTTGCTCTCGGGGCGCGCCTACACCAGCGCCCGCGAGGGCAGCAAAACCGTGCTCGGCACCTTGCCGCCACCGGTCAAAAACATGGCACGGCGTTGGGAGGAACACATGAAGGGCATGGTGATGCCCAGCACTTTGTTCGAGGAACTGGGGTTTTATTATGTGGGTCCGGTGGATGGCCATAATCTCAGCGCCATGATCGCCACCCTGAAAAACCTGCGCGGCATGGGCGGGCCGCGGTTTTTGCATGTGGTCACGCAAAAGGGGCGCGGCTATAAGCCGGCCGAAGGCGATCCGTGCGTGTATCACGGCGTAACCCG
Organism: Candidatus Poriferihabitaceae bacterium; assembly: GCA_965243285.1. Classification (GTDB taxonomy): domain Bacteria; phylum Pseudomonadota; class Gammaproteobacteria; order Arenicellales; family Poriferihabitantaceae; genus JAHRAW01. The sequence continues at coordinate 44,407 of OZ251537.1, read as the reverse complement.
CTTCGACCCCGACACCGGCAAAATGGAGGCGAAAAAATCGGCGCGCAGTTATACCCATGTATTCGGCGATTGGCTGTGCGATATGGCGGCGCGCGATGAAAAATTGGTGGGCATCACGCCTGCCATGCGCGAGGGCTCTGGTTTGGTGCGTTTTTCGCGCGAATACCCGCAGCGCTATTTTGATGTGGGCATCGCCGAACAACACGCCCTGACTTTCGCCGCCGGGCTGGCGGCCGAGGGCTTCAAGCCGGTGGTGGCGATATATTCCACCTTTTTGCAGCGCGCCTATGACCAACTCATCCACGACATCGCCATCCAAAACCTCGATGTAACGCTTGCCATCGACCGCGCCGGGCTGGTCGGCGCCGATGGCGAAACCCACGCCGGCAGCTACGATTACGCCTATTTGCGCTGCGTGCCGGGCATGGTGGTGATGGCGCCGGCCAACGAAGCGGAATGCCGCGACATGCTCTACACCGCCTATCGATATCGCGGCCCAGCGAGCGTGCGCTACCCCCGTGGCGGCGGGCCGGGGGCCCCCGAATGCGCCGAACTGCGCGCCCTGCCCATCGGCCAGGCGGAAATGCGCTATGCCGGCGAGCGCGCCAGCCCCGGCGGCGAGGTCGCCATTCTCGCCTTCGGGTCGATGGTGGCGATCGCCGAGGGCATCGGTCGCGAAATCGGCGCCGCCGTGGTCAATATGCGCTTCGTCAAACCGCTCGACGAGGGGCTGATTTTACGGCTGGCGGCGACGCATTCCTTGCTGGCGACGGTGGAGGAGCATGTGGTCGCCGGCGGCGCTGGCTCGGCGGTCAATGAATTGTTGCGGGCGCGAAATTGCGGCATCGAAGTCATCAATATCGGCTTGCCCGATGCGCACCTCGCGCATGGCACTCAGCACGAGCAGTTGGCCGGTTGCGGCTTGGATGCGGCCGGCATTAAAGGCCGCATCCTGGAGAAAATGTCCGCCATGGCGGCGGTGGATTCTGCTGATTGCGCGGATTTTGGTGATTCTGCCGATTCGGCCGATGCCACCGATTCCGCCCGCCATGCCGAACTCGATAAAACGGCCGATTCTGCCGCCGCTTCCGCCGCTTCTGTCGATTCTGCCGCTTCCGCCGCATCCACTCAAACCGTCGGCCTCGGCCAGGTCGATGCGCCGCCGACCCACTCATTCAAACCCCAGCCGTGAACATACCCAGCCAGGTCGCGGCCCGGCCTGAGGCGCCAGCGACGCCCGCCATGGCCGATGTGCAAGGCGGCGCCGACTTGCGCAACATCGCCATCGACTATGTGGGCATCAAAAATATTCGCCATCCGCTCATCATCGAAGACCAAAGCGGCGCGCAGCACACGGTGGCCTGGTGCAGCATGTATGTGCAATTGCCGGCGTGCTACAAGGGCGCGCACATGTCGCGTTTTGTCGATTTGCTGAACCGCCAGGGCAGCATTTCGGTGGCGACTTTCGACCGCTTGCTGGTCGAGATGAGCGCGCGGCTGGAGTCTCCGGGCGGCAAAATCGAGCTGAATTTCCCCTATTTTGTGCGCAAAACGGCGCCGGTGTCCGGGGCGCGAAGTTTGCTCGATTACCAAGTCACGCTAAGCGGCGAAATCCACCATGGGGGGTGTGATTCGGCGCTCGAGGTGGTGGTTCCGGTCACCAGCCTGTGTCCATGCTCTAAGCAAATCTCCGACTACGGCGCCCACAGCCAGCGCTCGCATGTACGCGTCGAAGTGCGCGCTAGCGAGGGAATTTACATCGAAGCCTTGATTAAACTGGTGGAAAGCCACGCCAGCGCCGAGTTGTACGGCCTGCTGAAGCGCGCCGATGAAAAATTTATCACCGAGCGGGCGTACGACAACCCCAAATTTGTCGAAGACATGGCGCGCGACATCGCTGGCGCGTTGAATCGCGATGCGCGCATCACGCGCTACTGCGTCAGCGTCGAAAACTTCGAATCCATCCACAATCATTCCGCCTACGCGCAAATTAGTCGCGACAAAACCGCCGCCTAACCCGCCGCTTCCGCCTATTGATTTTTCCGGGTAGTTTGGTTTATGGTTATCGCAGATTGCCGCTGGCGGCGGTTTGAGGAAGCCGCTGTCAGTTTCGCCAGCGATGTTGCCTGGGATTTTAAAATAGCAACCGGCACATCATGATCAGCCATCAAAACATCAGCCATTAAAATAGCGGCCGGCAAAACAACGCCGCTGAAAATAACGCCGCTGAAAATAACGCCGCCCATCGCCCTCGGGGCGAGTTGGCAGATGGGCGCTATCCAGTCATTCACCACCTACTCCCAATCCAAATCCCATGCCCGCTGAACCATCAATCGAGCAACCCCTGGTTCGCTTCGTAGACATCCAAAAGAGTTACGACGGCGTGTTGTTAGTGGTCAAAAGCCTCAATCTCGATGTCGCCCGGGGCGAGTTTTTGACCATGTTGGGGCCCTCCGGCTCCGGCAAAACCACTTGCCTGATGATGTTGGCCGGCTTCGAGCCCGCCACCCACGGCGAAATCTACCTAAACGGACGCGGCATCAACCGAGTGGCCCCGCACAAACGCGGCATCGGCATGGTGTTCCAAAATTACGCGCTGTTCCCGCATATGACGGTGTCCGAAAATCTGGCCTTTCCCCTCGAAGTGCGAAAAATGAGCAAAAGCGAGCGCGAGGCGAAGGTCAAACGCGCCCTGGATATGGTGCAATTGGGCGCCTTCGGCGACCGCCGTCCGGCGCAATTATCGGGCGGCCAGCAGCAACGAGTGGCGGTGGCCAGGTCGCTGGTTTTCGACCCCGATTTGGTGTTGATGGACGAACCCCTCGGCGCCTTGGATAAAAACTTGCGCGAGCAGATGCAATACGAAATCAAACACATCCACGAAAACCTCGGCCTCACCGTGGTGTATGTCACCCATGACCAGAGCGAGGCGCTGACCATGTCGAACCGCGTGGCGGTGTTCGATGACGGCATCATCCAACAGTGCGCGCCGCCGGAAATATTGTACGAAAAACCCGATAACGCCTTCTGCGCCAACTTCATCGGCGAAAATAACCGCCTGTTCGGCACCGTGGTCGAAGATCTGGGCGATGCGGTGAAAGTGGAAGTGGATGGCGGCGGCATGGTTGCGGCGGTCAAAATCAAGGTCGATGGAGTCGGCCGGCGCACCACTTTATCGCTGCGCCCGGAACGCGTGGTGGTGGCGCCGAAAAAAGGCGCCATGCCGAATATTTTCCCGGCCAAAGCCGAGGAGTTGATTTATCTCGGCGACCACATCCGCACCCGCTTCACCTTGTGCGGGCATGACGATTTCATCGTCAAGATTCCTAATTCAGCCGTGCACGCCCACCTCAAGCAAGGGGATGTGGTGGACATCGGTTGGAATGCGGAAGATTGTCGCGCCCTCGACGCATCGGATTAATCGCCCGCCCTCGTTATCGGCGTGTGGCATGATTCGCGGTGTTTTATGATGCATCATGATGAGTCATGTTAATTCACCATGAAGCGGGCGCGTGATTTTTTTACTTTCATCCACTCCAAATGAGGCTATTTACCCATGAAAATTGTCAAACAAACCCTGCTATCGACCGCCATGGCAGCCGCTGTGGTCGGTCTGGTTACCCCGGTTCACGCCACCGATTTGGTGGTGGTTTCTTGGGGCGGCGCCTACACCGCCAGCCAGCAAAAGGCTTATCACGAGCCGTATATGGCGAACAACCCCGACATCACAATCGTCAATGACGATTCTTCCAGCGAGGGCTTGGCGAAAATGCGCGCCCAGCAAGAGTCCGGCAACATCACCTGGGATCTGGTGGATGTGGTCGGCTCGGCCGCCATCACCGCTTGCGACGAAGGCCTCGCCCTTGAAATCGATCACGACGCCATATTAGCGGCCGCTCCAGACGGCACGCCGGCCTCGGCGGATTTCGGCGACCTCATCGTATCGCCGTGCTTCATTCCGCAAATCGTCTATTCCACCGCGTTCGGCTATCGCACCGATTTACTGGATAGAGCGCCTACCAAAATCGACGATGTGTTCGATTTGGCAAACTTCCCCGGCAAACGCGCGCTGGAAAAAAACCCGACCTATAACCTGGAATGGGCTTTGATCGCCGATGGGGTGGACGCCGATGATGTGTACGATGTGCTGGGCACCGAAGCCGGCGTCGCCCGTGCCTTCGCCAAGCTCGACACCATCAAAGATTCCGTCATCTGGTGGGAAAAAGGCTCGCAAACCCCGCAACTTCTCGCCGATGGCGAAGTGGTGATGGGGTCGGCCTACAACGGCCGATTGTTCTCCGTTATCGAGGAGGAAAAACAGCCCATCGCCATGATGTGGGATTACCAAGCGTTTGATTTGGACGGCTGGGTGGTACCTAAGGGCGGCAAAAATGAAGCCGAGGTGCTGAAGTATTTGCGCTTCGCCACCGACACCCAGCGTCTGGCCGATCAAGCGAAATACATCTCCTATGGTCCGGCGCGCGCCTCTTCGGCGCCGTTGGTCGGCAAGCACGCGGAATTAGGCATCGACATGGCGCCGCACATGCCCACCGACCCGAACAACGCCCGCCACACCCTGCTCACCAACTATGAGTTTTGGGCCGATAACAAAGACGACCTGGCCGAGCAATTCAACGCCTGGCTAGCGCAGTAATTCAAGCGCCGACATTGGCTTGAAGTGGACACGCTATAGCGCGGCGCCCGGGCTTATAAACCCGGGCGTCGTTTTATTAATACCTACAAAACACGCTCCACCACCGCAAAAACCACTCGCCATCAACCTTAAAAACGCGTGATGCCTCCCGATACCACATATCCTACGCAAACCTTGGTCACCGCCGACGGCGTACCGCTGAAAATCAGCCTGGCGCGCGCCCAGCGACGCGGCAAATTAAAAGCCATCGGCTTGGTGTTGCCGTTGTTTGCGTTTATTTTAATCACCTTTTTTGTGCCTATAGTCGACATGCTGTTTCGCAGCGTCGAAAACCGACTGGTGGCCGAAGTCATGCAACAAACCGTGCCGGCGCTGCAGAGTTGGGACGAACGCAGCGGCGAATTGCCCGGTGAAGCGGTATTCGTTGCGTTGGCGGCGGATTTTGTCGAGGCGAAAAAAACCAAGGCCGGCGGCCGCGTCGGTCGGCGCCTGAACTACGAAAAACCGGGTTTCGCCAGCCTATTTCGCAAAACCACGCGCCATGCCGATAAACTCGAAGCCCCCTATCGCGCCGCCTTCATCGCGGTGGATAAAAAATGGGGTGATGTAGAAAATTGGCGAATTTTCAAGCGCGAAAGCGCGGCCTATACCATCGCCTACTATCTATCGGCCACGGACATGAGCCGCGACGCCAGCGGCGACATCGTAAGGAAAGACCCCGGCTCGCGCATCTACCTGAAACTATTTTGGCGCACCATGTGGGTGAGTTTGCTCATCACCGTGCTGTGCCTGATTTTGGCCTATCCCATCTCCTATCTGTTGTCGGTGCTACCCACGGCGAAAAGCAACCTGCTCATGATTTTGGTGTTGTTACCGTTTTGGACCTCGCTGCTGGTGCGCACCACCGCGTGGATAGCGCTGCTGCAGCAAGAGGGCGTGATAAACGATCTGGTGGTGTGGCTCGGCCTAGTGGCGGACGATGACCGCCTGTCCATGATTCACAATCGCACCGGCACTATCGTCGCTATGGTGCATATTTTGTTGCCGTTCATGGTGTTGCCGTTGTATAGCGTGATGAAAACCATCCCGCCGAGTTATATGCGCGCCGCCAAATCCCTCGGCGCCACGCCATTCACCGCCTTCGTGCGTATTTATATGCCCAACACCGTGGCCGGCATCGGCGCCGGCGCCATCCTGGTGTTCATTCTCGCCATCGGTTATTACATCACCCCGGCCTTGGTCGGCGGGCAAAGCGGCACGCTGATCAGCAATTTCATCGCCTTCCACATGTCCAATTCATTGAATTGGGGGCTGGCGGCGGCGTTGGGCGCGATTCTGCTCGGTATCGTCATGGTGTTGTACTTTTTGTATGACAAAATCGTCGGCGTCGACAACATGAAACTCGGCTGAACTTGTAAGCCAAATCGGCAAAACCGGCGAACAAAACCGGGCTACTAAAACACAAGAGTAGAACCGGCCACTAACCCCATCGACTAAAACCATGGCGCTCCCCATCTACACCACCCGGCTGGAAAGAATCTGGCACTACGCCTATCTCGGCATCTGCGCGCTGATTTTCTTTTTTCTCATCGCGCCGGTTTTTATCGTCATTCCGCTGTCGTTCAACGCCGTGCCGTTTTTCACTTTCACGCAGGAAATGCTGACCTTCGATCCAGCCGGTTATTCGTTGAAGTGGTATGAGGATTTTTTCACTAACCTGAATTGGCAAGGCGCGGTTAAAAATAGTTTCGTCATCGCCATTTTCGCCACCTTGATCTCGACCACCTTAGGCACCATCGCCGCCCTGGGCTTGAGCCGTCCGGAAATGCCGCATAAATCCGTCATCATGGGCATCTTAATATCGCCGATGATCGTGCCGCTTATCATCTCGGCCGCCGGCATGTATTTTTTCTACAGCAAAATCGGCTTGTCATCCACCCATCTCGGCGTGGTGCTGGCCCACGCGGCCTTAGGCACGCCGTTTGTGGTCATCACCGTCACCGCCACCCTGGTCGGTTTTGACCACAGCCTCATCCGCGCCGCGGCCGCCTTGGGGGCCTCGCCCACGGTGACTTTTTTCAAAGTCATCGTGCCGTTGATCTTGCCCGGCGTTATCTCCGGGGCCCTGTTTGCCTTCATCACCTCCTTCGATGAGGTGGTGGTGGTGTTGTTCGTCGGCAGTTATGAGCAACGCACCATTCCATGGCAGATGTTCTCCGGCATTCGCGAGCAAATCAGCCCCACCATTTTGGCCGTGGCCACGCTGTTGGTGACCGTCTCCATCATGCTACTGACTTCGGTGGAGTTGTTGCGTCGCCGCGGCGAACGCTTGCGCGGCATCACGCCGCATTAATTCAGCAGCGATAAATTTATAAAGGGATAAGTTATAACGCAGGGACGCGGTGGTGTATCACGCCGGCGCGGCGCAGTTCTTCCGCCGGCGGCCACCACATTTTATGCGGCGGTTGGGCGAATATTTTTGCCAAAAAATCCGCGCTAATGCCTTGGGATTCAAACCATGCCATGTCTTTGGCGTGCTCGGCGTCGATGTCCATGGCTGGCAACGCGGGGTTTTGCTTGCCCAAGTTGGTGTATTGATGAAAACCCAATCGCGCGCCCGCGCCGAGGGTACGCACCGCGCCGGCGATAAACGCGGTGGCGCACGACGATGCGCATTGTTCCCCTACATAGGTGTTTAAAGCGCGCTCGCGAATCAACCGCGCCAGCCCGCGCCCGGCGTAGATGTGGCCGCCGCCGCTGTCGAGAATAATGCCGCTGATTTGCGCATGGGCGGCGAGCAACGCCGCCACCTGGCTGGTAACGCCCACCTGCAATTCGCCGCGCAGATGAATCAAAAGATCTGCCCCTGCGCCCGCGCCAGAGCCAGGGAAATCGGCGACCAAAGTGAGGGTATACAACGCCGCGTCCGGCACCGCTTCGGCGGCGCGCGCTTCAAGCCGGTGGCGCAGCACCGCCTGATAGCTGGCGAAGGTCGCCACTAGCGTAGCCGCTAGGCTTATGACCACCACGCCCTGCGCGGCGACCGCCCAGCCGCGCCCGCCGTGCATGACGATGTGGCGCTCGCAAGCGCGAATCACGCCCACCGCTTGCCATGGATAAACCAGCAAACGCGCCACCAAAAAGAACGCCAACGCGGCGGCGGTTGCCATGGAGTCGTCCACATAGGGCGGCTGGCTATAGCGCTCGAGAAATTGCACCGCGGCGAACACCAACACCAAATTCACCCAAAAAGACACCGCCAGGGTGAGTTCTCCCCGCCAGTGTTGCCGCAAAAATTTGAGCAAAATGGTTTATCGGTGGTGGCTATAAAATGCCGGCGGTTTTTATGGCGCTTATCGCCCGGCGCTACGGTCGATGATGGCTTTTATCGCCTGCACATCATTGCGCGCTTGTTGTAGTTTTTCCGGGCACGTCAGAATCGCTTGCAAGGATTCGGGCAACGGCGCCGACGCGCCGCATGCCTCGGTGACCGCAGCGCCGAATTTCGCTGGGTGGGCGGTGCCGATGGCGATGGTGGGGGTGGCGGAATCGCCGCCGTCCATTTCGTCTGTGAAGCGCCGCGCCGCGGCGATGCCGATGGCGCTGTGCGGGTCGATGAATTTTCCGCTTTGCGCATATACGCGGTGCATTTCGGCGGTGGTTTGCGGGTCGGAAAATCGGTACGCGGAAAATAACGCGGTGGCGCGGCGGTGCGCTTCATCGGCCACGCGAAATTCCCCATGGGCTGTGAATTGCGCCATCAGTCTGCGCAGTTGTTCGCTATCGCGCCCTAACAATTCGAACAAATAGCGCTCGAAATTGCTCGACACTTGAATGTCCATACTCGGCGAAAGGGTGGCGCTGACGGCGTTGCGCGCCATGCGCCCGCTGGCAAAAAAACGCGTGAGAATGTCGTTGCTGTTGGAGCCGATAATCAAGCGCGCAATGGGCAGCCCCATCTGGCGCGCCGCATAAGCGGCGAAAACATTGCCGAAATTGCCGCTCGGCACGGCGAAATTGACCGCTTTCGCCGGCGCCCCGAGGCGCAATGCGGCATAAAAGTAGTACACCGTCTGCGCGCAAATCCGCGCCCAGTTGATGGAATTGACCGCCGCGAGGGTGTGGCGGCGGCGAAATTCCGCATCGGCGAACATGGCTTTGACGAGGTTTTGGCAATCATCAAAATCGCCGCGCACCGCGATATTGTGAATGTTGTGGTCCACCACTGTAGTCATCTGGCGGCGCTGAACCGCCGACACGCGCCCGGCCGGGTGCAACATATAGAGGGCCACGGCGTCGATGCCGCGCAGCGCTTCGATGGCGGCCGAGCCGGTGTCGCCGGAAGTGGCGCCGATGATGATGCAACGCGATTGCGATTGCGATTGTCCGGGCGCGCTCAGAAAATGCTCGAATAATCGCCCCAGAAATTGCAGCGCGAAATCTTTGAAGGCCAAGGTGGGGCCGTGGAACAACTCCAGAAAATATAGCGAATCGTCCAACTGGGTGAGCGGCGGGGCGGCGGCGTTATCGCCAAAACATCGATAAGATTCGTCCAACAAACACTCGAGGTCGGCGGGGGAAATGCACTCGCCGGTGAAGCGGCTGATGATGCGCGTCGCTAACGCGGGATAATCCAAACCGCGCCAGGCGCTGATTTCCGCGGCGCTGAAAACCGGCCAGGCGCTCGGCACATACAGCCCGCCATCGGGGCTAAGCCCGGCCAGCGTGGCTTGCTGGAAATTTAAGGCGGTGCCGCCACCGCGAGTGCTGATGTAGTTCACGGCGGGGAAAGTCGGCGCTAGCGCGTTATTTTTCGCGGATGAAGATGCCGGAGCGAGCTTTGGGGTCGAAATAGGTGGATTTGGGCGGCATCAGCGCGCCGGCATCGGCCACCGTCATCAACTGGGCGATGGAGGTGGCGTGGCAGGCGAAGCCCACGGCCCAGCCTTGCGCGCATTTTTGCGCCAAGCCGGCGCTGCCCATCACCCCGGAAACATAATCCAGCCGCGGCGCGTTGCGCATGTCGGTGAGGCCCAGTAACGGCGCCAAAATGTGATTTTGTAGAATGGACACATCCAAGGAATTGACCGGGTCGGCGGCATCCACCAACCCGCGCATGATGCGCAACCGATACCAGCGGCGGTCGATGAGCATGCCGAATTCGCCGTGCTGGGCTGGCATGCAGGGTTCATCACCCATCGCCCGCACCGAAAAATCTTGGCGCAATGCGGCAACCAATGCTTCCTCGGACATGCCGCCGGTGTCGCGCACCACGCGATGGAAGGGCAACAGCGATAACTGCTCGGCGCAAAACAGCGCCACCAGCAGTTGGTTATACGGCGCGCTGGCATCATCGGCGCCAGCGTGTTCGGCGCGGCGCATTTGCGCATAACGCCAGCCGGAGGCGGCGCGGTGGTGGCCGTCGGTCAGATAAGTGGTGTCGATGGTGGCGAACATGGCTTGTAATTCTTGCTGCTCGACAGATTCGTCGATGCGCCAGACCTGCTGCGCGACGCCGTCTGGGGAGGTGAAATCCAACACCGCCGGCCTTTTGGTTTGCGCCGCGAGGAAGCGCTCGATGCCGTCATGGCGCGGGTAGGCGAGGCAGATGGGGCTGGATGACACGCCCACCACCTTTTGGTACATGGTCAATAAATCCTCTTTATCGCTGCGGGTATTTTCGTGTCGGCGAAGCCGCCCACGGTGATAGTCGTCCACCGAAACCTCGCCCACCACGCCGGTTTGGGTGTGGTTGTCGGCGGTGAGGCGGTAGATGAAGAGGCACGGCGCTGCCATGCGGTTAAACGCGCCGCCGTTTAGCAACTCGTCTAATTTGGCCTTGTTGAGCGCCAGCAAGCGCTCGGTACTCGGCTGCGCATCGGGCGGAAAATCCTCGCGCAGGCGCATGGTGTTGAGGAAATTGCGCGGGTTGGCCTCGGCGAATTGCCGCCGCTCGGCTGGCGAGGCGGCGTCATAAGCCGGCGCCGCCACCTGCGCGGCATGCGCATGGTCTACCAGATAGCCGTCGAAAGCGGTGATGCGCGGCATGGCGCTGGGATATTTGGCGGATGTTGGCGGATATTTTAGGCGGTTAGGCGGCCTTGGCGCGAAAATCGGCCATAAAATCAGTCAGGGCGCGCACCCCGGCCATGGGCATGGCGTTATAAATGCTGGCGCGACAGCCGCCGACGCTGCGATGCCCTTTGAGATTCATCAAATCATGTTGCGCGCTTTGGGCGAGGAATTTTTTCTCCAAATGTTCGCTCGGCAAGCGGAACACCACATTCATGTGCGAGCGGCAGGCGCGATTTACCGGGCAGTTATAGTAGCCATCGCTGTTGTCGATGGCGGCGTACAAGGCGGCGGATTTTTCGCCAGCGCCGCGCTCCATAGCGGCTATCCCGCCTTGTTTTTTCATCCACTTCAAGACTTTTCCGAACATATAAATGGCGAAAACCGGCGGCGTGTTGAACATGGAATCGTTGGCGGCGTGGAGGTCGTAGCGCAAGTAGCGACCAACATTTCGGCAGGTGTCGGCTAAGATGGATGTGCGAATAAAAACCACCGCCAGGCCGGCCGGGCCGAGGTTTTTTTGCGCGCCGCCGTAAACTACATCGAACTTTTCCCACGGAATCGGGCGCGACATATATTCCGACGACATATCGCCGACCAACGGCACCTCCACCTGCGGCCAGTCTGGGAAGCGGATGCCGCCGATGGTTTCGTTGCTGGTGATGTGCAGGTAGCGGGTGTTGGCGGTGAGTTTTATTTCATTATCGGCCGGCATACGGGTGTAATTGTCGGACGCGCCGTCCCAGGCGGTGTATGCCTCGCCGTGCTGTCCGCCGTCGATAATCGCGCCCTTTGCCCACGCGCCGGAGTTGACATAGGCGCCTTTTTGCCCATTGTGCAGCAGGTTCATGGGAATCATGGAAAATTGCAGCATGGCGCCACCTTGCAGAAATAGTACGCTGAAATCATCCGGCGCTTGAAATATCTCCAGCGCCAGGGTTGAGGCTTCGCTGGCCACGGCCTCGAAATGCTGGCCGCGATGGCTCATCTCGAACAACGACATACCGGCGCCTTGATAATCTACGAATTCATGCTGGGCTTGTTCGAGTACTTCGAGGGGCAGGGTGCAAGGTCCGGCGCTGAAGTTGTGTTTTCTGTAGGTCATGAAAACTTACCAGGAGGATGGGTGGAATAGGGCAGGGCGATTGAATCGCCGAACGGCATAAACGACATGAGTCATTTAAATTAAACCTATTGAAATTAACCTATTTAGACTAATCTATTTAAATTGGCCTAATGAAATTAATCATCGATATTAATAATCAAACTGATTCACTTAAATCAATCCAATGAAATCAATCCAATCAAATCAATCCAATGAAATCAATCATTGACACAATGCAATAAATTATCGGCGAGGTAGGATTCGATAACCCGCGCTACGCCATCGGCCACCGCCAGCTGGGCTTGTTCGGTGGAGGCGCCGATGTGGTGGGAGCCGCATACCGCGGGGTGGTTCGCTAAGGCCGATTGGAACGCCGCCTCACCGCTCGCCGGTTCGTTTTGATACACATCGAGGCCGGCGCGAATGCCTTTTTCGGCCATGGCGCGCAGCAGGGCGGATTCGTCCACCAAATCCCCGCGCGAGGTGTTGATGAGCATGGCGCCGGGTTGCATTTGTGCGAGAAATGCATCGTCTACCATGCGCTCGGTTTGCGCGCTCATGGGTAGATGCAAGCTGACGATGTCGCTGCGGCCGAGGAGTTCATCGCGGCTGGCGATTTGCTCGATTCCATACCTTTCGATGCTTACCTGTGCCACCGCCGAGCGCTGCGCTTTGGCCACCGCGCATACCCGCATGCCGAAGGCGTGGGCGCGTTGTGCCAGCGCCATGCCGATGGCGCCGAGGCCGAGAATGCCGAGGCATTGGCCGTATAAACCGCGCGCTTGGGCATAGGTTTTTTTGCGCCAGCGCCCGCTGCGTAAATCATGCGCGCCGTCGGCGATGCGGCGGTCGATGGCGATAATCAAGCCCATGGCGAGTTCGGCCACGGCCATCGCATTGGCGCCGGGCACATTGCACACTCGCACGCCGGCGGTGGCGGCGTGGGCGTGGTCGATGGTGTTGGTGCCGGCGCCGGCGCGAACCACCAATTTCAGCGCCGCTGCGGCGTCCAACACGGCGGCCTCCACGCGCGTGCTTCGTACCACCAACACTTCATGCTCGGCGATGGCTTCAACCAGCGCATCGCCGCTCAAATTCGGCGCGAAGGTGATGCGATGGCCGGCCTCGGCGAGGGCGCGTTGGTGGGGTTCGGGGAAGGCGTCGGCGATTAATATGTACATTTAAATGACTCGGGCGGGTGGGGATGATCGGGTGGGGATGATTGGGGCGAATAATTAGGTTGAATTAAAGCCGGCGGCGAATTTCGCCGGCGATTGTAATGCCTATGGCGGTGGCGGATGGCGATTTAGCGCAATAACAGCAATCAATGGCGATGCAGGATGCGCAGCATGCGGCGCAACGGCTCGGCGGCGCCCCACAGTAGTTGGTCGCCGACCGTGAAGGCGGAAATTATCTCGCCGCTGGCGGTGGGCAGCGCCAACTTGCGCAGCCGCCCGACCGCGATATCCAAAGTACCGCTGACCGCCGCCGGGGTCAGTTGCGCCAAACTGGCCTGGCGTTCGTTAGCGACTAATTTCACCCAATCGCAGCCCCCGGCGATGAGGTCGCCGAGGTCATTTTCAGGCAATTTTTCCTTCAATTTGATGGTGAACGCTTGGCTGTGGCAACGCAACACGCCGATGCGGATGCAGAGGCTTTCGATGGGAATGGCGGCGCCGGCTAACAAGGGGTCGGCGCCGAGGTCGGCGCGCTCAAGTCCGCCGCCAGCGAGCCCGTTGTGGTCGCTGCCGCCATCAACCTCGCGGTCGAACATCTTGCCGAGAATCTTGTTGCCCTCGGCAGCGCCTTTCCATTCTTCGCGACTGACGCCGCACGCCAGGTCGCGATCCACCCACGGCAACAAACTACCGGCCAGCGGGTAGCCGATTTCCGCGCTCGGCAAGCCCGGCGCGCGCAAGGCTTCGGTCGCGGTCTTATCGATGTGCAGAATCGAACTGCTCGGGTCGTCCAACAGCGCCGCGGTGGCGTGATGCACGCGGCCCATTTGCGCCAGCAACTCGCGCATCTGCCGGGCGCCGCCGCCGGAAATCGCTTGGTAGGTGGTGACCGCCATCCATTCGATTAAATCGGCATCGAACAAGCCGTTCAGCGCCATCATCATCAGGCTGACGGTGCAGTTGCCGCCGATGAAATCCTTATTGCCGGCGGCCAAGCCGCGCTCGATCACCGACGCATTCACCGGGTCTAAGATGATGCTCGCGTCCGCGTTCATGCGCAAGGTCGAAGCGGCGTCTATCCAGTAGCCGCGCCAGCCACGGCGGCGTAAATCGGCATGCACGGCGGCGGTGTAATCGCCACCTTGGCAGGTGACGATAACCTCCATTTTCGCTAATCTATCGAGGTCGCGGGCCTCGGCCAGCGGCGGCGTTGCGCGGCCAATGTCCGGCCCCGGCTGCCCCACCTGGGAAGTGGTGAAAAACTGCGGCTGCTCGATGAGCGCGAAATCGTCCTCGGCTCGCATGCGCTGCAACAACACCGAGCCGACCATGCCGCGCCAGCCGACGAATCCCACGCGGTTTAGTTTCATCGGCGCAATCTCATCGGATATAAATCCATCGCTTCAATTTCATCTCGGGCGGGCAATTTTCCGGCATATGATTCGAGGGCTCGGTGGGTTGCTTTTATCGCCATGTTTATCGCACGCTGTCGTAAGCCAAAAATCGGGCGCAATTATACGATTTTACCGCCGTCTTCGGCATCATTTCCGCCCACCAGCCCATTCGCGTCATCTGCACAAAACCGGCCCGACCATGGCCGACCGACGGCATGGAATTCCGCCCCCTACATATTAATGCGCCCCGACCTGATGCCGCCGAAACCCGGCCCATACATGTTAATGGTCACCGCCCTTATGCCGTCGCATCTCCAGTCAACTTAAAGCCGCCAATCTCTGCTATTATCCGCCCGCCTCGACCGGCCATCGCCAGGCGCCGTTCAGCCGTGAAATTTTGCCGATAATCAGCATGATTGTCGCGGAGTGTTGCCGATTATCCATCGCGTCCGCTATAATACGCCGCCTCGAATACCCGCCTGCCGTAAAGTCCGCAGCCGCATCATCGGCGTGGCGGCGGCGCGAATCGTGTTGCGGCAGGTCGCCCATTCCCACGCCCTTACAACCCCCCATTTCATCCCCATCCATCGAGCAAGCGCTATGACCCTTACCGCGACGGACAAATCCACCATCGTCTCGCAGCACCAGCGCCAACCGGGCGACACTGGCTCGCCGGAAGTGCAAGTGGCGCTGATGACAGCCCGCATCCAAGATCTCACCGGGCATTTCAAGGCGCATATTCACGATCACCACTCTCGTCAAGGTTTGTTGCGGCTGGTTAACCACCGCCGAAAGTTGTTGAGTTACCTCAAAAAATCCGACATCGGGCGCTACCGAGCGCTGATTGGCACGCTTGGCTTGCGTAAGTGAGCGCCAAATTAACCCGGCCAAATTAGTCGGCTACATATGCTTGTCTAAATAAGCCCGTCTAAATAAGCCCGGCGTCGCGCCTTAGTCGCTCGACGCCATCCCCATCGCGTAAACCCCGGCCGTTGCCCAATCTTTAACCCGCGCATCCGCGCACAGGAGAAAACCCGTGAGCAAAATAACCAAGACCTTCCAATATGGTCAACATGAGGTGCGTCTGGAAACCGGCGCTATGGCCCGTCAAGCCGATGGCGCCGTCATCGCCAGCATGGGCGACACCGTCGTCATGGTCACCGTGGTCGGGCGGCGGGAAAAAGGCCGCCTCGACTTCTTCCCGCTGACCGTCGATTACGAAGAAAGAACCTACGCCGCCGGCAAAATTCCTGGCGGCTTTTTTAAGCGCGAAGGGCGGCCGTCTGAAAACGCCATCCTTACCTGCCGCCTCATCGACCGCCCGATTCGCCCGCTATTTCCCAAGGGCTATATGAACGAGGTGCAAATCATCGTCACCGTGTTGTCCATCGACCCGAAAATTAACCCGGATATTCTGGCCTTGATAGGCGCTTCGGCGGCCTTGGAAATTTCAGGTTTGCCGTTCAACGGCCCGGTCGGCGCGGCGCGCGTAGGCTTCATCGATGGCGACTATGTGCTAAACCCCGACACCACGCAAATCGCTGAAAACTCGGCGTTAGATCTGGTAGTCGCCGGCACGCAAAGCGCGGTGTTGATGGTGGAATCCAAAGCCGATGCGCTGAGCGAAGCGCAAATGTTAGGGGCGGTGATGTTCGGCCACGAGCAAAGTCAAGCGGCGATTGCCGCCATTACCGAACTCGGCCAGGAAGTCGGCCGGGAGCGCCGCCAATGGCAAGCGCCGGCGCGCGACCAAGCCACCGCCGACCGCGTGGCCACCGAAGCCGGCGCCGGCATCGCCGCGGCCTATCAAATTTCCGATAAAGCCGAGCGCCAAACCGCCCTCGGCAGAATTCGCGATGCCACCTTCGCGGCCCTATGCCCAGCGGAAAACGCGGGTGATTCAGCCGCCGGCGAAGCGCTCAAAAGCGCCGTCCAAGATGAAATCAAGGGCCTCGAAAAAGCCGCGGTGCGCGACCGCATCCTCGCCGGCCAGCCACGCATAGACGGCCGCGACACCAAAACTGTGCGCCCCATCCACATCGAAACCGGCCTGCTGCCGCGCGCCCATGGCTCGGCCTGCTTCACGCGCGGCGAAACCCAAGCGTTAGTGGTGGTCACCTTAGGCACGGCGCGGGATTCCCAGGTGATCGATGCGTTGCAGGGCGACTATCGCGAAAGTTTCATGTTGCACTACAATTTTCCGCCGTACTGCGTGGGTGAAACCGGCCGCGTCGGCTCGCCCAAGCGCCGTGAAATCGGGCACGGCATGTTGGCCAAGCGCGCCATCGGCGCCATCCTCCCGAGTCAGGATGATTTTCCCTACACCCTGCGCGTGGTGTCGGAGATCACCGAATCCAACGGCTCCAGTTCCATGGCCACGGTGTGCGGCGCGAGTTTGGCGCTGATGGATGCCGGCGTGCATGTGTCGGCGCCGGTCGCCGGCGTCGCCATGGGCTTGATCAAAGAAGGCGAGAAATTCGCCGTGCTCACCGATATTCTCGGCGACGAAGACCACTTGGGCGACATGGATTTCAAGGTCGCCGGCACGGCAGATGGCGTCACCGCCTTACAAATGGACATCAAAATTGACGGCATCACCCGCGAGATCATGCAGCAGGCGCTGGAGCAAGCCCGGCACGGGCGCTTGCATATCCTCGAGCAAATGGCCGCCGCACTCGCCCAGCCGCGCGCAGAAATGTCCGAGTACGCCCCGCGCATCATCACCATCAAAATTAACCCCGAGAAAATTCGCGATGTCATCGGCAAAGGCGGCTCGGTCATTCGCGCGCTGTCCGAGGAAACTGGCACCAACATCGACATTGAAGACGACGGCACCATCAAAATCGCCTCCACCGATAACGCCGCGGCCCAAGAAGCGGTGCGTCGCATCGAGCAAATAACCGCCGATGTGGAAGTGGGCACGATTTATGACGGCAAGGTGGTGCGGTTGATGGATTTCGGCGCTTTCGTCAACATTCTGCCGGGGCGGGACGGCCTAGTGCACATCTCGCAAATTTCCAACGAGCGCGTCAATCAGGTGAGCGAAGTGCTGAGCGAAGGCGACCAAGTGAAGGTCAAGGTGCTGGAAGTGGACAAGCAAGGGCGGGTGCGCCTCAGCATGAAAGCCGTCGATGAGTAACCGCGCCGCCGATTGCAGCGCGCAATAACTCGCCGCTGGTAATGCTGGGCGCAATTTCGAGCATCCATTGTGTCGCCCACGGCCGCATGAACAACCCCGATAATCCGCCGCTAAAACCGCTTTCGGCCAGCGCTGGGCAGTGTTTGGCGGCGGCGCGGCAGGCGCAAAACTTCAGCGTCAAGGATGTCGCGCAACGCCTCAATCTCGCCACCGCCACCATCCAGGCGCTGGAGCGCGACGACTACCAACATTTGCCCGGTTCCACCTTCATCAAGGGCTATCTCCGCGCCTATGCGCGGTTGCTGAATCTGGAATCGGAGGAAATTGTCCAGAGCGTAAACCTCGCGCCCGAAGAAATGGGCGAAATCCGGGCTTCTAAACGGTCACTCATGCATCGCCGGCGACGAGGCCCCCGAAAGCGCGGCGGTTGGTGGCGTCGCATCGCGTTGTTTCTGGCGGCGCTGGCGATTTTGATGTGGGCGATGCTGGTTCAATGGCCGGATTGGCGGGCGAATCTCGATGTCGACGAAATCATCGCGCAGTCGCTGTCCCTGGTCGATGCGGTCTTTGCGCCGACGCAAAAATAACCCCAGCGGAAGAGTATTGTCAGTTGTCAACGCCAGGGCGGGTGTCAATGGCGGGGCGAAAGCGGCGTGTTGGCTTGCCTCATGGCGCTTTAAGCAGCGGCAAAGTGATGATAGTGCGCAGTCCTGGGTGATTGCTACGCAGATCGATAGCGCCGTTGTGCATGGCGATGACCGCCGACACCATGCTAAGCCCCAACCCATTGCCGGTGGAACTGCGGCTTTGGTCGAGGCGATAAAAACGCTGGAAAACATTTTTCCGTTCGACATTGGGAATGCCGGGGCCATTATCGGCGATGCTGATGACCACTTCGCCCTGTGACTTGGTCAATGAAATGGAAATATGACCACGCGGCGGCGTGTATTGAATGGAATTTTCGATGATATTGGCGATGGCTTGAAACATTAAATCGCGGTCGCCCCATGAGGTGATGTCGGTCTCCAACTTGCTCTCCACGCGCTGTTGTTTTTCATCCACCAACGGCTCGTAGAACTCGACTATGTCTTCGAATAAGCGGTGAAAATCTATCTCGATGAAGCCAGACCTGATTTGTCCGGCCTCTACGCGCGCAATTCGCAATAGCGCGTTAAAAGTGGATAGTAGGGAATCCGCCTCTTTGATCGAATTTTCCAAGTGGCGCGATGTCGACGACTTGGATGCTTTTTGTTGTTGCGCTTCTTCGAGATGTTGCCGCAGTCGCGTGAGCGGCGTGCGCAAATCATGCGCGATGTTGTCGGAAACGCGGCGAATATCCTCCATCAGTTGTTGAATGCGGTCGAGCATTCGATTGAGGTTTTGCGCCACTTGATCGAAATCGTCGTTGTCGCCGGTCACCGCCACGCGGCGCGACAAATCGCCGGACATAATGTTGCGCGTGGTCTGGTTGATGCGCTCGATCTTGCGCGCCGCGCGACGGCTGAGAATCACGCCGCCGATGAAGGCTAACAACAACATGATCGCCAGCCCCCAAGTCAGCGCCTGCACAATGCGGCGTTTGGCGACGGTGAGTTGATTAATGTCGCGCCCGACCAGCAACCCATAATGTCCGGGCAAGCGAAAAACCTTGGCGCGCGCCAAATGCGGTTGCGCGCCGTTTTCTTGGTCGATGATTAAATCGAACTCGAGCCAATCATCGGCCACCGCCGCATGGGTCGGCCATTGGTTGATGTTGCCGGCCAGTCGTTTGAAGGTATTGGTGGTCAGCAGGTACAGCGAATTGCCGGAGGCTTGGGCTTGCTGGCGATTAACGCGGTCGGCTATCAATAAGGTCAGCCCGGACAGCCCTTCGACCGCATAACGCTCCGCCAACCCTTGAATTTCCGCCTCGATGGTGTCATCCACCTGCTGCGTCATATACGATGCGGTGAACAAATAAAAAAAATAAAACAAGGATAAAGTCGATGCGCTGAAAATCAACGCATACAACAACGCCACCCGCGCCATGTAGCTGTGAAATAATCGCTGCTTCATGTGGCGGTTTAATTTTTAAATGACTGCGTTATTGGGCTTTATTGTTCTCGCGCAAAATATAGCCAGCGCCGCGCACTGTGTTTAGCAATGCGGAGTCGAAATTTTTATCGATTTTGGCGCGCAGACGACTGATGTGAACATCGATCACATTAGTTTGCGGGTCAAAATTGTAATCCCACACATTTTCCAACAGCATGGTGCGGGTGACCACTTGATTGCTATGGCGCATTAAGTATTCGAGCAGGCGAAACTCCCGCGGTTGTAAATCGATAACGACTTCATCACGCTTAACTTCGCGGGTTAATAAATCCATTTTCAGCGCTCCGACGGCGAGCGTGGTTTGTTGTATTTCGGCGCTGGCGCGGCGCATCAAGGCATCCAATCGCGCCAGCAATTCGGAAAAGGCGAATGGCTTGACGAGGTAATCATCGCCGCCGGCGCGCAAGCCTTGCACGCGGTCGCCTACCTCGCCCAGCGCGCTTAAAATCAACGCCGGGGTTTTATCGCCAGTCTCGCGCAGCGCTTTTATCAGCGATAGGCCGTCCATGTTCGGCAGCATGCGATCGACCACCAGCGCTTGATAGGTTTCACTTGAAGCCAGCGCCAGCCCGTCGTCGCCGGTGGTGGCAATGTCGACACCATATCCAGCTTCCGACAAACCTTTTTGGATATATTTCGCGGTCGCTTCGTCGTCTTCGATAATCAATACGCGCATAGGTCGGCTTACCCGGTGAGAAATTGATGGGCGGCGGCAGTTCGCCACAATGTAGTCATTCGCGTTGCCGAGGGTGGTCCGGCATGGGTAGAATAGCCGAGTTTTCAGCGCGCCGGATGGTGGATAGATGACCGCAATCGATGTCGAACACTAGCGGCGGCGCTAAAACCGCCGCCCTTCTCGATTCGCGACCGGGCGTGGCGCGTGAATTAGCCCAAGCAGCACTTCTCGACCCCGGCTTGGGTGCCCTGGTGGATGCGCTCGGCTGCCCTGAACCTCGGGCTAGGGCCAGCGGGTTCACCGCATTGTTGCGCATTATCGTCTCGCAACAACTCTCGACCCAGGTCGCCGCCGTCATCTGGGGGCGTCTCGAAGCGCTGTGTAGCAGCCAGGTTACCTATCGCAAAATTCTCAATCGCGATGTCGAGCAGTTACGGCAATGCGGGCTTTCCAAGCAAAAAGTCGACTATGCGCAAGGCCTAGCGCGCATGCTCGCCGAAAAAACCCTAAACCTAGACGCTATCGATAAACTCGACACCGAATCCGTCATCGCCGAGCTGCTGAAAATTCGTGGTATCGGCCAATGGTCGGCGGAAATCTACGCCATGTTTGCGCTGCGTCACAGTGATGTATTCCCCGCCGGTGATTTGGCGCTGCAGATTGCGGTGCAGCGTTATGAATCCCTCGCCCAGCGCCCAAATACTGCGCAAACCGCCAAACTGGCGCAAAAATGGTCGCCGCATCGCAGCAGCGTGGCGTTGTTGATGTGGAAATATTATGGTTCGAGCACGCTGGATTGAGTACGCAATGGCGATAGTTCCCTCGCCCAAAATCGCCGCCGATTTTCAGTGTCTCAATATCTTGCTTAAGAATAGTTTGGTGCGGTCGTGCTGGGGGTGGTCGAAGAATTTATCCGGCGTGTTTTCTTCTATGATCTCGCCGCAGTCCATGAAAATCACGCGGTTGGCGACGGTTTTGGCAAACCCCATTTCATGGGTGACGCATAGCATGGTCATGCCTTCGCGGGCTAATTCAACCATCACATCCAGCACCTCATTGATCATTTCCGGGTCGAGCGCCGAGGTCGGTTCGTCGAACAGCATGATGCGCGGATTCATGCACAAACTGCGGGCGATGGCGACGCGTTGTTTCTGACCGCCGGATAATTGATCGGGAAATTTGTTGGCTTGCTCGGGTATCTTGACGCGCTCCAGATACTTCATGGCGGTTTCCATGGCTTCCGCCTTGGGGGTTTTACGCACCCAAATGGGCGCCAAGGTGCAGTTTTCCAGCACCGTCAAGTGCGGAAAAAGATTGAACTCCTGGAACACCATGCCCACCTCACGGCGAATGGCTTCGATATTTTTGAGGTCGTTGGTCAATTCCACGCCGTCTACGATGATGTTGCCCTGTTGGTGTTCCTCCAGGCGGTTGATGCAGCGAATCATGGTGGATTTGCCGGAGCCGGAAGGCCCGCAGATGACGATGCGCTCGCCACGGGTTACTTGCAGGTTGATGTCCTTTAGCACATGAAACTCGCCATACCATTTGTGCATGGCCACGATATTGACCGCTAATTGGTCACCGGCGCTGTCGGCTTGGTTTGGCTGGGGCATGGTCGGCTGGTTATCTTTTGTGTCCGGTTTCAAGTTTGCCTTCGAGATAAAGCGAATAGCGAGACATCGCGAAGCACGAGATAAAGAAAAATATGGCGACAAAAATATACACTTCCGTGGAAAGCCCAGTCCATTTGGCGTCGGCTAAGGAGGCGCGGCCAACGCCGAGCGGGTCGAGCAAGCCGATGATAATGACCAGCGTGGTGTCTTTGTACAAGCCGATGAAGGTGTTGACGATGCCAGGGATGGATATTTTCAGCACCTGCGGCAACACGATTAAGCGCATGGCCGGCCAGTATTTCAGCCCCAGGGCATCCGCCGCTTCGACCTGGCCGGCGGGAATGGCCTGCAACCCGCCGCGAATCACCTCCGCCATATAGCCGGAGGCGAACAGCGTGACCATAATCAGCACGCGCAACAGCAAATCAAACTTGGTGCCCGGCGGCAGAAAATAGCTGAGCATGGTGGAAGCCACGAACAGCAAGGTGATGAGCGGCACGCCACGAATAAACTCGATAAAACCGACGCAAAACATGCGGATGATGGTCAGCCTAGATGAGCGCCCCAACGCCAGCAAAATACCGATGGGCAAAGAGAAGGCAATGCCGGTTACGCCGATGACGATGGTAAGCATGATGCCGCCGAATTTGTCGGTGGATACCACCGGCAATTCCACCCCCAACACAGAGCCGCCCACCAGCAACCAGCCGGCGATGAAGGGGAACAACGCCGCATAATAAAGCCCGTATTTGCGATATGGCACTTTATCGAACAACACTGGCAGCAAGGCCACGCACAACAACACGAAGGAAAGATTAACCCGCCAGCGCTCCTCTAACGGATAAAAACCATAGGTGAACAACCGAAAACGCTCGCTAATAAAGGCCCAGCAGGCGCCATCTCCTAACGCACGGCACTCATTTCTATCGGCGGCCGAAAAAGTGGCGTCCAAAAACACCCAGCTGAACACCCCCGGCAACACTGCGTACAAAAACCACAGCGACAACGCGGTGAGTACGATGCTGGTCGGCGAGCCCAGCAAATTATTGCGCACCCAAGCCCAGCCACCGACCGTATTCGTCGGCGCCGGCAGGTCGGGATGCTGGCCGGGGGCGTGGTTTTGAGGGGCGGGCGACATCACCTTTCCACCAGCCGAATGCGTTTGTTATACCAATTCATGGCCATGGAAATCAGCAGTGAAAACATAAGATACAACGCCAAAACGATAGTCATACACTCCATTTCACGCCCGGTTTGGTTGAGCGTGATGCCGCCGATGGTGGCGACGATGTCCATATAGCCGATGGCGATGGCGAGCGAGGAATTTTTGGTGATATTCAAATACTGGCTGGTGAGCGGCGGTACGATGATGCGCAGCGCCTGCGGGATAACCACCAAACTCAGCGCCCGCCCGCGACCGATGCCGAGGGCGGCGGCGGCTTCGCTCTGCCCCCAATTGACTGCGCTGATGCCGGCGCGCACGATTTCGCCGATAAAGGCCGCGGTATAGATGGATAAAGCCAGCCACAGGGCGATGAATTCCGGGCGCAACACCATGCCGCCCTTGTAATTGAAGCCCGCCAACGCCGGAATCTCCCACTGGATGGGCGAGCCGAGCAAAAAATACGCCACCCACGGCACGCCGATGATGGCGGCCAAAGATACCCACAGCACCGGATAATGCTTGCCGGTTTTATCTTGAATTCGCTTGGCGTAGGCGCGAAACCACACGCTGAAACCTAAGCCGATAACGAACAACGCCGCCACCACCCAAAACAGCGCCTCGAAGCCCGGGCTGGGCACGAAAAAGCCGCGATTGGTGAGAAAGGCCACCTCGTTTACCGCCACCGCGTTTTTCGGCACCGGCAGGGAGTTTACGATCAAGCCGTGCACTAACAGAATGTGCAGCAACACCGGCACATTGCGCACATATTCGATATAAATATACGCCAATTTATTGACGATGAAATTTTTCGACAACCGACATACGCCTAATAAAAAACCGAGAATGGTCGCCAAAATAATGCCGAAAACCGCCACCAATATGGTGTTGATGATGCCCACCAGCATGGCGCGGAAATTGCTCGAGCGCGAGGTGTAATCGAGCAGCGACTGGCTGATGTCGTAATTCGCTGGCAACCACATGAAATTCAGGCTGAGGTCCTTGCCAATCGCCTCCAAATTGATGATGGCGTTGCGCACCAGCATGAAAAAAAACGCAAAAATCGCGATGAACGCGAGTATTTGAATGATGACCTCGCGCGTCTCTTTGTCGTTCCACAGGCGGGAGACGATGTTGCGCTGGGGCAGGGCGTGATTCATCGGGGATTCTTATAAACGAGGGTTATAACGCGCGGTGATGTAAGCCTGCCGTTACAAATGCGCCGTGGCGAGCGCCGAAGCGGCTGATTTCAAGCGGCTTTTTAGGCGAACTAGCGGACGGGATTAAGCGGCGTTATGTAAGCAAAATTATAAACGGAAATGATAAAAAAATTGCAAATCGTCAGTCACCAATCAAAAACCGCAAACCCGCCGCAACATACCGAGGCGCCGAAGCGCCCCGGATGTTGCGCGGGCAAACAAACTAAACCCGCCGAACTAGCGAATCGGCGCGGCGTACAAAATGCCGCCATTGTTCCACAGCGCATTCAAACCGCGCTCCAGCCCAATGTTGGTGTCCGGGCCAATGTGGCGGTCAAAAGACTCGCCATAATTGCCCACGGCGGCAATGGCGCGCACTGCCCAAGCATTGTCGAGGCCGATCATCTCGCCCATGGTGCTTTCGGTGCCGAGCATGCGGTTGATGCTCGGGCTGTCGCCGGGCGCGCTCGCCATTTGCTGAACATTGGCTTGGGTTACGCCCAATTCTTCAGCATTGATGAGCGCATTTACCACCCATTTGCCGATGTCGGCCCACTGGTCATCGCCTTGACGCACGGCGCCGGCCAGCGGCTCTTTGGAGATGATGTCCGGCAGAATCACATGGTCATTGGGGTTTTTCAGCGAAGCGCGAATGGAGGCCAGCGCCGACGCATCGGTGGTGTAGGTATCGCAACGGCTGGAGCGATAGGCGGTGATGCCTTCCTCTTGGGTCTCGATAGCCACCGGCTCGTAACTGATCTTATTGGTGCGGAAGAAATCAGCCAAATTCAACTCGGTGGTGGTGCCGGTTTGGATGCAAACCGAAGCCCCGTCCAGTTCCTTGGCCGAGCTTACGCCGGCATCTTTGCGGATGATGAAGCCCTGGCCGTCATAATAATTGACCGGCAGGAAGGTCAGTTTCAAATCCGCATCGCGGCTCATGGTCTCGGTGGTGACGCGGAACAAAATGTCACCTTCGCCGGAATTCAACACCGTGAAGCGGGTTTTGCCGGTGGTGGGCACAAACTTGACCTTTTCAGGGTCTTTCAACACCGCAGCGGCCACCGCGCGACATAAATCGGGTTCAACACCGGTCCAGCGACCATCGGCATCCGGCGCTGCGAAACCAGCCACGCCGGTGGTGACGATGCAGTTAAGCTCGCCACGCGCTTGCACATCTTCTAAGGTGCCGGCTTGGGGAGCCGTGGCAACCAGTGACAACGCAACGCCAAGCGCCGCGGTTTTTGCGATTTTCATATTGAGTATCCTCAAAATTGTTGTAAAAAACATCTGATTGGAAAACTGGATTGCGCGCAACGGCACCGAATAAGCCACCCACCACCCGCAAACTTGCCCAGCATAGCACAAAACCCACCGCTCTCCCGAATCCCCAATCGCCAAAATCCAATCCATAGAAAAAACCATCGCCAAAGCCTAATCTGATGCGGATACCTATGGGACACATATAGATGTTCATCTATCGCCGGCGGTAGATGAACATCTATCGCCGGCGGCAAACCCGCGAATCAAAAATAAAACACCCCAGACAACAAACACCCCGCCCGCTAAAATCAAGCAACCGCCGCCCGCTAAAACCCATCAAAAAAATTCAATGGCGGTGAAAAACAAACCCATCACGGCAATCATCGTACCCACCGCCTTCCAAATGGAAGATTTCGTTTCCTTCAAAATGCCATCAACCCGACTCCCCATAGATTCTTCCATTTTTTCAAACTTCGCATCCACGCGAGCGAACTTCTCATCCACGCGGGCAAACTTCTCATCCATTGTTTTGTTTACCTCGCCAAACTTCGCATCCACGCGGGCAAACCCGGCGGCAGTTTCAGACCGCAAGTTGCCAATCTCGGCATCCACGCGGGCGAAACCGGCGGTCGTTTCAGACCGCAAGTTGCTAATATCGCCATCCACACGGGCGAAACCGGCGTTCATGTCGGCTCGCAAGGTAGCGAAACCGGCGTTCATTTCAGACCGCACGCCGCTGACTTTTGTGTCTACGGCGACGCCGACGTTGCGGATTTCGGCTTTGATTTCGCGTTGCTCGTCTTCTATGCGGTCGAGGCGCCATTCGATGGTGGTTTTGGATGCGCCATTATGGCCATTGCCGTCTTGGACCTGATTGTTGCCAGACTGGGGCGGATTTTGGGCAACTTCGGCATGTTTTTGGGCCGCGCTGGCGCGCTTTTTGGCGGCCGGCGGGCGCTTTTGGATGGCCTCGGGTGGTTTTTGGGCGGTTTGCGGCATGGGGTGGATTGGGTGGCGGGGCTAAATGGCGGGTGGACATAAATGTCGGCGGGGTGGGTGATTTTAGCAGATGGGCGGGTTACTCGCTGTCTGGTAAAGCCGAGCAACCGCCGCCGCCGCCCGCCCGCTAAAACCCATCAAAAAAATTCAATGGCGGTGAAAAACAAACCCATCACGGCAATCATCGTACCCACCGCCTTCCAAATGGAAGATTTCATCTCCTTCAAAACCCCCTCATCTTGTTTCCTAATAAACTCCACCATTTTTTCAAACTTCGCATCCACGCGAGCAAAACCGGCGGCCACATCAGACCGCAAGGCGTTTGTGTCAGACCGCAAGGTAGCGACCTCTGCTTTCATTTCAGACCGCAAGGAGCCGACCTCTGCTTTTATTTCAGACCGCAAGGAGGCAATCTCGCCATCTACACGAGCGAAACCGGCGTTCATGTCAGACCGCAAGTTTCTAATATCGGCATCCACACGAGCAAACCCGGCGTTCATGTCGGCTCGGACGCCGCTGACTTTTGTGTCTACGGCGACGCCGACGTTGCGGATTTCGGCTTTGATTTCGCGTTGCTCGTCTTCTATGCGGTCGAGGCGCCATTCGATGGTGGTTTTGGATGCGCCATTATGGCCATTGCCGTCTTGGACCTGATTGTTGCCAGACTGGGGCGGATTTTTGGCGACTTCGGCATGTTTTTGGGCCGCGCTGGCGCGCTTTTTGGCGGCCGGCGGGCGCTTTTGGATGGCCTCGGGTGGTTTTTGGGCGGTTTGCGGCATGGGGTGGATTGGGTGGCGGGGCTAAATGGCGGGTGGACATAAATGTCGGCGGGGTGGGTGATTTTAGCAGATGGGCGGGTTACTCGCTGTCTGGTAAAACCGAGCAACCGCCGCCGCCAGCCCGCTAAAACCCATCAAAAAAATTCAATGGCGGTGAAAAACAAACCCAACACGGCAATTATCGTACCCACCGCCTTCCAAATGGAAGATTTCGTCTCCTTCAAAACCCCCTCATCTTGTTTCCTAATAAACTCTACCATTTTTTCAAACTTCGCATCCACGCGAGCAAAACTGGCGGCCACATCAGACCGCAAGGCGTTTGTGTCAGACCGCAAGTTGCTAATATCGGCATCCACGCGGGCGAAACCGGCGTTCATGTCGGCTCGCAAGGTAGCGAAACCGGCGTTCATTTCAGACCGCACGCCGCTGACTTTTGTGTCTACGGCGACGCCGACGTTGCGGATTTCGGCTTTGATTTCGTCTTGGTCTTTTTCTAGGCGACCGAAGCGCCATTCGATGGTGGTTTTGGATGCGCCATTATGGCCATTGCCGTCTTGGACCTGATTGTTGTCAGACTGGGGCGGATTTTTGGCGACTTCGGCATGTTTTTGGGCCGCGCTGGCGCGCTTTTTGGCGGCCGGCGGGCGCTTTTGGATGGCCTCGGGTGGTTTTTGGGCGGTTTGCGGCATGGGGTGGATTGGGTGGCGGGGCTAAATGGCGGGTGGACATAAATGTCGGCGGGGTGGGTGATTTTAGCAGATGGGCGGGTTACTCGCTGTCTGGTAAAACCGAGCAACCGCCGCCGCCAGCCCGCTAAAACCCATCAAAAAAATTCAATGGCGGTGAAAAACAAACCCATCACGGCAATCATCGTACCCACCGCCTTCCAAATGGAAGATTTCGTTTCCTTCAAAACCCCCTCATCTTGTTTCCTAATAAACTCCACCATTTTTTCAAACTTCGCATCCACGCGAGCAAAACTGGCGGCCACATCAGACCGCAAGGCGTTTGTGTCAGACCGCAAGTTGCTAATATCGCCATCCACGCGGGCGAAACCGGCGTTCATGTCGGCTCGCAAGGTAGCGAAACCGGCGGCAGTTTCAGACCGCAAGTTGCCAATATCGGCATCCACACGAGCAAACCCGGCGTTCATGTCGGCTCGGACGCCGCTGACTTTTGTGTCTACGGCGACGCCGACGTTGCGGATTTCGGCTTTGATTTCGCGTTGCTCGTCTTCTATGCGGTCGAGGCGCCATTCGATGGTGGTTTTGGATGCGCCATTATGGCCATTGCCGTCTTGGACCTGATTGTTGCCAGACTGGGGCGGATTTTTGGCGACTTCGGCATGTTTTTGGGCCGCGCTGGCGCGCTTTTTGGCGGCCGGCGGGCGCTTTTGGATGGCCTCGGGTGGTTTTTGGGCGGTTTGCGGCATGGGGTGGATTGGCTGATGGGCTGATGGGGTGATTGGGTGATGGGCTGATGGGCTGATGGGGTGATGGTAATAAATGTCGGCCGGGTGGACGATTTTAGCAGATGGGCGGGTTACTCGCTGGCGTTGTTTAGGCGAACAAGTTTTGGCGAAAAAAAACCGGAGCGCGATGGCTCCGGTTTCAAGGGATGGCTTAAGTTTCAAGCCATGGGTTTGGCAGGCATTAGAAGTTTATGCGTATGCCGAGGAGGGTTTTGTTGGCATCCGTTTTGCCTCCGGCATTCTCTGTACTGGTGTCCTCATGCTCGAGGAACAAGTGGACGCCGCCGCCCATAGTGCGGTCGGCTTTGAATGCCCATTTGTCCACTTCAGTATCAACGGCTCTACCTTCTCTCTCTGCTGTGGAATTGCCGAAGCCGAGAGCCAAGGATGTTGTCTCGCCGACGGTAATACCGCCCCATAGTTGATAGTAGGTCGTTTCTTCTTCGCCCCTTGCGATAACTCCAGGTATATCAAACCCAGCATCAAAAGCGTTGGGGTCGGCGCCGCCCAGTTCGGTATAGGCTATCGCGTCCGCTTCGCTGTCATCCTTGGTTTGATAACCAGCGGATACCCAGAAATTGCTGAAACTCAATCTCCCAGCAATACCAAAACGCTCGATATCCGCACCGTCTTGTATTGGTTGTAGTGCTGGAGTAGCAACTACTGCTCCTAGTCGTACAGGTGCTGTTCCAGGTGCTCCCTCAGAACCATCTGTATCATCATAAGCAAGACCAATTGTGAGGTTGCTTATCGGGCGGAAAGTGATGCCGATGCCAAAGCCATCGCCTTCACCGTCTCTTTCGTCGTCTCGTGCATCACCGCCATCGTCATCCAGCCGAACATCGACACCCAGATCAACCGGGCCGAAACTGTTGCTGTACTGAATGGTGTTGCCGGTGCGGAAGGGCCAGGCATCCGAAGCAACGCTCACAGTGTAGTTGGGGCTGACCAGCACGCCGACATTATTGTAAAAACTACTCCACTGCTGACCAACATTCACGCTGCCAAAAGCGCCGGAAAGGCCGACGGTGGCGACACGGGTTGTACTGAACGCCTGACCATCGTTGTCGGAGAGTAAGGCCCATTCAAATTGACCATTGGCTTGCATGCCATTCCCCAAATCCGAAGATGCTAGAACGCCCAAACGAGAACCGACGGAGCTTATATCGGTGGTCGAATTAGCACCACCACCCTTGTCCTCCAAAACAATAGCATTGGTGACGTTGCCATACACCGTAGGTGGGGTCCCATCTTGCGCCTGCGCCACTGGCGCGATTACCACGGCTGAAACCGCGGCTGCTATGAGTTTTTTGTTCATGTAAATAGCCCTCTGTAAGGCTGGTTACCCAGCGCTGTTTAGCGGGCTATCAAAAACGGCGAATAACGCCGGTTTTATTGATGAAACATGGTGATAATCCTATAAATTAGGTTGAGCGGCGGGTTATATGCCGAGGTATTTGGCTTTCAGGGCGGGGGTTTTTTGCCAGGCGGTGGCGGCGCCGTGCCAGGCGATGGCGCCTTTTTCTATGATGTAGTAGTAGTCGGCGATGCGGCTGAGTTCGTCTAGATTTTTGTCGATGAGGAGCAACGCGATGCCGGTGCGTTTTATTTCGCGCAGTTTTTGCCAGATGGTTTGGCGCACCAAGGGGGCTAAGCCTTCGGTGGCTTCATCTAGAATTAACAGGCTGGGGTTTAGCATGAGGGCGCGGGCGATGGATAGCATTTGCTGCTCGCCGCCGGAGAGTTGATTGCCCATGTTGTTGAGGCGTTTTTTCAGCGGCGGGAATAGCACGAGCGCCGAGTCGATAGTCCACGGCGTGGGCGAGGCGTTGTAGTTGGCGGCCGCGGCGATGAGATTTTCGCGCACATTGAGGTTGGGGAAAATTTGCCGGCCCTCGGGGGCCACGGCGATGCCTCGGCGGGCGCGTTCGAAGGCGCGCAGGGGGGTTAATTTTTCGCCGTGGTAGGTGATTTCGCCGCGCGCGCAGGCTAAGGCGCCGATGATGGCTTGGACGGTGGTGGTTTTACCCATGCCGTTGCGTCCCAGCAGGGCGACCGCGGCGCCGGCGGGTATTTCCATGCTCATACCGTGCAACGCTTGGCTGTTGCCGTAGAAAATATCGATGTTGTCGACCCGCAGCGCCATCACGCTACCTCCGCCGGGGTCGGCGCCGGGGATGATGCCGGGGCGCCCAAATAGGCATGTTGCACTTCGCGGTTTTGGCGGATTTCCGCCGCGCTGCCGGTGGCGATTAGGCGGCCATGCACTAACACCGAGACCACATCGGCGAGGGCGAAAACGGCCTCCATGTCGTGTTCGATGAGCAGAATCGCGGTGGTTTTTTTGATTTCGCGCAATAAGGCGAGCATGCGCATGGATTCCGCGCCGCCCAAGCCGGCCATGGGCTCATCTAACATCAATAATTGCGGACGCGGCGCTAATGCCATGGCGAATTCGAGTTGGCGTTGCTGGCCGTGGGCGGCGGCGGCGGCCGGTAAATCAGCGTGCTCGGCTAAGCCGGTGCGCTCCAGAATGCGCATGGCGCGAGCGCGTAAATCGGCATCGGCGGCTAAGGGCGACCAAAACTTGAACACGCGAGCGCCGCCGAGGGCCGCTAACATGACATTTTCCAGCAGCGTCATCGGCAAAATCACGCTGCTGATTTGGAAGGAACGCGCCAGCCCGAGGCGCGCCCGCTGGTGGCCGGGCAGGTGGGTGATGTCGGCGCCATGCCAGCGAATGCGCCCGCCATCCGGCCGTTGCGCGCCGGATAATTGCGCCAGCAGGGTGGTTTTGCCGGCGCCGTTGGGGCCGATAACGGCGTGGGTTTGATTCGCCGCCACGCTGAAACTGACATCGTCCACAGCGCAGATGCCGCCGAATTGCCGGCGCAGGTTGTGTACTTCGAGAATCATCACATAAGGTCTCGGGGCCGCCCGACGGCGGGGTTTACGGTGCGCGCTTGCTGCGCCGGCGGTCGAGGCGCGCTAGCCATCCATGCAACCCATCTTGGCCGACAAACAACACCAGCGCGATGAGCATGGCGCCGAAAATCAAGTGCCAATACACGGTGATTTCGGACAGCCATTCCATGAGGGTGTTGAAGGTGATAGCGCCGAGCACGGGCCCGAGCAAGGCGCCGGCGCCGCCGATGATGACCATAAATAATAATTCGGCGGAATAGGTCCAATCCATCATTTCCGGGCTGATGTAGTAGGTGAAATTGCCCATGAAAAAACCGGCCACGCCACCCATGGCGCCAGCCAAAATATAGCAGATGAGTTTATGTTGATAGGTGTTGAAGCCGAGCGCTTGCATGCGTTGTTCGTTGTGCTTGGCGCCTAACAACGCTTGCCCGAAACGGGCGCGAATCAAGCGCCCCATCAAAAATAAAAACAATAATAATGTGGCCAATACGGCGTAATACATGGTGGCGTCGTTATCGAGATTTATCGCGTCGCCGAAGGCGCTGCGTTGCTCGATAAGCAAGCCGTCATCGGCGCCGTATTCATCTATGCTAACCAGAATGAAATACAGCATTTGCGAAAATGCCAAGGTAATCAAAATAAAATACAAGCCCTTGGTGCGCAGGCAAATGGCGCCGGTGAGCGCCGCGAAAACCGCGCTGCAGCCCACCGCCAGCGCCAAATGAATGAAGCCGTTATGCACTTCATAATAGGCCGGAATGCCGACGCTATACGCGCCGATGCCGATATACGCCGCATGGCCGAGGCTGACCATGCCGCCATAGCCGACCAGTAAATTGAGGCTGGCGGCGGCGATGGCGAGGATGAGTGCGCGCGTTAGCAAACCGAGATAAAAATCATGCGCAGCGTACGACAACAGCACCGGCGCCGCCAGCAATAACATGACGATGAGCATGTAAACCCAGGCGCTGGGTTGGCGCAAAATAGTCATGGGCGGCGAATTAATGATGGGGTGGTGAATTAAATGTTGATATTTGAATTGATCATTAGCGCTATCGATTTACACGCGATTAAATAAGCGATTCGATGCGCGATTTAACGCGTAATCAAAACCAAAAACGAGGGCGTTATTTAGCCGACTTAAGCACCTGATTAAAGCCGCTCGGCGGGAATAAACCTTGCGGTTTTACCGCCAATACCACCGCCATCAGCAGGTATACCAACATCGCCGACAAGGCCGGGGCGGCGTTTTCGGCGGCTTCGGTGGAGAGCAACACCTTCAGCAAATCATCCAGGTAGGAACGCCCCAAAGTGTCGATAAAACCGATGAGAATGGCGGCATAAAACGCGCCTTTTATCGAGCCGATGCCGCCCACTATCACCACCACAAAGGCGGTGATGATGATCTCGTTACCCATGCCGATGCTAGCCTCGGTGAGCGGCGCTATCAACACCCCGGCGAACCCCGCCAGGGCGGCGCCGATGGCGAACACGATGAGATACAGGCGGTCGATATTCACCCCCAAAGCGGCGATCATGGCGCGGTTCGAAGCGCCGGCTCTTATCAACATACCGAGGCGCGAACGCGTGACCAAAACATACAACCCCAGCGCCACAGATAAGCCGCAAACGATGATCAACAAGCGATAAGTGGGCATGACAAAACCACCGATTTCCATGCGGCCATTTAAACTGCTCGGTAAGGGAATGGCGGCGCCTTGGGGGCCCCATACCAAGTGGGCGAGGGTATCGAAAATGAGAATCAAACCGAAGGTGACTAACACCTGGTCTAAGTGATTTTTGGCGTACAACTTGCGCGCCAACGCCCACTCCACCACGCCGCCGATGATAAAAACCGCCACCGCCGCCGCCGCCGCCGCCAGCCAAAAAGAGCCAGTGACATCCACCACCGTGACACCGACAAATGCCCCCAACATATAAAAAGAGCCGTGCGCCAAGTTGATGAAATCCATAATGCCGAAGATCAACGACAACCCGGCCGCTAACAAAAATAGCAACAAGCCGAGTTGCAGCCCGTTCAGCAGTTGGGATACAAGCAAGTGCCAATCCATGGGTTTTAATCTCGATTAAGCGCGGCGAATGATGCGCGCCACCGACCGTCGCCGGCGCGATGGCGCGCAAATTACGGCTAGCAAATTACGACTAGCGAAATAAAACCATCCACCTCACAAATTACATAACCCGGCATACGGGTCTTGATGGTTTTCATACACGGTATCGACTATGCGCGTGGTCCACTTGCCGTCCGCATCCGCCACTACCTCGCGCAGGTAGAAATTTTGGATGGGCATGTGGTTGTTGCCAAAACTAAAGGCGCCGCGCACCGAATCGAAATCGGCTTTTTCAAAGGCCGCGCGCAAGGCATCTTGATCATCTAAATTGCCGCCGGTGGCTTGCACCGCGCTGTTGATGAGCATGATGTTGTCGTACGATTGCGCCGCATAAAAAGACGGATAACGACCGTGTTGGGCGCGAAAATCAGCCACGAATTTTCGGTTGACGGCGTTGTCGAGATCCGGCCCCCAAAACATCGTGCTTTTAGAGCCGAGCACGCCATCGATGCCGGCCGTTTGCAGTTTCGGCAGGGAAATCGAATCCACCGTGAACACGGTATACAGCGGCAAAACCTCGCGCAGCCCGGCTTGGGTGTATTGCTTGATAAAGGCGCCGCCGGCGCTGCCGGGATAAAAAATGAACAACCCATCGGCGCCCGAGGCGCGCGCTTTGGCGAGCTCGGCGGAGAAGTCTAGCTGCCTATCCTTGCCCCATTTGGTTAAATCTTTGCCCACCACTTGGCCATCGAAAGTGCGCTCGACGCCGGCCGCCATGTTTTTGCCGGCGGTGTAATTCGGCGCCATCACATACAGCGATTTCACGCCCAAATTATTCAACACCTCGCCCATGGCCATGGGCGTTTGGTCGTTTTGCCATGAGGTGGAAAAGAAATTTCGGTGGCATTGCTTGCCCGCCATCTGCGCCGGCCCGGCGTTGGCGCTGATCAAAAACTTGCCGGCATCGAACACCGATTTACGCGACGCCAACAACACATGCGACCAAATATAACCGGCGATAAAATCCACCTTATCGCGCTTCACCAGTTTGTCGGTTTTCTGCTTGCCGATTTCCGGCTTGAAACCATCGTCCTCGAACAAAATCTCGATATCCCGCCCGGCCATCTTGCCGCCTAAATGTTGCACCGCCATCTCGACGCCGCGTTTCATTTCCTCGCCGATAACCCCGGCCGGCGTGGTCAGCGTGGTAACAAACCCGATTTTCACGCTGGCGGCATTGCCTGCCACCGACCAAGCCATGAAAACCGCCACAATACCCGCCGCCATAGATGGTGTTTTGATACGCATAGATTATGCCTCGCTATAAGATTGATGAATGGAATGGGTGAATTGGGTGAATTGGGTGAAATCGGTGCACTAGGTAAAAACACATTCGCGACGATTTTAGCCGACCACGCCGGCCCCGACAGCCGCCAAAAGCACATTATCCACATTTTTTTAGCCGTCCGCTCGATGCGCCCCATAAACCCACGCCGCCCGAAAACCACGCCACCCGCCGCCGCCAATCTGCTATGTTTGCCCGACTTAGCCGCCATTTATATCCGCCCGCCATTTATCACCATCACCCCATCGGCCCATCACCCCATGCCGCAAACCGCCAAAAAACCACCCGAGGCCGTCCAAAAACGCCCGCCGGCCGCGAAAAAACGCGCCCTTGATGCGGATAAACAGCCACCCAAAAATGGCCATGGGTACCCGCCATCGAATGGCGCTTCGAGCACCTAGAAAGCGAGCAACGCGAAATCAAAGCCGAAATTCGCGCCGTAGGCCAATCCGTAGACATAAAAATCACCGCTGTGCGGGCTGAAAATTAGGGAATTGCGGGCTGAAATGAACGCAGATGCCGCTGCCTTGCGGGCTGAAATGAACGCAGGATTTAGAGAATTGCGGGCTGAAATGAACGCAGATGCCGCTGCCTTGCGGGCTGAAATTAAAGCAGAGGTTGTTGAGATTTTGACATCCAATCAAACTAACATGCGGTGGATGATTGCCCTGTTCATAACCTCGACAATATCTTTGATGGGCTTCATCAAATTTCTCTCATAGGTTTTATGGGGTGTGTTGGTCGGTTTATTGAGTGGTTTGTTGGTTGGTTGGTTGGTTTATTGAGTGGTTTGTTGGTTTGTGGTTGGGCGGAGTTTTTTGTTTTTGATTTGTGGGGTTTGTTCTGCTGGTGTTGCTTGGGGAGATGTTTGGGCGAATGGTTTGGGCGAAAAAAACCACCGACTGCTCGGTGGTTTTTTTTGGGTGGGGTATTTTCCCCTGATTGCCCATCTTAAATGCTGGCTGTTTTTAATTCACATTTGGATTTCCTTATTTCTGGTTACTGCCCATAGTAAAAGTAGGATTATTTCCTCTTTTGTCATGGTGCTGGCCAGGGTCAACATATCTCGAATCATGGACAGAGTTCGAAGCGTGTGCTTCAATTCAGTCAGCGGATTACTGCTTTGTTGTTGGAACATTATTTTCATTGGAAGATATTAATGTTGATAAATATAACATAAAAAAACCCGGAGCACGAATGCCCCGGGTTTCAAGGAATGGCTTAAATATCAAGCCATGGGTTTGCGAGGCATTGTTAGAAGTCGAAACGCATGCCGAGGAGGTGACGATCGCCGTCGTTTGATCCGCTGTCGAGGCTGGTGGCTTCGTAGTACAACCGCAAACCGCCGCCGACATTGTGATACAAGCCCCAGGTTAACTGGGTTGAATCGTCGGTTGCGGTGACTGCGGGTCGTGCTGCTTGGGTTTCCACTTGGTTGTCTACTGTAACAAAACCGGTATCAGCATCCGTAAGTGCGCCATTGGCAAGATTGATTGCATCTACTTCAGCAGCGGTCAAGTTACGGGTAGTAGCAGCAACAGCGGCACGGGCATCTC
Source organism: Candidatus Poriferihabitaceae bacterium (assembly GCA_965243285.1). Taxonomy (GTDB): domain Bacteria; phylum Pseudomonadota; class Gammaproteobacteria; order Arenicellales; family Poriferihabitantaceae; genus JAHRAW01. Next base: position 7,705 of record OZ251537.1, on the reverse strand, counting down.
GGCCATTGTCGGCTTGCGAATAGCCAACCAACCAAGTGGTTTTTTCGCTGATGTTGCCGCCGACATACAGATATTGGCTGTCGACATCAACTTCTGCCCCACTACGATTGTCTTCATCCACGTTGTGGCTTTGGAAACCGACTGTCGCATGGAAATTGCCGAAAGTACCCTTCAGCGCAAGTCCAAAGCGGTCGGTGTCGGGCGTTTCATCAGCCGCTTGATAGCTGACTGCGGGAGTTGCGGCCATGTAATCAGGTGAAGCAGCCCTTGCAGCTACTTCATCTACTGCTGGGATGTCACCATTGATCTCAATCTGGGGTACTGCTGGTACTAAATCCACCTTCCTGAGGAGGTTGCCTCGTGCATCAACAACATTATATGCAGGGACCTCATCAACCCTATCTCTGACATCATCAGCCGTAGCAACTCTCCCATCCACAGCAGCCACAGCAGCCACAGCAGCACGGCCTTCGCTTGCTTGGTATGCTTGGTATTCACGCGCACCACGATCAGCACCACTCTCGGTATCATAACTACCGGCGAGGGTGATGTTGTCGGTGATGGCGAAACTCAAGCCAATACCAAATCCATCGCCGTTGATTTTCTCCGCAACATCTGCGGTTTCATCACTGCCGTTCAAACGGAGATCCAGTTGAAGATTAACCGGGCCGAATGAGTTGGAGTACTTGATGGTGTTGGAAGCACGATACGCTCCGCCGCCGATGCTGGAATACAAGTAGTAGCCCAAAGTGTAAGTCGGGCTGACCAGCGTGCCGAAGGTGTTGAAATAAGCGCTCCACTGATTGCCGATATCCACCCGACCAAAAGCACCAGACAGGCCGACGGTGGCGATGCGAACATCATCCACGCCAGTTGTGGATTCCTTGCCATTTGTGTCTGCTATTGCACCACCCTTGTTGCTTTCTCGGTCGGTGTGCGTCGCAAACTCGTACCGACCATGCGCCGTCAAGCCATTGCCCAGATCGGCATGGCCTCGAAGACCAAAGCGAGAAGCAACCCCGCTAATGTCAGTAGTCGACTCGCCATCGGCGGCCAAATCATTAAGGTCAATGGCGTTGTTAATCCGCCCGTAGACCTCCATCTCCGCCTGCGCCACTGGCGCGATTACCACGGCTGAAACCGCGGCTGCAATGAGTTTTTTGTTCATGTAAATAGCCCTCTGTAAGGCTGGTTACCCAGCGCAGCGAGCCGCCCCACACATCACAACAAACCCACCTCACCCACAAAACCAGCCGGCGCCTGCCCTCCCCATCGGTCGCCCTGCCCCGTTAAGTATCACCCGCCCTGCCACGCCACGCGCAAACCCCCGCATCCCCCTTCACATGGTATATATATGTCCATCGCACCTGTGGTATATATGTCCACTAACATGTCGCTCGCCCGCCGCATCAAGCCGCTGGCGCCGCGCATTCCAGTTTTATCACTAAAATCAAAGGAGTAGACATAGTGAATCAGCCCGCCCCCCACATACAAAGCCCTCACCAAGCGCTGGAAGACGCCGGTTTTAATAAGCGGCAAATCGATGCCCTCGTCCTCGTGGTTTCAAGGAAAGACTCCGAACCACCCCACTATTTCGAAAGGTTCTCCACCAGATTCACCCATGATCTCGATAATCTCGAAGTCAAACTCACCGGCAAAATCGAGAAACTCGAAGTCAAACTCACCGACAAAATCGAGAAACTCGATGCCAAAATCGATAAACTCGAAGTCAAACTCACCAACAAAATCGAGAATCTCGAAGTCAAACTCGACACCAGCATCGAGAATCTCGACACCAAAATCGAGAAACTCGAAGTCAAACTCACCACCAAAATCGATAATCTCGAAGTCAAACTCACCACCAAAATCGAGAATCTCGAAGTCAAACTCGACACCAAAATCGAGAATCTCGAAGTCAAACTCGACACCAGCATCGAGAATCTCGACACCAAAATCGAGAATCTCGACGAGAAACTCACCACCAAAATCGAGAATCTCGAAGTCAAACTCGACACCAGCATCGAGAATCTCGACGAGAAACTCACCACCAAAATCGATGCACAGGGAGACAGAATCGTAATCCGGCTCAGCATAGTGATGGTAACCCTAATCACCATCACAATCCCCGTCACGCTCGGCATCGCAAAACTGCTTTTTTTCGCCCCATAGCCCTCTAAGCCGCCCATCCCCCCAAAAACCACCGCCAAATCCGGTGGTTTTTTTATGATTCCGCCCACTCCCCCGCCTAATTCGGTGGTTTTTTATGATTCCGCCGCCCATTTTTTATGATTCCGCCGCCAATTTCTTGCCCCAATCCCCGAAAAACCCCCCTAAAACCGCCCAATTCCCTAAAAAACTAAAAAAAAAGTAATAAATTGTGAAAAAACTCAAAAAAACCCTTGCAATGCTAAAAAACATTGGTATATTTCACCTCGGTAGGGCGATCGAACCTCGTTCGCGTTACCAATTTGTTATCTTTCCACTTTTTCATAACCAGCCTTACAGAGGGCTATTTACATGAACAAAAAACTCATAGCAGCCGCGGTTTCAGCCGTGGTAATCGCGCCAGTGGCGCAGGCGCAAGATGGGACCCCACCTACGGTGTATGGCAACGTCACCAATGCTATTGTTTTGGAGGACAAGGGTGGTGGTGCTAATTCGACCACCGATATAAGCTCCGTCGGTTCTCGTTTGGGCGTTCTAGCATCTTCGGATTTGGGGAATGGCATGCAAGCCAATGGTCAATTTGAATGGGCCTTACTCTCCGACAACGATGGTCAGGCGTTCAGTACAACCCGTGTCGCCACCGTCGGCCTTTCCGGCGCTTTTGGCAGCGTGAATGTTGGTCAGCAGTGGAGTAGTTTTTACAATAATGTCGGCGTGCTGGTCAGCCCCAACTACACTGTGAGCGTTGCTTCGGATGCCTGGCCCTTCCGCACCGGCAACACCATTCAGTACAGCAACAGTTTCGGCCCGGTTGATCTGGGTGTCGATGTTCGGCTGGATGACGATGGCGGTGATGCACGAGACGACGAAAGAGACGGTGAAGGCGATGGCTTTGGCATCGGCATCACTTTCCGCCCGATAAGCAACCTCACAATTGGTCTTGCTTATGATGATACAGATGGTTCTGAGGGAGCACCTGGAACAGCACCTGTACGACTAGGAGCAGTAGTTGCTACTCCAGCACTACAACCAATACAAGACGGTGCGGATATCGAGCGTTTTGGTATTGCTGGGAGATTGAGTTTCAGCAATTTCTGGGTATCCGCTGGTTATCAAACCAAGGATGACAGCGAAGCGGACGCGATAGCCTATACCGAACTGGGCGGCGCCGACCCCAACGCTTTTGATGCTGGGTTTGATATACCTGGAGTTATCGCAAGGGGCGAAGAAGAAACGACCTACTATCAACTATGGGGCGGTATTACCGTCGGCGAGACAACATCCTTGGCTCTCGGCTTCGGCAATTCCACAGCAGAGAGAGAAGGTAGAGCCGTTGATACTGAAGTGGACAAATGGGCATTCAAAGCCGACCATGCACTATGGGCGGCGGCGTCCACTTGTTCCTCGAGCATGAGGACACCAGTACAGAGAATGCCGGAGGCAAAACGGATGCCAACAAAACCCTCCTCGGCATACGCATAAACTTCTAATGCCTGCCAAACCCATGGCTTGAAACTTAAGCCATCCCTTGAAACCGGAGCCATCGCGCTATCAGCCCACCAAAACTGGCTAAAAGATGCCAGTTTTGACTCCCCCCACAAGATGAAGCGGGGGGGGTAAAGATAAAAAAACCACCGAGCAATCGGTGGTTTTTTTTTCGCCCAAACAATCCCCAAACAACACCAGCAAAACAAACCCCACAAATCAAAAACAGAAAACCCGACCAACACCACCCCCCATAAAACCTATGAGAAAAATTTGATGAAGGTTATCAAAGATATTATCATGGTCATAATCATCCCAATCAGCATAAAAATCGCAGTGCCAATCAGCCATAAAACATGAGATCGTGATATTTTCGTTGTGGATGCGCCATTGCCGTCTTGGATTTGATTGTTGTCAGATGGGGGCGTGTTTATCCGCTGCGGGCTGATTTTTGGCCAGCATTGGCACGGTTTTTGGCGGCGCTGGCGCACTTTTTCGCCCCGAGTGGGCGATTTTTGGCGGCCGGCGGGCGCTTTTGGATGGCACCCGTTTGTTTTTGGGCGGTTTGCGGCATGGAGGAGGATTTTGGGTGGATTGGGTGGCGGGGCTAAATGAAATAGCGGGCGGACATAAATGGCGGCTAAGTCGGGCAAACATAGCAGATTGGCGGCGGTTGGGGCGGGGTTTTATTGGGTGTCGCCGCTTGTTTCGATGACCACAAACTTGGTTTATCGATATTTGGTTTATCGGTGAGGCAGGTATCCCAATGATGTAGACATCCAAATTAGAATCCCAACCAGCCCAACCAGCCCAACCAGCCCAACCAGCCCAACCTCAAAACCGAAACAACAAACACCCCGCCCGCTAAAACCCAGCAACCGCCGCCGCCCCGCAAACCCATCAAAAAAATTCAATGGCGGTGAAAAACAAACCCATCACGGCAATCATCGTACCCACCGCCTTCCAAATGGAAGATTTGGTTTCCTTCAAAATGCCATCAACCCGACTCCCCATAGATTCTTCCATTTTTTCAAACTTCGCATCCACGCGAGCGAACTTCTCATCCACGCGAGCGAAATCGGCGTTCATTTCAGTCCGCAAGGTAGCGAAGCCGGCGGCAGTTTCAGACCGCAAGTTGCTAATATCGGCATCCACGCGGGCGAAACCGGCGTTCATGTCGGCTCGCAAGGTAGCGAAACCGGCGGCAGTTTCAGACCGCAAGTTGCCAATATCGGCATCCACACGAGCAAACCCGGCGTTCATGTCGGCTCGGACGCCGCTGACTTTTGTGTCTACGGCGACGCCGACGTTGCGGATTTCGGCTTTGATTTCGCGTTGCTCGTCTTCTATGCGGTCGAGGCGCCATTCGATGGTGGTTTTGGATGCGCCATTATGGCCATTGCCGTCTTGGGCCTGATTGTTGTCAGACTGGGGCGGATTTTTGGCGACTTCGGCATGTTTTTGGGCCGCGCTGGCGCGTTTTTTGGCGGCCGGCGGGCGCTTTTGGATGGCCTCGGGTGGTTTTTGGGCGGTTTGCGGCATGGGGTGGGATTGGCTGATGGGCTGATGGGCTGATGGGGTGATGGTGATAAATGTCGGCCGGGTGGACGATTTTAGCAGATGGGCGGGTTACTCGCTGTCTGGTAAAACCGAGCAACCGCCGCCGCCCGTCCGCTAAAACCCATCAAAAAAATTCAATGGCGGTGAAAAACAAACCCATCACGGCAATCATCGTACCCACCGCCTTCCAAATGGAAGATTTGGTTTCCTTCAAAATGCCATCAACCCGACTCCCCATAGATTCTTCCATCTTTTCAAACTTCGCATCCACGCGAGCAAAACTGGCGGCCACATCAGACCGCAAGGCGTTTGTGTCAGACCGCAAGGTAGCGACCTCTGCTTTCATTTCAGACCGCAAGGAGCCGACCTCTGCTTTTATTTCAGACCGCAAGGAGGCAATCTCGCCATCTACACGAGCGAAACCGGCGTTCATGTCAGACCGCAAGTTTCTAATATCGGCATCCACACGAGCAAACCCGGCGTTCATGTCGGCTCGCACGCCGCTGACTTTTGTGTCTACGGCGACGCCGACGTTGCGGATTTCGGCTTTGATTTCGCGTTGCTCGTCTTCTATGCGGTCGAGGCGCCATTCGATGGTGGTTTTGGATGCGCCATTATGGCCATTGCCGTCTTGGACCTGATTGTTGCCAGACTGGGGCGGGTTTTGGGCAACTTCGGCATGTTTTTGGGCCGCGCTGGCGCGCTTTTTGGCGGCCGGCGGGCGCTTTTGGATGGCCTCGGGTGGTTTTTGGGCGGTTTGCGGCATGGGGTGGATTGGGTGGCGGGGCTAAATGGCGGGTGGACATAAATGTCGGCGGGGTGGGTGATTTTAGCAGATGGGCGGGTTACTCGCTGTCTGGTAAAACCCAGCAACCGCCGCCGCCCCGCAAACCCATCAAAAAAATTCAATGGCGGTGAAAAACAAACCCATCACGGCAATCATCGTACCCACCGCCTTCCAAATGGAAGATTTGGTTTCCTTCAAAATGCCATCAACCCGACTCCCCATAGATTCTTCCATTTTTTCAAACTTCGCATCCACGCGAGCGAACTTCTCATCCACGCGGGCGAACTTCTCATCCATTGTCTTGTTTACCTCGCCAAACTTCGCATCCACGCGGGCAAACCCGGCGGCAGTTTCAGACCGCAAGTTGCCAATCTCGGCATCCACGCGGGCGAAACCGGAGGTCGTTTCAGACCGCAAGTTGCTAATATCGCCATCCACGCGGGCGAAACCGGCGTTCATGTCGGCTCGCAAGGTAGCGAAACCGGCGTTCATTTCAGACCGCACGCCGCTGACTTTTGTGTCTACGGCGACGCCGACGTTGCGGATTTCGGCTTTGATTTCGCGTTGCTCGTCTTCTATGCGGTCGAGGCGCCATTCGATGGTGGTTTTGGATGCGCCATTATGGCCATTGCCGTCTTGGACCTGATTGTTGTCAGACTGGGGCGGATTTTTGGCGACTTCGGCATGTTTTTGGGCCGCGCTGGCGCGTTTTTTGGCGGCCGGCGGGCGCTTTTGGATGGCCTCGGGTGGTTTTTGGGCGGTTTGCGGCATGGGGTGGATTGGCTGATGGGCTGATGGGCTGATGGGGTGATTGGGTGATGGGCTGATGGGGTGATGGTAATAAATGTCGGCCGGGTGGACGATTTTAGCAGATGGGCGGGTTACTCGCTGGCGTTGTTTAGGCGGACAAGTTTTGGCGAAAAAAAACCGGAGCGCGATGGCTCCGGTTTCAAGGGATGGCTTGGTGGTTTAAGCCATGTGTTTTATGCTGGCATTGTTAGAAGTCGAAACGCATGCCGAGCAGGTGACGTTCGCCGTCGTTTGTTCCGCTGTCGAGGCTGGTGGCTTCGTAGTACAGACGCAAACCGCCGCCGACATTGTGATACACGCCCCAAGTTAACTGGGTTGAATCGTCGGTTTTGGGGACTGCGGGTCGTGCTGCTTGGGTTTCCACATGGTCACCAACTCGAACATTGCGAGGATTGGGATTTTGTGGTGTGACTACGTTAGCAGCATTGCCGTTGTTGATGTCATTTGCTTGGGCCTGGGTTGTTATTTCCCGGGTAGTAGCAGCAACAGCGGCACGGGCATCTCGGCCATTGTCGGCTTGCGAATAGCCAACCAACCAAGAGGTTTTCTCGCCGATGTTGCCGCCGACATACAGATATTGGCTGTCGACATCAACTTCTGCCCCACTACGATTGTCTTCATCCACGTTGTGGCTTTGGAAACCGACTGTCGCATGGAAATTGCCGAAAGTACCGTTTAGCGCAAGTCCAAAACTATCGGAGTCAGGAAACTCATCAGCCGCTGCAAAGACAACTTCATCACCTGCAACCTGGTAATTGGGAGAAGCGGCCACTGCATCCACTGCATTTACTACTGCGGCTCTCTCTTCTGGAGTTGAGTCAGCGAAAAGTTTGGTCACAGCGTCCACAGTTGTGGACACACCGTTCGCATCAGTGACATGGTCCACAGTAATGATCC